>CAVRWH010000009.1:0-358782 GCA_963724855.1 uncultured Acidobacteriaceae bacterium | reverse complement strand
CGCCTTCGCTTGCTTATAGATGGGAGTCTCCGGATCGGCATCTTTCCATCCAGTGAGGAAGTCCTGATAGGCAACTTTGGCCTTGGCGCTGTCGCCTGCCATGGCGTAAGCACGCCCGATTTGCAGATGGGCCAGTGATCCAGTTACGAAGTTTTGTACTAAGCCTCTGTGATCCAGCAACTTCTGAAACTCGGCTACAGCGGCAGCCCCGTTGCGCGCCAGCAGGTAGGCTCGGCCGCGCACGTATGCGGGGTATAAGTAGTTGATGGGATTCGCATCACTGAGTTCGTAAGGCTCGGCGCCCTCGAGAGCCTGCAAAGCTTGTGCGGGATGGCTTTTGGTGAGTTCAATGGCCGCGTCGATCGTGGGCAGCCAGTAATTCTTGAACAGGGTATCGCTCGGGTAATCCTTCGCCAGTTCATTCGCTAGCGCCGTAGCTCGGGTGGCATCGCCAATGCGAGCCATGGTGAGGGCTGCAATCAGCATTACATCGCGTCCGCGAGACAGATCCAAGGCTGCGGTTACGCCCTGTTTCGCCGATCCAATATTGCCCACTTCCGCCTCGCGCAGCGCAGCGTTGATCCGCCACAGAGCCGCTGTTTCCCTGGAGTCAGCGTGGACCGCCGAGTCCACGGCTCTCCGCGACAGGTCCTCTGCGCTTTTCAGCCGTCCGTAGTAAGCCTCGGTGTCAGACTGCGCAGACAGAAGCAGGTCTTCGTCTCCGGGCTTGCCGGAACCCCACGCCAGCTGCTGCTGCATCTCGACGGTGTTCCCCTGCAGAAAGGCAAGGTCGTACATTTGTAAACGCAAAAGCCCGTCATCCAGCTTGTGAGCCAATGCTTCGCCAAAGACCGCCTTGGCGTCGTCCAAACGATTAAGGTAGAGGTAGGCACTACCTAAATTTACATAGGTGTTGATCTCGTCAGGCGCAAGCCGAACCGCTTCCTGACATTCTTGGAGGCGTTTGTCATGTTGTCCAAGATGGCCATAGATGGAGCACAAATTCATGTGATAAAGACCAACCTGGGGGTAGCTTTCCTTCAGTAGCTCCCAAATCTCTGCCACCTTGTCGATTTCTCCCGTGGCATTAAAGTAAGCCGCAGAGATACCCAGTTTCTCTCGTTCCGTGGTGGCCCGGTCGCGTAGCTCGTATGCCTTAGTGGCATATTCCAATCCGAGCATAGGCTGCCCAAGATCGTCGTAAATCACAGCCAAATCGGCATATGCGAGGGGGAAATTGGGATCGAGTTCAATCGCCCGCTTAAAGAACGGAATGCTGGCTGCCATCCCTTTTGCATACATCACCTTGAAAGCCATGTTTAGGCTCTTAAGGGCTTCGAGGGACGAAGTCGTTGCTTGCAACGGGACATCGAACTTCTGCACCGAGGGCAACGATTCTCCCAATTCGCCTCGCAACTTGGAAGAGATCCGGCTCAGCGTCTTCAGAACGTCTTCTTCACTGGTCGCCTCACCTTGCTCTTTCGCCAGGATATCCCCAGTGCTGCAATCCACCGCATTTAGGTCAACCACGTAATGACTGCCGAGGGCGGAGATTGTTCCGCCCAATACGGCCTTGCTACCGGTGCGCTGACAAACCTCGCGCCCGACTTCCATGGTGATAGGGGCGTTTGCCGACTGTCCCATCATCACCAAAGCCTTGCTGACTTTTCTGGCGGAGAGAAAGTTCAGGAAGGGAGATTGTCCCAGTTCCACAACCAGTGCCTGCTTCAGAGCATCGTCAAAGACCGGATCGCCGGTCTTGTTATCGAAGTCGGCGATGACGATGGTGTCTTTCTCGGTGAGCTTTTGGCGTTGTTTCGAGCGGTAGTAGAGGCTGCCGACAACAAGACCTCCCATCACGAGCGCTGCGATAACGGCGAGAAGTGTACGGCGCCGTGTCTTTGTTTCGGCGGTCGATGACCGGCTTGATAGCCCGGCGGGCTGCGGCGTTTTCGCGCTCTCAGGAGCCGATGCTACTTTCGTACCCCCAGACGTGCGACGACCTGTGTCTTCGTCACGCTTTAGGCGTTGCAGATCCGTCCTCATATCCGCCGCACTCTGATAGCGCAGGTTGCGGTCCTTTTCCAACGCCTTGTGAATGACCGTTTCCAGCCCCGGCGAAACCGCGGGATTCAACTGCGAAGGCGGTTGCGGCTGGTCGCGCAAGATCGCGCTGACAATCTCGCTCGAACTCTCGCCCTCGAACGGCATCTTGCCCGTTGCCATCTCGTACAGCACCGCACCAAACGAAAACAGATCGGTCCGTGAGTCCAGCTCCTTCGCTTTCACCTGTTCCGGCGACATATACGCCACCGTGCCCATCATGGTGCCCGGACTGGTGAGGTACTTCGGGTCAGAGTCAATCGTCACTGTCTCGGCGCTGGCGGCGGTGTTGCCCGTCACCTTGGCTAAGCCAAAGTCCAGAATCTTGGCGTGCCCGCGCTTGGTGACGAAAAGGTTCGCCGGCTTAATGTCGCGATGCACGATGCCTTCGCCGTGCGCTGCATCCAACGCGTCCGCAATCTCGATCGCCAACGGCAGTAGCTGCTCAGCATCAACCGGCTTGCCGGAAATCAAGTGCTTTAGCGTCATGCCATCGAGAAACTCCATGGCAATGAACGCGCGGCCGCCTTCCTCGCCGACGTCATGAATGGTGCAGATGTTGGGATGGTTCAGCGCCGACGCAGCTTGCGCCTCGCGCCGGAAGCGCTCCAGCGCCTGCGCACTCTGTGCGACGTCTTCAGGCAGGAACTTCAGGGCAACAAACCGGTGCAGGCGCGTGTCTTCGGCTTTGTAAACGACGCCCATGCCGCCGCCGCCGAGCTTTCCGAGGATGCGGTAGTGCGAAACTGTCGTGCCAACCATGCTCAAGGGACGCCCAGAAAAGATGTCCGATGATAGGGCCAACTCAATACCAGGTCAATCACAACTTGACCATTAAGTGGGTTGCTGCCGGTGGACCACAATCGACAGGCTCTAGCAAATTTGAGTTCACGCCCGTATGCGGTTTGGCCCCCAGAAAGCTATTATTACAAATGTTATAACTAACCCTCTTCCGCCGGGTCCGCCCCCGCCCCACCTCGACGGCAATCGCTGCTGAATGCCGATTGCTGGATACTGACAGCCAGCTGCTTTGGCAAGCAAATTGCGCGATCGCCAAAAACATTATAACTATTGTTATAAAGCCCCTATTTTTTGGCGTGCGGGTGGGTCCGGTCGTAGACTTCCATCACATGCTTCACCGTGAGCTGGGTGTAGCGCTGGGTGGTTGCAAGTCGTTCATGGCCAAGCATTTCCTGGATCGCGCGCAGGTCCGCCCCCTCCTCCAGCATGTGCGTGCCGAAGGCGTGGCGCAGAGTGTGGGGGTGTACGTCTGGGCTAAGCCCTTTGGATACAGCAACTTGCTTCACTATTCGTCTGACGCTGCGGGTGGTCAGGCGGCCACCCCGAAGATTCACCAGCAGCGCCCGCTCCGTCGTGTGCTTGGTTTCTCCCAGAACTTGTTGACGCCGTGGGAGATACGCCTCTACCGCCTCGGCCGCCGACTCCCCGAACGGGACGTACCGCTCCTTCTTGCCCTTGCCGCGCACCAGGATGATTTCGTTGGACCACCTGATGTCGTCCAAGTTAATACCGATGAGCTCGGAGTTTCGGATGCCACAGCCGTACAGCAACTCCAGAATTACCCGGTCGCGCTCCTCAAATGCTGATGAGTCAGTCATTTGCGAGTCAAGAACGGTGTTGACCTCCTCGATCGTCGGCACCCGAGGTAACTTCTTAGGCAACTTCGGCGTGGCCACCAGCTTCGCCGGATTCTGGTTGACCACTCCCTCCTGCGCCAGCCAGCGGTAGAGCGACCGAAGCGCCGCAAGTGCCCTGGCTACAGAGGTTTTGCTCAGTCCACGCTCGTACAGGCTCGACAGGTAGCCGCGAATCAGCACGTGGTCGATGCCGCCCCAGCCCTGCGGCCCAACGTATGCGCTAAACTCTTCCAAATCAGTGCGATACGCCTTGATGGTATGCACCGAGGCGTTGCGCTCCTGTAGCGCTCGGATGAACTTGGCAATCGCCTTTCCGACCGTGGTTGTGCCGGGCTTTATCATTATTTTGTTATACTTACGGAACGCTTACTACGAGGATGGTGCTGCCGGTAAACCTTATTCAGCCGGTCGAGCGCCAGGTGGGTATAAACCTGCGTTGTCGAGATGTCCGCGTGTCCGAGAATCGTCTGGACGGTACGCAGATCTGCCCCATTTTCAACCATATGCGTGGCGCAACTGTGGCGCAGCATGTGGGGGCTGGCGTGCCGGCCCGACTGTGCCGAAGCGGCATTGACCATCTGCCAAACTCGTTGACGGGAAATGGACTTAGCGCCGCGGGCGATGAATAGCGTGGGCGCCGACTTCCCTGCCGCAAGTACTGGCCGCGCCTCGCTAAGATATTGCTGCACAATATCTTGCGCCGATTTTCCCATGGGCACGATGCGCTCCTTGTCGCCTTTGCCGCGCACCAGCACGTATCCCATCTCCAGCTTTAAGTCCTCTATTTTTAGCGAGATAACTTCAGATACGCGCAGAGCGCCGGCATAGAAAACCTCCAGCATCGCCCGGTCGCGCAAGGCAAGCGCCTGTGACATGCGGTCGTCTTTCGCTCTCGGCGGCCCCTGCAGAACTCTTTCTATCTCTTCTGCTGCCAATGACTTAGGCAGAACCTTCCATTGCCGCGGAGTGTCGATGTTCAGTGTCGGATCGACCTGAATGTAGCGATCCAGCAGAAGATATTTGTAGAAATGCCGCAGGGCCGAGAGCTTGCGGGCCACGCTGCGCCCGTCCACCCCATTCGACAGCAGCGCGTTCAGGAAGTCCTTTAGATCCTGTCGCTTGGCGTCGCGGAGGGCGCGCTTGCGCCCGAGCAGAAATTCCGAAAATTGCTCGAGGTCCGACTTGTAAGCGGCCACGCTGAGCGGCGCAAGTCCTTTCTCTACTTTCAGATAGTCGAGAAATGATGCCACCAGCCGCAGGTTGGGATCAGCACTCTGCACGAGTTGAGTATGCCTCGCCGCGCCGCTGGCGGGAATAACCAGGCGGATTCAGGCGTTCGGGTGGGCGGCTCCTGAAATTCGCCACCACCCATGGGCTACTTATAAAAATTATTATAATGTCTAAAAGTGCCGATTACATGGCGACAAATTGGCTGAAGATGATGAGTTGCGGAGAAGCATTTTCCCCGTAGCGGTCGCCCGCCTGGGATGCTGCGGAGATATTAACCCGCAGCGAGCCGCTTCCGCACTGCCTTGAGTAGCTCCACGGCGTTGAGCGGGCTGCGCGGATCTTCGTCGTGCTTGAAGAAGGCGTAGGTCTCCAGCCCATCGGCGAGGCAGCGCCCCACGCGGTCGGCGAGAACCTTGCGCTCGCGCGCCTTGTAGCCGGGCCGGCGAAAACGAAAATAGATGAACGGCGCCGTTCTCTCCTCGGGAGTCGTAATCGTGTCGGTTTCAGCCACACACAGCGCGACTTTCTTACGCTCTAGCGTGCGATAGGTCGCATCGGTGAACCACGACTCGTGCCTAAACTCCACTGCGAACCGCAGATTGCGCGGCAGTTGCGCCAGGAAATCCCGCAGCAGAGGCACATCTGCCTTAAAGTTCGGAGGCAACTGAAAAAGCACGGGCCCAAGTTGCTTTCGCTTGCGCACCGGCTCAAGCGTTGGGAAGAAACGCACAAACGGTTCGGCAATATCTTTCAACCGGCGGATGTGTGTGATGTAGTAGTTCGCTTTGGGGACGAACTGAAAGTCGGGCGGCACATCCGCCAGCCATGCGAGCGCGGCTTTCTCCGAGAGAATTCGGCGAAAGGTGTAATTCACCTCGACTGCATTCAACTGGGTTGAGTAGAACTTGAGAAAGTTCTTCGCGGCGACGTCTTTGGGGTAGAAGTCCGGCTTCCAGATCGAATAGGCCCATCCGGAGGTGCCAACGTAAAGCGAATTTTGCGGCGTAGTCATCGGTAGAGATTCTAAAGCAGTGCCGCCGCTGCGCGGCTCTAGAGTCTAATGGGAGACTGTCCAGCCGGGCACTTCTTTTACATTCCAGACCGGGAACATGCTTTACACATTCGTCCGTAGTTGTTGTATCTCATTCAGTTCGTAGTCGTCGTGCGGAGGGAATGTGGGAATCTCCGCCTTTGAGATTTCCACATTCCCTCAGCAGTTTTTTCGCCGCTCGCGTTTTGCGCTCGGCAAACGCTCCATGCACAGCCGATGGCTGTCAAAGCGTGCCAGCAGCGTACTCACGAAGTACACCTCGTAGTGCCGCTCATCGATGGGCAGCAGTCCCACCCGCTCGCCCGCCAGCACCTCGCTTAAAAACACGCTGACATGCTTCCACGAGATATGTCCGGTGCAGTCCACTCGCCGCACCTGTATTCCGCTGTCATACTCCGGCTCCTGCAGCCGCGCCGGATACTCCCGCGACGAGGGCGCCCACACCATCGCCGGCGTCTGCATCCTCAGCGCCTGATGCGGGCGTTCCTCGTTGTACACCCGCCGGAAACGATCAAACGCTCGCTGCTGCGCCCGCCGGTTAGCGGCTGGCGGCGACGCTGTCTCTTCCGCCAACGTGCGGTGCATCCTCTCATGTCTCCCGTTCTGCTCCGGATGCCCCGCCTCAATCCGCTCCGCCACGATCCCCAGCTTCATCCACCACACCGCCAGCCGCGAAAGCCCGGCCACCGCTCGCAACGCGAACGGCGGCCCGTTGTCGCTGCGCATCGCTTCCGGCATCCCGCACTCGCGAAACGCCGCCTCGAAGATCGCCTGCACTCGCCGCGTGTCCGTCGCCTCCACTCCCTGGCAGCGCAGCAGGTAACGGCTGTGCGCATCGCTGATGGTCAGCGGATCGATGCGCTCCCCGTCTTGCGTGCGAAACCAGCCCTTGAAGTCGGCGCACCATACCCGGTTGGGCTCCGTCGCTGCCGCCAGCGGCTGGGTGTAGGGCGCCACCTTGCGCCGTTTCTTGCGGTGCTGCGTTAACCCTTCGCGGTCCAGCAAGCTGCCGATCGTGCTCGCCGCCGGCCAGCTCACTTCCGGACGCAGCCGCTCCAGCCGCGCCTTCAGCGTGCGCGCTCCCCACCGCATGTGCTCCCGTCGCAGCTCCAGCACCGCCCCTTCGATCTCGGCCGCTGTCTGGTTGGGATGCCAACGCGGCGCCCGGCTGCGCTCTTGCAGCCCGGCCTCGCCGTGCTCGGCATACCGCCGCAGCACCGCATACCCCGTCGGCCGCGTGATCCCATAGAGCCGACACAACTCCGCCATCGTCCACTGCCCCGACTCATACTCGGCCAGGAACTGCTTGCGCTTCTCCACCACTCCGCTCACTCTCCAAGGCATGCCTTCTTCTACACGCCTTCGTGAACGGACAAATGTGTAAACTACATCCCCGGTCTGTTCTGTAAAGTATCTGCCCGGTCTGTACCCCCGCTTTACCGCGGGCTAACGCCCACGGCTAACACAAATTGCGCCCTGCGGGCTCGCTCTTGTTGGCGGGTCGTTCATCGGTAGAGGTTCGAGTTCCCACCCTTTCGCAAAGAACGCGAAAGGATGGGCCACCCGGATCCCAAGTTGTCAGTTACGAAAAGGCCACACAAGCAAAATCGGATTTGCGTTGTGTAGCCGTGAGTACTCTAACTGCCTAGCGTCGGCGGAATGAGCTCGTAGGCGGTGATGATTTCGCGCCAGCGATCGGGCACGACTACGGACGTCTGCGAATCGTAGTCGAAGGCGACCATGGTGGAAATACCGTGGGCGGCAAGCAGTTGGCGCGTCTCGCTCCAGATTTCGTAGGCGAAGTCAAACGACTTGCGGCCCAGCCGCGAGATACGGCAACCAATAGCGACCTCCTCGCGGTAATCGAGCGGCTGGTCATATTCGAACTGCAGACGCGCCAGGATCATTCCGTTCGCGCCGTTCAGCGGCTCTTGCAACACGTTGGCGAAGTAGTCGCACCGGGCAGTCTCGGCCCACACGATGTACGAGGCGTGGTTCACGTGGCGCAACATGTCGATGTCGGAGTAAGGGACGCAGAAGCGAGAGACGCAGCGAAAGTCGGTCAGTGGCATTGGCTAGTCCGTACAGGTTTACAGGCGTTTGCGATTATATCCTTGGGCTGCGCAGATCCCAGGTTTAGCGCCGATACCGTCGAGCGTGTCCGGACACCAGGCTAATCTAGGGGGATTAGATCACCGCACTGGTCGTACCTGAATACTGGGGCACCTTCGCCGTGGGTGTTCCACCATCGGGCCCAGATAGAATATGTGGCGGCTGGCTGCACTTGTGAATCAGGATCGGTTGCGCGACGGTGCGTAAGTACTTGCAATCCATACTCAGCAGTCCCACTTAGTCGTTCTTCGGGCGACCGTAAGAGTTCTATCAACACAGGCACCGCTGTTCGTGAGCCGGTGGAGTACAACGCCCGAACTACAGATTGTCGAACGTCTAAGGATTGATCCTTCAGTTTGGCGGTCAACAGCGGGACAGCATCATCTCCCCCGACCCTTCCCGCAGACAACAAAGCTACATCCTGGCTCTCACTACCCGGAAGATTCGTATCGGCAATTTCGAGCAGTAGGGGTAGGTCGCTGCTATCTCCGATTTCGCCGAGATAGCGGATGGACTGTTGATATGCCCCCGACATTTCTGTGGGAGGGGAGGACCTCACGAAATTTTCAAGAGCTCTGTGGGCAGTCGGAGTACCGAGGTTGCGCAGACCGCGCACGGCGAAATACTGCAACTCCGAAGAGTCGAGCATCTGCACAATCGTGCCCTCCAGGAAAGGCGGGGATAATTCGGAAATCACCTGAGCAGCTTCGGCTCGTAGGCGGGGATCGCTCGATTGCAGGTTTTGCACATAGTTCTGAAATTCTGGTTTCAGGCTGCCGCCTTGGGACGGCTCGATAATGACTTCCAAATGCGCGTCGAAGGTGTCATGGGTACCTCCAGTTATCAGCAGCGTGAGGTCACCGTTCCCCGGCCCATATGGAAGATCATGCGTTACATGCAACGGGTAGCTGCCAGCCTGACGCAAGTCGTAGGCACTGTTGACTAGGATTCGATCAGTATGGCTCGTGCCTGGAAGCAGAACCTCGCCGCTGGAAGCACAGCTCCCACCAAGTCCTCCGTAACAATCAAGTAGTTCCTGCTTCTTAGCGCCTTCCACTTCGATTCCGTATTTGCCACAGATGGAATTCGAACCGGCGGTTCTGATCGTGACGGGTTGATTCCCAGCATTCTTAACCACGAAAATCAGGAAGATCGGCTCTCCTGCAGAAAAGGTCGGCTTTGACAGATAAAAGTGCCCGTCCAATGGGGAAGCGCCCAGCGAGGGGATGCAGCAAATGTGCAATACGACGAGAGCAGCAAGATATCGGCACATGGTGTTCGCTGTCCTAGGTGCATTAGACACTGGAAAACCTATGCCGGGAACAAGAATTTCCATAACAGCACTTGATTCGGTTGCCCATTTTCTTCGTTGTAGGTCGAATCGGAATTATCATTGGCGGTGCTAATGAGATACCTGAGTTTAGCGCTGATCCTTGTGTCGCAACTATTTGCTCAGACACCGTGCGAAAGCATAGGCCCAGTGCCATTCCAGCAAAACGGGAAGTGGGGATATCTGACGGATGAGGGTGTGGTGATCGCTCTGCAATTTGATATTGCGACGCCCTTTACTGCTGATGGTGCGATAGCCTGCGCCGGTAAGATATGCGGACGAATCAACACAATGGGGGAGTTCCTTCCTCCCACGTGGAGCCCTCAAAGCCGTCCGTTTCCCGAAAAGTATTCTGAGGGGCTCTCGCCGGTGTCTAGCGATGGGAAATGGGGTTACATCGACTTCCAGCGACGCCTAGTGGTGCCGTTCGAATTCCTTTACGCAGGACAGTTCATGAACGGAATCGCGCGGGTCCGATTGGGAGACAAGTTTTTCTTCATTAACAAGACTGGAAACAGAATCACACCCGAGTTTGAAGGCGCCTTTGATTTTCACGAGGGTCTAGCTGCGATACAAGTCGCTAACAAAGTCGGGTATATCCGACCTGATGGCAGCCTCGCCATCTCCGCGGATCACGGCAGTGCCAGCGGCGTAGATTTTTCAGAGGGATTGGCCGCGGTCAGAGTGAAGGGGAAGGTCGGCTTCATGGACAGGTCTGGCAACATCGTCATCGAACCCAAGTACGACGATGTGTACCCGTTTTCAGATGGATTGGCTGCGGTGGAACTGCACGAACAGTGGGGATACGTGGATCACGAAGGCAAACTAGTTGTGCCGATAAGGTTCCACATCGCTCATATGTTTTCCGAACAAGTTGCGTCCGTTAACGTTGACGAGAAGTGGGGATTCATTAACCGCAACGGCGAGTTTGCGATTGCTCCACAGTTTGACAGCGCGTTGCCTTTTTGCGGCGGCGTAGCTGCAGTCGAGACTTATCGGGTCGTCGGAAAGACTACCCAGCGTGAAGAGCTACATGAAGGCAAGCACGGTATGATCGACCATCAGGGAAAGTATGTTTGGCGTGACCCTCATGATGTGACTTGGGGTTCCGGTTTTCAACCCTAAACTCTGGCCTTTGAGAAGCAGGCGGTTTCGTAAGCTCCCGGAGCTTGGGTTATTCGCCATGCCATCTGCCGTCGGCGATGGTCGGAAACCCCTCTGTGCTCCAGTTGTAGTCGTACACCCAACATTCCACCACGTCGCCGTTGTCGAGTGTGACGTTGCGGCGGCGGCGAATGTATTCGCCCTCTCCTGGCGAGAGCTGGTCGTAGCCTTCGTAGCGGTCGAGTTCGGCGAGCAAGAGGTCATCACATGCCCCCCAATAGACGCGACCGTAGACTCGCGATGGTGAGGCCTCGTCGAACACGGCGCCGGGGTAGTTGCCAAAGTCAAAGAGCGTTCCGGGCAACGAGCCTTCGCCGAGGAAAAACAAGCCAGCGAGGATTTCGCGCAGATGGTCGGGCGCGTATTGCGGGATCAACGTGCCGTAGAAAAAGAAGTGGGTGAGCATCGGATGTGAGTAGTTTAGCGTCAGATGTCCGATTCGCAGGCCCGGAGAGGACATTCCCACCCTGTCCGCAAAAAACGTGGACAGGATGGGGCACCCAGACTTTGAGCTACCCATTACGAAAGACGCACACAAACAACAGCGTCTTGTGTCGGGCACCCGAGATTTGCGGCGGTGCGATCGAACAACAGGTCCTTCGACTGCGCGCTCGCCCGTCCCGCAAAGAACGCGGGCCGGAAAGGCACGGCGAGTGCTTCGCTCAGGATGACAATCGGGAGGGAGGAGCGGAGGTCGTGCTTCCCATCGCCCGGCTGCAACGTCGTACACTGTAGTTTCTGTTCCATCCAGCTTTACTTTGCGGAGGCACGATGAAACGCAGTTCTGCCCGGGTCACAGGCCTGTTTTGCGTGATCCTGATGTTCGTCCTGACGTTGCCGCTGGCGGCGCAGGACCTGGCGTCGTTTGAGAAGCGCGTGACGGTCAAGACCCTGCCCAACGGATTAACGGTGCTGATCCTGCGGCGTCCCGAAGCGCCGGTGTTTTCGTTCTTCACCATGGTGGATACGGGCTCGGCGCAGGACCCGCTGTCGAAGACCGGCCTGGCGCACATGATGGAGCACATGGCGTTCAAGGGCACTCCCGACATCGGCACCACGAACTATGCCGAGGAGAAGGTCGCGCTGGCCAAGGTCGAAGAAGCCTACGCCGCGTATGAGGCCGAGCGCATCAAGCGCGTGGGCAAAGATCCGCAGAAGCTGGCGCAGTTGCAGAAGGAATGGCAGGACGCGACAAAAGCGGCTGACAAGTTTGTCGTCAAAAACCAGTTCGGCGAGATCGTGGAGAGCCACGGCGGCGTGGGTATGAACGCCTTCACCACCTACGACGAAACCGGCTACATGTACTCGATGCCATCGAACATGATTGAGCTGTGGGCGGCCATCGAGAGCGACCGCTTCGCCAATCCGGTGATGCGCGACTTCTACAAAGAGCGCAACGTGGTGATGGAAGAGCGCCGCATGCGCACCGACAGCGACCCCACGGGCCGGCTGATCGAGCAGTTCCTGGGCACGGCGTTCGCGGCCAACCCGTACCATCGTCCGACCATCGGCTACCAGTCTGACCTGCAATCGTTTTCCGCGACCGACGCCGAGAACTTCTTTCACCGCTATTACCTGCCCGGCAATATGGTCATCGCGCTGGTGGGCGACCTCGACCCGGCGACAGTCATGCCGATCGTGGAGCGCTACTTCGACCAGTTGCCGGCCAAGCCGAAGCCGACGGAGCTGACCTCGGTGGAGCCTCCGCAGAACTCGGTGCGCGAAGTCAAGATGCAGGACATGGCGCAGCCCATCTACGTGGAGGGCTACCACCGGCCCAGCTATCTCGATCCCGACGACGCGGTGTATGACGCGATCACCGACATCATGTCGAACGGGCGCACGTCGCGCATGTATCGCTCGATGGTGCGCGACCAGAAGATTGCCGCCGCAGCCGCGGGGTTCTCCGGCTTCCCCGGCACGAAATATGCGCACCTGTTTGCCTTCTACGGAGTGCCGCTGCCCGGACACACCAATGCCGAAATGCAGAAAGGCATCCAGGAGCAGATCAACAAGCTGAAGACGGAGGACGTCACGGACGACGAGCTGGCCATGTTCAAGACGCGCACCAAGGCAGACTTGATTCGCGGATTGGCCAGCAACGCTGGACTGGCACAGCAGTTGGCGATTTACCAGACACGCTACGGCGACTGGCGCGAGTTGTTCAAGTATCTCGACAAGGTGGACAAGGTCACGAAGGCCGACATACGGCGGGTGGCCAACAAGGTATTCGTAGAAGGCAACCGCACCATCGGCAGCATTGAGACCGTGAGCGCTCCAGCCGCGGCGAAAGGAGCCAACTAATGCGCGCGCGGAGCTTGCGAATTGCGGTTTTGCTGTTGTTGACGACGTTGGTGTCGGCGGCCTTTGGGCAGACGCAGCCGACTCCGTGGAACAAGCTGACCTTCCCACCGTTGCCCGCGTTTCAGCCGCAGCAGCCGACGCGGATTCAGTTGGAGAACGGTATGGTGATCTTTCTGCAGCCGGACCACGAGTTGCCGTTGATTTCGGTGTCGGCAACGATTCGCGGGGGATCGGTGTCGGAGCCCGCGAGCAAGATCGGCCTCGTCGGGCTCTACGGCGACGTGTGGCGGACTGGCGGAACCAAGACCAAGACCGGCGACGAGATGGACGACTTTCTGGAGGCCCGCGCGGCGAAGATCGAAACCGGTGATGGCGGTGAGTCCACATCGATCTCGTTGAACTGCCTGAAAGGCGACTTCGACGCGGTGTTTGCGATGTATCTCGACTTGCTGCACAATCCGGAGTTCCGCGCCGAAAAGCTGGAGCTGGCCAAGCAGCAGGCCTACACCGGCATCGCGCGGCGGAATGACGACGTCAGCTCGATCGTGGGACGCGAGGCCGCGGCACTGGCTTATGGCAAAGACAACCCATTGGCGCGCGAAGACGAGTTCGCCACCATCGCCGCCGTTACGCGCGAAGACCTGGTGAACTGGCACCAGCAGTACGTGTATCCGAACAACATCATCATCGGCGTGAGCGGCGACTTCGATCCTAAGGCGATGGAAGCGACGCTGCGCAAAGCGTTCGAGTCGTGGCAGAAAGGCCCGCAGGCGAAAGAGCCCGAGATCAAGTTCGCCGGCGCCAAGCCCGGCTATTACTTCGTGCAGAAAACCGACGTCAACCAGAGCTCGATCGAAATGGTGGACCTCGGAATTCTGCGGAACAACCCCGACTACTTCGCGGTGTCGGTGATGAACGAGATTTTCGGCGGCGGATTTTCATCGCGCCTGTTCAACAACGTTCGCGCGGCGAAGGGCCTGGCGTATAGCGTGGGCGGAGGCGTGGGGACGAGCTTCGACCATCCCGGGATGACACGCGTCCAGATGCAGACGAAAAGCGGCACCACCGTGGCCGGCATTGACGCGCTGTATGAGGAAATCGAGAAGATGCACGCAGCGGCGCCGGACGCCGACGAGATGAAACGGGCGAAGGACCAGATCCTCAACTCGTTCATCTTTCGCTTCGACACGCCGGGTAAAGTCCTGCGCGAGAAGATGACGTACGAGTTCTATCATTACCCGCTGGACTTCCTGGAAAAATATCGCGGCGAGATCGACAAAGTGACGCCGGCGCAGGTGCAAGCGGTGGCGAAGAAGTATCTGCAGAAAGACAAGCTGGCTGTGCTGGTAGTGGGTAATGACGCAGAGTTCGATAAGCCCCTGAGCAGCTTGGGGCCCGTAACGAAGGTCGATATTACGATTCCGCCACCGCCCAAGGAGTTGATGGAGCAGATGGGAATGCAGGGACCTGGAGGGCCAGGGGCCGAAAACTAGGGGTCAACTGGTTCGAGCGGGACTTTGGGCGGCTGCGGCCGCCCATTTTTCTTGCTTTGAGGCTTGACAAGGAGGGCGGCTGGCGGTACGTTTGTAGTAGCGAAAAAAAAGCGAAAGTCGGTGCCTGCCATGACATCCTTGTTGGTGCAAATTGAAGGGCTTCTTTCTCCGAACCAGCCGGTCGGAATTGCGCGGTTGGCGGCGCAGGGTGAGTCGATTCGACAAGGACACGACGTGGAGTATTTCACGCTGCCGGCGCGGTCGTTGCTGAACCGCTGCGTCTCGAAGATGAAGTTGCCATTCACGTGGACGATCAACCCTTATCGCGGCTGTGAGTTTGCGTGTAAGTACTGCTATGCGCGGTACACCCACGAGTTCATGGAGATGCGCGACGGGGTGGACTTTGAGCGCAAGATCTACGTGAAGCAGCAGACGGCGTGGCTGTTGCGGCAGGAACTGAAGCGGGTTAAGCCGGGAGAACAGATTGCCATTGGCACGGCCACCGATCCTTATCAGCCGGCGGAGAAGCGGTTCGAGATCACGCGCGGCATTCTGGAGGAGATGGCGCGGCATCGCGGGCTGGAGTTGGGGATTGTGACCAAGTCGGACCTGGTGGTTCGCGACATCGATCTTCTGCGCGAGGTAGCGCGAAATAACTCGCTGTACATCAACCTGACGGTGACGACGGTGAATACGAAGCTGGCGCGGATTTTGGAGCCGCGGGCGCCGCGTCCGGACTTGCGGCTGCAGGCGGTGGCGCGATTGGCGCAGGCAGGGCTGAATGTGGGAGTGATCTGCTCACCGGTGCTGCCGGGGATTACGGACTCGACCGCGTCGCTGGACAAAGTAGTGCGCGGGGCAAAAGAAGCCGGTGCGAAGTATGTGTATGCCAACGCGCTGTTCCTCAAGCCGTGTTCGGCGAGCGTGTTTCTGCCGTTTCTGGAGAAGGAGTTTCCGGAGCTTGTGGAAAGTTATCGCAAGCGGTATGAGGGCGGGCTTTCGTCAGCAAGGCGTACCGAGAGAGGCTGTCGGCGGTGATGTCGGCGCTGCGAAAGAAGTACGGGATGAAGAAGCAGGTGACGGACAGGAAGACGGTGTCGTCGGAGTATCGGGCGGAGGATGTGCAGATGGCGCTGTTTGGATAGCTCTTCGCAATCCGTCTCTCTCCTTAGGCTTCGAATATCCTCCCGACGATCGGTCTGCGATCGCCGACCGCTTGTCACACGGCTGTGTGCTCGGCGTCCTTCCCCGCCCCTCTAGGAAGGTATAAAAACCACGCTGTGAGGCGAGGGAGTTGTGTGCCCGTCTGACGCCCAGCGCGTTGCTCACGAAGTTCTTTGATACCATGACGATTTTGTTCCGCGGCGGGAGGGTGATCCCCTTAGCGCAATATCCTCAGCTAACCCGTTTAGAATCTATGAAGTATATCCAAATCGATTAGAATCAAAGGCCTGTACACGATTTATGCTCGAAATGATTGATTCTAATGGCGACGTGGGGGAGGGGGTAGGGTGGGTATCCAGTTCTCCTCGGCGGCTCCGACGTCGAGCTAACCTCTTTGTAATCTATTAACTAGCTATAAATTACGTGGAATCCCAAACTTGCATGCAATAGGAGGCGCAAACCATTGATTCTAAAGAAGCGGTGGGGAGGGGGGCCGCTCACAATGGCGAGAACTATAGCCTGTCCAGTCAGGCAGAAGAAACGGCTCGGTCGCCGAACAGGCGCATGAGGCCGCGGGCTGGCAAATCCGCCACGAGGAACTTCTCGGCACCGCCGCTCGCCACGGCCAGCGCTTCGGCGGCCCCGTAGCCGCTGCGGACGGCGCCTTCCATGGTGGCGGGCCAGCCGGTGGCGGTCCAGTCTCCCGCGAGAAAGAGGCGGGGCCAGGGAGTAGAGTTCGAAGCGCGGTAAGCGTCGCTGCCTGGCGAAGGCGAGAAGGTGGCGTGGACTTCCTTTACCACCGTTGCCTTGGTCAGCTTGGCTTCGCGGACGGTGGGAAAGAACTCGGCGAGCTCGCGGAGAGCGAGGTCGATGATCTCGTGGCGGGGCATGTCCAGCAAAGTTTTCGAGGCGCTGACAACGAGCTCCAGATAGCTGCCGGTTTCGCCGGACTCGCGGCGAGTGTTGAGGATTTTTGACTTCTGGAACATCCACTGGATCGTGCGTTCCAGCAAGACAGCATGTTCGAGCGGAGTAATCTCGCGGTCGAACCACAGGTGAATACCGGTGATAGGCACCGAACGCGAAATGAGATGCCTGTCCGCGGAGCGGCTGCATCTCGGGAACATCGGGGAGCAGCTTTTCAACGGTATTGAAGGGCGTTGCGAGAATCGCGTAATCGGAGCGTGGAATGCCTCGCCGCCGACGCCGATGTGCACGCCGCCGTCGTCCAGCTTTGATGGAATCGACGAGACGAACGGTAATGCACCTTTCCACCGCGCGATTCGATGTACGACGCCGCGACGCCATATAGGTCGGAGAGCGGCACCGCGGGGACGCCCATGCGTCCGGCTTCAGCCGATTTGAGAAACGAATCGCGGAAGACCAGCGCGGCGTAGCGCACGGAGACCTGGTCGAGGTCGTCATTGAGTGCGCTGATCAGAACCGGCGCCCAGAAGCGGTCGATCGATTGCCGGGTCTGGCCGTGGCTGAACAGCCAGGATTGAAAATCTTCGTTGCTGTCGGCGGGGAAGCGCGGGAATCAGCGCCAGCAGCCCGCGAGAGATAGCCAGCTTGTCTTTCCAGTCGAGCACCGACGAGGCGAGGAACGAGACGGTCGAATGCATGGGCGCGGGAAGTACTCCCGGCCGTAGCACCGACGACTTGCCTCCCGGAAGGATGAAGGTGATTTCGTCGTACCAGCGAATCTGGTCTTCGACTCCCAGGCGGCGATAGAAATCGATGAGGTTGGTGCAGCAACCCAGCAGGACGTGCTGGCAGTTATCGACAACTTCGCCGGTTGCCGGTAATTCGTAGGACGACGCGCGGCCGCCGAGATACGGACGACGCTCGAACAAATCGACGCGATGGCCGGCGTCGGCGAGGGCGCATCCGGCGGAAAGGCCCGCCAGGCCGCCGCCGATGACCGCAACGCTCGGCTTCTCGATGGGAGGGGCGGGACTCATGTCAGGCGGCGGACGAATCCCTTCGTCAGGATGCCGAGCTTTTCGGCTGTGCTGAGTTGCACCCGCTCGGAGAAAACATCGTAGCCGCGTTCGGTGATGCGGTCGAGCAGGCGGCGATAAATCTCGACGAGCGTCCAGAGCGCGGGCTGGCTGTCGTCGTCGATGAGCGGCAAGAGTTCTTCGGCGGCGCGATAGAGTTCGCGGGCGCGCTGCGCCTCGAACTCCAGCACCGGGCGAAAGGCGGCCGCGGCATTGCCGTTGGCCAGCGCCTTCGGCTCGACGTGGAATCGGCGGAGGTCCTCGTACGGCAGATACACCCGGCCAAGCTGGCTGTCTTCCTTCACGTCGCGAATGATGTTCGTGAGCTGAAAAGCGACGCCGGTTTGCTCCGCCAGAGTTTCGGCGTGCGGGTCGCGATAGCCGAAGACACGGATGCAGACCAGCCCGACGACCGAAGCGACGTGATAGCAGTAGTCATAGAGCTCGTCGAAGGTCTCGTAGTGCAGACGGGCATCGGGGTCATCGGAGGACTGTGCTGGCAGGTCCATGGCCGTGCCCTGCACCAGCTTCTCCAATAGATCGAGGGGGATATTGAAAGTCTTCTGCGTGTCGGCCAGCGCCATGAACACGGGATCGTCGGTGCGCTCGCCGGCGACCACGCGGCGCAGACCGTCAATCCAGGCGGCCAGCTTTTCGCGGCGCTGGTCGGCGGGAACCGAAGGATCGTCGGAAATGTCGTCGGCCTTGCGCATGAAGGCGTAGACGGCACAGAGGGCGTTGCGCTTGCGCGCGGGCAGCACCAGGAATCCGTAGTAAAAATTCTTGGCCGCCGAGCGGGCGATGTGGCGGCAGACTCCGTAGGCGGCCCGCAATTGCAGCGGGTGCTCGCTCACAGCAGGTTACCCAGAGCCGCACGCGCCAGCAGCAAGACCTTGCGGCGCCGCGAGATGACAGGCCGCGAGGTGAGTACGTCGTAGTTCTGCTTCTCGATGGCGCGAAGAATCGCCAAGCCGCCGCGGCTGAAGAGTTCGATGTCGCGAGCGAGCCGGCGGTCCACGGTACTGGCCAGAGGCAGACCGCGCTGGAACCACTCGCGCGCCCGCTCGACTTCGAATTTCATCATGGCGAGAAATTCGGGCGTGGCGCGACGCCCTGCGAGTTCCTGTTCGCTGACGCCAAACCTGGCGAAGTCCTCCAGCGGGATGTAGATACGGTTCTTCTCGAAGTCGACGGCCACGTCTTGCCAGAAATTCGCCAACTGCAGCGCGGTGCAGGTGTAGTCGGAGAGCTTCTGCCGCTCGACATCCTTGTAACCACAGAGGTAGAGCACCAGATGACCGACAGGATTCGCCGAGTATTGGCAATAACCCAGGAGATCGCTGAAGCGCGGGTAGTGGGTCACAACCTGGTCTTGCCGGAATGCCTGCAACAGGTCGGAGAACTCGTGCTGCGGAATGTCGAACTCGCGGACCGTCTCGCGCAAGGCGACGAAAACGGGATGTCGCGGCTCGCCGTTGTAGCACTGCCGCAGTTCCGCCTCCCACTGGTCTAGCAGAAGAAGAGACTGCTGCTTGTCGCCGACCTCGTCGCCCAGGTCGTCGGAGATGCGGCAGTACGCGTACACGTTGTAAAAGTGCTGGTGCAGGTGCTTCGGCAGAAACCAGGTTACGACGGGAAAATTTTCGTAGTGCGAAGTGGCGAGGCGAACGCAGTACTGTTGCGCCTCGGCGAGCGAAGGAGCCGTGTCAGGAATTGCGTATTCCGGCGGCAGGGCTCTCCAGCCGGGAGCGGTGGCTCCCGACGTGGCGGCTAACGTCCGGTTGTCGGTTGGCGCCGATGACATGCAGTTTGGATCGTCCGGCGCTTATTGGCCGGGGATAATGGCGGTCTTGATGTCGCCGTTACGGTTCAACATGTGGCGCAGCACATGCTGCAGGCGCGACAGCGGAGCTTCGCCGGTAATGTAATCCGTGCCCTTGATCTTCTTCTCGGAGATCAAGGCAAACGCCTTGCGCACAGTTTCGGGCGTGTGATGGAACGTGGCCTTCAGCGTGAGCTCGTTGTAGTGAAGGCGCTGGGTGTCGAGCTGGACCTTGGTTCCACTGGCACAGCCGCCGAACAAATTGACGGTTCCGCCCTTGCGGACCATGTCGATGGACCACTCCCAGGCCTGGGGGCGTCCCACGGCCTCGATCACCACGTCGCAACCGCGTCCGTCGGTGGTAAGTTTGCGAACTGCCTTCACCGGATCATCCACGCTTGTGATCTGCACGGCATGATCGGCCCCTGCGTGCAGCGCGGCAGTCACCTGCGAATCGCGCTTGACCACGGCAATCACGTTGCAGCCGGAAAGCTTCGCCACCTGGATAAACATCAGCCCGATGGGCCCGGCGCCAATCACGGCCACCGAATCACCAATCTCCATCTTGGTTTCGTGCAGGCCACGCAGCACACAGGCGAGAGGCTCGGTAATGGCCGCCTCTTCATAGCTCACGTGGTTGGGGATGGCGAGCATGTTGGTATCAACAATGCGCTTGGGGATGTGAATGTACTCGGCGTACGCGCCGTTGTTAAAGAGCAGATCTTCGCAGAGGTTTTCCTGGTGCTTGGAGCAGTAAAAACACATGCCGCAGGGCGCTGAGTTCAGCGCGACGACACGCATACCCTTCCTGAATCCCTTGACGTTGGGGCCTACCTCTTCGATGACGCCAGCCAGCTCATGGCCAAACAGCGCAGGGGGCACAATCATCCGGGCGTGATAGCCCCGCTGATACACCTTCAGGTCTGTACCGCAAGTCAGGGCAACTTGCACCTTGACGAGCACTTCCCCTTCACTGAGCTTGGGGATTGGTACCTGCTCGATCTTGACGTCCTCTTTGCCGTAGAGGACTGCTGCTGTCATGTGTCCGTTCACTCTATGAATCCTTCCATAAGCTGCCCGGCTGAATGACCACCTTCATCGAGTCCGGTTTGGGATGGGCAGCCAGATGCAGCGCATCAATCGAACCGGTCAGCGGAAAACGATGGCTGATCAGCCGCTCCAGATCCATCTCGCGGCCCAGCACAAATCGCGCTGATTCATCCTGCAAGTCAACTGAAGCACTGTACGATCCCAAAAGACTCTTCTCATCCACGCAAACGCCGGCCGGATCGATCGTTGCCTCGCCGTGCTGCGTCTGCGCAAATAGCAGGACTCGCCCGCCGGGACGGGTTGCTTCCATGGCGGGTCGAATGAGGCCGTTGCCTGCGACGGCCAAGATGACGGCATCAGCCCCTCGGCCCTCCGTCATTTGCTTGATTGTAGTGACGGTATCGGAGGCCGAGGCGTCGATGTTCTCATTCAGACCGAACGTCTTAGCAATTGTAAGCCTTTGCGGATACAAATCGGAAGTGATTACTCGTGCCCCACACCTTCGCGCTAGTACCGAAAGAATGATGCCGATGGGGCCCTGTCCGATGACCAGCACGGTTTCTCCGGGCACCAGACGCAGGGTTTCCACTCCCTTCATGCAGGTGTTCACGGGTTCGATGAACGAGGCTTGCTCGAACGACACGCCGTCGGGGATGCGCACAACGCCGCCGCGGCTGACGATCCAGTCCATGACGCGCACGTACTCGGCGAAGCCTCCGCCGCTGGGCTCATAGCCTGCAGTCGCGCCCACTTTTTTGTACGTCGGGCACTGGGCGAAAACCTTATGTTTGCAGTAGTAGCAGTCGCCACAGGGAATGTGATGAAACACCATCACGCGCTCGCCGACTCTTGAAAGTTCGTAGCGCCCGTGCCCGCGGCGACGATAACGCCAGTGGTTTCGTGGCCGAAAATCCGTGGGGCGGAGTGCGAGCCGGTGGCAATCTTCTTCAGGTCGGTGCCGCAAATACCGCAGGTGTGGACCTTGATGAGTAGCTCGCCCGCGCCGATCGTCGGGGACCGGAACTTCTTCGAGGCGCACATCGTTGACGCCGCGATAGACTGCCGCTCGCATGATGGGAGGGATCGGCCCCTCGCCCAACGTCTCTCTGAATTGTGTTGCTATCGACATAGCTTGATTCGGCTACCTAGTCTCGACCTTACTCCGTTTCGAATCTGCGTGCGACCGCTGGTCAATTAGATGTTGCAACGCCTTGGTCAGGTTCACCGACGCCTGACCGCTGGCGACATTGAGTTTTCGCACTGCACCCCACCATTTCGGGTGCAATGCGAGATACGCCGCGAATCGCAGGATCTGGAACTCTCCTGCAGCGTTCACAAACTGACCCACGGGCGGCATCTCGAAATCCAACTCGTCCGAGATCGCCTTGAGGGCGGCGAACTCGATCCCATTTTCTCTCGCGACCTGCGCGATCGCGGAAGCCTCCATGTCCACCACGTCGGCGTGCCAGCGCTGCGCAAGCAATCGCTTCTCGTCCGGTCCGCTCACGGATGAGACTGTCGCGATCGTTCCTGCCTCGCCATCGGCGGCAAATCGTTCGCCGGCGCCGACGTCCACCACTCCTCGCGCGTGGACCACATCTCCTACTTTCAGCGCGTCCGTCAACGCGCCTGCGACGCCTGCGGAAACTAAAACGCCGGGCGAATACTTCTCGATCAAGGCGTTGGCAGCTCGCTCTGCCGCCACCTTGCCGATTCCGCCGACCGCGATCACCGCCGACTCCAACTCGAAGTACTCGACGCCACCAATCGCGGTCGGACGGTGTCCGATCAGCAATGGCGCAACTTCGCGTCGCATCGCCACCACGACCGCAACCGGCTTATGGGGCATAGCCGTTCGCTCGAAACCACTCCACTGCACGCTGTAATGCCCCGTCCACCGGGCCGGGGTTCCATCCCAGCTCGCGCTCGGACTTGGCGCTGGTGACGAACATCTTCTTGCGTCCCATGCGCACGGAATCCAAGGTCACGCGCGGTTCCTGCCCGCGCAGTTTGCCGGTGACCAGGGTGTCCACGACGCCAGTCGCGTATGCCACCGCGTACGGCAAGCGGATGCTCGGCGACGGCAGGCCTGTAATCGCAGCCAGCTTATCGAGAATCTGCTTCAGGGTCAGGTTCTGACCTCCGAGGATGTAGCGCTCTCCCGGTACGGCTTTTTCCATCGCCAGCAAATGGCCCTCGGCGCAATCTCTCGCGTCCACAAGGTTCAGGCCGGTGTCCACATAGGCTGGGAACTTCCGTTTCAGGAAATCCACCACGATGCGACCTGTGGGCGTCGGCTTGATGTCTCGCTCTCCAATCGGCGTAGTCGGATTCACCACCACCACGTCCTGTCCGGAAGCGGCTGCCTGCAAAACCACTTGCTCGGCCATGAACTTGCTGCGCTTATAATCGCCAATCATGTTGCCGAGGCTGACGGGCGTGCTTTCATCCGTCATGAGTCCGTTGTTGCCGAATCCCATAGTGGCAACGCTACTGGTATAAACAACCCGCCGTACACCGGAATCTCTCGCAGCCTGAAGAATGTTCCGGGTGCCTTCGACGTTCGACTGGTAAAGCTCCTGGCCATCGCGTGCCCAAAGCCGATAGTCGGCGGCGACGTGAAATACCACCTCACAGTCTGCCATGCCCCGCCGTAACGACTCGAGATCGCGCAGGTCGCCGACGACACGGTCGGCTTGCAGGTCGGCGATGTTCTCGATCCGGCTGGTGGCGCGCACCAGGAGACGCAAATCCGCACCGTTGACGACAAGGCAACGGGCGACATGACTCCCCAGAAATCCCGTCGCGCCTGTAACGAAACATTTCATTGTGGCCCCGGTTGACTGCGGAAAACGCGACGACGCACACCTGACTGTAATTCCGCGCTTTGGACTCGCATCGGCCAGCGGCTAGTTGCCGCGCCTTTGCACGCGCGAGGTCCGCAACTGTTCTTCCAGACCGACAGCCGAAGCCTTGGCGTACGAGGTCAGCGCGATCAGTGGGAAATACTGGCAGTACATGTAGTACATGAGATAGAAAACGCGCGGAAAGCCGGTGCCGGTGTACCACTGCTCTTCCCAGGAACCGTCACGCCGCTGCGTCTTGAGCAGGTAGGCAATGCCGCGCTCGACCGAATCACTACGCAGATCGTTGGCCGCCAGCAAACCCATGATCGCCCATGCGGTCTGCGACGCCGTGCTCGGACCTACGCCTTTGAGGTTCGGGTTGTCATAAGAGCTGCAGGTTTCGCCCCAACCGCCATCGGGGTTCTGCATCATGCGCAGCCACTCGGCGGCATTCTGTATGCAGGGCTCATGGTGGTCCATGCCGATGGCTTCCAGACCACGCAGCACCAGCGCCGTGCCGTAGATATAGTTGACGCCCCAGCGCCCGAACCACGAGCCGTCCTGTTCTTGCTCGCGCTTGAGGAACTCCACCGCCCGGCGAACCGGCTGGTCCTTCATGGAGAAGCCGTAGGTCGCGAGGCACTCGAGCACGCGACCGGTGATGTCCACGGTCGCGGGGTCGAGCATGGCGTTGTGATCGGCAAACGGAATCTGCTGGAACACCATGCGGTCGTTGTCTTTGTCGAACGAGGCCCACCCACCGTTCTTGCACTGCATCGACAGGATCCAGTCAATAGCGCGCTGGACCGACTTATCGTGATAGCTTTCGTTGGTGGTTTTCACTTTGCTTAGTGCAAGCAGAACCATCGCAGAATCATCGACATCCGGGTAAAACTCATTGTTAAACTCGAAGTACCAACCGGCGGGCGCGGCTTTGCGGTTCTTGACGCACCAATCGCCGCGCCGGGTGACCTGCTTTTTCAGCATCCATTCGGAGGGCTGCACCAGCCGCGGGTCGGTGGCAGACACGCCACTCTCGCCCAGAGCAAAGATGGCATAGGCCGTATCCCAAACCGGCGACATACACGGCTGCATCCTGAAGGTCGTCTCTTCTTCAATACCGAGTTTCTCGAATTCGTCGAGGGCGCGGATGACCTGCGGATCGTCGAGCGAATAGCCCAGGCAGCGGAGAGCGATGATGGAGTTCATGATGCCGGGATAGATGGCGCCCAAGCCATCGCTCATCTCCAGACGCTCCAGCATCCACTTCTCAGCCTTCTTGATGGCAATCGAACGCAGCGGACGAATGTGGACCTTTTCCAGGAAGTGCGTCAGGCGGTCCAGCACGAGGAAGAAATTCCGCCAGCTCACCAGCTTCCTGTCCCACTTGAGACGCAGATTCGACTTGCTGCGACCACCTACGAACAGCTCTTCGATTCCCTGCTCGTCGGGAATTTTCTTGAACGGCTTCTTGGCGTACGCAATCGAAAGCGGCACCAGGATGGCGCGCGACCACGAGGAAATCTCGTAGATGTTGAACCAGAACCAGTTGGGAAACAACACAATCTCGGGCGGAATAGCGGGCACCGCGTCGTAGTCGTATTGGCCGAGGAAGCACAGGTAAATCTTGGTGAAGGTGTTGACCTCGGTGACTCCACCCATGGCCAGAATGCGCTCGCGCGCCTTCGCCAGAGCGGGATGGTCGGGGCTGTAGCCCGCCATCTTCAGCGCGAAGTACGCCTTCACCGAGGCGCTAATGTTCGACGGCCCACCATTGAAGATGGGCCAACCACCGTCGGCATTCTGGTGCGAGAGAATTTCGTTGGCGCACTTCTGGGTGCGCTGTTCGCTTTCGGTACCCAGGAGACGGTGCAGCAGGATGTAGTCCGATTCCAGAGTGGTATCGGCGCCCAGTTCTCCGCACCAATAGCCTTCCTCGGCGTGTTGTAGCGAGAACAGGTACTTGCGCGAGGCGTCAATTGCGGCGGCGACCCGGGCTTTGACGTCGTCTAACTTCCCGAACCGCATTTCTCCGGCGTTGGGGGGTAACGCTTCTTCCATTGCTTGTTTCTTACTCCGCCAGGGCCGGCGCGGCCCCGATTGCTTCCACGATTTCCGGTGGCAGGCCGAAGCGAACGTTCTCCGGCATGACTTCCACCTCCTGCAGGTTGGTAAAACCCTGAGCCTGCAGAAATGTCACGGCTTCCTGCACGAGGATTTCCGGGGCTGAGGCTCCCGCCGTGAGTGCCACGGTCTTGACACCCTCCAGCCACTGCGGCTGAATCGAGCGATAGTTTTCGATGAGGTGCGACTGGCGGCCCATGTTGCGGGCCACTTCGACCAGGCGATTCGAATTCGAGCTATTGTCTGAGCCGACCACCAGAAGAAGGTCGCACTCGTTGGCGACATCTTTCACCGCAGTCTGGCGGTTTTCGGTGGCATAACAAATGTCTTGCGCATGCGGACCCTGGATGTTGGGGAACCGCTTCCGCAGGGCCGCGATGACGTGGGTGGTTTCGTCGAGGCTGAGCGTGGTCTGTGTCAAATAAGCCACCCGATCGGGATCCTCGACATGCAGGTTGTCGATGTCCTCGGGCGCATCCACCACCTGCGTCACTGCCGGGGCTTCGCCCAGGGTGCCGATGACCTCATCGTGATCGTGGTGGCCAATCAGGATCAGCGAGTAGCCCTCGCGCGCGAACTTGACGGCTTCCACGTGGACCTTGGTGACCAGCGGGCAGGTAGCGTCGATGACGCGCAACTCGCGCAACTTGCTGGCGTCGCGCACTTCCGGAGCCACGCCATGGGCGCTGTATATTACGCGCTCTCCGGCCGGGACTTCCTCCACGCTGTCGACGAAGATGGCCCCTTTTTCGGTCAGTTCGTCAACGACATAGCGGTTGTGCACAATCTCTTTACGGACGTAAATCGGCGCCCCGAAGGTTTCGAGGGCAATCCGGACGATGTCGATGGCGCGAACCACCCCGGCGCAAAAGCCTCGCGGCTTCAGCAAAAGTAAAGTTTTAGCGTCGGTCTGAGTCATGGAATCCTTGTCGTCTGGTATGGGTATGAACCCGAATTTCCCCACAGATACTCTATTGTACCAGCGCAGGTATCACCAAGATAACGCCAAGAAACGGCGAGATTTAGCAGTTTTCGGCGCTTTTCCGGCACTCAACGGAGCGCCCCGCCCGTAGCCCGACTTCTGGCCGAGTGCAATCCTTGGCGAGGACCCCTTGTCATGACGGGTAACGATCTCGCAATTATGTATGAATTCAGCTACATGGGCATCAATCGCAATCTCGCTGACCTGACCCATGCGGACAGCGTTTTCCTTCCTGAGCCTTCGGGCAACTGCATCAACTGGGTGCTGGGCCATATCATCTCGGCCCGCGGGATGCAGTTGCTGCTCACAGGAGCCGGAGCCCCCATCTTCAGCGAGGCTGAGGGAGCGGTCTTCGCGCGCGGCTCGGCTGCTTTGAAATCGGGAGACCAGGGATTGGAGTTGGACCGGCTGAAGTCGGCACTGGAGGAGTCGCAAAAGAAGCTTATCCCGGCTCTTCAGGGGCTGAGCGACGAAGCGTTGGCGGCAGATGTGCCGGAGAAATTCAAGCGGCCTCCACTGACGGACTCGCTCGGCGATGCGCTGGCGAGGCTCTGCTACCACGAGGGCTACCACAACGGGCAGATCGGGGTTTTGCGGCGGCTGGCGGGAAAAGAATTGGCAATCAAGTAGGCGGGGTTACCGGTTGGCCTTCAACATCTGTTCAGCGTGGGCAAGCGAGGTGTCCGTCAGCTTGGCTCCGCTGATCATGCGGGCCAGCTCTTTGGTGCGTTCGTCGGTGTCGAGCTCGGCGCACCGAAGTCTTCGTTCTTCCCGCCGTTTCTTTCTTCTCGATGAGAAAGTGCTGGTCGGCGAACGAGGCGATCTGCGGCAGGTGTGTGATGCATAGCACCTGCTTGGTGGCGGCCAGTTGCTTGAGTTTCTTGCCGACAGCCTCGGCCGCGCGGCCGCCGATCCCTGCGTCGATCTCGTCGAAGACCAGCGTGCGCTGACCGCCGCCTTGTGCTGCGTGAGCGCGCTTTCGGCCCGGCATTCCGGCCTCGATGGTGGTCTTCAGCGCCAGCATTACGCGCGATAGTTCTCCGCCGGAAGCGATTTGTTCGATGGGACCGAGCGGTTCACCCGCATTCGCGGAGATCAAGTACTGCACGGCGTCGAAGCCTTTTGACGTCCAGTTCCCTTCCTCGTCCGAACCGCTGACTTCGACCTTGAAGCGCGCCCTCATCGCCAATTCGTTGACTTCGCTCTCGACCTGCTTTTCCAGCTTGCGGGCTGCCTCGTAGCGGTGGCGTGAGAGGTTGCGAGCGGCTTCCAAGTATCGATCTGCGGCCTGTTCGAGTTCCGCCCGCAATTTTCGCAGGACCTCGTCTTTGTTTTCCATGTCGTTGAGCTTGCGCTCGAGTTCATCGCCCGTTGCAATGACTTCGTCGAGCGTCGGCCCGTACTTGCGCTTCAGTCGGTCGAGCGCGGCGAGGCGGTCTTCGACTTCAGCAAGGCGATCGGGAGAGGCTTCAACGTCCTCGGCGTAATCGCGCAGGGTTTGTCCGATGTCTTCTACTGTGATGCGCGCCGAATCGAGTTGCGCCAGCGAATCGCGAAACTTCTCGTCGATGCGCGCAAGCTCTTCAAGTTGGCGCGTGGCAGAGCGAATGAGCGCCGAGGCGGAGACGTTACCTTCGTATAACGCGTCGTACGCTCCCATCGCCGCCGAAAGAATGCGCTCGGAATTCGCCAGCACCCGCTTCTCGGCCTCGAGCTTGGCGTCTTCCCCGGCGTGCAGGTTTGCGCCAGCGATTTCCTTACGCTGAAAACTCCAGAGGTCGAGCAAGCGCACGCGGTCTTGCTCGTCGCGCTCCAGGTCGGCGATGCGGTTGCTGATTCCGCTCCACGACACGTACGCCTCGGCCGCAGGCATCAGGTCGGATCCCCCGAAACTGTCGAGTAGAGACAAACGCGATGCCGCATCGAACGCAAGTACCGCTTCGTTCTGCGCGTGGATCACCGCCAGGTGCGGCGCAAGTTGGCGCAGCACCGCGACCGTGGCCGGCTGATTGTTGACGAAGACCCGGCTCTTACCGCCGGCCGCGATTTCACGGCGCAGAATGAGTTGCGCGTCATCCGCGTCGATGCCGTTCGCCTCGAGCACTGCGTCGAGCGCCTTCGACTCGGCCTCGAAGACCGCGGCCACCACGGCCTTATCGGTGCCGTGGCGCACGGCATCGGCTGAGGCTTTGTCGCCCAGCAGCAAGGCCAGCGCATCAATGAGAATGGATTTTCCAGCGCCGGTTTCGCCGGTCAGGAGGTTGAGACCGGGGGCGAACTCCACGGCGACGTTATCGATGACCGCGTAGTTTTCAACCCGCAATTCCAGCAGCACAGTGCGTTCCCGACTCGCGGAAATTAATCCGCAGTGTAGCAGGAAAAACAGTTGCCAGTAATCAGTTGTCGGTTGCCAGAAGTCGTGCGACGAGGCTCTGTCGAAAAACGAGCGTTCTGCGCCGATCGATGCAGGAGATATTTCATCGCCGTTACTCCGAAGGAACCCCGCGCACCCAACGCAATCCTGTCGCGTCCAACACCTATAATGTCACCTAGGGAATCCGAGGTTCTCGCTCATCAATGACCTCTATTTATGCAGTGCTTGCAGCCGCTATGGGCGGTGAAATTTCCAGTCTTATCGAGACCAGCGGCCTAGTCGCCAAGACCGTGCTGGTCATCCTGCTGGCCTTCAGCCTAATCTCCTGGGCCATTATCTTCAGCAAGTGGGGACTGTTCCGCCGCGCTCGCGCCCAAAGCAACCGCTTTATGCGCATGTTTCGCAAGTCGGAGCGCCTGCAAGACGTGGCGGCAGTGGCCGAGCAGTTCAAACCCAGCCCCCTGATCGCGGTGTTTGAAGGCGCGTACAACGAGTTACGCAAACAGGCGCCACAGCCAATTCGCATTAGCGCGTTGCAGCGTGCGATTCAGGTCTCCGCGTCAGAAGAGTTGACCCATCTGGAGAGCCGCTTACCGTGGCTTGCCACGACGGGCGCAGTGACGCCGTTCATCGGGCTCTTCGGCACGGTGTGGGGCATCATTGACGCCTTTCACGGACTAGGCACCGCCGGGCGCCGCGACGTTGCGCGCGGTGGCGCCGGGCATCTCGGAAGCGTTGATCACGACGGCTGCGGGACTATTTGCCGCCATCCCGGCCGTCATCGCTTACAACATGTTCACCCAGCACATCCGCGAATTTGGCGCGCGCATGGACGACTTCGGCCTCGAACTCGTCAACGAAGTCGAGCGTGCCCAGAGCAAGGTCGGCCGCGTGCCGGAGAACGTGGGGCGCTGATGGCCTTCACTAACGATCAAGGCCGCACCCAGTCGTCACTCGCCGACATTAACGTCACACCGCTGGTGGACGTCGTGCTCGTGCTGCTCATCATTTTTATGGTGACCGCACCGGTGCTGCAGTCGGGCATTGAGGTGTCGGTGCCGCATACCAAGACCGTGAAGGAGATCACCGAAGAGCGGCTGGTCATCACCATCGACCGCCAGCAGAAGGTGTTTCTCAACAACGATCCCATCAACATCAACCAGATCGGGGCACAGCTGCACCAACGCATCCGCGACCCGCAAGGGCAATCGATTTTCATTCGCGCCGACGAGGACGTTCCGTTCGGCGCTTTCGCCACCGTCATGGACGCGGTGAAGCAGTCAGGCATCACCAACGTAAGTATCGTGACTCAGCCGCTGGAGAAGAATGGCAGTCGACGCTGACATCTTTCCGGAAGAACACTCGTCCCGCGTGTCGTGGACAGGGTCGGTCGTGTTGCATTCAGCGTTGTTCGCGCTGGCGCTGTTTGGCTACCTCATCCCCAGCAGTCGCGGTGAAAACTGGGGAGGCACCGAAGGCGGAGGCGGCGCGATGAGCGCCACGCTGGTCAACAGCATTCCTCTGCCGAACGCGCAGCCGGAAGCGCAGAACGTGCTGGCGAATGAGTCGAAGGGACTGTCGCAGTCGAAGCCCAAAGAGACGCCCATAGAAGAGCCCAAGGCCATTCCGATTCCGGCGAAAGACGCGAAATTAAAAGGTCAACACGAGTCTGCGGCGAAGAAAGAACCGCCGAAGCAAGTCGCCAAGGCCGAGCCGGAAAATGTTGTGCCTTACGGACAGGGCGGCCCGGTGAGTGGTCCATATGGCGCATTTACTTCAGGCGCGACCAAGGGTGGGTTCGGATTTCAGGGAGGACAGGGCGACTTTGGCAGCCGCTTCGCCTATTACGTCGACATTGTGCGCCGCAAGGTTTCGGATAACTGGCTGAAGTACGAGGTTGATCCGCGCATCTCCGACGCCCGACGGGTGTATATCGATTTCGACATCAATCGCTCCGGTCAGCCCACAAACATCCGCGTGGCTCAATCGAGCGGCATTCCGTCGCTCGACCAGTCGGCGGTAAGGGCGCTGCAGCGCATTGACACGTTTGGGCCGCTTCCGTCGGGTTATTCGGGTAGTTATGTTTCCGTGGAGTTCTGGTTTGACTACCGCCGCTGAGGCGATTCACGCGGCACAGCAATGCCGCTTTAACAAGGAAGGGTTATTCTGGACTACTGCATGAAACGATTCGCAACCATCGTCGTTCTCTCAGTTGTTACGCTCGCGTTCGGTGCGCCGGTTTTCGCCCAGGACTGGATCCGCACCGGTACTGGCCTCGGTGTGGAGAAGATTCGTCTCGCCGTGCCTGACTTCAAGGCCGGAGCCAGCGATGCCGAGAGCAAGCGGTTCACCACCGCCTTCAGTGTCACCTTGTGGAACGATCTGCAGGCTGCCGGCATCTTCGACATGGTTTCGCCCAGCTTCTATCCGCTGGGGCAGCCGGGTGCGCCGCAAGACGTGGACCTCTCAAAGTGGAGCGATCCGCCGCCGAACGCCAACATGCTGACCTTCGGTAACGCGGTCGTTCAGTCGGGTTCGTTGGCGGTCCAAGGGTGGCTGTACGACGTGAAGAATCCACAATCGCCACAGGTGTTGGGCAAGCAATATCGCGAGTCAGCGAGCGAAGAGAACGCCCGCCTCATCGCCCACCGTTTCGCCGACGAAGTCATCTTCCGGCTCGGCGGGGGCATCCAGGGCATCGCGGAATCGAAGGTTTACTTCGTCAGCACTCGCAGCGGCACCAAAGAAATCTGGCAGATGGACTACGACGGCGCTAACCAGAAGCAGTTGACGCACGTCAGTACCATGGCCCTCTCGCCACATGTTTCGCCCGACGGCTCGCGTGTGGCCTTTTCCAGCGTATCGGATGCGGAGTGGCAGATCCTGATGTATTCGCTGGAGCTTAATCGACTCGTGACTTTCCCGCGCTATCAGGGCGCGAACCTTTCTCCTGCCTGGTCGTCGGACGGAAAGACGCTGGCATTTTCTTCGTCGCGTTCCGGTGATGCCGAGATCTACACGGTCGACGTGGCCGGCGGGGGCATGCACCGCCTTACCAGCAGCAAGGGGCCTGACGTCTCGCCCACTTGGAACCCCAAGACGAACGCGCAAATCGCCTGGGTAAGCGGGCGCACCGGCCTGCCGCAGATATACACGATGGCTTCCGATGGAACCAACGTCGCGCGCATGACCGATCAAGGCTATGCGGTATCGCCGTCGTGGTCGCCGAACGGTCAATTCCTAACCTTCGCCTGGGTGCGTAATTACGGTCCCGGCGCACCGGGCGCCAGCGATATTTACGTCATGGACGTGGCCAGCAAACAATGGGTTCAGCTCACGCACGATGGCGGACGAAATGATTTTCCATCGTGGTCTCCGGACGGGCGACACGTCGTGTTTCAGTCGAACCGCAGCGGGAAAACCCAGATATGGAGCATGCTGGCCGATGGTAGCCAAGCGCGCCAATTGACCAATAGCGGTGAAAATACGCAGCCGAACTGGAGTTTTAAGTAGGATAGTTCTGACAAATCGAATGAGCGGGAGGAGCACCTTCCGCCCTTGGCACGAACTGATGCGAGTGCTCTCGCGATGGGAGATACGAAATTGAAACTACATCGGATTCAGTGGCTCAAGCTCATCTCAGCGTTGGCGATCATTCTGGCGGTTTCCGCCTGCTCGAAGAAGAAACCGCCAGCGCCCACCCCGGTACCGCCTCCCGCGGCTCCGGCGCCCACGGCCATGCTCACGGCGAATCCCAACACGGTCTCCCCCGGACAGGCGTCTACCCTCACATGGACCACCGACTTCGCCACCGAGGTCAGCATTGACGGCATCGGCAAGGTCGATCCCAGCGGATCCAGGAAGGTGACCCCGACTGAGTCCACGACGTATCGACTGGTTGCGAAAAACGATAGCGGCATGAAAGAAGCCACCGCGCGCATCACGGTAACGGAGGCCGCCTCCGCGCCACCGACTGCCAGTTCGACAACGAATGACAGCGATTCCCGCCTGTTTTCGCAGAGTATGAAGGACGTGTTCTTCGGCTATGACAGCTACGAACTCACGTCGGCGGGCGAAGCTGCCATTCAATCAGACGCGAGGTTCCTGCAGCAGCATCCCGGCATGTCGTTCATCATCGAGGGCCACTGCGACGAGCGGGGCTCCATTGAGTACAACCTGACGCTGGGCGAGTATCGCGCGAACGCCGCCAAACAGGCGCTGGCGCAACAGGGCGTCTCTGCCACTCGAATGCGTACCATTAGCTACGGCAAGGAAAAGCCCTTCTGTAACGAGAGCACCGAAGCCTGCTGGCAGCAGAATCGCCGCGCACACTTCGTGTACTCGAAGTAGCCTGGCGCAGCATTGGTACCGAATTGCCTCGTTTGAATGCGCCGCGGGCGAAAACCCGCGGTGTAGCTACGAGTAAACTGGAGGCGCGCCGCAGCAGCACTCGGACATCCGACGGCGGCATCAGGAAATACACTTATGCGATTTCGAAATCACCTCACCGGTCTGGCACTCGTCACCCTCATCTTCGCGAATGTCACGCCTTCGTTTGCTGTCAGCAAGGAAATGATCCAGTTGCAGACGCAGGTGCAAACGCTTTCCGATCAAGTTGCACGCCTGCAGCAGTCGATGGACGAGCGCATGGGGGTACTGAAGAACCTTGTCGAGCAGAGCACCGACTCGGTCAACAAGATGAGCGTTGTTGTAACCGACATGCAGCGAGAGTCTCACGCCGAAGCCACAGACTCCACCTCGCGTCTCGAACAGGTGTCGGGCCAGATCCAGTCGCTGCACGACACCGTCGATGAGCTCAAAGCGCGGCTGGCGAAAATCACCAAGCAGCTCGACGATATGCAACAGAGCGGGCAGAACCTTGCCCCCGGACAAGGCGCGATGGCAGCCGGTCCGGCTGGTGCACCCGCCGGCGCGGCACAGGCCGCATCCGCGCCTCCTGCGGACGCGCTCTACCAGAATGCTCTGCGCGACTACAACTCCGGCAAGTACGATCTTTCGGCGCAGGAATTTAGCGATTACCTCAAGTACTACGGCACCACCGACCGCGCCGGCGACGCGCAGTACTACGTTGCCGACATCGAATATCGGCAGGGAAATTTCGAGACGGCAGCGAAAGACTATGACAAGGTGTTGGAGCAGTATCCCGGCGGCGCGAAGGCGCCTGCGGCACAACTCAAGAAGGGATACGCTCTGCTTGAACTCGGCCAGCGTGAGGCGGGTGTACGGGAGCTGAACAGCCTCATCGCTCGCTACCCGCGTTCGCCGGAGGCCGCCCAAGCCCGCGAGCGGCTGAAGCGTCTTGGCGTGCCGGGAATGAGCTCCGCCCCGCCCGCGAAAAAGCCGAAATAAAAGGGCGTTCGTGCTTCGTCGTGCTGACGTTCAATAGCTGGAGTACTGAGGACGCTCGCGGACTACGATTCGCGCGGTGTTTCCAGCTGTTCCTCCGCCGCGACTCTCTACGACGGGCCCTGTCTGGTCATTTCTTCGGCTGGAGCGCCGCCGACCATCCCCTGCGCTAGAACCATTTCACGCGCTTGCACGCGGAATTTTGGCAGCACCGTGCCGAACGCGGCCGCCCCTAGGATGCACGCCCCTCCGCCTATCGCAACCGTCCACGGCGCGCCGATGCGGTCAGCCATGGCTCCGGCAAAAAACGCCCCGAATGGGGCCATTCCCATAAACATCATCGAGTACACCGCTATCACTCGGCCCCGCATCTGGTCGGGCACCATGGACTGTAGCAGCGTGTTGGTGGAGGCCATCTGAACCATCATAGTAAACCCCACCGGCAGTAGCAGAATGAGCGAGAGCCAGAACATCTTGGAGGCGGCAAACAGGATCAAGCTGACACCGAAGCCCCCAGCGCAAAGGGCAATCAGCTTGCCCAGACCTCGCAGTCCGGCGCGCGTGGCTAGGCTCAGCGCCCCAAGTAAGGCCCCGACGCCGGTGGCTCCCATAAGCCAGCCCAGTTCTTTCGCCCCGCCATGCAGGATCTGCCTGGCAAATACCGGCATCAGCACCGAATACGGCATCCCGACGAGGCTTACCACCCCAAGCAGCATGAGAATGGCTCGGATCGGAGCCGCCTTCACCACGAAGCGAAATCCTTCTAGAATGTGCTCGATCGGAGAGCCCTCCACGGTACGCGTGACCGGATGCTGGAGCTTCATCATCAACAGACCGGCGATCACCGCGAGGTAACTCACGGCATTGACGAAGAAGCACCACCCCTCGCCTACCCATGCGACCAGCACTCCAGCCACCGCGGGTCCTACGATGCGGGCGCCGTTGAACATCGATGAATTCAGCGCGATGGCGTTCATCAGGTCTTCGCGGCCCACCATGTCCATCAGGAAAGCCTGGCGCGCTGGAATATCGAAGGCATTGACGACGCCCAATCCGGCGGCCAGCACCATGATCTGCCAAACCTGGATGCGATGAGTCAGCGTAAGCGCAGCCAGCACGAACGCCAGCAACATCGACGCCACCTGCGTTGCAATCACCACACGATGTCGATTTGAGCGGTCGGCCACTGTGCCGCCAATCGGAGCGATGAGAAACACCGGAATCTGGCTGGCGAAGCCGACGGTGCCCAACAGCAGAGTCGATCCTGTGATGCGATACACCAGCCACGACTGGGCCACCGTTTGCATCCACGTCCCGACCAAAGAAATCAACTGTCCGGCGAAGAACAACCGAAAATTGCGGTGGCGCAGGGCGCGCACGGCGGTCGAGAATCGCGAACGCGGCGAGGCTGGGGTGGTGAATTCGGCCTTGATCTCAGCCACATCGGATTCGAGGGCCTTTAACTCCGCGCGTGCACTATCAATTTCAGCCATGAGTCAATTGGATGCCAGGGATCTTGAAAGGGCACGTTCCATGTGTAATGCGTTGCCGCTGACTGCTCTTCGAGCCGCGGACTTCAAATTGCCCCTGCGAACCTGATCACAGTTCAGCATACGGCAAACCGGTAAGCCGGTTGCCATTCGCCGGCGCGGCAGCTATGGTGCTAACGAACCTGTCGCGCGGAAAATAACTCGCGTGAGGGTAGCTGGCCCATGCCAACATTTGCCGCAGTAGACATTGGCTCGAACTCCTGCCGTCTGAAGATCGCCAAGGCTGTCAAAGGGCGCCTGCGGACACTGCATGAAGACCGCGAGGTTACTCGGCTCGGCGAAGCCGTCTTCGCCAGCGGGGCGCTTGACCCCGAGGCGATGGCGCTAACCATCCGGGTGCTTAAGCGATTTCACCGCGCCGTGCAGGACCACGCTGCGGACCGCGTTCGCGTAGTCGCTACCGCAGCCCTGCGTGACTCGCGAAATAGCCGTGCGTTTCTCGATTGGGTGCGCTCCGCGACCGGCTGGAAGGCCGAAGTGATCACCGGACTGGAAGAAGGCCGCCTCATCCACCTCGGCATTGTTTCGAACGCACGCATCGCCCACAAGCGTGCGCTGCTCATCGACCTTGGCGGCGGCAGTTGCGAATTGACGATCTCCAACTGCGGCCATATCGAAGACATGGTGAGCCTACCCATCGGCGCGGTCCGCCTGACTCAGGCGTTTCTACATCACGATCCCCCCAAGAAGAACGAGCTGGAACAGATGCGTGGCTTGGTGAAGCGGGAAATCTCACGCATCCAGCAGCGGATTCGGGCCGCCAAGGTCCAGACCGCCATCGCCACGTCGGGCACTCCCGCGGCGCTCTCTGGGCTTTATCAAGCCAAGTTGGACGAGTCCAATCCTCATACCGTGCCGCATGAGGGAGTGGCCAAAATCCTGAAGGAGCTCTCCAAGCGAAGCCTCCTGGATCGTCGCGCTCTTCCCGGCATTGGCCCTCGCCGCGCCGAAATCATTGTCGCGGGAGCCATGGTCTTCGCTGAATTGATGGACTTGTGCTCGCTGCCCGCCTTCCGCTACCTACCCCTCGGCCTGCGCGACGGCCTGCTGGCCCAGATGCTCGCCGATTACAGCCAGAGCCCTGCCATGAAGGAGCGGGTTGAGTCCGAGCGGCGTGACGCCATTCTTGCGGTGGTGAAGCACTACCAGGCCAACCTCGTCTTTGCCCAGCGCATCCGCGACCTCGCGTTACTACTTTTCCAGCGCCTGAAGCCGGTGCACCGCCTTCCGCCGGAATACGCAGGATGGCTCGAAGCCGCCGCAATGCTGCACGAAGTCGGCGCGTACATCAATCGCTCCGGACGCCGCCGTCACACCCATTACATCATCGCCAACTCGGAGCTCTTCGGATACACGCCGCTGCAGCGGCGTATCATCGCCGCCATTGCGCGCTACGTGGGCAATTCCCTGCCTGCGTCAGGCGACCCCGTGCTGCAAATGGTGCCCCGCGGTGATCAGGCGCAGGTTCCCAAGGCGGTCGCGTTATTGCGCTTGGCACGTGCGCTCGACCAGGCCCGGCGCGGCGCGGTAAGCGAGCTACACGTCCGCGTGAAGCAGGACGGGCCAGTCAAACTTAGCCTCACGCCTGCGTCCCAGGAGGGTGTGGAGCTGGAGTTGTGGGCAGTCGAACACGAGCGGAGTTACTTCAAGTCGGTCTTCGGCCGTGATCTCTTGGCCGAACTGCGCTGAGTCCGCTGCACGACCTTCGGCGTGATAAGCCACCGCAAGATCGCCTGACGGCGCAATTCCTTCTCCACTTTGGCCACGCCGCCTTTCTTCATTTCAATGGCGGCCAGCGGCGCTCCCCCCGACAACACTCGGTTCACAAACTCAGTCATGCTGGGATCGTGCCCTACCAGCATGATCGACCGCTTGTCTTTGTGGCGATTGAGGAGGACCTTAAACTGCTCGAACGTCGCCTCCGGGCGCAGTGCTTCATCCAGCACTAACTTCTCTTCGTAACCCAACTCCTGCGCCACTATGTTGGCGGTTTGGACCGCTCGCGTCAGTGGGCTGGAGATGATTACAACCGGCGTCACTCCCATGTGGGCCATCGCCCGCCCCACGTCGTGCGACTGGACCTCGCCCACTTTGTCGATGGGCCGTTTCGCGTCATTGATAGGATTGCTGAACTGCTTCTGGCCTGCGCTTGCGTGTCGCAGGAAGTAGATGACCATTGTTGTATTGTGCACTAAATCCCGGGCGCTGTAATCTCCGCGTAATACAAAAGGGCGCGCACCCGGCGCGCCCTTCGCCTGCAAACTGATTTTTTCTTAAAGGCTGATCTTCGTCTCCACCGGCTGCACCAACTGCTCGGGGTTGGCAAAATTCGCCTGCGCAATCCGGATCTGTTCCTTGAAGTTATCAACCATCGCTTCGCGCAGCCGCACTTCCGTCGGCTTCTTGGCGATGCTCATCTGGTCGATCTTGTCCTGCAGCCGAAGCAAGCCGTAGAACAGGTTCTCTGGACGCGGCGGACACCCAACCACGTACACGTCTACCGGCACGATGCGATCGACGCCTTGCAGCACGGCATAGGTATTGAACGGTCCGCCCACCGACGAGCATGCGCCCATCGACATCACCCACTTCGGTTCCGGCATCTGGTCGTAGATGCGCTTCACCACGGGCGCCATCTTTAGCGTCACGGTGCCGCTGACGATCATCAGGTCGCTCTGCCGCGGGCTGGGACGAAACACCTCCGACCCAAACCGCGCGATGTCGAACCGAGAAGTCGAAGCGGCAATCATCTCGATGGCGCAGCACGCCAGGCCAAACGTCATCGGCCAGATCGCCGACTTGCGCGCCCAGTTGAAGACGTAATCGACCGTCGTCACCAGGAAATTTTTCTCAAACCGATTGTTGACCCAACCCATGAAATCCTCTTTCCAGCGAGGCTACTGACCTTTTAATCTTCGCCGACAGCCGGCCGGTGGGGCTGTGATGCCGGTCACAGGCGGCCCCAGTCTGTTGCCCTGAGTCTAGGCCATGGCGGAAGCGCATTCAAGCGATCCCTGCGAATCCGCCAGTCTCGCGCCAGTCGCCTGTAAGATACAATTTTCCTTTGCCCGCATGCCCGTGAGAGCTCATTCGGCGCAGCCGCCGCCTCCCAATTCCATGTCACAACCGGCGAACAAATCCCGATGGCAGCAAATTCTCCATTCTCCCATCTGGATGGTGCTCATTGGCTTCCTTGTGCGTGTGCTGTACATCCTTCTGGCTCATTCGTACAAGTTTCGCACCACCGACGCCAACTTCAGCTTTGGATGGGAGATCGGCCGCATCGCCTATTCTCTCGCCAACGGTCACGGCTTCAGCTCCCCATTCGGCGGCGATACCGGCCCATCCGCATGGACCGCTCCGCTCTATCCGTTCATCGTCTCTATCGCCTTTCGCATCTTTGGAACCTATACCCACGCCGCTTCGTTTGCGCTGCTGACCTTTAACAGCCTCTGCGCCGCGTTGACCTGCTGGCCTGTCTACCGAATTGCTCGCCGCATTTTCGGAGACACCGTCGCCCTCTGGTCGGGATGGGTCTGGGCCTTGTTGCCATACATCATCTATTGGTCGGTACGTCAGGTTTGGGAGACCAGCCTCACCGCCTTGCTCCTGACCCTCGCCTTTATGCTCGCCGTCGAGATGGAAGGCGACAGCCGACTCACCTCCTGGGTGGGATTTGGCGTGCTCTGGGGCGTCATCGGCCTCACCAATCCTTCATGCCTTTCGTTTCTTCCCTTCTCCGGATGCTGGCTGGCGTACCAGCTCATCCGCCGCGGCAGGTCGTTCGTGCTTCCGGCAGTCGTCGGTGCACTTATGTTCTGGATGACCATGCTCCCATGGCTCGCCCGCAACTACGAGGTCTTCCACAAGCCCATCTTCGTGCGCGACAACGTGGGTGTCGAAATCCGCTGCGGCAACAACCCGCTTGCCGAAGGCATCTGGGTCGGCATGTACCATCCCAGCCAAAACCCGATTCTCTATGAACGGTATCGGGAAATGGGCGAATCCGATTACTCCGCCGAACAGGCCCGGCTCGCCAAGCGGTGGATCTCAGAAAACCCGCGCCAATACGCGGTCCTCACCTTCCGCCGAATAGTATTCTTCTGGAACGGCGTGCCACGCTCGTCCAACACCGCAGAGTGGATGCAGCAGCATCCTCACCACTGGGCGGCGCGGTTGTTCTGGCCGGTAATCTTCCGAGCTGATGGGTCGCCACGGAACTCCGTGATTCAGGCGCTGGAACAGGCCCGTTCGTCACTTTTTCTGGCCACCTCCCTGCTCGCGTTTGGCGGGCTCTACTTTGCCATTCGCAATCGGGTGCACGCCGTCTTCCTGTTTGTCTGCCTGCTAGCGTTTTACCCGCTGGTTTACTATGTAAGTTTCCCGCTTCCCCGCTATCGGCACCCGATTGAGCCGATTCTAACGATGCTAGCTGTTTACTTGTTCACCCAGGCTAGCCCGCGCGGCGCCTGGACAAAAAATGCCCGACAGCCCCTCCATGCCGACTGACGATTCAGCCACGCCGCAGTTTCGCACTCTCTCCATCATCATTCCGATCTTCAACGAGCGGCAGACCGTGATGGAGTTGCTCAAACAGGTCGCCAATCAGCCCGTCGCGTTGCGCAAGGAGATCATTCTGGTCGATGACTACTCCACCGACGGCACCCGCGAGTTTCTGCAGCAAGCCGACTTAAAGGCCGCGCTGGGCAACGGCGGCGCAAACTCGGTAAAGTTGGCGCTGCACGATAAGAATATGGGTAAGGGAGCGGGAGTGCGCACCGGCCTCGCGCAGGCCACAGGCGAAATCGTTCTTATCCAGGATGCCGACCTGGAATACGATCCCGGCGACTATCCAGAGTTGCTAAAGCCCATCCTCGAAGGCCACGCCGACGCCGTATTCGGCAACCGCTTCCACAGCGGTTCGCACCGCGTCCAGCGCTATTATCGTTTCCTCGTGAACCGACTCTTCTCCATCATTTGCAACCTGCTTACCGGGCTCGCGATCCACGACGTTACGGCCTGCTACAAGGTCTTTTCCCGCGATGTAATCGAGCGTATGCACCTGCACTCGGACCGCTTCAGCGTCGAAACCGAAATGACCGTAAAAGTGGCCAAGCTCGGTGTTCGCATCTACGAAGTCCCGATCGTTTACCACGGGCGTACTTTTGCCGAGGGTAAGAAGATCACCTGGCACGACGGTTATAAAGCCTTTTACGATCTCATCCGCTATCGCTTTAAAGATTAGTTGGTCGCTGGAGCCACGAAATTGAACCAACTGCCCTAACCCTGCGTATCTCCTAACGTCTAACCCGCGACAGGAGGACGTATGCATTATTCCCGCAGGCCATCTCTGATTTGGACGGTTTCCATTGGGGCGTTGATGGCGTTTGCATTGACCCTTTGCGCCAGCGCTCAAGTCACCGAAGAATTCCACCGCACCGTTCCGCTTTCCGCCACCGGACGTGTTTCCCTCGACAACATTAACGGCAACGTCACCATCAGCGGATGGGACCGCAACGAGGTCCAGATCGACGCCGTCAAGAAGGCGCGCGATCAGGAGAGGCTCAACGAAGCCCGTATCGAAGTCGAGACCAGCGGCGATTCGGTGCAAATCAAGACCAAATACCCCGACCATCACACCAACAACAATCCCGCATCTGTAGCGTATGAGGTGCACGTGCCTCGAGCCGCGCGGCTCGACGGCATCAACCTTGTGAATGGCTCGCTCGAAGTTTCGGCGGTGTCTGGTGAAGTGGAAGCGAGCCTCGTAAACGGAAGCTCGAATCTCCACGACCTTGCGGGGAAGGCTGAACTCTCGTCGGTAAACGGGCACATCAATGCCTATTACAAATCGCTCCAAAATGTGAGCGCCATCGAGCTGAAATCGGTCAACGGTTCGGTGCGGCTCGGACTGCCTCCGTCGCCGAACGCTGACGTGAGTGTCTCCACGATGAACGGCGGCATTACTACCGACTTTCCGCTCCAGGTGCAGGGCAAGTTCATAGGGCATCACATCGACGGCAAACTCGGCAGCGGGGGAACCCGCATCGAGATCAGTAACGTGAATGGCAGCGTCCACATTGCTCCGGGCGAAGGCAATCTTTAACTTATGTGGCCCACATGTCCCAGAAGTTGGGATATGTGGGTTCATCGCTCGTCAGTACACCTGATACGCCGGCGGCGGAACCTCGATGTCGGGCTTTCGGGCGATCAGCAGCAGCGCGCCGATGCGCTTGAAATCCCGCAATTCCTCGGCATTGGCGAACCAGCGGCCGCTGTATTCCTCCGGCGTCGGAGTAAGGTCTGGCACTCGCACTGCGCGCACCTCTTCATAAGTGTGGCGCTTCAGCATCTCGACATATTCGGCCTCGGTGCGGACCTGCACCGGAATCTTCAATTCCTCCACCCAGCGCAGTGAGTAATGGTTGTCGCGGTAGAGGTTGATGAGGATGTACAACTCGCCCTTCGGCGCCAGCACGCGGAAGAGCTCGGCCAGCGCGCGCTCCTGGTCTTCGTAATAGTAGAAAGACTCGACCGACAGCACCTTGTCGAAATGGTTCTCTTCCCACGGAATCTGCAGCGCGGAGCCCACGACGAACATGACATTGTCTTGATCGACCGACGTGGCGCGCGCGCGACGAATCATTTCGTCAGCGACGTCGAGCCCGACCACTTGTCCAGGCTTATCGCCGTTGGCGACGGCCTTCGCCATCATGCGGCTGGTCCAGCCGGTTCCGCAGCCGAGATCGAGCACGCGTTCGCCTGGCTTCAGGTCCATCATCGCAAGCGTCTGCTCGGTGATGCTGATGTGGTGGGCTTCCATTTCCTCGCCCTTGCCTTCGGCGGCCCATTGGTTGAACTCGTCGCGCACCTGCTGTTCGGCGGTCGTCTTCGTATCGGTCATCGTGTCCTCGCGGATTTCGTACCTCTATGCTACAGTCTCGGAATCGCATGGCTCAAACCCCGGAAGAACCCTCGAACGCCTCCACCAAGTTGCCGTCGCTTCTTTACTGTCCGAACTGCGCCCGTGAAGTGGACGATCCGCTGACCTGCGGCGACTGCGCTTCCGTGATCTGCCGCGTTTGCGGCACGCCGCTGGAAATGCCCGAAGACCTGGGGATCGGCTAAGCATGGCGCGATCCGCTGAGCACGGACCTTCGCTGGTTCGCGGCCTGTCGCTGATGGACTCGGTGATGCTGATGGTTGGCGGCATCATAGGCTCAGGCATCTTTCTTACCGCCGGACAGATTGCAACGGCGGTTCACAAGCCGCTCTACTTTCTGGGCGTTTGGCTGGTTGGCGGACTTATCTCGCTGCTGGCGTGCTTTGCGTTTGCTGAGATGGCGGCGATGTATCCCGAAGCTGGTGGACAATATGTCTTCCTGCGCGAGGCGTATGGCGAGTTTCCCGCGTTTCTCTATGGCTGGATGATTTTCACCGTCGGGCAGAGTGGGACGATCGCCGCGCTGGCCGTGGGGTTCGCAGAATACTTCGGAGCGATTCTGCCATTCGCTTCGGCGCACAAGCCTGTGCTGACGTTTCTGGGCTGGACGTTGACGCGAGGCAACTTTGTCGCCATTGGCGCGATCGTTCTGCTCACGGCTATCAACGTAATCGGGCTCAAGCGCGGCTCGGCGCTCATCAATGTGGCGACGTGGGCCAAATTCGCGGCGATGGGCATCTTCGTTCTGCTTGGGCTCGCAATCGGCAAAGGCTCGTGGTCGAACTACGCAGCCAGTTTGCCGCTCGATCAGCCAGCTTCGCTGTCGCATGTGATTTCCGGATTCGGCGTTGCGCTCATCGCGGTGTTCTGGGCGTTCGACGGATGGGTTTACATTACGTGGGTTTCGGGCGAAATCAAGAATCCGCAAAAAGTTTTGCCGCGAGCAATGCTGCTGGGGATTCTGCTGGTCGGCGTGATTTACATGAGCGTCAACGTCGTTTATTTGTACGCGTTGCCGATGACGCAAGTCGCGAAAGAAGAAACCATCGCGCAAGCCGCAGCGGTCGCGCTGTTTTCGTCGAACGCGGCCAAATGGCTGGGAGCGACGATTGCGCTGTCGTGTTTCGGCGCGGCCTCTAGCGCGATTTTGTGCAGCGCGCGCGTGTCTTATGCGATGGCGCGTGACGGCGCATTTTTTCACGCCATGGGAAGAGTTCATCCCAAGTACCGCACTCCTGCTTTTAGCCTCATCGCGCTGAGCGCATGGTCAGTTGTCCTCGCTCTCAGCGGCAGCTACGACCAGCTCTACACGTACGTGATGTTCATGATGGTGCTGTCGTACGTGGCCGCCGTCGCCGCCCTGTTCGTTCTGCGCCGCAAACGCCCTGATGTCGTACGCCCGTATCGTTGCACCGGATATCCGTATTTGCCGGCGCTGTACCTGCTGATGGCAGGAGCTTGGGCGCTGAACTCGGTTTACACGAGGCCGAAGGAGACGCTGGTCGGAATCGGCATCGTCTTCCTGGGCGCGCCGTTTTATGCCTTCTGGCGCTGGCAACTGCGGCGGCATCCGGAAGAGCTGCGCGAATTTGAGTAGTACCCCCCTCCCCCTATACCAATTGCAAATTCCTGAAAACATGTGACTTACCGACACGATTCCCGCTAAAATATTCGATCCAAAGGAGTTGCGGGTTAGTTCCTGATTTCATTGGAGTTAGCTGTCACTCACGAGCTTATAAGTTTGCTTGTGATTGAGCGGCGGCGCTCGGCGCGCTGGCGTTCCCGAGTCACCCGGAGAACGCAATAGGCGCGAGCCCATGCGGCTTTCAGGCGACGGGCGACAGGATCGAGGTGGAAATAGCAAAAGCTCTGGCCGCGAAGAGCGGGAGAGTTGCAGACGGCCCCGTCTGGCTTGCGATGGGTACAGGTGGGAACGGACATAGGTCCTCCAGTCGTCAGTCGTCAGCCGAGACAACGGGCAGCCGAATCGTACAGCGTCCTAGAGTGGATAGTGGCACTGGTGTTGAGGCTCGTCAACTTACGAAAGTACCCAAGGGGCGGAAACTTTGGTAACTAGCAATTTCAGGGCTTCGGCCAGGGACCCAGGTTAGCGGCCAAAAGACGGCCACGAACCTGGGGCACCGCTTATGTCCACTCCTCTAGTCTTTTTCCATTATTGGAGCCATGACTGGCGTTGATATAACCTCACTCCAACTTGGGGTGAATATTGCGCGGTTTTACTTGAATCTCGTTCCCGACGCCCGTCGGACGTTACAGAGCCGCACACATTCAATCCCTGTGAACGATGACGACCCGATGTCGTCGGAGGAATCCGCATGAAGAGACGTGAATTCTTGAGGACCACCAGCGCAGTTTGCGCCGGGATGGCGATTTCAAAAGCGATGCCGATGGTTGGTGAGACACCTGCGGGCGACGCATGGAAGCATTACGAAGTGACAGCACGCGTCGAGGTGCTGAAGCCCTCGGGAGTGACCCACATCTGGCTGCCGGCGGCGATGATCCGCAACACGCCGTACCAGAAGACGTTGTCGAACAAGTTCCTAGCTGACGGCGGCACGGCGAACCTCACGGAGAACCAGCAAGACGCGCTGGGCATCGTCGCAGCGACGTATCCGGCGGGAGCGAAACCAGTGTTGACGCTGACCAGCGTGGTTTCGACCAAGAACTACGAGGTGGATTTGTCGAAGCCCTCGACCAGGCAGACTGCCTCGAAGGCAGAACTGGAATACTTTCTGCAGCCCAGCAAGTATGTGCCGGTTGACGGCATCGTGCTGGAAACCGCGACCAAGGCGACCTCCGGCGCGACCACAGACGTGGACAAGGCACACGCGCTCTATGAGTGGGTGGTGCTGAACACGTTCCGCGATCCCAAGACACGCGGTTGCGGGCGTGGCGACATTCGTTTCATGCTGGAGTCGGGTGACATGGGCGGCAAGTGCGCCGATATCAATGCGCTGTATGTGGGGCTGGCGCGAGCGGCGGGAATTCCCGCGCGCCACGTGTATGGTTTGCGAATCGGCAAATCGGAGCAGGGATACAAGAGCCTGGCGCTGGCAACCGACCGCGCCACCAAAGGCCAACACTGCCGGGCAGAAATTTACCTGAAGGACTATGGCTGGGTACCGGTGGATCCGGCAGATGTGCGCAAGGTCGCGCTGGAAGAGCCGCCGGGAAACCTCACGTTGAACGACCAGATGGTAGCCAAAGCCCACGGGCAGCTTTTCGGCTTCTGGGAGATGAACTGGATGGCCTACAACTACGCGCATGACGTGGCGCTGCCGGGTTCGGCGGGAAAGCCGGTGGTGTATTTCATGTATCCGCAGGCGGAGACGGCGGAGAGGCGCGTGGATCCGTTCGATCCGGACAACTTCAAGTACGAGATTACGGCGAGGGAGTTGAGTTAAGTTCGATTCACCACAGAGGCACAGAGACACAGAGAAATGAAGGTCGTTTCGTGCCCTAAGATGTGGAAATGGGGAGGCCGAATTTCAGATTGGTAAACAAGCACGGCGACTCGTGGCAGGAGTTTTTCGAATTGCTGAAGCGAATTGACATCGCTCCGGATTTTCTCGACGAGCGCGACGACCCAGTGCCGCAGGAGCGAGAAGGATTGGACGCGGACGGGCCTGAGCGCTCGGGCTGACGCCCTCGCGGGAGAGTGCCGTCCCGCAAGCGAGACTCGGGGATCATAAAACGAGCTTACCCACGGTTCCGCTTCCGCTCCACCCTGGGCTACGATTGTGCCGCCCTGCGGGCTGGGGATTCGAGAGGTCATGGGAGTTCAACTGGCCTCGTCACGAAAACCTCCTGAGGATGTTTCAGATTAGAGAAGGCTACCCAGGCCACCCACCCGCTCATTCCCGCGTAACTGGCTTCTAACACCGGTCACAATGAGGCGTGACCCAAGTCCTTGCGAAATAATGAGATTGCGCGAAGATATCAGGTATGGCGGCCTCCGACGACATTAACGCGGGGCGCACAACAACGATGCTTGTGGGTATCTGTGTCCTGGCTTTGCTTGGATACGGTATTTGGGCCTTGTTGGTCAGACCGATTTATCGACATTTTTCTCCCAACGAATCCAACAGTGTTTCGCTTGCCCTAGCGGTTGGCTTCGATCCGACCGCCCAAAAAGGCGAGACGAAAGAGCCAGTGTCCCGATTGCTGGTTTGGGGAACGGTTTTAGTGAACGGCAAGCCCCCGAAGGAAGGGGAAGTCCGAATATCGGTCGAAGACTGGCAGAAAGAACTGCCCCACAGCATAGTGGTGCCGCTTGACGCACAAGGGACATTTGAGTCTAAGGGCGACCGGGCATTCCAATCGTTCAAATCGGGCGACCGAATGAGCATACAGGCCGAGTATCAAAACGGCGACAAAAAGGGGCAGGAGCAAGTCTTCCTTGGGGCACGAGAACCGAACATCAGCGACACGTGGCTTGTCGTTCTGGCAGGCGGGTTTGTGCTGTTTAATGTTCTCTTCGTGTGGCTACTGACGGGTCCTCCGCAAGATGGCAAAAACAATGCGGCCATCTCGATTTCCTACCTGACCATGGCGGTTTTTATGTTGGCGCCATTGATATTTCCTGATGTGCTCCAACTAATGTCACCAGGTAGCATGGATGTGATGAAGGAGACTCCAGTAGGTATTTTGATTGCGAAACCGTCCGAGGATCAGCCCGAACAATGGGTGCTCAACATCGCAGGCAGAGTGGTTACCGATGGCCAAGCTTCCTCGGAGGGGGAAACCAAGAGTAGCTCACCCAATCCAGTTCCAGGCTCGCCACAACCTGTCATTGGCACGCAAGGCGTCGGCGAGTCTCGACCCTCCCTGCCCACAAGCGACACTGATGCGCAATTGAAAGCTTCTAAAACTGGTAACGCGCCGATTTCCTTGGCCCAGGGTGCAAAAAAAGTGCAGACTCCTGGCCAACCGGTGCAGCAGCAAATGAATGATAGAGTCGCCCTCGTATCGGCAAGCGGGTCTCCGCCTCAAGGCAAGTCCGATTCAGCAGCGATCGAAGATAATCAACCGGGGGTAACCAGAATCCTGGGAGGAGTGGTAGTGCCGCTTTATGTCTTGATCTTGTCGACTCTCGGGGGCGCCATCAACATGACCCGCAAGTTGCCCATGCTGCAAAAAGACGCTTCCGAACTTGCCATGGGAAAGGTCCGAAGTGCAGTGGGAGCCGTGGGCGATGCTACCGCCGCGGCTGCAGCCCAAATACTGGAGTTTGCAAAGCAACGCGCATTAAGAAGTCCGAGTCAATCGCTGGAAAGTCAGGTCGATGTGAGCGGCAAATCCGGAGTCGACAGCGCCACCGCTCCTCCCAAAGGCAGGGCAGGATTTGCTGCGGATAAAGTTGCCTGTTCGAGCACCGATTCAGCAACGCCCAGCGTACCGGCCAAGGAAGATGAGGCGTCGGGAGCTGAAGACTCCCCCGGACAACCACTGACAGCAGAACAGATGCGAGTTCGAGAGACGGCGGTGTGGCGTGAGAAGCTGGTCACGCAGCATATGTACCTCATCTCCGCGCCGCTTCTTGCGATTGTCGTTTACTACCTGCTGGTCTGGCAGAATGTGGCAAAGCCAGCACTCCTGGTTATGGTCTCATTTTCGGTAGGACTAATGTCCGAGAAAATCATCAAGAGAATTCTCGGAATAGTTGAGCCCATCGTTGACGGCGGTGAGGTAGGCCCTACCCCAGCACCAAAAACAAGCTCCACGACCTAGTCGGAAGCACAGTGGCGAGCACCTGGCAGTTAGAGTACTTCTAAAACCAGAAATATCGCTAAGCAAGACAAGTGATTCTCGATCGCTACTTCACCACGATATTCACCAGCCGGCCCTTAACCACCAGCACCTTGACGATTTCTTTGCCGGCGATGGCGGATTGGACTTTTTCGTCGGCGAAAGCAACGGCTTTGATTTGCTCCTCGTCGGCGTCGGCGGGAACGGTGATGCGGGAGCGGATTTTGCCGTTGACCTGGACGGCCATCTCAACCTCATCCTCTTTCGCGAGCGCGGGGTCGAACTTGGGCCATGATTCGCGCAGCAGATTGGAGGTTTGGCCGAGGGTCTCCCAGAGCTCGGCGGCGACGTAGGGCGCGAAGGGGGCGAGCATCAGGACTAAGTCGCGCTGCACGTTGAACAACAAGGAGGCGGGAGGGGGCGGTTCGGTTCCCTTCTGCACGGCTTCTTCGTGGGCGTAGAGGTCGTTGACCAGTTCCATGATGGCGGCGATGGAGGTGTTGAAGTGCCAGCGTCCGCCGAAGTCTTCGGTGATGCGGCGGATGGTTTGGTGGAGTTTGCGCTGGATTTTGCGGGCGCCGGGAGATTGCTCCGCGTCCGAAGAAACAGCAGGTCCTTCGACTCCGCCGCGAAGCGCGGCTCCGCTCAGGATGACAATTCCAGTATTTTTCCCTTCCCCGCAAGCGGAGCGTTGCGCATGACGTAGCGATACACACGCGACAGAAAGCGGCTGACGCCTTCGACGCCAGCGTCTTGCCAGTCGAGGTCGCGGTCGGGCGGGGCGGCGAAGAGCGTGTACATGCGGGTGGAGTCGGCGCCGTAGCGGGCGACCATGTCGTCGGGCGAGACCACGTTGCCGCGGTTCTTCGACATCTTGAATCCGCCCTTGATGACCATGCCCTGGGTGAAGAGGCGCTCGGTGGGCTCGGAGTTTTTGACGAGGCCGAGGTCGCGCATCATCTTGGTCCAGAAGCGCGAGTAGATGAGGTGCAGGATGGCGTGCTCGGCCCCGCCGATGTATTGGTCGATGGGGAACCAGTAGGCGACGGCGTTCACGTCGAACGGCCCGGTGGTGACGGTTGGGATCGGTGTAGCGGTAGAAATACCAGGACGAATCGACGAAGGTGTCCATGGTATCGGTGTCGCGGCGGGCGGGGCCCCCGCACTTGGGGCAGGTGGTGTTGACGAACTCGGGCAGTCCGCCGAAGGGCGAGCCTCCGGCGAGGGTGATCTTGACGTTGTCGGGCAGGACGACGGGCAGGTCTTTTTCGGGCACGGGGACGACGCCGTCTTTGTCGCAATAGACCATGGGGATGGGCGTGCCCCAGTAGCGCTGGCGGCTGATGCCCCAGTCGCGCAGCTTGAAGGTGACGGTGGCTTTGCCGAAGCCGTGGTCTTCGGCGTACTTCGACATTTTGGCGATGGCTTCGTCGCTGGTGAGCCCGCTGAACTCGCCGGAGTTCATGAGCAGGCTGTTGGTTTCGACGAAGGGCAGCAACGGGTTGCTGGGATCGCCGTCGGCGTGCGTCGCCCTCGCGGCGCGGCATGATGACCACGCGAATGTCGAGTCCGTACTTCTTGGCGAACTCGTAGTCGCGCTCGTCGTGCGCGGGCACGGACATGATGGCGCCGGTGCCGTAGTCCATGAGCACGTAGTTGGCGACCCAGATGGGCACACGCTCGCCGTTGAAGGGATTGAGGGCGAAGCGCTCGGTGTCGATGCCGTGCTTCTCGATGGCTCCGACGTCGCCGGTTTCTTTCGCCTTTACCTGCTCTGCGAGCATCTCGTTGACCTTGCCGCCGAGGTCGGGATTCTGAGCGACGAGATCAGCGACCAGCGGGTGCTCGGGCGCGAGTTGCAACGAGGTCGCACCGTAGATGGTGTCGACGCGGGTGGTGAAGACGGTGATCTTTTCGCCGGCGGAGCCGCTGGGGCCGTCGAGCTTGAAGTCGACGAGGGTGCCTTCGCTGCGTCCGATCCAGTGGCGCTGTTGAGAGACGACGCGGTCGGGCCAGCCGGGGAGCGTGTCGAGATCGCGGAGGAGTTCGTCGGCGTAATCGGTGATGCGGACAAACCACTGCTCGAGCTCGCGCTGGACGACCGGCGTAGATTCATGACGCCAGCAGCAGCCGTTGGCCAGCACCTGCTCGTTGGCCAGCACGGTGGCGCATTCGGGACACCAGTTCACCTTGGCGTTCTTGCGGTAGGCGAGGCCGCGCTCGTAGAGCTTGAGGAAGAACCACTGGTTCCAGCGGTAGTAGTCGGGCAGGCAGGTGGCGAGCTCCTTCGACCAGTCGTAGGCGAAGCCGAGGCGCTTCATCTGCACCTTCATGGCGCTGATGTTGTGCAGGGTCCAGTCGCGAGGCGGGGTCTGGTTCTTGATGGCGGCATTCTCGGCGGGCAGGCCGAAAGCGTCCCAACCCATGGGGTGGAGAACGTTGTAGCCCTGCATCCACATGTAGCGGGCGAGGGCGTCGCCGATGGAGTAGTTGCGCACGTGTCCCATGTGGAGCGCGCCGGAGGGATAAGGCAGCATCTCGAGGACGTAATATTTCTTGCGCGTGCTGGTGGCGGGCTCGGCGGCGTAGAGCGTGGGGTCGTTGGCCCAGCGATCAGTCCACTTTTGTTCGATGGACTGGGGGTCGTAGCGCTCGGGACGGGGTTCTACTTGCGACGGATTGGCGTTTTCGGCGTTGGAATCGGACATATATGTGCTCGATGAGTGCGTGAGGGTAAACCTTGATTTTACAATGGCGAGCGATACCGAGAGTGCTACGGAGAGACGTGGCTCAATCTTTGCAGTGGGAATGAGCGTCTAATAAGCAAATGGCCGGCAAAACACAAGGCAAGGCGGACAAAGAATTGACGGGGCGCGAGTTTCGCGCGATCAGCAAGGCGCTGTCGGATCCGCGCCGCTACGAGATCCTGCGGAAGATTGCCGCCACCCGAGAATGCACGTGCGTGGAGCTGCGCGAGGCGTTTCCCATCAGCGCGGCCACGATGTCGCACCACCTGAAGGAGCTGGAGTCTGCGGGACTGATCTCGATACCACGTGAAGGCAAGTTCGCTTACCCCACCTTTCGGCGAGAGGTGTGGAAATCTTACCTCGCCAAACTCAAGGAACTGTAAATTCTTCGCGAGGCGTGAATCCTTCCCACCGACACGTCATCAATTAGACAGTTATCGAATTGTCGAAGTCGAAATTCGAAACATAAGTTCTTAGAAGGAGAATTACCGTGGGCAAACTTTCAGGCAAGACGGCGGTGGTGACGGGAGCTTCGAAGGGCATTGGAGCGGGAATTGCGAAGGCGTTCGCCATCGAAGGCGCAAACGTCGTAGTGAATTACGCCAGCAGCAAAGCAGATGCCGATAAGGTGGCGGCTGAGATCCAGAGCGCCGGCGGTAAGGCAATTACCGTCCAGGCCGACGTATCGAAACAGGCCGACGTAGACCGGCTATTTGAGGTGGCGAAGAAGACGTTCGGGTCGGTGGACATCCTGGTGAACAACGCCGGGGTGTATGAGTTCGCGCCGATCGAGCAGGTCACCGAGGCCAGCTATCGCAGGATGTTCGACCTGAACGTTCTGGGAACGGTGCTGAGCACTCAGGCGGCGATCAAGACCATGAACGGCAATGGTGGCTCGATCATCAACCTAAGCTCGGTTGCTTCGTTGACGCCTCCACCGACAGGCTCGTTGTACAGCGCCACCAAAGGCGCGGTTGACGTGATCACGCGGTCGCTGGCGCAGGAGCTCGGAGCGCGAAAGATCCGCGTCAACTCGCTGGCTCCGGGGCTGGTGGAGACGGAAGGCACACGTACCTCCGGCAATGCCGAGGGTGAATTCAGGGACTTTGCGGTTTCGCGCACTCCCCTGGGACGCGTAGGCGCGCCGGACGACATCGCCAAGGTCGCAGTTTTCCTGGCGTCGGATGATTCGGCGTGGATCACCGGAGAAGTGCTGCCCGTTGGCGGCGGAGCAAGGCTGTAAGTTGAATCGCGGCGGGGTTGCTCCAGCAGCCCCACCCCTCTCTATCCCACCCGTTTCACCAATTTCTTCAGAGCGTTCACATTAGCGAGGTCGTCGAGCGGCTCGTCGATAGGAGTTTCGGCGATGAACGCGGCGTGTGCGAGGCGCGGGTCGTTGAGCAAGCGCCGGAAGGGCGCGAGGCCGATGGTTCCCTTCCCGATGTTCTGGTGGCGGTCGAGGTGCGAGCCGCAGGCGGCCTTGGCGTCGTTGCAGTGCCAGACGTGGACATGCGCGAGTCCCACCGTGCTATCGAGTTGGTCCAAAGTCGCGGTGTAACCGCGGTCGGTGACAATGTCGTATCCGGCGACGTGGGTGTGGCAGGTATCGATGCAGGCGCCGACGGGGACGTGCTGCGGTAAGAGGTGAATCAACTCCGCAACTTGCTCGAAGGTACCGCCGAGGGAGAACTCGGAGCCAGCAGTGTTTTCGATCAGGATGCGCAAATTGCCGGCGGCGAGGTCGAGGCCGTGAGCGGCCTGGGCGATGCCAGAGGCGGCGCGGTGCAGGCCATCTTCGCGGGTGGAACCGCGAAAGGAGCCGGGATGGAGGACGAGGTATTCCGCATGCAGCGCGAGGGCGCGCTCGATCTCACCTCGAAACGCGGCGACCGACTTGGAGTGGAACTCCGGATTGCCCCCTGCGAGGTTGACGAGGTAGTTGGCGTGAATGACCAGCGGCCGCAAGGCGTATTTCTCGCGCAGGCTTACCATCGCCGCCACATCTTCGGCCTTCACGTCGTAAGGCTGCCATTGACGCGGACTCGACGAGAAGACTTGCAGCGTATTGCAACCGAGGCGGTAGGCCCGCTCGGCGGCGTTATGGACGCCTCCGGCAGTGGAGGTGTGGATGCCGATGCGGCGAGCGGTCAGCTTGGGCAGCTTGGCGGGCGCAGGCAGGAGCTTGAGGATGTCTTTCTCTTTCTCTTTGGGAAGCGGGCTTTTCTGGCATTGGATCGATTGTAGGGTGAGGAACGCCGGACTTGCGAGAGTTACGAGTTCTCCGGCGCCATGAGCAATCGAATCAGCGCCCAGAGAAACAAGACGATCGCGGCGAGGAGGGCGATCTCGCCAATCATGGCGGGCCAGCCATGAACCGAGCCGCTGAAGGTCACTGCCCAGGCACTTAAGTTATCTCCGGCGCTGATTCCGGCCGAGCCATCCCACTTAGACCATAGTGAGACCAGCCCAATAACCAGAAAAAGCACCGACGTGAGGAATAGTCTGCTTGCGCGCATAGCCCGAGATTGTGCCTCAAAAGGCACCGGCCTGCCAATCGTAATGATTGCTACTGCACGCCGCTGAACTGTAAACTATCCAGTCACAAGGGGTTGGTCATGCTTGTCGTCCTGAAAGCCAACGCATCGGAAAACGATGTGAAGGCCGTTTGCCAGAAAATTGAGAGCCTGGGGCTGCGCGCACACGCCATCCCCGGAGCACAGCGCACCGCCATTGGCATCACCGGAAACCGCGGTGAAGTTGAGCCCGCGGCGATCGAAGCATTCGAGTGCGTGCAGGAAGTCATCCGCGTCAGCAAGCCGTACAAGTTGGTGAGCCGTGAACTCAAGGAAGAGAACACGGTGGTGCATTTCCCGGACTCCGACGCCACCATCGGCGGGAAGGAACTCGCTGTTGTCGCGGGGCCGTGCGGCATTGAGTCGCGCGAGCAGGCATTTGGCGCGGCCGAGCGCGTGGCCAAAGCGGGAGCGAGGTTCTTCCGCGGGGGCGCCTACAAGCCGCGCACCTCACCTTACGCTTTCCAGGGCCTGGGCGAACTGGGCTTGCAGATTATGGCGGAGGTTCGGGAGCGCTTCGGGTTGCTGATCGTCACCGAAGCGGTGGACCATGAGTCGCTAGCGCTGGTGGACGAGTATGCCGACGTCATCCAGATTGGCGCACGCAACATGCAGAACTTCTCGCTGCTGAAGCGAGCTGGGCGCGCACGGAAGCCGGTGCTGCTGAAGCGCGGCATGTCTGCCACGCTGGAAGAGTTCCTGATGGCGGCTGAGTACATCATGAGCGAGGGGAACTACAACGTCATCCTGTGCGAGCGCGGGGTGCGTACGTTTGCCGACCACACGCGCAACACCCTCGACCTCAGCGTGGTACCGGCGGTACAGCGTCTGAGCCACCTGCCGATCATCGTTGATCCCAGCCACGGCACGGGCAAGCGCAACAAGGTCACACCCCTTTCGCGAGCAGCGGTGGCGGTGGGCGCCGACGGATTGATTATCGAGGTACACCCCGATCCCGACCAGGCGCTAAGCGATGGCGCACAGTCGCTCTATCCGGACCAGTTCGATGCGTTGATGGAACAGGTACGTCAGATTGCAGCAGTTCTCGGGCGCTCGGTTGCGGATATGGTCGCCGATCCCTCGGTGCGGCGGCACGCGAGCGTGGCTGCCGACTGATGCTCAGTCGGGTTGATAGCGACTTAAAGGCGACGCGCGGACTAGAGTCCGCGCGTTTTTCTAGGAAGATGCGGCATTTCGGCACGCCTAAAGGCGTGCTGCTTCAAACCCTCGTCTTGCGCCAACAGATCTCCCTAATTCTTGTCGCTCTCGCATTAGCCGCTACCATGGGTTGCCGTTCGCGCGCGGACGTTGACCCCGCCTATCACGAGTTTGCCTACGTAAGTAACGGCGAAAGCGATTCCGTCAGCGTGATCGATACGCTGGCGCTGCGCAACGTGAAGACCATCGTGGTCGGCAAAAACCCCACCGGACTGGCCGCCAATCCGGCGCGCAATGAAATTTACGTCGCCAATACCGAATCAAACAACGTCAGTGTCATCGATGCCGAGCGCAATGAAGTGGTGGCGACCATTGGAGTGCATCGCGCGCCGTATTTTGTTTCGGTTTCCAAAGACGGCAAGCGGGCGTATGTCGCCAATTCCGGCTCGTGGAATGTCTCAGTCATCGATCTGGAGAAGCGTTCGGTGATTGCAACGATTCCCGTGGGCAATGCACCGGGGTTGGCGCGAGTGTCGCCGGACGGAAGCGTGGTCGCGGTGAGCAATCGCGGCGCGAATACGGTCTCGCTGATTGATACGCAGAAGCTGGCCGTCCGCAACACGTTACCGGTGTGCGAGCAGCCGCAGGACATGGTCATCCTGCCCGACAGCAGCAAGCTGTATGTGGCATGCCCTGGGTCAAACCAGTTGGCGTCGATTGACCTCAAGACGGACCGCGTGCTGGCGCTGCTCGATGCCGGCAAGCTGCCGATCCATCTAGCGCTCAAGCCGGATGGCGGCGAAATCTTTGTGAGCAACTTCGACGCTAATAGCTTTTCCATCGTCGAGGCCTACAGCAACGAGATCAGCGGCAGCTACTTGATTGGCAACAATCCGGTGCGGGGCCTGGTTTCGTCGGACAACTCGCTGCTGTACGTCAGCAATTTCGGGTCAGATAACGTCAGCGTCTATGCCATAGACGAAGGCCGCGTGATCGGCTCGGTCCCGGTGGGCAGCCATCCTGATGGGCTGGCGCTCACGCCGAACGAGGAGCAGCTGCTGGTGGTCGACACTAAGTCGGGCGATGTGGCGGTGGTGCGAACGGTAAAGACCAGCGATAACTCGAAGATAAGTGCCGCCCGGGCACTGGTGACCGTTATTCCTGTCGGCAATCAGCCGAATGACATTGTCATTAAGGCGTTTAAGAGCGGCGGGAAGTAATCGCCGTCACGAGCTTTCAGGAAGTGAGTATTCGAAGTCGTAGGAATGCTGGCCGTCAGCGATGATGATGGTGAGCGCACCCGACAATCCTTCCAGTTCGCCAGTACCAGAATCTGGAACAACGGCGACCGTGAGGGTTGGAGTGCCGCGGTTCATGGTTCCGTTGTGCTGCAGAACAAACGAACCTTTGCGGCCCGCCAGAGTTCCCGAGACCCGCTCCATCGCGACATAGCCGGCCGATCCCTTGACGCTGCTCATGGCAGACGTCATCTGTCCCTGACTTGAAGCTTCGAGATCGCCGTGAAACTTCTTGTCAATCGACATGCGGCCCAGACCCGCAGCTTCTGCATGCGCATCGGCGAGGGGTAGCAGCTTGACTTCGAATGTGCCTTTGGCATGCATGGTCACTGGAGTTTCCTTTTTGCGGGCCGCCGTTTAGTCGTTGGCCGCAACCGGCTTGGCGCAGAACTGCTCGAATGCAGCGGACAGCCGCTGGGCAATGTCGTCGGCGGTGCGGCTCTCGATCTCGCTCCGCGGCACGAAGTGTACCAGTTCGCCGTTGCGATACAGCGCCAGGCTTGGCGACGACGGCGGAACGGCGCCGAAATGCTGACGGGCGCGCTCGGTGGCTTCCTTGTCCTGTCCGGCGAAGACGGTGTAGACGCGGTCGGGCCGCGAAGCGCTTTGCAGCGCGCGGCGCACTCCCGGACGCATTTTTCCGGCGGCGCATCCACAGACCGAGTTCACAACCACCAGGGCGGTGCCGTTCTTCTCCGCCAACGCGGCATCGACTTCAGCAGCGGTTTTCAGCTCGTGCGCGCCGGCCCTGGTCAGCTCTTCGCGCATGGGGATAATGAGGATTTCGGGATACATTGGGTCTCCTGAGATTAGGGTGATGTTACATGGATGCCGGCGGCGTGGGAAAGACGCACATGGCAACCATTTATATTGGCTGTTCCTCATGATTGTGCGCGAACAGGTACCGCTGGCTCCCCTGACTACGTTAGGCGTGGGTGGGCCCGCGCGGTATTTTGTCGAGGCTGAGAACGAGCGCGATGTGCGCGAAGCGCTGCAGTTCGCGGCTTCGAGCGGGCTGCCGCTGTTTGTTCTTGGCGGCGGCAGCAACCTTGTCGTGGCGGACCGAGGCTTTGGCGGGCTGGTTTTGAAGGTTGCCCTGCGCGGGGTCGAGTTGCTTGCCGAGGGCGATGAGACAATCCTTCGCGCGGCCGCCGGGGAAGACTGGGACGAGTTGGTCGCCCGCAGCGTGGAGGCCGATTGCGCCGGGATCGAGTGCCTCAGCGGCATTCCCGGCACGGTTGGCGGCACGCCCGTGCAAAATGTAGGCGCATACGGGCAGGAAGTCGCGTCGACCGTCCGCGAAGTGGAAGCGCTCGACCGCCAGTCTCTGCAGGTGCTGACGCTTCGCAATGAGGATTGCGGCTTCGGCTATCGAAGCAGCCGGTTCAACTCCGCGGACCGCGACCGCTACATCATCTTGCGCGTGACGTTCGTGTTGCGGAAGCGCGGCGCTCCGACGCTGCGATATGCGGACCTGCAGAAAACGTTTGCGCACGGCGCGGCCCATCCTACGCTGGTGCAGGTGCGAGATGCGGTCCGCGAGATTCGCAGGCGGAAATCGATGCTGCTGGTTCCCGGCGACGACGATGCTCGTAGTGCGGGATCGTTCTTCAAGAACCCTGTGATTAGCCAGCGCGAGTTCGAAGAGATTGAGGCGCGATTGCATTCGCGCGGACTGGAGATGCCCAGCTATCCGGCGGCAGAAGGTTCGCGGAAACTTTCGGCGGCGTGGCTGGTGGAACATGCCGGGTTTGCCAAGGGATATGCGCGGGGCGCTGCAGCGATCTCGCGGCGGCATGCACTGGCCATTGTCAATCGCGGCGACGCGACGGCGGCGGAGATCGTCGCGTTGAAAGATGAGATTCAATCGCGGGTGATGAGCGAGTTCGGAATTCTATTGCAGCCGGAGCCCGTGTTTCTGGGATTCTAGCCCGCGATGGGCGGGAGCCGTTGGTGCCAAGCAGTTGCCTGCTCGTAAGCCTGAGCGACCTGCAAGGCGAGGCAGTCGCGGCCCGGCGCGGCGGAAATCTGCATCCCGATGGGCAGACCTGCCGGGGTGAATCCGCAGGGCACGGACACCGAGGGCCAGAACAGCAGGCTGAATGGCGCGGTGTTGCGAAGCAGATAATTCACTTCGTACGCACGCAGATCCATCGCCGACAAGCTCTGCAACTCCGCGATGGTGGGAGCCGGCACGACGCAGTTGGGCGTGACCAAGACATCCACTTCGTCGAAGATGCTCTCGCATGTTTGGCGCGCTGTATGCAAACCGGCCTTCGCCGCCTCGTAGGCTTCCCGGCCGATTGCGGTGCAGGTTCGCAGGCGCACGAGAGTTCCCGGCTGATACAGCTCGGGTGAGGCGTCGAGCATTTTCTGGTGATAGTCCAGTATTTCGACATCAAAGCTGGTCCATCGCGTATCAACCTTCACCACTGCATCGCGCACCGGGCCGAACAGCGATGCGAGCACATCAAGTGCGTGGTTCATGCCGTCGACAACGTCGGGGTCGAGGTTGTCGAAAAAGCCTTCGCGGGAAACGCCAACCCGGACGCGATCGGATGGAGACGGCGCTTGCAGAGCGGGTTGCGCTAGCGCGCGCAGCAACAACCGCGTGTCTTCCACCGTTCTGGTCATCGGTCCAGCGGTGTCGAACGACGGGCGCAGCGGGATGATTCCCTCGGCGCTAAAGACGCCCGCACTGGGGCGATGGCCGACGATGCCGCACAAGGCGGCGGGCGTGCGCACTGACCCCGCGGTATCGGTTCCGATGGCGGCAACACACATTCCGGCAGCAACGGCCGCGGCCGAGCCCGACGACGAGCCGCCGGTGATGCGCGTGGTATCCCACGGATTGCACGCCGGACCATAGGCGCTCACCATGCCGCTGCCGCCGAAGGCGAATTCGTGGAGGTTGGTCTTGCCGACAAGTACAGCGCCGGCGCGCTTGAGTTGAATCACGACCTCGGCATCATCCGTTGCAACGTGATCACGAAACTGGTTACTGGCGGCCGTGGTACGAACACCCGCGACATCGATCAGGTCTTTGAGCGCGATAGGGATACCGTGCAGCGGACCGCGGTCGTTCCCTGCCGCGAGCTCCGCGTCGGCGTGCTTCGCCTGCTGCAGCGCCGACTCGGCCGTGACGGTGATGAAGGCGTTGAGCGCCGGATTCAGCCGCTCGATGTTGGCAAGGCAGTGATGGGTGAGTTCGCCCGAAGACAACCGGCGTTCACGCAGAAGTCGGGCTGCCTCGACGAGCGTTAACATCTAGGCAACCGGCCGCTTGCGTTTCTTTTGGCAGCTGTCGCAAACACCGTAAATCTGAAAAGTATGGCGGGTGGTGAGGTATTTGTGTTTGCGGCCGATTTCGTGCTCGATGCGCTCAATCTCGGGGGAAAAGAACTCAACCGAACCGTCGCATTCGGTACACACCATGTGATGGTGGTCGCGACGGTTGTACTGGTGTTCGTAGCGGGAGATGCCGTCGTTGAACGCCACCTCGCTGGCCAGACCGCATTCCACCAGGAGTTTCAGGGTGCGATAGACGGTGGTGAACCCGATGCGCTCGTCTTTCTTGCGAACCAATCGATAGAGCTCATCAGTGGAAAGGTGATCGCGGGTGTCGAGGAATGCGCCCAGGATGGTGTCACGCTGGCCGGTGTGCTTCAGCCCGACGCGGCGCAGATGCTCAAGAAAGATGGCTTCGGCCTCGCGCACCATCTGAGGAGAGATCGAGGGTTGGTCGTCCACCCGCTTCTGGCTGCTCTCCCGTTTGGGTCCCTTAGTTGGCACGCCGATCCGTCCTGTGCATCAGCATAACATCGCGGAGATTGTGATTCGTGCGCCAGCCCGTTGACGGATCACAGCCAGCGTTCAATCGCGCGAGTCTCATATAATCAAGGTTTCTTATGCCTACATCGACTGTCTCTGCTTCTGGCCGCACTTCGAATGCGCGTGTGGCAATCCGGGTTGTTATCGGACTGCTGGTACTGGCCCTCGTGGTTTTCCTCGGTTTCGACGTGTGGTTCTATCGTGCGGTGCAGTGCTCTTTGCCGAAGTACGAGGGTACCGTTGCTCTGCGTGGCCTGTCGCAACCGGTCACAGTGGCCTTTGACGCTCACGGCGTGCCGACCATCAACGCATCGACGCTGAATGACCTGTTTTTCTCCCAGGGATACCTTACCGCCCAGGAGCGGCTGTGGCAGATGGACATGACGCGGCGCTTCGCCTCGGGCGACCTGGCGGTCATCCTCGGCCCTGATTTCGTTCCAGTCGATCGCGAGCAGCGCATCCTCGGATTGCGGCAGGCGGCCGAGCAGGCGGCGGCAGCCATGGACCCGGCGCAGCGGGAACAGTTCCAAGCCTATGCCGACGGCGTGAACATTTACATCGCCGAGCACACCAAGACCCTCCCGCTGGAGTTTCGCTTCCTCACCTACGCCCCGCACGTATGGACGGTGGAAGATTCGCTTCTGGTGGGGCTGTCGATGACCGAGTTCCTCAATCACGGCTATTACCGAGAGGAGTTAAACAAGGAGAAGGCCCTGGCCAAACTGGGGCCGGAGTTGACGGCGGAATTGTTCGTCAACTCGTCGTGGCGCGATCATCCGCCGGGCGCGGAGAGCCAGTCGCTGGATACCGAGCCCTCGAAGGACCTGACACCCGATGAAGAAGAGACGCTTCCCCCAGCGAAGAAGCCTGCGCATCACTCGTTGCTTCTGCCATTTGGCGAGCCGTCGAGCGAGATGTCTCCCGAGGCCCGCTTCCCTGTTGGTTCGAATGATTGGGTGATCTCCGGCGCGCACACGGCAACGGGCAAGCCGCTGCTGTCGAATGACATGCACCTGGAGTTGCGCCTGCCCAACAACTGGTACGAGGCGCACTTGATTTGCGGCGACTACGACGTTGTGGGAGTGACGCTTCCCGGCCTACCCTACGTCATCGTTGGCCACAACCGTTACGTGGCCTGGGGCTTCACCAACGTCGGGCCGGCGGTAGAAGACGTGTTCATCGAGAAGTTCAACGACAAGGGTGAATACCTGACGCCGCAGGGCTGGGTGCAGCCGGAGCATCGGCGGGAAATCATCCGGGTCAAAGGCAAGCCCGAAGTGAACGTCGACGTGGTGATTACGCGCCACGGGCCGATCATCACCTCGCTGGTTCCGGGAGAAACCCGCCAGCTTGCGTTGCAGTGGATCATCTATAAGCCGGGTAGCACGCGAATTCCCTTCTTCGATGTGAACTCGGCGAAGAACTGGGACGAGTTTCGAGCTGCATTCTCCAAATTCGGCGGACCCGGACAAAACGTGGTCTATGCCGACGTGGAGGGTCATATTGGGTACCAAGCGACGGGCCTGGTGCCGATCCGCGCGGCCGGCGACGGCTCGCTGCCGGTGCCAGGGGAGACTGACACCTACGAGTGGAAGGGCTTCATTCCGTTCGACGAGATGCCGCGAGCGTTCGATCCTCCATCGGGCATCCTCGCCACCGCCAATGGCCGCATCACGCCTGACGGCTATCCGTACCCGATCAGTTTCGAGTGGGACTCGCCCTACCGCACCGAGCGCATCTACAAGCTGCTGAGCAAGCCGAAGAAATACACGGCGGCTGACATGCTGGATATCGAGATGGACACGGTGTCGGAGCTGGACCGCTTCTGCGCCGAGCGCTTCGTGTACGCCATCGACCATACGCCCAAGGCGTCTGAGCGCGCGAAGGCTGCGGCCGAACTGATGCGCGGATGGGACGGCAACATGGCGGTGGATTCCGTCGCTCCGTCGATTGCGTACTATGCACGCGGAAAGCTCAACGAATTGCTTCTGCGCCCTAAGTTCGGCGACGGCTGGAAGGAGTACACCCGCTGGTTCATGGCTCCAGTGTGGCTGGAAAACACCGTGTCTCACCAATCGTCAGAGTGGTTGCCCGCCGGCTACGCCAATTACGACGAGTTGCTGACGGCGGCAGTGGAAGCAGCGGTCACCGACTCGAAGACTCCGCGTGCACTGAGCACGTGGACGTGGGGCAAGGTGCACCAGATCGACCTCAAGCATCCTTTCTGGAGCAACTTTCCGGTCTTGAAGCGGGGTGCGGGAACGGGGCCGCATCCGCTGTCGGGCGACTCGCTGACCATCAAAGCTGCCGGACAAAGGTTTGGCCCGTCGGAACGGTACACTGCCGACCTGTCTAACCTCGACAACTCGACGTTGAACATCGTCAATGGCGAGTCTGGAAACCTGTTCGACGAACACTATAACGACCAGTGGGATGCGTATTACCACGGCCGTACGTTCCCGCTGCCCTTCTCACACGAGGCGGTCGAGCGGGCGAGCCAGCATCACTTGCGGCTGGTGCCGCAGTAATCGGCTCGGGTTGACTGCAGGGCAAAACAACGGGCGGCCATGAGGCCGCCCCTGTTATGTCCTGTGCGAAGAACCTGCGCTACTGGTCTACCTGCACCACGTCATACAACGCGCCCAGGAAGGCGATTTGGGTCGCTTGGAGCTGGCCGGTCGTGGTGTCGTAGATGTAGAGGACGCCGCCCTCGACAGCGTACATCGTGTTGCGGTTGGGGATGGACTGCAAGCCGGTCACGGCACCCAGGGGCTGGCTGACGGTATCCAGGGAAACCTTCCCCAGGTCAACAATCGAAAGACAGCCGACGGTCTGGTTCACGCAACCGACCGCTCCAATGTACATCTTGCTGTTGTTGCTGATGGCCATGGTGGTATGGTGGCCATCGCCGATCGCCACCGGGTTGGTCGTGGTACGCGCCATGGCGCCGACGTCGACGACGTCAAATGTTCCGGTCGAGCCGCCGGGATAGCCGGCAACGTATAACGTCGAACCCTTGAGCAGACCCACGCTGGCGCCACCCACGGGAACGGTCGCGGTGATGCTTTGCGAAGCGATGTTGAATTTCATCACCGAGGGCGGCCCGGCGGTCGAACCGCATTCCGGCCCGCAATTGATCACATACGCCGTCGAGCTGTCGCTGCTGAAAAACGCGTTGACTGGCCCCGCGAAGCCCGGTATCGCCACCACGGTAGGCGTAGTTGCCGTGGGAGTGACGAGGTACATGGTATCGCTGTTATTGGCGAAGACCAGCAGGGTATTCCCGTCGGGGCTAATTGCGGCGTAGCGGGCACCCGGCACTGGAATACTGGTGGTGATCGTAGCGGTAGCGGCAGTGTTGCTGGTATTGGAGCTGGTGGCAACGACCTGCACTGCCCCGGGCCTCGAATTGGTGACTGCGGCGGTAGGTACCGGCACATAGACGTAATTCGAGTCTGCCGAGTACACCCCCATCACGGCATAACTCGCCAGATTGACACTGCCACTCGAGACCTCCGTCGAATTCGTGATAAAGGTCATCGTGTTGGTGCTCGCGCTATAAACCATCGTCTCCAGGTCGTTAGGTGCGAGCAGCGACCAGGTGAGGGAGCCGCCCACGGAGATGGCCACCGCGGAGGCAGGTGCGCCCCCGTTTGTGCTGATTCCGGTGTTGTTATTGGTAGCGGTGTAATACGAAGTCGTGTCGTTCTTGCTGTCGACCACCTGGATGTTGCCAGAATACGCATTCGTGATGAACGCCCGGTTGGAGAGCTTGCTGGGGGCGTTCACCGTCACATTACCGTTTGGACCCGTCTTGCTGGTGCCGCTGCCACCACAGGAAGCCACCAGTAGGAGTGCTGCCGAAGAAACCAGAAGGAGTGCAACCCGCTTCAAACGTGTACCTCGTTCATGCTATTGATAAGACGTAAGTTGGCCTGTTTCCAACCGATTATACCAAACCCGTCGGAGGGTGCCGAAACTGCCGCATCGGTGGTCATAAGGTAAGGTTTACGGTAGAGTTCAAATTACATTCACGCTGCACTGAGTTCATATAGCAAACATGCCAACTGACTTGAAATCTCGACTGCAAAAAGGGGCTCTGCTTTGTGACGGCGCCATGGGCACGCTGCTGCTGTCCAAGGGCATCTTCATTGACCGCTGCTACGACGAGCTAAACCTGTCAAACCCCGACCTGATTCGCGGCATCCACCAGGAGTACCTGCAGGCGGGCGCCGACGTCATTGAAACAAACACCTTTGGCGCCAATTCGTTTCGCCTGTCGAAGCACGGATGTGTGGATAAGTTGGCGGAGATCAACCGCCGCGGCGTCCGCCTGGCCCGCGAGGCCGCCAAGAGCTTTGGCGCCCTGGTGGCCGGCGCCGTTGGCCCGCTGGGGGTTCGCATTGAACCGCTCGGCAAGATCGCGCTGGCCGAAGCCCGCGAAGCCTTCCGCCAACAGATTGCCGCTTTGAACGAAGAAGGCGTTGACCTGATCGTTCTCGAGACTTTTGGCTATCTGGAAGAGCTGCACCAGGCGATTCTGGCCGTGCGCGAGGTCAATCCCGATATGCCGGTAGTGGCGCAGGTCACCATCGACGAAGACGGCAACTGCCTCGACGGCTCCAGCCCCGAGCACTACGGGCCGCAACTGGAGGCCTGGGGAGCTGACGTGGTCGGGATCAACTGCAGTGTGGGTCCGGTGCCGATTCTCGACGCGCTGGAGCGGGTACGCGCCGTGACCACGGTTCCACTTTCCGCGCAACCCAACGCTGGCATGCCGCGCTCGGTGGACGGCCGAACTATCTTTTTGTCCTCGCCCGAATACATGGCGAATTTCGTGCCGCAATTTGTGGACGTCGGCGTTCGCCTAGTGGGTGGTTGCTGCGGCACCACGCCCCGGCACATCCATGAAATGAAGGGCCGCCTCAAGATGAGGCCCGCCTCCGCACCGATCGTAATTTCCAAACCGACGCCCACCGTGCGCGCGATTGAACCGCCTGCCTTGGCGGAACGCTCGCAACTGGGCCGCAAGATTGCCACCGGCGAATTTGTGGTGATGGTCGAGGTTGTTCCGCCGAAAGGCACCGACGGCACCAGGGAAATCGACGGCTCGCGCTTTCTGAAGGAACATGGCGTGGATGCGGTAAACATTCCCGACAGTCCGCGCGCATCGGCGCGTCTCAGCAACCAGGCGCTATGCCTGATGGTGGCGCAGCAGGTTGGAATCGAGCCCATCCTGCATTACACCTGCCGTGATCGCAACGTGCTGGGCATTCAGTCGGACCTGCTGGGCGCCAGTGCGCTGGGCATCCGAAACCTGATTTGCATCACTGGCGACCCGCCGAAGATGGGCGACTATCCCGACGCTACTGCGGTGTTCGACGTGGACTCGATCGGGCTGGTCAACATCGTGCACAACCTGAACCACGGGCTCGATATCGGCAGCAACCCGATGGGATCGGGCACCAAGTTCGTCATCGGCGTGGGCGCCAATCCGGGCGTACCCAACATCGACGAGGAAATCCGCCGTTTCGAGTACAAGGTGCAAGCGGGCGCAGAGTATGTCGTCACCCAGCCAGTGTTCGACCTGAAATTGCTGGAGGAATTTCTCAAGCGCATCGAGCATTGCCGCATCCCCTTGATTGCCGGGATCTGGCCGCTGGTCAGCGCCCGCAACGCCGAGTTCATGAAGAACGAGTTACGTGTGTCGGTGCCCGACGAGATCATCGCCCGCATGGCGCGCGCCGCAACCGCTGAAGCAGCGCGCGCGGAAGGCGTCGCCATCGCCCGCGAGATGCTCTCGGCCGTGCGGGACGTCGTGCAAGGCGCGCAGATCAGCGCTCCCATGGGACGTTATTCCACAGCGATGGACGTGCTGGAAGTGTTGGGGAGCTCGCGCCCGCCGGCGGAAGACAAGTAATCGACCTTCTCTCGCTACCTCAAAGGAGCTTCCGATGAAGCGATTCGTCGTGCTGTTGCCCTTCCTCGCCAGCCTCGCGTTCGCGCAGGACATACCTTCGCTGGTGACGACCGAGCTGCCGCAGCTGGTCTCGACCTACAAGCAGCTCCATCAGAATCCCGAGCTCTCGCATCAGGAGAAGCAAAGTTCCGCCATCGTTGCTGAAGCGTTGCGCAAGGCTGGCTATACCGTCACAGAGCATGTCGGCAAGTACGACGACGGCACGTCCGCCTACGGCGTGGTGGCGGTGATGAAGAATGGCGCAGGTCCGACGGTACTCATCCGTAGCGACATGGACGCCCTGCCGGTCGAAGAAAAAACCGGGCTTCCCTATGCGAGCCACGTTCATTCCAAGAATCCGGCCGGCGAAGAGGTCAGCGTGATGCACGCTTGTGGACACGACATCCACATGAGCACGCTCATCGGCGTGGGCGAAACCTTGGCGCACCTCAAGGACAAGTGGCACGGTACTGTGATGCTGGTCGGCCAGCCGTCGGAAGAGTCGGTGGATGGCGCCCGAGCCATGCTCAATGACAATCTCTATGCGCGTTTCGGCCGCCCGGATTACATCGTAGCGTGGCACGATGACGGCAGCATGGAGGCGGGAAAAGTCGGTGTCGTTTCCGGCCCGACGCTGGCGGCAGTGAATTCAGTGGACGTAACCATGCGCGGCGTGGGCTCGCACGGCGCGAAGCCCGAGCTCAGCAAAGATCCGGTGGTAATGGCAGCCGAGTACATCATGGCCATCCAAACGATCGTCAGCCGCCAGATTCCGCCGGTCGATCCGGCAGTAGTAACCGTAGGTATGATCCGCGGCGGCACTCGGCGCAATATCATTCCTGACGAAGTGACGATGAACCTCACCATCCGCTCGTTTAACGATGACGTCCAGAAGCAAATCCTCGCCGACCTGAAACGCACTGCTGACGGAATCGCGCTGGCTGGAGGCGTGCCTCCCGACCGCAGCCCGGTGGTCACCATTCTTCCGGAGAGTTCACCCGTCACGTACAACAACCCGGAACTGGCGGACCGCCTGCGCGCCGTGTGCGTCAAGACCCTTGGAGCCGCGAATGTTGTCGCCATGCATCCTGAAATGGTAAGCGAGGATTTCGGCCTGTTCGGACTGGAAGGTCACCAGATACCGACGGTCATGATGCGGCTGGGCGCGGTATCGCACGAGCGGTATGCCGAGAGCCAGGCCAGCGGAAAGCCCTTACCTTCGCTACATTCGGCCCTGTTTTTTCCGGCCCCGGAGCCCACCATCCGCACCGGTGTGCTGGTAATGACTGAAGTGGTGCTGGATTTACTCGGCAAGTAATTTGTCGAATTCTTTACTTGCAGGTTACGTGGACGGTACTACAATTGCCCGAGGAGTTACCTTTTGGCTAAGTTCGAAGAGTCATTACAGCGGCTGGAAACGATCGTGACCGAGCTGGAGAAGGGCGACGTGGCGCTGGATCACGCGCTGGAGTTGTTCGATGAGGGCATGAAGCTCTCGGGCTCCTGCCGCAAGGAACTCGAGGAAGCCGAGGGCAAAGTGGAGATCCTGCTCAAGCGTAACGGTAAGCTCCAGCCCGAAAGCTTCGAAGCCGAAGCACACGCCGGCAACCCTGGAAAGTCCTAGGCCACCTTTCGTCTCCCCATCGCGAACCTGTACGCACCGTAGTGCGCCGCGTCCTTGACGTGCGCTGTACGGGCGTTTAGCGTGGAAGGTTGTCTTTAGGTTTGCCTTCCAGGTTTGCATTCATCGATGCGTATCGGGTCATTCTTCGAAACTTTCTTGCACTCACGCCTTGCCAGTCTTCTCGGCACCCTTTGCGTCTTGATTGCTGCCACCACTGCGGCCGTCGCGCAGGCACCGCCGGGGCAGGTTGCCCCCAGTAAGCTCACCGCCTCTGCCATGGAGGAATTGCCCTCCCGCATGCAGGCCGTGGCCGCGGCGCAGCAGTCCGGTGATGTAACCAAAATCGCCGCTGCCAACCGCAGCCTGATTGCCGTCGGGCTGCGCGCAATGGCCGAACTGAAACTGGCGCAGGGCGACACCAAGCAGGCAATCGACCTCTATCAACGCTCGCTGGCCTTCGAAGACACCCCGCAGATCCGCATCTCGCTGGCGCTGGCCTATATGCGCGCCCGCCGCATCGACGAAGCTCTGGCCCAGATCGAACCCGTCACCAAGTCCGACCCGAAGGACGCCGATGCCTGGAACGTACAGGGCAAGCTGCTGATGGACAAGAAAAGCTACACTGAGGCCGCCGAGGCTCTGGCCCGCTCTCTGGAATTGCAGGGCAATCCTCTGGTGGCCTACGCACTAGCGACGGCGTTTCTCAATCTGAACGATACGGCCAAGGCGGAAGCCATCTTCAAGGAGATCGCCGATGCCGCCGGTGACAGCGCCAGCGCCCACATCATGATCGGCCGCGCCTACCAGAACGCCGGCAAGACCGACGAAGCCGCGCGCGAGTTCAACCGCGCCGCCACGCTCGATGCCAAAGGCTCACGCGCCCATTATTTTCTCGGCTTGCTCTATCTCTCGCAAAACGAATGGGTCGCGACCCCTGCGGCGCGCGAGCAGTTTGCGGCAGAGGTGAAGCTCAATCCCCAGGATTTCTTCGGCAATTTTTTTCTCGGCTACATTGACAATGCCGACAAGCTCTACGACGACTCGGATCGTTACCTCAAGACCGCGTCATTCGCTCAACCGGATTGGCCTGAGCCGTACCTCTACATGGGCCTGAACGCCTTTGCGAAGCACGACAACCCAAAGGCGGAGGAAATGCTGCGCAAGGCCATCCAGTTGACCGGCGACGACAACGCGCGCAACAACTACCAGATTCGCCGCGCCTACTACGTGCTGGGACGGATTTGTTACCAGACTGACCGCAAAGACGAGGCCGCCAAGTACACCAAGATCTTCTCCGAAATGCAGCAGAAGACTGAAGACGACAGCCGTGCCGCCAGCCCCGCCGCAAAGACCCAAGCGACCATGGGCTCCGGCATGGCGGCCATGCCTTCTGTCCCCACCTCGGCTATGCTCGACCCCAGCGCGCAGATGGGCGACTCGGCGCCCCAACTCACGGCGCAGCAAAAAAAGGAAGTTGCGACGGCTGAACAGCGGCTGAGCGTCGTCCTCGGCGATGCCTACAACGATCTCGGCACTTCCGAAGCGCGCCAGAAGGAATATTCCGAAGCACTGGCCAATTTTCAGCAGGCCGAACGGTGGAATTCGGCGATTCCGCACCTGATGCGCAATGTCGGCTTTGCCGCCTTTCGCGCCAGCCAGCACGCCGAAGCCGCCCGCGCCCTGCAAATTGCCGAACAACAGGATCCCGGCGACCGGATGATTCTGCCCATGCTGGCCATGTCGTTGTTCTCCAGCGACCAGTATGCCGAGGCCGTCAAGGCATTCGAACAAATGGGCGATGCTGCCTACGGTGACCCGCGTGTCTCCTATGCCTACGCCACGTCGCTGGCGCACGTTGGCCAAAAGGAAAAGGCTGCGACCGTCGTGGCGCGGATGGCTCAACAGCCGCTGCCGCCGGAGGGTATGTTGCTGGTGGGGCAGGCCTACAGTGAAACAGGCCAACCTCAGCAAGCGCTCGATACCTTCCAGAAGGTGTTGCAGGCCAACCCATCGCTACCGCGCGCCCATTTTTACGCCGGAATGGCGCAGCTCAAGCTGAAGCAGCCTACAAAGGCCCTCGCCGAGTTTGAGGCCGAATTGAAGATCAACGCCGATGACGCCGAAGCCCAGTTCCAGCTGGGCAAGATGCTGCTGGAGCAGGGCAAAACGAAAGAAGCAATGCCCCATCTGGAAGCGGCCGAGAAGATCAGCCCCGATCTCGATGGAGTGCACACCGAACTTGCCGCGGCCTACCGCAGGCTCGGCCGCACCGCCGATGCCGAGCGCGAAGCGAAACTTGCAGCAGCGGGCAAAGCCAACGCGCCGGTAACCAAGACGCCCTGAGCACTGGACGTACTTCGTTCCTGGCTTTTCGCTTTGGCTAATTGCTAATTGCTAGCTGCTCGTTGCTGCCTTGTTATACTTCCCTCTTTATGCTGAAAGAAATCCTCCAACAAGGTTGCGTTATCACCGATAAGGCGCTTGAGCGGCTTCTCCCGCCTGCCACGCAATTTCCTACATCAATTCATCAGGCTATGCGCCACAGCGTCTTCGCCGGAGGCAAGCGCCTGCGCCCGATCCTCTGCATGGAGGCCGCGCGCGTCATTTCCGGCAGCGTTCCGGCGGGCGTCGAAGACCTCGGCTCCGCGCTGGAGATGCTGCACACCTACTCGCTCATCCACGACGACCTCCCCGCCCTCGACAACGACGACCTTCGCCGCGGGCGTCCTACATGCCACAAAGCATTCGGCGAGGCCATCGCCATTCTCGCCGGTGACGGACTGCAAACCTACGCTTACGAAGTGCTGGCCCAACTGCAGTGCTCCGCCGAAGCGCGTGTCAAAATCATCCGCGAGATCGCCCACGCTACCGGCACCATTGACGGCATGATCGGCGGCCAGGTGATGGACCTCGAGGCCGAGCACCAGCACGCCGACGCCGCCACCCTGGAGTACATCCACCGCTCCAAGACCGGCGCGCTGCTCACTGCCAGCGTGGTCACCGGCGGCATATACGCAGGCGGCGACACCGCACAAATTCAGAGCCTGCGCGATTTCGGGATGAACATCGGACTGGCCTTCCAGATCGTGGATGACGTGCTCGACGTGACCCAGACCTCTGAGCAGCTCGGCAAGACCGCCGGCAAAGACACGGCGACAGAAAAATCGACCTACCCGTCGCTCTTCGGCATCGATGCCTCGCTCAAGAAAGCCGACGAATTGATCCACAAAGCCAACACCGCGCTGGATGGCTTCGGCGACCGCGCCGGAAACTTGCGGGAAATCGCGGCGTTCCTGGTGGAGCGCAAAAAGTGACCACGCCCTCCCTCGACGTCCTCGCCATTGCCGCCCATCGCGACGACGTGGAGCAGACTTGCGGCGGCACTCTGCTGAAGATGGCGCGCACCGGCGCACGCACCGGCGTCCTCGATCTCACCCAGGGGGAGCTCGGTTCACGCGGCTCAGCCGAAAGCCGCGCCACTGAAGCCGCCGAGGCTGCCCGCATCTTGCAAATTGCGTGGCGCGAGGCGCTCGACATCCCCGATGGCCGCGTCGAAAACACTTACTCCAACCGCATCAAGATTGCTCGCGTCATTCGCGAGCAGCGACCGCGCGTCGTCATTCTTCCCTACTGGAAGGGCCGTCACCCTGACCACTACACCTGCGCCACGCTCGGCTACGAGGCTTGCTTCCTTGCCGGGCTGCGTCGCCTCGGCCATACTGCCGCCACCGCAGACGTCGAGCCGTTCGATGTCCATCGCCTGCGCAATCACGAGCCGTTCCGCCCCTTCAAAATCGTGTACGCCACGCTCTACTACGACGTCCGCCCGACGTTCGTCGTGGACATCACCGCCGAGTTCGAAGGCAAGCTCGAGTCCATCTACGCCTACAAGGAGCAGTTCGCCGACCAGTCCGCCGGCAGCAAGGACTTCCCTGCCCACGCCGAAATCCGCGAGCGCGTAGCCTCCATGGCACACTTCTATGGAATGTTGGCTGGTGTGAAATACGGCGAGCCGTTCTTCCAGAAAGAAGTCGGGCTGGTGGACGACCTGCGAACGGTGCCAGTGCAGTCGATCTAAGCTACCGACCCCGGATTCTGGGAGCCGTGTTTAGGGATGGCGGCTACGGACGCTCACGTCTTCCACGACTAAGGGAGTTAGCGGCTCACCTTTGTCTCTGAGGATTGTTCCGCCTTTGGTAATCCAGGCCACACCGAAGAAGATGACAGCGATGGACTCGTAAAAGAAGAGATAGTTCTTCCATCCGAGATACTGCTGAACGAACGGGATTGAGGTGACGAGAGACAGAGCGATACAGACAATGATTACGCAACCACAGACCCTGTACACATTGTTGCGGGTGAGCTTTTCAGGGGTCGGCGCTGCGTTGGGGTCCTTCTTTGTGAAGAGGACAAGGCAGAAAATGGCTAGCAGTAAAAAGAGCACCGATGCGAAGGTGGCATGCAATTTAGAAATAAGCGTCTTTGGACATCCGACGCAATTCGTAGGAAAGAACGCCACCCCGACCGCGCACAGTCCTGCGAGGTCGCCCAGAATTGCATCCGCCTCGGTGTAGCCCTTGCACGCGACCAGGAAGACTGCAATCGCGCATAGGTCACCCACGAGAATGTTCCGCAAATCAGTGTGATAGTAGGCGCTAATTGAGTCTTGCAGCGCGGGATACTGACCGAGCACGGCGCGGCCGAGCACCAGAACGAAGGGAAGGGCGATACCAAGGTATCCTCCCGATCTCCGCAGACCAGGGTAAGACAGGATTTTGGGAACTGTAGTTGCCACCTGATCGTTCATCGTGCACCCTGCCGCTGTTGGCTAAATCCGATTGACCCGTGACTGGCCCGCTATTCTAGCCTTCAGTCGGGTCAAAAACAACAGCAGAATGTGATGCAAGCGCATGAACAATTGCCGCGCGATCTCGGTCGCAACTAGGTCGTATAACCCGCGGGCACGTCGCCTACGCCCGCATCGCCACCGTCACTCCATCCCGCAACGGCACGATCGTCGTGTACCAGTCGGGCGACTCGTAAAGCAGTTTGTTGAATTCCACGATCGCGCGCAGCTTCTGATCGGGCTCATGTTCCGGCTTGAGGTCCGGATTCCCCGCCGCGTAAGCCACCTCGCCGCGCCACAGCGTGTTATCGGTAATGAAGAGCCCTCCCGGCCGCACCCGTTCCGGCGCCATGCGCGCCGCCCGCGGATAATCGTGCTTATCGATGTCGCAGAAGAGCACATCGAACTGCTCCTTGCGCTCCGACAGAATTTCGATTGCATCGCCAACATGAATCTGGATGCGGTCAGCCAAGCCGGCCCTCTGGAAATAGCCGCGTGCCTCGTCAGCGTTCTTGCGGCTGCCGTCGGTGTAGTGCACCTTGCCGCCCTCGCCCACCGCCATGGCCCACCAGATGGTCGAGTAGCCCACCGCTGACCCCATCTCAAACACGGTCTTCGCGCCGATCAGCCGCGCAAATTGATGCAACAGCCTTCCCACCGCCGGACCAACGATCGGAATATCGCGTTCTTTCGCCTGCTGCTCAATCTCCTGCAGCACTGGTCCCCGCTCGGGCAGCATGGCGTAGAGGTAGTTCTCGACCTTGGGATCGGTAATCATGTGGGCTTTTCGCTTCTCGCTTTTTTTGGCTTATTGCTTATTGCTAGTTGCTAATTGCTCCCTACCCCACCGTCTCTCCCGACTGCATCGCCACCACTTCCGGCCCGCCCGCACCCAGCAATTCTTTTAACTGCGACGGACGCCCTACCAGCATCGGAAACGTCCCAAAGTGCATCGGAATGACAAACTTCGGCTGCAACAGCTTGCATGCGTGCGCAGCTTCGCGCGGCCCCATGGTGAAGTGGTCGCCGATGGGCAGCATCGCGATCTTCGGCGCATACAACTCGCGGATGATCGCCATATCGCTAAAGGGACCGGTATCACCCGCGTGGTACACCTTCACGCCACCCGGCAACTCCAGCACATAGCCGCACGCCTCGCCGCCATAGACGATGCTTCCGTCGTCCTCTTGAATGCCGCACGAATGCACCGCATGCGTCATGGTGACTTTCACTCCCGCCACTGTCTGCGTGCCGCCTTTGTTCATTGGCGAGATGGTCTCCACACCCTTCTTCTTCAGCCACATGCAAAGTTCAAAGATGCCCACCGCAGTCGGCTTCAGTTCCTTGCCAATCTTCACCGCGTCGGCAATGTGGTCGAAGTGCCCATGCGTAATGATGAGCGCGTCGGCTTTCTTTACTTCTTTCTCGGCTTGCGGGCACAGCGGATTACTCATCACCCAGGGATCGACGTAGATCGTCTTGCCCTCGGAGGTCTCAATACGAAACGTCGCATGTCCCAGCCACGTGATCTTGTTGCCCTTCAGTTCCATGATTGCCTCACTTATTTCGGTAGTTCCTGCCAGCCCTTCCAACCACCATCCATGGAGATGACGTTCCGGTAGCCCATCTTCTGGAGGTTTACCGCCGCCAGCGCTGAGCGGTATCCGCCGCCGCAATACAGCACGATCTTGCGGTCCTTGTCGGTTGTTACCTGGGCGATGTCGCGCTCAAGAATGCCGCGCGGGAGTTTCACCGCACCGGGAATGATTCCCTTCGCGTGCTCGTCGGCCTCGCGCACGTCGATCAGCACAAAGTCTTCCTGGCTGTCCAACATGCGCTTTACATCAGGCGGCGTAATCTCCTGCACCTGCGCCCGCGCCTCATCCACTATTCTTACGAAGTCCGGATTGTGAATCATTGGTCCCCTGCCCTCCTTCGGCGTGGAGAATTCTATTGGTTGTCCACCTGCACTGCAACCGGCCCGCGAAACTGTTTTCCTCTCCATCTCCAATTCGCGCCCGCGAAGTTTCCACACGCCTCACTGCTATCATGTCTGCTGAGCATTCGGGTGATGGCCACAAACAATCCACAGCTTGTTCCGAGCGTTAGCGACAGCTATCTGCTCGAAGTCGCCAACGCGGTGAACACCACGCTGGACCTTAACACGCTGCTGCAGCGCGTGGCCGAGATGCTCAAGCGCATCATCGACTACGAGATCTTTGCCATTCTGCTGCTCAACGAAAAAACCCAGGACCTGCGCATTCGCTTCCAGGTCGGGCATCCTCCCGAGGTCGCCGAGCGCATCCGCATCAAGGTCGGCCAGGGCGTCACCGGACAGGCCGTACAGCGCCGCGAAGCCGTGTTGGTCAACGACCTGACCGCCGAGCAGAACGCCATCAACTGCACGCCCGGTGTTCACTCTGAGCTGGCGGTCCCACTCATCGCCAAGAACAAGGTCATCGGCGTACTCGACGTCGAGGCCGCCCAACCCGGCGCCTTCAATGAGGAGCACAAGCGCCTGCTCACGCTCTTCGCCTCGCGCATCGCCATCGGCATCGAGAACGCTCGGCTCTATACGCGCGTGGCGCGGCAGGCCCGCCAACTGACGCTGCTCACCGAGATCAGCCGCGAGCTTACGTCAATTCTCAACCTTGATCAGTTGCTGAAGCGCGTGGCCGATCTCGTCACCCGCATCATCGACTTCCAGATGTTTTCCATCCTCTTGCTTGATCCGACCGGCCAACTGCTGCAGCACCGCTTCTCCCTACGTTTCAATGAAAGCGTGCATCTCAAGCACGAGGTCCCCATCGGACAAGGCCTGGTGGGTGCTGCGGCACAGAGCGGACTGGCAGTCTTGGTTCCCGATGTCTCGAAAGACCCGCGCTACATCATGGCCAATCCCGAGACCCGTTCGGAATTGTGTGTGCCGCTCATCTACAAGGAACAAGTGATCGGCGTGCTTGACATCGAACACACCCGGCGCGGATATTTCGACGATCAGCACCTCCGCATCATGACGACCATGGCGGCGCAGGTGGCCATCGCCATCGAGAATGCCCGGCTTTACGAGCGTATTGCCGGCCAGGAAAAGCGGCTCGAACACGATTTCGCCCTCGCCCGCGAATTGCAGTTTCGTCTCTTGCCGCAGAAGCGGCCCACCTTGAAGCACGCCGAAGTCGCGGCGCGCTTCTCCCCTGCACGCCAGATCGGCGGCGACCTCTATGACTTCCTCAAGTACAGCGGGCGCGGCATTATCGCCCTAGCCATCGGAGACGTGAGCGGCAAGGGTGCTCCCGCCGCCATCTATGCCGCACTGGTCAGCGGCATCACCCGCTCTCACGCGGTCGAGGAACCCTCTGCCGCTGGCATGCTCGAGGCGGTTAATCTCTCCCTCGCCGAACGCCCCATCGATGGTCAGTACGTTTCCATGATCTATGCAATCTGGAACGACAACGATCGCACTTTGCAGGTCGCGAATTCAGGTCTGCCCCGCCCGCTTCACCTGCGCGACGGGAAGTTCGAAGAGATCGATGTCACCGGACTGCCCGTCGGCCTCTTCCACAGCGCCGAATACGAAGAGCGCACTCTGCGCGCCAAGCCCGGCGACGTTTTCCTGTTTATCAGCGATGGCATTACCGACGCCACCAGTTCCAAGGGCAACATGTTCGGCCGCGGTCGCCTCGAGAAAGTCGTCCGCAAGGTCGCCGAGGGCGGCGCCGACGACATTGCCCAAGCCATCTTCAGCGCCGTTTCCGATCATGCCAAGGGCGTGGACGCCTTCGACGACCAGACCATCGTGGTGCTCAAAGTGAAAGGAAGCCCGGCCAAGAAGTGAGCGACTCGCACCCGCAGGAACGTCCCCCGGCCTTCATCTACCGTCCCGCCTCCAGTGCTCGCGACGGCGAACCGCGCGAACTCCTGGCCGACGAGGTGCCGCTCTCTCGACTCGCGCAGCGCTACGAGACGCCGCTGTATGTCTATTCGGCCACCACCATTCGCCAGCGCTATCAGCAATTCGACGAAGCCTTCGCCGACTGCGAGCACACGGTTTGTTACTCGGTAAAAGCGAACTCGAACCTGTCGATCCTCAAGTTGCTCGCCTCACTCGGAGCCGGCTTCGACATCGTCTCTGGGGGCGAGCTCCACCGCGTGCTGCACACTAGCCGCAAGTCCGCCGCTAAGGTTGTATTCTCCGGAGTCGGCAAACTGGCCGACGAAATCGATCTCGCACTCCACTCCGGCATTCTGCTGTTCAACGTCGAGAGCCTCAGCGAACTGCAACTCCTTCGCGCCCGTTCCACCCATCTCCGCAAGACGGCCCGCTTTGCCGTTCGCGTAAACCCCGACGTCGATGCCCAGACCCATCCCTATATCTCGACCGGGCTGCACGAGCACAAGTTCGGCGTCCCAATGCGCGAAGCTCCCGCGCTCTACCGCAACGGCGCCGAGTCGCGCTACCTCCGTGCGTCAGGCGTAAGCGTTCACATCGGCTCGCAGATCACCGACGTCGGCCCTTTCCGCGAAGCCATGCAACGCGTCGCCTCACTAGTAAAAAGTCTCCGGGCCGACGGGCACGACATTCGGTACGTCGACGCCGGCGGCGGCCTCGGCATCTCCTACGCCAAGAGTCCTCGCGGGAACTTTCCTGCGCGGGCAAAGGCATACGCCTCGGCAATCATTCGCCCGCTGCACCGCCTCGGAGTTCATGTATTACTTGAACCAGGGCGCTCAATCATAGGACCTGCAGGGGTATTGCTCACTCGCGTGACCTACCTCAAGCACAATGACAGCAAGCGGTTTCTGATTGTCGATGCGGCCATGAACGACCTCATGCGACCGTCGCTCTACGGTGCCCATCACGAGATCGTCCCAGTCGTCCTCGATCCAGACACCGCCGCACTCGCGAAGTTCGATGTCGTCGGGCCGGTCTGTGAAACCGGAGACTTCTTCGCCCGCCATCGCGAAATGCCCGAGGTCGCCGAACGTGATTTGCTCGCCATCCTCGACGCCGGCGCCTACGGCATGTCGCTCTCGTCGAACTACAACACTCGCCCTCGCGCCGCCGAGGTTCTCGTAGACGGCCGCCGCGCCCGTCTCATCCGCCGCCGGGAAACCCTGCACGACCTGCTGGCCACCGAGCGCCTCTAGCTGGCTTGCATCTTTTAGGTCAGTTAACTTCTGAATTACCTCGCAATTTGTTCATTGCGTTTCACCGCCGCATGTCCTATCCTCGCTACCCATTGGAGACCCCCAATGCAACCCAATCAATATGACGCTGCCACCTCGACTGCGGTCTGTGTCTGGTGCTACTCGCAGTATCTGCGAAGCACCAGTCGCGCGCGCGAAGGACATACGTTCTGCTCCAAGAAGTGCGAAATCGAGGCCCGCTTCTGGCTGGCCGATAACCTGAAACCCGCAACCGAGTAAATCAAGCGACCAAATCGAAAGGCGCGGCCTCTGCGCCGCGCCCTCAACTCTTATCTCTGCTTTTTCTATCCACTATCCACTAGCCACTAGCCACTATCTCTGCCCCCACTTCAGCTTGGTGCTCAACACCTCGAAGAACGTCCTTCGCACGCGCAGCAGTTTCACCTTATGCGCCGCGCGCTGGCAAATCACCTGGTCACCTTGTTGCACCGGAACGCCAATCTGGCCGTCGATGCTCAGGAACGCCTGCTCTTCCCCGGTTTCAATGCGCAACTCGATCTGCGACCTCTCGGTCACCACCAGCGGTCGGTGCGTCAGCGAGTGCGGACACACCGGCGTAACCACGAACGCGTCCACCGACGGCATCAGCACCGGACCGCCCGCCGCCAGCGAGTACGCCGTTGACCCGGTTGGGGTCGCGATGATGACTCCGTCCGCCTTGTACCGAAACACGATATTGCCGTCGATGAACAGGTCGAACTCCACTAGGCGCGAGATGGCGCTCTTGTTCACCACGACGTCGTTGAGCGCAAAGTGGTGTGAGATGCACTCCGGACCGCGCATCAGGCGGCAGTCCAGCACCGAGCGCATCTCCACCGGGCACTGTCCCCGGTCCACCGACTCCAGCGCCACATAGATTTCGTTGAGCGGAATCTCCGTCAGAAACCCCAGCGAACCCAGGTTCACCGCCAGGATCGGCACTCCCTGCACCGACACCGCCCGGGCCGCCGACAGCAGTGTTCCATCGCCGCCCAGCACCAGCACAAAGTCGGGCTGATACGCGCCGATTTCCTGTCGCGGCACCACCTTCTCGCCGTTGGTATAGCGCGCCGTCTCTTCGTCCATGTAAATGGTGTATTGGCGCTGGTGAAACCAGCCCAGCACTTCCGGCAGGAGTCCCGCAAGTTCCTGCTTCCACGGTTTCGAGACGATAGCGACAGATTTCATGTTGGTTGGAAAGTCCCTGTCAGTTTAGCGCACGAACGCCGAACGTGGTGACCTACGCAAATCGCGCATGCAGTAGAAACTCCCGATTCCCTTCCGCTCCCAGGATCGGCGACTCGATGACTTCGATGTCGCATCCACCTAACTGCGCCACCGCAGCCTTCACTCGCTCTACCGCCCCCAGTTGCGCTTCGGCGTCGCGCACGATGCCTCCTTTGCCGACGCGCTCCCGTCCCACCTCGAATTGTGGCTTCACCAGCACCACCAACTCCAGCCCGCCGCTGCTCTTCGCCGAGGCAATCACCGCTGGCAGCACCAACGTGGCCGAGATGAACGACACGTCCATCGCGATCAAACCAATCGGCCGCCTCTGCTCTGCGTCCGGCCACAGTTGCTCCGGTGTCAGATACCGCGCATTGGTCTTCTCCAGCAGCCGTACTCGCGGACCGCTACGTAATTTCGCATCGATCTGCCCGTATCCGGTATCGACGGCAATCACCTGTGCCGCGCCGCTCTGCAACATGCAGTCGGTAAATCCCCCTGTGGACGCCCCAACGTCCAGGCACACCTTGCCGCGCACATCGATCTGCCAATGCTCCATCGCCCTCGCCAGCTTTAACCCACCGCGGCTCACGTAGGGCATGTCATCGCCCAGAATCCGCAATGGCGCGTCGTCGTCCACGCTTGCGCCTGCCTTGTCGATCTTCTGCTCGTTCACCAGTACGCGTCCCGCCAGCACCAGTGCCTGCGCGCGCTCGCGCGACGGCGCCAGACCGCGCTGCAGCACCAACTTGTCGAGCCGCGTCTTCATTCCATCAGTCTCGCATCCCGTTCGATCCTACCGCTACTCCGCTCGCTCCCACCAAAATGAATCGCGCCTCACTCGCGCGTAGCACTCTATTCGGTGCAGACCGTGCAATGCGTCGCATTGCGAGCAACTTGCGTTAGCTCCAAGCGTGATTTCCACACCCTTATTCACATTCATGTTGAAATCTGTCGATGAATTCCCGCGCGACGCATTGCACGGTCTGCACAACGTGTACGATACAATGAACCTCTTCGGAGACCAGCCTGAATGGCCCCACGTGAAACCCAAGAGCACTGCATCTTCCAGCGATGTCCCTGCACTTTTGACTGCGCCAGCTACGCTGGCAGGCGACGCCTCGCCCTCGAATCCCGAGGTCTTGCGCTCGCTCTACACGGTGCTTCTCAAGACCCGCATGCTCGAGGAACAGGTGCTCACCTTACTCCGCGCCGGTAGAATCCCCGGCACGGCGGTCCCCATTCTAGGCGGAGAAGCCACCGAAGTCGGCGCTTGCATCGGCTTGCAGCGCGATGACAGCTTCTCGTCCTCGCATCCCAAACTGGCCTGCCACGTCGTAAGCGGCACGCCCCTTGACCTCGTCTTCGCTCAACTTTTCCGCCGCGATGCCGCTCCAGCGGCCACGCCGCCAAACGATACCGCCAGTGCCATGAGCGTGGTTCCGCAAACCGCTTCGCTCACCGGACAGCTCGACATCGCCGCCGGCATAGCCCTCACCTATCGCAATCTCGGCAAACCCAACGTGGTTGTGGCCCTCGCTGACGACGGACTCGCCGCGCTCGGCTTCTGGCACGAAGCCGCCAGCCTCGCATCGCGCTCCCGCTTGCCTCTGGTCTTCATGGTGGAAAACTGCGCCCAATCGCACCCCGGCGGAACCGGCACGGTCCAGTCTGACGATGACCTCCGCGACCGCGCCGAGGCCTACGGCTTCCCCGGCATCACCGTCGACGGCAACGACATCGTAGCCGTCTGGCGCGTCACTCAGGAATCCATCCACCGCGCCCGCAGCGGCGCAGGGCCCACGCTGATCGAGTGCCGCACCTGGCGCTGGCACGCCGAAGCCGACTCTCCTGCTTGCAACGGCCGTCCGCCCAAGGCCCGCCGCGAATTCGATCCTCTCCTCAACATGGAGCACTATATGAAGAAGCGCAACCTCTGGAAGCAATCGTGGAAAAAAAATCTCGTCGCGGAATACCGCTCAGCGCTCGACTCTGCAGTTAACTCGGCGTAAGGAGCGTCGCTCTTGCGCTAGATTGAGGCACAATCAGCAGATGCTGCGTGCCCGCTACCCTTTCGACAGCAGCACCAGGATCAGCGTAGCCAACGGTCCCAGGAACAGCGACAGCAGAAACCACAGCAAGCCGCTTTTCTGCTTGGCTTGTGCCAGACCTGCGTTGATTAGCGCCAGCGTGCCCCATCCAACGAAATACGGCGGATAGAAGACTCTATAGAACATCGGCCTTTCCTCACACAACTCGAGCGCGGATTTCTCCGCGCCCGTCGACAAACGTGATTACAAACCTTACAGCTTCTCGTAGAACTCGCACGCCGAGCACGAGATGTAAATCCCGCCCGGAATGTCGCGCTCGCGGTCTTTCACTCGCTTTACGATGCGCGTCGGCTTGCCGCACTTCGGGCAATCCGTGCTCTTGGTGGTGTCCATGACCTTCTTGCGGTCAGCGGTTTTTGCGATCTTAGCCATTGCTGTCTCCTAAGTAATTCTTCCGGACAAACTTCCCCTACCACTTCGAAACCAAAAACTTGTTTCAGGGGGCAACGCGTGAAGGCCTAACTCGAAGGGCCAGCTCTCAAGCTCACGATATGCACACGTCTCAAGCTCACATCCCGCCGGGCGGGACGGCTTCGACTGCAGGCGGGCGCACGGGGCGCCACTCTCTTTCGCCGGTACGTTCTTATTCTACACGACAGCTGCTCAGTCCCATTGTCATCCCGACCGAAGCGAAGCGAAGTGGAGGGACCTGCATTTCTATCCACTATCCACTGCCGTTTGACCCTCCTCTCCCGCCCCTGCTACGTTCATAAGTTCGCCTTAAGACTCGGTGCCCCAGGTTCGCGCCCCTCTTTTGGGCGCTAACCTGGGAACCATCTCACAAGGACTCAACTTCATGGCCCTCAAATTCAAAGGCGTCGACTTCCTCGAAATCGACTCTCTCCTCTCCGACGACGAGCGCCTAGTGCGCGACAACACTCGCCTGTTCATCGAAGAGAACCTCATCCCCATCATCGAGCAGTGCAACCGCGACGGACGCTTCCCCAAAGAACTCATCAAGCCCATGGGCGAGCTCGGTTTCTACGGAGCCTCCCTCACCGGCTACGGCTGCGCCGGCATGTCCGCCGTCGAGTACGGCCTGATGACCCAGGAGCTCGAGCGCGGCGACAGCGGTGTACGCTCGTTCGTCAGCGTGCAGTCTGCCCTGTGCATGTATCCCATCCACACCTTCGGCAGCGAAGAGCAGAAACAGAAGTACCTGCCCAAGATGGCGCTCGGCGAAATCCTCGGGTGCTTCGGCCTCACCGAACCCGACTCCGGCTCAAACCCTGGCTCCATGCGCACCCGCGCCAAGAAAGACGGCGACAGCTACATCCTCAACGGCGAGAAGATGTGGATCACCTCCGGCTCCATCGCCGACATCGCCATCATCTGGGCCAAGGTCACCGACGAAGACGACCGCATCCGCGGCTTCATCGTCCCCACCGACACCCCCGGTTTCAAGGCCGCCGACGTGCACGGCAAGTGGTCGCTGCGCGCCTCCGTCACCTCCAGCCTCTCGCTGCAAGACGTCCGCATTCCCGCCGACTGCCTCCTCCCCGGCTCCAAAGGACTCGGCTCGCCCCTCAGTTGCCTCAACCAGGCGCGCTACGGCATCGGCTGGGGAGCCATCGGCGCCGCCATGGCCTGCTACGACTGCTCGCTGCAATACGCGCAGTTCCGCAAGCAGTTCCGCGACATGCCCATCGCCGGACATCAGCTTGTACAAGAGAAACTAGTCTGGATGATTAGCGAAATTACCAAGGCCCAACTGCTCGCACTACAGGTAGGCAAGCTGAAAGATGCCGGCAAGGTCAAGCCCTACCATATCTCTATGTTGAAGCGTAACAACGTCTGGATGGCCCTAGAGTGCGCCCGCATGGGACGCGACATCCTCGGCGGCAACGGCATCGCCGACGAGTACCCCATCTTCCGCCACATGGCCAACCTGGAGTCGGTCAAAACCTACGAAGGCACGCACGACATCCATACCCTGATCATCGGCGAGCACATTACGGGGATTGCGGCGTTCTAGCTGCAGGTATCTTCTGAGACTCGGTAAGGGCCTAACGCTGAAAAACGATGCGCTTCCGAGAGTGGACGGTGGACAAATGGACCGAAACTTTTCGCGATATCGCCATAAGTCGAACGGGCGGTCATCTATTGCGGCTGTATCATATCTACGCTCTCCACGTTAGTCTTCACCTTGGCCTCGGCATTATCCGAGAAAGTTTGGATGTCTCCTTGTCCCATGACTGGAAGCCGGTAGGTTAACTGAACTGTTGAAAATGCATGCGGCTGCAAGTCTCCTATCATCATCACACAATCCCCCTGGGGGCCGCATTGTGGTGCCGGAGTAGGGTCGGTGCGTATCGGACTATAAGTGACCCGAATTTCGTCTTCATAGAGCCGCCCTTGCGCGCTCTTCAGCCCAATTCGTATACCCTTCGCAACATCATGACCATCATTTTTTAGTGTCAGGAATTGCGTCACTTTGTTTTGGCCGAATACTTGGTGCGGCGGAGTTATCGTTAGGCTGAGGTGTGGCTGTTTCTCGCTGAAATGAAGGACTGCTATGGACCCGATCACTCCCAAGGCAGCAGAGAATACAGCCAACCCTATCTTCGAGAACACAGACTCGGAGTTCGACATTACGGGGTATCGCTCTCCTTTAGTAGAGTTGAAGACTCTTTGCACAGCGGGTTTGGTGAGTTTGGAATACACTCACTCAGAATGCCCTGAACAACATGCTTGCAACCCGAGTTGTAGTATGCCCAAGCCTTGGAGTTATTAAGCTTTTTGGACGCTTGAGCCAGACCGCACAGGGCCCTGGCCAACCTAATATCATTAGGCCCGAATGCATCTTGGTAAATTCGGAGAGCTCTATTGTAACAATTCATTGCCGAATCGAGCTGGCCGTCTTCGGCCAAGATTTTGCCAAGGGACACGTACGTATCAGCCACTGCGGGGTGCTCGGGCCCCAACAAATCAAGTCGGATGCGTAACGCTTCTTGAATCGACACTTGAGCTGCGTCGAGTCTCCCTAGAGTGCCCAAGATGTCTCCTTGATTCGCTAACGCTGACGCGAGATCCGGAGAGTCCTCTGCGACCCTGCGGAGGATATCGATAGCTCGGGAGTTAAGCTGAAGCGCCTCCTCGAAGTCGCCTGTGGACTTCCGCAATACTGACAAATTGACCAGCGAAATAGCCACTTCTTTGCTAAAAGTTCCGTACCGATGTTCATTGTTACTAAGTGCAGATTGTGCGGCAGCTATTGCCTGATTGAGATCCCCTGATTCGTACAATCCTTTTACCTGAGAGTTGCTCTGAGCAGTAACGCTCATTACACCACCAAGTACCATTAGCGCCAGTAATAACGATTGACAAGATTTTTCCACTTTACACTCGACCTCTGGCGACCGAAGGCGTACTGTTAGGCGCAGCAATTGGAATAAGGACATACAATCATCCAGTTTCTGCCTTTGGTCAATAGCCTAAACGTGACCCCACAGGTGGGACACCCCGGGTGATGGACTGATTAGATAACCGTGTCGGCTCGCTGGCTGGTGGCCCACATTTCCCGTGGCCCAAATCTGCCATCTTTTGGCAGATTTGGGTCTTTTCTAACAGCTGGAATCACCGCTCAGCTAAGGCTAAAATCGAATCGTGGCTGATGGCCCAGGTTCCAAATCCGTGCCCCACGTTCGGCCTTCTTTTGGCCTAACGTGGGCGCCCGCGCCAAATCTCACCCTATCGACGTTCACCCATCACGCACCCGATCTCGACTTATAGCGGAAAGCGAGTAGGCAGCACAAGAAACGCGCAGCAGTAGTCGCAATGGCGAGTACTGCGTCCGGAGCCGGAAATACTATTTCCTCGGGATGATCCCGATGATCTGAAGGACATGAGGCATGTTGGCGGGCCCGGTGCGGCACAGCTGAGGTTTGGAGAGAAGTGGCCAGGCCCGGTCAACGACGAGCACTCTAAAACCGCAGGTTCACGGATACTGAGTTTGACCGGGCCTATCCAGTCGGCCGGTTAGCGGACTTCAATCTCGTTGACAACTTCCTTCACGTTCGGTACGGCCTTGGCTAGTTGCTGGGCTTCGATTTTCTCAGCGTGTGACTTCACGTGTCCCTTGAGCACCAGGGTGCCGTTCTTGGCGCTGGCGGAGATGCCCTGATCGTCGAGATCCTTGTGCGCCTTCACGCTTGCCTTGAAATTATCTTCGATGGCGTCATCAAGATTCGAGTCAACCGCTTTGGCCTGGCTCTCCTGACCAACCGGGCGAACGCCTACTTCATTAGCGATGGTGTATCCAGGTGCGGCCTGAGCGGCTACGGCGGATGCCTGAGCCTTCTGGTCGCCCGATTCGACATCGCCCTTGAGCGTGATCACGCCCTTGGTGCGGTCCTCCGAGACCGAGACGACGCCGAGGTTATTTTGGGTCAAGGCTGAATTCACGGCGTTCTTGTAGTCGGGATGGTTGCTGGCATTGCATCCAGCAAGGGCAAACAGCATGACAACGGTCGCGGCTGTAAAGGACACAACAGCGCCAACCCGGCGGGTGCTTTCCTGTGACATTTTTGCCTCCTCGGCCGAAGTAAACTCGACCGGTTCAAGTGAAATTCAGGAGGGAATCGCAAGTCCCTCTTCACCAGAAAAGATAGTGCTGCAGGAGTTTGGATTCGATTGGGGGAAAACCTTAGGCGGCAGGGTGATTTCCCTGAGGCGGATGCTCTCTATCTGCCACATTAGTATCCTGAGGAGTGATCTCGAGAAGATACATGTCCGTTAAGACGCGGCACTAGAAGAGGTACCTGAGGTTGCTGGCGCGATGGATTGCCGCAGGCGCAGTGGTTCTTTGGTTGAGCGGCTCGTGGTCCAGGAATCAAAACCTCAAACTGTGCCCACGCCCGGCCTTCTTTTGGCCTCAAGCGGGCATGTCACCACCTCATCTGTTCCGCTTGTCACATAGCCCTGTGTCCCATGTACTTTCGCCTTCATCTCCGCCAGCGATAAATCAGTAAATGTGAGGACAGGGATTGCTGTCTCTTGCCTCGGTTCGCGCCCACTCGGTGGACCGAAAATGGCTCTTTGAAATTTCGGCGTGCCTCGCGGTTGGGCTTGGCAACGTCATACTTGTATGGAATGTATGGCAAAATTCTGTCATACTTGTATGTAAAGTATGGCGTTTAGGTGTATGACTTGTATGTGTTGTATGACACTTCGGAGGGCGAAAAACGCTCAAAAACGTATCTAAGCCGTTATGGCTCAATTGGATACGTATAAGCCACGTTAAATCAATGGCTTGCGAACAATTTATCGCTAATCCATTGATTCTAAAGAGGCGCAATAAGAAATTATCGCGCTAGATCATCGTCTGGGGGATACTACCACCCCATCTTCTGCATCCGACTCAAGATGATCGCGCTGTACCAGTTCATGCGCTCCGGCCGACGTTTCAGCGGACCCGGCAGCACTGCCGCCAATCGCGCAGCCTCCTCCCGCCCGATGCTCCGCGCCGGCATTCGGAAGTAGATGCGGCACGCCGACTCCGCACCATAAATCCCGGGACCCCACTCCACTAAGTTCAAGTAAAGCTCCAGAATGCGCTGCTTGCCAAGCACAAATTCGGCCACCGGCACCAGCGAAGCCTCTGCACCTTTGCGCACGATGGACCGGCTCGTTCCGAAGAACAAATTTTTTACCAGTTGCTGTGTCAGCGTCGAAGCTCCGCGAGTCCGTTCGCCTTCCCTGTCTTCATCGATAGCGATCTGCACCTCGTGCCAGTCGAACCCGTGGTGTTGGAAGAAGCGTCCATCTTCCGCCGCGATCACCGCGTGCTGCAGATTGGGCGAGATCTGGTTCAGTGGAACGAACTGATATCGCTTCTGATACGGCTTGTCGTTAGTCCATGACTGTACCCGGCGCTCGATCTGTAACGCGGTTGTCGGTGGATCGATCCAGCGCGCCGCCACAAGCAACAGCACAGCGTCCAGCCAAAGAACCAGCGCAGCGGCGACCAGCCAGCGCGCAAACAGCCACAGGCACTTCTTCCGACGCACGGTCTTGGCGGGCTTGATTGGCTTGGAGGTCACATTTCAGAATACTAACGCGGATCCTTAGGCACCGTGGCGGAAAGATGCTAAGTGAGGACCGCAAGTGCGTGATCCCTTGCCACCACGCCGGATTCACCCTCCACAGGTACACCGCAAATGCCTGGCCAACGATTAACATTGGCAACGCATACCGGTACACTTTGTTGACTCGCCCATCCACTACCAGGTCCCGGCCGATGCCGAGCAGGATCAGCAAGTCCAGGCAAGGATAGAAAAGGCTGTTGTCAAAGATGAATGCAAAGCGTCCGACCGCCGCATCCATCAGCCCGCAAGTTGCGATGAACACCAGCCGGCGATGGTATTCCGGCCTCTTCCGCCAATAGATGGCCAGCGCGATGCACGCGCCGAATGCGACCATGTCATAAAACGGGATCGCCATGAACGCATCGGCGCCGCTCTGTTTGAGCACGAACGTGTCAAACCGGGCCATGATGACGGCGATCGTAAAGCCCAGCGGAACCATTACACAGCCAACCCTGCTCCAAACCAACCGAGCAGTCGATGCACGCTGACCTTGTGCACCCTCACCAGCGCCGACTGTGCGATGAAGAAACATCATCCACATTGAAAATGCGGTGCCGTGAATCCACAACAGCAACGGCCGCGGCGGGGTTGCGTGCAACAGGCTGTCACCGACCGTGCGGCTGAAGCCCGCCACCACAAGCGTTGCCATCGCCAGCGACATGCAGAAATAGAAGTATTTGCTCAAGAACTTCTTGAACGGCGTCACCGCACGATTGGCTTCTTTCGACGCGAGAATTCCTTGCTCGGCAATTGTCGCCACATGTGCTCCTTCAAGACCTGTGTTTGCATTTCCCCGGGAAGTTGGTTGCACTAAGTTAGCCGCTAAACGAACGCCGCGCAACAAGAATCATGTCGTCAACGCCGGTAGTGTCGTCGGTTCTTCCAGCGCGCGAACGCGAGTGGCACGCGCCGGCTTCCCAGCCGCACGTAAACTCGGCCGCGGAGCGATGGATTGCATCGCCGCGGCCGATGAATGGAAGCTGGTCAGGTCGTAGAAAGAATCTGCTAATCAGCTGTGGCGGTCTGCGGAAGGAGAGAACCCGCTTTTGCCAAAGCTTCCCTTTCGCGAGCTCCGACTTCGTCAAGATGGAGCGACTTGGTTTCCGGCGAATACAGCAGGCTGACAAACGTCATCACTGCCCCAATCGTCAGCACCACTGCCGGTGAAAGCCACAGGTCTTGCTTTTCAATGGACGCAATGAAAGGAATCTTGTGCGCCCACCAGACGTACACTCCGAACCATGCCCCCAGCAGCGCGCCTGAGGAATAGCCAAAGCCCACGCCGGTTGCGCGGCGTTTTGTGGGAAAGCGCTCGCACAAGTAAGCGGGAACGATTCCCCACGCGAGTTTCAGCATGCCCGCCATGCACGTACCTAGGATGGCCAGCTTGATATTTCTCTCCAGGGCCGCGTGATAGAGGACGTAGTACACTGGAACGCCAAACACAACCAGAAATACGCAGTACCACTGGGTCAGAATCTTGCGGCCGGTTCGGTCTGATACCCAACCATAAAGGTTGTAGCCGAGGAACGAGAGGAACAGAGCGAATCCATAAATCAGGCTGTAGGTCGTGGTGTCGAAGCCGCGGCCATCGAGTGTCAGGATCCTCGGCAGGAAACCATAGACGGAGTAGTCGGTCAGGAACAGTCCCGTCATAAAGAAGAACACCTGCAGGAACTCCCACAATTGGGGCGGTTTGAACAAACTGAAGAACGGCGCTTTCTCGATCTTGCCGGTCGCTTTCGCTTTTTCGAATTCGGGAGACTCGTGCAGGTTGCCGCGAATCCACAATGCCAGGAATACTGGAATAACGCCCGTCATAAAAGCGATACGCCACCCGTACTGGGCCATCGCAGCTTTGCTGGTCACTGCCGAGATCAGCGCGAAGACCAGGGAAGCCAGCACATATCCCAGCGGGAAGCCCGACTGAATAAAGCCGCCGATGGCTCCGCGCCTCGGTTGCGGTGCGTTTTCGATGGCGAAGGTATGTCCGACTGCGTACTCGCCACCGAAGAAACATCCCATGACAAAACGCAGAACGCAGAAAATCACATACGACCAGACTCCTATCTGGGCGTAGGTAGGAAGAAAGCCGCCGAGCAGGGACATCACTCCGACGCCGCCGATGGTAAGCACCAGCAGCAAACGTCTGCCGATCTTATCGGCGTAGTGGCCGAAGATGGCAGAGCCAATTGGCCGCGCTGCCATGGTGATCGCGTAGGTGAATACGATCGTAATGTATTGCCACGCCGCACTGCCTTTGGGGGACGCGAAGACTTTAACCAGGATTGGCGCCATCACGAGGACCATCGCCATGTCGTAGGCGTCGAGCATGAACCCGAGAAACTGCGACGCCATGGCCATCTTCGTCTGTTTAGAAAGGGTTTGTTGAACAGCCATTAGAACTCCTGACATTGGTTAAAACTTGGATAAAATTGCGGACCTTGACAGAATTAGCATGGCGCCACCATACCCCATGCGATATTCGTCACGCCGCACTGTGATGTGTGAACATCTGCCCTGCGGTCCGGCCAAGAAGCGAGATCCGTTCAAGCACCCTCGGGGGCCTTGAGCTGGAGACTCTTCTTTCCCTGCCCCAGCGCCCTCACATCCCACAACGAAGGACCATCATTGCCCGCGGCCGGCAATCGGGGGATCGCATCTCTCGCTCCCAATTTTGAAGCTAACTCCAGGGTTTCCCTGGGTCTACGCGCCTTCGAGGTAGACGATTGTGAGTTCGCAAAGCTCTCAGCCAACATGTACTTTCGTAAGTTGACAACTCTCCTCACCCAAGCCTTCCACCGTGGGCTGACTCAGCTCACGGTGACTTTGTTTTACTTTGCTGCCAACGCACCGGCAGCGTGGCACGATTGACTGACGGCTGGCATGCGTAACTCATCCGATAACTCCTTGCGGCACAGGAGTTTACGAACAAGTCCTTTGCGCAGACGAATTTACCAGAAAATTCCCGCCATCTTCATGAAAACGAGGAGCTTCGGGGGGAGGGGAACGGAGGAGAGGGGATACTGATATTGCAAGTTTCCCATTTTGGAACCGTTCTCGTCCATCTCGCGATCTAGGCGGCTCTTTCGCCTGCAAGCCAATTGGGACTTTCCCAAAACGAGCACTCGTTGTCGCACAGCGCTCTTCCCCAGCTTGCCACACCACGCTTCGCTCAGGCACTATGGCCTTTCGTCAACTTCAGCGTCATGAATCCTGAGATCGCGGAACGAACCCGGAACGTCATCGCCAAACACCTCCGTGTGCCGGTCGAGCAGGTCTCGCTCGACGCCACGTTTGAGCAACTCGGCATGGACTCGCTCGACAGCGTCAACTTGTTGTTTGAGATCGAAGACGAGTTTGACATCTCCATCGAAGACCGCGACGCAAAATCCATCGCATCGGTGCAGCAGATGATCGAAGGTATTGAGACCTTGGTGGAGCGCAAGAAAGCCGACGCTCAGGCAACGCCTCCCGCCAAATGATCAGGGTCGCCATCACCGGCGTCGGCGTCATTTCAGCCATCGGCAAGAGCACTCCGGAGTTCTGGGACTCACTGCAGCACGGCCGCAGCGGCATTCGTCCCATCGCAGCGCCAGAGTGCACCAACCTGCGCTTCCGCAATGGCGCCGAGGTTCCCGACTACAACTCCACCGACTACTTCGACGAGAAGCAGGCGCAGTTGATGGATCGCTTCGCCGAGTTTGCTGTCATCTGCGCCCGCGAAGCCGTGCGCGAAGCCGCACTCGAGCTCACACCGGAGATGAAAGCGGGCGGCGCAGTCATCACCGGCGCTTGCATCGGCGGCCAGTCGAGAGAAGACGCGGAATTCGTCGAGCTGTACCGCAAGGAACGCGGCCGCTGTCATCCGCTGACCATCCCGCGCATCATGGCCAACGCCGGCGCCAGCCATATCTCGATGGAACTGGGACTGACAGGCCCGGGGTTCACCCTTGCAACCGCCTGTGCCTCAGCAGCACATGCCATCGGGCTCGCCTTCTGGATGGTGCGTTCCGGAGGAGCACCCATCGCCATCACCGGCGGCAGCGAGGCCCCATTCAGCTTCGGCCTGTTGAAAGCCTGGGAAGCGATGCGCGTTGTCTCTCCCACCACTTGCCGTCCTTTTTGCCGTGACCGCAATGGCATGATTCTGGGCGAGGGCGGCGCCATGCTGGTGCTGGAACCGCTGGAGGCCGCGCAGGCGCGCGGCGCGAGAATCTATGCTGAGTTGGTGGGGTTCGGCATGTCGTCGGATGCCAGCCACATCACGCACCCTTCCACCGAGGGCCCCATGCTGGCGATGCAGCGGGCCTTGGCCGACGGCGCTGTCAATCCTGAGCAGGTGGGCTACATCAACGCCCATGGCACCGCGACAGACGTGAATGACCCGACCGAAGCTGCGGCGATCCGTCTTGTATTCGGAAACCACACGGATGAGATTCCAGTCAGTGCGACGAAATCGATGCACGGCCATGCTCTAGGAGCTGCCGCGGCTATGGAGGCCGTGGCCACGGTTCTCGCCATGCATCACAACATCTTGCCACCCACCGCAAACTTCACCGAACTCGACCCGGCAATTCAGTTGGACGTGATTGCCAACCAGGCGCGTCAGGCCGCAGTGGAATACGCGATCTCCAACTCGTTCGCGTTCGGCGGATTGAACGCGACCTTGGCGTTTCGACACGTTTAGCTTTCGCACACGACTTCGCCAGAACTAGAATTCTTGTAATCCCCGGAACACATCAGCCCGTCACGCTCGACCCCTTCCATAAGCAATCGGCGTGTATCAAACTCCTCACCGGAGAATAGGCGTTTTATTTTCGCCGAGGTGCATCCGATTCGCTTTGGAACCGTCTATCTGTAGAAGAGTACGAGCCGGGAGACGAAGTGAAAGTATCTGAAGTCTTGCAAGCTTGGGGCCGCATCTTAGCCGGTCGCAGTCCCTCGATTTCCATCGAGCTCACCCGCGAGTGTCCTTTGCGATGCCCCGGTTGCTACGCCTATGAGGACGACCATTTAGGCACGCCCGGGGTCACCCTTCGCCAGTTGGCCGATTTTAAGGGAAGCCAATTGGTGCAAGGCGCTCTCCGCCTGATTGACCAACACCGCCCGCTGCATGTGTCCCTGGTTGGGGGCGACCCACTGGTTCGTTACCGGGAGCTCGAAGACCTTCTGCCGGAATTAGACAGTCGGGGAATTCACGTGCAGCTGGTAACGAGCGCATTCCGCCCGATTCCGGCGCACTGGAATGCACTTTCGCGTCTCAATGTGGTGGTTTCCATCGACGGGCTGCAACCTGAACATGATGTACGGCGTAAGCCGGCAACCTATGACCGCATCCTAAAGAGCATCGCTAGCACCAAAGTCACGATTCACTGCACGATCACTGGACAGATGATGGATCGGCCTGGATATCTGGAAGAATTCGCACAATTCTGGAGTGCGCGCACCGAGACCAAGCGAATCTGGTTCAGCCTTTTCACTCCCCAGCAGGGCGCCGTGGCTCCGGAGATTCTGACGCCAGATCAGCGCAGAAGGGCTGATCGACGAATTGATGGGATTGCGGGCACGCTATCCGTTAATAGATATGCACACGCGCATGATCGAGGAGTTCCGACGTCCGCCGACGTCTCCCAAGGATTGCATTTTTGCCCGCACAACGCTGACATTTTCTGCGGACCTGAAGACCAAGATTACCCCCTGTCAGTTTGGAGGTAAGCCTGACTGTTCGCAATGTGGCTGCATAGCCAGCATGGGGCTGGCGGCGGTCGGGCATCACCGCGTATTGCCCGGCATCACCGCGGGAAATCTATTTGCCCTGTCGTCGCTTATCGGTAGCGGCGTAAACTTACTTCGCCCAACTCACGAGCAGGAAGATTCGGTCATCTATCCGGAAGAGGTAGCTGATGAGAAGGTTGCGTAAGCGGACGACATCCCGCACCGACGCCTGCCCGGCGATTAGCGGGACTGAATGTCGGCCAGCTCCCACTCGATGCGATCAACTTCGTCGCGGATGACCCGGATCGCCTGCTGATGCGCGGGATACGGCACCGGCGGAATGGCCTCGACGGCGTGACGAATCTTGTAGTTCCGGTCCCAAACCTGATTGATCTTCGCCGACGTGAGCAGCCGTTGCTGGTAAATCCGCTTCGCCAGTTTCATAACGATCCAGGCAAACGCCAAGCCGAACATCATCTCAATGGGGAGCCGATCGGTAGCTCCATCGAAATCGAAGAATAAGAGACGGTAGACGGCCTCACCAAGTCCGAGGGACGCGAAGATCACCGCCATTCCGACCAAGCCCAGCGCCAACCGGTCAATGGGACGAAGCTCTGCTGCCTGATTCCTGTCACGATTCTTGAAAAACGCCATGGTTCCACCGAGGTTGTGATAGTTCACAACCCCTATTGTCCTATAAGTTTCCGTTTTTGTGCAGCAGGAATCGCGGGCTGGGTGGTTTTGATGTTACAAACCGCCTAAATAACGCAGATTTATGAGTGCTGAAGTGCAGCTCTTGGCTCATAGACGCAGCACGGTTCCTCGGCAAAGACATTGCCGGTCATGGCGTAGGAGCGCGCACGCGAACCGCCACAGATTTCCCGGTACTCGCAAGCACCGCATTTCCCTTCCAGGTTTTGGCTAATGCGCATCGACCGGAAGAGCGGCGAATTGCGGTAGATATCGGCCAGCGATTGCTTCCTTATATTGCCGCCGGAAACCGGCAGGAACCCGCTCGGATACACCTCTCCGAGATGCGAGACAAACACGAATCCCTTGCCGTCGTTAATGCCTTGGGGAGCACGGCCGATGCCGTCGAGCGCCTGCGTACCAGTGGGCGTGGGCGATAGCTGCGGGACGCGGGGAAACGTCGAAGCCGGCTGTTCACCCAAGCGCCGGGCCTCAGTCTTGCGTTGCAAAAGATAGCGGCGGTAGTGCTGAGCTTCGGTGCTCTTGATGTCGAACAGCACGTGCTGCGAGGTACGGTAGAGCTTTTCGAAGACCTGCTCGAATTCCTCCGCCGAAATGAGGTCAACGCCAGATCCGCGGCCGGTGGGCACAAGAAAAAATACGCTCCACAGCGTGATATCGAGGGTCCCGAGCAGTGCAATAATCTCGTCCAGCATCGCCAGGTTATGCCGGGTGATGGTGGTGTTGATTTGCACCGGCAGCTCGATCTCCCGAGCCCAGCGTATCGCGTCAAGCGTCCACTGGTAGGAGCCCGGCACGCAGCGAAAAGCGTCGTGAATGGCGGCGGTAGGACCATCGAGTGACACCGCCAAACGCGCCAAGCCAGCTTCCTTGAGTCGCACGATGGTTTCGCGGGTCAATAGCGGGGTTGCGCTCGGCGTCAGCGATATGCGGACACTACGCTGGGTGGCATACTGCACCAGCTCGAAGATGTCGGGGCGCTTGAGCGGGTCGCCGCCGGTCAGGACGAACACGGGCACTTCCATGGCTGCAATCTCGTCGATCAGGTGTTTGGCTTCGGCCGTCGTCAGTTCGAGGGCGTTGCGCAGGGGTTGGGCACAGGCACGGCAGTGGACACAGGCCAGATCGCAAGCCTGCGTAGTTTCCCAAATTGCCACGAACGGCCGTTCATCGAAGTTGAAGTTACCCCGCATGTCGCCTCCCCATCCCACAATGAACCTTCTAATTTCCACCATCGCAGAGCGGAGCGGCAGCGTATGTGACGAAAGTCACGAGGAACGTGAAAAATCACCAAGCCTATTGGGCTGTGTTGGATACAGGCATCGGTCACATCACCTCGTGAGCTGCGTCACAGCCGTGCCGTTTACATTCGACCAGAATCATGGCAGCCAGGGAGCGAAAGGCCATAACCCAAGTTCCCGGGGAGGCAGGAATGTCTGAAGATAAGCGTGACGTGCTGGAAGTTCTGCGCTACGAGCTGAATTTCCTTGAACAGGGAGGCTATGGAAATTGGTATAGCACCCCGTGGGGACCAGCTGCCATCTTTCAGGATTCGCTAACTTGTCCCAACCACGGGGATCCCACCCGGCCCCACGCCTGCCACGAATGTCTGCTCTATGACTTTGTGCCCGAACAATATCGTACGGAAGATGTTCCCTGTCATCATATTCCGCTGAACAAGCAAGGCGAGACCATTACCACGCCGCAGTCCGAGGAAGACCTCCGGGAAAATGTAAAGCACTGGCTGAAGCGCACTATCGCTCGCATAGAGGCGGACCGGGCCAAAGCGAAGGAAGCGGAACAAGTTAAAGAAAAGGTCGGGTAGCGGGCAGCCATTCGAGCACACCACGGGGGCGGTTCCAAAGTGGAACTCGCGTGGCGAATTGTGGGCCTCGAGTTGGAGCATCCGTACTTCATAAACGTTACAATTCAGGCGACTACCGCTCTCAGGAGTTGCAATGACTCGGTCATTTTCGTCTCTCAATCCGCAGGAAGCCTTGCATGCAGCGATCTTCATAGAAGAGCGCAACGCGGGTGTTTATCAGCGCTTCGCAGAAATGTTCAGCGAGTTTGGCGATGCGGAGTCTCTCGAGATCGGCAATGTTTTCTGGGACATGTCGATTGAGGAAAAGCGGCACAGTTCGCTGCTGCGGTCCAAGTACGCCGAGCGCTACGGCGACGTGCCTTGCCAGCTAACTGACGAAGACCTGCGGGAAATGATTGAGGTTCCCAGGCTGGAAGGCAGCGAAATTTTCGACACCGTAGAGTCGGTGCTGGCCGGACCGCGACAGCGGGCTTTGCGCGTGGCGCTCGATGCCGAAAAGAGCGCCCAGGAATTCTACGCGCAGTTGGCGACTCGAACTGAGGACGAAGCTCTTCGCCGCCTATACGGCGAGCTCGCCACCATGGAAGATAGCCACGTTACCTACCTTCAGGGCATGATGGCGGCGCCTGCCGCGAGCGAGGTCAAAGAGGTCCACTGAGTCGCCAAGCGTGAAGGATGTGGACCGGATTTCATCTGGCGTCCGTTCACCCGGCGGTGGCACGCCTAGCCCTTCATGTGGGCCACGTCTGGAAATGATTTGAGTTCTACGGTGCGCTCATTAGCCTCGTCGTGGCCGGTAGCGTCCGACTTGTGCATGGTGAGCTTGCCGTTGAGGACGCGGTACCCTTCCTCGCCTTTTTTCTTGCCCGCCGCGGTGGTCACAATGCCATCAAACTCATACCAGACGGCATGTACCGCCTTGGTCTTGAACATCAGATGGGTGCCCTGAACTGAGGCCTTGTCGAAAAACTGGTCAATGAACTCGCCCTTGTCGGTCTCGCTATCGCCGAAGCGCGAAATGAAGCCGGAAAGCTGGCCATCGTCCAGAGTGAGCTGCACGAATTCGCCTTCCTTCAGAAACGTGTACATGCCGGAGATGTCTGCGGCATCATTGGGCTTTGATTGGGCCTGAGCGAATGTTCCCTGATCCTGATGGGTAATGGAAGGCGGCGCTTGCGCGATAACGAGGCAAGACATCCAGGCAAGGCAAACCGCAATGGCCAGCAAACGACGGGACATTCGAATCTCCTGAAGCACAATCATTGCACGCAGACGGCCAATCAGGAAACGACCCTCAGCCCGGCGACAAATCTGATGTAGTAGTTTTCGTTATAATCCTGCTACGCGATCCACGGTAGGGGAGGATGTCAGAGGTAATAGCAACGCAGCCCCGAAACGACACCGCCTTGCACGATGCGCCGGTCCTGCACTTCGAGCTGGAGCCGTGGCCGCGCGTTTTCTGGCGCAACCTTGCCGACCTGATTCAACGGCACGAGCCAGAAGCCGTCGAAACCACGTCCCAACCGGTTCCCATACCCGAGGAGAAGTGGATTGCCACCGGTCTGGGACCGCGACACTACCTGGAATCGTATGGCTACCACATTGCGCTGGTACTGATCATCTATGTGACGTCGACTTCGGCTTGGTTCAACCGTCCCGTGAAGCTCGACTCGCCGTTCGCCAACACTACGGTCGATCACTACGCCCTGAGCGATTATTTGCCTCCAATCAATACCGGGCCACGAGGCCAGGCCAAGCCGCGCAAGGGCGCGCCGAAGCTGGCGAAACAAGAGATACTGTCTGTCCCGCCGAACCCCGACAACACCCACCAGACGATCGTGACCCCTCCGAACGTGAAGCTGAACCATGACGTTGCGCTGCCCAATATCGTGGCTTGGACGAACTTGCCGGGACAGCCGATTGCGGCGTCGCAACGCGAGTTGTCGCAGCTCCAGCTACCGCAGTTCGCGCCTCAAGTGGTAGAACCGACCGCTGACATCTCCAAGTTGAAGGCGCGTAACAAGGTGACGTCCCTCGACCAGCAGTCCGTGGTAGAACCAAAAGCGGATGTATCGCAATTGAAGGCGAAGCTGACCATGCCGGTCCTGGCGCAGCCCTCCGTGGTGGAACCGCCGCTCTCACCCGACCAGTTAAAGCTGAAGCGTGGCGAGATCAACATGGCGCAACTGACCCCGCAGGTGGAAGCACCGAAGCTGCCGGTTCCAGCTCAACGCGCAGCCGGTGTCGGCGAGGCTGGAGCGGCCGGCAGCACTGCGGACAAGAACGTGCCGGCGCAACCCAGCTTGCAGGGGCTGAAATCAGCCAAGGGCCAGGGCCAGATCATTGCACTGAGCCTGAGCCCGGCAGACGTCCGGGGGCCCGTGGAGATTCCCAATGGCAATCGCAGCGGCGAGTTTCACGCGTCGCCGGGCGGAAAGCCAGATGCTCCTGGAACGCCGAGCATTGCGGGCACTCCGGGGGCGACCAACAGTGGCGTCGGCGGAGGCAAGGGTAGCGGCTCGGGCAATGGCAGCAACGGCACCGCGCCGCCGGGAATAAGCGTGGGCTCAGCTCCACCTGGATCTCCGGTCGCCGCGGTCGCGGGAACGCCCGGCAAGTCGTCCAGCGATGCGCAGAAAGAGGAAAACAAGCGGCTCCTTGCGGCTGCGATGAGGCCGAACATCCCCAGCGTGAGCCGCCCTCCAGTCGCGACGCCTCCTCCCGAAATGTCAGATACCGACACGGATGCCATCGAGCGGCAGGTCTTCGGCACGAAGAAGTACTACTCGATGGTGCTGAATATGCCCAACCTCACGTCGGCTTCGGGAAGCTGGATCATACGCTTCGCCGAACTGAAACAATCCGACAACAAAGTCGCCATCGCTGCGCCGGTCGCGGTGTCAAAGGTCGATCCCGCCTACCCCGCCGACGCCATGCGCGACAATGTCGAGGGCACCGTCACGCTCTACGCTGTGATTCACACTGATGGGTCGGTGAGCGGAATCAAGGTGCTCAATAGCGTCGACCCGCGCCTGGATGAGGCCGCCGCCAAGGCGTTGTCGCGCTGGCAGTTCCGCCCCGCCACGAAGAACGGCGACCCGGTGGAATTGGAAGCGGTGGTGATGATTCCCTTCCGCAAGCACCATCCCATGCGGTAAAACCCAGCGAACGACCCTTCGACCCGCTACTTCCCACCGCTGGCGATGCGGGCTTTCTCGAACTCGTCGCCCGGCTTCCAGCCAACCTCGGCAGCCTGATTCGCCGCCTGCCAGCCCAAAGCGACGCCGAAGCGAGCCATGACGCCATCGCTGGCGAAGTCCATCTCGGGATGGTACTCGTCGCTGGGATGGTGATAGTCGTTGGTCACAAAGTCTTTCATCTTTTGCATACCCCACTGTTTGTCGTGTCCCTGGAACAACACGCCTGTGCCGATGGAGAACGCGGGCACGCCGACGCGCGCGAGGCTGAAGTGATCGGAACGGTAGTAGTGTCCTGCGCCGGGGTTGGGGTCAGAAATTATCGCCAGCCCAAAGACCTTGGCCGTACTCTCGACGGTGGGATAAAAGCTGGTACGCTCGGCGCCTGAGACGGTGACTTCCTGCGGAACACCCAAGGGCGGCACGTCGTCGAAGTTCAGGTCGAGCGCGAGCTGTTTGGCGGGAACAGGCGGATGCTTGCCGTAATACTCGGAGCCGCGCAGTCCCTGTTCTTCGGCAGTGACGGAAACGAAGTACATGGTGCGCTTTGGCGGCGACTTGGTCTCGCCGAAGACGCGAGCCATTTCCAGCAAAATGCCCACTCCGGTGGCGTTGTCTTGCGCGCCGTTGTAGATGTTGTCGCCGGGCATGCCGGGCACGATGCCCAGGTGATCGTAGTGCGCCGAGTACATGACGCCCTGGTCTTTCAGGTTTGGGTCGGAGCCAGACAGCATCGCCACCACATTGTTTACGTCAAACGGCCGCACTTTGCTGACGATGTGTGCCTTGAACTTCGCCGACAGCGGTTGGGCCTTGAATCCAGGCTTGGCCGCCGCTGCCATCTCCGCGTCGAGGTCTTTGCCGCAGTCCTGCATTAGCTTGCGCGCGATGTCGAGCTGGATCCAGGAGGCAAGCTTGAGCTTGGGCGCAGGATCGTTGCGCAGGTAGGAGCGCTCACCCGACCACGAGTTGCGCACCACGTCCCAGCCATAGCTGGCCATGTCCGTCTTGTGGATGAGCAGCACGCCGACCGCTCCCATGCGCGCCGCCTGCTCGTATTTGTAGGTCCAACGGCCGTAGTAGGTCAGGGCCGGGCCGCTAAAGAATTTTGGGTCGTTCGAGGGCGGCTCGTTCACCATCATCAGCAGCACTTTGCCCTTCACATCCAGGTCTTTGTAGTCGTTCCAGTTGAACTCAGGCGCGTCGATGCCGTAGCCGACCCAGACGACAGGAGCGTCGAGCGTGGTGGAGGTGTCGCCGGTTTCGTCCATGGCAACGATGTCTTCTTTATTGCGCAGGTCGATCGCCGCGCCCGTCGAGGGGTTGAGCGAGTAAGTGCTATCAGGCTGCGTGATGATGCCCATCATGGGCACCTTCTGCATGTAGGTGCCGTTGTCGCCTGCGGGCTTGAGGCCGTAGAGCGCAAACTGCGTCGCGATGTACTCGGCAGCGATGTCCCCGCCGCGCTGGCCGGTGCCACGGCCTTCGAGGAGGTCGTCAGCAAGAAATTTCACGTGCCAGCGGATGTTCTCCGCACTGATGGCAGCCATGGCCTGCTCAGCCGCTGAAGGAAGGTTCGCGACCTTTGGAACTGGCGGCATCTGGCTGGTTGCCGACTTTGCGGTTTCTGAGATTGCGACACTGGCGGAAACAGCAATGAACAACACGAGACCGGCAGTCTTACGCATCAGAGGGCTCCTGTGACCTACAAAGGCTCAAGCCAAACCCTTCATTGTACGTGAGCCTGACTGTCCGCGACGCATTAGCTGTGTTTGGGGTGACCCGCGACCGCGGATCAATTCTTCGACCCTCAACCCGCGCGGAAGGCAGGCAGGTCTTCGCCCTGACGCCAAAGCATAGGCGGTTGCTGCTGACGCAGTGCCGCAAGCTTGTTGCTGATCTCGTCCACGTCGGCCTTTGACCAACCGACCGACGAGACTTCAATCTCGCCGCCGGGTGCGACGTAGAACAGCGTGGGGACGTTCGTGAGTCCGTAGGCGTTGGAAACCGCGTATTGGTTGGCGTCGTCGTCGATGGCGATGGGAAACGTGACACCATACTCACGGGCAAACTTCTTGGCGTCAGACGGTTTGTTCTGCGAGACCCCGAGGAAGGTCGCACCCGAATCCTTGTGCGCCCGCGCCAAACGTTCGTAAAGCGGAAAGGCGAACTGGCACACGGGACAAGTCACCTTGAAGAACGCCAGCACCACCGGGCCGTGATGCAAGAGTTTTTGCAGCTCGACGGAATTCCCATCAGTCGTGGTCAAGGTGAAGTCAGGAGCGAGTTTGCCAGTTACTAGTGCAGCCATAAGAAAGATGCCTCCAACTGTTTACGCTTACTTAGATTCCCCCAGTTGTGTTCAGGTCGCAGGCGCCAGTTGGCGCAAGATTTTTCGCGCCAGTCCGGTAAGCGCAAGTTTTTGCCGTTGCCTGGCGGTATACCAGCGCGCCGTGCCATCGAGGGACCGTGCCAATGATTTCTCAGCCGTCACCACCGACACGTCGTAGTCCGTGTCGGTAATGGAGTGACGAAACTTCGCCAGAGGTTCTTCTTCCGAAACGCCGGCCAGCTCAGGCAGTTCCCACATGCCGGCCATGCGTTTGGCGGCCTTCGGGCGCTGTACCAGCAAGAACAACATCACCTTTGCGGGCGAAGGCGTAGTGCACCTGCCTGCGTTTGCGCTTGGGCTGCGGCTTGGGAGCCTCGACACCGCGGGTAGCGCACCAGGTTAATCAGCGGGCAAATGAGGCATTGCGGCGCGCGCGGCGTGCAGACCGTCGCACCGAGCTCCATCATGGCCTGGTTGAAGTCGCCGGGACGCGCGCGATCGAGCAGAGCCTCGGCGCGCTGCCAGTTCCCTTCTCCATTCATGGACGAGCCGAAGAGCCGGTTCAGCACGCGCTCGACGTTGCCGTCCACGACTGCGACTGGTTCGCCAAAGGCGATGCTCGCTATGGCCGCGGCAGTGTAGCGTCCGATGCCCGGAAGTTCGCGCCAGGCTTCCGCGGATATCGGAAATTCTCCATTGCGCTCGCGAACGATGACCTTCGCCGCCTGATGCATTCGCCGCGCGCGATGGTAGTAGCCCAGGCCGCTCCACAAGGCCAGCACGGTCTGTTCGCGAGCCTTGGCCAGATCGTGAACCGTGGGAAATCGCTCCATCCAGCGAGCGTAGTGCTCTAGCACGGCGGCCACGCGCGTCTGCTGCAACATTATCTCGGAGACCCACACCCGATACGGCTCAGGTTCGCACCGCCACGGCAAATCGCGCCGATTCCCGTCATACCAATCGAGCAGCGATTGGCGAAATACACGCAGGTCGCGAGGCTTGAGTGCGAGCATCAGGGTCATTTTGCGTTCGTATGACGCACGAAGAACTGCTCTTTATCCATGTTCGCAGGCACGGCTACATCGAAGAAGCCAACCATCATCTCCTCATAGGTCTGGCCTCCCCAACGCACTTCGGCGTTCGGGTCAGGATTGTGCGGGTTGTCTTCCGTATTGTCATACCATCCAACCGCCTGCAGCTTGGTTCCAGCCTTCAGAAAACGCGGCTCCGCCAAGCGATAGCTGAGCTGCCAATGAAAGTGATAGTGGTTCAGCCGCAGCAGCGTCTCGATCGATCCCGTCAGGGTGCACGATGTTGTACTCGAAGGCCTGCCCGCGCAGGTGCATATGCGGAAAGAAGCTGAGCAGCGTGCAGTCGTTGGGCATCGTTCCCCATACATCCACCCGGTAGTCCTTCGTACGCGGCGGAATGATGAATGTGTGGTTCGTAAGTTGCAGCGTCAGCACGCGTTGTTTCGGCGGCTCCTTCGCGAACACCATGCCGACGCTGGTCTGGTCCGAGCCCGCCGTGCCATTCGAGGTGTAGTGCATCTGGAAGACAAGATCCGAACCCGCCGGTATAAACTTCGCCACTCCGTCCGGCCAGCGATCGGGCGCGCTGCCGGGAGCGTACACCAGCAACATGTCGGTGGTCGTCTCGTGGGCTTCAGCGCGCAGCTTGGGATCGCTGAAGCTCGATGCTGTAAACGGCACGCCTATCGGTGCTGGCCTCAGCCACGACGAGTCCGGCGGCCGCACGTACACAACGGCGTGATGCACGAACTGCGGACTCGAGGGGCGAATCTCGGAGAACTGCGCCCACTTGTCCTCGGTGAATCCGGTGGGCACGATCTCGTAGGTATATTCGATGTCGCCGTGCGCTGGAATCGGGACCGGCACAGGCATCTTCACGATCGTGTCGGGCTCCGGAATGTTCCATCCCTTGCTCCACTGCTTCGGTGGCGGGGAATCTTTAAGCGAACCCGCAGCTGCACCTCCGCTCACCCAATCGGAGACTAGCTTGATCTGCTGCGGGGTAAGCGAAGGGTCGTTCGAAAACTTGCCGTAGCGGGGATCAGCGAACCAAGGCGGCATGTCCTTTGATGTGACCGCCAAATTGATGGCAGATGCCCAAGGCTTGGCGTCCTGATAGGTCACCAGCGGCATGGGAGCCATTTGGCCGGGACGGTGACAGACCTGACAGTGCTCCTGCAAGATCGGCAGAACGTCGCGATAGAAGGTCGGCCGATGCGAAGCCCGTAGTGACGTGGCTTGCGCCGCAGCGGTGACAGAAAAGGCCAGGCATACTGCAATAGCAATAGGATCGAGTCGGAAAATCCTCCGCCTATTTCGACCGCTTGACACTTCTCTGCTCGCCCCTAGTTCGGCTGCGGATGGTCCGACAGGTCTTCTTCCTGCGCAGTATGGCGGCGCATCAATTGCGCCAGGTTCTGAGAGAACGCGGAACGCGGCAGAACCATGTCGCAGCCGGCCTCCGTGGCCTTCATCTTCAATTCACCCTGCACGTGCGAGACGAAGCCGATGATGTTGGTTTCCTTCTTCAGCTTGCTCTTGAGCTTGGGAATGACGGTGAGCGGCTTTACGTTGAGGTTGTTCAAGTCCACGATGATGAGCGCCGGCTTCTCGTTGCCGTTCTGTCCCATGCGCTCGAAGACTTCTTTTTCGGTCTTGACGAACTCAACCTTGACGCCCAGCTTACGCGCGGTCTCGTTGATCTTCGCCAGGAAAAACAGGTCTTCGACGAAGGCATAGATGCGGGTAGGAGCGTCGTGCGCAATCGGAGGCGCGTCCGGCTCGATTGCGAAGGGCTTGCCCGGTCGATTGCGGTCAGGCATGTGCGACATTGCCGTCGTGGTCAGCGAGCACTGCACGGTAGCTGTGGTCCATGGGCGCGGAGTAGACGCCTCCGAGGGGCTCACGCTGCGAGGGCCGCTGACCGCCGCCGCCTCCACCTTTGTGTCCGCCGGTCCGCTTCTTTCCGAAGCGACGTCCTCCAGCGTGTTTGGGCGGGCCCTGATGCTGGCCCTGCGGACGGCCGTGAGACTGGCCTTGGCCTTGTGGCTGGCCTTGTCCCTGGCCCTGCGATTTCGCTGGTGGCTGGTTGGCCTGATGAGGTGCTCCGGCACCGCGACGGCGGCGGCGCCTGCGGCCCTTCCCTCCGGCATTGCCGGTGGGCGGATTCGGTCCTTGATTCATGTTGCTCTCTTAGTTACGTTCGTTTACCCGCGGATTGCGGGATTCCCACTCTTGATGAACCGCACGTACCAGCCGGATGCCTGTATTCTGCTTCGCGAGTTCGGCGTCTCTGCGGTTGGAATCGCTTTTGAAATCGAATCAGTTACGTCCGTCTGGCGCCTGGAACCTTGGCGCGAGGAACGCCAGCACGGGAAGTGCGGCGATTGGAGGACGTCCTAATGGTACCCAGCTTCGCTGTTGAAACGCAAGCCGCTACAGGTGTTAATACGCCTGATGACCCATCTACGTCAACCTCGGGCGGTACTGAGCGAAGACGATTTGCCGGTTCCAACTCACAAAACCGATATGTTGGCATGCCAAGTATTTCTGTTTCGGATGGTTCGAGCAAGACACCCCACGACTGCCACACAGCTTGCCTCAAGCGAGTTTACTTTCCCATCACTATCCAGCGAATGGCGTTTAGCTGCAGCCAATGGAGTCAATTCAACCTCGCCAGCAATTGCCGCAGCATGTCGAGGGTCTCGCGCACATCGTCCGAGTCGGGCGCATCAGGCCGCGCTTGCAGATAGGCCCCGAAATCTCGCGCCGCACCGAGAAGCTGGTCCAGACTTAGGCGCACCAATCCGCGCTCGCGCAAGAGATCGGGACTCGGCGGCGGTATGGCCAGCAAAAGATCGAGCACTGCAAGTCCCTTGGAGAGGTTCTTCTGGGTGAAGTAAATCTGGCGCAAGTTGTTCAGCATGCGCGTGAGAATCTCGCGCTGGCTTACTGCCTTGAGAAACTCCGGCTGCAACTCCACTTGGCCGCAGTAAATCTCGTCGAGCTGCTGCTGACATTCAGTGCTCCCGACAATGCGTCCCCGGTGGAAGGGGTCGATCACGATCTCGCCCGACATGACGTCATAGTGCTTGAGCAGGAAGTGACCCGGCATGCCGGTACCGGCGACGGGAAAACCCACACGGCGGGCTACGTCCATGTAGATCACCGATAGCGTGATCGGGATGCCGAGCTTGCGATCGAGCACGTCGTTGAGGAACGAATTGCGCGGATCGTAATAGTTGTCGAGGTTTCCGCGCAGCCCATCTTCGTCAAACAGCACCCGGTTGAGGAGCGCGATGGTCTCGCGGGCCGTGGGATTGCTGCGCATGCGGCTGCGCACACGCTGGGCCAGGGATTCCAGACGGCCGATGTAGTACGGCGCGTCGAGCGAAGGGTACTCCGTGCTCGCAATGGCCAGCGCTGCTCCCACCAGATCGATGGACGAATCTTCGCGTGAAGACTCGACCAGTGACGCGAAGCTGGAGAGGGCGCTGCGGAATGAGGCTGTCTGCGGCATCGGGCGTAGCGATTGGATGAAGCCACGTTCGCGGGGGATTCGCGACCCTACGGTCATCGCAGTTCCCTGCCGGTGAGGTTGGACATGGGGGCTAGCAGTCTGGCTCACGACGCATCTCCACAGTTACTGCCGGAACATGTTCTTGGCGATGAAGAAGACGTTCGCCGGGCGCTCGGCCAGCCTGCGCATGAAGTACGGATACCACTCGGTGCCGAAGGGGATATAGACGCGCATACCGTAGCCGTCACGGACCAGCTTCTGCTGCAAGTCGCGCCGAACACCGTGCAGCATCTGGAACTCGTAGGCGGTGGAGGGAATGTTCTCGGCCTTGGCGAACTGCTTCATCTGCTCGATGATGTTCTCGTCGTGGGTAGCGAGGCCGTGATAGATGCCACTCGTGATCAGCATCTTCGCCAGCTTGAGGTAGTTGGCGTCAACGTCAGCCTTCTTAGGGAAGGCTATCTCGGGCGACTCCTTGTATGCGCCTTTGCAGAGGCGGATGCGTATGCCCTCTGACAGTAACTGCTTGACATCGTCTTCGCTGCGGTAGAGGTAGGTCTGGATGACGGTCCCGACTTTGCCAGCGTGGCCAGGAAGGCGATGCAACTGGCGAACGAAGTCGAGGGTGCGCTGGGTGTAGGGCGAGCCTTCCATGTCAACGCGGATGAAGCTGTTGATCCGAACGACGTGCGCCACCAAATCGGTCACCAGCGAAAACGCCAGGTCCTGGTCTACATCGAAGCCCATGTGGGTGAGCTTGAGGCTGATGTTGGCGTTTAGCTTGCGCGAAGAGATCTCGTCGAGCATCTGGTGATAGAGCTCAGCGCTGTGTTTGGCCTCTTCGGTGTTGGTGACGTTCTCGCCCAGGTTGTCGATGCTGACGCTGGCTCCCCATTGATTAACCTGCTCAGTGGCGCGAACGGCATCAGCCAGATGGGTGCCAGCCACGAAGCGGTGGGAGAAGCGCAAGCCCAGCGCAGAGTTCTCCGCAAAATGGCGGATGGATTTGCTTTCCGAAAGCTTAATGAAGGTGGTTCTTAGCATGTCGCCTCCACGGGCGCGAACAGCAGAGGCGCAGCCCAATGATCGATGATGAAATGGCGCATAAGGAACGTAACGAAACTCAAACCAAACTTACGATGATAGCCCTGCCTTGTCCATAGGCACAAACCGTCGCCCGCCTCGTAACCGCGAGAGCCCCGCCACTATCGCCGACTGCGGGTGCCCCATCCTTTCGCGTTCTTTGCGAAAGGGTGGGATCGATGACGCTCCACCTTGTCGCCCTAGGCCCATCACTTTTCCGATCTGTCGTCACGAGCCCGCGAACGATCCGTTTTCCCAGCCCGCAGGGCGGAGCAATCGTAGCCCGGCACGTGAGTGCCGGGCATGCGAGAGAAAATGTCACCGAGTCCCGGCAGGGACGGCACGATGCCCAGTGCCCGGTGCCCCAGGTTCGCGCCGCGCTTTTCGGCGCTTCTATGAGACGGCTGTCTGGTGTCAAGCGGATCTCGCGGGTTCATCTCGGACTTCTATTCGCACTCGGTTGAGTCCTGAGGACTCGGTGCCTGTTGGTGTCCGATGGTGATGAAGCGGTGCTGCTATCTAACCTACGGCCTTCGGTTCAGACCAAGCGCCAAAGCGCAGTCACCGCAACGCGAGATGTCTTGCAACCTTGCTTGCCATTTCGTCTCTTCGATTTCCGTTCCTCCGGTTAAGCGGCACGCGCTGGGTTCAGATCAGGAAACGGTCGGTAGTCTTCCCCACTTCTCCACAGGTGGTGCAACAGAACCGCAAGTTTGCGGGCCACCGCCACCACTGCGCGCTTTTTGCCGCGCTTGCCTCCACTGCCCGCCAGCTTCAATCCCCAACGTCGTAGTTGCGAATCCGGCCCGAACCGCCCCAGCACATATTGCGCCGCCTGCACCAACAGCCGCCGCAGATACTCGTTGCCGGTTTTGCTGATGCGACGCTGCGGGTCTGAATCCCCCGATTGCGATTGTCGCGGACGCAACCCCAGAAACGCCCCTACGGCTCGACTGCTCTCCGCTGCCGTCGGCGAGTCCAGCGTCAGCACATAAGCCGCCGCAATCACCGGCCCCACCCCGGGCACGCTCCGCAGCCTCTCCACTTCCGGATAGCGTTTCCCCAGCGCTTCGATCTGCTGGTCCATCTTCCGGATCTGTTCCGTCACTGCTCCCACTTGCTCGATCAGTGGCGTCAGCGCCAGCTCGTAGCCCGGCGGAATCGCTGTCCGCACTACGTTGGCAAACGATTCCGTCGAGCACTTCGGCAACCGGTGGCCGGCACTCTTCACCATTCCCCGCGCCGCATTCACCAGCAGGGTTCGCACTCGCACCAGCGTGTCGCGTGCCTGCAGCAGGTTCAAGTCCCGTTGCCGTTCTGGGCTGCGGTGCCGAATCGGCGACAGCAGCCCCGGATTGTAGGCCGCAAACCGCGCCAACTTCTCCGCATCGTTGCGATCGTTCTTCGACTCGCTCGCCGTGATCGCCCGTATCTTGCGCGCATTCGCTACCCATACTTCGTGTCCCATGTCTTGCAACAACCGGCTTACCCAGGGCGAATGCGTCCCGCATTCCATCGCGATCCGCTGCCTGGCTTCTTTGGCGAAGTGCCGCTCCAGCGCCGCCGCCGTCGTCTGTATCCGCCCTTCTTCCACCACCTCGCCCTCTTCGTTCACCACGCAATACCGGCTAAACCGATCCCCTAGATCGATTCCCACCGTCACGGCTGGCTGCTTCGTCCTCATCGACTCTCTGCTAATCTTCTTCATGGCTGGTCTCCTTTGCACCTCATCGAGTGCGCGCGGACAGCTTACCGTTCCGCCAGACCAGCCGTCTCATTCCATCTAACCTGGGCTCGACACTCTAGGCGCGGAGCGCCGGTTAGTTGTTAGACGTGGCCGTAGGGCCGCGTTCCACTCCGGCAATCCCCCCAGCCGCGGAGCGGCGTCTTTCCCTTCCTCCGAACACCCCGCAGTTTCGTTTCTGCCCTCTTCCCTGCCGTGCGTCCGTGGCACCGCGGTGGTTCTTGCTTTTCTTCCTGGACGTCCTCCGTGGTCTCCGTGGTGGTTGTGGCTGTTGTCTTTTACCCAATCCTTCTCTGTGCCTCTGTGTCTCTGTGGTGGATGTTCTGCCTTTCCCATTTCGGGAACGCCCTTCAACTTTTTCGCAAATTTCCCTTGACACCCAAAACCCAACAGGTGCAAGGTAACCAAGCGGAGGTTACCCTCTGCTGGACACTGTTCCACCTTGCCGAAGGCATACCGACGGCCTGCATCAATCCCTCTTGGCTAAGCGCTAATGGCTAATAGCTAAAAGCCAAGAGCTAACAGCCGATTTTTCGGAGGCATCCATGTCCTACCCGACCTGCGACCATCTCATGGCAGATGGCGTCTTCTGCAGTTCTCCCGCTCTTCGCAACCAGCACTTCTGTTATTACCACCTCGACCTCCGCGCCCGTCGCGTTCAGATGGCCCAGGCTCGCCGCAAAGGCGAATCCTGCCGCCTCCGCCTCCCTGTCCTCGACAATATGCACGCCGTGCAGGTTGGGCTTCAGCAGGTCGGTGACGCTCTCGCCGACGACCGCATCGACTTCCGCCGCGCCAATGCCTTGCTCTACCTGCTTCAGCAGGTCGCCGCCAACCTCAACAACACCCGCAAATGGGAGGGCCGCCGCCCTCAGGTTGAATTCGCCGAGCCCCTCCGCGCCCTCGAAGCCCATGACGTCGCCCAAGAATACGAGCTCCCCGCCAACGTCGATCTCGCCCTGTCACCCGACGCGGCTCTCGACGCCGCCCAGCAGCCGCACGACATCACCCAGCAACCCAAAGAGCGACGTTCTCTGCCGCGCAATCCCGCGCGCGCCGTCCAGCTGGCCGACAAATACTTCCACATCCCCAAAGATCCCCGCGCCCCCATGACCCACGATGAGACCGCCTACACTCTCAGTCGCTGGGAGGTCGCCATCGCCGACGCCACTGCGGACGACGACGACGCCGCCGACGACGGTCCACCCCCTCCGGCTCCCGCCCCGGTCGTCCCCCAGAAGGCCGCCGATGTCGCCTGAGAACGCAAAAGCGTCCCCGCAACTCCTTACGGCAGACGAACTTACCCGTAACTCCTTTGGGCAGACGACTTTGCCCAAAAATTCTTCGTATCCCAATGAAAACAAGGAATTTCAGGGGGGAGGGGGAGGGGGTGCCAGCATCCCCAGATTCCCATACTGGGACGCAATCAGTCTATGGTCGGAGGATAGTAGCGACAATCGCTGTGGAAGGCTTGGTGTGCAACAATGATGAATTCGCAGGAGGCCTTAGCAACTGATTTGCCCATGACCCGCGTAAGCTGAATATCCTGCATCGCGAAGGCGCAAACCGAATGCATGACCTGATTCAATTGGCGATTCCGGGGTTCATCCTGCTGATGGTGATTGAGGCCGTAGCGGATGCGGTGATGCGCCGCGAGCTGTACGAGCCCAGCGACACGGCTGCCAGCCTGACCATGGGCATGGGGAATGTAATTGTCGGATTGCTGTCGAAGGGCATGGTGTTTGCCCTGTTTACCTGGGTGCACAAGTTTGCGTTGTTTACGATCGGCTACCAATGGTGGGCTTGGGTGCTGGTCTTCTTCGCTGATGATTTCTCCTACTACTGGTTTCATCGCACGAGCCATGAATGCCGGTTCTTCTGGGCGTCGCACGTGGTGCATCATTCGTCGCAGCATTACAACCTTTCGACGGCACTGCGGCAGACGTGGACCGGCGTGTTTTTTGGCTTTGTGTTCTGGCTGTGGATGCCTCTGGTGGGATTTCAGCCGATCATGATTTTCACGATGCAGGCAGTGAGCCTGCTGTATCAGTTCTGGGTACACACCGAATTTGTGAAGAGCCTGGGGCCGCTGGAACTGGTGATCAACACGCCTTCGCACCATCGCGTGCACCATGCGACTAACCCGCAGTACATTGACCGGAATCACGCGGGAATCCTGATCATCTGGGACCGTATGTTCGGCAGCTTCGAGCCGGAGCAGGAGCCGTGCCATTACGGGCTAACCAGCAACATCAACACCTTCAACCCGCTGCGCATTGCCTTCCACGAATGGATCGCAATTGGGCGGGACTTACGCGAAGCGCAGAGCTGGCGGGAGCGTTGGGTAGCGGTGTTTGGGAATCCTGGTGCGATCAAACAGAAGCCCGCTCCATACGCTTCTTATGAGGCGGTTCGAGGCTAGAGCGAAATAGAGACTCGTGTGGCCGGCGGAGTTCACCACGGAGGCCACGGAACACACGGAGTTTCTTAGTTCTTCCGGATCCCTTGCGGCTCGGTCGGGCCACGGCTGTTCGGAGCGGTACCGCTACTCAGTGGGCTGGAGCCCTTCCTCGAATGGTGAGGACCGGACAACTGGCTTCGCGCACCAACTCGTAGGCGACCGGCCATTGGAAGCGGTCGAAGACTCCCGAGGATGGGCGGACACCGAGGACAATCAGTTCGGCCTTGAGCTGGGAGGCGACGTCGAGAATGGTGGGAGCGACCCCGCCGAACTCGATCCGATAGTTCAGGTCCAAACCATCGGCCCGGTTTCCGACGATGGCGGACAGGCGCTCGCGAATGCCGGCTTTGACGCGGTTGGGATCGGTTTGAGTGCCCGGGCTGGCGCCTTCGAGCACATACAGCAAAGTCAGCTTCGCATTGTGCGCCCTGGCCATCTCGCAGGCGTACCACACTGCGGGATGCGACTTCTCCGACAAGTCGCACGGGGCAAGAATTGCGTGCACTGAATTCCAGCGGTGCGGGTGGCGACAGTTCGGGCCAATGGTCAGCACCGGTACCGGCGAGTGGCGGAACACGTTTTGTGCCACAGAGCCGAGCAGAATTTTCCCCAGTCCACCGCGGCCGTGGGTGCCAACCACCAGGAGGTCGATGTGCTTGTCGCGGGCGCATTGCAGGAGACATTCGGCGACAGGCCCTTCGAGCAATGTGGCTTCGTCGTTCGAGTCGTCGTCGTAGGCGGCATTGTGCCGCAGGCGGGCCTTGAGTTCGAGCAGGTCGCGACGGGCCGCTGCCCGGCCCTCGATGATTCCGTCGGGACCGGCCAATGCGTACTCCTCAGTCGGGAGGACGTAGGCGATGTCGGCTTGCGCTCCGAATAGGCGGGCAAAGTCGATGCCGCAAGTGACTACCAAGTCGGACCGATGCGACAGGTCGGTCGCGATCAGGAGGCGATGAATACCAACGCTGGTGGGAGTAATCGCTGCCGTGGCCATGATCCGCAACCCTTCTCCCCCCACAGGGTGGGGGCGCAGGGCGAAAGCAGCCGGACAAGTTGAGCCGAGGATGGCGATCTCCGCAGCCGCCTGGGGGCTACGTCGCGTTGACTTCTGCCTCTTATTAGACGCCTTACACACAAGAATTCAGTGACGCAGGTCAATCAGGGGAGTGACGTGCGAACTTTGATCTGAGTTTTCCTGGGGTGCTCTAGGTGGAAACGCTCGCCTGATCATCGCGTTCCAGCAGGCTTTTCACGAGCACATACAGCACCGGGATGAAGAACAGGTTCAGCGCGGTGGAGACGATCATGCCTCCGAAAACGGCGGTGCCGACAGAATTGCGGCTAGCCGAACCGGCGCCCGAGGCGAACACCAGGGGCAGCACGCCGAGAATGAACGCAAACGACGTCATGAGGATGGGACGAAGCCGGATGCGGGCTGCCTGGATGGCCGCATCGGTGATCGACAAGCCCTTGGCGCGAAGCTGTTCGGCGAACTCGACGATCAAGATGGCGTTCTTGCTGGAGAGACCGATCAGCATCACCATGCCGATCTGGCAATAAACGTCGTTCAACAGACCTCTGGCCGACTGAGCGGCCAATGCGCCGAGCAGCGCCATGGGCACGGCGAGAAGGATGATGAAGGGCAACACGAAGCTCTCGTATTGCGCCGAGAGCGTGAGATAGACGAACAACAGACCGAGTCCGAAAAGGATTGCGGACTGGCTGCCGGAGCGAATTTCTTCCAACGAAAGCCCGGACCAGGCGTAATTGAAGCCGAGAGGAAGGTTCTGTTTGGCCAGGTCTTGCATGGCCTTGAGCGCCTGACCCGAGCTGTAGCCGGGGGCGGCGGAACCGTCGATTTCCGCCGAGCGGAAGAGGTTGAAGTGCGAAATGGTTTGTGGAGCGGTGGTCTCGCTGATCGAGACCAGGTTGTCGAGCGGAATCATCACGCCGGTGTCGGAGCGCACGTAGTAATTACGGATGTCGCGCGGCTGAGTGCGAAAGTTCTGGTCGGCCTGCACATAAACGCGGTAGGCGCGGTTATTGAAGTCGAAATCGTTGATGTAGGCCGAGCCCATATAGACCTGCAAGGTATCGCTAATCTGCTGCAAGGGAACCTGCAGGCTACGCGCCTTTTCGCGGTCGATTTTCACGAGGAATTGCGGGTCGTTGGCGGTGTAGCTACTGAAGAGACCGCGCAGATCGGGGCGAGCATTGCCCGCGGCGGCAATTTTCTGAGTGGCGTCGTAGAGCTCCTGCAATGAGCCACCGCCTTCTTCGAGCACCTGGAAGCTGAAACCACCAAAGGCCGAGACGCCTTGAATGGCGGGCGGCAGGAAGGGAAACGCCCGAACGTCGGAAATCTGCGATAGCGGGCCGCGCAGCCGGTTGACGACGGCGGCGGCCGAATGCTGTTCGCCTTTGCGGTTGTCGGCGAGGTTGAGAAACACCATACCGAAATTGGAGCCGCCACCTGAGAAACTGAACCCAACGACGGTGAATGCTCCGGTGATGTCCTTTTCCTTCGAGAGCACCGCTTCCACTTGGCGCATAGCGTCTGAGGTGTACTCAACGGAAGCAGCGGGAGGACCCTGCACCAGAACCATGAACCAACCCTGGTCCTCGTCGGGGACGAAACCGGTGGGCACACGCTTGTACACGACGTAAGTCGCCGCCAATCCGAGAAAGAACGCGATCAGGACGAAGTAGCGAAAGCGAATCGCGGTGCGGGCGGAAGCGGTGTAGAAGGAGGTTCCCTTGTGGATGGCCGTCTCGATGCCGCGGAAGACAATGTTCTTCTGCTCGTGGGCGCGTTCAGGGCGCAGCAGCAAGGCCGAGAGCGACGGAGTGAATGTGAGCGAATTGAAGGCTGAAATCGCAATGGAAAAGGCGATGGTGAGGGAGAACTGCTGGTAGAGCAGTCCGGTGGTCCCGGGGAAAAACGCCACGGGAACGAACACGGCCACGAGGACGAGCGACGTGGCCACCACGGCGCCAGTTACCTCGCCCATGGCCTCGGAGGCAGCGGCATGGGAGTCGATGTTTTCCTCTCCCATGTGGCGCTGAATGTTTTCGATCACGACGATGGCGTCGTCAACCACCAATCCGGTTGCCAACACGATGCCAAACAGGGTCAGGGTGTTGATGGAGAAGCCGAGCAGCTTGATGAAGGCAAAGGTGCCTACCAGCGAAACCGGAATGGTAATCGCGGGGATCATGGTGGAGCGCCAGTCCTGGAGGAAGAGGAACATGACGATCATCACGAAGATGATAGCCTCGACGAGGGTCTTGAGCACTTCTCGAATGGAGTCGCCAACGAATGTGGTGGAGTCGAAGGCGAAAGCGTATTTCAGACCGGGCGGAAAGCGCTGCGCCAACTGCTCCATTTCGACTTTTACGGCTTTGTCGACGTCGAGGGCGTTGGCGGTCGGAAGCAGGGAGATGCCGATGCCGACGCCTTCGTAGCCGTTGAAGCGAAGTTTGCCACTGTAGGACTCGGCACCCAGCTCGGCGCGTCCGACGTCTCTCAGGCGGACCAGAGCGCCATTGGCTCCGGGCTTCAGGATGATGTCTTCGAATTGGGAGGTGTCGGTCAGACGTCCTTCGGCGCGGACGCTAATCTGAAAAGCCTGATTGCCGGGAGTAGGTTCCTGGCCGACCTGTCCGGCAGCGATCTGAACGTTCTGCTGCTCCAGAGCCGAAACCACGTCGGTTGCCGTAAGACCGCGAGCCGCGAGGCGGGAAGGATCGAGCCACAAGCGCATGGAGTACTTACGCTCGCCGAAGATTTGCACGTCAGCGACGCCGTTAATGCGCTTGATGGCGTTCTTGATGTAGATGTCAACGTAGTTGCTGATAAAGAGCGGGGTATAGCGGTTGCCGTCGCTATAGAAGCCGACCGCGCCGATGAAGGAGGAAGCGACCTTGGTGACGGTAACGCCGGTGTTTTTTACGTCGTTGGGCAGGCGCCCCTGGACGCTGGAGACGCGGTTCTGAACATCGACGGCGGCGATATCGAGGGGACGGGTCAACTCAAAGACGATGGAAATCTGGCTGGCGCCGTCGTTGCCGCTGGTGGAGGTCATGTAGCGCATGCCTTCGACACCGTTGATGGACTCTTCGAGGATGGTGGTCACCGAGGATTCGACGGCCTGGGCGTTGGCGCCGACGTAGACCGATGTGACGGCAATCGTGGGCGGAGACAACTCGGGAAACTGAGCGATGGGAAGCAGAGGAATGCAGACCGCACCGGCGATGACGATGACAAGCGAGGTAACCGTAGAAAAAACCGGCCGCTTGATAAAGAAATCAGCAAACAAGGATGAGGCCTTTCCGCATTAAATTAAATGGAGAGCTACTGCTGTATCTTGACGGGCATACCGTCCGCCAGGTTTTGTCCGCCGGCGACGACCACCTCGTCACCGGCCTTGAGGCCGGCGATCACGCGGTAATCGTTGCCATTGATTTCGCCCAGGGTAACGGGAACCTGGTGCACGATGTCCTTGCCGTCCTTGCGTTCGACGACGAAAGCGAAGAACTGTCCGCTGACTCGCGTTGCGGCGACCACCGGAAGGGTGATACCGGGCTGCGTGCCCCAGGTGATCCGTGCCTTTACCAATTGAAGCGAGCGCAGGCGGTCGGCCGCCTGGTCCACCGGAGCCTTGGCAAGAATGGTTTGAGTAGCTGTGTCCACCTGAGGAGAGATGAAATACACCTTGGTGTTCAGGATGACGTTCCCCGCGGCGTCAAGGATCTGTACAGGAGCACCCAGTTTCAGGTCCTTGGCGTGCTCGGCTGAAATGGGAAGGTAAACCTCGAGGCCGCGACGCTCGTCAACGGTGGTTAGCGGCGTGGTGTTGGTTACACGGTCGCCGACATGGACGGGAATGTCACCGACGATTCCATCGACAGGCGAATGAACCGCGAAGTAGCGTAGCTGGACCTTCTGCTGATCAATCTGGGCATCGAGCGACTTGACGTCGGCGTTGGCGGATTCAAACGCGGACTGCGCCGAGTCGAGATCCTGCTTGCTGATGACGCCGGAGCTGAACAATCCTTTGGCGCGGTCGTACTGCAGTTTGGCGAGCTGCTGGGTGGCGACCTTGGAGGCGCGCTGCGACTCCAGGTTAGAAACGTTTGCCGCCTGCCGGCGGGGATCAATCTCCATGAGGGACTGCCCCTTCTTCACGACGTCGCCCGACTTGACGGAGATGGAGACGATCCAACCTTCGACATCGGACATGAGGGTGGCCGAGTTACGCGACTTGATGGTGGCGACGTACTCCGACGAGTCACCGAGGTCGTGCGATCCAACTTGCTGCACCTTGACCGGCATGGCCGGAAATCCCTGCGGGCCTTCCGCCGCGCCGCGATTGCAGGCGACCAAGCACGAGAGTGCCAGTCCGGCAGCAGCCAGAATGAGCCAGTCTGCGCGAGCTGGGGAGAACGATGAACGGAAGCGATTTGTACTGCAAGGCATAGGGATACCGAAACCTGCTCTTTTCTTCAGCAGTAAATGCCGGCAACACCTGACTTAGTAGGGTCGCTCCGACAAGCTTACTAAATCAGCGGGCGTTTGGGGGCGCGCAGGAAGCAATACGCGTCACTTAGGAATCCCGCACGGCGTCGAAGGGCGACTCCAGGCGCGGCGGCCCTCGCTTCCGGAGGTTCAGTAACAACAAAGGCCGCGGTCCAACCGGCCCGCGGCCCGAATCGCCGAACGCGATCGAAATTACGACACTGCGGTAGCCACCTTGCGCACCGCCATTGACAGCATGAGGCGCGACACGCCCGAAGAAATGAAACTGATTCCCAACAGAGTGCCGACAATCCATGCGCTGTTGACCGGCCAGTGACGCCAGATCAGAATGCCCAGCAGGATGGTCAGAATGGCGTCAAACAATACCCATCCCCAGCCCTTGTGAGGGCGAAGCTGGAACGCGAGCACCAAGGCGAATACGCCGTAGATCAGCAGGAAGCAGGCGATGACGAGGGTCAACGCCAGCAAGCCGCCGGCCGGATGTATCAGGATGAAGACGCCTGCCGCGATGTAGAGCAGTCCCAGCAAGACCTCCAGGACCATCTTGCCGCCGACGTGTGCGCGAAAACCATAAACCAGTTGCACGACGCCATTGATGATTGCCGTCCAGGCAACGATGTACACCGCGAAGACTCCCGCCACAAGGGGGCTCAAGATCGCCAGCATGCCGACAAGGATCATCAGTACGCCAAGGGCGATGGACCAGCCGGACGCTTTTTTCACAGTCTGCAAGGCAGTTTCTGCCATAGTCTCTCCTCTTTCTTAGTTGGGCGCGGCTGACGTTATGGCGTCAGCAGCAGGGTTGGCAAACTCGAATACCGACTCAAGATGACAGCAAGTTTGCCCGGTGCCCGCTATTGTGTCAGACCAGCAGCGGACGATCAAGGCTGGAGCTTCGGCAGCGCGGCATCGACGGCATCGAACTGTCGCATGTCGACGGCAACCTTACCGCGCTTCGCTTTGCCGGTAACAAAAGCGTTGGCAAAGCGGAAGCCCCACAGCACCTCATTGGGAACGAATGACGTGCGGGTCTGAACGGTTGCGGAAAAAGTTTCGTCGAAGCCGCTGAGTAACACCAGGAATTCCGTTTGCGTTGAACGCAGCGATTGCTCGGTCTCGCCATAAAGCGGGCTGGTGGGGTCGATGGGATGCACCACGGTCCAGGTGAGCGGAAGGAAAACTACGCTGCTACGCTCCAGTTGCAGCGGATAGTATCGGCGAGTGCGGAGGCCGTCGGTTTCCTCGAACCGGCTGAGCAGCACTTTGGCGGAAACTTCGATGAGCTGGTTGGAGCGGGCATTGGCGACGCGGAACTCGAAGGCGGTGATGTCCTGGTAAGGACTGATAACGGCGTGACGGCTGAACAGCATCTTCGCCGTGGGACGGGAAAAGCGTGCGAAGAGCAGGCCGGTGACGATGGCAAAGCCCAGGAGGCCAACCAGTGACTCGAGGGTGACCAGGGTATTCGCTGCGGTCCCGATCGGGACCACATGGCCGTAACCGATGGTGGACAGTGTCTGAACGCTGAAGAAGAACGCGCGCAGATAGGTATGGTTCTCCATGCCGGCGGTTTCGCTGCCCAATGCCCCCGGACCGCAGGCCAGGTACCCGGCGGCGAACGCGGCATTCACGAGCAGGTAGAGGCCCGAGACGATGCCGAAGAACTGCCACCAATGCAGCGTCAGCATCACGTGGTAGGCGCTGAACGACGACCAGAAACCGACTCCCGTGCGCTCGACGTTGAAGCTGCCGTCGCGGTTGAGCAGGCGCTGGTGGCTTTCGCGTGAAACTACCGCGCCAAAACCCAGATCGCGCAGGTCCTGTTCCGTCATCGGCTTGCTCGTTGCGTCGGTCGCCATCCCCGCTCTCCCGCCGTTCCCCCGCTGAATAGTGCGAGTATAACTGCACGCGTGGTTCGTCTTTGGATGCTCGTGGACGGCGCCGGTCGCAGCCCGAAACGCTGGGTCAGCGGCTAAACTGTTCCGGCGATGTCCGGGTCGCCCAGCTCCTGTAACTTTTTATGGCATCGGGAATCGGAATGTGGAGAGGCTGCATTACCGACGCCCGCATTCCCGGCTAGCGTTAGCTATCGTGAAAACTCCCGATACCAATTCCGCGGTTGTGCCGCCAGGATACCCGCGATCCCGGGAGCGCGAGCTGATTTCGCGGGTCCTTGGCTGGTGAGCGGGAGCTATTTCACGAGCTGGTGCGGCCGTATGAGAAGTCGGTGTACTTCGCTGCGTATTCCCTGCTGCGGAATGAGCAGGACGCGGAAGACGTAGCGCAAGAGGCTGTTCTGAAGGCGCTGAAGAACCTGCACACGTTTCGGGCGGAAGCCAAATTCAGCACATGGCTGGTTTCGATCGCGCTCAACGAGGCGCGCGGGCGACTGCGTCACGATCGGCTGATCGAATTCGAATCGGTGGACGAGGTGCGAGAGGAGGAGTCGGGTGATTTCACTCCGGCGGTGATTGCCGACTGGCGAGAAGTGCCGTCCGACGCACTCGAGCGCAAGGAGCTACGGGAGTTGCTGCGAGGGGCGGTGGAGAGGCTCCCGGATATCTACCGCGAGGTGCTGGTCCTGAGGGACGTGCAGGAATTCAACATTGCGGAGACGGCGGAGACATTGGGGGTCAGCGAGGGCGTGGTGAAAACACGGTTGCTGCGCGCGCGGCTGATGATGCAAAAGGAACTGGCACCCAAACTTAACGCCGGCAGGAGCGGCTTTTGGGGCATATTTCGACGCCAAGCGAGGGGATCATGGTTCTAGAGTGCAAGCACGTTTGGCAGCAGATCTCGAATTACATTGACGGGAGCGTTCCGCTGGAACTGCGCGAGTCGATCGAAACGCACCTGGCCCATTGCCGCCACTGCGCCGCGGTGCTCGATTCCACGCGGAACATACTTGTGCTGGTGGCCGACGAGCGGACGTTCGAAATTCCTGTGGGCTATAGCGAGCGGTTGCACGCGCGGTTGCAACAGGAGCTGAGTGCCGGCGGGAGGCCGTAATTCCGGCATCTGGAGCTGCGAGGCGAAAGCTATAGCTCGTGGTGATACCAGGGGTGAGTGATTAGTTCCGCCGAAGACCAGCAGCAACGTCAGCACTGCCAGTGCCAACTGGAGCCAGCGGCGGCGGCGTTGCTGTGGCGTCAGGGGCTGGATACGCCAGGAAGCTGAGGGGTTGCGGCGGATCTTCTCTTCGTTCCAAAGCAGAAGCAGGCTGAGGAGCGCTCCGATGGTGCCGACCACGAGAAATGGAATTCGCAGCGCGCTTCGATGAAAGCCTTGCGCCGGGCCGCCAGCGGTGGCCACAAGTACCGAGCTCAGTCCGAGGAGCACCCGGAAGCCGCTCAATCCGACCGCAAATACGCAGAGGCTCTCGGCAGCAGCGAGCGCAAGAGATCCCCACGTCAGAAGGGTCGCCGCGTACTTCGACTTTGTGTCAGCCACTGAGGTCCTCCGGCACTCCGGGAACAGTGATTCTAAACTGCGACGGCATTCGGTTGACGGCGCGCACTTGGCAGAGTGACGCGGCTATCGGAGAATGGGTGAGTGCCAAATGAACAAATCACTCCGCAAGCGCCCTCGCACATAGCCACCGGCGAACTGGTCCGCCTGGTGAACGACTTTTGCGAGGCCAAGACCTTGCGCAAACGAACCACTTCGCTGATCAGGCTGGTGGCGTGGATGCGCAAGTCGGGCGCTTCCGCGGCTGACATGGCGGGGCTCGCCGGGCTGGTTGAATACCTGGAGAACGATGCGGACACGCGAGGCCAATTCCAATCGGCTTTTGCGGAACTGCTCTCGGAGATGGACTCGGTGCCGCTGTTCTCGGAAGCCGGCATCCCTTCAGACCATAGCTTCACTTCGGAGATCGGGCATCGCATCTCGGCGCGGGTGCTGCCTTCGGCGCGTGAGCAATCCGATACAGCCAAGCTGGTGGTCACGCTGTACCCGAACGCGAAGAGCGTCGAGCGCTTTATGGCCAGTCCGCCGGAACTGTTCCAGCGTTTGCTCGCCGTGCTCGCCGCCCCAGACGGTCATGATGTTGCTAACCACCAGCGCGTGGAACTGCAGGATGCATTGCGATTACTGGCCTCGCGCGTGAGCTCCCTTGGACTGAATCCGGAAGTCCGCGCGCGCATCTCCACTTCAAGCATCTCCGAATCGCCGTTTTATCAAGTCAACTCCGCTACGGAAGAGTTGATTCAAGCCACCGATCCCGAGAGTCAGGCTGCGGCGTTGGCCCGCTGGCGGGGACTCGTGCACCGCTGCCGCACGGACATGGTGCAGGTGCATCAGCACATGGAAAACGTCGGGGTCAGCGTGGAGCTGATCTTCGACATGCGCAAGATTTCGGCGTGCCTGATCCGCATGGAAGCGATTGTGGACGTGCTTACTGCCGAAACTGGGGATGAGAGTCTCAGGGCGGTCCACGGGCTAATGGGGCAACTGGTGGAAGGCCGCCTTACGGACCTGAGCCTGCGCTCACTGCTGAGCGAGAACCTAAACCTGATTGCGCGCAAGATGGTGGAACGCACGGGACACAGCGGCGAGCACTACATCGCGCACAATCGCAGGGAATACTGGCACATGTGGGCCGCCGCGTTGGGGGGCGGGCTGCTCACGGTGATCACAGCTGCGGTGAAGCTCCGCGTGTACGACGCTCACCTGCCGCCTTTTGTCGAGGGTTTTGCCGCCGGGACTAATTACGCCGTCAGCTTCATCTTTCTGCAGATTCTCGGGTTGGTGTTGGCCACCAAGCAGCCAGCGGCGACCGCGGCAACGTTCGCCGGAATCATTCGCGAGAGCCGCGGCGTGGAGCGCGAACACAAGCTTGCGGACTTCGTGTCACGCATCACCAGCACCCAGTTGGCGGCGGCGCTGGGGAATGTATTTGCAGTGGGGATCGGAGCGCTGTTTTTCGAACGCTTGTGGTTGCTGGTGTTCTCGGAGTCGTACCTGGCCCACGAGACTGCTACCCATGTCTATGAGACGTTGAATCCGACCTCATCGGGCACAGCGCTGTTTGCCATCGAGACCGGCGTCATTCTATGGATGGCGGCGCTGGCAGGCGGCTGGTTCGAGAACTTCGCGGTGTACTACCGGCTGACCGACGCTGTGGCGCAGCACCCGCTCGGCCTGAGGATCGGTCAGGGACGGATGAAGAAAGTTTCGCGGGTCTTGAACCGCAACCTGGGAGGCTGGAGCACCAGCATTGTGCTCGGGTATCTGCTAGGGTTCGCTCCCGTGATTGGGAAATTCTTCGGACTGCCGATCGACGTTCGGCATGTGACGCTCTCCACCGGAACGCTGGCGCTGGCGGTGGCGCATTTCGGGGCGCGGAGCATGGGGCGCAACTGGTTCTATGCCGCCGTGGCGGGAATCGGCGTCATCTTCGTCCTGAACCTGTTTGTGAGCTTTAGTATCGCGGCGTATGTCGGGCTGCGGGCCTATGACGTCAGCGGGCGCGAACAGTGGGCGATCCTGCGCGCGCTAGTTCGCGACGGGCTCAAGTCGCCGGGGCGGTTTCTGTGGCCCAGCTATATGAAGCACACGGAACCGGCAGTGGTTGACGCGGCGACTCCCGAGCCGTAATGGCCGTCTCCGGATGCCGCAGGAGCAGGCTCGAGCGAGAGGCTGCGGAAAAAATCGCAAGTGATTAAGCCTCGCGGTCCCGCGTGGCGGGACCGCTCGGCGGGTCGAAAATAAGCGGCTTATCGGCACGACTGAAGTCGTGCCCTGACGCAAGACGGGACGAAACCGAGTCTTTCAGCTGCCTGTCTAATGCCGCGCTCGTTCAGTACCAGCGGACAGTCTACCAGACGACGCACTGCTCCGAAGCGGCGCGCACCATCGGGCTTCCCGCTTTGCAGCCGAACGTCTTCTGGAAGGGCGGGAAGTTGGACAGCGGCCCGATCACGCGGAACTTGGCAACGGGATGCGGGTCGCCCTGGACCATTAGGCGCTGGGACTCGATGCGGGTCTCGTCGCCACGGAACTGTCCCCAGGCGATGAAGAACTGCTCGTCGGGGGTGAAGCCGTCAATCGTGGGAGCCGGAGGCTTGCCCTTGAGAGAATTGTGATATGCCAGGTAGGAGATCTTCATCCCCGCCAGGTCTCCGATAGATTCGCCCAGCACCAGCTTGCCGTTGTGGTGGACGCCGGGCTCAATGAAATAGCCATCAAACTGCTTCGCCACGCAGGCCGTCTTGGCTTGGAATTGCTTGAGATCGTCGGCGGTCCACCAGTTGTTGAGGCGTCCTTCGGCGTCGAACTGGGCGCCCTCGTCGTCGAAGCCGTGGCTGATCTCGTGGCCGATGACCACGCCGATGGCTCCGTAGTTCACGGCATCGGTGGCATTCATGTCAAACGCCGGCGGCTGCAGAATGCCCGCTGGGAACACGATTTCATTCTTCAGAGGATTGTAGTAAGCGTTGGAAGTCGGCGGCGTCATGCCCCAGCGTCCGCGGTCGACCGGCTTGCCGATGGTGGAGAGGTTGTCAGCCACAACGAAGCGGGAAGCTGCCGCGACGTCACCGTAGTAGTCGCTGCGGGTGATGTTGAGGTGACTGTAGTCCTTCCACTTGTCGGGATAGCCGACCTTGATGTCGATGGTCGAGATCTTTTCCTGTGCCTTCTTCTTGGTTTCGGGCGACATCCAGTCAAGCTGGTTGACCGTCTCGCTCATGGCGGCAACGATGTTCACGATCATCTCTTTGGCGCGGGCCTTGGCGGCGGGCGGGAAGTAGCGGGCGACGTACTCCTGACCAACGGCCTCGCCGAGGTAGTCGTCGGTAGCGGTGGCGCAACGCTTCCAGCGCGGCTTGATTTCGCTGAGGCCGGCCAGTTGCTTCTGGTAGAAGTTGAAGTTCTCGTCTACGAAAGGCTGCGAGAGATACGGGGCGGACTCGTGGATGACATGCCACTTCAGGTACGTCTTCCAGTCGGCCAGCGAGGCCGAGGCGAGGAGGTTATTGAACTCCGCCATGAATTTCGGCTCCTCCACGTTTAGGGGGATCGTGGGTAGCTTCGATTGGTCGAAGAACCCCGTCCAGTCGAACTTGGGGGTCATCTTCTGCAGTTCGGCGAAGGTGGTTTTGTGGTCGATGGCCTGGGGATCGCGAAGGGTAACGTTGTCGAGCGAGGCCTTGGCAAGTTCGGTTTCGAATTGCATGACCGAAGTGGCCGAATTCTTGGCGTCGGCATCGTTGTAGCCGGCGAGCTTGAACATGTTGGCCACGTGGACGAGATATTCGGCGCGCGCTTTCTGGAAGCGCTCCTCGGGCTTGAGGTAGTAGTCGCGATCGGGCAGGCCGAGTCCGCCCGCGCCGATGTCGGCGATGACTCGTGTCGGGTCATGCGGGTCGGACGTCGGATTCAGCACAAACGGAGCCGCAATGCCTTCGTCCTGCAGAGTGCCGATCATCTTTTGCACACCTGACTGAGTCTTTGAGGGAGTCAATCTCGGCCAGCCGGGGCTGTAGCGGCTTGGCTCCGGCTTTGTCGACCGCCGAGGTATCCATGCAGGCGGCGTAGAAGTCGCCGATCAACTGGTTGACGCTTCCCTTGGGCTGGTCGGTCTTGGCGGCGGCATCGTCGAGGATGCTGCGCAGTTTCTCCTTGTTGGTTTCGCCCGCCTGCCAGCGGCGGCTCCAGCGGTCCATCGATGCCGGAATGGGGTTGCTGGCGCGCCATGCACCGTTGGAGTACTCGAAGAAGTCGGTGCAGGGGTCGGCCTTCTTGTCGATGTCGGCCAACCTGAACGCCGATCTGGTTCTGGCCGACGACGCAAACGCAACTTAGCAGAATGCTGAGTCAATAGATGCCTGCGATGACGCATGACGCTCCTTGAAATGCACGAGATTGTTCCGAGCGTCATTGTATCGAGCCGGAGGGTGAAAGTAGCTTTCCAGTAAAGATTTGGAGGGTGCGGGCGGATAAGAAGCCCGGGGCTAAAGCCCCACCTGTTTTCAACGCTGTTCGGCGCACTGTAACGGTGCGCCCCTATCAGACCATCGCCAAGATGCAGAGGTTCAGGCGACGCGGCGGGAACGAGCGCGGATGCGCTGAAGCGCGCTGTCGACCACGGCGATGACTTCGTCGGCCAATTCGGCGGAGCGGTTCTCGCGGAGGCGGCGGCGGGCTTTGTCGGCCTTGAACCATGTGGGAGTGCGGTGGCCCTCTTTGGGTTCGACCAGGCGCTCGACTTCGCACAGGTGGGCCTGCACGGTCACAACGTCGCGGCCGGAGCGGAAGCGCTCGCGCTTGGAGTGAAAGTACCAGTGGAAGGGCTCATGCTCGATGCGTCCCTTAACGCCGGCTTCTTCGTAGGCCTCGCGGGCGGCGGCATCGGCATGGGTAGCATCGTCGTCAACCCCTCCCTTGGGGAAGGTCCAGCGGCCACTGCGGGTGCGGACCAGCAGAAACTCCGGCTCGTCATCTTTCAGCCGATAGCAAACTGCCGCTACATGAACGCGTTCGCCTGTGAATCGCGTGTGGAAATCTTCCACTCCGCGAACGCCGCCGAAGACGTCAGAAAACAGCGATTTGGCCAAATCCGCCATCAGGGCTCCCCATAGGCAAGCTGCCATCCACTCCGCTTGCTTACTATTTAGTATCCCCGAAGTGACGGATTTTGCACTGTTAAAAGTCGGTAAATGAGGGGGATGTATCAGTTGAGTGAATAGGGTAGCGAAAGAGGTACTCCGCCGCCCAAAGGTGCCCGTGGGGCAACCTTGGGCGGCGCGAGTACGGTGAATCGCTATCTCGCGGAGAAGCGGTAAATCGTGGTGGAGTGGAAGGTCTGTCCGGGCTTCAACTCCGTTGTCGGGAATGCCGGATGGTTAGGCGAGTCGGGAAAGTGCTGGGTCTCTAGGCAGAAGGCGTAACGCTTCTGGTAAACCTTTCCGGCGGTTCCGGTGACGGTGCCGTCGAGAAAGTTGCCGGTGTAGAACTGAATGCCGGGCTGGTCGGTGAGGACTTCGAGCACGCGTCCGGTAGTGGGCTCGTAAGCTTCGGCGGCGAGTTCGACCTTCTTGCCGCCGCTATCAAGCACCCAGTTCTGGTCGTAACCACGGGCGAGCTTGAGCTGCTCATTGTCGGCATCGATCCGCTGGCCGATCGCGGTGAGCTTGAGGAAATCGAATGGCGTGCCCGCTACCGGGGCTAGCTCGCCGGTGGGAATCAGGTTCTTGTCGACCGGGGTGTAGCGGTGGGCGTAGAGCTTGAGTTCGTGCGCGAGGATGTCGCCATTGCCCTGCCCCTTGAGGTTGAAGTAAGAGTGGTTGGTGAGGTTGAGCACGGTGTCGGCATCGGTGGTCGCGGAATACTCGATGCGAAGTTCATTGCCGACGAGGGTATAGCGCACGGTGGTGGTCAAGGTCCCGGGGAAACCCTCCTGGCCAGCCGGGCTGACGTACGTGAGTTCGATGCCGTCCTTGATTTCTTTGGCGGACCAGACTTTCTTGTTGAAACCGTCAATGCCGCCATGCAGGGCGTTGCTGCCGTCGTTCTTAGGGACGTTGTAGGTCTTGCCGTCGAGTTTGAAGCTGCCGCCTGCCAAGCGGTTGGCATAGCGCCCGATGATGGCGCCCATGTAAGGCTTGTTGCCGGTGGTGACGTAGCCGTCGAGGCCGTCAAAACCCTGGACGATATCGACCGTCTTGCCGTTGCGGTCGGGGGCCTCGATGGACTGCACGATGCCGCCGTAGGTAAGGATCCGGACCGTGAGCTTGCCGTCTTGCAGCGTGTAAAGATCGACCGGCTTGCCGTTGGCCGTGCCCGCCGCCTGCTTCGTAACTTTGCCGAACACCGGTATCGTCATTGCCAGTAACACCAGAAAAAACAAGATTGATTTCATAGGGTCTCCGATTGCGCAGTATAACTCCCGGCACTGCCGAACTGCTGATGCCAGGGTTTATGACGACGCCCGGCGCGGCGAGAACTTCAGGCTGTACAAAATGCCCAGCACGAGCAGCACCGCTCCCCACCACAGGTTGGCGTGGAGGCGGAACAACACCACCGGGTTGGCCGGAGGATAATACAACTCCCACACGCCCGCGCCGAGAATCAGCACGCCATTCACCAGGAGCGAGACGCCCACAAAGAACCAGATTGAAATGCCGCCACCTTTTCGCATGATCGCTCCTTACCACATCCAGATATTGAGTACGACGAAGACCACCGCCACTATGACCGCCCAGAAGATAGGCCGCTCCCAAAGCGCGACGTCGCCCTCGTGAGGGATTGGCGTGACGCCGTACACGAGGCCCACCAGTTCGGCATCGGGTTTCGGCTTGGTGAGCAGACTCACCACGACCGTCACCACGACGCAGACAATCCAGGACCATAGTGCGCGATACATGTTTTCGGCCATGTCCTTTGCGTCGGGCGACAAAGCCACGTAGCGCAGCGCGGTGGGATCGATCTTGACCCAGGCCCACATGCTGATCGATGAGACCGTCCCTGCCAGCAAGCCCCAGAAGCCGCCTTTGGGAGAGCAGCGCTTCCACAACATGCCCAGCACCACGGTACCGAACAGCGGAGCGATGAAGAAGCTGAACAGAGCCTGGACGTAATCCATGATGCTGAGGAACGACATCACAAGGTAGGCTGTGCCTACCGAAATCAGCACGCCGACGATGGTCGTCCAGCGGCCCATGGTGACGTAGTGTTCGTCGCTGGCGTCTTTCTTGATCAGGGCGCGGTAGATGTCGTAAGTCCACACGGTAGTGAAGGCGCTGACGTTGCCGGCCATGCCGGACATGAAGCCGGCGATCAGGGCGGTGATGCCTAATCCCAGTAAACCAGGGCCGGCATAGCGCGCGAGCATCAGGGGCAGCACTTCGTTGTAACTGTGTCCACCGGATGCGATGGCTGCGCCCTCGCCGACCAACTTCTGCGGCAGCACCGCCAGGGCGATCAATCCCGGCAGGATGACGATGATGGGCACGAACATCTTGAATGCCGCGCCGATGATCGGGGCCATTTTGGCCGAGCGCAGGTCTTTCGCCGAGAGCACGCGCTGGACGACGAGGAAGTCGGTGGTCCAGTAGCCGAAGGAGATGACGAAGCCGAGGCCGAGGACGATGCCCGTCCAATGGATGCCCATCGGGTTGTCTTTGAACGAGCCGAGGGTGGACCAGAGGTGCGTGTACTCGGACGAAGCGCGAACTGCGATTTCGGCCTTGAGATTGGTCCAGCCGCCGGCCTCGATGAGTCCCATGACCGGGATGACCAGCGCTCCAGCCCAGATGAGGATGAACTGCAAGACTTCGTTAAAGATGGCCGAGCGCAAGCCGCCGAGCGCGACATAGACCGCGACGGTGATCGACGATACCCAGATGCTGAAGTTGATGTCCCAGCCCAGCACGACCTTCATCACGAGCGCCATGGAATACATGTTGATGCCGCTCATCAGCACGGTCATGAAGGCGAATGACACGGACGCGAGGGTGCGCGACGATTCTCCGAAGCGCAGCTTGAGGTAGCCCGGCACCGAGTGGGTCTTGGAGATGTAGTAGAACGGCATCATCACGAGGGCGAGGAAGAGCATCGCGGGGATGGCGCCGATCCAGTACCAGTGGGTGGCCAGGATTCCGTACTGGTAGGCCGCAGCGGCCCAGCCCATGAGCTCGAGCGAGCCGAGGTTGGCCGAGAGGAAGCTGAGGCCAGCGATCCAGGCGGTCATCTCGCGACCCGCCATGAAGAAGTCTTCGCCGGTGCCCGACTGGCCTTTGAGATACCAGCCGATGGCCAGCACCAGGGCGAAGTAAAACGCGATGATTACGACGTCAACCCCGGCCAGGTGGACCAGGCGATCGGCGACAAACAGTGCTGCAATCTGGGTCATCAGGACTTCCTCAACCGTTGCGAATCGATATGCTGCAAGCCCTTATCGTGTACGTACACGACAACGCTATTGAACCTTGTGGCGAATGTCAACCGGGTTCTTGCGGGCCGGCGACTTTCGCATCCGGTACGTTATCATGAGCAGATGCTTCTTACGGCCCGTGCCCTGCTCTTCGATCTCGATGGCGTTCTGGTTGATTCCACCCCGGTGATCACCCGCATCTGGGAAAAATGGGCCTTGAGCACGGGTTTGAGCCGGAGAAGACCGCGCGTGAAGCCCATGGCCGACCGAGTCTCGAGTCGATTCGCGAATTGCTGCCCGACGGCGACCACGCAGCGCTGAATCGCGATCTGGAGCAGAGAGAGATTGACGATACCGAAGGCGTGGTTCCCCTGCCGGGCATCGTGGAGCTGCTCGCATCGCTGCCTCCGGAGCGATGGACTGTCGTCACTTCGTGCACTCTTCCGCTGGCGATGGCACGGCTGGGGGCGGCCGGACTGCACGCTCCGCCGCGGATGATTACGTCCAGCGACATCAGTAACGGCAAGCCGCACCCCGAGCCTTATCTCAAGGGCGCCAACGCTCTTGGTTTTGTAGCTGCCGACTGCATCGCCTTCGAAGATGCGCCTGCCGGGGTACGTTCGGCGAAAGCCGCCGGCGCGCGCGTCGTGGCGTTGCGCTCAACCGACAGCGATGAGGCCTTGCTGGCCGCCGGGGCCGATTGGATTGTGAACGACTTCACAGCGATTTCAGCCAGGATCGATCCGGCGTCGGGCGAGCTGCACCTCGCCATCGATTGAGCGGTCTCCGCGCTTCTGCTAGCGTAAAGGGTTTGCCAGGAGCGCTCATGACCCGCAGTCTTTGTCGCACCATCGTTTTCTTGCTGATTCTCTGTGCTGTGGCGGCATCCGCGCAGACCTCTCGCAGCTTCGCCCCCTATGTGGACATGAGCAAGATGGCGGACCGTCTGGACTGGATCCAGGCGCACACCGACGTCAAACAGTTCACGCTGGCATTTGTGGTTTCGGGAGACGGCTGCAACCCCACGTGGCTGGGCGGGTCGCCGGTGCAGTCCGACACCCTGGTCGCTGCCGGGATCACGAAGATTCGCGGTCGGGGCAGCGATGTGTTTATCGCTTTCGGCGGTTACGACGGACTGGAACTCGCGCAAACGTGCAAGGACGTCGCCGGTCTGCAGGCTGCGTACCAGGCGGTCGTGGACAAGTACAAGGTGAAGGTGCTCGACCTGGACATAGAACATACCGCCATCGAAGACCCTGTGTCGATCGACCGTCGCAGCCAGGCGCTGACCGCGCTGGCCGCCGCCAATCCCGGCCTGCAGCTCAACTTCACGCTGCCCGCGACGCCGGCAGGGCTGACCGACCTTTCGGTTAACGTGCTGAAGAGCGCTGTGAAGTTCGGCACGCCTGTAGCCGTGGTGAACCTCATGACCATGGACTACGGCAAGCCTGTACTGACTGGAGCGATGGGGCCGAACGCGACATCGGCCGCTGGAGGTGCAATGGCGCAATTGAAGTCGCTGGGAATGAACTCGATGATTGGCATCACGCCCATGATAGGGGTGCAGGATTCGCCAGGCGAGACGTTTACCCTGGACGACGCGCAGGTGGTAGTGAACTACGCGCTGGCCAATACCGAGAAGATAGCGCTGCTTTCCTTCTGGTCCATTGGACGCGATAACGGATCGTGCTCGGCGACGGTCTCGCCGCTGTGCAGCGGCATCCCGCAGAAGGACTGGGAGTTCACCCGCATCTTCCAGAAGTTCGTGCAGTAACAGGGTTGCGCCTAGCCCATCGTCACGATGATGTCATTCATGGAGCCTGCTGGCTGGGCGGCAATCGGCATGGTCGCGGGCGTCCCGTTCAGCTTTACGGACTTCACGCCTTTCTCCACGCCGTCCGGGTTCTCTACCACAATGTGGTAGGTGGCTCCACGCCACTGTCGCGTTATCTCGAAGTGCTTCCAGTCGGCGGGAACGCAGGGGTCGATGACCAATCCATCGAACGTGAGCTGCACTCCCAGGATCCAGCGAGTTACGGCGGTGTAGTTCCAGCCGCCGCTGCCCGTGAGCCAGGGATGGCGAGCCCGGCCAAAGGCAGTGTGGTCTTTACCCATCACGAACTGGCAATAAGAATAGGGCTCGGCTTCGCGTACTTCTATTTTGTCGTTCTGGTTGTACGGAAGCAGCGAGTTGTAGAACTTCATCGCCCGCGCGCCCCGGCCCAGCTTGCATTCGGCGATGACCGCCCAGGGATTGGGATGGCTGAAGATGGCCGCATTTTCCTTGATGCCCTTGTACACACGGCCGACGAAGCCGATGTCGTCGTTGGGCTTGGAGAAGGCCGGCCAGAGGAGATGAATGCCGAAGTCGGAATAAAGGTACTTGTCCACAGCGTCCATCGCGGAGCGACCGCGCTCCGGCGATGCTGCATCCGACACAACCGCCCAGGTGTTGCTCTCGATGAATACCTTGCCTTCTTCGTTCTCGTGGCTTCCGACCTTGAGGCCCTTGGCCGTAATACCGCGCAGGTACCACTCGCCGTCCCACAATTCGCGCTCGCAAGCTGCTCTTACCTTATCGGCCATGGCGGAGTAGTTCGCGGCATCTTCGTTGCGGCCGAGGTGCCGTGCCGCCTCGACAAACGCTCGCAGCGCCCAGTGGTGCATGAACGACACCATGGCGCTCTCACCGCCGCCGAGATTGAGGCAGTCGTTCCAGTCGGCGCGGAGTCCCTTACAGATACCGGTCGCGCCGACCTGCTGGGCCGAGAAGTCGAGGGCGCGCTTCAGGTGCTCGTAAACTGTGGCTTCGCCTTCGTCGGCAAAGGGAACGACCTCATCGAACAGCTCAAGTTCACCGGTCTCTTTCACGTATTCGCAAATAGTTACAACCTGCCACAGCGCATCGTCTGAGCAGGTGTGCTCGAGGCCGTGGATCATCTGCTTGCGGTCTGGAGCGTGGGCAATGGTCGGTGACTTGAACGCGGGCTTCTTCTGTTTCTCGGGATCGAACCAGTCGGGATCGAACAGGTGCAAGCCGTAGCCGGCGCTCACCTGTCCGTTGAGCAGTTCGATGATGCGCTGACGGCACTTTCGCAGGATTGGTGTGCACCACGCTCATCACGTCCTGCGAGGTGTCGCGATAGCCCAGACCAGTGCGTCCGCCGACTTCAATGAACGAGGCGAAGCGCGACCAGACCACGCAAGTCTCAGCCTGATAGAGGGTCCAGATGTTGGTCATGGTGTCGAGGCCTGCGTTGGGCGTCTTGCACTGGAACACAGCCAGCTTCTTCGACCAGTACTCGCGCAGGGCCGCGAAGGCCGAATCCACTGTCGCGAAGTTCGAGTATTTCGCCTTGATCTGCTTGCCCACAGCGCGATTACCCACTCCCAGCATGAAGGTCAGCCGCGTTTCTTCGTCCGGGAGCAACCGTCAGCCGCTTGTGCAGTGCGCCGCAATGGTTGCCGCCGAGTTCCGATGAGCCGTGACATTCGCCATGCTCTACCGCCAGAGGATTTGTTTCCGTGCGGTAGCTGCCGAGGAATTTGTCGCGCAGGCAGTCGTAGCTGTCCGGGCTCAAAGCTCGCGGTCATGTAGTGAAATGTTTCGGGCTCGTAGAAGAAGTCGTACTCGATGACGCCGTCGCCGTAGCTGGAGCCCGCGGCGTACAAGCTCATTTGCAGGTTCTGGTTGTCGATCTCGATGTGGTGGAAGGAGAACTCGACGTAGGAGAAAACGCTCAAGTTGCGCGGCTTTCCGCCGGTGTTGCTTGATGCGCACGTCCCACAGCTCGACGTCGTCTTCGATGGGGATGAACAGCGTCTGCTCGGCCTGGATGCCGTTGTAGTCGCACGAGAACTTCGAGTACGACAGCCCGTGGCGGCACTCGTAGTTCGCGCTCTTCAGAGTCTTTGCCGACCGGCTGCCACGAGATTGACCAATACTCGCCCGTCTCGTCGTCGCGAAGGTAGACGTAATGGCCGGGGCGGTCAAGCGGCACGCCGTTCTGGCGGAAGCGCGTAATCCGCTGGTGCTCGGCGTTCTTGTAGAAGGAATAGCCGCCTGCGTTGTGCGAGATCACGGTGCACAGGTCGCGCACGCCCAGATAGTTCGTCCAGGAGACGGGCACATCGACCCGATCGATGACGTATTCCCGATTCGCATTGTCAAAATAGCCGTATCGCAAACGACCCTCCGCTTTTCGCTGTTCGCTTTTCGCTATTCCTTCTTTGCCTGTCCCGCTGGCGTGAGTAGCCGCAGAGCGGCCAGTCTCATTTGCCGGTTTCAGCGGTGACGAATTGGCGCAGCCACTGCAACAGTTCTTTCGCCTTCTCAGGTGCGTCGGCCTCCACGGTCAACCGCAGCACCGGCTCGGTGCCGGAGAAGCGCAGCAACGCCCAGTTATCGTTTTCCAGCAGCAGCTTGGTGCCGTCCATGTGCGAGATGCTGACCACTTTGTACTGACCGACGTGGCTGCTCGGAGCTTCCTGCATGCGCTTGGGCACGGCGATCCGCATCTCGGGTGTTGCCGGGAGACTCTCTTCCACGAAGTACAGGCGGCCGGTGAGCCCGTAGACGCGCTCCAGTAGTTCGGAAACTTTTTGCTCCGTCATGGCCAGCATCTCTACTACCAGGGCGCAGGCGAAGATGCCGTCTTTCCCGAGGATGTGGCCGCGAATCGTGAGTCCGCCTGAGGACTCGCCGCCCAGCACCGCGTTGTGCTCAAGCATGGTGGAGACGATGTGCTTGAAGCCGACGGGAGTCTCGTAGCACTGCTCGCCCAGCTTCTTCGCTAGTCGGTTCAAGCAGATGAGAAGTCGAAAGATTGCGCACCACGCCGCCGCGCTCGCCGCGGACCTCATGCAGGTACCAATAGAGCAGCAGCAGCACGTCATTGATCGAGATGTAGCGTCCGCGCTCATCCAGCAAAGCTACGCGGTCGGCATCGCCGTCCATCGCCAGGCCGAGGTCGTAGTTCCCTTCCTGCATCTCGGAGCTCAGTAGGCGCAGCGCATCTTCGTTGGGCGCCGGTGAGCGTCCGCCAAAGAGCGGGTTGTGGCGCTCGTGGATGAAGGTCACGCGGCAGCGCGCTTCAGTCAGCACCGTGCCCAGCGTGAGTTGGCCCACGCCATACATCGGATCAACGATGACCCGTAGCCCCGCCTCGCGAATCTTGTTGAGGTCGATCAGCTTTTCAACGGCGTCCACATATTGATTCGTGTAATCGCGCTTCTCGACGATCCCGGCTTCCAGGGCCAAGTCCAGTTCCAGCTTGATGACGTCTTTTTCGCCGAGCGCGTTGGCCTCGACCTCGATCTGGCGTGTTTCATCGTCGAGAAGAAGCGAACCGTCACCGTTGAACACCTTGAGCCCGTTCCACTCGGGAGGATTGTGGCTGGCGGTAAACATCAGACCATACGCCGAGCCCTGGATTGCCGTCGCATACGTAATTAGCGGCGTGGGCGCGTCTTCGGACTGCAAGATCGCCGGAATGTCGTTGCCCGCGAATACCTCCGCGGAGGCCTCGGCCGCCTGCTGCGACAAAAATCGCCGGTCGTAGCCGATGATGACACCACGTTTCTCGACCGAGCGCCGGGTGATTCCGTTGCTCAGCGCCTGCGACAAGCGCCGCACATTGTGTAAGGTGAAGCCTTCGCCGATGAGCGCCCGCCAGCCGCCGGTGCCGAAGGCGATGAGGTTCTGCTCTTCCTGCCGACGTGGGCGGTACAGGCGCTTCTGCAAGATGAATTCCGCGCGCTCGAAGTCGGCGTCGGAGTTGATGCCCTGTACTTCGTCCTGGTCGTAGAGCTGGTAGCTCTCAACCTTGAGTCCGGAACGGATCAACTGGTGCACGCAATCGGTCAGGCGATAATCTCCATCGACCGGCGACGGCGACAGACTCTGCAGCGCGTTGGCAATCACCCTCGCATTCACCACGTAAGCGCCGACATTGATCTCGCGAATCGTCCGTACCTCGGGTGAGGCTTCCGTGTTCTCGATAATGTCGATGATCTGGCCACCGGCATCGCGAATAATTCGCCCATACGGCAAGGGCCTGTCCACAACCGCCGTGAGCAGCGTGAGGTGGGCCTGCTTCAGTCGATGGCGGTTCAGCAATCCGAGAATTGACGCGGGCCGAAAGAGCGGCGTGTCGCCGTACAAGATAAGCAGGTTGCCGTCGAACTCTGGAATCGACTCGCACACGCGGCGCACGGCGTCGCCCGTACCACGCGGCTGCTCCTGCTCGACGTAGTGGAACTTGGGGCCAAGCTGGTCGCGCACCTCCTGCTGCCGGTAGCCCACCACCACGTAAACATCGCCCGGCGCGACCACCTGCAGCGCATTCTGAACCACGTATTGCAGCACGGTCCGTTCGCCGAGCTTCGCCAGCACCAGCGGCTCGCCCGCCGCAGTATTGGCCGCTTGGCCTGCCGACAGGATCGCTGCCTTCAGCAACTTTTCGCCCGCCTCGCTCTCGTTCGTCATAACTACCGTTGCCGCTCCCTTCGTTACTGCGCCAGCTCGACGTCGGCCGCTGCGGGCCTCGGCCTGTGTATGGGCACAAACCGCGCCAAAACCATCGCCGGAATCGCGGAAATCAAGACCCACAAGAAAAAGTGTTGATAACCGATTTTCATCTGCACCCATCCGCTGATGGCACCGGGCAAGACCAGTCCGAGGTTCATCAGCGAGTTGGCAAAGGCGTAGTGGGCGGTTTGATACTTGCCGGGCGCGATTTCCTGCATCATCAACAGCATGACGCCCACGAAACCGAAGCCATAGCCGAACATCTCCAGCGACATCGCCAGCGCGATCGACACGTGACTGGTGGGCATCGCGGTGCTGAGGTAGAAGTAAGTCAGCATAGGCAGATTCATCACCAGGATGAGCGGCAGCAGCGCACGCTTCAGTCCCAGCCATGCGGCAAAGTATCCGCCCAAAACGCTGCCCACAATGAACGCCGCCGTTCCGAACGTGCCGTAGATCGTGCCAAACTGCGCGGTCGTCAGCCCGATGCCGCCGTCGGCCCGCGCGGCCTTGAGGAACAGCGGCCCAACCTTCACAACCTGGCCCTCCCCCGCGCGGTAGAGAAATACGAACAGGAGAAGGAACCAGATGTGCGGTTTCTTGAAAAAAGTGACCACCACGTCCCAGAAGGTGGCGAGCATGTCGTGAAGATTGCGCGAGTGACGTTCTTCGCCGCCCGCGGGCAGGACGCGCGAGTGAAAGAGGCTGACCACAATCATGGTGAGCCCCACTGCGCCGAAGATAATCATCCACGCGCGCACGACCGGCATGCGATTCTCGAGGTAGCCGGCGAGGATCAGCAAGCCGCCCTGCGAAACGAATCGCGCAATGTTGTAGAAGCCTCCCTGCCATCCTGCGTACTCCGCCTGCTGCCGGGAGCTCAAGCTGGCAATGTAGAGGCCGTCGGCCGCGATGTCGTGGGTGGACGAACAGAATGCAATCACGGCGAGCAGGGCCACGCTGTAGCGAAAATAGCCGGGCAGCGGCAGGCACAGCGCCAGCAAACCCAGGCACAGCCCGCCGCCAAACTCCATGAGCACGACGAAAAACTTCTTCGTCTTATACATCTCGAGGAACGGACTCCATAACGGCTTCAGCGACCATGGGAGGCCGAGCAGGCTCACGGTGGCCGTGATCGTCATGTTCGACACGCCCATGCGCGAATAGAAAATCAGCGCCATCATGTTGACGGCGTAAAAGGGCAGTCCCTCGGCAAAATAGAGTGTCGGAACCCAGAGGCTGGGGCTGAATCGGCTGCTGCGCAGCTCGGTGGTCATCGAGTCCTTTCGTCTTTCGCCGCGGGCTTACGAACGAAGAAGGTGGTTCCAGCCGGCACTGCCACCATACAAGACACGCCGAAGCAGCTCAAAATGGTTCCAGCTTTCGCATTCGACCATAAACGGTCATTCTCGAACATACTGTAGGGCCACAACAAAAGGCAAGCGCCGCCGGAGTATGAACCGCTTCCTGCTATCCTCAAGAGGACCACACCGAAGGAATCCCCAAGTACTTGCCGCCGATACTGAATGCCCAGGGCCTGTCGAAACGCTTCGGAGCGGCTCCGCTCTTCGAAGGAATCTCGTTCATCATCCAGGAACGCGACCGGATTGGATTGATCGGCCCCAATGGCTCGGGAAAATCAACCCTGCTGCGAATTCTCTCCGGTGAGATGTCGTCTGACAGCGGCGATGTTGCGCTGCGCAAGCGCACCCGTCTCAGCTACCTCGAGCAGGAGTCCCAGTTCCCCGCCGGACCAGTCGGTCCGCGATGTGATTCATGCGGCATTGCAACGCTCCGACGTCGCCGAATCCGAATGGGAGGCCCGCACCGGGGAGACCCTTGGACGCACAGGCTTCGACGACTTCGAGCAGGAAGCGGCGGCGTTGTCGGGCGGGTGGCGGAAGCGACTGGCTATCGCGGAGGCGCTGGTGCAGCAGCCCGACATCCTCTTGCTCGACGAGCCCACCAACCATCTCGACCTAGCTGGCATCGCGTGGCTGGAGGAGTTGCTGCAGGACGCGCCTTTTGCTTCCGTTATCGTCAGCCACGATCGCTACTTCCTGGAAAACGTCGCCAACGAGATGGTCGAGCTGAGCCGGGTTTATCCCGACGGATTCCTCCGCACCAGTGGCAGCTACACCGACCTTTCTGGAGAAGAAAGAAGAATTCCTGCATGCTCAGGGCAAGCGGCAGGAGGCGCTGGAGAACCTGGTCAAGAATGAGATCGCATGGCTGCGCCGCGGGGCCAAGGCACGGACCCGCAAATCGAAGGCGCGCATCGGCAAGGCGCACGAGCTGATGGGAGAGTTGGCCGACCTGAACGTTCGCACTCGCACCGGCAGCACCGGTATTGACTTCTCGGCCACCGAGCGGCAGACGAAGCGGCTGATTGAGCTGCAAGGTGTCAGCTATTCCTATGCGGAACGTCCACTGTTCTCGGACCTCGATTTCGCGATCACGGCAGGAATGCGCGTAGGACTCGTAGGCCCTAACGGCAGCGGCAAGTCCACGCTGCTGCGTCTGCTGCAAGGCGAACTCGCTCCCACCAGCGGAACGCTCCGCCGCGCCGACTTGTTGCAGATTGTTTATTTCGACCAGAACCGCGAACTGGATTCGAGCGACACATTGCGCCGCGCCCTTGCTCCCGAAAGCGATTCTGTCGTTTATCAGGACCGCGTCATCCACGTCGCGTCGTGGGCCGCGCGGTTCCTCTTCAGTAGTGAGCAGCTCAACCAGCCAGTCGCCAACCTCTCCGGGGGAGAGCGCGCCCGCGTTCTCATCGCCCGGCTCATGCTGCAGCCCGCCGATGTGCTGCTGCTCGACGAGCCGACGAACGATCTCGACATTCCAACACTCGAGATCCTGGAAGAGAGTTTGCTGGAATATCGCGGCGCGCTGGTGCTGGTCACGCATGACCGCTATATGCTCGATCGCGTTTCCAACGTGGTGCTTGGCCTGGACGGTCTGGGAAAGATTGGCCGTTTCGCGGACTATTCGCAGTGGGAACTCTGGCAGGCAGAGCAAATTGAGGCGGCAAAACGCCCGGGATCGAGCACTCGGATGTCGAAACAGCAGCCCGCTGCGGCTCAGCTGAAGAAGAAGCTCTCGTATCTGGAAGCCCGCGAGCACGCCGCCATCGAGCAGCGGGTGGCAGACGCGGAAGCGGTTTTGGCCGCAAAACAGGCGGCGATGGGAGACCCCGCCATCGTCAGTGACCACGAGCGCATTCTGGCCGCCCATGCCGAATACGACGAAGCGCAACGCATCGTGGACGAACTTTACGCCCGCTGGGCCGAACTCGAACGCAAGTTAAACTAGCTACTTCCCTTCCAGCACTGCGTCCACGGTCTCGATGTCTACGAGTCCGTTGCAGCCGTAGATCGCGGGCAGAACTTTCTCCGGCGAATACTTCGTGCGCAACTGCGCCACCTTCAACGTGCCCGCGCGATACGCCGGCAGATACATCCGCCCCAACAGCGGATGCCGTCCCCAGGCGCCTGACAGTTTGTCGGCGCGCTCATCGCTGACCAGGAAATCGCGCCGGAGGGTGCGTCGCGACTTCGCTCCTTGGGCTTTCCTTCGCCCCAGGTCAGGTACGACGACTGGTTCTTGGCGTCGTCCTGCAGCAGCGCCAGCAGCACTCCGATCTGCATGTCTTCGTCGGGCAACTGCTCGATCTCCGTCACGCCGTGCGCGATGAGAATGGCGTTGTTGGCAATCCCTTCGAACAACGTCGCCGACCGCGTATTCATGGTGAGCACGGTAGTCTCGAAACCCGCCAGACCGCGTGCATACAGGTTCTGGAGATACGCGAACGTCGTCACATGCCCCGGCACGACCTCGTGGCTCACCAACTGCTGGAACTCGGGAAACGAAATTTGCAGCGAGGCATTGATTTCGTATGTCGCCTCGTACTGCGGACTGCCGTCGGCGTTGCGCGCCCGGCCGACGTAGTTCATCGAGCCGGAGAACCACGCGTCCTTGATGGCCAGGAATTCGATGTTCGCTCGCGGCACTCCTGCCAACTCCTTCGGCAGAATATGGAGCGAGGTGCGCTGCACTTAGCGCTTCGAACTGGGCAATCACCGCTGCGCCCATGGCCTTCACTGATCCCATCGGAACGGTGCGCTCGCGACGCCATGCGTCCACGGCTGCCAGCAGCCCATCGCGGTCGGCTGACTTGTATCCCGCCCGTGCCAGCAACTCGGCGACGCGTTCGCACTTCGCCTTCGGCTGCGACGGCTCCGGGGCCCGCGCTGTCGAGGCCACCACGCAGCGCTCATACGGCACCGCCGGACCATTGCCCACGATCTCCATCGCCAGGCCCCACATCACGGTCAGGCAATCCGACAGGCTGGCCAGGTAGCGGCCACGCAGCCCGCCCATCTGCGCCGCCTCATGCTTCATGCCCGCAATGGCTGCGGGAATGTCCACCTCGCGCAGGTACGCGTCCACTACGGCGCGGTCCGGCGCTTTTGCTGTCACGCCGCCGCACTCGCGCAACTTTGCCGCCGAAGGGGCCGTGTAGGCCAGCGGCAGCGGCTCATCGGAAAACCACGAATCGGCGATGAACCGGCCAGTACCTGACGCGCACATCACGTCGCCGCCCCACAAGGTGTCGATGCCCAGAACTGCGTTCGCTATGTTCTTTTCTGGTTTGATCCATGAGGCGGCCTTCTTTCCTTGAACTGAGCTGAACCATATATACAGACACAGCCCAGCAAACATGATGGCGGAGATGGTCTGCGATATTGGTTCGTTGCTGTAAAAGGGAGTCCGGATGAGCTCCTCCCGATAGTTTGGCAGCAGACGCAGCGCCGCGCCAAAAACGCCGCCCAGCGCCCCGCCTGCCATGAGTCCTCCGGCGACAATGACACCGCGCTCGCGTATCGAGCGACCCGGTTCGCCGTCCGTCTTATCAGCGCGCTTGTTTACCAGGTGCGACACAAACCCGCCTACGAGAATCGGGGTGGTCAGTTGCAGCGGCAGGTAGATTCCGAGGGCGAAGACCATGGACGAAAGACCCAGCATCTCCAGCACGACGGTAATCATGGCGCCGATCCCAAACAGAGCGTATGCGACGGGCTGTCCGCTCATGAAACCTTCAACGATGGCCTTCAAGGCAGAGGCCTGCGGCGCCACCAGCACCTGGCGAATGTCACCGGGCGCAGCCTCGCCAAACTGGAATGCCTTGGCGAGCAGCACGATGGTCAGGCCAGCGGTGATGGCGGCGACGGCCACACCGACAAACTTCACCTTTTCCTGCGCCGAAGGTGTGGACCCGATCCAGTATCCCGCCTTGAGGTCGGTGATGAATTGTCCCGAGGCACAGAGGGCGACACAAACCATTCCGGCCAGCGCCATTACAAAGAACATGCCAGTCGTTCCGGAGAGACCGAACCTCAGCAGTACCACCGCCGAGACAATCACGGTCAGCAGGGTCATGCCGGAAGCGGGATTGTTCGCCGTTGTGGCAATGGCATTGGCAGCCACGGTAGTGAAGAAGAAGGCAAAAAGCAGTGTCAAGCCCAAACCCACCGCGAGTACGCTCCAGGTGACGTGCAGTTGTTCGTAGAAAATCGCAACGGCAAGCGCACCCACCACCACCCCCAGAAGTATTCCGATGATGGGAATGTCGCGGTCTGTCCGTTCCATATGCGGGGCTTCGCCATGACGGAAGGCCTGGAGCGCGATGCCGAACGACGCTGCAACCACCCGCAGCGACTTGAGAATGCCCACCAGTCCGGCAGCCGCAATGGCGCCCACGCCGATATAGCGCACATAGAAGCGATAGATCTCGGCGGCCGTCATGTGCGAGATAGGAATGGTGGCCGGATAAACGGTCACGTCGCCCATGTGGCTGCCGATGAACCAGATCGCCGGGACCAGAACAAAGTTGACCAGCACGCCGCCGGCACAAAAGATCATGGAAATCCGCAAGCCCATGATGTAGCCCAGGCCCAGTATGAAGCCGATCGCGTCGAAGTTGAACACCATGCGATTGCGGTCGGCGAGGGTCTTCATCAGCGGGACGAACTGGAAGTTCAAATACTCCTTCCAAACGTGAAAGCTGGTAACGAAGAAGTCATATACGGCGGCAATGGAAGTCGCTTGCAGTAAAAGTCTGGCCTGCGATCCGCCCTTCTCACCAGTGACGAGGACTTCGGTGATGGCGGTCGCCTCAGGAAAGGGGAGGTTGCCGTGCTGCTCCTGCACAAAGTAGCGGCGCAACGGGATCAGAAAGAGAATGCCCAGGCAGCCGCCGGCGAGACAGATGAAGACGGTCTGCAGCGGATGCGGATCGAGGTGAAGGATGTAGAGCGCTGGAATGGTGAAAACGGCTCCGGCGACCACGCTGCCGGAAGCGGCACCGATGCCGGTGATGATCACATTCTCCAGCACCGTGGAACGGCGCTTGTAAACGCGAGCCAGTCCGATCGCCAGGATCGAAATGGGGATCGCCGCCTCCATCCCCTGGCCGACCTTGAGTGCGGAATAGGCGGACGCGATGGAGAAGATGACGCACAGCACCACGCCCCAGCCAATCGCGCGCAGAGTGAGTTCGGGCACGTGCGCCGCGGCTGGAACTAGTGGCTCATACACCTCGCCCGGCTGCAAAGGCGTATAGGCATTGACAGGTAAGGATGTTTGTTCGAGTTCAACCGTCTGCTTTTCGACAGTGGCCATTACGGGGCGCCCTCACGGGATTGGCAAACCAGCGATTGTACCCCCACGGCCGTCGCCAGACTGTGACCGCTTAACCTCGCGCGAGTGACGAGTATCTTGCCATGCGGGCACAGGTTGTAACGGCCTCGCGGACGGACGCTTCAACAAAAACGCCGGGCTTCGACCCGGCGATTCCTGCTATACAAATTCAATTCTTATTGCACCAGATGTTCCAGCAAGCGATGGATGCTGTTCAGGCTCTGGGGCCATAACAGCATCGTGCCGACCACACCCGCCAGAACGACGGCAACGTTGCGCGAGATTGCCACTAGCGGCTGCAGGGGCCGCTCAGCGTATGCAGGTTCCCGCAATAGACGGTCCACGCGGACTTTCAGGTCACGGTCGTCATCCATCAGCGAGGTCAACAAGTAAGCAGGCCTGCAACGAACGCCAAGTTTGGCTACGCGTACCAGAGCGGACGCCAGCGACAAGGCCCTGTCTTGGTCGCCATCCACGGCGTCATCGTCGGCCGCCCACTCCGTATAAGTCGACCAGGCGCGCTCCAGACGGCGCAATCCTCCGGCGAACGGCATTACATCCGGTGACAACAGGAACATCCACCGCTTGAGGTTGTCGCGCGAAATGCGGTGCGCCGCTTCATGCCGGAAAGCCGCATCCCGTTGTTCCGGGCTCAGGGCATTCAGAACCGTTTGCGACACCACCAGTTGGGGATGCACGACTCCTGCCACCGCCATGATCGCCGCAGACTCTTCGACCACCACCAAACCTTCATCGTCGGCGGAAATGCGCGTCATCCGGCGCACGTAGCGCTCGGTGCGCACAATCGCCGACAGCCCTCGCACCAGTGATAGCATCCACACCGCGACACCCAGAAGCGCCAGGGTCAGGCACAACCAGCCGACGCGTTCGCCGGTGATGCGTGGCTCGAGCCACACATAGCTCGGAACGCAAAAGCCGACGACCAGAAAAAGCGTGATCGCCACCGGAGCGATGCGCAATCCAAACAGCCAGCGCGACGCCATGCGCGGCCGCATGGTTCCTGCGATGCGCACTGCCGTCGCCGACATGCCTCGCACTGCCAGCCACACCACGGCATGGGCCACGAAGAACGTGGACAGGCACAGGCACAGCAGCCGCAAGTAATAAGGCAGAATCATTTCTGGCTGGTTTTCGCCAACTCTTCCCGCTTAGAGCGGATCTTCTGTTCCAATTCGGCGAGCAACATGGCGTCGTGGGTGCCCACCGCATCCACCAGGCACGACAGAATCATTTCGCGCGACTCTGACAGGCCCCGCCAGGAAGCCCGCCATCATTGCTCCGGCCCGCTCTCGGTCCCACTCCTCGCGGCGTCAACTTCGGCGAATACAGGAATGCCCGCTCTGTCGTCTCGCGCGACAACAGCCCCTTCTTATAGAGCCGATCCAGTGTGGTCATGACCGTCGTATAAGCCAGTGGACGCTCCATCTGCCCCACGACGTCGCGGACATTAGCAGCGCTCAATTTCCACACCGCGTCCATGACTTCTTGCTCCAGAGGACCAAGGAACGGCATTCGCGAGTCCATCCCTTCGCCCTCTTTGGATTGCGTCTGAAAATACCATTCATGCAGTTGACTCCAGCTTGCTGGTTTTCGGTGAGAGGATTCTACCTTTATAGTAAGTCCCCGCACCAGCACTATTTTTCATCGACGACTCGCCAGCGCTAGTGCGAGGGCGCCGCGCTCTCTGCCGCCCGATGCAAGTCGGCCAGTTCGCCGGCTTTTAGCGCCTTCCACTCGGCCATCCGGCTCTTGGCCGCCTCATCCGATACCCGGTACACGTCCATCGCTTGTTGAGGCACCGTGCGGTCGCCACTCTCTACCACGCGAAGCGCCGCCTGCAACTGGCCTCCTGCCGCACTCAGGCCCATCATTCCCGCCTTATTTCCGGATTCAATTGCTGTAATGTCAGCGGACACTTTCTCTATTTTTGCTTGCAGTTGCGGTCTGTCATTAAAGTTTTGCCTTAACTTCGCCAGTGCCTCCTTGGCGAATTTGATTTGGGCTTGCGCCTCTCGCACCCGCACTGTCTCCTCGAAGATCGACAGGCCCAGCCTCTGCTGTTCTGCCAGTTCCGCCGTCGTCGCTGTCGCCCGCGGATCCATCTTCACCTGCAACGTCTGGGTCAAGCTCGCATCGTCCACTTTTAGTTTCACGTCGTAGCTGCCCGGAGCCACTTTTGGTCCTCCCGCGACCTCGATACCTTCGTCGTCGGACTCCTCGTTCATACCGGCTGCGCTCCAGCGCAGATCCCAGACAAAGCGATGCATGCCCGCACCCGTTTCGAGTACTTGTGGGGGAGTCAGCCAGCGATCGGCAATCGGCAACGCGGGCGCGGGATCCGTCTTCTTCTCTCCACTTATGTAGCGGCGTACCAGTTTGCCTTTGCTATCTCGCACCTCGAGGGTCACCTTCCCCGCCTTAGCGGGAAGGTAGTAGTCAATCACCGCTCCGTTGGGGGGATTCTTCGCCATCGGCTCCTCTGGCGGGAACGGGCTCCCCAGGAACGTGTCGTTGTCCACCCGCACCGCGGCCGCGGGCGCGAACAGCTTTACCTTGTCGGCATTCGTCCCAGCCGCAATCTGCCGCAGCGGAGTGATATTGTCCATCACCCAGAATGCCCGTCCGTGGGTGGCAACTACGAGATCGTCGCCATGCACCACCAGGTCGCGGACTGACGTCACCGGCAAGTTCATCTGCAGCGGCTGCCACTGCTCTCCGTCGTCGAACGAGACGTACACCCCCAGCTCCGTCCCGGCGAACAGCAAGCCCTTCTGTTGGCTGTCCTCGCGAACAGCATTCACAAAAGCGCTCGGGCCGATGCCCTTTGCGATCGGCTGCCAGGTCTTGCCGTAATCGCGCGTGCGGTAAAGGTAGGGGGCTCGGTCATCGAGTCGATGGCGGTCGACCGCCGCGTAGGCCGTCGCCGCATCGAAGTGCGACGCCTCGATCATGGCGATCTTGTCCCAATCGCCCAGTCCTTTGGGCGTGACGTTCTGCCATGACTTGCCACCGTCGGTAGTGAGATGAAGCAGCCCAGTGTCGCTGCCCGCCCAAATCACCTGCGCTTTCAGCGGTGATGGTGCGATGGAATACACCACGCCAAATCCGCGTTCCTTTGCGTTCTCCGCTGTAAGGGGCGTGGCGGCCTTCTCCGTCGCGGCCGCAGCGCCAGTCAAATCCGGACTGATCGTCTCCCAGTGCAAACCCCCGTCGGTCGTCTTCATCACGTACTGCGTGCCCAGGTACAGCGCATTCTTCTCCGCTGCCGACATCACGAGCATCGGCGTCCACGGTGCGCGATACTTTCGCCCGTCGATCTTCGTGCCCCACATCGGAACCGGCCACGGCGTGATGTCCTGGCTGAATGAGGTGCGCCGGTCGTAGCGCGACACTCCGCCATAGGCGCCGGTCGCATACAGAATATTGTTGTCCGACGGATCTACGATGAGCCATCCGCTCTCACCGCCGCCGACCAGGAACCAGTCGGTTTGGGTGATGTGCCCGTGATCGGTACGGCTGTACACCGCGGCGCTGCCGCTGTCCTGCTGCGCGCCATAAACGGCATAGGGAAACCCGTTGTCAGTCGCCACGTGATAGAACTGCCCGATTGCCTGGTTGAACCACGATGACCACGTCTGCCCGCCGTCCACGCTCACGCTGCTGCCCTGGTCCGTCGCCAGCACCATGCGCGACGAGTTCGCTGGATCAATCCACAGTTGGTGGTAGTCGTCTCCCCCGGGCGCTCCGCGGACGATGCTGAGCTTCTTGCCGCCGTCGTCCAACCGGTACAGCGCCACGTTGGGCACGTACACCACGTCTGGGTTCTGCGGATCAATCGTCGGCTGGTTGAAGTACCAGCTTCGGCTGGTCAGACGCGAATCACCGTTCGCCAGTGTCCAGGTATCGCCGCCATCGTCCGAGCGATACAAGCCCGATTTCTTGCCCGCGTCGAGCAGCGCATACACCCTGCGCCCGTCGGCTGAAACCGTGACGCCGACGCGTCCCCAATCGCCGTCCGGCAAGCCGTTGCCCTTGAGCTGAGTCCAGCTTGCGCCGCCATCGGCAGTGCGGAAAATCCCGCTCATGCCACCTTCCAGCGGCCCGTACACGCTCCACGGCGGACGATGCGCCTGCCAGGTTCCGGCAAACAGAATCTCCGGCTTGCCAGCCGCCATCGCCAGGTCGCTGATGCCAATCTCCTGCCCTTGGTCGAGGACGTGCGCCCAAGTCTTTCCACCGTCACTGGACTTGTACACCCCGCGCTCCGGATTCGGGCCGTAGGCATGCCCCAACGCTCCGACGTAAACAACGTCAGCGTTTTTCGGATCGACGACGATACGACTGATCTGCCGGGTGTCGCGCAATCCAACATTCGCCCACGTCTTGCCCCCGTCGGCCGAGCGGTAGACACCATCGCCCGAAGCCAGGTCTGTGCGTATGTCTGACTCGCCCGTACCCGCATAGATCACCTGCGGGTTCGACGGCGCTACGGCCAGCGCTCCGATCGACGCCACCGGCTGCCCGTCAAAAAGCGGCTCCCATGTAACACCGGCATTGCTGGTCTTCCACACTCCGCCATCGACCGCGCCGAAGAAGAACGTCGTTCCGATGCCGGGAATGCCGGAAACCGCCACCGTCCGTCCGCCCCGAAACGGTCCAATCAGCCGCCACTGCATGCCGCCGTACATCGCCGGCGAAACGCTTTGCGCATACACCGGCACGCCCGCCAAAGCACCCACTAAGAGTGTCGCCACCAACGTAAATCGCACTGTGTTTCGCATCGATCGAAATGCCCCTCGGCCTGCAAGATGAATTCATTTAGACTACACTTCATTGAGCTGTAACAAACATTTCCACCCCCGGACATCCATGCGCATAAAAGTTTCTGTCCTCTGCCTGTTGCTCGCCGTCCCTGCCATCTTCCATGCCCAGACCCAGAAAGTTGACGCCCAAGCGCTGACCGAAATGCGCTGGCGCGACGTCGGGCCTCTGCGCGGCGGCCGCACCCGCGCCAACTTCGGCGTTCCCAGCCAGCCCAACGTTTTTTATGTCGGTGCAGTCAATGGCGGCGTCTGGAAGACGACAGACTACGGCCGAACATGGCAGCCCATCTTCGACCAGGAACCCACTGGTTCCATCGGAGCAATCGTAGTCTCCGCGTCTGACCCGAACGTTGTTTACGTCGGCAGCGGTGAAGGCCTGCACCGTCCCGATCTGTCGGTCGGTAACGGCATCTACAAGTCCACTGACGCCGGCAAGACGTGGACGCATCTCGGCCTGCGTGACGGCCAGCAGATCGCTCAGATGGCCGTCGATCCTCGCAACCCCGACCGGCTTTTTGTCGCCGTCGCCGGACACCCTTACGGCCCGAATCCAGAGCGCGGCATCTACCGCTCCACGGATGGCGGCAAGACCTTCGACAAAGTGCTCTACAAGAACGAAAATATCGGCGGTGCGGGCGTGGTCATCGATCCCTCCGACCCCAGCACCGTCTATGCCACATTGTGGGAGGCCCGGGAAGGCCCGTGGGAGGATGCCTCCTGGGATGGCCCCGGTGGCGGCGTCTTCAAATCCACCGACGGTGGCAGCACCTGGAAGCAGCTTTCCGGCGGCCTGCCTGAGGCCATTGTCCAGGCGAATATAGCCATATCACTCAGCAACCCCAAACTTCTCTGTGCCTCGGTCGCGACGAAAGACATTGTCGAGATCTACGTCTCCGCTGACGCTGGCGCGACCTGGCATACAATCACCACCGACTCGCGCATCAAGGGACGGATAGGCGGCGGCGACTTGTGCGTCCCGGTGTTCGACCCGAAGAACCCCGAGACCATGTATATGGTCTCCACCGTCACTTTCAAGTCCACCGATGGCGGCAAAACGTGGAACGGCTTCCGCGGCGCGCCCGGTGGCGATGATTACCAGGGAATGTGGGTCAACCCCAATAATCCCGACATCATTCTGCTGGTCAGCGACCAGGGCGCCATCGTCACCGTAAACGGCGGACACACGTGGAGCTCCTGGTACAACCAGCCCACCGCGCAGATGTACCATGTCGCTGCCGACAACGCCTTCCCTTACCGCCTGTGCAGCGGGCAACAGGAAAGCGGCTCAGCTTGCGTCTCCTCGCGCGGCAATGACGGCGTGATCACCTTCCGCGACTGGCACCCGGTCGCGCTCGAAGAGTACGGCTACGCTGCGCCCGATCCGCTCGATCCTGACATCGTTTACGGCGGCAAACTCAGACGCTATGACCGCCGCACCGGACAGGCGCAGGACATCCTGCCGGAACTGCTGCGCTCGCCTGATTTCCGCGTCGTCCGCACCGCGCCGGTACAGTTCTCGCCCATAGATCCCCACCTGCTCTACTTCGCGGCCAATACCCTCTGGACTACGCTTGACGGCGGCCGCACCTGGAAGCAGATCAGTCCAGACCTCACTCGCAAGACGTGGGATGTGCCGGCCAGCGTCGGCATCTTCAGCAGCGACGTGAAGCCCGCGCAGCGTGGCGTCATCTATTCCATCGCGCCTTCGCCCCTTGACATCAACCGGATCTGGGCGGGCACCGATGACGGACTCCTCTGGCTCACTACCGATGGCGGCGCCAACTGGAACAACGTCACGCCGCCAACTCTGACTGCATGGGAGAAGGTTTCGATCCTCGAAGCCAGCCACTCCGACCCCAACACCGCCTATGCCGCCATCAACACGCTGCGGCTCGATGACCTGCGCCCGAAGATCCTGCGCACCCGCGACGGCGGCAAGACCTGGACGGAAATTGTCAGCGGCATTCCCGCGGACGAGAACACCAACGCGGTCCGCGAAGACCCCAAGCGCAAGGGCCTGCTCTTCGCCGGGACCGAGCGCACCGTGTACGTCTCGTTCGACGACGGAGATCACTGGCAGTCGCTGCGGCTTAACCTGCCCGCGACTTCGGTGCGCGACGTCATCGTGAAAGACAATGACCTCGCCATCGGCACGCATGGGCGGGGATTCTGGATCCTCGATGACATCACCCCACTTCGTCAGCTCGACGACAAAGTGGTCGCGGCGAACGCCTACCTGTTCGAGCCCGAGCTCGCCTATCGCGTGCGCTGGGATACTAACTCCGACACCCCGTTGCCGCCCGATGAGCCTGCCGGGCAGAATCCGCCAGATGGAGCCATCCTCAACTATTACCTAGGTTCTGGCGCAACTGGTGATGTAAGACTTGAAGTCTTCGACAGCGCCGGCAAGTTGGTTCGCCGCTACTCCAGCACCGACCCCGTACCCGCGCCCGATCCTGAGCTCTTTATCCCCAGCTACTGGGTGCGTCCGCCGCAGCATCTCAGCAACCGGCCTGGCTTCCATCGCTTTGTGTGGGACCTGCGCTACACGCCTCTCCCCGGCATCAAGCCTGAGTACCCGATGACGGCCGTGTACATGAACACCGCACCGGCCGCGACCTCGCCGTGGGCGATGCCCGGCCAGTATAAGGTGGTGCTGACAGCCAACGGCCAGAAGCACCAGCAGGACCTAACCCTCGTGATGGACCCGCGCGTGAAGACACCCGCGGCCGGTCTCGAGCAACAATTCGCGCTCTCGCAGCAGGTCTACGAAGACTTGCTGAAGCTGCAGCCGGTCAACGACCAGGTCGAGCAACTTCGCGTCCAGCTTAAGGCCCAGCGCCCCAAGTCTTCTTCACCAGCCGAAACCGCAAAGCTCGACGCTTTCTCGCAAAAGCTCGACGAGTTCGCTGGCGCCGAAGGGCGCCGTCGCCGTCGTGGCAATCAGCAGGCGCCGACGCTCTCCAGCGTGCGCGGCAGTTTGTTCGAGGTGTTCTCGGTTCTGCAGGACGCCGACGTCACGCCCACGCCGCAAGCCGCGCAGGCGGTGGCGACGCTGAGCCAGTCAACGCAATCGATGTTGAAACAATGGGAAGATATTCAGAAGACCGAATTGCCGCAGTTGAAGTCGCAGCTGGGCATAGGGGAGTTGCCGCAGGTGGCTGGTGAGTCCAAGCTCACCGAAGGCATTACCACGAACCAGGACGAGGACTAACAGCCTGATCGACCGGCTCACCCTGATCGTCCGCCGCGGCAGGCGTTGGGGTGGGACCGCGTTGCTATGCTCCCGCCACTCGCAGCAGCCAGCTTACGATTGATTCCCACTCCCGCCCCGAGTCTCCATATCCCGCGGCCCGGTCCGCTCGTCGGTACCAGTACTTCGCGTTCGAAAGGTCGCCCTGCTTGCGATGCAGGTAGGCATGCACCCACGATCCGTCAGGACCCTCGTCGCGCTGCGTCGCCTCATGGGCCTTTGCCCAATCCCCTTTACCGTCCCACCACAATGCCTCGAGCGCGGCGCTCAATCCGGTTGGTGGCGCATCACGCGTCAACGACTCTCGAAATTCCGAGACTTCCATGTAACCCTCGCGACACCACTGTGCTGCTAACCAATAAATCATCTGCCCGGTGAAATCTCAAGGTCGCACGGCACCCGTGCTAGTGCGCACCGTCACCCCAGCTTTGTACGTCGCCGCCGACAGTCTGACATGCTATGTTCTGGATATGCTGCGCAAACTCATCATCTTTCTAGCCGCCACTTGCCTACTATCGGCCATGGCCGCAGGCCAACAACCCGAAACCGACGCAGTCAAGGCCGTCCAAGGCCTCGAACAGTACCGCGAGGGTCTAATTCCCCAGTTCATGTCCGACTTCGGCAACCTCGGTCGCTATCGCGAGGCCAACGCAAAGCTCGCGCCACCTGCAACGAGCGAAACCCGAGTCGTCTTCATGGGCGACTCCATCACCGACATGTGGAAACTGGAACAGTCCTTCCCCGGCAAGCCCTACGTGAACCGCGGCATTGGAGGCCAGACCACTCCCCAGATGTTGCTGCGCTTCCGTCCCGATGTCATAGACCTGGATGCCAAAGTTGTGGTCATTCTAGCCGGCACCAATGACATCGCCGGCAATACCGGCCCCATGACGACGGCCGAAATCGAGGCCAACTATACGACCATGGCTGAACTCGCACGCGCGCACGGCATTCGTCTCGTGTTGTCTTCCGTCTTGCCGGTGAACAATTACACCCAGCGCTCGAAGCTCATGTTCCCGCTCCGCCCGCCCGCACAAATACTCGAATTGAACCGCTGGATGAAGAACTACTGCGAGCAGAATGATTGCATCTACCTCGACTACTTCAGCGCCATGGCAGATGACAAAGGCCTGCTGAAGGCTGACCTCGCCGAAGACGGACTCCACCCCAATGCAAAGGGTTATGCCATCATGGCTCCGCTGGCGCAGAAAGCCATCGAGCAGGCGCTGGCCGCGCAATGACAGGGCTTAGAGTTTGTTCAGCCCATCCAACGCCGCCACTTTGAAAGCCTCGGCCAAGGTCGGATAGTTGAAAACGGTATCGCGAAAGTACTCGATGGTCCCGCCGAGCGCCAGCACCGCCTGTCCGATGTGCACAATCTCGGCCGCACGGTCGCCAATAATATGGACTCCCAACAGCTTTAAGCTCGAAGGATCGAAAATCAACTTGAGGAAGCCTTGGTCGTCGCCCAGCATCTGTCCCTTGGCCAGTTCTGCATAGCGCGCAATGCCGACCTCGTAAGGCGTCTTGTCCTTGGTCAACTGCTCCTCGGTCGCGCCCACCATCGAAATCTCCGGAATGGTATACACACCATAGGGAATCAGGTTCTTCGGAATCGCAGCTGCCACGCCGAAGATGTGGCAACTCGCCAGCCTTCCCTGCTCCATCGAGGTGCTGGCGAGCGCCGGAAACCCAATTACATCACCAGCAGCATATACATAAGGTACCGCCGTCTGAAAATGCTCATCCACGATTAGCTTGCCGCGCTCGTCCGGATGCAACCCGATAGCATCCAGGTTTAGCTGATCGCTGTTGGCCCGCCGGCCCACTGAATACATCAACGCCTGCCCCTGCACCTTCTTGCCGCTTTCAAGTATGGCAAACACGCGGTCGCGGTCTTCATCGAACCCCACCGAAACCACCTTCTCGCCCAGCCGGAACACCGTCCCCAATTGCCGCAGTTGGAAGCACAAACTCTCAACAATCTCGTGATCCGCAAAATCCAGGATGATCGGCCGCTGGTCCAGCAGCGTCACCTTCACCCCCAGCGCCGCGAACATCGACGCATATTCCAACCCGATAATGCCGGCTCCCACCACAATCAACTCGCGCGGCAGTTCCGGCAGATCATGCACCTGGTCGGAATCGAAAATCCGCTTTCCGTCGATGGGAATTTGCTCGTCATGCGCCGGACGGGTCCCGCAGGCAATCACAAAGTAGTCGCCATGTACCGTGATCGACCCCAACTCACTATCCACTTCAATCGTGTGGTCGCTTACGAACTTGGCGCTACCCTCCAGCACCGTCACCCGATTGCGCCTCAACTGCGACTTAATGACCTCAATCTCCCGCGCCATCACCGCATCCGATCGGAACACCAGGTCCTGCATCGCAATCTGGTCTTTCACGGCGTAGCCGCGCCCGTAAAACGACCTTTGTCGCAGGCCGCTCAGGTAAAGCACCGCTTCGCGAAATGTCTTGCTGGGGATGGTTCCGGTGTTCACGCATACGCCGCCGATGGACCGCTTGCGCTCGATTACCGCGACTTTCTTGCGCATCTTGGCTGCGCAAATAGCGGCTTTTTGCCCCGCCGGCCCGCTACCGATCACGACCAGGTCATACGAATTGTTTCCACTCGTTGTCATCGCTTCTCGGCAACACCTCTCCCTGTAGAGTTACGCAACGTCTTGGTCTGTCGAGAGAGTCGATTTCTGGTGCCTTGAAACTACCATCATTCCGATTGAAACGGAAGGCACTCAGGCTGCCGGCAGAAACCATGATTTCGGTGTACTGCAATTTTTCCCTTTCGAATTACAGCACTCTCGGTTATAGTTCTGCCTCGTCGGAGTGCAAGATGCATCTCCCAAAGCTCCAGCCCCGATGGGATGCTCCCTGCAAGGTAGCAGCCTGCCGATTATTGCTTTTATTGTCCGCGGCGCTTCTGCTGTATGTCACGCCACTCTCCGCCGATGATGGCGCGACCCTCAACGTGTGCATTCCCCAGCACACAGCCAGCAACGCGCTGCTGCACCAGCTCGCGACTTCCCTTTCCAGCCATAAGCGCGACAAAACCAGCCATACAAAGGTACAAGGACTGGAACTTGAGGGCCTCGACGAGATTCTGTATACCGATAACCCGTACAAAGGAAATTTCGCCAAGCAGAGCCTTTCCACGGAGGCGCGCGACCGCGCACTAAAGGAACAATGCAGCTATCTCCTGGTAATTGCCCTCCCCGACGTGAAGACGGCGCGGTCCGGTCAGCCGAATGCCTGGTCCCCCGAACCGCAGGCGACCACCAATACGGGCGATCCCTATATGCGCAACCAGGATCCTGATATCTACGTTCAGGTGAAATACCGCTTGTATCGACTTGGCGCCAACGAGTCCTTTATCGACGGTTTTGTCACTACCCACGCCGCCGCGCCACAGCAGGCAGTCGTTGCCCAAGCCCTGGACATGCTGGCCAATCAGGTCTTTTCCAAGGTCACGAAATAGGCCGGCCGCCGCGGTCATTCCCGTTTTTCGCTCGCCGAAGCGATCGCCCGTCTCCGATACTCGCGGGGTCGTGCCGATTGCAGGCGGACGTGACTCACTGCTCACGGTTGGGCGTTGCGTGTATGCTTATTGGTTTCACTGGAGCGCGGGGCGCGACTGCGTTTTGTGCACTCCGGCAAATTCATCAAGCGTTGGCGCGCTTTCGGCAATAGTGCCGCCTCCGCCACGGAGACTACATGGCCACCAAGGTCGAATCGAAACCCACCCCCGCGCCCTCTTCGCTGAAAAACAACTTCGAGGCCGACCTCGCGCTGGAGTTTCTCCGCGTCGTCGAAGAAGCCGCTATCGCCTCCGCCAAGACCATGGGACAGGGTGACCGCAAGCGCGCCGACCAGATGGCCACCGAATCCATGCGCTCTGTCATGGACTCGGTTCCCATGAATGGCACCATCGTCATCGGCGAGGGCGAGCGCGACGAGGCCCCCATGCTTTACATCGGCGAAAAAGTCGGCAAGCAGGACGGCGGCGACTACCCTGAAGTGGATATCGCGGTTGACCCTCTCGAAGGCACCAACCTCTGTGCCAACGGCCTGCCCGGCGCCATCACTGTGCTCGCAGCCTCCGAGCGCGGTGGCCTGCTCCACGCCCCAGACTGCTATATGGAGAAGATGGTCGTCGGCCCGTCTTGCAAAGGCATGGTCGACCTCGAAGCGCCAGTCGGCCACAACCTCGCCGTCATTGCGAAGGTGCTCGGCCGTAAGGTGGAAGACCTGGTCATCGTCATCCTCGACCGCCCCCGTCACGAGAGCCTCATCGCCGACGTGCGCAAGGCTGGGGCGCGCATCCTCCTGATCTCCGACGGCGACCTGTCGCCCGGCGTAGCCGCGGCCATGCTTGGCTCCGGCGTCCACGCGGTTATGGGCTCCGGTGGCGCGCCCGAGGGCGTGATCACGGCCGCGGCCATCCGCTGCCTCAACGGCTACATGGTCGGACGCCTTACCGGCTACACCCCCGAGCAAGCCGAGCGCATGCCCGACATGGGCATTAAAGATCCCAAGCGCATCTACACCGCCGAGGAACTGGCGCCCGGCAAGAACATCGTCTTCGCCGCCACCGGCGTCACCGACGGGCCGCTCCTCAAGGGCGTCCGCTTCTTTGGTGACGGCACCAGCACCAGTTCACTGGTTATGAAGATGTCGAACCGCAAAGTGCGCTTCATCAAGACGATTCACGTCAGCAAGAGCCCTGACTCCAAGGTACGCATCCCGTAAATCACGCCCTGCCGGTGGATCATTGACGGCCCTCCTGCGGGAGGGCCGCTGTGTTCCCCTTTCGATGGCGCGTCTGGCAGGCGCCTTTGGCACCTTCCGATTTCCCGCTTGACGGCTTGCCAACAGGAGTAAACTGGCCGCAGAGCAAGGTAACTACGGTTGGAACCTTCCCTCCGGAGAACCTTTCATGAACGTTCATTTTAGTTACAAGATTTCCAAAACCTCCGACCTCGAAAAGCAAGTAAAACAACAACTGCAAAAACTGGATAAGTACCTTCAGGTATTTCGTCCTGAGCTGGTCCACGTCAAGGGGACCATCGAGGAGAGCCGCGCGCGCGAGGGATTTGTCGTGTCGCTCAATCTCCGTTTGCCTTCCGGGCAGATGGCCGCGCAGGAAAAGAGCGCCGTTGCCGCCACTGCGCTCAAGGCAGCCTTTGACGCGCTCATCGAGCAGCTCAAGCACCACAAGCAGGTGTTGCGCAGCAAGCACAAGTGGGTACGCCGCCGAGATTCCGATCGCCGCGACGCCGAGATTGCTTCGTTCGAGACGACCCTCGCCGTAGTGCGCCCTGAGACCGTTTCGCCGGGCGACATCGCCGGCTACATCGACGTCAGCCTGCCCCGGCTAGAGCGCTTCGTCGCGCGCCAGATCGCCTATCGTGTCAGTCTGGGCGAGCTAGCGCCCGCGCAAATCGACCCCGACGAAGTGGTGGCAGAAGCCATCGCCAACGCACTCAGCGACGAGTTCGAAAAGCCCGAGCGCATGAAGATCGAGCCCTGGCTGCACCGCCTGGCACGCGAGGCCATCGACTGTGTCGCTGCCAGCGATGGCAGCTCCGCCACCGTCTCGCTCGAAGGCCGCCACGGCGTGCAAAACGTGCAGGCCAGCGACGAAGCCCGGCTCCAGTTCCACCAGCCTGACGACCGGCTGCTGGAAGAAGACACCATAGCCGACGGACGCGCCGATAATCCCGAACTAATGGCCGTGCGTCAGGAACTCATCAAACTGGTGCAGCTTGCCCTGCACGATGCCGGGCGCTCGGTCCGCGAGGTCTTCATCCTGCACGCCGTCGAAGGCTTCAGTCCCGAGGAAATCGCCGTTATCACCAACCACACCCTGGAGGAGGTCCGAGCCTGCATTCGCAAAGCGCGCCAGCACCTGCAGCGCGCCTTGCCTCTCAAGGACGCATTCAAAAACCGGCTGGCCGATTTTACTCAGAGCGCCTGAAGGGATTGCCCTGCGGCAGTCCCCTCAGCTACCTTCACCACGAATTGACCCAGGAGAACCGGAATGATCACAAAGTCTGACATCCGAGAGCTCGCTAATTTTCACTCGCCGGAGGGCTCCGCCGTTACGTTCTACTATCAGCCCACGACGCCGCCTAACCGCTCCCACCGCGATGACACCATCCTCGTCAAAGACTTGGTCGGCAACGCCCTCCGTGAAGCGGAGAGGAATGGCGGCGATCTCAGGTCCGCCCAACCCGATCTGCATCGCATCCTTGAGATGGCCGACGCCATGCGCGGCGAGGGCCGCAAGGCCAAGGCCGTATTTGCCTGCGCCTCCCAGGGCGTGTGGCGTGAGTTCGACCTGCCCGCCCGCCTGCCCAAAACCAATCTCATCCTCAACCGCCGCTTTCACCTCAAACCCCTGGCCGCTATCTTCGACGGCATGCAGCACGCCTGCGTCGCCCTCGTAGATCGCGGCAAGGCGCGCGTCTTCGAGATCACCGACGGCGTCATCGTCGAGAAACTCGACTTCATCAACGAGCTCACCCGCCGCGGCCGTAGTGACGGCTGGGGCGGCTATGACGCAGGACACATCGAGCGCCGCGTCGCCAACGAAACCATGCAGCACTTCAAGATTGTCTCTGACGCCGTCAACCGGCACTTCCAGGCCGGAGGCTGCGAAAAGCTGGTCGTCGGCTGCCACGACGACATCTGGTCTGAGTTCGAACCCCAGCTCCATTCCAACGTGCGCCAGCGTCTCGTCGGGCGCTTCCGTATCGATCCCAAGACGGCAACCGAACACGAGGTCTATGAGATGGCGATGGACCTGCTCGAGCAACATGACGCCGAGCGCAGGCAGACGATGATTACCGACGTTATCGGCGAGGCCCATCGCAACGGCCGCGGTGCCATCGGACTCCGCCGCGTGCTGCGGTCCCTCGAAGCTGGCGAAGTTCAGACTCTGATGATCGCCTCGAGCTTCACTGCCCCCGGCGTCAAGTGCTACCACTGCGCCCACATGGATTTCCACATCGCCCCGACTTGCGTCATGTGCGGCAAGCCCAATACCCAGCTCGAAGATCTTGGCGACGCCATCGTCGGCCACGCCATCCGGCACGGACTCGATCTGGTCTACATCGGCGACGACGAGCAGTTTGACAAGATCGGACGGATCGCTGCCCTACTGCGCTTCCGCGCCGACCAGAACACTCCAGCGAAGATCGCCGTCTAACAAAGATGACTCGGGTGCCCCATCCTACCGTTCGCGTCAGCGAACGGTAGGATGGGGTACTAATCTCGACGGGCTTCTATTCTTCCTTGTACCGATGCGAATTCTAGTCACCGCGCTCTTACTCTCGACTACCCTTCTCGCCCAGGCGCCCAAGCCCCTCCCTGCCGCCGACTCCGTTCGTATCGCCGAGTTCTATCGCCTCGCCGACCAGTACCAAGACACAGTCTGGCCAGGCTGGAGCAAGATCCCTGCCCCTCTCCTGCTGGTCACGAGTGATACCGAGTATCTGACCCACTTCCCCGACCCGCCCAAAGATTTCCTCAAGCTCGCTGACGACCTCTACGCCCGCCCTCGCCAGTTCCCTCCCAACCTGCTGGCCACATTCCCTGCCTTCGGCCCGGCCGCCGTCATCGTTATCGGAGAGCCCGCCGCCACCACAGCCAAGACCAGCACACCATGGCTCATTACCGTCATGCATGAGCACTTTCACCAGTTGCAATATGCCCAGCCCGGTTACTATCCGGCGGTCGAAGCCCTCGGCCTCAGCAAAGGCGACACCACCGGCACGTGGATGCTCAACTATCCCTTCCCGTACGAAGTTCCCGAGATCGCCGACGCGTTCGCCCATCTCCGCGACTCTCTGCTCGCGGCGCTCAACCAGGTTGAGCCAGCGAAATTCGACCCACTCGCCAAGGCCTACCTGAAAGAACGCAAGCAGTTCCTCGCGCAATTCCTCCCCGGCGACCGCAAGTACTTCAACTTTCAGCTCTGGCAAGAAGGCATCGCGCGGTACACGCAAATCAAGGCCGCCGAGGCCGCCGCCGACTCCCAACCCTCTGCTGCTTTCGCTGCCTTGCCCGACTACACTCCCTTCAGCGCTTACGCCCTGACTGGTCGCGCCCGTACTCTCGACGAACTCAGGCACATCGACCTCGCACAGTCCAAGCGCGAGTCGTTTTACTCCTTCGGCGCCGCGGAAGCTCTTCTCCTTGATCGCCTTAATCCCGCCTGGAAAAACCAGTACTTCCTGCACCTGCTCACCACCGAGCCGCTCTTCCCCGCAGTTCGTTAGCAAGCTCCCGATTTGCCGCTCGCTCCAGAATGTGCAACCGCCTTGCGCGAATTCTTCCAAATTGAAGATTCTCTGCGCCTCCGTCTCTCGGCGGTGAATTCCTCCCCTCCCCGCGTGCTATTCTGCCTTTCTCTTATCTTTCGGAGCCGCCATGAAATTCTCTCGCCGCGATTTTCTTGCCACGACCGCCGCTGCCGCCGCATCCGTGTCCCTCCCGCTCGATTTGCAGGCCCAGCAGGCCTCGGGATACAAACCTCCGGCCGCTGGCCCGAAGCCGAAGTCCCCGGTGCTGATCTGCGCCGCCAACGGCTACAACTATCTCGACCGCGGCTACGCCGTGCTCACCAGCGGAGGCGACACTCTCGATGCGATCATGCAGGTCATCACCGGCCCCGAGGACGATCCCAACGACGACAGTGTCGGGCTCGGTGGCCTGCCCAACGAGGACTGCGTCGTCGAACTCGACTCCTGCTGCATGCACGGGCCAACGCGCATGGCCGGCTCCGTCGCTGGAGTCCACGACATCAAGAACGTCTCTCTGCTCGCCAAGACCGTCATGGAGCACACCGGCCACGTCATCCTCGTCGGCGAGGGCGCCTCGCACTTCGGTAACCTCATGGGCTTCCCCAAAGAGAACTTGCTCACCGAGCGCTCGCGCAAGACCTGGCAGTTGTGGCGCGAAACCATGTCGAATGACGACTGGTGGGGCCCCGGCCTCGCCAGCCCCAACTACAAGTTTCCCGACATGGGCGGCGACGTCACCGAATTGCAGCAACACCTCATCGAAAAGATGGACAAGCTCGCCGCCAAAATCGGTATCGAGCCCGAGTTCCGCATGGCCGCCATCCAGCGCGTGCTCAAGCCGCCCACCGGAACCATCAATTGCTCTGCCATCAATGTGAAGGGCGAAATGTCAGGCGCTACAACGACTAGCGGACTGGCCTGGAAAATCGCCGGACGCGCCGGCGACTCGCCCATCATCGGGGCGGGCTGCTATTGCGATCAGGACGTGGGTTCCGCCGGAGCCACCGGCAACGGTGAAGAGAACATCAAGATTTGCGGCGCGCACACCATCGTCGAGAACATGCGCCACGGCATGGCTCCCGAAGCGGCGGGTATGGAAGCACTCCAACGCATCGTGCGCAACTTCAACGGCGATATGCACAAGCTGGCCTATATGGACATGACGTATTACATCCTGCGCAACGACGGCGCCTATGCGTGCGTCTCTCTGTGGGAGGGCCCGCCTGATCACAAACGGCGCTTCGCCGTGCATGACGATAAAGGCAAGCGCTATGAATACGCCAAGCCGATGTTCCAGGGAGCCTCGCTGGGCTGGCCACCAATGCCGGGAGGCAAGAAGCTCAAGCCGGAAGCCAAATAAGAGCTACACCGCCACGGTGACAGTCGTCTCCGTCCGCGTCACCGGACGGTACATCGTGTCGCGCTCGAACGGCACGCGTCCCGCTTCGGTGATGAGGCGAATCAAATCCTGCCGGTTCAACCCTTGCGGCGTGGTTGCGCCAGCGTCGTGGTAAATCTTCTCTTCCACAACTGTGCCGTCGATGTCGTCGGCGCCGAACCGCAGCGTGATCTGCGCCATCTTCGGCGTCACCATCTGCCAGTACGACTTGATGTGCGGGAAATTGTCCAGCACCAGCCGCGACACCGCAATCTGCTTCAGGTCGAGCATGCCGGTGGTCTTGGGCAGGTGCTGCAGCGGCGTGTTTTCCGGATGGAACGCCAGCGGAATGAACGTCTGGAAACCGTGCGTTTCGTCCTGCAACGCGCGCAGCTTCAGCAGATGATCAACGCGGTCCTCGTCGCTCTCAATATGCCCATACAGCATGGTCGCGTTCGACTTCAGCCCGACCTGATGTGCGGTACGCGCGATTTGCAGCCAGTCATCGCCGTCAATCTTGTGGTCGCAGATGATGTGCCGCACCCGGTCGCTGAAAATCTCCGCCCCGCCGCCCGGCATCGAATCCAATCCGGCTTCTTTCAGCCGTACCAGTACTTCGCGCGGCGACATCTTGCCGATCTTGGCGAAGAACGAAATCTCCACCATGGTGAAACCCTTCAGATGCACCTGCGGGAAGCGCTTCTTCAGCCCTGCAATCATGTCGGGGTAATACGAGAACGGCAAATCGGCATGCAGGCCGCCGACGATATGGAACTCCGTCACCGCCTCGGTGTATCCCGTCGCTGCAGTGTCCCAAACCTCCTGTAGCGCCATCGTGTAAGCGCCGGGAGTATCTTTCTTGCGGCCGAACGCACACAGCCGGCACGCCGCCACGCACACGTTCGTGTAGTTGATGTGCCGGTTGACGTTGAAGTAGGCTATATCACCGTGCATGCGCTCGCGCACGTAGTTCGCCAACCACCCAATCGCCAGAATGTCGCCCGAGCGGTACAGCGCCAGCGCGTCGTCTTCCGATAACCGCTCCTGCGCCATCACCTTCTCGGCGATAGTCTTCAGCCGCAGCTCATCCGTCTGAAAAGGGTGCTGCGTCTTGCTAGCGAGTGTGTGCTCTACGGTAGCCATTCGCTCAATGATAACGCACCCCGCCGCCGAAATCACAAGGGCTTGTGGATGTTCAGGTTCGCGGGAAGAAAGCGCCCGGGGCGCCGTCCAGCCAGGCCCAAGTGAAAGGAAGTACATTCTTGGCGCTTGGCTCTTGGCTCTTGGCTAATTGCTAATTGCTAGTTGCTTCTTATCATCACATCCACCGCGATGAACACCAGGAACCCCATCGAGATAAGCCCGTTCATGGTGAAGAACGCCGCGTTCACCCGGCTCAGGTCATCGTGCTTCACCAGCGAGTGCTCGTAGATCAGCAATATGGCGACAATCGCCACACCCGCCATCGCGATCGTGCCCAGCCCGAACGCCACCACCATCCCCGCCAAGAGCAACACCGTGATTACGTGAAACACCCGCGCAATGATAAGCGAGTTGCGAATCCCGAACGCCTTAGGCACCGAGTACACCTCCGCTCCGCGATCGAACTCGAAGTCCTGGCAGCTATACAGGATGTCGAAGCCCGCTCCCCAAAACACAACCGCGCCCGTGAGCAACAGTATCCGCGGATCGAACGAGCCCCGCACCGCGATCCACGCCGCCGCCGGAGCGATACCCATTGCCAGCCCCAGCACGACGTGCGCCCAGCGCGTAAACCGCTTGGTAAACGAGTAGAAGAAGACAATCGCCAGCGCCACCGGCGAGAGATAAAACGCCAGTGGATTCAGCTCCCATGCCGCGACAATCAAAATCGCCGACGTGACCAACACAAACCCCAGCACAAACTGTTTCGACAGCTTCCCTGCCGGCAGCGCCCGAATCTTCGTCCGCGGATTCTCCGCGTCAATATCGGCGTCCACCAGCCGGTTGAAGGCCATCGCCGCCGACCGCGCCGCCACCAGCGCCACAATAATCCACACCGACGTGTGCAGGCTGGGAATACCCTGCGCCGCCAGCACCGCACCAGTTAGTCCAAACGGAAGCGTCAACACCGAGTGCTCCCACTTGATCATCTCCAGTGTGGTGCCCGTATTCCGCAAAATATTGTTGAGTCCCGCCACGTTTCGATTCTACCGTCTCACCCGCTGCCCTGCGCCAGAGGTCGCGTCGCCCACTTCCGCTCCCACGCCGGAACCACCACCACTTCGGTCACCAGTGCCGGCTTCAGCGCCCAGCACACCACCCGCGTCCCAAACGGCAGGTTGATGTAGTGCATCAGGTGGCGCTCTCCCTCCAGCAGGGCCGTCATCGCGGCATTTGCCACCCGTGAGGGACGCGGATAGTGCTGATGGCTGGTAATCGACTTGTGAAAAATATTTTTGGCCAGCCGCCCGGCCACCATCGGCAGAAAAGCACTGCTCACAAAATATGACGCCCGATGCACGTGAAACCCGCACGTCGTCAGCTTGCGCCGCATCTCACTGATGCTGTAGCGCCGCTGATGTCCCCGCGCCTCGTCATCTTCGCCCCACAAAAACGAATACGCTGGGACGGTTACGCACAGCAGTCCGCCGTCCTTCAGCGTGCGACGCATCTCGCGCAGCGTCGCCAGGTCGTCCGAGCACGATTGCAGTACGTCTCCCGCAACAATCGCGTCAAACGAGTTCGAAGCCAAACCAAGCTCCTCAATTCGCGAGCACACCAGGTTCGTATCGCCTTCGATCTGCCGGAACGCAAGCGTTTTCAGCGAGTCGTGCAGATTGCACACCCGATACAGTCCCGCCTCGTCAAAATCCAACTGCGCGGTACAGCCCAAATCGAGCACCCGAGCCTCGCGCTTCCCATGCACCGCCTGCGCTGCCGCCTCGCGCAGCAGGGCGCGGCGGGTCGCGTACCACCACGACTCGCTATCGCGCCGCAGCTCCTCGAATTCCGAATGAGTGTCCATGGTGCGCGCCAAAACCGGTGCAGCCGAATTGTACGGCAGCTCCAGCACGAAGTTGAGTACCAATCTCAACTCTCAACTTCGGCTGGTATTGGCTACTCGCTGCAGATTGCTTGTAACCGGCTACTGGCGACTGGCGACTGCGGTCTGAAAATACTCCAGCGACAATTCCAACCCTTTCCGCAAATCGATCTTCGGCTCCCAGCCCAGCAACTCGCGCGCCTTCGTGATGTCCGGACGCCTCTGCCTCGGATCATCTTGCGGCAACGGCTCGAACACCACCGTGCTCTGCGATCCCGTCACCTGCAGCACCACCTGCGCGCATTCCAGCACCGTGAACTCTCGCGGATTGCCGATATTCACCGGCAAATATTCCGTAGCCTTCGCCAGCACCACGATTCCCGCAATCTCGTCGCTCACGTAGCAGAAGCTGCGCGTCTGCAGGCCATCGCCATATACCGTGAGCGGCTCGCCCCGAAAAGCCTGCTTCATGAAGTTCGAAATCACCCGCCCGTCGTTGATCTGCAGCCGCGGCCCGTACGTATTGAAGATGCGCACAATCCGCGTGTCCAGCTGATGCGTGCGGTGATACGCCATGGTCGCCGCCTCGGCAAAGCGCTTCGCCTCGTCGTACACCGAGCGCGGCCCCACCGGGTTTACGTGGCCCCAGTAGCTCTCTTTTTGCGGATGCTCCTGCGGATCGCCGTAACACTCCGAGGTCGACGCCAGCAGAAACTTCGCGCGATACTTGCGCGCCAGTTCCAGACAGTTCATCGTCCCGGCTGAACCTGCCTGCAGCGTCTCGATCCCGTGGCGGAGATAATCCACCGGACTCGCGGGCGAGGCGAAGTGAAACACGTAATCGACCTTCCCCACATCGAACGGCTGGCATACATCCTGCTCCACAAACTCAAAACGCGCTTCGTCCAGCAGATGCTCGAGGTTCGCCATGCGGCCGGTCAGCAGGTTGTCGGCGCAAACTACCGTGTGTCCTTGCGCCAGCAGCGCGTCGCACAAGTGCGAGCCCAGAAAGCCCGCTCCGCCTGTCACCAGCACTCGCATCGGTAGCCCTCAAACTCGCAACCGCACAGAATCTTACTCTCTGACGTCGCTTGCTGATGTGCGGATTATCACATCGGCCTCGCTCGGCTCTCCCTATAATGATGCGTTCCAGCAGGTACGCTTTATGGCTGACCGCCAATCCGACCTCCTCATTATCGGCGCGGGCATCGTTGGACTCGCCACCGCGCTCGACTACACTCGCCGCTTTCCGGGCCATCGCGTCATCGTCGTGGACAAGGAAGACCGCGTCGCCGCCCATCAAACCGGACACAACTCCGGCGTCATTCACTCCGGTCTCTATTACCGCACCGGCTCGCTCAAGGCGCGCAACTGCGTCGCCGGATGCGCATCCATGAAGCGCTTCTGCGCCGAGCACGGCATTGCTTACGAAGAGTGCGGGAAGCTGGTCGTTGCCACAGCGCCCGAAGAGGTCCCGCGGCTCTCGCAGCTTCACGAGCGCGGCATTGCCAACGGCGTTCCCGGACTGCGCCTGCTTGACCGCGACGAGTTCCGCGAGTTGGAACCGCACTGCGATGGCATCTGTGCGCTGCAAGTTCCTTCCACCGGAATCGTGGACTACAAGGATGTCGCCAGCAAGTACGCCGAACTCATCCAGCAAGCTGGCGGCGAGCTGGTGTTTCGCTCCAAGGTCATCGGCTTGCGCGATGACCGTGACTGCAACATCGTCGAGACTACTGCTGGAGCCTTTCGCGCCAGCTACGTCATCAACTGCGCCGGGCTCTACAGTGATGCGATAACGCGCATGGCGGGATGCAAAACCGACCTCGAGATCATTCCCTTCCGCGGCGAGTACTACGTGGTCAAGCCCGAACGCCGCTCGCTGGTCCGCAATCCTATTTATCCGGTTCCCGATCCGCGCTTCCCGTTTCTCGGCGTCCATTTCACGCGACACATTGACCGCAGCGTGGAAGCCGGGCCGAATGCGCTGCTGGCCTTTCGGCGCGAAGGCTATCTCGCCAGCGACGTTGATCTCAGCGAAACGGTCGAGATGCTGCAATGGCCGGGCTTCTGGAAGATGGCGCGCAAGTACTGGAAGATGGGCGCGGCCGAGCAGTATCGCGCATGGCTGAAATCGGCGTTCACTCGCGCGTTGCAGCAGATGGTTCCAGAACTCACTGAAGACGATCTTGTTCCGGGCGGTTCGGGCGTGCGAGCGCAGGCTGTCGATCGAAAGGGCAACCTGCTCGACGACTTCCACTTCGTTCACTCGCTCCGGATGATTCACGTCTGCAACGTTCCTTCGCCGGCAGCAACAGCGTCGCTGGAAATCGGCCGCGAAGTTGTGGATTTGCTGGCGAACTGTTTCGAGCTGAAGGCTGAATCGAGCGAACTAACTTTGAAGTAAGAAATTTCCCAAATTGGGAAAATCTGAGCCCGGATACCCCCCTCCCCCCTCCCCCCAAAGTTCCTCGTTTTCATGAAGATAGGGGTAATTTCCGCGCAAAGTCGTCTGCGCGTGGGACTTAGAGGCAAATTCGTCTTAGCAAAGGAGTTATGCGGAGATTTTCGGGAGACGGAACGGGGCGTCGGCGGTGGGATAAGCAAAAACGGAACAGCAAATGAAACCAATCACAGGTCGAACCACCTACTGGGAATGAGGGTCGTGTCCGGCTGCCGACTCAGTGGAAGACAGCTCTCCCTCATCCTGCCGTGGGCAGTGTACGACAAGAAGGGACGAACCGCCAAGCAATTTAGTCACGGTTCAGCGTGATGCATGAACGAGGTCAGTGGTCAGTGCGTGTCCGGTTGTCAGTCTTTCGTCACTATAAGGATACCGAGCGCACGAAGAGTTGGAGGTATCTCCGATGCGCACCCGCAATTGGCGCTGTCCGGCAAATGTGGGATCGAGCGTGGTCGATGCCTACCGCTCATTGCGCAGGAAGCTTATCCAACTCGGCTTTGATGCTGACGCGTCCGCTGGACACTCGCACCTTTCTCTCCCACGGAGCGTAGCCCTTCTTCTTGACAGTGATCGTGTGCTCTCCGGCAGCGACGCTGACGACCGACGGCGTGTCTCCACTGAAAGCCCCGTCAATCTCTATGTCGCAGCCATCGGGAGTTGACCTGATGTCGAACTCGGCGGAGGTTGCCGGGGAGGCATCTGTCTTCGCGACTGAGGCGAGCGGCGGAGTCGGGGGAACGTAAACGGTGTCGCCGTTCGCGTAGGCGGTGACTTCGGTGCCCTTCGGAATCGTAATGTCTTTGCCGTGGATGAAAAGGAAGAGCGGCGCGGCTGGAAAAAAGACGATGCTGGTGGCAACGATTGCACCGGTCATTGCGCCGACGTGACCTCCGCCCTTAACATCCTTTTCAGCGCGGAGATTCACTTTCTCGCCGTTGGCGAGCTGTGCCGCATCGACATTGACACTTAACTTGCCCGCTCGCCCCATGGTTTTCTTGTGCTCAGCGTCAGTTATAGTGGCCCACGCGAGGGCGCCCTGGTGAACAACTACCGTGTCGCCCAGTCGAATGTCATCCATTACCTCAAAATCCACGCGGTCGCCGGTCTTGGCATCGGCCGAGCTGAGGGTACGATTCAATCGAAGGCGGAAAGGCGTTCCGTCCTGAATAATGGGGTTGCCATCCGCATTGCGCTTGACTGGAAGTGGAGCCGGCTTGGGGACCTCTGCGGCCTGGGGTGTTGCTGGCTGGACTGTGGGCTCTTGGCTCAAACCTAGTGAGGATGAAGACACGCAGAAAACCAAGACAAACGCAAATGCACTGGTGACGAAGTTCACGGTCGGCCTCCGTGGCGTAGACGTGTGGCGGATCGGCATCTACCCAAGGTCAAGAGAGACCATGCGGTAGACCATTACGGTGTCCGCACACACGATTGTAGTAGGCGCCACAGAGTATGGAAGCAGGCTGGGCACAAGTCAATGGATAGCTCCACACTACCGTGTGACTGCAAGTGATATGCCGCCCCTGAAGGGGCTCGCGGCCGATTCGGATAGGGGTGCGCGGGCTTACGCCCACGCCTCCCACAAATGACGCCCTGCGGGCTGGGAGAATCGCGGTTCGAGGTGGCGCTCGTCCCAGCCTTGTCGCGGGGGAAGGAAAAGCAGATCCCTCGGTCGCCAAAGGCGACCTCGTGATGACAGACAAGACAACCCGTTTACGGCGTAGGTAACAACCCTATCGCACCACGCCTTCCAGCGGAGAGCTTGCCGTCGCGTAGAGCTTCTTGGGCATGCGGCCGGACAAGAACGCCTGGCGGCCGGCGATGACTGCGTTCTTCATGGCTTCGGCCATCAGAACGGGGTCGGCGGCGGCGGCGATGCCGGTGTTCATCAGAACGGCGTCCATGCCCAGCTCCATCGCAATCGCAGCGTCGGAGGCGGTGCCAACGCCGGCGTCCACGATGAGCGGGACGTCGGTGATGAGCTCGCGGAGAATTCTCATGCTGGGCAGGTTCTGGATGCCGAGTCCGCTGCCGATGGGCGCGCCGAGCGGCATGACGGCGGCGGCTCCGGCGTCGATGAGGCGCTTGGCGAAGACAATGTCGTCGGAGGTGTAGGGCAGCACGGTGAAGCCTTCTTTGACCAGCACGCGGGTGGCTTCGACGGTGGCGGCGACGTCGGGGAAGAGCGTTTGCTGGTCGCCGATGACCTCGATCTTGACCCAGTCGGAGAGCCCGACTTCGCGGCCGAGACGCGCGGTGCGGATGGCCTCGTCGGCGGTGTAGCAGCCGGCGGTGTTAGGCAGCAGGAAGTAGCGCTTGGGATCGATGAAGTCGAGCAGCGATTCTTTGCTGCGGTCGAGATTGACGCGGCGCACGGCGACGGTGACCATCTCGGCGCCCGAGGCTTCGATGGCGCGCGCGGTTTCCTGTCCTGACTTGTACTTGCCTGTGCCTACGATGAGACGCGAACGAAAAGTTTTGCCGGCAATGACGAATGAGTCCATGGAGACATTGTAATGAAATCGGCGCGGCGGGGATGTGACGTTGCGTGGAGGGCGGACCGGATTTCACAGCGGCATCGCTTCGTCGTATGATTTCAGGACTTCCCGCGGACCGCAGTTCTTATCAGGAGACCTTATGAAGCGATGTCTGGTGGCCGTAATGCTGTGCACTTCCCTGCTGGGCTTTGGCGCCGACGCCAGGAGCCAGGCGGAAGTTCTTGGGCGCTGGGTCGGCGGGACATGGGTGGGCAGCGGGAAATTCGTCGAAACGGCGTACAGCCAAGCCCGAACCGTTTCGGGGGCCACGACTTGCGCGTGGTCGCCGGACCACATTTTCGTGGTCTGCGATCAGGATGTGATGGACGGAACTGCGAAGATGCGGCTGCTCTCGATTTACGGCTTTGATCCCAAGAAGAAAACGTTTCACTTCTACGGGCTGTCGTTGGAGGGCGATGCGCCGCGCTCGGGCACGCTGCTGGTGAATAGCGCGGGTAACCGGTTCGAGTACTTCAGCGATGCCGAGATTAACGGCAAGAAGGTTCAGTTCATGACGACGAACGAATTCAAGACCGACGACGAGGTGGAGTGGTCGTCCAGTTTTTCAACCGATGAGGGGCAGCACTGGACCAAGATGGGCGGCGGTTCGGAGCAGCGAAAGAAGTAGGACGTCGCAGAAGATTGCCACGGGAATGTGACGGCACGGCTATCTTCTGTGGCGGTGTGCGTCGGATCCGGAGTCACGTGAGAGGTGAAGTGGATGAAGCGAGCGTGGATGGTATTACCGTTGGCCGTGATCCTTATGCTGGCGGCGATGGCGTGGCGTGCGCCAGGTCGGTCGCCGCAGTCTGTGGTGCAGGCGGCGGCTCCGGAGGTGTCTGACAGGCCGGTCTTCACCTCCAACGGCAAGCTGGAGTTCCCTGCCAACTATCGCGAGTGGATTTACCTGAGCACGGGTCTCGACATGAGCTACCGGAAAGAAACCGCCGGCATGGGCGGCCATCATATGTTCGATAACGTGTTCGTGGATCCGACGGCGTACAAAGCGTTTCTGGAGACGGGAACCTGGCCGGAGCAAACCATGCTGGTGTTGGAGCTTCGCGGCGCGGGCAGCAATGCGTCGATCAACAAGACGGGGCACTTTCAAACGGACGACGTGATGGGACACGAAGTGCACATGAAGGACAAGCGGCTGCCGGGCGGCTGGGGGTTCTACGAATTCGACAATGACAAGCCCACCACACCGTTTCCGCATGAGATGGATTGCTACCATTGCCACGAGCAGCACGCCGCGGTGGACACGACGTTTGTGCAGTTCTATCCCACGCTGCTGAAAGTCGCCGAGCAGAAGGGGACGCTGAGTGAGGCGTACAAGAAGGATGCGGCGGCGAAGTGAGACGGTGAGCGGTTGTCGGGCGAGTGCCAGGATACGTCGCGAGAAGTTAACGCACCTCAAGTGTTTTCCGCAGCAAAGAAAATGGCTGCGCCGTAGAGCGACGCAGCCGAGAGCATCAGAACGTCTACCTTAATGTAAGTTTGCGGCGGATTACGCCGGCGATCCCGAGAACACCAGTGCCAACAAGTACCAGGCTGGCCGGCTCGGGAGTCGGCGATGGCGGCATGATCGGATACAGCGGGATGTCGGAATGAATGAAGCCGAAGCGCTGAGTGCTGGCATCATCGGGCACGAAGATGTAGATGTCGGGCTGATACCCGCCTAGAACGGCAGCCTGGGCGTCCGCAATCCAGGGAGCGGCAGCGGGATCGATGGGCAGGTAACCGCCCTCGGCGTTGGTGGACGACGGGTAGCCCAGTTCCCACATGGCGTTGCTGAGCGCCCCAAGGATTTGGGGATCAGTGTTGACCTGGACCTGATCGCCGAGCCAGGAGATTTCCTTCTCAGCGGTGGTGGTGGAGTAGAACACGGTGCCGGTATAGGTACCGCCGAGCCAGTTGGGATTGTTGATGTCATAGCAGGCCACGGCGGCGCCACCGATGAGGCCCTCGGACTGCACGGTAACCGGATATGGCGCCACGAATTGCTGTTGAAGGTTATTGAATTGGTCGTAGAACTGGTAAAAAACGTAATCCCCGGAGTTGGGGTCGAGGGTAATGGTTACGTTCCCCGCAAACGAAGTTGCGGCAACGAGCATGGCAAAAACGATGGCCAGCCCAAGGGTACGGACTTTCATGGGTATCACCTTTCACTCATTAGGTTTAGGATTCGCTGGGTCGCATATATGGGAGAAATGACCCTGCGTTTTTTCGTAATGCAGGTAACTGGTTACCTGATTTCGATGATATCAGACTAGTTACTAAAGATGGACAAAAATGATTTCCGGTCATGCAACTTTTGTGGGCATGCGGCGGCGGGGCAATCTCTGGCCTGTCTGTGAGGGCTGCGAGCCGGGTTACGGCCGAAGTGAGGCCAGGTAGGCGGAGATCGCAATCATATCGTCCATCGCCAGCTTCATGACGGGAGCCTGCATCATGGCGGTGCCGGCCCCTCCGCGCGAGCCGATTTGCAGGTCGTACAGCTGGCGGACCATGTAGCTGGGAGAGCGGCCGGCGATGGAGGGGACGTTGTCTTTGCCGCGAAGGTCTTCGCCGTGACACATGGCGCACGGCATGGTGACTTCGCCGCCACCTTTGGTGACGAGTTCCCTGCCCTTCTTCAGGCTGCCGGGAGGGACGTAGGCGAGGAAGCCGGAAGTGTCGTCGCGCAGTTCGGTGAGCTCGAGGTTTTCGGGCGTTTCAATGATGCGGTGGCCGATAGGCTCTTTCGCGGCGGGCTGATCGGCGACGAGCATCCATCCGGCGACGTGGGTCTTGGGAACGGTGGCGGTTTCGACGACGCGAATCCAGGGCCTGGGTTTGAGGCTGGAGAAGTAGGCGGCAGCGGTGGTGGTGTCGTTGGCAGTAGCGTGGGCTGCGACGGCGATCATCGCGTTCACGGGCAGCGATTTCGGTTCGGAGCTCTTGCGGACGCCAGACTGGAAGGCGGCCATCTGTTGAGTGATGTATTCCGCCGGAAGTCCCGCCAGGCTGGCGTTCTCCGGACGGCCCAGTCCGTTGGGCAGATGGCAGTAGGCGCAAGCGTAAACGTCGGGCTTGCGGCCGTGAGCCACGATGTCCGGCATCTTAGGGTGGGCGTCGGGATACCAGTCGGGGACGGTGAACAGGTCGGCGATCTGCGTGAGAGTGTAAGACTGCTTGCTGTTGGGCACGTGCTGCGGCGTGTTACCTGTCGGTTCTGCCGGGGCGTTGGGCGGGTCCACCGCAAACGCCCAGTATGGCGGCGGTTGCTGGGAGGCAAGCGGTGCGGCTGCCGATGGCTGCTGGCCATCACTGGCGAAAGCGAGCGTAGATACCACACCGACTACGATGAGAACCTGGCGAAAGCGATTGAGCACGGATCTTTTCACCATGGAATCTTACTTCACCCGCCGAAAAGTGGCGGGATGGCAACGCAATAGACGAAAGCACACACAAGAAATCAGCTCGGGAATTGACCACAGTAGCGAACTTTGCTCTGATGGAGCACGATGCCAGCGGATCTACACGGCGACCATAACGGGCAGAGACCGAAGCGCGGCAACGCCTATCTCCTGGCGGCGCTGATACTCGTGGCCGTCATCGTGGCGATCGATGCGGATTGGAAGGCTTTTTCCGGAGTCCTGGGCGGAGCAGGTGGTGATGCGCGCCGGGTGATGACCGTGCGGCTCTTCAGTCTGGGGCAGACTTCCGTTTCAATCCTGTACCTGCTGAAAGCCATCCTCTTCCTACTGCTGCTGAGCACGGTCATTCGGTGGGTGCGGCATCAAATCTACATCCGGTTTCGGCGGACCGCGATGGGAGACTCGCGAGCTTACCTGCTGGCGCGCTTTTCATCCATTACGCTGTATGCGCTGGGATTCCTGGTTGGGCTTGAATGGACCGGGCTGAACCTGAACACGCTCGCCATAATTGGGGGAACGCTCGGCATCGGCGTCGGGTTTGGCCTGCAGCAGATTGTTGGGAACTGGGTCGCCGGCCTCGTGCTGATGATCGAGCAGCCTGTGCGCATCGGCGACGTGATCAGCGTGAAAACGCTGGCCGGCACCATCGTCAAGATCGGCGGACGCAGCACGTGGGTCCGCACCTACGACGACGAAGTGGTCATCATTCCAAACTCTGACCTGACTACGCACCAGGTCGTGAACTGGACGGCCAACGATTTGAAGGTGCGGATTACGATCCCGGTGGGCGTGGGCTACCAGAGCGATCCGGAACAGGTGCGGACGCTGCTGCTGCAAATCATGGAGCAGAACCCGGAGGTGCTGAAGACTCCGGCGCCCGAGGTCATCTTCAAGGATTTCGGTGACAGTTCGCTCGATTTTTGTCTTCGGTTCTGGGCCGATGTCCTCCCCGACCGCGATCACTATGCGTTAAAGAGTGACTTGTACTTCGCGATCCTGAAGAGCTTCCGCGAACAAGGAATCGAGATTCCCTTCCCGCAACGCGATGTGCATCTGCGGACCACCGACGTCCCGCGGACCTCGTAAGAGCTCAGACACTCCCGCACAAAATGCTTCGCTTCGAAACCCGGATAAGCCATCTCCCCATGCCGCCGGAACGCGCGACTGAACTTGGCGGGCTGTCATAGCCGCGCATCGAGTTGCGGAGAACGACGCAGAGAGTGGTGCCGAAGGAATCGGCGGGGAGTAATTGCAACGGACAGAGGTTCCCAAACTGGAATCCCAAAATGGAACGCCATTGCTCAGTTTTTTGTTCGGAGCTGCAGTCTTGGCTTACGGAGATCGGTCACACGGATTACAGTTCGAGGCAGGCGAGACTCAAAAAGTACGTCCTCTATTACACCGGAATGGATAGCGATCTCGAAAGGAGAGCTCCCATGAGTAACCCTGTTTCCAGTGGTGTTGCAGCGTTTTGCCCCAGAGCAGCTTGCAAGTCACTCGCAAGCCTTGTGCTCGTATTAACTACGATGGCGCTTCTCTTCACCGGGCCCATCTCCCTTGCACAAGATTCCAAAACTCCCGCCATACTGCCCGCGCCATCCAGCGGCAAAGCCATCGTCTGTATCTACCGGACGTACAGATTTACCGGTTCGTCAGCGCACGATGAGCTTTATGTCAACGCCACTCATCTGGCCAAACTCCTCAATAGCGAGTACGCATTCATAGAAGTGCCGGCGGGTACCGTTGTGATTTCCGGACTGCCCAAGGAGTACTACGGAGGCGTGGTCATGTCCGTTGGGGCGGCCGCCAATGAAGCCAGGGCGAAAGAAAACGAGCGGGCCCGGTTTGAGGCGGAGGCAGGCAAAACCTATTACTTCAAGTGGACCTCTGGACCGATGGCAACCGGGATTAAGGTAGAGCCAGAGGATTCCGGGAAGGGAGCCAAAGAGATAAGCAAACTTCATCTCTCGGCGCCGATTGACGACGAGGAAGAAGCAAAACCAGGAACGAAAGACACCGACAAGCCGCCGGCAAACTGACATCGCTCCGGTTAAGAGTGGGCTTTCGGTGAACGTGCTGCCCTGACGTGATGGCGCTGATCGCGTCGGTCTATCGAGGACAGGATCGACGGCCCGGCAGTGCAGTCTTCGTTCTTAGGGAAAGGTATATTCCGACTTGTCCCAGGGTTGAAAGACGGGACAGTAGCGGCGCTTGAGGCAGGCGGTGCAGCGGCCGGGAAAGATGAGAATCCGCGGCAGCACGTAAGTTTCAAGCCAGCCTCGGGCCGGATCAGGTTTGAACCTGGTTCCTCCGCAAAGCCGGCAATGGACCGCGAATAGGCTCATCTCGAAGGCCGGACGTAGTAGGAACTCAAATGTTTCGTGGCGTGTTCCTAATCTGAGGTTGGAGGGAGAGGGTTGACCGCAATCTTGGCTCGAACCTTCTCGTCGTCGGGCGGAAGCTGATAGCCGCATACGCTGCATTCCCAAATGACCGCCGCGCCACCCGTCGTCTTGGAAGCACCGGGATGCCACTTCTTCGACATTTCACTCTTGCACTCAGAACAAATCATGAACGAGAGCTTCGCTGATGAACGTCTGCTCTAAGGAGGGGAGGACTTCAGATAGGCTGACTTAGTTCAGAGGACCTGAAAGAGGAGAGGAAGGACTCACTCAACTTTGACTGTAGGCTTTTGGCGGAGCCAAGTCAAAGGCAGGTAGCGGAATGCGCTATAGCGGCTGGATGCGAACGGTTTGGGAAAATTGGTAACTGGTGATTGGTAATCGGTGGCCGATCATCGCTTGTTGCTGGACAGCATCCGAAAGAACCTCTGCGCCCGGGCTACGTCGCGGCCAATCTGTTCTTTCAGCGCATCGGTGGTTTCGAACTTGCGTTCCTCGCGCAGACGCTTGAGGAAGATCAACTCAATTTCCGTTTGTGCCAGCAATTCGATTTCGTGGAAGTTCAGCAGGTGGCTTTCGATGGCGAACGAGTCGGGGCCGAAGGTAGGGCGGACGCCGACGTTGGTCACGGCGTTGAAGCATTCGCCATTGATGCGCAGCCAGGTGATGTACACGCCGTTGGCGGGGACCAGTTCATCGTAGCGCGCGAGATTGACGGTGGGAACAGTGTAGCGCGTGCCGTAGCCGCGGCCCCGGCCGGGATTCGACAGAATGCTGAAGGGCCGTCCCAGCAAGGCGCGGGCGCGCTCGACGCGTCCGGCGGCGACGAGGCGGCGGATTTCGCTGCTCGACACGTGATGTCCGCGCAGGGTTTCTTCCGAGTAGGTGTGCACGTCGAAACCCATCTCGCGTCCGAACGCGGCCAGTGTTTCGACGTTGCCCTCGGCTTTGTGTCCGAAGTGGAAGTTGTAGCCCTCGTGGACCTCGCGGGCATGCAGCGCGTCAACCAGAATTCGCCGGGCAAAATCGTGAGCTGACACCAGCGACAGGTCGCGGGTGAAGGGCAGCACCAGCACGGCATCGATGTTGGTCTGCTCAAGCAGTTGCAGCTTGACTTCGAGCGGCGTCAGCAGCTTGGGCGAGCTGTCTGGCCGCAGAATGCGCAACGGATGCGGATCGAAGGTAACCGCCACGGCCTTGCCGCCGATGGCGTGGGCGCGCTCCGCCATGTGACGAACCACAGCCTGATGCGCGATGTGGACGCCGTCAAAGTTGCCGACGCTGACCACGGCGGGGCCGTAGTTGGCAGGCACTTCATCGAGATGGCGGAAGACTTGCATGGTCGGCCGGTGTCCTAAATCTCGAATTCGAGCTTGAGCCCGTCGTAGGAAAGGCGCACGTTGTCGGGCAGAGTGGCGTTGGTAGCGGCGTGCGGCAGGTCGTGCGACATGTGGGTGAAAAACGCGCGCTTCGGCTTGAGCTGCTCCACAATCTTCAGCGAGTTTTCGAGCGTCGAGTGCGTCGGATGAGGATGGTGGCGGAGTGCGTCGAGGATCAAAATGTCGAGGCCTTCGAGTTGCGCCATCGTCGCGTCAGGAATGGTGTTGAAGTCGGTGAGATACGCGGCCGAGCCGAAGCGATAGGCCTCGATCGGGTAGTCACCGTGATTCACGACCAGCGGTATGAAGCTCGCGCCGAATAATTCGATGGGGCCGGTGATGTTGCGGATCTCGACCTGCGCAAGGCCGCCGTACTTGTAGTTGCCGTCGAAGATGTACTGGAAGATACTCCGCAGAACTTTCGCGGTGTTCTCGCTGGCGTAAAGCGGAATCTTTCCTCCCCCGGTGATGCGGGGGAAGCTGAGCGGGCGAATGTCGTCAAGGCCAAGGATGTGGTCGGCGTGCCCGTGCGTGTAAAGGACGGCGTCGATGCGGCGAATGTGCTCGCGGATGGCCTGCTCGCGAAAATCGGGCGAGGTGTCGATGACAATGGTGCGGCCGTCATACTGCACCATGATGGACGGGCGCAGCCGGCGATCATGAGGATCGTCGGAGGTGCAGACGGCGCAGGTGCAGCCCACGGTGGGAACGCCCATCGAGGTGCCGCTGCCCAAGACTGTGAGAGTGGCCTTCATCAGCTGAGCGGTGACACTCCGTCTTTCGGCGGATGAGCGAGCAGGTTGGTCACCTCAAGATAGGCCATGCGCAACTCGTAAAGAACGTTGCGGAGCGTGCTCTCTTCTGCGGAGTTGAGGTTGCCTTTCGTCTTGTCGTTGAGAATGGCGAGGATATCGATGGTCTGACGCGCGCCCATCAGGTCGAGTGACGGTTTTTCTCCCTGCGGCGCGGCCAAGCCGAGCTGCATCAGCGTGGTCATGTAGAGCGAAGCGACGAACTTGTCGAACGACATGTCGAGGTCGCGTGCCTGTTCGGCTCTACCCTGCTTGTGGAGTTCCTTGCGGATGCGCTCGTCTACCTCCTTGGTGGAAGCCGCATAGGCGTCGGCGCTGGCCTCGTGCTCGGCGGGCGAGGGGCCTTCGGGGTCCTGCGAATCGTCAGACGCATCGACGACGGGCTCGGGCGTCTCGATGACCTTATGCTGCGCGGCGCGCTCTTCGTTGGTGCGCTGCTGCGCCTCGGTAGCGGCACGCTCGCGCTCTTCCCGTCGCTCTTCGGCCTCAACCACATCATGGCGCAATTCACCGTCGCTGCTGAACAGGCGGCGGTCGTTGACTACAAACTCGGGCTTCTTTTCTTTGTCTGCCATATCTCCCCGGAGCTAAAACGAAAATGGAATGGATTGTACTGTGGCCTGCTGGGCGCCGATTTGTACGATCGTGCCCGGCGTAGCGGACTCGCGGCGCAGATAACCCAGCGCGACGGTGCGTTCGCCGCCCGGAAAAGGGATCCGCACGGCGCTGGTGATCTCGCCAATGTTCCGGTCACCTTGGGTGATCTTGGTGCCGGTCTGCGGCGGCTCGCCTTCGAGCACGAATCCTATAAACGTGCGATGCAAGATGGCGCGGGCGCGAATGCGCTCCACAATTTCCTGCCCAATGTAGCATCCCTTGGTAAAGTTGAGCGCGTGCTTCTGCTCGGTCTCCTGCGGCAGGTCTTTCGCGGTGAGGTCGATGCCGAACCGCGGCACGCCACGGGCTATGCGATACCACTCCAGCGCCTGGCTGCCGACTGGATTCGCGCCGGCATTGCTCAGGGCATCCCACACTGTGGGACTGTGTTCGGCGGCGAACCAGAGCTCGTAGCCATCGAAATTCGGATGCAGGTTGCGAGCGATGGTGATGCCAATTCCCTGCCAGTCCACGTCGGCGACCTGGCCGGGCGCGAGCGACGCGACATCGATGCGGGCAGCTTGGACTATCTGAGCGGCTTTAGGCCCGGCCAATCCCACGGCCGAGAGCTTGTCGCTGATGTCGGCAACCTCGACGTCGTCCATGATGATGTACCGGTCGAAGATCTCGGCGATCACGGGAGCCTGTTCGCGGTCGCTAGTCACCAGCAGGAAGTCGCCGCGGTTATAGGCGACGAGATCGGCGACGATCCGTCCTTGCGCGGTGAGCACGAAACAATACACGCCGTGGCCAACGCCGAGGTCGCGAACGTTGTTGGTGACCATGCCGTTGAGCCAGCGCACGCGGTCTTCGCCGCTGAGCACCAGTTTGGCCTGCCAACTAAGGTCGTACAGTCCGCAGCCTTCCTGCAGGGCGCGGAACTCCGCCGCCGGATTGCCGAACGAGATGGGCGTATCGGCCCCGCGGTATCGGGCAAAGGTGGCGCCGGCGGCTTGCAACTTGTCTTGGAACGTCAGGACGGTCATACAGAACCTTTGATTATAGAAGCAGCGGGGATGAGCAAAGCGTCGTTCAGCTTAGTTTCGAGCGCAAGCCGCGTGGATTGCTAGTTTCTGTTGTATGCCTTTGTCTCTGCCATTCGTGACCACTCACAAGCGCATCGCGGTCGTCCCCGGAGACGGCATCGGCAAAGAAGTCATTCCCCTGGCCCTCGAAGTGTTGCGCGCCTCGGGCGCAAAGCTGGAGTTCACCACCTTCGACTGGGGCGCCGACCGCTACCTCATCGACGGCACCACCGTTCCCTGCCGACGGCTTCGCCATGCTGGCGCGCGACTTCGACGCTATCTTTGTCGGAGCGCTGGGCGATCCGCGGGTGCCCTCGAACATCCACGCCAAGGAAATCCTGCTGGGCATGCGCTTCCAGATGGATTTGTACGCGAACGTCAGGCCCGGTGAAATTACTCGACGCTTCGCTCTGTCCGCTGAAGAACGCCACGCCCGCCGACGTGAACTTCACGGTGATTCGTGAGAACACCGAAGGCGTGTACGCGGGCATGGGCGGCAACTTCAAGTTCGGCACCGCCGACGAGGTCGCCACGCAGGAAGACATCAACACCCGCAAAGGCGTGGAGCGAATCATTCGCTACGCCTTCGAGTATGCCCGCGCCAACGGCCGCAAAAAAGTCTTGATGGCCGACAAGTCAAACGTGATGACCTACGCCGGAGGGCTCTGGCAGCGGGTCTTCAAGTCGGTCGCCGCCGAGTTTCACAGATATCGCGACCCAGCACATGTACGTCGATGCCCTGTGCCTGCAGATGGTGCGCGAGCCGCAATCGCTGGACGTGATCGTTACCAACAACATGTTCGGCGACATCATCACCGACCTGGCGGCCGCGCTTCAGGGCGGGCTGGGCATGGCCGCCAGCGGCAATATCCATCCGGGCCGGACATCGATGTTTGAGCCGGTACATGGCTCGGCCCCGCCGATTGCGGGGAAAAACATGGCAAACCCGATGGGAGCCATCCTGACGGGCGCCATGATGGTGGCGCACCTCGGCCTCAGCTCGCGAAGCGCAGAAAATCGAGGCTGCTGTGCTGGAAGCGGTGCGGCAAAGAAAGACCACGGTTGACGTCGGCGGCACGCTGGGCACGCGGGAATGTGCGCTGTGGATCGGGGAACGTTTGGCTTTCGTTACTGGCCCGCGCTGATAATTTCGTCGATGCGTTCCTCTCGCAGCTCCTCGACTAGTCTGTCCCAGTTTATGGGTATTTCGCAATGCCCTTGGTGGACCCACAGGCCGTCAACCCTCTTCAAGCATGGTGACGAGGTGCCGCGCCGCGTGGATGTTTGGTCTGACTTCATGCATCTGATTATGACGACTTGCAATCCGGTTGGCAAAAGGGCGCCGAGGCACAATTCCATTTGCATGCCAATGCAACCTGCATCTATAACTGACTCGTCATGACCAAAGCCGAATACCTCTCCCTCCGCCGCGACGAATTTCCCAAGACCATCAAGCTGCTGAAGATGTACCCCGAGGACAAGCGCGACCTGAAGCCGGCTCCCATCATTCGCAGCGCGGTCGAAACCCTCAACACGTTCATCAATGAGGAAGGCATCAACCTGTCGTATGCAACCACTGGTGCGTTCGACATGGCGACCTTCAAGTGGGCGCAGCCTCCGGCCACGATGGCCGACGGGATCGTGCAGCTGGAAGCCGTCGCCGCACAAGTCGACGCCGCGCTGGAGCGCATGTCGGAGGAGGACTTCCAGCAGCCAACGGAATTTTTCATGATAAAGATGCCGTTGTCGGCGGCGATGCTGACCATGCTGCTCGACCACATTCACCACCGCGGGCAGTTCACCATCTACTCGCGCATCGCGGGCGGCAAGGTGCCGCAGATTTACGGCCCCTCGGCCGACGAGCCCTGGCAACCGCCGCAATAGCCGAGGAAACGCCGCGGGACGGCGATGATATCCTTGCGATGCGTTTTCGCTGACTAGCTGCCGCCCATACATGACTTCCGTAGACTTCATCAAAGTCCTGCTCGCCACCTTCGTAACTCTATTTCCGGTGGTAAACCCGGTTGGCGACGCGCCCATCTTTCTTGCCCTGACGCGACAGTATCCGCAATCGGCGCAACGCATCCTGGCAGGCAAAATTGCGGCCTATGGCTTTGGGCTGCTGGCCGGTTCTTTCTTGTTCGGCAGCATAATTCTCGACTTCTTCGGCATCAGTATCACGGTGATCCAGATTGCCGGCGGACTCGTGCTGGCGGCCACCGGTTGGGGCCTCCTCAACCAGAAAGCCACTGACACCGCAAAGCAGAACGATGCGCCCGAAACCCTCGAGGACGCGCTCCAGCACGCGTTCTATCCCTTGACCCTGCCCATCACGGTGGGTCCGGGGTGCATTTCGATTGCCATCACCCTGGGCGCGCATCTCCGCCATCAGGCCGGCCCGGGATGGGAGCACGGCTATCCTCGCCACTTCCTCGCCGCACTCATCGGCATGCTATTGCTGTGCTGGCTGGTGATGGTCTGCTACGGCAATGCTGAGCGGCTGGTGCGCGTGCTGGGAAAATCCGGCACCACCATCATGACGCGGCTTTCCGCGTTCATCCTGCTCGCCATCGGGGTTCAGATCATGTGGAACGGGCTGAGTTCGGGGCTGCCGCAGATGTTCTCGTTCCTGACAAAACGCTAGTTCAGCAGCAACGCAGATTCGCGCGCGTTCTTTGCGCGCCAACCTGGGCGCAGCATCGCTCTGGACTACGCGCTTACCGCCGCCTTCGCCTTCTTCGCCGCCTTTTGTGCGGTGGCGAGGTGGCGTTTCAGGATCCGCATCCCGGCATCCACGTGCTTTTCTTCCAGAAGGAACGGCGGCAGGAAGCGGACGACGTTGTCTTGCGTGATATTGAACAGCAGGCCGTCAGCCATTGCGCCTTCGAGAACGGGCTTGCCCGGCACCGTCAGTTGCAGCGCCTGAATCATGCCCACGCCGCGCACCTCGGTGGCGATGGAATACTTGTCGGCCAACTCCTGCAGCTTGCCATGGAAATAGGCCCCGACGCGCTGCACTTGTTCCAGCAGCTTTTCCTCTTCAAGAATCGCAAGGTACTCCAGCGCGATACGGCAGGCCAGCGGACCTCCGCCAAAGGTGGTGCCGTGACGGCCGGGAGTAATGTGCTGCGCTAACCAGTCTTTCGACAGAAACGCCCCCATGGGAAATCCCGCCGCCATCGGCTTGGCGATGCAGACGACATCGGGCACAACGCCGAAATGCTCGAACGCAAAAAGCTTACCGGTTCGTCCCATGCCGCATTGGATCTCGTCGAATACCAAAGCTGCATGGTGTTGATCGGCGAGCTGTCGGCAGGCCTGCAGAAATTCCGCTGAGGCCTCGTAGATTCCGCCCTCGCCTTGTATGGGCTCGACGACGATGCCGCACACGTTGTCGTCCATGGCGGCGCGCAAGGCCTCAACGTCATTGCGCGGAACGAAGCGCACGCCCTCCAGCATGGGATCGAAGCCCTGGCGGTACTTGGGCTGCGCCGTCAGCGCCAGAGCGCCCATGGTGCGGCCGTGGAAGGAGTTCTCCAGCGCAATGACAACCGACTTCTGCGGCCCGGCGGTGGCGTGACCAGCGGCGCGCACCAGCTTCAGCGCGCCTTCGATGGCTTCCGTGCCACTGTTGGTAAAGAACACGCGGTCGAGCCCGGACTTCTGGCAGAGCTTCTCGGCCAGCAACCCTTGGTACTCGTTGTAATACAGGTTCGAGAGGTGAATGACTTTCGCCGACTGCTCGCGAATCACCTTGACGATGCGCGGGTGGGCATAGCCGAGCGAATTCACGGCCAGCCCAGACAGGAAGTCCAAGTATCGCTTGCCGGTGGTGTCGTACAGGTAAACTCCCTTGCCGCGAACAAAGGCTATCGGGTAGCGGGCGTAGGTGTTCAAAAGATACTTCTGCTCAAGCTCGACGATTTCCTGATAGTTGGACACGATGATGGCCTCTTGTACCAATTAATTCTAAGTCTAACGCTACCTCCGCGTCGTGCCGGGAAAACTGGCCGAGTGGCGTAAGAGATTGACGTTGACCCCCTCCTCGGGAAAACAACCGGCCGAACCTGGACACGCTTGGCGCTCGATTTCAGCGCCTTTCCAGCGCACTCAGTCATACTCAGTAACATCGCGGGTTACCGCGCCCGCTCCCCTCGAAAGTGCTACCTGCGCGCTATCGGGCGATTCGAACCGAGCGCGGTCATGTTGCACTTACAGTACTTGCCACGAAACGGCCAAGCCGGGACGCGAGAGGGTAGCCAGGTACTCAATAGTTGCAATACTTTTCACATGGCCATTAGTAACGTGCTCTAACTATTAGGTCAACTTTGGCGTGTTACTTGCACAGTGATTACCAAGTTGGTTCGTGTGTCGGCTGCCCTCTGGCCTCGGTAGTGTCGCAAACGGGGACCGGCGCCGCAAGCAACTCGGAGAAACCCAACCGGAGCTTCCCGCGCGAGCGGGTGTTACTCCAGAAAGAGCCGGATATGAAAAAGCTCGTACTCGCCACCGCCTGCTTAGTGCTGTTGGTCATCGCCAGCACCGGAGCCTGGGCCAATGCAACTGGCCCCCAAGTCACGTTATCCAAGGGTACAGCGGGTTTGTACAGCTTTTGGAATACGGGGACCCAGATTGATTTCACGCTGACCGGACTATCGGGCGCGTGCGGACATGCCAACTGCGTCTCGGGTTCAGCAATCCTCGACGACGGCTTGGGTGGCATCACGGGTGGAAAGTATTGGATGTGGCTGACCGGCGGCCCGCCCGACTTGACTGGCGGCCCGAGCAACTTCATAGCCGACATGGGCACCTCGACGCTGTATATGCAGATCGGCCTCGGCCCCCATGGAGATGGTACCCTGGGCCAAATTTATGGCACGGTGGTTTTGACCGATGCGTCCGGAGGAGGCACGTCCACTCCCACGTTTAACGGAATCTTCAAGACCCAAACCACCAGCGGCGCACTGAGTTCGCTGTTCCCGGTAGGCAGCCGGACGGAATTGGATTTCACCATCAATCTGGGTCCGGCCACGACGTTCGTGGTCCTGCAAAATGGCCCGACGATTTCGGGCTACGTTTCCAGCGGCGAGCTAACACCGTCACCGGAACCGGGGACCTTAGCGTTGATGGGTACAGGCGTCCTCGGTCTAGCGGGTGCGATTCGACGCAGACTGCGGTAACCGTATAGATTGACTTGTTCTGTGGATGCCGAGGCCGGAGCTAACCAGCTCCGGCCTCGTTGCGTTTAGGAGGTCAGATACTGTATCGGTTTTCTAGCTGAGAAAAATGCAACTTTGGCCTATAAGTGGTATTCCCACTGATGCGTTTTGCAGCTAGTCTTACTCCGCTCGGCTGTGAGAGATTCACGAGGGATTTACAGACATTGGGGCGAGGCTTTCGCCTTCTGGATCCAGTCACAGCTGTGAGGAGCCCCCCGTATGCGCTTCGTATCACGAGCTTCGTCTGCCAGCTCGAAATCAAACTTGCTTCTATTGCGCACCAATCGTTCGGTGATGCGCGACGATTCCGGCATAACCGCATTTCGCGGGATGCTGGTCGCCGCTTCCCTCTCGGCCATCTTCTGGGGAGCCTGCTTCACCATCGTGTGGTTGTTGCGATCCAGAAGCTAAGCCGATTCAACATCGCGCAACAGGCATCGCGTTGCCGATTGGACGTCCCAGCGGCGGCGATCGCTGGGTCGTTGAGTTTTGCGCTAACCTCCCTCTGCTAACGCAAGGAAACCAAGGCCACTGCGACGATAGCGCAAGCGATCCCAACCGCCTGCAACCGGGCTATCCGCTCCTTGAGCAGCACGCGCGCCAGAACGACCGTGCTGGCCGGATACAACGACGACAGCACGGCCGCCACATCGAGTCGCCCGTGGCGCGTCGCCGCGATGAACAGCGCATTACCCGCCGAATCCAACAGGCCCGACAAAATCATCGGCCAGAGAACCGGGCGCAGCGGCTGCGGGTCGCGCGGCATGACCGCGACAACTATCACCATCACCGTGGTCGAGACGACGCGCGCCGACACCAGCGGCCAGAACACTCCTCCGTGTCCAGCCTGTTTACCGGCAATCAGGAACAGGCCGAATGCGATACCAGCGAGAGCAGCCAACCCGACTCCGCGATGCGAATCGATCTGCTCGCTCGGACGCGCCACCAGCCAGATGCTGAGCAGCGCCAGCGCAAACCCACAAAGTTGCAATGTATCCGGCATTCCTTCGGTGCGAATTCCTACCAGCACGGGCAGGAATCCTGTGACCACAGCCGCTACCGGCGCCACCACGCCCATGCGACCAATGGCCAGAGCGCGGTACAGGGCCGCGATGCCGAACACCCCCACAAAGCCCGCGAAGGCGCCCCAGGCTAAGCGTCGCGGACGGCGGAAACGGTTCGCCTGACAACCTCGCCATCGCCAACATGGCAACCAACCCACAAGCGTGCGCGACCGCGATCACGCGAAAAACGCTGGCGCGCTTCGTCGCCAGTCCTCCCGCAAAGTCCCCGCCTCCCCATGCAGCGGCGGCCAGCAGACTAAGTCCCGAAGTTTCCAGCAAAGTGAAAGTCACTGGCGTTTACCATACATTGCCGACCGCGAACGTGGGAGAGCTCTCCGTAGAAGTCCTGAAGAGCAGAATCCGTATTCCATAGCCCATAAGTACCTACACTTTAGTAACTTCCGTCGATTCAGAATCTCACAGCAAACTTCCAAAAAGCATATCCTTCTCAACGGAGATGATTTACAATTTTGGAAGCTATTGACCTGTAAAGGCTTAGCGGAATTTGAGGCGAACGTCGTCGTGGCATCGAAGTTGCACAGTACTTTCGGGGTGTCGCTGTCTCTGGCATCCTTAAGACGCGAGACTCAGCCGACCAGTCCGATGGCGAAAGACCTTCAGTCGCGATTTTTGTTCGTGGTGATAGCGCTCCTCAGCGTTGCGGCTGTGGTGTTTGCCTGGCTCAATTTTCAGAAGGACAGCGAAACCCTGACGCCGTATGACGGCGTGTGGTGGGTCGAAAGCGGCGACCATCTGCAAGCGCAGAGAGTCGATGTGAACGGCCCCGGCGAGAAGGCCGGCATCAAACAGGGTGACGTGTTGATGGCCGTCAACGGCCACGACGTTCATGGCGTGGGGAGCCTGGAACAGCAGTTCTACCGCACGGGAGTCTGGTCGAAAGCCACCTACTCACTTGTGCGGCGGGGCATTCCGCTCGAGGCGCCGCTGATCCTGGTCCCGGCCGACCGCACGCTTTATGTCGGTCTGCGGCTGATCGCGCTGGTGTACCTCGGCATCGGGCTGTACGTGTTGCTGCGGCGCTGGACAGCGCCCAAGAGCACGCACTTCTACGTCTTCTGCCTGGTCTCTTTCATCTTTTATTCGTTCCACTACACCGGCAAGTTCAATGACTTCGACTGGATCATCTATTGGGCCAACGTGGTCGCCTGGATGCTCCAGCCGGCGCTGTTTCTGCACTTCTCGCTGACGTTCCCCGAGCGCCAGGCGATCGTCAACCGGCGACGCTGGCTGATTCCGTCGATCTATCTTCCGGGGGCGCTGATTCTGGCGGCGCAGATTGCGGCCGTTCGCTGGCTGCAGCCGAGCGAAACCCTGCGTTTCAACCTCGACCGCCTGCAGATGGTGTATCTGGCGACCTACTTTGTGGCTGCCACCTTCGTCCTGTGGCACAGCTATCGTCAAGCGCCATCGGCGATTCTGCGCCAGCAGATGAAGTGGGTGACCCGCGGAACACTTCTCTCGGTCGCGCCATTCACGCTGTTTTACGTGATTCCCTACTTGTTCGGGAGCGTGCCCACGACCGGCATGCGGATCTCGGTACTGTCGCTGGTTTTTCTGCCGCTGACGTTTGGCTACGCCATCTTCCGCTACCGCCTGATGGACGTGGACCTGATCTTCAAGCGCGGCATGGCCTACACCATCGCCGCGGGCGCCATCACGGCCGCGTATTTCGCCTTCGTCGGCGGCATTTCGGAGATCTTCCACAAGAACTATCCCAGCGCCGGATACATTGGTCCGATCATCGCCGTTATGGTGACGGCGATCCTGTTTGACCCATTCAAGAATTGGGTGCAGGACTACCTCGACAAGTTCTTCTACAAGAAACGTTACGACTACCGTAAGACCCTGATCGAGTTCGGACGCGACCTAAATTCCGAGACCGACCTCGACAAGATGCTGTCGTCCATCATCGACCGCATTTCGCACACCTTGATGGTCGACCGCCTGGCGATTTTCCTGGCCGACCCGGAGCGGCCCGAGGAGTTCGTGCTGGCGAAGTCCTACGGCATCGGGCAGATCGGCGAACTGGATCTCGATTTCCTGCACGTCGCGCGTCCCGAGTGGGAAGCAGGCCATCTGTTCTTCGACAACACCGCTCAGGCGGTGCGCGAGACCCCCGAGGGCCGCGAGTCCATTCAGCGGCTCGACCTGAATTACTACATTCCCTGCACCGTCATGAACCGCATGATCGCCGTGATGGGGCTGGGCAAGACCGTCGAGGGCGACTTCCTTTCGACCGAGGACGTGCAGTTGCTGGAAGCTCTGGCCGGCTACATCGGCATTGCTGTCCAGAACGCGCGCCTCTATCGCTCGCTGGAGAGCAAGGTCGCGCAGTACGAACGGCTCAAGGAATTCAGCGAGAACATTGTCGAGTCCATCAGCGTGGGCGTTCTGGCGGTGGACCTGGAAGACCGGGTCGAGTCCTGGAACTCACAAATGGAAGTGATGTACGCGATGCCGCGCGCCGACGTACTGGGGCGCTCCCTGCGCGAGGTCTTCCCGCCGGCGTTCTTCGACGAATACAGCCGCGTGCGCGCCAGCAGCGGCATTCACAACCTGTACAAGTTCCGCCTGGCGACCACGGCGGGCGAAACCCGCATTACCAACATCGCCATCGCGCCGCTGGTAAGCCGCACCTTCAGCGTCATCGGCCGCCTGATCATCGTTGACGACATCACCGAGCGCATCGAACTCGAGTCGCAACTGTCGCAGGCGGAGAAGCTCTCGTCGATTGGCCTCCTGGCCGCAGGCGTAGCGCACGAGGTCAACACGCCGCTCGCGGTGATTTCGTCATACGCGCAAATGTTGTCGAAGCAGGTCAATGCCGATCCCAAGAAAGCGGAGCTGCTGGAGAAGATCACCAAGCAGACCTTCCGCGCCTCGGAGATCGTCAACAGCCTGCTGAACTTCTCGCGTACTTCGAGTTCCGAGTTCAACAACGTCGATCTCAACCGCGTCATCCAGGACACGTTGACGCTGCTCGAGCACCAGTTCAAGACGGCGCGCATCAACGTCGTGCCGGAGCTGCATCCCCACCTGCCGCCGATCCTGGGCAATACCGGCAAGCTGCAGCAGGTGTTCCTCAACCTGTTCCTCAATGCCAGGGACGCCATGCCCGCGGGCGGAACGCTGACCATCACCACCGGCAACGGACACAACGTCCGCGTAACCGTCGCCGACACCGGCAGCGGCATCGCGCAGGAACATATTCACCGCATCTACGACCCGTTCTTCACCACCAAGAGCAAGCAGCCCAAAACCGGCCACAGTGGAGGTACCGGGCTGGGCCTGTCGGTGACCTACGGCATCATTCAGGAGCATGCGGGCAAGATCCACGTAGACAGCGCTCCCGGCCAGGGCACCACGTTCACCATGGAGTTCCCCATGCTGCGGAAGGTAGTCAATGCCTGAAGCCGCCATGAGCCGCGTCGCGGGCAGCCGCGACGACACCGGCTCCCTGGGCACGGTGCTGATCGTTGACGACGAGTCCGCGATTCGCGAGTCGCTGCAAACCCTGCTGGAGCTCGAAGGCTACACCGTGGACACCGCCAGCGACGGCGCCGAAGGACTGGCGCGTCTGGCCGAACATCCCTACGACCTCGTGCTGCTCGACTTTGCCATGCCCGAGCGCAACGGCATCGAGGTGCTGCAGGAAATCCGCCAGCGCGACACTGAGTTGGCGGTCATCATGATCACCGCCTACGGCACCGTCGAGAACGCGGTCAACGCCATGCAAACCGGCGCGACCAACTTCATCCAGAAGCCCTGGGACAACGAGAAGCTGCTGGCCGATGTCGGCGCCGCCGTCGGCCGCCGCCGCGCCGAAGCTGAAATCATCCAGCTGAAGCGCGCTCTCAAGCAGCGCTATAACTTCGAGCACATCATCGGCAAGAGCGAGCCTATGCTGCGCATCTTCGACCTGGTGGCGCAGGTTGCGCCCAGCCGTTCCACCGTGCTGCTGCAGGGCGAGAGCGGCACCGGCAAAGAGCTGATCGCCAAAGCCGTGCACATGAACTCGCCGCGCAAGGGCGCTCCGTTCGTGCCGGTCAATACCGGCTCCATGCCGACCGACCTGCTCGAGTCCACGCTGTTCGGCCACGTGAAGGGGGCGTTCACCAGCGCCATCGCCAGCAAGAAGGGCTTGTTCGAAATGGCCGACCGCGGAACCCTGTTCCTCGACGAGATCGGCACCATGGGCCTCGACACCCAGGCAAAAATTCTGCGTGTGCTGCAAGACCGGCGCTTCATGCACCTCGGCGGAGTCAACGAAGTGCAGGTTGACGTGCGCATCATCGCCGCCACCAACGTCGATTTGCGGCAGCAGGTAAAAGACGGTAAGTTCCGCGAGGACCTGTTCTATCGGCTGAACGTCATCACCATTGACCTGCCTCCGCTACGGCAGCGCAAGAACGATATTCCTCTGCTGGCGCAACATTTCGCGCAGAAGTTTGCCGAGGAGAACGGCAAGCCGCAGTTGTTTATCGCGCCCGAGGCCATGCGTCCGCTCATGGACTACGACTGGCCTGGCAACGTCCGCGAACTGGAGAACGTCATCGAGCGCGCGGTCGTGCTGGCCAACGGCCCCAACCTCACCGTCGATCTGCTGCCCGACGAGATGGTCGGCCGCGGCGCAAAGCTGGCGCTCATGGATCATCGCCCGGACGCTTCCCTGTTCGACATCATGGAAGACTGCGAGCGCCGCATCATCATCGATATGCTGGAAAAATGCGGCTGGAGCCAGACCGAAGCCGCCGACCACTTCCGCGTCCCACTCTCCACCCTCAACCAGAAAATCAAGCGCCTCAATATCGAGATCAAGAAAAAGGGGCGGGAGTAACTCGCTAGCTGCTAATTGCTAGTTGCTTCTTTTCTCCCATTTCGGCACAAAGTGGTTACTAAAGTTTTTTTGCCCTCACGATTTTTCTTGACTCCGCTCGCCCGCCCTTTTCTCCTTGTCTACATACATCAAGACCCTCGCGGCGCCGCGCCGATTCGCGGCCGTCTCGAGGGTCTTTGTTCTTTCTCAACCGAACCTAGTAACCCCTTTGTTTACAAGACTATGACTGTAAGTGCTTTTGTTCGCTGGAACTTACAGCCAGTCGCTCCGTAACCCCTTTGTTTTCAAGATCTGCGCAAGGGGGTACAGCAAAATATCGTCGCCACCAGCCGTGAAACGCCTCGTGGCCAATTGCTAATTGCTAATTGCTAGTTGCTACTTGCTAGCTGCTTAGTACCCGAGGAACGCCATCATGCCATCGCAATCCTGCTGCTCTACGCCTTTCAGTTGGCCGCCTCCGCCAATCGCCGCATCGAAAAGATGGAAGCGGTGTCCCAGGTTCGCGCCCGTCTTTTGGGCGCTAACCTGGGTTCAGCTAACCTGGGTTCCCCCGACGACGACGACTCCCGCCTCCAGGAATTTCCCGACTTCGAGGAACAACTCGGCCTCCCGCCGGGCGCCGACCTCGATGCCGAAGTCGCCGCCGCCGAGCAGAAGGCCGACGAGGAAGTGGAAATGCGCCAGGCTTTTTCCGTTCCCACGCCTCCGCCCGGCGTGCATCCCGGCTCCGCCGCCTACCGTCTTTTTCACGAGGAGGCCTATCAGATACTGCGCCGGCAACTGCAGCAGACGCAGCACCAGCTCCGCGAATACAACGAGCAGAAAAGCCAGAAGCTGAAAGCCGAGATCGAACTCATCAAGAAGGAGGCAACGTCAGCCACCCCTGCGCCCAACCGCCGCGCCGACACCGCTTAGAATGGTTCATGGATCGCATCCCATGAATTCTTCGAATTGCCGTCTTCGCCCGAGTTTGCGTTACGCCCTCACGTTGGGTCTCCTTGTCTGCCTCTCCTCGGCGGCACTCGCGCAATCGCGTTTCGCCCACGCCGACGGAACCCGCCTTATCGACGCCCAAGGTCATCCGCTGATGCTGCGCGGCACCAACCTCGGCAACTGGATGGTGCGCGAAGGCTACATGTTCCATTTCGAGGGCGGGCCGCAGTCGGCGCGCGAGATCGACGCGCTCACTAATGAACTGCTCGGGCCGGAAGCAGTCTGCGAAGTTCTGGAAGGCCTACCTTGACCGCTACATTACGCGAGACGACATCCAGTTCCTCAAGCGCGCGGGCTTCAATTCGATTCGCGTCCCGATTCACTACAAGTATTTCGAGAGCGACGACGCCGAGGGCTTCCGCCTGCTCGACCGCGTCGTCGAGTGGTCTCGCGAGGCGGGGCTTTACGTCATGATCGACATGCACGCCGCTCCCGGCGGACAGACCGGCGCGAACATCGACGATAGCTGGGGCTATCCCTGGCTCTACGACAGCCCCGAGGCGCAGCAGCAGACCATCGCCATCTGGAAGCGCATCGCGGCGCACTATCGCGACTCGCAGACTGTGCTGGGCTATGACCTGCTCAATGAACCGATTCCCCACTTCCCCGAGCTGAAGAAATACAACTGCAGCTGGAGCCGCTGTACAAGCGCATCGTGGCCGGCATCCGCGAGGTGGACAAGAACCACATCATCATCCTCGGCGGGGCGCAATGGGACACCAACTTCTCCGTCTTCGGGCCGCCGTTCGACAAGAATGTGATGTACAACTTCCACAAGTACTGGATGAAGCCGGAGCAGTCGGAAATCCAGCAGTACGTCGATTTCCGCGACAAGTATCACGTGCCCATCTGGATGAGCGAGTCGGGCGAGAACACCGACGAGTGGATCGCGCAGTTTCGCGAGCTGCTCGATAAGAACCAGATCCCGTGGGCGTTCTGGCCGTACAAGAAGATGGACAGCCCGCGCGCGATCGTGTCGTTCGCGCGTCCCCAGTATTGGGACGAGATTGTCGCATACGCCAAGCTCACCGGAGGAACCGGCGACGTCGAGAAGCACCTGCAGAAACGGCCTCCCCAGGAGCACATCAACGCCGCGTTTTCCCAACTGCTCGAGAACATCCAGTTCGGCAAGTGCCAGGTAAACGACGGATACTTGAAAGCGCTGGGATTGCACGCCGACCACTGAGGAGAACTTCCGTGAGTGAACCGACCGACCTTCCCGAACCGTGGCTGCGCGGCACGTTGAGCGATGTTCCGGCCGTGCAACGCGCTGTGCTGCACGCGTTACTCTCGGCAGAGGAAGACCTCGCGAAGTGGTGTAGCGGGTTGACGGATGCCGAATTGCACAATCGTCCAGCAGGCCTGGCGCCGGTAGCGTTTCAACTGCGGCACATTGCCGGCAGCGTAGATCGTCTGCTCACGTATGCTGAGGACCGTGAACTCACGGCAGAGCAAGTGCAGTACCTGAAGTCGGAGAGCTCCAGCGACGCTACTGTCTGTCAGACGCTCGGCAAGTTCTCCGAGGCCATGAAGTTGGCGGCTGAGCGCGTGCGGCGCTTCGCACCGGAAGAACTGGGACAGCCGCGAAGCGTAGGGCGAAAACAACTGCACACGACTGTCGGCGGACTGCTGGTACACGTCGCCGATCACACGCAGCGCCACGTCGGACAGGCCATCACAACAGCGAAGCTGCTGCTGGCGAACCGAACGGCGCAAGAGGAAACGCGCGACTGAATTTCCGTCCGGCATGTTGAACTGGCTGGCCGCGATGGTTTCGCGACCGACGGACGAAGTCGAACTGTTGGAGCCGCCAACGGCGAGTCAATCGTTGCGCTATACTTCTCCGTTTGCCGCATTCAGTGGCTTTCCACAAGGAGTCTTAGCTATGTCATCCGCCGCCGTATCCTATGCCCGCGAAAACCAGAAGCGATTTCTCGAGGAGCTGAAAGACCTGCTCCGCATTCCCAGCGTCAGCACCGCCGAAGAACACAAGCCTGACATCCTCAAGGCCGCCGACATGGTCGCCGGCAACCTCAAGAGCATCGGCTTCGAGCACGTCGAGATTATTCCCACCTCGGGCCACCCGCTGGTTTATGCCGACTGGCTGCACGCCGCCGGCAAACCCACCGCCCTGTGCTATGCCCATTACGACGTTCAGCCCGCTGAACCGTTGGACGAGTGGATCACGCCCGCATTCGAGCCCACCGAGCGCAACAACAACATCTACGCCCGCGGCGCAGTTGACGACAAAGGCCAGCTCTGGATGCAGCTTAAGGCCTTCGAGTCGCTGTTCAAGGCAGGCGGCGGCAAGCTGCCAATTAACGTCCGCGTGTTGATCGAGGGCGAAGAAGAAGTTGGCGGCGAAGGTATCGAAGACTATGTGAAGGCGAACGCCGGCAAGGAAAAGTTGAAAGCCGATTTCGCCCTGGTCACCGACACCGAGCTGTTCGCGCCCGACATCCCGACCCTGTGCGTTGGACTGCGCGGCTTGCTCTACACCGAGATCGAAGCCAAGGGCGCCAAGGTCGACCTGCACTCCGGCGTCTACGGCGGCGCAGCCCCCAACGCTATCTTCGGACTGGTCGAGATCCTCAGCAAGTTAAAGGACGCCGACGGCAAGGTGCTGATCCCCGGCTTCTACGATGATGTGAAAAAGCCGACGGATGACGAGTTGAAAGCCTGGGCCAGCCTGCCCTTCGACGAGGAGGAATATCGCAAAGCAGAAGTCGGCTCGAATGTGCTAACCGGCGAGCCGGGCTATTCCGTGCTCTACCGCACCTGGGCGCGACCCACGCTCGAAGTCCATGGCATCATCGGCGGCTTCCAGGCCCCGGGCGCAAAGACCGTCATCCCCGCCAAGGGCTCGGCCAAGGTCTCGATGCGTCTTGTCCCGAATCAGGACGCCGACGACATTCTCAAGAAATTTACTAACTACATCGCCAAGGTCACTCCGAAAGGGATCTCCACCAGCATAAAAGTGCACAGCAAGGGTCCGGCCTGCGTGGTCTCAACCGACAACCCTTACGCCCGCGCCTCGGTCGCCGCTATGCACGAGGTCTTCGGCCGCGATACGGTCTACATCCGCTCTGGCGGCTCTATTCCCATCGTGACCCAGTTCGAGAAGGACCTGAAGATTCCCAGCATCATGATGGGCATGGGTCTTCCTGATGATAACCTGCATGCCCCGAACGAGAAGTTCCATATTCCGAATTTTTATCGCGGCATTGAGTCGATTATTCGCTTCTTCCAGCTTCTGGGAGACGCTAAGTAGCTCTACTATTGGGAGTTATATATCTGATATTGCGGGAGAATCGTGGTGGACGGTTCTCCCGTTTTTCACTATCATCGAAGAACGGCTCTGCAGCAATTTTCCTCCCAGGAGTTCTTCGTGTCTGGTTCGTTCGGAAGGCGCAGAATGCGTTCTCGGGTGGCGCGGATTCTGTGGGGTTTTGTTGTCCTTGTTTTGCTCTCCTGTCCGGCGATGCTGGCGCAGTCGGCTGCCCCGGAAAATCCTGACAATGCAAGTGTGGCTTTCGATGATCCTGTTGCCATGCTGGCTCCGCCCGTCCCCGAGAGCGATGCGCTTCCTGATGGTCCAGTTCCCAGCAACAAGCCCGTCGATTCTTCCAGCCGCACGAATCTGATGCCAGCGGTGACCCCGCTGGGCCTCCAAACGAACTCGGCATCTGAGAAATTCGACCTGAAGGCCGCCTTCTGGCAGTCGTTCGGCGTGACCTTCTTCTTCGAAACCTGGCGCGTGGCCTTCGATCCCGGAATGCGCTGGAACATCTCGCACAAGCCGTTTTTCCACGACTGGTTTGCGTCTTACTCCGGCTATAACATGGCGCGCTGGGGCGACGGCGACGATTTCGTCGTCAACGATGTTGGCCATCCTTTGGAAGGCGCGGTATTCGCCCGCAACTACCTGCTCAATGATCCCAAGAGCCAGGCGATCATCGGCAAGAACCGCAGATATTGGATGAGCCGGCTGAAAGCCCTGGGATGGGCGGCCGCGTGGTCCACCGAGACCGAAATTGGCCCAATGAGTGAGACGAACTTTGGCAATCAGGGCGGATTTACCTACGTCCCCGATTGCGGCATTACGCTGTCGTGCTTGAACAACCCCAAGTATCCCAAGCCGCCCAATAACAACACCGGTTGGACCGACTTCGTCGTTACGCCGCTGGTGGGAATGGCGTGGGTCCTGGGTGAGGACACTATCGACAAATATCTTGTGATGCCGATCGCGATGAAGCATCGCATCATCGGCGGACGGATTCTCCGCTCAGCACTGGAGCCCAGCCGCAGTTTTGCGGCAGTATTTTCCGGCAGATTCCCGTGGGACCTTCCGACGCCGGAAAGCAACTTCCTGGTCAGCCGTGCGTCGCACTTCCCGCAATCAGCGGGCGACCTCGAACGTCCGCCCATCGATCACTGGGAACTCGCTACGCAGTACAGCAACGTGAGCCTTCCAGTGGTCAGCAACACCTGCTCCGAGCTGGCCTGCCGCAAGAACCTGTCGGGGCTGGGGCTCAACCTCGGCTACAACTTCACCCGCGGCTTCGGCTTCGACAGCACGCTCAACTTCATCCCTGGGCAACAAGGCACGCAGCCCATGATGGAGGGCTTGTTCGGCGTTCGCATGGGAGTTCGAGCCGAGAAATTCGGGGTCTTCGCCAAAATTCGGCCCGGCTTCATCTATTACAACAATGCCTTACCCGTACAGGGAGAAACTTCGACTACCAGCTTGACTCGCTTCGCTGCCGATTTGGGCGGGATCTTCGAGTACTACCCTGAGCGCAACTCTACCCTGCGGTTTGATGTGGGCACGACCGTCGTGCGCTATCTTACCAACCATCCCGACCCGCACGACTATCAGTTGGGGAGCTTGCTTTCGAGCCAGTATATCGTCACTCAGGGCAACTTTCAGGTTTCGACGTCGTACGTGTACCGCTTCTAGTCCGGAAGTCTCCTCGCACCTCAACTCCATAAGAATTGACTACACCACTCGAGCGGGAATGCCGACGACGGTCGCGTTGGCTGGGACAGACTCCAGCACGACGGCGTTTGCGCCTACGATGGCGCCATTGCCAATCTCGATTGCACCGAGCACCTTGCATCCTGCACCCAGCGTTACGTTGTCGCCTACAACCGGGCGCGTTGCCGAATCAAACAGTGGCGCGAGTCCCTTCGCGCCCAGAGTCACTCCCTGAAACAGCGTCACATTTTTCCCGAGGCGAGCGGCGCCCACAACCGTGCCAACGGAATGGGCAAAGAACACGCCGGGACCAATGTCGCATTTGGGAGTGACTTCCAGACCGAATAGAACGATGTTCAGGTAGGTGAATAAGTGCGGAATCAGGGGCAGTTGCGCGAGATAAGCCGCGCGGCTCAGCCTGCAGATGACGTTGGGTAGAAAGCGGAAGTGTAGCGCGCGCGCCAGAAAGCGCAGGAAGTTGGGCGCACGCCCAGGTCGTCCTTCGAGTTCGTATTGGCGGGCGAGATCGGCGTAGAGGAGTTGTCGGAGTGACATGGGAACTGAGCAACTAGCAATTAGCAATTAGCAAAAAACGTGTAGCCACCTGCCTGCAAAGAAAATTACAAACACTCACGGTAAACCGCCAGGGTTCCTGCGCCGCACTTGTCCCAACTATACCCTGCCGCTACTTCCCTGCCGCGGGCGATGGCGCGAACGCGAGCAGGGATGTCGTTGATGCCAGTGAGCAACGCGCCAGTGATGGAGGCAACATCGAGCGGATCGAAATAGAACGGCGCATCGCCGCAGACTTCGGGAATCGCGGTGACTTTGCTGGCAGCCACCGGACAGCCGGCAGCCATGGCCTCCAGCGGCGGGATACCGAATCCCTCCGACAACGACGGATACACGAACAACGCGGCAGCGGCGTAGGCTTCGGCGAGAAACTCGTCGGTCACCGAGGGAATCGCGACAACGACTTCGCTGACGCCAAGGGACGCGATCGCAGCCGTCTCCTTCTCGCTGAGCGGCCCGCCACCGAGCGCCAGCAGATCGTAATCCTCGAACAAGCGGGCCTCGTGGTACGCCTGCAAGAGGGCGAGAAAGTTCTTGTGATAGTTGCGAATGCCAACGTAGAGCAGAAACGGGCGGCGCACGCGGCGATGCAGGTCGTCAGCGGCTTGCGGCGAACGAGGTAACGCCGTCAATCCGTGGTGAACGACCGAGGTCTTCGCGGCATCGACAGGATAGTAGGCGAGCAGGCCGCGGCGGCTGGCTTCGGAGATGCAGATGATGCGATCGGCCTGGGCGTACAGCTTGCCCTTGGAGCGGATGACGGCAGACGCATCGCGGAACAGGTGGGGAAATTCCTCGTAGACGCAGTCGTGATGGGTGACGACCATGCGGCGGGCGCGGATGGCGGGCATGGAGCGAAAGTAAGTAGGGTGATAGATGTCGAAGCGTGCGGCGACTGCCGACGTGACCGTGCCGATGGTCTCGTTCAGGGCATAACGCAGCAGTCCGGGAGGCAAGCCGGCGCGCATGCCGCGCACGCGCAGATGAGGAGAAGCGAGCTCCTCAAACCGACAGACCGAGCCATAGAGCCCGAGCGACATCTCCACCTGCACATCCGGCACCGAGGCCAGGTAGCGCGCGAGTTCGAAGTGATAGCGCGAGGCGCCGCCTGCGTTTTGCAGGGAGAAGACCTGATGGTCGTAGGCGATGCGCATGGCAGACAGTTTCAAGTCTCGAGTTTCCGGTTTCAAGTGCGCACGACCCGGCGGCCGGTAAGCGCCAATCCGACGAGGTACACGAGATAGGCGATGACGGTGTTGACGGCGGCGGCCATGGCTCCGTAACGCGGAATGGTCGCGAGGTTGAGCGCGATGTTCACGGCGGCGGCGACTCCCGCGCAGACCAGAACCTGTCGCTCCATGTTCCACGCCAGGTAGGCGTTGCTGAGGTACGACGTAAGGAAATCGAGGGGCAGGCAGCAGGCCAGCAACAAGAGCAGCGGGGCGGCGGCGGCGAAGTCGCGTCCGAAGAGGATGGTTAGCGCAGGGCGGCGCACCAATCCGACGAACAACGCGAGCGCCGCTCCGGAAGCAAATAAAAGCAAGAAGATGCGGGGGCGCAACATGCGGCGGCGCTGGGCCGCGTCGAGGCGAGCAAACTGAGGATAGAGCACGTTGGTGAGGAGGTAGTAGGTGACCAGCACCTGATTGAGGATACGATAGGCAGCGCTGTAGAGCCCGATCTGGCGGGGATTGGAAAACGCGCCCAAGACCAGCATGTCGGAGGTATTGAAAGCCATGTTTCCCAGCCAGGCGAGGCCCATAATGCTGGTGCGCCGCCATTCGAGGGCTTGGGCGATTTCTGCAGCCCCTTGCTCCTGAGGGCCGATTTCGTGGCGATGGTGACGCCACCAGTTCCAGAACACGAAACCCTGGGCGACGAAGCCAACAAAGTTGGCGGCGGCCAGCCACACAAAAAGACGCCCGGTGGCCAGCGACGCCAGCACCCCAAGCAGCAGGCAGGCGGGGACGATGGCCTTGGCGAGTCCGACCAGCAAGAGGTGTTCCCTGCCCCACGCGGCCCACTCCAGCGAGAAAACGTAGAGGGTGCCGGCGGCGGCAAAGACGAAGAGAAAAACCTTCATCTCGAAGGGAAGCCGGGCCAGCGAGGCGTAAACCAGGATAAATGGCAGGACTGCGGCAGCCATCAGGAGGCGTCGGTGCTGCACGCGCTGCACAATCTCGGAAGCGGAGCCGGGAAAGCGGGCGATGAGACGCGCCCCAATGTGGCGCAACCCGAAATCGATGATCGGAACCAGGTACTGGCTCACGCTCATGGCCAGCGCATACACGCCGAGGGCGACCACGCCGTAGAGGTGGCCCAGCAGGATGACGATGGCAACGGAAATCGCGCGGGTGAGGAACTCGCCCGAGCCGAGGCGAATCGTGTTGCGGACGAGTTGGCGCGGCGAGAGGTCCATGCGATGTCTGTAACGAAGCAGTGCCGGCACGATGCGGGCGGTCAGCGTCTAGCATACGTTACCCTCGCCGGCGAACAGAGGTTTGAGTTCGGGGTACCCCCCTCCCCCCTCCCCTCCGCTAATTCCTGAAAACAAAGGACTTGCTTCACGATTGCGGGGCAAAATATTGGAAACAAAAGAGTTACGTGTAAAGTCCTCTCCCATAAGAAGTTACGAGTGTTCGCCGGGCAGTGAAGAGGGGGCGTAGAGGCAGGAAGGGTTTGGGACGCGTGGGACAAAAGGCCTCCTCCGGCTGATGGCCGCTTCGTCTGGTGGCGAAGAGCCGATCGTTTCAGGCCGCCCCGTTTGCCAAGGCGGCGAAGTACAGCAGTGTCCTTGGGGCGGAGTTCGCCCCCGAGGAAAGGGTGCCAGCGATGGCCGGAGCTGTCAACTTACGTTAGTACCCAAGCGGGCGACACTTTGGTAACCATGAATTTAGGGCGAGCAGGGTCATGCGAGCTTTTGCGATCCTGACTTGGCACGAGCAAGGTCGCGTGGGCCCATGATGTAGCCGCGCAGTTGTCCGGCAGCGCGGAGCAGGTAGATGCGGGCGTTGGGAAGGTCGAGCTTTAGCAGGCTGATGACCGCCCCGCCGAGCGAACGGAGGAGAAACCCGGCAAATTCGAACCATGAGTAGCCGTGAATGCGGAGCACGTAGCCGGAGCCGAGCGCGAACGAGTAGGTAGTGGCGCGTAAACGTCCCAAAGAATGCAGATTGGGATGGTGCACGACCAGCGAGGGCTCGTACCACATGGCAAAATCCAAACTCAGCGCGCGGAGAAAGTAGTCTGTCTCCTCTCCGGATTGGAATGCTGTCGAGGCCCCGACGCCGATGTCCTCTCGGAAGAAACCAACTTCAGTTGCAGCTTTGTCCCTTAGGTAGGCGGTCGCCGCAATCGTGGTGTTCCAGAGGTTGGACTTCGTGATGCGAGTCGGGGCGGCAAGCCAACGAGGCCCGACCGGATGATGATCGGCGTCGTGCATGGTGGTGAAGACCCCTTCGAATTCGGGATGCCGATCAAACCACTGCACTATCGATGCAAGAATGGAAGACGGGTACCAGCAGTCGTCATCGGGGAAAGCAATGATTTCACCGGCCGCCGCACGCAGGCCATGGTTTCGCGCCCGGCCTGCTCCGCGCTCCGAGCGAAGGTGACGAATTTTAAGGTCCGAGTGCTGTTGCAGTACTGGGACCAAGCGGTCATCTGGGTTCTGATCGATGACGATGACTTCGAAGTCGCGAAAGGTCTGGGCATCCAGGCTGGCAAGCAGGCGCTCAACCTCTGCGACGCGATTGATGGTCGGAACAACCAGCGACACCATCGGCTACACAGGTACGGACACTTCGTCCGTGGGAGCGGGGGGCGACGGAATATGCCGGATCGACGTCATCATGCTATAGACTCTCCAGCCGAACCAAAGCAGGACAAAGGAAATCGTGTTCTTCAGAAGTATGGACGCCCAGTCGAGCAGTTGTCCCTTCGGCATCAGCAAAATATCAGGGAGCGACATGGCAAACAGAAACAACAGCAAGGGGCTGCCGCTAAACCGGTAAAAGGCGTGCAGACCCAGACCAAGCACCACCGAAATCAAAACCACCGCACTAATGCCGCCCGCGGCGTACGCTTCAGGAATATAGGACCCTGCCGTACCGTAGCCCCAAGAGTACGCCTCCGGACTCAACAACACTGAGACGTCAATCGCAAGACTCTTGCCACGACGGTAGTTCGTGGTATCGGTCGGTACAAAGGCGTTCTGCAATTCTGTCCAAAGATAGGAAATGTAATACGGGCTGAACCGGTCGCGATACTGAAACACGACCTCGGTAACGTTCAATGAGACACCCTGCGAGCTAATCAGTCTTAAGACGGAAGGTTCGTACGTGCCACCGATGTCCACCTGTCGCTGCTCTTGAATCAGGTCAGCCGCCAACAGAACAGGAACTGCAAGGGCTACGAGCCAAATCAGGCTTGTTATTCGGTTCGCCTTAATCCGTGCCACCCACCACAGAGTCCCGGCGAGCAGAAAAGGCCCCGCGCGGGATCCGAGCAGAAGAATGAAGGATGCGGTAGCGAAGTAGAGGAGCGTAGTCAGGTAAAGGAAAAACTTGCGGCGCTCAAAGACAAAGATCGCAACGAAGACCGGCAGAGTGACGATCGGGATCGCTCGGACCCAAAACGGTACAGTAGCAGCCATGGCAGCATGATTGGCATAAATCAGCGTGTAACCACCATGCTGCATTGCGTAGTCGTAATAGCGATAGTTTTTCAGTAGCTGAACAGGTAGCGATGCGGCAAACAGAATATATAAGTACGGCAAATACTTCTGCACTTCCGCGAAAGTGGGTGGCGCAACTGGCCGGAAGAGCCAACGGCATGGGGCATACAAAAATATGGCCGACAGAGACAGGGCCAAAAGAACCAGCCCTTGAACGGTGCGTGGGATGCTGAAGGGCGCCGCCGTCATAATGACGATGCGCATCGGGTCGGGCACATTGCCCAGACAGTATCCGATCAGCCGGCCGCCCTGGAATAACATCAGCGTACACAGGAACAAAAACACCGGATGGCGGCCCTGGCCGAGGTGAACCCATGAGAGAACGATGAGCGTGCTGAGCAGCACGACCGTGAGGACGACCGCGGCGTTGACCGAGAGCCATCCGGCGACGAAAGCGAGCGAGGCTGCGGCAACGGCAGCGAGACAGCCGAGGATTTCGAAAACGGCCGCGGGGATGGGACGCCGCTCAAGCGGCAGTACAGGCAACGATGGGGCGGCGGCGCTCATGGCGCTTAGAGCGGCCTCCGCAGATACTGGCCGAGCTGGTCAAGGCGCGCGGCCTCGCCCGGGTCCTCCCGCTTGCGGCGCAGGGCCTCGCGCACCAACACGGCGAACGAGACCAGGAGAAACGCCAACACGGTGGTGAGAGCGACGATCAACATGCGTTGCGGGCCGGACTTTTTCTCAGGCTCGACGGCCTTGTCAACGACCTGCACGACGACGGCGCTCTTGGATTCGTCAATGCGGGCGGCTTCGAGCTGGCGGGAGAGGAAGTCGTAGAGCGACTCGTGGTAGCGCATCTCGCGAGCGGCCTGCAGATATTCGAGGCTGGCGGCCGGCACGCGTCCGGTGGGGACCTGGAGGTTGCCTTCGCCCGGCGCGGCAACCGATTGCGTCCGCGACAAGCTGGCGGACTGCGCGCGGAGTTCGGCGAGCTCGGTCTCAGCGCGTTTTACGTCGGGATTGTTGGACGTAGCGTAGCTCCGCATGGACTGAAGCTGCACTTCCTTGGCCGCGATCTGGGCGCGCACGTCAGCCACTTCGCCGATGAGCGCGCGGGTCTGGGCGTCAGGCTGCAGGATGCCGGTCTTCTGCTCGATCTGCTTGAGGGCAAGTTCAGACTGGGCGAGAGCATCGCGCTCGCCGGCCAGCTTTTGCTCGAAGAAGGCACGGCGCTGCGCAGCTTCGGTGAGAGCGAGAGACTGGTTCAGGGCACGGAGCTCGTCGACCCAGGCGTTGGCCATGTCGGCGGCGCGGCGGGGATCGCGATCAGTGACGGCGATGGAGATCAGGCCTTCCTTTTCGGGATCGATTTCGCTGCGCTTCTCGAGCTTCTTACGAGCGTCCTGGTAGCGCTTCACGTCGTACACCTTGCGCAGATCGAAGCGGTTGACGAGGGCGTCTTCGACGGTGCGGCTCTTGAGCATGGCGACGAAAACGTCGGACGGGTTCTTCAGTCCGAGGTCGCGGAGGTCCAGCGTCTGCGTGCCGGCGAGTTGGCCGAGCATGGAGCTGAGCACCGACTGGTTCTGCTGCGGCGGAAGGATTGTCGCGGTGGCGGTGTAGGTCTTCGGAACCAGCAAGACAATGATCACGGCCAAAATCGCAGCGCCCAGCGTGACCTGCAGGATGAGCTTCTTCTCGCGAGCGAGGACCAGCAGGATTTCGAGGGAGTCGATGTGGCCGGGGTTGGGAGCGTGGTCGGGCATCGGCGTGCCTACTGGCTCAGAACTTTGACTGCGGCGGCGGCCAGTCCGAAGTTAAATAAGATGGTGGTCCAATCCTTAAGTCCGCGCACGAACGAGCCGCGATCGGTCTGCTCGGGAACGATGATGGCGTCGCCGGGCATCAGGATCATGCCGTCAAAGCCACCGGACCAGAACGTCGAGGAGGCGTCTTTGTTGACCACGCCGCCGTTGGCGCGGACCACGAAGATGCGTCCCTTGTCGGCGTCACGAGTCGGGCCTCCGGCGTTGCGGAGATAAGAGTTCACGGTGGTGCCGGGCACGCGCAGGAACGATCCCTGGCTGTAGACGTCGCCGATGACGGTGACTGTGGCTGGAGTGTTGGGCACATAAAATTGATCGCCGTCTTCGAGGGCGAGGTCGGGAACGGAATCGAGAGTGGTGTCGTCGGGATGAAGGTTCAGGACAATGCGGCCGTCGGGCTGAATGCGGCGCAGCAGGTCGAGGCTAGTGCGCTCGGCTTCAAGATTGGCGCGAGCGGCAGCGACGTCGCCTGCCGTGGTGGAGGAGCCGATCAACTGCGCCGCACGACGGTTGAGGTCGCGTTCGCTCTCGGCAATCAGTTGGTTCAGCCGGAACTGCTGTTCGGCGCGCACCGATTCGCGGCTGAAGGTTGAGCCGTACAGGTAAGCCGATGGCGTCAGTCCGCCGGCTTCGCGGATCACGTCGCGCAAACGCTGGCCGGCCTTCACGCGATACACCCCGGCGGCGGCGAATTCACCCGTCAGACGCACGAACTTGGTCTGCTTCAGATCCGGAACCCGCAGATCGCCCTGGGAAAAGATGGTGACCACGTCTCCGGGACGAAGGGGCACATTGTTGGCAGTGTCGTGTTCGAGGACGGCCAGCCCGAGGTTGAACGGAACCAGCGTCGTGGACATGTCCTGCGCGTCCATGCGCTGCACCACGGCGTAGTCCCAGTTGATGTCGGGCACGGTGCGGCGAATGTCATTTTGCGCGCCCGAAGGATGAGCGCCCGGCACCTGCGATTCGACGCCAAGCTGGTTCTGAACCTTCCAATAGTCGCGGGTGATGAGGAATTCGCGGCTGGGAATGAGATCAGAGATGCGCATTCCCTCGTGCCAGGGATAGCGGCCTGGACTGGCCACGTTGCCGCGCAGGGTGACGGCATTCTCGAACTTCGGCGACAGAGGAACGACGTTGACGAGGTCACCGTCATTCATCGGGCGGGCCAGACCGGCGGCGTCGAGTGCCACTTCGTCGACTCGGCGCGAATTGCGATTGAGAATCTCCTCGACGAAGACCTTTCCACCGTAGGCGGTGTTGGTGAGACCACCGGCCAGAGTGAGCAGGTCGGCGAGCGTCGTTTCACCTTTCAACTCGTATACCGCGGGCGTGTTCACCTGTCCGCCGAGACCGACCTCGGGGCCGACCGGCGGATAGTAAATCACGTCTTCCGGCTGCAGGTTAACATCGTGCGACTTGTCGCCCTTGATGAGCAGGTCGTACAGGTCAAACTCGGTGACGATGCTGGCGCCGCGCTTGAGCTGGATGCGGCGCATGGAGCCATTGGGCGCGGGGCCTCCAGAGGCGAACACCGCGTTGGCCAGCGTACTGAGAGAACTGACCGTGTAGCGGCCGGGCTGGCCTGCCTGCCCAACGACGAAAATGTCGATGGAGCGCAGATCGCCCATGGTGACGTTGAGATCGAAGTTGCGATAGATACGGGAAATTTGTGAAGTCAAGAAAGGCTGCAACTGTTCAAACTTGAGTCCGGAGACGTTGAGATTACCGACCTTGGGAATGAAGATGGAGCCGTTACGGTCAACCCGGGCGTGAATGTCGAAATCAATCTGTCCCCAGGCGCGGATGAGCAACTCGTCGCCCGGACCGATGACGTAGTTGGCGGTTACAGGAATGCGGTCGACAGGCGCGAACGTTGTGGGAGAGTTCACGAACAAGGACGAGCCGTAAAGAGGTAGCGGATAGCCGAGCGACTGCGCCACAAGTTGCTGAAAGTCTGTCAGCTCAACCGTGCGGGGCGGCGCCTTCTGAATCTGCGGCGGAGGCTGGGTGGGCGATTCAGCGGCTGGGCGTACGACTTGTGGCGATGGAGACTGCGTTGCCTGTGCGGCGGCCGCCGACGAAGCGGGTGAGGCAGCTTCCGAACGACCCGGCGTTGCAGGGACCTGTCCCCAGGCGACGGTCAACCCAGCGAACAACGGAATTAGCAGCCACGACGGCGATCTTCGACTCACTGGCAAGTTCATCCGTGACCCAGCGTTATTGCAACTAACCGTATAGCCTACACCACGAACTTGGAAGCCTAGACCACCACCGGGAATAGCACTCGCATTCAACGAGCCAAGCTGGCGTTATCTCGGGTGCCTTCGAATCGGGGATTTGTCTGGTGGGAAAGCGAGGCGCAATTCGACCGGGCACGAAGGTTCTAGGATCAATGGCGTAAAGGTGGATTTCCGGGAGCGTATTACGGCGATTCGGCAAAATTTCTCATAATACCGCCTGAATCCCTTGATTGCCAAGCTATACGCGCACATAATAACGATGAATTGAAGTGGCGGTCGCTGTACGCGGTATCGCGTCCAGTGATCCCCTGTGGCAGCGCCCTCGAACTGCGCACCAACGTCGAGTCATAGGGGTCGGACGAAGTAATCGAGGTCCGCGCACTGGACGGTTACCTCTGGCCTGTTTCCGTTGACCTGCATGCATCTACGCTGCAGAATGCCGGAGCTAACTGTTGGACAACTGGGCGCGACGGCTTTTCTTTGGCCGCCAAGGAGTACGTATGAAAAAGTTGATAGCACTCGCATTCTTGCTGCTGACTGCGATTGTGGTATCGGCTGGCACCGTGACAGTCGTATTTCAAGGTTTTCACGGACAGGGATCCCAGGCATGGGCGAACGGTTATCCCTACTACGCCACCGTGAACGGCGGTGCAACGATTAATGTGATGTGCGACGACTGGGAACACGGCGGCTTGCCGGGAGATACCTGGCAGGCGAATGTTACCGACCTCGGAACAGGCAGCCTGACAAACCTTCGCTTCAACCAGTTACCAAATGCATTGACGCTCTATGACGAAGTGGGATGGCTGCTGCTCGAGACTCAGGTCACCCAGCCGGCGCAATGGACCGACATGAATTACGCGGTGTGGAACATATTCGATCCCACCGCTCCGCTGCCGGGAAACGCAGCGTATTGGTTGGCCCAGGCGCAACTGGAAGCGAGCCTTGGGTTTCCCGGCGTGAATTTTCATGATGTGGCCATCTTTACTCCCGTGTACCAATACGATGCTAACCCCGACGGTCCACAGGAATTGATGTCCCTCGTACCGGAGCCGACCACCATGTTCCTGCTGGCGGGCGGACTGCTGGGAGTGTGGAGACGCATGAGAAGTCAGTAGCGGTCTAGTGACGGAGTTTGCCGCCGTGCCGAGTTCCAATCGGCACGGTTTGTTTTTGGGTGCAGTCGCCCTTTGCGTAAGTTCCGCAGCGGTGAGAACATGGCGGGAAGGGTCGCCACCATTCCTACGGCCGGCATTGTGAGGACGGCCGTACTGCCAATGAAGGGGGAGCGAGATGTCGCAGTCGAGACGGGCGCAAATCAATCGGATAGCGGTCGCGATAGCCGCCTTGGCTGTCGGGTTATGCCAGCTTGTCATGCCGGCCACGGCCCAGAACCCTTCCCCGAAAGATGAGGTGTTCGGTGGATACTCGGTGCTGTTCCCTAACGGCTGGGCGGAACTTAACTACAAAGTGAACACCATTCCCAACGCTTTCGACTTTTCCAACACCTATTACTTTTGCAAGTTTTGTAATATCGGCCTTTTGCTGGACGGCAGTGGGCACTTCAAAGGTGGAACCACGCCTCCCAATTTAGACAACGGATCGGACGACAGCACCGGCGTGGGGTATGCGCTCGCCGGGTTGCAATATAAGTGGCATCACGACAAGTGGTCTCCGTTCGTGCGTGGGTTTGCGGGGGCAGCCAACATCTCGCCCGATTGCTGCCACGGCACGCAATGGCGCTTCGCCGCCGGTGGTGGAGGGGGCCTGGATTGGAATCTCTCGCGTCGTATCTCGCTCCGCCTGATTCAAGTGGACTACATCTACTCCAGCTACCCGCATCTCTTCCCCACCGAGGTCCAGCCCACCGCTTCTGCCACCGCTGTGGTTGATCCTCATCCGACAGAGTGGAACAGCATTCGGCTGGCCTTCGGCGTGGTCTTTAACTTCGGCAGCTACACGGTTCCTCCGTCCACCGCCTGTGTCGTAACCGCCTCCTCGCCGTCCGAGGTCTGGGCGGGAGAGTTCGTGAAGTTCGCAACCACAGGAACGAATTTCAACGCCAAAAACGCCCTGAGCTACAGCTGGAAGACGACCGGCGGCAAAGTCTCCAGCACGAACGCTGCAGCCACCGAGATTGACACCGCTGGCCTTGCACCCGGCCAGTACTCCGTTACGGCAACGCTGGTAGATCCGAAAGCGAAGAAGCTGAATTCCGCTACCTGCGCTACGTCCTTCGTGGTGAAGGCGCCGATCCCGCCGGCCCCACTAACTGTCCAATGCGTTCCGCCGACGACGACGATCCAGGCGGGCGAGAGCACGACCGTGCAGATGGTGGCTACCAATCCCGACCACCGCCCGCTGACTTACTCCTGGACTACCACCGCAGGCCAAGTAGTGGGGAGCGGCGACCGGGCGACCGTGACTCCGCGCAATGAAGATGCCGGCCACGTGATCACCGTCACCGGAACCGTGGCTGACGACCGCAAACTCAGCTCAAGCTGCACTGTGCAAGTGACCGTTCCCGCGCTGCCACTCCCGTGCGTGAGGCCCGAAGACTGGGGCAAGTGCACCTTTGCGATGAATCCGGCTGTGCCGGCGCGCGTCGATAACGCCTGCAAAGACACGCTCGACCGGGTAGCCCTCGATATCCAAGGAAAGTCCAGCGGGAAACTGGTGATCGTGGGATCGGCGAAGGATACGTCAAAGACCCCGGCCCTAGGGGCGCAGCGTGCGGCCAACTCCAAGTACTACTTGACCACCACCGGTTCCACCAAGGTCGATGCCGGCCGCGTCGAAACCCGCGAGACTTCCGGCACGACGGACGAAATACACTTCTACTATGTTCCAGATGGAATACTGTGCTCCGGACCACCGGACCTCGGCTCGACGGTCGATGAAGGGACCGTCAAGGGCCACGACCGCGGCAAGCTGCCGAAGGGAAAAACGAAGGCGAAGACTGCGCAGTAGCTTCCCAAGCACTAAGTACGTGGGGAAGTCATACGGAAGCGCAATTCGGTGCGACAATGTGTCGCGGGCTATTTACCATACATCAAACCCACTCGGCCACCCGGGCCCAACGGAGAAATGAAATGAAGCAGGGATGGATTGCAGTGTTCTTGTTGGTCTTCGCCACGATCATACTTACGGTAGGGTGCACCCCGCCGCCGTCCGCAGCCACGGCCGTCTCGTTCACGACACCTTACCAGGCCGTCCTGCTTAGCAATAATTCGGTTTACTTTGGCAAACTCGCCGGCTTTGGCACCCCCAACCCGGTGTTGACCGACGTTTTCTACATCGTGACCCAGACCGATCCCACGACTAAGCAGACCAAGAACATGCTCGTGAAGCGCGGCAAGGAGTTGCATGGGCCTGACCGCATGTATCTGAACGCGAACAGCATCGTCTTCGTGGAGCCGGTGGGAACGGACTCCAAGGTCGCGCAACTGATCAGCGAAGCCGGTAAACAGTAGGTAACAACGGAGAATCCGGAGGGTCCATGCGTGCAGCGCTGTAAGAACGCCACTGGACTCGCCTGCTTCACGTCAGCGATGCCGTCCCGGCGCTGCCGTTGTTCAGAGAGTTTGCCAGGAGTCGGGAATTGCCACTGAAGCCGGCCTTCCGTAATCCCGAGCACTCCGCCATCATGCTGTTCGTGCGGCAATAAGATTGTAGAGCCAGGCAAGCACGAAGCCTCCTGCTGCGCCGTCGAGCAATCCGTAGCCAGTTCCAACCAGCGCGTCGGCAAAGCTTCGGGCCCCGTGAAATCCAGGGTATACGGAACCAATAGCATCAAGGAAACCTGCTCCATACGACGGGACGGCAAGGTGCACCAGCCCCACAAATAGAATTCCGCTTCCCCAAAGCAGTGCGCCAACCATCGACGCCGCTTTCACTGAGAGTCGCATAATCCCTCCTTTCAAAGTTCTCCTCGCTGCCAGCACTGGCATGTTCCTCACCCAGCAACACGCGACCGAGCCCCTTGAGGCGAATCGATGATCTCATAGGTCGCCAGCTCCTTGCTGTGGTTCACGAGGAAACAAGCCAGAGCAGAAACCCAGATCAGCATCGCACTGACGCTCACCGGCGGACTGTTCAGCAGCGCAGGCAATGCGCCAGCCAACCAAAAACCAGTATCGATAACTACGGTGCGTCAAACTGCCGATCTTCCGAGACTTCATTGAAGAATTGTTCGCTCGCCCGGGAGAGCGCATCGATGCTGGTCCGCGGGTCGGTAATAGTAGAACTCATTGCCGACATCGAGTGGACGGCACCAGCATATTTGAAATGACACGTCGGAGGTGGCACTACCAGGCCTGCCGGCACCGCCCAGCTGGCCAATCCAGTATTCCAAGTCCGCGGGAGCGTTGTGACTCGATGGCTGGAGTAAACTCGTTGTGAAGCTGCAGTTTGACAGACGGGCCCCGCTTGCGTAATTCCATTTGATCGCTGCCGCCAGCGCGGCCCGTCGACGCGCTCACAAACTGCCACGGTATCGCCTTCGACGTTCTTGTGAGGAGGACTTCGGTATGCATCGCGCAGTTACCCGCTTCGCAGCTATGCTTTACATCCTGTTGTCTCCCGGCATCTCCTTTGCTCAAACCGGCCAAACAAACGCAACCACCGCCTGCAACTTCGACTCGAATAATCAGCTTGCGGTTGAATATCAACGTATCCAGGTCAACCCCAAGAAAAGAGTGCTCGGCGGCGAAATCCCTTACGGCAAGATCTGGACGCCGGGCGACAAGCCTATGAAACTCTTCACTAACACGCCCGTAGCCGTCGGCAGCACCGAGATTCCCATTGGGGCCTACACCATGTTCGTCATCCCCGAACAAAAGAAATGGACCCTGATTATCTCCAAGAGCTCCGATACCAGCGGAAAATATAACGAGCAGCTGGACTTGGCTAGGATCCCGATGCAGTTTGGCAAACTCGATGAATCGGAACCGGAATTCACCGCCTATTTTGCCCATGTTGCCGCCAATCAATGTAATCTCCGGCTCGACCTCCAGAAGGCCCGTGCCTGGGTTGTCTTCCAGCAGAAATAAAGTCGGGATGAGTCAACTGGCGATTTCCCTCGGCGGACGGCAGAAGCAGGCCTCGTCCGCGCGTCATGATTCATTGGGCCGGTCGTTGATCCAAGCTATTCTGCGTCCTGTCTTACGGACGCCTTGAGTGTCTGGTACTATGGGCTTTTTTCCGGGTCGCATCAAACTGCTGCGGCTATGCAATCCAACGCTTCGCCAGTACTACGAGGTGGAATCGAATGTCGTTCCCTAGCCGAATCACTGCCAGGTTCCTCGCAGCCGCAATCACCGTTCTCGCCATCGCCGCCTGTGTCGTCCTGATCATCGGCCATCCCCGAGCCCTCAACGCGCAGGAAAACCAGAAAGCGGTCCGCGCCATGCCCGCCAGCGATTCCGCTCCCGCGAGCCGCGGCAAGTACATCGTTGAGGACGTCGCGATGTGCGGCACCTGTCACACTCCGCACAAGCCTAATGGTGAGCTCGATCGCAGCCGTTGGCTGGCTGGAGGGTCGGTGCCGTATCTGCCCGCCCAACCTACGGCCGATTGGCCGACAATCGCTCCTCGTCTCGCCGGCTTGCCGCCCGCCAGCAACGCCGGAATGGTTACCTTACTTACCACCGGCGTATGGATCACCGGCAAACCGCTGCGCGATCCCATGCCGAAGTTTCACATGACGCGCGCCGATGCCGAGGCCGTATTGGCCTATCTCAAGTCGCTTCCAGCAGGTCAATAGCTTCAGACCGCACGGCTAACAGGATCCCCGGCGTATCGCCGCCTGTCAGTATGGCTTCCTGCCCGGGCGGTCCACACGGCCGCGCCGCTGTCATCGCTGCGACCTCCGCCGTCGCGGAGTTCCCATCCACTCCTCCTCGGAAGCGGTTTCAGCCTCAAAATTTGGGAAGATGGTGGACCTGAGCGGGATCGAACCGCTGGCCTCCTCGTTGCGAACGAGGCGCTCTCCCAGCACTTCCCTGTTTTAAATCAATCACTTCCCTTCTGTTTCGTGACAATTAACCCAAATTCTTTGGAACGTAACTGGAACGTGCGGCAGGCTGGAGTTCGCCTCAGATATTCAGCCCGTAGCATCCGCAGCAAATTCTGGTAAGCGATCGCGTTGGTTCACGACCCGGCCGGCTCGCAAACAGGCAAGGATCGGATTCTAAATAGCGAGGAAAGGATTTTATGAGCAAGAAGCGCGACAAGATACACCCGACTCAAGATTCCACAGCCCTGGCAGTGCAGAACACGAACACGTTGAGCGCGTCGAGACCTGACCCTCCTCAGCCAAAGCTCTTTCCGAGTCTTACGGACAGAGAGCTCGTTGGGCTTTTTGCCCTCCAAGGATCGAATACGACGCTTCCTTTCGGTAATGCCGCTCCCAAATTCAATGAGAAATTCGCTATCTCCGTGGCAAGTTCAATCGCTCCTCGTGACGGATTGGAGGCTCTTTTGGCATTGCAGATGGTCAAGACACACAATCTCGCCACGCATTACCTAGAGCTCGCGGCGGCAAAGAATCAGACCGCGCACGGCATCGAGCTGTTTAGCAAATCAGCCAATTTGCTGCTGAGGACTTTTACAAAGCAGGTCGAGGCGCTCAAGATGTATCGGAGCAAAGGGGAGCAAAAGGTCGAGGTAGAGCACGTGCATGTTCATCGTGGCGGGCAGGCCGTTGTGGGCATGGTGACCACCAAAGGACAGGACCCGGGGGTGGGGGATGTCGACAATGGCGAAGGATGAACTCCGTGCAGAGAGGCACGGGTGGCTGAAGAACGGCAACCCTGCGGGAGATCCGAGCATCGCACCGCGATGTGGCGCCAAGACGCGAAAGGGTATACCTTGCCAGGGGCCAGCCATGCAAAACGGACGATGCCGGATGCATGGAGGCACCAGCACGGGGCCACGCACGCCGATCGGCCTTGCCCGCTCGACGCGAGCGAACTGGAAACACGGTGGATACTCCGCGGACGCGAAACATCAAGCCAGACTGCTGCGCCACTTACTGCGCGAGTATCGGGAACTGTGCCGCAGCATTACCGAATTGCGCGAGTGAAGTCCGTCTAGGCGCTACCCTGTCGTAACCCGCATCAGTGGCGAAACTCCGGGCTGGTCTCATGATTGGAAGGATTCAAAGATCCAGGCCGTCATCGGAGTAGGTCATCCTGCCTCTTTCGCAAGCGCCCTTTGCGCCGAGTTCTTGGCAATCAGCTCTTTGAGTGCCAGGGTCATCGGGATCGCGATAATCGCGCCAGGCAAGCCGAAGAGGAATGCCCAGCCGATTAATGACAGAGTGATTTCGAGGAAAGAGATACTCAGTTCATGTTTCGCGAACATGGGCATGATTATGTTGTCCACAATCAGGTTCGTCAGAACTAGGCCGCAACCCACCAGCAGGGCCCTCTTCCAGCCTTGCATAAGGAGCGTTATGAAAGTGGGCGGGATGAGTGCAATCGAGAAGCCCAGAGTGGGGATAAAGTCGAGGAAGAAATAGAGGAACACCCAAAGAACTGCTCCATCCACGCCCATGGCGAGCAGAAAGACCAGGTTAAGCAGCGCGTTAATCCCTGCGGTCTTGGCAGTGACAGCGACATACTTTCTGGAGTAAAACCCGTGCTTCGTCAGGATCTCACCGAGCGGGCCCGGTTTCCCTTCAGTACCGTGCAACATTTCCACGATCAACAGGAATGCCACCAGCAGAATCAGTGCGCCCTTCGCGAAAATCGCACCGGCGGCTGGGACGAGAAAGACAGTGATTTCGCTAAGCCGCTCAGGTGTGAGGACATTCTTGACTGCTATGCTTGTGGGCTCAACGCCGTGAGCACTCAAGAAGACCGTTACCTGTTCGTAGAGGCCAGCCAGACGTTGGCCGTAAATCGGAAGCCTCATAGTTAGTCCCGCAACGCCCAATTCCACGGCCAAAAAGACTAATAGTCCTGTGGCGGATAGCGCTACGGCTGTGAGCCCAGTCGCCCGAGCTTTCGAGAGCTTGAATCGGTGCATGAGCCACTTGGGGAATGGGGCCACGGCATAGGCAAGCAATAGCCCGAGCAGCAAAGGCCCGAGGAGATCGGATAGAAGCCTAGCGCCCCATAGGATAATGACGACGCAAGCTGTCCCCTGTAGTAAAGGCAGTAGCGGCATTTGCAAGCTATCTTTCATGTGCGAGAACACATCCCACCTGCAAACACTGCCCCGGTGCCCTCAGGCTCCACGCTTCATTTGCGCTTGCGGCGCTTCACACGCAGCTCGACCAAGGAGCGAGCCAACGAGGCGTTCGTGGTTGCGACTTCTTCGTCGGAGAGTTTTTCCTTCAGCCTAGCTTCGGCGCGTTGCCGGGCTTCTTCGGCTTTGGCTTCGTCAATTTTGTCGGCTTGAATTGCCAGATCGGTGAGAACCGAAACGCTGGTGGTCGTGACCTCGATCAGGCCTCCGCCTGCGGCGAAGAACGTGTCCTTACCGTCTTTATGCACGATGATTTCACCCGGTACCATCTGGGTCATAAAGTGGACGTGCTCCGGGTATACACCGAACTCTCCGGCAACCCCCGGCAGTGTGACCATCTCAACGTCGTCGGAGTATGCCGGGCCTTCCGCCGTGACGATTTCAAGTTTTAACGTGTTGGCCATGTTTCAACTCGGTTTGACTTCGTCAATCCCGCCCTTCATGTAGAAGTCGCCTTCCGCCACGGCGTCGTGTTTGCCCTCGAGAATCTCCTTGAAGCCGCGGAGCGTTTCGGCCACGGGCACCTGCTTGCCCTCCAACCCGGAAAACACGGTTGCGACACTGAAGGGCTGGCTCAGGAAGCGTTGAATCTTGCGGGCGCGTAACACCGTGGTCTTGTCCTCAGGTGACAGTTCGTCCATGCCAAGAATTGAGATGATGTCTTGCAGGTCCTTGTAGCGCTGGAGCATGCCTTGCACGCCGCGCGCGATGTCGTAGTGTTCCTGGCCCACAATTTCCGGAGCGAGTGCCCGCGAAGTCGAGGCAAGCGGATCAACCGCCGGGTAGATCCCCAACTCGGCAATCGACCGGTCCAAGACGAGGGTCGCGTCCAAGTGGGCGAACGTGGTGGCTGGGGCCGGATCGGTCAGGTCGTCGGCCGGCACGTATACCGCCTGGAACGAGGTTATCGAGCCCGTCTTGGTCGATGTAATGCGCTCCTGGAGTGTGCCCATTTCAGCAGCCAGAGTCGGCTGGTAACCGACGGCGCTCGCAGTGCGACCGAGTAAGGCTGACACTTCCGAGCCGGCCTGAGAAAACCGGAAGATATTGTCGATGAACAGCAACACATCCTGGTTCTTTTCGTCGCGGAAATATTCGGTCATGGCGAGAGCGGACAAGGCGACGCGGAGGCGCGCGCCCGGTGGTTCGTTCATCTGCCCATACACGAGAGCGATCTTCGACGCACCGAGGTCGTCCTGCTTGAGGACGCCCGAATCCGACATGTCGTGGTAGAGATCGTTGCCTTCCCGGGTGCGCTCGCCGACGCCGGCGAACACCGACACGCCGCCATGGAGCTTGGCGATGTTGTGGATCAGTTCCATGATGACGACTGTCTTGCCAACGCCGGCGCCGCCGAACGCTCCCACCTTCCCACCTTTCAGGAAGGGACAAATCAAGTCGATGACTTTGATACCGGTGGTGAGGACCTCCGCCGAGGTCGATTGGTCCACGAGCTTGGGCGATGGGCGATGGATCGGATAATATTTCTCTGCCTTGACCGGCCCGCGTTCGTCAACCGGATTGCCGCACACGTCGAATATCCGGCCCATCACCCCGTCGCCGACTGGCACGGAAATGGGCGCGCCGGTGTCGATGACTTCGTAGCCGCGTTTCAGACCATCGGTGTTGGACATGGAGACGGCCCGGACCCAGTTGTCACCGAGGTGCTGCTGCACTTCGAGGGTCAGTTTGACCGGCTCGTTCTCTCGCATCAGTTCGACTGTCAATGCGTTGTAGATGGCCGGCAGATTTTCCGTAAATTCGACATCCACGACCGGACCGACGAGTTGAACAATTTTGCCCTTATTCATTTTGCAACCTTCCGTTACTCATTACCGAGCTGGCCGCCCGCAATTTCGAGCAGTTCCTTAGTGATATTCCCCTGCCGCAGCGTGTTGTATTCGAGGGTCAAATCGTTGATCAGGCCGCTGGCATTGTCTGTGGCATTCTTCATGGCCACCATACGGGCGCTTTGTTCACTGGCTTTGGCTTCCAACATAGCCCGGTAGATGAAAATGTTGAGGTAGCCTTCCAAGAGATACGAGAGAATCGCCTCCGGACTTGGCTCAAAGACGATCTCGGAGGTTTGGGAGGCCAAGTTCGCTTCGGATTCCGCACCAGGAATCTTCAGTCCCTTGATTTCGCCAACCGGCAGAAAACTCCAACGCGGCCGTGCTCTGGGTCATCGTGTTGAGGAAGACCGTCGCGACGACCTTCACTTCATCCACCTCGCCCTTCAAGAACAGGTCGCGAGCGAATTTTGCAATCGGCCTGGCGTCGGCGAATCGCACCGAGTCCGTGAAGGCAAACTCAGCCGCCAACTGCCGACCGGTGCGCGCGATGAACTGCGAAGCCCGCTTTCCGGCTGTGATGAACACGGTCGTCGCCGGGTCAAACTCAGCAGCCACACGAAACAGGTTGGTGTTGAGCGACCCGCACAACCCCTTGTCGGTTCCAATGAGGATCACCGCGCGTCTTGCGAACCGGACGCACTGCCAGCAGCGGATGGGTGAACTCTCGGGCCTGAGTCGTGGCGTGGCGCTGGATGCGATACAGCAGCTGCGAGAACGGCCGCGTCATCAGAGCGTCCCTGTTGCGCCTTGCGCATCTTCGATGCCGCCACCATTTCCATCGCGCGGGTGATCTGCGCGGTGGTGGTGATCGACTTGATGCGTCTGCGAAGTTCACGTGGGCTAAGCATATTTCACCAGTCCGGGTTACTTCCAGGTCTGCTTGAATTCGTCGGCGCCCGCCTTCAAGTCAGCCTTCAACGCGTCGCTGATCGCTTTTTCCTTGTCCTGATCCGGGCGAGTAATTCGCCTTTGCGGGTGGTGAAGTATTCCGTCAACTTGTTCTGGAACTCCTTGACCCGCGCTACTGGCACATCATCGAGGTAACCGTTTTGTGCGGCCCAGATCACGAGCACCTGGACTTCTACCGGAATCGGGTTGTACTGAACTTGCTTGAAAATCTCCATGATGCGTTTGCCGCGGTCGATCTGCGCCTGCGTCTTGGCATCGAGGTCCGAGCCGAACTGGGCGAACGCAACCAATTCCCGGAACTGAGCAAGCTCGCCCTTGAGATGTCCGGCCACTTGTTTCATGGCCTTGGGTTGCGCCGCCGAGCCGACGCGCGAGACCGAGATGCCAATGTTGATAGCCGGCCGCTGACCTTGATAGAACAAATCGGTTTCCAGAAAGATTTGTCCGTCGGTAATCGAGATGACGTTGGTCGGGATGTAGGCCGAAACGTCGCCCGCCTGAGTTTCGATGATGGGCAACGCGGTAAGCGAGCCGTTGCCATACTTCTCGCCGACCCGCGCCGCCCGTTCGAGCAACCGGCTGTGCAGGTAAAACACATCGCCGGGAAATGCCTCGCGACCCGACGGCCGCTTCAACAGCAGCGACACCTGCCGGTAAGCCACCGCCTGCTTGGACAGGTCGTCGTAAACAATCAGCGCGTCCATGCCGTTATCCATGAACCACTCGCCCATCGCTGCGCCCGCAAATGGCGAGAGATACTGGTTGGCGGCGGACTCCGAGGCCGGGGCCGCCACAATGATCGTGTACGGCATCGCGCCGGCTGCTTCGAGCGCCGCGATAAACCGCGCGATGGTCGACTCCTTCTGGCCGATCGCGACGTAGATGCAGTACAGCGGCCGGTAGTCCTTGTCGCCGGCCTCCTCGGCGGCTTTATTGAGCCGGGCCTGGCTGATGATGGTGTCGATGCAGATTGTCGTCTTACCAGTCGCGCGATCGCCGATGATCAACTCGCGTTGGCCGCGGCCAATCGGAATCATCGCATCAATCGCCATGGTCCCGGTCTGTACTGGCTGGTCGACCGGGCGGCGGCGGATAATCCCGGGTGCAGTTTTTTCCACGGGATAGGTCTTGTCGTATGGGATGGGCCCTTTACCATCGACGGGCTCGCCCAGCACGTTCACGACTCGACCCAGCAGTCCCTTGCCCACTGGCACTCGCAAGACTTTGCCGGTGGTGCGGACTTCGTCGCCCTGTTCGAGTTTGGTGTAGTCGCCGAGAACGACGACGCCGACTTCGGTTGCTTCGAGATTCAACGCCAGACCGGTAATGCCGTGTCCGAGATCGATCATCTCGTTGAGCATGGCGTCAGTAAGGCCATCGATCTTGGCGATACCGTCGCCAACCTCGCGGATGATGCCCACATTTTGTTTCGCAATCGGCTTTGCGCCTGCGATCTGAGCTTCGATTTCTTCAATCAGCTTTGCCATAGTTACCTTCGATTAAAAGCTTTTTGCCAAAGCTTCCAGCCCGGCCCGCACGCTGCCGTCGTAAACATCGCATCCCACCTGGATCCGCATTCCCCCAATTAACTCAGGGCGCTGGACGAAGTTGGTGGTCAACCCCGGCCCATACCGTTGCGCCAGGTCAGTCTGGACGATTGTCTGCAAATCGGCCGGCAACTCGGTGGCGCTTTGTATGGTGGCCGTGTGCTGGGAATAGTCGAGTTTCACCAACCGAAGAAAGTACGCAAGGATGGGCTGGCAATCCCGCTCGCCGGCTGCGATCACGCGCTGCACGACTTGCCGAACGCGGTTTTCGTCGAGCCGTCCGTTCACCAAACAAGCAACGTACAGTTGTTTGGCATCACGTTTCTCTCGTTTGGTGATTTTCATCGTTATGCCATGACCTGTTTGGAAGTTTCCTCGGCCAGACGTCGCTGGTCTTCATCGGTCAGAATCTTGCCGGTAACTGACGTCGTAGCCTGCACCACCAACTTGCCAATCTCGCGCTTGAGTTCAGCCAGCATTTGGTCGTGGTCCTGCGAAGCGGCTTCGTGCGCCTTGGCCATGATCTGTTGGGCGGCAGCAATCGCCTTCTGGGTTTCATCTTGTTGCACGCGGGCCGCAGCAGCCTGGGCGTCCTCGATGAATTTGGCGCCCTGCGTGTGCGCCTGGGCCAAAACTTCCTGACGCTGGGCCTCAGTCTTGTCTAACTCCGCTTTGATCTTCTCGGTATTGGCGATACCTTGCCTGATTTGCTCGCGTCGGAGTTCCAGCATCGCGAGGATGCGCTTGTACGCGAACTTGTAGAGCACGGCGCACACGATCGAGAAACTGATAATCTGCGCCACCAGGTGCGGCCAATCCACGCCGAAGGTCCGGGCGATCTGCGCGACCTGGCCATCGCCTTGGGCGGCTGCCAATAAAATTAAGGCATTCATGGTTCTGCGCCCTCCCGGCAGTTACTGTTTCACGAGGAACAAGGCATAGAACACGATGGCCTCTGCGAAGGCGATGGCCAGAATCGCCTGGACCATGATCTTCGTAGACGCGCCGGGATTACGTCCGACTGCATCCGAAGCCCTGCCGCCAATCAGTCCGACGCCTATCGCCGCACCCAACGCGGCCAAACCGACGTGGATATTTCCGACTATCTCCGCTGCCAATAAGGGTATTGCCATTATGTTGCCCTCTCTTTAATTTCTCGCCGGCTTCCGCGATTGAACACGGTTAAGCGGCGGAGTTCATTGTTCAGTCTGTGGTTCTGCCGCTGGCGCCGCTTCCTCCTGTTGACAAATCAACAGAGTGAATACGGCGCACAACAACATAAAAACCAGGGCCTGTACGAAGCCCACCAACAATTCCAGGAAATAAAACGGAATGGGTAGCAGCCAGCCGAAGCCCGGCGCCAGCCGCGACATGGTATCCAGCATGATCTCTCCGGCAAAAGTATTGCCATAAAGACGAAAGCCCAGGGAGACTGGGCGAAACAGGATGGAGACGATCTCCAGGCAGCCGGATGCGAAAAATACTACGATCATCAGCACTTTCAAAAAGCCGACTGTGTCACCCTTAGGCCCAAACAGCTCTTTCGCAAATCCGATCAGACCCCGTTCCTGCAGCGCCCACACGATCCAACAAGCGAAGAAGATAAGCGCCATGGCAAACGTCAGGTTCAGATCGGCGTTTGCACCGCGGAACAGAGGCTGGTCGACCACGAAACCCTGCGGGGACTGGTGTCCCCATCCAATCGTGCCAACCCCGGGAATGAGGCCCAACCAATTCGCCGTCAAAATGAAAATGAAGATCGTCGCCAGGAACCAAAAGGTTCGCTTGACCAGATGTGAGCCAATGATGCTTTCCAGGAAGTTGTATAGACCCTCGACTAGCCACTCAAAGAGGTTCTGCGCACCGCCAGGAATTCCTTTCATGTTCCGCGTCGCGACTCTTGCGAAAATGATCAAGCCGATAGCGACGATCCAACTGACGACCATCGAATTAGTGATGAAGCTGCCCCAACGATCGATTTTGACGGCGTATTGCGGCAGGCCTTGTTCGGGCTCGGCGGCAAACACCGTGCATGCCGGCAACACGATCACCAACCACAACCATCGTTGGAGCGCGGTTCTCATCGATCAGTACGCTTCCTTCACGAACTTCCGGTTCTCGATCGACTTCTGATCATCGTAGGCATGTTTCATCGAGCGCTTCGGCATCTTTACCTTCTCGCGCTTCACTTTCTCGTAGGGAATCAGGCTAAGAATGTGGGCGAGACCGTTCAGCCGGGCGCGTTTCTTGTCGTCGGAAGGCAGGATGTACCATGGCGCTTCCTCGGTATCCGAGGCTTTGAGCATCAAGTCGCGGGCGCGCGAGTAATCGAACCAGAGCTTGCGCGAAAACAGGTCCACCGGGCTGAGTTTCCACTGGCGCAGCGGATCGTCGATGCGCGCTTCAAAGCGGCGTTTCTGCTCCTTGTCACTGGACTCAAGCCAGATTTTGATGAGTTGGACGCCGCCCGCCACGACGAACTTCTCAAATACGGAAACGTTTGCAAGAAAAGCATCGTGTTGTTCCGGGGTACAGAAGCCCAGCACGTGCTCGACGCCGGCGCGGTTGTACCAACTGCGGTCGAATATTACGATCTCGCCCTTCGTCGGAAAATGCTCAATGTACCGCTGCATGTACAACTGTCCCTTCTCGCGGTCGGACGGCGCCGGCAATGCGGCCACCCGGAAAACGCGCGGACTGACCCGTTCAGTGAGCGCCTTGATCGTCCCGCCCTTGCCGGCAGCGTCTCGCCCTTCAAAGATGATGATGACCCGCAATCCCTTGGCCTTCACCCATTCCTGAAGATGGCAAAGTTCCACTTGAAGTTTTCGCAACTCCTTCATGTAGTCTTTGTTCTTCAGCTTCTGATTACCGTCGTCCTTCGGCTGCTGCTCAGAGTCAGCCGTTGATTTTGTCTCGGCGTCGGCTTTCACTTTTTTCTTCTTGCTCATAATTCACCCTCATGAATGCGTTTACGTTGAATCCCAAGCAGGCGCGAGTCAGTGTCCGAAGTGATTTCTGCTTCGATGTGGCCACACCATTTCGAAAGGGAAGATGACATCCCAGAGCCGTCTCAAAATCTTCATGCTGCTACCTCCACCGAACCGGTTCTAGTTATGAACCTTGCAACCTGACTACTACTGAAGGTCGCGCTTCGTGCCGGCGTCCTGATTAAAAAACAATCCTAGGGTTGACCAGATGTCGTCACAACTAGGCAAAACCCTAGGTGGTCGAGACCAGGGGGAGAACAAGATTGGCGGAGTGCCCGGGCCAATCGAATCGCAGTCGAGCCTAGGACGAATGGAATTTGGAGCAAGGATTCGGCCAGTGATGACCCGGAGATGCCGCATCAAGCGGCAGACGGCGAAACGATCCTGATTTCCGCAACCCCATTCTAAGAATGGCGCCGTTACACGGTGGAATTTTGGCGGGGTACGCCAAACCCTTGCCGGTCTTCCTTCGATGCGTCCAGTCTCTGTTCACCTTCGGCGAACGAGCGGGCGATCGTGCTTTTCAAACGCCCGTCCCAGTATCTAGGGGTTGCACTGCGTTGTTAAGGTGTCCGGAACGGCGGTGGCGACAAGGATGGCGGCACCTCACGCTCAATGACCTGTAACCGAGGACAAGCAGCAGCGCCTGCTCCCTTAATGGTATTGACTTCCTTTCATCCTAAGGCCAATAATTTCAATGGTTTCCAAATTCGGGACAACCTCAAGTTCAATGCCTAGCGCATACCCAAGAAGCAGCTTCGGATCGACACTTGCCTTCGCGAAGCGATCGATCCGGAGTGGGTTCGTTCTGTCTGCGCTCGTGCTCGCCTGTTTGGCCCCGGCTTCCCTGGGACAATCCAAGAAAAATGTTCTCATGATCATCGAGATCGGGCAGTCGCATCCTGCTCCTGCGCTCGTGACCAATCAGATTCTTTCGGCGCTTAGCTCTGACCCGCGTTTCGATGCCGAATTACACTGGGAGAATCTGGACGCCATTGATATAGCGGACGACGCGCGGAACGAACTGCGCGATGGCATTGTCCGGAAGTACCGGAATCTCAAGTGGGACCTGATCGTGTTAGTGGGTCCGGACCCGCTCCGGCTTTTCGCAGAGCCGTCGAGGACGTTCTATCCTGGTGTCCCGGTGGTGTTCTGTTGCAGTTCCCCGGGACAGGCTGACCAAAGGAGCACCGATTCCCGCCCCACTGGCTCATGGTTACAGTGGGACCCCGCCAAGACGGTGGATGCAGCCATCCGTTTGCTGCCAGACACGCGTCAGGTGTTCGTGGTCGCCGGCCAGTCCAGATACGACCGAGGTCTCACTGCATTTGTGAAGGCGGAGCTCAGTCCTTATGAGAATCGGCTTACTATCACGTATCTCACCGATCTTACGATGAGCAACCTGCTGGAAAGGGTGAGGCATCTCCCGAGCCATTCCGTCGTTCTTTATCTCACCTTCTTCAAGGATGTCGAGGAGCGGACGTTTATGAACAGCATCGACGTCCTCCCCAAGATCACTGCGGCCTCTAACTCTCCGGTCTTTGGTATGTCGGACACCTATCTCGGTCGCGGCATTGTCGGCGGACACGTGGTGAGCTTTGAAGATCAAGGCAAGATTGCGGCGCGCGACATTGTCGAGATATTAGGGGGAAAACCACCGCGGGACATTCCCATCGTTAATGCTCCTAGCATTTACTTATTTGATTGGCGCGAGTTGCAACGCTGGAAGCTGGACGAAAGCAAGCTGCCAGCGGAAAGCACAGTTCTGTTTCGGAAACCGAGTGTCTGGCAGCAATATAGGCGGACGGTGCTCAGCGGATTGCTGATTATTGTGGGTCTCGGTTTGCTGGTCGTTTACCTTCTGTTCGAGCGGAAGCAGCTGAAACGAGCCCGGGAGGCTCAAGAGCGACTCAGCGGCCTGTTGATCAACGCCCAGGAACTGGAGCGCAGCCGACTCGCTGGCGAGATTCATGACGACTTCAGCCAGAGGCTAGCGGTGCTATCGCTCCGACTGGAAACGGTAGCCGAACGAATTTCGGAGTCCATGCCGGAAACCGATCAGCAAATGCAGGAGATTCTGCAATCAACCAGCCAGCTTGGTGAAGATCTGCACACTTTATCGCACCGGCTGCATTCTTCCACACTGGAAGGGTTAGGCATCGTTGCCGGAGTGGGATCGTTCTGCAAGGAATTCAACGCTCAACATGGAACACAGGTAGCGTTCTCTCACCAGAACGTGCCGCCCTCCGTGTCCCCGGAGGTTGCGTTGTGTTTGTTTCGTATCGTCCAGGAAGGACTCCGGAATGTGCAAAAACATAGTGGCGCCGCGCATGCAGAAGTGATGCTGGAAATGCTGGATGACAAGCTTCACTTGTCCATCTCGGATGATGGTGCGGGCTTTAACGTAAAGGATGGTGCAGACCGTGAAGGGCTGGGCCTGTGCAGCATGCGGGAGCGAGCCAAGTTGATAGATGGCCGTTTCGAGATTCGCTCAGAAAAGGAAAAGGGAACACGGATTGATGTCTGGACGCCGATCGAACTGAAGTCTGGAGAGATTCGGAGCGAACCAGCCGATTATCCCGCCGCTGTGTCCGTCGCCTCTGTGAGTCGAGGCCAAGGTTAAACTGGTGGGTTAGCTTGTTACACATCTACAGGAGCTACTGACAAAACCCAACGAATGGAATCCCGCCCACAAATCCTGATTGCAGACGATCACGTCATCTTTGCCGATGGCTTGCGGCTGCTATTGGAGAAACACTATAAAGTCGTCGGGAGTGTTGTCGACGGCCTTGCCCTCACCACGGAAGCTCTGAGGCTGAAACCGGACGTGATCGTGGTGGACATTGGCATGCCTCTTCTGAACGGCCTGGATGCTGCCAAGCGGGTACGCGAACAACTTCCAAGGGTGAAGCTCGTCTTTCTGACAATGCGGGTCGATCCTAACTTGGCTGCCGCCGCGGTGGAATTGGGCTCGGCAGCGTTCGTCCTCAAGCAGTCGGCCGGCTCGGAACTGTTGGCGGCCATCGACCTAGTACTGCACGGCGCATGCTACGTGACGCCTAAGCTCAGACCGGAAAACTGGGCGGTTCAGAAGGACCGGGCCCGCCAGTACTCCAGACATTTAACCCCAAGAGAGCGCGAAATTGTGCAGATGTGCGCTGAAGGGCGTCCGCTCAAGGAGATCGCGGGACACCTGAACCTGAGCAAGAAGACGGTCGAATTCCACAAGCATCACATCATGGAAACCTTTAGCCTTAAGAGTAATGCCGAGCTGGTGCTCTTTGCACTCAAGGAGGGCCTAATCTCTCCGGATCCCAATTCTTTGCAGGGACAGCACTCCTCCTGATGTGAGACTGCGGCGTCTCACTTCTGAACTAGGGTTTTGCCTAGTTGTCAGCCTCCGAATGCGAACCTAACATCGGCCTGTTGTTGTAGATGTTTATCGGCGACGATCTGTCGAAATCGTATGGGGCCCATGACAGAACTTGCAAAGCCTGAAACCGCCAGGAATCGCCGACGTATCCTGCTGGCCGATGACCACACTCTCGTGCTGGAGCAAGTGACAAGCTTTCTGCAGCCGACATTCGAGATAGTGGGAGTGGCTCATAACGGCGTAGAAATGGTCAGCGAGGCGATGCGGCTAAGTCCTGAAATCATCGTTGCTGACATCACGATGCCGAAATTAAAAGGAATCGAAGCCGCCCGTCGACTTCGGGAGATGGGAGCTACGGCCGCCATCGTTTTCCTGACCATCCATGAAGACTCTGAATTCGTGGAGGCATGTATGGCTGCGGGGGCACTCGGATACGTTTTGAAATCTCGAATGAAAACAGATTTGATCCCTGCCATCAACGCTGCACTGTCGGGCCAATGCTTCGTTTCCTCCACCGTCCACACCTAGGGTTTTGCCTAGTTGTCGCGTGTACTGCGCCGCTGTACAAAGACACTAATCTGACAAAGGAATCCGGTCTGAGCGGAACCGCGCCTGCTCGCTTTCGGAGATTGCCGAGACGTTGAAGTGGCCTCGATGTACGCAGAGAAAGCCACTGGCGCCTGACCGACCTACTTTCGAACGCCGTGAATGAGCGCCGGGGGCGGTGAAATAAGGTTCTCTAGAAGAAAGGGTACTTTGTGAGCAGGAGATCTAACTACAGCGATACATCGAACATCTTCCCGCAGTATTCACTATGAGGAGATTCCTTACAAAACACCGAAACCGCCGGGACGAAAGAAGCCACACGGATACGTAGAGCCAACGCCGCAGCATCAGGTGATTGCTAAGCGTTGGTAGGAGCAAGAGAAGGAGAGAGCCATGGACCCCGCGCAGAAAAACTCACCGCCACTGTCCTACGTTATGCTTGCTGAACAGAAGCGATTGAACTTTGCGTGCGAACAGGGCGTACCGTGTAACAAATGGAAGCCGTATCTTAGCGGTCCGCAACGGGGCAAAGTCCGCGAGGATTACGGAAGAACCATAAGGAGAGCAACTGAGAGATTCAGTATCCTCGTGTCGTTTGCGCTCTTGCTTGCATTGCAAGTATCTGCACAGAGCATACAGCCAACGCTTGAAGACACAATGACCTTCATCGCAAACACGTTGAATAGTCGTGGAAGTGTTTCTTGGACGACTACTGATCAAGATCTCTTAGGCGCCAAATGGACGACTACCAGTAGCCTGGCTCAGGTAAATGCCGATCCGTCAACCTGTTCACTCGCTTGGAAAAATACCAAAATACAATCTCCTGACAAGACGGTAGAAACCTACTTAGTGCAGCTGCAAGCTGTTTCCGGTGTAAGTGTACAGTCCCACTCACGGAGTAACGCATCGCAAAGTGGTGACAAATTGCAGTTCTCGCCCGACACTTACCTGGTCCAGATAAGAACGACTACCGCAATTAGCGGACACCTCCAGTCGTATAAGAAAGAAAAGTTGAAGTCCACAGCGAACTTGCCGAGCGATCATGCGGCAGAAGTTCAATTCGCAGATGAGCAGACCGCTACAAGAGTCGCAGACGCCATTCGCCGCGCGGCTGGTTTTTGTGGCGCAACGCAATCTTCTCGTTGACGGCGAGTCGTTCAGCTTTGATGGTGCCGAGTTTGGAACCGAGGGGGCGCTGGGGGTCGATGGCTTAGGCGTCAAGCGATTCGTTCTTGTTCGACTTGAGATCTTTCGCACGCGTAAACCAGGAAGACTCGCCGAAGGCTCATCAGCACGCACTGGCGAGTCAGATGATTCAACACCAAGTCGCAGGAGAGTAATTAAATGGCGCATACCGCCGCGCGGGAGTCACTAAAGTCCCAGAAACCCATCGACAACGCGAACCCGGCATTGATGTCCCAGCCGTCGCGGGCTGAGCGTCTGGCAATGGGCAAGGCAATGCGGGGAAAGTGTCCGCGCGATGCGCACGCCGCATGGAAGCCGCCGCACAACCGGCCTGAGCCCGTCCGCCTGGTGCTGAAGGCCGATAGGGGGCGTCTCGCCGATCTCATCCCCCTTCGCCATGGACGCATGGTGCAGTCTCCCTTTACCTTCTACCGGGGCTCGGCGCTCGCCATGGCGGATGATCTGGCGGGCACTCCCTCCACCGGCGTTCGCGTGCAATGCGGCGGAGATTCCCACCTGGTCAACTTCCGAGGCCTCGCCACCCCCGAGAGGCGACTCATTTTCGCCATCAACGATCTCGATGAGACCCTCCCAGCGCCCTGGGAGTGGGACCTCAAGCGTCTTGCGGCGAGCATCGTGATCGCATGTCGCGACAACGGGCTCAGCGAATCCGCCGCCAAGGATGCCGTCCTCGCCTGCGTCCGGTCTTACCGCAAGCACATAGCCGAGTTCGCCAAAATGAAGGTGCGTGATTTGTGGTACGTCGAGGTCGAGCTTGAAATGCTGATCTCGGGCGTGCAAGATGCCGGGATCCGCCACACAGCCACAAAGGAGGTTGCCGAGGCACGTGAAAGCAGCACCTCAGAAGGCCTTTTTCCGAAGCTCGTAGACGATGCGGGCGGGTCACCGATTATCAAAGACCAGCCGCCAACGATTTTCCACCGGAAAGGTCAGTCTCCGGGAAAAATCCATCAGGAAATCATGCAGGTTTTCGCCAGGTATCGGCAGTCCTTAACGCCGGCCTCTCGTGTGTTACTCGATCGCTACGAAATCAAGGATGCCGCGCACAAGGTCGTCGGCGTCGGAAGCGTTGGCACCTCCTGCTGGGTGCTCTTGCTGACGGACGCGGAAGGGGATCCTCTCATTCTCCAGATCAAGGAGGCCCGCGCCTCGGTGCTGGAGAACTATGCGGGGAAGAGCGTCTATCCGAATCACGGAGAACGCGTCGTGAACGGTCACCGGCTTATGCAGCCGGCCAGCGACATCTTCCTCGGCTGGACCGAAGGTGGGACAGGAGAACGTCACTACTATGTCCGCCAGCTCCGGGACGTCAAAATCAAGCTTCCCGTCGAGACGTACGACAAGTCAAGGATGATCGTTTTCGTCGAGTGTTGCGGCCACTCATTGGCGCTCTCCCACGCGCGTTCCGGGGACGCTGCGGTGATGAGTGGTTACATGGGAAAGAGCGACGTGTTCGACAAGGCGCTGGCTGCGTTCTCCGTTGCTTACGCCGACCAGAATGAGAAGGACCACGCGGCGTTCAAACGCGCCATTCGCGCGGGAAAAGTTAAGGCAGTCTTCGAGGAAGCAAAGTGAATCGATCGCCGTATCTGTCTATCTTAAGTCGGCCCCATGCAGCCTTCGGTCCGTCGGACATCCGCGGAGGCAACGTTTGTGCGCACTGCCCGCCGCCTTTCGTTCGGAATGGGATCGCTTCAATAAGGGGAACGCAATGACATCAGCACACGATCATTCCGCTCGCCACAGATTCCCGATCCTTCAGGGGGTGCTGCCGATTACGACCGCTCAGATCCCCGCCGAAATTCTTGCCGGTATCACGCTTGCCGCAATTGCCGTCCCGGAAGTGATGGGCTACACCAAGATCGCCGGCACGCCGCTGATCACGGGTCTCTACACCATGCTCATCCCCACGGCATTGTTCGCTTTATTCGGCTCCTCACGGCACCTTGTCGTGGGCGCCGATTCGGCGACGGCGGCGATCCTTGCCAGCGCCATGGTGGGAATCGCCGCCACGGGGTCAGAGCAATACATGGCATTGGCCGGCGTGCTTGCATTGATGGCCGCGGGCTTCTTAATTCTGGCGCGCCTCATGCGCCTGGGATTTTTAGCGGACTTCCTCTCGCGCACCGTGTTGATCGGATTCCTGACCGGGGTCGGTGTTCAGGTTGCGTTGGGGGAGATCGCCGGTATGTTGGGCTTGAAGGGTGGCGGCCATGGCACCTTGGGGAAGTTCTGGAACGACCTTCAACAGCTCGGGCAGGTCAACCTCTACGAACTGACTGTCGCGCTTAGCGTTTTGGTGGTCATCGTCGGTTTCAAAATGGTTTCGAAGAAAATTCCGGGAGCCCTCATCGCTGCGATCGGCGCCGTGGTCGTAACCTGGGCGTTCGGACTCGACAAGCAACTGCATATAGTCGGAGCCATTCCCAGTGGTTTGCCACATCTCGGCCTGCCCAAGGTGGACTGGAACTGGACAGTCATGGCGACTTTGCTTCCCACGGCTTTCGCGATGTTCGTCGTAATCCTGGCACAGAGCGCGGCGACCTCCCGCGCCTTCGCCACGCGGTATGACGAGAACTTCAGCGAGAACACCGACCTCGTCGGTCTGGCCCTGGCCAATATTGGCGCCGGCCTGTCCGGCACCTTCGTCGTCAACGGCAGCCCAACCAAGACGCAAATCGTTGACGACGCCGGCGGCCGAAGCCAACTGTCGCTTCTGGTGATGTCGGCGATGGTGGCGTTGATCCTGCTCTTTCTGACTGGAGCGCTGACCTACCTGCCCGAAGCGGCTTTGTCGGCCATTGTGTTTTTGATTGGCGTCGGCTTGATCGATGTCGCTGGGATGCGAAGGGTCTTCGGTCAAAGGCGAACGGAGTTTTGGTTGGCACTGATCACGGCGTTGACGGTCGTCATCGTCGGTGTCGAACAGGGAATACTGCTCGCCATCGCGTTGTCGCTCATCAGTCACACCCGGTACGGCTATCAACCGAAAAACGCGGTGCTTCTCCCGAGCGAATCGGGCGGTTGGCATCCGGTGCCTGTGGCCAAGGCCGCTTCGGCCGCACCCGGATTGGTAATCTACCGGTTCACCCACAGCATGTACTACGCGAATTGCCGGCAGCTTGCAGAGGAGATCGTTTTTCTCGCGGACACCGTGGAGCCGCCTTTGCGCTGGCTCTGCATCGATGCGTCCGCGGTGGACGACGTCGATTATTCTGCGGCGGAGACCCTCCGCTCGGTGTACGGAAAGTTGAAGGCGAGAGGAATTCGACTGGTCGTTACGGAAATCATGGATGACCTGAACACCAGGGCACGCTACAAGATGTGGGAGTTGATTGGTGAGGATGCCCACTACGACCGGTTGGAAGACGTCGTGAAGCAATACCGGCAGACCTTCAATATTGCTCCTCCACCTACGCATTCAGACTCGACTCTAGGTTGACTTAGGGTTCCGCTCCGGATGGCGAAGAGGCACACTTGATCTCGCGCCATTGAATATCATTCTTAGCGTCGATATCGTGAGGACGGATCGTGGCCCATTCTCATCACACATGGTTAAAGTTCGTACGGGATTACGTAGACCTGGCGAGCCGATTGGAAGAGGGGATCGCCGGCTTGATCATGGTGCTCGGCTTCACCCTCATCGCAGGATTTACTGCGGCCTCGGGAAAGCAGGGGGTACGCACCTTGTTGCTCGGCGCGCTCGGATGTAATACCGCCTGGGGAATCATTGACTCTGCCTTGTTCGCGTGGGGCAATTTGACCGATCGCCGGCTCCAGTTGCGCTTTCTTACTAACTTAAGGAGCGCGCCAAATGAAAGCGAGGTTTTCTCGGCAATTGGCGGTCGACTCAACCCACTGCTTGAACCGGAAGTAGGCGCGGAAGAGCGCGCACGCCTCTGTAAGGCAATTTTACCTGTAATGATGCGCGTCCAATTGCCTGACCCTGATCTTACGAAGGATGATGTCAATGGGATGATTGCCATCTTTATGGTCGATGTCGCGGCGGTGATCCCCGCGGTGATACGTAACGTGACGTACAACGGCAGCCTGTCGATCGGAGTCGTTTTCAGCATTGACGCATTCCTCGTAGTCCTTCAACGACACCTTGGCATCAATTACAAGATTTCTCTCTTCGGGGAGAGATATCACGACATCTGGCTGACCCTTGTGCCCATCTTCATGTCGAAACGTCTCTCGAAGTTCATATTCATGCCCTTTTCTCAAGCCCGATGCCTCAAGCACGCGCTCTAAAACCACTTCGCCCCAATTGCCTTGCGTTTTGCTTGATCCTTTAAGCGCATCCGCGAGGCTCTTGGCGTCGCTAGAAACGCTCTGGCTAAGCGACATGAGCTGCCTAACTTGTTCGCCGAGCGCGCCGCGATCTTTGCTTTCCTGTACGTAACTTCCTCGACTTTGACTTGGAACTCCTTGATTTTGATCCCCAGCGGCTCCAACAGTTGCCTGATGTTCGTCTTGTTTTGCTCGGTAAAACGAATTGATTTTTCTTCAAGGATCTCGCTTGCCAAGGATTTGAAGGTGTCCGTCAGTTGTTCCTTCGCGGTATCCAGCAGGGCGAGCTTCTCTCTCGTTTGCTCCCGTTCTGCAGTAAGGATTGTGGTGATTTCGGCGAGTTTTGTTCTGAGGTCGTCCTGGTCCTGGAGCAATTGATCGCGCTTGGCAGATAGCTCGACTCGCTCGGCAACAGTACGTTCCATAGCCGTGCGCTGAGATTCAACTGTGGATTCCGACGCACCCCATTTCTGGCGGAGATCGGCAATCTGATTGTTCAGTTGTTGGATCTCAGCAAGAGCGGTTTGTTGGCTCTGTTGGAGTTCCGGCACCCGCGCGGCCTGCTCAGCCAGAGTGGACGCCCGCGCACTTTCGCCTTGTACCCGCACCTGCAGGCCTGATACTTGACTTTCCAAGCCAGCGACTCTGGATGCGCGTTCAGCAAGTTGAGCACACTGAGCCTTGGAAGCATCGAGTTGAACTCCAGTTTCAGCAGCTTTTGTCTCCAATTCTCGAATCTGCGCCTGTTGCCTGGCAACTTCACTGTTAACTGAGGTTATACGTTCTGTAAGACGAGCGATTTCCAGTTGGCTGCCACTCTGCGCCTCAACTATCGCTGCCCGGATGCGGTACTTCAGCAGGAAGCTAGCAAGAATCGCGCCACCAACCACACCCAACACCAACATAATGACGAGTGGTGTCATCCCGGAGAGTCCTTGCTGCATACGGTTGCCTCCGTCGGCATCGAGCAGGCGGAACGCCGCAGATTAGTCGCTACAGGATGGAAGACTCCCATGCACGACTCTGCTGGCAGGAATAATACTGTCTCCGTTACAGGATTAGAAGCTTGCGGCTGGCATATATCGGTGATTTCTAATGCATCCCGATGTGACAAATAGCAAGGCGCGTGGACTTGACGATACCCGAGCCGCTGGCGGGAACGACGCTGTCGCACGAGTCGCGGGACAAGATCGAGGACGTGTTGTCCAGCATCCTTGGCACGGCGGTGCGCTATTCGTTATTCGTCAAGAATCCCATCGAGGGTGTGCAGTTGCCGCCCAGGCGGAGAGGGAAAAAGACCGCGAAACCCAACATCACCTCCGAGCAGTTCGATCAGCTCCTCGCTGGCATCCCCGAGCCTTACGCGACGATGGTGTATTTCTGCGTCTTGGCTGGGCTGCGAGTAAGCGAATTGATAGGGCTGAAGTGGGAAGACGTGCATCCCGAGGCGCTCACGATCGACGAGCGATTCTCTCGTGGTGAACGGGGCTGCCCGAAGACAAATGCGAGCAGCGCCACAATCGGAGTGGATGAGCGCGTGGTTCAGCGCATTCTCGGTCTCAAGGGTATGGAAGTGACGATCAACTGGGGAGGACGAGGAGCGAGGAAAACATTTGACGTCGTTCGCTCCGACGCTCCTGGGAATCTCGTATTTCAATCCTTGCTCACTGGCGTGCCAATGTCAGACCACAACATCCTCTCCCGGCACATCAAGCCCGTTGGCCGAAAGCTGGGCATCGGGTGGGTGAACTGGCAGGTTCTTCGGCGTTCCTACGCTACCTGGTTGGTAGAAGCGGGCGCCGACCCGAAAGCTGGGCAGGGACAGATGAGGCACTCGCGCATCTCGACAACCATGGACATCTACACACAATTCGTTCCCGACTCGCAGCGGCGAGCGGTAGCGAAGATGATGGACATGGTGGACAGTCGGCTGGCGAGGGCCGTCGAAAATGCAAACGCAGTCGTCAACTGAACGATGAATTGGAACGGAATGGAACGTGATTGTGACTAGGATGGTCGCTAAGTTGTTGAAATATGGTGGACCTGAGCGGGATCGAACCGCTGGCCTCCTCGTTGCGAACGAGGCGCTCTCCCAGCTGAGCTACAGGCCCACGTTGAAAGGATGACGCGACTCACTGCGTCGTTTTTTATTATACAAGCAACCCCGCGCTTCTGAGAGCGCGGCGGATCATGCGCCGCGCCCCCACTCTTCCAGCGCCGCCGCTAGCCGTTCCAAACCCTCGCGCGTCATCTCCGGCTCTCCAGCAATCCCGATCCGAAAATACTGCGGCATATCGAAGAACTTTCCGGGCACCACGCTGGTCTCATACTTCTCGCGCAGCAGCGCGGTGAACTCCTCCACGCTTCCCTTTCGCAGCTTCGGAAATACAATCGTTCCATATTCCGGACGGAAGACTTCCAGATCGCTGCGGACATCCAGAAACGCCGCCAGGGCTGCGCGATTGGTCTCCAGAATTTTCTGCGCCCGCGCGGCTACTCTATCCAGATGATCGAGCGCCACGACGCTGATGCAATCGGCTGGATGTGCATGATTGGCTGCGTAGAGGTCGTTGATCCGCTTCATGCGGTGCGTAAGTTCAGCGCTGGCGAGCACCCAGCCGCAGCGCAAGCCGCTAAGGCCGAACGCCTTGGTCAAACTGCTGGTCACTACGAACTGTTCGCCGAGGTGAAACGCCGTGCGTGGACGATGCCCGTAAAACGTCTCCAGGTAAACTTCATCCACCAGCACCCTCGCACCGTGGGCCTTCGCGATCTCGCCAACCGCTCGAATCGTGTCCTCATCTGCGTACGCCCCCGTCGGGTTATTCAGGTTGGTCAGGACGATCAGCTTCGTCTGCGTGGTGATGTGCCGGTCGACCTCCGCAGGGTCAATCCGAAAATCATCTTCGGGCCGGCGCTCGAACCGTCGCAGCTTTGCGCCGAGGTAAACGGCGGTCGACTCCAGCAACTCGTACGTCGGATGTTCGATCAGCACCGCGTCACCTGGATCAAACGTCGCCGCCATCGCGATATGGTTGGCTAGCGAGGTCCCGGCGGCAGTGGTCACGCAATCGGCTGGCACGTTGTTATAACGCGCCAGCCGTTCGATCAGCGGAATGTATCCGTACGAGTCAGAACCGGTGATTTCGAGGTCTTGGATTCGTACCGGCAACTCCGCCAGCGGATAATTCATCATCCCGCTGGTAGCCAGGTTGTATTTTGCCCTGGAGCTGAGCTTGGCCCACTCCATGTACGGCGACATCATCTCGGATCGTTGCGTCATCGGTGTTCCCTGCCTGCTTTCATTCTCATTGGCAACTGACTATTGCCTGCGGGCACGCCGCTGCACCCAGGAGTTCTTGCTAACTGGTAATTGCTGCCTTTCTCTTCGCCCAGTACCAATACACGGGCACACCCAGCGCTAGAATCCCTAGTCCCAGCGCCGTATTTGCCGGATACTTGTAAATCGTGTTTCCCACCACAAGCCAACAACTCGCCACAAACAGCGCGGTCGTCCACGGATGCCCCGGCACGCGGTATCCATCGCCATCCGCGTTACGCCGCCGAAAGACGAACAGGCTCGCGCCGGTCAGTCCAAAAAAGATGAAGTCGATCGATACTACGTAATTCAGGATCTTCTCGTAGCTCCCCGACAGCGCGATCACCAGCGTCAGCACGCTTTGCATTACGATCGCCAGCACGGGGACGTGCGTCTTGGCGTCAATGCGCGCAACTGCCTGAAAAAAAAGGCCGTCGCTGGCCATCGCGAAGTACACCCGCGGCGCGGTTAGGACCGACTGGCTCAAGAATCCCAGCGTCGAAACCGCGATGCCCAGCGCGATCAGTCGTGCTCCGGCGCTGCCCAACGTCAGCCGCATCACCGCTGACGCGGGGACGGTGCTGGCCGCCAGACCTTCGGCGCCCAGCGCGCGGACACACACGTAGTTGACGCCGAGGTACAGTACGATTACTCCGGCCACGCCCAGCACCAGCGCGCGGGACAAATTTCTGCGCGGGTCTTTGATCTCGGTGGCGATAAAATTTGCGGTCTGCCAACCTCCGAACGCGAACAAAACAGGCACCATAGCCGCGCCCAGAGCGGTTACGAGATCGATAGACGGCGGTCGATCAAGAATGGGGTGGCTCACTGGAAAAGGAGCGCGAACCAGCAAGAGTCCGGCGAGCACCAGGGTAGCGATCGCTCCTATTTTCAATAACATCAGTACGCTCTGCACCCGGCTGCCCGCCTTTACACCCAGGCAGTTCACAACCGTTAGAGCGGTGATGGTGGCGATCGCAACCAGCTTTTCCGAAATCGGCCAGCCCGTCAATTCAAGGAAGTACCTTGCGAATGTGATAGTTACGGCGGCCATGCCACCCGTCTGGATGACCAGCAGCAGTACCCATCCGTACAAAAAACCGGCGAGCGGATGAAAGGCGTCGCGGAGGTAGGCGTACTGGCCGCCGACGTTGGGTCGACGGGCGGCCAGCTCGGCGTAAATGAACGCGCCCAGCATCGCCACCACGCCTCCCGCTACCCACACGCCGAGAATCAGCACTGGTCGTATGTACCTGGCGTGCAACGACATACGGGTTAATGAAGATGCCTGCGCCAACGATGCCGCCCATCACGATCATGGTGGCGTCGAAGAGTCCGACGCGGCGGAGAAGTTGGGCGGGCTCGGTCATGAGGGGTGAAGTTGTGACTCTATCACGCGACTTCGCTCGCCCGTCGCAGCCGGTCGAGAACCGCCTCCCATTCGGGCAGATCGAGAGGATGGTCAACTGCTATCCAGTCAAAGCCTTTGGCATCAATCAGATACAACGACATCGTAGAGGCGACGAGCGTAGTCGGCCGGATCGAGCAGGCATCGGTACGACTTCATGTGACCGCGCCGGCGGCAGGATGGTAGAGTTGCAGGTAGGCGCCGCTTCCCTCTTCCGGAACCTTCCCGTTTTCAGCTAGATACAGACGCGTCTTGGGGCGGTAGTGGCGGCGGTGCAGCCCCGGCGAGGTATGGGCCTCCCCAGCTTCGGGCTGCCTGGCATAGGAGGTGGGGCCTAGGATCTCCTCGATCTGCTGGCGTGAGATGCCTCCGGGGCGGAGCACGGTCGGGATCGGCTCGACTAAGCTAAGTACTGTGGATTCAATGCCTACCGTGCATGGGCCGCCGTCGAGGATGTAATCGACCCGGTCGCCGAGGCTGCGGCGGACGTGGTCGGCGGTAGTGGGAGAAACTTCTGTAAAACGGTTGGCGCTCGGCGCCGCGATAGGCACACCGGCGGCCTTAAGTAGTTCTATTGCAATAGGATGCGCTGGCATGCGGATGCCCACTGTGGGCAATCCGGCGGTGACGAGGTCGGGCACGGCGGAAGCCTTGGGCAGCACGAGAGTTAGCGGCCCGGGCCAGAACTTCTCCGCCAGCTTCTGCGCTGCTTCGGGCCAGGCGGCAACGAGCTGGTTTAACATATCTAAGTCGCTGATATGACAGATGATAGGACTGGAGTGGGGGCGGCCCTTGGCCTCATAGATGCGCTCTACCGCTGCCGGGTCGATGGCGTTGGCACCCAGCCCATAGACCGTTTCGGTGGGGAATGCCACGAGCCTGCCAGCACGGATAAGTTCTGCCGCATGAATGATTTGCGCGTTGGAGATGCCGTACTGGCTGAGGTCGGGCACGGTCAGTGGCTCCGGGCGTGGGAGGGATCCGGCGAAGTGGCTGAGTCTATATCAATATGAAGGCCGGAAGTGGGGGCGACGGCGGGGGGATAGCAGTTGCCGTCTGCGGCGTAAGTCTTTTTGCACGAGGCAGTTAGCTCTGGACGGCGGGGGGACTGGGCGTACTGCCAGACCTCGGCGAAGTCAACCCCGCTGGCAGAGGGATCGGGCGGCGGTTTGGGAAACACACACCCCGGCGCAGGCCCGCACTGATCGTTGGAAACAAAGAACTTAATCTCTCGCCCAGCGTCGTTTTCGCGGATGTCGTCGGCGGTGACGACCGAAGCCTTGCTGGACTCGCGGAAGGGAATGCCGGAACAGTAAATCCCTGCGTGATAACCACTTAGAGTCACTCCGTCCACAAAGGCGTGGATATAGAGGCGCTGCTCGGGCAACATTCGGCCACCTTGCTCCTGATCGAGAAAGATCACGGACTCTGTGCGGGAAACCCTCTGATTTTGCGGCACTTACGGCGGCGGCGGCGTCACGGGCACCGACGGCGGCGGAGTTGCCCAGGGCTTTGAGTTGAGCGTACTCGCGCCCGTTGAAGAGCAGGAGGAAGCCGTAACCCATTGAATCTAATTTGGTTCGATGGCCGGACCAGGTGTTGCTGTTGGCTCCGGGAGGGTTGTTGAGCCAGTAGCCGGTGAAGGCGAAAGTCTTGTGCAGCAATGACATAGAGGCGTCGCCGGGATAGTCGTTGCGGTCGAGGCCGAGGTAGTTCTGGGCCGCGGCGGACGAGCAGGCGAGGGCAAAAATCGCGACTGCGCGGAGGATGCGCATGGTTTCAATATCTCACGAATTCTGGCTCAACGGGTGGCGGGAGCGGCTAGGTTATAACGCTTGTTATAATGATTTTCGCGAAAATGCACGTTTACTGCCAAACCGTGTTAAGCGGATTGTTGTTAATTACTTAGGCATACAGCACGGGGCGGTACAGAAATTTGGTTTTTCGCGGGGTTTTTGATCGCCGGGCGGGTGCTACGGAACCCAGGTTAGCGCCGAAAAGCACGGCGCGAACCTGGGGCACCCATCTGCTTATAACAATTATTATAATTATTTTGGGGAAGACGATACTGCACAAGTTCTGGTGCAAAGATGGGGTAAGCCCTCGCGCGCGAATTGTCGGACAAAGTCAAAAGACCAACCCGGACAATACCAGGCCGGATGGGGCACCCGGGGCGGGTGCTGTGGAACCCAGGTCAGCGCCGAAAAGCGCGGCGCGAACCTGGGGCACCTGCTTGCCCCGTCTCAGGTCTGATGCAAACCCGAAATTCCGACGTCATGCAAATCTCGAACACCTAACTAGGACCCGCCCGCCAAGGAATGGATTGACGGTGGGGCGGGATCGCCCTATTATCGGTCATCCTTATCGCATGACCCAGGCATGATCGGCACGACGGTTTCGCACTACCGCATCCTCGGAAAGCTCGGCGGCGGCGGCATGGGCGTCGTCTACAAGGCCGAAGACACTCGCCTGCGCCGGTTTGTTGCCCTGAAGTTCCTGCCTGAAGACGTCGCACAGAGTGCGCAGGCGCTGGAGCGCTTCCGGCGCGAGGCGCAAGCTGCCTCGGCGCTGAACCATCCCAACATCTGCACGATCCACGACGTCGGTGAGGAAGATGGCCGCGCGTTCATCGCCATGGAGTTTCTGGATGGCATGACGCTGAAGCACTTGATTGCGGGCAAGCCCGTAGACGCAGAACAACTGCTGCCGCTGGCCATTGAGATTGCCGATGCTCTGGACGCGGCCCACGGCGAAGGTATTGTGCATCGCGATATCAAGCCGGCGAACATCTTCGTCACCAAGCGCGGACACGCGAAGGTGTTGGACTTTGGGCTGGCAAAGGTTTCTGGAAATGCGGCCGCGAGCGCCGAAACGGCGACCGTTGACTCCGACCCCAAGCACCTCACCAGCCCCGGGGCAATGCTGGGCACGGTGGCGTATATGTCGCCGGAACAGGTGAAGGCGAAGGAACTGGACCCACGGACCGATTTGTTTTCGTTTGGTGCGGTGCTGTACGAGATGGTGACCGGCAACTTGCCGTTCGAGGGCGAGAGCTCAGGTGAGGTTTGCGGTGCGATTTTACATAAGGAACCAGAGCCGATATCACTGGTCAACCCTCAGGTTTCGCCGGGATTGGAAGTCGTAATCGGAAAAGCGCTGGAGAAGGACCGCAGCCTGCGGTATCAGAGCGCGGCAGAGATGCGAGCGGATTTGCAGCGGCTGAAGCGAGACAGCGAGAGCGGGCGGAATCAGGCGCAAACCCCCACCCCGCCAAACGAAGGCGGAGTGGGCCACCCGAATCCCACCCTATCCCAACACAAGGGACAGGATGGGACACCCAGTTCGTCTGTTGATTCCCTCGTTTCCCAACACCTGAGAAATGTGGGCCGCCGACAAACTTTGAAGATTGCGATCGCTGCGACGGTTTTCCTATTGGCGGCGGTGCTTGCAGGCGGACTGTATTATCGCTCGCGGAACAGCAAGCAACTCACCGAGAAGGACACGGTTGTGCTCGCCGACTTTGAGAACAGCACAGGCGATGCGGTGTTTGATGACACGTTGAAACAAGCGCTCGCCGCGGCCCTGGATCAGTCGCCGTTTCTAAACATTCTCCCGGAGAAAAAGGTAAGACAACAGCTTGAGTTGATGAGCCAGCCAAGCAACGCGAAGGTAACGCCCGAGCTGGCCCAGGACCTCTGCCAACGCACCGGCAGCAAAGGTGTCTTGGCGGGTTCCATCGCGCGGCTCGAGCAGCACTATGTAGTTGGATTGACGGCAACGAATTGCTACACCGGGGAAACGCTGGCGCGTGAAACAGTTGAAGCTGACAGCAAGGACAGGGTCCTCAAGGGGCTGGGCGAAGGAGCCAACCGTTTGCGGCAGAAACTGGGTGAATCGCTAACTTCGGTGCAAAAGTTCGATGTGCCCATCGAAGAGGCAACAACGTCATCGCTGGAGGCGCTGAAGGCGTACAGCGCAGGGCACAAGGAACAGCTAGAGCGAGGTTACGCAGCGGCGATTCCTTTTTACAAACTCGCGATTGAACTAGACCCAAACTTTGCTCTTGCGTATGAAGCCCTTGCGGTTTGTTACGGCGAGCAAGTGGACAGCGACACACAGACTGATTACGCCACCAAGGCCTTCGCCCTGCGTGAGCATGCCAGTGAACGGGAACGGTTTCGGATAACCAGCTACTACTACGACGAGGTGACGGAGGAGTCCGACAAAGCCCACGCAGCTACGGAGATGTGGTGGCGGACGTATCCTCGTGATGCGGCGGCGCCACACCTGTTGGGGGCCGAAGACATGTGGCTTGGCAATTTCGATGCCTCGATCACAGACACACTGAGCGCGATGGCGATCGATGCACACGATCCCACGGGCATGACTAATCTCATAGAAGACTACCGGGCTGTAGGCCGTTATCACGATGCGGAAGACACGCTGAACAAATTCCGAAAGGAATTTCCCCAGTTTCACGAGCCATTCATGTCCCCTTATCTGCTGGCGTTCGTGGAGGGTAACGCTGAGGCCATGAAGCGGGAGGCGGCGGCGGCGAACACTTCGTCGGTTGCGGTTGAGTACATGTCGTCGACAATTGCCGATACGGAGGCTTACCACGGGAGACTCGCGGGATTTCGTGATAAGTCCAATCAAGCCATTCAACTGGCGATTAACAATGGTGAGGCGATGGCGGCGGCGCTTTGGCAAACCAAGAAAGCGCAATGGGAAGCGGAGTTTGGTTTCTCTGATGTGGCGAAACGAGACACGCAGCAGTCGTTGGCAAGGAACCGCAACGCCGATGTGAAGAGTATGGCTGCGGTGGCCTTGGCACGGGCCGGCGACAATAAGCGGGCACTTCAATTGACAGAGGAACTGGAGCGTGAGTTTCCAGAACGCTCCTTGATGCGTTTGTATTGGGTATCGAGCATCAGGGCGGGAGTGGAGCTAAACAAAGGGAACCCGGCAGGTGCGGTATTGCTGCTGCAGGCAGCGGAACCCTACGAAGCCAGCAGCGATGTGACTATCCAGGGAACCACGCTCTATCCTGCCTACATTCGGGGTGCCGCTTATCTAGCATTGCGTGACGGCAGCAAAGCCGAAGCGGAATTCAAGAAGTTCATCGACCATCCGGGGCTGCTGGCGAATTGTCCTCTGGCGGCGTTGGCGCGGCTTGGGTTGGCGCGTGCGTATGCCTTGCAGGGCGACAAGGGTAAAGCCAAAGCGGCATACGAAGATTTTCTTCAGCTGTGGAAGGATGCCGACCCGCAGATTCCGATCTACAAGCAGGCGAAGGCGGAGTACGGGAAGCTGCGGTGATGCAGTGGCTAGTGGTTAGTGGATGGTGGATAGAAAAGCAGATCCCTCGCTGCGCTCGTGATGACAATCCCTAATATTAGTACGGGCCGATGATGCCGCCGATGTTGCGGGACTTGGGGAGAGTGAGGGCGAAGGGTTCGACGCCCCAGTAGTTGGCGAAGGTGTCGAGGTACTTGTATCCCGAGCCGGTGTTGAAGAGGACGACCTCGTCGGAGGCTTTGAGGAAATTTTGCGCGAGCAAGGTTTCGTAGGCGGCGAGAGCGGCGGCGCCTTCGGGAGCGGCGAAGATGCCTTCGTCGGTGGCGAGGCGACGGACGGCGGCCATGATATCGTCGTCGGTGACGGCGACGGCGGTGCCGCCGGACTGGCGGACGATGTCGAGGATGAGGAAGTCGCCGTAGGCCTTGGGGACGCGGAGTCCGGCGGCGAGGGTGCCGGCGTTGGGCCACATCTCGGAGGCGTTCTTTTCTTCTTGTAACGCTTTGATGATGGGCGCGCAGCCGCTGGCCTGAATGCAGATCATCTTGGGACGTTTCCCTGCGGGAATCCAGCCGAGCTGCTCGAGTTCGTCGAAGGCCTTCCACATGCCGATGAGGCCGACACCGCCTCCGGTGGGATAGAGGATGGCGTCGGGCAGACGCCAGCCGAGCTGCTCGGCGACTTCGTAGCCCATGGTCTTTTTGCCTTCGACGCGGAAGGGTTCCTTTAACGTTGAAACATCGAACCAGCCCTCTTTGTCCTTTCGCTCCGCAACCATGCGTCCGCAGTCGGAGATGAGGCCGTCGACGAGAGTGAGGTGCGCGCCGCTGGCCTCGACTTCGAGGCGGTTGGCGAGTGGGACATCTTTGGGCATGAAGACGTAGGCTTCGAGGCCGGCGGCGGCAGCGTAGCAGGCGAGCGCGCCTCCAGCGTTGCCGGCGGAGGGAGCGGCGAGCTTGGTGAGTCCGTAGTGGCGGGCCATGGTGAGCGCGGCGGACATGCCGCGGGCTTTGAAGGAGCCGGTGGGGTTGAGGCCCTCATCCTTAATAAGAAGGTTGGGGTGGCGGCGACTGCGGAGCATCGGCGTGAGGCCTTCGCCGAGGGTGACGGGCGGGGCGTCGGGAAGGACGGCCGAGTAGCGCCACATGGACGCTGGGCCGCTCGCTGATGCTTTCGCGCGGGGTGTTGGCGCGGATGGCGGCGAGATCGTAACGTACGTAGAGCGGGCCGGCGTCGGTGGGGCAAAGGTTGCGAGGGACGTCGGCGGAGAGGTGCGCGCCGCAGCGGGAGCATTCGAAGTAAGCGATGGGAGCCATGATGTTCGGCGGAACATGGAAGTGTAGCACCGGGGCAGTGGATAGTAGTCAGTTGTCAGTTGTCAGAAAAAACAAAAGCAAAACCCACCACTGAGACACAGAGTCACGGAAGAAACTGGGCAAAAAGCAAAAACAACCACGGATTTGCACGGATGAATACGGATCAGGATGGTGAGGCTCCCACGCTATCGCGAAAAGACGGCGATAACGGTGGGGCACCCCGATCCGAGCGAGTCAAACGAAAAACTTACACTCGGGTGGTATAGACTTTTTTCTTCCATGAGCGAGCCCTGTACCCTGAGCGAGATTGCGCGATGAGCGAGCCTTCCACGCCGCTGATGCGGCAGTATGCCGCGGTGAAGAAGGAGCATCCCAACGCGCTGCTGTTCTTCCGGCTGGGGGATTTTTACGAGATGTTCTTCGAAGACGCGGTGGTCGCGGCCAAGGAGCTGCAGATCACGCTGACCTCGCGCAACAAGGAAAAGGGCGCGGCGATTCCGATGTGCGGGGTGCCGTACCACGCGGCTGAGGGCTACATCGCCAAGCTGATTCGCAAGGGATTTAAGGTCGCCATCTGCGAGCAGATGGAAGACCCGCGTATGACCAAGACTTTGGTGAAGCGCGAGGTGACGCGAGTGGTGACGCCGGGGACAGCGGCAGATTCGCAGCTGGGCGCGGAGGAGAACAACTTCCTGGCGTGCGTTGCACAGCAAGGCGACGTGCTGGGGCTGGCGGTGCTGGACCTTTCCACGGGCGAGTTTCGGGCGACAGAGTTTCGCGGCGATGATGCGGCGCGGCGGGTGCGCGAAGAGTTGCTGGTGCTGCGGCCGCGAGAAGTGCTGTTCGCGAGTTCCCTGCCGCTGTTTGACGTGCCCCAGCAACCCGCAGCCTTATCGCGACAAAAGGGGTCCTTCGACTCCGCTCTCCCGCCTTCGCGGGATCGCTTCGCTCAGGATGACAATCCGAATGGGATGAGTTCGAGCAAGTCTGCGCACGGTGCGATGCCGCGACTGGCGAGCGTGGAGAATGCGACGTGGGCGGAGACTCCACTGGAGGATTGGGTGTTCGCGCCGGACTATGCGATTCCGCTGGTGGAAAATCATTTTGGCGTGCTGTCGCTGGAGGGATTTGGGCTGGCGGGACGCGCGGCGGCGGCGAGTGCGGCGGGCGCGATCTTGCATTATGTTCGCTCGACGCAACGTGGGGCACTGAGCCACGTGGACCGCATCGGTTATTACGAGCGTCAGGATTGCCTGGTGCTGGATGCGGTGACGGTGCGGAACCTGGAATTGCTGGAACCGCTGTTTTCCGGGGGCGGCGATTCGCTGACAGTGTTTCGGTCGCTTGATTGCACGGTGACTCCGATGGGTAAGCGGCTGCTGCGGGCGTGGTTACTGAGGCCGTCGATCGAGCGCGGAGAGATTGAGCGACGGCTCGATGCGGTCGAGACCATGGTGAGCAATTTAGTGGCGCGCGAGGAATTGAGACGCGCGATGGACGGCGTCCTCGATCTGGAGAGGTTGCTGAGCCGGGTGACGCTGGAGGCGGCGAATCCGCGGGATTTGCTGGCGCTTGGGGCGTCGCTGGCGCGGCTGCCGGGAGTGAGGGCAACGCTATCGAGGTTTGAGGCGGCGCGACTGCGCGAGTTGCACGACCAGTGTGACGAGTTGGCGGATTTGCGGGAGCGGATTGCGGCGACGGTGGAGGATGAGCCTCCGCTGACGCTGGCGGATGGCGGGGTGATTCGCGCAGGCGTGGATGCGGCGCTGGATGAGTTGCGCGACTTGAGCCGCAACAGCAAACAGTACATTGCGCAGATCGAGCAGCGGGAGCGGCAGCGCACGGGGATTGCGTCGCTCAAGGTGAAGTTCAACAACGTGTTCGGGTATTACCTGGAGATTTCGAAGGCGAATTTGCAGCACGCGCCAGCGGAGTACGAACGCAAGCAGACGCTGGTGAACGCCGAGAGGTTTACGACTCCGGAGCTGAAGGAGTACGAGGCGAAAGTACTGGATGCGCAGGAAAAGATCGTCGAGATCGAGCGTCGGCTGTTTGCGGAGTTGCGGGCGGCGATTGCGGCGGAGGCGCGGCGCATCCGGCAGACTGCGCTGGCGCTGGCGGAGATCGACGTACTGGCGGGGTTCGCGACGCAGGCAGCGAACCGGGGGTACTGCAGGCCGCGGCTGGATGACTCGAACGATGTTGAGATTGTGGACGGGCGGCATCCGGTGATCGAGCAGCAGGATTTGTCGGGTGTGGCGGACCGGTTTGTGCCCAACGATTTGTATTTGAACGGCACGACGCACGCGGTGCTGGTGATTACCGGGCCGAACATGGGCGGCAAGTCCACGTATTTGCGGCAGGCGGCGCTGATTGTGTTGATGGCGCAGATGGGATCGTTCGTTCCGGCGCGGTCGGCGCGGCTGGGGTTGGTGGACCGCATCTTTACGCGCATTGGGGCGAGCGACAATTTGGCGCGCGGGCGCTCGACGTTCATGGTGGAGATGACGGAGACGGCGGCGATTTTGAATACGGCGACGCCGCGGTCGCTGATCTTGCTGGATGAGGTGGGGCGCGGGACGTCGACGTACGACGGGCTGGCGATTGCGTGGGCGGCGATTGAGTACATCCATGCGAATACGAGGGCGAAAACGCTGTTTGCCACGCACTATCACGAGCTGACGGAGCTGGCGGAGCGGTTGAGTGGGGTGAAGAATTTCCACGTCACGGTGAAGGAGAGCGGCGGCGGGATTGTGTTCCTGCGCAAGGTGGTGGAGGGCGCAGCGGACAAGAGCTATGGAATTGAAGTGGCGAAGCTGGCGGGGCTGCCAGCGGATGTGATTCATCGCGCGCGGGAAGTGCTGGCAGAGCATGAGTCAGCAGAGAAGAGCGCGGTGACGCATTTGGCGCGGGGCGAGGCGGATGATTCGGGCGGGATTCAGTTGACCATGTTTACGCCGCTGTCGCAGAAGATTGTGGACCGGATCAAGGAGACGGACTTGAATGGGATCAGTCCGCTCGAGGCGTTGAATTTGCTGCATGAGTTGAAGCGGCAGATGGAGTGAAGCAGTTGCCAGTAGCCGGTCGCCAGTTGCCAGAAAAGACAAAAGCAGCCACGGATTGGCACGGATAGGGCGTGACATTCTCGATCCCACATTTGCCAACGGCAGGCAAATGTGGGCCACCCGGCGTCTTGCAGAACTTCTTATGTCATCCCTACCGGGACTCGTGCCATTTTCGGCGCTCCCCAGTGCTTAAGCACTGGGCTTAGATATGCCGTCCCTGCCGGGACGGGGCCCGTTGATGTCTTCCTACAATCGGATACGTGAACCTTGGCGAACACTGAATTTGCTCGTGCTGACGCGCTACACTGCGGTAGTCATGCCCCTTAAATCTACGGAGAGGCTTCGCGAGCACGTCGGGCGGCTCATGATCATGGGCTTCGAGGGGACGGTTCTCGACGGGCGTTTGCGCGAACATGCTCGGGACGCTGCGGCCGGGCGGCGTGATCCTGTTCAAGCGAAATATAGAAGATGGCGGCGCAGACGCACGGATTGATGCGCGATGCGCAGAAGCTGGCCGAGGGACCGCTGTTTCGCTGCGTGGACATGGAAGGCGGAACGGTGGACCGGTTTCGCGATGTAGTGGCGCGGATTCCCTCGGCGCTGGATGTGGCGCGCACGGGCTCGGCGGCTCTTTTTCGCGAGCACGGGCTTTTGATTGGCAGGCAATTGCGGGCATTGGGATTCAACACGGATTTTGCGCCGTGTTTGGATTTGGGACTGGAAGCTTCGAGGAAGGCGCTGGGACCGCGGACGGTGTCGGCTGATCCGAAGGAAGTGGTGCGGTATGCGCGCGAGTTTCTGGGCGGACTCGGCGAGGCGCGGGTGCTGGGGTGCGGCAAGCATTTTCCGGGGCTGGGCGGCGGCGCGCTAGACAGCCATCAGGCGCTCCCAACGATTGAGCGAACGTGGCGGCAGGTGTGGGAAGAAGATCTGCTTCCCTACCGCGAGTTGAAGATTAAGCTGCCGCTTGTGATGGTGGCTCACGTGTCGTATCCGAGGATTGTGCGCGGAGGCGGCCCGGCGTCGCTGTCGAGGCACTGGATTCTTGGTGTGCTGCGCGAGGAGATCGGCTATCGCGGGCTGGTCGTGTCGGATGATCTGGACATGGGCGGCGTGCTGAATGGGGCGTCGATCGAGGACGCGGCGGTGGGGACGCTCGAAGCGGGCTGGACATGTTTCTCGTCTGCCAGAAAGAAGAGCATGTGTGGCGGGCGTTTGAAGCCGTGCTGAAGCAGGCCGAGAGCGATGAGGACTTTGCGGTGCTCGTAGCGGCGAAGGCGAAGCGGGTGCGGGCATTTCAGAAGAAGTCGGAGGAGTTGGGAGCGCGAATGGCTCCGGCGCCATCGGCGAAGACGGTGGATATGTTGCGGCGGCGAGTGTGGGAGTTTGGGGAAGCGGTTCGGTTGAGTGGGCTAGCAGGATGAAGCGTTCCCTTTCCCACCCTTTCCCAAAAGACGGGAAAGGATGGGGCACCCAGACACTTGTAAGTCGAGGGGACAGCAGGTCCTTCGACTCGGACCGCGATATTTCGCGCGGTCCTCGCTCAGGATGACGAGGTGCGAGAAGTAACAAGGCAAGAGAGCTCGGAGGCGGTTGAGTGATTGTTGCGGGAGTGATGAGCGGGACGTCGGCGGATGGAATCGACGTGGCGCTGGTGCGCGTGCAGGGGCGCGGGTTCCGGTCGCGTCTGGAATTGCTGGCGCACTATCACTTCCCTTACCCGGCCGATGTTCGGCATGCAGTGTTGCTGGCGATGAATGCGCAGGCGGCGAAGGTAGCGGATTTGGCGCGACTGAATTTTGCGCTGGGCGAGTTGTACGCCAAGGCGGTGAAGGCGGCGCAGCGGCGCGCTGGGCTGGAGTGCGCGTTGGTGGGATGTCACGGGCAGACGTTGTATCACCAGGGCACGGCGGCGCTGTATCTCGGCAGTAAGGTGGCGTGCACGTGGCAGACTGGCGAAGGAGCGCTGGTGGCGCAGCGGTTGGGCGTTCCGGTGGTGTCGGATTTTCGCCGGGCCGATATGGCCGCGGGAGGAACGGGTGCGCCGCTGGTTCCCTTTCTCGATTACGTTCTGTTTCGGCATCGGCGTTACGGGCGGATTGTGCAGAACATTGGTGGGATTGGGAACATGACGGCGATTCCTCCGCGGGCTAAGCCCGAGGATCTCATGGCGTTCGATACCGGGCCGGGCAACATGGTGATGGATGCGCTGGCGGAGCGGTTGTTTGATGCGCCGTTTGATCGCGGGGGAGGGCTGGCGGCGAAAGGTGCGGTTATCGAGAGTGTGATGCGGCAACTGTTGCGGCGAGGGTTCTTTCAGAAGGCGCCTCCGAAGACAGCCGGGCGCGAGCAGTTTGGGCGGGAGTATGTCGCGGGTTTTCTGCGGCTATGCGGCAAGGCTGAGAAGAACGATGTGATGGCGACAGCGACGGCGTTGACGGCGCGGTCGATTGGGATGGCGGTTCGGGAGTTCGTTGTGGCGGCAGATGCGGCGAATGTGGTGGAGGGATCGCGGTGGCCGTCGCGGTATCGGGAGATGGTGGTGTCGGGCGGAGGCGTTCGCAACGGCACATTGATGCGGATGATTCGAGAGGAACTGGCCCCGCTGAAGATGCGGGTGAAGACGAGCGATGATTTTGGGCTGCCGTCGGAGGCGAAAGAGGCGGTGGCGTTTGCGCTGCTGGCGTATCAGACGTGGAGGAAGTTGCCGTCGAATGTGCCGTCGGCGACGGGGGCGGAGCAGAGCGTGATTTTGGGGAAGGTGAGCTGTGTCTAGTCGCCAGTCGCCGGTCGCCAGTCGCCGGTTGGCGGTTTTGTCGGTCCCACCCTGTCGCCAAAAGAGCGCGACAGGATGGGGCACCGGCTTGGTCGCGGTGGTGGCGTGTTCGCTGCTGCTGTGCGTGGCGTGTGCGAAGAAGCCTGATCCGAACACCGTTGTCGTGCTGATTGAGAGCAGCCCGACGAACCTCGATCCGCGGGTGGGGCTGGACGCGCAGTCGGAGCGCATCGACGACTTGCTGTTCGATTCGCTGGTGCGGCGGGACGAGCACTTCGATCTAAAGCCGTGGCTGGCGGAGCGATGGGAGATTCCCGATCCGCTGACGTATGTGTTTCATCTGCGGCAGGGGGTGAAGTTTCACGACGGAACGCCGCTCACCTCGCGCGATGTGAAGTGGACACTGGATTCGCTGCTGACGGGAAAGATCCGCAGCTCGAAGGCGGCGGCGTACAGCAAGGTTGGGAGTGTTGATGCGCCGGATGCCGCGACGGTGGTGATCCATCTGAAGGAGCCGCAAGCCTCGTTGCTGTGGAACCTGTCGGATGGAGCGATTGGGATTGTGCCGTATGGGAGCGGAGAGAGTTTCAATCAGCGCCCGATTGGGTCGGGGCCGTTTCGGTTCGTGAGCGCGGCGCAGGAAAAAGATGTCGTGATCGAGCGCAACCCCGACTATTGGGCGGAGAAAGCGAAGCTGGAGCGTGTGGAATTCAAGGTCATTCCAGACGCGACCACGCGGGCGCTGGAGCTGCGCAAACACAGCGCGGATGTAGCGATCAATTCGCTGACCGCCGATACCGTGCTGGCGTTGCGAAAAGATCCGGGGCTGGAGGTGATGCAGGCTCCGGGGACGATTTATGCCTACATGGCGCTGAACCTGCGCGATCCGGTGCTGAAAGATGTGCGGGTGCGGCAGGCGATGGCGCACGCGATTGATGTGCAGCCCATCATTGAGTATCTGTTTCGCGGCGAGGCGCAGCCGGCGTACAGCATTCTGCCGCCGGAACATTGGGCGTATGACGGGGACGTGAAGCGGTATCCGTACGACCCGGCGAAGGCGCGGCAGTTGCTGGACGAGGCGGGATATCGGGCAAAGGACGGAGTGCGATTTCGCATCACGATGAAGTCGTCAACGGACGAGACGACGCGGCTGATGGCAGCGGTGCTGCAACAGCAGCTGCGCGAAGTAGGGATTGCGATGGACATCAGGACGTTCGAGTTTGCGACGTTTTTCAGCGACATCACGAAGGGTGCTTACCAGATGTATTCGATGCGTTGGATCGGCGGGAACCAGGACCCCGACATCTTTGAGTATGTGTTTGACTCGGCGAGTTTCCCGCCCAAGCGGGCGAACCGGACGTTTTATTCGAACCCGCGAGTGGATGAGCTGATTCGTGAGGGGCGCACGACGCTGGAGCAGGAGAAGCGCAAGGAGATTTACGCCGAGGTGCAGCAGATCGTGGCGGTGGACCTGCCGTATATCAATTTGTGGTATCTCGACAACGTACTGGTGCATACGCGGCGGGTGCGGGGGATCGAGATGAATCCGGCGGGCAATTACGACTTTCTGAGGACGGCGGAAGTTGGGCGCCAGTAGCCAGTTGCCGGTTGTCAGTTGTCAGTTAAGGCAGGAGCAAAATCCATCACGCAGGATCGGACCGCAAATCGAAGCCCCTCGGCGGCGCGTGGTACCATCGAAATTCAGCACTTTCCTTAACATTTCAGGAGTTCTTTCGCTCGTGCGCATACTTTTTGTAGGTGATATTTTCGCGCGGCCGGGACGGACCATCGTCCATGAGCGGCTGCCAGAGTTGCAGAAGGAATATGGCGTCGAGCTGACGGTGGCGAACGGCGAGAACTCGGCCGGAGGTTTCGGCATCACGCCGCAGATCGCCGAAGAGTTGTTTGAGCTGGGCATCGACGTCATCACCACCGGCAACCACGTCTGGGACAAGCGCGAGATCATCGACTACATGGAGTCGGCCAACGGGAATGAGAAATCGCTGGCGCGGAGGGTACTGCGTCCGGCGAATTATCCGGCAGGCACGCCGGGATTTGGCTGGTACCAGGGACGAACGCGCAGCGGCGTGGACTACGGAGTGATCAACCTGCAAGGGCGGGTGTTCATGGCGAATAATGACGATCCGTTTCGCGTGGCGGACGAGTTGCTGCAGAAGATCACGGCGAAGGTGATTCTGGTGGACCTGCACGCGGAGGCGACATCGGAGAAGGTCGCGCTGGGCTGGCACCTGGATGGCCGGGTGACCGCGGTGCTGGGCACCCACACGCATGTTCCGACGGCCGATGAGCAGGTGCTGCCGGGCGGCACGGCCGTGCAGACAGACGTGGGGATGACCGGGCCGTACCGCGGCGTCATCGGCGTCCAGAAGGAACAGATCGTGCAGAAGTTCCGAACCAACATGCCGTCGCGGTTTGAGCCGGCGGTCGAAGACGTGCGGTTGTGTGCGGCGCTGATTGATTGCGACGCGACGACGGGAAGGGCGATGGGGATTCAGCGGATTATGCTGAGGCAGGAATAGGGACGCTTTTCGCTCGTCGCTCTTCGCTATAGGCTGATTGCTAACCGCCGGTTGCTGATTTACCCTTCCCCTTCATGTCCCATTCTGACGAACTATTCATGGAGGAAGCGCTGCGCGAGGCACAGCGGGCGCTGGCACTGGGCGAGGTGCCGGTGGGGGCTGTCGTCGTGCGTGACGGCCACATTGTGGGACGTGGATGCAATCGTCCGGTGAGTGAGCATGACCCCACGGCGCATGCGGAAGTGCAGGCGCTGCGCGAGGCGGGACACGTGGTGGGCAACTACCGGTTGGCGGATTGCGATCTCTATGTGACGGTGGAGCCGTGTGCGATGTGCGCGGGGGCGATTACGCATGCGCGTATCCGGCGGCTGATTTATGGGGCCGAGGACCCGAAGGCCGGCGCGGTACATTCGATGCTGCAGGTGCTGAACCATCCCAAGCTGAATCACCACGTGGAAGTGACGTGCGGCGTGCTGGCGGCGCGGTGTATGGACCTAGTGCAGAGGTTCTTCCGGGAGCGGCGGTAATCGCGGCATTTTGCTAAACTAGAAGGGCTGGCAACCTCTGCCAGTGCGACCGAGCGGAGAGGTGGCCGAGTGGTTGAAGGCACCTGACTCGAAATCAGACGTACTCGTAAGGGTACCGGGAGTTCGAATCTCCCCCTCTCCGCCATATTCTTCCCGAAATTTTCGCCGGCCAGAAATCCATCCCCTCCGTCTGCGTTTGGGACGGGATTGCGGCAGCAGGCTCCCAGTCGCGGCGGCGACCTCACGCCTTCAAACCGCCTCAGGTTCGAAACTTCTCCTCTCCGCCAGCGGTCTCGAATGCAGAGAATCTCTTCGGCTTTCCACTGAAAATTTGCGGATCGGGCTTAGGTGACTTCCCGTTTTTGTTGCTCGGATCGAATCGCCACTGGCGCAGCGACTTGGCGACGGTCCTGAGGAAACCGAGAGCCGGGGAGTTCTCGTCATCGACGTTCAGGGACGGACAAGAAAGCCGGAGCCTGTTGCGGCTCCGGCCTAAAATCTTCGGTCGAGTGTAAAACTAGGCGCCGAGCTTGCGGCGGATCATGCCCGCGAGGCCGAGGAAGCCAGTTCCCACGAGGACCAGGGTTCCGGGCTCGGGAATCGAGTATCCCGTGAGGTATCCGCTGTAAACCGTATAAGGAAACGGCCCGGCATTAACGAGGTCAGGACCAACATCGGAACCATTCCACCAGACGGTGAAGTCATTTGGACCGACGTCGAAATTGACCAGTGAGAACTGGAAATAATACAGGTCCAAGTTGTTACCCAGGCTGCCGACTTCCTGGAGGATGATCGAATCCAAGCCCCAGAACGATGTGTCCTGATCGGCGGCAAACGTCAGAGTATTGCCCTGCAGGGAGCTGGTTGAGGTGAGAAAGGCATCGCCGCCCACGGAGCCCAAGTAGGCACCGTAGTTGCCGCTGTAGGCGAAAGCACCGCCAGTTACGCCGGTGAAGCCGCTGTTCCCCGTGACCGACCAAGCGGTGAAGTCACCGGTCTCAAAGCCGCAGTTCCCGACCAAATTGCCAGACGCGCTCTGGCAGATGTCGTTCGCCCAAACGGGAAGGGCCAAAAGTGCCATAGCGCTGAGAAGTACTACTGTGAGACGAAGTTTCATCGAGACCCTCTCTTCTTTTTCATCAAATCGTTGCGTGGCTTCCTCTGCCCTATGAACCAGGTGAAAAACCGACAGCTATGAGCGCCTGTAGGCCAGCCTTGTCCTAGGAAGTGCAGTTACAGCATCTCGCACTTAGCTGTATGACGCAAGAGAAATTTCACGGGCACTACGGGTTGGATTCCAGAATAGCGATAAGACCAAAGAAAGGATGTGTACTGCCTAGCAAGAGGTCAGAGCATCCCAGCCAAACACCGGCACTTCCGTGCAAAAGTTGAGAGTATAGATTCCCGACCTCGGAGCTATCGGCAAACTTGAAAATGCTTCGCGGGAGGCGTCGTGCTACTAGAGGCAGCTACGATTGCGATAGTTTTTCGCTGAAGGCAGATATCTCCGGCTAAGTACGATTGCGATAGTTTGTCGTGAATACGAAATACGCTCGGGCGAACACGCGATGGCAAGTCCGTGCTCAGTCAACTCTCACTATGGCACGTAAATGCCATATCATTCTCAAACTCTGCTCTTGTAAGATGCCGTCGTGACTTGATAGCCGAAGTCAGACTACCGTGTACCCGAACTAACCTCACGTCGCAGGCGAGCTATTGGAAGTCATTTGATTATTTGCAGTCAATCTGGAGGGCGGGCGCACGTGACCAATAGGGCCTTAGACACAGGGTCTTCATCGGGTAAGAATCGAACACTCCAGTCTGAGTCTTCCTCGTCGTAAGCGTTGTATCCGGACATTCCTGCTTTGCTGAATTTCTTGCAATAAGTTGACCGTGAATGCACGCGCAGCAGTACCAGCTTTGCAGATTGCGCGGCCACGGATGGCATCACTTCGCGTCCTGCCAGCTAGAACTGACTGCAGTTCTGCCGTCTTTGAGTTTTTCCCTCGCTCGCTATCACTTAATGGTAGCCGTGTTCAGAGCCTTATAGCGCACGTCTCAACTCACGTCTCTATAAAGAGACCTTAAAGGTGCATCTCCATGAGAAGAAGAAAATTGTTTGGTCTGTGGTGTTTCTTGCTGTCGGCATTGGTCGTGGCCAGCAGCCTCGCCGCTTACTCACAAAGTTCGCCTCGAATTACCCAGGCGATTGACCAGCGCTCTTATGTGGCATTGTCCGGCAACACGCGCCCGGAGGCGAACGTTCTCACCTCTCGTGGGCCGGTTGCAAACACGTTGCCGGTGGACCACATTCTACTCATCCTTCAGCGCTCTCCTGAGCAGGAAGCGGCAGTTGACCAGTTCATCACATCGTTGAACGACCGGAACTCGCCCAACTTCCACAAATGGCTTACCCCCGATGAGTTCGGCAGCAGGTTTGGAGTGGCCGAGGAAGACATCCAGCAGGTCACGAATTGGCTCCAGTCGAACGGATTTCAAATCAACCAGGTTTACCCCAACCGGATGGTCATCGACTTCTCGGGCACGGCGGGCCAGATCTCGCAGACCTTCCGTACACAGATAGCCAACCTCGACGTCAACGGCCAGGCGCACATCGCCAATACCAGCGATCCACAGATTCCGGCCGCGCTGGCGCCCGTGATTAAGGGTATTGCGTCCCTGAACAACTTCCGGCCCAATGCCATGCACGTGTCGGCGACGCAGTACACGTTCGCCGGCTGCACGACGACTACGGCCCACCCGACCTCACCCGGCACCTGCTACGCGATGACGCCGCAGGACAATCAGACCATCTACGGCCTCAATCCCCTGTACACTGCCGGCTACTCGGGCCAGGGTCAAACCATCGCCCTGATCGAAGATACCGACACCTACGGCGGCGCCGCGGACTGGAACACTTACCGCTCAACCTTCGGGTTGGCTGCCGCGTTCCCCGCCGGTACTTACACCCGGATTTTCCCTGGTTGCACCAATCCTGGCGCTAATGGGGATGACGGCGAAGCGGCCATTGACGTAGAAGTAGCCTCCGCGATTGCGCCCAGCGCCGCCATCGAACTGGTGGCGTGCCCCTCGGGCACAGTGACGTTCGGCGGCCAGATCGCGCTGCTCAACCTGATTAACGGTGCCGGACCTTATCCCGGCGTTGTAAGCGTCAGCTACGGCGTCTGCGAAGCCTTCAACGGAAACGGCGGCAACGCAGCTTTCTATAACACGTATCAGCAGGCGGCAGCCCAAGGCATCTCGGTGTTCACCTCCTCAGGCGATGAAGGTCCGTCCTCCTGCTCCCGAAACTTCTCGGCCGGGGCGCAATATGACGTCACCAGTCTTGGCGTAAGCGGATGGGGCGGTACTCCGTACGACGTATCGGTAGGTGGCACTGATTTCGAAGACGTCTATTTCGCCAAGTTCAACTCGATTCCGCTCAGCACCTACTGGAACTCCACCAATACCGCGGGCTATGGCTCGGCCAAGCAGTATGTTCCGGAGATTCCCTGGAACGATGCCTGCGCCAGCACCCTGATCGCCAACTACGCCAGAGGAAGTTTCAACACTTACGGCGCCAGCGGCACAGGTATGTGCAACACAAGCCCTTACAACACTAGCAGCGGTTACTTGATTGCCGCGGCAGGCAGCGGAGGCGCGAGTAATTGCGCTTCCGGACAGGGCGGCGCTAATACCAGCAGCTACGGCATATCACAACCTGGGTGCCAGGGTTATGCCAAACCCGCTTTTCAAACCGGAGCGGCACTGAGCGGCGGCCAAGCCGTGTATGGTGTTCCCTCCGACGGCTTACGTGATATTCCCGACGTTTCAATGTTTGCCGCCAACGGCCTTTGGGGACACTACGAAGTAGTTTGCTGGTCCGACCCGTCCCAGACCGCGAATGGGGCAGCCTCCTGCACCGGCGTGCCCAGCACCTGGTCAGGGTTCGGTGGGACCTCGGTTGCCGCACCGACGATGGCCGCTGTCCAGGCACTGGTCAATCAAAAGACCGCACAGAACTGGGGCAACCCCCTCTCCTACTACTACCAGATCGCGCAAGCCGAATACGGCACGTCTGGCGGTACTTTCCTAGGAGCCTCCTGTAACGCCAGCGGTACGGGCGGTCCGGGGAGCGGGTGCGTCTTCAACGACGTAACCCAAGGCGACATCGATACGGCGTGCCGTTATAACGGCACCACTACCGAACACCATTGCTATAAACCCAGCACGAACGGTGTAGACAGCACCGACAATGTGACCGGCGCCACTGTCATTAACGGCGGCACGGGCTACACGTCAGCGCCGACCTGCACCATTGCGGGGCCGACCAACAACCAACCTTACAAAACGCCGACCGGCACCACTCTCTGGGCGGGCGGCACGCAGGCTACGTGCACGGCGAGCGTCAACTCCGGCACAACCAACGCAGTATGGACGGTCGCCATGCTGGCCACCACTGGCGTGGGGGACACGATCATTATTTCGAACAATGCCGGGACATCGACTTGCGGACCGTACACGCTGAGTGGCGCGTCCACGACGGTGATGGCAACGAACCTGAAGAACGCGATCAACAGCGGGTGCGCGTTGGCAACCGCAACCAGCACGACCAGCACAGCTACGGTTACCGCGAGCAGTGCAGGGTATGCTGGAAATGTTAACGTGAGCTTCGGGACGGTGACACTGTTTAACGCCTTCTACGTCGCCATCACCAACACCACCAAGGGACAGGGTCCCAACTACGTCAGCGGCATAAACATAGGGACCGCGGGAACCGGCTACCAGCCGGAGACTCCGATCACGCTGGCAGGCGTGGGCACCGGCGCAATTGCCGTAGCGAATACCACTCCTGCAACGCCTTCCCAGTCCTACCAGCCAACGTATGGCGCAGCCCCTGGCTACGACTTGGCGACTGGACTTGGCACGCCGAATGCATACAACCTGGTGTACGCAAGCGTGTGGGGCGCGGTGCAGCAGCCGCAGACCATCACCTTCCCGAATCCCGGGCCGGTGACCTACGGCGTAGCACCTATTACGCTGACGGCCACGGCAACCTCGGGTCTGCAGGTGACTTACACGCTTATCTCCGGTCCCGGCACGCTCAACAACGGCGTGTTAACCGTCACTGGAGCTGGCACGATCGTTGTGCAGGCTGACCAGGCGGGTGATGCCAACTGGTTGCCGGCACCTCCGGTCCAGGACAGCATCGTGGTCAACCAGGCCCCGGTGACAGCAACTGCCGGCAACGGTTCGTCCGTCTATGACGGCGCAACACATTCGCCGTCGGCTTGCGTGGTCTCCGGTGCTTACACCGGTGACTTGGCTTGCACGAACAGCCCATCCACCGTTGGTCCGAATGTTGGCACCACGACCATCACGCCCAACGTGACGGGAACCGGTCTCAGCAACTACATCATCACGTCGATCAACGGCTCGTACACCATCAGCCAGGCTCCGGTGACAGCGACCGCCGGCAACGGATCATCCGTCTATGACGGTCTGACCCACTCGCCGTCGGCTTGCGCGGTCTCCGGTGCTTACACCGGTAACCTGACCTGCAGCAACAACCCCTCCACTGCGGGGCCGAATGTTGGAACCACGACGATCACTCCCAATGTGTCGGGAACCGGTCTGAGCAACTTCAACATCACGTCGATCAACGGCTCGTACATCATTAGCGCGGCAATGCTGACGGTGACGGCGGGCAACGGCACGATGGTCTACGGCGGAACGGTGCCGACCATCGGCTACACAGCAACCGGGTGGGTGCACAATGAAGGGCCTTCGCTGTTCAATCCCCCGCCGACTTGCGTACCCAACGTAAGCGCCAGCACTCCAGTAGGGACGTACTTGTCTACCTGCTCCGGTGCTGCAGCGCCGAATTACACCATCGTCTACGCGACCGGGACAGTTACGGTCACGAAGTCAAAGGTAGCGTTGTCGATCACCAGCAATACCCCGAATCCCTCCACTCAATTGCAGGGTGTGACAGTTACCTTCCACGCGGCTCCGCTTTACACGGGAACGCCGACCGGAACGGTAAAGATCACGGCCAGCAGCGGAGAGAGCTGCACGGGCACATTGTCCGGCGGAAACGGAAGCTGCGTGATCTACCTCGGCACGAAGGGCAAGATCGGCTTAAGCCCGATGTACTCCGGGGATGGCAACTTTAATGCCAGCCCGGGCCCAGTCGTATTCGAAACGGTACAGTAACCCTTAACCCGGCCAGGCTGGTGGCAAGTCCACCAGCCTGGTCGTTTTTTTTGGACTCGCGACACGATTGCTGCGTTCTCTAACTCTGCAGAAGTGAGTTCCGCGGTCGTATCAGTTATTTCCCACCCAAGCGAGCGCGAAAATCGCACAAATGCAAGCCTCCACCTCGGCCCTGCGATGTTCCAAGAAGCAGCCCACGCACGCCGGAAGACCTACAAGTATTCAATTTTGACCAGATGGCCTTCCTGCGGCTATGTTGTATTCTCAGTAAACCTGATCAAGCCGACATCCGTGGGTGTCGTGATCGAAGAGTTGAATCCGGCCTCGAGCTAACGCATCCGTAGAAGGGATTTGGGAGCAGAGATGATTCACCCCAATCGAAGAGCGATCTTGCCATCCCTGTTGGCATTTCTTGTGGTGGGTTTTGGGTCCGTCGGGCTACGTGCACAGCAGAAGCCAAGTAACCCGCCGCCGCAGGCTTCGGCTGCGCTCCCTGGGTCGACTGGCGGACAGTACGCCGAGACCGACGTCTGCAAGACTTGTCATGAGGAAGTCTGGGACAAGCACTTCGCCAACACTCCTCACGCGGCGCTGCTGAAGGGCGACCAGCATGGATGCCAATCGTGTCATGGTCCGGCCCAAGCGCACGTCGATGGAGGCGGCGACGTCACGAAGATCATTCGCTTCGAGACTCTGACTCCGGCGCAGACGGCGGCCATCTGCACGAAGTGCCATCAGTCCAGCCTTGAAACCCAGAATTTCTCCAAGTCTGCTCACCTGGCGAACGGTGTCAGTTGCACGACGTGTCACAGCCCGCACAAATCGGCCGACGTGAATTTTATGCTGGTGAAGTCGCAGACCGAGCTCTGCTTCGGCTGCCATGCCGCGCAAAAAGCTGAATTCGCGCGGCCGTATCGGCACCGGGTCGATTCGGGACTGGTGCAGTGCAGCGACTGCCACAATCCGCACGGCACGCAAACCGGACACCAAGTCCGCGCAGCCGCCGGTCAGTTTGCGGTGTGCACGAAGTGCCACACCGACACGATGGGCCCGTTCGTCTTCGAGCACGCTCCGGTAAAGACCGACGAGAGTTGCCTGTCGTGCCACACGCCGCACGGCTCGACCAATCCACGGCTGCTGCAGGTCAACAACATCAATTTTCTTTGCCTGCGCTGTCATACACCGAACATGAACGGGGCGGCGGGTGCGCCGCAGGGACCGGCGCACAACCAATCGGCCAAGTACCAGGCATGCACGATGTGCCACACCCAGATCCACGGATCCAATTTCAGCCCGGTGTTCTTCCGGTAGCGCGAGGCATGACATGGGAATCCGAACCAATGGCGCAAATTACTTACGGCTCGGGGCCATCGCTGCGGGCCTGTTGATCGCTCAGTGCGGCGCAGCTCAGAATCCGCCGGCCGCGTCGACTCCTCCCTCGCCAACACCGCCGGCTGACGCCGCCGACGAAGGGAAAGATATTGGCGGGTACCACGTATCGCAGTCCATTGAACTCGGTGGCCGCATCAGCGACGTGACCGGCAGTGACGCGATGTACGACACGCTCGTGAATCAGCAAACCGGAGCGCGAATTCTCGAGCAGTCGCTCACCATGCAGTCGCTGACGCACCAGGACATCTTCGACACCTTGACGTTGAACACCTTCGGGTGGGGCGGCGATCCGGAGCAGGCCGCCCGTCTGCGAATCGCCAAGTACGGATGGTACAACTTCAGCGGCAGTTACCAGCACATGCAGAATTATTTTGACTACGACCTGCTCGCCAACCCTTTAAATCCGTCTGCCGGAGCGTCACCGTTCATCCCAATTCTTAACTCACCGCACAGTTATTACGATCGGCAAAACCTTTACAACTTTGACCTTGTAATCCTGCCGATGCACCGACTTTCGTTTCGAGTGGACTACAACCGAAATCGCATCAGTGGGCCCTCTTTCAGCAGTGTTCATCAGGGTACAGAGTCGCTGAACAACGAAAACTGGGACAGCACGTTAAACGGCTATCGTTTCGGCGCCGACTTCCGCGTCAACAAGAAGACGACCTTGAGCTATACGCAACTGCTGCAGTATTACGACGGCGGACAGACCTATTCTCTGAACACTTTCAATTCCTGGCCGCTGTCGAATGGCACATCTGTAACGTTCGGCCTGCCGTGGTTTAACAGCGGAAGCCCGTGCAGCGCTCCGCAGACGAACGGAATCGCGAATCCAGTGTGCAATGGGTATTTCAATTACGGACTCAATCAGCACGTCAATACCAGCATTCCCACGGAGCAGCTCAATTTCAAGTCTTCTTCGCTGAAGTGGCTCGACTTCAACGGTCAGTATCAGTACAGTCACGCCAGTTCGAGTACTCCGTTGTACGAAACGTTCTACGGGCTGAGTAGCCGAAGCAACCTCTTGGGTTATACGACGCCGGGAAGTTCTTCGAACTCGAGATCGAACTCGTCGTCGGCCGATGTCTCCGCAACCATTCACATCAACGATCAATTCCGCCTGGTTGACACCTTCCGGTTCCGTAATTTCAGTGTCGCAGGGACCTTTCTGGATCAGGAATCCTCTTATTTCAATGCAGCAAGTCTCGGAGCAGGCTCTCTGCTTAACCCAATCGCGACGTTCCCGCCCACAATCTTGACGCACTCTTCCAGTTCGCCTGCCGACATCACGAACGAAGTCAACGTCAACATGATTAGCCAAAAGACGTACCAGAATGATTTCCAGTTGCAGTACGACGTGTCATCGGTCTTTGGCCTGCGCGCTGGATTCGAATGGAGCCAGAACACAATCCAGCCGGGCAATAGCTATCAGGCCGCGCTCGGCGACATCTACTACCCAAACACACCCAATCGGGGAAATTGCGTTGGAGTGCCCCTGAATCCTGACGGCAGCTGCACCTTCTCCGGCGAGATTGCGCCGTGGGGAAATCCAACCACCGAAATTAACCGCTACTCGGCGGTCTTCGGCGCCTGGTACCGCAATAGCAAAGGAGTTCACGCCAATATCGACGCGCAAATCGGCAGCGCCGACAACTGGATCTATCGAACCGACCCCACCAGCTTCTTCAACGTCAAAGGCAACATATCCTATGCACCGCAGCCTTGGCTGATGCTTGGCGGGAACTTCGTTTTCCAGCAAGGCAAAAACAACGCCGCAGGCATCAACTTCAACCAGCACAACTATGTTGCCATGGCGACTGCGACCATCTCACCCGGCAAGCATTGGGGACTGGACCTGGCCTACAACTTCGACGCCATTCAGCAGAACACGATTCTCTGCTTCGAAGGCGCCGTGGTTCCGCCCGGCTCAACCACGTGCCTCGGAGACAGCAGCCTCATGCAGACCTATGCCGTTTACCAGACCCACACCCAGTATGCCTATTTCGCTTTGACGCTCACGCCCATCGAGCGCGTCACCCTGCGTCTGGGGTACAACATCGTCGACAATCAGGGGAATACGACCTCATTCAACACCTTGCTGCCGCTGGGGCCGCTCTCGTCGACCTACCAGACCCCGCTCGCGGCGGTGGATATCAATGTGCACAAGAACGTGACCTTCAAAGCGGGCTGGAACTATTACCAGTACGGCGAAGGATCGTTTGTCGGTCCGACTGCTTCGCGCTACTTCCACGCCAACAACACCACCCTGGCCCTGCGCTACGCATTTTGATGGAGCCGGACGCTACTTTTGATCCTTTAGCTTCCGCTTGAGCCGAAGCCCTTGGCGCCGCGCGCGGCATCGGTGAGATCGGATTCGACGACTTCTCCGGCGAGGAACGGGTGCTCGAGGAGTTGGGCGATTTTGTCGCCCTTGCGGATCGTGTAGGGCTCGTCGCCGAGATTCTCCATGAGAACGATGACTTCGCCGCGATAGCCGGCGTCGATGACGCCGGCGTTGCACATAAGGCGCTTCTTGGCCATGCCGGAGCGGGTCTTCACGATGCCCCCAGCGGTGGGCGAGAACTCGATGGCGATTCCGGTGTGGACCCCGGCGGCGCCGTGGGCAGCGAGGGTGAGGTCTTCGGAGGAGTAGAGGTCGTAGCCGATGTCTTCTCCGGGATGTGCTACTGTGGGCAAAACTGCATCGGGCGAGAGTTTTTTTACTTTGAGCATGCCCGATCATTCTGCCAGATGACGACAAACTCACAAAGTGCGGCGCAAGTTCCCTATTTCGATGAGGCGGCGGTAAGGCGGGTATTACGCTATGAATCCCTGATTCCAGCGATGGAGCGGGCGCTTGCCGATTTCTCGGCGGGCAAGGTGGTGCAACCGGTGCGCAGCATTCTGCCGGTGGCGGAGCACCACGGGTTTTTCGGCGTGATGCCGGCGGTATATGGCGACATCATGGGCGCGAAGCTGGTGACGCTGTATCCGCGGAATTCGGGCACGGCGCTACCGACGCACCAGGGAATCATCGCGCTGCTGCGGGCGACGACGGGTGAGCCGCTCGCAATGATGGATGGACGGCTCATCACGGAGATGCGAACGGCGGCGGTAACAGCCGTGGCGGTGAAACACCTGTCGAATGCGGGCGGTAACGTGCTCGCGATTCTGGGCAGCGGAGTACAGGCGCGGGCGCATTTTGAGGCGTTACGTTGCGTTCGTCGGTTTGAAGAAGTGCGGGTGTGGAGCAGGAATGACGTTAACGCCAAGACATTGGCCGGCGAGATCGGGGCGCGGGCGATGAGTGCTGAAGAGGCCGCCCGCGACGCGGACGTGGTGGTGACGGTGACGCACTCATCGGAACCGGTGTTGCTGGGCAAGTGGGTGAAGCCGAACGCGCTGGTGGCGGCCGTGGGAGCCGTGGGAGCGAGCAATCGCGAAGTGGACGACGAAGTCATGCGGGGTGCGGTTGTGGTGGATTCGCGCGAAGCGGCGCAGGTGGAGGCTGGGGAAATTCTGATGTCTGGCGCGACCGTGTACGCCGAGTTGGGAGAGATTGTGGCTAAGACCAAGGCCAAGCCGCAAACGGAGCGGGTGGTGTTCAAGTCGCTGGGGCTGGCGGTGGAGGATTTGGCGGCGGCGCGACTGGTGCTGGAGGGGAACGCTTCCTCGTGAAGGCGGCGCATGAAGGCAGCCCCGGAATGACTTAGTTCATGCTGTGCGAGATGCTGTTGAGCACAGCCCATCCGGAGCCGAGAATAATCGCGATCAACAGGAAGAAAGCCACAACCCAGACGATGGCGACCGCCTTCTCCTGTTCGGGAGTGGGCAGTGTGATTCCGATGGCGAGCATGATGCCGCGAGTGAACTTGACCAGAAACCGCATCAGCATGGTGGGCCTTTACGCAGACGGTGCGCGCACGTCGGGATGACTCACCTTCAATTATGCCTGTTCCGCGAGATCGAGACAAAAAGAGCGGTTGCGCAAATGGGCGAGTTCTTAGCGGGGCGTGGGAGCCGACCCGGGCCCCGGCGATGGCACGACCCTCAGCAGCAAGCCGCTCCCAGCACGAATGTGAATTGCTTTGCTTGAGGTCAGCTCGATGGTTCCGACGGGTGAGGTGGAACCGTGGTGTGCGATGGCAAGATCGTCGAAGCCGTAGCAGCCGCAGGCCCAGGGAGAGAAGACCCATAGGGACTGCTCGCGTTCCCCCTCGCCGGATTTTGCCGGGCAGCCGAATTTGGGATTGGGTTGCAGTCTGGCAGTGACCGCGCCAGAGTCGGTCGCCCGGCCAATGACCTCCATGGCCGACCGCACGGTGCCATCTCCTCGATACACGGCGGCGCCGCCCACCTGAACGGTATTCCAGTCGCTGCTAGAAGTCCCGTAATCGTCAAACGTGTTCCAGGGAAGCTGGGCGTCAAAGACGTCTTGCATTGAGGCAACAGCGCGCAAACTGGCGAGAATGGGCACCTGCCTTCCGCTCACACTGAGGCTGTCGAAACGGACGGACAAGCGAGCAGGCGCGGAGTTCGCCGCCAGGGAGGACTCGACAACCCGGCCATGAATTTTTGCACCGGCAGGAATCCGCTGGCCGGCGGCGAGCAATACTTCCTGCGAAAGCCTGGCTGTGATTTCTTCCCCGGGCTTCGACCGGGCAGAATCTAGCGTGGTGGATAACATCACAGGGAGGACGGTCCCGGCAGGAAGCTCTTGGGCCAACACGAGTGCGGGGATCAGGAAGCAGAGGGCTGCGGCAGGCAAGAATCTGCGAAGAATCATCTTGGCTCCCAGAGGAAATGATGCGAGCGGCATGAACAAAGACGTGATTAATTTCAACTCGGACAGTTGAAGGCGTACGGCTTGGGTTCATGGCCGAAATTCTGGAGCTGAAAAAGGGCGGCCGGACCAGCCGGCCACCCTGTGGTGGGAAAGTTGCTCGCGCTACCGCTTACGGCAAGTAGTAACGGAATGAGGTGAACCACATGTTCTCGATGCCCTTGGGAGCGATGGTGGACGAACCCGGCAACGTCGTATAAGGCGGCAGCCCGTAGCCTACCCAAGCCGTACGCACCAGATACGAATACTGCATGCCGATTTGCAACCGGCCCTTCGGGCCGTTGTATGGCTTGTACCAGAAGCCGGTCGTGCCCTCGACAACGCTCTTGTTCTGTCCCACGCAGTTCGCCAGAGCGCCGGGTTCGTACGGTGCTGACGCGTAGTATGCGGCACCGGTTCCCGGAACGGTCTCGGTGCCGCAACCGGTGTTGTTGAACAGGGGCGACCCGTAACCTACCGGCTTGCCGGATGCGTTCAGGTACCACGTCTTGCCTACGTACTCACCACCGCCGTAGCCGTAGAAGTCCCACTTCGGCGAATGCCATTCCAAGGTAAGCAATGCCTGGTAGTTCTGTAGCGCCTTCTCGTTGCCAAGAGGGTTAACGGTGACGTCGGCCAAGGTGGCATCGCCGTAGCGACCTACGCCTTTACCGCCCAGGAAGTGGAGACCGGTCTCGATGTGCTTTTGGTAGAACAACCAGCGTGCGTTGGCACCCCAGCCGCCGCCCCAAATGCTGCTGTTGTAAGCGCCAAGAGCGTTGGGCTTGGCAAGTGTGGCATTGGGATAAATGCGGTCGCGGAAGTCGCTGGCCAGACCAAAGATTTCGTAGTGTCCAAAGCCGGGCTGGAACGCCAGCTTGACCACATAGTCCGGCGAAACGTTGGAGGAGTAGTTAGCGAACTGGTTATAGAGCCCGCCGCCGGTGCCTGGGCCGCCGATCACATAGTTGGCCGCAGCGCCCGAGGCCGTTAGCAGGGTCTGCGGATTCTCCACGGAAGCGCCGAACCAAATCTTGTTATTGAAGTTCTTGGTGACGCGAAAGCCGTACTGACGATCCCAACTGAAGCCCGCCGTGTACTGCGCGTCGATCTGCGCCGGCAAGGCTTCGCTACGGTTGTCCAGGCCTTGTCGAGTTTCCGTCACCAAGCTCCACATTTGGCCGCCGGTGAAGGTCCAGCCATTGTGTAAAGCCGCTTGTGCCCACAGTTGGCGGTCGCGGAACGCATAGCTGTTGCTCTGGTTGTTGTTGGAAGTGACCGCGGCTCCGAGGAAGTCAGCTTCGAAGTATCCCGTCATCTTTATGTTGCCGGCCGTGCCCTGAGCCAGCATCGATATGCGCGACTGGCGACCGGAACCGTAGAACTCCGAGAACCGCGCCTGGGCGGCTCCGGAAAACGGAATGGCGCTAAACGGGGTGTTGATATCGGAGAAAGTGGCATGCGGACGCCACACGGTTTCTGCCGCGAAGAAGCCGCCCGGTGTCAGGGTGATGCCCTTGTAGTGGATGGCCAGCGGGCTTTCCAGATCACTGACGCGCTTCTGGGTGTCCTGCAGGCCTTCGACGGTGTTGGCCGAAACTGCCTTGAGGTCAGTGACCTGGTGCTGCAAGGCCGCATAATCCTCAGCAGTCAGGGCCCCTTCCTTCTTTTCGCCGCCCAAAGCCGACTGAGCGGTGGACTGGGCGGAGTTGGCCGCAGCCTGCGCCTGACCAACCTGCTGCTGCAATTGCTGTATGGCCGCGTCGCGCGACTGCACCTGCTGCTGGAGTTGCTGGATCTGCTGCTGTTGTGCAGCAATGGCGTCTTTCATTTCCTTCATTTCCGACGACGTGCTCTGCGCGAAAGCGCCGGCTGTCATCGCCAGGGTTAGGGCTAGAACTTTGGTGAGTTTCATCTTCTCTCCTGAAATTCAGTGACACGATGAACCGCAAACAAGTGCAAAAACGTGCGGAATACAGTGCAAGAGGCCGCTTTCGTGGTTTCGCGTTCCCCTGAATGTTAGGGAGAGAAGGTTACGGGATTGTGAATACACTGTGAAAGTTACGCAAACAGGGACAGGGGTGCCGGGAAGATACATTCCGGGGTATTCATCGGTTTTTCACTAGCCCGCAACGCCATCGGGGATTATGCTAGATACCATCGTTGCAGCTAGATCCCAGTGGGAACGAGACGAGGACAAAACTCATGAAGAAAAATACATGCGGCTGGAATTCTAATTGGATTATGCGGGTGGCAGTCAGTCTGGCGGTTTTGCTGGGCGTAGCGGCCCCGATGGCCTTCGGTCAACCGCCCTCGGACGCAGCGCCGAGCTTCGGTGGGAATGTGAAGGAAGTCTATTTCCCGTTCAACATCTCCAACAAGATCATCGACCCGGCGACTCTGGACGCGAACGCCTCGTACCTGAAGCAGAACCCGGACACCAAGATGTGGATTCAGGGCTACGCCGATCCTCGGGGCGACATCGTGTACAACCTAGTGCTCTCGTACAAGCGGGCGCAGTGGGTGAAGGAGCAGTTGGTGAAACGCGGCGTGGAAGAGTCGCGCATTGGCTACGCTACGGGATGGGGCAAGCTCTACCAAACCTGCGCACAGACAGATGACGGCTGCATGCAGCAGAACCGCCGCGTCGATGTGGTCACGCCGGAATCGATGATGTTTCACTGGGCGCAATAGCTGAAATTTCGTCAGGATTTTTGCAAGGGGCAGGCCGGCAAAAGGCCTGCCTTTTCTATTTTGTGTCTCGTGCTGCGCGAACAGCGATTCTTTCGCAATCGGCGGGCGGCTGAACGCATCGCAACTAGCGCGGGTCGCGGCGGATTGTTATAATCAGGAAACCGCAGCACTTCTTCACGTGCAAACGTACCTGTGGCCAGGTAGCTCAGCTGGTAGAGCGCAGCCCTGAAAAGGCTGGCGTCGGCGGTTCAACTCCGTCCCTGGCCACCATATTTTCAATCACTTACAAACATGTTCTTCACCGATTCCATTTCCCCTCGTGGCCCAACTCTCTCGGCTATCGGGTAAGGAGCCGGGCAATCTCGCCGACCTGAGTTAGGACTTGATTCGGTTCGGACGTACCTGAGATCGCGAGCGTTTCCGGTGAAGAATGAGTCCGCTACCGCGCTCGGCCGGTAACGCCGTCACGATCAGTCTTGATGATCACCATTTTGATGGCAATGGTAAAGGGTCGCTCGATCCAGTTCTAGCGGCTGGCGGGGACTCCGGTTTTGCCGTTCTGCTTGCGGGCTTCACGTTCTGCGGTCTTAGCGGCCTTGGCAGCCGCGCGTTTCATGCGCTTCATTTCCTCCGGCGAGTACATGCTGCCGCGACAACTCCTGGCGCCGCAGTAGCAGGGGGCCTCGTCGTCGCCGTCGTAAAGCCAGTAATCGTAGGTGAGTTCTTCGCCGGCCTTGAGATTGCGGAGGGTCTTCACGAAGATACGGCGCTTGGTCTCGTCGATCTCGCAGTTAGGCCTGCAGGAGTGATTGATGAACATGGCCATGCTATGACCATCGATAACGACGTCGCCATTCCCGACGCCAAACAGATAGGTGAACGAGCGGCCTTCGTAGCGGCGGTCGCCCTCTTCCTTGGTGATGCGCTCGCCGGTGTATTCCAAGACCACAGTTCCCCGGGGTATGTCTTCCAGGGTGAAACAGCCGGCAGCGTGAATGTCGGAGGAGCGAGTAATCAAACGAGGCAAGCAGTTAATCTCCGGATGGAACTGAGTGGCAGTATAGCGCAGGCCATGCAGAACGCAGGTTAAACACTGGGGCGGGCTCTCCCTCTCCCGGCCAGTGCCCTATCACAATGATGGCGGACATTTGACGGTTCACAATTCAGCCGGGATTTCGTATCTTAGAGAGTTCATTCATTCGGGAGGCATTGCCATGATTCACGTGATAGTCCGGCACAAAGTTGCCGATTACAGCCGCTGGAAAGAATCCTTTGATGCGAATTTGAGCGTGCGGAAGGCGGGCGGAGAGGTCGACTCTCGACTTTTTCTGTCGGTGGACGACCCGCGGGACGTAACGATCGTGATGGATTGGGACGGACTGGACCGGGCACGGACCTTTGCCGGCTCAGAAGACCTCAAACAAGCGATGCAGAAGGCGGGCGTGGTGGGGGAACCGGAGATTCGCTTCCTCGAAGACGCGCAAAAGGTACGGCGGTCGGCTGCCGATTGAGCGGTACGCTCGGGACCGCCGCAAAAAAATACTTGACAGGCGAAGGTGGGATGCGATCTTTCGCAAGAGAGTTTTGTTCGCATCGTCATCAGAGTTTGGCCCTCACAGCAGCGAGGGCTGAGAGCCGTGAAAGCCGCGTGTGAAGCGGGTTTCGCGGGACACAGTGTTCTGTCAAGAAATTTTCGCGAAATACTTTACGGTACACGCCGGCGACTTTTCCGCGTCCGTTGACAAAGTGCGCCGGGCAAATACAATTGCGGTCAACCTTCATTACCGATCAGAGAACGACATTGACCAATACGACGAAATACAACGAAGTTCTCCTGCAAGCCGACATTCCTGAATTGCAGCTTTATGCCAGCGGCAAGGTACGCGACATTTACAAAGTTGACGCCAACCGCCTGCTGTTCGTGGCCAGCGACCGTATTTCGGCATTTGATTACGTGCTGGCGACGGGCATCCCGCAGAAGGGGCGGGTGCTGACGCAATTGTCGATGTTCTGGTTCGATTTCCTCAAGGACATCGTGCCGAACCATCTGGCGACTGCCGACATCAGCCAATACCCGGCTGAGTTGCAGAAGTATGCCGACCAATTGCGTGGACGCTCGATGCTGGTGGTTTCGGCGAATATGGTGACCATCGAGTGCGTCGCGCGAGGCTACATTTCGGGCTCGGGTTGGAAAGAGTACAAGAGCTCAGGTTCGGTGTGCGGCATTAAGCTGCCCGCCGGGCTGCGGGAGTCGGACAAACTTCCGGAGCCGATCTTCACTCCTGCCACCAAGGCCACCAGCGGTCACGACGAAAATATCTCGTTCGAACGGATGGTGGAACTGGTGGGTCCGGAGCTGAGCGAAAAGCTACGGGACTTGACTATCCGGATCTACAAGAAAGCAGCGGATTATGCCGAGACTCGCGGCATCATCATTGCCGACACGAAGTTTGAGTTCGGGCAGACACCCAAGGGGTTGGTATTGGCCGATGAAGTGTTGACCCCGGATTCCTCTCGCTTCTGGCCGATGGATAAGTACCACGCGGGCGGAGCGCAGGAGTCGTTCGACAAGCAGTACGTGAGGGACTATCTGGAGTCGATCAAGTGGAACAAGCAGCCTCCTGCTCCGGGGCTGCCGCCGGAGGTCGCGGCGAAGACGAGCGAGAAGTACATCGAGGCTTACACGCAGTTGACCGGGCATCCGCTGCCGGAATGAGGGGGAACGCCAGATGCTAGGACTTACGGTCCTTGATTGGCTGATCCTGCTCGTAGTCTTGATGAATGTTTTGGGGGCAATCGGGCAGGGCTTTTTCTACGAACTGTTTTCGTTCGGAGGGGTGATTGCCGGATATCTGATTGCCGCGTGGCAGTATCCGCGAGTTGCCGGGTTTTACATCCACTACGTGAATTCGGAGTGGGTTGCGGAAATCGCGGGGTTTTTGACGATATTTGTTGCCGTAGTGCTGTTGGGTGGCGCCGCCGGAAACACCGCCCGCTGGGCGGTACGTGAAGTGGGGCTGCGCTGGTTCGATCGCTTGCTGGGTGGGCTTTTCGGGTTCCTCAAGGGAGTACTGATCTGTACCGTGGTGGTGATTGCCCTGGCTGCATTTGGCCCCACGAGCCCCTGGTTGAGGGATTCCCGGATTGCACCGTTCATGCTGGTTACGGGGCGGGCGCTAATCTGGGCAGCCCCGGCAGAGTTGCGGCAACGCTTCCGCGACGGCTGGAACCTGATGCGAACCGTACCGGAGCATATCCAGCACACGGGCGGCGAAGACAAAAACTGATAGACCGGCCCGGCTTGGCGGGGCCGCATGGAAATTATTGAGAGGCGCTGTGAAAGACCAATTGGAAGCCCTGATTCTGCAGATGCACAAAAGCGGCATACTCTATTCAGAAGCGGTACGTGAGTTTAAGAAGCGATTCATCCTGACGGTCCTGCAGGAGAACAAGGGCAACCAGTGCAAGGCGGCCCGGCAACTGGGCATGCACCGCAATACGCTGAGCCGCACTATTGCGGAACTCGAGCTTGACGTTCGCGCGGCAAGGCCCGGAACCCGGCGGCCGCCGCGGAGCGCACGTCCTGCGGCCTACGACAAGCGGGCAGCGCGGTAGCCCGGCCAATTCTTTCCGCCGAGATAGCAATTCGGGCAGCAAAAAGCGGGAGCCACTCGGCTCCCGCTTTGTTTAGTTGGAACTGGCTACTGCTTCTTTTTTACCGGGGCCTTGTGGGCTGGGGCTGCTGCGGTACCAACCGGGTTGCCTGCCTTATCCAGCAGCATGCCGTCGGTCATAGTAAGCATGAACGGATTGGGCGCGTAGCTGGATACGGTGGCCTCGAACTGCATGAGGGTCCCAACAGCAGGAATGAACTTGGCCGGAAGCGGTTTGGCCATGGTCAGAGAGATGTCTGCCTTCTTGTCGTCGATGTCGTCCGCGCTGCCGGCAAGCGTGAGCTTGGTTGGCGATGCACTGATGACGCTGGCGACCAGCTTCACGGCATGGTCCTTGATGATGCTCCACACCGCATCAGAAGCCTGCGCGTTGCCAGAAGACAATACGAGCTGCCATTCAGCAAAGCTCATCTGCTTGGGGTCCTTATTCTTCACCAAATCCGCGGCCTGCTCGGCCGGCGATGGCGGTGGCGGTGCAGCGGCAACCGTAAACCCAGCCGGAGGCATCACTCCCGTTGCGGCCTGTGCCTGCTTCACGATATCCGCCCAGCCGTCTTCCGAGCCGTGATAGCGGATGTACTTTTTGCGCCCGTAATCGAGAATCTGCTGCTGTCCGGGCCCCTGCGCCAGCTGTGATGCCTTGATGATGAACCAGAAACCCTCCGGGTTCACAGGTTTGGCTTCCAGATCGGCCGTGGCCAACGGATAGATATCGGCGATGTTGGGCTGGGCCTCATGAGATACCGCGTCGTGAAGCTCCTTCTGTGCCAAAGCCGAATCTTTCTTCTGCAGCGCCGCGAAACCGACTGCACCTTCGAAGATGGCAGAAAGCTCGTTATGGAATTTGGTGAAATCAGCGTCGTTCATGCCGTCGGGCTTGGGAGTGTTGGGCAGGGCGTCGAGGCCCTTCTGCCCGTACTGCATGGCCAGGTCGGCATTCTTGGCTGCATCGGCACCGCCCTGGGCAGCCAAACTGCGGTAGTAGTAGGCAAGGAGTGCTAAAGCGCGGATGTTATTGGGATTTGCCTGGAGAATACGACTGGCAGTGTCGATGGTCTTCGACGCGTTGTTAGATTGCTGATAGGCACCCATTAACGCCACCAGCGCGTCTTCTTTCATGACGCTGTTGGGGTACGTCTGAACAAAAGCCTCGATGGCCTGAGCCTTGGCGGCGGGATCGGATTGCTGAACCGCATTGACGTAGGCGTTGTATTCAGCAGGGTCCTTGATCTGCGGCTTTTGAGCGGTTTGTGCGGCTGCGAACGGAACGACCGCTGCTGCGAGGGTGCAGGCCAGCAGAAACGCTACGAGAGACTTCATCATTCGATTGGCTCCTTGAGTCTTGGGAACTACCGAGGCTTCCCGGCAACTAGCCCACCGTCTCGCGCTGATTCGCCGTTCGCAACTCCCCAACGCCAGGCCGCGACGGCATTCCCTTGTCTGCAACCCAGCTTAAAGCCAGGGATATCATCGTAAGAGTGCGGCGAGCGGGATTATAAGTATGTATCTTGCGTAAGGCAAGCTACTTACAAATGTGCGCAATTCCGGTGTCTTGACCGTCCTCTCGAACGGGTTCCCGATGAACGAATTATAAATGGCAGAAACCATAACGCGAACGACCTAATGGGAGAAAAACAACAATGAGCAGTCCTTTAGCACTTTCAGGCTCGGTTGCCGTTGTCACCGGCGGAACTCGGGGGATCGGCTACAGCGTCGCCGCCATGCTGCTCGGTATGGGAGCGAGGGTAATGATTACCGGGCGCGACGCCACGCGAGTTGAAGCAGCGGCGCGACAATTGGCTGGCGCCGTGGACACGTGCGCCGGGTTAGTTTGCGACCTTCAAAATCTGGCGAGCGTTGAGGGTTTGGGCGATACGGTGCGGGACCGGTTCGGCAGGGTGGACATCCTGGTAAATAACGCAGGAATCGGCGGACCCTCTTCCCTGCTGCACGAACTGGATCCCGAGGCGTGGGACGCGATTTTTCACACCAATGTGCGGGGAGTGTTCTACACCATGCGGGCGATTGTTCCTCTGATGATTGCGGCAGGCGGAGGGCATGTGGTGAACATCTCGTCGCTCGCCGGAAAGAACCCGCTGCCCAGGGGTGCTGCGTATTCGGCGTCGAAGTGGGCGCTGAACGGGCTAAGCTACTCAGCCGCCGAGGAGTTGCGGCCGCATAACGTCAGGGTCAGCGTGGTGTGCCCAGGGTCGGTGGACACGGAGTTTAGCCCTCACCCGGGCAAGGACCCGGAGAAGATGCTGCGACCCGAGGACGTAGCCCACGTAGTGGCCATGCTGGTGACGCAAAGGCCGGCATCGTTCGTGAGCGAAGTTCTGTTGAGACCGACACAGAAGCCCTAAGCTTGGGAACCATACTTATAACAAACATTATAATGGCATTTGGGGGTAGAAAAGATGACCAACGAGGTTGGGCGCATCCTTGACCAGTACAACCGCGCGTTGCACGGCGGTGCATGGCACGGCGGATTCGGTGTGGGAAATACTGCAGCATATTTCAGTCGAGCAGGCATTTGCGCGGCCTGTTCCTTCGACTCATTCCGTGTGGGAACTGGTCAGTCACATGACATTTTGGGAGACTGAGGTTTGCCGCCGTCTGAAGAAATTACCGGCGCAGAACGAGGCCGAATTGAACTTCCCCAAGATGCCGGAGGCTACAGCGGAAAACTGGAACCGGGCTCTTGCCGGGCTGCGAGAATCGAACGAGCAATTCCGAAATTGTCTGGCAGAACTCAACGATTCGCAGCTGGATGATCCCCTGTCGGCGCCGCAATATTCGGTGTATGTCGAAGTGCATGGGGTCATACAGCACAACCTGTATCACGCGGGGCAAATCGCCTTACTGGCGAGGATTTTGCGAGACTAACTGTTATGGTTGCGGTTTGTAATTCTGCGGGAATGGGTGCTACCATCCGACTCGGGAAGTAACACGAAGGAGGCCATGATGGCGGACAATGACGGAGGCGGAATCCTCTGGTTTTTAGCGGGATTGGGCATTGGAGCAGCGCTGGGTATTCTGTATGCGCCAAAAACTGGCGAAGAAACGCGCCAGCAGATTCGCGACGCCGCTGAGCAGGGACGCGACGTGGTAAAAGAGCGGGCGCGCCAGGCGAAAGACCAGGCCGGAACGTGGGCCGACAAGGGCCGCGACTACTTGAGCAGCCAGAAGGACCAGATCCGCTCGGCTTACGACGCCGGTCGCCAGGCGTATCGCGAGGCCACCACCGAAGAAGGCGAGGCAGCTGCCTCGAAACTGTAGAGGACTTGCCTGACGGCCGGAATCCGGCCGGAGAGCGCCACGATCATGGACGAGAAACTTACAATTTTCATCGCTGTGACGTCGGCTGCGGTCGTCTTGCAGATGCTCATTCTGGCGGGGATGTACTTTACCCTGCGGAAGATGGCGGCGCAAGTCAAGACGGCTACCGACGAAGTCAAGACCCAGGCCATGCCGCTGCTGGAAAACGGCAAGCACATCCAGGGGCAAATACAGCACATCCTGGAAACTTCGTCGCCCAAGCTCGAACTTGTGTTGGACAATGCGGCAGCGATCACTACAACGGCGCATAACAGCATCGGACGTGTAGAAAGCACCCTTAACGACGTGCTTGACCGCACTCGGCTGCAGGTTATCCGCGCGGACGAGATGGTGACGCGAGCCATGGACTCGGTGGAGGAAACCACGGAGAAAGTGGCACATTCTGTCACGTCTCCGGTGAGACATGCCAGCGGCATCATGCAGGGCATCAGCACCGGATTCGGCACGTTCTTCGGGCAGAAAAAGCCACGCAAGCCGGGACCATCCGACGAGATGTTTATCTAGACCGAATTCATTCTTGTAAACAGGCAGCGCTGTGGCGCTGCCCGTTGCTTTTGGGGATCAGTAAATCCAGCCGCCGCCGACAACAGCGTCGCCGTCGTAGAAGACCGCCGCCTGGCCGGGAGTGATGGCGCGCTGCGGCTCGTCGAAGGTCACGAGCACGTCGTCGTCACCCATTTTCTCGATAGTCGAGGGCGCGGCGTCGTGGCGATGGCGAATCTTGGTGCGAACGCGCAGCGGCTGGCGAAGATCCTCGATGGCGATCCAGTTCAGCCGCTTTGCACGCAGCGTCGTCGAGAGCAGTTCATCGGCCCCGCCAACGACGACCTGCCGCTTATCGCCACGAAGTTCGAGGACATAGAGCGGCGATCCGGTGGCGACGCCCAGGCCCTTGCGCTGGCCGACGGTGAAGTTGTGGATACCTTCGTGCTTGCCGATAACCTCGCCGGAAGTAGTGACGAATTCTCCAGCAGTGTCGGGCATGGCCTCACCCTGCTCTTCGAGATAGGCGTCGAGGAACTGCTTGTAGTCGCCCCCGGGAATGAAGCAGATCTCCTGCGAATCGGGCTTCTCGAAGAGGCGCAGGCCAGTGCGGCGGGCCTCCTCGCGGACCTCAGGCTTGCGCATTTCGCCGAGCGGAAATAGCGTGCGGCTGAGCTGCTCCTGCGTGAGCCCGAAGAGGAAATAAGTCTGGTCCTTGGAAGAATCGGCGGGACGCTTGAGAATCCATCGCCCAGAGCTCTCGTCATATTCATTGCGGGCATAGTGGCCGGTCGCCAGCAGGTCGGCGCCGATCTGGCGCGCGGTGATCAGCAACTGGTCGAACTTCAGGTGATTGTTGCAAAGGCTGCAGGGGATCGGCGTGCGCCCGGAGAGGTAGTCGGTGACAAAGGGTCGCACGACGTCGTGCTCGAAGCGCGACTCCTGATTGACGACGTAGTAAGGGATTCCCAGGGTCTCCGCGACGTGGCGGGCGTCGTAAACGTCATCGATGGAGCAACAGCGGCCCTGAACGGCCTCGGGCATGCCGTCGTGCCCGGCGAGGCGGCGCTGGTTCCAGAGCTGGAGAGTCAGGCCGACGACCTTGAATCCGCGCTCGCAGAGCAATGCCGCGACGGCAGAAGAGTCAACTCCTCCGGACATGGCTACGGCGACGGTCTGGTCTGTGCTATTCAAGGTGAAACGTCCTTGCACTATTGGATGCACTGCGCCTGCCAACGGCTACGCTTTGACACTTATTGCCTTCTTGTACACCGGGCTCAGGTCGCGCAGCCGGGCGACGACCACGGGAATCAGCTCCAAGGCAAAATCTATGTCGGCGTCGGAATTTTGTTTGCCGAGACTAAAGCGAATGCTGGCGCGGGCACGGTCGGGCGACAACCCCATGGCGGTGAGAACGTGCGAGGGTTCAATCGCTCCTGACGAGCATGCCGCTCCGGTAGAAACCGAAAGGCCTTTGAGGTCGAGGGCGATCACCATGGCCTCGCCTTCGAGGCACTCAAAGACGATGTTGGTGGTATTGGGCGCGCGTGGCGCACCCTCGCCGTTGAGAGAAACCTGATCGACGGATTCGAGAACCGCGGACTCGAGTCGGTCACGCAGGGTGGCAACCCGGGCAACGCTGCCGTCGGAGAACCCCATGCGGGCGATCTCAGCGGCCTGACCCAAACCGACGATGCCCGGCAGGTTCTCGGTGCCGGCACGGCGAGCGCGCTCGTGGCGACCTCCGTAAAGAAGCGGCTGCAGAAGTGTTCCCTTCCGCACATACAGCGCACCGACTCCAAGCGGGCCATGCATCTTGTGGGCAGTCACCGTCAGCAGGTCGCAGTGAATCTCTTTCACGTCGATGGGCACCTTGCCCGCGGCCTGCACCGCGTCGGTGTGGAAAAAGACGTCCGCTTCGGCGGCAATGGCGCCGATAGTATCCACGTCCTGCAGCACGCCCGTCTCATTGTTGGCATAAATCACGCTGATGAGCTTGGTGTTCGGCTGGATCGCACGGCGCACATCGTCGGGGTCCAGCAGGCCGCGGTCATCGACGGGCAAGTAAGTTACTTCGCAGCCGGTCTCTTCGAGGCGCTTGCAGGAGTTAAGGACGGCGTGGTGTTCGATGGACGATGTGATGACGTGATCGCCGGGCCTGGCGATGCCGAAGAGCGCCAGGTTGTCGCCTTCTGTACCTCCGCTGGTGAAGACGACTTCGGCAGCGCGGCAGTTTAGCAGCTCCGCCACTTGCTCACGAGCGTGTTCCACAGCGGCTCGCGCCTGCTGGCCCTGCTGGTGAATCGAGGACGCATTCCCGAACTTTTCCACGAAGTACGGCAGCATTGCGTCGAAGACTTCCGGCAGCAGCGGGCTGGTAGCGTTGTTGTCGAGGTATACGCGGTGCATCGTTAAGCTCATTCTATCTTGCTGGTTGGATTCCCGGCGGGGGCTCTGGGACTCAACGGGGCGGTCGGAAAGGATGCAAGTAAAGGAAGAAAGCCCGCGCTCGCCAGTGCGGGCCAATCCTCGAAGAACCTGTCCTAGCGCTGCTCGATAGGGGTGTAGCGCGTGGGGTAAATCGGACCCATGTACTCGGCGCGCGGACGGATGAGGCGGTTGTCGCCGAGCTGCTCCATGACGTGAGCGGTCCAGCCGGAGATGCGTGAAACCGCGAACACCGGCGTAAACAAGTCAATGTCGATGCCGAGCGTGTGGTACGTGGATGCGGAGTAGAAGTCCACATTGGCATTGAGCTTTCGGTCGGCAACAACGAACTCCTCGATCCTGTGAGATATATCAAACCACTTGGGAATGCCACTGGAGTTGCCGAGGTCTCGCGACATGGTCCGCAAGTGCGTGGCGCGTGGGTCTTCGGTGTGGTACACGCGATGCCCGAAGCCCGGGATCTTCTTCTTCTGGGCCAGCATGCCTTTGACGTACTCCACCGGGTCCGCGCCGGCCGAATCGATGGCCTCGAGGATACGAAAGACGGCCTCATTGGCTCCGCCGTGAAGGGGGCCCTTGAGGGCGCCGATGGCGGCGGTAACGGCCGAGTGCATATCACTGAGAGTGGCGGCGACCACGCGAGCAGCGAAGGTCGAGGCATTCAGCTCGTGATCGGCATGGAGGATAAGCGCAATGTCGAGCGCTCGCTCGGCGGTCGCACTGGGAACTTGCCCGGTGAGCTGATAGAGAAAATTGGCAGCATGCGAGAGGGTACGGTCGGGCTCGATGAGCGGCTTGCCTTTACGGATGCGGTCGTAGGCGGCCACCACATAGGCGATTTGCGAGGTCAGGCGAATGGACTTGCTCAGATTGGCTTTGGCGTCGTTGACTTTTTCTTCCGGGTCATAGAACGACAGGGCCGAGACGATCGTGCGGAGAACGTCCATGGGGAGAGCGTGCTTGGGGGCCTGGCGAAGAAGGCTGATGATGGAGGCGTCGAGCTTGCGCTCCCGCGCGAGGCTGAGCTTGAATTCCTGCAATTCGGCACGACTTGGCAGGTGTCCGAACCATAGCAGGTAGCAGCATTCTTCAAAGTTGGAATGAGTGGCCAAGTCGTGAATATCGATACCGCGGTACGCCAGTACTCCGTGTTCGCCATCGATGTAGCAGATGTTCGAATTGGCAGCGGTGACACCTTCCAGCCCTTTCGGCGATTGCGTAATTGACATGAAGACCTCGTGGCGGTGCTAGAAATCCAGGATAGCTTGATTCTAGGGCAGAACGCGCGGCAAGGGGAAACAGAGCACACAAAATTGCGCAATCGCGTGACGGTTGAAGAGCGAGGCTCCTTCGCACGGCCTGGGTTTGCCCCGCATCGCGACGGGCTTTATAGTGAAGGGTTTGCTTGGCTCGGCCCGTCAAGACTTTACGCTGAGCGACCAACCGCGCAGCCTGCCTGCGCCTGGAGCCCTCGATGACTAAACGCTTTCTTGCATTGCTCGCAATTTTAACGCTGTGTTTATCCTGTCTCGCCTTCGCGGACGAAGGGATGTGGCTCTTCAATGCCTTTCCCGGAGACAAAGTGCAGGCCACGTATGGATTCAAACCGTCACAGGAATGGCTTGACCATGTACGTCTGTCGTCGGCCCGCGCGCCAAACGGTTCGTCATCGTTTGTGTCGCCCGACGGCCTGATTTTCACGAACCATCACATCGCGCAAGGTTGCATCCACGATCTTTCGACCGGCGGCAAAGACTACATGAAAAACGGTTTCTACGCTCCTACGCGCGCGGAAGAACCCAAATGCCCGGGCGTGGAATTCATCGTACTGGAAGGTATTGAGGACGTAACCGCGAAGGTGAATGCGGCAGCCAAACCCGGGATGTCGTCCGCCGAAGTTGGCAAAGCTCAGCGCGAAGCGATGTCGGGGCTGGAAAAAGACTGCTCGACCAACGGTATGCGTTGCGATGTTGTGACGTTGTATTCGGGTGCCTTGTATCACCTTTACAAGTACAAGACATACAGCGACATTCGCCTGGTGATGGCACCGGAGTTCGATATCGCCTTCTTTGGCGGCGACCCCGACAACTTTGAATACCCGCGGTATGACCTCGATATCTCGTTCTTCCGTGCCTACGAAAATGGCGAACCGGCCAAGACGCCGAACTACCTGAAGTGGTCAAAGACGGGAATCAAAGACGGGGATCTGGTCTTCGTCTCGGGGCATCCCGGACGCACGAGCCGCCTGCTGACCATGGATCAACTCGACTATTTGCGCGACTACATCTATCCGATGATGATGAAGACCTTCGCCAACCGCGTGGCCATGCTCGAGAAATACGGCGCCGTGTCGGCGGAGAATGCAAGGGAGGCTGAAAGCGATTTATTTGGCACTCAGAACTCGCAGAAGGCCTACCTCGGCTACAACAGCGGGCTGCACGACAAGCAACTGATGGACAAGAAGGCGGCCGAAGAAAAGAGCATGAAGGCTTACTTGAACGGCGACGCGAAGCTTAAGCAGGAGTATGGCGATCCGTGGGCTGAGATTCGCAAGGCGGTAGACGTTCAGAAGGAAATTTTTAAGCCACTGTTCTATCTGCAGGGTGGCGCAGACAACGACGCGTCCGCCTCAATGGCGACCGGCGGATTCCGTGGCTCGCTCGCTGGCTACGCACGGGTCCTGGTGCGCGTGACCGCAGAGAAAGAGAAGTCCAACGGCGACCGTCTGCGAGGCTATCAGGATTCCGGACTTCCGACATTGGAGCAGCGATTGTTCTCGACTGCCCCGGTTTACAAGTCGCTTCAGGTGGCAATATTGGCGCAGAGCCTCGGCGAGATGCAGCAGGCGCTGGGCGCGAATAACGAGGCTGTGAAAGTCGCGCTGGCCGGCAAGTCGCCCGACGAGCGGGCGAAGGAGTTGATCGACGGCACACAGTTGCAGGACGTCGCGTTCCGCAAGAAGCTGTACGAAGGCGGCAAAGCAGCAGTCGACGCCAGCACCGATCCCATGATCGTCATGATGCGTGCCGTTGACCCGTATGCGCGGGCGGTTCGCAAGCGTTACGACGACGAAGTCGATCCGGTGCTGCGGAAGAACGCCGGCGACATCGCGAAGATTCTCTTCGCCAAGGGCGGGTTCAGCGTGCCTCCGGATGCGACGTTTACTCTGACGGCTGAGCTACGGCGCGATCAAGGGCTACGAACTGAATGGAAAGCATGTCCCGTGGAACACCACACTTGGCGGGGCCTACGAGCACGCAGCAGCACACGGCAGCAAACCTCCGTACGAGCTGCCTGAGAGCTGGATCAAGTCGAAATCAACCCTTGACCTGAAAACCCCATTCGACACGGTCTCCACGCCTGACATCATCGGTGGAAATTCAGGCAGCCCGCTCATTAATAAGGACGCCGAGGTCGTGGGTATCATCTTCGACGGCAACATCGAATCGTTGCCATGGAACTTCGTGTATGACGACGTGGTGGGACGGTCCGTTTCGACCGATTCGCGGGCCATCATGGAGGTCCTAAGGAAGGTTTACAAAGCCGACGCGCTCGCCAACGAACTGACCGGAAATCCAGCAACCGGAGCGTCGAAGGCAAGAAAGCCACCCGAGCCACAAAAGTAAATTTGAGGTTCGTTGAATTCGGCCCGCCCTGATCTAGGAGCGGGCCGTTTTTCGTGGCCGTGACTGCGATGTCGGATTCGTCAGCGACACAGGCACTGTGGCGTGGGAAATTGTCACATCCACGCAACATCGTCCGGGCGAACGGACGGTATACTGCGGGCACGGAGGCTGCACATCCGGGTCAGGCTTACAATTGCGGAGGCGGCATCGTCGCGGTTCGGCTGATGCCAGTCCCGTTATGTAGGGTGCAAGCGCTGAGTCTTGCGGCACCAGATGTGAGTCTAACGGAGTCTATATCTATCTTGAGAAAGGCAATTACCGGTGAGTAGCCCAGCCCCAAATCCAGCGCAGGAAAAGTTAGAGCAGCTTTGCATTAACACGGTCCGCACGCTCTCCATGGACGCCGTCCAGAAGGCGAACAGCGGTCACCCCGGCACGCCGATGGCGCTTGCGCCCCTGGCGTTCGTATTGTGGGACCGCTTCCTCCGGTTCAACCCGCGCGACCCGCATTGGGCCGGCCGCGACCGCTTCATTTTGTCGAACGGGCACGCTTCCATGCTGCTGTATTCGATGCTGTTTCTGACCGGCTACGACCTGACGCTCGACGACTTGAAGAATTTTCGGCAATGGGGCTCAAAGACACCGGGACACCCGGAGTACGGATTAACTCCAGGGGTGGAAACGACGACCGGGCCGCTGGGGCAAGGTATCAGCAATTCGGTGGGAATGGCCATCGCGCAACGCTGGTTCGCCGCACGATACAATCGCGACGGACACAGCCTGTTCGATTACCGGATCTATGCCGTTTGTGGCGACGGCGACCTGATGGAGGGCGTGTCGAACGAGGCGGCTTCGACTCGCCGGACACCTCGAGCTGTCGAACCTCATCTGGTTCTACGACAACAACCACATCACCATTGAGGGCAACACCTCGCTGGCATTCAGCGACGATGTGGCCACGCGTTTCCTGGGATGGCGTTGGAATGTGCTGCACGTGAGCGACGTCAATGACCTGGCTCAAATGGACCACGCGATCCGGACCGCGCAGGAAGAAACCGCGCGGCCAACGTTGATCATCGTAAATACCCACATTGGGTTTGGTTCACCCCATAAGCAGGACACGGCGGAAGCTCACGGAGAACCGCTTGGGGTTGAAGAAATCCGCCTCACCAAGTTGAACTACGGTTGGCCGCCGGATGCGCAGTTCCTGGTGCCTGATGAAGTCAAGACTTACATGAGCCATGCCGTGGAGCGCGGCGCCCAGTGGGAGCAGGAGTGGAATGGGAAATACAAGGCCTGGGCGCAGGCATTTCCTGACCTCGCAAAAGAATGGGAGCTGATCGCCGCGCGCGAATTGCCGCCAGGCTGGGACAAAGACATCCCGACCTTCCCCGCTGATGCCAAGGGGATGGCCACTCGTGAATCGAATGGCAAGGTGCTAAATGCGGTCGCAAAGAACGTGCCGTGGCTGATTGGTGGCGCCGCCGACCTGGCGCCTTCCACCAAGACGCTGATCAAAGATGGCGGAAGTTTTGAACCCGGAGATTATACGGGCCGGAACTTTCACTTCGGGATTCGCGAACATGCCATGGGAGCGGCGGTGAACGGCATGGCGCTGTCGGGCATCAGGGCCTATGGCGCAACCTTCTTTATCTTTTCCGATTACATGCGGCCTGCGATACGGCTGGCGGCGCTGATGGACCTGCCGGTGATCTTCCTCTACACTCACGACTCGATCGGGCTGGGCGAAGACGGGCCGACCCATCAGCCGATCGAGCAGATGATGTCACTGCGGGCGGTTCCTCGGCTACTGACGTTCCGTCCCGGCGATGCCAACGAAGTCGCAGAAACCTGGCGCTATATCATGACGCTCAAACATCAACCCGCACTCTTGGCGTTGAGCCGGCAAGCGATGCCGACCCTGGATCGCACGAAGCTTGCTTCTGCCGCAGGAGTGGCCAAGGGCGCATACGTTCTCGCCGATTCAGACGGTACACCGGACGTCATCCTGATTGGAACCGGGTCGGAAGTACAGCTCTGCATGGGAGCGTATGAAAAGTTAACGGCCGAGGGCGTGAAGGCGCGCGTGGTGTCGATGCCTTCCTGGGAACTCTTCGAGCAGCAGCCAGCCCAGTACAAGGCTGAGGTGCTGCCGGCGTCGGTGCGCGCCAGGGTTTCGGTTGAGGCCGGAACCACCTTCGGCTGGAGCAAGTACATCGGCGATGCCGGTGAAGCGGTGGGTCACGACGATTTCGGCGCATCGGCCCCGATTAAGGAACTGATGTCGCACTTCGGCTTCACCGTTGACAATGTTGTCGCCAAAGCGCGGTTGTCGATGAGCAAGGCGAAGGCTTGAGTCCAGCATCGGCATAACTCCCGCCTGCGGGAGCCGGGCAAAGGGGAAGGAGTATGGCAACGACGGCTGGCGTCAGAACAGCGCAGTTCGGGGTCATTGGCCTCGGCGTAATGGGGGCCAACCTCGCGCTCAACATCGAGGACCACGGACATTCAGTCGCGGTCTGGAACCTCGAAACTGAATGGGCCGATCGGTTGCTAAACGACAATCCCAGCCGCCAGCTCATTGCAACACATTCGCTACAGGAGTTCTCTCGTTCCCTGGAACGGCCCCGCCGAATCCTGATGATGATCAAGGCGGGCGACCCCGTCGACCAGACCCTGCAGAAGCTGACCCCCTATCTCGCTCCCGGCGACATAGTAATCGACGGCGGGAACTCGTTCTTCAAAGACACCATGCGCCGGGAAGGAATCGCCCAGCAGTCGATGGTGAGCTTCTTTGGTATGGGCGTATCCGGCGGCGAGGAAGGCGCTCGTAACGGACCGTCCTTAATGCCGGGAGGATCGCGCGAGGCTTACAAGCATGTCGCGCCGATTCTTCAGTCCATCGCGGCCAAGAGCGATTCCGGACCGTGCGTGACCTACGTCGGACCGGACGGCGCCGGACACTTCGTGAAGATGGTGCACAACGGCATTGAGTACGGCGATATGCAGCTCATTGCCGAAGCCTACGAGATCCTCAGCAAGGCCCTTGGCCTGGGCGCGCAGGAACTGGCCGACATTTTCGGTGAATGGAACCGCGGGCCCCTGGAGTCGTACCTCGTCGAAATCACGTCCCACATCTTCGGCGTGACTGACGCTGAAACAGGCAGGCCGCTGGTCGAAATGGTGCTCGACAAGGCGGGGCAAAAAGGCACCGGCAAATGGACCGCGCAGGTAGCGCTGGATCTCGGAGTGCCCATCCCAACCATTGCGGCCGCGATCGATGCCCGCGCGATGTCGAGCATGAAAGCGGAACGGGAGGTCGCCAGCCAATTGATTTTTTCCTCCGCGCAGAGCACCTACGCAGGCGACAAGCGCGAGATGATCCAGGCCGTACACGACGCGCTCTATGCATCGAAGGTCTGCTCGTACGCGCAGGGGATGAACCTGATCCGCGCCGGTTCGCATGAGTGGCAGTGGGGCATCAACTTGCGCGAGATGGCCCGGGTCTGGAAGGGCGGCTGCATCATCCGTGCGCGCTTCCTCGACCCCATCATGCGGGCGTACGAACGTCATCCTGAGCTGCCCAGCCTGTTGTTGGATTACGACTTCATGACCTGGATCCGAAAATCGGAACAGGCGTGGCGGCGACTGGTGGCGACAGCGGTGCAACTGGGAATCCCGGTTCCCGCGTTGTCGGCTTCGCTTTCCTATTTCGACAGCTACCGCAGCGAGCAATTGCCGCAAAATCTTACGCAAGCCCAGCGCGACTACTTTGGGGCGCACACCTATCATCGCGTGGACCGTCCGGCTGCCGGGCCTGTTCACACAAATTGGGCCGCTGAGGCGGCGAAGACGTCCCGTCCGACAGGAGACCGGAAGTGAGTTCAACGACGGAAGCGTCGGCCTTCAAGATTGTGGAAGCAACTCTTCCCAAGGCAGGTTCCTGCCTGCTGATCATCTTCGGCGGAACTGGCGACCTGACGCGCCGCAAACTCATTCCTGCCTTGTACGACTTGGCATGCATCGGGTGCACCAATCCGACCTTCGATGTTCTGGGAGTGGGCCGCACTCACCTCACCGATGAAGAGTTCCGCGAGCGAATGCACGATGGCGCAGCGAAGTCGAAGGATGCCCGGAACTTCAGTGAGAGTGACTGGCAGACGTTTGCCAAGCGCTTGCATTACCTCGTGGGAGACGCCACTCAGCCGGACTTCTACCCTGCCCTGCAAAGCAAGATTGAGGAAATGCAATCCCAGGGAGCGAGCCCAAACGTTTTGTTCTACGTCTCTACGCCCGCCTCGATGGCTCCTCCTATTGTGGAAGGCCTTGGGCAATCCGGACTGGCCCGCAACGACAAAGGGTGGACGCGAATCATCCTGGAAAAGCCGTTTGGCCACGACTTGCACAGCGCGCAAGAACTGAACGCCATCGTCTCTAAGGTGTTCCACGAGGAATCGGTCTATCGCATTGACCACTACCTCGGCAAGGAGACGGTCCAGAACATTATCGTGTTCCGGTTCGGCAACTCGATGTTTGAACCCATTTGGAACCGTAACTACATCGATTACATCGAGATTACTGCGGCAGAGACGCTCGGGGTGGAGAGCCGCGCGGCATTCTATGAAGAGACCGGCGCGCTGCGCGACATGGTCGCCAACCACTTGCTGCAGCTAGTCACCCTCACGGCGATGGAACCCCCGGTCGCCTTTGATGCCCACTCCGTGCGTGAACAAAAGGTGCAGGTGCTGAGGGCGATCCGTCCCATGTCGGTGGAGGAGGTCGCAAAACGGACGATTCGCGGGCAATATGGGCCTGGCAAGATTGGCGGAAAGGAAGTGGTCGGCTATCGGCAGGAGCCCGGCGTGAATCCTGACTCTCAGACCGAAACCTATGTCGCAGTGGAGTTCCATGTGGACAACTGGCGCTGGGCCGGCGTTCCTTTTTACGTTCGCGCGGGCAAACGTTTGGCCGCGCCGCTGACGGAAATTGCGGTGCACTTCAAGCGCACGCCGCAGGCACTGTTCGCACATAGCCAGGAGGACGTCCACCACAACGTGATCGCCATGCGCATCCAGCCCAACGAGGGCATCGCGCTGAATTTCGGCGCCAAGACCCCGGGACCACAGATGCGTTCCAGCCGAGTGAACATGGACTTTTCCTACCGCGAGGCGTTTGGCACGGCCACCCCGGTTGCGTACGAGACGTTGTTGCTCGATGCGATGCGCGGAGATGCGACTCTCTTCACGCGTCGCGATGAAGTGGAAGCCGAGTGGCGCATCATCACGCCCATCGTCGAAGCCTGGGCACAGCTCCCGCCTCCGCAATTTCCAAACTACGCAGCCGGTAGCGAGGGCCCTGACACCGCCGATGCACTGATTCAATTCGACAGGCATCGTTGGCGTCCGCTGCAGCCCGACGCCGACTCTCGCCTATGACCAACCCAAACAACCGTGTGGCGCTGGTCATTTCCGACGTAGACGGAACTCTGCTCGACGAAAACAAGCAGTTGACGCCGGGCGCTCCATCAGCGGTGCAGCGCCTGTATGCCGCCGGAATCCGTTTCACTCTCGCCAGCGCGCGTCCTCCACAGTTGGTGCGGGAACTGGTTCGAGTATTGCAGGTCCGAGAGCCGGTCGCGTGCTTCAACGGCGCGCTGATCGTCGGCCCGGACGAAGCAGTGCTTCACAAGTTTCCGATGTTGCCCGCAGACGCGCAGCTAGTCGCAGACCGCATCCTCCACGATGGCTTCGATCTGTGGGTTTGGACGGACATGGAATGGTTCGTAACCAATCCCACTGGCGTACACGTTGCGCACCATGAGGCTCTCATGGGCCGTCGAGCAAGCCTGCTGCCCACACGGGACCTTTCTAAGTTTGACGTTCTAAAACTGGTTGGGGTAACGGATGATCATGACGCCCTCGCCCGCGCTGAAGTAGAGATGACGAGCATCGGCTGCAAGTCGATTTCGGCGACCCGTTCGAGCCCGTACTACCTCGACGTCACCGACGCAGCCGCGAACAAAGGGGCCGTCGTAACCACGCTGTCGGAGATGCTCCACATCCCCAGCGAACAAATCGCAACTATTGGCGACATGATCACCGACACACTGATGTTCCGAAAGAGTGGGCTCTCCATTGCGATGGGAAATGCCTTCGACGACGTGAAAGCCTTGGCAACAGACGTGACCCGCAGCAACGAAGAAGACGGATTCGCCTACGCAATGGACCATTTTGTGCTTGGGGAGCAGTAGCGCAGTGCGGCCGATTAGCTGCCCTGCCGCGTACGCGCCAGTCCGCAAGTTTTTCCACTCGCTCGCAGGCTTGCCTCAAGGGCTGCCACTGACATCCTGTGCCCTTCCCTTCCATTCGCCTCCGCGACTCGACCAGAACTTGAACGCCGAGTGGATGGTCGCGAACATATAAAAACTCGCGGCCATCGGAAGCGTCAAAGCCCACGCTGCCGACAGGCCGTAGAAGCGCACCATGGGAACGTAGGAGATCGTCATGAGCAGCCAGCCCAGCGCCCCGATGGCCGCCAACTCGGCATGGCCGCTCAACAGCAGTGCTAACGGGAGCAAGTACGCGATCGCCAGCCAAATTATCGAACCAAACAGTAGCACTGTAGAGTGCTGCAATTGGTTAAACGCTGTCCGAGCAATCATGCGCTCGATCTCACCGAACGACCCGTACTTGCGTGTGCTCATCGTGTCTGGAGTGACTCCGAGCCACACCCGTCCACCGCTCCGCTTCACCGCGTCCGCCAAGGCACAGTCATCGATGATGCGGTCACGAATCGCCGACATGCCGCCCGCCTGCTGCAGAGCCTGCGGCCTCACCAGCATGCAGCCGCCGGCAGCCCCCGCCGTCCGGCGGTCCCCATCACGAATCCACGCCGGCGGGTAGAGCATGAAGAAGAAAAACACGAACGCCGGTATCAGGAGTCTCTCCGCAAAACTCTCGCAGTGGAGTCTGACCATGAACGAGACCAGATCGAACTTTCCGGACTCAGCGATCGCGACTAGCGTTGCCACATTGTCGCGACCGTGCCCAATGTCGGCATCGGTCAGGAGCAGGAACTCCGGATTTAACCTCACAGCTTGCTCGATCCCCTGCTGAACGGCCCACAGCTTCCCTGTCCACCCCACGGGCAAAGCGCTACCGCGAATCACCGTAACCGCCTCAACCCGTCCACAGGCCTGTGCGGCCTGCACGGCGATCTTCGCTGTGCCGTCCGAGCTGTGGTCGTCCACCACGAAGATCCGAATCCGCTCTGCGCAGCTCTGGCCCAGCAAGGACCTGACTGTGTCTCCAATGACCGCTGCCTCATCGCGCGCCGGAATTACCGCCGCAATTACGCCCTGTACGGATTGTTCCGGGGCAACAGGACTTGTGAGCCTCCATACCTTCCAAAAGCCGCCGCGCGCCATGAGTAGGTATAACCAAGTAGCCACGCAGACCGTTGCGAAGATAATTGCGGCCAAATACATGCAACTCCAGTCTACCCTCAGCCCGATTCGACTACTGGGCCCGGTTCGTTGACGTCTCTTGCAATTGTCAGCGAACCTGCTAGACTCACCGGCGTTCGTTATGACAAACCTCAAAGCTCCGATACGCACCGGCCTCTACGCTGATCCCACGGGCAAGTTTGTACACGATGCGGTGCTGGACTCCTGTCGTCAATACGGGGACAAGACCGCGCTTATAGACACCTCCTGCACGCCATACCGCCGGATTTCCTTCTCCGAATACGGAGACCTGGTCGAGCGTACGGCCCGCGGCCTGGTCGCAGCGGGTATCCGCCCCGGCGACCGCATCGGAGTTTACCTGCCCAATTGTTGGGAATTTGGCGTCGTGTTTCACGCCGCAACCATGGCGGGCGCGGTCCCGACCACGATGAATCCCACCTACCGTGGCCGCGAAGTGCATTACCAGATGGAGGCAACCGACGCCGTTGCCCTGGTCAGCGACGGTCCACTGCTGGAGGGCGTTGACCTTTCCGGCATTCCGGCGCTGCGACACGTTTACAGCGTCCGAACTGCCGCTCCGGGAGCTGTGGAGGCTTTCAGCAATCTGTACCAGCACCCGGGCCATGAGCCACTCCCGCAGCCTCAACACGACTCCCGGCTGACGCTGGCTACATTGCCTTTCTCCAGCGGCACAACTGGACTTCCCAAGGGCGTCATGCTGTCGCACCACAACATTCTCGCCAACGTGTACCAGACGCTGACCTCGGGCGAAACCGGCAGCGTGTCGGACCGGGACACGGTCCTATGTTTTCTGCCGCTCTATCACATCTACGGGCTTACCGTTGGGCTGAACATGGGTCTTATCCGCGGCAGCACAGTAGTTCTGATGCCGCGATTTGATTGCGAAACCTCGCTTCGAATATGTGTTGAGGAGGGAGTGACCGTCAGCCTGTGCGTGCCGCCGGCCCTGCTGGCATATTGCCACGCTGCGGATGCCGGCAAATTTCCCCGCGAACACCAGCTACGGTGGGTGAAGTGCGGCGCTGCTCCGCTCGGGCCTGAACTGGCCCGCCGCTTCATTGGTTCCACCGGCATCCCCATCCGCCAGGGTTACGGCATGACCGAAGCCTCGCCTGTTACGCATATGGGGTACCTTGACCCGCAATTCTTCCGGCCTGATTCCATTGGCGGCCCCGTGGCGCTTACGGACTGCCGAGTCCTCGATGAGAAGGAGAACGAGGTCGCTCAGGGCGAGTTGGGAGAACTTGTCATGCGTGGCCCGCAGATCATGTTGGGCTATTGGAAGTCGCCCGAGGCCACGGCCGCGGTGCTGAAGGACGGCTGGTATTGGTCCGGCGATATCGTGCGCGTCGACGAGCAAGGTCTCTACTACGTCGTGGACCGCCGCAAGGAGATGATGAAGTACAAAGGCTTCTCTATCGCTCCGGCGGAAGTGGAAGGCGTGCTGCTGGAACATCCCGGTGTTCGCGATTGTGGCGTTGTGTCGCGTGTCGATGAGGCCGGCGACGAGATCCCCTGCGCTTTTGTTGTGCTGCGAGAGAGCCATCTGGAAACCCAGGAAACCATGGACAGCATTAAGGCTTTCGTCGCCGAGCGACTGACGAACTACAAAATGCCGCGCGAGATCCATTTCGTGCAGAGCATCCCGAAGACGGCGTCAGGCAAGATATTGCGGCGCGAACTGCGAAACTTGTTTTGATCGCCACCGCCTAGCGGCGATTGTCGGTTTGCGGCTCTGGGTGGATCAGCACCCGAAACACCTCGGGCAGTTCCTGCCGAATGCGGCTCTCGAACGCAGTCTGGACGTCGTGCACGCGGGCCAGCGGCAGGTCGTCGCGCATGGTGCAGTGAAGCGAAAGGTACAACCGGCCGCCAACCCGCTTGAACATCAAATCGTGCGTGTCAATGACCTCGGGGAATGTAGCCGTCACGCTTTGGACACGGCCTTGATACCCGGACGGCTCGACGACACCGTCGGTAGTCTCAATCGTCGCCGGCTCACTCTCAATGTGTGTGAGTATTACTGCTATCTCGGGGATGTCCGCCCGCATCTCGCTCTCCAGAAGCGACACCTGGTCGTGTGCTGCTTTAAGCGACAAACGCTCATCTAGCTCCACATGCTGCTCGACGTGCAGGGCGCCATTCACGTCCTGCACGCTGATGTCGTGAACGTACAGGTTATTTCGCGTGGCCACGGCCCGGACCCGGTCGAAGAGGCTCTCTTCCAGGCTGGCGCGGGAGGTGGCGTTGACCACCACGTCGGCGCCCGGCAACAGCTCCCGAACCGCCTGTGCCACTTCGCTGGTAACCTGCTCCGATTTCTGGAAGGTAACGCTACGCGACATTGCGACGGACACGTCGGCAAAATAATTGCTGCCGCCACGGCGGATACGAACGCGCTCTACGTTCAGCACTCCATGGACCCGCGTTGCCTGATCGATAATTTGAGTTCGAATACCGGCAGGCGCGGCGTCCAACAGGGCGTCGATGGTTTGCCGCGCCAAGCGCCAGCTCACGTAAACCACGATGCAAGCCACAATCAGCGCCGCGATGGGATCGGCCTTCGCCAGCCAGGAAACGTGGTAAGTCCGCCCGGCCAAGACCAGAAGAAGACCCAGGATTACAACTGCACTCGACCATATGTCGGTACTGAAGTGCAGGGCATCGGCCCGCAGTGCCTGGCTATCATACTTCTCGGCGACGTGCTTCAGCCGCCGCGAGCGCCATGCATCTATTCCCATGGATGTTCCCATGACAACAAAGGCCCAGATACTCGGCTCGATTTCGACAGAGTGGAAAAACAAACGTTTGGTTGCCTCGTAAACGATCCAAACGCATGTCAGAAGCAACAGCGCAGTTTCAATAAACGCAGAGAAGTTCTCGACTTTTCCGTGCCCGTACTGGTGGTCGGCGTCGGCCGGCCGGTCAGACACCCGAACGGAAAAGTAGCTGATCGCAGCCGTCACAAGATCGAGGCCCGAATGTGCGGCCTCCGATAAAATGCCCAGGCTGCCGGTCGTCATGCCGACAGCAACCTTCAGGCTGGTAATTGCAACTGCTGCGTACACCGAATTAAGAGCGACGGCTTGCTTTTCTGCCTGCTTGTTGTCGAGATCGGTAGTGTGGGTCATCAGAGATCGAAGTGAAAATGGTCCGAGCGACTCTTGGCATGTCGCACGAGCGCCTCTATGATACGATTTTTGGTAATCGCGACGGCACGATCGACGCCACATTTCCGGAGGAACAACCCTCATGCATCGTAATTTCATGGTGAATTTTGTGATTTTGTGTGCCTTGAGCACGGCGGCATACGCTCAGAGCCCGGCTGCCAGCCCAAGATCGCCACTCCCTCCTCGTCATGGCGCGCAACAGGTTTCGGGCACCTCAACCGGAACCGCGACCGCAGCCAACCCCTCATCCGTAGGGCTAGACCAGGCTGTCATTACACTCAAGGGCGGATGCCAGCCAATTGCCGATCTCCAGCCGGCGAAGGACTGTGTGCATTCCGTGACCCGCGAGCAATTCGAAAAGCTTGCCAACGCTATGCAGCCTGACATGCCGGCTGAAACCAAGCGGACTTTTGCAATTAACTATGGCAAGCTGCTGGCGTTTTTCGATGCTGCGCAGGCGCTTCACCTGGAAGATGACCCGGCCATGCAGCAGATTATTCAGTTCGTAACGAAACAGGTCATCGCCGACGGAGTAAAGCGGCATTATGCCGAGCAATTTGCCCACCCCAGCGATGCCCAAATCCAGGCGTATTACACAGAGAACAGCGCCAAGTACGTCGAGGCCAGCCTGCAGCGAATCGTCATCCCCCGCAAGCCCACGAGCGACGACAAAACCTCCACTTCGGACGCTGCTGACGGGTCCAGCGCCGAGAAGGTGCGCCAACGCTGGGTCGCGGGCGAAAACCCCACCGAACTGCAAAAGGCTGCCTTTGAAGCAGCCGGCGTCACGGGAGCCGGAAGTCCCGACGTCAATCTGGGCACTCGGCTTTCAGGCAGCCTTCCCGCCGATCAAGAATCGGTGTTTCGCCTAAAAGCTGGAGAAGTCTCTCCCGTCTACTCTGATCCGGCCGCTTTCTACATTTACAGAGTCACGTCTGTCCGTGAGATCCCTTTGAGCGAGGTAAAGGACTCGATCGTGCTGACGCTGCAGCGTCAGCAACTACAGGACAAACTGGAAGAAATCGGTAAGTCAGCAGTTCCCGAACTGAATGATCAGTACTTCGGTACGCAGGCGCCACCGGCCGTGCCGGCAACGGGGGCCCAGCCCACTCCAGCCGCCAAGTCGGCAAGCACTCCGCCCAAGTAAAGGAGCCATGCAACCTACTCCCACGGTCTTGGTCACAGGCGTTTCGGGAAATCTGGGCACGCGGCTGCTGCCCCTGCTTTCGAAATATCGGGTGATTGGCGTGGACTTGCGAGCTCCCGATTCGCCTCGCACCTTTGGAATTCCATCCCATGGATCTGGGGCAGGAAGCATCCTGCCGCGATCTGACGCAATTGCTGCGGCAGACCGGTGCTCGCACCGTGGTGCATTTGGCCTTCGTCGTCGACCCTCAGCTCACCGGTGTGGTCGACGAGGAGCGTATGTGGCAGATCAATGTGGCCGGTACAGCGCGTGTGATGGAGGCCATCAGCGTAGTCAATCGCACCGGCGGCAATGTGCGCCAGTTCATCTTTCCCAGCAGCGTTTCAGCCTATGGCCCCGAAACGCCTGGCCCGGTGAAAGAGGACTTCCCACTACTCGCGCACACGCTTCCTTATGCCATTCACAAGCGCGAGAGCGACGAAGTGGTACGGTACCGGGCAGAGAGCCTGGGAGATTGCCGTGCTTACATTCTGCGGCCTCACATTTTTGCGGGGTCCACCGTACAGAATTACATGGTCGGAACCTTGCGGGGAACCGCCTTTGGAAGAAGTCCGAGAGCGAAGCGGATGCGTGAGGCCCGAAAGCAATTGCCTCTGATGTTGCCGATGGGACGCAAGTATGCGGAGAAGCGCTTCCAGTTCGTTCACGTCGATGATATGGCCCGATTGCTGGCCTATCTGCTGCGGCGACCGCACAGCGATCCGCCGGTTACGATTCTAAACGTCGCAGGCCACGGAGAACCCCTGACGATCCAGGAATGTGCGGACATCGCGCACACGCGAATCCGGCGCGTTCCCGGCCGCGCTATCTGCCGAACGATCCTCCGCGCTTTGTGGAAACGTGGCATCTCGTCGGTCCCGCAAGAGGCATTGCCCTACATGATCGGCTCCTACACCATGGACACAAGCCGGCTGAAGCAGTTACTCGCCGCAGACTATCCGGAGATCATGCAGTATTCGGCGGAAGAGGCTCTGCGGGACTGCTTTTCGAGCAATTAGTAATCTCAAGGCAAACAGTAGCAGTCACTTCTTGCCGCGGTACAGGCCCGCAATGCCAAAGGTATACGGCGTCCACGATACTTCGCGGAAACCGACGGCCCGCATACGCCGCAGCATTTCCTCGGGAGCCGGAAAGCGCTGCACCGATCTTGGCAAGTATGCGTACGGCCCGCTCACTCCCGAAATGACCGTACCAAGTGCAGGCAGCACACGGCGGAAATAGACGCGATACAAAGCTCCGATCAAGCCCTTGGGTTCGCCGAAGTCCAGGATGCCGACTTCGCCGTTTGCGGCCATGACACGATAGATCTCCGCCAACCCGCGGTCGTAGTTCGCGAGGTTTCTGAATCCGAAAGCGGCGGTCACCAGGTCGAATCGCCCTTCGGCCAGCGGCAGGTTGAGGGCATCGGCCTCAATCCACCGAATCGCTCTATCGCCGGTCTTTTGCGAAGCGCGCACGAGCATGGGATGCGCGAAGTCCGCTCCGACTAATTCCGCAGTCTTGCCCTTTGTTCTGCGATGTAAGGCGAAAGTCATGTCGCCGGTTCCGCAGCAGAGGTCCAGCACCCGAGCTCCCGGCCGCGACAAGATCGCATCGAAGACCCGTGCCGTGCGGTTCCACCACATGCGATCTACGTTCATGGACAACACGTGGTTCAGCAGATCGTACTTCGGCGCAATCGAGCTGAACATCTCGCGTACCGCGACTGCTGCAGAAGCTTCGTCGGCGGCGCCAACCGGCGCAGCACCCACAACGGGAGCACTCTCAACCGGAGTCTTCGTGCCGGGCTGGTGATGCGAACCCGTCATGACTTCGATAACCGCCTTATTTCCGCGACGGCGTTCAAGACGGACGCTTTTGAAACCGTGCTGATGACCTCAACCTTTCCCATAGAACGGGCGAGAACGAAATGCGGAATCCCGCCAATGGTCTTCTTGTCTGCTTGGATCAGCCGCAAAACATGCTGGCCGCTAGTCTCGACTCTGGGCGACGGCCCGTATGCCATCACGAGCGATGTGATGCGCGCAGCCGTTGCGGCATCGGTGATCCCTACCTCTCTGCCCACTGCCGCCGCAGCCACCATTCCCCAACCAACCGCTTCCCCGTGCAGAAAATGCTTGTACTTGGTGGCCGCCTCCAGCGCGTGTCCGATGGTGTGCCCGAAATTCAGTATCCGGCGCTCGCCGCCCTCACGTTCGTCGGCGCTTACCACGTCCGCCTTGACCTTGACGCAGTCCACGATCAGGCGTTCCAGCAGTTCGCCGTCGCGGCGCAGAAGTCCGTCGCGTTGCGACTCCATGAAATCGAAAATCTCGGCACTGCGAATGACGCCGTACTTCATCGCCTCGAACAATCCAGAGCGATATTCGCGCTCCGGCAGGGTGGCCAGTACGTCGGGATCCGACAGCACGGCTGACGGCTGATGGAACGTGCCTATCATGTTTTTACCTGCGGAAAGATTGACGCCCGTCTTGCCTCCGATTGCCGAATCGACCTGCGCAACGAGGGTGGTGGGAACCTGCACAACCGGAATCCCGCGCATGAAGATAGACGCCAGAAAGCCAGCGACGTCGCCGACCACTCCCCCGCCGAGTGCAAGTACCACCGAACGCCGATCGGCACCAGAAGCCACCATCCGGGTTGCCAGCTTCTCCACCGTCTTCAGCCGCTTCGCCGGCTCACCTTCGGCCATTGGGAGGACTACGACGGTACGTCCTGAGCTCGAAAAGCTCTCAGACAGGTGGTCTCCCCACAATCGCAGGATCGTCTCTGAAGAAACTACATAGACCTTCGCGTTGGATGGAAACTGCCCGCCCAACACGTCGGCGGCCGAGCGCAGAAGCCCGCGTTCCACAAAAACTTCGTAACTTCGCGATGCTGTGTGTACCGGTATGCGAGTCAAACTTCTAGTGTATCGGAAGTCTTTTTATCCGCGTAAGCAGCCGGGCAGTGTCGATTTCCCGTAATGAGATTGGGCTTTGTCGAGTCGGTCACCGTGTCACACAAAGGTGTTACCATCAGCTTGGAAGAGCAGTTACGACGCACGAAAGTGCGTCTCACGCAGCATGGACGCATTACCTCTGGAATCCGATTTCATCGTAGTGGGCGCGGGAATCGCGGGTTTGCGCGCCTCGGTTGAACTGGCGTCGGCGGGACGGGTCTTGTGCCTGGCCAAGCGCGAAGTCACGGAATCGAACACTCAGTACGCCCAGGGTGGTATCGCAGCCGCGCTCAGCGATGACGACGAAGTCGGCCTGCATCTCGACGATACCCTTAAAGCCGGTGACGGCCTCTGTGACGAAGCAGCCGCACGGGTGCTCGTCGAAGAAGGTCCCGTTCGCATCGAGGAGCTGATCGAGTGGGGCACACAATTCGATCGGGCCGGCAGCAAGATCGCCTTCACCCGCGAAGGCGCGCACAGCCGCAACCGCGTGCTGCACGCCCACGGAGACTCGACGGGGCGGGAGATCGGCCGTGCTCTTTATCTCAAAGCTTCGGCGATGAAGCCCATCACGTTTCGCGAGTTTGAGTTCACCACCGACCTCCTCATTCGCGATGGCAAGATTATTGGCGTGACGGTCCTCGACAAGGACGGGCGAGTGCGCGAAATCCGCGCCGGCGCGGTCCTTCTCGCCACCGGCGGACTGGGACAGGTTTACAGCGACACTACGAATCCAGCCGTCGCGACAGGCGATGGCGTCGCCATGGCTTTTCGTGCCGGTGCTGAAATCAGCGACATGGAATTCATTCAATTCCATCCGACAGCGCTGTATCTGAAGGGTGCTCCACGTTTCTTACTCTCCGAAGCCCTGCGTGGCGAAGGCGCCTATCTGAGGAACCTCGAGTTACAACGATTCATGCACAAGTATCACGAGATGGGTGAGTTAGCGCCGCGTGACGTAGTGGCGAGGGCAATCGCCCACGAGTTGGAAAAGACGAAGCGCCCTGACGCCGCGGTTTATCTCGATCTAACGCACCTCAACTCCGAGAAGGTGCGCAAACGCTTTCCCGAATATCTACGCCACCTGCATGCAGTACAACATCGACATCGCCGAAGAGTTGGTGCCCATCCGTCCGGCAGCGCACTACGCAATGGGAGGCGTTCGCACCGATTTGGATGGCCGCACCTCAATCGAGGGCTTATACGCAGCAGGCGAAGTCGCCTGCACGGGCGTGCATGGCGCCAATCGTTTGGCAAGCAATTCCCTCCTGGAAGGACTGGTGTATGGGACCCGGGCTGCACGTGCCATGCAGAACGAACAGCGCCCGAACGTTCCTGCGCCGCCAACGGGGCATCAGGTTCCGGTTCAAGCGAACGGCAATGCGAACGAAGCCGAGAAATTCATACAGCGGGTTCAGTCAACCATGTGGAAGCACGTCGGCGTAGTGCGCGATGGCGCGGCATTGAAACAGACCGTTGCAGAATTAACTGACATGCAGGCATCGGCGCCCAAGTCCGGAGGCCGCAGAGCTTACGAAGCCGCCAACATCCTGCAAACCGGGCTGCTGATTGCCCGCTCCGCTCTTGCCCGCGAAGAAAGCCGGGGTGCCCATTACCGGCTCGATTTTCCCCTGCGCAACGACCGCAGATTCGGAAAGCACTCCGTGGCTTGCGGCGGCGGCATTACCTTCGAATAGCGGCGGAAGCACCGCCAACCTCAAGCGGCTGCTTCGGATTTCTTGGGAAACAACAGCGAACACACAATCGAAATCACCAGTACTCCTGCTACCACGCCCAAGGCCCATCCGATCGGGATGTGAACAAACCCCGATGCCAGCATCTTGACTCCAATAAAGATGAGGATGACCGACAGCCCGTAGTGCAATAAATGAAAGGCCTCGATCATTCCGGCCAACGCAAAATACAGAGACCGCAGGCCGAGGATCGCGAAGACGTTGGAGGTGAACACGATAAAAGGTTCGCGAGTCACGGCAAAGACCGCGGGAATCGAGTCTGTCGCAAACAACAGGTCGGTGGTCTCGATCATAACCAGCACCACGGCCAGGGGCGTCGCGTAGCGAATTCCCTGCCGCACCACGAAAAATTTCTCACCTTCGTAATCCTTAGTCACGCGAAACAACTTGCGGAACCAACGCAGTACGACGTTGGCCTCGGGGTTAATCTCCGCCTCTTCCTGTCGAAACAGCTTGATGCCGCTATAGATCAGGATCGCTCCGAAGATATAAATGATCCACGAGAACGCGTTCAGCAGCTTGATTCCGACCACGATGAATACGCCGCGCATCACCAGCGCGCCCACCACGCCCCAGAGCAGCACCTCGTGCTGATAGCGCCGGGGTACCGCAAAATACCGGAATATCACCAGGAACACGAACAGATTGTCGACGCTCAGCGATTCTTCAATCAAGTATCCGGTCACGAACTCCAGCGACAACTCGGAGTTGGGCCGGAGGCTTCCGCCCGTCATTATGTGCCCGAAGAAGTAGATCAGAACGGCGAAAGCACCCGCGAGCACGATCCAGACCATCGTCCAGCCCACAGCCTCGCGAAAGCCCACGACATGCTTCTTGCGATGGAAGACGCCCAGGTCCAGCGCCAACATCGCCAGCACAAACACGTTGAATAGAACCCAGAAGACCCAGTTCGTCGGCATGGAGAGTAGTCGAGATTTCTATTCTAGCTGCCGTTTGCAATTCCCGCGGGAACCGAAGCCCGACTGAGTCGACTTGCGGCCTGCCGAAATTCGTCAAGACACACTAGAATGTAAAGAGCGGCTGTTGGGTCTGGTTGACCTAGGCCGCTTTATCGCAGAACGCTTGCACAATTTTCGAATGAAAGGACTCACCATGTCCCGGCAGCCTGGCGTTTACGCCAATTTCAATACATCGGAAGGCACCATCGTGTGCCGTTTGTTTGAGCAAGAAGCTCCCAACACCGTAAAGAACTTCATTGAACTCGCGGAAGGCATGCGGGAGTGGACCGATCCGCGCAGCGGCAAGAAAAGCAACTCGCCTCTTTACGACGGTACCATCTTCCATCGTGTAATTCCTGACTTCATGGTCCAGGGCGGCGACCCCACGGGAACTGGAATGGGCGGCCCGGGCTACAAGTTCGAGGACGAAACCAAAGGTTCGCCACATAAGTTCGACAAGCCGGGCAAGTTGGCCATGGCCAACTCCGGCCCGAACACCAATGGCTCGCAGTTCTTCATCACCACGGCGGCAACCCAGTGGCTCACTGGCAACCACACGATTTTCGGTGAAGTCGTGGAAGGCCAGGAGATCGCCGACAAAATCACGGCCCTACCGCGCAGTCGCCAGGACAAGCCGCTCAAGGATGTTGTGCTGACTTCGGTGAAAATCGATCGGATTTAGGCGGACACCAGCAAGAACACAAGGCCGCGCGTGCGGCCTTTTTTCTTGCGTGCAGCCGAAAAGAAAACGTTCGAGCGCAACGCTCTGCAGCCATACTCGCCCGCCGAATCTACTGGATCCGGCTAAGCAACGAGGTCGTGATGCCGGATGGCGAGGTATTTGGTCTCGCACTCGCCCGAGCAGAAGCATGCGGCATGAGGGTCGAGCGCCTTCGACTCATCCCAATGGTCCACGATGAAAATCGTATTGCGGATTCCAGTGCCGGGCTTGTCGAACTCGATGACCAGGCACCATCCTCGCGGCTCATTTTCTCGTTTGCCGCAAATAGCGCAAAGAAAGTCCATGGCCGGAGCCTCCTTCCTGCGAATGTCCAACGATGGGCCCATACTATCCCCGCCCTTTCGGGATTGTCAGTGACGAATGGGTCGTTTGGCTGCCACATCCAGCAGTGATGTCTCTTGGTACGCTCCCAGAATCCGCTTTGTTCCGGGGAGTTTTCGATCAAGGCAACTGGCGATCCGTCGCCCAGAGCGCCGTCCGTGTATGCTGGAAATTCGGAGCTTCGGATGACCTATTGCCACACTTGCGGGCGCGAAATTGCTGCTGGTTCCGTATGCCCGTTTTGTGGCGCGCACAACCCGCCGGAACCCTTAGCGGCTTCACCCGGGGCCCACGCGATGCCCCAACTCCGGCAGTTCGACATCTCCGCGACCCACGTCCTGGTTGGCATCAATGTTCTGGTATTTCTCGCGATGGTGTTCAGTGGCGTATCTCCATTAGGACCTACGACTGAGCAACTCAAGCACTGGGGAGCCAATTGGGGGCCACTCTCGCTCGGCACACAGCCTTGGCGAATCCTGACCTCTAACTACGTTCACATCGGCATCATCCACCTCGCTTTCAACATGTGGTGCCTCTGGAACCTGGGGCAGCTGGCGGAGCGAATCTTAGGGCGCCTGAACTTCGTGGTTCTTTACACCATCTGCGGTATTGCCGGAAGCCTGTCTAGTCTTTGGTGGCATCCGATGGTGGTCGGCGCGGGGGCGTCAGGTGCAATCTTCGGTTTGGCCGGAGCCTCGATCGCGGTCTTCTATCTCGGCCATCTGCCTATCGCCAGGGCGGCCATCCAGGGCACGATGCGAAGCCTCATGACCTTCGTGGGCTACAACTTGCTCTTCGGACTCGCGCCCGGCATCGACAATTCCGCTCACTTCGGTGGACTGCTTGCCGGTCTGGCGATGGGTGCGGCGCTGTCGAAGCACGTGCTGGTCGCTCCGGAGGTTCGCCGCACCTGGGCGCGGCTGACATGGATCACCATGACGGTGGTTCTTGCAGTCGCGATGGTCGGAATCCGGCACCACTACCCGCAAATTCAACAGCTCGCGAATCCGCAGGTCACCGCAGGCCAACAAATGATAGGCGCGCGGCGGGCGCTGCAGCAGCGCCGCCCGGATGAAGCCATCGCACAACTGCAGGACGTGATCGAGGCGCTTCCCAAGGCGGCTGAACCGAGGTTCATGCTGGGAGAAGCGTACTTAATGAAGCGCCAGCCCGACCAGGCCATTGCAGCTTTCCAGCAGGCACTGCAGCTCGATCCCGAGTTTGGAGAAGCCGCGGCCGGCCTGGGTAACGCATACCTGATGAAGGGCATGAAAGCCGAAGCCGAACAGGCATTCAAGAAGGCCACCGAGTTGGGCTATGACGGCAATTAGTTCCGCAAGGAGAACCGTATTGAAACGAAGTTCGCTGATACTTGCACTTATCCTGACCGTCGCGCCGTTTGCTTCGGGCAAGTCCACCAAGCTGGTCGCCAGTTGGAAGAACCCGCAATATTCCGGACCGCGCTTTCACCGCATTCTTGTCCTCGGTATGAGCGCGAAGCCGGGTGTGCGCGCTGATTTTGAAGATGAGCTGTCGAAGCTGGTGACCAGCGATGGCGTCGAAGCAATTCCGGGCAACACCATCCTGCTTCGGCCCGAAGACACCAAGCTCGACCTCAACTACCTGAAATCGCAGGTCAAGACGTTCAAGATTGATGCGGTCATCGTCTCGCGCCTGGTGAAAGTGGACAAACAGACAACCTACATTCCGGGTAGCGCCTACTCAGTCCCCTACCCCTATTACGGCTCCTTCTACGGATATTACGGCGCGGTGTATCCGGTGGTGTACACACCCGACTACCTGCGGGAGGACACCACCGTCCGCGTCGAAACCAACGTGTACGCCGTGGCATCCGGCGAGGGCGAACTCGTCTGGACCGGCGTCAGCGACACGTTCAATCCCAGCTCGGCCGACAAGGCGATTGAGGGCCTGTCGAAGCTGCTGGTGAAAGAGCTCAAGAAACAATCGGTACTTTAGCACGCCGCTACCTAAGCTTCACCCCACGGATTGCAGCCGCCGACGCAGCGAAGGGACCCGGATCAATCCGTCAGAGATGCGCCCGGCCGATACCCAGGTACCCCCCAGCCCCATCGTGAAAACAAAGGGTTTATAGCGCGATTCTGCGCAAGTTCGTGCAGATAAAAGGGTTATACGTAAAATCGCACAAACAAAGGAGTTACATATACTTCTTTGGGGGTTTTGGCGGCAGAACTCATCTGTTCTTGAGCGATTCCGCGCAAAGTCATAGAAATAAAAGAGTTATACGTATGCTCGTGTTATCAAAGAACTTAGCCAGCAGGCGTCTCCGCTGGGGGGTAGCCTTGGCGACGCGCGTATAGCGCCCGCCAAATACAGAAATACACCAGTGAGCGTAACGGAACCAAGAGAAATCGACGGCTGAATGTTACGAAGGTAACCAAATTGTCCCAAAGTGGGAAGGGTGGCGATGACCCTACATTTGCCAAACAACCATCCGGCAGATCTCGGCCAATTTAAACTGTTGCAGCCGCTAGCTCCAACGAGAAATAAAAAGTCCCGCCCTCGCAGGCGGGATTCTTCATTGCAACAAATAGCAATCGGGCGCTACACCCCAACCACGCCGACCAACTCCTTCACCGAGTCGGCGCTCTTCTGCAGAGCAGCCTGCTCGTCGGCGGTCAGCTTGATCTGGATGATCTCTTCGATGCCGGCGGAGCCCAGCTTGCAGGGCACGCCAACATAGAGGCCGTTGATGCCGTACTCGCCTTCGAGATAAGCGGCGCAAGGCAGGATTTTCTTTTTGTCCTTCAGGATGGCCTCGACCATCTCGGTCGCTGCCGCGGAAGGCGCGTAGTAGGCGCTGCCGGTCTTCAGGTACTTCACGATCTCGGCTCCGCCATCGCGGGTGCGCTGCACCAACTGTTCAAGCCGCGTCGGCTCGATCAGCTCCGTGATCGGAATGCCCGCCACCGTCGAGTACCGGCTGAGCGGAACCATGGTGTCTCCGTGTCCGCCGAGTACGAAGGCGGTCACGTTTTCCACCGAGACCTTCAGCTCCTGGGCAATGAAGGTACGGAAGCGCGCCGAATCCAGCACGCCGGCCATGCCGATGACGCGGTTGCGCGAAAAGCCGCTCAACTTGTAGGCCGCCTGCGCCATGGCGTCGAGCGGGTTGGAGACCACGATCAGGATGCAATTGGGCGAATACTGCACCACCTTGCCCACGACATCGCTCATGATCTTGTAGTTCGTATTGAGGAGGTCATCGCGGCTCATGCCCGGCTTGCGCGGGATGCCCGCGGTGATGACCACAATGTCGGAGTTCGCCGTGTCGGCATAGTCATTGGTGCCGATCACGAACGAGTCCCGCTTCTCGATGGGCATGGCTTCGAGCAGGTCTAGCCCTTTGCCCTGCGGCACGCCCTCGACGATGTCAATGAGGACGACGTCGCACAATTCCTTGGCCGCCATCCAGTGCGCCGCCGTGGCGCCTACGTTTCCCGAACCAACCACTGTCACTTTTTTACGCATAAATCCTCACTCCAATAATTATTTAAGACCTATGGATTACGCAGATTCCGTGATTCATCACACAAACTTCGTACAGGGCTGCAAGCCAATCGTTATTCGGCGTGCAATTCGGCGATCGGCTCCATGTTGTGAATCATCTGTGTCGCGAACTCGCTGGTCTTGACCTTGGTGGCTCCCTCCAGCATGCGTTCGAAGTCGTACGTGACCTTCTTCTGCAAGATGGTGTGCTCCATGGAACCTTCAATTAACCGAGCCGCCTCGTGCCAGCCCATGAAGTCGAACATCATGACGCCCGACAGGATCACTGAGCCGGGATTAATGACGTCCTTATCAGCGTACTTCGGGGCCGTACCGTGAGTGGCTTCGAAGATGGCGTACTGGTCGCCGATGTTGGCTCCCGGGGCAATCCCGAGTCCGCCTACCTGCGCCGCTGCCGCATCCGAAATGTAGTCGCCGTTGAGGTTCGGTGTCGCGAGAACCGCGTACTCGTCGGGACGCGTCACGATCTGCTGGAAGATGCTGTCTGCAATGCGGTCGTTCACCATCAGCTTCTTCTTCCACGCGCCGTTACCGTGTGTGGCGTAGATGCTGTCGATGACACCCTTCACTTCCGCGTAGAGCGCATCGCGGAAGTCCTGGCCTGCAAATTCAAGTCCCGGCTCGACCATCTTGGCGTTTTCTTCCACGGTGATTCCGGGATTCTTGTCCTTGTTATCGATGATCCAGCTCTCGCGCTCGGTGACCACCTGATCGCGGAACTCTTGAGTGGCCAACTCGTAACCCCACTCGCGAAAGGCGCCCTCGGTGAACTTCTGAATATTTCCCTTATGCACGAGGGTCACCGACTTCTTGCCGTTTTCGAGCGCGAACTTGATGGCCATGCGCACCAGGCGCTTCGTTCCCGTGATTGACATCGGCTTAATGCCGACCCCGGAATCCTCGCGTATCCGCTTGTTCGTTCCCGCCAACATCTCGTTGTTCAGGAAGTCGATGAGCTTCTTGCATTGGGGCGTGCCTTGCTTCCACTCGATGCCGGCGTATACGTCTTCCGTGTTCTCGCGATACAGGACGATGTTCATGCGCTCGGGATGCTTCACAGGGGAGGGAATGCCCTTGTAGTACTTCACCGGCCGGACGCAGGCGTAAAGGTCGAGAATCTGCCGCAATGCGACGTTCAGCGAGCGGATGCCGCCGCCGACGGGCGTGGTCAGGGGACCCTTGATACCTACCCGCAGCTCGCGGAAAGCCGCGACCGTTTCATCCGGAAGCCAGGTTTTGAAGCGGTCCATGGCTTTTTCGCCGGCGAAGACTTCGTACCAGGAGACGCGGCGCTTGCCGCCGTAGGCTTTTTCAACTGCTGCATCGAACACGCGGACCGAGGCTTTCCAAATGTCGCGCCCGGTTCCATCTCCCTCGATGAAAGGAATGATGGGATTGTCAGGGAAAACAAATTTGCCGTTTTCGTGTGTGATTTTGGTACCGCTGGTAGGTAAAGGAATGCCATTAAAGGAAGTTGCCAAAGAACACCTCAGGAAGTATGGGTCGAATAAAATGAAGACCCTATGTATGTATTCAGAGCCCTTGTGCGGGACCGTCGCAGCTTACCGGTAAGGAAGGCAGACCTCGGTTACCGGCGCCCCCATCTTGCCGCAACCCACAATTGCGGTTGTCATCGGTCTCGTCTTACTAAGGGGAGTAACTGGGCATTCCCGAACCTTTAAAGGTATCACCCGATTGCGAGCCCTTCAATCAAAAAGGGTACTTCAGGCATATCTCGCGGTTGCGGCGCAGCACTACGGCTAAAGTCGCAGATAGATCGGTCTGGCCCGAAGAACTCGTTCCCATCAGTTTGGCGATTACGGCGCGAGCGTGCTCTCCGCCGGGCAACCGTTTGTCGGGGCGGCCTGTGACCAGCCGTACGAAGTGCTCGAGTGTCCGCAGAAACGCGGCATTTGCAGCCAATTCTCGCGCGTCGTCGGAATCGATCAGCCCATGCTGCTGTAGCAAGCCTATCCTGGCGGCGAGGTTCCCTTCGCTCCACAGTCCGCGCTCGGCTTGCATCCTTCCGGCGAGAAAGTCGATATCGTAGGTTCCGCCCACGCCCGTCTTGAAGTTTGGGGCGACATCGCTCGATTCCAGTCGCTGCCGCATGGCCCGCAATTTCTCGAAGAATTCCGGCTGCCGGGCTGCCGCCAAGGAACCTTCACGAACCCATTGCAAGGCCTGTTGCCCCACTTGCTCGTCGCCCGCCGTCAAGCGCATGCGAAGGTACGAGATGGCTTCCCATGGCTTCGCCTCCGTCGAAAAATAGGCAGCCAACCGCAATGGCGTCGTCACCAGGTCGCCCACACTCCCGTGGGGACGCAGTCGTGCGTCAACCGGAAACACGCTCCCTTCGCGGGTATATGCGGCCAGAAACTCCATGGTCCGCTGCGCCGCGCGGCGGCACTCGTCGAGGTCGGCCGAGTCGTCTGCGACAAAAAGCAAATCGGCGTCTGACAGAACATCGAATTCCCTGCTCCCCAACCGCCCCAGTGCGAATATGGCCAGCCCCGAAGGGGCGCCTGCCAGCGCCAGGGCGCCGGATATCGCCCGATCGGCGGCGCTCGAGTTCTCGGCAATCACTTCCCATATTTCACGTGGACTGAGCAGATCGCGCGCGTTTAGGGCCAACATTTCTCGTCGAAATTGGGTGCGAATGGCGACTTGAGCGTGCTCCAGCCCCGATGCGCTTTAGGCGCTGACTGGATCGGCCCCAACCCTTCCGTCGGGAAGTTTGAGAAAGCTTTCGACTCTCGCGCACTTGGGGAATTCGCTCAGCAGCTCCACATCTGCCGGATGCCGAATCAGAATCTCGCTCAGGTACTCGCTGCATTCGAAGATTTCGAGGGCGAGTGCAATTCCGTCAGCCGCGCGTACTACCGCGTCGTAACGTTCAACACTGGTCGCAGCGGAATTAAGGAACCGGTTAACATTCCGCATTGCGTGCGGCGAAATCGCTGCTACACTGAGCTTCGCGAGCAATTCCGGTGCGTCAATTGCGAGGCGCCGACTCGTCGGACCAAACACTCTCTCCTGCGTTGTGGTCGACTGCATCGGCTGGCGCGAATCGTTGTGATCGGCGCTCAGTTCGCCACCGGTTTCGCGATAGATGGTGCGACGGTAGATGTCGGCCACGGCAGCCATGCAGGCACCCACGCGCGTCATGAATTCATCTGCCGAACTGACCTGGAATTCTCCCCGGCTGACACATCTGCCGAGCACTGTCAGTTCGTCTGAGTTGGTTGGTAATTGATGGCTCTGTCGTCCGTGGCGCAGCTGGAGGTGGTGTTCGATGTCGCGCAGAAACTCGTATGCCTTGCCGAGCAGGTGAAAGTCTTTGCCGCTGATGTACTGTTTGTCGTGAAGCTTCTGCAGCGCGTGCAAGCGTTCCCCGCGATTGCAGCCATGTTTCTTCGCCGCCGTAAACCCGCTGAAGACACTGCACCAGGAACTCGATGTCGCGGATACCCCCGCGGTCGAGCTTGACGTTGATGGCGCGGCCGGTCACGTCCCTGTGGAGGCGATCCCTGCCTCGACGGTCAATGCGTTCCCGTGTTTGTAGCGCCGTCTTGACGGCGGCAAAATTAACGTTGGGCCGGTAGACGAAGGGCTCGATCGCCCGAATAAATTCGCGGGTCAATGAAGCGTCGCCCGCGGAATGCCGGGCCTTGATCATCGCCTGCAGCTCCCAGTCCTGGGCAATCTCCGAGTAGTACTGCAGCGCACGCGGCAGCGCCACCGCCAACTCGCCCTCGTGCCCTTGCGGGCGCAGACGCAGATCGATGCGGAATACTTGTCCTTCCCTGGTGCGGGATGCAAGCAAGTCAGTCGTCTTTTGGGCCAATGCGATGAAGAACTCCCGGTTGGAGACTTCCATTTCGGCAGGTTCCTTGCCGCCTTCATAGAGGAACAACAGGTCGACGTCGGAGCTGTAATTGAGTTCGTTTCCACCCAGCTTCCCCAGTGAAATGACCGCAAACCGGGAGTCGCGATGCCGGCCTTCCGGGTCAACCCAGCGCGGCCGGCCGAAGCGTCGGGTCAATTCCGTACTCACCGCCGCGACCGCTTCTTGCAGAAGCGAATCGGAGAGGGCCGAGATCTCCTCCGTGATTTCGCCAATTTGAGCAATGCCAAGGACGTCGCGCAACAGAATGCGGACGTACTCTCTCTTACGGAAACGGGACAGCGATTCGCTCAATCCGCTCGCGGTTGAATGCGCCTGGTACCGCGCAAACTCCTCGCGGAAGTCTTCGCAAGACCAGCAGCGCCCCAAATCCGCCCCTGACCCAATTCGCCGCAGAAGATCGGGATCGCGAATCAGCGCTTCTCCCAGCCATGCGCTGTGGGCAAAAACCAGGCAGACATAGTGCAGAAGATTCGGGTCTGTGGCGAGTCGTTGCCTCGCATCACCGCGTGGCGCATCCAGAAGCCGCGCCAACATCACGATGGCCGCGTCCGGATCAGGCAACTCCTTGAGGATGTGCTGGAGCGCTTGATACGATGGCGCATCCAGCGTCGCGCGCACTCTCTCCATGCTTGCGGACAGCCGCATCCGGTTGCGAATGCGGCAACCGGGTTGGAGCTTCCGCTTCTTCACTGTGCGGCTTCTTGGCCAAAACGTGGCGCGAATCGAGCACTTCATCGCCCGACTCGCGATGCCCTCCGAGAGGCCAAGATAGCACGCCCGGAACGCGCGTTACTTCGGTTTGACTTACGGGAAGTCACCGTTTACCTTCGCACTTCGCAGCAGCAACATCGATCTGATTTTTCCGGAGCACGGATTGCACTGGTTAGCCCGCTTCTTTCAATTCGATCGTCACCAGACAACCCTGGGCCGCGAGGTGATTGCGGGACTCACGACCTTTACCACCATGTCGTACATCGTGGTGGTGAATCCGGCGATTCTGTCAGTCGCGGGGATTCCCCAGGGCCCGGCTTTCGTCGCCACGATCCTCGTCGCGGTGGCTGGATGCTACCTGATGGCCTTTACGCCAATCGGCCTTTCGCAATCGCGCCGTATATGGGCGAGAATGCCTTCATCGCTTTCACGGTCTGCAAGATGCTCGGCTTTGCGTGGCAGACCGCGCTGGCCGCCATCTTCCTCGCGGGAGTGGCCTTCATTCTCCTTACCGTATTCCGGCTGCGCCAGTGGATAGTGGACGGCGTGCCCACCTGCCTTCGCTACAGCTTTGCCGTAGGCATCGGGCTGTTTCTCACCTTCATCGGCCTTAATGAGACGGGACTGGTGGCGCTGGGCGTTCCCGGGGCGCCGGTCCAGGCCGGTCATCTGACTTCGCCCACGGCGCTTGGTGGCGATTTTCGGATTCGTGCTGCTTTCTATACTTACCATCCGGAAAGTCCCTGGAGCGATTCTGTTGGGCATCGTGATCACCGCAGTCGTAGCGTTTGTTGTGGGCACCGCTGCGCCGCCCAACCGTTTCGTGAGCCTGCCCCCTAGTGTTGCGCCCATCCTGTGGCAACTCGACTTCCGCGGGGCCCTGACCTGGCGGGCGTTTCCCGTGGTGCTCACCATCTTCATCATGGCCTTTGTCGACACGATGGGGACGCTGATTGGCCTGTCTGCCCGCGCCGGATTCCTCGACGAAGCGGGCCGCCTGCCGCAGATTGAGCGCCCCATGCTAGTGGACGCCATCACCACAACGCTCGCTCCGGCCCTCGGCACCACAACCGCCGGTGCGTTCGTCGAATCGGCGACCGGCATCGAAGCCGGCGGCAGAACTGGCTTCACGGTCCTCGTCACAGGAACTTGTTTCCTGCTGACGCTGTTCTTCGCCCCGTTCATCACGGCGATTCCAGCCCAGGCCTACGGGCCCGCGCTGATTCTGGTGGGGCTGTTCATGTTGTCGCCCATCACCCGAATCGATTTCTCCGACTTCTCGGAGTCGATCCCAGCGTTCGCGGTTGTCGTCCTCATGGCATTCACCTTCAACATCGCCATCGGGATCTCCGCGGGATTCGTTCTGTATCCCATCTGCAAGGTAGTCGCCGGCAAGTACCGTGAGTTGCATCCCGGGCTGTGGGTGCTCACTGCGCTATCATTGCTGTTCTTTGTGTTTTATCCCTACGGGTGAGCGGGCTTGGAGAACCTTCGCGCGGGTCCAAGGCTCAGGGCACGGCGCCACTAGGATTGGTGGGCCCGGAGGGATTCGAACCCCCAACCAAGGGATTATGAGTCCCCTGCTCTAACCGTTGAGCTACAGGCCCTTTCCGTGATCGACAGGCGACGGATACCGGGCGGCGCGTCAAGTTGACGTATCAGCATTGTATGGCGCATGGCGTGATTCACAAAACGCACGGCGACGGTGTGACTGTTGCGTAGGGTTCGACCTTGGCCGCGCTCGCAAACAAGCAGACGAATGGAGCGTTCCGTGAAGTGGTGAAGGATTCGAGTCAATTGCCCACATGATAGGCCGGTGCCTCACAGCGCCCATCACCACTTTACTGCGTCAAGGTTTGGGGTTGGGTGATAGGCAGCCGCGCGACTACGCGCCAAGGCGATGCGTTTTATGCGGCAGGAGGTAAAGATCAAATCACCTTCCAGCGATAAGGCTCGGCTGCTTCCGCGAGCGCCCGCCGCTTGGGTATTTCCTTCGTGATCGCAGGATTCACACCCTCAGGCGATGCGGATTCCTCCGAACTTCCCAAGCACATTCTTGCCCAAGCGATACCCACGCCGCGCGCTTGCGGCAAACAAACCGGTGCAGAGAAAACCCAGTGTGCCCGGTTCAGGTACGGCTGCGATAGCGTCTATGGGATCTTCGATCCGCCAACTACTATCCCCAGGCGCCAATAGCAGGTCTATCGCACCCATCGGATTACCCGCGAGGTCACATGGATCCGTGCAACTCACCGGCGCGAACAGTGCGGAATTTCTGTAGTTTGGGTCATCTGGCCCTTTGATTCCCCAATCGATTCCTATCGACGCGGCAGAGAAGTTTCCTTCGGCAAACAATTCGTAGGTCACAGTCCAATTGATCTTTACCAGTACATCGTCATCACTCGTATTGTGGAAGGTGTAGAAGCTGGTCAATCTGAAAAATGCTTCGGAGAAGTCCGGGGGCGGCGCACTTGCCTCTACATAATATTCATGCCGTATTGAATATAGGTAGCCAAAGGGTTTTTGCATCAAGCCGAAGTTCACCTGGTCATCCACGAGGATGCAACCAGCGTTTCCGAAATAGACGCAGTCGACTACGTCTCCGCCGGCATAAGAAGCCCAAACGGTATCGGGCAAGGTGAAGCTGAAGTCGATTAGGATAGCGTCGCTGCTCGCAAATGCAGCCAGGCATCCGGTGACCGAGGTCAGCAAGAAAGCAACGCTGAGGAGAATACGACGGCACATTTGAGTTCCTCCAATCTTGGTCGAACTCGCCGGGCTAAGGCTGGTCAGACGGAAAATCGGTGTGGGCTCCCGATTGCCGATATCTTAAGCCCGTTTGGGGACTCCAGCGCATAATTAATTTCTTTGGTGGGCGGCAGTCTGGCGAGTGCGATTGGTCCTCGGGTTCAGGGCGAAAGCAAAAGGCGGTGTGCCCCCGATTGGGGACCGGGGCTTGCGATTCCGGCGCAAGCTGACACAACGCAAGCTTGTGAATAGACCGCCTCCGAAGCTGTGCCGCCGCCAGCTCGCGAGCATCTTGGGACGCCATTTGGTTGTAGGGACTTTTGTAGGCGGTAGGCGCTTCCAGCAGCGTTAGCGCACGGCGACCACGCGACTATTCCTTCGGCTTCGACCCCGGTTGCGCCTCCATCCGCTGGAAGACGCTGCAGCTGCCGCCGGGCAGAAGCACTCCCTTCATCAGCGCGAACTTGCTTTCCATGGAGCACATGATCGAGTCGAGCTGGTCTTTTTGCGCTTCCTCGGCCGGAACTCCCCGCGCCTGCTTGTAGTAAGCGATGGCTAACGAGTTGTTAGCGTACGACAGCGCGTAATAAACGGCCTTGTCGGCATCGGTTTGCACATGGGTTGTGGAAAGCGACAGTTCATGGTCAATGGCATCGAACCTGGGCCCCAGCGGCACGTCTTCCTTTTTCAGGACCGCAGCGCGAAGGCTCTCGATCTCGTCGGCCACTCCGGCGACATCTTTGCGAAACTGTTGCGAAAATCTCTCGCCCTCGACGCCCAGATTGTCGCATTCATTCTTTGAAATGGGGGCCGTCACCATCACACTGTTTTCCCCCGACTGCACCGTTGCCCCCAGCGCTTCCGCCATTTCGCGCGCCTCGACGTAGGCGACGCCTTCCTTGAAGAGCACTTTTCCGGCAGCAATGGGTTTTCCGTTCACATAGACCTTGCGCCGCGCTGTCGCAGTGCCCGCGTCCTTCGATGGCTGCGATTGCGCTACTCCGCTAATCGCCAGAACCGACACGAGCAAACCAATAGAAATGTCGTACTTCACTGCTCACCTCGATGGGCCGTTACACCGGCAGGCTTGATGGAAGCCTGTTCCATCACCTTCCGTACCGCAGTAATCGTATCGTGGATGTCTGGGTTGTCCATGGTCGGATGGACCAGAAACGCCAGGCTGGTTTCGCCCAGCTCCTTTGCAACTTTCATGCGTTGCGGCGGCCGGTAGGATGCAAAGGCTTGCTCTCGATAGATCTCCGGGCAACCTCCGCTGAAGCACGGAATCCCCTCCGCCTCGATGGCAGTCAGGATGCGATCACGGTCCCATCCTTCGCGGAGGAACTCCGGCCGGACGAACGTGAAAAAACGATAGTATGCCGCGCCGACGCCCGCCGGAGGAACTGGCGTCCGCAACCCGGGAATGGCCGCCAAGGCTTCACTAAGCCACTTAGCATTTTCGTTACGCCGACGCACGCCGGGTTGCACCCGAGCCAAACCCCGCCTTCCCAGTGCTGACTGCATCTCGGTCATCCGCCAATTGGTTCCCAACGAGTGATAGGTCCAGCGATACCCCGGCGGTTGATGCTGCGACGAAGCTGCAGCGGAATCTCGCCCGTGGTCACGATAGCTCCATGCCCGCTGCCAAACAGCATCGTCGGTTGTCGTCATCATGCCGCCTTCGCCGCCGGTAGTCATGATCTTGTCCTGGCAAAACGAGAAAGCATTGGCATGGCCAAAGGACCCAACAGGCCGGCCGCGGTACGTTGCCCCCTGGGCTTGGGCGCAGTCTTCTATCACTTTGAGCCCTCGTTCGGCTGCGAGCGCCAGAATCGGGTCCATGTCGCAGGGCCATCCTGCCAGGTGCACTGCGATGACCGCTCGGGTGCGGGCCGTAAGCACGTCGCGGATCGAGTCGGCCGTGATGGTCTGGCTGTCGCGGTCAACATCCGCCATAACTGGTGTAGCGCCCCTCAGTGCCACGCAACTGGCCGAGGCAACGAATGAGCGGCACGGGGTGATGACTTCGTCTCCCGGGCCAACGCCGAGCGCATACAGCGCCAATTCCAGGGCCACGGTGCCGTTGGCGACCGCAAGTGCATGCCTTACTCCGCATTCCTCGGCGAACTCTTGCTCGAAGCGTCGCCCTTCGTGGCCGGTCCAGTAATTCACCTTGCCGGAGCGCAAGACTGAAGCAGCAGCGGCAATATCTTCCTCGTCAAAGTGTGGCCAGGGCGGGAACGGCTTGCGTCGCACCGGAGCCCCCCCGTCAACCGCTAACTTGTTAACTACCAAAGGCAAAGATCCACCCCGTTTCCATGAGTATGTATATCAGAGCAAGGGCCTGCAATATTTCGCTGCGACTGAACAATGGTTCAACGCTGGGTAGGTCGCTACTGCCTCCTCCAAGAAGCTGTAGGTGACTGCCGGTTGCACTACGGTTTTCCGGAGAGTAGTGAGCGCCCCTTCGGAAGATGCGTTCTAATTCAATGACTTGGCGTTAACCGAGACTGGTAATACGCGTGCAGTATCGAAGGTAAGTCGGGTTGCGGTGCATTGCAGTTGCCGTTGAAAAGTCACGGCGTGCCGGCAGAGTAGGTTCGGAGAAATTCGAATCATACGGCGTGAGGCTCGGAAAGGGGTTACCTTGATGGGGTCCGAGCCTCACGAGCGGCATCTGATGTTTTTCAAACGCAGGGGCCTGCGTACCAGCTACCGCAGCCAGTAGTATCCCACTTTTATCCCAACTTTCCAATTCCAAGTTTAGCCCCGGCGAGTTCGCGCTCTTGGGGCGGATCTTCGTCGCCCGCTGCATCCAAAAAGGGACGGGCGGCGCCCTGCCTTATAACTTTCATAATAATGCTGATATTCGCGGTCCGCGAGGCATCCGCCTAGTGGGGGTTCGCTTTGGTCCAGCGCCGGTCGTTCTCCGCGATCAGTGCGCTTCGCTGTCCGCAGGAAGTGCCCGCGGAAAAAAATTGGGGAGCCCGAAGGCTCCCCGAGTACTGCAACCCAAATCAGATGGTTAGAAGCTGTACTTCAAGCGTCAGGACCAGGTTACGCGGGTGGTTCGAGAACACCTGGTTCCAAGCCTGCCAGGTAGCCGATGCCCGGCTTCAGGGCATTGCTAACCGTACCGCTGGTGTAACCGATCGGCGCGACGTCGCTGATGTAACCGGGCACGTACTGTGCATGGTTAAACAGATTGAGCGCCTCAACCGAGAACTCGATGGCCTGACGTTCGGTGATGTTGATGCGCTTCAGGGCCGAGATGTCCCAGTTGTTGATCCACGGCGTCGCCATCGTGTTGCGTGCCGTCGTAGTGAACGCGCCGGAACCAGCCGTGATGTATTGACCCGTCGGGTTGTTGGCGAGATAAGCCACAATCTGACCGACTCGAGTTCGTCAGCGCTGTGACAGTAGACGTGGTTCCGGGGACGCCGGCAGGGTTGTAGATGCAGCGATCACCAGCGGTGTCGCCGTTGCGATTGGCGTCGACGCCGCTCTGGCAAGTCGCATACTCAGGCGCCTGCAGAGTATAAACCGGCGAGAACTGCCAGTTGCCGACAACGTTCTTCATGACCCAGTTCGAGTTCTTGAACCACGGAACGTCCCAGATGGCAAAGCCAGTGAGACGCTGACGACGGTCAAGAGCCGACGTGGACATATCGCAGTTAAAGCACTGGAAGTCCTGGGGACGACGCGGGGTCAGAACCGTCGAGAAGACGTCTGCCGTCGAGTTGTCCATCAGGTGGCTCCAGGTGTAAGCGGCCGTGAACTGCAGGCCCTGGGTGAAGGAGCGGCTGAACTTCACGTCCAGACCGTTGTACTTCGACTGGCCCCAGGGTTGGAACGACACCAGGTTGGAGCCGGTGAAACCGGCCGTTCGCATACGACGGCACGAAGCTGCCGAAGTTATTCAGTGAGTACGCGCAAGCCGGCGACGTACAGGGGACGCTTTGGCTGGTGACCGTATACGGCAGCGAATCCAACGTTGCCTGGCTAGGTGCAGCCAAGATAGGTTGGCAGGTACGCCCAAGGATTGACTTCCGACTGCCGATTCAGACGAGTCTGGACCGGAAGGTCGATGCCGTGGGTGTAAACGTAGCGCACTTCCAAGGTATAAACCTTGGCGAAAATGTGCTGTACGCTGGCGTCCCAAGTAATGGTGTACGGCAGGGTCTGGTTAGGAATGTAAGAACCGGTCACTGAGCGGGCTTGCGCCGGATCGGTGATTGCAGCCGGAACGGACGGCAGACCGCCGCTGGCCAAAAACGCGGTGTTCGACCAGTAGCAGCCAGACGTCTGAGTGGCAGTAGGACCACCTGAGTCGCAGGTCTGCTGAACTTGCGGCGGCAGCGACAGAATGCCGAGGTTGTCATAGAGTACGTCGTTCGCCATGGCAAATCCGGCACGTACCGAAGTGTTCTCACCAGGGGCCCAAGCAACACCGACGCGCGGCATGAAGTTGGTCTTCTGGGCCGTAGGAGCGCTGAAGTTGATGAAACCCGGGACGCTGGAAATTGCGTTCAGGGCTTGCAACTGGGTGCCCACAGGCTCGCCGGTGTACTCATAGCGGAGGCCAGCCGTGATGGTAACCGTCGGGGCATGATGCGCCACTCGTCATTGGCATAGACCATAGATCGCTCGCTTGTTGCCGTAGTAAACCGCGTTACCGGCCGAGCGCTCGGCGAAGTCAATCGGTGTTCGAGTTCGGGGCAAAGTCGTTCAGGTAGTCAGACATGAACTGCCACTCATAATCGCCACGAACGCGTTGAGTAAACGTCTGCGGGCTGATGTACCAGCGATACTCGCCGCCGAAGCGGAAGTTGTGCTTGCCCTTCACCCAGCTGACGTTGTCCACGAACTGGTACATGTTCTGGATGGTCTCCTGCGGGGCGTTGCCATCAGGGCCCAACTGGATGCCGTTCAACTCATAAATCTGCAGGTTGGGGAACGTACCCAAGCCGGGGAACACAGCGTTGCCCGAGGGGGTCACGTTCGCGTAACGGTTAAATCCGGCACGGAACTCGTTGCTGACCGAAGTACCGAAGTTGTGATATTCGCTCAGCGTAGCCAGCCAGTAACTGGTCGGCAGCGTGGTCCCAGAAGGCCGGCAGCTGGGCTGCGGTATCGAAACCGTTGTTCTTGGTGTAAGCCAGGCGTCCGCGCAGGGAGTCGTTCTGGCCGATGATCCAGTCGAACGAATTGGCGGTATTCAGGTAGTTCTGATAGCTGGGCCCGGAAAACCCTACGTCGCCCACCGGAATATTGACAGCGTTCGCGGTGAAGAGAGGGTTGGTATTGCCGCTGGGCAACGTGGAAATGAATCCACGGGCAACCTGAATCGTTGGGTTGCAGGCCGTTGCAGACTCGGTCGACGCCGGAACGTATTTCTGGAACTGCTGCAGGTTGGTGTTGTTGTTGAACATGGCGGCCAACTGCTGATAGCCCGCAGCGGTAGGCGCACAGGCTGTTGACGCAGCTGCCGACTTGACCTACCGGGTTGTACTCCCAATCGGTGAAGAAGAACAACTTGTTCTTGATGATCGGTCCGCCGATCTGGCCACCGAAGCGGTTATTGTCGTAGCGCGGGTTCGAGACATTTCCGCCACCCTGCGACTGCGCGTAGAGCGAGTCAACCGCGTTCAGATTGCGGTTCTGGAAGTACTCGTAGGCCTTGCCGTGGAACTGGTTGGTTCCGCTCTTGATGGTCTGGTTGAACTGGCCACCGGAAGAGTGTCCAAACTCAGCCGAGAACTGGTTCTGCAGGACGGTGAAGCTGTCAACTGCATCGTTAGGAACCTGGATGAGTGGACCGGTTACGGAAAGGCTGTTGTTGTCAACGCCTTCCACGGTGAAGTTGTTGTTGCGGGGGCGGTTACCGGAGACTGAAGGACCGGAACCGACACCCACGCCGCCCGAGCTGGCCACACCGGCATCCAACAGCGACAGGTTCAATACGCCGCTACCGGTGGAGGTGCTGGGAAGGTCCGCGCTCTGTTTGGCGTTATAAGTCGATGCGATGGTCGGGGTCGTGGAATCGACGGTGACCGCAGTTTCGCTGACTTCAATCGCGGTCGAGGTTCCGGCCACAGACGCCACGATGTTGACCGTATTGGCCTGATTCAATTCCACGGCAACGGCGCTCTCGGAATTTCCCGACAAGCCCGCCGCGGTTGCGGCCACGGTGTACTTACCAGTGGGCAGGTTCACAAACCGGAATTCGCCCGCTGAAGTTGTCTTCTGGTTGTATTTCACGCCGGTGGCGATGTTGGTTGCCACCACGGAAGCGTTGGCAACAACTGCGCCGCTGGTATCCTTCACTGTACCCAGCAAGTCACCGCTGGTCGCCTGGCTGAATCCCAAAGACGAAAGTAGCAGCAGGATTGTCACCAATGACATGCCGACAAGGAGTGTTCTCTTCATTGCTCTCTCCGCTAAGCTGTTGAGGTTAGATATAGCTGGCGAAGCCCAACTTGCCTGCTTCGCCCCTACCCCGTAGTGCACGATGAATACCAATCGTTTATGGCTTATTTTTCATGCACTTAAGAGCTCTCGCGACGGGGCAAATATACTTTTTAGAAGTGCCGTGGCTATGGTCATACGTAAAACCATAGACCGGCGGCCGAGTTGGTGCGCGCTCGATGGATGTCTAGGTCTATCCCTCCACCGAAGCTATGCTTTTAGTAATGGAATGAGATGGTTACCGTGACTAGTACGGCATTACCATGCAGGTCACCGGCACCCTTCTCCGCCGGTAACGCAACAGGAAACTTGGAGTGACGGTGAGATGGCGTTCACTGAGGGACAGGTCCTGACTAGCGTCCCTGGCCCAAGGCCAAAGTGATCAATGTCTTCTGCTCCAGCTCGTGGGCCTTGGCCGAGCCGGTTGCAGGAGTGGCGTTGGCCGCACGCTTGATGCTGCGCAGCTTGGACCCAACCACCCGCCTGAGACGCGGAACGACAAACGAAAGTGCGCCCATGTTCGCCGGCTCTTCCTGCACCCAGATAAATTCGGTCGCGTTGGGATAGCGGCCGAGAACGGCGCGCAGGTCGGCTTCCGGGAAGGGATACATCTGTTCGAGCATGAGGATCGCCGGACCGTTCATCTTCAGCTTGCGGCGCTCCATGCGGAGTTCGTGGCCGATCTTGCCGCTGCAGAGCAGCACCCGCTTGGCATCAAGGGCGGACTCGTCCGGCAGAACGGTTTGGAAGCGCGGAAGTTCGAGGTCCGCCAGCGGAGAAAGCGCTTCCGGATGGCGCAACATGCTCTTCGGCGTGAACACGATGAGCGGCGTGCGCCACTTGCGCATCGCCTGCCGCCGCAGTAGGTGGAAATACTGCGCCGCGGTCGAGGGCTGCGCGACCTGCATGTTGTCGCGGGCGCAGAGCTGCAAGTAGCGCTCAATGCGGGCGCTGGAGTGCTCCGGCCCCTGTCCCTCGTGTCCGTGCGGAAGCAGCAACACCAGGCCGGTGAGCAGGTCCCACTTGTCTTCGCCGGCGACGATGAACTGGTCAATGATGATCTGCGCGCCGTTGGCGAAGTCGCCAAATTGCGCCTCCCACATCACCAGCGCCTCAGGAAAATCGCGGGAGAAACCATACTCGAAACCCATGACCGCAGCTTCTGACAGCTCGGAGTTGTAGATTTCCACGCGCGCCTGGTTGGGAGCGAGGTGGCAAAGCGGGACATATTCCTTTTCGTCGATGATGTCGATGAGCACCGAGTGGCGCTGGTTAAACGTGCCGCGTCGGCTGTCTTGTCCGCTGAGGCGGATGGGCGTCCCTTGCAGCGCGAGCGATCCGAAGGCCAGCGCTTCGGCCATGCCGTAATCGAGGGGGCGCTTGCCGTAACCCATCTCGTGGCGCTGCTCCAGCAACTTCTGCACCTTGGGATGGATGTGAAAGTCCTCGGGATACGTGGTCAGCCGGTCAGTAATGCGCTGCAATTCCGCAGCAGGAAGTCCGGTATCGACCTCGTCGGAGGGCTTGTATTCGCCGCCATGGTATGGCGCCCAGTAGCTGGGCAACTGCCGCATGACCGGCTTCTTGGACATGCTCTTGCCCGCTTTTTGCGCGGCATCGAGCTCAGCCTGGAACTTCTCGACGAAAGGTTGCGGATCCAAGCCTACGCGCTCGGCGTAAGAGAGATACAGCAACGGGCGATCTTTGATCTTGCGATAGAGGATGGGCTGCGTGATGGTGGGGTCGTCCACCTCGGAGTGCCCATGGCGGCGAAAACCGATCAGGTCCACCACGACGTCGGTACCGAATTCGTAGCGATATTCCAACGCCATGCGGCCCGCGCGCACGACAGCGTCGGGGTCTTCGCCATTGACGTGGAAGATGGGAATCGGCAGGCGCTTCGCCAGATCGGAGGAAAACCGGCTGGAATAGGCCTCGCTCGGATTGGAGGTAAATCCGATGAGGTTATTGACGATCACGTGGACCGTGCCACCGACAGTGTAGCCGCGCAGCTCCGAGAGATTCAGAGTTTCAGCGGTAATTCCCTGCCCCGCGAAGGCGGAATCGCCATGCATGATGAGCGGCAACACCTTGAGCTTGCCATCGCGCCCGAGGCGGGTCTGCTTGGCGCGAGCGCGTCCCATGGCCACGGGGTTGACGGCCTCCAGGTGACTGGGATTCGAGACCATGTGGATGCGCAGCTTGCCGCTATTGGCCGCGGTGAAAATGCCAGTCGCGCCGATGTGGTACTTGACGTCACCGCCGCCCAGCACGCTGCGCGGGTCAACGTCTTCGAATCCGGCGAAGATTTCGTCGGCCGGACGCTTCACGATATTCAGAATGACGCTAAGGCGTCCACGATGGCTCATCCCCAGCACGGCCTGTTCAGCGCCATTCTCGGAGGCGGCGCTGAGAATCTCGTCGAGCAGCGGGATCAGCGCCGTGTTGCCTTCGAGCGAGTAACGCTTGGTGCCGATGTAGCGCGAGTGAATGGTCTGCTCGAAGACGTCGGCCCGGACCAGTTGGTCGAGGACGCGGGCGCGATCGACCGGCTCGGCGAGCTCCGATTCCATGCGCTCCTGGACCCAGAGGCGCTTCTCGGGATCAGGGATGTGCATGAACTCAACGCCAATGCTGCCGCAGTAGATGCGGCGCGCGGCGTCGGCTGCTTCGCCGGAGTAGTCGAGGTCGGGGAGCACCAGAGGCGCAAAGTGACCTACTGGATCAAGATCGGCTTGCAGATAACCCCAGCGGCGAAACGAGTCCATGACCCGCTCCAGCTTCTCGCTGTCAACATTCATCAGTACGGTCGACAAGGATGACAAACTCCGTGGCCGTGGCAGTCCGGCTAACGCCCGGCCGGCAATTCAGGTTCGTATTGTAGTTAGATTCTCCGCCGAGGACAGGGATGCGCCCAAGAACCCCAGTTCGGGAAACAGATAGTCATCAAACCACTTAGTATATCGAAACGGCCGGAGATTCGGTAACCTAGGGGACGCGGTCACAAGACGCATATCCGGGTGCGGGACGCAATCCGAAGACAGCGGAGGAGACTATGCGAAAGAGCCATCTACTTAGATTGTCGGTGCTGGGTGTCGGACTTTTAACCGCAGTTGGCCTGTCGTCGGCTTGGGCGGCTGACTCGCCCGCCGACCGCAAGCCCACGGACGCCGGGGCGATCAGTTCGCCCGCCAGCACAGTGGCACGGCCGGTTCCTATCGAGGACCTGTTCTACAGCCGCCGCGTCAGTTCTCCGGCGTGGTCGCCCGACGGCCGTCGAATCGCTTTCACCACCAACCTCACCGGCAGGGCGAATCTCTGGGTAGTGAATTCGGATGGCGGATGGCCGCTGCAGCTGGCGGTCTCGGATGACAGGCAGAACGGCGCCGTGTGGTCGCCCGACGGCAAGTGGATCGTATATCAACAGGACTTCGGGGGCAGCGAGTACTACGACTTGTTTGCCGTGCCGAGCAGCGGCGGCGCGCCCGTGAATCTGACGAACTCGCCTGACATATCGGAAACGACCGCCCTGTTTTCGCCCGATGGCAAGACCATCGCTTTGGATTACAAGCCCAAGGCGTCTCCTACGAGTGATATTGCGCTGATGGATTGGAATTCACGGTCAGGTGCGAAAGCTCACCAACGAGACTACGAAAGACCACAGTTGGACGGCCGCAGCTTGGAGTCCGGATGGCCGCTCGATACTAGCCGACCGCAGAAATGCAGCGTTCACGGATTCCAGCGTGTATTGGATCGACGTTGCCTCAGGTAAAACACAGGAGCTGACACCCCATACGGGCGATGTTTTGTATTTTGCCGCGGCCGTTTCTCCGGATGGGAAGTCCGTCCTGCTCACCTCGAACGAAAAGGGTGGGTACTCCAACGTTGCGCTGCTTGATATCGCCACCAAGAAGATGAAGTGGCTGACCGCGGTGCAGTGGGAGGCATCGGCGGAGGGATTCTCTCCCGACGGCAAGCTGGCGGTGTACGTCATCAACGCCGACGGATTGCAGACGACCTACCTTTACAACCTCGCCTCCGGCAAAGCCGCGGCGGCCGCCATGCCGCCGGGACTCACGGTTCCCGCAGGAAATCCAAGCGCATTCTCGCCAAAGGGTAGTTCCCTCTTGCTGCAGTACCAGAGCTCGCAGCGGCCGTCTGACTTCTGGGTGTATGACCTCGCCACGCAGAAGCCGCGCCAGTTGACCTACTCGGCCGTCGCCAGTCTGCGGCCAGACGATCTCCCCGCAGCGCAACTCGTGCATTACAAGAGCTTCGACGGAAAGATGATCAGTGCGTTTCTGTGGATGCCGTTCAACCTGAAACGCGACGGAACGAATCCCGCGGTAGTTCTGCCTCACGGCGGACCGACCGGGCAGACTATCGATTACTTCAACTCCACTGCCGCCGCGCTGGCTTCGCGCGGCTACATCTGCATCGCACCTAATGTCCGCGGCTCCACCGGCTACGGCACAGAGTTCCAGAAGGCCAACTACCAGGACCTCGGCGGCGGCGATTTGCAGGACGAGGTGTATGCCACCAAGTTCCTGCTCGCTACCGGTTACGTTGACGCGAAGAAGATCGGCATTACCGGCGGTTCCTACGGCGGATTCATGACGCTCATGGCCATCGGCAAGACGCCTGACGTCTGGGCTGCCGGCGTCGAGCTGTTCGGCATCATCGACTGGTACACCATGCTGCAACATGAAGACCCGTTCCTGCAGGAGTATGAAAAGTCGCTGCTCGGCGATCCGGTGAAAGATAAGGCAGTGTATGAAGCGACTTCGCCGATCAAGTACATCCGCGACGAGAAGGCGCCACTCCTGATTCTCCAGGGCGAGAACGATATTCGCGTGCCCAAGGAAGAGGCGGAGCAGGTATACGACATCCTCAAGAAGGAAGGCCGCACGGTGGACGCGCACTATTACCCGGCCGAAGGCCACGGCTTCGCCAAGCGTGAGAACCAGATTGATGCGCTTCGCCGCACCGTGGCGTGGTTCGACAAGTATCTGAAGGGCGGCGGCGCGGGCCAGTAATGGCTGAAAAGCTGTCAGCGCAAGACCGGGTCTTCGTTCTTACCGGCGCCGGAGTAAGTGCCGAAAGCGGGTTACCTACATTTCGCGGCGTGAACGGTCTGTGGCGCGGCTACCGCGTCGAAGACGTTGCCACGCCCGAAGCCTTCGCCGCTGATCCCGAATTGGTGTGGCAGTTCTATTCGGAACGTCGGCAGCGGCATCAAACGGTGGTCCCCAACGCCGGACATTTCGCACTCGCCGAGCTCGAACTAGCGCTCGCCGACCGCCTGTTTCTTTGCACGCAGAATGTGGACTCGCTTCACGAACAGGCTGGCTCGCGGCGCGTCGTGCATATGCATGGACGAATCATGCAGTCTCGCTGCTCGAATGCAGAGTGCAACTCTGCGCCGTTCGAGGATCGCAACCCCTATCGAACGCGCGAAGAAATTCCGGCGTGCCGAGAGTGCGGCGGGCTGGTCCGCCCACATATCTGCTGGTTCGGCGAAGTCCCTTTCGAGATGGACTTGGTGCTGCACCAGCTCGGCGCAGCCACGGTCGTGCTCGTGGTCGGCAGCTCGGGTGTCGTGGAGCCGGCAGCAAGCTTTGTCAGAATGGCACGGCGTAACCGCTCCCGCACCATTTACGTCGGGCCGGAAGAGCCGGCAAACCGGGCGTATTTTGATGAAGTGCTGGAGGGCAAGGCGGGAGAAGTGTTGCCAGGATACATCTGCCAGTTAGTCGGCGAGCCGACAGAGCGTTAACATTCAGTGGTTCGCCTCCAGCTCGCTCCACAAATCAACCAGCGGAAGGGCTATAGGCGTTCCAGCCACGCGAAATTCCTCCACCGGCAACCAGGCAGCCGTGCTGCAGTCGTACCCCACTCGGTTAGCGGGATCGATCACCCAGACATTAGGAATGCCCATCTGGCGGTAGTCGGCCAGCCGTTCGTTGTAGCGCGAAATGCGGTCTTCCGGCGAGAGTATCTCAATCACCGCAAGCGGAGGTTTGGTCAGAACTTGTTCTACCGGCTGGCCGCTCGACATCAGGCACACGTCAGCAATTCTCACCCGGCTTTCGGCGACCCGGATGCGAATTTCCGGCAGCACCCGGAGGTTCCATTCACGACGATGCTGGCCAAACCAAAGGATCAACAAACCCTGAATTGCGGCGTGATCGAACTCTCCCAAGTTGCGCTCCTGCACTTCCCCATCAACGTAGTCGCAGTCCGGCCGGTAGCTGGTACGAAGATAATCGGCAAGCGAGTTTTGAAGCGTAGCCATAGAACATCTGATGGGGAGATTTTACTCCCAACCCGGAACCTCAGTGCATCAAAAAGCCGGTGATGCGATGCGCTGCGTACGCGGCGACATACGCCACGACTGTCATGTAGGCAAACTGCGCGACGGGCCACTTCCAACTGTTGGTCTCGCGACGCACCACGGCCAGCGTTGACATGCACTGCATCGCGAAGGCAAAGAACACCAGCAACGCCACCGCGCCCGCCAGATTGAGCTCATGCTGCAGCGCCGCTTGCAGATCAAATGAGTGCACTTGCGCATCGATGCCGTTCAGCGTGCCCAGGGTGGCGATGATGACTTCGCGCGCCGCCAGTGAGGTCACTAGTCCGACGCCGATCTTCCAGTCGAATCCCAGCGGGCGAATCACCGGCTCGATGAAATGCCCGACCGACGCCACCACGCTGTCTTGAATCGCCGGAGGCTGGCCGTTGTGCATGGGAAAGTTCGTTGCGGCCCACAGCAGCAGCGACACCAGCATTATCACGGTGCCCGCGCGATAGAGGAACGCCTTGCCACGATCGACCAATCGCAGGGCAAGAGTGGGCAGGGTCGGCCACCGGTAAGGAGGCATTTCCATGATGAAGGGCGCGTCTTTGCTCTTCAATACCGTTGATTTCAAGAGAGCGGCGGTGAGAATCGCCATCAGGAATCCCAGTACGTAGAGTCCCAGCATGGCCGCAGCGCGCGCGCTGAGGAACGGCCCGAGCAGCGCAGTGCCGGGAATAAATGCCGCGATCACCATGGTGTAAACCGGCAACCGCGCCGAGCAGGTCATGAATGGCGCAATCAAAATGGTCGCGATGCGGTCGCGCTTGCTCTCGATAGTACGCGTCGCCATGATCGCCGGAACTGCGCAAGCATAAGCCGAAAGCAGCGGAATGAAACTCTTGCCGTTGAGCCCGACGCGCGACATGGTGCGATCGGCGATGACCGCGGCCCGCGCCAGGTAACCGGAGTCTTCCAAAATTCCAATCATCAGGAACAGGAGGAGAATTTGCGGCAGGAAGACCAGCACCGAGCCGGTGCCCTTCCACACGCCGTTCACGACCAGCGAGCGGAGCAGCCCATTAGACAGCATGCCTCCCATCCACGCGCCCGAGGAATCGAGCCCACGCTGCAAGAGGTCCTGCAGCGGCTTCCCTGCTGCGAAGATCATCTGGAAAACCGCAACGACGACCCCGATGAAGATGAGCGGTCCCCATACGCGGTGCAGAAAAATGTTGTCGAGCCGGGTTGTCCAGACCGGAGTTGCCGGGCGGCGGTAGTTGGCGTTCTCGCCCACCCGCACCGCCCACTCGCGCACACTGCGGGTGCTGCCGATGACAGGGAGTTCCAGCGGTTCGGGAACCGGGGACGAGGCTGATAAAAAGTTCGCGACCGCCTCCAGGCCTGCGCCTGTGGTCGCGCTCACCAGCGCAACCGGCGTTCCCAATTGGCGGGCCATTTCGAGCGCATCGACCCCGCCGTTCTGCTTGTGCAGTTCGTCGGCCATGTTGAGCAGCACCAGGGTCGGTAGTCCGAGGGCAATCACCCGGCCGGCCAGCACGAGATGCGTGTGCAGGTTGTTCACGTTCAGCACAACGATGACAGCGTCGGGCCGCGCCATGCCTGGCATGCGGCCTTGCAGCACATCCACCGACACGCGCTCGTCTTCAGACTTGGGCGTAAGACTGTAAATGCCGGGAAGGTCAACCAGCGCAACTTCCTCGCCGTCGCGATTCTTGATGAAGCCGATGTGGTGCTCTACGGTGACGCCGGGGAAATTGCCCACCTTCTGTCGCAGCCCCGTCAGGCGGTTGTAGAGAGTGGTCTTGCCGGAGTTGGGAGGACCGATGACGGCGACTGTCCGATAGGAAGTGGCGACGCCCGAGTTCTCTGGAAGTGCCACCGGATGACAGGTCACCGCCGCTCCTTCGAGGTGCTAATCACCGAACGCCGGTGCGCCGATCAGCGACACGTGAATGTGACGGGACAGCTCACGGCGGATGGCGACTTCGGTCCCCTCGACGCGATAGACGCGCGGATCGCCGCCTGGGCCGCTGCGCTCCACGCTCACTTCCAGGCCGGGCACGAAGCCCAGGTTCATCAGGTGTTCGGCAACCGGGTGGTCCATTTCAAGTTCGCGTACGATGGCGCGCTCCCCGACGTGCAGGTCGGCCAGAAGACTGGGATTAGGATTGCGGTGCCGCTTGCGTCCGAATATGAAGTTGAAAATCATTTTCAATTCCATTTCTATTCTACCCCCTTCCTGCCAACTGACAACGACGAAAGTCACACCTGTTTGTGATAAGCGAACATCGCGGTGTTCTTGGCTCCAGAGTCGTACCGAAACGGAACGAAACTGCTACGGCAGCCCACCCGAAAGTGTGACGATACTACCGCGTTCGCAGCGCGGGCACTACACACTTGCAGGCAACAGGGTCATTTCGTTGTCGAACGGCGTGCCGGCGCCATGCTTGTGGCACACTGGGGAAACGCGCGCGGGAGGCGTTTCCCATGTTGGGACTGAGTGATATTGCCGGCCGGATCGTGCAGTCCACGATCCGAACCATGTCGGTTGAGTGCGAAAAAGTGGGTGGGGTCAACCTGGCGCAGGGAGTTTGCGACACCGAGGTTCCGGCTGTGGTCAGGCAGGCGGCCGAGACGGCTATTGAGGCGGGGAAGAACCAGTACACGCGCGCCGACGGCATAGGCCGGCTGCGTCAGGCTATTGCCGCTAAGCTGCTGCGGCAGAACGGGATAACGGCCGATCCGGAAACCGAAATCGTGGTTACATCGGGAGTCACAGGAGGATTCGATTCGGCTTGCCGCGCGCTGTTGAACCCGGGCGATGAAGTGATTCTGTTCGAACCTTACTACGGCTACCACCACGCGACGTTGGTGGGGCAGTATTTGAAGCCAGTGCTGGTCTCGCTCGACCCGCCGGACTATGTGCTCGTAGCCGATCGGCTGGTGGCGGCGATTACGCCGAAGACCCGCGGAATCGTGGTCAATACGCCCGCTAATCCTTCGGGTAAGCTGTTTTCATTGAAAGAGTTGGAACAGATTGCGGAGGTGGCGCGCCGCTACGACCTGTTTATCTTTACCGATGAAATTTATGAGCATTTCGTCTATGACGGGCAGCGCCACATTAGCCCGGCTTCCTTGCCTGGGGTCGCTGATCGGACAATTACGATTTCGGGATTTTCCAAAGTTTTCAGCATCACGGGATGGCGGGTGGGATACGTGCAGGCGTCAGCGCGGTGGACGCCGGCCATCAGCTATTTCCATGATTTGACATATGTTTGCGCGCCATCGCCGTTCCAACATGGGGCAGCCGCGGGGCTCGAATTGTTGCCGGATTCGTTCTACACAGACCTGATCCGGGACTACCAGCACAAGCGCCAGATGATCTGCGAGGCGCTGCGCGTGGCGGGGATGGAGCCGAGCGTGCCAGCGGGCGCGTACTACGTGCTGGCCGATGCAGCGGTGGTACCAGGCGACGGAAGTATAGAGAAAGCGATGAATCTATTGCACTTAACGGGCATCGCCAGCGTGCCGGGCGAGGCCTTCTTCCAAGGGGGGCGGGGCGATCATCTGCTGCGGTTCTGCTTTGCCAAGACCGATTCCGACTTGGCCGATGCCTGCGAGCGGCTCACCCAGATGCATCAGCAGCCTTGAACCGAGCCGCGAACTCCTTGCAAGCCCATAAGATACGCCATTGTTACAATCTGCGACTGGCAGATAACGGCAGCCGATACCCGGCATAAATAGTTTGAATTTCCCAAACCGGTAAAAAGCTTGTATTCCTAGATCAACCACCAGAAGCACTAGACCAACGCAGCCGGCGCGTTGGTGTTTTAGAGCTAAATTATAACTTTTATAATAACGCCTTTGAGGGGTGTTTCGAGGGCCCCTGTCCGCCCGAAATCCATGCGATCGAAGGTTGTTAAGTAGTACCTAGCCTGTCGGTTTGCTGGTTACTGTATGGACAATCGACATCCAGTGCTGCGCTCCACACATTCCGGATTGAATATGTCCACCCCCGCCTCCGATCCCGCCCTTCGCAATTACTACCGTGAAGAAGCTGAGCGCGTCCGGCGGGATTTTGAAGCCAACGGATCAGGTCGCGCGTGCATTCAGGACCGCAGCCAGGTGGTCGACAAACTGCTGGTCCAGCTTTGGGCGCAACAGGCGGCGCTCCACTCGATCGACGGTTACACGCTGGTCGCGCTGGGAGGTTATGGGCGGCGAGCGTTGTACCCGCAGTCGGACATCGACCTGCTCTTCCTTTGCGAAAATGAGGCACTGCGTTCGCGCGCGAAAGATCCGGTGCGCGTCATCTGCCAGGAGTTGTGGGACAGCGGGCTAAGGGTGAGCTCCACCACGCGCACTCTTGACGACTGCGGTCGCTTCGATCAGGAAAACGTCGAGTTCACCATTTCCCTGCTCGACTGCCGCGCGCTGATCGGCGACGAGCGGCTGTTCGCGCGGTTGCGCGACAAGGTGGTACCGCAACTTGTGGCGCGCGAATCGGGCGTGCTGGTGCAGCGCCTCACCGAAGTGAGCAACAATCGTCACGCAAAATTTGGACAGACGATTTTCCATCTCGAACCCAACCTGAAAGACGGCCCGGGTGGGTTGCGGGATTTTCAGGTCACGCGCTGGATCGCCCTGATCAACGAACTGGCGGCAAACCGGGCGTGGCCAGAATCGTTACAGATCCAATCTGACACCGACGAACACGCGGTGGAAGAAGCGATGGAATTCCTCTCGTCGGCGCGGTGTTACCTGCACTACCGCAGCGGACGCGACGAAAACGTGGTGTCGTGGGAGGCGCAGGATGACCTCGCTGGCCGCGGCATCGGCAGCCCGGACGGACCGCTTTCCTCGGCCGAGTGGATGCGGCTGTATTTCCGCCACGCCAAGACGATCTACCGCAACGTGACGCAATTGCTCGACCAGGCAGCCACCTCGCGTTCGGCGCTGGTGCGGTCGTTCCGGCGCTGGCGTTCGGGGGCATCGAATGACGAATTCTCGGTGGTGGACCGGCGAGCTTACATCCAGCAGGCCGCGGGAGCGCGCGACCCGGAAGTCGTGTTGCGGCTTTTCATTTTCGTGGCGCGTCATGGCGTGAAACTTGCGATGGAGACCGAGCGGCGGCTCAACAATGCGCGGCGCGCCTTGCACGACACCATGCCGCAGGACGCGCGGTTGTGGACCTATCTCCGCGAATTGCTGGTTCAACCTGATGCAGCCGAGGCGTTGCGCGCCATGCATTCGCTGCACTTGCTGACGTTGGCGATTCCCGAGTTCGAAACCATCGACTCGCTGGTGCTGCGCGATCTTTACCATCGCTACACGGTCGATGAGCATACGTTTCTCGCCATTGACGCGCTGCATCAGTTGCGCAAGAACGACGTCGAATGGCTACAGCCGTTCGCGGCACTCTTCACTGAGTTGGAGAGGCCGGAGTTATTGTTCCTTGCGCTGCTGTTCCACGACACCGGCAAGGGGCTGGCAGGCAGCGACCACGTCCACGGCAGCCTGCAACTGGCGCTGGCGGCGGTGGAGCGCCTGGGCCTGAGCACCGACGATGCCAAGACCGTCGGGTTCCTGATTTCCAGCCATCTGGAAGTGTCGTCGACGTTGCGCCGGCGAGATATCTACGATCCAGAGACAGTCCGCGAGCTGGCCGGGAAGATGGAAACCACCGAGCGCCTGAAGATGCTCACGCTGATGACGCTGGCAGATATCAAGGCGGTCAATCCTGAGGCGCTGACGCCATGGAAAGCCGAAAACCTGTGGCAGCTCTACATCGCCACTGCCAACTACTTTGACCGCAGCGTGGACGAAGAGCGCGTGCACGCAAAGGCTTCCACCCAACAGGTGGAACGCATCGCCGCGCTGCTGCCCAAAGGCCGTTCGCAGTTCCTGAAGTTTCTGGACGGGCTGCCGCAGCGCTATCTGCTGTCGTTCTCGCCGGAACAGGTGATTAGTCACTTTGAGATGGCGAACCGCTTGCGCAACGATCCGGTGCAGTTGTCGCTGCGGCAGGCCCGCGAACAGCACGAGCTGACCGTGGTCACCAAGGACCGGCCCGGGTTGTTCTCGAGGCTGGCAGGAATTCTCTACGGCTGGGGCATGGACATCACCAAGGCCAGCGCGCTCTCGAACGAAGCTGGCGTCATCGTGGACAGCCTCTTCTTCAAGGACCGCTTCCGGACGCTGGAGTTGAATCCGTCGGAGCGCGAGCGTTTCAAGCGGTCGGTGATTGCGATCCTGAACGGCGAATCGCCACTGGAACGACTGCTGGAGCCCCGCCTGCGCGCCGATACCAAGCCTCCCAAGCTGAAGGTCGAAACGCACCTGCGTTACGACGACGAATCTTCGCCGACCAGCACCCTGCTGGAAGTCACGACCCAGGACCGTCCGGGGTTGCTCTACACCATCAGTTCGACGCTGGCGGCAGAAGGCTGCAGCATCGAGATTGCGCTCATCGACACCGAAGGCGCCGTCGCCCATGACGTTTTCTACCTCACTTCAGGCGGGATGAAGCTCACCCGAGACCAGCAGCGCGAGATTGAGTGGGCGCTGACGACGGAACTGAGCGAGTCGCTGCCGTCGAGCTGGTAGCCAAGCCGCTTCCCTCAACTGACGCAGAACCCATAAAACACCGAAGCGAATCGGGCCGCCATCTCCTGTGCTTATCGTACATTGGTAAGGCGTTACGCCAACCGAGGACCCGTTTGAATGACACTCGTTGCCGGACAAGTCGCTGATCATTGGCAGATCGCCGCAGGCTGGACGATCTTTCTTGCCAGCTACCTGGTGTTCGCGTTCGGGCGGTTTCCGGGCACGCGGATCGATCGTCCGGCGATGGCGGTGGTTGGGGCGGTGCTGATGTTCGTATGCCGCCTGCTCACACCGCAAGCGGCGATTGCGAGCATCAATTTCAGCACGCTGGTCCTGCTGTTCGCCATGATGCTGATTGTCGCCAGCCTGCATCTTGCGGGATTTTTTGACTGGGTAAGCGAGCGCGTCATACGACATCTCAATCCCGGACAGCTACTACCGGGAGTGATCTTTACCAGCGGCATCCTCTCGGCATTCCTGGTGAACGATGTGGTCTGCCTGTTCATGGCTCCGCTGGTGCTGAATATCTGCAAGCAAATGCGAGTGCGGCCATTGCCGTATCTGCTGGCGCTGGCGACGGCGTCGAACATCGGCGGCGTGGCCACCATCACGGGGAACCCGCAGAACATGCTGATTGGATCACTGTCGGGCATCAGCTACCTTCATTTTCTCGCCGCCCTGGGACCCGTGGCGTTGATGGGGCTCGTCCTCGATTGGGGACTGATCCACTGGATACACTTCCCCGGGCCCGCGCGGGCTGCGGAGCCGCAGGCCTCCACTGCCGAGCCTGAGACAACCTTGGTGCGCCCGACAGCAGTGCTGATGTGGCCGCTTGCGGTGACTGTTGCAGTGCTGGTTGGTTTTCTGCTCGGGTTTCCCCCACCGTTAGTGGCAGCAGCGGGCGGCGCGCTGCTGCTGGTCCGCCGCACGCGCGAACCGCGGGAAATATACGGCGACGTGGACTGGTCGCTGCTGGTGCTGTTCGTGGGACTGTTTTTGATAATCGGCGGCGCCGAACAGGCCGGAGTCACCCATGAACTGCTGCGCTACGCCGAGCGGCTGAACCTGCACCATCAGCTTACGTTCACCACCATGGTCGTGGTGCTCTCTAACCTGGTGAGCAACGTTCCGTCCGTCATGCTGCTGAAGAACCTGGTGCCGCGATTCAATGATCCGCACGCGATGTGGCTGCTGCTGGCCATGTCGAGCACTCTGGCGGGCAACCTGACCATCACCGGTTCTGTAGCCAACATCATTGTGGTCGAAAAGGCGCGCACGGTGACGCATGTGAGCTTTCTCGACTACCTAAAAACGGGTGTGCCGGTCACCGTGGCGACGCTGGCGTTTGGATTGCTATGGCTGACCCTCATTCACCACTGAGCGCTGCAATCGTGCGGGTCACCCCATCGCCGGTGTAGAGATGCCGAAGGTGTGTTTCGCGCCGGCGGCCGCAATCGTGGTGAAGCGGAGTTCGGCGGCCATGCCTTTGCTGAACAAGTAGCCTTCAACCCGCTGCTCGAGCTCGTCACGGTCCACACCTTCCTGCAGGAACATGAGCACCGAAGGACCGGCGCCGCTGAGAGCAACTCCATTCACGCCTTTGCTCCCCGACAAGACGGTTAACGCAGGCAGCAACGGACAGAGTTGCGCGCGATAGGGATGATGCACGCGATCGCTGAGGGCTTCGGCCAGCCATTCTCCGCGGCCCTGGCTGAAGGCGAGCACGAGCAGCATCGCACTCTGCACGTTGTGGATGAGATCGACGCGACTGTAAAGGCGAGGGAGCACGCGGCGCGCCTCGGAAGTGGCGAGAGGCGTGTCGGGGATGGCGACCAGCAGCGGCCAGTCGGCGGCAACCGGGATGGGCAAAACGTCGATGGCGGGAACGCCCTCGCGCACGACGCCCGAGGTGGTACGCGCCAACACCACGCCGCCGTGCCAACAGGCGGCGACGTTGTCGGGGTGTCCTTCGCACACTGAGGCCTCGGAGACGATGCGATCGCCGTCCCAATCGAGCGCGCCAAACGAAGCGGCCATGGCAACGCTGGCCAACACCGCAGCCGCCGACGAGCCGCAGCCCATGCCCAGAGGAATGTCGTTGTCGAGGCGAATGGCCAGAGGCACTACCGGCTTGCCTTCGCGTTCCAGCAGCTTTGAGTAGGTGTCGACGATGAGGTTGTTGGGCATCTTGCCGCAGAGGTCGGCGTTGCGGCCGTGGGCGTCGATGGAGAACTCATTCGCCGGAGTGGCTTCGATGCGCAAGCCGAAGTCGAAGGCAAGAGCAGCGGCATCGAAGGCGGGACCGAGGTTGGCCGAGGTGGCGGGCAAGAACATGCGGAAAGGCATGCCACCGGGGCTGGGGGAATCAGCCATGGTGCCGGGCCTCCGCGTCGAAGGCTTCGAGCGCGCGCAGAACGGCGTCGGGACTGGCGTCGAGCACGATCGGCGCCTTGCGCTGCGGTGCGGTCAAGGCGCGGAAGTCGGCGTCGGCCATGCGCGGGACCGAGAGATCGCCACGATGGAACTGGATGGTGTACTCCGGATCTTTCAGCACATGGCCGGTGAGGATGAGCACGACGGACTCGCTGAGTTTGACGAATCCGGACTTCACCAGCTTCTTCAGACCGGCGAGCGTGACGGCTGAGGCGGGCTCGCAACCCACTCCGTCGGCGCCGATCTCCGCTTTGGCCACGGCGATCTCGGCTTCGCTAACTTGCTCGACGCAGCCTCCCGTCGCCTCGATCACGCGCAGCGATTTGCGCCACGATGCAGGATTGCCGATGCGAATCGCGGTCGCCAGGGTTTCGGCTTCGACCGGAACCAGTTCCTTGCCGCCTTTTTCGTGAATGGTGCGATAGAGCGGGTTGGCGCCTTCTGCCTGAATAACGGTGATCTTTGGCAGAGCGTCAACTACGCCGAGGCGCTTCATCTCGAGGAACGCTTTGCCGAGTGCAGAGTTATTGCCGAGGTTGCCGCCGGGAACGATGACGTGATCGGGCACCTGCCAATCGAGTTGTTCCAGCAGTTCGATCGCGGCGGTCTTCTGGCCTTCGAGACGATAGGGATTGACGGAGTTCAGCAGGTAAATCGGATAGCGGCGGATGATGTCGTCGAGCACGCGCACGCAGCCGTCGAAGTCGGTGCGGAGTTGGCAGGTCAGCGCGCCGTAGTCGAGTGACTGCGAGAGCTTGCCCCAGGCGATCTTGCCCTCGGGAATGACCACGAGGCTGCGCATGCCTCCGCGCGCGGCGTAGGCCGCCATCGACGCCGAGGTGTTGCCGGTGGAGGCGCACGCGACCCACTTGAATTTGTTCTGCCAGGCAAACGAGATGGCGCACGTCATTCCCGTGTCTTTGAACGAGCCGGTGGGGTTCATGCCCTGATGCTTGGCCTGAAGTCGCTCCACGCTAGCGGAGCGCGCGCAACGCGGCAGGTCGTAGAGCGGAGTGTTCCCCTCGCGCAGGGTAATGGCATGAGACCAGTCGTCGAGTACGGGCAGCACTTCGCGAAAGCGCCAGACACCGCTGGCGTCAAGCGGAAGGTTCGACATTCTGCGCTCGCGCCACAGCGTTCGCAGCGAGGCCGGATCGGGCGCCGCGCCCGATGACCAGCCCGTGAACTCGACTTCCATCAGCTCACCGCAATGGGTGCAGCGGAAGTCCACGGCAAGCGCCGGGTCGATCTCGCCGCACACGATGCAGCGCACCACGTGGTTCTTGGCGGAAGGTAGCCGGTCTGATTGCAGCAGTCCCATGCGGCGGCGCGAAACCTTTCTCGTATCTCTCGATTGTAAGTTACCTGATTGGGGTTGGTACTCTGTGCGGTGGCATTCGGCGAATCGTACAGGACTCCAGTCTTTCGAAAAACAAAAATGGGAGGAGCGAGGACTCCTCCCTAAATCACTTCGGTAAACGCGGCGATTGCCCGCGAATTTCTTTACTCTACGTAGGGCTTCCAGACCCCGTCTTTGGTCTCCATCAACACGATGCTGACCTTGGAGGGCGCGGCGCTGTAGAAATCGACTCCGTGGTCCTTGATGAGTGTTCCCCGGTCCCAGGTATTGAATTCGTGGACCAGAGCGCCGGAGGCGTCGAAGTCCTTGCCCAGCCGGTTGGGGACCCACTTCCAGGTGTAGTCCACGCGCGCCAGGTGGGGTTTGATCATGGTGATTTTGTCAATCTGCACGATCTGGCGCTCGGCCAGCGGGACCGAGTAGGTCACGTTGCCATCGGCGTTCTTGCCCTTCTCAACACCCGGGATGTCGGCCAGCAGCTTTTCGCCCGCCGGGGTCAGAGCGGCAATGATCGTGTTGTAGCTCTTCTGCTTCACGGTCAGAATGCCGGCCTTGACCAGCAACTTGTAGTGCGGATCGTTGGGCTTCTCGTTCACGCTGGAGACGACATTGCCGACGCTAAACTCGAGCTTGCCTCCGGCCTGGTTCTTCATGATTTCGTGGACCGAAGCCGTGGCCACGGGTACGGACAGCACTTCGCGCGCCGTCTTGACGAAATAGAAAATCGTGCCGCCCACGACTCCCAGCAGTGCGGCCACCATGATGAATACGCCGACACTGGAGGATTTTCTCTCCATTTCGACTTCGGCGGCGAACAACTCCGGCTCGTGATACTCGGTGCTGTTAGGGGAACTTCCGGGTTCTTTGACGTCGGGATCGACTACCGTTGCCATTGCCTCACACCTCCGCTTGGGACGTGCTGCGCGCCGCTAAAGCCAGGCTCGACTGCAAGCTGATACACCAGGTTGGCTTCGCTGGCGAACTGGTTTTGCCAGTCCGGGACGGGAGCAGCCGTCAACAACTCCAGTATGAACCGAGCGCACAAAGCCGCAGTGAGCCTCATCACAGGCCGACGTGAGCGGTGAACGTGAGTGGGCGGAAGAGATAAAGATGCGCGAGTACGTGCAGCCGCCCGGCGCTACTGCAAGACGTGGCAGGAGTACGTCTTTACCACCAGCCAGACGGACTTGCCGAGCTTCCAACCCCAGCGCCTCGCGGGCCGCTGGAGTCAGGTGGACGACGAACTGTGCGCCGCAGTCCACGTCGGCGATGACAGTAGCATCCTGCCGCCGCAGCGAGACGATTCGTCCTTCGAGGACGTTGCGGGCGCTGAGGCCGACAGGTTGCGCGGATGACACGAGGATGTCCCCGGCACGAATGCCCACGCGTACGTCGGTTCCTGCCGCGAGCCGCGTCAGCGGCGCCTCCAGGGTGAGGCCCGAGGCTCCAACCGCGCAGGTCATGGTTCCCTGCTCCGGGTGAGACGCGACAACCCGGCAATCCAGAATGTTTTCGAAACCCGCCAGTTGCGCCACCGACTCGAACTGCGGCCGGCTCAGCACTTCGTGGGGAGTACCATCCGCCACGATCCTTCCCGCCTCCAGCACCAGTACGCGGTCGCTCAAAGCGAAAACCTCTTCGCGAACGTGTGTGACATACAACACCGGAACGGCGTGGGCGGCAATCCATCGCCGCAAGTCGTCAACGATCTTCGACTTGGTGACGGCATCCAACGCGGTCAAGGGCTCGTCGAGCAGCAACGTGCGAGGCCGTGTCACCAACGCCCGCGCCAGCGCCACTCGCTGTCTTTCGCCACCTGACATTTGCGATGGCCGCCGGTCGAGAATCGGCAAGATGCCGAATGACTCGCCAACCTCGCGGACGCGCCGTGCCCGCTCTTCCGCCGGCAGCGTCGCCAATCCATACTCGATGTTCTGCCGTCCCGTCATGTGGGGGAAAAGCGCCTGCGTCTGAAACAGGTACCCGACCTGGCGAGCGCGAGTTGGAACGTTGATCTTCCCGTCGGCATCGAACAACTCCACTGCCCCAATCGCGATGCAGCCCGAATCAGCTTTCTGCAATCCGGCAACGCAGTCGAGAATCGTGGTCTTGCCTGCGCCCGACGCGCCAAACAGCACCGTCAGACCGGCACTAACCGAGAAATCTACGTCGAGCAGGAAGGCTGAGCCGGCGCTCGTATCGTGCTCAACGCGCTTTTGCAGGCGCACGCTGAGGATTGCCTCCGAGTTGCTCACTGCCATCCCCACAGCCCCCAGCCGTCTTTGCGCCGGAGTCCATACAACACAAGCAGCAAAACAAAACAGGAAACCAGCAGCAGGAGCGCCGTTTGGTTGGCCACAGCGTAGTTCAGCGCCTCGACCTGGTCGTAGATGAGGATGGAAACCGTCTGCGTGGCACCGGGGATGTTACCGCCAATCATCAGCACGACGCCAAACTCACCGAGGGTGTGCGCGAAGCTCAGCACCAGTCCGGTGAGCACGCCCGGCATGCCCAGCGGAAGCATGACGCGCCAGAAGGTTCGCCACCGTGAAGCTCCCAGTGTCGCCGACGCGTCAAGCAGCTTGCGGTCCACCGACGAGAACGCGGCGGCGGTGGGCTGCACCGCGAACGGCAGGCTGTAGAGCACCGATCCCACGACCAGCCCGCGGAAAGTAAAGGCCAGGTTGCCGCCCGTCAAGCCGTGATACCAGCGTCCAACCGGACTCATCGGGCCAATGGCCGTCAGCACATAGAACCCGAGCACTGTGGGCGGCAGCACGATGGGCAGCGCCACCAGCGCGTCCACCAGAAACTTTCCGCGCCAGCGCGATGTCGCCAGCCAGTACCCCAGCGGCAACGCAATCGCCATGAGGATTGCTGAGACAACTACCGCCAGCCGCAATGTGAGAAACAGCGCTTGCAGGATCATAGTTTTGTAGGCGGCGTGAGACCGTACTTCCGCAGGACCCGCTCGCCTTCGGGGGACAGCACAAAGTCCAGAAAAGCCCGGGCCGCCTTCTTCTGCTGCGACGTCGAAACCACTCCAGCCGCCTGGCGTAATGCAGGATACGCGTCGGCAGGAATCTCCCAGTACTTGCCCGACGCCGCCATGGCCGGCGACTTGGCCAGCGACAACGCGATAAGCCCGGCCTGCGCGTTGCCCGACTGCACAAACTGCGCGGCCTGGCTGACGCTTTCGCCGTACACGAGTTTGCTCGCTAGCTTGTCCTTCATTCCGAAATGCTCCAACGCCGCCATCGCCGCGCGGCCATACGGGGCATGCTGTGGATTGGCCAACGCAATCCGTTGCACCGAGGCTTGCGTCAGCAGCGCCATCTGAGACTTTTCAGGATCGAGCCCAGAGTTGTTCGGCACCCAAATCACGAGATGCCCGATGGCATAGGTACGCAGTGTCGTTGTGTCCATCGTTCCGGAGGCAGCAAGTTTTTGCGGGTAGTCTTCGTCGGCCGAAAAGAAAAGGTCAAAGGGCGCGCCGTTCTGGATCTGCGAAAACAGGTTGCCCGACGAGCCGAACGACAGCACAACCTTCGTTCCGGTTGCAGCTTCGAACTGGCTCGCAAGTTCGGGAAGTGCATTGTTCAGGTCTGCCGCCGCGGCCACGGTAATTTGTTGCGCCTGTCCATATCCCGCCACCGTAAGCATCAGCAACAGAAGCGACAATGTCCGCACCGCTCCCCCTGACGTCCAAGCCGCCCTCACCGCGGCGATGCAGTGCCGCACTGCCCTGTAATCAGCTGCCACGGTAATTCGTAACCTGCTCTCGAACTTTCTCTGGATTGCCGGCACGTTCGCCGCGTTAAAAATGAAAATGTGACTTTCTCCCACCACGCGAATCTTACAGGCGTGCGCCGAATATAGGACAAAGGTGCCAGTCAAACACCACATTCAGGATTAGTGCTTGACCACCTGTTTTATTCCTGTCAGAGTATCGCAAGCGATGCCTTCCGGGGAGCAATTAGAACCTTCTGGCCGCACTACGTCGACTGAGTTTGACCGTGACAAACTTATGATCCGTATCGAGGTTACGCTCAACGCCGAACCTACCGCGATTAGTCCCGTGGTGGAAGGCATTATGGAGATGGCCCGCCGCATGGATTGCGCGGCAGGCAAGGAATTCGAGATTGAAACCGCGCTCCGCGAGGCCCTGGCCAACGCCATCCTGCATGGCTGCAATAACGATCCCACGAAAAAGGTCCAGTGTTGCGTGGCTTGCGATGAAGAACGCGGGCTGCTCATCATCGTTCGCGACCCCGGCACCGGATTCGAGCCCAAACAGGTCCCCGATCCGCTGGTTGGCGAGAACGTCTATTCCAACCACGGCCGCGGAATCTTCCTGATCAACCAATTGATGGATGAAGTCCGTTTCGAGCGCAACGGCACTGAGATCCACATGCGGAAGTATTAGCTCTTCCTTCTTCTCAATTTCTGCCTTTACGCCTTGCGATTGTCGCTGATGTGCCACAACACGCCGCTGGGATCACTCACGTACAGCACCCGAAGTCCCCAGGGCTGCATCTGCGGAGGCCGGCACATGATCCCCGGATACTTCTTTGCGAGTTCCTGACGCTGAATGTGCTCCCACCACGCATCCGCATCCTCGACGCTCAGGCTCATCATGAAATTGCCGGCGTGCTCGGCAACGTAGAACGTCTGCAGCAGAAACCGGAACGAGCCGATCTGAAGCTCCGCAATCTGGTCGTTGCTCCAATTGATGGTGAACCCGAGATCGACGTAGAACTTCCTGGAAAGCTCGGGGTCCTTGGTGGGAACGAACGTCCTGAGATCGGTCACGGGACTTGGAAGCATGGGCATCACCTGACAGCAAACGTTAGTCGGATTATTGCAGCCGCTAAATTCTATCCGCCCGGACGCGAAAGCACGTGCGTAAAGCGCTGCTTGAGTCCGAGGAACGGCGTCTCCAGCCAGCGGTATGATATCGCCGACATCGCAACCGTCGCCGCCAGCGCCACTGCCACGCGCAGGGTGTAGCGCAGCAGGCTCGCCGTCTGATTGGGAACAGTGTAATCAGAAATCAGCAAACCCAGTATGTGGAAGACGTACAGCCCGTAAGAAATCCGTCCGAGATACACCAGCGCTCGGTTGGCTTTCTTATCGCTCCTCCGCAACACCGACAACAGCACCAGCGCGCCGCCGATTGCAACCGACGGATACCCCAGCACGATGCGCATGGTCGTCAGCGGATCGCTTTTGATGGCGAAGTACATGCTACCCAGGGCCAGGCCGGTGATTCCCGCTGCCAACAGAGCGACGCGCGCCAGTCGCGAGAAATTCGGGGCCTCGCCACGCAGCAGCACGGCCATGATTATTCCTAACGCAATGGGGTCGAGCTGCACGAAGGTGTTGCACCAGACGTTGCTCTCCCATGTGTGATGCATTCCCAGATACACGCGCGCGATGGTGGCCGCCGCCAGCAGCACCCCGGCGCAAATTAGAATGCCGTTCTCGCTCACCTTGCGCACCACGGCCGGCCAGGTGATGTAGAACTGCTCCTCGATCGACACGCTCCACAAGGGAAAGATTACCGACGAAGGAAATCCATGAAACACGATGAACCAGTTGCCTGCCAGCAGCGAGAACCACATGCCCGCGCGCAACGTCACGTGCTGGCCGGGGACAATCCATTGCAGAAGTATGGCGAGAGTAAGGAACGCAAAATATAGCGGCCAGATGCGCAAGATGCGGCGAATGTAAAACGAACGTATGTCGAGGGTGCCGAGCAGGTCTTTCTCGCGCAGTAGGAGTTCGGTGATGAGATAAGAGCTGAGCACGAAGAACAGGCTCACTCCGAACGCGCCGGTTGCGCCGATCCCTGCCAGCACGCGGGCCAGAAACGACGGCACGCCGAGCTTCGTCCAAAACCCTGGGTCGTGCGGAAACGCGTGGTGCAGAAACACCATGAGGAACGCGAAGAAGCGCAGGACGTCGAGCTCCGGGTGATAGAAGCGCGCGGTCGAGGTGCGGGCACTCGCCAGTTCCCGTACTTCAGGAGCAGTTGTGGTAAGGGAGGACAATACCCAATTTTAGCGGAAACGGGATGCCTGAGAGGCAGCCCGAAGCCAATTCTGAGACAAGCGCTTACACCAGAACCTTGGCGATCCGTTCCACCGCCCAGTCAATCTCCTCGCGCGTGATCACCAGCGGCGGAGCAATCCGGATGACTACGTCGTGCGTCTCTTTGCAGAGCACACCAAGTTCCTTCAGCGACTCGCAGAACGGCCGTGCCGGCTTGTTCAGTTCCACCGCGATCCACAAGCCCTTGCCGCGTACTTCTTTGATGTGCGGGCTGCGCAACGTCCGCAGCTTTTCGAGGAAGTAACCGCCAAGTTCCGCGGACCTCGCGATCAGGTTCTCGTCCACCAGCACTTGCAATGCGGCTCTCGCCACCGCACAGCCGAGCGGATTCCCGCCAAATGTGCTGCCGTGGTCGCCGGGACGGAACACTCCCAGGATTTCTTTCGACGACAATACCGCCGACACCGGATAGAACCCGCCCGACAGCGCTTTGCCGATGATCACTGCGTCCGGACGGATGCCCTCGTGCTCGAAGGCAAACAGCTTGCCGGTGCGGCCCAAGCCCGCCTGAATTTCGTCGGCGATGAAAAGCACGCCGTTCTCGCGACAAATTTCCGCCGCCAGCTTCAGGAAGCCAGCCGGAGGAATGATGATACCCGCCTCTCCCTGGATCGGCTCAACCAGGAACGCACAGGTATTCGGCGTAATGGCCTCTTTCAGCGCGTGCGCGTCGCCGAACGGAGTGATCTTGAAGCCGGGCGTGAACGGGCCGAAGCCGTCGCGATACTGCTCGTCACTGGAGAAGCTGATGACGGTCGTGGTGCGTCCGTGAAAGTTGTTGGCGCAGACGATGATCTCTGCCTTGCCGTCGGCGATCCCTTTGACCTTGTAGCCCCACTTGCGCGCCGCCTTCACCGCCGTCTCAACCGCTTCGGCGCCGGAGTTCATGGGCAGGGCCATGTCGTATCCGGTGAGGTCGTGCAGTTGCTGGAGTAGCAGCGGCAACTGGTCGTTGCGAAACGCCCGCGACGTAAGCGTGACCTTGTGCGCCTGCTCCATCAGGGCGGCCAGGATTTTGGGATGGCAATGCCCCTGGTTGACGGCCGAATACGAAGCGAGGCAGTCGAGATAGCGCTTGCCGTCGACGTCGTACACCCACACGCCCTCGGCGCGGTCAATCACCACATCCAGAGGATGGTAGTTGTGCGCCCCGTATTTTTCTTCCAGCGTGATGAGTTCGTTGGTTCGAGTCATTTCGTCGATCGCTTCCATCGATTCCTAGCCTCCTATAGTACGGGTGATCTTGGCTTTTGGCTTTTCGCTTTTCGCTTTTCGCTTTTCGCTAGTTGCTAATTGCTAGTTGCTAGCTGCTCTCTTTCACTCCCCGTCCAGCAACATGCTCAGCAACGCCATGCGCACGTACAGCCCATTCGCCGCCTGGCGAAAATACATGGCCCGCGGATCATCGTCCACCGTCTTGTCCAGCTCCACGGTGCGCGGCAGAGGATGCAGAATCATCGCGTCGGGCCTCATCGTCTGCAGTACGGTCGAATCGATGGCATAGCGCAACGGCTTGGCAATCGACGCCGCCCGCTCCGGACGAATGCGCGTCTGATACACCACATCCACTTCGCCAACCACCTTATCCACGTCCGATTCCAGTTCGTAGCGGACGCCGTGGCGATCGAGATAGTGCAAAATGTCGGGCTTCATTTGCATGTCGGGCGGGCTGACAAAGAAAATCTTCATGCGCTCAAACTTAGCCAGCAGATACGCCAGTGAACGGACGGTGCGCCCTCGGTCCAACTCGCCGATAAACGCCACGCTCAGGCCGTCAATCGGGCGCTCCCGATAGATCGTGTAGAGGTCCAGCAGCGCCTGCGTGGGATGCTGCCCGCCGTCTCCGTCGCCCGCATTGATGATGGGCACCGGCGAAACCTTGGCTGCGCGCGTGGCGCCTCCGGCCTCGTGGTGACGGATAACGATGGCATCGCAATACGAGCCGATGATGCGGATCGAGTCCTCCACCTGCTCGCCTTCCACTTCCGACGAGAAAGCCTGGGCGTGCTCCGTCGAGAGGACGCGCCCGCCCAGCCGCAGCATTGCCGCCTCAAAACAGAAGCGGGTCCGCGTTGACGGCTGTAGAACAGGCTGGCGAGGATCTTGTGCTGATAGTCGAGCGTGCCTCCGCGCGCCACGATGCGCTCCATCTGCCGCGAGCGGTCAAACAGCTCCATCAGCAGCGGAACCGTGAATTGCTGCGACTCGACCACGTGCCGCAGTCCCACGTGGCTCCGCCTCGCATTGGCCGGTTGCGGTTTCGTCGATAGCTCCATAGTTGGCATGATCCTCACCTCGCGGCCAGCGCCAATTCGCCGTCGCGCTCACGTTGTTTCGGACTGTCATCGCGAACGATATGCGTTCCCGCCGCGCCTGTCACCGCTTCCTGCAGGTGCTCGAACGACGTGATCACCGCCTCGCGGCCCCCGCTCTCCAGGAAGCGCAGCACCGACTCCACCTTCGGCCCCATGTTGCCCGGCGGAAAGTGGCCGTCGCGCAAGTGCTTTTTCATCTCGCGCATGCAGTGACCCTTGTCAGCGGAACCTGCCCCGGCCGCTTGTAATTCAGGTACACGTAGTCAGTGTCGGTCGAAATGATGAACGAGTCCACGCCGAGTTCAGAGGCCAGCAAGGCCGACGCGCGGTCCTTGTCTATCACCGCTTCCACGCCCCTCAGTTCGCCGTGTTCGGAAATCACCGGCACTCCGCCGCCGCCCACCGAGACCACCAGCGCGCCCTGCCCGATGAGTGACCGAATCGCATCCAGCTCAACGATCTCGATCGGCTCGGGAGACGGAACCACGCGCCGGTAGCCGCGCGCCGCGTCTTCCACGATGTGCCATCCCAACTCGCGATGTTTCGCTTCGGCGACAGCCCTCGAGTAAAACGGCCCGATTGGCTTGGAGGGGTGCCGCATCGCCGGGTCGTCCGGCCACACCAACGTCTGCGTCACCAGGCTGACCACCGGCACGTGCAATCCCGCGGCCGCCAACTCATTACGCAGCGACTGCGCCAGCAGGTATCCGATCTCCCCCTGGCTGGCCGCGCCGCATACGTCGAGTGTCTGGCTGTAGGCCACATCCGACGCCCGCTCCGAGCGCAACAACTGCGCGCCCACCTGCGGGCCATTCCCGTGAGTAATGACCAGCCGGTATCCCAGCCGGATCAAGTCTGACGATGGCCGCCGCTGTCCGGCGCGTGTTCGCCAGTTGCTCGGCGATGGTTCCCTTCTCACCCGCGCGAATCAGCGAGTTGCCGCCAACTGCAACTAACGCAGTCTTTGTCATACGGATGTCCTCGCGCCTGGGTGGTCCACATTTCCCTTCTTCTGGGAAATGTGGGGAACGAGTGCCCCAGGTTCGCGCCCGCCTTATGGGCGCTAACCTGGGTGCTCTCGACCGCCCCAAACCGTTCCCTACCGCACCAACTCCAGCATGGCGCCGCGATCTGCTACAGCGTGCGATGCTTCTTCCTGTTCACCGGCCATCAGTTCCAGCATGATGGCCTTCTGCGCGTGCAGCCGGTTCTCCGCCTGCTGGAACACGAACGACCGCGGCGAGTCGATCACCTCATCGGTAACCTCATCCCCACGGTGCGCCGGCAGACAGTGCAGGAAGATCGCCTCCGGCTTGGCGCGGCCGAATAACTCCGCGTTCACCTGGTAGAGACGGAAGGCATCCCGCCGCCGTGACGTGTCGCTTTCCTGCCCCATGCTGGCCCAAACGTCGGTGTAGACCACGTCCGCATGGAAGCACGCCAGCTCCGGATCGTTGGTCACGGTGCAGGCGCCATGCGTTTCCGCGCACCGTTCCCGCGTCCACGCCACCGACGCCGCATCCGGCTCAAAGCCCGGAGGCGTCGCGACCCAGACGTTGGCCCCAAGTTGCGCGCCCGCAAACATCAGCGACCGCGCCACGTTGTTGCCGTCGCCGATGTAGGCGACCTTCAGCCCGGCGATCTGCCCTTTCACTTCGAGCATGGTCAGGTAATCGGCCATCGCCTGGCAGGGATGGCTATAGTCCGTCAGCCCATTGATGACCGGCACGGCCGCATGTTTCGCCATCTCCACCACAATGTCGTGGGCGAAGGTGCGAATCATGATGCCCTGCACCATGCGTTCCAGGTTCTTGGCCACGTCGTGTACCGACTCGCGCTTGCCGAGGTTGATCTCAGCCGGCGAGAGATACAGCGAATGTCCGCCGAGTTGCTCCATGCCAACGTCAAACGTCACGCGCGTGCGCAGCGAGGGCTTCTCGAAGATCATCGCCAGCGTCTTGCCCTTCAAGGCGCTGGCAAATAGCTCGGGCTTGGCCTTCACCTCACACGCGACGTGGAGGAAGTGCGATATCTGCTGCGGAGTAAAGTCCTGAATCGAGAGGAAGTCGTTGGCAACCATCGCTACCTCCCTGCCAGGACCGCCGTCGGCTTGTGCTCTTCGGTGAAGCGCTCCAGCAGTTCGGTGATCGCCGGCCTGCCAACCTCCTCCACCTCGTAGCGCACGCGCACGCTGGGCTTGTCGAGCCGAATCGCCCTCGCCAGGTCAATCGGCGTCGCCACCAGCACCACGTCGCAGGGAGTTCTGCGAATCGTCGTTTCCAGTTCAAGGCGCTGCATTTCGCTGTAGCCCATCGCAGGAAGCACCTTGCCCAGATGCTTGAACTTCTCGAACGTCTTCTGGATCGACCCCACCGCAAACGGCCGCGGATCGACCAGTTTCGACGCTCCAAAACGATTGGCGGCGACCACGCCCGCGCCGTACGGCATTTCCCCGTGCGTCAGCGTCGGGCCGTCCTCCACTACCAGCACCCGCTTCCCTCTGACGAGGTCAGGGTCCTCCACCGTGACCGTGCACGCCGTCTCGATGACCTGCGCCGTCGGATTGTACTGCGCGATATTCTGCCGCACGATCGCAATAGAATCCGGATTCGCCGTATCCACCTTATTAATGATGAGCACATGCGCGCTGCGGAAGTTCACCTCGCCCGGCCAGTACGCCAGCTCATGCCCCGGACGATGCGGGTCAAGCACCACGATGTCGAGGTCGGGTTTGTAGAACGACGTATCGTTGTTGCCGCCGTCCCACAGGATGACGTCCCCTTCATTCTCGGCCTGACGCAGAATGTCTTCGTAATCCACGCCCGCATAGACGGTCGTGCCTTCCATGATGTGCGGCTCGTACTCTTCGCGCTCCTCGATGGTGCATTCGAACCGCTCGAGGTCCAGCGAAGGTCGCCGAACCGCTCGGCCCGCTGCGCGTTCAGGTCGCCGTACGGCATGGGATGCCGAATGACCACCGGATTCCATCCCATGCGGCGCAGCTCCGAGGCGATGCGGCGCGACACTGGACTCTTGCCGCAGCCCGTACGCACGGCGCACACCGAGATGACGGGCACCTTGGCCTTCAACTGGGTGCGTTCCGCGCCCAGCAGCCAGAAATCAGCGCCCGCGGCCACGGCCCGCGAAGCCAGGTGCATCAAGGTTGGATACGCAACGTCGCTGTAGGAAAACACCGCGACGTCCACCTGCTCGTCGCGAATGATCTCCTCCATCCGGTTCTCTTCCAGGATCGGAATGCCCTGCGGGTATCCCTCGCCTGCAAGTTCCGGCGGATAATGTCGTCCAGCAATGTCGGGGATTTGGGTTGCGGTGAAGGCGACTACTTGAAATTCAGGTTGATTGCGAAAAACTACGTTGAAGTTATGAAAATCTCGTCCAGCAGCTCCCAGGATGAGGACTCGTTTCATTTTTTAAGAGAAGCGTCATTAGACCCATGATGTGGGGACCCCTTCCCTCCTGGCGACGATACTGCTCCCCGGCGGGCAGCCCCGCAGTGAGGCCCGTCACGTCACCGTGAGACAAATGGGCCAAGTGCGAGTGCGCATGCGGGCACTCCATCCTGTGCCTTCTTCTGTGGTACTTCAGCTCACGGTGGAAGCACCACGCTTCAGCGTGGTGAAACCGGCCGTTGAAAGAACACGGGCTTCAACCCTGGGGTGCTTTGCCCGCACTGGGACCGGCGTGCTCAGCTTACCGCTGAAATCGATTAGTTGCGACAAGGCGATTTATCGCCAGTAATTGGCCAGAGGTACACTTAAAGCCGGACGCGCTAAATGCTCTCTGCGCATGAGGTTCAGATGAGGCGCTCTTGCTTAGCACTTCTGCTTCTCCTGCCGCTCTTTGTCGCCCGAGCGCAAGATCGAACCGTGCTGCTTGCCGCGCATCGCGCAGGCCGTGTCGAAGTGCTCGATCGTGATACGCTTCAAACCTTGGGCACAATCGAGGTCTTGCCTCTAGCTGACAGAGTGGCGACTGGCACTGACGGAATGATGTTTCTGCGCGAGGGCTTAGCTCCTGAGTTCAAAGGCTGCTGCGCCCTATATGCTCTCGATCTCAAAACCCTGGATTTGACGAAACTCCTCGATCCCATTTCTGCCGTCATTGTCTCCCCCGACGGCGATCACTTAGTTACCCAGCGAGGCAATGTTGGCATCGAGTCCTTTAACGCGCACACTCTGCAGCGAGAACCGGCGATTCCGCGTTCGATTGCGCCTGGCGGGTATGCCATGTGCTTCTCTCCTGACGGACACCTACTATTTGGCGCTTCGAACTTTCCGACGCCGACACTCGATGTGTTCGACTTCAGCGAGCGAAAGCTGGTACGACGCTTTACTTTGCCGGAAGGGTTCACAATCCTCGGAGCGTGTGTCGGTAGCGACTACTACGTTTTCGGTCATCGCAAGACAAACGGCGAGTTATGGCACTTGAAAGCAGACGACTCCGTAATGGCAACGCCAGTGAGCATCAAGTTTCCCGATGTGACTCCCGAGTGTCAACTGCACGAGGAAGGCATCTTTGGCGCTGGCGGGCGATTCTTTCTGCTCGAACTTTTCGGGGGCAAGGGTGATCGACGCGCTAGCTGCAGCGGAAGGGTTACAGGAGGCGTGCTGTTAATCGATCCACAAACGGGGAGCATAAAGGCTCACTTGGCGTCCGAGTTTCATTTTGCCCAGTTGACACCTAGTGCGGATGGTGCGGAACTCTACGGGATCGATGTAAGGGACACAAACTGGACCTCTGTCGGTTTGGTGCGGCTAGATGCGGCGACGGGGAGGATTCTCGCGAAGCGGGAGCTGGTTTCAGATGTGTGGTCGATTGCACTGGCAACGATAGGGACAGAACTCCTACCACACGGTCATGTGGAAGCAACAGCAAAGTGATCATCATTTCTTGGTCACTGGTGTAAACAGGCCTTATCATAAACGCCCGCGCGAATCGACTACCCGATCCGTGCCCTCCGTGCCTCCGTGGTGACAGACTTCCTCCTGCCCGCAAATTGCTAATTGCCAGTTGCTAATCGCTGCCTCCCCAAAGTGTCCCACCTCACGTCCCCCTGTGACCGCCGTCACTTCATCTCGGGCATATGGTGGCCCAGAATCGAACTATCGTTCGGTACGAGATGGATGTCCCAACCGCAACGTAATTCCATCCGCGACGGCGAAAATGGTGGGGTAATTGCATCTTCAGCGATCAGCCCTCCGGCGCCGGCGCTAAGGAACAAGAGCATGGCAAAAGGATCCGTTCAAATCGTCGTGGAGCGCTGCAAGGCTTGTGGTTTCTGCGTGGAATTCTGCCCGACCCACGTCCTTGCGCTCTCTTCTGCCTTCAACGCCAAGGGGTATCACCCACCCTACATGGTCAACCCTGAAAAATGCAGCGGCTGCGATCTCTGTGGAATGTACTGCCCTGATTTCGCCATCTTCGGCTTCAAAAATCCTAATGAAGTAAAAGCAGAATCTCAGCCCGCCGCCGACGCACCCACCGCAAAGGAGGCACAGGATGCACGCTGATCCAGCCGGCGTTCTCACCGGTTCTCATTTCCTTGACGGCGACCATGCCTGCTGCGAAGGTGCACTTGCGGCTGGCGCACGCTTCTCCGCCGGATATCCCATCACTCCCTCGACCGAAGTGGTCGAGCGCTTCGCCTCGCGCATTCCCACCGTCGGCGGAACCTTCATCCAGATGGAAGACGAACTCGCCGCGTCCATCACCATTCAGGGTGCAGTCTGGGGCGGGGCCAAAGCTTTCACCGTCACCTCCGGCCCCGGCTTCTCGCTGATGATGGAGCACATCGGCCTCGCCGCCATGACGGAGTGTCCCTGCGTGTTCGTCAACGTGCAGCGCGGCGGTCCCTCCACCGGACTGCCCACGCTTCCTGCACAGGCCGACATGATGCAGGTGAAATGGGGTTCGCATGGCGATTACGAAGTCATCGCCCTCTGCCCGAACTCTCCGCAAGAGTGCTTCGACCTGACGATTCAGGCGTTCAATTTCTCCGAACAGTATCGCGTCCCGGTCTTCGTCATGATGGATGAAGTGGTCGGGCACATGACCGAAAAGGTGGTCATCCCTCCACCCGACCAGATCGAAGTCACGCCGCGCCGCTACACCACCATTCCTCCCGGTGAGTTCAAAGCTTACGAACCCCGCGAAGATATGGTGCCCGACATGCCTCACGTAGGGCAGGGCTACAACGTGCACGTCACCGGACTGACCCACGACGAGCGCGGCTATCCCAACATGACGCCCCCGATTCAAGACACGCTGGTCCGTCGGCTGCAGGACAAAATCGTTAAGAACGCCGACAAGATTTGCCTATTCGAAGAAGACCAGATCGAGGGTTCCGACGTTGTCGTCGTTTCGTACGGAATCACCTCGCGCGTTGCTCAGCGCGCCATCGAAATGGCACGCGACAAGGGCATCAAGGTCGGCAAGTTCCGCCTCATTACCGCGTGGCCGTTCCCCGAAAAGAAGATGAAGGAAGTTGCCGCGCGGACCAACGCCATCGTAGTTGTGGAGATCAACCTCGGCCAGATGGTACGCGAAGTCGAGCGCGCCGTCGCCGGCGAAGTTCCTGTCCGCTTCGTCGGGCACGCCGGTGGCAGCGTTCACAAGCCTGAACAAATCCTGCAGGCCATCATGGAGGTGGCGCGATGACGACTCTTCCCATCCACAACAACGTGGCTGACCCGTTCCTGCGCAATGATCGCATCCCGCACATCTGGTGCCCCGGCTGCGGCATCGGCACCAGCGTGAATTCGTTCGCCCGCGCCCTGGTTGACGCCAATATCAATGTCAAGAACCTCTCGATTGTCTCGGGCATCGGTTGCACCGGCCGCGTCGCCGGCTACGTGAACCTCGACTCCTTCCACACCACGCACGGCCGTGCGCTGCCCTTCGCTACCGGACTCAAGCTGGCGAACCCCGATCTCAACGTCGTGGTGTACTCCGGTGACGGCGACCTCTTCGCCATCGGCGGCAACCACCTGATTCACGCCGCCCGCCGCAATGTTGACCTCAAGGTCATCTGCATCAACAACCTTATCTACGCCATGACAGGCGGACAGACGGCGCCCACCACGCCGGGCGAAGTCATCACTTCGACCAACCCTTACGGCACCTACGACTCCTCGTTCAACCTGCCTTACCTGGTTGAGGCCGCAGGAGCCGTGTATGTCGCGCGCTGGACCACCTTCCACGTTCGCCAGATGGCGCGCGCCATGGAAGAAATGTTCACCAAGAAGGGCTTCTGCTTCCTCGAAGTCATCTCCCCTTGTCCGACGCTGTATCAGCGCCGCAACAAGATGGGCGACGGCCTCGACACCATGATCTTCTACAAGGAACACAGCAAGGTAAAGAACGGCTGTCCCACCAGCGAGGTCTCGCTCAGCAAGACGGGCGACATCATCGTCGGCAAGTTCGTCGACCGCGAACGCGCTGACTACCGCGATCTGATGCACGACCGGATGCACGAGAGCTTGGGCGACCGCTACGTAGAAAGAGAGGCATGCGAATGCGAAATCTAACGGAAATCCGCATCTCCGGATTTGGCGGGCAGGGCGTCATCCTGTCGGCCATCGTGATCGGCAAGGCCGGCTGCATCTTCCAGAACGGCTACTCCACCATGACCCAGGCTTTCGGTCCTGAGGCCCGCGGCGGTGCCTGCAGCGCACAGGTCATCCTGTCGAATGAGCCGATTCTCTATCCCTACGTCACCCAGCCCGACATTCTCGTGACCATGTCGCAGGAGGCGTACTCGCTCTTCACTCCAAACTTGAAGAAAGACGGCCTCCTCATCATCGAGCAGGACCTGGTGCGGGTGGAAAATCTGCCCCCGGGCGTCCGCGTGTACGGCGTTCCCGCCACGCGTCTGGCCGAGGAACTCGGCAAGCGCATGGTGCTCAACATCGTCATGGTCGGATTCTTCGCCGCAGTGACCAACGTCCTCGAACCCGAAGCCGTCCGCCAGGCTGTGGCCGATTCCGTGCCACCGTCGTTCCGCGAGCTCAACATCAAGGCCTTCGACAAAGGTTTTGAGTACGGCACCAAGCACCTCAGCGCAGACGCCGAAAAAGACGAGCAGCCCATCGAGGTCTCGACCCTCGAGCAGTAATCGATCGATCAATTCGAAACACTCGCCGGCCATCCTCGATGGCCGGTTTCTTTTGTGCGCGCAAAGATGCGGGCAAGCGCGGAATCGAAAGCATCTCCCACTTCGGGAATTCCGCGATACTTTTCAAACTTTCGTGCCGCACCGCGATGGAACGGTGGTATAGCTGGGACGTTCCTGCAGTAATCCCCCAACCGTTACTCGGCAAATTGCCGCTAGCGGAGCGGGAACGGGAGGTAGGGAATGAACCACTTCGCTCGTTTGTTCATTGCCGCAACGGTAATTATTCTCATACTGCTTTGCGGCGCGCCGGCGTTTGCTGATGTCGAACTTTATATGCAACCGCCTGTCTTCAACGGAATCTTTCACGCCTCGCAGAACGACGTCGGTGGTTACGGCAATTTCGCCACCAGCTACGACAACTTCCAGATCTACTCACTAACCACAGCGTATATCCTCGACGACGTAGAGTGGTACGGCGGCTATTGGAACGGGTCGGGCAATTCCATTACCGGATGGACCATCTCGCTCTATGCCGACAATGCAGGGCAGCCCGGTGGTACGGTCTGGTCACAGTATTTCAGCGTCACGCACATTGGTTACATGGAATCCTGTACCTACCCTTTGGGCACGTGCGGTTATGACATGGACTTAATAAGCAACGGGTACAAGCTGATGCCGATGACCACATATTGGCTCTCCGTGGTTCCCGACCTCGTGTTCCCGCCGCAGTGGGGCTGGGCAGAGGGCATGATGGGCGACAATGTCGCTTATCAGGACTTCATGGGAGTTGGCGGCCCGTTGGCCGTTGATTTCGCCTTCAACATCCAGGGGGTAACACCCGAGCCCGGTAGCTTGATCCTCGTGGGCACCGGAATCCTCGGACTTGCCGGCATGTTACGGCGCAAACTGTTCTGATACCGTAATCGACCTGCAGCCGTAAGCCGCCCAGCCGGGCAGTTGCCGGTCACGCTATGTGACCGGCATTATTTTGTGACCCTCCTTTGAACTACCTCTGGGCGCCACGTCAATGACAACCACCACCTCAATAAATGACCTACGACCGAGGGACCGACTCGCGGTTACGCCACCTCCCGCACCTTCAAGCAGCCAAGCAATGAATTGTTTGGCAAATTCGATCGCCTCCCAATTTGGAACTCTTCACATTTTCGTCGTCGATTCTTGTCGGGACTTCGCCGGATGGAAGTACAGTTCTCTTGTCTCCCCCGTCCTTGTGTGCTGTGCCGCTATTCAGCGCACTCTAGCTTCAACGTTCTCCCGTGACGGCAGCATCACGAAAGACTCTTGCCAGCAGCATTTCTATAAGGAGGTTTCTCATGCGACTTGCCAAACTCTCAACCATCCTTGCGGTAGGTGCCGTGTTGTTACTGAGTTTGCCGGTGTTTGCGGATACCTACACAATCTTCTATCAGCCGACCGATGGCGTCTATCTCCCCTCTACGATCAACTACGGGGGTGGAGATGGATCGGGTAACACGATCAGCTCGTTGGGACCTTTCATCTTCAGCAGTCCGCTAGTGCAGTTGTCTGTCCCAGGGAGTTGGGCCACTTGGAATTGCCCTCCGGCAACCGAGAGCTGCACTCCAAACGTGCTGTACACCAACGGAGCCACCACCATACACCTGATTTCCGGCGGCTATAATACCGTTGGAGTGGAAGTCGAACCGGATGCATTCGCGGTTGAAACCATCAGCGTGACGTTTAATGACCAATTCGGTCAGCCGATCGCCACGATTATTCGCGACGTGAACGGTTCTGGGGGAGCATTGCTGTTTGCTTTGCAGGACGACACCCCGGGAAAGTGGATTAGCCATATCGACGTCGAGGATTTGAATGGCGGCGATTTCGCCATCGCGGAACTGCGTCAGGGAAACTCGGTTCCTGAACCGGGCACTCTGCTCATGTTCGGCTCTGCCGTTCTCGGCATTGCGGGGACGATCCGCCGTAAACTGTTTTAGCCACCACGGATCTCGATTGACTCTAGCCGCCCCCGGGGCGGCTTTTTTTCGCCGCGGGCATCCTCGCCAGGCTTTTAGCCGCCGTTGCGCTTTTAATCCGCGCCGCCGCTGAACGTCAGAAGCGCCAGTTTGAAGCCATCGGGTTGGACCACGACCGATCCCTGGTACGGCCGGTCAATGTCCGCAATTGCCACCAGCACCAGCGAGATCAAGAAGGCTGAGTATCGCCACCTGCAGCACATGAAAGCGAAAGCTCGGCACGCCGAAGAAGCATGCCGCCGCCACCGTAATGATTCCGCCCAGCGCCAGAACGGCCCGCAGTATCCCCGGCAACTCTTCCCGGCTCTGCATCAGCCGGACGCGCCGATACTCCGTAAACATCCGCAACTCTTCCACCAGTTGATAGCTCGCAATCGAGTCAAGGCCGGAGTGCGCCTCGCTCTGCCCTGCAACCTTCCATAATTGGTCGACGACCTCATGGTTGTCCGTCGGCAGCGCCCCTTGCTCATGCATCGCCGGCCATTCCCGCGTCAGCGCGGTCTGCGCATATTGCAGGCAAAGCGCCCTCACTTCCCCGCCCTGGGCAGGATCGATGTTCTCGCTCAGCCGCCAAATGTTCACCAGCGAATTGGCTTCCTTTTCGGCATTGGTTTGCGCCTGCTGGAACTGCGTCCACACGCCCGAAAGCATGAACGCCAGGATGACCGCATACGTCGTTCCGATGACCGCGACCACCGCGCCCGTGAAGTCGTTCGACTCTTTCCGCTGATGCGCCTCCGACGTGCGCGTCACCAGCACCAGAAACGCCAGCGACGCCCCAATACACCCGACGATGACCGCCACGTCCCAAAGCAAAGTTGTCCCGCCTTGTCACCACAGATTCTTTCAGATTTGGATGAGCTTACAACCTAACCGCGCCGCTGGGGAGTGCCTGTAACCCGCCCGCACCAGCCGCATGACGATCTAAAATTAGAAGGATCGGTCAGCTCTTCGCATTAGCTAGTTGCTTATTGCTAATTGCTAATTGCTAATTGCTAATTACTTCCTTACCAGTTTCCTTCGATCCCCAGCCACCGCCAACTTCCCTCACCCCACCCGCACGATCTTATGCTCCGGACACCGCGCCGCCGCCGCCTCAATCAGCTGGTCGATCAGCCCCACCCCATACCGCGCCAGAAAATACACTCCCGCAATTTCGCGCTCCTGCAGCGTGCGCTCCGGATACAGCGCGTTTTCCATCTGCGCCGCATGTCGCGTCAGCAGGCTCTCTTTCCGCAACTCCGCCTGCGCCGCGCGTTTCTCCAGCCGCCCCACCTGATAGCGCATCTTGTTGGCCGCCCGCCGCGACGCCTCCACCAGCGTCGGATCCAGCTTATGCAGCGACTCGCCGATGCGCTGCATGGCCTCTTCCACCGCCAGCAGTCCGCGCTCGAAATCCAGCTTCAGCTCCACCGGCAAAGCGCGCGGCGCCAGTTCATCGCGCAACTGCCTCTCGCCATGAAACAGGTCCTGCAGTTGCAGTCCATATCGATTCAGCAGCTTCTCGATCTTCGGCTCCAGCAAGGTCGCGCTCGTGCGCGGCAAGATCGGCGTCACCCGCCCCAGCAACTTCTCGTACACCACGCCAACCTGCGCGAAATACGCAATCTCCGCCGGCCCGCCGATATACGCCAGCGTCGGCAGCCAATAATCCTGCAGCACCGGACGCAGCAGCACATTGGCATTGAACTCCTCCGGACGGTCGGCGATCTCCCGCAACAATTCGTCCTTCGCCAGCTGCTTCTTCAGAATCTTGAACCCGCCGTTCGCCCGATGCACCGGAACCCGCGCGCCATCCACCAGCGCAAACAGCGGAGTCGACTCCGCCGTCACCTTCACCTGCTCGTGATAGCCCGCCGCCGTGATCTCCCGATTTCTCGCCAACAGCGCGTCATCCAGCTCGCCCGCCCGCTCAATCGCCTCGACAAACAGCGGCGCCGCGATGCGATGCAGCTCCGCATCCGCCGGGTCCAGCAGAATCAACCCATGCCCACCGAACAGCCGCGTATAGAGCCGGGCAAACGCGCCCGAAAACGTCTCGCCTTCCCGATAGCTCTCCCGCAAATAACCCGCCACCTCGGAATCGCCCAGCAGCTCCGCGGCCTTCTCAACCAGCTCCCCCGTTCCCGGGGCAAACCGCACCGACGCCACCGGAGAATCCGCCTTCCCCTCCGCGGGCGCCGTGAACGCCGTCAGTTGATAGTCGCTCCCCAGCAGCAGCGCCTGGTTCACCTCCGCGAGGTCGTGATCTTCCGACGCCATCCAGAACACCGGAACGCACGGCACGCCCGCGCTCTCCATCTGCTTCGCCAGCGCCAGCACCGACGCCGCCTTCAGCAGCGACAGCAACGGCCCGCCGAACAACCCCACCTGCTGCCCCGTCACCACGGCGTGCGCGCCCTCGCGCAGCCGCTGAATGTTTGCGAGCGTCTTCTCACCCGCGCCCCACGCCCGGTTCTGCCGCTCCAGCACATCGGCAACCTGCGCGTGGATCTTCGTTCCCGCCGGAACCGCCGCCGCGCGCGACGCCACCAGCCCCGCCTCCGGCGCATGCGGATAAAACGGCCTCAACTCAGGAGCGTAAGAAAGATAATCGGAAAACAGCTTGGTGGTATGCGGAATGGAGCTGAAAGGAATGCAGTCAGGGATCACGCGACGCGCTCCCGACAACACCGATGTCCTCTACCAACGTTGGTCATAAATGCGTTCGCGCTCAACCGTATAAGACTAGCAGGACGGTAAATGGTTTCGATGATCCGCAGCGCACAGGGATGCATATTTGCACAAACGTGCGATGAGCAGCGGGTGCCCCATCTCGCTGGCTGTTGGCGAAAGGATGGAAAGAATCGAACCGACAACTGACAACCGGCCACTGACAACTGCTTTTCACAGCCGAATCCCGCGATCCACCTGTTCGTAGATGTCATCGCCCGGCAGCCTCTGCTTCTCATCCAGCCTGCACCGCATTGCGACGCCTCTTCTTTTCTTGTCATCACGAGGGGGCGTCAGCTCCCGAGGGATCCGCTTTTTCTATCCACTGCCTTTTGAGATGTTCAGGATTCGCCATGGCCGCGTGACCTCGCTAACTTCCGCGTTGTTATGGTACTTTTCCACTGACGGTGTCACCCTGAGCGAGGACGGGGAAGTGATCCAGCCCTCACGCTGTGCTAGCCACCTCGAGTGGTAGCCATGCATCAATTCGGGTCCCTTCCATGGGCCGCGATTGAATTTCCAATTTCCCTCCCAGCAGTCGCAAGCGTTCCTCCATGCTGTGAATACCAATTCCGCGCTCTGCTGGCGACTGAAAACCCCTCCCATGATCGGAAACCGACAAGTGGAGCCTCCCGTCCATCTGTTCCAGGCGAACCTCGGCCCGGTTGGCGCCGCTGTGCCTCTTAATGTTCCGTAGGGCCTCTTGGGTGATGCGGAACATACATAGCCCGGCGTCTGCTGGGATCCCGCGCGGAACATTCTCATGCACAAATTCCACCTGTACTCCTTGTTGCTCCGCGAACTCCCTGCAGAACGCTTCCAGGCCAACCAGCAGCCCCAGACTCTCCAAAGTTGAAGAATGCAAGCGGTGTGATAAGGAGTGCAGATCTGCACCGAGCTCGCTGACCCGATCAAAAAGCTCATGGACTCTCTGGTTTATTTCGCTTGAGGGGTCCGCGACATTTTCGGCCAGCTGTTCCAGGTCAACCGCCAGCATCGCTACCCGTTGGTTGTAGTCGTCATGAATCTCACGGGCAATTCGCTTGCGCTCTTCGTCTTCTGCTTCGATCAAACGACCGCTCAAACTGGCAAGGGCCTCCTCTGCCCGCTTGCGCTCCGTGACGTCAGCAATCACGGAAAGAGCGCACGGCTTACCACTGACCTCAATCAATTCTGCTGAACCGAGAGTTGTCCGAATCTGACCATCTTTTCTGCGAATCCTGACCTCCAGGTCTCGCACGTTACCCTCGGCGAGAAGCTGTTGAAGGAACAGCGATCTTTGATGGGGATCTGCCCAAAGGTTGATATCTGCCTGGCTCCGGCCGATGACTTCGTCGCGGCGCCAACCAGTTTGTTGTTCGAAAGTCTCATTGACGTCAAGATAGCAACCATCTTTCGTACTGGATATGCTGATGGCAAGAGGACTCTGTCGAAACGACTTGGAGAATTTTTCCTCTGATCTTGTGAGTTCTTCCTCTGTCTTTCGTCGTCGGGCTCGTTGCCAGAGGAGTCCAAGAATAGCCGCGGACTGCACCAATATAAGAAAAATGGCGGCGAAGACGTACTGCTTATATAACTCCCAAAAGCTTGGCTGCCGATGGAGCACGATGCTGCCCGGCGGAAGGTCCTTTTCGTTCATCCCCCAGCGCTTGAGCGCCTGCCACTCGAACATGTAGGCGTGGTGGCTGGTGACGACGGGGATATCCTCGGGCCTCTCGCCGTTGAGAACTCGGACAGCCATCTCTGCCGCGACGCGACCGTCGTCGGCCCAGTTCACCAGATCGCCCCCGACCGTTCCTGCCCTGAGATCCACATCGTCCATTACGAAGACAGGAGCATTCGCTGCACTGGCGACCATCGGTACCGATTGCGCGGAATCGATAAAGTGGTCTCCCGCTGCATCTTCCGAGATTGCAGTGTGGTAAACGATCGTATCCCTGGGTAGATGCTTGAGCCTCTCCAGCAGTGCGGGCATGGTCAGGTCCAAAAAATATTCGAATTCGAGCTTCGATTCGTAGTTGTGGAAACTCTGCCTGGTGATGGCTTCGAATCCTTCGTCAAACTTACCCACTCCACCAACCACTACCACGCGCTTGGTGCCCGGTAGCAAGCGCAATGCCACATTCAGAGTTCCCTCGGGGTGTAACTGGGCCAAAACACCAGTGAAGGGCGCGCCGTGCCTTAACTGGTCCGGAATTCCGCCCAAAATTGCACAGAAGATAATTGGAGTGCCCTGGAACTTGTCGTACAACTCGGCTATGAACCTCAGGGACTCTGGCCCAGCGGTAATGATCACATCGGGCTTGCGGGCTGAGTATTTTTGAATGATCGCTTCTCGGAACCTGCCTTGGGAAACTCGATCGGGGAACAGCGTGAGGTCCAGGCTCTCCCCATAGAACTCGATCAGGTACGGAGATTTTTGTAGACCAGCGAGGACCGCCTGATCGATTTCAGCGAAGCCGGGTGACGAGATATTGCCCAAGTCGTTAATAATGAGCACGCGCCGGACTTCCCTCACCGGCGGCACTGCGGTTGACCGCCCCACCAGCAAGGCCACAGCAATGGCAGACAGCATAAGCGTGCGCCCCGCTGCTCTCACCGATTCCGAGAAGTGGGATAGACCCGGATTGCGCCGACCTAGGCCCCAAGACCGGCCGGCGATCTGCTCCTCCAGATGAGGCGGCACCACCAACCTCCAGCCTTTGTTTATCGATCGAAGTCAATATGAGATCAACCACGTCCGCGCCCAACCAAGGCGCCTCGCAGCACCAAATCGGTCACGGGAGATCAGTATAGTACTTACTTTTCGCAGGTGGCCCGGGTAACGTACCGGTTCACCCAGCACTCTCCTCGCGCCGGATGCCCATCCTTTTGCGAAGCAAAAGGGTGAGATGAACAAACGCCTACAACCTCCCCGCCGGAGCCCGCTCCCTCCCGCCGTCATCCGCCCTGAGCGCCTTGATCACGTTCTCCACCTGCGCTTCGAACTTCTGCGCATCCTGCTCCCAACCCGTAAAGTCCGCCGCCAGCCGCGAAGGGTGGCCCACAATTGCCTGGTTTTGGCAATTGTGGGGTCCTTGGCCTTGCCGCTCGTCCACTCCCCGCTCAGCAGATACCCGTCCAGGTTCAGCGGAATCACCGCCAGCACCTTCCGCTCGCGCTCTTTCATCAGTTCGCGTTCTTTGGCAGCGCGCCCAATCTCATCGTCCACCCACCGGATGGGTGCCCAAGGTTCGCGCCCGTCTTTTGGGAGCGAACCGACAACTGACAACCGGCCACTGACAACTGCTTTTCACAGCCGAATCCCGCGGTCCACCTGTTCGTAGATGTCATCGCCCGGCAGCATCTGCTTCTCATCCAGCCAGCACCGGACGCCGCGCCCCTGCAGCGCATCATGCAGCCGCGGGTGCCCCATCCTTTCCCTTCTTTTGGGAAAGGGTGGGGAAATCTACACCACACAATTTGTCATCCTGAGCGGAGCGCTCGCCCGAAAGATTCCGACCGCCGCCTTTGCGGTCGGGCGAGCGCGCAGTCGAAGGACCTGCTTTTCTAGTCACTATCCACCAGCCACTAGCCACTGACTTTCGAGATGTTCAGGATTCGCCATGGCCGCGTGACCTCGCTTGCTTCCGCGACTGCTACGGATGCTTTCGGAAGCCACACTCTACCCGCCCGGCATTATCCCGTCAATCCATACCGATCGCGACAGAATGCTGATGAATCACCGGATATGACACCCGTCTGTCAAGTTTTCGTGGCCCAATGTGTCAGAATGGGAGGCCTGATCAATTTATGTTTGTTGTCCGCGCGGTGCGGTTGTGATCACGGCTCATTGCATATTCAAAATGGTAGCGATTCCAAAATTGAGTCCTTAGTTGAAGCCCATGTCTAGCCAAGCTCAGATAACGAGCCTGTCAAAGGAAGATATCGACCTCATATTTCGCCTTGAGGGTATCTTCATGCCCTATGCGAGGCGGCAGCGCGACGAAGCCTACAAAAAACTGGCACGATCAGAACCTGCATCTGGCAACGACGAACTGAGGTTTGTGCATTACACGTCAGCGGAAGCGGCGTTGAGCATTATTCGAAGCAAGCGCATTTGGATGCGAAACACAACTTGTATGTCCGACTACCGCGAGGTCAAACACGGTATCATGTCCTGGACAAGTTGTTCCTCGATACTCTGAATATGTCCGCATTTAAGGCTGCTCTTGATTCGTGTGTTCCAAATGCCGCTGAAGAAGCCCTCAACCTGTTTCGTCAGCGGCGCGACGACATCCGATTTAACACTTATGTCACGTCAATGTCTGAACACGATAGTAGCGAGGACTTCCTCGGACGAATTTCAATGTGGAGGGCTTTCGGCAACAACCCCGTCCGCGTTGCCATTGTCTTCAAGGTTCCGAAAATATCCACTGGGTCCCTCGCGCTGCGACTGCTATTTAGTCCCGCAGCATACCTCACAGCGCGAGAAATTTATGACGTTATCAATGAAGTAAATCAGAACATAAGAACCAGCGGGGCATTTCTCAGTGGCACTGACTACCAAAAGGTTGTCCAAATGGCGTTTTACATGCTTTTGGCATCCGCAACCTGTCTCAAACATGAGGGCTTCGAAGGAGGAGCGCGAGTGGAGGGCAATCTACCTTCCCACTCTCTATCCGTCCCCACTGATGGAATCGGCGACGGAGGTCATCGGGGGAACCCCACAAATCGTCTTCAAAATACCTCTCGATCAATCAGTTTCGGCTGCCATCGCCGACCTAGACTTCTAGCCATTTTTCACCGATTGATCATCGGCCCCTCTCCCTATCCCTGGGTGATGTTCGAGGCGTTCCGTAGCGCACTCGCAAATTCTGGCGTTAACGACTCATCTAGCCGCATATTGGGTTCCAGCATCCCGATTCGCGCGTAAAGGGCTGATTAGATAACCGTGTCGGCTCTAGCCGCCCGGTACACTTGGTGCGCTCAAACGTACGAGGGCTCGGAGAAAAGGAGCCGAGCACATGAAGATTGTAGGTTGTGATTTACACACGCGCTACTAGCAGGTCACGCCTCTCGTCTTACGACTCGTCCAGTCTGAACTCGGAAGTCGCCGAAGTTCCTGTCGTATCCATTAACCTCAGGCGGCAGGTGAGTGGCCCAAATCTCCGTTCCTCCCCGTGCATTTGAAGGCCTGCTGCCACGAACTCTTGAAGGTTGATCCCCGGCAACGAAAATAAGAGCGTGCCGTAGTTCGTGGCATTCTCCGCCGGGATTCGAACATTCCCGGTTTGCTCAAAACACTAGCTCGATCCACGCCTTGTTGAGCATGCCTGCCACGGACGACAGACAGCCCTTCCGAAGGGCTCAGGTTTGGAAGGCTCGCCGCAATTCGACGATTTCTATACTGTAGTTTTGACCGTCGAATCGCGGCGTCCTGTGTTCTCGATCATCAAATGAAATTCAAAATAGCCTCCAGAAAAATCAGCGTGCGGAACGTTGTCGAGAGGCCGGAGAATATAGCGCGAGCCTGCGCCAGCCGTAATTTTCAGCAGAGATGCCCTTGATTCATGGAAGGATACGACCCCCTAAGTCGTGTAAGCTCCGACTCTTGTTTCCGGAACACTCTAAAATTCGCCCAACTGAATCCGAGAACAGTTGAGATTGCAGAAATCAGGCGAGGTTTCCCTGACCAGGCAGGAAAGAAGAATGTCGACACTGTGCTCAGGGCGGAGAGAATCCACCACGCACTAAAGAGTGTTTCTGCGAGCAGCGCCTTGAGCCAGTTCAGCACTCCCCAATTCTGCTGCTCCGACTAGATTGTGTCCAGAACCTTATGCGGGCGGCGGGTGGCCCATCCCGCCTTCTTTTGGCGGGGTGGGGCTTTTGACTTCCACTGACACTGGCGACCTGCGACTGGCGACTGGCGGGTGGCCCGGGATCGCCCCGGATAACCCAAAACTCTCCCCGTGGGTGCCCCATTCAAGGGCGCGAAGCGGCCTTGAGTGGGGTTTTTCGTGCTCTATGACGATGGCCGGGTGCCGCATCCGGCTTGATTTGGGCCGGGTGGGTCTTTTACTTGTCGCCGACAACTGACCGCTGGCAACTGACAACTGCTTCCAAAGCGGCGGAGCCGCGGTTAGGTTTTAGGCGTGGCCGTGAGGCGGCGCTCTGGGTCGCCCGTAGCGTCCCAGAGCCGCGGAGCGGCGTTCTTTCAATCCGATACATACCTAGCGTCATACGCGATCCCGGCCCGCTCCAACATCGCGATGTACTCATCCGCATAAGAACGAACTTTATGGTGCTCCGCCTGGTGTTCGATATACCGCATGACGGCCCGCACCGCTGATGGGCTCACGCTGACTACCGCATACCCATCCTGCCATCGAACATGCGACTCTCCCGCCGCAGGACCTGCGACGAATTCGCCTTTAGGTCGCGCACGATGTTCGCCATCGCTCGCGATGGCGGAAGCGTCATCAGAAGGTGCACATGGTTCGCGACCCCTCCGATGGCGATGATGTCGATACCGATGTTGCGCGCGATCTCCCGCGTCAGATGCCAAACCCGCTCCGGGTCGCGAATAAGGTTGACGCAATTCTTGGTCCCATACACGCAGTGCACAAGGTTCTTCGCGTAAGTTCGAGGCATATTGTCAACGCCGTAAACGGCGTGTGCGAGGGTACTCCCACAATAGCCGACGCCGAGGACTCGCGATGTGACCGTCCTCACCGACGTTTCGGCCGGTGCCGACAAACGCCGAGGCCCATATCTGTCCCGCGCAGCGGGACAGAAGTGGGGCTTTTCGGTCCGGGTTCGCGAAATCCGTTCGCCCGCTCCCACCCCAACCCGCCGGGTGGGTCCTTTTACTTTCACTGGCGACCGGCGACTTGGCGGCTACTTCCCAAACGGGAACAAAGTGGTTACTAAAGTTTTTCCGCCCTCACGATTTCCCTTGACCCGAAATCGCCCCTCCGTTATTCCTGCTGACGTCAATCCGAACCCTCGCGGCGCCGCGCCGATATGCGGCCGTCTCGAGGGTCTTTGTTCTTTATCAACCGAGTGCAGTAACCCCTTTGTTTCCAGGACTTTGCCTGTAAGCCCATTTGTTTGCCAAAACTTACAGCAAGTCGCGCCATAAACCCTTTGTTTTCAGGATGAGCCATGGGGGTTACACATCCCTTATCGCTAATTGCTGAGTGCTTATTGCTAAGTGCCAAATGCTAAGTGCCAGTCACCAGAGGAACGCTATGACCCAACCCGAATCCTGTCGCCACGTCAAAGCTGACGGCGTCTACTGCGGCTCTCCCGCTCTACGGGACCGCAAATACTGCTACTACCACCTCATGGAGGCGCCCGACGACTCCGTCGTGCCCGCGCCCTGCGCGATAACGCGCCCTATCGCCTCGAAATCCCGGCCCTCGATGATCTCTTACGCCGTGCGCACCGCGATTAGCGACATCGCGCAGGCTCTCGCCTCAGGACAGCTCGACGCTCGCGTCGCCGGCAAGCTGCTCTACGCCATCCAGTTGGCCAACTCCACCAACCGCCGCATCGAAAAGATGGAAGCGGAAGCCGCGAAAAATCAGACCCAAACCGACGT
>CAVRWH010000008.1:0-73368 GCA_963724855.1 uncultured Acidobacteriaceae bacterium | reverse complement strand
TAAATCGAGGTGTGCATTTCAGCGGCGGAGTTGTCCACCGTGATGCCGCCCGACTCCTCCTGCTTCTGTTTCTCGGGGTCGTTGGTCGTCAGGTCCGGCGAAATTCTCTGCCACGACTGCCCGTGATCGCGCGAGCGGAACAGGAACTGCGCCCCGATGTAGAGGGTGCCCTTTTCATTCGGGCTCATGTGGATCGGCGTGTTCCAGTTAAAGCGCAGCTTCTTTTCGCCGTATTCCGCATACGGAATGATCGACCGGTGCTCGTGGGAATAGCGATTGATGCGGCCAATTTCCCCGCCCTGCGATTCGGCGTAAATATAGTCCGGATCGGAAGGGTCCTCGAACATCCAGAAGCCGTCGCCGCCGTACATGTTTTCCCAGCGCGAGTACGACACGCCGCCGGGATAGGAGGAGTCGCCCACCCACGCGGCGTTGTCCTGCAGGCCGCCGTACACGCGATAGGGATCGTTGTCATCCACGCTCACGTGGTAGAACTGCGACACCGGGAGGTTGACCTGGTGCGACCAGCGAGTGCCACCGTCCTGGCTGCGCCACAATCCGCCGTCATCGCCGGCATAGACGATGTTGGAATTCGCCGGATCAATCCAGACCGCGTGGAAATCGCCGTGCGCTCCCCCCGAAACCTGGCTGAAGCTCTTACCGCCGTTTACGCTCATCAGCAGCACCAAGTCGGGCTTGAACAGCTTTTCCGGGTCCTTGGGATCGACAATGATGTTGGCAAAATAAAACGGACGCCACACCATGTACTGGCTGGCATCGAGCTTGGTCCACGTCGCGCCCGCGTCGTTGGAGCGGTACAGGGCGCTGGCCTTCGACTCGATCATGGCATAAACGATCTTCGGATTTGAGGGCGCCACCGCGATGGCGATTCGGCCATACGGCTTGGCGGGCATGCCCTTGCTATTGGCGTCGGTGATCTCCGTCCAGTGGTCGCCGCCGTCCGTGGACTTGAAGATGCCGCTGCCTTCGCCGCCGGAGCGGAAGGTCCAGCCCTGGCGCCGGAAGTCCCACATTGTGGCATAGACGGTCTTCGGCTCCAGCGGGCTCATGCTCAACATCGCACAGCCGGTGGAACCGTTTTTGCCGGCCAGCACCTTGTTCCACGTCTTGCCGCCGTCGGCCGTCTTATACACGCCACGCTCGTCGTTGTCGTCCCACAAGTGACCGGTGGCGCAGGCAAATACCGTATTGCCGTCCTTGGGATCCACCAAGATCCGCGAGATGTGCTCGGAGTCCTTCAGCCCCATGTTGTTCCAGTTCTCGCCGCCGTCGGTGGACTTGTAGATGCCGTCGCCCACCGAAACGCTGTTACGCACCCATGATTCGCCGGTACCGACCCACACGGTCTTCGGGTTCGTAGGATCGATGGTCACCGCGCCGATGGACTGTACGTCAACCTTGTCGAAGACAGATTTGAAGGTTGTGCCGCCGTTCACGGACTTCCACACTCCGCCGCTGGCGGCGCCGGCAAATACTGTGAGTCGTCCCTGGTCGTTAACCGCATCCACGGCCGCAACACGGCCGCTCATCACCGCCGAGCCGATGTTGCGGGCCGGAAGACCGGAGATCGTCGCTGAGTCAAACTTCACCGGTTGCTGCGCCGTGGCACTCACGGCAAAAGCAACCATCGATAGGATTAGGCCGGAAGTAATCGCGCGGACGCCTTTGTTGCTCACATTTCGTGTAGCCATATTCTCTTCCCTCGTAACTCGCTGTTAGTGCGGAAAAACGGGCATTCGGAGGCCGGTGCTGCGCTTTACTTCTTCGCCGCCGGCATCTTGAAATAAGAATCTTCAATCGGCACGTTCACTTCAATCGTGTCGAAGGTGTACCGTGCCTTATCACCGCCGCCCTTCGGGCCCGCTTCAATGGAGAAGGGGTAGAACACTCCACCGACCTGCTTATACGATCCGAGCAACACCTCGTTATCGCGGACCGAGCCGCGAATGAATTGCTGCCTTTCGGTCTTGATCTCGAGGTAGGTATCGGGGTCGAGGAAGTAGTAGACGATGTCGCCGTTTTTCAGCGTCACCTTCAGTTTGTAAACATCGTCTCCATCGACCTGATCGTGGCCCAGGTACTCGACTTTATTGCCCTTCGCCTGGTAATCCACCAGCGGACCGTCAATGTCGGAGTCTTCCACCAGATCGCGCATGTCGTCTTCACCCAGCAACTCCGGATCGCGGCGTCCCTGGAAAGGCGAGATCTGCCATCCTACGCTGCCGTCGTATGACTGGATTTGTGTCATACCTTGCACGGTGAAATTCTGGCGTAGCATGTTCGGCCGTTTCTGTTCCTGGCTGGTCTCAACGTTGATGCCGAAGTAAGCCTTGCCTGTCATTTTCAGGGTGTTGACGGCCTTGATCTTGTCCACGCCGCCTCTGGCTTGCAGGTTCTTGGCGACCAGTTCCTCAGCCGTTTGGGCCGACGCTGCCGCTACCATGCACAGCACTCCCACGACCACTATCCGGGTCATGCGCATACAGTTCGCTCCTTGTGGTGTTTCCTGGTCCGATATCAGATAAGTGCGATTCGAGAGTCCTACCGTGCTCAAACAACCTGAACGGCCATGCTAGTACGTTTCGAGTAGTCTATACGTAATTAGACGGCAACTGGTTCCCGACGAGTGCCGGTAATGTGTTGCCCGAGCATACATCTGCAGCCCGCCGGAACACCCCATCAACCCATAGACGAACCTAGAAGAAAAGAGTCACATCCGACCCTGGCAGGCCGGACCGAAGCGCGCCTGTAGCTCGCTGATTCAAAACCGGTTACTTCGAAAAGGACGCGGCGGAGCGAAGCCGCGCCGCCCGGCGTCTCACCGCTCGATTTACGCCGACTTCAGGCCCATCTTCTTCAGGATGGTCATTGCCGGACACCAATTGGTGAATGACGACTGAAGTAGGTTGAGGCCGACAAAAGCGGTGAAGAAGTACCAATAAGGATGGACATAGTACCCAAGAGCCAGCGAGAGCAGCACCATCACTCCCGCAATCATGCGTACTGCGCGTTCTACTGTCATGGATGCACCTCTGAGAGTTCCGGCGCGCACTCCAACGTGGCCGCCGGGGGTTGCTTGCGTTTTTCCACCATGTAATACAACACGGGAACCGTCATGCGGGACAACAGAGTTGAGGCGACCTCGCCCGCCATTAGCGATAAGGCCAGGCCCTGAAAGATTGGGTCGAACAAGATCACACTGGCGCCGACAACCACAGCCGCCGCCGTCAGCAGCATGGGCCGGAAGCGTACCGCGCCTGCGTCGACGACAGCCTGCTCCAGCGGCTCACCGTGGGCGCGGCGCAGTTCGATGAAGTCCACCAGGATGATCGAGTTACGCACGATGATGCCTGCACCCGCGATGAATCCAATCATGGATGTCGCCGTGAAGAACGCGCCCATCAGCATGTGCGCCGGCAGAATGCCCACGAGCGTGAGCGGAATCGGCGCCATGATTACCAGCGGCGTCACGAACGACCGGAACCACCCCACTACCAGGATGTAGATCAGCACCAGCACCGCCGCGAACGCCAGCCCTAAATCGCGGAACACCTCGATGGTGATGTGCCACTCGCCGTCCCACTTCATCGTCAGGCGGTCGGTTTCGGTAGGCATCTCCGCGTTGTAGCGCTTGATGCCGTAGCCCTGCGGGGTCTTGATTTTGTCGATGGCCTCATTCATCTTCATGATGGCGTACACCGGACTTTCAACCTCACCCGCAACATCGCCCAGCACGTACACCACCGGCCGCATGTTCTTGCCGTAGCGGCTTACGTCGATGGTTTCTTTCTTGACGTTCGACACCTCGGCGATGGACACCTGTCCGCCGCCCGCCGTCGGCAACCGCATCGAGGTCAGCGACTCGATCGACGAACGCCCCGGCCGGTCGAGTTGCACGCGGATGGGCACGTCCTCGCGCGATTTCGGATCGTGCAGCAGTCCCGCGGTCGCGCCGTTCAATCCCATCTGCACGGTCTGGGTTACTGCGGCCGCCGATACGCCGTTCAGCGCTGCCTTGTCGAGATCGACCACGACGTTGTACTTGGCCTGCGGATCCTCCACGTACCAGTCGACATCCACCACGCCGGGCGTGGTCTCGAATACCTTCTTGATCTGCTTGGCCAGCTCCATCTGCTGCTGGTAATCGGGCCCATAGACCTCGGCCACCAGCGTCTCCAGCACCGGAGGTCCGGGCGGCACCTCGGCCACTTTCAGCCGCGCGCCGTACTTGTTCCCAATCGCCACCAAGCCCCGGACGCAGCCGCTTGGCGATCTCGTGACTCTGCGTGCTGCGCTCGTGCCGGTTCAGCAGGTTCACTTGAATATCGGCCTGGTTAGATCCACGCCGGAGAAAATAGTGCCGCACCAGTCCGTTGAAGTTATACGGCCCCGACGTGCCCGAATAAATCTGGTAGTTCACTACTTCGGGCTGCTTGCCCAGGTATTGCCCTAACTCCTGCGCGACGCGCGTGGTCTGCTCCAGCGGGGTGCCGTTCGGCATATCGACGATTACTTGGAACTCGCTCTTGTTGTCGAAGGGCAGCATCTTGACCTTCACCAGCTTGAACGCCACCAGCGAACACGCGAGAAGCAACAGAACAACCACTCCTCCGAGGAACATCCAGCGGCGTGATGCGCTGTCGAGCAGCGGATTCATGATTCGGCGGTAGAGTTTTGTGGTCCAGCCTTCCTTCTCGTGCTCTTCGCCTGCGCGGTCCGCGTAATGGTGCAGCAATCGCATCGCCGACCACGGCGACACCACGAACGCCACTACGAGCGAGAACAGCATCGCCGCCGATGCGCCTACCGGAATCGGACGCATGTACGGCCCCATCAACCCGCGCACAAATGCCATGGGCAGAATGGCGGCGATCACCGTAAACGTGGCGAGGATTGTCGGGTTGCCGACTTCGTCTACGGCCTCGATTGCGATGGCGCTGAGGTTGCGCCCGCAATTCGACGGCATGCGGAAATGGCGCACGATGTTTTCGACCACAACAATCGCATCGTCGACCAATATGCCAATGGAAAAAATCAGCGCAAACAGCGTCACCCGGTTCAGCGTGTAACCGAATAGATAGAAGATGAACAGGGTCAACGCCAGCGTTACCGGGATCGCGATCAGCACGACGCCCGACTCGCGCCAACCCAGCGCCAGCGCAATCAGGAGCGTCACCGAGAGCGTCGCGATCGCAAGGTGCTTCAGCAACTCATCGGATTTATCTTTCGCGGTTTCGCCGTAGTTGCGCGTGAGCGTGACGTTCAGGTCGTTGGGCAGCAGATAGCCACGCAGCGATTCAATCTTCTTTTCCGCCGCCAGCGAAATGTCGGTCGCATTCGTGCCTTTGCGCTTGGCCAGCGTGATGGTCACCGCAGGGTAGTCGGCAGTTACGCCCGTCTTCGAGCCCGCGCCATTCGCATAGAGAACATAATCCTCGGGCTCCGAGGGGCCGTCGGCGATCGATGACGCCACGTCGCGCAGATACACCGGATGGCCGGCGTGAACGCCGACAACAATCTGTTGCAGATCCGCCGCCGTTCCCAGGAAGCGTCCGGCTTCCACCGCGAACTCCTGGTTGCCGCGCGAGAAACTACCGGAATCGCTGCGGGAATTGGCGCCTTCGAGCTGCGTCACCACTGCGCCCGGCGTCATGCCGTAGGCCGCCAACTTCGCCGTGTCGAGGGTTACGCGCACCTGTCGAGGCAACCCGCCGATGATCTTGGTCTCGGAGACGTCGTCGATCTGCTTGAGCTGGTTGTCCAGCTCGCCCGCGATCTGACGCAGCTGGTAGCTATCGTAGTTCTTGCCCCAGAGAGTAACGGCAAAGATCGGAACGTCGTCGATCGAACGCACCTTAATGATGGGCTGCGAGACACCTTGCGGGATGCGGTCGAAGTTAGAGTAGAGCTTGTTGTACGCCTTGATGATGGCGTCTTCTTCTTTGGTGCCGACGTAGAAGCGCACCACCAGCATGCTCATGCCCGGACGCGAGATGGAGTACACGTACTCCACGCCCGGCACTTCGCGCAACAGGCGCTCCATGGGAATGCTGGCGCGCTGCTCCACTTCGGCGGCGGACGCGCCCGGCATCTGTACGAAGACGTCGAGCATCGGCACGACGATCTGCGGCTCTTCCTCGCGTGGCGTGCGCAAGATGGCAAACGCCCCTAGCAAAAGCGAGAACGCGATGAACAGCGGCGTCAGCTTGGAGTTGATGAACTGTCCGGCCAGCGCTCCGGCAATCCGCATCGGGGTCTTCGGCTCGCTCATCACTGGGCCTCAACCTGCTTGCCACTCAACTCGCGGTCGCCCGGTTGCGTCACGATGCGGTCGCCGTTCTGAAGGCCTGAGAGTACTTCAACCTGATCGCCCGAGGCCATTCCCAGCGTAACGAACCGCAAACTCGCCAGTTGATCGCTGCCGATGACGTACACCGCCTGCATCTGGCCGCGGCTGAGCACCGCCGACTTCGGAATCGCGATGGCCTGGCGCTCTCCGCGCGGAAAGCTCGCCCGCCCGAACAGTCCGGTGCGCATTTGCGGATTCGGCGGCAGGTCGATCTTCACTGTGAAGGTCCGGCTTGAAGGATCGGCCGCCGGTACAATCTGCGTTACCTTGCCTACGATGGGCTGATTGCCCAGCGAATCGACGACCACTGCGACGGCCTCGCCCAGCTTCACCGCGCCGATCTTGCTCTCATCGACCTGTGCTTCCAGCCGAAAATGGCTGGGGTCTTCCACCACCAGCAGCGGAACTCCCGGTGCAGCCATCGAACCCGGTTCCGCAAGCTTCGAGACCACGACGCCGTCGAAGGGCGCGCGGACTTTGGTGAAGCTCATCGCCGTGCCCGCCTGCGAGACACTCGGCATCAGCCTGCGTGGCTCCCGAGTGCGCCGCGTCGCGCCGCGCCTTTGCTGCCGCCAGCCGCGTCTTCACTTCGTCATACTCCTGCGGGCTGACCGACTTCTTGTCGTACAGCATCTGGTAGCGCTTCATGGTCGAATCGGCCAGGGCGTAGTCCGCATCTGCCGCAGCGATCGACTCCTGCGACGCTTGCAACCCCGCCTTGGCGCCGTTGTATGCCGCCTGCTGTTGCGCCTCGTCAATCGACACCAGCACTTCACCGCGGCGAACGTGATCGCCTTCGTGGACGTTGGCGCGCGTGATGGTGCCCATCACCTGGCTAGCCAATTGCGCCGAAAGCGCCGCCTGAACCGTGCCCGTCGCCTCGACTGCATTTGGCAAGGTGGACTGCTGCACCTGCATGCTGGCGACACCGTGAATTTTTTCGGGCGTAGCCTGTACCGCCGGTTTCGACTCGCTGCATCCGGCCAGTGAAATCACGGTCAGAGCGGCCGCTGACGCAAGTAATCTTCTCAAGTCCTTCATCGCGTCACCGCCGGGGAATCCATGGTCAACGTGCCGGTCGCGAGTTCCATCCCGGCGTAGCTGGAGTTCATGCGATACACGGCTTGCCAGTAATCAGCCTTGGCGCGGTGCGCCGCTTCTTCCACCCGCAACATGTCAGTCACTGTGCTCAGCCCGCCTTCATATCGGTTTTGATTGATGCGCAAACTTTCCTCGGCTTGCGCTATGGTGCCGCGCGCCACCTTGACCTGCTGCTGGGCGGCATCGAACTGGTAGTACGCGCTGCGCACCTCCAACCGCACCGCATTCTGGAAGCCGGCATAACCCGCTGCCGCGCGCTCCTGCATGGCCTTCTCGCGGTCCAGCGCCGCACGCTTGCTGCCGCCAGCGAATAGGTCGAATTGCACCTCGGCGCCCGCCACCCAGTTGTTCGCGCCGGTCCATCCCACACTGTGGGAGTCCTCTTCCCACGATCCGAATGCATTCACGCGCGGCCCGAATGACGCCTTCGCCATGGCCACGCTTTTGTCCTGAGCGGTACGCTCCCACTCCGAGCGCTTGAGGTCGGGACGCTTCTCCAGCGCCGTCTTTTCCAACTGGCCGACGTCAGCAGGAGGCAGCGCCCGGTCTTCCAGCGCCTCCGTCGGCTGATACTGCGCATCGGCAGCGGCACCCATTGCCAACGCCAAGCGGGCGCGGGCCAGCGCCAACTGGTTGCGCCGCTCGATAAGCTCTTGCTGGCGCGTCGATGACTGCACTTGGGCGCTCAGCAGGTCTGAGTCAACTGCCATGCCACTCTCCACGCGAGCCCGGCTCTGCTGCTCGATGGCCTCGACCGTCTTAACCGCGTCCTCAGCCACCTGTGCTTGCTTTTGCGCCAGCAGCACTCCGTAATACGCTTGTACAGTCTGGTAAACCAGCTCCTGGTCGGTGCGGTTGAGTTGTTGTTCGGCGGCGAAATTCATGTATTTCGCACGATCCAGCGCCTTCCAGCTCTGGGTGCTGTCGAACAGGTTCCATTGTCCCGAGAAGCGGCTAGCGTAGTTGCCGATGGGCGTCGGACGGTTCAACTCGTTCAGCGCGAAATCTGCCGCGGTGAATTCCTGCTGCCGCAGTTTGGTACCGAAGACGAACACGGGATCGTTGCCGGCGGTGAAGTTTTCCGCAAACATGATGCGGGGCAGCATTGGCGCCCGGGCCTCACGCACACCCGCCGACGCGGCCTTGCTGTCGGCCATCGCCGCCTTGTGCATGGGATTGTTGGCCAGCGTCATCTTCACCGCTTCGGGCAAAGTGAGCGGCACGGGTTCTTCCGCCGCTGCGCCCATCGTTAGCGCGAGCAACACCGCCAAAATCCAGGTTTGTTTTCGGAGTCCGGCCATCTTGTAGGGATCCTCAGGCGCCAATTGTAGCCGTCTGCATGGCCGGGACAATCTCGTAGGTGGTTTCGATTTCCGCGCTCAGTTGTAGCATGGCGCTCACCGAACAATACTTCGACTCCGACAGGTGAATCGCGTCCTGCACCGCGTTTTCGGCGACGTCCACACCGGTCACGATGTGGCGCACGCGAATCTTGGTGAAGATGTTCGGCGGATCGGGGCGCTGGTCGGCCTCGACCTGTACCTCGTAGCCGGTGACTTCCTGCCGTTTCTTGCGGAGGATGCCGATCACGTCGAACGCGGTGCATCCGGCCAGGCCGATGACGAGCAGTTCGATGGGTTTGGGGCCGGTGTTGCCCGCGGCATCGTCGATCAGGAAGTTGTGTCCGCGGTTATCGCCGGCGACGAACTGCTTATGAGTGCTATCCGGATGAGTGAGAGTAACGCTGCCCGAGATCATTTTTTTCTCCGTGTTGAGGCGGGAACGGCTTCCATCCTCGAGGTGCCCTCTGCGGGGCCACACAGATAAATGCAGGCAGTGGGTCAGGTGTTACAGGAAAGTAGGCGTATTGGTAAATTTAATTCCCGATCTGGGAAGACCTGCAAGTAGCCACGAACAAAACGGTTAAGCGTTCGCTCGCGGCATGGCGGCAACCGCCGCCTGATACTTTTCGACCAAGTTCCTGCGCAATTCGGCGGCGCGGGTGGTGTCGCAGACGGGTTCGTAAGAGCGGCACTGCTTTACCGCAGACTGCAAGCTGTCGAGGAAGGCGACGCAGGGCTTGCAGTCTCCCAGGTGCTTTTCCATCTCGCGGCGGCGGGAGTCGGCCACCAGTCCGTCGAGGTAGTCGGACAGTTCGGCAAACATCTTGCGGCAGCGCAGCGGACGGATGGGCGGCTCTTCGTTCGCGGGGGTGTGAATGCGCTTGCTCTGGAAGCGGTCGCCTTCGGCCAGGCGCTCAAGATGCCGGCGCATCATGAGCCGGGCGCGATGCAGCCGCACCCGAACCGTGCCCTCGCGCACGCCGGTGACGCGCGCCACCTCGGCAGTGTTCAACCCCTCCATGTCGTGCAACACCAGGGTCATACGATACAGGGGAGGCACTTTTTGCACCGCCTCACGCACCCGCTCGTCGCGTTCGCTGCGTAACAGGGCCTGTTCGGGATCAGGCCGCTCGACATTCATCATGTGCTCAAGGTCGCGCGTGCTGGGCATCAACTCGTCGAGCGAAACATGCTTGCTGGCAGCATTCTTGGCGCCGCGCCGGTTCATCAGGCAGCGGTTGCGCGCCACTTTGTACAGCCAAACGGAGAGGGCTTCGGGGCTTTCAAATTTCGGGAGGTAGGGCAGCGCCTTGAACAGCACGTCCTGCATAGTGTCTTCTGCGTCTTCGGGATGCCCGCACACCTTCATGCTGAACGAGTAGATCGTGTTCTGCAGCAAACCGAGGGCCTCGTTGACGGCCTCGGGACGGACTTCGTGGATCAGTTCCAGCGCCTGCTGCAGCTTGGGTGACATGGCTATAGGTTATCTGATGCCCTGCCAGCGGCCAACGTGCGCCGAGGGGCCATTCGTCGAACGCACCGCCGTCGCCGTGGAATGTCAAATTACCGAAGCATTGTGACCATTCTCACTGAATCAGCGTAGGAATCGTGGAATCGTAGTACCGTCCGTTCTTGTGCGAGCTTGGCGTTGGGTCATGCAGCGCGGACGGGCACTCCCGGACCAACCGGACTTCGACGCAGCCTGGTCGAAAGGCGCCCGGTCTGATTACCGGCGGCAGAGGGGACACCATGTCATTATCCGACCGCACCCATCCGCTCTCGTGGGGCGACACATTCTTCCTGTATCTGGAACGCGAAGGCCAACCCATCAACATCGCGTCTTGCTGCGAGTTCGAGGGCAAGATCACGAAACAGGCCTGCGCGAAGTTTGTGGAATCGAAGCTCGTCCTGATCCCCCGCTACAAGCAGCGGGCGGTGTTTCCGGCCTTCAACCTCGGACTACCACAATGGGAGCCGGACCCCGAGTTCGACATCAGGAACCACGTTCACGAAGTGGTGTTGAAACAGGGCACCGACAGCGACCTCAAGGCCGAGACCGCGAAAGTGATCAGTTCGACGCTGGACCGCAACCATCCGCTGTGGGACATCACGCTGATCCGCGGACTGAAGAACAACCGCACGGGCTTCATCGTCCGCATCCATCACTGCATGGCCGACGGAGTGTCGGGAGTCGGAATCATGCATGCTCTGCTGGACTCTAGTCCGACGCCGGAGAAGCCGCCGCGCCGCAAGCCGCAGGCTGCCCAGGCAAGGCCCACCGACTCGCTGGCCATGCTGCTCGACCAGATGCTGAAGTCGTACCAGTCGTTCATGCAGAGTGCGCTTACCGCGCAGAACGAGGTACTGAACATCGCGCAAGAGGTGTTGGCCAGCGCGCAGCAGGGCCATGCGGAGGAAATCGTCGAGCTGGTACCCGAGCTGGTGACTCCGTCGGAGCGGTTGCCGTTCAACAAGATTTGCCGCGGACCGCAGCACATCGCATGGGGCGAGCTTCCCATGGATGAGATCAAGGCCATTCGCGAGCGCTGCGGCGGCACCATGAACGATGTGGTGCTGACGGTGATTACGTCCACCGTGCGCCGCTATGCCAAGCACCACGGAGTGCACCTGAGCGGGCGCAATCTGCGCTTGGTGATACCGGTCAATATCCGCGGCGAAGGAGACGCAACCGAGCTCGGCAACCGCATCACATTCATGCCGATCAATGCTCCGCTGGATGTGAGCGACCCGCGCACCCTGCTGGCACGCATCAGCGAACGCATCGGCTTCCTGCGCAGCGTCGGAGTACCCGAGCTGGTGGGAATGTTCGGCATGCTGGTGTCGAAGGTGCCTCTGCCACTGCAGGCGAAGCTGGTGCCGGTGTTGACGCAACTGCCGCTGAGTCTGGCGAACATGATTTGCACGAACGTTCCGGGACCGCCGGTTCCGCTGTATCTTCTGGGCCACAAGCTGCTGCGCTGCTACCCCTACGTGCCAATCGGCGGCGAGATGGGCGTAAACGTCGCTATTCTCAGCTACAACGGCGTCGCCTATGTTGGATTCGGCGGCGACATCTCGGCGGTGCCCGACATTGAGATTTTTGAGGAGATGCTGCGCGAAAGTTTCGCCGAGATGCGTGCTGCGGCACTTCATTCTTCGCCGAAGGAATCCGAGGAACAGCCAGCAAGGAAGAATAGACGGCCGCGGCTGATTCCGGAAATCCCATCCAAACCGAAACCGAGAATGAGAACGATTCCGGTCGCTGTGCCGCCGACTAAGCGTAAACAGCCGGTGCGGAAGGCGGTTCCCTTCCGGCCCAAGGCGGAAAGCCTACCGGTCGGTGCGCTGGCCCAGACTGGAGATTGAGTTAAGCCGCTCCGCTTAACGCCTGGCGAGTTGCCTTCAGGGTGTTGATGAGCGACTCGCGCGGCAGGTTCTTGATGATGGGCGCGACCAGGAAGCCGAGCCCCATCGGCACGTCGCGGGTGAGCGAGATGGCGCGGCACTCGACGATGACGCCGTCGGCTTCCTCCTTGAATCGCCAGTAGGAATACAAGCGCCACAAAAATCCATAACCGGTATCGGGAGGATGTACCTTTTCCTTTGGCGTCCCGGCGTCATCCACCTCACAGGCCCGCGTGGTGTAGGAGCGCAAGAACCATTGACTGTCGCTAACGCGCTGGTAGTGGACATCATGGTAGGTGTCCATCACTACGGTGATGATTTTCTTCTTCAGCAAACGCAGAAAGATGGTGAAGTCGTCGCCGTGATGGCCGATAAGCTGCGAATCCATCACCTCGGGCTGGTAAATGTTCTTGTGGTTGTCGTAGTCCTGGACGCGGGCGAGGGTCTTCGCGATTGTGGTATGCGGTACGAGCACCGCGCCAACCCAGTCGTGAATCAGGCCGTTGGGAACGTGCACCGGAGAATCACCTGCCCATAGCCTCGCCGGAATGTCGCCTTGACGCACGCGGCGCGCGCGGTCGGGGTTAAGGTCAGTCCACAGAAAAGGCGCGCTGCCCTCAAGCGAAGGCTGGATGGCGGCCTCGGCGTCGCGAACGTAGGCCAAAAATGCGTCGAGCGTCTCGGGCTTGAGTTGCACAACACTGACGGTTTCAGCCATGACAGGGACCTTTCCGCATCGTGGACTGCGGGTATGGCGGTGTCAAGCTCCGTCGGCGCAAGGTTCATTCCCAATCCGGGACAGTGCAGCCGTCGTCTCGTCCGACGGCAACCGCTTGAGCCAGCTCAAGTTGCGCGGAACGCGATCGACAGCTGCAGCGGCACGGCCTGCGATCCCCTCTGCTGCGAAGCACAATCACAACATACTTCTTGACACGGGAACAGCAGAATACTAGAGTTTACTTGAATGCTGCGACGCAGCAATCGAGGAGGAAATCATGAAGCAGGAATATAAATCCGAGCCTATGGCGCGGGAGTCGTCCTTCATCAATCTGCTGTCAGGCTGGGTGCAGCAGGGAGTCGAGAATTTCTTCGCTACGCAGCGCATCCTGGTAGACCTGGCAATGCGGCAGAACGGGACCGTGATTGACGTCATGCGCGAAAAGCTCACGGCGCCGGATTTCAAGCCGGTGGCTGTAGCTAAGGAGTTTGCGGGCGAGGGCCTGGCGAACTTCATCGAAGGTCAGAAGTTGCTGCTCGGGCTGGCCCAGCAGGAGAGCGAGATCCTGGCGACCGGTCTGAAGGAGCGGGTTGGCGGCTACGCCGTCACCGATGCGCTGATGAACACCATCCATCGCAGCATCGACACCTACGTTGAAATGCAGTTGGATTACCTGAAGGCCGCCGGCAAGCAGGTGCACGAGCGCCTGAGTGCGGTGAAAGCGGGCGAAGAGTACGAGGGCGATACGCTGGTCGAACTGGCCCGCGGCGGCCTGGAGAACTTCGTGCAGGCGCAGAAGAAGTTCCTGCACATCGTGTCCGAGGAAACCTCGAAGATGACCGCCGGCAAGGAAACGACGGTGAGCAAGGCCAAAAAGACCGAAATGACCAAGCTGGCACAGGAAGCGGCTGACACCTTCATCGATGTGCAGAAGAAGTTGATGGACGTAGCAGCCCGCCAGGTCCACGTCAGCCTGAAGGCTGCCGGAACCGCTGCAAAGATGTTGCCAACGGTCCCGTACCGCGAGATCCCGGACCTGACCCGGGAAGGCTTCCGCAGCTTCGTAGAGGCGGAGAAGGCCGTGATCGAGTCGGTGACCCGGCGTCCGGAGCCGAAGAAGACGATGAAACCCACGGCGCGCAAGCGTCCGCGCGCGGCGAAGCCGAGGGTGATTCCAGTCAACGCGTAGCGGAGAACCGAGATGGACGGGTACTCAACCGACTGGGATCCGGTGGGTAACCCAAGCAGAGCTGGACGTTCCGCCGCAACCCCGGCGGAACGTCCTCTCTACAAGCGGCGGTCAACGATCAAATCGAAACTGAATACTGCGTCACTGTCGAGGCGGGCTCACTCCGAGTAGAATCGCCGGCGTGCCGGGGCAAGTACGAGAAGGAACAATGCAAGAAAATGCGCTCGGACTCGTGATGACGGGCGGCGGCGCCCGCGGCGCTTACCAGGCCGGTGTACTGAAGCGCATTGGAGAAATCCGGCGTATTCAGGAGGACGGCAATCCATTTCCAATCATCGGCGGCTCCTCCGCAGGGGCGGTGAACGGCTGCGGACTGGCTGTGGGATGCGACGAGTTCTCCATCGTTACGAGGATCCTGGCCAAACTCTGGGCGGAACTTCGACCCTCCGACATCTTCCGCTGCGATGTGATGGCCCAGGCGCGCAACTCGGTGACCTGGATCCTCGACCTCTCGTTTGGCGCCGTGCTCGGCGGCGGCAATGCGCGTTCGCTTCTGGACGCTACCCCGTTGCGGCATTTTCTGGCGACACACCTCGACACCAGCCGCATCCAAGACAATATCCGGCGCGGGTATCTCTATGCCCTCGCCATCTCGGCGACCAACTACAACTCGGGCAAGAGCTACCTCTTCATTCAGGGGATGAAGGGGCATCCGATGTGGAATCGCAGCCGCCGTGTCACGTTGGCGACGAAGATCACCACCGACCACATCTGCGCCTCGGCGGCGATTCCGCTGGTGTTTCAGCCGGTGCGGCTCAAGACGGCGAAGGGCACGGCGTTCTTCGGCGATGGTTGTGTGCGGCTGCAACAGCCGCTGAGTCCGATTATTCGTCTGGGCGCAGAACGCATTTTTGGCATCGGCGTCCGCGGCGAGAGCCTGGAGCATCAGGAAGAAGCGTCTGACGATGTTGAACCTTCTCTGGCACAGGTCATGGGGTTGCTGTTCAACGTGATGTTTCTCGACCACCTGGCCTCGGACATCGAGCACCTCGACCGCCTGAACAACCTGCTGCGCGAGGGAAAAATCAGCCAAACGGGGGCGGAGACGTGCGAACAGATGCGTCCCTTGGCCACCCTGCTGGTAACGCCCTCGGTGGACCTGTCGGAACTGGCGCGCCAGTACCAGAAAGACATGCCGTACCTGATCCAGTACTTCATGAACGGATTGGGACGGGATTCGGTGGCCTGCGCGGACCTGATGAGTTACCTGCTGTTCACGCCGAGGTATACGCGCGCGCTCATCGACATCGGATACAACGATGCCAACAAGCGCATCGATGAGATCGAAGACTTCATCTTCTCGCCGCAAAACGGGAACGGGGCTGCCGCGTCCAAGACCGTCGCGGTACCAGCCAAGCGTCCGACCGGTCCCGCGCGCTCCAGCAATTAATCAAGTTTCGCTGAAGGGATATAGAGCCGCGATGGCAGCAGCTTATTCGTGGCGCAGCGCCTCGATGGGATCGAGCCGGGCGGCCAGGCGTGCAGGGAGTGTCCCAAACAGGATTCCAACGGAACAGGAAACCACAATTGCTATCACGGCGGCCAGCCACGGAACCGGAAGATAGTTATCGGTAAAGAGCCGCAGCGAAAATGGGATGGCCATGCCCAGCACGGTTCCGATGATGCCTCCGACAAGGGAAATCAGCACGGCCTCGGTGAGGAACTGCAACTCGATTTCCATGCGAGTGGCGCCGACGGCCTTGCGGATGCCGATTTCGCGGATGCGCGTGCTTACCGTCGCCAGCATGATGTTCATGATGCCCACTCCGCCCACGATCAACGTGATCACCGCGAACAGCAGGAGGATCATCGTAAAGGCATTGGCGGTGTTTTCGGCAACCTGCAACACGTCGGTAAGGTTGTCGACGTTGTATTGCGATTCGGGGCGATGGCGCGATTTGATGACTCGCAGGATCTCTTTGGTGCCGGCCGGCACGCTCTCGGAGTTGTAAAGTGTGAAGTAAATCTGGTTGATGGCTATGGTGCCGGTGAGGCGGCGGGCCACGGTGTAGGGAATGAGGATGGTGTCGTCCTGGATTTCCGAGCGGCCGAACGTCTCCATGCTCTCGCGAAAAGCGCCGATGATGGTAAACGGAATGCCCGTGATCTTGATGGCCTGCCCCAGTGCGAGGTCGGCCCCGCCATAGTGAGCCTCGGCGTACTTCTGGGTAATGAGACAGACCTTGTTGAATTGGTCAGAGTCGCTGTTGTCGAAGAAGCGGCCCGCGACCACGATCATGCGGCGAACCTGCTCGTAAGAGGGGTCGACGCCGAGAATCAGGACTTCCTTCTCCTTGCCGCCGCCGATGCTGATACGTTCGTGCAGATTCAGGACCGGAGTAGCGGCCTTAACCTCGGGCACCGCTTGCTCGACGGCGATCATGTCTTCGAAGGTGATGTAATCGCGCACCGAGGTGCTGGCGCCGGCATTGACCAGACCGCGGTACTCGACCCATATCAGGTTGGTACCGATGTTCTCGATTTGAGCAAGAACGTACTGCTTGCCAGACAGCGCGATGGTAACGACCAGGATCAGAGAACCGGTCCCTATCACCATGCCCAGGGCGGTCATGGTGGCGCGCACCTTGTCGGCACGGAATGCGGCGAGCGCCTGCGCGAGGAACTCACTGAAGGCGATGGTGCGGCCCACACCGGCGATGGTCTGGGGCATCGGCTTGGCCCCGGGTAACGCCATGGACGCTTATCCCTTTCCCAAGAACACCAGAGTGACTCCGATGCAAACCAGCGCAATGCCAGTCCAGCGGCTGAGGGAGATCCGCTCACCGAGAAAGAAGCGGCCACCCAGAGCCCCCGCCACATAGCTTAACGCCGTCACCGGCACAACGAAGCTGACTTTCTCGACCGACAACACGGCAAGCAGCGAGAAGAAGGCCAGGGTCAGCATGCCGACCCCGATCCACATCCACTTCACCTGAAGGGCGCGGCCGATGACTTTCACGATGGCCGAGGGGCGAAAATCATGCACCTCGCCAACCGACTTCATGGCGCGAGAGACGCAAAGCTCCCCCAAAGTTCCAGCCACCACGATCAGGAAGAAGTAGATCACTTTGTACATGGCTACCTGTGCTCCGTGGTCCGGGGATGGGTCCGGCCGACGATGAACACGCCGAGGCAGATGATGGCGATACCCGTCCACCGCAGGGGGGTAATCGATTCTCCCAGCAGCAACATGGAGAGCACTGCGACCACGCCATACGCCATGGAGGAAGCAGGCTGCACGAAGCTGTAATCAGCCCACGAAAGCACCAGAATATTGGCGATGAAGAACGTAAGCAGCGAGGCGACGCCCATCCAGATGGATGGATTGGCAAAGATACGCCCTACCACGTGAAAGAGATCTGAAGCCGAAGCGACTGAGGTGGCGCCAACACTTTGCATGCCCTTGCCGAGCATCACGTTGCCCATCGGGCCGGCGATAATCATGATCAAAATCATGGCGAAGGTTTTGATTTGGAGCCGGCGGTGAGAGTCCATCAGGCTCCTGCACCCGCGGAGTGCGGGAAGTGAAGACAAACCATGCTTCCATGCTATAACAGGCGAGCGCGGCCAGAGGACAATCGCGGCGGTCGCCGCTATACTTGAGGTATCGCGTATCGCGTCCGTGACGTGCCGATAAGGCTTTTCGGCTCGTCATCCGCCGCAACTCTCTGATGAAGTCTTTCGACACTACTCAACCTCGATCTTCGATTCCCGCCCGGGCCGACAAAGCCGGGGCAGACGCGCGCGGTAACCTGCTGGGCCGAACGATTTTCCGCACGGACCACGGCAATTGGGGAGTGTACGTCACCATCATCCTGATCGCAGCGGCGGTGTACCTGGCGTGCGCGGTTTCGCCGCCTTCTCTGCAGGATGACGTGGATGCGGTGCAGGCGCAGATCGCGCGCAACATGATCACCTCGGGCGACTGGGTCACGCCCCGGTTGGATGGTGTCATCTATCTGGAGAAGCCGCCGCTGATTTACTGGTTGATCGCCATTAGCTACAAGGTTTTCGGCGTGCACGACTGGGCGGCGCGCATACCCATGGCACTGTCGGCCATCGCACTGTGCTGGCTGACAGCAGCGTTTGGCATCTGGGCCTTTGGCAAGCGTGCTGGATTTTATGCCGGGCTGTGCATGGCGACGTGTGTCGGGCTTGTGGCTGTTTACCCGCGTGCTCATTCCCGATGTAATGCTGACGGCGACCATCGCGCTGGCCATGTGGGCATTCCTGCGAGTGCTTGACGACGAGGAACCGCACCCGCAAGCGTGGGCCTATGTATTGGCCGCGAGCCTCGGTGCGGGACTGCTGTGGAAAAGCCTGATTGGCGTGGTGTTTCCGGTGGCCGCTGGGCTGATCTACATGGCGCTGACGCATCAGCTATTCGTGGCGAAGACCTGGAAGCGGCTGCGGCCATTTTCGGGTACGCTCATCATTTTGTTGATCGCCGCTCCTTGGCACGTGCTGGCGACGCTGCGGAATCCACCTTACTTTGACTTCACGATGCACAGCGCGCCGGGCGAGTACCACGGATTCCTGTGGTTTTTCTTCATCAACGAGCAATTGCTGCGCTTCCTGAATCTGCGCTATCCGCGCGATTACAACACCGTTCCACGACTGTACTTCTGGCTATTTCACCTGGCGTGGCTGTTTCCATGGAGCGTATATTTCCCCGCGACGTTGAAGCTTTCGTATCGGCCCGACGACCGTGCCGGCCGCACCAGACTGCTGGCGCTGTGCTGGATCGGGTTCATTCTGGTGTTTTTCACCTTTTCGACGACGCAGGAGTATTACTCAATGCCGGCTTACCCGGCGATGGCGCTGTTGCTGGGCTCGGCCATGGCGTCCGGCGAGCGTTGGATAGCGTATGGAAACCGCGCACTCGCAGTCGTCTGCGGGATTGCCGCACTGGCCGCGATCGCGCTTCTGGTCGCCGTGCGTCACGTCCCCGATCCGGGCGACATCTCCCATGCTCTCAGTCAGCACCCGGGCGCCTACACTCTTTCGCTCGGCCACATGGAAGACCTTACGGTGCAGTCGTTCGCGTATCTTCGATACCGCTGTTGCTGGCGGCCCTGGCGTTTCTGATCGGCGCCGCGGGTGTTGCCTTCGAGAAAGGCGAGCGCGCGTTTCTGGCCGCGGCACTGATGATGGTCTTGTTCTTCCAAGCCGCCCGCCTGGCTTTGGTGAAGTTCGACCCGCTACTGTCGTCTCGACCGCTGGTGCAGGTGCTGGAGCGCTCCCCCGACGGAGAGTTGATCATCGACCATCACTACTATTGGTTTTCGTCAGTGTTTTTTTACACGAATCGGCCCGCCCTGCTCCTCAACGGACGCGTTGATAACCTGGTTTACGGGGCCTACGCGCCCGCAGCTCCCAATGTATTTCTCAACGATGAGCAGTTTCGGGAACTTTGGTCCCTGCCCAGCCGGAAGTATATATTTGTGCGGGAAAATGCTGTCCCGCATCTAGAAGCGTTGGTCGGAAGTCAACGTTTGCACATCGTTGCGGCGAGCGGTGGCAAGACGTTACTGAGCAATCAGCCGCTGCCCTGGGAACGACGCTTCAGAAGCCCCACCTCAACGGTAAACTGTTTGTAATGTGCGTTTTATCAAAGCACGCTTCGTGCCGAAAGCGCGACCGAGTTCGAGATTACCCGGCGTTACAAGCGAGCAAAAGCGGGGCTCGGACCGCCCCCAGAATGAAGAGCGTGAGATGATAGTTATGTTAATAGATGTTCGTAGTTCAGCAGGTCAGGTTCAATGATTCTTTCCATTCACGTCCCCAAGGCGGCAGGAAACTCGTTTCGCCTGCTCCTGCAAGAGAGCAATGAGCTCCGGATGATGAAGGACTACGGCGATTGGGCGGGATGCCAGATTCCCGAAGCCGTAGAGCGCTGCCGCACCCGTAGCTTGGCGATGCGCAGCCGCCGCGACGAGCTGATGGAAAAGTACGATGTGATTCACGGCCATTTCGTCGCCGACAAGTACTTGGGGATGTTTCCGATCGAGGATTTCGTCGCGTTCTTTCGCGACCCCTACCAACAGGCACTTTCGCATTACTATTTCCTGTTGCGAAACCCCGAGCGTGACCATCCCGAGGAGAGGGAGTTCCATCAAGCCAAGATGAGCCTGCACGATTACCTGGCTTGGGCCGCTTTCCGGGACCACCAATCGCAGTACCTCGGTTCGCTGTCCATCGATGACTTTGCCATGGTTGGACTGTCAGAGCAGTTCAACAGAAGCGTGGAACTGTTTAATTCAATGTTCGGCTACGAGCTCCAGGGCGATAGCTTTCTGAATGTCAATCCCGACACGCAAGGCGGGGTTTACAAGATCAGTCATGACGTTCGCAAGGCGGTGGAACGTTATCGGGCAGCCGACATCGAGACCTACCGGCGAGCGCAAGAGATTTTTCAGCGGCAATCCTCGAAGGTGCTGCGATTTAGAAGCAGCAGCGCCGAATCTCTGGTGGCATTGAAGGTCCCGTCGCCAAAGCCCGACGTCCTAGCAAGCCCATCCGGCCCTGCGGCCGGTCGCGGCGGCTTGAGAAGCAGCACGCAGGGCGCATGAACATCCCGATTCATTCTTTGGCCTGCTTCGATGATCTCGGGCGGATGCCGGAAGTGCTATTCGCCGGACACGGGGACGAGCTGTCCGTTGCGGATGCGATAACTGTCGCCGCGCCAGCGAATGCTGTTCTGCAGAAAACTGGAGGCCCATATGGCGAACGCCACGGCGTCCCATACCGGCAACAGATACATGACCTTCCATAACGAAGACTGCTTGAGGCCGCGGATCCCGATCGCCCACAACATGGCGACCCGCAGAACGATATAGGTTCCGAGATAGCCCAGGGCGACGACTGGCGTGGGATGGATCGCGACGGCAGCCAGTGACCATGGCAAGCCCAGCGTGAAAATGAGTCCCAGATGTCCCCACGGACGCATGTGACGCATCACCACCATCCAACGCAAGCGCTTCAAGAAGAGCTCTCGCATGGACCGGTAGTCGGGAACGGTCAATACGGCATACGGTAGAAGCTCGACCTCATAACCCAATTCGGCGATCATGCGGCCCACCAGCAGATCGTCGGCGGGCCGGTTTTCCAGAGCCTGGTAACCGCCGAATTGCGCCAGAATGCTGCGCGTGGTCACGATGGTCTCACCCAAGGCGAACTTGATGCCATCGAGTTGACGGGCGACCAGGATGCCGGCGTAGAGATCGGAAATCATGCCCACGGTCTGGATCTCGTCCACAACGCTCTTATCCTCGGCAGAAACATAGAGCGTGGTCACGGCGCCTACTGTGGGCCGGGCCAGCGGGGCAATCACGGATCGCATGTAGTCTGGCGTGACTCGAACATCGCTGTCGTTGATCACCAGATACTCGTAGCGGGCATCTTTGACCAGTTGATCCAGCTTTGCGACTTTGTCGTTCGGGGCGCCCTGACTGGTGCGAAACAGTACGCGGATGGCGCAGTCAGGATAAGTCGACCTGCAGCTTTTCGATTACGGCGAGAGAAGGGTCACTCCTGTCGCCAAGACAGAACACCACCTCGTACTCGGGGTAATCCTGATTACAGTAACTGGCGAAGTTCTCGTAGGCCTCGGGATCCAGGCCCCGGACCGGCTTGAGTATGCTGGCAGGGGGAGTGAATACGGAAGTTGCGGCTGTCTGAGCGGGTGCGCTACCAAAAAACCGCCAGGCGCTAAAGAGCACTAACAGATAGTAGATGAATGGGATGGCTGATACGGCGAGAAGAATCGCGGTTACAGCGTTCAATACCATTCACTCACTCTCGTGGTAGGGCTCAAGCGACGCAGGTCGCGGGTGCGGCGGGAACATTTTAAATTATATAACACCACAAACATGCCATCGTCCGTGGTTGGCGGCGCCGCCGGTGCGTAGCGAGCCGCGTTTCGCGCGCGTCATGCTCATGCAACTTTCCGAAATCAGGAATCACCACGGCCGCCGCCGCCGAGGCAGTGCGGAAATGCCGTCTCGGGAGGCCCCGCGATCGAACCGACCGTGGCGACCATTTGCAGCCGGGTATTGTAACTAATCCGGGCCGCGACACATCCTATCCCTCAAACTCCATGCGGAATTTCAGCTATTTTCCGTCGGTGTCGTCGTTGCTGCTGATTGCAGCCTGGATTGCGGTTTCGACGCCGATGGGCTACGCGCAACAACCCGTCGTAGTCGAGCTATTCACGTCCGAGGGTTGCTCGAGCTGCCCGCCGGCTGACGCTCTCCTGAGTTCCCTCGCCAAACAACGGACAACGGTCAAAGGCGTTGAGCTAATTCTGCTGGGCGAGCACGTGGAGTACTGGAACGGCCCGGGTTGGCGGGACCGGTTCTCGGCTCCCGACCTACACCGAGCGCCAATACGAATATGTTCGCCAGCTCCATCTCGCCACGGCTTACACCCCACAGATCGTCATCGACGGCCACCTGCAGACTTCCGGCGGGAATGCCGCCGGAGTACAGCGTTTGCTCGCCGAAGCCGCGACGCGCGCCAAAACCGGCCAACGTCTCGCTCAGTTTTGTCTCATCCGATAAGGTGCGAGTCACGGTAGCCGCCAAGACCACGACCAAACTCCAAGTGATTCTGGCGGTGACCGAAGACAACCTGAGCACCACCGTCCAGGGCGGGGAAAATGGCGGACGGGTTCTGAAGCACGACGCGGTGGTCCGCGAGTTACATCCGCTCGGCAGACACAACCAACGGAACAGTTCGATAAGACGGTTGCGGTACCCCATAGGGCCGGACTGGAAGCCGGAAGACCTGCGGGTGTTGGTACTAGCGCAGGACGCAAACACAGGCGCGATTCTTGGTGCGGCAAGCGTTGTACTTCCGGCATTGAGTCCGACCGCGGCGCTACATTGAGCTGCAGCTTGGGTTGATGCAAGGGGCAGTCTGCCGGGGATGCCTCCGGCGCGCCTGACTTCCTCAAGTGTTAGCCTAGAGATGCGGCAGTAGCCGCTCTCCCCACGAGGTCCATTGCATTGTTTCGTTTTCTTAAGTTGTTGCTGCTCTTCGCTCTAGTAGCAGTCTGCCTGGCCGACAATCTCACGTACATGCGGGTGGACCGCTCGGTGATCGAGAAGCGGCTCGAACCCGTCCCGGCCACAGACAAGGAGCGCCTCGACACTCTGCGCGCCCAGTTCAAGGCCGCCGGTTGCGCACCGGACCTGCTGCAGGAACAGACCGTTCCGGACGAAGAGTTGCCCAACTTGATCTGCATGGTGCCCGGAGCCGATCCGGGCGCAATTGTCGTAGGCACGCGAATCGACTCGAAAGCGAAAGGCGAGGAGTCCGTGGTGGATTGGGGCGGGCCGGTGATGTTGCCCCTGCTGGTGGAGTCGTTGAACTCAGCGCCGCACCACCAGACATTCATATTCGTGGCTTTCGCCGGGCATGAACACAGCATGGCCGGAGCTACGTGGTACCTCAAGCAACTGAATGACGAGCAGCGCGCCCAGATCGACGCCATGATCGAGATCGACAAGGTCGGCCGCACTCCCGCAACTTACGCCTTCCCCGAGCCGGATACATCGAGCATTTCCAGTTCCGGAAGACGGTCGCTTTCGATGGCGAGTGCACACCCAGCATCCACGCTGAGCAAAGTGTTGCCGTTAGCTGCGGGCAGCCTCAAACTGCCCGAGCCACCCAAACTGAACAACGACGTTCCGGCCACCGAGGCGCGGGTATTTGAAGCGGCGGGCATTCCCTCTCTCGTCATTCACTCGCCGTCTTATACGGTCATCACGACTCCAGCGAAAATGGAGCCGGTCCGTCTCTCGCGCACCTCGCTCGACCCCAAGGCCTATACCGACACCTACAACCTGATGTGCGTTTACCTGCTGTACCTGGACAAGGTCTATTTCATGACCCACTCCAAAGCGGCGGCAACGCAGACGGCTTCGGCCTCACCGGGAACGCGCGGCAGCAACACCGCCGTGGCGCAATCGCCCTCGGGTATAACGGCGACCAATGTACCGGACAGTTCGTCCAAGGTTAAACCGGCCTCCACTGCTGCGGATACCGGATCCGCACCGGCGACGGTCGCCGAAGCCAATCCCAGCAATCCAGTATTCCGCGCCACGACCCGCCTGGTGCAGGTGGACGTCGTGGTCACCGACAAGCAAGGCAAGCCGATTCCCGGGTTGAAGGAATCGGACTTCACTGTTTTGCAGGATGGCAAGCCGCAGAAAGTCCACGTATTCGAGCCGCACACCGGCACCCCGCTTGCCGCTGCGCAGGACACGAGCAAACTTGCGCCGAAGCTGCCGCCCAACACCTACTCGAACCATCCCAACGACGCCACGGCTGAGAGCTGGACCATCATTCTGTTCGATATCTTGAACACCCCGACTACCGACCAGGCCTATGCCCGAAAGCAACTGCTAGCACTGCTGGGGACGATTCCGAAGGGTAAACCGGTAGCGCTGTACCTGCTGACCAACCGTCTGATCATGGTGCAGGGATTCACCGACGAACCGGAAAAACTCCTCAAGGCGGCCGAGAGCCTGCAGACCGCGCACTCACACTTGTTGACCACGGAAGCTGAGCGGCAACACGACGCAGGGCAAATCACTAATGCCACCTCCGAATTACTCTCCAGCGCGCCCGCCGGCACGACCACCGACAATCCCCTGGTTGACCAGATCAATTCGGGACGACAGCAACAGTTAGAGGACGTGGAGAGTTTCCGGATCGCCGATCGTGCAAACTTCACTTTCGCGGCATTAGAGACGCTTTCGCGGGCGGTGTCAGGCTACCCCGGCCGCAAGAACCTGATCTGGCTCTCGGCTGGATTTCCCATCCAAATCATGGCGAACGCCAAGAATGAGTCGCAGCCCTGGCGCAACTCGAAGAATTTCCAGTCGTCCATGGCGACGACCGGCGCGTTGCTCGCCAAGTCGCGCATTGCCGTGTACCCCACGGACGTTCGCGGATTGCAGAGCCGCGGCGTGGATGTGTCCGACAGCGCCACGGACGCGGGCGAGTGGACCAAGGCCCAGAACTCACAGAACTACGGCAACCTCCTGGGTCAGCAGACCGCTACCTTCGCCGACGAGCGCAAGACCATGATGGACGTCGCCGACCAGACCGGCGGTGAGGCCTTCATGGGCACCAATGATCTGAAGCGGGCCATGCAACGCAGCCTCGATGACGGGTCCACGTACTACACATTGGCGTACACGCCTGACAAGATCGATCCCGAGACCTCGTTCCACCGCATCGACGTGAAGATCGATCAGCCCGGCACCAAGCTGGCCTACCGCCGCGGCTACTATTCCACGGGCCAGAAGGCTCCCGCCCCCGAAGTCGGGGCCGCCGCACTGCGCGGCGCATTGCAGCCGGGCATGCCGCCCTCCACCATGGTGTTCTTCACTGCAACGGTGGTTCCGCCCGATGCCAAGAACAAAGACGTGCGCATCGTGTACGTAGTGAATCCCAACTCGGTGACGTTCACGGATGTGGCCGACCAGAAGAAACACGTCGTGCTCGACTGCATGGCCATCGCTTATGACAAGGAAGGCAAAGAGGTGGCGCACGCATCCGACACGCTCGACGGGGCCATCCAGCAAAAGGCTTACGAAACGGTGATGAACCAGGGCGTTCCGGCGCGACAGGAGATTTCGCTGCCCCGTGGCGCCTACAACCTACGTCTGGGCGTGATGGACCGCACCTCGCAGCAGATCGGCACGCTCGATGTGCCGCTGTCGTCCCGTAAACGAGAGCGGTAGCGGAATTATTTCTCGGATGCAGCGAGGCTGTTGTAATACTCCTGCAGCACGAAGAAGGCCTTCTTCTTCTGGCCGTCGTTGGAGATGAGGCCCTTGCGGTTGTAGTAGTCCTGAACGCCCGACGAGTGTGCGCCGCGGCGAGCGGAAGTCCATCAGGATCCACGGGCTCAGACCGCGCAGAAACGGAATCTGCTTGAGCATCGCAACCTGCTGGCGGTAGACCGCTTCCTGGTATTCCTCGGTCCATCGCTCCGTGGACGCGCCGTGCAGTCCGGCCTTCGCGCCGCCCCCGAGTTCGCTCATGATGAGCGGCTTGTCGTATTTCGATTGCCACCGCGTGCGGCCGGCCTGCTCGGGCGCCCCTTCGTACCAGCCGATGTACTCGTTACATCCCAGCACATCGAGATACTGACCCAAGGGATCGTCAAGGACCTTGGTCCGGGTGCCATCGGGTGCATTCGGCGAGGTCGTGACCAGCAGTGCCGCCGTGACCGGACGGCTGGGGTCTTCGCTGTGCGCCGTGTCGACCAGGCTCCGGAGGAATGTGAGGCGCGCGGGAGTGTTCGGCGTTTCGTTGGCCACCGACCACACTACGACCGAAGCCTTGTTGCGGTCGCGGCGAATCATCTCTCGCAGTTGGTTCGTTGCGTTCGCCAGCGTCACTGGATTGTCCCACTCGATCATCCAGTACACCGGCACCTCGGACCACACCATGATTCCCATGCGGTCCGCCAGGCGGGTCATACGCTCGTCGTGCGGATAGTGCGCCAGCCGCACATAGTTGCAGCCCAGTTCTTTCGCCCAGCCCAGCAGAGTCTCCGCGTCCTGCTCGCTCCAGGCGCGGCCGGATCGATAGGGCGCTTCGGCATGAATCGACACACCGCGCAGGAAAACGGACTTCCCGTTGAGCAGGATGTTGTCGCCCTTCACCTCGATCGTGCGGAAGCCGACCTGTTCTGTCAGATGATCGCCACCGGCGACCATTTCGACCTCGTAGAGCTTGGGATTCTGCGGCGACCAAAGCTGCAGGCCGGGAGCGGCGATGTCCAGCGAAGCGCGTCCTTGCGCATCGGTAGAAGTGGTCAGCGACAGCCGCAACTCGGGGATGCGCACCGTAACGGGAGCGTGCGCCCCCGCGCCCTCGACGTGCGCCGAAAACGTGATCGTCGGAATCTTGCTGGTCTGCAACTGCAACGAGTAGTCGTCAATGAAGGCTTCCGGCAATTCGATGAGCGAAACATCGCGCGTCAGCCCGCCATAGTTCCACCAGTCGGTGTTGAGCGTGGGAGCGCCGTCGCGGGTGCGCTGGTTGTTCACGTAGATGACGACGAAGTTGCTGCCATCGTGAAGCAGCTTGGTGACTTCGCAGTCGAACGGCGTGAAGCCGCCTTCGTGATCGCACGCCTTCTTCCCGTTCACCCACGCGTGCGAGATATAGTTGGCCGCGCCGATGTGCAGAAATGTGCGGACATGCGGCTTGGTCTGGTATTGAAAATCCTTTTCATACCAGACCGCGCCTTCGTAGAAGAACAGCGAGTCGCGCTGCGAATTCCAATCTCCCGGGACCTTGAGCGTGGGTGACTTGGAAAAGTCGTACTCCACCAGCTTGCCGCTGGCATCGGGCTTCTCATTCAGGAAGTAGCCATCGTTTCGCGGCTGCATGCGAAAGTCGTAATACCCGTTGTTGTACGGGTCGACGATGAAGTGCCAATCGCCGTCGAGGCTGATGGCCGGGCGGCGGTCCGCGCCAACGAGAAGCGTTGGCTTGTCGCTGGCAGTTGCGATGGCAGGAAACAGCAGCGCGCCTACGAGAACTAGAACGCAGGGGAAGAGGCGGTGATGGGGCAACAGCGTCACTCGATTTTCCCGAATTGCTGTTCGCGGAGTGGAGTCCGCAAGCAGCCGAACACGAAAGGTTATTGATTGGCGCGACAGAGGTCACTCCGGTTCAAGATTATGATGTCCATCGCCTTACTGCTTGTGCACCAGGTCGCTCAGGTACTGGTAACTGATGCGCAGGCTCTCAAATGCCGGGGTGGTGCCGTTATCGCGCTCCACGAAGTAGTGGTGTACGCCCGTTTGTTCCGCCGTCTCCAGCACGGCCTTCCAGTCGATTGTGCCACTGCCGACCTCGGTGATGTGCTCGGCCTCGGGGCCTAACATCTGCGAGGTCGGGAAGCCGGCGCTGCGGTCCTTCAAGTGGAGCAACTGGATACGGCTGCCGAACTTCTTCAGCATGGCGACCGGGTCCTGCCCCGCCTGCGTAATCCAGTAGCAGTCCATCTCGAGGCAGACCAGCTTCGGATCGGTGGACGAAGTCAGGATGTCGAATCCCGTCGTGTTTCCGAACTTCTGGAATTCGTAGTTGTGATTGTGGAAGCCGAACTGCATACCCATGCTCTTCACCTGCTCGCCCCACTTGTTGAACTGAGCTGCAGCTTTCTTGAAGCCGTCCGCTGACGTCCACATGTCTTTGGGAAGCATGGGGCAAATCATGTATTGCACGCCGAGCTCTTTGGCGTAGTCGAGTTTCGACGCCAGTCCGTCGTAGTCGAAGTGGCCGCTGGGAACGCTCAACCCGTTGTCGACGATCATGCTGCGCAGCTTCTTGGCGGGATGGGCGTACACGTTCCAGTAGGTCTCGACTTCGTTGTAGCCAATCATAGCGATGTGGGCGAGCGTCGCGCCCAGGTCGGTCTCTGCCAGGTCGCGGACGGTGTAAAGCTGCACACCCACCGGGAATGGCTTGAGCGCGGCAAAAGCCAGGTCAGAGAGTGCCAGCGTGCCCAGTCCAGCGGCAGAGTACTGCAGGAAGTCACGTCTTGTAATCATGGAGCTCCTCTCGTACTGCGAAATGATCTTGCGATTAATGCGGGTGCGGACCGGTATACGGCGAACAGCACGGCTGTTGCACCGGCGTAAACTCCATCAGCTCGACGCGCGTGCCGTCGGGATCGTACAGGTTCAACTGCCACTTGCCGTCCTTGCCGATCTGCTCCTTTTCGTTTTCGCTGGGCGTCCAGCCGCGAGAACGCAGGATTTGCGCGGCGTCGCTCATCGAAGTGACGCCCAGCGCTATATGGTTCAGCACCCCGAGCGTGCGCGGTGACAGCTCTTCTCCCGGACGCACTAGCATGTACTCCAGCCACTGCGTACCGTCAGGAACCTGCATGTCAACCCAGTCAGTCTGGTCATCTTTCATGCCGCCGTGCCAGTACACGTGGAAACCCAGCATGTCTTTGTAGAACTTATCTTCGGCGGCCTGGTTATGCACCACAAAGCCGGCGTGAATCATGACCTTCGACACTGGGACCTCGGCGTGGCGGCCCGCGAGCTCGGGGTGCTCTTGCACGAACTCGATGGGATTGCCCTCGGGATCTTTCAGCGCGAACCAGACTGTGCCGCTGCTCTCGGTGTTGACCTTGCCCGGCACGGTGACGCCATGGGAGGCGAGATACTTCCGCATGCCTTCTGCATCAGGAGTAGCAAAGGCGACGTGAGAAATCAGGTCGTGCCCGTGCCCGGCGGGCAGCGGTTCCAGCTCCACCGATTGCACTCCGACGTGATAGTTGTTCAGCCGGGGCGGCTCGACCGCGAGGCCGAGAAGCTCGCCATAGAACTTCTTGGCGGCTTCAAGGTTGCTGCTGTAGAACGCCACATGAGAGATACCGGTGACCTGTGGCCTCTGGGGAGTGGACTGTCCCGAGCACAGAACCGAAACCGCAAGCAAAAACAACAGGCAGCGAATTCGCATGAGAGAGTGTCCGACGAGGTTAACTCGTTGGTAACCGGGATTATAATTCACTGGCTGCCGGAGAGGCGGTGACTCTTCCAATTGGCTCGCAAACCAGTTGCAGGCGGTATTCCTTCCCAAATGAAAGGTTTATTTGCAGGCAAAAAATGTGGAGCAAATTGCCGCTTCTCGTGGGGTGGGACCACTACTCACGGTAACCTGCTCCAGATAAGTGCAAGGCCACTTCAACCTTGCAATATCAGGCTAGCCTCGCTGTCGAGTGGGCACAATAGCCGAAAAATACTAATGCCTGCAAGAATCTTTCGATGAATCAGGGGATGTTTACCAACCCGTTGCGAATGGCGTAAACCACCAATTCGGCCGTTTTGTGAATGCCCAGCGCGTCCATGATATTGGCTCGGTGCACTGCAACTGTATTGGCGCTGAGATTGAGCTGGCTGGCGATTTCCTTGTTTGAGAGGCCGCCAACGATGAGCTGCAAGACCTCGAGCTCGCGCACGGTCAGCCCCGTCTCCCGCTCTCCCTTGAGGTTGGTGCGCCGCGCAATCTGCGGGTCGAGCACTTCTTCCCCAGCCACGATGCGGCGGATGGCATCGACCAGCTCCTGGTCGAGCGCATTCTTCAGCATGTAGCCGCGAGCGCCAGCGTCCAGCGACTGCCGCACCCAGGTGTCCTCCGAGTGCATGCTCAGCATCAGAATCAAGGCCTTGGGGTTGTGCTCAAGAATTTTGCGCGTCGCCACCAATCCGTTACTGCCCGGCAACGCGCAATCCATAACGATCACGTCAGGCTTTAGGTGATTCGCCATGCGGACCGCTTCGTCGCCATCGCTGGCTTCGCCTTTGACGACGATGTCTTCCTCGTCTTCGAGAATTCGGCGAAAGCCGCGGCGCACCAGCGCGTGATCGTCCACCAGCAGGACTGAGATTTTATCTGCCATGTGCTCCTAAACTCCGACTTCGGCCACTTCCCTTGGTACCGACAACCGCACCAGCGTGCCTCCACCCTGGGGATGCAGAAACTCCAGCATACCGCCCACCAACTCCGCCCGCTCCCGCATGGCCACCAGGCCGATGCCGCGCCGTCCGTTGGGATGGAACCCGCTGCCGTGATCTTCCACATCCAGCTCCAGCGCGTGCTCCAGAAACCGCAGCCGCACCCAGAGTTCTTTCGTGCCCGAATGCCGATTGGCGTTGTTCAGCGCCTCCTGCAGGATGCGATAAACGTGTATCCCCGCGCGGCTTTCCACGGGAAACGGCGTGCCGGTTTTGCTGTAGTGGATGACGATCGCATTCTGGCGTTCCACCACGGGCAAGTACCAGTCCACTGTACTCTCCAACCCGGCCTCTTCCAGCGTGACCGGATGCAGCGCCTGCGACAGGCTGCGCACCTTGTCGAGCGCCGACTGCGCGATTTCGGAGACTTCCACCAGGTCTGCTCGCAAGGGCGATCCTTCGGGCGCCTGACGTCCGGCGCGCCGCAGCATCGAACCCAGCGCCGTGAGGATCTGCCCGAACTCGTCGTGCAACTCGCGCGAGATATGCAGCAACGTTGACTCTTGCGTGGCAATCAGCTTCTGCGCCAGGTCGCTGCGCTGCTCCGACAAATCTGACAAGCGCTGAAACAACAGCCGGTTCGAGCGGATGAGGTACAAGCTGGTCAGCACGATTGGCACCAGCGTAGCCAGCAGAAACAGCAGCACCTGCCTCTGCACGCGGAAGTAGATTTCCTGGATGCGCTCACCCGCCTGTTGCTCGGCTTCGTTGTTCGCCACAAGTTGCCGCGACACCGCGATGCTCAACGCCGCCTGATGCGCCTGCAGCGACACCCGAATCTGGCGACGGGCCTCATCCTCGTTGCCCGCCGATGCCAGCGCGAACATGTGGTCGGCCGCGCCCCAGAACTGCGCCAGCGATTCCTCCATGTAATGCCGCTGCTCGGCTGTGCGGTAGGCGACCGACAGGTCCGCTTCTTTCCGCATGGAGTCGCCCAGGTCCTGACGGATGCGCTGGAACTGTGCCGCCCATGCGCTGATCGGATACGGCTCGGTGGCATCGAGCATGTCGCGCATGGCAATGCCCAGCGAATTCAGGTCGTTCTGGATGCGCAACAGTTGCAGCGAATCTTTACGGTTGCGGTCAATGATGTTGCTTTGCAGCTCGCGCAGTCCCTTGATCTGGTAGGTGATGTACCCGGTGTAAGCCACCACGGCAGCCAGCGTCACCACCAGGCCGAACAGCAGGCCCGGCGGTCGGTGTGCGCCCTGATTTCATGGGACTCGCCACGGTCTGAGAATACAATGTGCCGCTTTCCGCAGCCAGCAGAGTCGTCAGTTCGAACGCAACCCCAACGCTCGCAGCACCGCGTCATCCTGCGTGGTCGCGCCGTCTTTCTTGTACACCACGCCGAACCCGCCCTGGTAATCCCACATGGCCCAGCCAATGCCGTTCTGCTCCAGCGCGGTGCGCGTCGCGGTCAGCCACCGCATTCGGTCGTCGGGGTTCGAGTAGTTGCGGTACACGCCAAACTCGTTGCACGTAAGCGGTACATGATGCGCCTTCCCCCATGCCGCTAGAAACCCGATCTCGCCCGCGATGTGTTCGGCATCCCAATGTTCCAGGCCATACTGCGTCAACTTCCAGCGCGCCCAGTCGTCGCTTTGTTTGGCCACCGCCCCGGCCACCAGGTCGGGAGTTCCCGGAAACGGCACCTGCCGCAGGGTGATCCAGTAGGCTTCGCCCCACGACGCGCCCTGATGCGTGAAGACGTGCGGCGAGTAGAAGTGAAAGTTCACGATGTAGTTGCTGTCGGCGACCTCGGGCATGCGCACCAGGTCGTCCGGGTTTGAGTACTCACCACAGGTGACGACGATAGTGTGCTGCGGGGCGGCGCGGCGAATGACTTCCACCACGCTCTGCTGCAGGCCGGCCCAGCGATACCCTCCGACCTCCGGCTCATTGAGTATCTCGAAGAACACCATCTCCGGATTCTGCTTCGCGTAGTACGAAGCAACACGGCTCCACATCTGCGTGAACTTCTGTGCCGCCGCGTCGCTGGACGACAGCTGCCGCTTGTACTCGTCGCTGGGGTGGATATCGAGAATCACTGCCAAGTCCACCGACAGCGCTTTCGCCACCACCTCGTCGAGCACTTGCACCCGCTCACACTGGCTGAACTCGCCTTCGCACTGAAAGATCGCCGGATCGATGCTCAACCGTACGTGGTCGAATCCCATGGCATGCATCAGTGCAATGTCGTCGAGCGTAGTGAAGGTCCGCAGCCGCTGCGGGCTGTAGTCGTGTGATTGCGCCAGCCACTCGCCGGCATTGATGCCGTGACGCAGGTGCTGGACGCGCCTGAAGGCAGGCGAATCGCTTTCCGCCGCGAGCAGGAGCGAAGTCAACAGCACGACTACTGAAACGACGAACCGGCGGGTCATGGAGTGTCTCCTCAGTAAGCGATGAGATCAGAAAACCGGAATGCCCATGGTATCAAGCCCGAACAGAGTGGAGCGCAACGCAGGACCGCCTCGAGTAAACTGATTCCGAATCTTCCTGCCAAGGCGGTACGCCGCAATGATTGACGTCGGACTCATCGGTTTCGGCTTTGCCGGGCGCACCTTCCACGCGCCCGTAATCTCGGCTGTCGAAGGTCTGCGCCTGGCCGCCATCCTGCAGCGCAATGGCGACGAGGCCGCACAAGCGTATCCGACCGCTCGCATCGTGCGCACGCTCGACGACTTGCTCGCCATCGAGAGCATCCGCCTGGTGGTCATCGCAACCCCCAACACCTCGCACTACGAGTTCGCCAAGCGGTGCTTGCTTGCCGGACGCGACATCGTCATCGACAAACCATTCGTCCCAACCTATGCCGAAGCGGCAGAACTTGTTGGGCTTGCCGAAAAGAAGGTCCGGCTGCTCTCCGTTTACCAGAACCGCCGCTGGGACGGCGACTTTCAAACCTTGCAACGACTGATGGCCGACGGAGCGTTCGGCCGGGTCGTACTCTTCGAGTCTCACTTCGACCGCTTCCGTCCGCAACTCAAGCAGAACGCCTGGCGTGAGCGCCCCGAGCCCGGCAGCGGCGTACTGTTCGATCTCGGCCCTCACCTCATCGATCAGGCGATGGTTCTGTTCGGCGAACCCGAGGCCATCACCGCGGACATCCGCTGCGAACGCGACGGCGCAACTGTGGACGACGCCTTCGACGTGGTGCTGCATTATCGCGGTACCCGCGCCCTGCTGCGTGCGGGAGTGCTGGTCAGCACGCAAACCCCGAGATTTATCGTCCACGGCACGCGGGGCGGATATCTAAAGTACGGCCTGGACCCTCAGGAAGACGCCCTGAAGCGCGGAGAGCGGCCTTCTGGCGACTTCTGGGGCCACGAGGCTCCTGAACGCTGGGGAACGCTCCTGCGGGCACAGGGCGACACCCTTGCCCAGGAGAGGTGGCCGACCGCCGCCGGCGACTATCGCCAGTATTATGCCAACGTCCGAGATGCCATCTCCGGCACGGCTCCGCTGGCGGTGACGCCACAGCAATCCCTACGGGTGATGCGTGCCCTGGAGTTGGCCCACGAGAGCAGCCGCGAGCGCCGCACGCTGCCCTGGGAGGCGTAATCCCTCCTACTGCTTGGGTTGGGGATTCTTCGTGTCCCGTTGCTGGTCTTTAATTTGGCGATAGACGGCCAGTTCCTTGTCAGCCTCGGCCGTCCGCCCGGCCTTGCGATAAGCTGCCTGCAACTGGTAGTGGACGTAATCGTGGCTGGGATCGTACTTCGCCGCAGCCTCCAGGTGTTCGATCGCCTGCTGGTACTCCCCGGCGTCGAGTAAGGTCTTGCCCAACTGATACTGCGCCTGCGCATTATCGGGATGCTCCGCCGTGATCGTCCGCAATAGGGCTGTCGCCTCGTCTTTCCGTGAAGTCTGCAACAGCGCATACGCGAAGTGATATTGCACGTTCGGATCGTCGGGCGTGATCTTCATCTCCTGCTGAAACTGCACAATCGCCTCGTCCGGCCGTCCCAGCTTGATCAGCATGTCGCCCGCGTAGTAATGCGCCCGCGGCAATGTCGGGTCCTGCTCGATGACTTTTTGGTACACCTTTAGTGCGTCGTCGTAGTCGAGAGTCACGTTGTAAAGATCGGCCATGCCCATCAGCATCTCGGACGGCAACGGCTGCTGCATCATCTTGTTAAGCACTTCGACCGAGCGGGTCGGATCGTTGGCGTGCGCCAGCGAAAAAGCGTAGGCGTAAGTCACTCGCGGGTCGCGATAGACGCCATCGCCCAATCCGTCGAAGGCCTTCACTGCTTCGGGAAACTGCTGCGACGAGAACAAGGCCATGGCCAGCATGCCGCGAGCAGCCTGATCTTGGGGATTCCTTTGCACTTCCACCTGCAAAGCCCGCGCTGCCTCCCGGTTGTCGCCCAAGCGGAATGCCGCGAGCCCTAGATTGCGCATTAACCCCGGGGTCGCCGGGTCCCACTTCTCGGCTTCATGAAAATATCCGAGAGCGCGAGCATAGTTCTTCTGCCGGGCCTCGGACGTACCCCAGTCGCTGAACGCGGTTCCCAGCACCGTTCGCAGTTCCTTCTCTCGTTCTTCGACCGCCTTGAGCTGCCCGGGCGTGAGGTGCGGCTTTTCCGCTACGGCGGAGCCAGGAGTTGTCGGCGCGTCCGTGCCCTGAGGCATCCCAGCGGCGCGCAGCGACGAGTCGGAAATTACCGCCGGGGACGACCCCATTCCCCCTTCGTTCATCTCGGCCGCGATGGCCGACGAGCTGGCGGCGAGCGCCTTATCGCTCATTTCACGGGCCTTCTTCATGTAGGCGTCGCCGGCGGGTTTGTCGCCTGTGGTGGCCAGAATACGGCCCAGCGCGATGTAAGCGCGCCGAATCTGGTAATTCGCCCGCGCCTGGTCGGCGCCGGTCAACTCGACCGCCTTCAGCAAATCAGCCTTAGCGTTCTCATTGTCCTTCACCTTGAAGTAGTTGAGCCCCAGATAGAGCCACGGATCGGGATTCTGGGCATCTGCCTCGATCGCTGCCTTCAGATGCGGATTGCCCTCTTCCAGTTGCCCCTGCTGCGAAAGCAACACGCCCAGATAAAAGTGACCAAAGTAGCCCTTTGGGTAGACTTTGACCTCTTCCGTGAACTCCTGCAGAATTTCCGGCGAAGGAGCCCAGTAGTTCTTCTCCAGCATGGTTTCGCCCAGGAAGGCATGGATGTGGGGCAGCGTGGGGTCCATCTTCGCTGCCAGTTCAAACTCGTGGACTGCTTCGTCGAGGTACTTGGTCTCGCGATAGGCGCCGCCGAAAACATCGTGCCAGATGGCCCGGTCGCCATAGTCCTTCAGCATCTGCTGGAAAATGCCTTCGGCCTTGTCCTTCTCTTTGAGCTTCAGCAACGCGTAGGCCAGGGCATATTGCACGTTCACGTCGCGCTGCAGCGCCAGGAACCGGGTCAAGGCCTCCGCCCCGCCACGGTAGTCTTCCTTGCTGATATATGCCTTTCCCTTGATGTTCCAGGCACGGGCGTTCGTCGGGTCGGTAATGACGACTTTCTCGGCCTCTTCGAGGGCATTGTCGGGCTGGTTCGCCTCGATATAGATCCAAGCCAGTTCCAGGTGCACTTCGTTAACGTCGTCGAGATCAATGGATTGGCGATAGAGCTCAATGGCCTTTACCCAGTCGCCTGTCGCTCCGCGTAAGGCGGCCATCTGGCGCAGCGCAGCGGCGGTCAACCTGCGGCTGGCCTGCTCCACGGCAGCTGAGTTACCACTCTGAATTGCGGCGCGCTGCGCGTTGATCCGGTTGACTAGATCGTCGTTTGCCGGTGTGACGGCCGGCGCAGCGGCGGACTTTTTTTTCGCCGGGGCCGTCGTCGCGGACTTGGGCTGTTGGCCGACCGCTGACGGACAATTCCCGGAAATCCATAGCAGGGCAGCAGCGACCAGAATCGCCCACTGGAGGCAAGTGCAGCGACGTGAGTTCTCAGGAGTGATTCGGACCGTCGAGGAAAACCTGCAAAACACGGAGTGAAAACCCAAAGTAAGACCGCGCAGCGCATCCAAAGGAAAACGGCAGCACCTGATTGTAACAGGCGCTGCCGTTCAAGGTTAGGGCTCGGAAAGCAATCCGACTAGAAGATGATCTTCAAGCCGTACTGCATTTCACGAGCGTTTCGTGCCACGGTCGCCTGGCCGAGGTTTCCGGTTGGCGAGTAGCGCGTGATGATGTCGTTGGTGGTGCTGCACTGTTGGTAAACTCCGGCCGCGTTCGCCGAGCCGCAGTTGACGTTCGCAGCAATCGAACCGCCATTGATACCGTTGATGTTGCCACCGTTGAAGTTGGCATGGTTGAACAGGTTAAAGAAGTCAAAGCGGAACTGGATGCGCATACGCTCGCCCCAGACACGCCAGTTCTTATCCACCGAGAAGTCGGTGTTCACAAGCCCCGGTCCATGACAGTAACCCATCGGCTCCAGGTTGTTCGGAATGGTTCCGATCTGGTAACCGACAAGCGTCACGGCATTGGGGTTCAGTACCTGGTCGCCACCGGTGCCCGCCGTACAGCTCTGTCCCGTAACCAGCGGACGCTGCACGTTGGTGTAGCCACTTCCGAACAGGGACGACAGTGGCCCGCCGGCAGCATCCGCAACGCCGTTCTGGAAGAACGATACCGACGTTCCGGAAGCATACTGCGTGATCGCACCGAGTTCCCATCCGCCGGCTACCGCCTGGACCATTTCGTTCTGGCCCTTCAGGTCAGGCAGGTAGTACACGAGGTTCGCAATGAAGATTTGCGGACGGTTGATCTGCGTGTTGCCGCGATTCAACTGAGGCATCGGACCATACAAGTAGCTCTGGAATCCGATACCGCCCGAGGAATCGTTCAGGATCACGTCGCCGATCGAGTGCGAGTACGTGTAAGCGGCTTGCACCTGGAACTTGTGCGCCTGGTACTTGAACAGCGCCTGCAGCGAGTTATAGCTGGCAGAGCCGTTGTGTTCCCATTCCGTCAGACTTCCCCAGTTGCCGACGCCGAACTGCCGCAGGGCATTTTGGCCGCTGTTGGCATTCAGGAACGAGCTCGCCAGCCAATTCGCCGGCAAGACGTAGTTCATGTCGTAGCTGTTGAGAATGTCAACCGCATGGTTGCCCACATAAGCCACTTCAAACGTCATGGCCTTACTGAAGGCATGCTCAACCGCCATGTTCCACTGCAGTGAGTAGGGCACACGCGCATCGGTAACGATACCGCCCGAGGGCGACGCATTACCCGTCGGCAAGCCCGTATAGGTGTTCGGTCCGTCCAGTGTTCTGGTTTCGTTCGCGTTCAGCACAAACGGAACCTGGTTCGTCATAGCATAACCAGTGGCCGACGTGCGGTCGCGCTGGTAGAAGATGCCGAACCCGGCGCGGATCGCCGTGTTGCCGTCGCCCTTCGGATCCCAAGAGATGCCGATGCGCGGCGAGAACATGTTCTTCTTGGTCTGCTGCAGGTACTTGTTCGAATACGGAATTCCCGCAACGAAGTTGGTACCGTACAAAGAGTTCGCAGCCGTACAGTAATCGGTTCCGGGAGGCACCACGACACCGTTGCAGCCGTTGCTGCCCAGCGACGGATTGTACAGCGAGGGAATGAAGTTGCCTTCCGCATTGTCCGGGTTGAATGGCGGGTTCAGTATTGAATAACGCAAACCCAAGTCCAACGTCAGGTTACGACGCACCTTCCAGTTGTCGGCCACATACAGCTCGTAGTCACGCCAACGGATGTGGTTGTTGATGTTGGTGGATGGCTCTGACAGCCCCCACTTCGCTCCCGGTGCCAGCACGTTCGCCAGGTTGTTACCCGTCGGCATGCTGGTGTCCCAATCTGCCGTACCGAACGTCGGGTACTGGTTGCTGTTGGCGCTGTTCATCTCGTTCTTGCCGTCCCAACCGAGGAAACCGCCGAACTTAAGAGTGTGCGCGCCAATGACCTTGGAGAAGTCGTCACGGACGGTGTAAATATCCAGACTGTTCTTCCAGGGTGCGATCATCCACAGGTTGTTATTGCTGCCGTAGTTGCCAAGGCCGCCCCAGATCTCAGGAATTCCTACGGGGTAGGTCTTGAATCCTATCGGCCAAACCGGAGGAATGCCGGCTGTGGTGGCTGCCAGCAGTGCGGGATCAGTTCCGCCCGGCGTGATGTTAATGCGGTTGTCCGAGTACGCGAACTCGAGATCGTTCACCATCGTGGTTCCGATCGTCGAAGTCAAGCGACCCATGATCTGCTTGGAGGGCTGTGACCAGTTCGACTCCAGCGCTGGCCACGGATCGTCGCCCCAAAGGTTGTTGTACAAGTTGGGCGAATTGTTGGTCCAGCTGTCCTGCGTCCAGCGGAACATCAGGGTCTGGGTATGACTGATGTTGTAGTCGAGGCGGATGTTGAATTCCGACCAGTCGATTGGTGAAGTCGGAGCCGCGAACCAGTTGTTCCCATTCACCGGGGACACCAGATTCGGTAGCGGGTACTCCTGCGCGAGCAGCACACCACCAGGATCCAGTGATGTCATCTTGTAGGGGCTCGCCGCGGTAGCCAGCCCGTACGATACGAGGTTGGCCGGCAGCGGCTCACCGCAACTCGGGTTGCTGAAATCGCCGCTCCGCTCCGCAGCGGTAGGAACGCAAGCTTGGCGCGGATTGCCGCGCCGCTCGATGTTCCATTCCTGGCTGTAGAAAACGAACAGCTTGTCCTTCTTGATCGGTCCGCCGACGGAGAAGCCAAAGTCATTGCGCTGTTCCACTGGCTTACTGATAAGAGGATTATCCGGCTGCGCGGCTTTCGCCTGGGCGGTGAAGTAATCGTAGGCATCGAGCACCGTGTTGCGACCGAAGTACAGCACATCTCCGTGCCACTGATTGGTGCCGCTCTTGGTTACGATGTTGATGACTGCGCCGGCTGCCTGGCCATATTCCGCGCCATAAGAGTTGCGCAGCATTTTGAATTCGCTAATGGCTTCGATCGAGGGATACAAAAGAATCGTACGGTTCGAACCCACGTCGTTGTTGTTGGCGCCGTCGATCAAGAACAGATTGCTGGTATAAGAGTTTCCATTGACGGCAAAATCAACGCCCGACAACAGGCCCTTGTTCTGGCTGTCATAACTGTTGGCAGCGGCAACGCCCGGCTGCAACTGCGTCAACTGCACGAAGCTGCGTCCGTTCAGCGGCAGTTCGCGAACCTGCTCGCCCGTGACAACTTCGCCCAGTCCGGCGTTATCGGTCTGCACTTGAATTTCGCTGGCGGCAACCGTTACCTGCTCCGAGGTGCTGCCCACCTGCAGTTGGATGTTGGCCACTTCCGTACTGGCAGTGTGCACTTCGACGGCGTTGGCCACCGCCTCCTTGAAGTTCGGAGCCTTGACGGTCACCTTGTAGGTGCCGACGTTCAGTTCCGCGGCAACGTATTCGCCTTGTGTGTTGGTCGTGACGGTGCGTTCCTGCCCCGTCTCGGTGTTTGCAATAACCACCGGGACATTGGCAACCACAGCGCCAGACGGATCAGTAACTACTCCTCGAAGTGTGCCCGTTGTCTTCTGCGCCACAAGAGGCACAGCTAGCAACGAAACAACTACGAGGGACATGAAAATCCATCTACCCAATCGACTCATTTGTTCCCCCACCAGAAACAGATTTCGCTACGAAGAACACGCGCGCGGTTGCCGAGTACAACCGGGCCGCACACGATAAAGATGAAACAGACGCGTTCTGCAAAAACCGATTCAAACGTTTTCCTTGCAATATCGATTCTCTAAGAAACAGAGAACCGGTTTTCTTTACAACCCCGCGACTAGTTAATTTATGTTATTGCCCCATACCACTGTCAACAGAAAAAACAAGATTCTTTTGGTTCTTTTGCGCATCATCGCGATTTCCCCAGCTTTTGTCCCATTTCGGGCGGAACTGACAGATTCCATTCCCATTTTGGGACAAATGATTGTCGAAACCGCACTTCCACCAAACCGATTTGCCGATTCCTGTTGCGCAGTCCGTTAACTCGTGGTTACATTCAAGGTTCTCCTGACCCCGGGCATGACAGACCGTTCCAAATCGCCTCACCGTGAAAACACCACTCTGAAGGACCTGGCCAAGCACCTTGGATTGACCAAGGGCACGGTTTCCGCGGTGCTGAATGATTCGCCGTACGCCAAGGCGATTCCGCAACACACCAAGGACCGCATCTTTGCCGCAGCGCAGGAATTGAACTACCAGCCCAATTTTTTTGCCCGCACCCTGCGGAAAAAGCGGACGTTTACCGTGGGCGTGATCTGTGCTGAAATCGGCGACGCGTATGGCAGCGTTGTAATCAGCGGCATCGAGGAAGTGCTGAGCGAGCGCAAGTATTTCTTTGTCACGGTCGTGCATCATCACGACGAACTGATGATGAGCCAGTATTCCAATATCCTGAAAAGCCGTGGTTCTGAGGGATTTATCACCATCGACACGACGGTCAGCACGGCGCCGGCACTGCCTACGATAGCGGTATCCGGACACCTCGACATTGAAGGCGTCACCAACATCACGCTTGACCACACCAAAGCCGCCAAGGTCGTTTTGGAACACCTGCATGAACTGGGGCACAGCGCGATTGCCGTCATCAAAGGACAGCCGCTCAGCATCGACTCGAATGCGCGCTGGGGAGCTTTGGCCGAAGTCGCGCAACAGATGGGCATTTGCCTGGGCGAGACGTTGATTACCCAGTTGCCGGGCGACGATCCCTCGCCGCAGTTGGGTTATACGGTAACCAAAGAGCTGTTGGCGAGAAAGGTTCCCTTCACCGCACTGGTCGCCTACAACGACATTTCGGCGGTGGGCGCCATCCGCGCCATCAAGGAAACCGGACTGCGGGTTCCAGAAGACATTTCCGTAGTGGGGTTCGACGACATTCGCGAGGCGGCGTACCACGTACCCAGCCTCACGACCGTCCGTCAACCCATGCGCAAGATCGGTGCGATGGCGGCCGAGGCTCTGATCGAACGCATCGAGGGCCGCAACGGGCACGAAGGCGGCATCCTGGTAGACCCCGAATTCGTGATTCGCGAGTCCACTGGACGTGCGCCGAAGCCATCCCGCCACTAGCGGCATCATTTCGAGCATTCCCCCACAAGAAAACAGATGTCCGCATTATAACTACATTCGGACAGAAGTAAACAATATCGAACATAGATATTGTGGAAACCAGGGCGCATGGATAGATTGCCACTGCTTATTTGCGACCGATTTTGCGTTACTGGGACCGCGGAGGAGCTTCTCCCTCGGGCGACTGTGGACGCTGAGGGCGCAGCTTCTGGTAGAGCTTGAGTTGCGCTTCGGCTTCGTCCTTCAGGCCGAGTTTGTTGTAGACGCGTGCCAGTTCGTAGTGGTTTTGCGGCTCCTCCGGGGACTGCGCGATAGCCGTTTCCAACGACGCTCGGGCCTTGGGCAGATCATTCTGCTGCAAATAAAGCTGCCCGAGCTGACCTAATGCCTTTGGGTTATTCGAGCGGATGGCGACCGATTGCTCCATCTGAGTGATGGCGGAGGAAAAGTTGCCCTCCTGCTTGGCGATGAGACCCAGAAAGTAATGAGCGTTGGCGTCGTCAGGGCCGCCGCCGAGAGCGGAGGTCAAATACTTAGTGGCCGCGGGAAGGTTGCCGGCGTTGTATTGCACCACGCCCATCGCCAGTGCTGCGCCCTTGTCGTTGGGAGACTTGGCGAGAACCTTCTCCAGCAGGGGCTTGGCTTCGCCCCAGTGATTGCCCTCGACCAGCACAATGGCAAACGCCAGTACGCTGGCGGTCTCTTCCGGGCGCAGCGTGTACCACCGTTCCGCAATGCCGTGGGCGGCTTGGAGGTCATTCTTGCGCAATTCAACGAAGACCACGCTCTGCAGCAGGTCGGTACGTGGCGGGCCGGCCGCGAGCGCCGAATCGAGAAACTCCAGCGCCTTGTCCCATTGGGCCCAGCGAATGGCAAGGGCGACCCCGGCGGCCAGCACGTCCTGCGACTTGGGATCGAGACGAATTGCTTTGTCGAAAGTCTGGCGCGCTTCCTGGGTATTGCCGCTGGCGGCCTGCACTTTGGCCAGTGTCGCCAGAAACACGGGAGTCGATGTCTGAAGCGGTTGCGCGACGCGTAACAAATGTGCGGCATCGTCAACCATACCGTGATCGAGAAGGCTGTTGGCCAGGGCTGGAACGATGGCAGGATCAGCAGCGGCATGGCGCAGCACTTCGGCGATGGCAGCATCGGCCTTCTGCGGCTGGTTGGTGGCCACGAAGTCGGCAGCAATCACAGGCAGCACGCTCGTCGGGCGCGCAGCGGACGGAATCGCCGCCACCGTGGCCAGCGACTTTGCGGGGTCGCCGTTTTTCTCGTATGCGGCAGCCAAATCGGCCGCGATAGCGAAATTCCGGGGCGCCAATCTGCGACAGGACTCGTACTGCTCAACTGTTTCCGGCCAGCGGGCCTCATCGCGCAGCAGTGCAGCGAGGTCTTGACACGCATCGAGAGACTTTGGGTTGGCGGCAACGGCGCGGCGATACAGCGATTCGGCTTCGGGCCAGTTTCCCTGCTGGCGGCGCACTGTGCCTAGCAGTGCGATTGCGCGAGAATTGTTTGGCTGGGTCCGCAGGATCGCCTGCAATTGCCGGTCGGCGTCATCGAGTTTCGCCTGGCGAATGAGGGCCTCCACCGCGGTAAGGTTGTAATCCTGTGCGGCGATCCCAGGGGTCCATATCGCCAGCAGGACGAGAGCCAGCCGGCAAAGCATCCAATTGCGAGATGGATGCGAGCGTAATGGACGGAAGCGCGCAAATTCGAAAGGAAACATTCGATTACAGACCTTGGAGGGAGCTATTGGCAGGTTATGTGGGGCTTGGAATCGGTGTCAAGGTATGGCCGGAGCCGCCGCCGTGGGTAAGCTAGAATGAAACGGTAACCTCGCTACCCACGATCAATTTTATGCGTCTGGCTTCTCTCGCGCTGTTGAGCTTGTCATTGTCGTCGGCGTTTGGCCAGGCCGCTCCCATCCATTTTCATAACGCCAACAAAGAGGCCGGTCTGCGTGTGCCCGGCACCAAACCTCCAGCGGAGATGAAGTACATCGTGCAGCAGATGGCTGGCGGCGTGGCGCTGTTTGATTGCGACAACGACGGCAAGCTCGATATTGCCGCGGTCACGCCCTCTACCATCGAAGGCTACAAGGCAGGCGGTGACCTGATGGTAACGCTCTACCACCAGGGCGAAGGATTCAAGTTCGCCGACATCACCAAGTCGGCCGGACTTACCCGCAAAGGCTGGGGCATGGGGCTGGCCGTAGCTGACTACGACAATGATGGCTTGCCCGATTTGTATGTCACCGGGTACGGCGGCAACGCGCTGTATCACAATCTCGGCAACTGTAAGTTTGAAGACGTGACGGAAAAGGCGGGCGTGGTTGGTGGCGGCTTTAGCACCGGCGCGGCCTGGGGTGACTACGACCGCGACGGCAACGTCGATCTGTTCGTCTCGCGATACATTCACACCGACGCGAAGAACCTGCCGCCGATTCACACCGACTACAAAGGGCTGGTTGTCGAAGCGCCGTGGGGCATGTCAGGCGAGACCGATTTCCTGTTTCACAACCGCGGCGACGGCACGTTTGAAGAGGTGTCGAAGAAAGCCGGAGTGGGCGACCCTGAGGGCCGGCTGGGGCTGGGCGTGGTCTGGGGCGACTTCGACAACGACGGCTGGCCGGACCTGTTTGTCGGCAACGATACTGAACCGAGCTACCTGTATCGCAACAAGCACGACGGAACCTTTGAGGACCTGGCGCTGCTATCGGGCGCGGCGGTAAGTGCCGAGGGCAAGGCCATGGGCTCAATGGGCGTGGACGCTGGAGACTTCGACCGCGACGGCAAACTCGACATCACTGTCGCAACGTTCGCGTATCAGCCTGACAACCTTTTTCACAACCAGGGTGACGAGTTTAACGACATTACCTGGGCGGCCAAGCTGGGACAGGCGACGTTTCGCTGGGTGAAGTGGGGCACGGGCTTCGCTGACTTCGACAACGACGGCTGGCCTGACATCATGGTTGCCGCCGGACACATCTACACCGCTATCGACACGCTGCCGGGCGAACCGGGCTTTCGCGAGCCGATGATGGTTTTCCGCAACACGGGCAAGAAGGCATTCGACAATGTGAGCGACGCATCTGGCGTAAATGACGAGTCGATGCAATCGCACCGCGGCGTGGCCTATGGAGACTTGAACAATGACGGCAACATCGATGCCGTGGTGTTCAACGTGGGCGAACCGCCGTCCATCCTGCTGAACGACTCGAAGAACGCGAACCATCGTGTGATGTTCAAGCTGGTGGGAACGAAGAGCAACAAGGCAGCCATCGGAGCGCGCGTAACGATTACGGCAGGCGGAGTGACCCAGCTGCGCGAGGTCAAGGGTGGCAACAGTTATGTCTCGCAGAGCGATCTGCGGCTGCACTTCGGTCTGGGGCCCGATACCGCAAAGATCGAGAAAGTTGTGATCCGCTGGCCCAACGGCAACACGGAAGAATTGAAAAACGTTGCCGCCGACGCGATTCATACGGTGGTAGAGGGCGCGGGAATCAAAGAATCGACGGCCGTTACCACCGCTGGCCGTGGGAAAGAAATAGGCGTTACTTCTTCTTCGGCACGATCTTGTCGCGATCGACGATGCCGCTGCCTTCCAATACCGAATAAAACTGGTCGGGCTTCAGGTTGGTAATCGTTTCGACCTTGCCGGACGGCCACTTGATTTCCAGCGAATCAATCTTGGTGGCGTCGTTTAGGCCGAAGTGCACGCGGAAGTCGTGGTTGGAAAGATAGCTGCCGCCGCTGAATATCTGGGCTGTTTGCGTCATGCCTCCGGCAACCAGCTTGAGTTTTGCTCCGATCGCCAGGCGATTGCTCTTGGTTCCCGCCAACTCGAAGCTCACCCAGTGCTTTCCGGGCAGTCCCTGGTTATGCAGAATCATGGGCTCGCCGTCGAGGTCGGCGATGACGATGTCCACGTTGCCGTCGTTGTCGAGGTCGGCGATGGCCAGCCCGCGGCTGACGCGGGGAATCTGCAGCGCCGGACCGGCCTGCGTCTGCGCATCGCAGAACTTGCCGTTGCGCTGGTTCATGAAGAGGTTCTTGGGCTGACGATAGCGCGCTCCAGAGGGCAACTGATCCACCTGCGGATACACCTGCCCGTTGACCGAGATCAGGTCGAGCCAGCCGTCATTATCGAGATCGAAGAAGGCGGTGCCCCACTTCACCCACGGCAGCGCGGCCACCGCGACGCCCGAGTCGTACGAGACATCGCGGAAATCGTAGCCACCCTGGTTGAGGTAAAGAATGTTGTACTCGTCGGCGAAGTTGGTCACGTACAGCGACGGCAGCCCGTTGTGGATGTAGTCTCCGAGGGCAATGCCCATCGAGCCCTGCTCGGAGCCGTCGGCGCTCACTGCGGTGCCTGACTCAAGTCCGATATCCGTGAACTTGCCGTTGCCGTCATTGCGGTAGAGGTACTTCGGCGTGGAGTCGTCGGCGACGTAGATGTCGGGACGCCCTTTGTTGTCGAAGTCAGCCCACAAGACGCCCAGTCCGTAGTAGCCGCGAGGATCGTCTACACCCGCCTGCTTGCTGACGTCGGTGAATGTGCCATCGCCATTGTTGTGGTAGAGCGAGTCGCCAGCACCGCGCAACCCGCGCGGTCCGCACTGCACGTCGATGCCGCGATACTTACAGGTAGGGCTGCTGCCGAACTGCGGCAGGTCGGTCAACTGGAAGTCCACGTAGCGGGTGACCATCAGGTCCACGAAGCCGTCGTTGTCGTAATCGCCGAAAGAAGCGCCGGTAGACCAGCGGGGATCGTCGATGCCCGCCTGCTTGGTGACGTCGGTAAACGTGCCGTCGCCGTTGTTGCGGTAGAGAATCGTGTGGCCGAGACAGGTGATGACCATGTCGGGCCAGCCATCGTTGTTGTAGTCGCCTACCGCACCGCCCATGGCAAAGCAGGGCGTGGCGACGCCAGCTTTGTCGGTCACATCGGTAAAGGTGCCGTCGTGATTGTTGTGATAGAGCGCGCCGCGTGCGGGCTGGTTCTTGAGCGCCATGGCGACTGTTGGCGCGTTGGTGAAGTAGATGTCAGGCCAGCCGTCACGGTCGTAGTCGAGAACGAGCACGCCGCCGCCCATCGACTCGACGATGTACTTCTTGTCGGGATCGGCAACGTGCGTGAACTTGATGCCAGTCTTTTCGGTGACGTCGACGAGTTGCGGAATGGCCCGGTCTTTGCACACCACATTCTTGGCCCCCGGTGGCGGAGGTGGGGCAACGGAGTGAGCTTGGGAGAAGGCGTTATAAGTCGTCAGCACGGTCAGAAAAAGGGCCAGGCCCGTGCGCAGGCGTACGGAAGTCGTGCATGAGTCGAGAGTCCAAGATTTTATTATCGCAGCTTAGTCAGGATTGGAGATTGGCGGCGGTTGATAGCCAAACGCTTCATCGATCACCGACGCGACCTTTAGCACGGTTTCGTCTTCGAATGGGCGGCCCACGATCTGCACGCCGATGGGCAGTGCCCTCGGGCGAGCGGCCAACCGGCACGACCGCTGCGGGCGCGGCCAGCAAATTGAACCACTGCGAATAGCGCATGGCGTCGAGGTATTCGACCGGCTCGCCGTCGATCGTCCAGCTTCGCTCGTCGTGGCGAAACGCCGGCACCGAAGCGACCGGGCACAGCAGCAGCGGGAACTCCTGCATCTGGGCCAACAGCTTGCTGCGAATAATGTCTGCTTCGGCCCACGCCGTCAGCACTTCTTCAGCGGTAAGCGGCCCGGCGGCGTGCGCCCGCGTCAGAAAGTCGCGAAAAACGGGGCTGAGCTGGTCTTCGTGGCCCCGAACCAGTGGCTCCTCAAACATCGCGCCGCAGCGCAGGAAGAACAGCTCCCACAGCTTGCGGGCGGGCTCGAGTGCGTTGGGACGAAACGGACGAACATCAAAACCGGCTTCGCGAAGCGCGCCGGAGGCCGCTTGAATAGCTATCCGCGTCTCCCGAGTCACCGGCACCAAGCCGTCGTCTTCGAAGTAGCCAATCGGCAGCCGTCTCGCCTCTTCGAGGCTCGGAGTACGCAACGCAAGCGGCGGACTTGCGGGATCGATTGGATCCTGTCCTGACAGTACTCGAAACAACAGCGTCACGTCGCCGATGGTACGCGCCATGGGGCCGATTGCTCCGAGGAACGAAAATGGGCCGATGCACGGGGGCAGGTGGCCAACGCCGGGGATACGCCCCGGTGTCGGTTTCAGTGAACAGATGCCGGTGAAGTGCGCCGGTACGCGCACCGAACCGCCGCTGTCGCTGCCCAGTCCTCCCGCGGACATTCCGGCTGCAATCGCAGCCGATTCGCCGCCGCTCGAGCCACCCGGCGTGTAGTCGAGGTTCCAAGGATTGTTTGTTCGCCCGTGCAACAGATTGTCGGTGACATAAGCCATCAGATATTCAGGGCAGTTGGTCGTGCCGAGAATCACCGCGCCCGCAGCTCGCAGCCGCGCTACGACCGTTGCATCTCTTGCCGGAATGCTTCCGCGATTGACTACGCTGCCGATCTCGCAGCGATAGCCTGCGGTTGAGATCGACGACTTCACTGTCACTGGAAGTCCGGCCAATAAGCCGTGCGGAGTGGACGATTGATCTATCGCGCGCGCCTGCTGCTTGACACGTTCGGCGTCGAAATCCACCAGCGCGTTAATTGTCGGATTCAGTCGCTCGATTTGGCGAATGTATTCGTCGGCCAGCTCCAGTGCCGAAATCTTACGCGTTCGCAGAAGCGCCAGTAGTTCTACCGCCGACTGTTGCGTGACGGGACTTATCGTCATTTCGCAGTCTTGTGCGGCGTGGCCACAGCCGTCGCCGCTGGAGGCGGCGCTGCCCCAAATGCCCTCTGCTGCACGATGCCTGAACCTTCCTTGACGGTGACAGTTTGCCCCGCAGCGACTTTATAGAGCTTGTCCACCTGTCCGCTGGGCCAACGCAACTCGATCTCGTCGGCCTGCGCGGCCTTGCCCAACCCAAAGGTCAGCACGAGTTCGCTCGACGACAGGTAGCCTGATCCACTGCGCAGCATTTGCGTCTGGCGGTCGCCATTGGCCTTGACGACGGCCATCGTTCCGATTCCGTCACGGTTCGACCGCGTGCCCACCAGCTTAATGCGGAGGCTCTTGTTGCTGTTGCCGCCGTCATTGCGGAACAGCACAGCAGGACCGGCGTTGGTGGTCATCAACAGATCGAGGTCGCCATCGTTGTCGATGTCGGCATAAGCGGCGCCTCGCCCGACACGTGGCGTACCGAGTTCCGGCCCAACCGCCTGCGTCGCGTCGGCAAACTTTCCCTTGCCCAAGTTGTGAAACAGGTGCGGCGACTCTGCATAGTGCACACGCTTCTGGATGCGCTCGATTTCATTCTCGATGTGACCGTTGGCGACGAAGATATCGACCCAGCCATCGTTATCGTAGTCAAAGAATAGAGTGGCAAAGCCCAGCGTCAGCAGGCTGCGGCGCCCGATCTCGGAGCGTGGCGCTTCATCCACGAACAGACCGTTGCCTTCGTTGTGGTACAGCGCCAGCATCTGGTTGGCAAAGTTGCCGATGACAATACTCGGCCGCCCTGTGTGGTCGTAGTCGGCCGCATCGACGCCCATGCCGGCGCGCGCCACTCCGTCTTCGCTGAAGGCGATCCCCGCCGAGACGGCCGACTCGGTGAAGCCTCCCTTGGTATTGTTCACGTAGAGCTTGTTGGGCTGGGTATCGTTGGCGATCACCAGATCAGGCCAGCCGTCGTTGTTCACATCGAGCACGGCTACGCCCAGCGACTTTGACGAGTTGTCGAAGAGGCCAGCCTTCGCGGTGGCGTCTTCGAACTTTCCGTTGCCGAGGTTGTGCCACAAACGCACCGACGCTCCCTTGTACGACTCAGGAGTGCAGTACGACTTGTGCGTGCCATCGAGTGTGCAGTAGATGTCGCCCTGCGGGGTCCACTGCACGTAATTGACGACGATCAGGTCAAGCTTGCCGTCGCGATCGTAATCGAACCACGCCGCGCTGGTGCTGAATTCGTTGGGGCCCATCATGCCCGCGGACTTGGTGACATCGGTAAATGTGCCGTTGCCGTTGTTGTGGAACAGGTGGCTCTGACCCAGGGCAGAAACATAGATGTCGTCATAGCCGTCGTTGTCGTAATCAGCCACGGCCGCGCCCATCCCGTAGAGGGAGATCGCCAGCCCGGCTTTCGCAGTCACGTCAGTGAACGTGCCGTTGCGATTGTTGTGATAGAGCTTCAGCGTCGAACCCTTGCCGGTCGCATTCCAGTCTTTGCCGTTGACGAGAAGGATGTCGGGGTAGCCGTCATTATCGTAATCGATGAAGGCGCAACCGATTCCCATGGTCTCCGGCAGCCACTTCTTTCCCACCGCACCACTGTTGTGGACGAAGGTGATGCCCGCCTGTTTGGTGATGTCTTTGAACGTGACCTGCGCCGCTGCGGCGGAGACCAGCACCGCGCACATAAGAAAAAGAGATGATGACTTTCGTATGAGATTCATGGCCTGTTTACTTGCCTCCTGCAGTCACGGCGTGTTTCTCCGCGATGCCCACCGGCGCCTTGGCCGGCTTGAGCGGTGCGGAGCCGTGCTCGTGAATCAGTTGGCGTTCGTTGTTGTCCTCGGGATGTAGCCGTCGATACGGCCCGGTAATGACCTGCGATGACTCATCAGCCTTGAAGCGCAGGTAGAGCTTTTCATACTCCGCCGCCTTCGTCGCATCGCCCATCCCCTTGTAGCAGAGCATGAGGTTGTAGTTGGCTTGCAGGTCTTCGGGATCGACGGCGATCGCCAGTTTGAGTTGTTCGATCGCCTCAGGATATTTGCGCGCCAAAAAGTACGTGCGTCCCAGGTCGTTGCGGACCACGCGGTCCTTGGGATATTGCTCGGCCACCTTGAACAAGCGCGCCGCCGCGCCGTCGTAATCGCCGTCAGAACGCAATACGCGGGCATAAAAATAGTTTGCACGCGCGAGATTGGGATCGATAGCCAGCGCCTTGTTGAGAACGACGCGGGCCCGCTCCATGTCGCCCTCTTGCACGGCAACGCGGCCCAGGTTCACCCAACCATCGGGATTGTTGGGATCAGCTTCAGTCACCTTCTCCCACGCCGCTGCAGCTCCCTTGAAATCGCCTTGCAGGAACAATCCGATGCCGTAGTCGTTCCAGCGCTGCCAGTCGGCTTTCTCGACAATCGTTTTGGGGGCGTCGGCTGGCGCGCCCTTCGGCAACACCTTCAGTTCAATGGTGTCTTCGGCAATGACAACGATGGGCAGTTCGGGAATCTCATGCAGCTTGCCCGAAACCTGGCTGAGGTCGCCGTCGAAAGTAAATTGCCGATCGTCATAGCTCTTGGCGGTCTGCGGCGCAGCCGGCGGTTGTTGCGAGACTCCTGCATAAGCGAAGTGCGTATTCCACCAGGAGAACTTGCGATAGCACAACTTCGCGGTGAGCGTGATTTTGCTGCCTGCATTCTGCGGCACGTTCATCCGGTAGTGAATGGTGTCAGCCGCACCCGGAGGTATCAGCCGCACGTACACCACGGCGCGCGTGGCCCACGCATTGCGTTTGTTGATGGGGTTACCGTGCTCGTCGATCTGCAGCGAGCGGTAGAAGTGCGCGCCGGGATCAACCGGCCCCTTGCCGTCATCGCCTGCCTTGCCACTCCAGAAAATCACCTGGCCCTTGTCGTCCACGGCTTTCAATTCGACCCATGTCTCGGGAGCATCGACGGTCCCGCCAGGGAAGAAGTGTCCGACTTTGCGCGTGCGCACCACCACGTCGATGCGTGCGCTCTCGCCGCGGCGCACCGTTCCCTGCACTTTGTCCAGCGGAGCGGTCACGGGCGCGACGACCCCGGCGGATTCGCCCGTGGTCTTCATCTCGGACTCTTCGCCCACGGCGAACGTCGTCTGCAAATCGGTTTGCGGGCCCCCCGACACACCGATCTTGGCCGACGCATTCGACAGCGCAAAGATGTCGATGCTGAGCGTGCCGCTTTTCAGGAAGTTCTCTGTCATTTCCAACTGGCGCGCGTCCTGGTTGGCCGTGGGCAGAGCCGTGTTGGCCGCGGGGAAGGAGTGCGAATGGATCTTGCCCGCAATGTTGCCCATGTCATCGGAATTTGTAGCGGGCATGTGGCAGTCCTGGCAGCCTTGCGGTTTCGGAGGGTAATAGAACGAGCGCGCGCCGAATCCGGACACGCCACTAGCCTGCCAGTTGTCGTATTCGTTGAAGCCGCGCAGCCAGCGGTAGTTGTTCACCGGCACGTCAAGATGCACCTTGTGGCATGACGAGCAGAATTCCGGCGTCTGGCTCTGCATAAAGGGCTTGAGGAAGACGCGGCGATGCGGCTCGGGGTTGAGCTTGATGCTGAAATCGTGGATCCAGCGCAGCACGGGGTTCTTGGTGGCGGCGAGTTCGTGTAGCTCCGGGTACTCCAGCATGAAGTCGCCTTGCCCCATCGTGCTCTTCACCCGCACGATCGAGTGGCACATCATGCAACCCATGCCAGCCTGCGCTTCGGGAGTGTGCACAATCTGTTGGATGGGGATGTCCATCTTGCCGCTGTAGAGCAGCGCCGGATCGTGACAACCCGCACACCACTTCGACGCCTGCACGCCGTTAACCTGCTGCATGTACTCGACGCTCTTGCGATACCACTGATTGTTGAACGACGAGAAGTGATGGGCCGAACTTTGCCACTCTTTGTAAATGTCCTGGTGGCAGCGCTGGCAGGCGTCCGACTCCATGAAGAACTTCGACGGAATCTTCCGGTCACCCGCAACCTGCGACGAGCTGGGGAAGAACGGGCCGTGCGAGCCGCCGCCCTCGCTATTCATCGACAGCGGCGCTATCTCGGGATTGCGAATGACGTAACGCTTGCTCCACGAAGTTCGGGCGTATTGCGCGCCCAGCGTAATTACGACAGCCACGGCAACCGCGCCCAGTGGCGGGATCCACCCACTGCCACCCGACTCTTTGCGGCGGCTGTACCACCACCCTGCCAGCAACGCCACTGCCAGGAACGACACCGCTCCGTGAGTCAGCAACAGTTTCGTATAGGGACGCGCCGCGCCGGTGTAGATCAGCACCAATCCAAGCGCCGCACCAACGATCAGCACCAGCGTCGCCAGCTTCACGATCACCGGCTGGCGCATCGCCGTTGGGAGCAGGCGCAAGCCGCCGATGCAGAACAACACGCCGAGCCCGACATGGCCCAACACCACCGCGGCGTAAAACACATTCGGCGCCGGCCATGCATACAAGTAGATGGCAGAAATCGTCAGCGCAGCAATCGACAGTAAAGCTAACTTCTTCATTCTTGTCCGGTGGCGCCTCCAGAGCGCACGTCGTCAGTGTGAATTCTTGTGCGGGGTCAGCGGCTCGGGATCGATCGTCCGCTTGCTCGTACACGAAGCGATAGCCCAGCGCCTTGCTCGCGCCTGACACGAAGCGGTCGTTCCACTCGAAGCGATAGCCGTTGGCGTGTGGGTCGTCGGGGTAGTGCTGCGTCGCGGGATAGGGATACGTGCTCATGCCATGGAACGGCATCTCAGCGACCGTGAACGGAATCGCCTCGTAGAAATCCATGTCCTTGACGAAGCCGTTGGCGTAGAAGAAATAGTCGCGCTTCCATCCCTTGGGCAGCGCTGGCAGCGCTGCAGTGTCGAACTCGGCGTCGATGTCCTCGCCCGTACCGAAGATCGCAAACTGGTTGTCGATCGACGTAAGCAGCGGCGTCACGTCACCGTACTCGGTATAGCTACCGCGGAAGCGTGAGAAAGGCCCCGTCATGCTGGCTTCTTCGTAGCGGTAGGTCAGGTCGCCGGGCGTGGCGCCGTCCACTTGCCGCGGATAGCCGCGGAAGCCCAGCGTCGCCGCTGCCAGTGGTAACTCAGTGGTGCGCACGTCCCTCTCGCGCGCAGGCCCGTTGTCGACCAGCACTTCGTCCCAATAAATCTGCAGGTTCGAGGTGATGCGGATCTTCTGCGCTCCCGCCGGCAACTTGCCGGTCAGATCAACCGCGATGGTGCGCGGCAGTCCCGCCGGGAATCCCATCTCATCGACCACCCGTTTCCAGCTGCCGTCGGGCATTTGCGCTTCGATGAATGGCGAGATTGGCTTCAGGCCCGCCTGCCATGCGGCATACATCGAGGTTGCGCTGAAATATTCGATAAAGCCGCTCAGGAACAGCCGCAGCGGCTGCTGCGGTGTCCACCCGCCGAGGTCGAGCGTCAGCGAGTGGGTATTGGCAAAGCCCGCGTAAGGCAGGTTGGTGAAATCGCGAACATACTGGTGATCGCGCGCGCTCAGCAATTGCAGCACGTCATGGCCCTGGCCGTCCCACGCGCCCACCGGAGGATGCGGCTGCGAGGTTGCCACCGTTTTGCCGCTGGCGAATGGCGGGTCGTCAAGGAAGCGTTCGTCGGGATAAACATCGAGGTCCGCCGGATGGTCCACCGCCACCATGCGCAGTTGATCGATGTAGTTCACTTCCTCCATCGGCTCGCCGAAGCGCACGCTCAGGTAGCCGTCTTTGGCGCGAAGCTTGGTACCGTCGATCTTCACCCACTCGTCAGGATCTGGCGTGTTCGTCGATGTGGGAGAAATCCAATGTCCAATCACGGCTGCGCCGATCACGTCGGTGACGAACTCGTACTTCTCGCCGTTCCAAGCGAAGAGCGTCGGACAAGAACTGCCGCGCCGGTCGAGCTCCAGGAACGAGGCCGGCTTGTTCACCGCAACGTCAATTTCGTCTTGCAGCACGCCCGTGGGCCACAGCATTCGCACGATGTCGGCGTTAGTGTTTTGGCCCAGCCCTGCGAGCACTTCCGGCGGCCCCTGGCTCAGGTAACCCGCGCCGCCCGCAACCTCAAACTTCTGCCATGTGCCGTTAGAGAAGACCTCGACCTTTGTCCCCAAGCCAGTCTTGTTGTCCGCCAAACCCTTGAAGTCGATGCGCAGCGCGTGGTTCTTGTTGCCGCCCTGGTTGTGGAGTACGACTGGGTCGCCCCCCAGTTGCGTTACCAGGAGGTCCGCTGCAAGATCATTGTCGAGATCGGCGGCAAACACCGCTCGCGGATCGTGCAGCTTCAGCTTCTTCAAGCCCGAGCGTCGCACTGACATCTTCGAACCCTAGAGCGGCTTTATTGCGGAAGGCGCGCAACCTCGGCGCCGTTTGCCGTCTCGACCACCGCGGCGATATCGATCCAGCCATCGTTGTCGAAGTCGAGGGCAGTGATACCCCAGCCCTTTGTCGCGTCAGTGATGGGCAGCTTCACGCGCTCGAACTTCGTTCCATCAACGTTGCGCCAAAGGCTCACTCCCGGCGCACCTGCATGGGTAAGGGCCACGTCCATCCAGCCGTCTTTGTTGTAGTCGAGAATGTAAACGCCGGTTGTGGGTGCGAGTCCGGCCGCGTCGTAAAGCGGCATCGCCTTGAAAGGCCCTTCGCGCTGGTTCAAATAAACCGTGGGCGCGGCGTTGGCTCCGGTCACCAATAAATCTACTGCGCGGTCATTGTTAATGTCCGACAAAACAACGCTCGTCGTCGCGCCGTCCCCCGCAAGTCCAGTCTCCTTCGTCCAATTCGTAAACGTACCGTTGCCGTTGTTGCGCCACACGACGTTGTTCGTCGAGTCCTTCAACCCAGCGATCTGCTGGCCGGTAACAATCAGATCAAGGTCTCCGTCGTGGTCGTAGTCCACCCACGTCATACCCGCAGGCTGGTTGAGTGAAGTGATGCCAACTTTCGCGGTCACGTCGGTAAACTTGCCGCCACCGTCATTGTGGAACAACACCATGCGGTCACTCAGCGCAATCGCAATGTCGTTCTTGCCGTCGTTGTCATAGTCGCCCACGGCACACGAAACGCCGGTGCCCGTAGCTGGAAAACCCGTATCCAGCGCGCCCAGCAACTTCCATTCGCCGTTACCCAGGTTGCGAAACACCTGAACGGGCGGCGCTTGCGGGCTCATCGAAATAACGTCCAGTTTGCCATCTCCGTCAACATCCAGAAGGCACACGCCGCCGCCGGACATTCTTATTAGTCCGTCAGCCGCCTGCCCGGGGTGTAGGCCGCCCTTCCCCAGCGCCTGCGCCACGAACGTCACCGGAATCATCGGCCCCACGCTCGGGTCGTTGGTGATCACGTCCTGAGCCACCGAGTACTTCCCCTGCTCGCCGTAGGTCAGCGTGATCGCCGAAGAAATTTTGTTGTGCGTCAGGTATTCAAAGCGCTTCAGGTGTACCCGCGCTTCGTCGGGCTGACCCGAACGCTGCAGCGCGCGTCCCAATCCAAATTCCGCAGAGGCGTGCAGCGGGTTGATCTTCAGCGCCTGCTGGAAGGCATCGATGGCCTTGGCATATTCCTGCTGCTGGCTGTAAAACGTCCCGAGAAAATAGTAGGCATCGGGATCGGTGGGATCGATCTTCAGCACCTTCTGGAAGTCGCTGATCGCTTCGGCTGTGTTTCCCGACCCGCGATTGACCAGCCCGAGGTTGTACCAGACCCGCGGATTGTCTGGGTCTTTCGCTTCCGCCTGACGCAATGCTTCTTCAGCCTCGGGCAATCGCTGCTGATTCAGCAGGGCGATTCCCTTATTTAACGCAGCCACAGCCAGAGAGGGATCGAGCTTGTATGCTTCGTCGAACTTGGCGGTCGCCTTTTCCATCAGTTGCTGGTTCATCATGGCAACGCCCAGGTTGTTGAGCTTGGCCGCTTCGGCCCGAACTTGGGGTGTGTCCGCCCATCCGGCGGCGCTCAGCAGACAGTAGGCGATAACACCGGTCACGAACCGGCGTAGTGGTGCATGCATTCAGGCTTTCTCCTCAGGATCGATGGCGAGAGTAACCTTGATTATAAGGTTCGCCATCACTCCCCATCCGGATTGCATGTTCCCCACATCCTTCGCACACTGGCGCATACCGGCGATTTTTCGCGCCAGTCAAACCAACGCGATTCGCCCCTACGAGCTCGGCCGCCGCAAGCAGGCTTGCCGCTGGCATACGGGCCAAATCCACCGCGCCCGTATGCCTATATTTGTCTTCGAAAACTCGGCAGGAAACGATCACCTTGACGGGCACGCTCCCCAGCCGCAACGGCACCCCTACCGTCTCCGAAACCCCGCAAGCTTTCCCGCGGCGCGCTGCGGTTTATCGATTACAAAGGTTTCAAAACCAGCGAACAATAACTCAAAACCATTAGGGATGTTGTAGCTGACACGGCACCCGACTGACCTTGGAACTTCGCCACTCCGCCGAGTGTCTGAGAATCATAGAAATTGGAATAAAATAACGGGCATCCGCTGTCCGTTGGCGTTGGGTGAGGAGCGGCGCGATGAGTTTTTCAGACGGTTTGCGCTCCACGCTCTGGCGATGCCAGGCGATGGTCTGGACCTCCGCCTGGCTGGTTCCGCAAACCAACCGCACAGCATGGCGCTCTCAGCAGCATCAGCGGTTCTGGCACTGGTGCAACTTTCTCTCCGAGTCGGGACAACTCACGTCGCAGAATCGTGTACTGATCGCCCGCTCCTGCTGGCATCTATTTCCTCGAGGCCTTTTGGTTGCGTTTCGACCCCGACATTTCGCGCGCGAAGTCTCGCAAATTACTCGGCTCTCCGCCGGCGCTGTTCGTCACCTTAAGTGTCGCTGCGGCGCTGATGACAGCGGGCAGCGGCGTCGTACCCGCCGCCCGGACCGCCTTCTCCTCCCCGGTGCCCGACGCCGACCGCGTTGTCACCATCACGCTTGACGGTAGCGGCATCAACGGCAACTACAGCCGCACCCGCTCCGACACACTCGTCGACCTAGCCGGCATCTGGGGAAAATCCAAGTTGGCGGAAGGACTGACGCCATTTTCATGGGCGCCTGCGCATCTCCTGCTGTCCAGCCGCGACCTTCCGGTGGCTGCCGCCCGAGTCGGCACGGTTTTCTTTCGCACTCTTGGGGTCGAAGCTGCTGCGGGGCGCGTGTTCACTCCCGGCGACCTGCGCGACTGCCCCGATTGCGTGATATTGAGCTTCCAACTCTGGCAACACGAGCTCCACGCCGATCCGAACATCCTCGGCAAGCCGGTAGTCCTCAACGGCGTGCCGCGAACCGTCATCGGAGTCCTGCCCTACCGCTTCCGCTTGCTCTCGCCGGGGGTCTCTGTGTGGGGGCTCATCGATCCTGTGATGTTATTCACCAACTTTCAGCGCCGCGTGGGAGCCGTGGCCCGTCTGCGCGGAGACACAACTCCGGCCGCCCTGCAGCGCGATCTCTCCGATCTCACCGAGAGCGCGGGCTACGTCCATCCTGCGTCGCAATTAAAGGTTGAAACCCTCGCCTCGCAAATCCATCGCAGTCTTACCAGCCTGCTATGGTTCTTCCTGCTGGCCACGGCCAGTGCTGCTCTGGTTGTAGGCCTGCGGCAGGCTTCACATCGCATGGGCCGCTTGCCGGACGGCGTCCGATCCCGCGCACGCTGGCTCGGCTTCTTCGCGGTCAAATCGTCTCTACTGGCAATACTGGTGGCGGAACTAGCATGGGCGCTGGTCCATTGGATTACAACCTGGGCGGCCGGATCGACGTACCCCATGGCCGATGAATACTCCATTTGGCTCTACTTGCCGCTGGCCATTGTGGCCCTGTCATGGTCGGTGAGCGATCAGCGCAGCCGGTGTCGCGCCTGCCTGCGTCGGCTCGAACTTCCGGTTGAAATCGGCCGCACCGGCTCTATTCTCTTGAACTGGGCAGGAACGGAATTGGTTTGTCCTGACGGCCACGGGGTGCTGTACCTGCCCAACTCGCCTGAGAATGCCCTCGATGAGGACCGCTGGAGCAAGCTCGACGAATCGTGGGAAAGTCTCTTTCGCATAGACTGATCCCGGCTGGAGTGCGGTGATTCCGAGCCGCTCAGCAGCCGGCGCCGGAGAGTTCCGCTGCCAGATTCTTCTGTCCGCTACTGTCGGCCAACGTCTGGCGTCTTCTCGGATTGAGGCCGAGCTGTATGGCGCGCGCCAGCTCGGCGACGGTGTACGGTTTTTCCAGAAAAACGGCCTCTTCCTGCAACAGACCCCTCCGCGTTGCACCGTCCCCGGAATAGCCTGAGGTGTACACCATTTCGATCTTTGGATATCGCCGCGTCAATTCCACCGCCATTTCGTATCCGCTCATGCCCGGCATAACCAGGTCGGTCAGCACCAGGTCGACCTTGCCTTTTACCTGGTCGCAGAGTTCCAGGGCGTCCTCGCCGCTGGCGGCGACAAGCACTTTGTAGCCCAGGTGCTGCAGGCAGATGCAAACGTTGGCTCGAATCGCGCCATCGTCCTCCACCACCAGGACTGTCTCGCCGTTAGGCCGCTCACCCACATCCCTGAGCTGTGGACTGGCACCCGCTGTTAAGTGGGTCACGGGGAAATACAACTTGAATGTGGTACCCAGCTCCGGTTCGCTATACACCCAGATGTACCCGCCGCTCTGTTTCACAATGCCGTACACGATGGAGAGTCCCAGCCCCGTGCCCTTGCCCATATCCTTCGTGGTGAAGAAGGGATCGAAGATGCGCGGCAAGTCCGCTTTGGGAATGCCTGTTCCCGTATCGCTCACCGCGAGCATCACATAACTGCCTGATTGCACCGGAGGATGGGTTTGAGCGTAGGATTCGTCAAGCTCCACGTTGGCGGTTTCAATTTGTAGAATGCCGCCCCCGGGCATTGCGTCGCGCGCATTGACCGCCAGGTTGAAGACGATTTGCGCCAATTGGTCGGGATCGAGCGTGGCATTTGCCAACTGCTCGTCCAGCCGGGGAACAAGCTGCACGTCCTCTCCGATGATTCGCCGCAGCATGTGCAGCGTATCGTTGACCACCGAGTTGATGTTCACAACCCGCGTCTGCATCACCTGTCGGCGGCTAAACGCGAGCATTTGCTTAGTCAGCGCGGTCGCGCGATCCGCCGCTTGCGACACCTGCAGCAACGATCGCGTCAGAGGGTTGTCTGGCGTGACCTGGCCGAGCATCATCTCGGTCGATAGCTTGATGACCAGCAAGATGTTGTTGAAATCGTGCGCAACCCCTCCGGCCAGCCTGCCCACAGCTTCCAGTTTTTGTACCGCGCGGATTTGCTGTTCCAGCGCACTTTGTTCCGTCAGGTCTACGACGTAGACCTCGACCTCATCGAGTTCGCCGTCATCGGTCGCACTGGCATGGGCGGTGACACGGACTCTGACCTGCTCCCCGTCTTTGCGCCGCAGGTGAGTCTCTTGGGCACTGAGCCGCCGGTCCCGGTAAAGCAGCTCCAGAATCTCCGCGCGGTTGGGTACATCCGAATAAATTTGCTGCAGAATGGACAGACCGAGCATCTCGTCCTGCGCGTAGCCAAGCATCTCGCACAGCGCGGCATTGCATGACAGAAACCGGTCCCTAGCCAGCGACACGCGGCCGATGCCGAAGGGGGCGCGCTCAATTAGAGTGGGTGCCACCGTAGCTGTTTCGGCAGGAGAGGGAGTCGTAGAACTACTTGTGGCGATTGGGCGCATCGAACCTCCACTCGACTGCCTTGGCAATCTGCGTCAGAAGACGCACGACTGCAAGCCCAGTGTCAGAGTTGAAAAACTAGCATTTTGGAGTTAGCTATGCGGTGACGAAATGCACATCTTAGTGTGATGCGAACGGCCGTATCAAAACACAACAACTGTTGCATCGAACCGCAGAAGACAGAACGAATCCCATGCTAGCGTCGGTATCCGGCCGGCGCAGGCGCCACAGCGCGGTCGCGCCGCACCAGCCACACCACTAACCAGATAATGAGGATGATCGGCAGCAGCGGCACGACGACCAACCCCAGAACGAGTGCCACGAACACACCCGCGTTGGCTTGGCTCACAACATCGCCCTTCACCACAGCGTTGGGATGGCGAATCACGCCTCCGCCCAATCCGACGGTGTCGCCGCTAACCTTGGCGTCTTCGCCCAGCTTGATGCTGCCGCCAACCGCTACCACGTCCCCGGCGGCCGTGCCGTCCACTTCGACGCTGCCCAGGATCGCCACGGTGTCGCCCGAAGTTGTCCCTGCCATATGGATCGAGCACAACATGCACACCACGTCCCCAACTTGCTCGTCGGGTGCGACGTTGATGTTCTGGAAAAACTGCACCCGGTCACTCTGGCCCGACTTGGCGAACAGGAGAGTCGGAGCGATCATCACGAATAATAGGGCGCAAAGTAGTAACATCCGCTGGCTCAGCTTCATGGCAGTCCCCTCCTGTACCCATCTTAACGCTGGATTAGTAAGGTGTACGCAGGACAGGCGGCTTTTGTTCCGGCGATTGCACAGTTGCCCGCCGAATGGCGCCCTTTCGTGCCTGGTTCGCTTAGGGGACATTCCCTGTTGCGTAACTCACGCGAAAACTTCATGGCATCCGGCTGTATCAAAATCCAAACTGGCGAATCAATACGAATGATAAGTAGATCGTCGAAAGCAAGAAAGCAAACGGGAGCCGTTCATGTTTATCAAGAAGCCGTCAGATATTGCCTCGTCGGAGATCACTCCCCAGGGCCTTTATCTCACCCGCCGCAAGTTTCTCGGCGGCGCCGGCGCGCTGGCCGCGGCCGTCGCCGCCGGTGGCGCATTGAGCGAAATTATGTCGCCCTCGCAGGCAGCGCTTGCCGGAACCAAACTGCAATACACGCAGAGCCAGTTCAGCACTTCCGAAAAACAGACGCCCTTCAACGACATCACGCACTACAACAATTATTACGAATTCAGCACCGACAAATACGAGCCGGCGGAGTTGGCGAAGAACTTCAATCCGCGCCCGTGGTCCGTCAAAGTCGAAGGTCTCGCCAACAAGCCCAGGACTTTCGACATCGACTCCCTGCTGAAAATGCAATTGCAGGAGCGCATCTATCGCATGCGCTGTGTCGAGGGATGGTCGATGGTGATCCCGTGGATCGGCATACCGCTAAGCGCCCTGCTCAACGAAGTGCAGCCGAATTCTAAGGCCAAGTTCGTCGAGTTCACTGCCCTTTATGACCCCAAGCGCTTTCCCGGCCAACAACGCAACGTGCTCGACTGGCCCTACGTTGAGGGCTTGCGCATGGACGAGGCCATGCACCCCCTGACTATTCTCGCTGTCGGCCTCTACGGCGAGACGTTGCCCAATCAGGACGGCGCGCCCGTGCGCCTCGTGGTCCCGTGGAAATATGGATTCAAGGGCATTAAGGCCATCGTTAAAATTAAGCTCGTGAACTACGAGCCCACCTCCGCTTGGACGAAAGCCGCGCCAAGTGAATACGGCTTCTATTCCAACGTAAACCCCAACGTCGATCATCCCCGCTGGAGCCAGGCTAAGGAGCGCCGCATCGGTGAATTCACGAAGCGGCCGACGCTGATGTTCAACGGCTACGGCGATCAGGTGGCCTCGCTGTACACCGGCATGGACCTGAAGAAGAACTACTAGTCGACTCCAACGTGAAAACGAAATACCTCAAACCGCTTGTGTTTCTCGCCTGCCTCGTGCCTCTTGGGCGGCTGGCGTGGAAGGCCTACCACTCCGCGCTCGGGGCCAACCCAATTCAGGTCATCACCTGGTCCACCGGCACCTGGACCCTGGTGTTCCTGATGGTCACGCTCTCGATCACGCCCCTGCGCAAGCTTACGCGGCAGTATTGGCTGATCCAGTTTCGCCGCATGCTAGGACTCTTCGCCTTCTTCTACGGGCTGCTGCACTTCACCACCTACATCTGGCTCGATCAGTTCTTCGACTGGCACAGCATGACGAAAGACGTGGTCAAGCGCCCGTTCATCACCGTTGGCTTCACTGCGTTTGTGCTGATGATTCCGCTGGCGCTGACCTCGACCCAATGGGCCATTCGTCGGCTGGGCAAGAAGTGGCAGTCGCTACACCGGCTGATTTACGCGGTTGCAATTGCTGGTGTCATTCACTTTCTATGGCTGGTAAAACTGGACCGGCGCAAGCCTCTCATTTACGCCGGTGTCCTCGCCATTCTCTTGTTGTACAGGCTGATTGTTTGGGCATTGCAGCAAGTTCCAGCCCGCACGCAGCTGCCCCGCCCGGCGCATCCCGCCGATCCAAAGACTGTACCCGCCGATTGATTCCGCCCTCGCAAGTCCGACTCAGGATTGCGATATCATCGGGGTGCCCGCCCGGCCCGAGCCGGAGGGCCGCACCTCATGGATGAACGCAACTTCCAACGACTGCTCCGGCGCACTGTGGCCATTCCCGTGGCCTTGCTTGGAGTGCTCGCGATCATCCTGGCCATCGAGATCCTCACCCTGACGCAGTCGTTACGCATGGTTGATCACACCGACCAGGTGATTGCCAACGCGCGCCAGGCCATGCGCTACATGGTTGACATGGAATCCAGTACCCGCGGATTCGAACTTACCGGAGACCAGAAGTTCCTCAACATTTTCCGAAACGCCGAATCGCACTTGCCCACCAGCCTCCAAACCCTGACAAACTTGACCGGCGATAGCGGCCCGCAGCAGTCCCGCCTTACTGAAATTCGCCGTTTGGATGACAACTGGATTCATTGGGCCGAACGCGAGATCGCAACCCACGCCAACAAGCGGCCGACGGAAGCCGAACTGATGCAAGGCGACGTCCTGATGGATGAAATTCGAGTCCGCCAACGAGAGATCGTCGCCGAAGAAGAACGCCTACTCGAGCAACGCACCCACAAAGCTACAAACCTCAGTCATGTGACGCTGTTCACGGCGGTCGGACTCTCCATTATCGTTGCCGGGTTGCTGTTTACCTTCACCCGCCGCGAGTTGCGTACGCTGTCCTCCATCTATGAGAAGCATTTGAACGCGGAAGAGGAAAAAAGCCGGCAACTCGCCGAAAGCCGCGAACGTTTCCAGATTACCCTTAACAGCCTGGGGGACGCGGTAATTGCCACCGACGCTGACGGCAGCGTTCGCTACATCAACCCGGTCGCCCAGCAGCTCACCGGCTGGTCGGATTACCTCGAGGCCCGCGGACGCCCTTTGCGCGAAGTCGCGCGCTTCATCGAGGAAAAAACTGGCAATGCCTTCACCGATCCGGTCGAGATGGTGCGCCGGCATGAACGGGTAGTCAGCATCTCCGATTCTGTCCTGCTCGTTAACCGTTCAGGCCATGAATTCCCCATTGAGATGCACGGCGCTCCCATTATCGACGAAGCGGGACAGCTCACTGGCGTGGTGGTCGTATTCCGCGATGTCACGCAGCGCCGTCAAACCGAGCAGACCCTGCGCGCCAGCGACCGCCTCACCCAGGCAGGACGATTGGCCGCCACCATCGCCCATGAAATCCGTAACCCGCTCGACACCGTCTCCAACCTGCTTTATCTGCTGCGGCAAAAGACCTATCCCCAGCCCGAGACTACGCAATACCTCAATCTGGCCAGCGAAGAACTAGCGCGCATCACCCAGATCACCGGCCAGCTCCTGACGTTTCACCGTGAGGCCCAGTCGCCGGTCCAGGTCGACATGGTCAAAGTTCTCGACAGCGTGCTGACCTTGTACTCACCGCAAATCCAGATGGCCGGCATCCGCGTTACCAAGCGCTTTGAAACTCATCGCGCGGTCCGGGGCTTCCCCGGAGAGTTGCGCCAGGTCTTTGCCAACCTCGTGTCGAACGCCATCCACAGCATGGCAAACGGAGGCCAACTACTGCTGCACGTCTATGAGTCCAGCCTCTCGTCCGATCAGACGCGGTGCGGAGTCCGCGTCACCGTGCTCGACAATGGCACCGGCATTCCGCCCGAAGTTCGCCGCTACCTGTTCGCGCCTTTCTATACCACCAAAGGTGAAGGCGGTACCGGACTCGGCCTGTGGGTGACCCGCGGCATCATCGAAAAGCACGAAGGGACAATCCACTTCGTTAGCAGCGTGCGACCGGGCCGGACCGGCACGGCGTTTTCCGTGTTTCTGCCCTTCGCACAGGTTACCGGCAAGCTCGACCTGCCCAAACCCAACCATTCCTGAGACCAGGAAAAGCCGGGCGCATGGCCCGGCTTTGTGCAGCTTCAATCGGCACTCTACTGAATGTCGAAGTTCTCCTGATGCAGCGTTGCATCGCTCTTCACCAGCACTGTCTTGCCTATCAGTTCTTCAATTTCCGTGATCAACTTGCCGTTGCCCGCCTTGAGCGCTTTGGCGACCTCGGGGTTGACGCGCAAAGTAACGTCAGTGCGGTCGTGCGCCTTGATCATCTTGCGCATCTCGATGTAGATCTCGTTGCACACGGTAGTGACCGACTTCACGAAGCCTGCGCCCGTACAATACGGGCATGCCACGCCCAGGCTACGCTCCAGTGACTGCTTCACCCGCTTGCGCGTAATCGCCACCAGGCCGAAATCGTTGAACTGCAGTGCCTTCGACGGCGCCCGGTCGGTGCGCAGCGCCTCTTCCAGCGCCTGCATCACCTTCTGCCGGTTCTTGCGCTCGTCCATATCGATGAAATCGATCACGATGATTCCGCCCAAGTCTCGCAGGCGGATCTGCCGCACGATCTCCTTCACGGCTTCTACGTTGGTCTTGACGATGGTGTCTTCTAGACGTTGCGTCTTGCCCACGTACTTGCCGGTGTTGATGTCGATGGCCACCAGCGCCTCGGTCTGGTTAATCACGATCGAGCCGCCGCTCTTCAGCCATACCTTCGACTTCAACGCATTATTGATTTCATCCTGAATGCCGAATTGCTCGTAAAGCGGCGTGGACTTGGAGTACAGCTTGATACGGCGCACCAGCGACGGCTGGAAACGCTGCGCGAACCGCACTACCCGCTCGTACTCGTCTTCGGTGTCCACCCAGATTTGCGAAAAGTCGGCACTCACCTGATCGCGCAGTACCCGTTCCACAAGGTTCAAGTCGTGATAAATGAGCGCCGGTGACTTGCTGTTATCGGCACGGTTCTTGATCTCCGCCCACAGGTGCTTCAGGAAACGAATGTCGGCGCGCAACTCGTCTTCCTTGATGTTGGCCGCCGCCGTGCGTACGATGAACCCTCCCAGCCCGTTCTCGCGCTCGCTGGTGACGATGCGCTTCAGCCGCTGGCGTTCCTCCTCGGAGTTGATCTTTCGCGACACTCCGGTGTGGTTCACTGTCGGCATGTAAACCAGGAACCGGCCCGGCAGCGCGATGTGGCTGGTAATCCGTGCGCCCTTCATTGCGATCGGCTCTTTAGCGATCTGGATAAGGATCTCCTGGCCTTCCTTCAACAGATCGGAAATCAGCGGCACTGGCCGGTGTCCTTGCGCGCGAACGTTGTTGCGGCGTCCCCGGAAATTGCGCTGACCGCGGCGATCGAAATCGCCACCCCGTCGCGGCTGACGCTGCTGATACCCAGCCGTCGGCGCTGCGGTCCGCAGTTCGGCGCGGCCGTTTCCTTCCTCTCCGCCTTCTTCTTCCTCTTCGAACTCGGCGTCGCCCCCGGCCAGGCGGGTCTCGCCACGCTCTTCGGCGGCAATCACATCATCCTCATCGACATCGGCAATTTTCGGAATCCATCGGTCGGAGTAGCCGTTGTCGTCATCAAGCGTTTGTTCCTCCATCTCGATGTCGAGATCCCCAGCCACTTCGCTCAGCGCCTCCAGGTTCTCCGGCATCGGATGGAATTCCATCTCATCGTCGTCCAGCGTTTCGTGCTCCAGCGTGCGGCCCGCGGGAGCCTCCACGGGCGCGGTGAGTTGATGCGGCCCGGACTTGAACTGCTCCGCGCCCTCGCCTTCTGAGTGGTCGATCTCGCCTTCCTGGCGTTCGGCCGACGGCGCTTCGGTGCCGACCTCGATGCTGCCGAACTCGCTGGCTTCCACCCGGTCGAACCCGGCTGGAGCCACAGGGTTGGTCTCTTCCTCGACTTCAGCAGCTGAATCGTGGAATACCGTCTCCATCGGCACAACATGGGACTCAGCGACGGTCGCGGCAGCCGCGTGCACCGCCTCAGGCGTTTCCGCAGCGACCTCACGTAACGGAGAGGGCGCTTCCGCCTCCATTTCCGGAGCCGCGACGACTTCTTCCTCCACAACTTCGTAAGCTTCCTCTTCTCGTGCTGCGACTGGCTCTGCAGGCGGCTGAAAGTCTTCCACGGGTGCGGAGGCAACGAACTCCGCAGTCTCCGTTGTCTCTTCAACTTCCTCCTCTGCCGTCACCGCTGGTTGTGGACTTGGCGGCAGGTTGCGGTACTTCGAGATCGACTCGCCCGGCATAACGATGGGCGCGTAACGCTGGGGTGGCGGACGCCTTTCCGGCGCGGGCTCTACGACGGCGGGCTCGGCGGCAGCAGGCTCAGGAACTTCGGTGCGGGCTTCGGTACGCTGTGGACGTTCGTCCCGTCCCCCGCGACGTCCGCCACGGCGGCGACGGCCACGCCAGCGTCGCGCCCCTGCGCCATCGGCTGACTCTTCTCCAGGAGCGGCATCGCCGTTCGGTTGCGCTTCATCTTGCGAATCGCCGGCGGCGAAGTCCTCCACCGCCGCAATGAATTCGGATTGTTCGTCGGTGCCAGCCTCTGCCGTCTGCGGCGCGGCTTCGGCGGTACCCGGCCCCTGCCGGCTCACATTCACCGTTGGAGGCGCTGGGATGTCGCCGAATTCCTCCGCGTCCTCCTCATCAGTCAGTTCCAGGAAGTCGGAAACGTAGAGGAACGCGTCGCGTTCTAATCCGATATCGACGAACGCCGACTGCATGCCCGGTAGTACGCGGGTCACTCGGCCTTTGTAGATGGAACCTGCCAGCGTGTATTCGTTCTCGCGCTCGTAAAACACTTCTGCGAGTTGATCGTCTTCCACCAGCGCCACTTTGGTTTCGTGGGGGGTGGACGAGACATAAAGTTCTTTGTTCATGGACACTCCGTTGGACCGGAGCACGCGATCAAAGGAAGGACGAGGAAAGAACCAACGGTGCCATCATGCCGAAAGCACACCCGGGCACACGCCCGGATTCGCTCCCAGCCAGATGTTCATTACTATCAGTTTTGGAATCGTCTGCACCGTTATTGGCAGCCGTCTGGAGGTTTGTGACCACACCTTCCGTCCGCGGAAGGGGTCGTTACCCGCCATCCATTCGCCTGCTTTGCAATCCTGTCCGGCCCACTTCCCGTGCGGCCAGCCCGTGCCCTCGTACGTGAGGGCGCTCGTAATCTTTTTGTCACCCTTTGAAGGCCCGTCTCCCATTTGGAGTGCCTTCCCGGCGAGTGAACCCGGGGTTTGCCGGCACCGCACCCGCTTTGGCACGGCCGTTCCAACCGGCAAAAACTCAGATACTGACTAGCCTAGTTCACGAACCGGCGCATCCGGACGTTCATCACAATTCCCAGCGCTAGAAACATGAACAATACCGACGATCCCCCGTAACTCATTAATGGCAAGGGGATTCCCGTGACCGGCATGAATCCAACCACCATGCCCACGTTGACTAGAATGTGGAACGCTAAAACCGCGACCACACCCATCACAACGAAGGCACCGGCCCGGTCAGGGGCCGTCTGAGCGTTCTGAATCAGACGCATCAGCACGATAAAGTATAGCAGTAAAAGGCCCATAGCACCGATGAATCCATGTTCCTCGGCAAATGCGGCAAAAATGAAGTCCGTATGCGGAACGGGGAGAAATTGACCCTGGGTCTGGCTACCCTGTGCCGTCCCCTTACCGAAAATCCCTCCCGAACCCACTGCGACTAATGACTGTATCAGTTGGTAACCCTTATGCTGGGGATCGGCTTCCGGCTCGATAAACGTCGTCAGCCGGTCGCGCTGGTAGGGCTTGAGGACGTGCCACCCCACCGGCGCCAGCAATGTCGCAATAAGTATTATAACCATCGCATGCTTCGCCTTCATGCCGCCCAGAAACAGTCCCATGATCGCAATCGGTAGGTAGGTCAGGGCGGTCCCCAAGTCCGGCTGCGCCAGCACCATCAGCATCGGAATGCCCACCAACGCCCCGGCCTTTACGATGTCCTGCGCGTCACAGTCGCTCTTGTTGTCGGCGAAGTATTTGGCCATGGCCAGAATCAGCACCAGCTTCACCCACTCCGACGGCTGGAAGTGGAACGAACCCAACTTCACCCAACGCCGCGCTCCCAGGTACTTCTGTCCGAAAACCGCTACCGTCAGCAGCGATGCGATAGCCGCCACATAGAACACCGGCACTCGCTCAATCAGTGCCTGATAGCTCACCATGCTCATGGCAAACATCAGGGCCACGCCGCCTAGCACCCAGTAAATCTGCTTGAGGTGAACTCCCATGAACTTGGTGTTGAGCGTGGCACTGTAAATCTCAACCACGCCCAGCGCACAGATCAGCAGCACCAGCGCCAGCAACACCCAATCGAAATCGCGATAGGAAACGTAGCGGCTCATGGGTCGGTCCTGGGAAGAATCGCTGCCGCCGTGGGCGCGACCGGCCCGTTGCCGGCTGGCTTCTTCGGCGCCGGCTGGCCCGGGACCGCTCCCACCTGCGGGCTACTCTGACGTAATGCCGGTTGCATGGGCTCGTCCTGTGCCGAAGTCTCGCTCTCCGGATGCGCCATCTCAAGATGCGACTCTGTCGCCTCCAGCGTGGAAGGCGGCAATGACGCCTCCCCTTGCGCGACACCCGGCGCCGAAGCGTACCGGCTTCGGCTTCCCGTCGAGCGTCACCGCAAAGTGACCGCCCTGCAGCTTATTGTCGCCAGCCTGCGCGTCGCCGTCGTGCCACACTGCCGCGATTTCGGCCTTATTGGATTCCGCGGCCCTCGCCACCTGCGTCTCCTTATGGCGCTGCTTTTCCACGTAGGCCTTGATCACCTTGGTCGCCACCGCCGCTGCCAGCGCGCCGTGCTCGCCGCCTTCGAAAAGGCAGGCCACCACAATCTCAGGATTGCGCCGCGGCGTAACTCCCACAAACCAGCCGTTGTCCTTGTACAGGCTCTTTTCGGCAGCGCCCATCTTCTTCTTTAAATCGTTGGAGACGGTCTGCGCGCTGCCCGTCTTGCCGGCAATGTCCACTCCCGGGACCGCCGCCCTTCCCGCGGTTCCCATCGGCGAAACCACCTCCGCCATCGCATCGGTGATAACGGTCCAATTCTTCTCATCGATATCGAGCTTGGTCTCGTCGTTGTAGTGGGCCACCTGTTTGAAGTCGGCCGGAAACTGCTCGGGAAACGCGATGTGCGGACGCCGCAGCGAGCCGTCGGTGGTAATCGCCGCAATGGCGCGCGCCAACTGTATTGGTGTCGTCGCCACCGCGCCCTGCCCGATGCCCACCGAAATCGTCTCCCCGGCATACCATTTTTGCTTGTAGTTCTTGATCTTCCACTCTTCCGACGGCATCACGCCCGAAGCTTCCTGTGGCAGATCGACACCCGTCTTCTGCCCCAGTCCCAGCATGGTGGCATACTTCGCAATGCGGCTGATGCCTAGCTTTCTCCGCAAGCGTGTAAAAGTACGAATCGCACGATTGGTAAATCGCCTTGCTGATGTTCACACTGCCGTGCGAGCTGTGGTTGGCGGCGATCCAGCACTTAAAGAACCGGCCGTAAAACGTCTTCCCCCCGCCGCAATTCACCACCAGGTTCTGCGGCGATGCCTTCCTGCATGCCCGCCGTGGCCATGATGATCTTGAACACCGAGCCCGGCGCCAACTGCGCCTGAATGGCCTTGTTCAGCAGCGGCTTGCCCGGATCGGTGATGAGCTGGTTCCACTCGTCACGTGTTGATGTGCACCGCAAATTCGTTGGGATCAAACGCCGGACGGCTGACCATGGCCAGAATCTCGCCCGTCCGCGGGTCCATCGCCACGATCGCTCCCGGCTTGCCTTCCAGCGCCTGCTCGGCTGCGATCTGCAGGTCGAGATCGATGGTCAGCTTGAGCTGCTTGCCCGGCACATCGCCGCAACGTCATGCAGCGTGCCGACTTCCTTGCCCCGGCTGTTGACGATCACCTGCCGCGAGCCGTTCTTCCCCATCAAGACATCGTTGTAATACTGCTCAACGCCCGACATGCCCACAATGTCGCCCGAGTTGTAGAGCTCCCACTGCGGCTGCGTCAGCATGTCTTCACTCACCTGCCCCACGTAGCCGATCACGTGCGCCATGAATCCGCCCTTGGGATACAGGCGGCGATGTACCGTGATGATATCGAGCTCTGGCAGGTCGGCCCGGTGCGACTCGATAAACGCCAGCTCGTCCGGCGTGATGTCGTCTTTCAGAAACAGCGGCTGGTAGCCGGGCACAGCCTTCATCTTGTTCAGCCGCGCCCGCAGGTCCTCAGGCGGAATGTGCAGCCCATCGGCTATTTTGTCGGCATCGGCGTCAAGATCGCGGTTCTGATCGCGCAGCAGCAGCACCGAAAACGACGGATAGTTATCGACGATGATGCGCCCTTCGCGGTCCAGTAGCTTGCCGCGCGGCGCGAGGATTGGGACTTGCTTGACCCGGTTCTGTTCAGCGAGTGATGTGTAGTAATCGCTGTGCGCTACCTGCAGCCGCCACAATCCGAAGGCCAGCAAAAGGAAAACCCCCAGCAGTACGTACTGCACTGCGGTGAGGCGGAACGGAGATACTTTTTCCTCGCGACCAAACATGGGCAACTACCGAAACGGCGCAACAATCATCAGCAGTTTCGCGATCACGAAACTACCTTCGCTCTGTCATGCGGACGCCTGCGCGCACGCACCTTACACCAACTTGACCTGGAAGAGCGGCCCGCGACCACAGCGCGGCTGGCTAAGCGAAACAAACCATTGTATCTATTGTATTCCGAATCCCCGCTGACGACGAAGAGCGAATCGCGAAGGGCGCCCTACCGCTGCTTGAAGCGGTCCAGCATGCTGATATACAAAGACCCCTACCACCGCATTTGCCAGCCCGGCTATCGCCACGTGGCTCCAACTCCATTGCAGCGACTGCCTCAGCAGACCGCGTCCCACACCGTAGTACACGGCCTCATGCACGATGAGGAATCCATAGGTGATCAGAAAGCGAGTCCCCGGGTTTCTCAACGTCGATCTTCACCCCCAGCGACGACGCCGCGTAACCAATGATGGTGTCGGTGATGCCGTACATCCCGATCGGGTGCATCGGCCCACCCAGAGCATCCTGTAACAGGCCGATTACGCGCGCCCGTGACGCAGCCGGTAACGGGATTGCGCCGCGCTACCGCGAAAAAAATCACCACCATCATCGGCAGGTCGAGCACTGCCAGCCAGCGCAGCTTCGCGGCAAAGAAGGCCTGCAGAAAAATCGCAACCAGCGGCACCAGCACCAGCACCAGCCAGTTGAACTCGTACACCGAAACCTGCTCGCGCGAGGTCAGGCTGCCGCGAAATGCGGTTGGCACGCGCGCTCATTGCGGTCGCGCCTCTTGCGGTTTCGGATTTGTCACTTGAGGCGCTTGAACCGGCCTTCACCGTCGTCTGCACTCGCAGGCTTGTGCAATGGCTTCATCTGCGTCTGACGGAACGGCCTGGCGCATTGGGATTGCCTGCGTTCGGCGTGAAGCTAGCCCCGTGTTTGGTGTCGCACTGCCGCCCTGGTTCGGCGACGCTTCGCCGGCTGGATTCGTGCCCTGCGAAGGATTTGCACCACCTGAAGGGGCGGTCGCGTTTCCCGCCGCATCCACTCCTGCCGCCACCGGCACCCCCGGCAGGCGCTGGCTCAAAATGTCCGAAGCACGAATCGGCCCAAGGTCTGTCGTATCGGGCAGCTTGTCCTGGATCTTGGTGATGACCAGCACCTCCTCCAGGCGATCCAGCCGCGCCGAAGGAATCACTCGAATGTTGAGAAACAGGTCTTTGCCCGGCTCGACCGAGGCCACGTTGCCAATTTCCAGGCCCTTCGGAAAGATACGGTCTCCGCCGCTGGTGATGACCGGCTCGCCGGGCTTCACCGGCTCGTCACTCATGATGTACTGCAGGGTCGTCGTGCCGTTGGCCGAGCCTTTCAGGATGCCCTGCAAACGCGAATCCTTCAGCGCCGCCCCAACGCCGCTCAACTGATCGTTGATGGGCAGCACCTGCGCCGAGCCCGCCGACACCTGCACGATCTTTCCCACGATGCCGGTCGGCGTAATCACCGCCATGTCGGACTTGATTCCGTCGTCCGATCCCTTGTCGATGTACAGCACCCGCGACTGCTCGCTGCCGCTGGTGCCGATGACTTGCGCCGCGATCGTGCTCTCGACGTACTGTTCCTTGAAGACCAGTAGCGTCTGGATGCGGCGCGCCATGTTGGCGTCTTCGCTCAGCCGTGCCTGCTCCAGCTTCATGCGCTCTATGTCGCCGCGCAATTGTTCGTTCTCGCGGCGCACGTTGCGCAGCCACACGTAGCCTGCCCACTTGTCGCGGACGAACGCCTGCGTATGAACGACTGCCTTTTCAACTGGAGTGACCGCGCCGATCGCCCATACCCGGATCAGGCGCGTCTCGCCCTCTTGCGTGGGGCGCCTCACCTGCACGGCAAGCGCGATCAACTGGGCGAACAGGATGGCCGCCAGCACGATCAGGTTCTTATAGCGGCCGAGAATCGTTTCCATGCCAGGGCCGGCACCCGCGGGCCGGTCAAACTTAGTCGAT
>CAVRWH010000007.1:0-40420 GCA_963724855.1 uncultured Acidobacteriaceae bacterium | reverse complement strand
TCTCAGGAAGTCGGGGTTGAGACCTTTCTGAGCAAACTCCGTGCCAAACTCATCGCGAAGCGGTACAAGCCCCAGCCTGTTCGAAGGGTTTACATCCCTAAAGCGGACGGGAGCCAACGACCGCTCGGCATACCTGTCATTGCAGATCGTGTGGTACAGGCAGCAGTGAAGATCGTTATCGAACCTGTGTTCGAGGCGAACTTCAAAGACTTCTCGTACGGCTTCCGGCCTCGCAAGAACGCCCAACAGGCGTTGCGAGAGGTCTACAAGTGGCTCAACTTCAAGTGCCGCTGGGTGGTCGATGCGGATCTCAAGTCGTATTTCGATACGATTCCGCACGACAAACTCCTGCTGTCGGTCCGAACCCGAGTCATTGACCGGTCGGTGGTAAAGCTGATCGCGATGTGGCTCAAGGCTGGTGTGATGGAGGAAATGGGGGTCCGGACGGAAACGGCTGGCACCCCGCAAGGCGGGGTAATCTCACCTCTTCTGGCAAACCTCTATCTACACTGGCTGGATCAGGTGTGGGAGAAGAAGGGCCTCGGCAAACGACCGCATGATGGTCACATCGTGCGGTATGCCGACGACTTCGTCATCTTGTGCAAGGAACAGCCCGAGTTCTATCTGGCGGAGGCCAAGAAGGTCCTCGATCGTTTAGGACTCACGCTCAATGCCAAGAAGACGCGGATAGTGAATGCCGAGCAAGAGCCGTTTGACTTTCTCGGGCACAGATTCGTCGTACAGCCTTCCAAGGTGAGCGGCGAACTGAAAACTTATTACTATCCGTCTCCCAAGGCGATGAAGTCCATCAAGGAGAAGATTCGGGACAAAGCCCGGAAAGGGCAACACCTGAACCTGTCCACGCTGGTGAAGGAGCAGATCAATCCGCTCCTTCGCGGTTGGGGCAACTACTTCAAGATGGCTCATTCCAGAAAGCAATTTCATGCAGATCGCCACCTACACGACTTACACGCTAACGATCATGCTGCGAAAGAAGCACAAGAAGCGGACAAAGGGATGGCGGAACCATCCCCCGTCCTGGTTCTACAACTACCACGGGCTGTTCAAGCTCTACAGCCTACGGAGCGGCGCGCCAGTGACGGGTGAGCCGTCTTGTGACGCCGTAAAGCTGCCGGCCGAAGGCAGTCGGAAAGCCGTGTGCGGGAAAACCGCACGCACGGTTTGACGAGGGGCCGCTGGGGAGATCACCTCAAACCAGTGGCCTACTCTACACGTATAGGTGCCAGCATTGAAAGTGACCGGGACACGGGACAAAGGTTGCATCCTGGAACGGCACATACATTTTGTAAATGTAGTATGTCGGGGTTAAGACCATCTTTTCTTTGTCTGTGAGGATCATCGCTTGTAGCACGTTGACCATCTGAGCGATGTTGGCCATGCGCACCCGGTCGGCATGACCGGCGAAGATGTTGAGGTTCAGAGCAGGCAGAATCGCGTCCCGCTGGCTGTTTTGTTGCACCAGGAATCCCGGATTCGATCTCGGATATGGCGCATACCACGCGCCCCATTCATCGACTACCAGCGCAACCTTCATTTCAGGATCATATTTATCCATGATCGCCGAATACTGGTTGATTAGGCCGTCCATGTCCAGCGTGAGCTTCAGGATCTGGCCGTACTCTTTCTCGCCGAAGCCCACGGACGCAAACGAGGGCGGCCATTCTATTACCGTGTAAGAGTGCATGGAAAGGCCGTTGATGTCCCAGCTCCACGTGTAGTGCTGATATGCCTTCATAATGGTTTCGGTCCATTCGACCCACCGCGCTTCACTGCCTCCCGGGCCACGGCGATTTTCCGCATCTGCTGCTTGTCCTGCTGGGCCAGATTAAAGTTGCGCACGAAGTGGCTGTAAATCTTCATCTGGCTCAGGTAATAGTCGGCCGTCATGTATTCCTGCCACGCGGCCGCTTCCTTGCGAGTCCCTGAACCGACATTGACGGAAACGTACGCCTCTGCGCCGATCTGATCGAGGGAGTCTATGAACTCGTTCGTTCCAAAGGTGTTCGGCTCGATAACTCCGCCTCCAGTTAGGATTGAGTGTGATAGTTCGCTAGTTGGCCGGCCCGATTCCGCTACGCCAGTGGTACTCGTCGGCGAAGCAGCCGCCAGGCCAGCGGACGTTCGGTACTTTGATCGCCTTAAGTGCCGCAACCACATCGTTGCGAATACCGCCGAAACAGGCGTAGTCAGGGCGATGAGATCGGTGCGAAGCTCAGAAAAAATAGAAGGATGCTAAGTGGCGCTCTCTTAATCCGAGCAATCAATCGAGGCGCTAAGCCTAAGACCGTCGTCTCTCTGAGAGTTGCGGAACCCGTCGTTGGTCTGCTTCGCAAACCAAGTCACGGGGGTCGGCAGCGCGTGCCCCTGCCAGGAGAAATCGTTTGCGCACAGGACCACAGACGCTCGAATTGTAGATCGGCAGGCAAGTCCGATGCCCCAAAATCCACCGAGATGAATCGGCCTTGTAGAGTGCAAATCATCACGTGAACAAATTACGACGAAAATTCGTTGGTTAACAAACATGGAGTCCGCTCGATCGACACTAGAGCAGTTCCTTAGTAGTTATATCCCAGTGGGTTGAGGGGCAGTACATTGGGGTTGGCGATCTTCGCAACCCACGATGCCGCGAGCCTATTCCGACGATTTGCGCTGCAAGCTTCTGGAGGCCTACGAGGCCGGACAGGGGAGCTTGCAGGAGTTGGCGAAGCAATTTCGAGTCAGTTGGGGGTACAGCAAGAAGATTCGTGCCCAGCAGTTGCGGACGAAACGGAAGGAGCGGCCCCAGCAGCTGCGCCATGGTCCGGCCAGCCGCTTGACGCCGGCCGTGGAACAGCAGTTGCGGTCCGCGCTCCGGCAGCAGCCCGACTTGAGCTTGGCCGAAGTGCAACAGCGACTGGCGGAGCGAGCGGGCATCGGCATCAGCCGGTCGCGCTTGTGGGTATGGCTGCAGCGACTGGGCTTGCGTCATAAAAAAAATCGCTCCGGGCGCAAGAACAGGACAGCGGGGAGAACCTCTGGCGCCGGCAGAGCTGGTGGGAACAGGTAAGCGAGTTGGATCCGGCTTGTCTGGTGTTTCTCGACGAGAGCGGCGTCACCACCGAAATGACGCGCCGCTATGGTTGGGCGCCGCGACCGGAACGCGTTTCGGAAGCGGTTCCCGCCGGCCACTGGCGCACGCTGACGGTGCTGGCCGCGCTGACCTCGGCTGGCGTGCTCGCCAGCATGAGCATCGAGTCGCCCACCGATGGCGATGTCTTTCTCGCCTTTGTGGAACAGGTGCTGGCGCCGCGGCTGGAACCCGGGCATGTCGTGATCCTCGACAACCTGAGTGCTCACAAGGTTGCTGGTGTCCGCGAATTGATCGAAGTCCGCGGGGCGCAACTGCTCTATCTGCCGCCCTACTCGCCCGACCTTAACCCTATCGAAATGGCTTGGTCCAAGCTGAAACAAAGGCTGCGCGGCGTGAAGGCCCGCGTCCTGGAACAGCTCGAACCCGCCCTCGCCGACGCCTTGTCTGCGATTACCCCTCAGAACGCACAAGCGTTCTTCCGTCACTGCGGCTATGGGATACAGCAACTATGAAAATGCTCTAGATATGGGAGAACCTAACATCCCGCTCACAAGTATTTCGGGCGGATACCGAGTGATACCCTTGTCATCACGATCTCGATTGGCGTCGCATGTCCGAAGTCACCCGGCAGGATGAACTCGCAGCTTCGCGCTGACCCGAGTTGAATTGCCAGGTTGCCTCAATGTCCTGAGTTAACAGAGACACGATGTTTCTCGATGCTGCAATTCGCAAACGGTCGATGCAGGAGCGCGACGCCGCATGGGCTTGAACGGGCTGGACCTCGCTGTAATCGTCGCCTACCTGGCGGGAGTGACCGCTTTTGGCCTGCACTTCCGCAAGCAGCAGCGCACGCTCAAGTCGTATTTCCTGGCTGACAACACCACTCCCTGGTGGGCCATCTCGCTCTCCATCGTCGCCGCCGAAACTAGTACCCTCACCATCATCAGTGTCCCCGGACTCGCCTACGAACAGGACTTCCGCTTCCTGCAACTGGTGATCGGCTACCTCGTCGGACGAGCCATCGTTAGCTTCCTGTTGATCCCGCAGTATTTCCGCGGCGAACTCGTCACCGCGTATCAGCTTATCGACCGCCGCTTTGGACAGAAGCTCCGCTCGCTCACTGCCGGCCTGTTCCTGATTACCCGCGCTGCCGCAGAAGGCGTTCGCGTCTTCGCCGTTGCTATTGTGGTTGGTATCGCCTTGTCGAGCCTGCTGGCGGGCCTGGGCGACTTCGGTCGCGACGTCTCGGCCATCGCCATCGTGAGCCTTCTCACGCTGCTCTATACCTTCGAAGGCGGCATGACGGCGGTTATCTGGACCGACGTCGTGCAACTCGTGATCTACGTCTCCGGCACTCTGATTGGTCTCTTCACCATCCTCCATCTTGTGCCCGGAGGCTGGAGCACCATTCACCAAATCGCCGGTGATGCAGGCAAATTCCGCGTGTTTGACTTCTCCTGGAACTTCTATTCGACGTACACTTTCTGGTCAGGCGTCATCGGCGGGGCCTTTCTCACTACCGCCTCCCACGGCACCGACCAGCTCATTGTGCAGCGGCTGCTCGCCGCGCGCAGCGAGCGCCAATCCCAAATCGCATTGCTTTCGAGCGGAGTTGCGGTGCTGGCCCAGTTCTCGCTGTTCCTTCTAATCGGCGCGATGCTGTTCGTTTTCTACAAACTGTATCCGCCTTCCGTGCCGTTCGCCCGCACAGACACCGTCTTCCCGACCTTCGTTGTTACTCGAATGCCACACGGCATCAGCGGACTACTCATCTCGGCCATCTTGGCGGCGGCCATGTCGAATCTCAGCGCCGCGCTGAACTCCCTGTCGTCCACCACCATCGTCGATTTCTACGGGCGCTGGCGGCCACTGGCCAGTGAGGCGAATCGCGTGCGCATGTCACGATTCGCCACTGTCGGCTGGGGATTCGTATTGTTCAGCCTTGCCATTCTGGCGCGTCACGGTGGCAAGGTCCTCGAAGTCGGCCTCTCCATCGCCTCCGTTGCCTATGGATCGCTGCTGGGAGTCTTCTTGTTGGGGGTGCTTACGCGGCGCGCTTCTGAGCGCGGAGCCATGGTAGGTATGCTATTGGGACTCTTGTTGAATCTTTACCTGTGGCTGTTCACTCGCGTGCCATTCACGTGGTATGTGGTCTTCGGCAGTAGTGTGACCTTCGTCGCCGGCTACGGCATGAGCATGATCTTGCCTGAGGCCGCGGGGCTGCACGTGCCGCCGGTGGCTGGGGAGCGTTAATACGCCTGGGGAAGGTGAAGTCTGACAAGCCGAACCCCGCCTCCGCGCTCTCTCAGGGTCTGCAAGGGCTCAAATTTTTCACGAATGGCACAAATCGATAGGCTTTCAGGAATTAGTCGATGTGCTGGTGAAATGTCGCCGTGCACTGCGAATGACAGCGGTTCGACGGCTGCCAGTTACAGGCTCGTTATGGCAAGTCTGTTTGGTCCCGGATTGTTCCCCGAGACTAGATTCCGTTGGGTGCCTCGACGATCGACGGACATTCTCAGACTTCCCGGATTACTGGGTCCAGCGCTGAGTGCTTCGTCGGACCGCAGCAACACGAAGCGCCAGACGATATCATCAGCAAGGGAGCCAAGCGGCGAGTAAGTTCAGTTTGCGGCTGCGGCAGGCGCCGCGCTACACTCACGGCGTCAACTGCTACATGCAGTGAGGAGAGGTGTGCCGTGAAACGTTATGCCTTGATTGCACTAACGCTTGGGCTGTTCTATGTCACCGTTGGCAACGCACAGCAATACCCGATCATGGATAAGATCGCCGACAAGATCATCCAGAAATATCAGACATCCACCTGTGAGCAGCTTTGGGTGAAGAAGTCGCAGAAGACCCCGCCTTCGGCGCAGGAGAAGCAGGCGATCCAGATGTTGAAAGGCGACCCCCAGATGCGCGCCGCGTTTATCAACAAGATTGCGGCTCCGATTGCCAACAAGATGTTCGAATGCGGCATGATTCCGTAATTGTCAAAAGGCCCGTAACCAAGGAGAACGAAGATGCAATCCGTACCAATCCGTAAGGCGCTGCTGTCCCTCGCGATGACGTTCCTGATCGCGGGCACCGTGTGTGCGCAAAGCGCAGCGCCCCAGGCTAAGAAGAAGCCGGCAGCAAGTCCCAAGCCGGCGCCGGCGGCGCCCAAGCTACAGTTGGAGCCGAAAGCTCTGGAGATCCTGAAAGCCACCAGCGATAAGCTGGCAGCCGCCCATACCATGAGCTTCACGGCTGTGGAACTCTTCGAGCACCTGACCCGGCAGGGCGCCCCTCTGGGCTACACCACGAAGTATGAGGTCACTCTGCAGCGGCCTGACAAGCTGCGGGTGCTCAAGCCCGCCGACGGCCCCGCGAACGGCTTTTACTACGATGGAAAGTCGATGATGGGCTACGCTCCGGCCGAAAATCTGCTGGCTGTGGCCGACGCTCCTCCCACGATCGATGCCACGCTGGAGAAGGCGTATAAGCTGGCTGGCATCTCCGTTCCGTTCGACGACCTCATCGTTGCCAATCCCTACGGCGACCTCGTGCCGGGACTCATCCATGCGTATTACGTCGGACAGTCGCATGTCGTCGCGGGAATCACCACGGACATCGTTGCCTACGCCGGAGACGGCGTATTCGTGCAGCTCTGGGTCGGAGCCGATGACAAGCTCCCTCGGCTGGTCCGGGCGATTTACCTGGACGATCCCGATCACCTGCGTCACGAACTCGCGATCACCGACTGGAAGCTGGATGAACCCGTGTCGGCGGACACGTTCTCGTTACCTAGCTCGGCAGCAACGGCAAAGCATATTCCGTTTGAAGCCGTCCACCCGCAGTCTCCGTCTAACGCGAAACCTCCGGCCAAGGCCAAGCCAGCCAAGTCACAGTAATAAGGAGTTGCACACCATGCACAAGATCATTGTCACCTGTCTGAGTCTGGCGATTACCCTGCTCCCGCTGGAGACCGGGTTCGCGTATTCGCACGCAAACCGCTATGGCGGCAGCACCTCGCACAGTTATGGTTCCACGTCGCACAGCAGTGCATACGGAACCAGTACGTCGCACACCTACGGCGAGGGCTCGTCGCACACCAATGAGTACGGCGGCAGCACCTCGCACAACTACGGTGGCGGAACCACCCATACGAATACCTATGGCGGCACCACGTCAGGCGAGGCCGGTTACGGCGCAACGCACACCTATGACAACGGGGCAACCGCGTACCATCCCCCTGACACCTACTACGGATATCATCCGCCGACCACCTATTACGGATACCACCCGCCGGCCCCCTACTATCCGGGGTGTTACGACTGCGGTTCGACGGCGGGCGCAGTCGCCGTAGGCGCTGCGGTCGGCGTGGCGGCTGGAGCTGCCATCGCTTCCTCTTCGAGCGCGGCCGCCTCGCAGAACGCCTACGCCCAGGGATACAACGCCGGAGCTACAACTGCTAACACGGCCAATGCGAACGCAGCCGCGGCGAACGCCAATGCGGCTGCTGCCAACGCCAACGCAGCAGCTGCCAATGCCAACATGGCCGCCGCCGGCGCGTATTCGATGGGTCAGGTCGTGTCAGTGCTGCCGTCGGGCTGCATCACACCAAGCGTCGGGAGTGGAACCTACTACCTGTGCGGTAATACCTGGTTCAGCCCAGCGTACGGCTCGGGTGGCGTGTACTACAAGGTCGTGCCCACGCCGTAGCAGCGCAATTGGTCTTCAGCTTGCAAGACTACTGTTGCCGACGCTGGCATGTTACAAAGTGCCCCATGCCAGCGTCGACTCGCAAAGAACGGTGAAGGTTGGTCTCTTGAATCGGCGTTATTGCTTCTGGTAGTTCGAGTTCTGGTCGTTCACTGTGAGCTGCTTGCTCACTCCGTTGATCAGCGTGCTCGCCACGTGATTGGTCCCATCAGGCAACTTCGCGAACTGGGCTGAAATCGTGACCGCGTCGCTGGGATCGTTCAAGTACGAGTTGACTTTGATGCTCATGGGCGAATGCGTTTGCTCACTGATGGTCATCGTTACCGAATCGCCCTGCTTCACGTAGTTCTTGATCACCAGGCTCACCGTGCCGCTTCCCGGCACCAGCGAGATGTTCCCCGCTTGCTTGGCCGCCATCAGGGCCTCCGAATTCGGCGTGGTGTACTGCTTCGCCAAGGCGCTGATCGACTGGCCGTATTGCTGGAATTCCTCGGTCTTCTTCTCGATGACCCGCTCTTTTACACGGCCCTCGCGTCCGCCACCCGAGCTCGCCTTCTGGTTATTGACCAGCGTCTTTTGCGCTTTCCCGTTCACCATCTGCACCTGGTAGGTTTTGGTGTCTTTCACGTCGCCCTTGATGCTGATGGTTTCCGTCTCCGTCCAGGTGTACTGCGCGAGCTTCGCCTTGTTGGCATCCTGCGCAGTTTTAATGGCCATCAACTTGTCGACCATCTGTTGGTTTTGCGCCATCGCGGGTGTGATCGCGAATACGCCAGCTGAGATAGCGATCGTCACTGCCAGTGCCATGCGTTTCAATCTGGGGGTTTCTGTTCGAATCATTGTGTCCTCTCGTACTTAATGTGAGTATTCCTGTCGGTGAATCTTTCGGTGAAATTCTTACAGGAGGCAGTTTATACGAGCCGCCACTGTTCCTTGATGAATTGCGCGTAATCCGGCCTGCCGCGCAGGTCTGGCGGACCCGTCGGCGGCCACATTTGCCTGCCGTTCGCAGTGTGGGCCTGACGCCCTCTGCCTGGGTGGGGATTCTCAGTGCCGCAGATCTGGGCCCACAGTTTTTACCGTGGGTAGGCTCTTGCGGGGCAAGCCCGCGCCACCGAGCACCATGCCGCAGACTTCCTGGATGAATTCCGCGGTGAGCCCGTCTTTCCAGATCAGGAACCGCATGTAGATCGCGCCATACAGGGAGTCGAGAATCAGGTCGAGGTCTTTGCCTTGCGGCAACTCGCCGCGCTGGATGCCTCGGCGAAGAGTCGCATAGGCCTCCAGTCGGCGAGGCCGCACGAAGCGCTCGCGGAACGCCTCGATCAACTCGGGGTCGGTTTGTCCGCCGCCGATCAGGGCGGCAACAATCTGCCCCCGGCGCGACCGCAAGATCTTCACCAGGTGCCCCATCTGCAGGCTGATGTCGGTATAGACGGAGCCGGAGTCGGGGAACACTAACCTCTTGCGAACGCTGGACGAAAACGCATCCACCACCAGCGCTCCTTTGTTCGGCCACCAGCGGTAGACCGTCGTTTTGCCGACATTGGCATCGGCCGCGATGGCTTCAATGGAAAGCTCGTGATAGCCATTGTTTCGTAGCATTCGCAGCGTACTGCGCAAGATCGCGCGTCGCGCAGTTTCGCTGCGGGGCCGGCCCGGTGGCCGCTTCCCCTGATTGACCGGAGGACGATTTCCATTTCTACTGACTACATCTGTTCCCGGCATACGCTCACGGTATTATGTCATAATTCCAATACGAACCGTATCGAATCGAAATATTTGAACGGTCCTCCGGCGGTGTCGCAGCGCGCGTCCGGCTTGTGGGAGACGAGTTACTCCAATGTGGATTGTCTGGCTGGCCCTGAAGCGCCCCTACACGTTCATCGTGCTGGCGCTGGTCATCGTCATCGTAACGCCGCTGGTCATCATGCGGATGCCGGTCGACATCCTGCCCGACATCGACATCCCAGTCGTCAGCGTGATTTGGTTCTACGGCGGCCTCTCGCCGGTGGAAATGTCCGACCGCATCATCACCAACTCCGAGCGCGGCCTCACCGTTACCGTTAACGACATCGAACACATCGAATCGCAATCGCTCACCGGCATTGGTGTCATCAAGGTGTTCTTTCAGCCCGGTGCCAATATCCAGACTGCCTTGGCCCAAACCACAGCCATGGTTCAGACGCAGTTGCGTTCCATGCCGCCCGGAACTACGCCGCCGCTCATCATCACCTACTCCGCCTCGTCGATCCCCATCGTACAACTGGGACTCAGCAGCAAAACTCTGCCCGAGCAGCAGCTCTTCGACCTTGGCAATAATTTCCTCCGCACCCAACTGGCGACCGTATCGGGCGCGGCCACTCCTTACCCCTATGGTGGCAAGCAGCGCCAGATCCAGGTGGACCTGAACATCCCCAGCCTGCAGGCCAATGGACTCTCGCCCAACGATATCGTCGCCGCGCTGAACGCCCAGAATTTGATCTTGCCGTCGGGTTCCGCAAAATTAGGCCTGCTCGAGTACCAGGTCGAGACCAACGGTTCGCCCCGCACCATCGACGAGCTCAATTCGCTGCCGGTAAAGACCGTCAACGGCTCCACCATCTACATGCGCGACGTCGCCCATATCCGCGACGGCTTCGCGCCTCAGACCAACATCGTCCGCATGGATGGCGAGCGCGGCGCGCTCATGTCGATCCTCAAGATCGGAAATGCTTCAACCCTGACCATCGTCGAGGGTGTGAAGCGCATGGTCGCCCAGGCCTCGCAATCGCTCCCCCCGGAACTTAAAGTCTCTTCGCTCTTCGACCAGTCGGTCTTCGTTCGCGCCTCCATCGCCGGCGTGGTACGCGAGGGGCTGATTGCCGCCGCCCTGACCGCCGCCATGATTCTGTTGTTTCTGGGTGACTGGCGTCCCACCGTCATCATTTCCATTTCGATTCCGCTGTCCATTTTCATCTCCATCATTCTCCTCAGCTTTCTTGGACAGTCCATCAACATCATGACCTTGGGCGGTCTGGCCTTGGCGGTGGGCATTCTGGTGGATGATGCCACGGTTGCCATCGAAAATATCGAACGTCTTCTCGCGCAAGGCAAAGACCTCGAGTCGGCCATCCTCGAGGGATCCCAACAGATTGCGGTCCCCGCCTTCGTATCCACGATCTGTATCTGCATTGCGTTCGTGCCGATGTTCTTCCTCACCGGCGTTGCCAAGTACCTGTTCGTGCCGCTGGCGGAAGCCGTCGTCTTCGCCATGCTGGCTTCCTACTTCCTATCGCGCTCTCTGGTGCCCACGCTGGTCATGTATCTCATGCACGGTCACGAAGAGCGTGCCGCTGGCCCCAGAAACTTCTTCGGCCGCCTGCAACAGGGCTTCCAGAACGGCTTCGCGAAGTTCCGCAATGGCTATTTCGAATTGCTGGAAACCACTCTCCAGCACCGGGTTCTGTTCGCTTCGTTCTTTCTTGCATTCTGCATCGTTTCGATGGGTTGGTTCTTCGTTTTAGGTGAGGACTTCTTCCCCTCCGTCGATGCCGGCCTCATGCGCCTTCACCTGCGCGCCCGTTCCGGCCTCCGCGTCGAGGAGACGGCTCGCCTGTGCGATGAGATCGAAGCCTACCTCAAGAGCCAGATTCCCAAAGACGAGTTCGTGAACATCCTCGACAACATTGGCGTCCCCAATTCCGGACTCAACCTGTCGTACAGCAACTCTGGAGTGATTGGAAGCAGTGACGCGGAAATCCTGGTCGGCTTAAACCCTGAGCACCACCGCCCAACCGCGGAGTACGTAAGAAAGTTGCGTCAGCAATTGCCCCAGCGCTTTCCCGGGGTCGAGTTCTTTTTCCAGCCCGCCGACATCGTCACCCAAATCCTGAACTTCGGTCTTCCCGCGCCCATCGACATTCAGGTCATCGGTGCTGATATGCAGTCCAACTATTCCATTGCCCAGAAAATCGCCAACCAGCTGCGGCATATCCCCGGCACCGCCGACGTGCACGTGCAGCAGGTGTTGAACTTGCCCACGCTGAAGATGGACATCGACCGTACTCGTGCGGCTCAAGTCGGCATGAGTTCCCGCGACGTGGCTCAGAGCGTACTCATTACCCTCAGCGGAAGCGCCCAGACCACCCCAAGCTACTGGCTGAATCCCAAAAACGGCGTCACTTACTCCGTCGCGGTGCAGGCGCCGCAGTATCGGGTCACCTCCTTGCAGGACTTGATGAACACTCCGGTCAACAACGCCACCGCGCCGGGTTCGCAAATCCTGGGCAACCTCGTCCAGTTGACTCCGACGGCCCGTCCCGCCGTCGTGTCGCACTACAATGTCCAGCCTGTGATGGACGTTTACGCCAGCACCCAGGGCCGTGACCTCGGCGCGGTCGCCACCGATACCATGAACATGCTGAAGCCCTTCATGGACCATCTCCCCCGCGGCACCCGCATTGTCGTCCGCGGCCAGGTCGATACCATGCGGACGTCATTCAGAGGCTTGGAAGTCGGCCTGCTCGGCGCCATCATTCTCATTTATTTCCTGATCGTGGTGAACTTCCAATCATGGCTTGATCCGTTCGTCATCATCACCGCGCTTCCCGGTGCTCTGGCGGGAATTGTCTGGATCCTCCTGCTCACCCACACCACGCTGAGCGTGCCCGCGCTGACTGGAGCTGTCATGTGCATGGGCGTCGCCACCGCCAACTCCATCTTGATGGTATCGTTCGCCCGCGAACGCATGGACGCCGGCATCCCAGCAGTGCAGGCGGCGCTGGAAGCCGGCTATACCCGAATCCGTCCGGTGCTGATGACCGCGCTGGCCATGATCATCGGCATGTTGCCCATGGCGCTGGGACTTGGCGAAGGCGGCGAGCAGAACGCCCCTCTGGGCCGCGCCGTCATTGGTGGCCTTCTATTCGCCACCGTGGCCACGCTGTTCTTCGTACCATCCGTGTTTGCCATCGTCCATGGACGGAGCCGGAAGCCTGCGACTGAGCCCGCAACAGGTGATCCGCAGGGAGTGAAGGGAGTATGACCCAAACCGACGCCAACCTCCACCGCGCTGACGCGCCGCCACATGGCCACGACGCTACGGTGACGCCTCCGCCTGAACTCCCCGCCGTACCGCCGCGCAAGGCCCTGCTGATCATTCTGATTGTCCTGCTCGTACTGGCCGTCAGCGGCGCTCTCAGCATGTTCAGCCGTATTCGCGCCGGTCACGCCCTGGCCCGCGAGACCGAACGCGAGGCCGTGCCCGTAGTGGCGGTCGTTCATCCCTCTTCGGAAATTCCTGATGAGCAACTCGTGCTGCCCGCTTCCGTCGAAGCCTATGAAGAGTCGCCTATCTACGCCCGCACCAACGGCTACCTGCTGCGCTGGAATAAGGACATCGGCAGTCACGTCAACAAGGGCGATCTGCTGGCCGAAATCGACACCCCCGAAATCGATCAGGAGCTCCTGCAGGCCCGCGCCACCCGCCAGCAGATTGCCGCTCAGCTCGACATCGCCAAGATCTCCGCTGATCGCTGGCAGAACCTGCGCAAGACGGATTCGGTCTCGCAGCAGGAAGCCGACATGCAGACCAGCAGCTACCAGCAGGCGGTGGCCAACCTGGCCGCGGCCGATGCCAACGTTCGCCGCCTCGAACAGTTGGAATCCTTCAAGCACGTCTACGCGCCATTTTCCGGCGTCATCACCAAGCGCAATGTCGATCCCGGGGCGCTCATTAATGCCGGCTCCGCCGGCAAGGCGCTCTTTGACCTCGCCCGTGTCGATCCGCTGCGCGTCTTTGCCAACGTCCCACAGAGCTATTCGCCCGCTATCAAGGTTGGCATGCCCGCCTACGTTGTGCTGCAGGAATTTCCTGGACAAAAGTTCACCGGCACGGTGGCTCGCACTTCCGATTCCATTGATCCCGCCACCCGAACGCTGCTGACCGAGGTCGATGTGCCGAATCCTGACGGCCGGCTGTTGCCGGGCTCGTTCGGCGAGTTGCACTTCAAGACCACAGTCAACGCCGCCAAACTCACCGTGCCTATCAACGCCATGCTTTTCCGTCAGGAGGGGCCGCGCCTTGCCGTGGTTGGTGCCGACAACAAGATTCAACTCCGGCCGATTTCCATTGGTCGCGACTACGGCACCTCCCTGGAGATTCTCGGTGGCGTTTCCGCCGAAGACCGCATCATCATCAATCCCGCCGACTCGCTGGCACAGGGCCAGGTTGTCCGCGTCAGTGGCGAGGCTCCAGCAGGCCACCAGCCATGAGGGCGTTGGCCATCGTGACGGCTGCTCTCGCCGGCCTGACGCTCGCAGGATGCACCGTCGGTCCCAAGTACCAGCGGCCTGTCGCGCCGGCGCCTCAGGCTTGGTCGAGCGAAGGACCATGGCGCCCAGCCGCGCCTAAGGACTCTCTTCCCAAAGGCGCATGGTGGGACATCTACCATGACGACCAACTCAACCAGTACGAACAGCAGCTGCTCGCCGCCAACCAGTCCCTCGCGGCGGCTCACGACCGCCTTAACCAGGCACGCTCGCTCGCTCGCGTCGCGTCCGCCGGATTGTTCCCCACCATGAGCACCGATCCCAGCGCGTCAGGTACGCGCTATTCCGGGAACCGTCCCGGCAGTACCGCGCCCGAAACCCCTCTTACCCAGAGCATCTACCAGGTCCCTTTTGCGCTGAACTACGAGGTTGACCTGTTTGGCCGCCAACGTAAGACCCTCGAAGCTGCCAACGCCAACCTGCAATCCACCGCCGCTGACTTGCAGAACGTGCAATTGGTTTTGACGGCAGAACTCGCGGCCGACTATTTCACCTTGCGTGAACTGGATGCCGAAACCCAGGTGGTGCAGGATTCCATCTCCATCGAACAGAAGGGTCTCGATCTCGTCAACAACCGTCATGAGGGAGGCCTTGCCTCTGGTTTGGACTTGGCCCAGCAAAAGACCCTGCTCGACGCCACCACCACGCAGCTCTATTTGGTGCAGCAGCAGCGCGCAACCTTCGAGCACGCCATCGCCGTGCTGACCGGCAATCCTGCGCCTACCTTCAAGGTTCAACCCGCCCCGCTGAGTTCCGCTCCGCCGCCGGTTCCGCTCGGAGTCCCGTCCGACCTTCTCGAGCGCCGTCCTGACGTCGCCAGCGCCGAGCGCACCATGGCCCAGCAGAATGCGATTGTCGGCGTCGCCCAAACCGCCTTCTACCCGCAATTCACCATCTCCGGTGGAGGCGGCTTCCAGAGCATCAGTATCGGTTCGTTGCTCACCGCTCCCAGCGCCTTCTGGGCGGTCGGCGGCGACCTGCTGCAGCCCATCTTCAACGGTGGACGCAACCGTGCCACGCTGGCCGCCACCAAGTCCGCCTATGACGAATCAGTCGCCAACTATCGCCAGTCAACACTTGTCGCTTTTCAGCAGGTCGAAGACGGCTTATCGAGCTTGAACGCGCTGTCGCAGGCCGCGGCCAGTCAGGGCAATGCCGTGAATTCCGCGCGCCGCTCCCTCGAACTGTCCAACAACCGTTACGTTGGAGGTGTTGCCTCGTACCTCGACGTCATCACCGCTCAGGTCTCGCTGCTCAACACCCAACGCCTGGCCACCCAATTGCTCGGCCAGCAGATGGTCACGTCGGTCTATTTGGTCAAAGCCCTCGGCGGCGGTTGGGACGCTTCCGCCCTCCAGAATGACGTCGTCCGCCCCAAAGCCAGCCAGGCATTCCAGCAGTAGAAGTGCTCTTGCCCGGTTGACATCCCATCCTTGAGACTTGTCATCACGAACTCGCGCAGCGGGTGACGGATCTGCTTTCCTTCGGCTACGACACTGCCGCTGGGTCGCCGAGTTTTCTGTATTGCTTCTTCCCCGCTCGATCCCCCGACGTGTCCCCCTGGTCCGCGCCCGCAAACCTATTCGCCCTCGCCGATTTTCACTACCCACTACCCACTATCCAATGGCAACCGTTCCTACGTCACCCCACCCTATGACGCCGGTCACAGAACAAATGTTCGTCGCCCCCTGAAAATCGATAGTTCGATCTGTCGGAGGTGACCTCATGGCCACGACTGTCTCCAACGTCCAATCCGAAACCCTGCGCACCCTGCCTGACGATAGCGTCCGCCAGATCCTTTGGCGTTTTTCCGACCGCTACGACCTGCAAATGCTGGTGCAGTCCGCCCGCGAAGTCGCCCGCGGCCCCGTCGCGCGCCTGGTCGCCGGGGGAGCTCGTGCTACTCACGAATGGACCGAAGAGAAGTCCGTTCTGCTCGAGGCCTTCGACCAGTCCGGCATCACCGCCGTCTTTGCCGATCCCGAGCAGGGCGGATACCTCGCCGGGCCCAAGAACCTCGCGCTCGCCCTCATCGCCTTCGAACTCGCATGGGTTGACGCCGGCGCAGCCACCGGCAGCCTTGCCGGATGCCTCGCCCTCGCCCCCATTCACGAGCGCGGCACCGACGAACAGCGCATGCACTACATGTCGGCGTCGGTTCCTCCCCAGCCGGGCGACGACCGCAAGGTCCAGCGTGGCGCGTTCTGCCTCACCGAGCCCATCCCCTATGTCGGAGTCGATACCGGCATGTTGAGCGGCAAGCTCCGCATTTCGGAATGGAAAGACGGCGAAGAGCCGATGCTCCACGTCGAGAAGCGCGGACGCTTCATCACCAATATGGGCTTCGCCAACTTCGTCACTGCGGCCGTGGACTCTGCCGACGAGCGCATCAAGGGCTCCTGCATCATCATCCTCGAAGAGGGCGACCCCGGCACCTTCGATCGCGGCTCAGCGACGAAGAAGCTCGTGCACCAGCTTTCATCTACCTCCGATCCCATCTTCAGCCTCACCGTTCCCGCCAGCCGCATCGTTGGCGGCTACACCGTCAAAGACGGCGTCATTATCCCCAACTACAGCCACAGCGAAGTCATCGAAGCGGTGTTCAAGCGCACTCGCGTCACCGTCGCGCTGATGACCTCGGCCAAACTGCTGTCCGCCGTCGAACCCGTCATCCGCTATCAGCGCGGACGCTTCCGCGGCTCCGAACAGGCCAAGCCCGGCGCCCTGCGTTACGAGCTCGGAATCCAGCAGCGCCAGGACGCATTGCACCGCCTTGCCGGCTTGTGGGCCATCGGCGAAGCCGGCGCATCGCTGGGCTTCGCCACCGCGCGCCTCTACGACGAAGTTGATCCGATGGAAAAGCAAAAAGTCGAAATCCTCGCGGCGAAAAACATTCGCGGCGGCAAAGCGGAGATGAAGTTCTTCCGCGAGATCAATCAGGCAGCCATCGAGCTGCTTCGCGAAGATCGTCTGCCTGCTTCCAGGCGCAGCCCAAAATACGAAGCCTCAAAAGCCGATCCTCTCGTGCAGTTCGTCCTTAAGGATTCCGTCGCCAACGTGCTGTGTCCGGGCGCGAAGCTATGGAACACCGGCACCGGCGCCAACGCCATGCGCGAAGCGCTCAGTCTGATGGGCGGCTACGGCATCACCGAAGACTGCCCCGGCTTCCTCACCTACAAATGGATGGACGCCCAACTCGAAGCCACCTACGAAGGCCCCGAGGCCGTGCAGCGCCGCAACCTCAGCGTCACCATGACCAACGAAGTTTTCCTGGCGCAGTACCAGCAGTGGATCCTCGACATGCGCGCTATCGCCAGCCGTCGCCCCGGCACCGGCGCCTGCACCATCGCCACTGCCATGCAACTCTGGCTGTGGACCTACCAGCACCTCCGCGTCGCCACCGACGCCGACGGCGACGCCCTCTACCAGAGCGCCCGCCAGGGCGTGACCTTCCCCCTGGCCGATGCGCTTTGCTGGCTGCTCGCTGCCCGCCAGTTCATCCTCGACGTCATCGAGCTGGAAGAGAAGGGGCCGGAGAACCCGGTTGTCGCCGAAGGCTTGACCGGCACCCTCGAGTTCTTCAGCGACCTCTGCCACATTCAGTCGGCGCGTTCCGCCGGCGAAGTTGGTCGCATCTGCGCCGAGCTGGTTTTCGGTTACAACCGCCATCCTGCATGGGACGAAAAGGGTTATAACGGATGTTATAACAGTGACGAAATTACTCAGCTCGAAGGCTGGGTTCCGGGCATCACCGCAGTCGCCGTCGACGTCGTCGGCGACGACGGTTCGCACCCGTTAAAGGCGGGCCCATGTGCATCTTGCCAGGGCCTGGAGGGCTTCCAACGCCTCCGCACCAAGCTCGATGGCTGCCTTACCGGCGCCCAATTGGCCAAGGACCGAGCCGCTGAAGCGATTTCTAAAGTAATGATTCCAGAGGCCTTAGACTACCCGCGTTGAGGACAGAGACGAAGATTGAGCACTGCTGAACAACCCGTCATCGAGCGCGCCAGCATCGACGTGGACATCGCCTGCGTCGGCTTCGGCCCCGCCACGGGCGGCTTCCTCACCACCCTCTCGCACCGCCTGATGAACGACGACGGCACCCCTGCCATCGAGAGCAAGGTAATGCCCGGTATGCCCTTGCAAGTCATTTGTTATGAACGAGCTGACGACATCAGCTTCGGCGTTTCCGGGGTGGTCACCCGTGCTCGCGGCATCCGCTCCAGCTTCCCCAACCTCGATGTCAGCGAAATCCCGATGGCGGCGCCGGTTACCAGCGAGAAGCTCGTGTATCTGCTTGACCCCATTGGAGCTAGCCGCCGCTCTCTCGCCCTGCGCACGGCCGACCGCCTGCTCCGTTCCGTGGCAAAATTGCCACACGACGCCTTCGAGTTGCCCTACGTCCCGTCCTTCCTCCATAAGAACGACGGCCTGGTTCTCTCGATAGGCCAATTTAATCAATGGGTTGGCTCGCAACTGATGGCCAGCGGCACGGTACAAATCTGGCCCGGCATGCCAGTGCGCGAGGCGCTGATCGACGATGGAAAAGTCAGTGGCATCCGCTTGGTGGACCAAGGGGTGGACAAAACAGGGAATCCAGAGGCCGGTTTCTCCCCTGGAATGGACATTCATGCCGCTCTTACTGTCATTGGCGACGGTCCAGTGGGAGCAGTCAGCCGCGACATCGATGCCCGCCTCGGCTCGCCCCCCGGCCACAACGTGAGTGACTGGGCTGTCGGAATGAAATTCGTGATCGAGCTCCGGCCCGACGTCGACCTTGCTCCCGGTAACGTATTGCATACATTCGGTTTCCCCGAGCCAGAGATTTTCGGCTTCTTCTACGTGCATCCCGGAGGAGTCGCCTCTGTCGGAATCTTCGTGCCTTCGTGGTTTAACTGCCCAACCCGTACGGCATACCGCTATCTCCAACATTTCATTCAACATCCGTACCTGTGGCGCTATTTGGAAGGCGGCAAACTCCGTTCCTGGGGCGCAAAGTCCCTCCAGGAATCCGGCAAGCACGGCGAACCCTACCTCGCGGGCGAAGGCTATGCTCGTATCGGGGAGTGCTCCGGCAGTACCAACGTTTTGACCGGATCCGGCGTTGACGAAGCCTGGACAACCGGCGTGCAACTGGCCGATGCCGTGATCGAGTTAGCCCAATCAGGTCAATCATTTACGAAGGAAAATCTGGCAGCCTATGAACAGCGCCGCCGCTCCAGCTGGGTGGAGAGCGAGGCCCGCGTTGCCGAAAAAGCCCGCGACGGATTCCATCGCGGCATCGTAAGTGGCTTTACTGGCATGATGTTAGCCGCCCTCACCAAAGGCAAGCTCTCTCTCGGCAAGCCACCGAAAACGCCGAACGAGAATCTCCAAAGTCCCGCCGACTTCTACCGCGGCAAGCTGAACGCGCAGGAACTCCATGCGATTCAACATGATTGCGACGCCAAAGCCGCGTCGCTGCACGACGCGCTGATGGAGCGCTGCGGCTGGCCGGCAATTCAACAAGATGGGACACTCTTGGTTTCCCACCAAGATGTGCTGTTGATAGGTGGCAAAGTCCAAGCGCCTCAGGGCTTTGCCGACCACGTCATCTTTCGTGATATTGAGGTGTGCGGCCAGTGCGGCACTAAGCTCTGCGTGGAGATGTGTTCTGCTCAGGCTATTACCCGCAGCCTCGAAGGAGCGCCCAACTTTGACCGCGAAAAGTGTGTGTTTTGTGGGGCTTGCGCATGGAACTGCCCAGAGACATCCGATAGCAAACCTAACCTGCAATTCGTAGCAGGTGCGGGCGGGCTCCATTCCGCCGAAAACTAATTTGCAGGGTACCTAACCGATGAGCAATCCATTTCACGTAGTTGTCTGCGCCAGTGTGGTCCCCGACCCGCTGCAAACCCTTGAACCTATTACCGGTTCCACCGGTCCAGCCTTGAAAAATGAACTCATGCTGCCCGCGATCCTCGATCCCTGGGCGTCCCACGCACTCTTCGAGGGTGCCAACCTCGTCAAGAAAGTTCCCGGCAGCAAGCTTTGGCTGGTGAGCATGGCTCCTAAGGCCAAACTGCAACAGGTCATGATGACCGTCGCGCAAAAGGTTCCGTTGCAACTAGTTGCGCTCGATGGCCCATCCGGCGGATTCGTGGATTCTCACCAAACCGCGGCCGCTCTGGCCAAGGCCATCACCGGAATTCCCGACCTTGACCGCTCGCGCCTGCTCTTGTTTGGCGGATGGGAGTCCGCCAGCCGCAGCGCCGGGGTCACGTTGCAGCTCGTCGGCGAGCAACTCGGCATCGTCGACCAGTTCCAAGGCATTGATTATATTGCAGTTAACGGCGACTGCTCCTTCGAAGTTCTGGAGCGTGTCGAAGGCGCCCGCCATCAGGTATCGGTCTGCGTCGCCCCGCCCGCCGTGTTGGGCTGGGCCACCGGCAATCTCGGCGAGCCGCGTAACGATCCCCAGGTCGGCATGCAGAACATGCGCACCATCATGCCGTCGCTGCAAAAAGCCGCCGCCACGCCGATATCGTCCGACGGCCTGCAGTACGCCAACGTAGCGACTCCCAAGCAGCAGCGCGAGACGGTCATAGTGAAAGACAAGCCCACCGACGAAATTGCGCGCGAGATCGTGCAATGGATCACGCAGGAGTAAAACAATGGACACCATTCTTTTTCTCGCCCACACCGAAGCCGACGGCACGCTCGCCAAGCCCGCACTCGAGGCGCTTGGCTCGGCCGTCGATCTGAAGCAGTCCCTTGGCGGCGAACTCATCGTTGGTTTGTTTGGTTCCGCCGTGCAACCCGCAGCCAATTCGCTCGCGAGTTGCGGAGCGCAGAAGTTTCTCGCTGTGCAAGGCGACGCGTTCTCGCAGGCACGTTATTCGACCGACGCCGCAGCAGGTGAAGCTATCGCGAAAGCCTCTGCCGCCTCCATCGTGATCGCCGCTGGAACCTCGCGCAACGCGCGCGTGATGGCTGGTGTCGCCCATCGCCTCGGTGGAGTGGTGGACACGCATGTGACCAGAGTTGTCGCTGCTTCCGGCTCGTTGCAAGTGACTCGCTGGTTCTATCGCCAGCGCATCGAAGGCTCACTGACTCGCACCGGCCGTCCGTGGATTTTGCTACTCGATCCCGGCAACCACCCTGCGTGGACCGGCGAACCCGGGTCGATCACCCCGGAAATGATCGACGTCGCAGTGCCCGAATCACTGAGCCGCACGACCGTGAAGGGCTTCGTGACCCCTCCCGCCGATCAGCAGACGATTCGCCCCGATGCTGCTCTGTTGTTTGTTGCCGGTGCAGGCTGGACGAAGAAGCAAAAAGACGGCCAGCCGCACGTCCCCGAGGCTGAGGGCCTCATTCTCGATTTTCTCGCGAAGTCGAATGCCTCGCTTGGTTCCAGCAAATCGCTGGTCGATATCTCGGGAGAGAACCAGGCAGCATTGCGTTTCCTCACGCACCTGAACCAGGTGGGCCAGACCGGCGCGTCGCCGCGCCACCCGAAGGGGCTTGCGACTTGCTGCCACGGCGAGGAGCCGCACACCGTCGGCTGGCGCTTCATCGCCGAGCGGCGTGCCGTGAACCTCGATCCCGGTTGCGGGTGGGCGCGCGGCAAAGCTGACGTGCTCTACGTCGCCGACGCCTTCGAAGTCATGTCGAAGGTAAACGCCCTGCTCGCTGAGAAATAAATTCGGCCGCCCCCGACGCCGCTACTTGGCGGCGTCCTCCTGTGTCACCTTCAGCGCCGGAACCTGCTGCTGCTTCACGAGATTGTTGTACGCGGGCACGTCCGTCCCCACAATTTCACGCCATTTCGCCAATTGCTCATCGAGCTGCTTGGTCAGCAAATCAAACACCTCGTACGACTGCTGTGTTGGCGCTGTCTCCGCGCTTCCGACCACTCCACTCAGCGCAACAAAGTGGTTGTTCAACCGGACAGGGAAGTTGAGCACGTCCTGGCCGCTCTTCGCCTTCGTCTGGATGAGCACTTCCTCCACGTCCGTCATCTTCTTGTCGAGCGCTTTGCCGGCATCCACGATGGCCTTGTTCTGCGGGTCGCTGCCAACGTGCTTGTCGACGACCTTAATCTGCTCGCGAAGATCGCGAATCTGGATGATGGTATCGTCCGTCAGCGTCACTTTGTCGCGAATCTTCATCAGCAAATCGAATTGCTTGTTCAGATCTGCTGCGCTGGTTGTGAGCCTTGAATCCGGAGTGATTTCCAGCGGTGCTGTGTAGCTCTTGCCCAGCACAGTGAGCTTCACTTGATACGTTCCCGGCAACGCAACCGGTCCGTCTGTGTTACCGCCCCACAACGGTGCCTTGGGAACCTTGGTCGCTCCCTCGTAGCGCAAGTCCCACACGAAGCGGTTCAATCCTTCGTCAGCAGGAAGATTTCCTCCGCCCCCGCCGCGGCTGAAGAAGTCTTCTTCATCAGCGCCCCCGGCCTCTTCTTTCTTGGGAAGCTTGCGGATTACCTTCCCCTTCGAGTCCAGGATTTCGAGCGTGATCTTCGGAGGCTCCTTCTTTTCACCTTCCGCCTTCGCCCCATCGCCGCTCGCCGCTTTCTTTTCCGGCGCTTTCAGCGACGTCTTCAGCCAGTAATAAATCAGTGCGCCAGCCGGCGGATTCTTTCCGACCGCTCCACCTCCGCCAAACGGCGAGCCCTCCAGCAACATACGGCTGGACACCGCGGGCGTAAACAAGTGAGCGTCCTGCTGTGGGATCGAGTCGTTGTATTGCCGCAGCGGAGATATGTCGTCGAGCACCCAGAAAGCCCGCCCATGCGTCGCCACCACCAGATCATTGTTCTTGACGATCAGGTCATTCACCGGAGCGACCGGAAGGTTCAATTGCATCGGCTGCCACTTGGCTCCATCATCGAACGAAACGTACACGCCGTGCTCCGTTCCCGCGAAGAGCAATCCCGCACGCTTCGGATCCATTCGCACTGCGTGCACATAAGCGTTCGCAGGAATTCCTGAAACCAGCTTGGTCCACGTCTTGCCGAAATCGGTGGTCTTAAAAATGTACGGCGTGAAGTCGTCCATCTTGTGCCGCTCGACCGCGATGTAAGCCGTGCCGGCGTCCGTAGGTGAGGCCTCGATCATACTCACCGTTCCCCACTCGGGCATCGCCTTGGGCGTGACATTCTCCCAGTGCTGGCCGGCGTCGCGCGTGATATGCACCAATCCATCGTCGGTGCCCGCCCAGATCTGGCCCTTCGCCGCCGGCGACTCCACCACCGAGAAAATCGTGTCATATACTTCGACGCCGGTATTGTCCTTGGTGATCGGTCCGCCCGAGGCCGCCTGCTTCGCCTTATCGTTGCGCGTCAGGTCAGGGCTGATGATCGTCCAACTCATGCCCGCGTCGGTCGTCTTGAACAGAACTTCGCCGGCATAATAGAGCGTCTTGGGATCGTGTGGCGAAAAAACAATCGGTTCCGTCCACTGGAAGCGATGCTTCACATCCGCGGCGGCCCATCCGATCGGGTTGATCGGCCACGGATTCACCGCCTGCTCCTGCCCCGTGCGATGGTCATAGCGCGTGATCTCGCCGCCGTAGGACCCGGCGTACACGATCATCGGGTCTGTGGGATCGGGCGCTATGTAGCCGCTCTCGCCACCTCCGACGTCATACCAGTCCGACCGATCAATAGAGCCATTTGGGCTTGCGCTGGCGATGGCAACGGTCGTGTTGTCCTGCTGTGCGCCGTACATGTAGAACGGCACGCGGTTGTCGCTGGTCACGTGATAGAACTGCGCCGTCGGCTGGTTGTAGATGCTGGTCCAGCTCTCGCCGCCGTTGGTCGAGACCGTCGCGCCGCCATCGTTGCCGTTGATCATCCGCTTGGGATTCGTCGGGTCAATCCATAGTGCGTGATTGTCGCCATGCGGCGCCCGAATCCGGTTGAATGTTTTGCCGCCGTCGGTGGAGCGGTACACCGCTGTGTTCAGGATGTACACCGTGTCAGTGGCTTTCGGATCGGCGAAGATGTGCGAGTAGTACCAGGCGCGCTGGCGAAAACGATGATCGTCGGTCATCAGTCGCCACGATTCGCCGCCGTCATCGGATCGGAAAATTCCACCCTTGTCGGCCTCCACCACCGCATACACGCGATTGGGATTGCCTCCAGAAACCGTGACCCCAATGCGGCCGAGCACGCCCTCCGGCAGCCCGTGACCCTTAATTTCCTTCCATGTGGTGCCGCCGTCGATCGACTTATAGAGCCCGCTGCCCGGCCCGCCGCTGTCCATGCTCCACGGAGTGCGCTTGGCCTGCCATAGCGCGGCATACAGAATGTTGGCATTGCTGGGATCGAACGTGATGTCGATACCGCCGGTCTTCGCGTCCTTGTAGAGGACCTTCTCCCAGGTCTTACCGCCGTCGCGCGTGCGGAAAATGCCGCGCTCCTCGTTCTCGCCGAACGGATGCCCCAGCGCCGCCACGAACGCGATGTCCGGATTTTTCGGATTAACAATCACGCGACCAATGGCATGCGTATCCGCAAGTCCAACCAGCTTCCAAGTCGCACCCGCGTCGATCGACTTGTACACGCCGTTGCCGCCAACGATGTTCCCGCGAATGCAGGCTTCGCCGGTTCCGACGTAAATCACGTTCGGGTCCGATTCGGCTACCGCCAGCGCGCCAATCGACAGCGATGCATCTTTCACCTTGTCGAAGATCGGCTTCCAGTTCAGTCCGCCGTCGGTGGTCTTCCACACGCCTCCCGCCGCGGAGCCGAAGTAGTACACGTCGTCCTGCCCGACTACGCCCGCCGTGGCTTCTACTCGTCCACCGCGATAAGGACCTACCAGACGGTATTGCAGGCCTTTCCACGGCCCGAGCGACTCCGCGTCGTCTGTCGCTGCGGTCGACGCAGACTTGGCCTCCGGCTTTTGTCCTTCGTTCTGGGTTCGCCCTGTTGCCGGACTTGGTTGGTTTGCGTTGTCTTGCGCGAAAGTCGGTGTGAGACAGAATGCGATGACAAGCGAGAGGGCAAAAGTCCGCAACGTAGATTCCTCCGGAAAGCAAACCTGTGAAGTGCTGCCGGCCGGCATCAGGTTGGTTTCTCCAGCGCAGATGCCCGCCAGCAGGGAGTTTCAGCTTGAAACGAGTGTATCTCGTGGTGTTGCGTTCGCCAATCCGGCCGCTGCCGACGGGCTTTCCCTACAACTGACCGATGCCCCCTGCCTGCCTCCGAAACCGTCATCCTCGGCTTCGCAACGCGCGCTGATTCATCGCTCTGCCGTTCTGTGCCTCGGTCCCGCTCGATCCGGCGCAGAGTTCCATTCGTGAGGATGCCTCGCGCCCCCGTCGGCTCGATCCGGCAAAGTACAGAGGCAAGGCATTGATGCAAAGCTTGGCGCTGATGGGTAGCGGTGTCGAGCTCAACCTCGGGGGTGACTACCTGTCAACCGCGCTGTTACGGGAGAAGAGCATTTCGCAGACCCTGTGATTGCCGCAGGTTCCGCTGCTAGCTGCCAGTCAGCGCCAGGCCCGGCTTGCGCTCTCCGCTTGGCGCTGACTTCGGGCTCATCTTATCGGCGTACATCTGGCGGTCTGCCCGTTCCATGAGCTGCTGTATCGTTTCGCCCGAAATCCATTCCGCGAGACCGACTGCCGCGGTCACCCGCAGCCGTGTCTTTTCGCTGCCGTCGTGGCAAATCGTATAGTCGCCAAACACCCACTTGCGGACGCGGTCCATCATCACCGTGGCGGAAGCAACATCGCAGTCCAGCACGACCACGAACTCATCCCCTCCCCAGCGCCCCACCAGGTCCCCGGGACGCAGGTTCGCCCGCAACTCGCCCGAGAATTGTCGCAGCAGTTCGTCTCCAGCCGGATGTCCGAACTTATCATTCACCGCTTTGAATTGGTTCAAGTCGAGGAAGGCCACACAGAATCGCTGCTGGTTCTCCGCCCGCCACTCCATCCTTCGCTCCATCTGCAGCCGGTTGGGCAGGCCGGTGAGCGCGTCTTTTAGAGCAAGATCTTCCGTCTCCTTCAGTTTGGTTTCGTACGTCGAAACCCTGGACTCCAGTTCCGCAATGGTCTGCTGGCCGTCCTGTTCCATCTGGTCCACGCACGCCTTCAGCTCGTTTGCGGTTTGCATCAGCGAAGATCGAACTTGCGTCAGGTCTTCCAGGTCGGCGACGGTCCGCAGCCGTGTCGTGAATTGCTGCAACTGGCTGGAATATCGCTGGTCCCGCTCTCCCAGGGACTCTGCTGTACGGGCCAGCACGATCAGCAGATCTTTAATTTCCTGCGCCTTGCCTTTCAAGTGCTCGGCCGTGCGCTCGCCCCACTGCGAAAGCTGTTCGCTGATTTCACGGCTGGTTGCTTGCAGCAGCGGCGCGGTGCACTCGCTGCCCAGCCTTTGCTCCAGCCCGGTGAGCGACTGCTGCAGGCTGGCGCCGTACGCCGGACATGCCCTGTAGCCGCTTCTCCCCATGTCGACCAGCGCCGAGCGATACGACTGAATTGCTGCCTTCAGCAACCCTATATTCGGCGGCGTATCCGCTTTCTGTGCTTCGAGCCTGAGGTCCAGGTATTTCTTGAGAGAAATCACCGTTCAATCTCCTATCTCTGACCTACCGCTGGGCCTGGAATCCGGGTCGACGTATGCGTCTCGTCCCATAGGGCTTGGGGTCCCCCAGTCGCCGGCTTTCTTCGGGCGGGGAAGTACGAATTCATGCTTCGCTTACCTACATCGGCAGGTTGCGGAATACCATCACACTACGGCGAGTGGTTTGTCGATGCGGAGTGGATTCGTGCGGGGTGCATGCCGGGACACACGTTCGCGCTCTTGCAGGCGATTCACCGTCCGGCTTCAAGTAAGGTCGTGGACCCGCGGTTGTGGTTACGGTTCCACTGCCACGTGCGTTTCGGTGCGGATCACGCCCGGCATGGAATGCACTTTATCCAGTACCAGGGCGTTCAGTTCCTTCCAGGCGGGAAATTCCACCACGGCATACACGTCGCCTCCGCCCCAGCACGCATCGGCCATCTGCACACCTGGCAGTTCTGCCAAGGCGTCGGCAATATGGCGCGCCGTTCCTGCTTTCGCCGTTATGACCACATAAGCTTTCACAACGCGACTCTCCTCACGCTGACCAATTCGCCCGTGCCAGCACCTTGAGGATAAGCCTCCGCCCCCCTCGAATTGGGGGAAAAAGCGCACGCGGTTCCCATTTTAGAATCGCTCTCCGCTCAGCCGTACTGGTTGCACCCATGCGCGCAGCCTCGCTTAAAGAACAACGGCCCGGCGATGGATTCGCCAGGCCGTTCCTGTTGGTAAGGTTCGGTGCGGTTACAGTTTGGCCAGCGCGTCCTGCGCCTGCTTGGCGTCGTCGTGACTCAGCGGAGGCGTCAACTGCAGCGCCTTCCGCAGTTCTTCCTTGGCCTTATCCTTCTGCCCGGCAGCGCTCAATGCCATTCCAAGATGGTAGCGGTACTGGGAATTCTGCGGCACTTTCTGCACTACTTCATTCAGCAGCCCGACCGCGATCAAGTAGTTTCCCTTCTTGTATTGGATCCACCCCAGGGTATCGTTGATCGACGCTACCTCCGGCGCGGATTGCTTGGCTTGCTGCGCCAGCGATAACGCCACATCCAGATTTTGGCCCTGCATCGCGTATACCCAGGCCAGGTTGTTTTCGATTAAGGGATTGTGCGGCGACAAATTGTTCGCCTTTTCAAACACCTGCTGTGCCGTCTTCAGGTCGCCCTTGGCCAGGTATACGTTGCCCTCGGCCCCCAGCACCGTCGGATTGTCAGGCGCCAGTTTGAGCGCCTGCTGATAGACGCCGAGCATCTCGTCGGGTTTCCCCTGCACTTGATATACGTTCGCAAGTTGCATGTAGGGCAGCAGGGCCTTTGGGTCCAACTGAATGGACTTCTGATACTCGACGATGGCCTCATCGAATTTCTTGCTGTTCGCCAGCGCTGAGGCATACACGAAGTGGGCCGCTGCCCGGTCCGGGTTGGCCGTTACGTATTGGTTTGCCACTTGTAGCGCCTTGGGCCCCTGGTTCAGCGCGAACAGCATGCCCACGTATTCGCCCGCGGCGGTGTCGTACTGCGGATTCAGCTTCAGCGCCGTTTGAAACTCGCGTTCCGACTCGGCAAACTTCTTCAGCCCTCCGTAGGCGAACGCCATGTTCATGTGTACCGAGGGGTCATTCGGCGCAGCCTGCTCCACGATGGTCAGTTCCTGGAGCGCGCTCTGATAGTCTTTCGCGCCCAAGTCAATCGAAGCCATCAGGAAGTGCGCCTGCGGGTTCTTGTCGTTCAGCTTCAACAGACGATCGGCAAACTCTTTCGCCGTGGCAAAGTCGCGCGAGTCGCGGTAGGCTTCCGCCTGCGCCTGCAGATACAACGGGCTGTCCGGGTTACGCTTGATGGCTTCCTGGAATTCGCTCTTCGCGCCCGCCAGGTCCCCGGTCCTCATCAGTGCCTGACCGAGGAAGAAATGCGCCTGCGGGTTTTCCGGCGCGTCCTTTACCACGCCTCGGAAGGTCACCACCGCCGCCGCGTAGTCCCCCTTGATCGCCTGCAGGCGTCCTTTGATCATCCGTCCGGGAACGTCATTCGGCTTGTCTTTCAGTATCTGTTCGTCGAGTTTGGTCGCCTCGTCGACTTTGGCTGACATCAGGTAGGCGTCCGCCAGCGCCATCTGCAGCCGTTCGTTTTTCGGGTCGATCTGCAGTCCGCGCTGGTACTCCTTGATCGCCGCGTCCGGGTTTCTCGCCGCCAGATAGAACTCCGCGATGGCCCCTGCCACGTCGGTGTTTTTGGGCAGATGATTGCGCAGGTTCCCAATTACGGTCTCCGCGTCAGCCATCCGTTTCTGTTGCAGCAGCATTCCGGCCAGGCGCAAATAGTTCGCCGGCGCATCAGGGTCGTTCTTGATGCCGTCCTGCAATACTTCCTCCGCCTTCGGCAGGTCTTGCTTGTACTGGTAGAAGCGCGACAAGTTGCTGTACGCTTCCAGGTTCTTGGGGTTCAGTGCCACCGCCTTCTTGAAGTCGGCTTCGGCCTCAGCGTCCTTCTTCATGCTGGTATACAGCACTCCGCGGTTCAAATACCCCGAAGAATCGTCGGGCTTGAGCTCTATGACCCGGTTGTAAGCTGCCAGTGCCTCGTCCGGTTCCCGTTCCGCGAACAGCGCCGTCCCCAGTAGGGCAAAGCCCTCTGAGTTATTGGGATCGAGTTCCAGCACCTTGCGGGCCTGTTCTTCCGCCTGCTTGTACTGCCGCGCGGCCCAAAGCAGGTTCCCTAGTTCCAAGTGGGCCTTAATGTTCTTGGGATCCAGAGTGGTCGCCGCGACCAACTCCTGGTAGGCTTCACGCCCACGTTGCTGCCGCAGATAGGTCACGCCTAGTTCGTAATGTGCCGCTGCATACTTCGGGTCCACCTGGAGCGCTTTCTTGAACTGGATCGCGGCCGCGTCATACTGCTTCTTGTCCAAATAACTCAGGCCGCTTTCCAGATACTTCTTCTTGGCCTTTTCCGGGTTGGTCTTGCAGCCGGTTGCAGAAACCAACAGCAAGGCCAGCAGCGCCGTCGCCACAGTAACTAAATATCGATTCCGCATGAATTCTCCTGGGTCACTGGGGAATAACTTGTCCCACATCCACTGCCACTTGCTGGGCAAACGCAATCGCTTGCTTGCGCGCCGCGTCGAGGTCTCCGTTACGTACCGGCGCCATGATCCGCACCAGTGCAGCATCAGTGCGATTCAGCCGGATCGCGTCCTCCACCATATAGAATTTGCCCCAATACTCGCTCGCTACTACCCGCCCGTGCGACTGATACCAATACAAAACCACCTGCTGGTCGAGGTCCTTGCGGACCACGTACAGGTTTACCGGTACCTTGCGCCCGTCGGGCAGCGAAAGCTGATAAATCTCTGACACCGTGGGCTGCCAGCCTGCGCCCGGCAGGCAGTTCTTTGGTGAGTGAATCGCTGCGCCCGTCCGCTGCGTCCGGAAGTATCCGATATACAGTCCCAATTCGCCCTGCGCCGGCGAAAAATACGCCCGGTTGACGTAGTCGGTGACGCCCAGAATTTTCAGCGTTTCTGCATCAAAGGGATATTCCGCCACTGTACGGTAGCTCCCTATGTCCTTTGGGAACTCGCTCAGCGGTCTCGCCGGCGGTGTCGACTCGCCGTGCGAAAGGAACCCCATGCCCGCGGCTCCCGCCAGCAGCACCGCAATCATCGTCCAGTAACGCATTGCATTGCTCATTCCGATACCTATGCCTTTGCTCCTTGTTCGTCCTTGGGCATCCAGCCCATCTTCTTGCGCACTGCCACTGTGAGGCTATGCAGTGCCAGGAACAGCACCGTTGCCACCACGAAAATCACCCACCCGGAGAACTCGTGCATGAATCCCTCGGCTGCCTGCGGCCCGATATAGTTCGTCATCAGCGCCGTGATCATTACGCGGGTACCGTTGCTGATGATCGCCAACGGCACCATGGCCAGTATCAGGAACCACCGCACCGGAACGCTCTTTTCCGCCAGGTAGCCGTATCCCGCCGCCAACGCCAGCAACGACATCAGCGAACGGATGCCGCTGCACGCCTCCACCACTTCCAGGCGCATGCCGGGCATGATCAACACGTTGCCCTCGCGCATGATGGGGAACAGGTTCAGCATCTCCAGGATGCTGGTTGCAAACTTTGACGCAATGAACTGCAGCGGGAAAACAATCTCGTTGTAGATCAGCGCTGGAATCGGTATGCAGAACAGCAGAAAGGCCAGCGGAAACGACATCGCCCTCAGCAGTGCCCATCCCGAAAAATAGACGATCAATCCGCAAATCACCAGGATTAAGGAGACCCGCGTTAGGAACAACTCGGCCCCCAGGCTTCCCAGGAATAGCAGGCACAGCGCACCCAGCACCACCAGCAAGCCCCAGGCTGAAGGCTTCCGCGCAATTTGAGCCAACTTATCCCGTCGCTGCCAGATCAGGTACACCGACAACAGCGGCACCAGAAACCCATGCGAATAATCCGGGTCGTTGTACCATTGTTTGACCAGCCGGAACAAAACCGGCGCGTACAAACCAAGCACCACTGCCGCCAGCAGCCAGCCCTGCCAACCGAATGCCACCAAGTGCCGCAGAAAATCTTTGAACCCTCCACCTTGAGCCACGGAGGACTCGGGCGGCGTGATCGTCTTCGGCTCATTCGTGCTTGTATCTGTGGGCGCCAAACTCGTTTCCTGCTCCGCACTCATATATGTGATGTCCCAAACGATGTCGCCGAACGCAGACCCAAGACTGCGCGGATCGTTTCGCGCCTCGTCTCAGCGGTTTAACTCAGCCCTCGCCGCCGGCATCAAGCCGTCGCGCTCATCCGCACTTTCGCCGCAGCCAGAACCACGCCCCAAAAGCTTTGCTCAACGAGGCCGTGATCCGCCAACATCTTTCCCGATGGTATGGTATAGACCCTTATACGTTACCATCGAACGAGAAATAGTGCTGCACTCTCGTTTCGGCTCCGGCACAATAGTGCCGTCGCAGTCAAACTTTGCCATACCGGATGTCCAGTCGATTGCTCGCGCACGGCCCAACCACGATTGACTTGCGGTCATATAATTTCCCGCTTCTTCGGAAGTTGGCTTGCGGGCTCCGGCTCCCAAGTCCAAGTACAATGATAACGACGTTGGCAGTCTTAACTTGGTTATCGGCTCATCAAGGAATTTATGAAGAAATATATCGTTACGGGCGGAGCGGGCTTCATCGGCTCCGCATTGGTTCGCGGTTTGCTTGCTTTGAGCGACGGCACAGTCGAAGTCATTGACGACCTTTCCACCGGCCGTCGGGCCAACCTTTCCGATCTCGGCTCCCAGGTCGTTTTCCATGAGGCCGACGTTTGCGATTTTGACCGAATCCGTGCCGTCATCTCCTGCGCCGATACGGTCTTCCATATCGCGGCCATTCCCTCGGTGCCCAAGTCCATCGTCGATCCAGTGCCCTCGCACCAGTCCAACATTGACGGCACCTTCAACGTGCTGCGCGCCTGCGTCGAAGGCAAGGTGCGCAAGGTGGTGTATGCTGCCAGCTCTTCAGCCTACGGCGATACTCTCGAACTGCCCAAGGTGGAAACCATGCGCCCCAATCCCAAGTCGCCCTACGCGGCACAGAAGCTGATGGGCGAGTACTACTGCAGCGCCTTCGCATCCTGTTATGGGCTCGACACCACCTCGCTGCGTTTCTTCAACGTTTACGGCCCCCGCCAGGACCCCGGCAGTCCATACTCCGGAGTGATCTCCGTTTTCATGACCTGCCTGCTGCAGGGCACCTCGCCTACCATCCACGGCGACGGCGAACAGACCCGTGATTTCACTTATGTCGACGACGTTGTCGACCTGATCATCAAGGCCTCGAAAGCTCCCGGCGTATCCGGCAAGGTTTTCAACGCCGGCAACGGCAACCGCTATTCGCTGAATGAAATCTGGGCCGCGTTGCAGAAAGTCGAAGGCGTCCACATCCCCGCAAAGTACGGCCCGACCCGCGCCGGCGACGTGCGCGACTCCCAGGCCGACACCACCGCGGCCGTCCGCGAACTCGGTCACGCTCCCCGCTTTACCTATCGAGGACGGTCTCCGCCGAACGCTGGACTGGTACCGCACTTCTGCTTCGAACCCTGCGCGGCGGCAGACGCCGGAGTCTGCGTATTCAGCACCGAGGCCTTAGCCGCCAGATTCCTCCGTTGCCCTTGAGCTGACCGGTCGCAGAACCGCGTCCAGTCAGGCGGCTGATCGGTCATTCAGAGACTTCCGGAATTTCTTCGGCATGAGGATTCCGATGTCGCTAAGCACCTCATCCACTAGTTCAGGGTTGATCACATTCTCGTGCTCCAGCCTGTGGATCCCCTCCGCGCGGGAGATACGTCCGGTGCGGATCAAATCGCCGATCAGCGCATCCTGTAATGTGAACCCGGCGGTCAAGAGGTAGAACTGGTTCTTGAGCATCGCCAATTTACAGTCGGAGCGCCAAGTCGCATGGACGCCTGGCGAAGCCTTCCAATCCAATTCCCGCTGAATGGTCTCGACGACCGTGTCTTCATCCCACGGAACATAGTCAAAGAGCGACACCTGTTTGACGCCCGCGTTATTCCGAGCACGCCAGCGGACCGACATCACTGCCACGTACTCGCGAAACATCATGCGAACAATTTCGGGCGATGCCAGATAGCGCGGATTGCGCAGGAACTCCCGGCCAAAGCCCGCGGCAACCTTCAGATGTGCTTTCCATCCGGCATCCCCTTGCGCGAAGAAGCGGGTGGCAAGATATCCTTGAACTCCCGACTCCCCAACTCCGTTGATCACAACCGGTGTCCCGTTGCGGCGCGCGGCATCGACTAGGGCAACGTACATGGCCCGCCGGCATCCCAGGCACAACAGGCTGACGGTCGCAGCCGATGGCCGATGGAGCCAAGCGGAAAGCATGGCCCGCGTACTCCTCTCCATGGCGGTATGGGGCTCCATCACATGCGCCACATTCAAAATACTGGCGGCCTTCCGAATGTTCTCGCGCGTATGTTCGGGCAAGAGTCCGTGGTCCACGGTATACGCAAGCACCCGCAGTCCCAGAACCCGGACAGTGTAATAAAGAACGTACGTGCTGTCCCTGCCGCCGCTCAGCGCCACTGCGCAGTCATAAGGCGAGTCCGGCACGCGGTGCTTGGCGATCAGAGTCAGCAATTTCTCAGGATTGCCCGGGCAGCGAGGGGCCTTGTGTTCCGGCATCTCCCTGCAGAAATTGCACAGGCCATCAGAGTCGATTTGGATGCCGGGATAGGTCTCGGGGATCACACACTTTGAACAACGCTCCATGGGAGTACCTCCGAGCTGCGGGGACTTTGCAAAAAGCATCTTTCTTTGGCTTCTGGACGTCAGTGACCGTCATCACAGTCGGATGGCAGTGTGTGCTTCCGACTCCTCCCATTCTGGGAATCCCGAGCCGCGGTGCCAACTTTCCGATCTACTCCATTTAAACTCTTCCCATGCGGGTCAACCTTCGCCATTGGGATATAGGGATCTCGCCTTACTCAGCGCTCGCGTGCGCAATCTTGGCGCTCTCCTTCTCGCTCGCCGCCCAAACCAGCTACCAACCGTCGCCCCAAAACCTAAAGTCCCGCGCCTGGTTCCAGCAGGCCCGCTTCGGCATGTTCATCCACTGGGGAATCTATAGCGAGCTCGGCGACGGCGAGTGGGTGATGCAGGAGCACCATCTCTCCGCCCCGCAATACGAACAGCTTGCTGCCCAGTTCTACCCGGTGAAATTCGATCCCGCGCAGTGGGTCTCGCTCGCCAAGCAGGCCGGCATGCATTACATCGTCGTGACCTCGCGCCATCACGACGGCTTCTCCATGTTCGCCACCAAACAAAACAAGTACAACGTCGTCGATGCCACGCCTTACGGCAAAGACACGCTCAAACAGCTCGCCGACGAATGTCACCGGCAGGGCATCAAGCTCTTCTTCTATTACTCGCAGCTCGACTGGCATCATCCCGACTATTACCCGCTGGGCGGCACCGGCCACTGGGAGGGCCGCCCGACCAACGGCGAGTGGGCGCGCTATCTCGACTTCATGAACGCCCAGCTCACCGAGCTGCTCACCAACTACGGCGAGGTCGGCGGCATCTGGTTCGACGGCATGTGGGACAAGCCCGACGCCGACTGGCAACTGCCGAAGACCTACGCGCTGATTCATCAGCTCCAGCCCGGCGCGCTCATCGTCTCCAACCATCACAAGACGCCGTTCCCGGGCGAGGACTACCAGACCTTCGAGAAGGACCTCCCCGGCGAGAACACTGCCGGATGGAACTCCACCACCATCAGTAAGCTTCCGCTCGAAACCAGCGACACCATGTATCGCGGCGGCAGCTGGGGTTTCAACCTGCGCGACACCGAGCCCAAGTCCTTGCGCGACCTCGTTCAAGAAATGGTCCGCGCCGCCGGTAACAACGCCAACTTCCTGCTCAACGTCGGCCCGCAGCCCAATGGCGAAATCCAGTCCGCATTCGCCGCTCGCCTGCGCGAGATGGGCGCGTGGCTCAAGGTTTACGGCGACTCCATCTACGGAACCACCGGCGGCCCCGTGAAACCGGGCGGCTGGGGCGTGACCACCCAGCGCGGCAACACCATCTACGTCCACGTCCTTGATCCGACTCTCAGCGTGCTGGCACTCCCCGGGATCACCACACCGGTGCACGACGCGCACTTGATGAACGGTGGTGCCAACGTGGACTTCGCCACCGCCGAAGGCAGCGTCGTGCTCCAACTTCCCAAACGCACGCCCGACGAAATCGACCAGGTCATCGTGCTCGAACTCGGCAGCTAATTGCTAACGTCGCCTGCGCCTCCTGATGGACATTCGCTGGTCGCCCGAAGCTGCCGCAGATTTCGCGGGCATTATCGAGTACATTCGCCGACAGAATCCTCCAGCCGCCGAACGCATCGCGCGTTCCATATACGACAGCGTCACATGCCTAGAGCAATTTCCCCAGCGTGGTCGTCCAGGCAGGGCGGACGGCACCCGCGAGCTCATCTTGCCCTCCCTCCCATTCATCGTGGTCTACTGAGTGCGAGCACATGCGGTGGAAGTCGTGCGGGTACTGCACGGCGCGCAACGCTGGCCGTAAAACTTCATTCACCGATCTAGAACTCCTCTTGTCTGAACCCCTGGTATGCTTTCCGCCCTTGCCAACACCCCCTCCCGCGGAGCATCATTCTCCGCTGCGGACAAATTCGCTTTGTCCCGATGCTTCTCTCCGGAGGCCTATCGTGAAACGTCTCGCCCTGCTTGCCATCGTTTTCTTGTTCGCACTTCCTCTTCTCGCCCAGGACGGCTGGATCCAGCTCTTTAACGGCAAGAACCTCGACGGCTGGCATCACGTCGGTCCCGGCTCCATGACAGTCGAAAACGGACTCATTCAGACCCACGGCGGCATGGGCCTGCTCTACTGGACCTCCGGCCCCGTCGGCAACTGCACCATCCGCGTCGTGTATAAGATGCGCGACGAGAACGACAACTCCGGCGTCTTCATCCGTATCCCCATCGAGCCGCGCGAAGAATGGATGCCCGTGCACTACGGCTACGAGGTCCAGATCGACAACCATCCCGAGCTCTCGAAAGAAGACGACTACCACATCACTGGAACGCTCTACTCGCTGACCAAGCCGCTCGCCAAGCCCGGCAAGCCCGGCCCCGAATGGAACACCATGGAGATCACCATCGACGGGCCGCACACCGTCGTCATGCTCAATGGCGTGAAGGTCACCGATTACACCGAAGGCGATCCCGTTCCGCCGAAGAAGTTCGACTTCGAGCCTTGGCGCGGACGCCGTCCCATGATTGGCTGGATCGGCCTGCAGAACCACAGTGACAACGACATCGTCTTCTTCAAGGAAGTCGCCATTAAGCCGCTGACGAAGTAGGATCGGCGAAATAAGGCCGAGCCCGCAGGGCGAAATTTGTGTTGGCCGTGGGCGTAAGCCCGCGGGAAGTGTTGCCAATTGAGCCGGAGCCCCGCTGAGCGGGGCGGCACGTGCCGAATCGCACGAGGAGCCATCACCGCCATGAAAAACCCCACTCGCCGCAATTTCCTCCAGACCGCCGCCGGAGCTGCCTCACTCGCGCTCGCCACCAGGGCCATCGCCCTTCCTGAACCCGCCTACGCACAAGAGTGGGTGCCGGCTAACTTCGGCAAGGTCGTCAACTTCGGCATCATCGGCATCGGCATGCAAGGCTCTGGCCTCTTGAAGACCGCCGTTGACCTCCCGGGCACCAAGTGTCTCGCCGCCTGCGATCTCTGGGACGGCCGCGAGACCCTCGCCAAAGAAATTGCCGGCCCCAACATCGCCGTCACCCGCCAGTATCAAGAGCTGCTCGCCAACAAAGACATCGAGGCTGTCATTGTCGCCGTCCCCGACCACTGGCACAAGCAGATCGTGGTTGACGCCCTCGCCGCCGGCAAAGACGTCTACTGCGAAAAGCCCATGTCCCACACTGTGGCAGACGGTGCCGCCATGGTCGCCGCCGCCAAAAAGTCGGACCGCATCGTCCAGATCGGCTCGCAGCGCACCAGCTCCGCCCTCCTCGCCAAGGCCAAGCAGGTCTTCGACTCCGGGCGCCATCGGCGAATTGCTCTCCGTCGAGCTTTCCCTCGGCCGCAACGATCCCACTGGCGCTTGGGAGTACCCCCCGCCTCCCGGCCTCTCGCCCGAAAACTTCGATTGGGACACCTGGCTCGGCACCGCGCCCAAGAAGCCATTCGACCCCATCACCTTCGCCCGCTGGCGCTGCTGGAAGGAATACGGCACCGGCGTCGCCGGCGACCTCATGGTGCATCTCGTCAGCGGCATGATGTTCGTCGCCGGCATCAACCAGGCGCCGTCGCGCGCCTTTTCCACCGGAGGCATCGTCCGCTGGAAAGACGGCCGCAACATGCCCGACCTGCAGGCCGCCATCTTCGAATACGGCAGCGTGCCCGCCTATGTGCGCCTGACCCTCGGCACCGAAACCACCGAGATGACCCGCCTCATGGGCCCCAAGGGGATGCTCGAAATTCGCGAGCGTGACTTCACCTGGACTCCCCAGCGCGGCATTGACACCGCCCCCAGCTACTACGCCCAGGGATTCCCCGCCGCCATGCGCGCCGCCTACGACACCAGCTGGCGCCAGGAGCACGAACCCGAGCCCGGACACGAGTTCGTCGGCGAAGCTATTACCTACACTGGCCCGTCCTATGACGACCTCGCGCCCCACATGTGGAACTTCATGGAGGCCGTCCGCACCCGCAAGCCCGTGGTGCAGGACGCCGTCTTCGGCCACCACGCCGCGGCCGCTTGCCACATGGCCAACCAGGCCTACTTTAGAAAGTCGGTAGTCACCTGGGACGAATCCACCAGCACGATCAAGGGGTGACGTTCGGTCGGGTCTTTTGATACTCAACCAACTCGAAGCGGGGTGCTCCCTTCCACCGCCTTCTTGGAGCGGTAGGGCGGAGCGTTCTGCGAAGTGACTGCGCCAGTTTACCGCTCGGGCGAAAGCGTCAGAAACGTCCCCCAGGCATGCGCGCGCTCCTTGCCAGAGGTCGTCTCCACGATGGCTTCCGCTCGGATCCTCCGTCTCTTCTTGTCCAAGATCCAGGCCCGTACGCAAAGTTCCTCGCCCGGGCTCACGCGGCCTCGAAACCTCACCTTCAGCTCCGCCGTCAGCGCCTCCCAGTCACGCGCAATGATTGTTCTCGACATGGCCTCATCGAGCACGGTTGTTATGATGCCGCCGTGAACGGTTCCCCGGAAGCTCTCCCAGCCTGCGGTCGGAGTCCAATCGGCTCGAACTCCGGCAGAATCTTTAACAAAAGCAATGTGCAGGCCTGTCGGATTCTGCGTACCACAAACCACGCAAGCGGGATTCAGCCGTGTCGGATTTTGCTCGTTCATTCCAATCCTTTTCCAATGTCCCTCTGGCTCCTCGACCAGACCGGACCAATACGGGAACTACTTCAATAATCTTGTATCCCCTCCCCGTGTCCGTCCGGACTGTCGGAGTGGCCTCGAAAACCCGGTTTGAAAGGCCACGGCTTTACGGCTAGCGGAAACACTAGGTAAAGCCGTGTTTCGTATCAGGGCATGACTTCAGTCATGCCGTACTACGTCGAAAATACGACGGGGCTTGAGCCCCTGCCGGGCTTCGCGCTTCGCCTTTCGTACGTTTCTGAAACAGCTCTCAGGCTTCGGCGCCGGAACGCGACACGCTTGCGTCGGGAGCCTGCCCCGCGACGCGTCGGCACGGGCCCTCCGCTATGACGTCAATGAGCTCGTTGGTCCTTAGTCGTCCAGGATCTTGTCGGCGGCCAGAACCGCATCGGCAAGCTCGCCCAGGTTTTTCGCGAGGTGTGCCCCCGGACGCAGGTCTTGGGCCTTCAGTCCCGCGACCTCCGCGCAATGCGGACAGACCAGAACTTTTCCACCAGCCTTTACGAACGCGTCATACATCGTGGTGGTTTGCGCCGTTCATTCCTGAGCCCGTGGATTGTGCCTGGCTCTTATCCGCTAGCCGCACGCCGTCAACATCGAGCATCAGGGTCACGTCGGCGCCGTGCTCCTGCAAGTATTGGGCGAAATGGACCGCCATCATGGCGGCGTGCGAGTCGTCGGCATAATGCGAGAGGTGAACCACGATCTTCTGTCCCGTTTTCGCCTGGCCATTGCCAGGCACGGCGCCAACAACCATTCCGGTGGCGACGATCAGAGTCAGAAGTGCGAACCATCCGATTTTGCTTCTTGTTTTCATGATTGCTTTGTCCTCCATGAACTATAGATAAGGCTGTAAAAATTGTTCTTCAGGGATTTCGCTGGGACTTGCCCAATCGCTCCCCTGCGCCCTCAACACTGGTCGGCAATCGCATCGTTCGGATCACATCGACTCCTGACAGCAGCGCGATCCCGGAAATGCAAGCCAGCGACCCGATGCAAAGCAGGCACCACACCGCGAGAACGTGGGCCTCGATGTAGGCCAGATACACCGCGAAGGCCGTACCCGCGATCGCGGCGGCGAATCGCACGTTCGCCATCCAGCGGCTCGTCCGCCACGACAGCGCGAACAGCAACACGTAGCCGACGAGTCCAACCAGAGCCACCGGCACGCCGTAAACCGTGGAAAATGTGCTGCGATTTACCAAATCACAGTTGAACGTTTCATTGAGGTCGCAGTAGTCGGTGACCGAAGTGGCATAGTGGCTGCGAAGCGATAGCACTGACAGCCCCGCCCCGACAACACAGAGCGCTAATAGCAATCCGCGGACTATTTTCATGGCAGGCGGCACCCGCTCTTCGCGCTCAGTTGTTCCAGCGACTGCACTCCGGTCCGGCGTTCGCCGTCTGAAAAAATCCAGGTTGGGGTGAATTGAATTTGTGCCGCCCGGCACGCCAAAGTTAATTGCCTGCTTCCGGGGGTCGAGCATTCCACGTAGGGCACATATTTGAAAGCGCTGCCAAACAGCTTTTTCTGGTCGTCACAATGCGGACACAGAAAGCTGCCGTACATCGTGGTCTTCTTGTTTGCCAGGCACTTGGCGAATGAGTCCACTTTGCTGGAGTCGGCGGCGGCTACGGTTGTGCCCGACCCGAATAGCATGACCGTCGCCACCAGTGCCAGCAAAACGTTTTGCTTCTGAAATGGCCTCGCTCAACGGACAAACGCATGCGCTTTCCCCCTAGCAACTGCCTCTATCGCTGGCAAGCACCGGCCAGGCCGCAATCTGCTTTCCGGCGAAGCTAGGTG
>CAVRWH010000006.1:1027500-1233534 GCA_963724855.1 uncultured Acidobacteriaceae bacterium | reverse complement strand
AAAACCGTACGCTGGAGCCGGATGATTTCTACGCAACCATCAAGTACCTGCTGAAGCTGCGCAAGAACATCGGGTCGGTGGACGACATCGATCACCTGGGCAACCGCCGCGTGCGCGCGGTAGGCGAGCTGCTGGAGAACCAGTTCCGCATCGGCCTGGTGCGCATGGAACGCGCCATCAAGGAAAAGATGAGCGTGTACCAGGAGATGTCGACGGCGATGCCGCACGACCTGGTGAACGCCAAGCCGGTGATGGCCGCGATCCGCGAGTTCTTCGGGTCGTCGCAGCTGTCGCAGTTCATGGACCAGACCAACCCGCTGTCGGAGATCACGCACAAGCGCCGTCTGTCGGCACTTGGCCCGGGCGGTTTGTCGCGCGAGCGCGCGGGATTTGAAGTCCGCGACGTTCACCCGACGCACTACGGACGTATCTGCCCGATCGAGACGCCGGAAGGCCCGAACATCGGACTGATCTCGTCGCTGAGCTGCTATGCGCGGATCAACGACTACGGCTTCATCGAGTCGCCGTACCGCAAGGTGAAGAACGGCCACGTGCTGGACTTCGTGACCGTGGTGAACGCGGGCGATAGCGATTACAAGGTTGGCGACCACCTGGAGAAGCACGAGGTGATCAAGGCCAACGACGAGCTGCGCGAGCGGAAGAAGAAGATCATCGACTACGAGCCGTTCTCCTTCTACCTGTCGGCGTGGGAGGAAGATAAGCCACGTGATCGCGCAGGCCAACGCGGAGATCGACGAAAGGGCAGCATCGTCACGGAACTGGTGAACGCCCGCAAGGCCGGCAACTTCGTGCTGGTGAACCGCAATGAAGTGGACTACATCGACGTCAGCCCGAAGCAGCTGGTTTCGGTGGCCGCGTCGCTGGTGCCGTTCCTTGAGCATGACGACGCGAACCGCGCACTGATGGGCGCGAACATGCAGCGGCAGTCGGTTCCTCTGCTGCGGGCGCAGGCGCCGATCGTCGGCACCGGCATGGAAGGCGTTACCGCGCGGGATTCCGGCGCTGTGATGCTGGCACGCCGCAGCGGCATCATCGATTCGGTGGACTCGGAGCGCATTATCGTGCGCGTCGAGGGCGAACATCATCCGATGCAGCTCTCGCGCGAGGTGGGCAGCGACATTTATCAGCTGACCAAGTTCAAGCGCTCGAACCAGAACACCTGCATCAACCAGCGCCCCATCGTGAAGAAGGGGCAGCGGGTGGCGAAGGGTCAGGTCATCGCCGACGGTCCTTGCACGGACATGGGCGAGCTGGCGCTGGGCCGCAACGTGCTGGTGGCCTTCATGGCCTGGCGCGGTTACAACTTCGAGGACGCGATCCTGGTCTCGGAAAAGATGGTGAAGGAGGACTATTACACCTCCGTCCACATCGAGGAGTTCGAGATTGAGTCGCGCGACACGAAGCTGGGGCCGGAAGAAGTCACGCGCGACATCCCCAACGTCAGCGAGTCGGCGCTGCGCGATCTCGACGAGAGCGGCATCATCCGCATCGGCGCGACCGTGAAGGCGGGCGACATCCTCGTGGGCAAGGTCACGCCCAAGGGCGAGACCCAGCTCACGCCGGAAGAAAAGCTGCTGCGGGCGATCTTCGGCGAAAAGGCCGGCGACGTGCGCGACGCTTCGCTGACGTGTCCTCCGGGCATCGAGGGCACGGTGGTGGACGTGAAGATCTTCTCGCGCAAGGGACAGGAAAAGGACGAGCGCGCCAAGTTCATCGAAGCGCAGCAGGTGGAGCGGCTGCACAAGAACCTTGCGGACGAAATCCGAATCCTGACCGACGAGCGGTTGAAGCGTCTGGACGCGCTGCTGGGCGGCAAGGAAGTGCTGGCCGACCTGCACGACGAGCGCACCAACAAGCGCCTGCTGACCAAGGACATGGTGCTCGACCGCGACGCCATCGAGCGCATCTCGACGAAGAACCTGAAGCGCATCAAGTTCCCCGACAAGGACCCGCGGGTCAACGAGCAGATCGACGAGATCGAGGAGATGACCTCGCGCCAGATCGATGTGCTGCGCAAGATCGTCAAGGAGAAGGAAGACAAGCTGCAGAAGGGCGATGAGCTGCCACCGGGCGTCATCAAGCTGGTCAAGGTGTACATCGCCATGAAGCGCAAGCTGAGCGTCGGCGACAAGATGGCCGGCCGCCACGGTAACAAGGGCGTGATCGCGCGCATCCTGCCGGAAGAGGACATGCCGTACCTCGAAGACGGGACGCCGGTGGAGATCGTCCTGAACCCGCTGGGCGTGCCCAGCCGTATGAACGTCGGACAGATTCTGGAGACGCACCTGGGATGGGCCGGACATCAGCTGGGCCAGAAGATCGGCGAGCTGATGGCAGCAGAACTCGAAGGCCGAGGCCATCCGCAAGGAGCTGAAGGTGCTGTTCAAGGACACGCCGTTCGTGGACAGCCTGCTGGCCAACGACGACGCGACGCTGGAGCACCTGGCCGACGGCATGAAGGACGCGGTGTTCTTCGGGTCGCCGGTGTTCGACGGCGCCAAGGAGCACGAGATCAAGTCGCTGTTGGCGGAAGGCGAGTTGCCGACTTCGGGCAAGACGTACCTGTACGACGGCCTGACCGGAGAGAAGTTCGAGCAGCCCATCACGGTGGGATATATCTACATGCTCAAACTGTCGCACTTGGTCGATGACAAGATCCACGCGCGGTCGATCGGACCGTACTCGCTGATCACCCAGCAGCCGCTGGGCGGCAAGGCGCAGTTCGGCGGACAGCGCTTCGGAGAAATGGAAGTGTGGGCGCTGGAAGCCTATGGCGCAGCATACATCCTGCAGGAGTTGCTGACCGCGAAGTCCGACGACGTGTATGGCCGCACCAAGATTTACGAGGCCATCGTCAAGGGCGAAGCGGCCATCGAGCCGGGTGTGCCGGAGTCGTTCAACGTATTGATTCGCGAATTGCAGTCGCTGTGCCTCGATGTGGAGCTGATCAAGTCGGCTGGAGAAAAGCCCTTGGTCGAATCGCCCATCGCCGCCGACTGATCTTTGAGGATCGGGGCCGCTGCCTCCACTGCTCCCGCAGGAGGCAGGGCCCGCAGGATAGAAGGAAACGGGAGCCGAGAGCGGCCGCGAAAGGGCCGCGGGTTCCTGCAGTCCGCGACAGCGGCCCGCAGGATAGGAGGACAACTTGTTCCGTTCGAACCCATTTGAACTCGGAAACCCGATTGCCGATTTCGACGCGATCCGCATCAGCCTGGCCTCGCCGGAAAAGATCCGCAGCTGGTCGCACGGCGAAGTAACCAAGCCGGAGACCATCAACTACCGCACCTTCAAGCCGGAGCGTGACGGCCTGTTCTGCGCCCGCATCTTCGGCCCGGTCACGGACTGGGAGTGCTTGTGCGGCAAGTACAAGCGCATGAAGCACCGCGGCGTGATCTGCGACAAGTGCGGCGTGGAAGTGACGCTGAGCAAAGTGCGCCGCGAGCGCCTGGGCCACATTGAGCTGGCCTCGCCGTGCTCGCACGTGTGGTTCTTCAAGGGGCTGCCCAGCCGTATCGGGCACATCCTCGACATCTCCCTGCGCGACCTGGAGTCCGTCCTCTACTTCGAGGCGTATGTCGTGGTCGAAGCCGGCGAAGCTCCGGTGAAAGAGCGCGAGGTCATCAAGGACGAGGTGAAGTTCCGCGAGCTCGACCAGCAATACCGCGCCACCGGCTTCAAGGCCATGATGGGCGCCGAGGCGATCAAGGAACTGCTGAAGCGGGTGGAACCCGACACCATGTCGGCCGAGCTGCGCGAGAAGATGCGCAGTGAGTCGTCGGTGCAGAAGCGCCTGAAGTATGCCAAGCGGCTGAAGGTGGTGGAGGCGTTCCGCAAGAGCGGCAACAAGCCGCACTGGATGATCCTGGACGTGATCCCGGTCATTCCGCCGGAGCTGCGTCCGCTGGTTCCACTCGACGGCGGCCGCTTTGCGACGTCCGATTTGAACGACCTGTACCGCCGCGTCATCAACCGCAACAACCGGTTGAAGAAGCTGATGGACCTGCACGCGCCGGAAGTCATCGTGCGCAACGAAAAGCGCATGCTGCAGGAGGCCGTGGACGCGCTGTTCGACAACGGACGCCGTGGCCGCGTGCTGCGCGGAGCCAACAACCGTCCGCTGAAGTCGCTGTCAGACACGCTGAAGGGCAAGCAGGGGCGCTTCCGTCAGAACCTGCTGGGCAAGCGCGTGGATTACTCGGGCCGTTCGGTGATCGTGGTCGGTCCCGACCTGAAGCTGCACCAGTGCGGACTGCCCAAGAAGATGGCGCTGGAGCTGTTCAAGCCGTTCATTTATCACCGGCTGGAGCAGACCGGGCACTGCACCACCATTAAGCAGGCGAAGGAGATGGTGGAGCAGCAGGAACCGATTGTGTGGGACATCCTGGAAGAGGTCATCAAAGACCATCCGGTGCTGTTGAACCGCGCTCCCACGCTGCACCGCCTGGGCATCCAGGCGTTTGAGCCGGTGCTGGTGGAAGGCAAAGCGATCAAGATCCATCCGCTGGTTTGCACGGCGTTCAACGCCGACTTCGACGGCGACCAGATGGCGGTGCACATTCCGCTGTCGCCGGAAGCGCAGGTCGAAGCCAGCGTGCTGATGCTGGCGTCGCACAACATCCTGTCGCCGGCGTCGGGGCAGCCGATCACGGTGCCCACGCAGGACATGGTGCTGGGTATCTACTACCTGACCAAAGGCAAGCCGGGCACCAAGGGTGAGGGCCGCGCGTTCGCCAACATCGAGGAAGTACTGCTGGCGAAGGAAGCCGGCGCGGTGGAGACGCTGACCCCGATCAAGCTGCGCTACACCGGCGAGGTGGTCGACCTGACGCAGGCGTATGACGATCAGGACGTGATCCACACCGAGCCGACGCACTTCGAGCGGCAGTACATCACGACCACGGTGGGCCGCGCCATCATGAACGACCACCTGAAGCGCGGCGCGCCGGGCATGCCGTACATCAACGGCCTGCTGAAGAAGAAGGGCATTGGCCAGCTGGTGAACTACTGCTACCTGCGCTTTGGCCTGGAGACTACGGTGCGGATGCTGGACGGCATCAAGCAGCTGGGCTTCCAGTACGCCACGACGCGCGGGCCTGTCGATCGGAATCGACGACATGGTCATCCCGCCGAGCAAGCCGACGCTGGTGCGCAATGCCGAGAAGCAGGCGATCGTGGTACAGCAACAGTACCTCGACGGCGCCATCACCAACGGCGAGCGCTACAACAAGGTCGTCGAAATCTGGTCGAAGATCACGGAAGAAGTGGCCGACGAAATGTTCGGCAACATGCAGCGCGAGGACAAAGAAGGCCGGATGAACCCGATTTACGTCATGGCCGACTCCGGCGCCCGTGGTTCGAAGCAGCAGATTCGCCAGCTCAGCGGCATGCGCGGACTGATGGCCAAGCCTTCGGGCGAGATCATCGAGACGCCCATCACGGCGAACTTCCGTGAAGGACTGACCGTGCTGGAGTACTTCATCTCGACGCACGGCGCGCGCAAGGGACTGGCCGATACGGCGCTGAAGACGGCGGACTCGGGCTACCTGACCCGCCGACTGGTGGACGTGGCCCAGGACGTGATCATCAGCGAGTACGACTGCGGAACAGTCGATGGCATCTACGTGACTTCCATCGTGGAGTCGGGAGAGATCATCGAGCCGCTGCGCGACCGCATTGTGGGCCGCGTTTCGCTGGAGAAGATCAAGGACTACGAAGGCAACATCATCGTCGACATCAACCAGGAAGTCACGGAAGAGCTGGCCGGCGCGGTACAGGCCGCCGGCATCGAGCGGGTGAAGATCCGCTCCGTGCTGACCTGCGAGTCGAAGCGTGGCGTTTGCGTGATGTGCTACGGCCGTAACCTGGCGTCGGGCCGCCTCGTCGAACTGGGCGAAGCGACCGGCGTGATCGCGGCGCAGTCCATCGGCGAGCCGGGAACGCAGCTCACCATGCGTACGTTCCACATCGGCGGCACGGCTTCGCGCGTGAGCGAGCAGTCGCGCCTCGATGCCAAGAACCACGGCACGGTGCGCTTCGTGAACCTGATCACGGTCCGCTCGAAGGAAGGCTACCTGGTCGCGATGAACCGCAACGGTTCGATCACGATCGTGGACGAGAAGGGCCGCGAAAAAGAACGCTACGCAGTGGTGTATGGCGGCAAGGTGAAGGTCGAAGACGGCGCAGCAGGTTTCGCTCGGCGATGTTCTGGTCGAGTGGGACCCGTACACCTTCGCCATCCTGACGGAAATCGGCGGCACGGTGCAGTTCAAGGACCTGCAGGAAGGTCTGACGCTGCACGAGGAAGTCGACGAAGTCACCGGCCTGTCGCGTCACGTGGTGATGGATTCACCCGACGAGAAGCGCCAGCCCGCGATCGTCATTAAGGGCGCCAAGGGCAACAAGCGTTACCTGATGCCCTCACGTGCTCACTTGATGATCCTGGACGGAGACGAGGTCACGCCGGGCGAAGTGCTGGCGAAGATCCCGCGCGAAACCACCAAGACCAAGGACATCACGGGCGGTCTGCCGCGCGTGGTCGAACTGTTCGAGGCCCGCAAGCCGCGCGAAACGGCTGTCATCAGCGAAATCGATGGCATCGTGAAGTTCGGCGACGTGGCCAAGGGACAGCGCAAGATCTACGTGGTGGCCGACAACGGTACCGAGAAGGAATACCAGGTGCCGCGTGGCGTTCACATCAACGTGCAGGAAGGCGAGCGCATCCGTGCCGGCGAGCCGCTGATGGATGGTCCGCTCAACCCGCACGACATTCTGGCCGTGCTGGGCGAGAAGGAACTGCAGGCCTACCTGGTGAACGAAATCCAGGAAGTGTACCGGCTGCAGGGCGTGAACATCAGCGACAAGCACATCGAGGTGATCGTTCGCCAGATGATGCGCTGGGTGAAGGTCGAGGACGTGGGCGACACGTCGTTCCTGCTGGAACAGCAGATCGACAAGTTCCGCTTCCGCGAAGAGAACGAGAAGGCGATTGCCAACGGCGGCAAGCCGGCCACGGGCCGTCCGCTGCTGCTGGGCATCACCAAGGCGTCGCTCTCCACGGATTCGTTCATCTCCGCGGCGTCGTTCCAGGAGACCACGCGCGTGCTGACCGAAGCGTCCATCCAGGGCGCGGTCGATCACCTGCGCGGACTCAAGGAGAACGTCATCGTGGGCCGTCTCATCCCCGCGGGAACCGGCATGGAGTACTACCGCAATGTCCGGCTCTCGGAGGAGATGGAGCAGGCAGCCGCCAAGGTGCAGGAGGAAGTCACGCTCGCGTACGAGGAAGCCGAGCGCGCGCTGGAACTCATGCGCCACGAGGGCGAGAACGAGGCGGAAGAACTCGCGGCCGAGTAATCTGTAACAACATTGCGCCGCTCGTGCCATGCACGGGCGGCGTTTTTCTTAGGGTTACATTTCGCCGAAGTTTTGCTTGGACAGCCGGGCGGCGGGCACCTATGCTGTAGGCAGTGCGACGGTAAAGGCGCCCCTGGCTTGCGCTTCTGACGAGTATGTCAAAGTTCTTGAGACATCTGCGGATCGCCTTCTGGCGGGCGTTCGAGCACGATGCCTTCGGCGTGGCCAAGGGCGTCGCGTTCTCCGCGATCTTGACGTTCTTTCCCGGCGATTCTGGTATTAGCTTCCGTCCTCTCCCGCTCGGGGAGCAGCGAGGCCTTCGTACGCGAGATCTTCCGTGCCGTGGGCCGCATTCTTCCGGAAGGCACCAACACGGCGGTCACGCAGTATCTCACCGGCACCCGGCCGGTGCACACCGGGTTCCTGGTCTGGATCAGCATTCTGACCCTGTGGACGGCCTCGGGCGCGATGATCTCGTGGATGGAGGGCTTCCGCAAGGCGTACCAGATGCCGAAGATCTGGGGCCTGGTGAAGGAGCGGCTGATTGCGTTCCTGATGGTGGTGCTGGCGGGCGTGCCGATGGGCTTTGCCTCGTTCCTGGTGGTCTTCGGCAACGTGATTGAGCGCTGGGCGATGTTTCATGTGGGCCACGAGATGACTCCGTACATCCTGGGGCTGTGGACGGCGGTGCGCTGGATCATCGCGGTGCTGACCAGCATCGCGGTCATCGGGCTGGTTTATCATCATGGTGTTCCCCGCACGCAGCCCTGGCACCGCGTTCTGCCGGGAGCGGTGGTGGCGACCCTGCTGTGGGTTTGCGTCACCGTGCTGTTCGGCTGGTACGTGCGGAGCTATGCCAATTACGATGTGATCTACGGTTCGGTCGGCACGGCGATCGCGTTGCTGATCTGGCTTTACCTGGTGTCGATGGTGGTGCTCATCGGCGCGGAATTCAATGCCGTGCGCTACCCGCGGTTCCTGTTCGGGACGCACTCGAAAATCAACGGAGAGTCGAGGCGCACGGCCGAAGTATGACCCATTTCGAACATGCAGAACGATAAGCCCGACATCTCCGAGCACTGCTGACGGTCCGCTGAGGGGCGCGAACGGCCTGCGGCGGCGCGCCAAGATTGTCTGCACCATCGGCCCGGTGAGCAACTCGGAGGAGATGATCCGCGAGTTGATGCTGCGCGGCATGGACGTGGCCCGGCTGAATTTTTCGCACGGCACGCACGAACAGCACGCCGTGGTCATTGAGAGATTGCGCAAGGTGGCCGCGGAACTGGGCCGCAGCATTTGCATCCTGCAGGACCTGCAGGGGCCGAAGATCCGCACGGGACGGCTGAAATCGCATGCGCCGGTTTCGCTGAAGAAGGGCCAGACGGTCACCATCACGCCGAAAGACGTGGAAGGCACGACCGAGGTCATCTCCACCACCTACCAGAACCTGGCTGACGACGTGAAGGCGGGCGAGCACATTCTGTTGTCCGACGGACGGATTGAGCTGGTGGTGCGGGAAGTCGCCAACGGCGAGGTGGCTTGCGAAGTGCTGAATGGCGGCATGCTGGGTGAGAACCAGGGCATCAACCTGCCGGGCACCAACGTGAGCATTCCGTCGCTGACGGAGAAAGACCTGCGCGACCTGGAGTTCGGGCTGAAGCAGGGCGTGGACCTGGTGGCGATTTCGTTTGTGCGCACGGTGAACGACGTGGTGAAGGCCAAGAACGCCATCGCCGCCCACCGCAGCGACGTTGGGCTGGTTGCCAAGCTGGAGAAGCCGCAGGCGATCGAGAACCTCGATGGCATCCTCGATGCCGCGGTGGCTGTGATGGTGGCGCGCGGAGATCTGGGCGTGGAAGTCGCGCCGGAGAAAGTTCCGCTGATCCAGAAGTACGTGATTCGCCGGGCTCTCGATTTTCGCCGCCCGGTGATCACCGCGACGCAGATGCTGGAGTCGATGACGGAAAGTCCGCGGCCCGACACGGGCCGAGGCCAGCGACGTGGCCAACGCGGTGTTCGACGGGACCGACGCGGTGATGCTGTCAGGCGAGACGGCCAGCGGGAAGTATCCGCTGGAAGCGGTGGAGATGATGGCGCGCATCGTGGCCGAGACGGAGGCGCACTCCCACCATCCGCTTACGCCCGGACATCGTGATGCCGCACACTTGTCGGTGGCGGAGACGATTTGCGAATCGATGGCGCACGCGGCGCGGGACCTGAAGATCAAGGCGATTGCGGTGTTTACCGAGACGGCGACCACGGCGCGCATGCTGTCGAAATACCGGCCGGCGGCCGACATCTACGCGTTCGCATCGTCGGAGACGGTACGCAACCGCATGAACGCGCTGTGGGGCACGACGCCGCTGATGTGTCCTCCGGCGCTTTCGGTAGAGCGCATGGCGCAGTTTGCCGAAAGCGAGCTACGGCGGCTGAACGTGCTGGCGCCGGGAGACGTTTTTGGCCTGGTGGCGGGCACGCGGAATTCGACGGGAGCGACCAACTTCATGCGGCTGATTGAGGTGCGGGACGCCGCAGGCGAAACAGCACAAGGGAATGCAGAACGAGTCTGAGGAGAACATCATGTCAGAGCAGGTGGTTTCGGTTGCGATCCTGGAAGCGCTTCCGGGCAAAGAGGAAGAACTGGTCGCCATGCTGCGCGAGTTCTATACCATGATGCACTCCAAGGGGTATTGCACCGACACGCTGTATCGCGACGGCAGCCGCCCCGACCGGTTCGTTCACCTGCGCCGCTGGAAGTCGCCTGAGATGCGCGGGGAAGCGCAGACCGATCCCGACGTGCACCAGTACTGGCAGCAGTTGCCCAGCCTGTGCACCATCCCGACGGTGTACGAAAACCTGGAAGGGTTGTTCGAGAGTTAGTGATCCGGGATTTCAGTTCACCCACGGCGGCCGAGCGTCGCCGTTTTTCTTTTGGCGGTCGCGGGCTTCGGGGTCGCGCATCTTGCCATTCTCGTCGAAGTAGTCTTCGTGGCGGTAATCGCCGCGGTCGTGCTTGCGCATGTACACCTCGAACTTGCGCGCGGCACGCTTGCGCTTCCAGCGGTAGTAGGAGTTGCGCAGGCCGTAGAAATATTCCGTCGAGAGAAAGCCGAAGCCGCGGCGGGGGACGAACTTCAGCCAAATGTAACCGAAAAGCAGCCCTCCCATGTGGGCCATGTAGGCGGTGGATTGGCCCTGCTGTTGAGCGGACGAGAGAGTCAGGATGATCTCGATGAAAATCAGGCCCGCGATGAAGTACTTGGCCTTCATCAAGAAAGGGATCGGGAACAGCATGATTTCAGAATCCGCGTGCAGAATTCCGAAAGCGAGCAGTAATCCGAAGATCGCGCCTGAGGCTCCCACGGTCCCTACGTCGGGACGCGCTCCGAGCAGCCCGGTGTAGGCCACAGCGACCGTGACTAGGGCGGCGCCGATTCCGCAGAAGAAATAGAACTGAAGGAACAGGTTGTAGCCCCAGTCCATCTCCAGCTGGGCGCCGAACATCCACAAAGCCAACATGTTGAACAGGATGTGCCACAGGCCGGCATGCAGGAACATGTAGGTAGCCAGCTGCCATATCCAGCCGTGTACGACGTTTTCGGGAGTTAGCTGGAACCACCGCTGCGAGAGCATTGCGGCGTGTGGAGCGAGATAGCCCAGGAGCGTCTGCAGCAGGAATACCGCAGCATTGGCGAGTAGCAACTGCTTTACCGCGGGAGTAAAAGGCGGAAAGCTCATCGACATGGTGGAACTGCGTCGCATCAAAACTCCATTCTCAACTCAGCCGAAGGGCCTAGCGCTCCGGGACAGGCACAACCGGCAGGCTGCGATGACCCTTGCCGTCGGTGGCCTGCACGGCAAAAATGACATTGTCCTTCGACAGCGGCATGACCGCCTGCGTGACGTTGCCGAACAGCTGGGAGTGCTCCCAGTCGGGCGCCCTGGTGTCGCGCCAGAGAACCAGGTAGCCCGTGGCCAGTCCGCCCGGCGAAGGCTCCCATACTAGAGTGGAATCGTTGACCAGCGCTTTCGTCAATATGCGGACTTTGGCGGGCGGGGCCGGGGCCGACGCCAGAGTGGCGAGGGTGGCGGCGTTCAGGCGAGCGACGTTGGCGACGTAGCTGAAATCGACGAACTTCGGTAGATCGCCGTATTCGACGCCATTCTCGGTGCGCACGTTCTGGTGCTGGTGATTGTAGTTCTCGCGGTATTCGGTGAATCGTACGGCGGCGAATCCCTGCTCGTTGAATGACGTGTGGTCGCCGCCGCGCAAGTAACGGTCGCGGCGGAAGACCACCAGCGGATGAAATTCCTTTGCCGGCATGTACTCATTCGAGACAGAGGCGATATAGCGGGCGAGTTGCCGCGATGCGCCGTCGTTCTCGCCGCCTACAGCACGGATCATCTTGAGTTCGGCTTCGGTGGCGTTGACCGGGATGCCCTCGGAGAAGACACGAACCGTGTGCGGGTCCTGTCCAGGCGCTCTTGTCGCCGCCCACGATGTCGTTGTTGAGCACCGCCTCGATGTTCCAGCCCTGCGCCTTGGCCATTTTGGCGAAGTGCGCGCTGCCGTAGAGGCCCTGCTCTTCGCCCGCGACGATCAGGAAAATGATGGTCGCAGGGAATTTGTGCTGGCTCAGCACACGGGCACATTCCATGCTGACGGCGGTGCCGCTGCCATCGTCATTGGCGCCGGGTGAAGCGCTGGTGAAGTCGTTAGTCTCGGTGGCGCGCGAGTCGTAATGGCCGCTCACCAGGACGATGCGCGAAGCGTTGGCAGGATCGCTGCCGCGCAGGACAGCATAGACGTTTGTCAGCTTGGTGGGCTTGGGAATGCGGTTGGAGGTATCCTGCGTGAACTCGTCAGTCTTGACTTCTAGGCATCCGCCGCAGGCCTTCGAGTAGCTCTGCAACTCGCTCGTAATCCATTCTGCCGCGGCATTGATGCCCTTGCCGCTGGACGCCGGGACCTCAGACGAAAGCGTGTGCCGCGACTGGAAGCTGACCAGCTTGTCGATGGTCTGCTGAATGCGCTCGGGCGAGACGGTCTTTAGGATCGCCGCAATCTGGGAGTCGGGCGTCGAGGCGGGCACAACCGCATTTTGCGCCTGCACGAGCGGCAGTGAAGCTGTCAACCACAAAATCGATGTTGCCGAGAAAAATCAATTTCATTTTGGGCATGAAGCCTCGCAAAACTTCCACGCATCTCAAGTGTCTATTACTTGACGCTGCTAGCAAGAGATTCTAAATATAAAAGAGCGGCCAGTGCTGTGATTCTGAAATTGCGTCCGCCCAAGCGGAGGAAGTGGACATGGTAATCTGCCCCGAGTGCGAAAGCGATCTGGACATTGAAGAAGACGAAGTCGACGAGGGCGAAGTTGTTTCATGCCCTGAATGCGGAACCGATTTCGAAGTGGTCGCCGTCGAACCGCTGGAGTTGAGCAAGGTTGGCGACGAAGACCTCGACGACGATGAAGACGCAGCCGACGAAGAAGAGGAAGAGGAGTAGGGTGGATCCTGCCGTGCCCCTCCGCGAACGTCGCTGCCGGCAAGCTGGCTTAGCGGCGCTAGTGCTGCTGGCCTGCGCCTGCGCGACGCTGTCGCGCACCCAGTCCCTCAACGTCTCCGCAGGGCAAGCCCGCCGGTCAAAGATTATGCGCTGATTTACGGCACGGTCTGGACGGCGGAGGACACGCCCGCCGCCGGTGTTCCCGTGACCATACGCCGCGCCAGCGACAAAAAGGCGAAGTGGGAGCTGGTTTCCGACAGCCGCGGCGAGTTTGCCCAGCGCGTGCCGCCAGGTAAGCAGGACTACGTCATCCAAGCCGAAATCAAGGCTCCCCAAGGGGCAGCCTCAGCCCGGAAGTGACGGTACACATCGACGATAATGAGAGGCAAGACATCAGCCTTCATCTGGCCGCAGCGCCCGGCAAGAAGTAGGCTTAGGGGAGGAGATTCCATGAAAAAGCTGTTTGTACTACTGGCGCTGGCTATGACGCTCGCCGTCTGCGCCCCGGCCCAGGTGAACCTGCCATTGAATGGAGCCGGGCCGTCGACTCCCAAGCAGACCAAGCCCACGTCAAAGATGCTTACCGGCACGGTCAGCGACAAGGATGACAAGCCCATCAGCGGTGCGGTGGTATACCTGAAAAACTCGAGGACGCTGGTGGTGAAGAGCTTTTTTACCCAGGAGAACGGCTCGTACCGGTTTCCGCAACTTGCGCTGAACACCGATTACGAAATCTGGGCGGAGAAAGACGGCAAGAAGAGCCCGACCAAGACGGTAAGCCAGTTCGACGACCGCTTTGCGCCCACCATCAACCTGAGCATCAACATGAACAAATAGAGTGCGTCATCCTGCTGGACGCAGAAACAGAAAGGCCGCCATTGCAGGCGGCCTTTTGCATTGCGTGAGCCCGAGAGCTCAGTTGTTTTCGTTGCTGGCTCGCTTCCACGACATGAACTCGCCTATCGTGGCGCCAGTGGAAGAAGAGGAGGACGACGACGGCGAAGCCGCCGGTCCTTTGTAGGAATCCACCTCCGCCCGCGTGGCCTCTTCGCCTACTGCGCGGATGCTGAGTCCCACCTTCTTCTCGGCCGGGTTCATCTTGATGATCTTGAACTCGGACTCGAGCCCGGGTTCCAGCTTGATCGGAGAGCCGTCTTTCTCAGCCGCCTCGGAGTTGTGGCACAGGCCCTCGACTCCGTCGGCGATCTCGACGAACGCACCGAAGCTGGCCAGCCGCAGCACCTTGCCGTGGATGACGTCGCCCACACGATGCTGGTCGAAGAACGTCTCCCAGACATCGGGCTGGAGCTGCTTCACGCCCAGCGAAAGGCGGCGCTGGTCGGGCTCGATGGCGAGCACGATGGCCTTGACCTTGTCGCCCTTCTTCAGGACTTCCGACGGATGCTTCACGCGCTTGGTCCAGCTCAGATTGCTGACGTGGACCAGGCCGTCGATGCCGTCTTCGATTTCGATGAACGCGCCGAAGTCGGTAAGGTTGCGCACCTTGCCCTCGACGATCTGGCCGATGGGAAACTTCTCGTGCAGCGTTTCCCAGGGGTTCGACTCGAGCTGCTTCAGGCCGAGGCTGATGCGGCGCTCGTTGACGTTGACGTTGAGCACAACGGCTTCGAGCTGGTCGCCCACATTGACCATCTTCGAGGGATGCTTCATGCGCTTGGACCAGGTCATCTCGCTGACGTGCACCAGGCCTTCGATGCCCTGCTCCAGCTCGATGAACGCGCCGTAGTCGGTGACGCTGATGACGCGGCCCTTAACGTGTGCGCCGATCGGATAGCGCTCCGAGGCGTCGAGCCACGGATCAGGCGTGAGCTGCTTGAAGCCCAGCGACACGCGCTGCTTCTCGCGGTCGAACTTCAGCACCTTCACCTGGATCTGGTCGCCCACCTGCACCAGGTCGCGCGGATGCGTCAGGCGTCCCCACGACATGTCGGTGATGTGCAGCAGACCGTCGATGCCGCCGAGGTCCACAAACGCGCCGTAGTTGGTGAGGTTCTTCACCGTGCCGGTCAGGATGGCTTCTTCGCTCAGCTGGTCGAGCGTCTTGGTGCGCTTTTCGCCCTGCTCTTCTTCCAGAAGCTGCTTGCGCGAGACCACGATGTTGCCGCGCTTCTTGTTGAGCTTGATGATGCGGACTTCGATCTCGGTGTCCTTCATGCCATCGAGATTGCGCACCGGCCGCAATTCGACCTGCGAGCCGGGCAGGAACGCGCGCGCGCCCATGATGTCGACGGTCAGGCCGCCCTTGATGCGGTCGATGATGCGCGCCTTCACCGGGGCCTTGTCGTTGTAGGCCTTCTCGATTTCGTCCCATGCCTTCAGGCGCTGGGCCTTGTGGTACGAGAGGTTGATGTAGCCTTCCTCGGTGTGTCCCTGGTCGCGCACCACGGGGATTTCCTGCCCTGGTTGCACGCTGATGACGCCCTCGGAGTCGGTGAACTCCGCGACGGGGACAACGCCTTCGGATTTGTAGCCGATGTCGACCACCACGTACTGCGGGGTGATCTTCAGGACGGTGCCCGGGATGATCTGTTCATCGTTGAGGGCAGCTTCGGTTTGCGCCTGTTCCTGCTCGTAGTTCTCGAGCGCGGTGGCGAAGTCTTCCATGGAAGGTTCTTTTTCAGCCGGCGTTGCCGCAGCCACCGGTTCGGCGGTTACGGTAGGAGTGCTGGTATCGGAAGTATGGCCAGACGGGTGCTGTTCGGCTACGCCTTCGTTTTCGGTGGAAGTGGAGGAGGTCGGGGTATCGTTAAGGGTTTCTTCGAGAGACATGGTTTGCGTTCGCGCCCGGCAATTATGGAGATTGCAGGGGGGGCTGAAAACACTTCGGGCTGCTGGCTTGAGTCTTCTTGAAAATTCCCATCGTAGGGAAGAAAGGACAACCCAGCGGCCGGATCCCCATCAGCGGCCCCACTGAAAGGGACTCTTTGACTATAGCAATCGCTTCTGAGCAGTGTCAAACCCCGTAAGTCTAAGAAGGACGGGATTTTCCGCCACCTTCGACTGCTGCCACCGGCACTGTTTGGCGGGTTTTTGCCGCCGCCGTGCCTACAACTATTTGGGGATGAGTTTGCCCTGTCTGTTACTCTGCCCTGTGATGGACTACCTCTGGACGCCCTGGCGCTACTCCTACGTCTCCACCGTGGACAAAACCGACGGCTGCGTCTTCTGCGATCTGCTGGCGGCGGGCGACGACGAAAAGGCGCTCATCGTCCATCGGGGCCAGCACAACTTCATCGTCCTGAATGCGTTCCCCTATACCTGCGGCCACGTCATGGTGGTGCCCTACGAGCATGTGGACCGGCTGAACCTGCTGCTCCGAGGCCGCCGCCGCCGAAATGATGGCGCTTGTCACGACGGCTCGAAGGCAGTGCTAACCGACCTGTATCAACCCAGCGGCATCAACCTCGGGATGAACATCGGCAAGGCCGCAGGAGCTGGCGTCGCCGGTCACATCCACATGCACGTGCTGCCCCGCTGGATGGCCGACGCCAACTTCATGACCGTGGTCGGCGAAACCCGCGTGCTGCCGGAGTCGCTGGAAGAGACCTATCGGCGGGTGAAGGCGAAGTTCTAGGCTGTGGTTTCACTCCTTCACCAACTTCTCCATCTGCTTCTCGTCAATCACCGGCACGCCCAACTCTTTCGCCTTGTCGAGTTTCGATCCCGCTTCTTCGCCTGCGACCACGTAATCCGTCTTCTTGCTGACGGAACCTGCGACCTTGCCGCCGGCGTCTTCGATCAGCTTCTTGGCTTCGTCGCGGGTGTGGCGTTCTAAGGTTCCGGTCAGGACGAACGTCTTTCCCGCAAGCGCTGTGCCGCGCTGCTTCTTCTCGCCCTTGAAGGTCAGCCCAGCGTCGCGCAGCCGTTCCACAAGTGCCCGATTCTTCGGCTCGTCGAAGAACTCGCGGATGCTCTGCGAAACCCGCGGCCCAATCTCATTGACCGCCTGCAACTCTTCTTCGCTAGCCGTCATCAGCGCGTCCATGGAGCCGAAGTGCTCGGCCAGGAATTGCGCCGTGCGCTCGCCCACCATGCGAATTCCGAGGCCGTAAATCACCCGCTCCAGCGGCAGGTCTTTCGATTTCTTGATCTCGCTCAGGATGTTCTCCGCCGACTTCTTCCCCATCCGCTCCAGGTTCACCAGATGCTCTTCGGTTAGCTGGTAGATGTCGGCGACGCTCTTCACCAGCCCGGCATCCACCAGTTGATTGACCAGTACATCGCCCATGCCCTCGATGTTCATCACGCCGCGCGAGGCGAAGTGCCGGACGCTCTCCCGCAACTTCGCCGGGCAGTTGGCGTTCACGCAAAGGTGATTAGCCTCGCCTTCGGCGCGCACCACATGCCCGCCGCACTCGGGGCAGCGCTTGGGCATGACGAACTCGCGGGTGCCACGGGGCTTGTCTTCCAGTACGCGCACGACCTTGGGAATTACGTCGCCGCCACGTACTACTTCAACCCAGTCGCCGATCTTGACTCCCAACCGGGTAATCTCGTCCATGTTGTGCAGGGTGGCGCGGCTCACCGTGGTGCCGCCGATGGAGACCGGCTTCAGCGCTGCCACCGGCGTCAGCTTGCCGGTGCGACCCACCTGCACGAGAATGTCTTCGATCTGCGTCTCACCGGCGCGCGCAGCAAACTTATAGGCGATGGCCCAGCGCGGCGCTTTGCCGGTGAAGCCCAGCTCGTCCTGCAGGCCGACGCGATCCACCTTCACCACCACGCCATCGATTTCGTAAGGCAGGGAGTCGCGAGTCTCGTCCGTTTCGTTGACGAACTCCATCACCTGCTCGAGATCGTGCGCTACCTTGTGATGCGGGTTCACCTTGAAACCCGCCATCTGCAGCGCCTTCAGCACTTTCGAATGGCGGTCGAAGATCGGCTTTCCGTCGGCTAATAGGCCGTAGGCGAAGAAGTCCAAGCGCCGCTGTGCGGTGACGTTCGGCTCCAGCGTGCGTACAGTTCCCGCCGTGGCATTGCGCGGGTTCGCAAACACCGGCAGCCCTTGCTCCTCACGCTCTTCGTTCATGCGCTGGAACGAGGTGAGCGGCATCAGTAGCTCGCCACGCACTTCGAAGTCATTCGGCAAGCCTGCCTTGGCGAGCGTCTTGTCGCCAATCGTTAGCGGAATACTGCGCACGGTTCGCACGTTTGGCGTCACGTCTTCGCCTGTGGTGCCGTCGCCGCGGGTCAGGCCGAGCGCGAGCTTGCCATCGGCGAAACGCAGCGCCAGCGACATGCCGTCGAGCTTCAGTTCGCAGACGTAGTCCACCTGCGACTGGCCGGAAAGTTCGTGCACCCGCCGCTCCCAGTCGCGCAGCTCGTCTTCACTGGTGGTCTTGGCCAGCGACAGCATCGGCGTCGAGTGCCGCACCTTGGCAAACTCTTCGCTGGGTTTGCCGCCCACGCGCTGCGTCGGGGACGCGGGCGTCACTAGCTCGGGATGCGCGGCCTCCAGCGCGATGAGCTGGTCCATCAGCTTGTCGAACGCGGCGTCGCTGACTTCGGGGTCGTCGAGCACATAATAACGGTGCTCGTGATAGCGGACTTTGTCGCGCAGCGCGTCGAGTTTCTTCTGCACGTCTTTAGTGCTCGCAGCCATGACGTTCAGATTATCGCCGTGAGTTGGCATTCGCGAGCAACCGGCTCGACAATTTTTACAAGCCCGTGCCCCGGATTGATCTTTTCTCGCGTCCGCACAACCCCGGCCCGTTCCAGTTTCAACACGTCTCGGCGCACGGATTTTGGATCGCGCCCCAGCGCTGCTGCCAAAGCCGAAATGGACGAGGACTTCATTCTCACCTTTTGCACCAGCCGGATCCGTTCGGCCGTAAGCACTTCGAGCATGGCCAGCGGGTTATCGAAGGTGATGGCAATCTCCGGCTTAATCGGTTCAAGTCGGTCGAGCTTGCGTGCACGAGCTGCCGCTCGCTTCGCGTAGCCCTCAAATCCGTCGGTGTTGATTCTCATCTTCATAGCGGCTCCTCCTTGTCGCGGAGTTCCCGTACTTCCGTCAGGAAACGTTTCAGCAGCTTCTCGTAGCTGACGTAGGCGAACTGTTCTTCCGTGCCAGCATAATGCCGATGGTGATGGCCGTGGCTGCTGTCGTAGCCAAGGACTCGCCCATTGTCTTTGGCGCAGAGTGCGTGATTGATGAAAGCCAGGTTGTACTTCACGACTGCGCGTCGGGAGTCCAGCCAGACTTCCTCCCGGATGATCCCCTTCCCGAGAGCGCACCGCACTTGCGTAGTCTCGTCCACCACCTTGCGTGGCTCGCGCGGCTTCTTCACTCGGTTTATCATGATATCACAGATAGGGCATACTAAGACCTATCTGCTCTCTGTCCTGGCTGCAACGAGCGCCCGAGATTCACGTAAAATAAAGATTTCCCCGGAGACAAGTGAAGCACTTACTAGCTAAATGGACCCACTGGATCCTCGCCGTTCTCAGCCCGCTCGGGATCTGGGGCGTCATGGGATTCGCCTTCGTGGACGCGGCTTTTCTCGGCATGCCGCTCGACGCTATCGTTGGTGGCTACGTTTACGCTGCGCCCCGCCGCTTTCTGCTGCTCTCGGCCATGGCCGCCGCAGGTTCGGCGCTGGGCAGCATCGTCATCTATTGGATCGGCTACAAGGGCGGAGAAGTGCTGCTGGTAAAGCGGCTTGGCGAGGAGCGCTTTAAGAAAATCCACGCCACCTTCGAGCGCTACGGCTTCCTTGGCTTGATGGTGCCCTCGATGTTGCCGCCGCCCACGCCCTTCAAGCTGTTCGTGCTGACCGCCGGCGTTATCGAGATGAGTTTCGTGAAGTTTCTCAGTGCTATCTTCCTGGGACGCCTGCTTCGCTTTTGCATCCTTTCGCTGCTAGTCATCCGCTTTGGGCCAGAAATCGTCGCGCTGTTCGGAAGCGCGGTGCACCAACACCTGAGGCTCACGGTTGCGATCGTCGCCTTCCTCGGGCTCGTTGGGTGGTGGGTCTGGTGGCTGCGCAAGAAGAACAGCCAAGGCAAAACTACCCCAGCCGGGGTCTAACGGCGCGCAGCTTTGCCCGCCGGCGTGCCTTAGCCTCTCGGCTTAGCAACTCATCCGCATCAGGGCTCGACTTCGCCGCACGGAGCTATGAGTGCGCCTACCCCCTCCCCCTCCCGCCCTTTTGGAATCAAGGAGTTACGGCGGGTTTTGTGCGCAACTTCGGGAATCCAAGTACCTTAGAGTTACTTAATAGAAAACAAACGACTTAGACTCCATGTCGGACCCGCGACAAAAGTAGCCTGACGGCGAGCGTGCAGGTTGTCAAAGATCGGTTGGTGCGCGGCGCGATGGGCGGCGCGCACGGCAAGGCACACAAATCCCTCGCCTCACGATAATGGTTTAACGCGAGCGCGGGGAGAAACAAAGAAAAAAATGGAGGCAAACAAAACTAAAGTAACCAGTTGGTTCCAAAACGGGAACAGCGGTGTCGGATGGTACGACGGTGACGAGTAGCGGCCACTCTGAAGAGCCGCCGCAGGGGTGTCCCAGGCCCAAAAAAGGCCGGACATTTCGTCCGGCCTTGGTGGCAAAACTCGAAGCTAGACTAGCGCGCGACGACGACGCCCGCTTCCTGGCGATGGCTGACCAGGTAGCCGATCCCGAAGAACACGGCCGCGAAGAACAGGTCTGAGACCACTGCGCTGCGGAAGAAGGGCAGGCCGGCAACGTAGCACATCGCCAGTCCACTGGCGGTTTTGGGATACATGTTCCACACCGCCCACACCGCGAAGTTGCTGACTACGAAGAACGAGATGGAACCCACCACAGTCGCCGCGCCGACGCGCAAAGCCGAAGCGTTCTTCGCCAGGATTCCACCCAGCAGCACCATGCCCGCGTACCAAGCCCAAGTGATCAAGAGATCAGCCGACAGGGCATAGCCGTAGTAGTTGCGCGACAAATAGATGCCTGCCGCCGCCAGAGCGGCCACGGGGATCCACATCTCGTGACGGGGCCGACGATAGCCAAAGTACAGCAACGCCGCCGTTACCGGAGCAAAGCTGAAGGGCAGGGGCAGGAAACGCGCGTGGACAGCTACGGCGAAGGCGAGAAACAGGTAAGCCAGCATGGGCACCTCAGAAAGCAAGTCAGATGAAATGATAACGCTTTCTGATTTTGTACGTCAGGCGCGGTTGCGTCAAGGGACTTTATCTGTACACGAAAAACTATTTGCAGTTGGTGATAAGACTTCAATTCTGCCGCCGCGGCTTATGACCCCCAGGCGTTCGGCACTCGGACGAGGCCACCACGGCGCATCCGGTCGTTAACCTGGGGAGTGACGTTCGCGCCGAACCGTGGTAGAAAGCTAGCAGAGAAACAACATGGCAACTCTGGATTGGTCGCAATGTCCCGCGGTTGAAAGCGTGCCGGGAAGACTAAGCGGCGCGTGGGTATTTCGCAATACCCGGATGCCCGTGTCTGCCGTGTTCGAGAACCTCGAAGCCGGAGCCACCATCGACGAGATTACCGAGTGGTTTCACATCCAGAGGGAGCAGGTAATCGAGGTCCTGGAATTTGCCGCCCGCAGCCTCGACGCCCAGCAGGTTCCGGTCGAGACTGTGCCCCCGTCCGCGCCCCATGCTCGTACTCTTTGACCACAGCACGCCGTCTCCCTTAGCTTCCCATCTCACCGGCCATTCGGTGACCGAGGCGAGAGACCGTGGATGGGACACACTTTCCAACGGAGAGTTACTGGCTGAGGCGGAGCGCGCGGAATTCGACGTCCTGCTCACCGCGGACAAAAACATGCGCTACCAGCAGAACCTCAGAGCCCGCAGAATAGCCCTGCGGGTGTTGAGCACTCCGCGATGGCCGGTAGTTCGATTGCACGTCGCAAGGATTGCGGCAGCGATAAGCGCTGCCACGCCAGGCAGCTATATCGAGGTGGACATACCCGGCAAGTAAACTGTGTCAACCGACGGAGTAGAAGCCAGGGGAGTGCCTTCTACGGACCCTCTTCCACCGACGGCTTGCGCGAGTTCATCCCCTCTTCCTGTACGCGCAGATCGGGCCCCAGCAGCACCCAGCCGGCTAGAGTTCCGCGGCCGCGCATCTCAGGATAGGCAAATCGCAAGTCTTGAAACTGCACCAGGTATCCCTTGAAAGCGCCCCGCATCTGCTCGGTTTCGGTGAGTGGAAAGACTGCCCAGTCGAGGTACACGCGTCCCAGATACGATGCCTTGGCCGCCTCGGTGACCGGGGTGACTTCGGGTTTGAAGTATGTACTCGCCCTTCCCTGCGGATCGACGTCGGGCTGTCTCGAATCCACTGGCATGGTCTGGAAGAGCGCTTCCGTCTCCACCACGCCATACCAGCGAAACGGGTCCACCCAGTAGGGATAAGCGGCGTACTTGACCGGAACTGCGCCCTGGTACAACAGCGCTCCCATGGCGTTCAGCGCCCGGCGGTGCTGGTAGTCGCGATAGCCCCAGACCAGCACAAGACACACCAGCGCAAAGATGGCTCCGGCCTGCCCACGCGGCCCTTTACTGCGGGCGCCAATTTCTTGATTGATGAGGCCGAACAGCGACGGCAGCACCAGCCCCGCGATCAAAGCCACCAGTATCACCGGCTCGACGATGAACACGATGTCCCACGAATACCAGCGCCAGTCAAACGGCGCGAACATGCGGATGCCGTAGGCCGTGGTGTAGTCGAGCAGGATGTGACTCAGAGCCGCTATGAGTGCAAGCCAGTAGAGAGTGCCCCAGCGCACCGGCAGCTTGGAGCGTAAAATTCGCGGCTTGCCGTCGGCCCGGCGCCACTGACAGAGCAGCCAGATGAAGCCCAATGTCGCCGCCGCCACAAACGGCACGCCGACGAACGAGTGAGTGATGCCGCGGTGGTGCTGGAAGCCGGCAATCGGCCCGTCAATGTTCCATAGGACGTCGAGATCTGCGGCCTCGGCCGCGAGCACCATGGTTAGCGTGGCCAGTGCGGTCTTACGGTTGAACCCGGCACGGCCGAGGCACGCTCCGGTCAGGAAATGGGTGACAGGTTCCAAGTTTCTCCCCGATGGATGAAAGAGGTTTCACGGCTGGTCGTCATGGCCCGTCTTCCCCGCGAGTAAGTCAAGCACGTGCGGCAGAACGTCGATGACGGATTGCAACGACTCGACCGCGCCTTTGGGGCTGCCGGGCAGGTTCAGGATCAGCGCCTTGTCGCGCACGCCGCAGACACCGCGGCTGAGCACTGCGTACTTAGTCTGCGCCAGCCCGGTGGCGCGAATTTTTTCGGGAATGCCTTCAATCAGTCGGGAGCAAACCGCGCGGGTGGCCTCTGGCGTGACATCGCGCTCGGCGATGCCAGTACCTCCAGTGCTGATTACGAGCTGAGCCAATGCGGCCAGCTCGACAAGCGTCGCCTCAATCGCAGGCTGCTCGTCGGCAACCACGCGCTGTGCGATGACCTCGAATCCCTGGTTGCGTAAGAGCTCCGCAGTAGCTGGGCCAGAGAGGTCTTCGCGCTCGCCGCGAGCTGCGGAATCGCTCACCGTAAGGACGGCCGCTGTCATTTCGATTTCCTCTTAACCGGCCGGCGTGCGTAATCGCCGCTTTTGCCGCCGGATTTGCGTTCCAGTCGCACCTCGCGGATTTCAATGCCTTTATCCAGCGCTTTGCACATGTCATACACTGTCAGAGCTGCCACGGAAGCGGCCACCAGCGCTTCCATCTCTACTCCGGTCACCGCGGTGGTGCGCACGAGACTGCGGATGTCGACGCCCGTACGCTTCACTTGGCAACGCACATCCACCTTGCTGAGCGGCAGCGGGTGGCACATGGGAATCAACTCCGCGGTGCGCTTGGCGGCCTGGATGCCCGCAATCCGCGCCACTTCCAGTGGATCGCCCTTGGGGTTGGCCGGCAACGCCCGCAGCACCGCACGACTCATGGCGACAAACGCGTAGGCCTCGGCCTCCCGCAATGTGGGACTCTTGTGCGATACATCCACCATCGTCGCCCGTCCGTCGGCGTCGTAGTGCGAGAGCTTCGATTTTGCAGTTGATTTCGCCATGCGATCAGGCCAGTAGCACCGTCACGATTTCACCCTGTTCCAGTTTCTCGCGGTTCGGAGGTACCACAATGTAGCAGTTCGAGTTGACGATCGACATCAGATCTCCCGATCCCTGCCAGCGCACCCACTCGACCTCGGGTTTCCCGGCCGAACCGCACAACTTGCCCGGCAAAAAACGCGTCAGCCCGGTTTTGGTCGTAAACGCCGAGGTTAATCTCGCCTGGACGAACGGAAGAGGCTCCAGTTTCGCGCCACCAAGCGCATCCAGCACCGGGCGCGCAAACAACTGGAAGGTCGCCATCGTCGAAAGTGGATTGCCGGGAAGCCCAAAGAACGGTGTGGTCTTGCCATCGACGGCGACTTGTCCAAACACCAACGGCTTGCCCGGCTGAATGGCGACGCCGGTGAAGAAGAACTCCGCCCCCAGCGACGCCAGCACTTCTTCCACCAGGTCGTACTTGCCCATGGAGACACCGCCACTCAGCAGCAAGAGGTCCGCCTGAAGGCCTTTGCGCAGCAGGAGCGCCAGCTCGGCCGCGTCGTCGGGCGCCACCGGGAGGATGGTCGCGTCGCCGCCGGCCTCGTACACTTGGGCCGCCAGGGAGTAGCTATTGGAATTGCGAATCTCATTTGGACCGGGCGGAAGGTTGATGTCCACCAGCTCATCGCCGGTAGCCAGCACAGCTACCTGGGGCCTGCGGAACACGGCAACCTCCGGCCGCCCGATAGCCGCAGCGACCGCCGCCACGGCGTGCTGCACACGCGTGCCACGGGGAACCATGATCTGGCCATCCTGCGCTTCAGCACCGGCCTGCACGACGTTCTCGCCTACCTTAGCTGTGCGCTTCACCGTGATGCGGTCACCGTCGGCTGCGGTGTATTCCACCATCACCACGGCGTCCGCGCCGTGTGGAACTGCAGCGCCGGTCATGATCTCGACGGCTTCGCTCCCGGCAATTTGGAATTGGCCGGTGTCCGATCCAGCCTTGAGCATGCCCACGCACCGAAGTTCGACGGGCACAGTCCGCACGTCGTCGGCTCGCACCGCATAGCCATCGCGCGTGGAGCGCGGAAAGGGCGGGAAGTCGCGGTCGGCGCGCAGGTCCTCGGCCAGGGCCAGGCCGACGGCATCGAGCAGGCTGGTTAAATCCGGAGCCGTTGGGGCGAGCGTCGCCGCGTGTTGCTCGACTACGCGCCGCGCCTCATCAAATGTGAGCAAGCTCGTCTTGGCGGAATTAATCATATGTCGGACGTAAGCGGATTCTACTGGACAGCCGCATCCGTCCCAAATTGTTCGCTCCAAAAAGAAAGGGCGGCACAGGGGCCGCCCTTGGACTCAAACTGCGATCAGTTCGGCTTCTTCTTGGCTGGTGTGGCTTTCTTGCTCGTGCCGAAGCTGGTTTCGACCGTGCCGCCCAGCATGGCGATGGTGTCTTTGGCGGTCTGGGCGTTGGCCCCATCGGGCTTCAGATCCAGATATTTCTGGAAGGACTCCACCGTACCCGGCGCCGGTGAATACTTTCCATCCTTGGCGACCGTGGCCTTGGTCAAAAGCGCCATTCCCTTGTAGTAGTAAGCGTCGGCGCGGGTGCCATCCAGCTGGATCGATTTATCAAAAGCCGCTATAGCATCGTCGGGCTTGTTGGTGTTGTAGTTCACGATCCCAATGTTGAAATAAGCCGTAGCGGCGGTGGTGGGATCCATCTGCACCACCTGGTTGTATTCGGCGATGGCTTTGTCCGGCTGCCCCGCCTTGTTGTAGGCATTGGCCAGCGCGGTGTGATAGAGGGCGCTGTCGGGCTTGAGGGCAACGGCTTTCTCGAAGGCTGTGACTGCGTCAGGGTACTTCTTGTATCCCACATAGGCGTCGCCGAGGTAGGCCCACACCAGATCCTTTGTCGGGTCAGAGGTCGTGGCCTCCTGCAGAATCGCGATGGCCTGGTCGTAGTTGCCGGCCTTCTCCAGTTCGCGCGCCTGCGTCAGCTTGGCGTTCACGCCCTTGATCTTTTCATTTTGCTTAATGACCTCCTGCTGTTGTTTCAGCTCTTCTTCGGAAGGGCCCTTGACCCCAGCAAGATCTTTCTTGAGGTCAAAATTGACATCCCGCGTGTCGCCAACGGCGACGGGGATCTTGCTGAAGGAATCGACCTTCACCCCTTTGCGACTCAGCACGGCATCGTAGTTTCCCGGTGTCAGGCCGATAATGTGGTACTCGCCGTTCTTGTCGGTTTTGCCCGACACCATCCGGCCAGTGTCTGTATTGGTGAGCTCCACCACGCCGTCAGTGATAGGCTTTCCCTCCTGGTCCTTGCAAACGCCTTTGATCCCGGTCGTTTGCGCCACGACGGGAAGAGCGCTAACCGCCAGCACGAGCGCCAGGAAAACGAACAGATAGATGGATTTCTTCATGTCTGCCTCCCGCGAGTGGTGCTCTACCGGCATATTGTCCGCACTCCGGCCATCCACCATCCGCGTATCGAATATCAAATTAAATTCCCTAAGGATTACAGCTGTTCGCCCGGCGACAAGTAAGGAACCGGATCGCGGGCGCCGGCCGCGGCAAAGGCCCGCATGCGCAATACACAACTGTCGCACACGCCGCAGGCTTTGTCCTCCCGGCTATAACATGACCACGTTAAATCGAACGGAGCGCCCAATTCAAGGCCAAGGCTCACAATTTCGGCTTTTCTTAGCGCAATGAGCGGCGTATCGATGCGTATTTTGCCCTCTTTGGTTCCCGTTCTCACCGCCTCGTTGAACGCCGCATAGAACTCCGGACGGCAGTCCGGATAGCCCGAGCTGTCTTGTGCCACGGCTCCAATGTAGATCTTTTCTGCCCCCAACACCTCAGCCCAGCTCACCGCCGCCGAAAGGAAATGCGAGTTGCGGAAGGGGACGTAGGTGACCGGAATTTCGTTGCCGATCGCTTCTGGCGCAACGGGTACGTCGATGCGGTCGTCGGTGAGCGCGGAGCCGCCGATGGCGCGGAAAAACTCCGTTTTGATGGCCAGGCGAGTGCGGACGCCCAGCCGGTCGCAAATCTCCTGAAACGCCTGCCGCTCGCGCCGCTCGGTGCGCTGGCCGTAGTCGATGTGCAGCGCGGCGACGTCGTCCGCGCGGAAATCGCGAACCGCCAGCGCCGCGCAGACAGTGGAATCCATGCCGCCGCTGAGGACCACCAGGGCGCGGGCTTTCGTATTTCCTGTTGGCTGGTTCATGCGCGCTAAACGCCCTTCAGCGAGGGCTCCCAAATAAATTTATGGATTTGCAACCCCAGGCGGGCATTTAGCCCGTCGGCGAGCATCCACTCCGCCAGCTCCCGCGGATCGAGCAAACAATGTGAGGCGTCGCGGGCGCCGGTGGCGTCCTTGCGAAACGCCGGCGACAAGATCACCGAGGCTACCTTGCCACTCAATTCATGCTCGCGGATGAACTCGCGCGCAAACTCGTAATCCGCGCGATTAGCCAACACAAATTTCACCTCGTCGCGGGGCGCAAGGTACTGCAGGTTCTCGGCGCGAAACGTGCCGCCCTCGCCGGAGTGCGGACACTTCACGTCCACGATCTTCACCACCTGCCGCGGCACTTTGTCGAGCAAGCGCTCGCCGCTGGTCTCGAGCAGCACGGTGTAGCGCGCAGCCAGCAGGCGGTCCATCAGCCAGACTACGTCGGCCTCCTGCAGCATGGGCTCGCCGCCGGTAATCTCGACGAGTCCCCCGTCAGGCGAGAGGTGACGAACCTCCTGCTGGATATCGTCGAGCGTCATTTTCTGGCCGCCCTTGAAGGTGTATTCGCTGTCGCACCAGGTGCAGCGCAGGTTGCAGCCCGCCGTCCGCACGAACACACAGGGCAGCCCGGCGTATGACGACTCTCCTTGCAGCGACTTGTAGATTTCGATGATCTGCATGGACAGCTATTCGCTGTACGTCGCCGTGGTGGTGTCGGTCTCCCAAATGGTGATGTCTTTCACCCGCACCCGGCCGTTGGTCTTGCCCGTTAAGTGCTTGTTGGTCTCGTCGTAGAAATACTTGGCGAGGTTCTCGGCTGACGGATTCAGCACGTCGAACGGCTCCAATTCGTTGATCATCTGGTGATCGAGATAATCCACCACCGGACGCAGAACTTCCTTCAGGTCGCGGAAGTCGAGCAGCAGGCCGGCGTGGTCGAGGGTCTCGCCGCGCAAGGTGACGCGGACCTTGTAGTTGTGCCCATGGGGTTTCTCGCACTTGCCCTTGTAATTGCGCAGAAAATGCCCTGAGGAAAATGTGTCTTCAACAGTAACTTCGTACATGTGCTCCGGCCACAGCATTGCAAATAGGCAGACTGTGGCTAAACGTCTATTTTAGCTGGAAGCTGGCGACGGAGTGTAGTTTGCTGGGCTTTTAGACAGACTGGCGTTAAACTCGACCCATGATGAAGCAATCGCTAGTCAAGGATCGGGAAGTTCTGGGAGGAGTGGCCGTGTTCAGGGGAACGCGCGTCCCGTTCCAGACGCTGCTTGACTATCTAGAAGGTGGGCAGAGTCTCGATGAGTTTCTCGAAGATTTCCCCACGGTCACTCGCGAAGCAGCTATTGCGGCACTGGAGCAGGCCAAGTCCCTGCTGGTCGACCAACTCGGATGAAGGTCCTACTCGACGAGTGTGTTCCGGGGAGATTCGGTGAAGCCTTGTGGGGTACGATTGCACCAAGGTCCCGGGTGCGGGTCTCGCGGGAACCAAGAATGGCGAGTTGCTTTCTACCGCCGAGCGGCTAGGCTTCGATATTTTTATTACGATCGATCAGGGCATTGCTTTTCAGCAAAACCTGTCCGACCGAAAAATCGCCATCTTGATTCTTCATCCAAAGACAAGTCGCCTAGTCGACCTGTTGCCGCTGGTTCCAGACTGCCTCGCCCAGATGCAAATCATCGCCCCTGGTGAGCTAAGAATCATCCGTCCCTGAATCCCCCGCCCCAAAGAACCTCTCCACCGCCCTAATGTCCGTGGTACGCGCATACTCCGGCAGGCTGTTCAGGAACACCTTGCCGTACTGCTTCTTGAGAATGCGATTGTCGAGCAGGCACAGCAGTCCGCGATCGTGCAGCGAGCGAATCAGCCGCCCAAATCCCTGCTTCAGCGAAATCACCGCGCTGGGCACCTGGTACTCGAAGAACGCGTTGCCGCCGTCCTCGTCGATGGCCTTGATGCGCGCCGCCGTCACCGGATCGTTGGGCACCGCAAACGGCAGCCGGTCGATGATGACGCAGCTCAACTGCTCGCCCTGCACGTCCACTCCCTGCCAGAACGACGAGGTCGCAAACAGCACGCAGTTCGGCGTCAAGCGGAACTCCTCGCAGCAGCGCATTCTTCGGCGCTGTGCCCTGCAGAAGCATGGGAAACTCCAGCTCGCCCAGCAGCCGCTCGTAGAGCTGGTTCATGAACGAATAGCTGGTGAACAGGCAAAACGCCCGTCCGCGGCTGATCTCCAGCAGTTGCCGAACCCGTCTGCGACGCCCGCTCCACAAATTGCGGCTCGCGCGGGTCGGGCAGGTCCGGCGGCACATACAGCAACGCCTGGCTGGGGTAGTCGAAGTGCGAGGGCACAATCATCTCTCGCGCATGCTCAAGCCCCACGCGGCCGCGGATGTAGTCGAAGCCGCCGCCGACCGCCAGCGTCGCCGAGGTCAGCACCGCTGTCTCGAGATGGTCGAACAGCGTCTGCCGCAGAATGTCCGACACCGAAATCGGCGTCGCCTGCAGAAACACGCTCTGCTGCCCGCCGCGACCGCCGCGTGCTCCCCGCCGCTCGATCCAGAACACGGTGTTCTTCTGGTTCGACTCCATCACGAAGCCGAGCTGCATGCGCAACTCTTCGATGCGACGCAGCAGGTTGTGTACTTCCTCGGGCTTCTCCGAAATTCCCTGCAGCTCGCTGTAGAGGTGCAGCAGCGTGTTCTGCAGCCCGATGAACTCGTCGCCGTTCTCCTCCAAAAACTCTGCCCGATTGTCGAAGGCAAACCGTCCCTCGCCCGGCGGCAGGATGGAGAAGAACAGTTGCGACCGCTCGCGCACCCGTGCGGACGCCGCCAGCGCCATTGCCAGCGGCAGGTTCGCCCGCCGCAGTGTGCCCTCCACATCGCGCAACAGGTCTTCGACGCGGAGGTTCGAGACCGTCACGCCGAAGAAGTCCGTCGCCACGTCTTCCAGTTCGTGCGCTTCGTCGAAAATGACCACGCCCGCCTCGGGCAAAACCCCGGCGTCGGCGGCGCGGTCCACCGCGGCCTTGATGGCCAGGTCCGCGCAGAACAGGTGATGGTTCACGATGATGATGTCGCTCTCCGCCGCCCGCCGCCGCATCTCGGTGATGAAGCAGCGGTCGAACTGCTGGCACTCGGCGCCGATGCAGCGGTCGGTGCGCGCGTCCAGCTTCGACCACAGCGGGCTGTTCTCGGGCATCTCAGACAACTCGGCACGGTCGCCGGTCTCGGTAGTCTTGTCCCAGTCGCTGATGATGCGGAACTGGTTGATCTCCTCCAGCCCGTTGAGCACCGGCTGGTCGGTGAGGTCGTAGAGCTTCTTGCGGCAGAGGTAGTTGGCGCGGCCCTTCATGTAGCACACGCGCAACTCGCCGAGGTGCGCCTGCAGGAAGGGCAGGTCCTTGTGGAAGAGCTGCTCCTGCAGCGTCTTGGTGCCGGTCGAAATGATCACGCGCTTGCCCGAGCGGATCACTGGCAGCAGGTAGGCCAGCGTCTTTCCCGTGCCCGTGCCGGCCTCGACGATCAGGTGCCGCTTCTCGCTGAGGGCCTGCTCCACGGCTTCAGCCATCTGCAACTGGCCGCGGCGAAATTCGTAAGCCGGATGCGCTTTCGCCAGCACGCCTCCCGGCCCGAAAAACTGGTAGAGCGAGGGAATGCGCGCGGCAGAACGGGCTGACGACGGCGGTGAGGATGCGGGTTGTGACGGAGAAGACACGGCGAAAGGAACGACACCTCATCATACAAGTTGTCGCCCTTCGATGAGGATGATTGGAAATCAGAGAAGTTCTAAGTTCAGACCATCGACCTCTTGAAATGCGTATCTCGCGAGATCAGAGAGAGTTCATGTTGACGGGCAATGGCAGCTATCCATACATCGTTCTCCGGAATTGGTCGTCCTTTCTTGCGTAGTTCGAACTTTACTCTCGAGTAGAACAGCTGCGGATTCTGCATCGCAGGTGAAGGACCGTGATTGCCTTGGCGAACTCGTCGAGGCGGGCGAGATTCTGCTCCACCCGCGCTGATGCGAGGGCGCCGTAGCGTAATTCCCCAACCACAGGCACGCATAGGAATATCGCGCTCTTACTCGCAATCATCTCCACCAGTTCCGGCTCTCCGGCGAACAGCGCGATGACGGCATTCGTGTCCAGCAGGGCCCTACCACTCATTGGCGTCGACCCGTTCGCAACCCGACTTGATGGCCTCGGACATCTTCTGCAGGTCGTAGGCTGGAATCAGTCCCACGAACTTCAACACCAGCGCCGGACTGCTCGAACCGCCGGGATGGCCCAGTCCGCGGCTGTATTCATTCAGATACCAATCCACCAGGTTGTGATAGCGGGCCGGGATATTTCGCTTTTCGGGATAGATCTTTCCCTTTCTATCCGGATGTACAGGGTCGCCAGAGCGATAAAGCCTTCTTCGACCACGTCCACTGCTGTGCAGCATGCGATACTGGGCAGGATTGGGCCGGTTCGAGGCGACGCAGTGGCTTACGATGTGCTGCCATACGCCGGGTCGGTCATCATGAAACTCCCGCCGCGCGCGGTCTCGAATCTCATCCAGACCGAAATCTTCGGCATTCGGATGTTCATGCTGCAGGAGGGCAGTGGCCAGCCACGCTTCGTCAGCGACTAGAATGTTCATATGTGCTACCTCCAATATTCTAAATTATAACTAACAAACATTAGGTATCAGTCAAGTACTTTTACAGCACACTTGTAACTTGCTGTGAACGCGTACCATAGAGTTTTAACCCTATGTCCCGCCGAGTCCATTACGAAGCCCGCAGCAAGAACCGTCGGGGAGACCTGCCCATCGTCGGCACGCTCGCCATCGTCGGCCGCCCCAACGTGGGCAAATCGACGCTCTTCAACCGTCTGGTCGGTTCGCGCCGCGCCATCGTAGGCGACGAGCCCGGAATCACCCGCGACCGTCTCTATGGCGAAGCCGAGTGGGCCGGCAAACTTCTGCGCGTGGTCGACACCGGCGGCATCATTCCTGACGACAAAGCGCTCATCCCGTCTGAAATTTTTCGCCAGGCCCGTGTCGCTCTTGAAGAAGCCGACGCCATCGTCATCGTCGTCGACGGCCGCACCGAACTCGCGGCCCCCGACCTCGAACTCGCGCGCCAGTTGCAGCGCACCGGCAAGCCGCTCATCCTCGCCGTCAACAAGATCGACACGCCTCAGATGGAGCCCTACGCGCAGGAGTTTCGCCGTCTGGGATTGAAGGATTTGCTGCCGATTTCCGCCGAGACCGGCAACGGAGTGGCCGAGTTGCTGGAACATGTGTACGAGCTGATGCCTGCGATGCCAGTGGCAGAGTTTGAGCCCGAGCCAGAAGCGGTGGAAGAAGCGTCCCAAGACGAAGCCACCGCCGTGAGCGAAGACGAGGACGAAGACCCCGGGCCGCTGGTGACCAAGGTCGCCATCATCGGACGCCCGAACGTCGGCAAGTCCACCCTGCTGAACGCGCTCACCGGAACCGGCCGCGCCATAGTTTCGCCGATTGCCGGAACTACGCGCGACGCCGTCGATGAACTTGTGCAGCGTGACGGGCTCACGTATCGCTTCATCGACACCGCGGGCATCCGCCGCAAGGGCAAGACCGAGCTGATGGCTGAGAAGCTGTCGGTGGTCATGGCGCGCAAGCACCTAGAAGCAGCCGATGTCGCGCTTGTCATCATCGACGCCGTCGAAGGCGTCACCTCCAGCGACGCCACCATTGCCGGATACGCCCACGAAGCAGGGCGCTCAGTGATCATCGTCATCAACAAGTGGGACCTGGTCACCAGCGCACGCACCGACGGCAAGCCGCCGGCCGACCCCGCCATTTTTGAGCAACAAGCGCGCCGCCAGTTGAAGTTTCTCAACTACGCTCCGCTGATGTTCGTTTCAGCCTCGACCGGCAAAAATATTCCGCGGCTCTACACCACTCTCGAACTGGTGGCGAAAGAGCGTCGCAAGCGCGTTTCCACTGGCGCAATGAACCGCTTCCTGGCGAAGGTCGATTTCGAGCGCGCCTCGGTGCCGATGAACAAGCGCGTGCGAATTCTTTACATGACGCAGGCCGCGGTGTCGCCGCCGACGTTCATTCTCTTTGTTGACCGGGCGGTCAAGCTACACTTCGCCTACCAGCGATTTCTGGAAAACCAGATCCGCGAAGCCTTCGGATTCGTCGGCTCGCCCATCTGGATCAAGACCCGCGCGCGGAACGCGCTCACCGAAAAGCGTTAGCTACTCATACCGCAGCGCTTCCACCGGGTCGAGCTTTGACGCCTTGAGCGCCGGGATCATCCCGCTGAACACCCCGACGATCAGCAGCACGATCGCCGACCCCAAGACTGCCATCCCTGAGATGTGCAAGTGAATGTCGCCCTTTCCCGAGGTGTCCTTAAACAGCGGTCCAAGCAAAGGTAGGGTCGGCAGCAGGACCGACAAAGCGTACGACAAAACGATCCCGATCAACCCGCCCAGCATCATCATCATCATGGCCTCAGCCAGAAACTGGAAGCGGATGTGCCACTTCCTTGCGCCCAGCGCGCGCCGCAGGCCGATTTCGCGGATGCGTTCATCCACCGACACCAGCATAATGTTCATCACCCCGACTCCTCCGATGCCCAGCGTCAGCGCGCCGATAAACAGCAGCAGCACCTGCAGGCCAATCGTCAGGCCGTCAATGACCGGGCGAAACTCCTCGTGGCCGAACATCTGGATAGCTTTCTTGTCCGTCGTCGAGAAGCCCTGACGGGTGGCCACGGCCGCCAGCACCTGCGCCTCGGCCTTCTTCTCAAATTGCGGCGCCACCGGCGCAAAGATCAGCACCTGCGGATAGCGCGCATTCCACAAGTCGCCGGCCACCGAAAAAGGAATGAATACCGAACGATCGTCGCTGGTGAAATAGTTGGAGAACTGGATCTTGCGGTCCATGATGCCGATCACGGTGAAGCGCATGCCACCGATCTGCACCGTCTCACCCACGGCATTTCGTCCGCTGAAGAGCTGCTCTTTCACCCGGTTGCCCAGGAAGACCACGCGCCGCCGCTCCAGCTCGTCGGTATCGCTGATCCAGCGGCCCTCGCTGGGAATCTCGTTGCGCATGTCGCCGTACTCCGGGCAGACCCCGCGAATTGCTGTATTCGCCATGCGATCGCCGTAGGAAAGCGGCAGCCACTTCACGGTTTCCAGGCAGGCGTGTTTTACGAGGGTCGCCTCGGACTTCACCGCGTCCAGGTCGGCCTGCTCAAAGCGCACGACCTTTCCGGCGCGCTGTCCGCCGGGATGCTCGCTGGTTTGTTGTCCCCAGCAGGTCACTGCACCTTTGCCGAAGGCTTCGAACGCGCGCACCATCACTTCGCGGAATCCGCTGCCGTAAGCGATCAGCATGGTCACGGCCACGATGCCCCACACGATGCCTGCCATGGTCAGCGCGCTGCGCGTTCGGCCGCGGCGCAAGGCGATCCATGCCTCCTGCGCGATCTCCCCGGCGATGGAAAGCGCTCCCACCCTCATCCTCCTGCCTCATAGCGCAGCGCTTCGATCGGATCGATCTTCGCCGCCTGCCGCGCCGGATACATCGCCGCCAGCACCGCGACCGCTCCGAGCAGCCCAATCGACATCGCAGCCGACTGCCAGGTCGCCAGCAGTCCAGCGAAATACTCCGGCATCGGCATCAGGTTGATCAGCGCGCAGAGGCCGAATGAAATCGCCATGCCTATGCCGCCGCTCGCGAACACCACGATCATGGTCTCCACGAAAAACTGCATCATCACGTCTCTCGACTTGGCGCCCACGGCCTTGCGCACGCCAATCTCACGGGTGCGTTCGCGCACCGCCACCAGCATCACGTTCATCACGCCCAGGCCGCCCAGAAACAGCGTGGTGAATCCCACAGCGCCGAGGAACTTCTTCATGCCGTCGGTCATGGTGGCGAACGCTTGCGCGTCTTCGATCGTGTCCCACACGTTGGCTGCCTCGGTGTCCGTGGGATCGAAGCCATGCACCCTGGCCAGCGCCGCGATCACCTCGTCTTTGCAAGCAATATGCTGACCCACCGACTTTGGCTGCACCAGCAGACGGTCCAGCCCGTGCGGCTTCGACGGGGGCTTATTGGGAAAATCGTTGTGGATCGCGGTGTAGGGAATGAAGATTTTGTTGACGTCGAAGCCGTCGTAGCTTGAATCCTGGTCCTTGGCCTTCATCAACCCGATGACCTGGTACGGAATGTCGTTCAGGTAGATGTTCTCGCCGATGGCGGTTTTGCCGGGAAAGAGTTGCTTCCTCACCTCGGTGCCGAGGAATGCCACCCGCCGGCCCTCCGTCACGTCGTTCCAGTCATAGAAGCGTCCTTCGCCGACGTCGATTGAACGCACTTCCGCGAAGGGCGGGTACGACCCCACCACCGTCTGCGCGCTGGCGTTGTAGCTGCTATGAATGCGGATTCGGTCCTGGCCGACCTCGGGGAGAATCCACTGGCAATCCGGCGACTGCTCCGTCAGGTTCGGAATTTCGGTGTCTTCAAACTCGACTCGTCGCCCGGCCCGCGCGCCGCCTGCCTGCAAACTGGTGCGTCCGGCGAAGATGATCATCACGTCTTTACCGAAGTTCTGCGATACCTTGGCTTGCCCCTGGCGCAGCCCTTCGCCGGCCGCCACCATCAGCACAATCGAAATCACGCCCCACGCGATGCCGAACATGGTAAGCGCCGTGCGCAATTTGTGCGTCCAGAGCGTCTGGAACACGTCGCGTATGAGATCGCGCAGGACCATGGAATAAGGCCGAACCTCGCGCCCGGTTCACGGACGCTCCGTCCTCTATCTACTGATACGTGATTCTAGACTGTATCGTTCCGAAGGGCGTGCGCGCTCGAACCTAAGCAAACCTGCACCGGCTGGTTGCGCAGCCACTCCGCCAACTCCTGCAACGCCCGGTCGCACACCATCGCATGCCGCTGCTTCTTGTCGCGCACCTTGCGGCGCGTTGCTTCGTCCAGCTGCAATAGCAAATCAAACGTGATGTTTGCCGGCTGAAATGTCTTCAATTCCGCGTGGCAGATGTAGTTCACCAGCGCGCCCAATGCCGTCGCCCGCGGAGGCGCAATTGGCGCTGCTCCAATTGCCAGTGCTGCCGCCTGCATGCCGGCGAGGAGTCCTGTGGCAATGGACTCAACATAACCTTCCACGCCCGAAATCTGCCCCGCAAACAACACCGACGGATGCTGCTTCATCTGCAGCGTCTCTTGCAGCAGCGCCGGTCCGTTGATATACGTGTTGCGATGAATCTGCCCGTAGCGCAGAAACTTCGCGTTCTCCAGCCCCGGAATGAGCCGCAACACCCGTGCCTGCTCGCCGAACTTCAGATGGTTCTGGAAGCCGACGAGGTTGTACGAATCGGCGCGCAAGTTCTCCTGCCGCAACTGCACCACGGCATACGGAGTCTTCCCCGTCCTGGGATCGCGCAGCCCTACCGGCTTCATCGGACCGAATCGCAGCGTGTCGCGCCCGCGGCGCGCAATCTCCTCGATGGGCAGGCAGCCCTCGAAGTAGTTCAGCTTCTCCCACTCCTTCGCCTCTACCGACTGCGCCTCCAGCAGCGCATCGAGAAAGCGGTCGTACTCCTCCTGCGTCATCGGACAGTTGATGTAATCCGCCGTGCCCTTGTCGTAGCGCGCCGCCATGTACACGCGCTCGCGGTCAATGGAGTCTGCCTCCACAATCGGGCTAATCGAGTCGTAGAAGTAAAGCTGGTCGCTGCCGCTCAGCCGCAGGATTTCCTGGGTGAGCGCGTCTGACGTCAGCGGACCGCTGGCGATTACTGTTATGCCGTCGCTCTCGTCGATGCGCATCACTTCCTCTCGCCGCACGGTGATCAGCGGCTCGCGCTCAATCGCCTCGGTCACCGCCGCAGAGAAGTTTTCGCGGTCCACCGCCAACGCATGTCCTGCCGGGACCGCCGTCTGCGCCGCGATCTGCATCAGCAGCGACCCGGCGCGCCGCATCTCTTCCTTTAGTAGCCACGGCGCAGTGTTCTCGCTATCGGATTTCAGCGAGTTCGAGCACACCAACTCGGCGAAGAGCGCCGTCTGGTGCGCCGGAGTCGTCCGCACTGGGCGCATTTCGTACAACTCCACCGCCACGCTCCGCCGCGCACACTGCCACGCCGCCTCCGTGCCGGCCAATCCGGCGCCGATGATGCGGACTTCTTTCGCCGACGACGTCACAGTATCACCCTCTCATCCCCCACCCGTCGCGTCACCCGCTGGCTGTCCAGCCACTCCAGCAGCGGAATCGCATACTTCCGCGTCACTCCAACCAGGTCCTTAAACGCCACGACATTCAGCTTTGGCGTCTTCGTCTTCTGCGCGATTACCAGCTTCCGCAGCCCTTCAAGCGCGTCGCGATGAAAAACCAAATCATCGCCGATCTTCACCAGCACTCGGTCGCGCAGCAGCAGCGTGACAATCTTCTCCGCCCGCACTTTGTCGATCGGCAGAGCCCCCAGCACGTCTTTCAGCAGCGGAACCTTCAGCCCCGCCAGCGCAAACGCCGCCTCGATCTGTTTCTTCGACTCGGCCTCGTCGTCGCGCAGCACTACTCCGCGTCCCGCCGCATGAATCAACTCGCCGGCGACGACCAGCACCTTCTCCCGCACCAGCAACTCTTCCACCCCGCGGAACACCTCAGCCCCGACCCCGACTTTCTCGCGCAGCTCTTCGCGACTGATCCCCGCGACCAGCGGATTCGCCTTTTGAAACGCCTCCACTGTCGCCTTCATCAAGGCTTTCAACTTCGCAACCGCTTCGCCCGAAACCAGCACTTCACCGCAGCTCGACAGCTTCCCCCCCGCCACCAGCTCCGAAGCCACTGCCTCCACCCCCGCACGCAGCCAACCCGTTTCGGCCACTGCCCCTGCCACTGACAACCCATCTGCCCCGCGCCGTCCTACTCGCGCCAGCAATACGCCAGCCGCATCTGCCGCCGACACCGCTTCGACAAACGCGAGTCTTTCCTTCGCCTTCACTCGCCGCCCCGGATCCATCGCATCCAGCACCACCCCGCCGCCAATCGTGATCACCGGAGAAAACTGCCGCACGATGAACCGGTCCCCGGGCAGCAGCATCACCGCGTCATCGAGTTTCAGGCGAGCGAAGCCCGAGTGTCCCGGCTGCAACTGCTTCGTGCCCAGCAACTGCACCTCGGCAATCGTCTCCGCCGTAAAGACATGCAGATGCACCCCCGCCCCATCTCGCAACACCTTCGCCGAGGGCAGCAGATTCAGCTTCACGCTCACCCGCCGCGTCGGACGGAACAGCCCTGCCGGCGTCAGCATCATGCCGCGCGCGAGCTCTGACGTCTCGGCCCCCGCCAGGTTCAGCGCCGTGCGTTGTCCCGCGATGGCCTTCTCCGCCGCTGTGCCATGCACCTGCACTCCACGCACCCGCAGCCGCTGGCCCGTAGGATGCACCTCCAGCTCCTCATCCTTTCGCACGTTGCCTGAGATCAATGTCCCTGTCACCACAGTGCCGAACCCCTTCATCGAGAACACTCGATCAATCGGCAAGCGAAACACCGCCCCCGCATCCTTCACGGGAACCTCCGCGGCCAACTGCGCCAACTCGCGCCGCAGTTCGTCCAGGCCCGAACCTGTCTTTGAGCTGACCGCGACAATGGGGGCAGAAACCGGATCGAGAAACGATCCCCGCAAATACTCCGCCACTTCCATCTTCACCACTTCCAGCGTCTCGGAATCGACGAGGTCACTCTTCGTCAGCACGGTGATGCCCCGCTGTACCGACAAAAGCCGGCAGATATCGAAGTGCTCCCGCGTCTGCGGCTTCACCGATTCGTCCGCGGCAATCACCAGCAGCACAAAGTCAATTCCGCCAATCCCAGCCAGCATGTTGCGCACAAACCGCTCATGCCCCGGCACATCCACAAAGCCCAGCCGCAGCTTTTCGCCCGACGACGCCGTCAAATCCAGGTTGGCAAAACCAATATCGATCGTGATGCCGCGCCGCTTTTCCTCCTCCAGCCGGTCTGGATCGGTCCCCGTCAGCGCCCGCACCAGCGCGCTCTTGCCGTGGTCGATATGCCCCGCCGTGCCGACGATCACTGCTTTCATGCCATCAGTGTAACGAAGTGTTTCGGGAACTCCCGACCCCTTTGATCGGAATACCGAACTAAGCCCTAAATATGCGAAAATAAAGGGAGAGACTTGCAGTAGCCCGCCGGGTTTACTTTGCTAGCGCCATCGAGGGGAAAGCCTGTGTTTCCACGGCTCGAATTGCGCCGAAGCGGTTGAGCTCGAGCATGCTTCTCCATACGGATGTCACCCATCGTCAGTCCGCCTAAAACTACTCTCGGCACTCCGCCTCATGACGAGCGCCCCGGTGCGTTGCCCGCGTCGGCCGGCGGCGACATCCTCATTCCCCATATTTTGGTGCAACTCGAAGACGACCTCGAGCGGTCGCACCGCCGTGAAGCCGCTTGGATCTCGGTCGCGGTCCACCTTTTCGCTGTGATGTTCCTGGTATTTTCCCCCAAGATCTTCGGCTTCAGGCCAATCCAACTCGCTTCGCCGGAAGACATCCTGCGGAACAAGCAGCTCACCTATCTCGATCTACCTCCCGACGCTCAGACTCCGCCTCCGAAGGTCCGGCCCGATGCCAAGCTGTCAGACAAGAACCGCATCGCCGAAAGCCGCCATCCCTCGTTCGACCAGAAGACGCTGGAAGAGCTCCGCAAGGCTGGCCCGCCACAGCCCCCCGGACAGCAGGCTCCGCCCAGCCAGCAGGCGCAGCAGGGAATTCAAGCTCCTCAGCAGCCGCAGCAACAGGCGCAGAGCATGCCCCCCGTGCAGGACCCGAAACTAGCCTTGCCGCAGCAGAACGACCAGAAGCCTGCGATTGATTTCCGCGCCTTAAACCAGACCGCCGGGCAGCAGATTGCCCAGGCCGCTCGCGGAACCGGGCCTGCCCGCTCCGCCGGGTCGTTCGGCAGCGGCGGCGCAGGCGGCGATTATGGCTCCGGACGCGGCGGCAGCGCCCACCAGGCTGGCGCGCTCGAAGTCCTCAGCGACACCCAGGGCGTTGACTTCGGCCCCTATCTCTCGCGCGTGCTGCAAGCCGTCAAGATGAATTGGTACAACCTCATTCCCGAGGCTGCACGGGCGCCGCTGTTGATGCGCGGCAAGGTTTCCATCGAATTTGCCATCCTGCCCGACGGCAAGGTGGCAGGCATGAGGATCATCTCGCCCTCGGGAGACGTCTCGCTCGACCGCGCTGCATGGGGAGGCATTACCGCCTCCAACCCCTTCGCGCCGCTTCCCGGCCAGTTCCACGGCCCCTACCTCGCTCTGCGCTTCCACTTCTACTACAACCCGCAAAAAGGCGACATGCAGTAGCTACCGCGTAAAATGGCGCTGTGAATGGGTGGCCCGCAATTGCTCTCTTTTCGCAATTGTGGGGTTGCAGCCAAATTGATGAACCACGACCCCAAATCTCCCGACTGGTACGAGCGCCAGAAGTCACGCGAGCGCCTCAAGCTCCTGGGTCTGCTCGCCGTCAGCGCGCTGATTCTGCTGATTGCATTCCTTCGCTTCGGCAAGACCATCCCGTGGGGCGCTCGGTGAATGTCCATTGACTCCGCTCGTGATCCGCTGCTCGTCGTCATCCTCGGCCCCACCGCCTCCGGAAAATCCGCGCTCGCCATCTCGCTCGCCGAGCGCTGCTCCGGCGAGATCGTCAGTTGCGACTCGGTTGCCGTTTATCGCAACTTTGAGGTCGGCACCGCCAAGCCCTCACTTGCCGACCGCGCCCGCATCCCGCACCATCTCATCGACGTGGCCGAACCCGGCGAGCCCTTCACCGCAGGCGAGTACGCCCGCCAGGCCCGCGCCGCCCTTGCGGACATTGCCCAGCGCAGCCACCTCCCCATCGTTGTCGGAGGAACCGGCCTCTACCTGCGTGCCCTGCTCGAAGGACTCTTCCCCGGCCCGCAACGTTCCGACAGACTGCGCGACCGCCTCCGTTTCCGCTCAACTGAGCGCGGTTCCGGATATCTTCACCGCATCCTGCAGCGCCTTGATCCGGTCTCCGCTGCGAAGATCCACCCCAACGACGCACCCAAACTTATCCGCGCCGTCGAAGTCTGCCTCACGGCGCGCGGCCCCATGAGTGAGCTCTGGCGTGAGCACGGGCGCGACGCTCTGCGCGGCTTTCGCATTCTTCGCCTCGGACTCAACCCGCCCCGCGAGCAACTCTACGACCGCATCAATCGACGTGCCGCGCAAATGTTTGCCGACGGCCTCATCGCCGAGACCCAGGCACTGTTGCAACGCTTTGGCGATGCTCGCGCTGTCACGCCCATCCACTCGCTCGGCTACCAGCAGGCGCTGCAGCACCTGCGCGGTGAACTCACGCTCGACCAAGCTATCGCCGCCTGTCAGCAAGGCCACCGCAACTACGCCAAGCGCCAGCTCACCTGGTTCCGTCGCGAGCCCGAAGTCACCTGGCTCGAAGGCTTCGGCGACGACGCCGATATTTGCAATTCCGCGCAGGCAATCACGCAGTCGGCATTGGCAGGCTAAGCCGAGAACGCACAGGTCTATCCACTAACTACGAGCCACTGCCCTTCGTGCTATCGTCACTGCGTCATGTTTCGTCGTGCGCTCTTGCAGTCGGCAATCGTCGTGCTCTCCGTGCTCTCCGCTTTTTCCGCCCCCAAGCCCGCCTACCAGTCCCCCGGCCCGGTCCATCTCGATAAGGCCGGCGAAAAGTGGGCGCAGCAGACGCTCAAGAAGATGTCCCTCGAACAGAAGGTCGGCCAGATGTTCATGATCTGGTCGCGCGCCCAGTTCCTCAACGTCAACAACCCTGAATACCTCGCCTGGCGCGACGCCCTCCGCAAGTACCACCTCGGAGGTTTCGGCCTCACGGTCGATTACGAAGACGGCTTCCTCTATAAGAACGAGCCGCTCGAAGCCGCCATGATTACCAACCAGCTCCAGCGCGACGCCGAATTCCCGCTCCTGTTCGCCGCCGACTTCGAGCGCGGCCTCGGCATGCGCCTGTTCGGCGCCACCACCTTTCCCCACGCTATGGCCTTCGGCGCCACCGGTAATCCCGATTACGCCCGCGAGTCCGGTCGCATCACCGGCGCGGAAGCCCGTGCTATTGGCGTGCAATGGAACTGGTTTCCGGACGTGGACGTCAACTCCAACCCGAACAACCCTGTCATCAACACCCGCTCTTTCGGCGAAGACCCCGTTCTCGTTGGTGAAATGGCCGCCGCCTACATCGAAGGTGCGCACGAAAACGGCATGCTGACTACCGCCAAACACTTTCCCGGACACGGCGATACTGATACCGACTCGCATCTCTCCGTCCCGAAGATCAACAACGATCGCCAGCGCCTCGACGCCGTCGAACTTCCCCCCTTCGAAGCCGCCATCAAGGCTGGGGTCGATGCCGTCATGGTCGCCCACATCGTCGTTCCCGCTCTTGATCCCGATCCGAAACACGTGGCATCCATCTCGCCTGCGATCGTCACGGACTTACTCCGCCAGCAGATGGGCTTCAAGGGCCTCATCGTTACCGACGCCCTGCAGATGAACGGGCTGATGCATCTCTTCCCAGAAACCGGGCCCGCAGCTTCGGCCAGCGCTGCAGTCGCCGCCGTGAAGGCCGGCAACGACATGCTGCTCATTCCCGCCGACATTGACGCAGCCTACAACGGTGTCCTCAACGCCGTTCGCAGCGGAGAAATCCCCCAGTCGCGCATTGACCAGTCGGTACTCAAGATCCTTCGCGCTAAGGCCTCGGTTGGCCTCAATCATGCGCGCTTGGTCGATCTCGACGGTGTCAACCAGATTGTCGCCACGCCGGACAGCCTGCAGGCCGCTCAGAAGATCTCCGATAGCTCTGTCACCCTCGTCCGCGACAACCAGCAGGTGCTTCCCCTGCATCGCTCCCACCGTGGAACCAATCCCTCCCCGGCTCCGTATCAAGCTCCAGAGGGCGCGCACGAGCGCGTCCTGGTGTTGATTTTCGTTGACGACAGCCGGTCCGATTCAGGACGCGTGCTTGACCAGCAGGTGCGGCTGCGCATTCCCGACGCTCATGTCATCTACGTCGATGTGCGTTCCGCCGCTGGACTGACGCAGCCGGTCATGAGCGCTGTCGAGAAGTCTGATAAGGTCATCGTCGCGGTTTATGAGGTGCCCGTGTCAGGCAAGCTGGTCGCGGAAACGCCACGCGGAGGCAACAGCGTCAGCATGCAGAGTGCCTCGGCGTCGTTGTTGCAGCAGGTTTTGCAGTCGGCTGCCGCCAAGACCGCGGTCGTCGCCATGGGGAGCCCCTATGTCCTGTCTCAGTTTCCCGAGGCGCAAACGTATATGTGCACCTATTCCAACGTTAACGATTCAGAGATCGGCGCGGTGAAAGCGATGTTCGGCGAGATTCCCATCACCGGTCACTTGCCCGTCACCATCCCCGATATCGCCCAGCGTGGCACGGGCCTCACCGTCCCCGCCCATCGTTCTACCGGAGGATCGCAATGAAGTCCGCAATTCGTATAAGTTCGGCAACCCTCGCAGCCGCCATCTTGCTCGCCCTTCTCGCTGCCTGCTCCATCAACGTTGACGACAAGGACAAGGAGGCCAAGAAGGTTGACATCCAAACCCCGCTGGCCAACCTCAAGGTTGACACCAGCGAGGCCTCCACCGATAACGGCATCCCCGTTTACCCCGGCGCCACACCCCGTCCCGAGTCCAATGGCGACAAGCATCGTGCCAACGTCAACATCGGCGCCATGGGTTTCGGCATCAAGGTCATCGCCGCCGAGTTCGTCACCCCCGACTCGCCTGAAAAAGTGAAAGCCTTCTATCTCGACAAGCTCACGAAGTTCGGCAAAGTGCTCGAATGTCGCGGCACCGGCGGCGACCACGGCACCAGCGCCACCATCGACGACGACAACTCCGACAAGCCCGTCACCTGCGCCGACACCAAGGGCGACGGCTGGGAGCTGAAAACCGGCACCACCCACAATCAGCATCTCGTCGCTATCAACCCCGACGGCTCCGGCAGTCGTTTCGGCACCGTGCTCGTCCAGATTCACGGCAAGGAAGGCACGCTGTAGCTCTGCGCAGCACAGAAAGTTAGAGGACTACCATGCTCACCGCAATTTTGAATTCGCGGAACGTCACTGGCTCGGCCTTGCCCTGGCCATCCCCATCGCGGTTTACGCTGCGTGGATCGCCTCGCTCTTCGTCCCTGAAATCGTGAAAACCGTCGTGCCCGAAGTTGTTGGTGCGGTCACAGGCAGCTAGGTAAGTTTCCCGTCGATATCGGTTCCACCTAATCGCCCCGCCGTTGGGCGATAGGGTGGGAGCCGTCGGTCCGCTCGAAACTCGAAACTTGAAACTTGAAACTCGAAACTGTACCTTCACCTTCGTGGACCACCTCTGCTACAAGTGCCAAACCTCTCTCGACGAGGCTCTCCCTTTTTGCCCTCATTGCGGCGCTCCGCAAATCCGCGTCGCTACGCCTGACGAAGAATCTTCGCATAGCTCCGACTCGCCCACCCCGTACGTTACGCCGCAGAATTGGACTGCCGTTCCGCCGGCCTATGCACCGCACGCCATCCAGTGGGAAGTCGCACTTAAGGGAGCGCTGCTCGCCGGACTCTCCGCCGCCGTGCTCTCCGCTGCGCCGGTCGTGGGACTGGGCTGTTGTCTCTGGCTGCTCGGCGCGGGCGCGCTCTCCGTCTGGCTCTATCAGCGCCGCATCCCCGGAGCACTCGTCACGCCCGGCATGGGCATGCGTATCGGCTCCGTCTCCGGAGCCATCGCCTTCGTCGCTGCTACCATCTGGAGCGTCTTTCGTTTTGCCCGCGACAGCGGCGAGTTCCGCACCGCCATGGTTGAGCAGATGGACAAGTCCATCGCCTCCAATCCCGACCCCCGCGCGCAGGAAATCATGCGTCAGTTCATGGCCACCCTGAACACTCCGCAAGGCCTCGCCACCTTCTTCGTGTTGGTGATGATCCTCATGGCCATCGTCTTCGTCGTCTTCAGCGCCGCCGGAGGCGCACTCGGCGCGTCCATGTTCGCCCGCCGCCGCGACCTGCGCTGAGCAACTCTCTTGACTGCCCCTTCGCTTCAGGACGCGCACGACGACGCGCGTCCGAGCCGATTGACTCCTCGCCCTCGAAACTATCCACTATCCACTAACCACCAGCCACTGATTTGCCCCTCCCCGCACCCATTGCGTATCATCCCTACGAATGTCCAAAGCTGCTGATCGCCCCAACCATCTACGTGAGAAGGCGCAGCTCATGTCCGCCTCCGAGATCGAGCGCACCATCGTTCGTCTCGCCCATGAGATCGTCGAAAAGAACAACGGCGCCGACAACCTCGGCCTCGTCGGCATCAAGCGCCGAGGTGTGCCTCTCGCCAACCGCCTCGCCAAAATCCTCGGTCGCATCGAGAAAACGGAAGTCCCCGTCGGCACCCTCGACATCACTCTCTACCGCGACGACCTCTCCACCATCGGCCATCGCCCCGAAGTTCGCCCCGGCGCCATTGAGTTCGACATCCAGGACAAGAACATCATCCTCGTTGACGACGTTCTCTACACCGGCCGCACCATTCGCGCCGCCCTCGACGCCCTCTTCGATCACGGACGCCCGCGCCGTATCCAGCTCGCAGTCCTCATCGACCGCGGTCACCGTGAGCTCCCCATCGAAGCCGGATTCGTCGGCCGCAAAGTGCCCACTGCCGGCAACGAAATCATCGAAGTCAAGTTCCAGGAAACCGACAGCGCCGAAAAAGTGCTGCTGGTCGAGCGTCTCCCCGAGGAAAAATGAAGCCGCACGCGCGCTCTCTGCTCGGCACCGAACAACTCACCGTTCCCCAAATCGAAGCCATCCTCAAGCTGGCCCGCCGCATGGACCCCCGCCGTCCGCCGCAGCTTCTGCGCGGCAAGCGCGTCGTCCTGCTGTTCTACGAGGCCTCCACCCGCACCCGCACCTCGTTCGAGTTCGCTGCCAAGGCCCTCGGCGCCACCACCACGCTGATCACCGCCAACCAGTCCAGCATCGAGAAGGGTGAGTCCCTCATCGACACCGGATGGACCGTCACCTCCCTGGGCGCTGACGTCATTGTCTTGCGCCATCCCAACAGCGGCGCGCCCTATCTGCTCTCGCGCTACGTCCCCGTTCCTATCGTCAACGCCGGAGACGGCCTACACCAGCATCCCTCGCAAGCCCTGCTCGACGCCCTCACCATCACCAACCACAAGCGGCGCCTCAAAGGACTGCGCGTCGTCATCGTCGGAGACATCTTCCACAGCCGCGTCGCCCGCTCCAACGCGATTCTCCTCTCCAAGTGCGGAGCCGAGGTCATCTTCTGCGGCCCGCCCGATCTCGCGCCCGACGTCGCCGAAACCCTCGCGCCCAACGTAACCGTCTGTCACGACCTCGATGTCGCACTTCTCGGCGCCGATGTCGTCATGTCGCTCCGCATCCAGAAAGAGCGCCTCGCCGGCCGCCAGATCTCGCTCGAAGACTACATCGCCTGCTTCCAGGTCACGCCCGCCCGCATGAAGCTGGCCAAGCCCGACGCCATCGTCATGCATCCCGGCCCTATCGTCCGCGGACTCGAGCTGGCCAACGAAGTCGCCGACGGCCCCCAATCCTGCATGCACGAACAAGTCGCCAACGGCGTCAAGACCCGCATGGCCATCCTCGCCACCGTTCTCAAAGGAGCGCGCTAATGTCCAACCACTCCACGCTCCTCATCACCTCCGGCCGCGTCGTCGATCCCTCCAGCGGCATTGACCGCCTCATGGACGTCCTCCTCCGCGACGGCCGCGTCGCCGAACTCGCCGCTCCCGGCGTCCTCAAGGCTTCAGCCAACGAAACCCTCGACGCCCGCGGCTGCATCGTCGCGCCCGGCTTCATCGATCTCCACGTCCACCTGCGCGAGCCCGGACAGCCGCACAAAGAGACCATCGCCACCGGAACCGCCTGCGCCGCCGCCGGCGGATTCACCTCCGTGTGCGCCATGCCCAACACCACGCCGGTCAACGACTCCGTCGAGATCACCCGCTGGATGCAGTCGCCCGAACGCGGCGCTGTCGTCCGCCTCTTTCCCATCGCCGCTGCCACCATCGGCAGTCAGGGCGAAAAGGTCACTAACTACGCCGCCTTGAAGAAAACCGGAGCCGTTGCCGTCAGCGACGACGGCCGTCCCATTCTCGGCGACCGCATCATGCGCGACTGCCTCAAGCTCGGCGCGCGCCTCAATCTTCCTGTCGTGCAGCATGCCGAGGACACAAGTCGCACCGGCGGATGCTGCATGAACGACGGCCCCACGTCGTTCCGTCTCGGCCTGCGCGGCATGACCAACCGTGCCGAGTCTGACATTGTGGTACGCGACATCGCGCTCGCCAAAGCCACGGGCGCGCACATCCACGTCGCCCACATCTCCACCACCGAAGCCATGGAAGCCGTGCGCCAGGCCAAAAAGGCGGGCATCCGCGCCACCGCCGAAATCACGCCGCACCACTTCACCCTGCTCGACGAGAACATCGGCGACTTCGACACCCACTACAAGATGAACCCGCCGCTGCGCTCCCTCGCCGACCGCCAGGCCATGATCTCGGGCATCGCCGACGGCACCATCGACGCCATCGCCACCGACCACGCGCCCCACGCCTTCCACGAGAAGCAGGTCGAGTTCGAGCGCGCCTCCATGGGCATCATCGGACTCGAAACCGCTCTGCCCATCGCGCTCACTGTGCTCTATCACCACTTCCACTTGCCGCTGTGGCGCATCGTCGAGCTGCTGTCGTCAGGCCCCGCGCGCGTCTTCTCGCTCGATGGACTGGGCACGCTCGCGCCTGGAGCGCATGCGGATGTAACTATCTTCGATCCCGAGAAGAAGTGGACTTACGACGCCTCCCAGTCCCGCTCCAAATCCCACAACACGCCGTATGACGGATGGAGTTTCACCGGCAAAGTTACGGCCACAATTGTTGGCGGGAACGTGGTTTACCAGGACTAACGCCAGGCGCGAGAGGCAGCTCTGTTGCGCCGCTTCCAGTAGAATCGTCACCATGCCCTCCGAGCAGGAAGCAGCGTTGCTGGCTGTACTGAAACGCGTGCCCATATTCTCCAGCCTGTCCGAAGCCGAGTTTGCCTTCTTGACTTCCCACCTCGTACAGCGCAAGTACAGTCCCGGGGAAATCGTCTTTGGCGAGGGCGATCCGTGCGCGGGACTCTACGTCGTGCAGACGGGGAACATACGAATCTTCAAGAGTTCCGTAGGGGGGCGAGAGCAGGTACTTTCTATCGACGCACCCGGCAGTTCGATTGCCGAGGTGCCCGTCTTCGATGGCGGAAGTTATCCGGCGTCCGCGCAGGCGATCACCGAAAGCATGCTCATTTATTTCAGCCGCCAGGATTTCCACGCGCTCTGTGCGCAGCATCCCGAGGTCGCCCTCAAAGTTCTGCGAGTGGTTGGCGGACGCCTGCGTCGGCTGGTGAACATCATCGAAGAGCTCTCGTTTACTACCGTCCGGCATCGCCTGATCGCCGTATTAGTGAGACTCGCCAAGGCAGACGGCGCGCGCGACGGAGATGCCATCACTCTGACCCTGCCGATGAACAACAGCGAGCTGGCGGCGCAGATCGGGACTGTGCGTGAACTGGTGTCGCGCAACCTCAGCCGCCTGCAGGCTGAAGGCCTGATTGAGGCCGACAATCGCTCCCTGAAAATCCCGTCGCTGAAGCGCCTCCAGGCCGAGCTCGACGCTTCCGGCGGCTAGAAAACGCGCCACAATCCAACCCACTGAAATTCTCGCAAATAATCCGATTTCACCCAGCCGTGACAGAAGTCATAGTGGCCGCCCGCGTCGGCAACTAGTCTGACTTCGAAGGCGGGCACCGGTGCATTGCTGCGGCGCTCGCAGGAGGAAATCGCAATGACACTTACCGCAACCAAAACTGTCGGACAGATTGCCGCCGAGCAGCCCAGCGCCACGCGCGAGTTCGAAAAGCTCGGCATCGACTACTGCTGTGGCGGAAATCGCACCCTTGGCGAGGCCTGCGCCGAAGCCAAGATCTCGGTCGAAGACGCCCTCGCGCGCCTCGAAAAGAGCCTTTCGGAAACCCCAACTGGCGCCGGCAAGGACTGGCAGAACGAGCCGGTATCCGGCCTGATTGCCCACATCACCAGCACCCATCACGTCTTTGTGCGCGAAGAATGTCCCCGCATCGAAGCCCTCGCTGCCAAGGTGGTTGGCGTGCACGGCCGGAACCACCCCGAACTCCTCCAGGTCCAGTCCATCTTCTCCTCTCTCTCCGAAGAGCTCGGAGTTCACCTGATGAAGGAAGAGCAAATCCTCTTTCCCCATGTGCTCCTGATGGAGGAAAGCACGCTGGCCGGAGAACCCGCTCCCCCCGCGATGTTCGGCACCGTCATGAATCCCGTGCGCATGATGATGCAGGAACACGACGGCGCCGGTGAAGCTTTGCGTTCGCTGCGCTCCATCACCCGCGAATACGCGCTTCCGGACGACGCTTGCATCAGTTATCGCACGCTGTATCAGGCGCTCCAGGGTTTTGAATCCGATCTCCATCAGCACATTCATCTCGAAAACAATGTTCTCTTCCCGCGCGCCGTTGCCATGCAAGCCGGTAAATAAACGGTGACATGCGAGTCAGCGGGCAATTCATAAATTTGGAGGTACATTTTTCATGCAATACAGAAAGCTCTGGATCGCCCTCGGGCTGATCATGTTCATTTCCTTTACGGTGCTTGGCGTCGTCGGCTACAAAGGCATCGTCAACGGCCCGCCCACACCCGGCAAAGTCGTCACTGCCGACGGACGCTTGCTGTTCACAGGCGAAACCATTCGCAACGGGCAAAACGTGTGGCAGTCCACCGGCGGCCAGGAGATCGGCACCATCTGGGGCCACGGCGCCTATGTCGCTCCCGACTGGAGCGCCGACTATCTTCACCGCCAGTCCGTGATCGTTCTCGATCGCTGGGCCAAACAGCAGGGATTCGCCAACTATTCCGCCATGCCGGCGGAGTCGCGGGCAGCCTTACAGGGCCGACTCACCGAAGTGACGCGCCATAATACCTACAACGCAGCCACCGATACCATCGTGCTCGACGACGACCGTGCCGCCGCCTTTGACGAACTGGCCGCTTACTACGCCGACATTTACGGCAACGGACGCAACGCCTACGCTATTCCCCCCGGCGCGTTGAAAGACACGACGAAACAACGCGAGATGGCAACGTTTTTCTGGTGGACGGCTTGGGCTGCGAGCACCAATCGCCCTAGCCAGGATGTTTCCTATACGCAGAATTGGCCGCATGAAGAGCTCATCGGCAATCGGCCAACCGGCGGTACCGTCGTGTGGAGCGTCGTCAGCTTCGTACTCCTTCTGGCGGCGGTTGGCGGCATGGTTTGGTACTTCGCATCGCAGGACCATACTCCTTCCAGCGGCATCGTGCCTCGGCGCGATCCCCTACTCGGCTTGCATCCCACGCCCTCGCAGAAGGCCACGGTCAAATACTTCTTCGTGGTGGCGGCACTTTGGGTCGTGCAGGTGGCGCTGGGAGCTATCGTCGCCCACTACGGCGTCGAGGGCAACGGTTTCTACGGAATCCCTCTGGCCAAGTTCTTGCCGTATTCCATCGCACGTACCTGGCATTTGCAAATCGGCATCTTCTGGATCGCCACCTCCTGGCTCGCAACAGGTCTCTACATCGTGCCCGCCGTCAGCGGCGCTGAACCGAAAGGGCAGCGGCTGGGAGTAAACGTCCTGTTCGTCGCGGTCGTCGCCGTGGTCGTGGGCTCGCTCGCCGGCGAGTGGATGGGCATCCAGCAGAAGCTTGGCAACATGTGGTTCTGGCTGGGATCGCAAGGCTACGAATACGTCGATCTCGGACGCCTTTGGCAGATCCTTCTATTCGTCGGACTCACGTTCTGGTTGTGGCTGATGTGGCGCGGTATCAAGCCAGCGCTGGCGCGGCACGACGAAAATCATTCGCTGTTGATGTTGTTCCTCATCTCCAGCATCGCCATCCCATTGTTTTACGCAGCCGGCCTAATGTACGGCCAGCGCAGCCCACTGATCCAGGCCGAATACTGGCGCTGGTGGGTAGTTCACCTGTGGGTCGAAGGCTTCTTTGAAGTGTTCGCCACCGTGGTCATAGCTTTTCTGCTCACCCGGCTCAAGCTGTTGTCCGTGTCCACTGCCACGCGCTCGGTTTTGTTTTCGACCGCCGTCTACCTCTCCGGCGGAATCATCGGGACCTTCCATCACCTCTACTTCACCGGAATGCCCAACTCCGCATTGGCCTTGGGAGCGGTCTTCAGCGCCTTGGAAGTCGTGCCGCTGGTGCTCATCGGCTTCGAGGCATGGGAGAACATTCGCCTGACGCGCGGTACTGCCGACAGTCCATGGATCAGTGCCTACAAGTGGCCGATCTATTTCTTCATCGCCGTCGCGTTCTGGAACTTCGTCGGCGCCGGCCTGTTCGGCTTCATGATCAACCCGCCCATCGCGCTCTACTACGTACAAGGACTGAACCTCACTCCGGTTCACGGACACACCGCGCTGTTCGGCGTGTATGGCATGTTGGGACTCGGCCTGATGCTCTTCTGCCTGCGCGCACTGCGGCCCGGCCTGATGTGGAAAGACCGTCCGCTCGCCATCGCCTTCTGGTCCATCAACATCGGGCTGGCGGCCATGGTCTTGTTGAGCATGCTGCCCATCGGTTTGTTCCAGGCCTGGGCCTCGGTGGAGTACGGCACTTGGTATGCCCGCTCGTCCGAGTTCATGCAGACTCCCATGTTGATCCGCCTGCGCTGGATGCGCATGTTCGGCGATACGCTCTTCGCCTTCGGGGCCCTCGTGCTCGGCTGGTTTGTCGTCGGTCTCGTGACCGGGCACTCCTTCGATCACACCGCCACGCTCGACGAGGGAGAGTACCAGCCGCGTCCGCTGGAAACCGTGGGCTCCGGCCGGTAATGCGATAACCCCATCGTTTCGTCTGGTGCCCGGGTTAGCGTCCCGATTCTGCGCGCTAACCCGGGCCTGACGGCCCGCAGCCATCCGACCCACCGTGGGCTCGGTGACCGTCGTGGTGGATATCGCTCTCGCCGTATTGCTCAATCGTCCTCTGTGCCGCTGTTGTGGTTGTTTCGCCGGTTCCCATTTCGGGGTTGCCGCCCACTTTTTCCCCACTTTTCTCTTGACGCGCAAAATCGAATAGGCGCAAGGTAACCAAGCAGAGGTTACCTCAACTCGAACACTGCCGAAGGCATACCGACGGCCTGTATCAATTCCCGCTCCACCTCTCGCGAAGAGCGAAAAGCGGCTAGCCCATATTTTGGAGGCACCATGCCCTACCGTACCTGCGACCATCTCAACGAAGATGGCTTCTACTGCAGTTCTCCGGCCCTTCGCAACCGACGCTCCTGCTACTCTCACCGTAACGCCGGGTTCCTCCGACAATGCCGCCTGAGGAAAAAATGGCTCCATATCCCCTTTGGAACGAGGACTTTGCGTGTAACTCTTTTGTTATGAATATTTTGCCCGCACACCGTCCCCTAACTCCATTAGAAAGAGGATTTTACAAAACCATAGGGGGAGGGGGGGTACCTCCCCAAGAAACTAGAACGCTACGTAGGGTCCTGTTCCGCCGGGGGTCGTCGCGCCGCTGAGGGCGGTAAAGACGTTGTGGCCGTAGAAGAATGGCAGTCCGAAGGTAATCGGGTTGGGACGCGTGCCGGCGGGGCCCCCGAGGGTCGAGAAGGCGAACATGCCCGACTGGAACAACGTGTCGGCGTTGTCGGTGGTCAGGGTGACGGTGCCGGTAACGGCGTTGGTGCCCGCGATATTGACTGAGGCAGTCTGCTGCGAGCTCGGGCAATAGTATCCGGCGTTGCTGCAGGCCGGGTAGCTGGTGATGGCGGGAGTAAGGAAGTAGTTGGCGTCAGCGCCGCTGCTGAAGGTTCCGGCATACGCGTTGCTGTTATAGGTGGCGAGGAGCGAGCCGGGATTCGCTCCCGAAGTGGTGACGCCGTAGATGGCAGCGCTGGCGAGTCCGTTGTTGCTCTGCGTGCCGATGCCGAAGATCAGCGTGCCTTGCGCGGTCTGGGCGCCTCCGGCGACGACGGGCGGAAGCTGGATTTCACTGCCGTTATTGTCGTTGGGGAAGGCGGCGACCGGGTTCGATACCTGCTGCGCGATGGTCGCGGGGAGAGGCGCGCATCCCGCCATTGGGCAGCTGAAATATGTGCTCTGTGAGCTGGCGGTACAGGTGGCGCCGCAATCCTGCGGGAAGACGCCGACGCCTAAAATTCCCTTGGCCTTGAGCGCGGTGACGGTGCTGAGCGCGCTGCCGGTGGTTTGTCCGGTGCAACTGGGCGGCGCGGCAGCGAAGTTCGTCGGCGCGATGACCTCGACCGGAATCGACGCGGCGATCTCGCCGGAGACCTGCACTTTGGCGAGCGCGACCGATCCCCAAGCGTATCCACTGGGCGCGATGTAGCACTCAGCCATGGGATTGCCGTCGGAAGCGGTCTGCGGCGTGAGCGTGAGGCTGCCGAGCGCGGAGCCGAGGACACGGAAGCCGACCGAGCCAGTGTCAACCAGGACGTGATCGATGGTGCTGCAAGTGGTGGTGCCGGGCACGCAGACCGTCGCGGTGACGTAGGCTCCGTTGGGATAGTTGATGGAGGAGCCGTTGACCGTGGGGCCGCCGTCAACGGCGATGGGCGCGGTGTTGTTCACGTTGACGTTGACTGTCGCGGTTCCGACGACATTGGTGACCTGCGTGGTGCCGGTGATGGTGACCGCGGTCGTGGCAGGCACGGTTGGCGCGGTGAAAAGTCCGGATACCGAGATCACGCCGATGCTGCTGGACCAATTGACGGCAGTCGTGGTGACGCCGTTGGCGACGGCATTGCACTGGCTGGTCTGCAGCGACTGAATGATGGTTGGGGTGCAGCTTACGGCGATAGCGGTGACGGGAGTGACGGTGATGATGGCGGTGGCGTTCTGGGAGGTGTCCTGATTGGAGATGGCCGTGACGGTGACCTGGGTGCTGGCGGTCACAGCCTGGGCGGTAAACAGGCCGGTGGTATCAATGGTGCCGGCGCTGGCAGCCCAGGTCACGCTGGTGAGGAAGTTGCCGGTGCCAGTCACAGTAGCGGTGCATTGGCTGGTTTGTCCGGACTGGACCGCGGTGGGCGTGCAGGACATAGTAGATCGCGGTGACGGTGGCGGTTGAGCTGCCGCCGCCACAAGCGGTGATGCCGACAAGAGCTGCAAGTGAAAGAAGAAGAGCGAGAAAGCGCAAGCCTGTCCCCCAGGAGACCGTACGGATGCAGCTCAGAGGCTGCAAATGACTATCTTATCGGGAAATAAAGCACATGAACACCGAGCGCCGGGGATTGTTTCGGGGAGGAGCGGGCGGAGCATATTAGAATGCAGACATCTGAGGCGGCGAGTAACCCCCGCTGGCGCCGCACAATCCCATTCGAGAGGAACCCAATGGCTGAGCCGCTGCTCATCGCAAAGAGTCAAGAACCGCAATACCTGCTGCCGCAGATGGCGAACCGGCATGGACTCGTAGCAGGCGCCACCGGGACGGGAAAGACGGTCACGCTGCAGGTGATGGCCGAGGCGTTCAGCCGGGCAGGCGTGCCAGTGTTTGCGGCGGACGTGAAGGGCGACCTATCGGGCATCAGCCAGGCTGGGAAGGAAAGCCCGAAGATCGCCGAGCGGGTGAAGAAACTGGGGATCGAGGGCTTCGGCTACGAAGGGTCGCCGGTGACGTTCTGGGACGTGTTCGGGGAGCAGGGGCATCCGGTGCGTACGACGGTGAGCGAGATGGGACCGCTGCTGTTCAGTCGCCTGCTGAACCTGAATGACACGCAGACGGGGGTGCTGTCGCTGGTGTTCAAGATTGCCGATGACCATAAGCTGCTGCTGCTCGACCTGAAAGACCTGCAGGCGATGTTGCAGTATGTCGGCGAGCAGGCAAAAGCGCTGCAGACCGAGTACGGCAATATTTCGGCGGCAAGCGTGGGGGCTATCCAGCGGGGGCTGGTGACGCTGGGGCAGGAAGGCGGCGACAAGTTTTTCGGCGAGCCGGCGCTGAATATCGATGACCTGATCCAAACCGACGCGAAGGGACGCGGGGTGGTGAACATCCTGGCGTCGGACAAGCTGATCCAGTCTCCGAGGGTGTATGCCACGCTGCTGCTGTGGCTGCTGACGGAGATTTACGAGAAGCTGCCGGAGGTGGGCGATCCGGACAAGCCGAAGCTAGTGTTCTTCTTCGACGAAGCGCATCTGCTGTTCAACGACCTGCCATCGGTGGTGGCCGACAAGGTTACGCAGATCGTGAGGCTGGTGCGGTCGAAGGGAGTGGGAGTTTATTTCGTCTCGCAGAACCCGCTGGATATTCCCGATGCGGTGCTCGGGCAGCTGGGCAACCGGGTGCAACATGCGCTGCGGGCGTTCACTCCGAAAGACCAGAAGGCGGTGAAGGCGGCGGCGCAGACGTTCCGTACGAACCCCAAGCTGAATGTGGAGAAGAACATCACTGAGCTGGGAGTAGGCGAGGCGCTGGTGTCGTTTCTCGACGAGAAGGGCACGCCGGGAGTGGTGGAGCAGGCGATGGTGTGTCCGCCGCGGGGGCAGATCGGACCGATCACGCCGGAAGCAGCGCGCGGAGCTGATGCAATCGTCATTGGTGGCGGGCGTGTATGAGAATGCGGTGGACAGGGAATCAGCTTATGAGATTTTGAAGGGGCGGGCGGGACAACCGGCTGCTGCGGGAACTCCAGCGACGCAGGGGCAGGACCAACCCTGGTATTCGAAGTTGCCGTCGCTGGATTCACTCGGGCTGGGCGGGAGCAAAGGCGGGCGGCGCGGTGACTCGCTGGGAGAGGCCATGGCAAAAAGCGCTGCGCGAACGATTGGAAGCACAGTGGGGCGACAGATTGTGCGCGGAGTGCTGGGTTCGCTGCTGGGGGGATCGAGCAAGCGACGATAGCGGACGTGGTGCCACGAAGGCCAGTCGCGAGCCCGGCGAAATCCAACGCTTGCGTTTGTTCCGTACATTCCCCAGAATAGATCAACCATCGTGGGGAAAGAGCACATGCAATTCACTGAGATCGGCGTGCAGGAGCGCGTGACATGGCGCTAACGCCAGGGCAAACCGTTGGCGATTACGAGGTGCTCAGCCAGCTTGGGCACGGCGGCATCGGCGAGGTGTACAAGGTGCGGCATGTGATCTCGCAGCGCACCGAGGCACTGAAGCTGCTGCGCTCGGACCGCGACGGTGCGGAGCTCTCGGAGCGTTTCCTGCGCGAGATTCGGGTGCTGGCGAGCTTGTCGCATCCGCACATCGCGCAGATGCATACGGCGTTCCAGTTGAACGAGCAGGTGGCCATGGTGATGGAGTACGTCGAGGGCCAGGACCTGCAGATGAAGATGCGCTCGCCGTGGCCGCGGCGTCCGGTGGAGGGCATCGACTATGTGCGGCAAGTGCTCTCTGCGCTGGAGTACGCGCATGCGCGCGGTGTGATTCATCGCGACATCAAACCATCGAACATTGTGATTACCCCGCAGGGCGAGGCCAAGCTGCTGGACTTCGGGCTGGCGTTCAGCACGACGGACGCGAGTTCAACGCGGCCGGGGCACGTGCTGGGAACGCTGCATTACATGTCTCCGGAGCAGGTGCGCGGCGAGCGGGTGGATGCGCGCGCGGATATGTATTCGACGGGCGCGATGCTGTACGAGATCCTGACCGGGCGGACACCGTATTCGGGCACGGATTACGAGATCATGCGCGGCCACGTGAATTCACCGCTGAGGCATCCGGCGGAGCTGAACCCGGCGCTGCCGTTGACGCTGTGCGGGACGATCGTGAAGGCGATGGAAAAAGACCCGGCGATGCGTTACCAGACGGCGGCGGAATTTTCTGCCGATCTCAGTGATGTTTCGTACGAGGAAGCGCAGACCATTGCGCAGCTTTCGATCGTGGCGCCGACGATTCCGGCGCTGACGCCGAGCGGCAAGCCGGCGTCGGGCGCGGGCACGCCGCGGCCGGGGAGCGATCCGTCGCGGCAAAGCAAGCTGCAGCCTGCGGAGTTGGATTCCGTGAGCCGGGAGTTGGCGGCATTCATCGGGCCGATCGCGAAGGTCGTGGTGAAGCGTGCGGCGGACCGGTGCTCGTCAGTAGATGAGCTGTATGCCGTGGTCGCGGGCGAGATCGATACGGAAAAAGATCGGGCGCGGTTTCTGGCAGGCAAGAAGAAGTAGGTCTTGTGAGTCATCGCAGTTCGCGGGCGAGCATCGCCTGCGCGGTCATCACAACTTCAGGGCATGGAACTGGCGCGCTTACTCCTACAGCGATGAGCCGCCCTCGAAAATCTTTTCAATCTGGTAGGGAGACACGCGGTACAGACCGTAGGAAATGCCCGTGTCTGAGTACATCCGGAAGAGCAGATCGCCGCGGCCGTTGGCGTCGGCATCCACGGCGTCGATTAACTCCATGCGGGAATAGGCATCGAGGTGTCGAGTGTCGGTCACGGAGGAAAAAATCTTCTGCGGCTGATCGTTGATGTTGACCTTGGCGACGATGGTGACGAAGTAGGTGAAGTCTCCCGTAGTCGCGCTTTTTCCCGCTGGGCTTTTCGCTGCTGGACCCTTCGCTGCAGAACCTTTCGCGGGAGGCGCGACCGACGCCGCGACCGGCAGCTTGGCGGTGAGCACGATGGTTGGCGAGCTGCTGTAGTCGAGGTCAAAGGCGCGCGCGTCGAAGTCGGTGATCGCGGCCGTTTTGGGGATTGCCGGGCCGTTGTGCTTGGCGGCATACGCGCGGATTTCGTTCATCGCCAGCTTCAGCACCTGCTGTTCCTGGGTTTGCCGTTCGCCTGGCGACATCGCGAACAACAGCGGGCGACCGCGATAGTCGCTGGCGTCGGAAATTGCGGGGTAGGCCCTCGCGTCCTTCGTGCCGGCAGCGAAGGGCGCGTCGTTCTTCGCAGACATCGCGTCGCTGGTGACCTGAGGCTTCGACTTGGCTGTGCGGCTGAGTACGGGCCGGTTGGGATCGTTGTCATCCGAGGCCGCTGCGGCCTGCGTCATCGACATCTGGCCAGAATCGGAACTCGTGCTGGCCGCGGGAGTCGTCGCCGACGGGGACGCCCGCTTCATCACGGGCCGGTTAGGATCGGTATCGTCCACGCGGGTTTGCGATGCGGCGGTGGAAGTCCCGCCTCCGGAAGATCCGCCCGAAGGGTTCGAACTCGAGTCATCGGCGGGGCGCTTCATCGTCGGCCTGTCAGGATCGGTGGACGTAGTGGACTGCGACGGCTTAGTGGTGCTGGCAGAATCGCCGCCGGAGCCGGGGGCGCGCTTGAGCACGGGACGGCCATCTCCGGCATCGTCGGTGAAGATGGTTTTGCCGGGCTCGGGCTTGGGTTTGTTGGCGGCTTCCTTGGCGGCCCGTGCCGCAAGTTGCTCGTCCATGGCAAGGTGCGGCCGCCAGGTGCCTTCGGCGATCCAGGAGCCTTTGACTTGTCGCGGCTCGGTAATGGTGAAGGTCCCAGTTGGCTCGCCGAGGCTTTGCGCTTCGTACACGGTCTCGGGCTCGACGGCCATGGGCTCGGGGTTGGCTCCGTATTGGCTGGCGTCGTAATAGCGGCCGTCGATCCAGAGGGCGATGGGCACGAGTCGCATGCCGCCGCTAGGAAGGAATTCGACGACGGCGATGGCGCGGGGACCGCGCTTCGACTTTTTGGCGGTAGTCGCGGTCGGGCGCTGCTGTGCCGCGCCGATTGCGACTGCCAGGAAAATCGCCGTGATCCCAGCGATAGCCCGACGCGCCGATTTGCGGTACAAATAATGCGTCATGGAAACCAACAAGAAAGCTCCAGCCTTTACCCTGCCCGACGAAAACGGAAACCCGGTTTCACTCGAACAGTTCCGCGGACAGCACGTGGTGCTGTTCTTCTATCCTAAAGCTAATACGCCCGGTTGAACGATAGAAGCGCGCGGGTTCCGCGACGCATACGCGAAATTGCAGAAAGCTGGGCTGGTGGTACTCGGCATCTCGCCCGACACGCCCAAGGCCCAGTTGAAGTTCAAAGAGAAAGAAGACTTGCCCTTCGCCCTCCTGGCCGACGACAAGAAAGAAGTCGCCAAGCTGTTCGACGTTCTCAAGGAAAAGAACATGTACGGCAAGAAGGTCATGGGCATCGTGCGCAGCACGTTCCTCATCGGGCCAGATGGCAAGATCGTACATGTGTTCTCGCCGGTGAAGCCGGAAGGGCATGCGGAGGAAGTGCTGGCGTGGGTGAAGGCGGCGAAGAAGTAGCGCGGTGCGCCCCGGCCCGCTGCCTAGCCATACTTGCAGAGCGAGGCCAGCAGTCCGGTGGCAAGGTTGGTGGCGATGTCGGCGATCAGCAACCCCTCGACGCCGTAAGGCTGCCAGGCGAGTAGCGTTCCGTCGGGATTCGCCACGGCCGATGTGGTGGGCGAGCCCGCGCTCGCGTAGTTGACACTCGCAAAGTAACAGGTATTCTCGGCGGCGCGACACAGCATCGCTTTTTCGTGAAATGTATTAGCGGGATCCGCGAAGGTTGAAGGCACGAACTCTCCGGGTTCGGCTTCCCCGAAATGCGGATGAAACACGATATGCGCTCCGCGTGACGCGGCCCAGCGCACGGTCTCGGGGTAACGCCATCCTTCGTGACAGATGACGATGCCGAACTTCAAGCAGCCGGCTTCGAAGACGCGCCTTTCTGTTCCGGCGGAGTAGGTGCCGTCTTCGGATGGATCGAGCTGGACTTTATCCTGGAAGCCGGCAATCGCGCCACCGCGTTGAATCACCAACGCCGACGCTAAAAGTCCGCCGTCGACGATGCGCTCGGTTCCGAGAATGACCGTAATCCCCGCTCGCGCCGCGGACTCAGTGACGGCGGACCAGGCGCGATCGAGGAACACCGTATTCGGAGGGGGCATCGCCTTTCCCGCCGCTCGATAGCCGGGCACGAAGCACTCCGGAAAACAAACTAGCTCGGCGCCCTCGCCAGACGCCTGGGCCACGGCGCTCCGCGCAGCTTCTATCGAATCGTCGGGCGTGGCCGGAAATCGAAGATTGGCGAGCGCGATGCGATGTACGGGCGACACGCGCTATACCTTCTGCACCCGCTGCACTTCGCGGACACCAGGAATTTTGCGCACGCCTGTGACGATGCGCTCGAGGTGCTTGAGGTCGGCGATGTCGACGATGATGTCAACCGTGGCGTGAGTTTCTGCGGTCTTGGCTTCGATGTTGCGGATGTTGGTGTTGGCGTCGCTGATGATGGCGGTAATGCCCTTCAGCATGCCCGGGCGGTTGTCGCAGAGCACCACGAGTTTGACCGGGAAGCCGGTTTGCCAGGGCTGGGCAGTTCCGACGGTGCCGTCTTTGCCCCACGCTACCGCGATGCGGCGCTCGGGCTCGTACATGAGGTTCTCGACGTTCTTGCAGGTTTTGGAATGCACCGCGACGCCCTTGCCGCGGGTGACGTAGCCGATGATCTCTTCGCCGCGAATCGGGTTGCAACATCGCGCGCGGTACACCAGCAGGTCGTCGTGGCCCTTGACGGTGATGGCCGGGCTTTCGCCGCCGAACACCCTCCTCACGACGCTGGTGAATCCCGAGGGCTGATCTTCGGTCTCGGGCGTGGGCACGTTGCTGGCGGCACTAGCGGGAGCCAGACGCGCCAGAATGGAGCGCGCGGAAAACTTTCCGTATCCAATGGCGGCCAGCAGATCATCGGGCCGCCCCAGGCCGTTCTCGGTGGACACCTTGGTCAGCTCAGCCTCGCTGATTTCCTTGAGCGCGATGCGGTATTTGCGGGCTTCCTTCTCGATGAGCTTGCGGCCGATTTCTATGGCGCGCTCGCGCTGGTGGATCTTGAGCCAGTGCTTGATCTTCTGGCGTGCGCGCGACGCCTTGACGAATCCCAGCCAGTCCCGGCTTGGATGATGTCCGGGCTGAGTGAGGATTTCGACAATGTCGCCGGAGCGTAGTTTGTACTTCAACTGCACGATGCGGCCGTTCACTTTCGCCCCCACGCAGGTGTCGCCCACTTGCGAGTGAATGGTGTAGGCGAAGTCCACCGGCGTCGCGTCACGCGGGAGGATGACGATTCTGCCCTTCGGAGAAAAGGTGTAGACCTCGTCGGGGTAAAGGTCGATTTTGAGGGTGGAGAGAAATTCGTTTGGGTCGGGGACTTCGCGCTGCCACTCGACAACCTGCCGCAGCCAGGCCAGACGCTTCTCGTCCACCGCGGCGATCGGCCCGTCCTTATATTTCCAGTGGGCCGCGATGCCTTCTTCGGCCATCTTGTGCATCTCTTCGGTGCGAATCTGGACTTCGAAGGCATGGCCGGTTTCGGTCATCACGGTGGTATGCAGCGACTGGTAGAGATTGGGTCGCGGCATGGCGATCATGTCTTTGATGCGCCCCGGCACGGGTCGCCACTGGTTGTGGATGAGTCCCAGCACGGCGTAGCAATCGTTCACCGACTGCGTGATGATGCGCAGCGCCATCATGTCGTAGATCTGGTCGACCGAGATGTGCTGCTTCTGCAGCTTCTGCCAGATGCTGTAGATGCGCTTGATGCGCGAATCTACGCGCGGCTTCGATGTTGTTCTCGCGGAGCTTTTGCTCGATAACGGTCTGGACTTGCGCCAGAAAGGCTTCGCCCTCCTTGCGCTTGGATTCGATGGCGTCCTTGACCTGGTTATAAGCGATGGGGTCAACGTACTGGAAGGCAAGGTCCTCGAGCTCGCCGCGGATCTTGCCCATGCCCAGCCGGTGCGCGATGGGGGCGTAAATCTCCTGCGTCTCGCGGGCGATCTTGACCTGCCGCTCGGGCGAAAGGTGTTCGAGGGTGCGCATGTTGTGCAGGCGGTCGGCCAGCTTGATCATGACCACGCGAATGTCGTCCACCATGGCCAGCACCATCTTGCGGACGCTCTCGGCCTGGGCCTCTTCGCGGGAAGCGAACTCGATTTTGCTGATCTTGGTGACGCCCTCGACGATGTGCGCAACCTGCTCGCCGAATTCGTTGCGGATGTCGTCGACCGTGACCGGAGTGTCTTCGATGGAGTCGTGGAGCAGGCCGGCGGCAACTGCCGTGGTGTCCAGTTGCATGTCGGCCAGCACCGAGGCAACTTCAAGGGGATGAATGAGATAGGGCTCGCCGGAGGCGCGGGTCTGGCCCTGATGGTGGCGGAGGGAGAAGTCGTAGGCTTTCTTGACCAGCGCCAGATCGTCGTTGGGACGATAGGCGCGAATCTTGCGCAGGAGATCGCGAAACTTGGTCACCGTAAGGACGTTGGTTCGGATCTGCTGGCCGAAAGTCGCCATGACCGATTATACGCAAGTTGCGACCTCTGGCTGGATGCCGCTGCGACAAGTTACTCGCGGTCACGCAGGGACTATGAGTGACCGGCCTGACGCGGTTAGGGGCTCTACAATCGAGCGAGAGGGCCATCACATGCAAATCCTGATCAGCGGCGCTTCCGGCCTCATCGGCAGCGCGCTGCGGCCCGCGCTCGTCGCTGCCGGACATACTACGGCCGCGCTGGTGCGACGCCCTGCGGCCGGTGACCAGGTGCAGTGGGACCCGGCGCAGCCCCTCGATCCGCACGGATTGGAGGGCTTCGACGCCGTCGTCCATCTTGCGGGGAAAAATATCTCGGGCTATTGGACTGACAAGTTCAAGCGCGAGGTGCGGCAGAGCCGCGTGCAGGGCACGCGTACCCTTGCCATTGCGGCTGCAGAATCGTTTCGTCAGACGGGCGCGCCGAGAGTATTTGTGGCCGCGTCGGCGATCGGGTATTACGGCAATCGGGGCGACGAAGAGCTCACCGAAGAGAGCCCGGCGGGTAGCGGATTCCTGTCCGAGGTTTGCCAGGAGTGGGAATCGGCGGCTGCGCCTGCTGCGGATGCGGGGCTTCGGGTGGTTCACGTTCGCATCGGGGTCGTGCTCGCGAAAGAAGGCGGCGCGTTGGCGGCGATGCTGACGCCGTTTCGCCTGGGTCTCGGCGGGCCGGTCGGCAATGGCCGGCAATACTGGAGCTGGGTCACGCTTGACGACGTCGTGGGCGCGTTTCTCTTCGCGCTCACGAACGACGAACTCCGAGGACCAGTCAATGCGGTTGCCCCGCAGGCCGTGCGCAACTCCGAATTCGTGCGCGCGTTGGGACGGGAGATCCATCGGCCAACAGTGTTTCCGCTGCCGGCTTTTGTGGTGCGTGCGCTCTTTGGCGAGATGGGCGACGCGCTGCTGCTGGCTTCAGCACGGGTGGAGCCCGAGAAGCTGCAAGCTGCCGGCTTTCGCTTTCAACATCCTGAGTTGTCTGAGGCGCTGCGCGCAACGCTGAGCTGATTCGAGCGCACTCAGGGCTTCGCCGCCCGCACCTTCACGAACGTTCCATTCGGGAGCGTCGTACCGAGAAACTCCACCACCCCGTTGCGGACGACTCCGTTAACCTCGCGCGTAGCGGTCGGTTGTCCCACATTGTCAGATGCGCGTCCCATGCCGCGGTCCATCGCCTGGTTCGCCAACCGGTCGGCGTCGCGGTTCTTCTCGCGCAGGACGTGCGTGATGGCGAATGAGTCGAGCCGGCCGATCATGCCGCGCGCCTTGGCATGGAGCTCCTTGAGCGCCGGATTGTTCACCTTGTATTGTCCCTTGATCTGCTTGACCATGAGCTCGGAATCGCTAAACACCTTGAGCGCCGCGACGCCGTGTTGCAGCGCATAGTCGAGCGCGGCCAGCAGCCCGGAGTACTCCGCATAATTGTTGGTTTGCTTGCCGAGGTATTCGCTGAGCTCGGCGACCGTCCGCCCAGAGGCGTCGTAGAGCACCACGCCGAAGCCCGCCGGGCCCGGGTTGCCGCGGGCACCGCCATCGATGTGCGCCACAAGACCTGGCGCGGAGCGGCTCGGCTCCGCGCGTTCGAACAGGCTGTGGTTGGCGTCATCGTGAGAAGGCATGAATGTACTTTACGACACCAGACGGCTAGCGCCCGAGTTGGAGGCGCGCGGCGAGACGGTCTGGCAATTGCGCTGAAAGAATTCGCGCCTGCGCGGACTTGATGTCGTAAGGGACGCGATAGAACGTCACGCTCGACAAGGCTCCGCCGTTGCTTTCATAAAGAGCGAAGGCGGCCCGCCAATCGCTGTCGCGCGGCTGGCCGACCGAGCCGGGATTGATCAGGTACTTTACTCCCGGCGTCAGCCACATCTTGTATTCCACCGGTCCCGCCAGAGCGTTGTACTCGGGACGAAAGGGCGCTGACTCGCCGTCTTCATCCACAAAGCCGCCCTGAATGTGGGTGTGGCCGAAGAAAATCAGGGGCGCGTGTCCGGGCAAGTCGAGGTTGTCATCGGCGGCGGCGGTGTTGAGCAAGTACTCGTCTTCGTCGAGCGGAGCGCCATGGACGAACTCCATGCCGGGAAGGTCGTCCACCCGGAGCGGGCCCATAGGCAGCGCCTTCAGCCATTCAAGGTGCTCCGGGGTAAGAGAGTTGCGGGTCCAGTAGGCCGAGATCGCGGCCACCGGGTTGAACTCCTTCAAGTCGCTGAGTCCGGCGCAGGCGCGATCGTGGTTGCCGCGGACGATGGGCGCATTCATGGCAATGACGCGCGCACAAATCTCGTTGGGGCTGGCGTTGTAGCCCACGACGTCGCCGAGGTTCACGACGCGGTCATGGGCGGGCGCAGCCGCCATGCAGGCTTCGAAAGCTTCCAGGTTGGCGTGAATGTCGCTGATCAAAAGAAGGCGCATGATTAACGGGTTTCCGGTGTCACGACCGGGCAGCGGGCCAAATGTCCTGCACCGACCTCGACCAGCGATGGTAACGCTTGCGAGCAAGATGGTACACGCCAATCGCAACGCGGTTCAAATGCGCAGCCGGGCGGCGGGCTCGACGACGGGCGGGACGGACCCTTCAATGGTGAGCAGCGGCTGGCTGCGATCGCTGCGCAGCGTCGGGACCGAACGCAGCAATCCGCGGGTGTAAGGGTGAACTGCGTGGCCAAAATACCTGCTCCGCCGTGCCGATTTCCACCAGGCTCCCGGCGTACATCACGGCGATGCGGTGCGACACCTGCGATACCACCGCGAGATCGTGCGACACGAACAGCATGGCCAACGAAAATTTCTGCCGCAGCTCGCTCAGCAGGTCGAGCACCTGCGCCTGGATCGTCACGTCGAGCGCCGTCGTTGGCTCGTCGGCGATGAGCAATTGCGGCCGGTTGACGATTGCCATGGCGATCATGACGCGTTGGCGCTGGCCGCCTGAAAGCTGGTGGGGATAATCCCGCGCGCGACGGTCGGGCTCGGGAATGGCCACCGTACGAAGGGCCTCGACGGCGATGCGCCACGCATCGGCCTTGCTGACCTTCTTCTGGGTGCCCCGGGTTCGCGCCCGTTCTTTGGGCGCTAACCCGGGAAGCACTTCCGGATGCGCCAGCACTGCCTCGGCCACCTGGTCGCCGATGCGCATGACCGGATTCAGCGCGGTCATGGGTTCCTGGAAGATCATGCTAATGCCGGCCCCGCGAATGGCGCGCATTCGGTCCTCGGGTAGCGCCAGCAGGTCGTCGCCATTGAAGATGATTCGCCCACTCATGCGGGCCTGCGGCGGCAATAGACGCAAAATCGCCAGCGACGACACTGACTTACCCGAGCCGGACTCGCCGACCAGTCCCAGCACTTCGCCGGGAGCGATGGCAAAGCTGAGGTCGCGCACCGCGCGCACACTGCCCTGCGGGGTGGCGAAATCGACCGTGAGATTCTGCATTTCCAGCAGCCCGGACACAGCGTAATCGTAGCAGGCTGCGCCGATTGCAATCCGGCCGCTGCTCGGTCAAACTATCAGCCAATCATGTCTTCTGCCGCAACGGACCGCCGAATTGACGCACCCGCTACTTCGCCGTGGTCGAGTGACACGGCGCTGCTGGTTTACCTTGCGCTTGGTTCGGTCGTTGTTCACCTGATTCTTGGTAATCGCTACGGGTGGAACCGCGACGAACTGGCGACGCTCGAAGATGCGCGCCACCTGGCCTGGGGATTCCCCGCGTATCCGCCAGTGACGCCATTCTTCGGGCGTATCTCGCTGGAATTGTTTGGCACTTCGCTCCGCGGCTTTCGATTCTTCGCGAACGTCGCGCAGGCCATCACCGTGGTGCTCGTCGGCCTGATGGCCCGCGAAATGGGCGCGCGGCGCGGGGCGCAACTTGTGGCCGCAGTAGCGGCGCTTCCGTTTGTGCTAGGTGGCGGATACCAGATGATGTACGTCGCCTTCGACGCGCTGGCCTGGGTGATGACCGCGTATTTCGTCGTCCGGCTGCTCCAGTCCGAGGATGCGCGCTGGTGGGTGGCGATCGGCGCCGGCATCGGCTTCGGCATGATGTGCAAGTACACGATGGGCTTCTTCGCGTTGTCCATTGTGGCGGCGGTGCTGCTCACCGACGCGCGCCGCTACCTGCGCAGCAAGTGGCTGTGGATCGGGGTCGCCCTGTCGGTGCTGATCTGGTTGCCAAACGTGATTTGGCAGGCGCAGCACAGTTTCGTCTCGCTCGACTTTCTGAACCATATCCATGCCCGCGACGTTCGTCAGGGGCGGACAGCCAATTTTCTTCCGCAGCAGTTGATGATGACCGGCCTGCGCTTCCCATTGGCGTTGGCCGGATTATGGTTCTGCTTCGTGCACCGCCGCGCGGCAAACGTTTTCGCATGATCGGCTGGATGTATGTAGTAACCCTGGCGCTGTTCACCGTGGCGAAAGGCCGCTGGTATTACATGGGCCCCGCGTATCCCATGCTGTATGCGTGCGGCGCAGTCTGGGGCGAGCAGTGGCTGGCGACGATGAGTCGCGGCCGGGCGATGACGGTTCGCTGGGGCGCATGGGCGGTCCTGATCTTCGAAGTCGCGTTCACCACGGCATTCTGGCTGCCGCTGCCTCCGCTCAACTCGCCCTGGTGGCAGATCAACAACTCGCTGACGGGCGACTTCCGCGAGCAACTGGGCTGGCACGAACTGGTTGCCGAAGTGGCGCACATTCGCGACACGCTGACACCAGAAGAGCGCGCGCACCTGGCGATCATCGGCACGAATTACGGCGAAGCCGGCGCAATCAATCTCTACGGACCGGAATACGGATTGCCGCACGCCATCAGCGGCGTCAATTCCTTCTGGTATCGCGGCTACGGCGATCCACCGCCGCAGACGGTCATCATTCTCGGCCTGAGCCGCAAGTATATGGATGAAAGCTTTCAGTCCTGCCGACTCGCCGGACACACACCGAATCCTTACAACGTGAAGAACGAGGAGACAGGCGACCATCCTGACATCTATGTGTGTGGCCCTCCCAAGGCCGGATGGCCTGCGTTCTGGCAGGACTTCCGCTACTACGGATGAGTTCTCACTCCCCGCTCACGACGGTCTTTCCGGATAACTGTTCCTTCGCCTTCGCCAGTTCCGGACGCCCCGACTCGAGATCCCGCGCAGTTCTTCACCAACTGCGCGTAGTACTTGTCGGCCTTCGCCGGCTGCTTCGTCATCTCAGCCGAGCGCGCAGCACCATACAGCCCATTGAAGCGGTTCGGATCGATGGTCATCGAGCGCTCATACTCCGCCAGCGCCTGCTCGGGATGGCCCTGACTCGAGCAGAATGTCGGCCAGCATCTCGCGCGCCGGAATCTCGACTTCACCCTTGCCATGAGCATCCTGCTTGTCGGCGACCGCCCGCATAATCTTCGCAGCGTCATCATTCTTGCCGTCGGCAAACGCCAGCCACGCGCGAATCTCGTCGCGGCCCGTGTCCATGTACTGCGCCATGTAGGCGTCCTGCGACTTCTTTACCTCCTCAACCATCGCGTCGTAGTTCGCCAGGTCCTGCTTCGCCGCCGCCGCATCCTTCAGGTGTCCGCTTCCCACCGCCCGCGCCCAATAGGTAATCGCGGCATTCTCCGGCTTGCGCCCTTCGCCGGCTCCAGCGCCGCCGCTTCCTTCCAATGCCTCATCTCGATGTCATACGTCGCCGGAAACCCCGCCCGCGCCATATCGAGGTACTCATGCATGTCATGGCCCATGGAGACGTCCATGCTGTTGACCTTCTCCACCAGCGCGCGCGCCTTGGCGTCCTCGCCCACTTGCAGGTAGGCGTAGTTCAAGAAGTCCATGGCATGCAACTCGTGGCCTGAGGAGCCCGAGGCTTCCGCTGCCGCAATCGACGCAAGGTTCGCGTCGATGTCTTCCTGCCACAGTCCAAGCCGCGCGAAGATGTGCCCCGGCATGTGGGCTGCGTGCGGGAGCCGAAGGAGCAATCTGTCCGTAACGCCGGGCTGCTGCAAGTCCGTCGGCAGCCATCTGCGGACTGTCGCAGGCTATGAATGATGTAGTGCGCCACGCCCGGATTGTCGGGCACGAGCGGCAGACTCGGCATTCAGCAGCGCCAGCGCCTTCTTCTGGTTGGCGAACGTGGTATCGCGCGGAGGAGCGGCTGCCAGAAGAGACAATCCGTAGAACGCGGCGGCTTCGTGGTCCTGCGGATACTTCTCGTGCAACTTCTCCATCGCCTGCGAATAAGCGTTCACGCGGACTTCGAAGCTCGACTTGCCGGAGTTCTGGTAGAAGAGCGCCAGCGCGTCGAGGTAGTCGCGTTCGCGCTGGGTCTTTGGACCCAGCTTCTGTCCTTGCTGCACCAGCTCGAGCCCGTGTTGCAGGGTGGCTGCGCCGGGCCGGTCCCAGATCTCATGCCAGATGCTCATCGCCTCGCCCCAGTAGGCGATGGCGCACGTCGGATCCGACGCGATAACGTCTTTGAATTGCTGCTCCGCTTTGTCGTACCAGAAGTCGTGCAGCAGGGCGACGCCACGGTCGAACGCCTTCTGCTGCGAAGGAGCGCAGGAAGTCGGAAAGCTTACGGTGCCCAGCTTTTCGTGGGGCACGGATTGCGCGTGATTTGCGTGCGAATCCTGGAAAGCAAATAGCGAGCCGGCAAAGAGTAGTACCGGAACGAAAACCAGTTGACGCAGCTTCATTCTTCACCCCAGATAGGTTGCAAGCTTATGAATCCCGAAGTCACAAGTCAACCGCGACGGGCCGCGTCTTTTGATCGTTGGCTGTGTCTCCGCGGGAAAACTGGGCGTTGACCGAGGTGTGGAAATCCGATAAGATTGAATGGTTTGCCTGTACTACTCGTGTCCCTCAGGGGCATCCCAGTAAGCCGGGGCACTTGGTCCCGTGAAGGTTTCCTTCCTGCTGCTGGGTAAGTGCAAGTGCATCAACAATTTAGCGTCCCAATTCGAACGCGGGACGCGGCGTTGCGTTTAGGCAATTGCCATATAGTTCAGGAGATGGCCATGTACGCGGTAATCCGCGCCGGTGGGAAGCAGTATCGCGTCGCACCCGGAGACGTGATTGAGATTGAGAAGCTGCCGCAGTCGAGCGGCGAAAACGTGCAGTTTGACGATGTGCTGGCAGTGAGCGCGACCGAGGGCGAGATCAGCAAGCCCGCGGCGGCGTTCGTGTCGGGCGAAGTGGTGAAGCACGACCGCGCCGATAAGATCCTGGTGTTCCACCTGAAGCGCAAGAAGCAGTACAAGAAGCTGCAGGGACATCGGCAGAGCTTTACGGCGGTAAAGATCACCGGCATCAGCGTGGATGGACAGGCGCTGAAAGCGTAATGCTGCTAGGGCAGTTGATTGTAGCTGTGCTGGCGGCGGTGAAGCGGTTCGATGCCGGAGTGTTCCAGACCGTGCGCGGGATGCTGGGCAGTTTGCGTTCGCGCGGCGAAGGTTTAGCTGAATAGAGCGTTCGGTCCGGGGCCGAAAAAGCAGGTCCTTCGACTCCGCCGCCAAAAGCAGGCGGCCCCGCTCAAGATGACGAGATTAACAAGGTAGGGATTTGATATGGCACATAAAAAGGGATTAGGCAGTTCGCGAAATGGCCGCGATTCGAATGCGCAGCGGCTGGGAGTGAAGGCGTTTGGCGGCCAGTTCGTTTCGGGCGGCACCATCATCGTGCGGCAGCGCGGCACACCGCTGAAGGCGGGTCTCAACGTGGGACGCGGCAAGGACGACACGCTGTTCGCCAAAATCAGTGGCGTAGTGGAGTTCAAAGACCGCGGCCAGCAGGGACGGTTCGTGTCGGTGGTTGCGCAGGAAAGCTAGTCGCGTATCGTTTTTCGCTGTTCGCTCGGCGACGTGAAGATTTCGTTCGGCGCTTACACTGCGTGGGATCGAGTCGAGAAACCAGGCCTCGCTGCGGCGAGGCCGTTCTTGTTTTCGAGTATGCTGCATAGGCTTTTCGAATCAGCGAAGAGCGAGTAGCGAAAGGCGAATAGCGGTATTCCATGTTCGTTGACCAAGCGAAAATTCGGGTGAAGGCGGGCAATGGCGGCAACGGCTGTGTCGCGTTCCGGCGGGAGAAGTTCGTGCCGCGGGGCGGCCCGTCGGGCGGCGACGGCGGACACGGCGGCGACGTCATCATGGAATCCAGCGAGAAGCACAACACGCTGGTGCACTTCCGCTTCAATCCTGAGTACAAGGCGGAGCGCGGACGGCACGGCGAGGGATCGGACTGCACCGGGCGCGAGGGCGAAGACGTGGTGCTGAAGGTCCCGGTGGGAACCATCGTGTACGACGAGCTGACAGGCGAGCTGGTACACGACTTCGCCGGACCGGATGAGCGTGTGATCATCGCCAAGGGCGGACGCGGCGGACGCGGAAACTCGCGGTTTACGACGTCAACGCACCAGGCTCCGCGGGAGCACGAGGAAGGATTTCCGGGCGAAGAACGTGCGCTGCGGCTGGAGTTGAAGTTACTGGCCGATGTCGGGCTGGTGGGCTTTCCGAATGCCGGGAAAAGCACGCTGATTTCACGGATTTCTGCGGCCCGCCCGAAGATCGCCGACTATCCGTTTACCACGCTGCAGCCGAACCTCGGCGTGGTGGTGGTGGGCGATCAGCCCGATGAGTTCAGCTTCGTGGTGGCGGACATTCCGGGGTTGATTGAGGGTGCAAGCGACGGCGCGGGTCTCGGCATGCAGTTCCTGCGGCACATCGAGCGCACGCGGCTTTTGGCCCATCTAGTGGATGTGTCGGACGCCAGCGGAAGGCCGGACCCGTCGAAGGACTACGAGGTCATCACGAAGGAGCTGGCCAACTTTGGCGCCGGATTGGATACCAAGCCGACCATCGTGGTGGCGTCGAAGATCGACGCGGCGAACAAAGACAAGCTGGCCAAGCTGAAGCGCTATTGCAAGCGCAAGAAGCTGGCGTTGTTCGCGATTTCGGCGGTGACGGGCGAGGGCGTCGAGGAGTTGAAGTGGGAGATGGCGCGAAGAATTCAGCAATTAGCAGCTAGCAGCTAGCGCTTTGTTCTCTCCGTGCGGTTTCGTGCTAAGTTTCTTGCTTGGCGTGATTTGGAATTCTCAAGGGTACGACCATAGTTCCAGCTAGTTGCTCACTGCTGGTTGCTAACGAATGAATATCGGACTGTTCGGCGGCACTTTCGATCCTATCCATCGCGGCCATCTCAACGTGGCGCGCGCTGCTGCCGAGCGATTCAGGCTGCGGGAAATCTGGTTCGTTCCAGCCGACATTCCTCCTCACAAACAGAAGACGCCCGTCACTTCGTACTTCCATCGCTACTCGATGGTGGCGCTGGCGTTGGCGGACGAGCCGGACTTTCTGCCATCGCTGCTCGAGGCTCCGGAGCCGGGAGCGCATATGGAGCGGCATCCGAGCTATTCGATTGAAACCGTGCGCAAGATGAAGGCGGGACTGCGGCGCGGCGATCGGCTGTACTTCCTCATCGGCATCGATGCTTTTCGTGACATCGCCAAGTGGCACCTTGCCGAAGAACTGTTGCGCGAGTGCGAGTTCATCGTTGCGGCGCGTCCAGGGTATTCGCTGGAGGATGTGGCGAAGTCGCTACCGGATGGGGTGCGCCCTACCTTGAAGGAGTTGCGCGCCACTGGACTGGAAGCTCCGCTGCGGCTGCGCGGCGTGAGCCTGCATCTGCTGCCCGAGACGCATGAAGATGTTTCGGCGACGCAGATACGGACGGCCATGAAGAAGCACAAGGAACTGACCGAGTTGGTGCCGGACGCGGTGGCAGAGTATATCCGGAAAGAGAGGCTGTATCGTCCGGCCCGGCCCAGCGTCAAAAGAGTGCGGTAGAACGAAGGACCCGGGCAGACGAATTCGGACGCGAGAAAACGAGGAGATAATCCGAACGCATGAAAGCAAACGATGTGAGGGCGCAAGTCGCCATGGCCGTGCAAGCTTGCATGGAGAAGAAGGCGGAAGACATCAGCATCCTGCGGCTCGACGCGGCCAGCGGGCTCACCGATTACTTCGTGATCTGCTCGGGCGCAAACCCGCGCCAGGTCGAGGCGATTGGCGAAGCGGTGGATGAGAAGTTGAGCCGGGCGGGATTCGAACCGCTGAACATCGATGGCCGCCGCAGCGCGGATTGGATGGTGCTCGACTACAGCGATTTCATGGTGCATGTGTTCTCCGAGAGCGCGCGCAAGTTTTATGACCTGGAGCGGCTGTGGAAGACGGCGACCAAGGTCCAACTGGCTGACCTGGAGAAGCCCGAGCCGAAGAAGGCCGCGGCGAAAAAGACCGTCGGCAAGAAGACCGGGGCGAAGTCCGCGGCGAAGAAGAGCGCGGTCAAGACGGCTGCAAAGCGCGCCCGTAAGAGCAAGTAAGCCGTGAAGCTACGCATCGCATGGATTGGCAAAACGCGCAGCCCGGCAATCCAGGCGCTGACCGCGGAGTACCTGAAGCGGTTATCGCGCTACGCGGCGTGCGATGCGATGGAGCTCGCGTCGGAAGCGGCACTGCTCAAGCAAGTGGACAAAATAGCCGGGCGCACACAGCCGGTGCTGGTGCTGCTCGACTCAACCGGCAAGCAACTGGCGTCGGAAGAGATCGCAAACTTTCTGGAGTATCACCAGTCTCACGACACGCAGGATTTGCTGTTTGCGGTGGGTCCGGCGGATGGATGGACGGCGGCGACGCGGGCGAAGGCGGGGCAGATTCTGTCGCTGGGGAAAATCACCCTGCCGCATGAGTTGGCGCGGGTGGTGCTGCTGGAGCAGTTGTATCGCGGGTTCACGATTTTGCAGGGGCATCCATATCATGGCGGGCACTGAAGAAGTTGCCAGTTGCCAGCACGACCAGGAGCGGTTACGACCCTGCACGGGTGAGACTCTTGATAAGGGAGTCGGTTTGATACGGCGAGTTTCCAGCGTCTTTCTAATAGCGTGCGCCCTGTGCGGAGTGGCGGCGAGCGGGCAGATGGCCGCGCCGAAAGCGCCAGCGGCGTTTGCTCCTGTAGAGCAGTGGAAAGCCGCGGTGCTCTCGGGCGATGCAGCGAAGCTGCGGGAACTGTACAGCACCAATCCGGCGGCGAGAGTCGTCATGCAGACCGGCGAAGCAGGCGCGGAGACCGACGTCGCATTCTGGACTGGCTTGAAAGCGCGGCGTATGAAAATCGACTTCGTCCAGTCTGAGTCCCCGCAACCCGGGCTGCAACAGGTGGGGTTCGAGGCGGAGATCGTTTCAGCGGCGCAGGGCAAGCCGCAAACGATGTACGTCATCGACGGACAGTTGTGGCAGAAGCAGGGCGAACAGTGGCGGATTGTCGCCACGCAACGCAGCGCGCCCAGCAAGCTGCAACAGCCGCTCGACACGAAGAAGAACATTTATGTGCCGGGGCTGAATGCCCATACGGAAGTTGCGGACGCGCTCAAGCTTGCGGCCAAACAGCACAAGCGCGTGCTGGTGGTATTCGGAGCGAACTGGTGTTACGACTGCCACGTGCTTGACCTGGCGTTTCATCGTGCGGACGTCGAGGCGGTGCTGAAGCCGAACTACGAAGTGGTCCACGTGGACGTAGGCCAGGGCGAGAAGAACCAGGACCTGATGCAGCAGTATCAAGTGCCGATGGCGAAGGGGATTCCGGCAATCGCCGTACTCGCGAGCGACGGGAAGCTGCTCTACAGCCAGCAGGGCGGCGAGTTTGAGAAGGCGCGGGTGCTGGGCCCGGAAGACGTGATCGCGTTCCTGAACAAGTGGAAACCATAAGGGCGGTTTCGAGTTTCCAGTTTCAAGTTGCGAGCGCGCGGCGAAATCAATTTTGTTCCCGTTCTTTGATAACGTCGCAAGCGGATACGGCGCCCAGCGTCAATTCAGTACAATCATGCACACTCTAGAGAAGTGGGAGCTACCAACTTTGAAGATCAAATTGGTTTTGACGGCCATACTGGCCGTAGCGATCGGTTGCGCCGCGCAATCGAGTTCTGACGCGACAAATACGAAAGTCCCAGCTGCGAAGGCGGCGCCCACAGTTACCTACATCAAGGCGGGCAAGCTGTTCGATTCGACCAGTGACACCTACCGCGAGAACGTGGTGATCGTCGTCGAGGGTGAGCGCATCAAGGCGATCGAGCCTACGGCGCAGGCGCAGATTCCAGCGGGCGCGAAGGTGGTCGATCTGTCGAACGCCACGGTCCTGCCCGGGCTGATCGATTGCCACACCCACCTGGGCGCGCGCGCGGACAAGTATGACCCCATCAATGCGTTCAAGAGCACTCCGTACACGCAGGCTTTCGCGGCGGAGAAGAACGCGAAGACAACGCTGCTGGCAGGCTTCACGTCGGTTCGCGATGTGGGTTCGGGGCCATTCATGGCGGTGGACCTGCGCAACTCCATCGACTCGGGATACATTCCGGGGCCGCGCGTGGTCGCCAGCGGGCCGGGGATTTCGATCACCGGCGGGCACGGCGACCTTAACAACTACTCGCCGGAGACCAGTGTGACTCTGTTTCCGGCGGAACGGAACTTCCAAATCGCCGATGGTCCCGACCAGGTACGCCACGTAGTGCGCGCGCAGGTGAAGTACGGCGTTGACGTGATCAAGATCCTGGCGACGGGCGGTGTGCTGTCGAAGGGCGACAGCCCTGGGGCTCCGCAGTTTACCTACGAAGAGCTGAAAGTGGCGGCCGACGAGGCGCACATGGCGGGACGCAAAATCGCCGCGCATGCGCACGGAGCCGAGGGCATCAAGAACTCGATTCTGGCGGGCATCGATTCGATTGAACACGCCAGCCTGGCCACCGACGAAGACATTGCGCTGGCCAAGCAGCACGGCACGTACTTCGACATGGACATTTACAACGACGATTACCTGCTGGGCAAGGCGATTGAGTTCGGGTTGCCGCAGGAAAACATCGACAAGGAGAAGATGGTCGGACGGGCGCAGCGCGAGACTTTCCAGAGGGCGGTGAAAGCGGGCGTGAAGATGGCGTTCGGCACAGATGCAGGCGTGTATCCGCATGGCGACAACGCCAAACAATTCGCAACCATGGTGAAGTACGGCATGACTCCGGCGCAGGCGATTCGCACGGCGACGCAGAATTCGGCAGACTTGATTGGCCGGTCGAAGGACGTGGGCACGATCGAAGTCGGCAAGTACGCCGACATCATCGCGGTGCAGGGCGATCCGCTGCACGACGTGACCGTGCTGCAGTCTGTCGGGTTCGTGATGAAAGGCGGTACGGTGTACAAGGACAAGATCGCAGGAACCGAAGTCAGTGAATTAGCAGATAGAAAGTCGCCCGGCGACTGCTTTAGGCGAAAACTAGAACGCATGGAGCTGACAGCCTCCATGCGTTGATTTTTGTTCGAGATCGAAACTGAACTTACGAGGTGGCTTCGCGCAACTCGAGACTGGCGGCCGCTGCCGACTTGGGAGTCTTGGCCGGCCGGGCCGGCGGAGCCGTAAGGCTGAGGGCTTCGCTCATTCGCAGCTTGGCCTGCTCGACGAGTTCCTCGCAGGGCGGTGCGACCTGGATCAACACGTTGCGGTTGGCGCGGCAATCGTGCGAGAACAGGTTCTGGTTCATCATGATGGAGTCGAGAAAGCGGCCAAGATCGCGCGAGTGAAAGCCATTGATGAACCGAGCGCCCGCGCCGTTCGGGCGATGGACGGCCACGACGTAATCGCAGACCAGGCTCAGATATCCGCGAGAGTTGGCAGACCAGATCTTCAGGTATTCCACGGAAAGCTCCGCACCCACGTGATACTCGACTCGAACCATGCCCCCCTCGGAAGGCTGGCCGAAGGCGGCCCAGTTAAGAACCACGGCGCTCTCGAGGATGCTGTTGAGCGAAAGCAGTTGGGCGGTTGGTACTTGCGGAGCGGTTGTCATCATTTCTCCCCTGAAGTGAATGCCGGTGGCGTTGGGCTTGATGTGGAGAGGGACCTTCGCTGGCTAGGGGAAGGTGCAATCAAAAACTGATTCGTAAGGACTACATCCAGTATACGCCATCGGAGCGAAGTGAGTCAGACCTCGGTGCAGCTGCTAATGCGCCTGCTTGAATCCTTTGCGCCGCTCTTTGCTGTAGCGGGCGAGCGCATCTTCGATGACGGGATAGGCGTACTCGGCAGGCTCGATGGCATCAACCTCGACAGCTTTGCCCTCGAGCTGCTTATAGTCGAGGAAGAAGCGCCGCAGCATGGTGAGGCGATGCTCGGGCATCTCGGCAGCCTGGCGGTAGGAGTTGAACTCCGGATCCTGGGTGGCGACGGCGATGATCTTATGGTCTCTCTTGCCTGCGTCGATCATGGTCATCAGGCCGATGGCGCGAGAGTGGATCAACGTGAGCGGCACCACGGCCTCCTGGCAGAGCACGAGCACATCGAGCGGGTCGTCGTCTTCCGCGAGGGTCTGCGGGATGAATCCGTAGTTGGCGGGATAGTACACGGCTGAGTAAAGGACGCGGTCCAGCTTGATGAGGCCGCTCTGCTTGTCGAGTTCGTACTTGACGCTGGAACCGAAGGGGATCTCGATGACGACGGAGAATTCCTGGGGAAGTCCTTCGCCGGGAGTGATGTCGTGCCAGGCATGGGTCATGAGGAGTGGCTCGGTGGTTACTACATTGTAGCGGAAGGGTCAGCGGGCGAACCGGGAGGGCGAGCGCAGCAGAACGTGCGCCAGCAGCTAGCGATAGTGGTGAGGCAGCTCGGTTTCGGTTTCGACTGAACTCGTGAGCGAGCCGACGACATAAGCTACGACGGCCAGGCCGACAACGGCGATAGTGACGAAGTCCATAGGACACCCCATTCCACGAGCCGACAACACATTCTTATCGGCGGCCAAGCCTGGTCCGAGCAGGGAGCGTTGGCGCAAAAACCCGTTCACTGTTTGTAACACGATATTAACAATTCAAGCGCGGTTATTTTGCTGTGGAAGTAATCTTTCCTACACCTCGCCCAGCACGCGGAGAAGGGCGTCGGGACCGTCGGCGCCGACCACGTAGCGATCGGCTTCCACTTCAGGCCATTCTCCATACAAGTGGACAATGTAAATCACCTTGGTGTCAGGATGGTGCTCGCGCAGTAGGCGAGTCGTCTGGCGGATTGTGGCGGCAGGGAAACGATGGCAAAACAGGGCAACATCGTGACCGTCGTCCGATTGCGCAGCCTGCAACGCTGCTTTCTCTGAGGTGAGGGACGTGACAACGTAGCCTGCCCTGGTGAGAATGGCATGGCGGAGCGCAGACAACTCAGGGTCGAGGCTGAGCGAGAGGATCTTCATGAGGCGGCTCCTCAAGCGAAAAATGGGGAGCGGCGCGGATTGCAGGATAACAGAATCGCCAGCCCGGCGAGATGCCGAAGAGGCGCCGCCCGCGGCCGGCAGCGGAGGCGACTTCCGCGGTGTTTTATTTCGCTTTTTCATCGCCTTTAAGGAAAGTGCGTATCACTCGTAACAAGCTGTAATTGAGGTTGTTAGATGATAAGGAGGACGAATCGGAGGCATCGAAATTATCTATCCGAATTCATCATCTTTCAACCTTGAAAACCATCAAATAGAGTACATACTAGCATCACTTTTTCTAACCTATAACGAATACTTAAGGAGGCCCATTTATGCCTCAGAAAGAAATACGGGACCCTGAAATGACTGAAATTCTGCCGACTAAAAAGCGCTACATTCTGGCCAGCGACTTCGACCAGACGCTGAGCTTTAACGACTCGGGATTTGTATTGGGCGAGTTGCTGGGCATTCCGGCGAGCGAATTCGAGCGCAAGATCGACGGCATGGCGAAACTGAACCTGGTGCAACAGGGAGGCGAACTGGCCTACCTGCTGCTGCACGATCCTGAGTTTCGCAAAGTACGCCGCGAGAACTTGTACGAAGCGGGCAAGCGGGTGCGCCTGAAGCCAAACATCGCAGCCCTTTACGAGTGTCTCTCAGAGGAAGTCGAAGGCTACCAGTTCGACTTCTACGTGATCTCGGCCGGGCCGGTGCAGATCATTCGCTCCGCGCTCGAGGGCATCATTCCGGCGGACCACATTTTCGGCACGGAGTTCGAGTGGAACAGCAAGGGCGAGATTGAGCGCATCCTGCAGGTGACGGCGGGCTACGGCAAGGTGGCGGTCATCGATCACCTGCTGGAGACCAAGCAACTCGGCCCGGACCGCGTCGTGTACGTCGGCGACGGCAGCTCCGACATTCACGTGATGCTGCACGTCAACCGGCGCGAGGGATACACGATCGCTGTGTCGGAGAACAAATACCTGGCGCCAATCGCCAAGCGCTCAATCCTGAGCGACAACGCGCTCGCCACGCTGATTCCCATCCTGGAGGACGTCGTGGGCTGGGACGCAGCATCGATTCGCAGCGTGTTCGAGGCCAAGGGACTGGTCATCCAGCAGTGGGACAAGGTACAGACCGACATGCTGACCATCGTGCCCGACAAGAGCCCTGCGCTGGAACCAGTGCCGATCGACACAGTAAAGAGCGCGTAGTTCAGTGGGGTCCCACCCTGTCGCCAAACCAGGGTGACTAGGGTGGGCCCCCTTCCAATCAGACGTCCTCTCCGTCCGCGCTGGCGTGTAGAATCGCAGTTTCATGCCGTCGTCTGCGTCAAGTTCCAATCCAATCAGCGGACTTCTTAGCCGGGTAGCTCGCGCGCTGCGGCCGTCGCACCAGCACACCGCGTTTTCCGCGACCTTGCTGCTGATGGCGTCGGTGATGCTGGCGCGGATCATCGGCTACCTGCGCGAAATGTATGTAGCGTGGGCGTTCGGCGCGGGGCCGAAGACCGACGCCTACGTGTCGGCGTTCACCATTCCCGATTATCTTTTCTACCTGCTGGCCGGCGGGACGGCCTCGATCACCTTCATTTCGATTTACGCACGCCACACCTCGCGCGGGGAAGACGACCGGGCGCAAGAGGCGTTCAACACCACCGTCACGGTAATGACGATGTTTGCGGTTGGCGGCACCATCCTCCTTGAGATGTTTACGCCGCTGATCGCGAGCTATATGTTCCCGAAGTTCTCGCCACAACAGTTGGAGCTGTGCGTGCATCTGACGCGCATCATTCTTCCGGGACAGATTTTCTTCTACTCCGGCGCCATCGTTTCGGCCGTACTTCTTTCGCGGCGGATGTTCCTTTACCCAGCCTTGAGTCCCGTGTTCTATGGCGCATCGATCATTCTCGGCGGATTGATCGGAGCGCACCGCTTCGGCATTGAGGCGCTCGCATATGGCGCTCTCGTGGGATCGTTCGTCGGTCCGTTTCTGATTAACAGCATCGGCGCGGCGAAGAGCGGTGTGCGCTACCGCTGGAGCTTCGACGTGCACAATTTGGAGTTCCGCGAGTGGGTGAAGCTGTCGATTCCGCTGATGCTCGGCGTGTCGCTGGTTTCGGCGGATGACTGGATCCTGCGCTACTTTGCCTCGGGCGGCTTCGGAGAAATCACCCGGCTGAACTACGCGAAGCGGCTGTTTGCGCTGCCGATTTCGGTCCTGGGGCAGGCCGCCGGACAGGCTTCGATGCCGTTCTTCGCCCGGCTGTTTAGCGAGGGCAAGCGGCGGGAGTTTGCCGAGTCGGTCAACCAGTCGGTATATCGTGTGGGATCGGCGGCGTTGCTGGTGACCGCGCTAATGGTCACGGCATCGCTGCCGTTTGTGGACCTCGCGTTTCACCGCGGACAGTTCAGCCTGCACGATGCGCAGTCCACGGCCGTATATTTTGCGTGGTTCTCCCTGTCGCTGGCGCTGTGGTCGGCGCAGGCGCTTTACGCGCGGGCTTTCTACGCTGCGGGCAACACCATGACGCCGATGGTGGCAAGCACGCTGATCGTGGCAGCTTCGCTGCCGGTGTACGCCGCGATGTTTCATCACTTCGGCGTGACCGGGCTGGCGATGGCGTCAGACTTGGGTATCCTGCTGCACACGGTGGTGATTGCATGGCTGCTCAACTCTAGCGGTCTAGTGCCGCTGTCCGACCTGCCGTGGGGCGAGGTGGCGAAAGCGCTGGCTGTCGCGATGGTGGCGGGGATTGCGTGTCACGTAGTTTCGGCGAAGTTCACGGCGGGCAATTGGCAGCGGGATTTGGTGGCGCTGGCAGCGATTGGTGGGACGTGGTTGGTCGTGGTGGCTGCTGGATTATGGATTACGCGGTCGAGGTTGTGGAGCGACTTGCGCCGGGGCAAAAGACCGGACGCGATTCCCGAAGGTCCGGCTACTGTGGAGAGGACTGAGGGGGGCGTGGCGCCGTAGGCGCAGTTTCAAGTTCCCCGACGCGAGTTCAATCGCGCGCACCTGGGTCGAAAGCGCGATTTCGGAGATTCGGGCTCCGCCCCTCCGTCCGCCGAAGCGGACGAAAGGATTGCGCACCCGGAGCCTTGTACGTTCGAAAACCTTATGCGCGCAGAGCGGTCGGCGTCTTGGCGGTTTCCGTTTCCGCTTCCTTGCTGCCGTTAGCTTTCTGGGCGGCCTTGTTGATTTCGATGGCGCCCTTGAAGAACGCGCCTTCCTCAATGCTGACGCGCTGCGCAATGATGTCGCCGGTAAGCGAGCCTTCGCTGCGAATGTCGAACCGATCGCTGGCGTTCATGTTGCCGCGCACCTTGCCGAGAATAACGATTTCGCGGGCAGTGATGTTGGCGGACACAACGCCGTTGCGTCCGACCGTGACGCGGTTGCCAGGCAAATTGATGGAGCCTTCGACGCGGCCGTCGATATACAGCGACTCAGAGCCGGTAACTTCACCCTTGATGACCAGCGACTTGCCGAGCGTGGCCTGCTCCTGCGGCGTGACCGTTGCAGCCCGCGGCGTCATTAGCGGTTCGGGGGGCGGTGGGGTGTAACGCGGCGGTTCCGGGCTCGATGTTGGGACGGCGTTAGGCGGGTTAGAGGGCTTCCACATGATTTATGAATCCTTTCTCGACGTTCTATGGGCCTGCAGGCTCAAGTTCCGGCTCAAACCGCAACTCCAGAGCTCTTGAGAGAAACTACTGAATTAATGCGGTGAAATGATGCTTACTTCGCAGCTGGCAACGGCTCCCGCGCCGCCGGATTAAGCAATTATTGCTACCATACAGCGAGTTCCTAACGAAGGCAAAGCGATGCTGTGGATTTTTCCCGCGAGGATAGTGAACAACCAGATTCGGATTGATCAGCCGAGTCGCGAAGGTCATCGTTTTTCCTTTTTGCTGGAGGTAATCGAAGGACCGGACGCCCGATTTCCGGGGCCCTGCATGAATCAAACACCATGATTACCGACCAGGCCATTCTCCACCAGATCGGACGGCAGCCACACCGCTCGGCGGGATACAAGCAATTGGTCCGCGAAATGAGTGTGCGCGGCAACGATCGCCGAGTGCTGGCGGAACGGCTGGAGGCGCTGGTGAAGGCCGGGCGGCTCATCGAGACCGGACGCGACCGCTTCACTCTGGCCGAGCACGCCGCGTCGCACCAAAACCTTATAGCCGGACGGTTGAACATGCACCGCGACGGCTACGGGTTCGTGATTCCGAATGCCGGACAGCGCAGCACCATCGAGGGCGACATCTACATCAACCCGCAAGCGATTGGCTCGGCCATGCATGGCGATCAGGTGCTGGTCGAGCTGGGTCGCCGCAAAGACGATGGCCGCGCCGAAGGCAAGATCCTGCGGGTGCTGACGCGGGCGAACCCAACAGTTGTGGGAACGTTTCATTACGGCTCGCGGCACAATTACGTCACGCCAATCGACGAAAAAGTCACCAAAGAAATCCTTATTCCGAAGGGAATGGAGCTTCCGCCCGCTCAGTCGCAAAGAGAGCTCGACAAAAACGGGCGCATGCCGACTAGCGATAATCGTGATCGTGTACTCGGCAAAGAGGTGCATCGCCGCCAATGGAACGACCTCGAGGGGCTGGCAGTCGATGTCGAAATTACCAGCTGGCCTTCGCCGGCCGACAATCCGCGCGGGCGAGTGGTGGAGATCCTCGGCAATGCGGACGATTTTGGCGTCGATGTCGAGATCATCATCCGCAAGCATCATCTGCCGCACCAGTTTCCCATCGAGGTCCTGCAAGAGGCGGAGCAGTTTGACCGCACGATTGCGGCGAAAGAGCTCGCCCACCGTCGCGATTATCGTGCGCTGCCCATCGTGACCATCGACGGCGAGACCGCGCGCGATTTCGACGATGCGGTGACGGTGAGGCGGTTGGAGAACGGCAACTTCGAGCTGCAGGTTCACATCGCCGATGTGGCGCACTACGTAAGCGAAGGGACGCCCATCGACCTGGAGGCGCGGCTGCGCGGAACGTCCGTGTACTTCCCCGACCGCGCTGTGCCGATGCTCCCGATGGAGCTCTCGACCGACTTGTGCAGCCTGCGTCCGCAGGTGGACCGGCTCGTGCTGTCGTGCGTGATGGAGATCGACAACCAGGGCGAGATTGTGGGCTACACGCTGAATGAGGGCGTGATCCGGTCGGCCGAGCGCATGACTTACACCAACGTCAACCTGATTCTCGAAGGCGACGCGGGGCTGCGTCAGCATTATCAGAAGTACGTGGATGGGTTTGAGCTGATGCGCGAGCTGGCGTCTGGTCCTCAACCGCAAGCGGGTGCGGCGCGGCTCGATTGATTTCGATTTGCCCGAGCCGGTAATCGAGTTCGACGAGAACGGCCTGATGAAAGGCGTGACCCGCTCGGAACGAAACATCGCTCATCGGTTGATTGAAGAGTTCATGCTGTCGGCCAATGAGTGCGTGGCCGGCTATCTGGAGAAGAAGCACGTCGCGTCGCTCTACCGCATTCACGAAAAGCCGGACCCGAAGCGGGTGTACGACTTCGAGACCATCGCGGCGACGTTCGGGTACTCCCTCGGCGTCGGAGCACTGCCGGTCAAGCGAATGCAGATGCGGAGCGAGCGCCGCGAGCAGCATCGTGGCGGACGCCAGGCGAAGACCCTCGAGCTGCCGCAGGAAGTCCACATCACGCCGCGAATGTACCAGAAGCTGACGCAGAAGATCGCCGGCAAGCCGGAAGAGCGCATCGTGTCGTACTTGATGCTGCGCTCGCTGAAGCAGGCGCGCTATTCAGCGGAAAACGAGGGACACTTCGCGCTGGCAGCTCCGGCATACACCCACTTCACCTCACCCATACGGCGCTATCCGGACTTGATCGTGCATCGCATTCTGAAAGACGTGCTGCGGGACTCAGCCGAGAGCGAGGAAGGCGGCGTGCCGGTCGGCGTGGCGGCAGGCGAGCATAGCGAGGCGCCGTCGCCGTGGTCGAAGCGCGAGCCAACTGTGTCTGCCTCAAGCGAGAAGAGGGGCACAAAGCCGCCTACGCCGCTGGGCGGCCCGATTCCCGAGACGATGCTGGAGGAGATCGCTCTGGAGTCGTCACAGTCGGAGCGCCGCGCCGATGAGGCCGAACGCGAGCTCATGGAGTGGAAGAAGACCAAGTTCATGGAGCAGCACATCGGCGACGAGTTCGATGGACTGATCGTGAGCGTGACGAAATTTGGAATGTTCGTCGAGCTCAACGAATTGTTCATTGAAGGGCTGGTGCCGCTGGCGACGCTCCACGACGACCATTACCTGTATCACGAGAACACACGGCAGATCATCGGGCAGCGCACGCGGAAGACCTATTCCATCGGGAATCCGATCCGGATTTTCGTCGATCGCATCGACCACATGCAGAAGCGTCTGCAATTCGGCGTGGTGGAAGAAGTGCTGCGGCCGAAGCCACGGAAGCGCAAACGGCCTTCCTAGAAAAATACCCCAGGTTGCAGAAGGGTACTTTATCACCGGCCCTTGTGTCCTGCGTCCTATCGCCGTCTAATCCGCTCGCGTATTTATCTGTTGGTGAGTCGGGGGATTTGTGTCCTTACTCACACCCTGCCCAGCGCGCGGGAGACCCCTGGTCTTTGAAAACTCACCACTCCATAACGCGACTTGTTGTGTTTCACAACTCCTAAGCAGCCCAAGTCGGGTATGTAAAGTATGTAATGTATGTCAAAAACGAGACATACAAGTATGCAAAGTATGTCAAAATCCGCCATACAAGTATGTAAAGTATGTCGCAAATCCGGCTCGAAACGGCCGATTTTTCGTCCTAAGTCTCATGCCTTCAATTGGATACGTATAAGTCTGTTTAGAATCAATCGCTTACGAACAATTTTCCCCTAAGCCATTGATTCTAAATGGTGGCGAGAAGAAATTTTTGCGCACTGCTTTACAACACTCGAACAGCTCTTCCGGGCCCGGCTCAATCAACCTCGACGACGCGTACCGAAATTCGTAACTTCTCGCCGTCATTTAGAATTGCCTTCCCCCCGTAAAGGAGCGTGACATGCGTCGTTGGCTGCTGTTGGCCGTCGTCGTGATTGCCGTAGTGGTCGTCGTTTCGGCACAAACCGCCGAACCCGATGAGTCCACCCAGACCCTGAAGAGCGGGGAAAGCGTGACCAAAGCGCTGGCGACAGTCACCAGCACGGCAATTTCTCCGCTGGTCGGCGTGAGCGTGATGGGCGCGTGGCAGTATTGGAAGACGCCGTCTCCGCAACGCGGACAGCTGCCGTTCTTTGACCGCCCGTACTTCTGGGCGCCAGTGATGGCCCTTCTGGTTCTCATCTTTATCAAAGACACCTTTGGCGGATTCGCGCCGCTGATCAAGAAACCGCTCGACGCGGTCGAGGTGCTGCTGGTCAACCACGCCTCGCTCATCCTCATTGTGTTTCCGGTGGTGATGAACCAGGTGGCGCGGGTGATGGGTTACACGTCGTTGAAAGGCTTGTTTGCGCAATTGCTCAGCGGGCCGGTGGTGTATGCGGCGACTACGGCGCAGACCTCGGGCGTGCATCACGCGTTCAGCACGGCCACCGCGGTGCTCTACCTCATCGTCGGATTTGCGATCACCGCTGTCGTCTGGCTGCTGGGACATTGCTTCGATGTGCTGGCGCTGATCAGCCCGTTTCCCTTCGTGGACTTTGTGCTGAAGGCGATCCGCAACCTGATTTTCGCCGTGCTGCTGGGGGCTTCGATCGTGAGCCCGCATGTAGGGCTGGTGCTGTCGCTGGTGGTCATCGTGGTGAGCTTCCTGGCGTTTGGGTGGGCCCTGAGGCTGTCGTTTTTCGGCACGCTATACGCCGTAAGCCTCCTGCAAATGATGCTCTTTGACTGGCAGGAGAAGCCGAGTAAAGACGGTACCGTGATGGCGTTCAGCGCAGGGATGAAGGGCGTGAGCAAACGCACTTACGGCAAGCTGGCTGCGAGCAGGGAAGGGACACTGACTTTTGCCTACAGGCGGATGCTCATCGGGCCTGAAAAGAAGGTGACGATTGGGCGTGCCAGCAGTTTTGCTGTGGGGCGCGGGGTGTTTCATCCCACGGTGGTCGAGCCGATTGAATCGGCCAACAAGCACCGCATCGCCTTCCGGCTGCTGCCGACCTATCGCGGCGTGGAGGAAGAAGTGCGTGCCGTCCTGGAGTGCGCCTCGGTCGAGGACCTGCGCTGGAGCAAGGGGCTGGCGTCCTTCTGGAAGTTCGTAACCGACGGCGATGAAGCCACAGCGGAGAAAGCGTAGCGCGCGCGGTCATCATTCGTGATAGCGCTGCTGACCCGCGGGAATCGGGATGGGGAGGCGGTTCTGCGGCACCGGCAGAGGACACGTCGCATACGGCGTGTAAGCGCAGGGCGGATTTTCGGCGCGATTGAAGTCGAGCACCACTTCGCCAGGCTGCGAGAGACCGTTGTCAGGCAGTGAGGTGTAGAGGAAGCGTCCAGCGCCGTAGGTTTCGCTCTTGCTGGTGGCGTCGCGGAAGATAAAGAACAGGTCCTTATCGTCGGGGCTCTCGAGGATCGGCTCCAGCCGCCAGGTTTTGCCATCGAGGGTGAACTCGGCTGCACCCGGGACCTCGGAAACGATTTCGGTGCCGAGGATGGTCGGTACGGGTACTTGGTGCGGAGGATTGTATGGGATCCACTTTGCCTGCACGCGATACGATTCGTTCGGCGCGTACCACTTCAGGCCGTGAAACTGCACGCGCGCGGGCGCCTTCGCATCCTTGATACGCAGGCCATATCGGTCGCCGCGATGGATCACGGTGATGGTCACGCTACCGGTGGTGATCTTCGACGGCGGCCCGGGGTCGTCGCTGACGAGTGGTTGCGGGTCGGCTGGTGGCTTGGCGTCCACCACCAGGCCTTTGGGATAGCCTCCCTTTGGCGGCAGAAGTTGTATGGCGTTGCCGTCAAGCTTGATGATGCCCAGCGCGGCCGGCGTCGGTGCCTTAATCACTGCAGCGTTGCTCTTGGCCGAGCCGACGGAATTGTCGCCGGGCTTGAGCCACTCCAGTCCGATGAGCGTGAGCCAGCCGTTGGGTTGCTGCAGGTCTTTGGCATGCTGGGCGCGCCAGGCGAGGAGGTCGGACTTCCAAGTGGCACTGGTTGGGTCGGCGGCAACAGCGGGCTGAAGCGCCGCCACCAGCAGAATGAACGTGGCTAAGGCCTTGAGGCCAAGCGTGCGAAGCATGCAGAGAGTTGTATCATCCGGCGCGGGGAAAGCGAACCGAAAATGCAAGTCGCCCCTTTTCCCCTCGGAACAGCAGTTACAGGATGTAGCGCGACAGGTCCTGGTCCTTGACGATGTCGGTGAGGGCGTTACGCACGTAGTCGCCATCTACCGTCACGTCCTTTTCCTTCAGGTCCGGGGCCTCGAAGCTGATCGTGTCGAGCACCCGTTCCATGATGGTGTGCAACCGCCGAGCGCCAATGTTCTCGGTGCCTTCGTTGACCTTGAAGGCAAAGTTGGCGATTTCGGCCAATGCCTCGGTCGTGAACTCCAGCTTCACGCCTTCGGTATCCAGCAGCGCGATGTACTGCTTGGTGAGCGATGACTTAGGCTCAGTGAGGATCTTGATGAAGTCCTCAACGGTGAGCGACTGGAGCTCGACGCGAATAGGGAAACGACCCTGCAGTTCGGGAATCAGGTCGCTAGGCTTGGAGACGTGGAACGCGCCGGCAGCGATGAACAGAATGTGGTCGGTGCGCACCATACCGTAGCGAGTATTGACCGTAGTGCCTTCGACGATGGGCAGGATGTCGCGCTGCACGCCCTCGCGTGAAACGTCGGGGCCGTGGCCGCCTTCGCGGCCTGCGATCTTGTCGATTTCATCGAGGAATATAATGCCGGAGTTCTCGACGCGCTCGACAGCGATGCGATGCACTTGGTCGATGTCGATGAGGCGCTGTTCTTCTTCCTGGATGAGGTACTCGAAGGCCTCGCTTACCTTCATCTTCCGCTTCTTGGTGCGTTGGCCGAAGATATTGGGCAACATGTCTTTCATGTTGATGTCCATGTCTTCGACGCCCTGGTTGGTGATGATCTCGAAGGCAGGCATCGACTTTTCGCGCACGTCGAGTTCGACCACGCGGTCATCGAGTTTGCCTTCGCGCAGTTGCTGGCGCAGCTTCTCACGGGTGCGGGAGCCGGGCTCTCCTGCCAGCAGCGGCTCGTTGCCGGCATTGAAGCCGATGTTGGCATCGCCCGGCGACGTTTTAATCGGCGTGACCGGCGATGGCATCGACGGAAGCAGCAGGTCGAGCACGCGCTCCTCGGCGTTCAGCTCGGCCTTGTCCTGCACGTCTTCGAGTTTCTCCTCGCGCACCATGTCGATGGCGATTTCGACCAGGTCGCGGATCATCGACTCGACGTCACGGCCCACGTAGCCGACCTCCGTAAACTTCGACGCCTCGACCTTCATGAAAGGCGAGTTGGCGAGCTTGGCCAGACGGCGGGCGATCTCGGTCTTGCCCACGCCGGTGGGGCCCATCATGATGATGTTCTTGGGGATGACCTCTTCAGCGAGTTCGGGCGTCAGCTTCTGGCGGCGCATGCGATTGCGCAGCGCGATGGCGACCGAGCGCTTGGCGTCATGCTGGCCGACTACGTACTTGTCGAGCTCGCGCACGATTTCGCGCGGGGTGAGTTCGTCGAGAGCTATGTGATCGTCGTCAGCGGTTGCGGGAAGATAAATGGCCAAATTGATGTACCTCGGGAATCTTGCGGCTGTCGCTACAGCTCTTCGATGGTGACCTTGTCATTGGTATAGATGCAGATCTTGCCGGCAATCTTCATCGCTTCTTCGGCAATCTGGCGTGCCGAAAGCTCGGTGTGGTCAAACAGCGCGGTGGCCGCCGAAGTGGCGTAGGCACCTCCGCTACCGATGGCGGCGATGCCGGTGTCAGGCTCAATTACGTCCCCCTGACCGCTGATCAGGAACGTCTGGGTCTGATCGGCCACCAGCAGCAGGGCCTCGAGCTGGCGGAGCATCTTGTCGGTACGCCAGTCCTTGGCCAGCTCGACGGCAGCGCGGCCCAGGTTGCCGTGGTACTGCTCCAGCTTCGACTCGAAACGGGCGAACAGGGAGAAAGCGTCGGCGGTGGAGCCGGCGAATCCTGCTAGGATCTTTTCCTGGTACAGGCGGCGGATCTTGCGCGCCGAGTGTTTGATAACGTTGTCGCCGAGGGTGACCTGGCCGTCTCCAGCCATGACGACCTTGCCGTCACGGCGGACGCATAGGACGGTAGTAGAGCGGATCAAACGCTTCTGAGGCATAAGGAAGGCTTCATTATACTCGGAAATCGAATCGAGCGCTGAAATATGAGTGCAAGTGACTAAGATTATTTCGCGGTCTAGCTAAAGCTATATTTTGCAGTTGGTTGCGGTGAAACTTAACACTTGCGGCTCTCCAGTTCCTCCAGCAAATCGTCGATGCGGGCTTCCAGGATGTTACGAATCGACAGGATGCCCAGCACCTTGCCGCGATCGTCGACCACCGGCAGGTGGCGATAGTGGCGCTCGAGCATAACCTTAAAGGCCTCGGCGGCGGTTGTTTCGTCGGTGGCCATCTCGACCATGGGGCTCATCAGGTCGCGGACGGGCGTGGTCTTGGCGTCGCGGCCGCTCAGGGCGAACTTGCCCAGGATGTCGCGCTCGGTGAACATGCCGGCGACGATGCCCTGCTCGTCGATGACGGCGACGGCACCGACGTCCTTTTCCATCATCATTCGAATTGCGTCTTCGACGGTGGCCAACACCGAGACGGTTGCTGGGCCCTCGTCACACCACTCCAGGAGGCTCATGGAATTCCTTTCTGTGAGACTGCGAGGGTAAGGGGCGCGGCGGCGGTAGTCAAGGGCGTCGGTCACACAGAGACCATGCGAGAACGGACTTAACCGGCTGAATTAGCGTGGGCTGCTACCGTGAATGTTGCGACTATTTCGAAGACAATACGGGAATATCGAAGTACATCAGCTCGGTACCGCCGGCATCGCGCACCCCGGTGAGGTAGATGTGCGCGCCCTGGATCGGGTTGGGGACGTCTTCAACATCGAAGAAGAGAAAGCCGGCCTGAGTGGAGTGCGGCTCAATCGCATATGCGCCGAAGTGAGCATGGTCCAATTCCTGGACCTGCTGTTGGGCTTTCTTGTTCTTGCCGCCGGTTCCAGGGATCGGAATAGGACTGGTGCGCCCCCCTGGATTCGTGCTGCTGACGTTGGCATGGGCCACTCGGCGCATCACGTCATCCACGGTGAGGGCGTCGAGCTTGGTGCGGCCGGACGTTACCAATTGGGCCTGCATTTTGGTGACTGAGATTGGCCGGTTGCCGTCATTGGTGATCACTAGAAAGACGGGGAGGATGCCTTCCTGCAAGTAGCGAGTGGAGAAGATGTCGTCTTTCGGCGAAGTGTTGTAGAGGTCGATGGCGGCCGTGACTTTCTCATTGGGATGCGCGTCGTGGCTGGGATAGGTGGCGGCGTTCTCCGCATGTGGCATAACGAAATCTTTGGCGGCCCAGAGCGAAGCGCCGGCGAGCGATAGGCAAAACGAGGCGACAATGGCCCTATGGCGGCGGAGAGAGAACATGCAGCGATTATCCTCCGCGTAACGGCGGCATACAACTGAGCGTTGGAGAGGCTGCGGTGGGCAAGTACAATCGCAGGGTGTATTTCGGCTACAGTGTGCTGCTGGTGCTGGTGCTGGCGCTGAGCGCCCCGTGGTGGCTTCTCGAGATGCTGCGCCACGGCAAGTATCGCGCCGGACTGAACGAGCGGCTGGGCGCTGTGCCCGAGCGGCTGACGGATGGGGCGTCGCCGCTGACAGTGTGGATCCATGCGGTTTCGGTGGGCGAGGTGCTGGCCGTATCGCGCATGGTGGAAGAGCTGAAGGCGCGACTGCCGGGACTGCGCGTAGTGGTTTCGACAACTACCGATACCGGACAGAAGCTGGCGCGCGAGCGGTTTGGCGAGACTAACGTCTTCTACTTTCCGCTGGATTTGTCGTGGGCCGTAACGGCCTACTTGCGGGCGCTGCGTCCGAGGCTGCTGGTGCTGGCCGAGAGCGAGTTCTGGCCCAACCTGCTGCACCAGGCTCGCGCCATGGGTGTGCCAGTGGCCGTGGTGAATGCGCGGGTGTCAGACCGCTCGCTGCCGCGGTACTTGCGTTTTCGGCGACTCCTGCGCGCCGTGATGAGCAACGTCGCTGTCTTCCTGGCGCAGAGTGAAGAAGATGCGCGGCGGCTGGTGCAAATTGGCGCTCCGGCGGAGCGGGTGCAATTGGGCGGCAACCTGAAGTTCGAGGTGAAGCCCTCAGCCGGGTCGGCCTTCGTGGGCGAGTTTTCGGCGGCGCTCCAACGCGGCGAGGTCGGGCCGCTGCTGGTTGCTGGCAGCACGCTGGAGGGCGAAGAATCGATGCTGCTGGCGTGCTTCCGCGAGGTGGCGTCGCGTTATACCGGGGCGATGATGGTGCTTGCGCCAAGGCATCCGCAGCGATTTGGCGCGGTAGCGACGTTACTGGAAGCCTCAGGCGTGCCGTGGCAGAGGCGATCGCAGTGGGACGGGCAAGCGCCGCTGGCAGGAGGAGTATTTCTGCTCGATTCGATCGGCGAGCTAGCCAGCCTCTATCAGTTTGCCGATCTGGCGTTTGTGGGCGGAAGCCTGGTCCCGAAGGGCGGGCACAACGTTCTCGAGGCGGCGCAGTTCGGCGCGGCGATCCTGGTAGGCCCGCACACCGAGAACTTCCGCGACATCGTCGCCATCTTTCAGCGGGCGCAGGCGTTGCAAGTGGTAACGCCGCAATCGCTGACCTCGACCGTGTTGGAGCTGTTGCGAAACGATGCGGCGCGTACGGCGTTGGGCGAGCATGCGGGCGACGTGATGCAGACACAGCAGGGTGCGACGGAGCGGACGGTGGCGGCGCTGGTCGAGCTGCTTCCTGTAGAAGTCGCAGCCGAGAGGCAAGCGTGAATCCGCTCAGCGCGTTGTATGGCGCGGGAATCGGTTTGCGCAATTCGCTGTACGATCGCGGAACCTTGTCTACCCGGCGGTTGAAGGCCCCGGTGGTAAGCATCGGCAGCATCTCGGCCGGAGGCGCGGGTAAGACGCCGTTCCTCATCATGCTCAGCGAGTTGCTGACGGCGCAGGGCGTCACGTTTAACGTGCTTTCTCGCGGTTACGGCCGCAAGACAAAGGGCGTGCGGCTGGTGGATGCGACAGGCACAGCGCGCGACTTCGGCGACGAGCCGCTGCTGATTGCTCGCAGGCTGGCTGTGCCGGTTGTGGTGGGCGAAGATCGCTACGCTGCGGGCGAGTTTGCTGAAGCGCGATTTGGACCGCAAGCTCACCTGCTCGACGACGGCTTCCAGCACCGCCGGCTCGCGCGCCACTTTGATATCGTGCTGATCACAGAGCATGACCTGCACGACACGCTGCTGCCGGCGGGAAGATTGCGCGAGCCGCTAACATCGCTCGCACGGGCCTCCGCGCTGGTATTCATGGATGACTCTCCGTCGGACCGAGTTTCGCTACGCGAAGGCCAGTTAGTATGGCGCGTGACGCGCGGGCCATCGTGCCTCCGAGAACCGACGAGCCGTGCTTCGCGTTCTGCGGCATCGCCCGGCCGGAGAACCTCTACGCCGACTTGGGCACGGCCGGCGTCAAGGTCACGGGCACGCGCGCATTTCGCGATCATCATGCCTATACGGCGCAAGATGTGGAGGCGCTGTACCGTCAAGGGCAGCAGTCGGGAGCCACGGCGTTCGTCACCACCGAGAAGGACGCAGTGAACTTGGGAGAATACGCGCACCGGTTGCGCCCGCTTCATGTCGTCGCGGTAAAGATGGAGTTTCAGCCAGAGTCGGCGTCGGCGGTGGATACGGTTTGCGCCCTAATGCGGGGCGCGAACCCAGGCGCGTGAGAAAATGAAGGATTCCTGAGGCCGGTGAAAAGCAGGTATCTCGGCTCGGGCGCGCCAGGTGTGGTGTGTCCTCAGCCAGGACGACGACCCGGCGTGACTTAGAACCTCGATGGCAAAAGCGCAAAACAGTACGGCGCAGTTGAAGGCGATTGTACACGCATTGCCGAAGGTGTCGGTAACCGTGCTCGCTGACCTGGTGGCCGACGAGTTTGTCTTTGGCGAAATTGCGCGAGTGTCGCGCGAGGCCCCGGTACTCATCCTGAAGCACCGCGAGCGCACAGTGGTTCCGGGCGGCGGTGGCAACGCCGTGATGAATCTGGCGTCACTCGGCGTGAAGGTCTTTCCGGTGGGCGTGGTGGGTGATGACGAACAGGGCGATCTGCTTCTGGAGAAACTTCGCAAGGCGAACGTGCCAACCGGCGGCATCACGCGGCTCAAGGGCCACATCACCACGACCAAGTCGCGCATCCTGGCGGGCATGTCACACAACAGCCGTCAGCAAGTGGTGAGGGTGGACCGCGAGCCCAACCCCATTTCTGACGGTCATCCCATAGTCGCGAAGCTCGCAAAAACCGCGCGCGAACATGCCGCCAAGTCGGATGGGCTGCTCGTGTCCGACTACGGATACGGCGCGGCAACCCCAAAACTGCTGACGCAGATTACGGCGAAGGGTTGGGCGAAGGGCAAGCCCATCACTCTCGATTCGCGGTACCGCATACTGGAGTTCACCGGCGCGACCGCCGCTACCCCCAACGAGCCCGAGGTGGAAGAGGCGCTAAGCGTCAAGATCGGCGACGACAACGACCGGCTGCTCTCGGCGGGTGAGCAGATGATGCAGCGCATGGGCCTGGAATCGCTGGTTATCACACGCGGCCGCGGTGGCATGATGGCATTCCAGCACAACAAATCGCCATTCGCAATTCCGATCTTCGGCTCGGACCAGGCAGTTGACGTCACGGGCGCCGGCGACACCGTGATCGCAACCTTTACGGCCGCACTGGCTGCCGGTGCCGATACGGCCAGCGCCGCGCTGCTCGCCAATCTCGCCGGCGGAATCGTAGTGATGAAACGCGGCACAGCGACCGTCTCTGGCGCAGAGTTGCTAGCAGCGATCGACCAGTTCGTGGCGGCGAAAAAATCGTGAGTACTCGCACCCACAAGATCGTGCCGCGCGCAGACCTGGCGGCGAAGGTGGCCGAGTGGCGGCGTCATGGCGAGCAGATCGTGCTCGCCAACGGTTGTTTCGACTTGCTGCACGTAGGTCACGTTCGCTATTTGAGCGGCGCGAAAGCGCTGGGCGGAAAGCTGGTTGTTGCCATGAACTCCGACGGCAGCGTGCGGCGGCTCAAAGGCGAGGGGCGTCCGTTGATGCCGGAAGCCGAGCGCGCAGAGATCATCGCTGCACTTGCTGATGTGGACGCAGTTGTCATCTTCGACGAGCCGGACGTGCGGGCGCTGATCGGTGAGATACATCCCGACGTCCAAGCCAAGGGCACCGACTACACCCCTGACACCGTGCCCGAGGGCGAAGAAGTACGCGCCCACGGAGGACGCGTCGAAATCGTCGGCGACCCCAAGGAACACTCCACCACCGAAATTCTGGGACAGATGCGCACCTCGTCTTCCGGAGGTCTGCGCGAACCGTGAGCCGTCCGCTTTCCCAGCCAGGCCTCGATACGGTGGCGTTGGAAGAGCTGGAAGGCTCGGGAAATGCCGAACTGCGCTTGCTGGTCGTGCGGCTCAGCGCCATGGGCGACGTGATCCACGGCATCCCGGCCGTCACGGCTCTGCGCGCGGCTCGGCCCAATCTCAAAGTGGGCTGGCTGATCGAAGAGCGTTGGATGGAGTTGCTGTGCGCGCATCCTGTGGAGCGGCTGCAGCCCCGCTCGGCGCTGAAGCCGCTGGTTGACTGGCTGCACGTGTCCGACTTCAAGGGTTGGCGCAAGGACCTGAAGTCGGGTGCGACGTGGAGCGAGATGCGAGATTGCATGCGCGAGGTGCGCGCCATGAAATACGACGTCGCGCTCGACCTCCAGGGCGCCATTCGGTCGGCCATGGCATCGCGAATGTCGGGAGCGAAATCGAGGATTGGCTCGACTACGCCGCGAGAAGGACCTGCGCGGCAGTTTTATACCAAGGCGGTAGAGACGCCCGGTGCGCACGTCGTTGAACACGCCATATCGCTGGCCTCGGCGGTCGCCGGTGAAGGGTTGAACTATGAGGAGCCCGAGTTCCCACAAGACGAGGCCACCGAAGCATGGGCGGACCGGTTCTGCTCTTCCGTAGGGTTCGCGCCCCTGGCGGTCGTGAATCCCGGAGCAGGTTGGGGGGCCAAGTGCTGGCCGGCCGAGTCGTATGGCGCCGTAGCTAAGGCCCTCACTGAGCGCGGCATGGCCGTAATGGTGAACTACGGTCCCGACGAAGAACCTCTGGCGCAGGCGGTTCGAGCCGCCAGCGAAGAGCTTGCGCGTCCGGTGAAATGTTCGGTGAGCCAGTTGATTGCGCTGACTCGGCGGGCCAGTTTGTTTGTCGGCGGCGACACTGGGCCGATGCACCTGGCGGCGGCGCTCGGAGTTCCAGTGGTGGCGTTGTTCGGACCGACTCGCCCCGACCGAAATGGGCCGTACGGCACTCGGTCGGTGGTGTTGCGTAGCCCCGAAAGCGTCGACAGCCTTTCGCATGTAAGCGACGCCGATGCCGGCCTGCTGTCGATCACGGCGGAGCAGGTTATTGCGGCAGTGGATTCGCTGCTCACGGAGCAGAATGGTTAACGCTACACCGCATAGCCGACTGTCGTGGAGCCGCGTTGCTCGCCGTATTCGGGTGCCCTTGGGGTTTCTGTTTGCCGCGTTCTTTTTCTGGCGAGCACGGCCCGACGTAGTCTCACTCGCGCTTGGTGGCGCGGTCGCGATGCTGGGTGTATTCGTCCGGGCGATGGCTTCCGGGCATGTCAAGAAGAACGAACAGCTGGCAACGACCGGTCCATATGCCTACTGCCGAAATCCGCTGTACCTCGGGTCGATCATCATCGCGATTGGTTTCGCGATTGCCGCGCGCGACATCTGGGTGGCGGTTGGCATCCTGCTACTGTTCACGGCGATTTATGTCCCGACGATCCACTCGGAGGAGGCTTTCCTGCGCTCGCATTTTGCCGCGTACGACGCCTATTCGCGACGGGTGCCGCGGCTGCTGCCGCGCACCTTGTGGCTCAGCGGACTGACCGCAGGGTTCGCGCCCGCGCTTTACCTGCAGCATCGCGAGTACAATGCACTAATCGGGGCCGCCGCAATGTTGGCGGCCCTTGTTGTGAAGATGATCTGGTTTCCTCATACATGGTGAAGTTCTCGACTCGTTTTTTTACAATCTTTCTTCTGCAGGCCGTTGCTGCGACGACTCCCGGTCTCCGGGGCCAGGCGAAGGCGCCTGCCGAACCGGTGGTGAGCGCCGAGGCACGGATCGTTCCGCTACGGCCGGGATACGATTTTCCGCGCCAGACCCTGCGTTACGAGGCGGAGTATCACTTCGTCACCGCCGGACTCGCCACCTTGCGCATCGAGCGTGAGGGCAATCAGGAACGTTTGACCGGCACCGCTGACTCCACCGGCGTGGTGGCCATGCTCTTCCGGGTACAGGACCGCTTCACGTCGCATTTCGACGCCCAGACTCTCTGCTCCAGCAAATTGGTGAAGCACACCGAAGAGGGTTCGCACTTGCGCGATACCGATATCACTTTCAATTACAAAATTCATAAGGCCGTGCTGCAAGAGAAAAACCTGAAAACCGGCCAGTCGAAGCGGACGGAGAACGACATTCCGGGCTGTGTTACTGACGTGATGTCGGGCATTTTTTACGTCGGCAGCCTGCCACTGGAGCAGGGCCAGACCTACAGCCTTCCTTTGAACGACGGCGGCAAGACGGTGACGATCCGGGCCCACGTGGAAGGCAAAGAGCAAGTAAAGACCCCGGCGGGAACGTTCCAGACGATCCGTGTCGGCCCGGAAGGAGATTACAGCGCGCTCAAGAACCGGGGACGCATCCTCATCTGGTATAGCGACGATGCCCGCCACCTGCCCGTACAGATTCAGGCGCGCATGTTCTGGGGCACACTTACCGTGTACCTGGCTTCGATCGACAAGTAGCAGGGCAGCGCTATTGCAGCCGGAAGCGTTCGGCCATCAGGCGCTGCAGTCGCGGCTTGTACAGGATGTCGTACGCAAATTCTTTGTCGGGAAACATCGCCAGGGCAGCGCGCTTGGCGTTTGCCGCCAGCTCCGACGCTTCTTCCACCGAGAGGCCGGGGTCCTGGCTGATGACCGACATGACCATGCTCATCATGATCTGCAATCGGCGAAGCTTGCGGCGTTCGTCTTCCTGGTCTTGGTAGTTGAGCTGGCTTGGTTCGTGCGGAGCGCGTTCGCTTGGTCCAGGCTCGTCCATGGAGTTCCTCATTGGAACGGGACCCGCGTCGCGACCGGCGCGGACCGGACGCAGCGGGCAAAGTTGGTTACAATTCGGTTGTTGGTCGCCATCCCTCAGGTGTTGCTGTACGTGGCGGCATCATACAACGAATTGGCATCGCTTCCAGGGCAAAATGCGATGCCGTATTCACAGCGTAATATCACATCTCACGGAGGCCGCATGGCACAGACGCCGGAACCACTGGAAAAGCTGATCAAGGTATTCGATACCGACGTGGAGTCGGAAGCGATGGTGGTTCACGGACTGCTGCAATCGGCGGGACTCGCCTCGGTGGTCAGCAACCGCGAGGCGCCGCAGGATATTTTGCCGGGCGTCGGCGGAGTCGTCATCCTGGTTCGCGAGGAACAGGCCGCCGAAGCCAAAGCCATGATCGCCGCATTCCGCGCCCATCCAACCACTGACGAAGACGAGCGTCTCAGCGAGGAACCGGCCGAGCCGAAATCTTAGTGCCGTCGAGGTAGAACGACACCGCTCCCGCCAGGTCGGTGCGATACGTGCGGATCTGGCGCTCGGCAAATCGCTGCATCACCTCGGGCCGCGGATGCCGAAATGAGTTGTAATAGCCTACCGATACTACGGCGAATTGCGGTGCCACCGCTGCTAGGAATTCCGGTGTGCTGGAGGTCAGGCTGCCGTGATGACCGACCTTGAGCAGGTCAGCGTGCGGCTGTTCGCCCTCCATGATCTCTTCGATTCGCTTGTGCGAATCGCCCACCAGAAGGGCTGATGTATCCCCATATTGCAGGTGCAGCACCATGGACTCGTCGTCCTGCAATCGGTTGCCGGCGACCGCGCCGGGCTGCGGGTTGAGCACCCGCACCTGCACCCCGCCAAAAGTAAACTCGTCGCCGGCTTTGTGCGGCTGGGCACTCAGCCCAAATTCCCGGGCGGCTGCCATCACCTCGGCAAATTCCGGCGTCGGAGACTCGAGGCCGTACCAGATCTCTTTCGGACGGAAATTTGCGATGACGGCGCGCATCCCGCCCACGTGGTCAGAGTGCGGATGCGAGATCGCCACGGCATCGAGCCGGCGAATACCCCGGCTCCACAGGTACGGCGAAACCACCTCTTCGCCTACATCGAAGTCTGAGCGGCTGCCGCCACCTACACCCCCCGAATCCAAAAGTAGCGTCTTTCCCTCGGGGGTCACGATCAGCAGCGAGTCCCCCTGTCCCACGTCGATCGCGGTAACTTCCATCATGCCGGAATGCCACTGTTTCTGCGCCGGTACCAACACGATCGCCAAGGCTGCCACCAGCAGTCCCGTGATGCCAACTCCAGCCCACGCCAGCCTTCGGCGAGCTAGAATCAGCGCGAGCCCCAACGCGCACCCAGCAAAAACGCACATCGCCATGCCGGGCGCGGGCAGCCGCACGTCAGAGATGCGGAGATGTCCGATCAACCGAATAGTACCGGTGAGCAAAGCGAGCGAGTATCCGGCAACCCACGCGGCCGGTTGCGCCAGCCATAACGAGACATACGACAGCGCAACGGCGAGCACGGCGGCCGGCATCAGGATGCTCGCCAGCGGTATCACCAACACGTTGGCCGGCAGCGACATCGTAGTCGAGCGGTGAAAATACCACGCCATCGGCAGCGCTAGTGATAGCTCTATCACGAACGAGATGAACACCAACTCCGAAGCGGCCAGAACAAGGGCCAGACCCTTGCGAAGGATGACCGTTGCCACTCGCTGGCCGACGATTTGCGCCAGATACTCCCGCACCAGCCGCACATCGGAGCGAAACTGCGCTGCCGCCGTTGGCAGGCTGAAGTCATAGGCGGCCGAGTCAAGATTACGGAGCGCCCGCCGCAACGGGTACACCGTGCGCTGCAAGACAGGAACAGCGATCCCCGCCACCGCAATCACGGAGAGAAATGTGAGCTGAAAACTGGCTTCGATTAACGTTCGCGGTGCGGCCACGAGCATGCCCAGAGCGGCGACGCCGAGGGCATTCAGCCCGGCCCGGTCGCGAAACAGCAACCGCGTGATCAGGTAGATGCTCAGCGTGATGGTGGCGCGCACAATCGGCGGGCCTAGATCGGCGAGAAACGCATAGCCCCACGAAAACAGGATCGTCAGGATCGTGGCCGCGGCCTCGCCCATCGGCAGCCACCTCAGCGCCCAGAAGAACGCGAATGCGAGAATGCCCACATTAATGCCCGAGACCACCAGGATGTGATACGTCCCGGTGCGCTGGAAGTTGGTTTTCAGCTCGCGTCCGAAAAACGCTCGCCCGCCGATCAGCATGGCCTGCATTAGCGATCCGGGCTCGCCCGGCCACAGCCGCTGGATGTGGTTCAGCACGCTGCGTCGCGCTTGGCTGCGCCATAACCCGATGCGGCTGCCCACGAATCCCGGCAGGACCTCGACTTCCGCTGTCCGCGCCGAGCCCGTGAGGCGAACTCCTTGCGAGGCGAGGTATCCCACCAAATCGAGCGCACCAGGATTGCCGTAGTTCCGCGGCGCGCGCAACTTAGCCGAGATGTGCAGTCGCTCGCCGTAGGTGTACACCGGCAGAGGCGATTCGATGCCCGAGGCTTGCGCGTCTTCTTCCTCGGCTTTCTTGCTGAAGATGGTGAGCCGAATGCCAACTGGCGCCTGCAAACGGTGCTCGCCACTGACGAGCTCTTCGGTCTCCACGTCCACCGACTCCTGCTTGCCTCCGTAGGGGCTGTCGCGCACAATGCCCTCGCGCGTCACGTGCGCGGTGACGTCCACCGTGCCCTCGCCGGTGGCGAACGCCTCGAGATTGGGAGGAGTAGTTTGCGACGCGTCAAACAGCTGAAGGTAAAATCCGCCGAGAGGTACAAGAGCCAGCAGCGCCAGCGCAAACGCAAGCCCCGGCGCACGGCGAAATAAAATGCAAACGCCAATAGCAGCGATGAGGAACGCGATCAGCCAGACCTGCGGCGCGCGCCAGACAAAACTGCCGGCGACAATTCCCGTGGAGAACGCCAGCGCAGCGAGAAACAGGGGTTCCCTGCCGCCGCAATAGACAGGCGTGGGCGCACGTGCGGAGACATGCGCTCCATCCGGGGGAGGAGTGGAAGATGGCAAGTCCGCTTACAGGCGGTCCAGGTCCTCAGCACCAATGGCGGGGGCCCAGGGCCACATTTCATATTGCGCGAGCCCGAACCGAGTGTACGGATCGTTCTCGCGGATACTGTCGAGCGTCGCCTGAGCTTCGTCATCGGGCACCCGCAAAAGCAAGATGCCGCCATTGCGCGGGACCATCGGGCCCGAGGCCAGCAGCAGCCCCTCCTGCTTTAATCCCGCGAGGTAGGCGCGGTGCGAGTCCACATGCTTCAAGACATCTTCCAGTGGTTTGCGGTAACGAAGTATGGCGATCGCGTACATAACCTGCTCCTGCGGGGGAACTAGCGCACCAGTCGCAGGACCGTCTCCATGTGGGCGGTCTGCGGAAACAGGTCAAACAGGTGCGCCTGCTCCACCTTAAAGCCCGATTCTAGCAGCACTTTCAGGTCGCGCGACAAAGTTGCGGGGTCACAAGAAACTAAAGTAACCTGCCCGGCCGACAGGCCGGATAGCGCCGCGGTAGCCTTGTCGCCCAGTCCGGCCCGGGGCGGATCGACCAGCACGAACTCAACCGCCAGTCCGGCGCCCCGCTTCTCCAAGAACTCCTCGGTACTGGCCCGTGTGGGCCGCACGTTGCGCGGCGCGTTGTGCTTCAGGTCTTCAACCGCATGTGGCGACGCCTCAACCGCGATCACGTCGTCGAAACTTTCAGCTAGGGCCATCGTAAACAGCCCAACACCCGTGTAGAGGTCAAGCGCCGTCTTGCCATTCGCACCGCCGACAGCGACCTTCACCAGTTCATCCACTAGGAACCGGTTGGTCTGGAAGAACGAGCCGGCGCTGACCTGGTAGTCATGTCCGGCGGCGCGGTAGGTCATCTGACTTTGGCCGATGACCAGCGGCTCTTCGTTGTGCACGGAAGTCAGCGGCGCGAGTTGCCGGGTCTCGTCGTCGACTTGCGAAGTGGCGAAGATCGCGACTCCTCCGACTGCAGCCAGCTCGGTCATGAGCGCCTTGGCAAACGCCTCAGCGTCTCGCTGCTCGGTCTGGGGGCGGATGTACGCTTCCACTAGCAGCTTGCTGTCGTCGTGGTTGGCGAAAAACTGCAAGCCGTGCAGCGACGCGGGAGCCGCGCCCCCGCGCCCAAGCTCCCACACCGCCGCCATTGCCCGATTAATGAGCGGCGAACTGATCGGGCAGCTCTCCACCGCCAGCAACTCGTGCGAGCTGGCTTTGAAATAACCTAGCGCAAATGACGGTTCGTGCCGAACATGCATCCGAGTGCGGTTCCGGTAGCCCCACGGCTCCGACGGATGCAACTCAATGTCCTGCGTCAATTCCAGCTTGGCCGTGCGCCGCAAGGTCTCTCGTAGTATCTCGGACTTGAAGCGCACTTGCGCCGCGTAGTCGATGTGCTGGTACTGGCAGCCTCCGCAGCGGGCGAAGTACTGGCACTGTGCGTCGACACGATCCGGCGACGGCGTCACGACTTTGTTCAGCCGGGCCCGGGCGAAGCCGCTACGGCTTTGGGTAAGAGTGGCATCCACACGCTCGCCGGGAATGACGAAGGGGAGAAATACGGTCTTGCCGCGTCCTTTTTCGTCGGCGGGCAGTCGCGCCAGCCCATCGCCACCGTAAACCAGCTTTTCGATCTGCAATTCCAAGATGACATCCTTTGCCCCACATTGTGAGACTTACTGCATATAAAACAAGCTCAGCCGCGGCAGGTTGTACTGTTCCAGCAGCCGTTTCTGTACATACTGCTTGTGGAGCTGTTCAATCTGCGGCGCCGACATGCGGCTGCGGTACGGCGCCAGGTCGCGATCGGCTTCGGTGCGGACCTGCAGCAGCGCCGACTCTGGAGTGGCCGCTAGCAGCGATCCGATCAGCTTCTCTTCCATCACGGTCAGACGCCGTTCGAGGTCCTCCATCGACGGTGGTGTGCCGGCCTCAAACAATGCCGCGACCTCGCGCAGGCCGGCCGCCGATTCGCTCGCCGCTTGCCCTGCAGTCTCAGGCAGCGAAGCTCGTTCCAGTTCCTCCGCATTGTGCCGCAGAAACCCGATCACCATCGACGACTCCAGCTCCGGGTCAACTTTCTTGGGAGGGCCGCCGCCTACGGCCGCCTCTTTCATCTCTTCGGCGGCGGCCAGCACCTCCTGCGCGCAGTAGGCGAGGCTGTTGACCTTGCGTGTGTGCTTCGTGCGCCTCTCCCACTTGTCGAATGCGGCATCAATCCCACGCAGCACCGCCTCCAGCGGGATGCCCGCGTCCTTCCAGATCTCCATCAGCGCCCAGTCCAGCGGAGAAAGCAACGCCAGCGCACCGCGTCGGCGCTGGAACTGCTCTTCAATCTCGGTGAAATAATTGAAATAATTTTCCACGGCGACCGCGCTGGCTGACCCGCGTGCCTCGTGACGCGTAGCCTCACTACGAGTGTAGCGTTAAGTTCTCTTCGGTGGACGGGTCGGTGCCGAGTCTGCTGCCGCGTGGGCGTGATCTCCGCGTCGACGAACCTGCGCTTGGTTGCGGTCGTATATGATGCGCAGACCATCGAGCGTTAGCAGGTCGTCCACTTCGCGAATGTACTTTGACCCGCTACCCATCAGCGCCGCGAGTCCACCGGTCGCTACCACCTTCACGCTCCCGCCCAGTTCGGCGATCAGGCGCTCGAGGATGCCGTCAATCAAGCCGAGGTATCCGTAATACAGTCCGGCCTGCAGGCTGTTTACCGTGTTGGTAGCGATCACCGTTGGCGGCTTGCGGATGTCCACGCGCGGTAGCCGCGCGGTCCTCTCAAACAGCGCATCGGCGGAGATACCGATGCCCGGCGTAATCACTCCACCCATGTATTCGCCCTTCGGCGAGACTACGTCGAAGGTGGTCGCAGTGCCGAAGTCCACCACGATGCAGGGACCGCCGAACTTCTCAAACGCGGCCACGCTATTGACGATGCGGTCGGCCCCGACCTCGGCCGGGTTGTCGTAATGCACCGGCATGCCGGTTTTCACCCCGGGTTCGATGAACAGCGGCTTGAGTTGGAAGTAACGCTCGCACACTTCGCGCAGCGTCGAGTCCAGCGGCGGCACCACTGACGAAATCACGATGCCCGCCACGGCGCTCACTTCAATGCCGTTCATGGCGAAGAGATTTCGGAAGAGCACGCCGTATTCGTCCACCGTTTGCGACTTGTTGGTGCTCACCCGCCAGTGCGCAATCAGTTTCCGCTGCTGGCCGGCAGCCGTTTCCTGCGGACTGCGTTCGAAGACACCGAGAACGGTGTTGGTATTTCCGACATCCACCACAAGTAACATGATTTATCTTCCGTGACCTGGAACTGCGCGCACTCCGCCGGACAGCACGGTGCGCAGGCCGCCATCGGTACGCACCAGCAGGAACCCGCGGCTGTCGAGTCCTTCCGTAACCCCTTCATAGCCGCCGTCCTCGTCCACGTGGACGAGCCGCGAGCGCGCAAACGACGACCGCTGTTCAAACTGCTCAAAGACTGCGGCGCGTGCTTCCATGCCGCCGGCCGTGAGCTTGCGATACCAAGTGTCGAGCGATTTTAGCAGAGCCGCCGCCACCTGCACTCGCGACCACTCGTGCCCGGCGGCCAGCCGCAGAGATGTTGCGATCGGCTCCAGTTCAGCGGCGAACGAACCCTGGTTCACGTTGATGCCGATGCCAACGACGACGTAACGGACCCGCGTCGCTTCGGCGTTCATCTCCGTCAGGATGCCGCAGAACTTGCGCTCCTCGATCAGCACGTCGTTGGGCCAGCGCAGGTCCGGATGTAGGCCCGTCGTGTGCTCTACCGCCTCTGCGACGGCGATACCTGCGATCAGAGACAGCAACAGCGCATCTGCCGGAGAAAGCTTCGGGCGCAGCACGACCGAGCAATAAATTCCATCGGACGCCGCTGACTCCCAGCTATTGCCTCCGCGGCCCCGCCCGGCCGTCTGTTGCTCCGCAAAGCACACCGTGCCCTCGGCTTCGCCGTTCGACGAGGCTTCCATCGCGGCGGCGTTAGTCGAGCCGATGCGGAAGTAGTGATGCATGCGCGACGCAAACATCGTGCCATTTACCATCGGCCCGATGATGTCGGGCAGCAGCAGGTCGGCGACGGATTCAAGCTGGTAGCCCGAAGCCGGATGCCCCGTGATCTGCACCCCCAGCTCACGCAGATGCTGGATGGCTCGCCAGACCTCCGAGCGCGTCGTGCCCAATTCCTCAGCGATGCGCGTGCCGCTGATGACCAGCGTCGCATTCTCGCTCAGCAGTCGCACGACGTGGCCGAGACGGACATCGGTCAGTCCTTCTGAAGGCGGAGAGTCACTGCGGGTTGGAGTTGAACGGGCGATAGTAGGATTATGCGCGTCGATCGACGCGTTGAACAGGTCGGTCGTAAGTTGCTTCTTGCCCGGCCATTAGGCTCGGAACGTCCGCAACTGGCCACTATCCACCAACCACTGCCTCGCTACACCGCTGCGAACCGCATGCTCAGGTCCACGGCGCGCACTGAATGTGTCAGCGCGCCGACAGAGATAAAGTTCACGCCCGCCTCGGCATACGCTCGTACGTTCTCCAGCGTGATGCCGCCCGACGCTTCCAGCGGAATCTTCCGGTCCAGTCCCGCGACATACACCACGCACTGCCGGATTTGCTCCGGCGTCATGTTGTCCAGCAGCACCGCCTCGGCTCCGTGTTCGAGGGCCAGCTTGAGCTCGTCCATCGACCGCACTTCAATCTCGATCACCTGGTTGCCCCGGCGATTGCGTAGCGCCCGTTCCAGCGCCGGAACCACACCGCCGGCCAGCGTGATGTGATTGTTCTTGATGAGCACGCCATCGCTGAGGTCCAGCCGATGGTTCGTCCCGCCACCGCAGCGCACCGCCCACTTGTCGAGCACCCGCATCCCCGGTGCCGTCTTGCGTGTGTCCAGAATGGTTGCGCCGGTCCCGGCCACTGCGTCCACATACTGCCGTGTAAGCGTCGCGATGCCGCTCATCCGCTGCAGGATGTTCAGGATCACCCGCTCGCACGAGAGAATCACTCGCGCATTGTGCACAATCACCGCAACGGAATTCCCTTTGCGCAGCCGCACGCCGTCGAAAATTTCCGAGTTCACCGTCACTTCCGGATGCGAGGTCACCGTCCCGTCGAGCGTCGCGAACACATCCAGCACTCGCGCGACGCAGCCCAGACCAGCCAGCACGCACTCCTGCTTGGCGAGAATGGTCGCCGACGCCCGCTGGTTCACGTCAATGCAGGCGTAAGTAGTGGCGTCGCTGGTTGCGCGGTCTTCCTGCAGCGCCGACTCCAGGATGGCGGTGACTCTACGGCTGTTCCAATCCACGGTGGTCCCTCAGTTCCCTTGCGCGGCGCCTAGCCCAATTCCGCCAGCGCCGATTTTGCCTTGGCGATCAACACTTCCAGCTCACCCTTGCGCTGCTTCGAAGCCGTTCACGACCTTCTGCCGGCGCCTTGGTGAGATATCCTTTCATTCGAGAGGTTCGCCGTCGCGCGCTCCATCTCGCCCGTCATTTTCGCCAGCTCTTTGTTCAGCCGCTCGCGTTCGACCGCAACGTCGATCTTCTGCTCATAAATCACTCTCACGTCGAACCGCGCCGTGCTCCGCGCTCCGGCGGCGTTCGCCAGCGACTGCTCCACAAACGTCACGGTCTCCACGTTGGCCATGCGGTCCAGCGATGCGCGATTCCGCTCAATCAGTTTACGAATCTCGTCATCGGCATGGATTTCGATCGCCAGTCTCTGCTTGGGCTCGATCTTCAGCTCAGCGCGAATGTTCCGCACCGCCACGATCAAGTCCTGCAGGATCGCCATCTCAGTCTCGGCTTCTGTATCTGCCTGGGCCGCGTCGCTCTGCGGATACGCCGCCAGCGCAATCGATTTCTTCGGCGGACTGCCATCGAACAGGGCGTGCCAGATTTCTTCCGTGATGAACGGCATGAAGGGCGACAGCAGCCGCAACGCAGCCTCGAAGATGCCAATGAGGTTCCCGTAAGCCTCCCGCGCCACATCACGATCGCTCGACGCCAGCCGCGACTTAATCAACTCCAGGTACCAGGCGCAGTACTCGCCCCAGAAAAAGTGATAAACCACATGCGCCGCTTCATGGAAGCGGTATGCATCCAGCGCCTCGTGCATTTCCGCGGCGACGCGGTTGAAGCGCGACAGGATCCAGCGGTCTTCGAGCGTGGCCGTGCTGAAGCCCTCAATGCCCTTTGTCGAGAAATCCGTCGCCGGCTTGAATTCCACCAGCGACCACACGCCCGCCTCCTTCGCCCGGTCCACATTCATGAACAGCAGGCGCGCGGCATTCCAGATCTTGTTGGCGAAATCGCGGTAGCCCTCGGTCTTCTTCTCGGAAAACGCGATGTCCGTCCCCGGGGCCGCCATCGACGCCAGCGTGAAACGCACCGCATCCGTGCCGTAGCGCTCGATGATCTCAATCGGGTCGAGCACGTTGCCCTTGGTCTTCGACATCTTCTGCCGGTCCGCGTCACGCACCAGCGAATGGATATACACCGTCTTAAACGGCACGTCGCCGTGCTTGTGATTGCGCATGAAGTGGCAGTTCATCATGATCATGCGCGCCACCCAGAAAAACAGGATGTCGAATCCCGTCAGCAGAAGCGACGTCGGATAAAACGCTTCCAGCTCCGGCGTTTTGTTCGGCCAGCCCAGTCCCGAGCACGGCAGCAATCCTGACGAGAACCACGTATCCAGCACGTCGGTGTCCTGCTCCAGTTTGCCACTGCCGCATTTGGTGCACGTCGCCGGCGTCTCCCGCGCCACAATAATCTCGCTGCAGTCCTTGCAGTACCACGCGGGAATGCGATGCCCCCACCACAACTGCCGCGAGATGCACCAGTCGTGGATGTTACGCATCCACTCGAAGTACGTCTTCGCGTAGTTCTCCGGGACGAACTTGATCTCGCCCTTCTCCACAACTTCAATGGCCCGGTCGGCCAGCGGCTGGATCTTCACGAACCACTGCGTCGACAATCGCGGCTCGATGATCGTTTTACAGCGGTCGCACTTGCCCAGCGGCACCACGTAATCCTTCGCGCCAACCAGGAACCCGCCTTTTTCCAGGTCTTCCAGCACCTTCTTCCGCGCTTCAAACCGGTCGAGTCCGGCATACGGACCGGCGTTCGCCGTCATCTGCGCCACTTCGTTCAAAACATCGATCTGCGGCAACCCGTTGCGCAATCCCGCCTCGAAATCGTTCGGGTCGTGCGAAGGCGTCACCTTCACCGCTCCCGTCCCGAACTCCGGATTCGCCAGAATGTCGTCGGTGATGATCGGAATCTCCCGATCCATCAGCGGCAGCAGCACCTTCTTCCCATGCAGGTGCTTGTAGCGCTCGTCGGCGGAATTCACCGCAACGGCGGTATCGCCCAGCATCGTTTCCGGCCGCGTCGTCGCCACCACAATGAACTCGCCCGGACTCCCTACCACGCGGATACCGAATCTCGTAAATTTTCCCCTGCGTTTCTTCGTGAATGACCTCAAGGTCCGACACCGCAGTAATGCACCGCGGACACCAGTTGACGATGTACTTCCCGCGATAGATCAGACCTTCTTCGTGCAACCGCACGAACGCCTCGCGCACCGCGTGCGACAGCTCGTCGCTCATCGTGAAGAATTCGCGCGACCAATCTACGCTGGCGCCCAGTCGCTTCATCTGGTCGAGGATGGCCCCGCCGTAGTGCTTCTTCCACTCCCACACCCGCTCGATGAAGGCCTCGCGCGTCATGTCGCGCCGGTTCTTGCCTTCGGCGGCCAGTTGCCGCTCCACCATCATCTGCGTCGCGATGCCGGCATGGTCGGTGCCCGGCAGCCAAAGCGTCACGAACCCGCGCATGCGGTGCCAGCGGACGATGATGTCCATCTCCGTCTGGTTCAGCATGTGGCCCATGTGCAGGCGCCCTGTGACGTTCGGCGGTGGCAGGGTCAGGGTGAACACCGGCTGCGTCGAATCAGCCGCCGGCGTCTCCACGTGGAACAGCTTTTCCTCGACCCAGTAGCTCGCCCAGCGGGGTTCGATGGCTCCAGGTTCGTAGGCCTTGGGAAGTTCGTGGGACATGCGGTTCCGTTCGTAAAAAGGCTGTACTCATTCGATATTACAGGATTGCGCACCGCCGCAGAACGCGCGCAAAACCCCGAGGCCGCCCGTGAAAGGCGGCCTCGCAGTCGCTTCCACTAACTTCCATCTAGAACGGGAAGATGTGCTTTTTCTTCTTCTTTTTCGACGAACTTTCGGTGTTCGTGTCGGCCGGATCCGCGGGCTGACTCGCTGCATCAGTCGATGCTGGCGTACTGCTCGGCGCGGCGGCCGTGGGAGCGTCATTAACCTGCGTCGGAGGTATCGGCGGAGCTGTTCCGTCCGTCGGCGGGCTCGTCGGCGGCTTCAGGTCATTGCCCAGCTCCTGAATGCCGCTGTCCGGGTTGGCGGCCGCCGGCTTGTTGATGATCTCCGCACCGGTGTTGGCCGTGGTGCCGGTCGCCGGAGTCATCTCCGTCGGCGTGACCGAAGCCGCAGTCCCATCCGAATGCGGTGCCGGCCCGTTTCCAGGCGGCGGCGCTGTTCCCGTGCCCGGTGTTGCTGTGCCTTTGGTCGCCGCTGTCAACGCCGACATTACGCTGGCGGTCGCTGATCGGACCAACTCCGGTGCTCCCGTCTGCTTCGGGTCGACCAGTGTCGGCTCTCCCACCTTGGTCGCTTCCGTTACATCCGGCCCGCGCTTGAAGTTGAGCATCATCTTGTTGTAGGTGCTCAGCGAGCCTCGGCTTTCCTGTTCCTTCTTGTTCTGGGCAATCGCTTCGGGCGTCGCCTTCGGAATCGGTCTGCCCATCGCCTGCAATTGCTTGCGGGCGTCTGCGGCCCGGTCTTCTTCCGGATAGCGGGTCAGGATCTGATCGTAGGCCGCTACCGCTTTGTCGTTGTACTGCTTGATGAGCCCAGCCTTGGCCGCTTCCGAGATCTTCGACCGTCGCAACAGGTCCGCTTCTTTCTCGTACGCTCCGGCCATTTCGAAAAGCGCATCGTCGGCGCCGCTATATAGCGGATACGTGTCCACCAGCGTCTTCAGGCGCGCAATCGCCGCCGGCCACGCCTCCCGCATGTAGTAGTAGTGCCCGATCAGGTACTCGCGTTCCCCCAGCACCTCCTGCACCGCCAGCAGCTTCTTCTTCGCCTCCGGCACCAGGGGGCTGTCGGGGAACTGCATAATCAACTGCCGGTACTCTTCTTCCGCGCGCTTGGCGTGGGTGTAGTCGCGGTCCGCCTTCTCCATCTCGTTGTAATGGATGTTGGCGATCTTCATCTGCGCTTCACTCGCCTCCGTCATGTTGGGGAAGAAGGTGATGAAGTCCTTGTATTCGCTTTCTGCCTGCGCCATCGCCGCCGACCCGCCTTCGGCGTACCACGAATCGCCGATCGCCAGCTTGGCCCGGGCCACATATTCCGAGTCCGGATACGTGTTGATCAGCGTCTGCAGGCTCAGCCTCGCCACGTCGAACTTATTGTGCTTCATCGCGTCCATCGCGCGGTCGTACAGCACCTTGTCGGGCTGTTTTGAGTTCACGTTGGCGATGGGGTTGTTGACTTTCTTGTTGGCGAAGCAGCCGCCAAGCACCAGCGTGCTCGCGATCAAACTCAATAAGAAAACGCGACGAAACATCCTTACCACCTTTGCAGCTTGTTCCAGCTTTTCGAATTATTAGACACGAACCATGGTCGCGTCGTGTGCGGCTTTCAGCAGTTCTTCCACATTCACCGTCGGGTCGCCATGCGAGAAGACCGCGCTGCCCGCTACGAATATCTCCACCCCAGCCTTCACCGCAGCCCCTATCGTCTCCAGGTCGATCCCGCCATCCATCTCGATACGGAAATTCAAACCCTTCGCGGCGCGCATAGTCGCCAGCTTCCGCGCTTTTTCCAGGGTGCTCGGAATAAATTTTTGGCCCCCGAATCCGGGGTTCACCGACATGATTAGCACGTAATCGACCAGGTCCAGCACCTCGCCCAGCGTCTGCACCGGCGTCGCCGGATTCAGCACCACGCCCGGCTTGCACCCGCGGCTGCGGATAAACTCTAGCGTACGGTTGAGGTGAACGCACGCCTCCTGATGCACCGAAATCCAGCTCGCTCCCGCGTTCGCGAACGCCGGAATGAACTCGTCGGCATTCTCAATCATCAGGTGGCAGTCCAGCGGGACCTCGACGGCCTTGCGCAGCGAAGCCACTACCAGCGGTCCGATGGTGATGTTCGGCACAAAATGCCCGTCCATCACGTCCACGTGCAGCAGCGTCGCACCGCCCGCGATGGCGGCGTCAGCGGCATCCGCCAGATGCGCAAAATCAGCCGATAAAATCGACGGAGCTAGCTCGATCAAAACACACTACTCCCAAAGACTTTCCGTTCGATTTTACCATGTGCTGGTTGCCCAATCCTTTCGCGCTCATGGCGAAGGGCGGCGAATTCATAGGTTGCGTAGACGCCGAAAACGCCCGCCCGCAGGGCCACACTTCTTCTAGCCGTGGACCTCAGCCCGCGAGTACTACAGGACGTACATCCGCAACATCCACCACATGAGGAATAATGCGACCACGGCACCTGCGACATGAACGATCCAGTCGCCCGCGGTTTTCGGTCTGCCAAAGTTGAACACGGTGGCATCGTAGCACGGTAGCCGGCCGCCTGCGGTTACTTGTGGCGCGGCGATTGCCGCCCAATTCCTCGCCTTCCTGCCCTGCAAGTTCGCAAAATCAGAGTGACTGACCCTTCGCGAAACGGATGTTCCCGCTGCTCGCGCCTCCCCAAACTCGCCAGACCGAATCGCTTGCCCCCAGTTGACTTTTAGTTTCAGCAAGTTACTGGGTCACACCCGAATCAGAACCAAGTCAGCGCCAGAACATTGTACGGCAACGCGAATTCGCGCAGAGTCCGACATGTCAGCCGGAATCACCGGCCACCAAAAAGGAGAAACACCATGAAAAGCGCACGCACCCTGATCACCATCACCCTGCTGTTTGCCGCCGCCACGCTCTTCGCCCAGACCACGCCAAGCCAGCGCCTCATGAACGTCAACGTCCCCTTCGCCTTCGCCGTGGAAGACCACACCCTCCCGGCCGGTGAATACCTCGTCCTCACCGTCACCCCGGAGCGCTCCATGCGCATCGTCAGCACCGACGGCAAGCATTCTGCCATCGTCAACGACCTGCCCAGCTATGCTGGCAACCCCTCCCTCAGCAGCCGCTTGGTGTTCCACAAGTACGGAGACGAGTACTTCCTGGCGCAGGTTTGGACCGCGGGACAGAACGTGGCCCGCAATCCCCTGTCCAGCAAGCGCGCGATGGAGATCGCCGGCAGCGGCGGCACGCCCGAGAGCTTTACGGTCATCGCGCTCGCCGACCGCCGCTAATCAGCTTGTCGTAATTGAACTCTCGGGCGCGGCCACCGTCGCGCCCGTTTTTCTTTGCCGGAAGGATTGGCCTCAATAGTTCTCCACCATCCACACGTTGTTCTCGCCGGTGAGCAGTTCCAACAGGACCTGCCGGCCGTCCGGCGACTGGATGGCCCAGTAGAAGCGCACATTCTTATCACCTTCGAGGCGCACTTCGTACCTCCCGGAAGGCTCGACCTCAAGCACAGCACTTGTGCCGGATCGGCTCTGCGCGATCGCCAACACGCTCTTGCCGCTTGCTGTCCAGTTGACGTTATTCACACTCGCCCAGCCTCGAAGCTCGACTTCGTGCATGCTTTGGTCGCGCAGCTCCATGAATGTGATCTTCGGCTCCGCGCCGCTAAAAACGAATGCCATCATCCGCCCGCCCGGCGACATGCTCCAGTTCACCGCCTCTCCCGCGAGGTGGAAGCTGGTCAGTCCCTTCGTTGTTCCCTTTGCAGGATCGAATCGGTAGAACTGCGCTGTCCCATCATGAAACGTATTGAGCACGCATACATCGGCGGGGCTTGGCGTGCATTGATGGTTGTAGAGGTACTGCATTTGCAATATCAGCCGCGGCATACCGCCTTGAAGCGGAATCTCCATTAAGTTGCCGAGTCCGATGCTCGCGCTGCCGCCCCTTGCGTCCACCGACGTCTGGTACAAGATGTGCGACCCGTCGGGACTCAATCGCGGCAGAACAAACTGCGTGCTGCCCTCCGACAGCGCATCGGGCGAAGGTTGATCGATGCCCTGCCGGAAGAACCTCCAGTTGCCGCCGCGGTTCGAAGCGAATAACACCGCCCGGCCATCGGGCGTCCAAGCAGACGCCCAGTTGGTGCTTTCGTCCATGGTGAGTTGACGTGGAGTGGCGAAGTGATCGCCCTTTACGTCGGGCTGCGTGATAAACACCTGCGGTTGAGTATTCGCTCTCCACAGTACAAATCGCTTGCCGGTTGCGCTGACGCTCAGGCCGCCGATTCGTCCCGCTCCGTGGGTGAGGGCGACAGGATTTCCCTCTGCCGTTCCGGTCCTCTCGTCCACGCGCACGGACCACGCCCCCATGTTGCTCGTCCCGTTCGCTGTACTCTCAGCTTGGGCAAATAGCAGGCGGCCATCAGGGGCCCAGGCTAAGGGCGGCCGCAATTGTGTGGATTCCATTGCCTGTTTGAGTTCTCTGCCGTTGACATCGATTGTCCGGAGGGTCATTTTGACGCTGTTTTCCGGATCCCCGTATGCCGTCCACGAATTGCTCACAAAAGCGATCCTGTTTCCCTTCGGCGACCAGGCAAGCCGTGGCGCCCAGCTCCCCTCATACAAAGCGATGCTGCTCCAACCTCCCGTGCGCACCAGTGCTTTTGGGCCTACGCCGGTTACGATTTCTTTCGGATCTGTTCCATCACTCCTCGCGACCCAAACGCCGAGGGTCTCGCCCGTGGCACGCAAGAAAGCGATCTTCGAGCCATCCGGAGACATGACCCCACCGCTAGCCTGGTCGAGCAGGGTTGTTGGGCTGCCGCCTAGAATCGAGGCTTTCCAAAGACCAGGGAACTCGTGCCCGCTCTCCGCCATAGTCAGCACGAGATAAGTACTATCGGGGAACCAACCGGTGGGAACCGCATCGGAATTCTTTGGCAACTCCAATGGCCGAGTCTCTCCGCTATCAATGTGCCGGATGTACACGCCCGTCGAGTCGGAGTAGGCCACGTACTTGCCGTCGGGAGAAATCACCGCTCCCGTCACCGGCGCGTCCGGAGGGTTAGCGGTAATTTTCTGCTCCTTCACTTCTCGCGCCGCCGTTGGACGCAGCCACCATGCGATGCCCACGCCCACCGCCAGCAGCGCAACTCCCGCCATGGCCAACTGCCAGGGTCGCAGCCTTGTTCTCCATCGAGATTGTTTCTCGGCAGCCTGTTCCGCAGCTGCGAGCCCGTCTGCCACGGGACTTGCCCCCGCGGAAACGACTGCCGCTGCCGGAATTGCTGAAGGTGCTAACGCCGCTACCGGCTCCGCCATTGGCTGGTTGGGCACGGCAACGGCCACCACGGCCAGAAACCGGTATCCCCGTTTCGCTACGGTCTCGATGTAGCGTGGATTATCGGCGTCGTCGCCCAGTGCTTGCCGCAGCTTTCGGACAATGCTATTCAGCCCGACGTCGAAGTCAACGAAGGTATCGGCCGGCCACAACTTCTGCTGCAGATCTTCCCGCGCCACCGTCCGCCCAGAGTTCGCCACCAACTCAGTAAGTACTTGGAACGACTGTTCCTGCAGTTTGATCCGCACCCCGTTCTTGCGCAACTCCGCATCGCGCTCGCTGAGCTCGAAGGGTCCGAAGCGAAAGATGCGGTCGGGGTGCGTTGAGAGGACTTTCTCCATGAGAAGCGTCGCGTGCTCATCATAGTCCGATTTTGCGGCGCCAAATGAGGTCCCTGAAGATACCACTCTGATCCGGCATCGAGTACCGTCGTAATCAGAGCATCTCGCGACCTAAGCGGGGAAACGCTGGCTACGAAAATCAGTACTTCGGCATCTTCGGATCGATCCGCTCGGCCCATGCGGTGATCCCTCCGGCCAGGTTGTGTACCCGGCTGAAGCCTGACTGCCGCAGAAAATCGGCTGCCTTCGCGCTCCGTCCGCCCAGCTTGCAATGGACGACAATCTCGCGGCTCGCATCGAGCTCGCCAACCCGCTTCGGCAGGTCATTCAGCGGGATGAGGTGCCCGCCGAGGTTGCAGATCTGGAATTCATTTGGTTCGCGCACGTCGAGCACGAGAAGGTCATCGCCTCGGTCAAGGCGCTGCTTCAGTTCTTCTACGGTCATGTCTGTCATGGTGGTGGCTGCGGCCGCTTCTTCTCTGCGAGCGCCGCAAAACCCATTGTAGTCGAGGTTGCTCAGCCCGCTGGGTTTGTTCGCCACTTCAGCCGTCTTTATTGGCGGCTCGACTCGCTCGCGACCAATCCAGCCAGCGCCCCGACAGTTGGTACTCCGAGGTCTGGCTGCGCTGCCACCAGCCTCGTCGCGGCCGCCGGCTTGTTTTGCCGGCGGTTAACCCACGCGGTAGCGATGCCGAGCGAGTGCGCAGGTACCACATCGTGGTACAAGCTCTCGGCCACGTGTAACAGGCGCGATTTTTCGACAGGTAATTCTTGCAGTAGCTTCTCGAAGTTCGTCAACGAAGGTTTGTAGCTCCCGACCTGCTGGGCCGTCACCACCAGATCGAGATCGACACCCAGCTTGGGAGCCGTCAGCGCAAACAGGTCGTCATCGATGTTCGACAGCACCGCCAACTTGTAGCGCGATTGCAACCCTTGCAGCGCGCCCGCCGTATCGGGGAAAGCCTGCCAGTCGCCGATCGATTCCGCCAGCCCGTCGGCTTCTTCATGTGAGATCGCAAAATCGAAGCGCGCGGCAAACTCACCAACCACGCCCGCCAGGACCTCGCGATAGCTGCGATACGGCGGCTGTTGTTGGAGAGGTTCAAACTCGGAGTACAGGTTGAGAATCCCACCCTCGGTAACGCTCACGCCCTTGCTTTGCAGCAGCGGGCGCAGATAGCCGAGTATGCCGGACTCCCAATCGATGAGGGTTCCGTAGCAATCGAACGACAAATACTCGAATTGCGTGAGATCCAGCATGGGCGGCCGGCAGAAGAAGCGCCTACTCCGTCTTCGCCCCCACAGGAGTCGGCTTGTTCTTGGCAAACTTCTGCTGCAGCGCATCCAGACCGCCGCTCTCGTTTGCGCTTGTTCGCGGCTTCTGCAATCTCCGGCGCTTTGTCCGTCTCCGCGAACAGCTCTTCCGACGCGGACTCGGCCACTGCGGGCTGTGCCGGGGTTGCCAGGCCTTTCTCCAGAAACTTTTGCGTATTCAGCAGAGGCCGTGCGAGCGAAGGGTTGTAGCTGGTCCACGCAGTCTCCACTTCGCTCTCCCGCTCGAACTGCGCCCGCATGCTCTCCATCTTCGAGTCGAGGTCATCGAGGTAGTGCAACATCAGCGCCTCAGGGAACATGGGCAGCTTGGGCGACCCGAACTCATATTGTCCGTGATGGCTGATGATCAGGTGCTCGATGAGGATTTTCAGCTCCTCCGGAAAGCCCGGGATATGCGCGAGCTTCTCGTGCAGCATTTCCAGCTCGATGATCATGTGGCCCAGCAGCTGTCCCTTGGTGGTGTACGAGATCGACCGCTGGTAGGCCAGTTCGTGGATCTTGCCGATATCGTGCACGAACGCTCCCGTGAGCAGCAGGTCTCGGTTCACCTGCGGATAGTTCCGCGAAGTGAGGTCGCAGACGGTAAACAGCGACACCACGTGATCCAGCAATCCTCCAACAAACGCGTGATGCAGCGTCTTGGCTGCTGGCGCGTTCTTATATGCGGTCGCGATGGCCTCGTCAGCCATGAAATCCTGCACCAGCCGCTTGAGCCAGGGGTTCTGAAAGCTCTCGACGAACTCGCCCAACGTGCGCCACAGTTGGTCGATGTCCTTCGATGTTTTCGGCAGATAGTCGGAGTGATCGATTTCATTCTCCGCCAGCTTGCGTACTTTGTGCACGGTTAGCTGCCAGCGTCCGTTGTACTTCTGCACCGTGCCCTTGACCTTGACGAAGTCGTCCTGCTCGAACGCATTCAGCGCCTCGGCAACGTTGTCCCACATATTGGCTTGGACCTGGCCGGTCCGGTCGGCAAGGGCGAGTGCGAGGTAAGGCTCGCCGTTCTTCTTGGTCTTGACCTGCTTGGAAGCGACCACGAAATTAGACGTCACGGCCTGATTTTCGTGCTGCTGGCAGTCGCGGAGGTAAAAGTCTTTCATGGTCGGTCCTCGGGGCGTTTCACGGCAACGGAAAGCCCGTACGAAGGCTTATCGTACAGTAACCCGCCATTGCCGGTTGGCAAATAACGACCCCGGCGGCCCGTCAGGGGAGCGACAAAGGAAAAGGCGCACCGCGGTGCGCCCTTCAGTCCGTACACCGGAATATCTAGAACACTACGAACTTTTTCTTTTTCTTGGGCTTCTTTGCGTCATCTGCCGAAGACGCCGTAGTGTACACCGGCTTGGTCTCATTCGGACTCGCGCCGCTATCCACGTATCCGGGTTTAATGTCGATGTAGGCATCCTCCCGCAGCTTCGTGAGGTATTCGCGAAGCGCCGGCTGCATCTTCGTCATGTAGAGCCGCTCCTGAATCGCGGGCTCCACTTCTTTCAGCGGCGGAACCCCTTCGGTGATGTGCTCGGTCACCTTGAGGATCACCCAACCCTGATTGGTACGGATGGGCTCGGTGTATTGTCCGGCCTTCAACGCGAAAACCTGGTCTTCCAGCTGCTTCGACAAAGTGCCCTTCTTGAAGTACTCCAGATCGCCGCCCTGGGCTGCAGTCGGCCCGGCCGACAGTGACTTTGCCAAATCGTCAAACTTCGCCCCCTTCTGCAACTGGGCATAAATCCCGTCCGCGCTCGCCTTGGCTTTGGCCACCAGTTCATCGCTCGACGGCTCCGGTTGCCCCGACGCCTTCGCGCCTGCCGGCGCCTGCGTCGACACCAGGATTTCGCTCAAACGGACCGTTTCCGGTCGCTGCATCTCTTCTTTGTGCTGGTTGTAAAAGTCCTGGATCTCCTGTTGCGTCACGCTGATGTGCGCGCCAACTTCCTGTTGAATCACCTTCTGGGTCAGAATGGTGTCCTTCATGTTCTGTTTGAATTCCTCGAAGGACACGCCCTGCGCCTGCGCCGCTTTTTCCAAATCTTCCATGGAATCCGCGTGCATCTGCTTCCGGAGATCGTCGAGCCGTTTGATAACGTCGGTGTCCGCGCTGATGCCCAGGTCGTTGGCTTTTTGCGCCAGCAATTTCGCGTCAATCAGGTCCCGCAGCAGGTCCTGCGGCTTGGATTGCGAGTCCGCAGGAATATTCGGATCCGCCTTGTTCTGTTCATCGGCCAGTTGCTTCTGACTGCGTTGCAAGTCCGACAGCGAAATAATGTTGTTATTGATGCGCACAATGATCTCTTCGACCACCGTGGCATCACTCGGCTGGGCCGCAGCCGCCGGAGCAACTGCGGGCGGAACTGTCCCGGGGGGCAGCGCCGATTGCGCTTGTTGGCCGAACAGTAGCGAGCCACTCAGAGAGACTGACAACGAGAAAAGAAGTACCGATTTCTTCATCAATAACCTAATCAGGCACACCTACACGCACCGTGGGCTTAACTGGAACACATAGGAATACTCTTCACATTGTACCTGCAACTTTCAAAAACGAACTGAATTTTCGCGTCCCGTGCTTCGGCGGAATACTACTTTCGTAACCCGCCTGAATGACTCCCCGCGGCGCTTTACCCCGGCCCCACAAGCGCAGTTTCCTGCGCCCCCAAACGGCCCGTCACCACAGCTCGTCTCTCTATCAACACGTTTGGCATAAACTAGTGGCGCTCGCGCACTGGGGAATTCGTCGATTTCAATGACACGGCGGCATATCTCGTTCTGGCCAATGGCGCTTTTGGTTATGTGCCTGCTCTCCGGCGTTTTCATGCCCGCCTCAGGACAAGGCCTGCCCTTGACCTCCGGTCCGGTGCTGCCGCTCTATCGGTCGCTGCGCGAAGTCGGACTCGATCCCCAGAAGGTTTACAAAATCCGCGAAGCCGTCATTGATCGCGAAGACATCCATATCTGGCTCAATGACGGTGTCATCGCCTTTACTCAGACCGTTGCGGGCCGCATTACCGGAGCCTACTTCGAGGGCGAGGGCGAGGTGCTGGTGCGTCCTCCCGACCGCCGGGAGCGGGCCTCCCTGGGACTGTTCACCGGCCTGGGTGTTCTCGACGAGCATTTTTCGTCGGTCTATTTGCGCTTCAACGACGACACCGCCGCCGATCTGCAGCAGTATCTGCGTCCCTATCCGGATGGCGCTCAGTTCGTCGCCCCAGTCGATACGATGGTCCGCCAGTTGGCTGCGCACGACGCCATGCGTCTGGCCATCAGCTTCACCAGCGGCCCGCTCGAGCCGAACGTGAATGCCGGACCGCTGTCCGCGGACCGCATGCTGAACGCCCGGTTTGGCTCGCCCCGCCTCGGCGTATTCGATGTGTACTTTGACACCCGGGCCCCCGAACAAATCAACGTCGGCCAGATCAAGACTGTCAACGACCAGCCATACTACGACCTGTGGATGAGCTTTCGGATGCGGTCCGTCCGGCAGGCCGAGTCCGCCGGTTCGCAATTTCACGGTTCCACCGGACCGGCTTGGACCCGCGACGCCTTCCGGGTCAGCCACTACACGATTGACGCCGCGATTGAACCCTCCCTGGATCTTTCCGCCGACGCTGTGCTGGAAGGCGTCGCCGGCCTGTCCGGGCCACGCATCGTGCTCTTCGAGTTGTCGCGCTATCTCCACTTGAAGTCGGTCGAAATGGACGGACAGCCGCTGGAGTTCATCCAGAACGAAACCATCCCGGGCAGCCAACTCGCCAGCCGCGGTAACGACTTGGTTGCTGTCGTCTTTCCACACCCGCTACCTGTGGGACAGCGATTGCAGATCAAGTTTATCTATGCTGGACCGGTACTCTCCGACGCCGGGGGCGGCCTGTTTTACGTCGGCGCGCGTGGCACCTGGTATCCCAACCTCGGTATCGCTATGGCGATGTACGACATCACCTTTCGCTTTCCGCGCGTGTACACGCTCGTGGCCACCGGTACGCAGTTGGGCTTGCAGCAGGAAGGGAACAATGCCATCGGACATTGGGTCAGCGATGGCGCCATCCCGATTGCAGGCTTCAATCTCGGCCGCTATTCCCAAGCCACCTCCTCGGCCGGCGATGTCGAGGTCATCTCATATGCCGCCGCAGGCGTCGAAGACAAAATTCTGTCAGCTCAGCCATCGCTTTCCGCTGCTGGCGTTTCGTCCAGAGTCCCGCCTAGGGGTGTGGCCGCAGAGGCGGCGGCAGCTCCCGCCCCGGCGTCTGCCCCGCTGCCTCAAGTTAGCGAAGCTCCGCTGGCTCAACGGGCCGCCAACACCGTTACCGCGCTTGAGAAGATCCTCGGTCCATACCCTTTTCGGTCTCTGGCAATCACGCAGCGCCCGGGGAGCGATAGTCAAGGCTGGCCGGGCATCGTCTTCCTCTCCAGCTATGTTTACCTGACGCCCGAGCAGCGGACGGAACATCACATTAGCACTGCCGACAACGTCCTCTACGGCGAGGTCATGTTGCCTCATGAAATCGCCCATCAATGGTTTGGTGACCGCGTCTCCTGGGCCAGCTATCACGAGCAGTGGCTGATGGAAGCCATTTCTAACTGTGTTTCATTGCTGCTGCTGGAAAAACAGCGCCCCGCAGATGCCCACCTCATGCTCCAGACCTACCGCCAGTTGCTGGCGACCACATCGAAAGATGGGCTCAAGAACGTCGAAGCCGGCCCCGTGACCCTGGGCGTGCGGTTGTCATCCTACAAATTTCCCTCGGGATACGAAATCATCACCTATGGTCGCGGGACCTGGCTGCTCCACATGTTGCGCGAGATGTTCCGCGACGCATCGCGGAGCGCAGCCGATCCGGCCGGGTCCGATGCAGTCTTTCTCGGGGTACTGCGCTCCATCTACGACAAATACCAGGGCAAGGAAATCACCAATGCTGACTTCGAGGCAGAGCTCGAAGCCGTGCTCCCGCGGTCGCTCTGGTTCGAAAACCGCCGCTCGCTCGACTGGTTTTTCGATGGCTGGGTAAACGGCACCGTGCTTCCCCGGTTCGAGGTGAAAGACGTGCGCTTCTCTGCCTCATCGGCCAAGTCCACAGTGACGGCAACCGTCCGCCAATTGGACGCCCCCGATGACCTGGTAACCAGCGTTCCTGTCTATGGATTTGCCGGAGATAACAAGGTTTACCTGGGCCGCGTCTTTGCCGTCGGCGCCGAGACCCGCTTCACTTTTCCCGTGCCGTCTGGGGTCAAGCGCATCATCCTCGATCCCAACCAGACCGTCCTGACCGCGCCTTAGCCGCGATCAACTCGCCGCCCCCAAGTCCAGTCCCGGCGCTTTTTCTATCCACTATCCACTGACCACTATCCACTGCCTTATCACACTCCTCCGTGACCCACGTCCTATACACCGCTCCCAACCTGTCCTAACCTTCGCATGGAAGGATGAGGGAGAGTTGTCACCCTACGAGGCGCCGACCGGATAATTCCTCCTCCTCGGTAGGAGTTTCGACCCATGACGGGTCCTGTGTACTCTCGGCTTTTCGCCCATCTCCCCGCCAATCCCTCGCTCCGCCTCCCCAAAGTCCCTCATAACCCTTTTGTTTTGTCGATCTTGCCTCTAACTCCAATGGCTTCAATATTTTGCCCGCCATGTCATGCGCAAGTCCTTTGCAATGAGGATTTTGTAAATACAGAGGGGGAGGGGGGTACCCCGATTTTCGGCGTACCCTGTCTCACTTGCCACCAACCGGGCGCGCATGGCTCGAGCTCTTCGCGGCCTCGAGGATGCTTCTGCTCGGAGTCTGTTATTGCGTTATTGGTTCGGAAGTCGCTTATGGGTAAACGGCTTGGCGTTGGCCCCGTGGTAGTCGCCCGCCACCTGCCCGGAGCCCCTCAGGACATATTTATAGGTGGTCAGTCCTTCCACGCCGACCGGCCCGCGAGCGTGCAGTTTGCTGGTCGAGATGCCCACCTCGGCTCCGAAGCCGTAGCGGAAGCCGTCTGCAAAACGGGTCGAGGCATTATGGAAAACTCCCGCCGCATCCACCCTTGCCAGAAACTCCTCGGCGGCTACCAAGTCATCGGTCACGATCGTCTCGGTGTGCGACGACCCATAGCGGTGAATGTGCTCAATGGCTTCATCCATGGAAGCCACGACCTTCACAGCCATCACCAGGTCGGAATATTCCCGGTGCCACTCGCTTTCATCAACTGCTTCGATGGCAGCGTCACTGAGAATCGCCCGCGTCTTTTCGCACCCGCGCAGGGTCACGTGTTTCGCGTGCATCCGCTCGGCGAGCATCGGAAGAAACGCGATTGCAGCTTGCGAGTGGACCAGCACCGTTTCCGCCGCGTTGCAGGCCGCAGGGTAGTCGGTCTTGGCGTCATCGATGATCTCCAGCGCCATTTGCTGGTTGGCGCCTGCATCCACGTAAACGTGGCAGATGCCTTCCGCGTGGCCAAGAACAGGTATGCGAGTGTTGTTCTGGATGAACTCAACCAATTGCTTCGAACCGCGCGGTATCACCATATCGATCAGGTCGGGCATGTCAAGAAGCTCGCGTACCGCCTCGCGCCCGAGTAACAGCACAACCGCTCCCTCCGGCAGCCCCGAACTCGCCAGTGACTTCCGAATCGCCTCGACCAAGGCGAATGCAGTTTTCTCGACTTCGCGTCCGGGCTTCAAGATCACGGCGTTGCCCGACTTCAGAGCCAGCGAGCTGATTTGCGTGACCGCATCGGGGCGCGCTTCGAAGATGACAGCCAGCAGTCCCAGCGGACAGGTGATCTTGTCCAGCACCAGCCCGCTGTCGAGCTCGGTGCGTTGCAGCACTCGCCCAATCGGGTCCGGCAGCTCGGCCACCGCCCGCATGGAGCCCGCCATCTCACGGATTTTTTCGTCAGTAAGCCGAAGGCGCTCAAGAGTTGCGGACGTGATCTCGCCACGCGCGAGCAAGCTCGTTCGCGACTTTCAGGTCTTCTCGCGTTGGCCTCGAGAAGTTGCGGCTCGGCGCTGCTCGATCGGCCTCGGCTGCTGCGCGGATTGCGGCGCTTCGCAGTTCGGAAGGTATCGCTGCCAGCTTGCGCGATGCCGCCTTCGCGCCTTCCGCAACCGATCTGATCACAGGACGAAGACTCACTGCAGGCCCCGCGGCAGAAACAGCGTGCCCACCGCTTCGCCGGCGCACGCCCGCTCGATCACGTTCGGCATGCGGCCGTTGGCAATCACTGCCAATCCGTTTGCCTCAGTCGCGATGCGCGCCGCTTCCAGTTTGGTGGTCATTCCGCCCCGTCCGCGCCCGTTCTTCCCCTGCGCGAAGTTCCGCACTTGGTCATTGATGGCGGCCACTTCCGAGATCAGTTCGGCGCCATCCGCCAAAGGATCGCCGTTGTACAAACCATCCACGTCAGAAAGCAAGAGCAGCAGGTCGGCATCAACGTGCGTCATCACCAGCGCCGACAGCTTGTCGTTATCGCCGAATACCCGCTCGCGTCCAGTCTGGTCCGTCGGATGATCCAGTTCGACGGTGGAAACCGTGTCGTTCTCGTTGATGACGGGAATGACGCCCAACGCTGATCAGGGAAGCGAGCGTAGAGCGCAGATTGCTGTATCGCTCGTGATCGCGAAAGTCGTCTTCCGTTAGAAGTACTTGCGCGGTGCGGCAGCCCAGTTTGTCGAACGCGTCGTCGTAGATCGCCATCAGGCGGCTCTGGCCAATTGCTGCACAGGCTTGGATTTGCGACAGTTCGGTCGGGCGTTGAGACAGGCCGATCCGCTCCATTCCCAGGCCGACCGCGCCGGACGAAACCATGAGTACGTCGCGGCCCTGTTGCCGCAGCCGCGCCACCGACTCTGCGATGCCGTACAGCCGGCTGAGCGCCAGCCGCCCGTCGTCGCGCATCACCACATTGGTTCCGACCTTGATGACAATCCGCCGCGCCCGCGCAACTCGCTCGCGCGATTCGCTGGTGGCCGAAGATGTTGAAAGATCGTTCATCGTCTGTCCGGAATCCTTATCTCGATCTCGCTGCCCGGCAAAGCGCCGAGTTCTCCGGGACATTCCGTCTCGCGTCGCACAGTTACAACATCAATGCCGGACTGATCAGCAGCATGATCCGGCGGCGCAATTGTGCGTGTTCCCTCAGTCTAGCAAGCCCAGCGATAGCGATATCGTCAGCGTGCTGCCGAGAGTTCTACGTCCAAAGAACCGAGTGAGCGAGATTGGCTGCTATAATCAGGCAACCCGCAATTTGCGGGCCTGTTCACCCGCCTTATCCGGAGAGGTGGCCGAGTGGCTGAAGGCGGCGGTTTGCTAAACCGTTGTACGGTCAAAAGCTGTACCGGGGGTTCGAATCCCCCCCTCTCCGCCAGATTTTTCTCAGCCGTATTGGCATAGATACTCGGGTTCCGAGTATTTCGACAAGATGTTGCCCAGTGCTGCAGTTCGCGAACATTCGGCGCAGCGGAGCGACGCCGCATGGGCCTGAACGGCCTGGATCTCGCCGTAATCTTGGTGTACCTAGCCGGAGTGACCGCCTTTGGCCTGCACTTCCGCAAGCAGCAGCGCACGCTCAAGTCCTATTTCCTGGCCGACAAGACGATCCCTTGGTGGGCGATCTCTCTCTCCATCGTGGCCGCCGAAACCAGCACGCTCACCGTAATCAGCGTTCCCGGGCTTGCCTACGAAAAGGACTTTCGCTTCCTGCAACTGGTGATCGGCTACCTCGTTGGCCGAGCCATCGTAAGCTTCCTGCTCATTCCCCAATATTTCCGCGGCGAGCTGGTCACCGCATATCAGCTCATCGACCGCCGCTTTGGACAGAAGCTGCGCTCACTCACCGCTGGTCTGTTCCTGATTACCCGTGCCGCTGCCGAAGGCGTCCGCGTCTTCGCCGTCGCTATCGTGGTCGGCATAGCCTTGTCCAGCCTGCTATCGGGCATGGGCGACTTCGGTCGTGACGTCTGTGCCATCGCCATCGTCAGCCTGCTCACGTTGATCTACACCTTCGAGGGCGGCATGACCGCGGTCATTTGGACAGATGTCGTGCAACTCGCCATCTACATTTCCGGCACTCTGATTGGTGTCTTCACCATCCTCCGCCTTGTTCCCGGAGCCTGGGGCACCGTTCACCAGGTCGCCAGCGACGCCGGCAAGTTCCGCGTCTTCGACTTCTCCTGGAACTTCTACTCGACCTACACCTTCTGGTCGGGCGTCATTGGCGGAGCGTTCCTCACAACCGCGTCTCACGGCACCGACCAGCTCATTGTGCAGCGGCTGCTGGCCGCGCGTAGCGAGCGCCAGTCCAAGCTTGCATTGCTGGCGAGCGGAGTCGCAGTCTTTGCGCAGTTTTCGCTGTTCCTCCTCGTCGGCGCGATGCTGTTCGTTTTCTACAACCTCTATCCGCCGCCCGTGCCGTTCGCTCGCACCGACACTATCTTCCCCACCTTCGTCGTCACCCGCATGCCGCACGGCATCAGCGGACTACTCATCTCGGCCATTCTGGCAGCAGCCATGTCGAACCTGAGCGCCGCACTGAACTCTCTATCGTCCACCACGGTCGTCGATTTCTACTCGCGATGGAGGCCGCTGGCCAGCGAGGCGAACCGTGTGCGCGTCTCGCGGTTCACGACGGTCGGCTGGGGACTCGTGCTCTTCGGCCTCGCCGTGCTTGCCCGCCATGGCGGCAAGGTCCTCGAAGCCGGTTTGTCGATCGCCTCCGTCGCCTACGGATCACTGTTGGGAGTCTTCTTGCTCGGAGTGTTGACTAAACGCGCTTCCGAGCCTGCAGCCATGCTCGGTATGCTTGTTGGATTCTTGCTGAACCTTTACTTATGGATATTTACCCGCGTCCCGTTTACCTGGTACGTGGCCCTGGGCAGTGTCGCGACCTTCATTACCGGCTACGGCATGAGCCTGATCTGGCCGCAGACCACCGAGAAGGACCACCGCCTCTGATTGACGGATCGGGTGTTCTCGCTGCATCGGATACGCGCAAGACTGGCCACAAAAGAGGCTGCCTCCACCGAAGGCCAAAGGCCGGGCAGAATCAATTTGCGGGTGTGGCGGGCGCCGCGCTACACTCACGGCGTCCACTGCCACCTGCAGTGAGGAGAGCTGAACAATGAAGCGCTATTTCTTGTTTGCACTGACAATTGGGTTGTTCTACGTCACCATCGGCAACGCCCAGCAGTACCCGATTATGGACAAGGTTGCCGCCAAGGTCATCCAGAAATACCAGTCTTCCACCTGTGAGCAGCTCTGGCAGAAGAAGTCGCAGAAGGCCCCGCCATCCGCCGAAGAGCAGAAAGTTATCCAGATGCTGAAAGGCGATCCCCAGATGCGCGCCGCGTTTATCAACAAGATTGCTGCTCCGATTGCCAACAAGATGTTCGAATGCGGCATGATTCCGTAATCGCCAACAAGCCCGTACCCTAGGAGAACGAAGATGCAATCCATACCATGCCGTAAGGCGCTGCTGACGCTCGCTCTGACGCTTCTGGTCGCGGGCATCGCGGTTGCGCAAAGTGCGGCAGCCCCGGCGAAGAAGAAGCCGGCAGCAAGTCCCAAGCCGGCGCAGGCCGCGCCCAAGCTGCAGCTTGACCCGAAAGCTCTGGAAATCCTCAAGGCCACGAGCGACAAGCTGGCTGGCGCTCACACCCTGTCATTTACCGCGGTGGAGCTTTTCGAACACCCCACTCGCCAGGGTGCTCCGCTGGGGTACACCACGAAGTACGAGGTCACGCTGCAGCGCCCTGACAAGCTGCGGGTACTCAAGCCCGCTGACGGCCCCGCGAACGGCTTTTACTACGATGGCAAGTCGATGATGGGCTACGCTTCTGCCGAGAACCTGCTGGCGGTGGCTGACGCTCCTCCCACGATTGATGCCACACTCGAGAAGGCGTACAAGCTCGCGGGCATCTCCGTTCCGTTCGACGACCTCATCGTTGCCAATCCGTACGGAGACCTCGCGCCCGGACTCATCCATGCGTATTACGTAGGCCAGTCGCATGTCGTCGCCGGAATCACCACTGACATCATCGCCTATGCTGGCGACGGCGTGTTCGTCCAGCTCTGGGTCGGAGCCGACGACAAGCTCCCGCGGTTAGTCCGCGCGATTTACCTCGATGATCCCGATCATCTGCGTCACGAACTTGCGATCACCGACTGGAAGCTGGATGACGCCGTATCGGCAGACACGTTTGCGCTTCCCGCCGAGGCAGCAACAGCAAAGCACATTCCATTTGAAGCTGTTCACCCGCAGCAGCCGTCAAACGCTAAACCCCCAGCCAAGGCCAAGCCTGCCAACGCGCAGTAACAAGGAGTTGCAAGATGAAGCACAAGATCATTGTCACGGGCATGAGTCTGGCGATTACCCTGCTCCCGCTACAGGGCGGGTTCGCCTACTCACACGCGAACCGCTACGGCGGCAGCACTTCGCACAGCTACGGATCCACGTCGCACTCCAGCGCTTACGGCACGAGCACGTCGCACACCTATGGTGAGGGATCGTCGCACACCAACGAGTACGGCGGCAGCACCTCGCACAACTACGGCGGCGGAACCGCCCATACGAACACATATGGCGGTACCACCTCCGGCGAAGCCGGATACGGCGCAGTCCACACCGACCCCTACGGCGCAACCACTGCATACCATCCCCCTGACAGCTACTACGGATATCATCCGCCAACGACGGTCGCCGTGTACCATCCGCCGGCTCCCTACTATCCGGGGTGTTATGACTGCGGTTCGACCGCAGGCGCAGTTGCTGTCGGCGCTGCGGTCGGAGTGGCGACCGGTGCAGCCATCGCATCGTCGGCTGCTGCATCGCAGAACGCAGCAGCATCGCAAAACGCTTATGCCGCGGGTTATAACGCCGGCACTGTCAATACCGCCAATGCTGCGGCGGCGAATGCCAATGCGGCAGCAGCCAACGCTAATGCCGCTGCTGCCAATGCGAACATGGCCGCCGCTGGCACTTATTCGATGGGGCAGATCGTGTCGATTCTTCCGTCAGGCTGCATCACGCCATCGGTTGGTGGCGGTGGCACATACTACCTGTGCGGCAACACCTGGTTCAGCCCGTCGTACGGGTCGGGTGGCGTGTCCTACAAGGTCGTGCCCACGCCGTGACCTCCGGTGTGAGCGCAGTTTGAAAATCTAATTCTCGGTAAGGGTGGGTGCGCCACTTCGATATGAGCCCCGTTGCCATCAGCGCAATTGTGTTTGTGTGCGTGTTCGGCGGAGCTTTGCTCGGCATTTTCTTGCACTCCCTTTTGAAGACCGATCACCTCACGCCGGAGTCCAAGGAAGCGGTACGGCTGGGGATGGCCTTGGTCGCGACCACCGTGGCGCTGGTGCTTGGGCTGCTTATCGCCTCTGCCAAGGGCTTCTATGACACCGGCAATTCGGAGATGACGCAGCTTGCTGCGGATGCCGTATTGCTTGACCGCATCCTTGCCCATTACGGCTCCGAAACGCAGGGAGCTCGCGCCGATCTCCGCAATTCCGTGGCTCGCCTGGTGGACTCCGCCGTGCCAGTTTCGGTTTCGGCGAGAAACCGATTCGATCCCAAGGCAGAGGAACAAGACGCCCTCTACGTCAAAATACAGCAGCTATCTCCTGGGAATGAGAACCAAAAGCGGCTTCAGGCGCAGGCCTTGGAATTCGCCACCCAGATCGGCCATACCCGCTGGCTCATGTTCGAGCAGAAAACCACGCCTATGCCGACGCTCTTGCTGGGCATGCTGGTGTTCTGGCTCACCACACTGTTCACCAGTTTCGGGATGTTCGTACGTCCCAATATCGTCGTGGTCGGCAGCCTGCTGGTTTCGGCCCTGGCGCTCACCGGAGCGGTTTTCCTGATACTCGAGATGTACCACCCGTACAGCGGATTGATTCAGGTCTCCGATGCTCCGCTACGCGCGGCGCTCGCGCAGCTCGGGAAGTAACCCTGAAGACGGATCACGTCCAACGTTAGGCTGCACTGGGTGGCGGATTCAGCAGATGTCGCGGCCGGAAGAACGCCCCCTCCAGTCGGTCTTTGCCGAAGACGCGGCGCAGTTCCGTGAAGCCGAAGAACGGCACCAGCACCACGAACAGTAGCGAGATCAAGGCTAATGTTCCCCTCCAGGATCCGTCTCCGCTGGAGGCGATGGCGGCGTAGAAAGACTTGCCGTGAAACATGCCAACCGAGGTGTGCTCGATGACCTTGAAGAATGCGAGCAGCATAGTAAACGCAAACGACTTCAGAAGAGTTGGGTAAATCAGTGGCGCATCCCGGAGCTGTTCGGCAAAATGCAGCTCCTGTGCCACCAGAATGATCTTCGCCAGCGCCAGCGCGTTGAGGATCGCAAATCCATGCGGCGCGAAGTCGATGTTGTGCTCCGCGAGAATTACAACCTTGTAAACGGTAAACAGCGACAATACGACTGCGAGATAGAAAGAGATGAAAAGATACTCCATCAACCCTTGAACGGCTTTCTGCTTTACGGTTCGCTTGCCGTCACTCATGGTTTAGCCCCCGCGCTCATGTGCCGGAACGGTTGTTTTTAGGCGTCATTTCCGCCGCAGCGGGTCCGGCTTCCTGCTCTAGGAAGTAGGCGCCGGAGGATCCCCTGCCACGCCCTGCTGTTTATATGCACTGACCAACAGCGCTACGGTAATCGCGACGTAGAGGACGCCCGTGACCCCTTCCAACGCTGCCAGCATGCGGACCTCGCCGTGAAGGGGAACAACATCGCCGTAGCCGATCGTCGACAGAGTTACCAGACTAAAGTACAGGAGCTCGCTGCGACGGTCGGCTATGGTTGCATTGACGTGTACGAACGATCCCGGATAGAAAGTCTCAATGGCGGAGTAAAGAGCGAACCATTGCAACCCGAGCAATAGGTAGATGCTGATCGCCGTATAGAGATGAGCGCCGATGACCGAGCGCGCACTCGTAAGGTAAGAGAAGAGTCCCGCAACAGTCAGTCCGAAGAAGGCAGTCAGTAATCCCCATTTGATCCCGATGAGTGTTGGGCTTGGAAAAATGTTGCTCGCCGCCCCGACGATTAATGTGGCGAGCATCAGCACGACCGTCGGCCACACCCAGCCTTTTCTCTTCGATAGCCGGAACGTCGCCAGCAGGATCGGCAGAAACATCAGTACGCCTAGGACTAGGCGCCGGACGTCGCCATGATCCAGGACTGGATACATCAGGGTCACGAGTAGGAGAGATAACAGGAGCAACAAATCCGGCCGCGATTGTGCTTTATCGAGCATGGCGATGTTGCCCCTTGACGCAGTTCATACGAACCCACGCCGGCATGTTATCCGGAGGAACATGCCAGCGTCGATCGCTAAGAACGGTAGCGTCGGTTTTTTCGTACTGCGCTACTGCTTCTGGTAGTTCGAATTCTGGTCGTTCACCGTGAGCTGCTTGCTCACTCCGTTGATCAGTGTGCTCGCCACGTGATTCGTCCCGTCCGGCAATTTGGCGAACTGGGCATTGATGGTGACCGCGTCGCTGGGATCGTTTAGATACGAATTCACCTGCACGCTCACTGGCGAATGCGTCTGCTCGCTTACCGTCATGGTCATCGAGTCGCCCTGCTTCACGTAGTTCTTGATCACCAGGCTCACGGTGCCGCTGCCGGGTACAAGCGAGATGTTCCCCGCCTGCTTCGCCGCCATCAAGGCTTGGGAATTGGGCGTAGTGTACTGCTTCGCCAAAGCGCTGATCGACTGCCCGTACTCCTGAAATTCAGCCTTCTTCTTGTCAACGACGCGCTCCTTCACGCGGCCTTCACGTCCGCCACTGGACGCCTGCTGGTTATTCACCAGCGTCTTCTGGGCCTTGCCGTTCACCATCTGCACCTGGTAGGTCTTCGTGTCTTTCACATCGCCCTTAATGGAGATCGTCTCCGTCTCGGTCCAGGTGTACTGCGCGAGCTTCGCCTTGTTGGCATCCTGCGCCGTTTTGATGGCCATGAGCTTATCCACCATTTGCGTGCTTTGGGCTGCTGCGGGTGTGATGGCGAGCATGCCTGCAGAAATGGCGACCGTTAATACCAGCGCCATGCGTTTTATTGCCGGGGTTGCCGTTTGAATCATTGTGTCCTCTCGTGTTCGATTTGAGTATTCCTGCGGGCTCGGCCCGCTATGCATTTCGTATAGGAGGAAGTCTATACGAGCCATCGTTCTTCTTTAATGAATTGTGCACGATCCGTCCCGCGGCGCACGTTTGCCGGCGATCGCCGATGGCCTACATTTGGCGACCGTTGGCGAATGTGGGACTGATTGCACCCGCTTGAGTGGAAGTTTTCAGGGCCTGAAGATCGAGGCGCGTTACTTCGACCGTGGGTGGGCTTTTGTGTGGGGGCCGGCGCCATCCAGCACTGTGGCGCAAACCTGCCGGATGAACTCTGGCCCCAGCCCATCCTGCCAGATGAGAAATCGCATGTAAACTGCGCCATATAGGCAGTCTAGAATTAGGTCGAGGTCCGCATTCTTCGGCAGCTCGCCGCGTTCGATGCCCCGCCGCAAGGTCGCGTATGCCTCCAACCGGCGCGGCCGCACGAAGCGCTCGCGGAAGGTCTCAATCAACTCCGGGTCAGTTTGTCCGCCGCCGATCAGGGCGGCAACAATCTCTCCGCGCCGTGAGCGGAAGATCTTGACCAGGTGGCCCATTTGCAGGCTTATGTCCGAATAGACCGAGCCCGTGTCGGGGAACAGCAACTGTTTGCGAACGCTGCAGGAGAACGCATCCACCACCAGCGCCCCCTTGTTCGGCCACCAGCGGTACACCGTCGTCTTGCCGACGTTCGCGCTGGCGGCAATGGCCTCAATCGAAAGCTCGTGAAATCCAGTTGTCCTGAGAAGCCGCAACGTACTCTGTAGGATGGCGCGTCGCGCAGCTTCGCTGCGGGGGCGTCCCGGCGGCCGTTTGCCGTGATTGACCGGCGGCCCATCTTTATTTCTACTAACGGTGTCTTTGCCGAGCATGCGCTTAAGGTATCATGTAATGAATCCAATACGCACCGTATCGAATCGAAAATACCGTGCGCGCTGGAATGCCCTGACGCCCCGTTCTGCCGTCCCATAGGAGATTCGCACCCCAATGTGGATTGTTGCTCTAGCCCTGCGACGCCCCTACACCTTCGTAGTGATGGCGCTGGTGCTCATTCTCCTCACTCCCATCGTCATTCTGCGGATGCCGGTCGACGTCCTTCCTGAAATCGACATACCTGTCGTCAGCGTGGTGTGGTTTTACGGCGGTCTCTCGCCCAGTGAAATGTCTGACCGCATCATTACCAATTCCGAACGCGGCCTCACCATCACTGTCAACGACATCGAACACATTGAGTCGCAGTCGCTGTATGGCATCGGGGTCATCAAGATCTTCTTCCAGCCTGGCGCCAATATTCAGACCGCGATCGCCCAGACCACCTCCATGGTCCAGACTCAGATTCGCGGCATGCCTCCCGGCACCACGCCGCCGCTGATCATCACGTACTCGGCGTCGTCCACGCCGATCGTTCAGCTCGGGCTCAGCAGCGATACCCTCTCCGAACAGCAGCTGTTCGACCTCGGCAACAACTTTCTGCGGACCCAGCTTGCCACCGTGCGCGGCGCAGCCACCCCGTATCCCTATGGCGGCAAGATGCGCCAGATTCAGGTGGACCTCGACCTTCCGCGCCTCGAAGCCAACGGCCTCTCGCCCAATGACATCGTAAATGCGCTGAACGCGCAGAACCTGATCCTCCCCGCCGGCACCGCAAAGATCGGAACTTTGGAGTACCAGGTCGAGATGAACGGCTCACCGCAGACCATCGCCGAGCTCAACGACCTCCCGGTCAAGACCGTGAATGGCTCGACCATTTACATGCGCGACGTGGCCCACGTTCGTGATGGTTTTTCGCCGCAGACCAACATCGTCCGCATGAACGGCGCCCGCGGCGCGCTCATGTCGATCCTCAAAGTCGGCAACACTTCCACCATCACCATCGTCGAAGGCGTCAAGCGCATGGTCGCGATGGCCGGACAGTCTCTGCCCAAAGAACTTCACATTCGCGCCCTGTTCGATCAATCGCTGTTCGTGCGTGCGTCGATCCAGGGCGTGGTGCGCGAAGCCCTGATTGCAGCCGCTTTGACCGCCACCATGATCCTCATTTTCCTCGGTGACTGGCGGCCCACGGTTGTCATCTCGATCTCGATTCCGCTGTCCATCTTCGTCTCCGTCATCGTCCTTAGCGCGCTCGGCCAGTCCATCAACATCATGACCCTCGGCGGCCTCGCGCTCGCTGTCGGTATTCTGGTCGACGACGCCACCGTCGAAATCGAAAACATTGAGCGCAACCTTGCCCAGGGCAAGGAAATGAAGACCGCCATTCTCGACGGCGCTGCTCAGATCGCTGTCCCCGCCTTTGTTTCCACGCTGTGCATCTGCATCGCCTTTGTCCCCATGTTCTTCCTCACCGGCGTTGCTAGGTTCCTCTTTGTGCCGCTCGCCGAAGCCGTGGTCTTCGCCATGCTCGCTTCCTACTTCCTTTCGCGGACGCTCATCCCGACGCTGGTGATGTACATCATGCGCGGACACGAGCATCGCGAAGGCGGCCCCAAAACCTTTATGGGCCGCTTCCAGCGCGGCTTTGAGCGCAACTTCGACAAGTTTCGCGCCGCCTATTACCAGCTCCTTGAAACCACCCTGCAACATCGCACTGTTTTCGCCGCCTGCTTCCTGGCCTTCTGCCTGCTTTCTCTGGGATGGATCTTTTTTCTTGGCGAAGACTTCTTCCCCTCCGTTGACGCTGGCCTGATGCGCTTGCATATGCGCGCCCGCGCTGGCCTCCGGGTTGAAGAGACTGCCCGTCTCGTCGACCAGGTCGAGGCCTATATTCGAGAGGTCGTTCCGAAAGACGAACTCGGCGATGTCCTCGACAACATCGGTCTCCCCTACTCGGGCATCAACACCTCCTACAGTAACTCCGGCGTCATCGGCACTAGCGATGCCGAGATTCTGGTTGGACTCGAAGAGCACCATCGACCCACAGCGGAGTACGTCAAGCGCCTGCGCGACGAACTGCCACGCCGTTTTCCCGGAGTTGAATTCTTCTTTCAGCCTGCCGACATCGTCACCCAGATCCTGAATTTCGGACTCCCTGCTCCCATCGATGTTCAGATCATCGGCAACGACCTGCAGGGCAACTATGACATCGGCCAGCGGATCGCCAACAAACTGCGTGAGGTTCCCGGCGCTGTCGACGTACATGTGCAGCAGATGCTCGACCTCCCAACCATCCGTCTCGACATCGACCGCAACCGCGTGACCAACCTCGGCATGAACACCCGCGACGTCGCCCAGAGTGTGCTGGTTTCTCTCAGCGGAAGTTTCCAGACTGCACCCAGCTTCTGGCTGAATCCCAAGAACGGCGTGACCTATCAGGTGGCTGTTCAGTCCCCGCAGTACCGCATGACCTCGGTCAAACAGCTCCTCGACATGCCGGTGAACGATCCCTCGGTGCCCAACTCGCAGGTGCTCGGCAACCTTGTCTCCATGACGCCCACCGCCCGCCCCGCCGTCGTCTCGCATTACAACGTCTCGCCCGTGATCGACGTTTACGCCAGCACCCAGGGTCGTGACCTTGGCGCCGTCGAGCGCGACACCATGAAGGTCCTCAAGCCCTTCATCGACAACCTGCCGCGCGGTACCCGCATTGTGGTCCGCGGTCAGGTGGAAACCATGCGCACGTCGTTTACCGGGCTCGTCATCGGACTCCTCGGCGCCATCTTGCTCATCTATTTCCTGATTGTGGTCAACTTCCAGTCGTGGCTCGATCCCTTCGTCATCATCACCGCCTTGCCCGGCGCCCTCGCCGGCATCTGCTGGATGCTGCTGCTTACCCACACCACGTTGAGCGTCCCATCCCTCACCGGCGCTGTGATGTGTATGGGCGTGGCCACCGCGAACTCCATCTTGATGGTGTCGTTCTCGCGTGATCGCATGCAGGCCGGCGTGCCCTCGCTCGAAGCTGCTCTCGAAGCCGGCTACACCCGTATTCGTCCCGTGCTGATGACCGCGCTGGCCATGATCATCGGCATGTTTCCCATGGCCTTGGGCCTCGGCGAGGGCGGCGAGCAGAACGCTCCCCTCGGCCGCGCCGTTATCGGGGGCCTTTTGTTTGCCACTGTTGCTACGCTGTTCTTCGTGCCTTGCGTCTTCGCCATGGTCCACGGCCGCCGCGAAGCCCGCGAACGCGAAGCTCAGCAGGATTGATAACTTTGCGAAATAATCGTGGAATTGAGTGAATCGTATGCAGACGGAACATGAACATGACCGGTCGGATTTGTTGGACCCCCACCACGTTCCGCCCCAGGTGACGCCGCCGCCCCACCTGCCCGCGGCGCCGCCTCGCAAAGCCCTCTTCGTCGTCGGCATTGTCGTGCTCGTGTTGATTCTCAGCGGCGCTGCCAGCATGTACAGCCGCATTCGTGCCGGGCGCATTCTCGTCGCCGAGGCCACCAGTGTCTCCGTACCCAACGTCGCTGTCATCCATCCCGTCATGGAAAGCCCCGACGAGGAACTTGTCCTGCCCGCCAGCGTCCAGGCTTTCGAAGACTCGCCCATTTACGCCCGCACCAACGGATATCTTCTCCACTGGTATAAGGACATTGGCAGCCGCGTAACCAAGGGTGAACTCCTCGCTGACATCGACACGCCCGAAATCGACCAGGAGTTGTTACAGGCCCGCGCTTCCCGCCAGCAGGTCGCTGCCCAGTTGGAGATTGCAAAAGTCTCCACCGACCGTTGGGAGAACCTGCGCAAGACCGACTCCGTCTCCCAGCAGGAAGCCGACATGCAGGCCAGTACCTATCAGCAGGCCATTGCCAACCTCGCCGCCGCCGACGCCAATGTCCACCGCTTGGAGCAGATGGAGTCCTTCAAGCACGTCTATGCGCCCTTTTCCGGCGTCTTGACCAAACGTAATGTCGATCCCGGAGCCTTGATCAATGCCGGTTCGACCGGCAAGGAGCTGTTCGACGTCGCCCGCGTCGATCCCTTGCGCGTCTTTGCCAGTGTCCCGCAGTCGTACTCCCCCGCCATCAAGGTCGGCATGCAGGTATATCTCACCCTGCAGGAGATGCCCGGACAGAAATTCACCGGCACAGTCGCCCGCACCGCTGACGCTATCGATCCTGCAACCCGCACGTTGCTCACCGAAATCGATGTCCCTAACCCCGACGGCCGCCTGCTACCGGGTTCGTTTGGCGAGCTGCATTTCAAGCCCGCCATCAATGTCGCCCGGCTCACTGTGCCGGTCAATGCCATGCTCTTCCGCCGTGACGGTGCGCAGGTCGCAGTTGTCGGTCCTGATAACAAGGTACAACTCCGGCCCATTTCAATTGGCCGTGACTATGGTGCCACGCTCGAAGTTCTCGGCGGCATTAGCCCGCAAGATCGCATCATCATCAATCCCGCCGATTCGCTTGAGGACGGACAGACCGTGCGGGTCAGCGAAGATACCTCGGGAGGCAAGAAGTCATGAAGCGGTTGCCAGTCGCTGCCGCGCTCCTCGCCGCTGCGATATTGACCGGATGCACCGTCGGGCCCAAGTATCAGCGGCCCGTCGCACCGGCCCCCGAAGCCTGGTCGACCGAAGGCCCCTGGCGTGCCGCTGCCCCCAAAGACTCCCTGCCCAAGGGAGCGTGGTGGGAAATCTACAACGACGATCAACTCAACCAATACGAGCACCAATTGCTCGCCGCCAACCAATCGCTGGCCGCTGCTCAGGCCCATCTCAACCAGGCTCGTTCCTTGGCCCGTGTCGCTTCCGCCGGACTGTTTCCCACCATGACCGCCGACCCCAGCGTCGCCGGTCAGCGCTATTCGGCGAACCGGCCCGGCAGCCCGACCCCAGAGCCCGCTTTGACCCAGAGCGTCTACCAGGTTCCCTTCGCCTTGAACTACGAGATCGACCTTTTCGGGCGCGTTCGAAAAACCCTGGAAGCCGCCAACGCCAACCTCCAATCCACCGCCGCCGACTTGCAGAATGTCCAGCTTGTCTTGTCCGCCGAGTTGGCCGCCGACTACTTCAGCCTGCGTGAACTCGATGCTGAAACTCAGGTCGTGCGGGACTCAATCTCGATTGAGAAGAAGGGACTGGATCTGGTCAACAACCGTCATGCGGGCGGCATTGCTTCCGGACTCGACCTCGCTCAGCAGCAGACGCTGCTCGATTCCACCACCACGCAGCTTTACCTCGTGCAACAACAGCGTTCTACTTTTGAGCACGCCATCGCAGTGCTTACCGGTAATCCTGCGCCATCATTCAAGATTCCGGCTGTGCCGTTGAACGCGACACCGCCATCGGTCCCGCTGGGTGTGCCCTCAGACATGCTCGAGCGTCGCCCCGACGTGGCCAGTGCCGAGCGCCTCATGGCCCAGCAGAACGCCCTCGTGGGGGTCGCAAAGACCGCATTTTACCCGCAACTCACCATCTCCGCCGCCGGTGGCTTTCAGAGCATCAGCATCGGTTCGCTGATGACCGCGCCCAGCGCCGTCTGGGCTGTCGGCGGCGACTTGCTCCAGCCCATCTTGAACGGTGGACGCAACCGCGCCACCTACGCAGCCACCCTGGCTGCCTATGACGAGTCCGTCGCCAACTACCGACAATCCGTGCTCGTCGCCTTTCAACAGGTCGAGGACGGCCTCTCCAGTCTGAATGCGTTATCGCAGGCCGCTGCCAGCCAAACTGCTGCCGTAACTTCCTCACGCCGCTCTCTGGAGTTGTCCAATAACCGCTACGTCGGCGGGGTTGCTTCCTACCTTGACGTCATCACCGCCCAGGACGCGCTGCTCAACAACCAGCGCCTCGCCACCCAGTTACTCGGCCAGCAGATGGTCACCTCCGTCTATCTCGTCAAAGCCCTCGGCGGCGCGTGGGATGCTTCTGCTCTTCAGAACGAAGTCGTCCGCCCCAAAGCCAGCCAGGCCCTGCAGCAATAACTTTGCCCCAAGAAATCTGTTTTGAAGGGCGAGCAGCTTCAGCTGCGCCGCTGAAGTTAGCTATTCTTGTCATCCCGAGCGCAGGGAGTCCGCCGCGGCGGACGACCGGAGTCGAGGGACCTGCACTTCCGACTTCTTTAGCAGCCTCTTCAGCCCGCGACGGCACTCCAGCAGCGGAGCCGCGACGATCTCGCACCAATGTGAAGGACACAGCCTTTTCGGGTTCGCCTGCCTTTCTAACCACTATCCACTAACCACAATCCACTGCTTTACATCACCCCACCCTATGACCGCGGTCACAGCAACATTGTTCGTCGCCCCTTGAAAATCGAACTTCGATTTGCCGGAGGTGACCCCATGGCCACGACTGTCTCCAACGTCCAATCTGAAACCCTGCGCACGCTCCCCGATGACAGCGTCCGCCAGATCCTTTGGCGTTTCAGCGACCGTTACGACCTGCAAATGCTGGTGCAATCGGCCCGCGAAGTCGCTCGCGGCCCGGTCGCCCGCCTCGTGGCTCAGGGCGAGCGCGCCACCCATGAGTGGACCGAAAAGAAGTCCGTCCTGCTCGAGGCTTTCGATCAGTCAGGCATCACCGCTGTCTTTGCCGATCCGGAGCAGGGCGGCTACCTCGCGGGCCCCAAGAACCTCGCGCTCGCCCTCATTGCCTTCGAACTGGCCTGGGTTGACGCGGGTGCGGCCACCGGCAGTCTCGCCGGATGTCTCGCCCTCGCCCCCATCCACGAGCGCGGCACCGAGGAACAGCGCATGCACTACATGTCGTTGTCGGTCCCGCCTCAGCCGGGCGAAGATCGCAAAGTCCAGCGCGGCGCGTTCTGCCTTACCGAGCCCATCCCCTACGTCGGCGTCGATACCGGCATGTTGAGCGGTAAGCTGCGCATCTCCGAGTGGAAAGACGGCGAAGAACCGATGCTCCACGTCGAGAAGCGCGGCCGCTTCATCACCAACATGGGTTTCGCCAATTTCGTCACCGCGGCCGTGGATTCCGCCGACCCTCGCATCAAGGGCTCCTGCATCGTGATTCTGGAAGAAACCGACCCTGGCACCTTCGATCGCGGCTCGGCAACGAAAAAACTGGTACACCAGTTGTCCTCCACCTCCGACCCCATCTTCAATCTGACCGTGCCCGCCAGCCGCATTGTCGGCGGTTACACCGTCAAAGACGGCGTCATCATCCCCAACTACAGCCACAGCGAAGTTATCGAAGCCGTGTTCAAGCGCACTCGCGTCACGGTTGCGCTCATGACCTCGGCCAAACTGCTCTCGGCCGTTGAGCCCGTCATCCGCTACCAGCGCGGACGCTTCCGCGGCTCCGAGCAGGCCAAGCCCGGAGCGCTCCGTTACGAACTCGGAATCCAGCAGCGCCAGGACGCCCTGCACCGTCTGGCCAGCCTCTGGGCCATCGGCGAAGCCGGCGCTTCACTCGGCTTCGCCACCGCCCGCCTCTACGACGAACTTGACCCGATGGAGAAGCAGAAAGACGAAATCCTCGCCGCGAAAAATATCCGCGGCGGTAAGACGGAAATGAAGTTCTTCCGCGAAATCAACCAGTCCGCCATCGAACTCATCCGCGAAGAGCTCCTGCCCGCCGAGAAGCGCAGCCCCAGGTACGAAACGTCGAAGAACGACCCACTGGTGCAATTCGCACTCAAGGACGCGGTTGCTAATGTTGTCTGTCCCGGCGCCAAGCTCTGGAACACCGGCACCGGCGCCAATGCCATGCGCGAAGCTCTCAGCCTCATGGGAGGCTACGGCATCACCGAAGACTGCCCCGGCTTCCTCACCTACAAGTGGATGGACGCCCAACTGGAAGCCACCTACGAAGGTCCCGAGGCCGTACAGCGCCGCAACCTCAGCGTCACCATGACCAGCGAAGTCTTCCTGGCGCAGTACCAGCAGTGGATCCTCGACATGCGCGCCATCGCCAGTCGTCGCCCCGGCACCGGCGCCTGCACCATCGCAACCGCCATGCAACTCTGGCTGTGGACCTACCAGCACCTCCGTGTCGCCACCGACGCCGACGGCGACGCCCTCTACCAAAGCGCGCGCCAGGGCGTGACCTTCCCTCTGGCCGATGCGCTCTGCTGGCTGCTCGCCGCTCGCCAGTTCATCCTCGACGTCATCGAACTCGAAGAGAAGGGCCCCGAGAACCCGGTCGTCGCCGAAGGCCTGACCGGCACCCTCGAGTTTTTCAGCGACCTCTGCCACATCCAGTCGGCCCGCTCGGCGGGTGAAGTTGGTCGCATCTGCGCCGAGCTGGTTTTCGGCTATAACCGCCATCCCGCGTGGGACGAAAAGGGTTATAACGGATGTTATAACAGCGACGAAATTACCCAGCTCGAAGGCTGGGTTCCCGGCATCGCCGCTTGCGCCACCGAGGTGATCAGCGACGACGGTTCGCACCCCTTAAAGGCTGGCCCATGTGCCTCTTGCCAGGGTTTGGAAGGCTTCCAGCGCCTCCGCACCAAGCTCGACGGCTGCCTTACCGGTGCCCAGCTTGCCAAGGATCGCGCTGCCCAGGCCATCTCTAAGGTTATGATTCCAGAGGCTTTGGACTACCCACGTTGAGGAAAATGCTTGAGTACCGCTGAACAACCTGTCGTGGAACGCACCTCGATCGACGTGGATATCGCCTGCGTCGGCTTCGGCCCCGCCATGGGCGGTTTTCTCACCACCCTTTCCCGCCGTCTTATGAACGATGACGGCACCCCCTCCATCGAGAGCAAGGTCATGCCCGGCATGCCCTTGCAAGTCATTTGTTATGAGCGCGCTGACGACATCAGCTTCGGTGTCTCCGGCGTCGTCACTCGCGCCCGCGGAATACGCGCCAGTTTCCCTGATCTCGATGTGTCGCAGATCCCCATGGCGTCCCCGGTCACCTGCGAGAAACTGGTGTATCTGCTTGATCCCATTGGGGCTAGCCGACGCTCGCTCGCCCTGCGCACAGCCGATCGCCTGCTGAGCACCGTGGCAAAATTGCCACTCCACGCCTTCGAACTGCCCGTATGTCCCGCCGTTCCTCCACAAAGACGACGGCTTCGTCCTCTCGATAGGCCAATTTAATCAATGGGTTGGCTCGCAATTGATGGCCACCGGCACCGTACAAATCTGGCCTGGCATGCCCGTCAAGGAAGCGCTGATCGACGACGGCAAAGTCAGCGGCGTCCGCTTGGTTGACCAGGGAGTGGACAAAACAGGAAATCCTGAAGCTGGATTTGCACCCGGAATGGACATTCATGCCAAGCTGACTGTCATTGGCGATGGTCCAGTGGGAGCTGTCAGCCGTGACATCGACAACCGCCTTGGCATACCCCTCGGCAACTCCATAAGTGATTGGGCCGTCGGCATGAAGTTCGTTATCGAGCTCCCGCCCCAACGTCGACCTTGCTCCGGGCAAAGTACTCCACACCTTTGGTTTCCCCGAGCCCGAGATCTTCGGCTTCCTCTATGTGCATCCCGGCGGAGTGGCCTCTGTCGGGATTTTTGTGCCTTCGTGGTTCAACTGTCCCGACCCGCACCGTGTACCGCTATCTCCAACATTACATTCAACATCCGTACCTCTGGCGCTACCTGGAAGGCGGCAAACTGCGCTCCTGGGGAGCCAAGTCGCTCCAGGAATCCGGCAAGCGCGGCGAACCCTACCTGGTCGGTCACGGCTACGCCCGCATCGGCGAATGTTCCGGCAGCACCAACGTCCTGACAGGTTCCGGTGTTGACGAAGCCTGGACCACCGGCGTGCAGCTCGCCGAAGCCGTTATCGAGTTAGCCAAGTCGAATCAGCCATTTACGAAAGAAAACCTGGTAGCCTACGAACAGCGCCGCCGCTCCAGTTGGGTTGAGAGCGAAGCCCGAGTCGCCGAAAAAGCCCGTGACGGCTTCCACCACGGGATCATAAGTGGCTTTTCTGGCATGATGTTAGCCGCGCTCAGCAAGGGAAAGCTTTCGCTCGGCAAGCCACCCAAGACCCCGAACGAAAATCTGCAGACTGCCGCAGAGTTCTACCGCCGCAAGCTCAACCCACAGGAACTCGCCGCCATCACGCAAGACGCTGAAACCAAAGGCTCTTCTTTGCACGACGCCCTGCTGGATCGCATCGGCTGGCCGCAGATTCAGCCCGACGGTACCCTGCTGGTTTCACACCAAGACGTACTTCTCATGGGGGGCAAAGTCCAGGCGCCTCAAGGATTTGCGGACCACGTCATCTTTCGCGACATTGAAGTTTGCGGTCAGTGTGGCACCAAGCTCTGTGTGGAGATGTGTTCGGCACAGGCCGTCACCCGCAGTCTCGAGGGTGCGCCCAACTTTGATCGCGAAAAGTGTGTGTTTTGTGGGGCTTGCGCGTGGAACTGCCCCGAAACCTCTGACGGTAAGCCCAACCTGCAATTCATCGCCGGCGCGGGTGGGCTGCATTCCGCAGAGAACTAATTTTGCAAGGAACATAAACGAATGAGCAATCTATTTCACGTAGTCGTCTGTGCCAGTGTGGTTCCCGACCCGCTGCAAACCCTTGAGCCCATTACCGGTCCCACCGGTCCGGCCTTGAAAAACGAACTGATGCTACCCGCGATTCTCGATCCCTGGGCGTCGCACGCGCTCTTCGAGGGCGCCAATCTCGTCAAGAAAGTCCCCGGCAGCAAGCTGTGGCTGGTGAGCATGGCGCCCAAGGCCAAGCTGCAACAGGTGATGATGACCGTGGCGCAAAAGGTTCCGTTTCAATTAGTTGCGCTCGACGGGCCTTCCGGCGGTTTCGTCGACGCCCACCAGACCGCCGCAGCTCTCGCCAAGACCATCACCGGAATTCCGGATCTCGACCGCTCCCGCCTCCTCCTCTTCGGCGGATGGGAGTCGGCCAGCCGTAGCGCCGGAGTCACCCTGCAACTCGTCGGCGAGCAACTCGGCATTGTGGACCAATTCCAAGCTGTTGATTCTATTATCCCGAATGACGACGGATCCTTCGAAGTGCTGGAGCGCGTCGAAGGCGCCCGCCATCAGGTTTCGCTGTGCTCGGATCCTCCCGCAGTTCTAGGCTGGGCCACCGGCAACCTCGGCGAGCCCCGCAACGATCCCCAGGTTGGCATGCAGAACATGCGAACCATCATGCCTTCGCTGCAAAAAGCCGTCGCCACACCCGTTTCATCCGACGGTCTGCAGTACGCCAACGTGGCGACCCCCAAGCAGCAGCGCGAAACTCAGATCATCAAAGACAGGCCAACCGACGAAATTGCGCGCGAGATCGTGCAATGGATTTCCCAGGAGTAGCCGCGATGGACACCATTCTCTTTCTCGCCCACACGGAAGCCGACGGTACCCTCGCCAAGCCCGCGCTCGAAGCGCTTGGCTCCGCAGTCGAGTTGAATCAGGCACTTAGCGGCGAACTCGTCGTCGGACTTTACGGAGCCGCAGTCCAACCCGCCGCCAATTCACTGGCGAATTGCGGTGCGAAAAAGTTCCTGGCCGTCGAGGGCGAGGCCTTCGCGCAGGCGCGCTACTCAACCGACGCTGCGGCCTGCGAGGCAATCGCAAAAGCCTCCGCCGCCTCAATCGTGATTACCGCTGGAACCTCGCGCAGCGCGCGAGTCATGGCAGGCGTCGCGCATCGCCTCGATGGAGTGGTGGACACTCACATCACCAGCGTCGCTTCAGCATCCGGCTCACTGCAAGCGACGCGCTGGTTCTATCGCCAACGGATCGAAGGCTCGCTCACACGCACCGGACGGCCATGGATTTTGCTGCTCGATCCCGGCAACCACGCGGCATGGGCGGGCGATGCGGGCTCAGTCGCGCCACAAATGATCGACGTTGCCGTGCCCGAGTCGCTAACTCGCACAAGCGTGAAGGGTTTTGTAACACCCCCCGCCGACCAGCAAACGATTCGCCCCGACGCCAACCTTCTCTTTGTCGCTGGTGCCGGCTGGACGAAGAAGCAGAAGGACGGCCAGCCGCACGTCCCCGAAGCCGAGAGCCTCATTCTGAATTTCCTTGCGCAGTCGAAAGCCTCGCTCGGTTCCAGCAAGTCACTGGTCGACATTTCAGGCGAGAACCAGGCGGCCCTTGGCTTCCTCACGCACCTCAACCAAGTGGGCCAAACCGGCGCATCTCCGCGCCACCCGAAAGGCCTCGCTACCTGCTGCCACGGCGAGGAACCGCATACCGTCGGCTGGCGCTTCATCGCCGAGCGGCGCGCTGTCAACCTTGATCCGGGTTGCGGATGGGCGCGCGGCAAAGCCGACGTGCTCTACGTAGCCGATGCCTTCGAGGTCATATCGAAGGTGAACGCGCTGCTCGCCGAGAAATAATCTGCGACACTTTGGACCAAGCAAAAAAGCTGCATGCGACGAACATGCAGCTTTGCCTTATTGCATTCCACTACTTTCCGGCTTCGGGAGATGTCACCTTCAACGCTGGCACCTGCTGCTGCTTCACGAGGTTGTTGTATGCCGGAACGTCGGTCCCCACGATTTCCTTCCACTTTGCCAACTGCTCATTGAGTTGCTTGCTAAGCAAGTCAAACACTTCATACGACTGCTGCGTCGGCGCCGTCTCCGCGCTCCCGACGACACCACTGAGCGCCACGAAGTGGTTGTTCAAGCGAACAGGGAAGTTGAGCACATCCTGCCCGCTCTTCGCTTTCGTCTGGATTAGCACTTCCTCCACTTCCGTCATCTTCTTGTCGAGCGCCTTGCCCGCATCAGCAATGGCCTTATTCTGCGAGTCGTTGCCGACGTGCTTGTTGACCACGCCGATCTGCTCGCGCAGCTCGCGAATCTCGATGATCGTGTCGTCCGTCAGGGTGACTTTTTCGCGGATCTTCATCAGCAAATCAAACTGTTTGGTCAGGTCCGCTGCGCTAGTTGTGAGCCTCGAATCGGCGGTGATTTCCAGAGGAGCGGTATAACTCTTGCCTAGAACGGTGAGCTTCACCTGGTAGGTTCCCGGCAACGCAACCGGCCCGTCGGTGTTGCCGCCCCACAGCGGAGCCTTGGGAACCTTGGTCGCTCCCTCGTAGCGCAAGTCCCACACGAAGCGGTTCAAACCTTCGTCGGCAGGCAGGTTCGCTCCGCCACCGCCGCGGCTGAAGAAGTCTTCCTCATCAGCGCCCCCGGCCTCTTCTTTCTTGGGGAACTTGCGAATTACCTTCCCTGACGAGTCCAATATTTCCAGCGTAATCTTCGGAGACTCCTTCTTATCGCTTTCCGCCTTCGCTGCATCTCCGCTCGCCGTCTTCTTCTCAGGCGCTTTCAACGACGTTTTCAGCCAGTAATAGATCAGCGCACCCGCGGGCGGATTCTTCCCGACGGCTCCTCCTCCACCAAACGGCGAGCCCTCCAGCAACATGCGGCTGGTCACCGACGGCGTGAACAAGTGCGCGTCCTGCTGAGGGACCGATTCGTTGTACTGCCGCAACGGCGAAATGTCGTCGAGCACCCAGAAGGCCCGCCCATGCGTCGCCACCACAAGATCGTTGTTCTTCACGATCAGGTCATTCACCGGAGCCACCGGCAAGTTGAGTTGCAGCGGCTGCCACTTGGCTCCATCGTCGAATGAAACGTACACCCCGTGCTCCGTCCCGGCAAACAGCAGCCCCGCGCGCCGCGGATCCATTCGTACCGCGTGCACGTAAACATTGGCGGGAATTCCGGTGACCAGCTTCGTCCACGACTTGCCGAAGTCCGTTGTCTTAAAAATGTAAGGAGTAAAGTCGTCCATCTTGTGCCGCTCGACCGTCAGGTAAGCCGTGCCCGCTTCCGTGGGCGACGCCTCGATCATGCTGACCGTGCCCCACTCAGGCATGGCGTTGGGCGTGACATTCTCCCAGTGCTGCCCGCCGTCGCGCGTCAGTTGCACCAAACCGTCATCGGTGCCCGCCCAGATCTGGCCCTTGGCCGCCGGCGACTCCACCACCGAGAAAATCGTGTCGTACACTTCGACGCCGGTGTTGTCTTTGGTGATCGGTCCCCCCGACGCCGCCTGCTTCGCTTTATCGTTATGCGTAAGGTCAGGGCTGATGATCGTCCAGCTCATTCCCGCGTCGGCAGTCTTGAACAGAACTTCGCCGGCAAAGTACAGCGTCTTGGGGTCGTGCGGAGAAAACACAATCGGCTCCGTCCACTGAAACCGGTGTTTCACATCGGCGGCAGCCCAGCCAATCGGATTAATCGGCCACGGATTGATCGCCTGCTCCTGTCCGGTGCGATGGTCGTACTTCGTGATCTCGCCGCCGTACGAGCCGGCGTACACGATCATCGGGTCTGTCGGATCGGGCGCGATGTAACCGCTCTCGCCGCCGCCCACGTCATACCAATCCGAGCGATCGATAGAGCCGCTGGGGCTCGCGCTGGCGATGGCAACCGTTGAGTTGTCCTGCTGTGCGCCATACATGTAGTACGGCACGCGATTGTCGCTGGTCACGTGATAAAACTGCGCCGTCGGCTGGTTGTAGATGCTAGACCAGCTCTCGCCGCCGTTGGTGGAAATCGTCGCGCCGCCGTCGTTACCGTTGATCATTCGCTGGGGCCTTGTTGGATCGATCCACAACGCATGGTTGTCGCCGTGCGGTGCGCGAATGCGATTGAACGTCTTTCCTCCATCGGTAGATCGATATATCGCCGTGTTCAGGATCCATACCGTGTCTGTGGCCTTCGGGTCGGCGAAGATGTGCGAGTAGTACCATGCACGCTGGCGAAAACGGTGATCGTCCGTCATGAGCCGCCACGATTCGCCGCCGTCATCGGAGCGGAAAATTCCGCCCTTGTCGGCTTCCATCACCGCATACACACGGTTCGGATTTCCGCCCGAGACCGTGACCCCGATGCGGCCGATTGTGCTCTCCGGCAGGCCATGGCCCTTCAGCTCTTTCCAAGTGGTGCCGCCATCAATCGACTTATAGAGCCCGCTGCCCGGGCCACCACTGTCCATGCTCCACGGCGTCCGCTTTGCCTGCCAAAGTGCTGCATACAGAATGTTGGCGTTGCTGGGATCGAAGGTGATATCGATCCCGCCGGTCTTGCTGTCCTTGTACAAGACCTTGTCCCAGGTCTTTCCGCCGTCACGCGTGCGGAAAATGCCGCGCTCTTCGTTATCGGCAAATGGGTGCCCGAGCGCCGCCACGAACGCGATGTCCGGGTTTTTGGGATTGACGATCAAACGACCGATCGAGTGCGTGTCCGTAAGCCCCACCAACTTCCACGTTGCGCCCGCATCAATCGACTTGTACACTCCGTTGCCGCCAACGATATTGCCGCGAATGCATGCCTCACCGGTCCCGACGTAAATCACGTTCGGGTCCGATTCCGCCACCGCCAGCGCGCCAATCGACAGCGACGCGTCTTTCATCTTGTCGAACACCGGCTTCCAGTTCAGTCCGCCGTCTGTGGTCTTCCACACGCCTCCCGCCGCGGAGCCGAAGTAGTACGTGTCATCCTGTCCGACTACGCCCGCTGTGGCTTCCACTCGTCCACCGCGATAAGGTCCTACGAGGCGGTACTGCAGGCCCTTCCACGGCCCGAGGGAGTCGGCGTCATCCGTCGCCGCCGTCGATGCAGACTTGGGCGCTGGCTGCTGTCCTTCGTTCTGGGCGTGCCCTTTTGCCGGGCTTGCTTGGTTTGCGTTGTCTTGCGTGAAGGCTGGGGTGAGACAGAATGCGATGACAAGCGAGAGAGCAAAAGTTCGCAATGTAGATTCCTCCGGAAAGCAAACCTGTGAAGTGCTGCCGCCCGGCATCAGGGTGGTGTTTCCAGCGCAGATGCACGATAGCAGGGAGTTTCAGCTTAAAACGAGTGTATCTCTTGGATTTGCGTTCGCCAATCCGGGTGATGACGGGAGGATTTCCATGCAAATGGTGGGTGACGACTGCACGATGGCATGCGCGCCAGGAAAGGTTGCCGCGCAGGGTACGCGATGGCCGTTACGGTTGGATGCTAGCTGCCGGTCAAAGCCAGGCCCGGCTTGCGCCCTTCGGCGCCGGCCGACTTGGGACGCACCTTGTCGGCGTACATTTCGCGGTCGGCGCGCTCCATGAGTTTCTGCACCGTGTCACCGGAAACCCATTCCGCGAGGCCCACCGCCGCGGTAACCCACAGGCGGGCCTTTTCGTCGCCACCCTCCCGGCAAATGCTGTAGTCCCCAAATACCCACTTGCGGACGCGGTCCATCATCACCGTTGCGGCGGAGATGTCGCAGTCCAACACGACCACAAACTCGTCTCCGCCCCACCGACCTACTAGATCGCCGGGACGCAGGTTCGCCCGTAGCTCTCCCGAGAAATGACGGAGCAGCTCGTCCCCCGCCGTGTGTCCATACTTGTCGTTCACCGACTTGAATTCGTTCAAGTCGAGAAATGCGACGCAAAACGGCTGTAGATTTTCCACTCGCCACTCCATCCGCCGCTCGACGTGCAGCCGATTAGGCAGGCCGGTGAGCGCATCTTTCAGCGCCAGATCTTCGGTCTCTCTGAGTTTGGTTTCGTACGTCGAAACCCTGGATTCCAGTTGCGCAATGGTCTGCTGTCCGTCCTGCTCCATCTGGTCCACGCAGGCCTTCAGTTCGTTTGCCGTCTGCATCAGAGAGGAACGGACCTGGGTCAGGTCTTCGAGGTCGGCCACTGTCCGCAGCCGCGACGTGAACTGCTTCAACTGGCTGGAATAGCGCTGGTCCCGCTCTCCCAGCGACTCCGCAGTGCGGGCCAGCACAATCAGCAGGTCCTTTACCTCCTGTGCCTTGCCTTTCAAGTGTTCCGCGGTTCGCTCGCCCCACCGCGAAAGCTGCTCACCGGCTTCACGGCTGGTTGCCTGCAGCACGGGCGCGGTACACCCGGTGCCCAGCCTCTGCTCCAGGTCGATGAGCGACTGCTGCAGGCTCCCGCCGTATGCCGGGCATGCCCGATAGCCGCTCTTCCCCATATCGAGCAGCGCCGATCGATACGACTGGATTGCTGCTTCCACCAGTCCCGTCTCCGTCGGCAAATCGGACTTCGGTGCTTCGAATCTGAGGTCGAGGTACTTCTTGAGCGAAATCACGTTCAGTCTCCTGTCACGGATTTACTTCTGGGCTGAGAATCCGCGTTGGCGTATGGGAGGGCATTCCATATGATTTAGCGTGCAGTCTGGGATTCGCCCCCGTCGGGCGGGGAAGTACAAATTCACGCCTCGCATAGGTACATCGGCAGATTGGTGAAATTCATCATCGATCAAGGGAGGTTTGCAAACCAGGCAGACTTCGCGCGAGTTCAAGGCCGGAACTGACGCCCACTTTCCGGTGCAACCATTCGCTGTCCGGCTGAGGGCGGGATTGGCTCCCGTCTTTCGTCCACGGTTCTTACGGTTCCACAGCCACGTGGGTTTCTGTGCGGATCACGCCCGGCATCGAATGGACTTTGTCCAGCACAAGCGCATTCAGTTCCTTCCACGCAGGAAACTCAACGACGGCGTAAACGTCGCCTCCGCCCCAGCACGCATCCGCCATCTGCACTCCCGGCAATGCTGCCATGGCGTCGGCAATGTTGCGCGCCGTTCCGGCTTTCGCGGTAATGACCACATAGGCTTTCATGATGCAGCTCTCCTCGCGCCGGCCAGATTGCTTGCGCTTGCACCTCAGGATATTCCTCCGGGCCCCCGACACTAGTCGAAAAATTCATCCGATTCCCATTTCAGAATTGCTGCTTGCAACCCTGTATCCGGCTCATCCGCCTCAGCAGGGAACGGCACAAAAAATCACGGCCTGACGATAGGTTCGCCAGGCCGCTGATTGTCGTATTGCCGATTTCGTTACAGCTTTGCGAGAGCCTCCTGCGCCTGTTTGCTGTCGTCGCCACTAAGCGGAGGAGTTAACTGCAGCGCCTTCCGCAGTTCGTCCTTGGCTTTGTCCTTCTGCCCAGCAGCGCTCAGAGCCATGCCCAAATGATACCGATACTCGGAATTCTGCGGCATTTTCTGCACCACTTCATTCAGCAGCCCGATCGCAATTACGTAATTCCCCTTCTTGTACTGGATCCAGCCCAGCGTATCGTTGATCGATACCACTTCCGGAGCTGCCTGCTTGGCTTGCTGTGCCAGCGACAACGCAACGTCCAAATTCTGGTTTTGCATCGCATACACCCACGCAAGGTTGTTCTGAAGCAAGGGATTATGCTGGTCCAGACTGTTTGCCTTTTCGAACGACTGTTGCGCTGACTTCATGTCGCCCTTGGCCAGGTACACGTTGCCCTCGGCCCCCAGCACCGCCGGATTGTCGGGCGCAACTTTGAGCGCCTGCTGATAGACGGCGAGCATCTGGTCCGGTTTGCCCTGCAACTGATACACGTTCGCCAGCTGCATGTAGGGCAGCAAGGCTTTGGGGTCCAGCTGGATGGACTTTTGGTACTCAGCGATGGCCTCATCGAACCTCTTGCTGTTCGCCAACGACGAGGCGTAGATGAAGTGGGCCGCTGGCCGGTTCGGGTTGGCCGCCAAATATTGGTTGGCCACCTGCAACGCCTTCGGACCCTGGTTCAGTGCGAACAACATTCCTACGTATTCGCCGACTGCGGTGTCGTACTGCGGATTCAGCTTCAGCGCCGTCTGGAACTCGCGTTCTGCCTCGGGAATCTTCTTCAACCCACCGTAGGCGAACGCCATGTTCAAGTGGACCGAAGCGTCGTTGGGCGCGGCTTGTTCAACGATGGCCAGCTCCTGCAACGCCCCCTGGTAGTCCTTCGATCCCAGGTCAATCGAGGCCATCAGGAAGTGCGCCTGCGGGTTCTTAGGATTGAGCTTCAACAGGCGGTCGGCAAACTCTTTCGCCGTGGCGAAGTCGCGCGAATCACGGTAGGCTTCCGCCTGCGCCTGCAGGTACATCGGGTTGTCAGGGTTCCGCTTGATGGCTTCCTGGAATTCGTTCTTGGCCCCGGCGAGGTCCCCGGTCTTCAGCAGTGCCTGGCCTAGGAAGAAGTGTGCTTGCGGGTTCTCCGGCGCGTCCTTGGCCACGCCACGGAAGGTCACCACTGCCGCCGGAAAGTCGCCCTTGATGGCCTGCAGTCGGCCCTTGATCATTCGCCCGGGAACGTCATTGGGCTTGTCTTTCAGCATCTGTTCGTCGAGCTTGGTGGCTTCGTCTACCTTGCCCGACATCAGATACGCTTCCGCCAGCGCCACCTGCAGCCGTTCGTTCTTCGGTTCGATCTGAAGTCCGCGCTGGTATTCCTTGATTGCGGCGTCGGGGTTTCTCGCCGCCAGGTAAAACTCCGCAATCGCCCCGGCCACGTCGGTGTTCTTGGGAAGATGATTTCGCAAATTCCCGATCACGATCTCCGCATCGGCCATCCGGTTTTGCTGCAGCAGCATCCCTGCCAGCCGCAGATAGTTGGCAGGAGCATCGGGATCGTTCTTGATGCCCTCCTGCAATACTTCCTCCGCCTTGGGCAGGTCTTGCTTGTACTGGTAGAAGCGCGACAGGTTACTGTAGGCTTCCAGGTTCTTCGGGTTCAGCGCCACCGCTTTCTTGAAGTCGGCTTCGGCTTCCGCGTCCTTCTTCATGCTGGTGTACAGCACGCCACGGTTCAAGTACGCCGAGGAATCGTTGGGCTTCAGCTCGATGACGCGGTTGTAGGCTTCCATCGCCTCGTCCGGTTCGCGTTCGGCGAACAGCGAAGTTCCCAGCAGGGCATAGCCTTCCGCGTTGTTGGGATCGATTTCCAGGACCTTGCGGGCCTGTTCTTCCGCCTGCTTGTACTGCCGTCCCGCCCACAGGAGGTTCCCCAGTTCCAGAGTGGGCCTTGATGTTCTTGGGGTCAAGGTTGGTCGCGATGACCAGCTCCTGGTAGGCGTCACGAGGACGCTGCTGCCGCAGATAGGCCAACCCCAATTGGAAATGTGCCTCCGCAAACTTCGGGTCCACCTGCAGGGCCTTCTTGAACTGGATGACAGCCGCATCGTACTGTTTCTTGTCTACGTAGCTGAGGCCGCTTTCCAGATATTTTTTCTTCGCCTTTTCCGGATTGGTCTTGCAGCCAGTTGCAGAAACCAGCAGCAAGGCGAGCAGCGCCGTCGCCACCGTAACTAAATATCGATTCCGCATGAATTCTCCTGGGTCACTGGGGAATAACTTGTTTCACGTCCACTGCCACTTGCTGGGCAAACGCAATCGCTTGGTTGCGCGCCGCCTCGATGTCTCCATTTCGTACCGGCGCGGTAATGCGCACCAGCGCCGCATCGGTGCGGTTGAGCCGGATCGCATCCTCCACCATATAGAACTTGCCCCAATACTCGCTCGCCACCACCCGTCCGTGCGACTGGTACCAGTACAGAACTACTTGCTGGTCGAGGTCCTTGCGGATCACGTACAGGTTTACCGGCACCTTCGCGCCCGTCGGGCAGCGAAAGCTGATAAATCTCTGACACCGTGGGTTGCCAGCCTGCGCCCGGCAGGCAGTTCTTTGGGGAGTGAATTTGCGCGCCTGTCCGCTGCGTCCGAAAGTATCCGATGTACAATCCGAGCTCGCCCCGCGCCGGCGAAAAGTACGCCCGATTGACGTAATCGGTGACGCCCAGCACCTTGAGCGTGTCCGCGTCAAAAGGATAATCCGCCACGGCGCGGTAGCTCCCGATGTCCTGCGGGAATTCACTCAGCGGCCGCGCTGGGGGGGTTGATTCGCCGTGCGACAGGAATCCCATTCCCGCTGCGCCCGCCAGCAGTACCGCGATCATCGTCCAATAGCGCATTGCGTTGCTCATGCTTGTACCTATGCCTTCGCCGTTTCGCTATCCTTGGGCATCCATCCCAATTTCTTCCGCACTGTCACCGTCAGGCTGTGCAGCGCCAGGAACAGCACAGTCGCCACTACAAAAATCACCCAGCCCGAGAACTCATGCATGAATCCCTCGGCAGCCCTCGGCCCAATGTAGTTCGTCATCAAAGCCGTGATCATGACCCGAGTTCCGTTGCTGATGATGGCCAGCGGCACCATGGCGATGATCATGAACCACCGCACCGGAACGCTTTTTTCCGCTAAGTATCCGTAGCCCGCCGCCAGCGCCAGCAACGACATCAGCGAACGGATGCCGCTGCACGCCTCCACCACCTCCAACCGCATGCCGGGCATGATCAGCACGTTTCCCTCGCGCATGATGGGGAATAGGTTCAGCATCTCCAGTATGCTGGTGGCGAACCGTGACGCGACGAATTGCAGCGGGAAAACAATCTCGTTGTAAATCAGGACTGGAATCGGGACGGCAAAGAGCAGAAACGCGATCGGAAACGACATCGCACGTAGCAGCGCCCATCCAGAAAAGTACACGATCAATCCGCAGATCATCAGGATCAGCGAAACCCTGGTCAGGAACAGTTCCGCTCCCAGGCTGCCCAGAAACAGTAGGCCCAGCGCCCCCAGCACTACCACTAGGCCCCACGCCGAAGGCTTCCGCGCAATCTTGGCCAGCTTATCCCGCCGCTGCCAGATAAGGTACACCGACAACAGCGGCACCAGGAACCCATGTGAATAGTCGGGGTCGTTGTACCATTGCTTGACGAGTCGCAACAACACCGGCGTATACAAGCCCACTACGACTGCAGCGAGCAGCCAGCCCTGCCAACCGAACGCCGCCAACTGTTGCAGAAATGCTTTGAAACCTCCGCCTTGAGGCTTTGACGACTCGGGAGGTGTTGTAACCGTCGGCTCGTTCGTACTTTCGGAAGTGGGCGTCAAACTGATCCGTTGCTCCGCGCTCATAATATAGAGGTGTACTGTCCCAAGCGACATCGCCGAACGCGGAACCCGGACTGCGTGGTTCGTTCCGCGCCCTGTCGCGGCGGCTTACCCAGCGCTCCGCGTCAGCGTCAAGCCGCTTCGCTTATCCGCCGCAGCAGAAATCCGGATCCGAGGGCCTCGCTCATCGAAGCCACTCTCCGTCCGTGTCGTTCGCAGGGGTGCGATCCCTTATAAGTTACCATCTAACGGGCGATAATGCTGCATTCTCGAACCGGCGCTGGCACAATAGTGCCACCGTAGAGAATTGCATTCGATTCCATACTCGTCCCACAACGCCGCCGGCTGAATGGCCGTCTGCTGGCCCACGGAGGTGCTCCTCCTCTGGGCCGTCCGCGTTTTCACCACCGGCTCCGGTTCGGCAGGGAAACTCTGAGCTCAACTTGGGCCTCAGCGGGGCAGCCTTCAACTCGTCCATATATACCCCAGAACACTTGCGGTGTGCTCGCCGTCGGACACGGTTTCAGTCGCTCAGACAGTCCTTAGATACAATGACGTTAGCAGTCTCACTTTGGTTATCGGCTGATTCAGAAATTTATGAAGAAATACATAGTTACCGGCGGGGCGGGATTTATCGGCTCCGCATTAGTTCGCGGATTGCTCGACTCGGGTGACGGCTCGGTCGAAGTCATCGACAACCTCTCCACCGGCCGCCGCGCCAATCTCTCGGAAGTCGCCTCGCCGGTCGTGTTCCACGAAGCTGACATTCGCGATTTCGCCGCCATCGCCCCCGTCATCGCCGGCGCTGATACTGTCTTCCACATCGCGGCCATTCCCTCGGTCCCCAAGTCGATCGTCGATCCCGTGCCCTCCCATGAGGCCAACATTGACGGCACTTTCAACGTGCTGCGCGCTTGTATCGAAGGCAAGGTGCGAAAGGTCGTTTACGCCGCCAGTTCCTCCGCCTACGGAGACACGCTCGTTCTGCCCAAAGTCGAGACCATGCAGCCCAATCCCAAGTCGCCTTACGCGGCGCAGAAGTTGATGGGCGAGTACTACTGCAGCGCCTTCGCCTCGTGTTACGGACTCGATACCACATCGCTTCGCTTCTTCAACGTTTACGGCCCTCGCCAGGATCCCAGCAGCCCGTACTCCGGCGTCATATCGGTCTTCATGACCTGCGTGCTGCAGGGCAGCTCGCCCACCATTCACGGCGACGGCGAACAGACCCGCGACTTCACTTACGTTGACGATGTCGTTGACCTCATCATTAAGGCCTCGAAGACCCCCGGCGTTTCCGGCAAGGTGTTCAACGCCGGCAATGGCAATCGCTACTCGCTGAACGAAATCTGGGAAACCTTACAGAAGATCGAAGGCGTCTCCATCCCCGCAAATTACGGCCCCACTCGCGCCGGCGATGTGCGCGATTCCCAGGCCGACACCACCGCCGCCGTCCGCGAACTCGGCCACGTCCCCCGTTTCACCATCGAAGCAGGCCTGCGCCGCACCCTACAGTGGTATCGCGAGAGCTTATCTGACCGAGCGGCCAGCGCTGTCTCGGCGCTCGCGGATGAGTAGGGATCTCGAAAGCGTGATGCGACGGATCAGTGATCGGCCCGAGGTTGTGGCGTATTCGCTGCCTCGAAGTAGCGTGTGTCAGTCGGACCGTATCCGGAAATCTCCACGATGACAGCCTCGGCGCCGGTCTGAGCAAAATGATTGTCGCCTCCTGGCTCGGAGTACACGCTCCCCGGAGGCAGTGTCTTGAGCGCCTTCGAGTCGAAATGATTGCCGTAACCCAGGTGCCATTCTCCCGCTACCACAACCGCCACCCGATCGTCGCGGTGCGAGTGAGCCTGAATCGTGGTATTGGCCGGCACGAACAGCAGAATTGTGTAGAAGCCCGCTTTTGACGGGTCGCCGAAAATTACCTTCGCACGAACCCCCGGTAGGCCCGAACTCCCAATCTGGTTGTTGTCGAGCGTACTGGCTTGGATCTCCGCCGGAGTCAACCGCATCTCGGGCAGAGACCGGGCGGTAGCAGAGACTGCGGCCACAGACAAGAACGCGATCGCAATTGCCGTCACTACGGGACGGATGAACATGCAGTTCTCCTTTCGATTTGTCAGCGCAAAACCACCCAGCTCGGCCAGTCCGCGTTCTGACTCGCCATCGCAGCGGATCTCAGAGGAACTTTTGCAGTGCCGCCGTCGTCTCTTGAGGCTGTTCTTCCAGCACCCAGTGCCCGGCGTTCTTGATTACGACGACGGTTACGTTGGTTGCCACCAGCTTGATTTGTTCGCCCAGCGGTTCACCTAACGACTTTTCGCCGCCGATGGTGAGCACCGGAATGGTCAGCTTGGTCTGTGAGAGCTGAGCAAAATCCTTGGCGGCTTGCGGGAACGAAACGAAGTACGCCCATCCAGCATGCATGCGTCCGGGCCGCGAATATGCCGCCACATAATCCTTGCGAGCGGCTTCGGGTATGGAGTGGTCCTTGTCGGCTGCGAAGTCATTCCAAAAATAATCGAAGTAAGTTCGCTCCCTGCCTTGCACTAGGGCTTCCGGCGTCGGCCCGTTGAACCGGAAATGCCAGAATTCCGGGTTGTTGTAAATCGGCTCCCATCCCGGCACGCCCGGAAGGAATGCATCCATCAAAACGAGCTTCGTGACGTCTTCCGGAAATTGCGCGGCGTAGGCGTAGGCGACCATCAGCCCGATGTCGTGTCCCACCACCTCGGCCTTCTGCACTCCGAGCGACTTAGCGAGGTCATGAATGCTGACGGCGGCCTGTTTCATGTCAAGGCCCTTGGCAGGAATCGACGAGTCTCCGATGCCCGGCAGGTCAGGCGCGATCACCGTGAAACGCTCTGCGAAAACCGGAATGATCGGCTTCCACATCAGCGAAGTCTCGGCATAGCCGTGCAACAAGATCAGCGGTGTCCCGTGGCCGGCTGTCAGGTAATGAATCTTCGTTCCACCGACCTCCGCCGTGCGTGAGGCGATGCCCTTGTCCGCTGCATCCGCAAAAGATTTCGCCGAGAGCCCAGTCGAGAGAAGGACCAGGCCCAGGGTGGCCATGCTCAGAAAACCCTTCATGGAATCTACCCCTCTAACAAGAAAAGTTATTCGAGAATATACATCGAAATTCAGCGATGCTGCACCTGATGTAAGCTGTGCTCCATGCGGAACAATTCATACCCATTACCCGCGCGGCTGTCTCGCCGCGCCGCCATCGCTTGCGCAATGATCGTGTGTTCCCTGGCCCTCACTGCCCAGCCCAACTACCAGCCCTCTCCCGAGAACCTCAAGTCCCGTGCTTGGTTTCAAGATGTACGCTTCGGCATGTTCATCCACTGGGGCATCTACAGCGAACTCGGCGACGGCGAATGGGTCATGCAGGAGCGCCATCTCACCGGCCCGCAATACGAGCAGCTCGCCGCCCAGTTTGATCCGGTGAAATACGATCCCGCCCAATGGGTCTCGCTCGCCAAGCAGGCCGGCATGGGCTACATCGTCGTGACCTCACGCCATCACGACGGCTTCTCCATGTTCGCCACCAAACAGAACAAGTACAACATCGTGGACGCCACGCCTTACGGCAAAGACACACTCAAACAGCTCGCCGACGAATGTCACCGCCAGGGCATCAAGCTCTTCGTCTATTACTCGCAGCTCGACTGGCATCATCCCGACTACTATCCACTCGGCGGCACCGGTCACTGGGACGGCCGCCCCACCACCGGGCAGTGGCCGCGCTATCTCGACTTCATGAACGCCCAGCTCACCGAGCTGCTCACCAACTACGGCGAGGTCGGCGGCGTCTGGTTCGACGGCATGTGGGACAAGCCTGACGCCGACTGGCAGCTCCCCAAAACCTACGCGCTCATCCACCAGCTACAGCCCGGCGCCCTCATCGTCTCCAACCATCACAAAACGCCGTTTCCCGGCGAGGACTACCAGACCTTTGAAAAAGACTTGCCCGGCGACAATACCGCAGGATGGAACTCCACCACCATCAGCCAGTTGCCCCTCGAGACCAGCAGACACCATGTATCGTGGCGGCTACTGGGGATTCAATCTGCGTGACATGGACCCCAAGTCCCTTCGCGACCTCATTCAAGAAATGGTTCGCGCCGCTGGCAACAACGCCAACTTCCTGCTCAACGTCGGCCCGCAACCCAACGGCGAAATCCAGCCCGCCTTCGCCGCTCGTCTCCGCGAAATGGGCGAGTGGCTCAAGACCTACGGCGACTCCATCTACGGAACGCACCGGCGGCCCCGTGAAGCCCGGTGGCTGGGGAGCCACCACCCAGCGCGGTAACACCATCTATGTTCACGTGCTCGATCCAACGCTCAGCGTGCTCGCACTCCCCGGCATCACCAAACCAGTGCACGACGCGCATCTGCTCAACGGCGGAGCCAAAGTGAACGCCACCATCTCCGAAGGCAGCGTAGTTCTCCAACTCCCCAAACGCACCCCTGACGAAATCGACCAGGTCATCGTGCTCGAACTCGGCAGCTAACCAACCCACGCGCCAGCCTGGGCCCGGACCGCGCGCACAGTCGCCGTCCGAACCGAAGCACCTTTTTTTCGCGGAGCATTCGCGCCGCTGTGCATCGCGAATCGGCGTGCTATAGTGCTCCCACTTTTCGTGTGGAGTCGCGGCCCTATGTACCTGCTATCCGTCTTTTTGCTGACGATTGTCGTTCCCCTTGTTTCGATCGCTGTCGACCACTTCCTCTTGCACAGTCCGCTCCCGCTCACCGCCTTGCTGGGCAAGTGGTTCGTCTTCTGGGCCGCCGGAGTTCGTCTCTTTTCTGCCGGCCTCAAGCAGTTCTTCCAGCCCGAATTCACCGCGAAACAGATCTTCCACATGACCACTGACGAAGCTTTTCCCGTCGTGCGCGAACTTGGCATTGCAAACATCGCCGTCGGTGCCGCCGCGATCGTCTCCCTCTGGAAGCCGAGCTTCGTCCTGCCCATCGCCATCGTCGGAGCCATCTTCTTCGGCATCGCCGGCATCAACCATGTGCGCGAGAAGAACAAATCGAGAAACGAGACGGTAGCGATGGCGACCGACCTTTGGGTTGCCGTCGTTCTCGTCGCCTATATAGGTCTATCGGTCTCGACGTAGCCCCGCCCGCGTTACTCCCTTGCCAACATCCCCTCCCGCGGCGCATCATTCTCCGCTGCGGACAAATTCGCTCTGTCCCGAAGCTTCTCTCCGGAGGCCCATCATGAAACGTCTCTCGCTTCTCGCCATCTGCTTCTTGTTCGCACTTCCTCTCCTCGCCCAATCCAACGACGGCTGGATCCAGCTCTTCAACGGCAAGAACCTCGACGGCTGGCATCACGTCGGCCCCGGCTCCATGACCGTCGAGAACGGACTCATCCAGACCCACGGCGGCATGGGCCTGCTCTACTGGACCGCCGGCCCTGTCGGCAACTGCACCATCCGCGTGGTCTTCAAGATGCGCGACGAGAACGACAACTCCGGCGTCTTCATCCGCATTCCCATCGAGCCCCGCGAAGAGTGGATGCCCGTGCACTACGGCTACGAAGTCCAGATCGACAACCATCCCGAGCGCGGCGAAGACAAGGAAGACGAGTACCACGTCACCGGCACGCTCTACTCGCTGACCAAGCCCATGGCCAAGCCCGGCAAGCCCGGCCCCGAATGGAACACCATGGAGATCACCATCGACGGCCCGCACACCGTCGTCATCCTCAACGGTGTCAAGGTCACCGACTACACCGAAGGCGATCCCGTGCCCGCGAAGAAGTTCAGCTACGAGCCCTGGCGCGGACGCCGTCCCATGATCGGCTGGATCGGCCTCCAGAACCACAGCGACAACGACGTCGTCTTCTTCAAGGAAGTCGCCATGAAACCGCTCACGAAATAGGGTAGAGCCGGCCTTTTGCCCGACGTTGACGCAGTAGGGTAGAGCTGGCCTTCAGGCCAGCGTTCGCGCGATCTTTATAACCAGAGGCTTTAGCCTTGGGTTCTTGTCTTGAAGGGGCACGGCTTCAGCCGTGCCGTAAACACGCTCGTAAATACAGGGGCTTCAGCCCCTGAGGAAATTCGATCTTCGCCGGAGGCGTCACCGCCATGAAAACCCCCACCCGCCGCACCTTCCTCCAAACCGCCGCCGGAGCCGCTTCTCTCGCGCTCGCCGCCAAGGTCATCGCCTTGCCCGAGCCCGCCTACACCCAGGAATGGGCCGCCGGCCCAACCGTCCACTTCGGCATCATCGGCATCGGCATGCAGGGCTCCGGACTCTTGAAGACCGCCGTCGCACTCCCCGGCACCAAATGCCTCGCCGCCTGCGATCTATGGGACGGCCGCCAGCTCCTCGCCAAAGAAATCGCTGGTCCCAACATCATCACCACGCGCAAGTATCAGGAGCTCCTCGCCAACCCTGACATCCAGGCGCTCATCGTCGCCGTCCCCGACCACTGGCACAAGCAGATCGTCGTTGACGCCGTCACCGCCGGCAAAGACGTGTACTGCGAAAAGCCGATGTCCCACACTGTGGCAGACGGAGCCGCCATGGTCGCCGCCGCCAAGAAATCCGGGCGCATCGTCCAGATCGGCTCGCAGCGCGTCAGCTCCGCCCTGCTCGCCAAAGCCAAGCAGCTTTACGACGCGGGAGCCATCGGCGAACTCCTCACCGTCGAGCTCTCCCTCGGCCGCAACGATCCCACCGGCGCGTGGGAGTACCCCCCGCCTCCCGGCCTCTCCCCCGAAAACTTCGACTGGGACACCTGGCTCGGCACCGCGCCCAAGAAGCCCTTCGACCCCATCACCTACGCGCGCTGGCGCTGCTGGAAGGAATACGGCACCGGCGTCGCCGGCGACCTCATGGTGCATCTGGTCAGCGGCATGATGTTCGTCACCGGCATCAACCATGCGCCCACGCGCGCCTTCGCCACCGGAGGCATCGTGCGCTGGAAAGACGGCCGCAACATGCCCGACCTCCAGACCGCCATCTTCGAATACGGCAGCGTGCCCGCCTACGTGCGCCTCACCCTCGGCACCGAAACCACCGAGATGACCCGCCTCATGGGCCCCAAGGGCATGCTCGAAATCCGCGAGCGCGATTTTACCTATGTCCCACAACGTGGGATCGACACCGCTCCCAGCTACTACGCCCAGGGATTCCCCCGCGCCATGCGCGCCGCTTACGTCGCCGAGTGGGAGAAGCAGCACGATCCCGCCCCCGGCAAAGAGTTCGTCGCCGAGGCCGTCACCTACAGCGGCCCGTCCTATGACGACGAGGCGCCCCACATGTGGGCCTTCATGGAGGCCGTACGCACCCGCAAGCCGGTGGTCGAAGACGCCGTCTTCGGACACCACGCCGCCGCCGCCTGCCACATGGCCAACCAGGCCTACTTCAGGAAGTCAGTAGTCACCTGGGACGAATCCACCAGCACCATCAAGTCCTAAACACAATGAGGATGAGATTTGGGTGCCCCATCCTATCGCCGTCTTTTGGCGATAGGGTGGGAGCGCGTATCCTCGCCGAAGTGCCGCCTTCTTACTGCACCGTCAACTGCAATTGATACGAATCCGCGAACCCCGGGCCCTGCGCCTGCACGTTGATCGTGTAAGTGCCCGGCGGCGTTCCATGCGGTGTCCCGCCACCGCCTCCACCTCCACCGGAATTACCGCCGCCACCGCCGCAGCTGACGATACTCACGGCAACCGCCACGAGCAACAGCGCTAAGATCGACCTCGCACGCTTTCGTGTTGGTAGCATCAGCAGCATCCCCAAGGCAACGAACGAGCCTAGCGCCCACATCCCTCTCCGGCTCCGCCCCATCGAGAGGCTGTAGGTCTGCGTGGAAACGCTTACCGTCAGCGGCAGCGTGCCGGAAGCCTGTGTCGTGCTTTGCGGTGCGACGGAGCACGTCGCGCTGGGCACTCCCGAACAGGTGAACTGTATCGTCCCGCCGTTGCCGCTGAACGCATAGCTCAGCGGGTACGCCGCCTGCTGTCCTGATTTGATGGTCTGCGAACTTCCTGCCCCCGTCGGCAGCATGAAGCCGCTGGCTGCGGCCGTTCCGCTCAGCGGAATCCCCAGCGGAGTGTTGCCCCCTGTGCCCTGAATTTGCAGGGTTTCCTGAAAGGTTCCTGCTTTCGCCGGAGCGAACTCCACATCAATCGTGCAGCTTTGTCCGGCCGGCAGTCCGTTCGCGAACGAATCACAATTTGTAGTGGTTCCAAAATCTGCTGCTCCCGTGAACGACCAGAGCAACAGCGGCAGGCTACCGGTGTTCGTGACGTTCAGTCTCTGGCTGGCGCTTGTCGTCAGCACCGGCTGCGTCGCAAAGCTCAGCGATGTAGGCGAAACACTCGCGTGCCCCGACAATAGCGTCCCCGTCAACGACACCCCCGCCATGTTGTTTTGAAAATCTCCCGTGATCAGTAGCTGCCCCGTTGACGTCGGTGACGACGCGCTGCCTCTGTATTGAATCGCCACCGTACACGACTGCCCCGGCGACACCGCCTGCCCGCACGTGGACGACTGCTGTGAGAAGCCGGTACCCGAGAGTTGAATCACCACCACCAATGGCTGCGAACCCGTGTTCGTGATCGTCGCCGTCTGCGCTGCACTCGTTGTCTGGTCTGCGGCTCGGAACGTCATCGAACTCGGCGTGACCGAAATCGATGTCGTAATTCCAACCCCATAGATGTAGGCCGGCAACTCGACCGTGAACCCATCGTGGTTCACATCCACCGGGGAGACAGCAGACCCGGCCGCGCTTGGAGTGAGTGTCACGGTTGCTTGGCAACTCACTCCCGCCGCCAGCGTGCTCCCGCAGTTCCCTCCCACGCTGGTGTTGTCGGCCCCGCCCTGCAAGATGCTTACTGCCGAGGCGGCTGTTCCAAAGTTTGTGATCGTAATGGTCTGTGGCGAGCTCGGGATCCCAACGTCCACGCTGCCGAAATCGAGATAGCTCGGCGAAACCTCGATGGCCGGGGCGTTATACGGCAGTGCATACCCCACTACCTTGTGTTGTTCGCTGCCCAGCGTCGCCGTGATCGCGAACGTCTGCAGCCAGTTCCAGCCCTGCGCCACCGTGAAGTCCACGTCTGCAACCGCGCTTCCGCCCGGAATCGTGATGCTCGTCGGCACTCCGATTCTCGCGTCGGTCGCTTGCAGAGCAATCGTCACCGGCGACGTCGTCGGCATCGGAAGACTGAAACGCAAGTGCCCCGCGTTTCCCAGCACCGGTATCTGGCGAAACTCCATCCGGAAGCCAGCGGCCGCCTGCGACATGTAGGCCATCGTCGCCGACGACAACTTCGTCAGCTCCAGCAAGTCAGCCCGGCCGTCCCCATTGAAGTCCGCCGCGTACCCCGGCACCGCTCGGCGGTCGAACGCGATCGGCTGCTGCTGGGTCAGCGTTCCATCCCCGTTGCCCAGCAGAAAACCCATTGTGACCGGCTCACCTACTGCGTTTATTGCCGGCACCATTGCCGGTATCTCGAAGTACGCAACGTCGGTTTTCCCGTCGCCGTTAAAGTCCCCCAACACCAACTCCGGGCTGCCCATGAATCGCTGGCTGCCCATCGTCGTGGCTATGGCGGACCACAGAAATGAACTCGTAGCGAACTGCTGATAGGGCTGCGACACGCTGGCCAGTCCGAACGTGCCGTCGCCCTGGCAGAGATACACGCTCACCCCCGGCAGGCTCTTGCTCACCGAGGGGTCCGCCCACGGTATAACGATGTCCGGGCAGCCGTCGTTGTTCATGTCCGCCATACGGAAATATGGCACGTTGTAAAACAATTGCACTGGCGCCTGAAAGGTCCCATCGCCGTTACCTAACAACCTCCACACGGTAGCGGGGCGGGGACCGCTGTTAACGATCTGGTAGAGTATGTCCGCCCGGCCATCGCGGTTATAGTCGCCAACGTACAGCCCATAAGCTTCGTCCGAGCTCACCGTATTTGGAATTGCTGTTGCCGGCCCCGCCGTGAACGTGCCGTCTCCGTGGCCCCACATGATCCCGACCTGCAGAAACTGGTTCGTCGGGTCCGGTCCTGCAATCGCCACATCGAGGTTCCCGTCTCCGTTGAAATCGCCCGGCGTCACAACCACTCCGCTGTTCTGAGTCAGGATCACGCTGGCTGTGCTGAATGTGCCGTCTCCATGATTCGTCGCAAACCACATCTTGGCTTCGTCCAAGTCCACCGCCACGAAGTCTGGCTTTCCCGTGTGCCTGAAGTCAGCCAGTGTGAAACTGCTGATCAAGTCGGGGGCCTGCCCGATTCCCGTATCCGAAAGCACGGCATCGGCAAACTGCCCGCCTCCTCTATTCCGCAGCATTGCGATGTTGTAGTTGCCACCGGAGGTGTTCATCTGCAAGACCATCGTGACGTCCGGCAACCCGTCACCGTTCACGTCCGCCACGTTTGCCGCCGAGTAAAAGGGATTCAACGCCAGTAAAGGCGAGTAAGAAGTAGCCAACCCTTCGGCCTTTCCGAACTCCCCATTCCCGTTGTTGATCAGCAGCGTCAAGGTGCTGGCGTCGGTTGACGGTGCAATGATGTCGCCCCGCCCATCTCCATTCAGGTCCGCCACCACTACGCCCCAGTTTCCCGGCTCCGCGCGATACAACCGTGCCGTCAGGAATCCGCCCTTCCCATCTCCCTTCAGCACGCTGATCAACCCGGTGTTGGCAATGCCGTCTCCCCAGTCGCCTTGGAAGTCCCCTCCGTTGACGCCCCCGGCGATGAGGTCCAGGTTGCCGTCACCGTCCACGTCCGCCAGCACCGTCGAGCCGACTGTATCTCCCAACGCATACAGCGTTCCTCCGGCGGGGTTTCCCGTGAACATTCCGTCGCAGCTTCCCAGGTAGACATGGGTCATCGCGCCTGACCCCGACAACACCATGTCCTGGCAGCCGTCATGGTTTAGGTCTCCGACGTTGACCGCGGTGATCAGCTCGCCGGCGCCGTTAGAAGGAGTGAAGATGTAAAACGAAACGGAATTTCGGAAAGTCCCGTCCCCGTTTCCCAAGTAAACCTGAACGGTGCCCGTTTCATAAGTGCATTCTGAACAGACCACGACGAGGTCAAGCTTGCCGTCGTTGTTCAGGTCGGCCGCAGCAAGAGCGTCTCCCTCGGCAAGCAGAAGCGGCGAGTTCTGCCGCACCGGCGCCGCGAGGTTCCCAGTGCCGTCTCCCGCCAGGAAACTGAAAGGAGCATACCGTTGGCCGAATATCTGGCCGGCGGGCATCTGGCCTACGATTACGTCGGTCTTGCCGTCCCCATTGAAGTCCCCCACTGCCAGCGACAGTGGACTGTCAACCGCTACCTGGTGCTCGGGCTGGAACGTTCCATCCCCTTTCCCCAGTAGCACTCCCACCGTGTTGCTCGCGGCTTCTACCACCACCAGGTCCGCGTTGCCATCTTGATTTAATTCGGCGGTCACCAGCGCCGTCGGCGACGCGCCGAGCAGCGGTAGGATCACAGGCAGGCTGTACCCGCCCGCTCCGTCACCGAAATAAATCCAGATGCTGTCGTCACCCGTCATCGCGATGGCGAAATCGGGCTTGCCATCATGATTGAAATCCGCCACCACCGTGGATGACGGTGCCGTCCCGGTGTCGGACGAGGTCGTCGTGGCGAACCCCACGGCTGTCGGCGCGGTGATTTGTCCGTGGGCCTGGGAGCGTCTCGCGCGCGCCCCAGTCGCGGCCGCGGCCTGCGAATTGCTTCGGTTTTGTCGCTGTAGTCGGGCCGATTCTTTCAATCGCGTTACCCGGTCCATCCGCGCCTGCGGCTGGGCAGCGGCATTACCGCTAATTGTGTAGAAGGCGATTAAAAATAATGGGATCAAAAAGACGAGGGGGGACCGTAGTCGTTCCGGGCGCAAGTTCTATCTCCTGGAGTTCGGCAATCGGCTAGGATAACTGCCGTCACGGTAACTGTCGAGCTTTACTGACCGCGTGCGAGGGTCGCAAGTCACGTCCAACCGTGATCTACGTCCTTGCTCCTGTCCCCCATTCGCCGCACACTACCCGCCGGAAGGATGAGGGAGTACTGTCGGCGCACCAGCCGCCAGTCGGATCCTGCCCTCGTCCCCAGCAAGGTGGTTTGACCTGTGACCGGCTCGATTGGCTCTCGATTTCCTCGCTTCGCCCCGCCCGCGCCAGCCCCTAATCCTAAAAATCTCCTAAGTCCTTTGTTAAGACGATTTTGCCTCTAACTCCTTTGCAGACTGATATCTTGCGCGGAATCGCTCGTAACTCCATGAAAAGAGGAATTTGGAAAGAGGGAGGGGGAGGGGGGGTAACCCCCTCTTCACAGCTTCCCAAAATCTGGGAAACGGCAGGTAAACTAAGCCCATGAACGCCATCGATTTCGAATGTCCCGAATGTGGAGCCAAAGCCGGCGAGCGCTGCCACACCTCCACCGGCAAAACGCAACCTGTCTCGCACGCCCGGCGTAAACGTGCCGCCTTTGACGAAGAAATGCGCCGCGAGACTTCAGAAGAAGGCCCCCGAAGTTGCCACCGAGAAGCCGCAGCAAACCATTAGCCAGCTCCTCGAGAAAGCGTCGGTTCGATCCCAGCAATTCAGCCAAGCGGACGTCGCACACAGTCTGAGTGCAATCTGTGCAAGTTGCCGAAAAGAAACTGCAACGCTGCAACATTTCCCGCATCTTTCACAGGCTTTTCCACGAATCTGTTAATAAAAAACGATTATGTGCACTGCGATCGGCGATCACGCGAAGCAGAACAGAGTTGTTCTGATTCAACTAACGAGGGAATTCTGAAAGGAGGAATTTGCCGGACAAAATAAAAAGGCTGCGACTTTGGTTATGCTCTAGCCGACAACTCCTGCGAGAGAGTCCCCGGCGTGGACGCATGTACCGTCGCAGCCCTTGATGTGACCACCGCTTTCACGGCTTCCTGACCTCGGCTGACGCCTCGCAGCGCAGTCGATTTTTTCGGGTCAAGCCGCCCGCCGGATCGCCCCGGGGGCCAGGTCACTCAGCCTACTTCGTTCTGGCATCGTTTTATAGTTGCCAGCCTTTTCGGCCGTCGACGAAGCCAACTTTAATACAGAAAAGGCAATTGTCAACGCCCAAGATTGGTGCAAATCGCGGAAATTTTGCGTCTCGAATTTCGGCTCGTAACTCGCTGAAAAAAGAACTCTTGATTTTGCCGTGCAAAGTTTGCTCCCAATTTTGTCACATCATATTCACAGAACATCGGAGCCAGAGTTTTGCACCGCTCGGAACCACACAAGCCTCTTGACGCGAGCCTCACGCTGCGGCATTGTCAGAAAGTAATGCCGAATTTGGTCGCGTATGTCGATGGCGGATCGCACGGAAGTCCCGGACCTTCCGGCATTGGCGTCGTCATCGAGCATCCCGATGGCGATAAGCTCTGTATTTCCAAGCCGATAGGCCGCCAAGACAACAACGTCGCCGAATACGTTGCCCTGCTCGAGGCTCTGCAGCACGCAGTTTCCGTCAACGCCAGCGCCCTGCACGTTTACTCCGACTCGCAGATTGTCGTCAAGCAGATGACCGGCCAGTACGTTTGCCGCAGCCCGCGCCTCTATTCGCTGAACTGGACCTGCCGCAAACTGGCCCGCTCGCTCGAGTTCTCCATCGCGCATATCAGCCGCGAACAGAATCACGAGGCCAACGAACTGGCCAACCACGCCGCCTCGCTCCCGCAAGTCCCATCTGCTAATCTGGTGCATTCGTCACCGTCATTCTAAGAAAGGACAATCCGTGGAAGTTGTAGCCGGAGTGGATCTGGGCGGGACCGCCGTCAACTATACGATCGTGGACCAGGACGGAAAGTTCCTCATCGAAGGCCTGTGCGAGCATCCGGCGCTGGCCAAGCAAGGTCCCGACATCTGCCTGCAGCAGATCGCCGATGGCCTGAAGATTGCAGCGGACAAAGCGGGTGTTGCGGTGTCTGACATTGTGGCAGTCGGGCTCGATACGCCCGGTCCTGCCAGCGCCTCGGGCGTGCTTAGCGCGCGCGGCTCCACCAACTTCGTGCATGCCAAGTGGGCGGGATTCGACATTCGCGAGAATCTCGCGCACAAGCTCGGCAAGCCTGTGTTGTATCTGAACGACGCCAACGCGGGCGCGCTGTGGGGGCACTACGCGATCTTCGGGCCCAACAGTAAAGAGACGTCGGTTTCGATTGTGATCGGCACCGGCAACGGCGGAGGCATCATCCTCGACGGCAATGTGGTGAAGGGCAAGAATGGATTTGGTGGAGAGCTGGGCCACGTGCTGATTCCGTACCAGAGCATTGCCGGAACTCCCGGAATGAAACCTGAATGTAATTGCGGCCGTACTGGCGATCTCGAATCGGTCTGTTCGCTGACTGCGATTGAGCGGACCCTGCTGCCCTATTTTCTGCCACGCTATCCCGGACATGAGCTGGGCAAGGTCGATCTCCACACAGCGGCCAAGCTGGTGCGCGGGATGGCAGAAAAGGGCGATCCCGCTCTGCCGCGACGTCTTCCGCGTTCAGGCCCACGGCCTGGGACTCTTCTTCGACGAGATGATCAACACCTTTGATCCCGACGCGTTGATCGTCGGTGGCGGCGCGCTCGAAACCGGCGAGGAATTTCAGCGCTGGTTTATCGACGAAATTCGTGCCGGCATGCCTCCGCAGCGGGAAGAGCAGGTTGGCATTCCCATCCACGTGATGCCCAACGGTGACACCGCGGGCGCGCGCGGAGCCGCTATCGAGGCGCTGAAGCTCGCCCGCCAGGGCGGACTCGCCTAGCGCTGGGAGCAATGCGAAAAAATGCCGCCCCGCGGGGCGGCATTGTTGTTGACAGCTACTACCTTGTGGAACTAACGACCACGGAATAGGTCACGCTCACTGGTGGCGCCACGTTGCCGGCATTGTCCTTCGCTCCGGAGCAGGTGGCGGTGAACTGACCATTTCCTCCAGTGATGGAGACGGACGCGGCGGTTGCGACGCCGGAGAGCGCGTCAGTGGTCGGTGCAGCCGGCCGACAGGCGCCTTGCCGGCATACACCGCGCCCTGACGTACGCCGGTCACTGAGACGACAGGCGGGTGCAGATCGATTCTCACGACTTGCGCCAGCCTGACGACTGACATACCCGGCCTTGTCTATTGCGCGTAGTCCCACAACGTAGGAGCCTTCCTCCGACAATGGGATCGCGACCGAATTGCCCTCGGCGGCATTGACCGGCCCATCGTCAATCCAGTAGCGAAGCTGCTCGATTCCGTTGCCGCTGTCGTTTGCGCGCAGGGCTACGGTCACGGGAGAATTCGTCCAGCCGCTGCCGTTCATCGCGGGACTGAGGGTGATGACTGCGGATGGAGTCTGCCCGCTGTTGCGAACCGGACCGCGAATCGAGGAACACGCCTGTCCGGGCCGGAAGAGTGACTTGCACCGCTCCCGCGCCGACGGTGTAGGTTCCGCCGCCGAGCACGTCGTACAGCAGCGTACCATCGGTAAAGAGCCCGGTCATGGGGATCGACGCGGAATTCGAGGCGGGTCCGTTGTTGAGCGCCACGACCACCGGGTCCAGACCCTGCATGGTGCGAGCGAAGGCGTAGGTGTTCGGAGCAGTGTTCGGCTGCTGGGTGTCGCCGGTCAGCAGCGTGACAAAAGCACCCTGGCGCAGCACTGCGTAAAGCTTTCGCAGGTGTGCCAGCTTGGTGTAGAAGGCCATCACCGCCGGTGTCGGGCGGGCCGTAGATCGTCGGATCGCCGGCCTGATCGGTCCACGGATAAGGCGGGCGGGTGTAGGGATCGCCGATCGGGCCGTTCGCGCTACTCGACTGGGACGGCGAGTTCACCGCCACTTCGTCGCCGTAGTACACCATCGGCGCGCCGATGTAGGTGAACTGGAAGAGCGCCGCCAGCTTTATCCGCTGCTTGGCCTGTACCAGTCCGGTGTCACCGGTTTCCGTCATCACGTAGAGCGCGCGATTGACGTCATGCGAATCCAGCAGGTTCAACATGGCGGCGGTGGCCTGCGGCGGGTAGTCGTCGCGCACCGCCCGTATCGCGTTGTCGAACTGGCTGGGAGTCAGGCCCGGGATATCGTTGGTCCCGTTGTTGTTGTCGTCGTGCCATTCCGCATTACGCACGAAGCCGGTGATGTTCTTGCGGAAGCGATAGTTCATGACCGAATCCATCTGGTCGCCCGCCAGCCACTGGCTGGCGTTGGGCCAGATTTCGCCGATCAGACGGACCGTTGCTGTTGTAGCTCTTGGCGTAGGTGCGGTAGTCGTTCCACCAGGGATGGCCGAAGTTGCCATCGTCGGCGACGTCGAAGCGCCAGCCGGCGGCGCCCTGCTGGTACCAGTACTGGGTGACGTTGCCGGGAGCGCGGTAAAAGAAGTCCTGCACCGCCGGGTTGGTGTGGTCGAACGTGGGCAGGCTGTCGAAGCCGAACCAGCCGTTGTAGTCGGAGGAGTTGCAGGGCACGTTGTTGTCGTTGAAGTGGAACCAGCTCCGCCAGATCGAACTGAGCGACTCGCAAGCGCCATCCGTCTGGTAGCGATGGTAGCGGTCGAAGTACAGTCCGTCGGAGGAGGCGTGATTGAACACGCCGTCGAGAATGATTTTCATGCCGCGGCGGTTCATCTCGGCCTGCAGCGCGGTGAAGGCCGCATCGCCGCCCAGAGCGGGATCGATATGCAGATACTGGTCGGTGTCGTAGCGGTGGTACGAGCGCGCCTGGAAGACCGGGTTCATGTAGATGGTGTCAAACCCGAGCGATTGAATGTAGTCGAGCTCGTTCTGCACGCCCAGCAGATCGCCGTTATAGAACTGGGTGAAATTGTTGTAGCAGGACGAATTCTGGTTGCGCGGATCGCACATCTGCGTGTTCCAGACGTCGTAGTGGATCACGGTGCTGGGATCGGTCGCCGTAAAACGTGGGGCAACCTGTGGTCGATCCGGTGCGGCAGTAGTCGTTGGTCTGGTCGCCGTTGCGGAAACGGTCCGGCAGGATGTGGTACACGTTGGCGTTCTGCAGCCATGCCGGGGTCTGGAAATTGGGATCGTAAACCGTGATCTGGAATGAGGGGAAGGGCTCGCCATCGGTGGCAGCGCCGGTGCCGTCTTTGTGCACGTTGTCGTTGTCGTCGAGGTAGTCGTCGGAGTACCAGCCGTTGGTCTGGTCGCGGTTGATCTTGAACTTGTAGTAGTAAACGCTGGTGGATGACGGCATCGTCAGCGTCGTCTTCCAGACGTCGTACTCCACGCCGTTTATCGTGATGTTTTGCTCGAACGGCATGCCTGTATCGACAGGCCCGGTGGTGTTGCCGCTGGCGGTGTCGAAGATATAGGCGCGCGCCGTGAGGCTCCAAATGCCGCTGGAGTGCAGCGTGCGGAAGCGCAGGGTGACTTGCGAATTTTCGGTCACTGCTCCTTCCTGATCGCGATAGAACGGGTCGAAGGTATTGTGATAGAAGCCGGCTTTATCCTGGGTGCTGAAGCCCGCCGGGCTGCTCCATCGAGAACGGAGGCGTACTGGTACCGTTGCCGGTGTTCACTATGCGTAGTACTGGGTGGCGGTGGCGCTGGTGCCGACAAAACCTCCGATGTTGTTATCGGTCGGGGCCTGGCCGTAAACGTAGCCGCCGCTGGAAGCCAGATATCCAAAAAACACGAACGACGCGGGGATCCCACCGCCGGTGATGGCGCTCCAGGGGATGGCAGACCTCACGCGTGCCTCCGCCGTCGTCGGCATATTGACCGGCGTATTGGCGGTTTGCGAGGTCCAACCTCCGACGCCGTTTGAGTTGCGATACTCCCGGTATCCGTTCTTGACGTAGGTGACAAACTGCGCGCGAAATGGCAACGACGCAAAGTTTACTCCGTCGTAACTAAAGCCGGTCGTATTCCCGTTGGAATTGCTATTTGGATCGGCCACGTACAGCACGAGTCCTTCATAGACATTCGCATTAGCGATGCGCAACATAGAGATTGTTGGCGTCCCATGTCATGTACCAGGTCTGCCCGGTATTGCCGGCATTGTTTAGCTGATTGTTGTTGCCATACTCGCCGTTGCCGATGACCCCGTCGATGTTGGGCGTAGTCCATTGCGCCCACAACCCTGAGTGAAGCAACAAGGCACAAGACCGCAAGAAGAACGGGTTTCAAAAGAGAGGTTATACGCATGGGAATCCTCGCAATTCCCCCGGCATTTGTGGTGCCGGGAATGGAAATTCGGAACGGGGCCCGTCGCCGCAAGGGGAACCGCAGGCCCCACTTTAATGGGGCATCAGACTGCGCCAATCGGCCATAAACGCGACATCGAATTTACACCAATTTCAGGTTCCTGCGCACTATGAATCCAGCGGAATTTTCACTGAACGGAAACCGTTCCGTCATCAGTTTCGAGGCGGGCGGTCCTGCTGCCTGAGTGTCCCGCGTCGAATTGTTATGCCGAGCCTGGCGAAATGCGAGGAATGCGATTCCAGGCTCCGAAGCGGGACTCCGCACGTGGCAAATACTGCGAGCGGATTGGCGGCAATTGGGAACAACGTGCCTGCTCGTGAGCGTATGTGAATGATGAGGGCCGCTGCGGGGCTGGCGGCCGGCACTTGGTGCGGAAACCATGAACCTGCTCGACATTCTGAAACAGACGCTGGCGACTCTGCGAGCCCACAAAATGCGCAGCTTCCTGACGATGTTCGGGATCATCTGGGGCATCGCGTCGGTGATTCTGCTGGTAGGTCTCGGTCTCGGTTTCAGCGCTGACCAGAAGAAACGCATGGAGACTCTGGGCAAGGACCTGGTCATTATCTGGGGAGGACGTACCAGCTCGCAGGTCGGCGGCCTTGCGGCCGGACGCCCCATTACCCTGAATATCGACGATGCCCGTCTCATCAAGAAGGAAGCGTATCTGGTGAAGGCGGTGAGCCCTGAACTGGAACGCACAGTCACGGAAATCGAGCCCATTCAATTCGGCGGCTCGCGGGGTCTCCGGTATCTGGCCCGCCTACCAGGACTTTCGCTCGCTGATCGTCTCCGAGGGCAGGCTCATGACGGACGACGACGAATCCGAAGCCAGACGGGTAGTGATTCTCGGGTGGAATGCCGCCCGACAGCTGTTCCCGGGGCAGCCCGCTGTCGGAGCGACCGTTGACATCGCCCGCTATCCGTATACGGTGATCGCGGTGCTCGCCGAGAAGAAGCAGAACTCCAATTACAGCGGTCCAGACAACGACAAGATTTACGTTCCATACTCTGCGATGGCGCGCGATTTTCCGCCGCCGCCGGCCAAGGGCGAGATTGTTAACAAGGGATACCTCTCCGACATCGTGCTGGAAGTTTCCGATCCGGAAGTCCATGATGACGCGGTGTTGCAGGTGCGACGCGTGCTGGGACGCATGCACCATTTCGAAGAAACCGACAAAGACGCGCTCTTCATCTGGGACACGATGGAATTCGCCAAGGTGCTGGCGAAAATCTTCGCCGTCATCACGATCTTCTTCGGGTGCGTTGCGGTTACGACCCTTTGCCTCGGCGGTATCGGCGTGATGAACATCATGCTGGTGGCCGTCACCGAGCGGACCCGCGAGATCGGCATCCTCAAGGCGATCGGCGCGACGAAAGCCGACATTCTCAAGCAGTTCTTCAGTGAGTCAGTGGCGATTACCATTCTCAGCGGTACGCTCGGCTACGCACTGGGCGTCGGATTGTGTGTCTTATTGCAGTCGGCGCCGCTGCCTGATTTCGTGCCTAAACCAATCGTTTCCGTCATTGCGATTGTGGGCTCGCTGGTAACGTTGTCGCTGATCACCGTCAGCGCGGGCATGTATCCTGCGCGGCGTGCCGCCGACATGGATCCGATCGAATGCCTGCGTTACGAATGAACCGAGGCCGGATATGTACTTGACCGAACTGGTGCAGCAAAGTTGGACGGCCCTGCGGCGCAATCGCATGCGTTCGGTGCTGACCATGCTTGGCATCAGTTGGGGCGTGGTCTCGCTGGTGCTGCTGCTCGCCTTCGGCGAGGGGTTGGGCGGAGGCATCGTCGCCGCAGAAGGCTCCATGGGCAACAACGCCATCATGCTCTGGCCCGGACAAACCAGCATGCAGGCCGGAGGACAGCGCTGCCGGCCGAAAAATCCATTATGAGTACGAAGACGTGGAGGCGATCCGCGCCGAGGTGCCGATCATCCGTGCCGTCAGTGCAGAATCCACCACCGACTTCGGCTTCAAAGCCGGCACGCGCGTGGTTTCGATTCAAACCCGCGGCATTGAGTTTCCCTATTTAGCCATGCGCAAAATCCAGGCTGCGGATGGCCGTAACATCGAGGAAGGCGAGTTCGCCAGCCGCAAGCCGGTCGTCGTTCTCGGACACCACGCCGCCCATCGCATCTTTCAGGGCGCGCCCGCTGTCGGGCAGACCGTATTAGTGCAAGGCCGTAGCTTCGAAGTCGTCGGCGTCATGGACATCAAGATTCAGGACTCCATGTACCAGGGCCCCGACGACGAACAGGCCTTCATTCCTTACGAGCTTTTCAACGAGCTGACCAACGCCAAAGACCCGCAGATGATCGTCTTCCAGCCCATCACGGCGGAACTGCACACTGATGCGCTGATGGCAGCGCGCAACGTCATCGCCCGGCGTCACCACTTCGATCCCAAGGACACCAAGGCCACGCCGGAATGGGACACCGTCGAGAGCGGCCAGATGCTGCGCGCCTTTACCATCGGCCTGGATGCGCTGCTCGGAATCATCGGCGCGCTCACGCTGGGCGTCGGCGGAGTAGGCGTGATGAACATCATGCTGGTCTCGGTCACCGAGCGCACGAAGGAGATCGGTCTGCTGAAGGCCATCGGCGCCCGGCGGCGTCACATCCTGGTGCAATTCCTGATTGAGGCGCTTGGTGCTGACGTTCCTTGGAGGGGCCGTCGGCGTGGTTGCCTCGTGGTTGCTGACGGTGATCATTCCGCCCATGCCGCTCTATAGCGAGTTCTACAAGACCGCCAACCACCAGGGCGACATCTTCCTGAAGGCCTCGCTGAATGTGATGACGGTTTCGTTTGTCGTCCTGTCGCTGGTGGGGATCAGTCAGCGGATTCTGGCCGGCGCTGAAAGCGTCGCGCCTGCAACCAATCGAAGCGCTGCGTTACGAATAGAACGAACCTTCTCGAGGATTACGCCCGACGGACGCGCTGTCGGTTAGGCGCAAGAAAAACTCCCACCGCTGGATCACTCCAGCCGGTGGGAGCCGATAAATCTCCGCGAACTCCTTACCGCTTGGCCGCCTTCTTCACTGCCTTTCGTGGCGATTTCTTTATTGCCTTCTTGGCTCGCCGGTTTCGTTGCCGTTTTCTTCGCGGCTTTCTTGGCGGGTTTGCGGACGGTCTTGGCAGGCGCCTTCTTCTTGGCGGCTTTCTTTGCCGGCTTGCGAGCGGCCTTCTTGGGCGCTGCTTTCTTCGCAGCCTTTTTTGCCGCCTTCTTCGGAGCCTTCTTGGCGGCCTTCTTCGCGGCTTTCTTGGCAGCTTTCTTGCGGGGTCTTCTTAGCCGCCTTCGCAGCCTTTTTCTTGGCTGGCTGGGGAGAGGGCTTAGTCTGGGTTCCCGCGGCGGCTTTAGGCTGGCTGTGCAGCTGCCGGTGTCGCTGCGATGGGAGGAGGTGTCTTGCCCGTCCAGAAGCACAACTCGCGATACGACTGGCTGGTTGTGTCGAAATAAATGTTCTGCCAGTCGGGAGTGGTCTGCAACCCGGTCCACGCGTGCTGCTTTTCCGTTTGAATTTTGAAACGCCACCGGTAATGGTCGTACACGTCCATCACGTGCGTAGCGTAGGCACGGGCGAGCGGGCCGTTGCCACGAAAGATCACCAGATTTTCGTCGTTGGCGTACGACGCTTTGTATCCCTGATTGTGGCTGCCCATCACGACCACGCAATCGGTGTCCGACAACGGATCAATGACCACAATCTTGTCGTGAATGATGGCGTGCGCTCCCTGGGATGACTTCAGCAGCTCCTTTTTCCAGTAGGCAAACTGGTCATTGACGGCAGTGGCTGCTGCGCCGGTTTCAAACACGACGTCTGGTTTTTCAGTGGTTCCCCGGTTATACAACTCGGTGGTCATCGGAACGTTTTGCGTTGAATGTCTGGATGGCCTTGGGATCGGTGGCCGCGCCACGAACGAACAATCCGGGATTGGCCAGCTCCACGCTCTTGATCACGTCGAGCACGCTTGGCGTGCCGGGCATGAACTCCAGAAAGATTACCGCCGACTTAGCGGCATGGATGGCCTGAAATACTTCGAACATGTCACCGGGCGCATCTGCCGGTTGCTTGGCGCCGGCACTCAGGTCGGCGGGCATGACCAACTTCGCTGCCTTCGACTTATTCTTGGTGTTAGGCGAGTACCAGACCGTCGTGTTTCCAACTACGTTGGCCTTGTTGTTTGCACTGCGGAATTCCGCCGCCTGCAAGGCTTTAGGATCGTTGCCCGCGGCAACCGTGTCGGCCTTCAACCGGTTCCAATAATCAAAGTAAAAAGCGGCGATCTTCGGGTCCTCAATGATGACCGAGTTGTTGCTCTGGGCGCAGAGGCCGGTCTGGGTCCAGTTTGTGCTGCCGCACAATACGGCCGTCGGAGTGCCTGTTGCATCCACGTACACGATGCTTTTGTTGTGCCCAATATCGGCGACGGGCAACAAGCGATCGTGGATGTCGATTCCGGCAGTCGTGCAGCCGCTGACGGCTGGTCGGAGGAGCACCTGCCTTGGGAGCGGCCACCGTCACCGTTCGTAGTGCTGTACGACAGGACAACGTGCACTTGCTTTCCGGTAGCGATGATGTCCTGAATCAGTTCCTCGTCGCCCAGTTCATACAGGGCCATATAGCACTCGCCGCCCTCTTTCTGCGCCCGCTTCAGCAGCGACGTGACGGCTTCGATCATCTGCCCGGCTAGGCTCTCGCGCAGCTTATCGCCGGGAGTGTTGATGTGCTGCATCAGGGCGCCGGAGTTGGGAGCGCCGGTGGATCCGGGCGGCAGGAAGTGGGCCACGCTTTGCGTGGAGAGAATTCCGTTGTTGAAATACGCTTGTACGTTGTTCGACGTGTCGGGCGTCAGACGTACTTCTTCGCTGGTTAACATAAGGTCTTTGGCCGCGGTCAGCGAGGTTGGGGTGCCTGTCATGGGTACGACTTGATACTGATAGGCGCCTCCGGCCTCGCGCCGTGAAGTCGCGCCAGTTGAATTTCTGCACCGGCCACACATCCGTGTTCTGAGCTTTCCAGTCAGCATTGCTTCCGCCTTGCCATCCCACCCACGCGGGCAGGGCCTGGAAATCGGAGCCGGTCTTATTCAGGTCTTTGCGGCGCACGCTGAATCCGAGACATTGGTCGATTTTCTGGTTGTACTGCCATGCCAGAAAAACCACGTCGTTACTGTGAAGCGCTACAACCTTCCCTTGATTGGGCACAATTCCTCCTTAAAGCCTTGCTGCGAACACGGTCTCAGTTTTCCGCAACGCAAAAAAGCGATGCGCGACAAAACTCTACGAATGCGGATGGCTGCAACGGCCAAATTTGGTCGCTGACGCCTGCGGGTGATGATGTACCAGAAAGGTCGACGCCGCCATAGCACGTTAGTGCGGCAGCGCTTTTCTCGAACTCGCCGCTGCGTCTTGCGGGCAACCATAGTGATCGGTATCATCCAGACTCTATGCTGCAACCCCAGATTTTGCTTTGCTTTGCACTGCTAAACGCCTCGTTATGGGCACAAACTCCCAAGGCCTCCCAGGAAGTTCAAGGAGTATATCCCGATTCATACGCCTTGTACCTCGACCTGCACGAGCATCCTGAGCTGTCATCGCACGAAGTGCAGACAGCCGCGAAGCTGGCGACTAAGTTGCGCGGTTTTGGCTACGAAGTGACGGAAAGGGTCGGCGGCACCGGCATTGTCGCCGTGATGAAGAATGGCGCCGGACCGACCATCATGTTGCGCACCGAGCTCGATGCCCTCCCAGTGGAAGAGAAGACCGGCCTGCCTTACGCCAGCAAGGCGCACGCCGCCGACGATAGCGGCCACGAGGTTCCGGTGATGCACGCCTGCGGCCACGACCTGCATATGGCATCGCTGATCGGTACCGGCCAGATCATGGCGGAGACCAAGAAAACATGGCACGGCACGCTCGTATTGGTCGGCCAACCGGCGGAGGAAACCATCTCCGGCGCCAAGCGCATGGTCGAAGACGGCCTGATGACGCGTTTCCCGAAACCCGACGTCGCCGTGGCGCTGCACTCGGGCAACGTGCTTCCTGCGGGGAAAGTTGGCGTGACGCCCGGGGTTTTGTCGGCCAATGCCGACTCTCTGCGCATCACGATCTATGGCAAGGGTGGCCACGGATCCGCTCCGAACACCACGATCGATCCCATCGTGCTTGGCGCGAAGATCGTGCTGGCGCTGCAGGCTATCGTTTCGCGCGAAGTGAAGCCCGGCGCGATCGCCGTAATTACCGTGGGGTACTTCCAGGCCGGACTCAAAAACAACATCATCCCTGATGAGGCGAAGATGGGCCTTACCGTCCGTACATTTGATCCCAAGGTTCGCACCCAGGTGCTGGCGGCCATCAGCCGTATCGTAAAAGGCGAGGCCGAAGCGTCCGGAGTAGTGCGCCAGCCTTTGGTCGAGCATTTTGAAGCCACCGATGCCGTCTACAACGCGCCGGCGCTCGACGACCGGCTGGCTGCGGTGCTGGAGCAAGCGCTGGGTAAGAACAACGTGGAAGTGTTGAAGCCCATCACAGGCTCGGAGGACTTTTCGGTCTTCGTGCAGCAGGGCGTCCCAGGCTTCTATTTCATGTTGGGCGCGGCGGAGCCTGAGAAGTATGCACAGGCGAAGGCTTCGGGGCAGAACCTGCCCTCGAACCACTCGTCGCTGTATGCACCAGATGCGAAACCGGCGCTGGAAACAGGCATAACCGCCGAAGTTGCCGTTCTACGTAATCTGTTCGGCTCGACTTCAGCGGAACTACAGAAGCTGACAGCGGAGAAGTAGTCCGCCGCCGCTGCCGCTCATTTACGTCCTGCCGAGGCGACGGTATGAGTGGCGTCCGCGCCTTCCCAGGTCTCGTCGGCAGTTGGTCCGTAAACCGACGGCACGGGTTTGTTTAGCATGCGCAAGTACACAGCGAGCTGGGCGCGGTGATGGCAAGTGTGCAGCACGCGTCGCCAGAACACCCAAATCCTTTCGCGTGATTCGCCGAAGAAGGGAACCGTCTCCATCCACCACTTGGCGGTTTGGCCTGCGAAGAACTGCAACCGCGGCCGGGCGAGGGCAATCATCCGCTCGATGCAAGGCTTGACTTCCAATGATGCCGGCAGCACGTCTTCCGCCAGCGGTTCGGGTGTGCCGATAAACTCGGCAAAGAAGCGCCGCTCCGAGAGCAACTGGTGCTTCAGGATTTCCCGCACTGTCGAGGATTTAGGGTGCAGACGAAAGTCCAGGTCTTCCTCGGCGAAGCATCGCCACACCGAGACGACCTTATTGGTCTCGCTTGCGTAGGTGTCGAGCAGGTGCTGCAAGATAGGATTGGCGGCGCGAGGGATGTCGGACTCTTCGATGGCGTGAAAGGGATATCGCATATTGGCCATCCTTAGTGTGTGCCCCGATTGTACTGCGGGCAATCGAAAAGGGCGCGAATTTCGCGCCCTCGTTCGTTGAATTTCAAGCGAGATCAGTTATCTTTACACTCCCCCTGCTGTTCCACGAACTGTACCAGCTTGCCTTGCTTCTGCAGAGAGAGCAGGTTGTCGAGCACCGGATACTGCGCTGTCGGATCGAAGCGCCGAATCGCTTGGTAAGCGCGTAGCGCGCCAGCAAGTCCGGCCGCTTGCTTCTGCGACTCACTCTTCACATCGGGATGCTGCAGGATGTAACCGGCCTGCGAATACATGGCCTGTATCCGCAACTGGTTCGAGTAGGTGTCGTTGACCGAGTCCAGCGCGTCCAAAGCCTTGCAGCACATGTGCACGGTAATATCGGGGACCTGCACGATCCACTCAGTGAGCCACATCCGTTTGTCGAGGCTATCTTTAGCTAGCGGATTCTGTTCGAGACTTTGGATGTAACTGAGCGCGCGTGCGCGCTCTTGCGGCGTGGACGGACCGCGCGTCTTGCATTCGGCGGGAACCGACCCTGCCAGCACCATCACGGCCAACAGTACAAAAAGCTTTCGACCCATCGAGAAACCTCCCTCGGCAGCCTGACGGGGCCAAATGGATGGATGCATCATACTACTTGTAGATTCAATTCTGTGGCCGGAAGCCCCAAATATTACCCGTAATTTTCCCGGTTCGACTCGCCTGACCGGCTCCGAATCCAGACCGGTCTCTGTGCCCACGGGTCAAGTTCGATTTCGCCGATGATCTCCGCGTCACATGGGATAATCGACCACGGTCCTTGCGATGAAACAAGTTGTCCATGCCGCCTGCCCGCACGATTGTCCCGACGCCTGCGGGACCCTCATAACGGTGGAGGATGGACGCGCTACCCGCATCCAGGGCGATCCCGCACATCCCATTACGCAGGGCTTCTTGTGTGCCAAGGTTGCGAAGTACCTTGACCGTGTTTACTCGCCTGACCGCGTGCTTTACCCCATGCGCCGGGTAGCTCCGAAGGGAACTGGCGGCCCGGCGGCCTTCCAACGCATTTCCTGGGACGACGCTCTCACGGAGATTACGGCGAGGTTGAAACACATCAGCGCCGAGTTCGGCCCCGAGGCGGTGCTGCCGTACTCCTACGGAGGCAATCTTGGCGTCCTCAACGGCGGCTCGATGGACATGCGCTTCTTCCACCGATTGGGAGCCTCGCAACTGCTGCGGACGATTTGCGCCACCACCGGTGGAGACGCCATCGTCTCCATTTACGGCAGAAAAGTCGGCACCGAGCCCGAGCAGTTTCGCCACTCCAAGTACATCATTGCCTGGGGCGCCAACATCCACGGCAACAACATTCACTTGTGGCCGTTTGTCGAAGAGGCGCGCCGCAACGGCGCCAAGCTGGTGGTCATTGATCCCTACCGCACCCGCACCGCGCGGGTTGCCGACTGGCACATCCCCATCAATCCCGGTACCGACGTAGCGCTGGCCATGGGCCTGATGCACATTATCCTGCGCGACGGCCTGCACGATGCCGACTACATCGCCCGCTATGCCGACGGCTTCGACGAACTGCAGAAGCGCCTGCCCAAATACACGCCGCAGCAGGTCTCGGAGTGGACCGGAATTCCGGCGCCCGACATTGAGACTCTGGCGCGTGAGTATGCCACCTGCACGCCCGGCGGCCATCCGCCTGAACTACGGCATTCAGCGCACGCAGAATGGCGGAGCCGCAGTGCGCGCGGTTTGCATGTTGCCGGTCCTCACCGGATCGTGGAAGGAAGTCGGCGGCGGCCTTCAACTTTCTCTCAGTGGTGGCTTTGGGCTCAACACCGCATCGCTGGAGCGCACCGATCTCATGCGCAAGAGCCCGCTAGGCCGGGATGCGCGTGCCATCAACATGGTCGAGCTGGGCAAGGCGCTCACCGAAGTGGACGATCCCCCCGTCAAAGCTCTCTTCGTGTACAACTCCAATCCGGCCGCGGTGTGTCCCGAGCACAACCTCGTGGTGCGCGGGCTCAAGCGCGACGACCTTTTCACCATCGTGCACGAGCAGTTCTTTACGGACACTACCGATTACGCTGACATCCTGCTGCCCGCGACCACGTTCTTCGAGCAGAAGGATTTGGTAAAGGCTTATGGCCACCTCTATTTGCAGGTTTCGCAGCAGGCGATCGAACCTCTCGGCGAATGCCGGTCCAACGTCGAGCTCTTCCGCGAGATGGCGCTGCGAATGGGCTTTGACGATGCCTGCTTCCGCGAGACCGTGGACGAGATGATCGACGGAGCATTATCTTCGGGCACGCCGCAGCTGGCGGGCATCACTCGCGAGCGCCTGGAGCACGAGCCGCAAGTCCGCCTGAATGTTCACGGCAATGGCGACGTTGCTCCGTGGCTGCCTTTCGCGCATGGCTTTCCCACGGAGAGCGGTAAGGCGCGTCTATTCGATCCCAGCCTCATCGCGCAGGGAATGGACCCCGTTGCCGACTTCGTTCCGCCCGACGAATCGCGGCATACAGCCCGGGCCCTCCAATATCCGCTGGAATTGCTGGCTCGCAAGGCCGACAACTTTCTCAACTCCACGTTTGTCAATCTGCCATCATTGCAGAAAATGGAGCACGAGCACGAGCTGGAAATAAACCGCACTGATGCCGAGGTCCGCGGCATCCATGATGGCGACCGCGTCCGGGTATTTAACCAGCGCGGGGAAATTTTCCTCACCGCACGCGTCGATGGCGTCGTCTCACCGGGCGTGGTTGGTGCCAAGCTGGGCTGGGCCAAGCTCTCCGAAGGCGGCGTCAACATTAATGTGCTTACCTCGGCGCGCTTGGCCGATCTGGGTGGTGGCGCCACCTTTTACGCAACCCTCATCGAGGTTGAACGCTCTCTCGAAACTTCCACCGCATGAATGGGTTAGCTTCTATTTCACGCAGACATGGCGGGCGGGCGGCGCTTTATGACTGCGCGTGCTGTACCGTATAATTGCGCTTTCATCCAATAACGGTTTGAGGTTGTTCCTATTTCTTCCCATAGCCAGGTTAGCCCTGCGGAGATTCTCCGCCGCGGGCGGCGCTTTTGTGCCACAGCGCTAAGTTTCCTCTTTGTTGTCATCTGTCTTGCCGCTACCGCCGCGTGGGCCCAGCAAGGGGTGATTGAGGAAATTATCATTCACGGCAACCGCCGCATTCCGGCCGACACGATCCGCGCCCGCATGTTTACCCGTCCGGGCGACGTGTATGACCAGACTGCTCTGGAGCGCGATTTCAACTCGCTGTGGAACACCGGCTATTTCGACGATCTGCGCATTGAACGGGAAGCCTCTCCCAAAGGCTGGCGCATTCACGTCTACGTCAAAGAAAAGCCGACGATTCGCGAAATCAAGTACACCGGCCTCAGTTCGGTGTCGCAGAGCGACGTCCTCGACAAGCTCAAGGAACGCAAGGTAGGCCTCACCCAGGAAAGCCAGTACGATCCCACCAAGGTCAAGCACGCCGAAGTGGTCGTCAAGGAACTTCTAGCGGCCCACGGCCACCAGTTCGCGACCGTGACCTCGGAGGTCCGGCCCATTCCGCCCGCCGCTGTCGGGCTGACGTTCGTCGTCAAGGAAGGCCCCAAGGTCAAAGTCGGAAAGATCACATTTGTCGGGAACAAGGCGGTCAGTTCGCGTGAACTGCAGACCGCTATGAAGAACCTCAAGCCCATCGGCGTTCCGCACTCCGTCTTCACCCCCTACTTCCTGGAGAATCTTTTTCCCAAGACCTATGATTCGACCAAGCTGAACGAAGACGCCGAGCGCGTCCGCTACTACTACCAGACCAAGGGCTACTACAAAGCGTTGGTCGCCGACCCCAAGACCAAGATCCGTGACACTCCGCCAGCCTGGTACTGGCCGTTCAGCAAGAAACCGGGCAAGGCCGTGGACATCACTATGCCGGTGGAAGAGGGTGAGCGCTACCGCCTGAAAGAGATCACGTTTACCGGCAACAAGGCCGTCTCCGATACCCGTGCCTTGCGCGCCCAGTTCAAGATCAAGGATGGCGACATCTTCGACGCCGACGCTATCCGCAAGGGCCTGGATAACCTGCGCAAAGCTTATGCCGCGCTGGGTTACATCAACTTCTCGCCGGTGCCGAACTCAGATGCGGATGACGAAAACAAGACCATCACCCTGAAGATTGATCTGGACGAAGGCAAGCAGTTCTTTGTCCGTCGCATCGATTTCCAGGGCAACACCACGACTCGCGACAAGGTCATCCGCCGAGAACTGGCATTGGAGGAAGGCAACGTTTACAACGGCAACCTTTGGGAGCTTAGCCTTCTACGCCTTAACCAGTTGCAGTATTTCGAGCCTCTGAAGCCGGAACAGGACTCGGAAATCAAGCAGAATCCACAGGACGCGACCGTCGACATCCTGCTCAAGGTCAGGGAAAAAGGCAAGAACAGCATCGGCCTGACCGGCGGTGTGAGCGGACTTTACGGCGGTTTCATTGGTGTGAACTACACCACCAATAACCTTTTCGGCAAGGGCGAGTCACTGACGGTTTCCGTTTCGATTGGCCAGTACCAGAAGAACGAGACTCTGTCGTTCACCCAGCCTTACCTGTTCGACCGCCCCTTGCAGTTTGGCTGGACGGTGTACCACAGCAGCTACAACTACAATCAGGAACAGCAATTACAGCAGCAGACTGGCCAGTCCATCAATTTGCCGTCCAGCTACCAGGCTCTGCTGCAGAACTACACCCAGACCAGCACCGGCTTCACCACCTCGCTCAGCTATCCCATCAAACGCTCGTTCAAGCGCGTCGGCATTACCTACTCGTTCGACAATACGTCGCTGCAGACCTACAGCGCCGCATCGACCCTGTATTTCGAGAGCCTGGCTTTCCGAGGGCTGTATGGCCCCAGTGCGCTGACCGGCATCCAGACCAGCAAGATCGTTCCTAACTTCTCCTACAACCGCATTGACAACCCGCAACGCCCACACAGCGGTCAGAGCTTCTACGTCGCTACCGAAATTGCAGGACTCGGGGGCAACACCGCTTATTTCAAGCCGGTGGTCGAATGGAAGAAGTTCCGGCCCGTGAACAAGGGTCGCAATACCCTGGGCTTCCGGGTGCAGGGTTCGTGGATCAGCGGCTATGCCGGACAGGTCGCACCGCCCTTCGATCGGTTCTACATGGGCGGTGACCAGGATCTCCGTGGCTTCGACATCCGTTCCGTTTCGCCAGTCGTATACTTCCCGTCGGCCGTCACGATCCCGCTGCAAAACCCCGACGGTACCACCGTCCCGCTGGATCCTACAAATTCCCGCCGCGGCACCTGGAACGTGACTATCCCGGTCAACCAAGTTATCTTCCCCGGAGGCGACACCAGTTGGGTCGCCAACCTCGAGTATCGGGTGCCCGTCTTCGGCCCCGTGACCATTGCTCCCTTTGTGGATACCGGCATGGACTTCATCACCAACGATTCGCAACTGCGTATTGCGAATCAACAGGTGGTGACGCTGAATGCGACGAGTTACGGCTGTCCTTACCTGAATCTCGATTATTCCTGCGCGGGCACTGTGCGGGTGCCGGTGTCGGGCAATTTGAGTCCGATCTCGGGGACTAACTACCAGCCACGTATGTCCACCGGTTTGGAGTTGCAGGTGATCGTGCCCATCGTGAATGCTCCATTCCGCATCTACTATGCCTATAACCCGTTGCGACTCGACGATATCGTTCCCCCGCCCTCGCCGATTACGCGCTCGATGTTTCCCGCCGGGGCAGCCGGAGACTATACCTTCGCCAATGCAACCGCGTTGTACAACCCGGGCTACCTGATTCGCGAGCCGCGCAAGACCTTCCGCTTTACCGTGGCTACCACTTTCTAGTCAAGGCGGCAGCGCAATCTATTTGACGCTGCTTGCTTTGATTGCCTATAATCTGGGAATCCGCACCGCCGAATCTTCCGGCCGGGTGCCGACGCGCGGGTTACGCTTGCGCGGGTTGGGCAGCCCGGTCGTCCGGAACAGCACCGATTCAATTGTCGCGTGCAACCCGAACACCTGAGGAATTCCCGGAGCAATCCAAGGAGTCACAGCAAAGTAATGAAGCGCACGTTTGCCAGCATCGCCCTGCTCGTCCTAGCCTCGATGGCCATTATGGCCCAGACCACCCCGGCTGCACCTCCTTCCAACCCCCTCGCCAACGCTACGGGCACCAAGGTTGCCGTGGTCGACATGCAGGGTGCCATCGCCGGCAGCAATGAAGGCCAGCGGGATTTCGAAGCCCTTGCCAAGAAGTTCGAGCCGCGCCGTGTCGAACTGCAGAAACAGAACACCGATATCGAAGACCTGAAGAAGCAGCTCAGTACCCAGGGCGACAAGATGAACGCCGAGGCCCATGAAAGCCTGGTGAAGTCCATCGAGAGCAAGACCAAGTCGCTGCAGCGCTCGGCGGAAGACGCCCAGAACGATTTCCAGCAGCAGCAGAACGAGATCGCCCAGCGCATCCTGCAGAAGATGGCGCCCGTGATCACCAAGTTTGTCGCTGACGGCGGTTATGGCTTGATTATTGACGCCTCGACGCCGTGGCCGCAGGGCCCAATCGTTCTCGCCGCCCCTTCCATGGATATCACCAAGCACATCGTGGAAGCCTACAACGCGCAGTCCGGCGTCCCGGCTCCTGTCCGCACTGGCGCAGCGACCGGCGCTGCCAAGCCTGCCGGCGCGGCTCCCGGAACAGCAAAGCCTGCAACCACTCCGGCCAAGCCCGCGACCACAGCTCCTCCGAAGCAGTAACGTCGCAGAACCGGCAAGGGATTAATGGCCACCCAATTGGGGTGGCCATTTCTTTTTGCGGCTGCGCTGCCGCGCACTATTCCGGCGAGTGGTGGAAGTGTCGGTCCATACTTTGCAATGCAAAGTACTTGACAGGAGACTCCGGCTGCTTTACTTTACCCTCCATGGCCGAGCCCCGTCCCTGCCGCCGCATCCCTCGAACCCCTATCAGTGCGCCCGAGCCCGATGCGCTCGAACAACTGGCACTCATCCGCCAAACCATGGAACGCAGTACCTCGTTCACCGCAGTTTCCGGGTGGGGATACTGCTCGATGGGAGCAACCGCGCTTGTAGCGTCGTGGCTCGCGTTCCGCCAAGCCACCGCCGAAGCTTGGATTGCCGTGTGGCTGGCGGAGGCACTCGTGGCGGTGACCCTGGCGCTGGTAGCCATGCACTGGAAGGCTTCGCGGATCGGTACGCAAATCCTCTCGCTGTCCGGACGCAGGCTCTTTGTCGGTCTGCTGCCTGCCCTGTTTGCCGGTGGAGTCATGACGGTGGCGCTTCTCCGCACGGGCGATGTCCGCCAGATTCCCGGCGTCTGGTTGCTGCTGTACGGAGTGGCCGTCATGCAAGCCGGCGCGTTCTCGGTGCGGACGATTCCAGTCATGGGGGCGGTTTTCGTTGTAGCCGGGGCGACTGCTCTGACGCTGCCGTGGTTCTGGGCCAACGTGATGCTGGCCGTCGGATTCGGGTTGGTGCATATCGGCTTCGGCGCGTATATCGCGAGGAGACATGGTGGATAAGCAAGAGGAGATTCTGGGGAGGATAAGTGGTCATGCATTCTGAGAAGCTCAATATCGTCAGTGCGCGCGTCATCCTTGCGCTATCGCTGGTGGCTCTACTTACGGTGATGAGCGGCTACAGCCAGCCGCGTCATCCTGCTCCCGTGGACGAAGGCGCTGCGGCGCATATCTTCCAGATCGCAGTCGTGCTTGTGGCGCCATCTCTTTTGCTGTTCCTTTTCACCCTCGACTGGAAGCGGCCTTCGCGTAGCGTACTTCGTTTAATGGTTCCGGGGCTCACTCTGGTCGCGGCTTTCACTGCGCTCTACTTTCTGGAGCATGTCTATTTCCAATAACCGAGATATGAGCCGATCCAGCCCCAAACCGACCATTCGCGCGTCGGCGACATCGCCTCGATTGTCTTCGGCTGCGCGGCAGCCTGCTCAGCACGGTGAGAGCCTGAAGCTCGATTCGGTCATTCATGAGCGCGTGCGTCTGGCGATTGTTAGTGCCTTGGCGGTGAACGACGTTCTCAGCTTCAATGACCTGAAGAAGCTGCTGGAGATCACCGACGGGAACCTCAGCGTTCATGCGCGCAAGCTGGAAATTGCCGGCTACCTCAAGTGCACGAAGTCGTTTGTAGGCCGCCAGCCGCGCACCGAATTCCGCCTTACGGCCGCGGGCCGACGGGCGCTCGAAGGATACCTCGCGCAGATGGAGTCGGTGATCCAGGCGGCGCGAAAAAAGTAGGCTGCGACCGGGCCCCAACGGCTTTTTCCTAATGCATCGACTGTGACGTACAAACTACTTGTTCGAGGCGGTCATGTACACAAACGGCAACTTCGAGTCTCACTTGGCGGCCCTGTGCCTGCTCGGAACCGCCGGCCTGGTTCTGCTTCTCGCCGTCGCCGCAGGGGTGTTGCTCTTCAAGAAGCGGCAGCGCTGGGCGCGCTACTCGCTGGCGGCCATCGTGATGGTGCTGACGGGATATGCCGCACTGCTGGCGATGTTTTCGTATGCCAGTTACGACCGCACCGTGGCGCGCGGCGACGAGAAGTACTTTTGCGCCATGGACTGTCATATCGCGTACTCGGTACAGAACGTCGCGCGTGCTCCGGTCCTCGGAGACCTGAAGGCCAGCGGCGAGTTTGTTTTGGTCACGATGCGGAGCCGGTTCGACGAGCGCACCATGGCCCCCTGGAGGGGCAACGGGGCATTTTCCCCCGACCCGCCGACGCTGGTGCTGGTGGACACAGCCAGCCGCCAGTATCCGGTCTCGTCCGACGGCCAGCGCTTTTGGGACATGGCGCACCCGGAGGCGCATACGATGGAGGGCCCCCTGCGTCCGGGCGAGTCGTACGAGACGACCTGGGTGTTCGATGTTCCCGCAGGCACCCAGTCGCTGCGACTGTTCGCTGGCTGGCATGGTTTCCCGTCGTACATGCTGATCGGCGACGAAGATAGCCCGCGGCACGGGAAGACTTACTTCGCGCTGTAGGTAGGACACATCATTAACCTAAGAACCGCCGCGGAATTGGATGATGTGGCGGCGGTCGCGCTTGGACGGGCGTCCGCCGGCAGGACGGTCGATGGGGCGCATGGCTTTGCGTTCGGCGGCGACTTTGAGGCGCAGCTCACGGCTGGCTTCGGTTTCGAGGTACAGCGTTTGGGCAACGGAGGCGGGGCCGCGCATTTCGCTGAGCTGCAGGACCTCGATATCGAAGTCGCCGGCGTCGTTGGTGATGTGGAGCTTGTCACCAAGGCGGATTTCGCGCGCGGGCTTAACGCGTTGCCCGGCGGACTGGACGCGGCCAAGCTCGCAGGCCTTGGTGGCGAGCGAGCGCGTCTTGAAGAAGCGCGCCGCCCAGAGCCATTTGTCGATTCGCATGCTCACGGATGTATCTTGCCACGAAATGACGACGGATTTTGTGCCGTCGCGCAGGCCAACTATCGAATTTGCACCATGAGCGGTGCAGGTACCCCCCTCCCCCCTATCTGCAAATTCCTCGTTTTCAAGTAGATGTACGGATTCCCGTGCAAACTCGTGCAAGCAAACGAGTTATACGTAAAATATAGAGCCGTAAGGGGTTGCATGGCTAGTCCGGGGAGCCGCGTGGGTGGCGGAGAGGGATGGCGGCCTGCTGGAGGTCGAACAAGATGCGGCCGGCACGCTGGGTAGAGATGCGGTGGTCAAGGGTGGCGTACATGACTTCGGAGAGCGCCACCTGGATGTCATAGAGAGATTTCATACGAGGGAGGCGGGGGCCGAGGACGTCGGCACGGCGGAGGACAGCGGCGACGTAATGGCGGCGCTGCTGATCGCGGTGGTGGAAGTAGCAGAGGCGCTTGCCGTGTAAGGCGGGAGAACCGCAGGGGGAGCCATCAGCCTTGGGGAAATTGCAAATGCGGCAGGACATGGGAACCTCCAAAAAAGCAATTAGCAACTAGCAATTAGCAGCTAGCTACTGCACGCGGCCGGTAATCCGGCAGCAAGGTCGAGCAGTTGGCAACCTACGCTTGGTTACCTTGCTCCTATTCGATTTGAGGTGTCAAGAAAAAAGTGAGGAAAACTTGGGGTGCATTCCCGAAATGGGAAGAGCAAAATACTATGACTTCACTCAAAAGGGAGCGATTATGCAGCAGGGTATGAGCAGAGTCAATGCTTCGGAAGAGACCCTCAATATTGGTCCGCTAGGGATCCGGTTTCTACTCACCGGAGCTGATTCCAACGGTAGCGTTTCGGTGTTTGAGGTACTGGTCCCGGCTGGGGAGAAGCTGGCAGCGCCGGCCCACAAGAACGACGCCTACGAGGAGGTCCTCTACGGCATCGAAGGCGTACTTACCTGGACGGTGGATGGCACGCCCATCGAGGTTGGCCCGGGGCAGGCGCTGTGCATCCCCCGAGGCGCGGTACACCGCTTCGACAATCTCGGCACCGAGGATGTGAAACAGCTCGCAGTCGTATCCCCTGCGATCATGGGCCCCTCGTATTTCCGGGAAGCCGCCGAACTAGTCGCCGCTGGCGGTCCGCCGGATCACGCGAAAATGACGGAACTCTTCCGCCGTCATGGCATGACGGTGGCCGTGCCGCCCGCCGGGTAGAACCGTGGCGTAGGATCGGGCGACGCGCCGGGGTGGAGGGTGGAGACGCTCGGGCTGAAGCCCTCGGCGCGATGTGCCGTCCCCCGGGGACTCGGACATCCTATTTGACGCCCACCCACCGTTGAAACGGTGGGCTATCTTATGCCGTCCCGCGAGGCGGGACTGGAGTGTCGTGGGTTCGGCTAGGCTCGGTAGTCAGTTGTCAGTGAAAGTCAAAAGACCGACCCGGCCACAATCAGGCCGGATGGGTCACCCACTCGTGTAGGTTTATTTCTATCAATAAGTTGACGGGGTGGGGCACCCGCCAAAATCAGGCCGGATGGGGCACCCACCTCAAGATTGTTTGGTGTCGGCAGGGTCGCCGGGCGGGCCACCCGCGGCTCTTGGCCCGTGACTGTCTTCGGTTGGCCATTGTGCATCTTATGGCGTTTTAGCCGTGAAGTTTTTAATTTTGTCCTTTGCACTATTGCACGCATGGTGCGTCGGAGCGGCATTGCCCTTCGTCCCAACTCCACCATGCTTTCGGTCAAGGCGGTGATCTCGGCTTAGCCCCCTTGCCGGAATGCGAGCTTTGCACAATTCGCACTTCTCGGCGTTTTTAAGTTCTTGCTCGATAAACATTGAGTTCTTTACGTGAATCGGGATGCGCGAACCGGGGGCAGTCGGTTCTGCATCCTCTTCCGGTTCTGCTATGGTCGACACTCTGAAACGTTTTCCAACCTGTTCAAGCAAGTCGCTTGACGTGGTTTTGGAAATGTTCTCGACCAAGAAGTCCAAGTATTGTTTTAGGCGTCTGACGGCCTTTTCTTCGCCCCGCGCTCTACGAGAAATAGCCTGAGTGAGGAAAGAGTGCGCTAGCAGGAAATCTTCTAATCGCCCCCTAAGTTTATCCTTTGCCAACTCTGGAATTTTCCCGCTTTTGTCCACCTCACGTAGCCAGTATGCCGTCGCCAAAAACATGGTGGGCTGGTGATTTCCTTGTTGGGAATAGAAATAGACGAACGGGTGCAGGTCCAGAGAATGGGAGTAGTGGCTCGTGCGCAAATTACTCAACAGCGATGCTACTCGCTGTGCTTTTTTCAGAAATCGAATTGTGGCCGTGCCGTCCGTATCGACGGGAATTAGCCTCTCGGCTTCCGCTCGATTGGCTGGCGGTTTCGTCTGTACATCATTCGCAAAATTTACAAACTGAAATATGAGGTTTAGCGCGTTAGAGGCGTAGAACGACCCAGCAATAGGCAAATCGACGGTCTTCAATTCGCCTGTATCTAAATCGGGAGTAAAGAGCAGCTTATGTACCGAAGCACTTAGTTCCGAAATCTTCTTTCTGTTTTCCTCATTACTGAAACGTTCCCAATAGGCACCACCAGCCCCCTTTAGACTAACTGCTCGTGCTGCAATGGAATTCGGACAAAACCGGGAGTGTATCAGCCATTTTTCGGTGTCGCTAAGGATCACTCCCTGTTCGTTTATTTTCAGGAATGACTTTTCGGCAGTTGCCGCGTCCGAAACCTTTTTTAATTCCTGAACGGGAAGAGTCGCGAAGACCAATTTCTTGGCATTCGCCTGATGCGTGGGCTCGGCTTTAGCGTCATTCACGGCATCAATCAGATTCTTGTATGACCCCACGCTCGCGTTTATTAGCTCACGCGTTTTTTGTGCAGCTAACGGGTTTTGCGGATCCTCGTAATGCGCTTTCGATATATCGCCGTCCCCGTAATCATCATTTATCCACGCGATAATAGAGCTTAGTCGGTGGGCTCCGTCTATTACGAACAGATCGCTTTGGGGGGAGCGCCACACGATAACGCCGGGAACCGTTTCACCCTCAATATATGCGATCACCATATCCCGAACTTTTTCGGGGGTCCAACTAGAAGTTGATCGTTGGAAATCGGGCTTCCTCAAGATCGCGTATGTCATGCCGCCCCTCTTAAGAAGATCGGAGTGTTTGAATCCAAAATCTTGGGGGACGTTCTTTTGAACGCCTCCCTCCATATCTTGGCGAGTTATTAGAGCGTCCAGATTGACTCTGCTTGGTTCACGAGGTGGCATTTCTTGTTGCTCCGGCGCGTAAACGATTGGGGTTTCGGGGATCATCGTACACCCCCACTCGGAGGCGCACTACTCCCATTTTCGCTGGTGGCCCACAGTTGCGTGCAGTTTGGCAAATATGGAGCGACGCAGTCTGGCACTTTCTTGCGTTGACTAGGAGGGGTGCGGCGGGTAGAGTGTGGGCTTCTGGGAACATCCGAAATCATCCGTAGCATCGCGGAAGTGAGCAAAGTCACGCGGCCATGGCGAATCCTGAACATCTCGCAATCTTGAAGGGCGGAGTCGCTAGGTGGAACGAGTGGAAGGCGGCCAATCGAAACCTGAAGCCGGATCTAGATGATGCCGACCTCCGGGGCTCCGATTTAAGAGGAGCGAACTTTGTGGGCGCTTCGCTTGCCCGCGCCAAATTGGGACTCGCGAATCTGCGTAACGCAGACCTCTTTAAGGCGAGCCTCGCAGGAGCAGATCTCGTCGAGGCCAACCTCATTACCGCTGACCTTTCATATTCGGATCTAGCCGACACGACATTCATTGCGGCCAGGATGGATGGAACGAACTTGAGGGGAGCACGGCTCGTGCGTGCGACTTTCCGGCTAGTGTCGCTAGGTCCAACCCATCGCATCTGGGCTGAGGCTGGCGATCGAACTTTCTTTGCGGAGAATCGCGCGGCAGACCTAACACTGTCCGACCTGTCGGACGTGGACCTCTCAGAGGCTTATCTGGTGGATGCGAATCTGAGCGGAGCGAAACTCGATGCCACAAGCTTTGGTCGCGGTACAAGGTTGACTGGAGCCCATCTGGGTGGAACTATCTTGAACAATGTTGATCTAAGCCGCGCGGAAGACCTAGAGAGTATCGACCATAGCGGCCCATCGACGGTGGGAGTTGACACCCTTTACAAATCCAAGGGGAGGATTCCTGAGTTATTTCTTCGCGGTTGCGGGGTTCCTGAGGAAGTCATTGAGTTGGCGCGGTCGATTGGACGGAATCCGATTGAGTTTTATTCGTGCTTTATCAGCTACTCGTCCAAAGACCAGGAATTTGCCGAGCGGCTGCATGCCGATCTGCAGGCCAAAGGCGTGCGCTGCTGGTTTGCGCCGGAGGACCTGAAAATCGGTGACCGATTCCAGGAGCGGATCGAGGAATCGATTCGAGTGCACGACAAGCTGCTGCTGGTGCTGTCGGAGAACTCGGTGGTGAGCCCCTGGGTGGAGCGGGAGGTGCAGGCTGCCTTTGAACGCGAGCACAGAAGCGGGAAGCCGGTGCTGTTTCCCATCCGAGTGGACGAGGCGGTGATGGAGGCGACGCAGGCGTGGGCGGCCGACATACGGCGGACGCGGCATATCGGAGAGTTTGGCAATTGGAGAGAGCACGAGTCGTATAAGAAGGGGTTGGAGGGGTTGCTGAGGGATTTGAAAAACAGTGGATAGTGGATAGTGGTTAGTGGATAGAAAAGTCAAGAGACCCACTCAAGCCCGCTGCGCGTGCTTGAATGGGGCACCCGCGAGAGCGACAAGCCGCACGTTCGAGCTATATCCTGAAAGTCGTGACACGCGACTCGCTATACTCGCGCGCCGGAGGTTTCTCTGTGCAAGTTCATCGACCCGCAAATACATTCCGTTCATCCGCAAGCTGGATTTTGTTCATGGTTGTTTTCTCCCTTATCAGCACAGCCATTGGCCAGCAGGCATTGCCGAATGCTCCCAGCGCGCAGAAGGCGAAGACGCAGCAGGCAACCAAAGGTGAAGCGGGCTGGCCGCGGACGATGACCAATGGGGCGGACACGTTCCTGATCTATCAGCCGCAGGTGGAGAAGTGGGACGGCAACCAGATCGAGCTGTACTCGGCGGTCGAAGTAAAGACGGGCACGGGGAAGGACGCCACGTCGAAGTACGGCGTGGTTTGGTACAACGCGCGGACGGAAGTGGACAAGGTGAACCGGCTGGTGACGCTGGACCAGGTGCAGTTGGTCAAGGTGAAGTTTCCGGTGGCACATGATAAGGAAGCCGAGCTGGCGGCGCTGCTGCAGAAGAAGTTTCCGGGCGCAACCAAGACGATTTCGCTCGACCGGCTGGAGGCGATGGTAGAGGAGGACAACGATCTCATCCAGAGAGTCGAGGTGAAGAACGATCCGCCGAAGATCATTTTCTCGGCGAAGCCGGCGCTGCTGGTGCTGATTGACGGCATCGCGCAGTTGCGGGACGTGCCGGGCACGAAGCTGCAGCGAGTGATCAACACGCGGGCGGTTCTTCTGTATGAGACCGACAAGAAAACCTACTACTTGCGGGTGGAAGACTGGTGGCTGCAAGCCAAGCAACTGGAAGGGCCGTGGGAGTATGCCAAGAAGCTTCCTGACGATATGAAGAAGGCGGAAGAGTACCTGGTGAGCCAGGCGCAGGACCAGACCCTGGAGACACAGCAAGCGCAGCAAGGCAAACAGCAGGAATCGTTAAAGGAGCAAGGGAAGAAGGCCGAGATTCCGGTGGTGTACGTGGTGAATGGGCCGGGGGAGTTGGTGGAGACGCGGGGCGAGCCGACGTACAATCCGATTCCGGGCACGGGCCTGGAATATGCGACGAACACGAACGGCAACATCTTCCGGCTGGGCGCTGCGTATTACGTGCTGATCTCGGGACGGTGGTTTACCGGCGCGTCGCTGGACGGGCCGTGGACGTACGTGGACGGCAAGGCGCTGCCGCCGGATTTCGCGAAGATTCCGACGGACAGCCCGAAGTCGACGGTGCTGGCGTCGGTTCCGGGAACGCCGCAGTCGAAGGAGGCGTTGATCGCGAACTCGATTCCGCAGACGGCAACCATCACGCGCTCGGAAGCGAAGGTCACGGTGCAGTATGACGGCGAGGCGACGTTTATCCCGATTCAGGGGACGTCGATGGAATACGCCAAGAACACGAGCGCGGCGGTGATCAAGGTTTCCGACAGCAACTATTACTGTGTGGAAGCAGGAGTGTGGTTCAAGGCCCCGAGTCCGCAGGGACCGTGGCGGGTGGCCGATTCGGTGCCGGAGGTGATCTACACGATTCCGCCGAGCTCTCCGATTTATTACGTGACCTATGTGAAGGTGTACGGGGCAACTCCGGAGGTGGTGTACACGGGCTACACGCCGGGGTACTACGGGACGGTGGTGTCGGCTGACACAACGACGGTGGTGTATGGCACTGGATGGTACTATCCGCCGTATATCGGTAGCACAGTGTGGTACGGCTGGCCATACACGTACGGAGTAGGAGCGGGTTTCACGTACACGACAGCGACAGGATGGAGTTTTGGATTTGGGTATGGATATGCCTACTATCCGTGGTATTACCCGTGGTGGGGTCCGATGGGCTACTACGGATATGGCTGGTATCCGTACTACGGCTGGGGCGCGTGGGGCGGAGCGGCGGTGGCCAACGTTTACGGGGTGTGGGGCAACACGGCGTATTCCCGGACAGGCGCGGCGTGGGCGAATCCGTACACCGGAAATTACGGGGCGGCGACGCGGGGCGCGTATCACAACACCGAGACCGGACGGACGACGGTTGCGGGACGCGGCACCAATACCAACATCTATACGGGCAATACGGCGGGGTATCGCGGGGGCGCAACGTATAACCCGAACACAGGGATCGTTGCCGGCGGGGCCGCGGGGTACGCAGGGAACATCTACTCGGGCAACGGCACGGCGGGACGCGGCGGGTTTGTGTACAACACCAACACCAATGCCGGAATTGCAGCCGGAAAGAACAATGTTTACGCCGGCAAGGACGGCACGGTCTACAAGTACAACAGGGATTCAGGGAACTGGTCGAGCAATAGCGGGAGCGGCTGGCAGAACGTAAACAAGCCGGAGCAGAACCTGCAACGGCAGCAGCAGATGCGCACGCAGGGTACCCAGCGGACGCAGAACTTCAACTCGATGCGGGGCGCAGGCGGCGGAGCACGCATGGGAGGCGGCGGCAGGAGGCGGTAGGGGCCTGGCCGAAGCGGCACTTTGATTGACAGCTCCGGTAGCAATCGGCTAATCTTAAGACTTTGGTAGTCCTGCGTTTGCACGCCTAGAGGTTCCCTGCGCGTATCAGCGCCCAGAACTCAGCGGGTCTTTCGCGGTTTTTCTCAATTCTGGAGAGTTCACGATGTCTACGTATTTCCCCAAGGGGGAAATTGCGCGTAAGTGGTTTGTTGTCGATGCGGAAGGCCAGACCCTAGGCCGGCTGGCGTCGCGCGTGGCGCGCATCCTCGCTGGTAAAGACAGTCCGCAGTACACGCCCTTTCTCGATACCGGGGATCACGTGATCGTGATCAACGCGGCGAAGGTGAAGATTACCGGCCTGAAGGCCGACAGCAAGACCTATTACAACTATTCCGGTTTCCCCGGCGGTATGAAGGCCGAGGAGTACAAGAAGCGCCTGGTGCGCAAGCCGGAACTGATCGTGGAAGAGGCGATCAAAGGCATGCTGCCGCATACCAAGCTGGGACGGCAGATGGCCTCGAAGCTGAAGGTTTATAAGGGCGATAAGCATCCGCACGCGGCACAGAAGCCGGCGGACCTGGCAGCGCGCGAAGTAGGGATTTTCGATCCCACCCTTTCGCCAAAAGCGGGCGAAAGGATGGGGCACCCAAAGTTTTAGTGGGTTGAGGAATTGAGCCCCATATTTCCCAGAAGATGGGAAATACGGGCCACCCACAGATGACACGAGATTAAGAAGGGTTGGAAATGGCAGAATTGGTTCAGTATTACGGTACGGGACGGCGCAAATCGAGCGTGGCCCGCGTGTTCCTTCGCCCTGGTTCGGGCGACTTCACGGTCAACGGCAAGCCCTTCGACACGTATTTCGTGACCGAAGCGCAGCGCATCATGGCGAAGTCGTCGCTGGTGCTGACCGAGACGTTGGGCAGCTTCAACGTGGTGTGCACCTGCTCGGGCGGCGGCGTGAATGGCCAGTCGGGCGCGGTGCGCATGGGCGTGGCCCGCGCGTTGCAGGAGTTCAATCCTGAGCTGCGCGCCAAGCTGAAGGCCGAAGGCTTCCTGCGGCGCGATGCGCGCGGCAAGGAACGCAAGAAGTACGGCCAGAAGGGCGCACGCAAGCGCTTCCAGTTCAGCAAGAGATAGTTTTCGATCCCACCCTACCGACCGAAGAACGGTCGGTAGGATGGGGCACCCACAGTTTTTGGTTTCTTCCCGCCTTGTGGTTCCGGGGGCGAGAGGGAGCAAGGCAATCCGGAACGAATCTTCTCGCACCCGCTGGATTCAACGGGGCGGGTGTAACGGGAAATGTAATCCCAAACGATCCGGGCAGTGCTCAACACTGACGCCGCCGCGCGGGATGCAAGCTAGGAGGTAGCTTGGCAAATATCACGATGAAGGAGCTGCTCGAAGCCGGCGTTCACTTCGGGCACCAGACCAAACGTTGGAATCCGAAGATGAAGGAGTATATCTTCGGCGAGCGCAATGGGATTTACATCATCGACCTGCAGAAGACGCTGAAGATGTTCAAGGAAGCGTCGAAGTACGTGACCGACCAGGCGGCAGAAGGCAAGCTGGTGCTTTTCGTGGGCACCAAGCGGCAGGCGCAGGACGCCATCGCGGAAGAAGCGAACCGCTGCGGCATGTTCTACGTAAACCAGCGCTGGCTGGGTGGACTGCTTACCAACTGGGTCACGGTGCAGAAGTCGGTGAAGCGGCTGAAAGAGCTCGACGAGATGGCCACCGATGGCCGTTACGAGCTGCTGCCGAAGAAGGAAGTCGTCAAGCTGGAGCGGGAGCGCAAGCACCTCCAGGCCAACCTGGCGGGCATCAAGAATTTGAACCGGCTGCCGGACGTGCTGTTCGTGATCGACTCGAACAAAGAGCAGATTGCGGTGAAGGAAGCGCGCAAGCTGGGGATTCCGGTGGTCGCGGTGGTGGATACCAATTGCGACCCGAGCGAAGTGGATTACGTGATTCCGGGCAACGATGACGCGCTGCGCGCGATCCGGCTGTTCGCCTCGAAGATCTCGGATTCGGTGATCGAGGGCGCGCAGGCCGTGACGGACAAGCAGTTGGCCGACATCAAGGCCGGCGTGCAGTACAGCGAAGAGTCGGAAGCCGCGGCTGCCAGCGCTGCCGAACAAGGCAAGGCGGCGGGCCTGGATGCCAGCGAACTGGAGGACGTCAGCATGGAAGACGTTCTGGGCAAGGGCGCGCGGCGTACCGTGGTTGCCGCGCCGGAAGTTGTGGTTGCACCGGAAGTCGTTGCCGTTGAGGAAAAGGTCGAAACTCCGAGCGCGTAATCGCAGCCGCGAGGCTGAATGGATCGGTTTAAGGCCCGCGCTGCAGTTGGCGCGGGTCGTTTTGTCAGGAAGCCATTAGCTGTCAGCTATCAGCCTTCAGCTAAACCGCAACCGATCGTCGATGGCGAGACTTTGATCGATTGGGATCATCCAATCTTTATAAACTATAAGGGCTGAGAGCTAAGGGCTGAAAGCTGACAGCTTCCAGCAGAGGGAATACTGAGACATGGGTACTACGACAGTGAATATTACCGCCGCACAAGTAAAAGAACTCCGCGACAAGACCAACGCTCCCATGATGGACTGCAAGAACGCGCTCACCGAGGCGAAGGGCGACATCGAAGCCGCCGTCGTGGTGCTGCGCAAGAAGGGCGTTGCGACCGCCGCCAAGAAGGCCACCCGCGCCACCAGCGAAGGCTCGGTTTCGAGCTACATTCACGCCGGAGGCAAGATCGGCGTGCTGCTCGAAGTGAACTGCGAGAGCGACTTTGTTGCCCGCACCGACGACTTCAAGGGCCTGCTGCACGACATCGCGATGCACATCGCCGCGACGGACCCGCGCTATATCCGCAAGGAAGACGTGACGCCGGAGGCCTTCGAGAAAGAGAAGGACATCTACCGCGCGCAGGCGGCTGCGACCGGCAAGCCGGCAACGGTGGTGGAGAAGATCGTCGAAGGCAAGATGGGCAAGTTCTACGAGGAAGTGTGCCTGTTGGAGCAACCTTTCATTAAGGACCAGACCGTCACCGTGCACCAGTTGATCGCCACGGTTGTAGGCAAGCTGGGCGAGAACATCTCGGTACGCCGGTTCGCTCGCTTCAAGGTGGGCGACGTGACGGAGACGGTCGCCATCAGCAAGGCTCCCGAGCCGACGGCTGAGTAGGTAACTGCAAATCGTTTAATGAGAGGGGCGGGATGATTCCCGCCCTTTTTATTTGTATGCAAAATTCGAGGGATCGACATACAGCGGCGGTCATTGCGGCATTGGTGCGTTGGCCTGCGTGGTGAATTGTTTCCGTGTCAGCAGTCGACACAGCGCGAAAAGCATCACATAATGGAGCCATCAGGCGAAAAGACCATGACAATTCAGCTCGAACTCAATCAAGAATTCGTGGAGCGACTTTCGACAGAGGCCAAAGCACGAGGCATCGGGTTGGAGGAATATGCGGAGATACTGTTGCGGGAGGCGATTGCCGACCGCGCGGAGCCGCATGGCACCTTGTCTGTTGGAGACCTGCGTGCAATGTTGGAGGCGATCGCGAAGGGCTCCGACCGGTTGCCGAAGGTGCCATCGTCGGCATTCACTCGCGAGAGCTTCTACGAGGAACGTCGCTGAATGACGGGCGCGCCCTATCTCATTGACAGCAACATACTCCTGCGTTGGGTGCAACCGAGCGACCCCGATTATCCTTCGGTTGCGTCGGCTCTTGCAGCCTTAGTCGAACAAGCGGCAGTCCTTTGCTACACCTCTCAAAACCTTGCTGAGTTTTGGAACACATGTACTCGTCCCGTGGACCGCAACGGATACGGGCTCTCTCCTGCCGAAACAGACGTCCGTGCCCGGGCCTTTGAATCGCGGTTGCAACTTCTTCCCGACAGTCTTTCGGTACATCAGGAATGGCGCAGGTTGATTGTTGCTCATGAAGTGTCCGGCGTGCAGGTCCATGACGCGCGATTGGTGGCGGCGATGAGAGTACATGGAGTAAAGCGCGTGCTGACCCTCAACCAACGGGACTTCGCCCGCTACGGAGACATCGAGGCGATCCACCCGAGCAGTGTTTCTGTTTCGAATCCCTGACCCGCACGCCGGAATTACGATCGCAAGAGCCTCAGTCGCTTCTCCGAACTCCCGAGTGGCGAATCGCTGAGAGGAACGCCGCACCGAACTTGGCGGCTTTGCTGCGGGCCGATTCCGGGGACCTCAAGAAGTTCGGCGGTAGTGGTGGGCGCAGCTCGAGCAAGTTCGCGGAGAGTGCTGTCGTGCACGACGCAGAACGCCGGCAGATTCGCTTCATTGGCCATGCGACTCCGGATCTTGCGCAGGGCCTCGAACCGGACTTCTTCCGCCGCGGTGAGGGGCGCATCGTCGCGCGCGGTTGCCTTGGGTTTGCGGCGGGAGTCCGCCTTCTTTACGGCTTGTTCGCGTCGGCGGGAGCGCGCTTGACCTTGCCGCGGCAGACGTCGCAGCCACAGCCGTCGATGCGGGCCTGCTGGCCGAAGTAGTTGAGGATGTTCCAGCGGCGGCAGTAGCGCGAGGAAGCGTACTGCATCATGGCGTCAAGCTTGCGGGTAGCGCTGTTTTTCAGACGGGCAATGGCGGCGCTGTCGAGTTGCTCATTGTTGTCGCCGATTTTCTGAATGAAGAACTGCTGGATGCCGAAGTCGCGGGGCGAATGATATAGCACGCAATCGGCGCTGCGTCCGTCGCGCCCGGCGCGGCCTGCTTCCTGGTAGTAGGCCTCGACGCTTCCGGGCAGATTGTAGTGCAACACGAAGCGGATGTCGGGCTTGTTGATACCCATTCCAAAGGCGTTCGTTGCGACGATGATTGCGCCTTGGCCCTGCATGAAGCGCTCCTGACTGTGCTTGCGGTCGGGCTGCGACATCCCAGCGTGGTATCCGGAGATGATGCGGTTGGGCATCTGCTGCTCGAGGTAGGCTGTGAGCTCCTCAACGGTCTTGCGAGTGGCGCAATAGACAATGCCGGTCCCGGGCGACAGGTTCAGCCCCTGTAGAAGCGCACTGTCTTTCTCGCCATCGTTGCGGAAGAACCGCGCGGCATAGCGCAGGCTGGGCCGGTCGAATCCGGTGACATGCATCTTCGGCGACCGCAGTTTGAGCGCCGTGGTGATGTCGGTGCGGACCTGCGGGGTCGCGGTGGCGGTGAGCGCGGCGGTGACAGGCGAGCCGAGGGCCTCGCGAATTTCGGCAAGGCGCATGTAGTCGGGGCGGAAGTCGTGTCCCCAGAAGCTGACGCAGTGGGCCTCGTCCACCACGAAGAGGCGCGGCTTGAGCTGCGGCAGCAGAGCGCGAAACGAGGGAGCGGCGAAGCGCTCGGGCGCGACGTAGAGAATGCCTTCGAATCCGGCGCGGACTCTCTGCAGTGCTTCGCCTCTGGTCGGCGGCATTCTGGGAGCTGTTGAGCAGCATCGTGGACACGGCCAGCTTGCCGAGCTGCTGCGTCTGGTCGGCCATCAGCGCGATGAGAGGCGAGACGACGATGGTGAGTCCGCCGAGAGCAACGGCCGGAAGCTGATAGCAGAGGCTCTTGCCCGCGCCGGTGGGCATCACGCAGACGACGTCGTGGCCGGCGAGGATGTCGGCGATGACCTCGCGCTGCTGGGGACGAAAGCGCTCGAGGCGGAAGGTGCGCGTGAGGATTTCGTCGACGGAAGTCATCGCAGATGGGGCGGACAGAGTTTCCAAACCACCAGTTTACGTGCTTTCGGGCATCCAACTCCATAAGGCCTCGAGGGCCCTCCTGCTAGACTGAAGGGTTGACCTCTATCAGGTATCGCTATCCATGAGCACACCCGCATACAAGCGCATTCTTCTTAAGCTTTCCGGCGAGGCGCTGGCTGCCGGCCAGGGCTTTGGCGTCGACAATACCCGCGTGCACGAGATCGCGGCCGAGATTGCCGACGTGCACAAGCTCGGCATCGATATCGCGATCGTCGTGGGAGGCGGCAACTTCTTTCGCGGCGTGGCCGAGCAGGCCAAGGCGATGGAGCGCGTGTCTGCCGATCACATGGGCATGCTGGCCACGGTGATTAACGCGCTGGCGTTGCAGGACGCGCTGGAAAAGTGCGGCGCGCAGACGAGGGTGATGAGCGCCATCGAGATGCATGAGGTGGCGGAGCCGTTCATTCGCCGCCGGGCCATCCGGCATTTGGAAAAGGGCCGCGTGGTGGTGTTCGCTGCGGGCACCGGCAATCCGTATTTCTCGACCGACACGGCCGCGTCGCTGCGCGCCATGGAGATCCATGCCGACGCCATCCTGAAAGCGACCAAGGTGGACGGCGTCTACACCGCCGATCCGATGAAAGACAAGGCCGCCACCAAGTTCGAGAAGATCACGTATCTCGACATCCTGAAGCTCGGGCTCAAGGTAATGGATGCGACGGCCATCGCCATGTGCCAGGAGAACAAGCTGCCCATCGTGGTGTTCGACCTCAACAAGCACGGCAACATCATGCGGGTGGTGATGGGCGAGAATGTGGGTTCGCTGGTGTACCAGGGAGCGGACTGAGCGACGACTCCTCGACACGCGGGTTTATAATCATGCGTTTGCGAAATCATCTTTATCTGTAGAAGGTGGACTAGGCATGGCACAAGTATCCATGGCGGCGATTCCCGCATTGAAAGACAGCTTTGGCCAACTCAAGACACGCATGGACAAGGCGGTGGAGGACTTCCGCAAAGAGATGACTTCGACCCGCACGGGGCGCGCGTCGGTGCACATGCTCGACGGCGTGATGGTGGAGGCGTACGGCTCACAGATGCCGCTGAACCAGCTGGCGAATGTGAGCGCTCCCGAGCCGCAGCTCATCACCGTGCAGCCGTGGGACGTGAGCCAGATTGGCGCCATCGAGAAGGCCATCCGCAGCGGTGACCTGGGCTTGAACCCGATGAATGACGGCAAGCTGGTGCGGGTGCCGGTGCCGGCGCTGACCGAAGAGCGCCGCAAAGAGATGGTGAAGCACCTGCACAAGGTGCTGGAAGAGCATCGGACCGCGGTGAGGAACATCCGGCGCGACGGCAACGACGCCATCAAGAAGGCGATGAAGGACAAGAAGATCACCGAGGACGAAGAGCGCGGCGCGATGGAGAACCTGCAAAAGCTCACCGACGACGAGATCAAGAAGATGGAAGAGATGGCCAAGGGCAAAGAGAAAGAAGTGATGTCGATTTAGCCGCAGGCCTTAGGATTTGACTGGCAACGGAGCGGCGAGGGTCGCTCCGTTTTGCTTTTGTGGAGACAGAACATCATGCTGCTCGACCTCGGCGACGTGAAGGTCCGCTCGTGGCGCAAGGACGATCTCAAGGCGCTGATGCGGCACGCCAATAATTCCGAAGATCGCCGCCAATTTGCGCGACCAGTTTCCCCATCCGTACACAAGGCGCGATGCGATCGACTTTCTCGACTATGCGCGTGCGCAGGAGCCGGAGTGTGCCTTCGCTATCGAGTACGGCGAGGAAGCGGTCGGGGGCGTGGGCTTCCTGCTGGGGCGGGACATCGCGCGCATCAGCGCCGAAATGGGCTACTGGCTGAGCGAAGAATTCTGGGGCCGGGGAATTGCGACCCGCGCGGTTGCGGCCATGTCCGATTGGGCGCTCGACAACTACCACCTCAGCCGCGTTTTCGCCATGGCGTTTGTGCACAACGCGGGATCGATTCGCGTGCTGGAGAAGGCGGGCTTCGAACGGGAGGCTCTGCTGCGGCGCAGCGCGATCAAGAATGGGGTCATCCTCGACCAGGTGCTGTTCGCGAAAGTGCGATAGTACGACTGGCGGCTTGCATTTTGTTGACCTTGTTATAGTCGGAGCATGGCGGCAAAGGCACCTGCGGTCCCGATACAGATGAGCGCAGAGGAGTTGCGCGCGGGGGCGGAGCGGCGCGATACGCAGATCATGCTGTGGGGCATCGTCTTACTGGGCGCATTTTTGCGCCTGCGCGGGCTGGGCGCCAAGAGTTTCTGGCTGGATGAAATTGCGAGTGTCGTGATCGCGCGCATGCCGGGCAACTCGTTCTGGCATTGGCTATGGACGGAAGAAGGCAACATGGCGCTGTACTACGTCATGTTGCGGCCGTGGCTGGAGATCCACCTTGGCGAAGCCACGATACGGTCGCTTTCGGTGCTGCCGGGCATCGCGAGCATTCCCGTAATGTACCTTCTGGGGCGGCGGCTGTTCGGACGCGGAGTCGGCCTGCTGGCGGCGCTGTTGCTTGCGATCAGCACCTGCGCGGTGGTGTATTCGCAGGAGGCACGCGGCTATAGCTGGCTGTTGCTCGGGACGATCGTCTCGACGTATTTCTTCGCACGCTTGATCGCGCGGCCGACATATGTGATGGCCCTTGCCTATGCGCTGGCGGCGGGCGCTACGTTTTACTTTCATTATTTTGGATTACTGGTTCCGCTGGCGCACGCGGTTTCGCTGGTGGCCCTGGCTAAGGAGCGGCGTCCGTGGAAGCAGATGTGCCTGGCGGGCGCGCTAATCGCAGTGTTCGCAGCGCCAGTAATGTGGATGATTCACATTCAGCCGGGGCGGCACCTCGATTGGGTTTCGAAACCCTCGTTGCTGGAGCTGTATCACCTGGGCGTCTTCCTGGCAGCGGAGAGCGGTAAAGGCGTGGGGCCGGTGCTGCTGGTGGTGGAGCTGGCGCTGGTCGCGATGTTCTTCCGGGCGATGGTAGTGGGGCGGCGACAGTCGCCGCAGAGTGACTCCTTTCCCTACGCGCTGGTGGCCAGCGGACTGGTGACGCCGATCGTGTTCGCGCTACTGGTGTCGATTGTGCGGCCGGTGTTCTTTCATCGCTTCCTGATCATCTGTTTACCGGCGTGGCTGCTGGCAGTGGCGGTGGGTACGTGTGCGTTATCGCAAATGCGCTGGAGGACGGCGGCCATCGTTGCAGTGTGCGGATTGTCGCTGGTCAGCACCGCGCTGTCGTACTCGCGCATGCGCGAAGATTGGCGCGGAGCGGTGAACCTGCTCATCGACAACGCGCGGCCGCAGGACGTCGTGGTGTACTACCGCGGTGTGGGCGATTTCGCCGCCGAAAGCTATCGCGACTGGATGCCGGGCGGCGGGGCAAATCGTCCCAGTGCGGTGGAGGTAGGAGCGCCGGGCGCCGATTGGCGAACGAAGATCGTGGGCGTGCGGCGGGTGTGGCTGGTGGAGTATCCGGCGAACCTGAGCGACGACACTTCGCGCGCGGTGGAGGCCGAGTTGCACAGCCACTACACGGCGGTGGCGTCATTCGGATATCGCGCCGTGACGGTGACGGAGTTTGTGCAGACACCGTAACTGGTAGCTGGTAACTTAGGACACACCGTGAAGACCAATGCAGTTCGATTGCTCGACAGTCTCGGCGTGCGCTACGAGTTACGCGAGTACGAGGTTGATCCCGAGGACCTCGCGGCAGAGACGATGGCGGCCAAGATCGGCATGCCTCCCGAGCAGGTGTTCAAGACTCTGCTGGCGCGCGGCGACCGCAACGGGCCGTGCTTCGCGGTGATTCCCGGCAACTACGAGCTCGACCTGAAAGCGCTTGCCAAGCTGAGCGGCGATCGCAAGGTGGAACTCGTGCCGCTGAAAGAAGTTCAGCCGCTGACGGGATACATTCGAGGCGGCGTGACCGTGCTGGGCGCGAGGAAAGAATTCCCTGTGTACGTCGATGAGACTTTTGAATTGTGGGACGTCGCCTCAGTCTCGGCAGGCGTGCGAGGAACACAGGTGCTGCTCGCTCCGGCGGATTATCTGCGGATCACGAACGCGACGGTCGGGGAGATTGCGCGGGAGAAAGCGGGAAGTAGATAACGAAAGGCGGTGTTCGATAGGGGTGGAACCGCCGAAAACCAGCCTCCAGGTGGGCCTATCCTCTAGCAGCGGTGAACCACGGTAAGTAACAATAAATCAATGACTTGCTAAGTTTCCATGCCCGAAAAATCTAACCATATGGCGGGGAGTGCGGCGGGCCAGAAGTGTGCAAAGGTTGTGGGAAATATTCGGAACTGGGGATGGTCATCGCGAGACGGGGCATTCCCGGCACGAATTTGTCGATCGCGATTGCAACCTTGACACTGTTGAACCAAAGTTACCGCGATACGAAATCGCCAGTGTTCATGCAGGTTTGGCGCGATGCTGGCGGCGTGTATCGCAAGTGTGTGAACGAGAAACAGGAAGGTTAAAAACAATTTTCGGTCAGGGCTTGCATGACGCTCACAGGTTTGCTATATTAAACAAGTCAGCGAGAGGCGATGTTGTCGTCAGTGGTTGAAGGCCTCAAGTAAGCTGCCCTGGCCACAGGGCTGGAAATCGGGGACAAAGCGCTCCGATAGGTTAGCGGTAATCGCGGAACCTCCAGAACAAGATCTTTAACTGAATCGAACGCTCCGGTGCCTTGCGCGCTGAAAACACAGTGCCTTAGCATTCGGGAGCGGCATATCGTACGCGTTCGTGGCTTAGCAAGTTGGAAGCCAAAACCGG
>CAVRWH010000006.1:0-1025000 GCA_963724855.1 uncultured Acidobacteriaceae bacterium | reverse complement strand
CAGCGGTCCGCAATAACCGCGGGGAAGCGATGAGCAGAAAAAACTAAGGCCATAAAATTTCCTGGCACGGACCTGCCGCAAGGCGGGTGTGAGCTAAGTAAATTTTGTGGTCAAGCTACTAAGGGCGCATGGTGGATGCCTTGGCAGAAGCAGGCGATGAAGGTCGTGGCAAGCTGCGATAAGCCTCGGGGAGCCGCAAGCAGGCATTGATCCGGGGATGACCGAATGGGGAAACCCTATACCGTAAAACGGTATAACGGCCCGATGAATACATAGTCGGGTTCGAGCGAACTCAGGGAAGTGAACCATCTCAGTACCTGAAGGAAAAGAAAACAACAGTGATTCCGAAAGTAGTGGCGAGCGAAATCGGAACAGCCCAAACCAGTCTCACCTTCGGGTGTGGCCGGGGTTGTAGGGTCCGCAACAGTAGAGTTACCAATCCAGTCGTTAGTCGAAGTCCCCTGGAAAGGGGAGCCATAGAGCGTGATAGCCGCGTAGGCGAAAACGAGCTGGACTCGAAGCGGATACCTGAGTACCGCGGGGCACGTGAAACCCTGTGGGAATCTACGGAGACCATTCCGTAAGGCTAAATACTAGCTTCTGACCGATAGTGAACCAGTACCGTGAGGGAAAGGTGAAAAGAACCCCAGCGAGGGGAGTGAAATAGTACCTGAAACCGTGTGCCTACAAGCAGTGGGAGGGCTATGTCCGCAAGGAAATGCCTGACCGCGTGCCTATTGCATAATGAGCCGGCTAGTTATTCTTGTCAGCAAGGTTAAGCGTAAGCGAGCCGTAGCGAAAGCGAGTCCTAACTGGGCGTTAAGTTGGCAGGAATAGACGTGAAGCGGGATGATCTACCCTTGGCCAGGTTGAAAGTGGGGTAACACCCACTGGAGGACCGAACCGGTGTTTGTTGAAAAAAGCTCGGATGAGCTGAGGGTAGGGGTGAAAGGCTAATCAAATTCCGTGATAGCTCGTTCTCTCCGAAATAGCTTTAGGGCTAGCCTCGTATGATTTGCAGCGGTGGTAGAGATCTGAATGGACTAGGGGGCTTTCCAGCTTACTGAATCCAACCAAACTTCGAATGCCGTGGACAACTAGTACGGGAGTCAGACAGCGGGGGCTAAGCTTCGTTGTCGAGAGGGAAACAGCCCAGATCGCCTGCTAAGGTCCCCAAGTTTCAGCTAAGTGGGAAAGGATGTCGGAACGCCCAGACAGCCAGGAGGTTGGCTTAGAAGCAGCCATCCTTTAAAGAAAGCGTAATAGCTCACTGGTCAAGCGGTCCGGTGCCGATAATTCAACGGGGCTCAAGCTGAACACCGAAGCAGCGAATGCGTGGCGTCAAGCCACGCGTGGTAGGAGAGCATTCTCAACGCATTGAAGCCAGACCGAGAGGACTGGTCGAGAGTAGAGAAGAGACCCTGCCGGCATAAGTAGCGATAACGGAGGTGAGAACCCTCCGCGCCGAAAGTCTAAGGTTTCCTGAGGAAGGTTAATCCGCTCAGGGTTAGTCGGTCCCTAAGGCGAGGCCGAAAGGCGTAGTCGATGGACATCCGGTTAATATTCCGGAACTCCCAGCTGGTCGTTATTACGATGGGGTGACGCAGAAGGATAAGTGCAGCCTGTTATGGCTATCAGGTTCAATGCGCGTAAGCCGGTTTCTCTAGGTAAATCCGGAGAGACATTAACGGTGAGGCGCAAAGGAGTAGTCCGTATGGACGAAACGCACCGATTTCACACTGCCAAGAAAAACCTCTAAGGAGAACAGCAGGGAACCGTACCTCAAACCGACACAGGTAGACGAGGAGAATATCCAAAGGCGCTCGAGAGAACGCTCGTTCAGGAACTCGGCAAATTAACCCCGTAACTTCGGGAGAAGGGGTGCCCCGGTAACGTGTCAAAAGCGTGAGGGGGCCGCAGTGAAACGCGCACGGCGACTGTTTAACAAAAACACAGGTCTCTGCTAAGTCGAAAACGACGTATAGGGGCTGACGCCTGCCCGGTGCCGGAAGGTTAAAGGGAGAGGTCAACCGCAAGGTGAAGCTTCGAACTGAAGCCCCGGTGAACGGCGGCCGTAACTATAACGGTCCTAAGGTAGCGAAATTCCTTGTCGGGTAAGTTCCGACCTGCACGAATGGCGTAACGATCGTGCGACTGTCTTAACGAGCGACTCGGCGAACTTGTAGTACCGGTGAAGATGCCGGTTACCCGCATCTAGACGGAAAGACCCCGTGCACCTTTACTATACCTTTACTATGAACTATGGTTTTCGCTGCGCAGGATAGGTGGGAGGCTTTGATCTCGGACTCTTGGGTTCGGGGGAGCCAACGGTGAGATACCACCCTGTGAGTGCTGTGGTTCTAACCTATTCCCGTAATCCGGGAAAGGGACATAGTAAGGCGGGTAGTTTGACTGGGGCGGTCGCCTCCTAAATTGTAACGGAGGCGCGCGAAGCTACACTCAGGCTGTTTGGAAATCAGCCGTCGAGTGCAAAGGCATAAGTGTGGTTAACTGCGAGACCTACAAGTCGAGCAGATGCGAAAGCAGGCCTTAGTGATCCGGTGGTTCTGTATGGAAGGGCCATCGCTCAACGGATAAAAGGTACGCCGGGGATAACAGGCTGATCGCTGCCAAGAGTTCATATCGACGCAGCGGTTTGGCACCTCGATGTCGGCTCATCGCATCCTGGAGCTGTAGAAGGTTCCAAGGGTTAGGCTGTTCGCCTATTAAAGCGGTACGTGAGCTGGGTTCAGAACGTCGCGAGACAGTTCGGTCCCTATCTGATGTGGGCGTAGGAGATTTGAGAGGGCCTGTCCTTAGTACGAGAGGACCGGGATGGACGAACCTCTTGTGTTCCAGCTGTCATGCCAATGGCACGGCTGGGTAGCGAAGTTCGGTTGTGATAAACGCTGAATGCATATAAGCGTGAAGCACTCCTCAAGATGAGATCTCCCAACCCAAAAGGGAAATGAAGGGCACACGAAGACCACGTGTTTGATAGGCTGGATGTGAAAGCGCAGTAATGCGTGAAGCTTACCAGTACTAATCGCCCGTTCGGCTTGACCATAAAATTTACTTGGCATCACCTCCACCCATCCCCGCAGAACTCGGCGGAGCTGGGCCTGGCTGAAGAAATCGTCAGCCAGGAAAGGGAGCGTGCAGGGTCTCTGTTGTTCGAACGACTGAGACCCACGCCTGGTTTCTTTGAAAGTTAGTTCACCAAAGTTAGTTCACCTAATGCTATTCAGTTGTGAGAGATCGCCGCACCATCAGGCGAGTGCTCTTTAAAAATCGACGTGACAGGTCCTGCGTGACACAGAATTACGCCGGGGACCGAGCGGCGAGCGCAAGTCGAGCCCACGTCAACAGAGCCGGTGATTTTACCGCGTGGGAAATACCCGTTCCCATCCCGAACACGGAAGTCAAGCCACGCAGGGCCGATTGTACTGCACGCGAAAGTGTGTGGGAGAGTAGGTCGTCGCCGACATAAATAACGGCCTCAGGTCAACACCTGGGGCCGTTTCCTTTTGGGCGAAGAGATCCCTCTTGCAGCTCCGCGTGGCATTGAAGGGGCGCGCCTTAAGGTGCTCCGCGCTGATGTTTTGTTGTTTGTTGTTCCTCTCGGGTTTTCGCCTGCAGGCTCATGCTTTTCGCTCCAAGTCTTGCAAACCGCTGTCCTCAGTGCTACAAACGACTCGATGGACAAGTCCATTGCCACGTACGCAAGCCTCGACGAAATGAAGGCCGCCGAGCTCCGGGAGTGGCAGGCTTTGCCCGCCCACGAACGCCTGCGCGCGGTCTCAGAATTGACCGCGGCAGCCTATCGCATGAAGGAGCCCTCGCAGGATGTTCAAAGAATTCAAAGAACTCTTGTCCACCTTCAACGCGAAAAGCGTTAGATATCTGGTGGTGGGCGGCTATGCTGTTTCCCTTCATGCCCAGCCCCGCACCACCCAGGACTCGACGTCCTCGTTGCCGTGGATCCGGAGAACGCGGAAAGGCTCTATGTCGCGTTGCAGGAGTTTGGCGCGCCGCTCGAAGGACTCGGGCCCGGAGATTTTGCCGAGCACGGCAAGTTCTTCCGCATGGGCCGCGCTCCCCTCGCCGTCGATATTCTCCCCGAGATCGACGGCCTGAGCTTCGAGCAGGCTTGGCCGAACCTAAAGGAAGTTGTCATTGACGAACAGAGCGGCCTCTTTCTTCTTTCCACCGCAGACTTGATTACCAACAAGTTGGCTTCGGGCAGGCCACAGGACATTGCCGATGTCGCGTCACTGCGCGATGCGGCGAAGAAAAATCGGGAGTGAATTACCGCCGTTAGTACTGCACGCGAAAGTGAGTGGGAGAGTAGGTCGTCGCCGGCATGAATAACAGCCACCCGGAGAAATCCTGGTGGCTGTTTCCGTTTACAGAGAGCCTTTGCGCCTACGAATCCGCCACTTCCCTCCGGCTCCCCTGCTGCAGAGCGTCGAGTTGCGCCTTCAGTTCGGCCACCTCTTTCCGCAACAACTGCGCGATGACCCGCTCATAGCCCGCGGCCGCTCGTTCCGCCAGCTGGTCCAGCACCTCGCGCTCGTCTTCGTCGATGTCGTTTCCCGTCTCATGCGGCCCAAACAGCGCCACCGCTTTCGCTTCGGGAATCTCGCTTTGCACCGGCACTGACAGGCAAGGCGCCTCCAACCCGGCCGGCAAGTCAGGCGCCTCCCAACCCTGCCCGATGCGGACCGGCGCGCCCACCTCCAGGCTGCGCAGCGCGGCCGCATCCGACTCCGGCCGCAGCTCTTTCTTCAACCCGGAGTTCCATCCTTTCGTGTCCAGCTTCCGGCGCCAGCAGTCGCCCTCGCTGCGAAAGACCGCTCCCGACGACAGCCGCAGCGTGCCCACCGCGCTCTCCACCAGCAGGCTATCGATTTCGGCGAGGCTCTTGGCGTGTACGATCGTTTCGCTGGCCACTTCCAGCTGATGCCGCACGGTGTGAAACTTGCGGTTGAAGAACCGGTCCACCAGCTCGACGACGATCTCGTGCAACCGGTTCAGCAGGAACAGCACCACCGGCGCCACCACTAGTGGCCACACCCAGCCCGGCAGATCCAAACTCTCCTGTACGTGCGACAACTCCTCATGCAGTTGAATGATCGGCACGCCCACCGCCAGGCTCAACACCGTGATGATCGTCCCGTGCCGCAGCGGAATCGCGACGCTCACCACCCGCTGCTGCCACACTGCCTGCGACGCCAGGTACGCCAGCACTCCATTCGGCAGATACAGCAGCCCAATCAGCGCGAACGACGGAGTGATGCCCCACACATGACGCAGCAAGTCTGACGACTGGCACAGCTCCGCCGACGATATACATCGGCAGCCCGATCGCGCATCCCCAAATCACCCACTGCAACCGCCGCTCTTCATGCGGAGGCAGCGTGCGACGCCGCAGCAGCAGAATCACCAGCACCGCCGCATCCACCACCAGCCCGGCCGCAAAGCTGATCTCGGTGATCTCTTCCGTCCGAAATCCGATCATGTTGCTTAAGCCCGCCAGCGTGAGCCCGGCCATCGCGATGCCGGTCAGCAGCGCCGCCCCCTGCACCCAATGCCAGCCCCGCTCGATTCGGTCATTGGGGAAGCGCAGCGCAAAGATCATCAGGCCCGCATAGGCCGCGCCAGTCGCCACCACTTCCGCCAGTTCCTGCGCAAACACCGCCACCGGCCAGCGTTGCAGCACCGCGTAATACGTGTACGACTGCCCCGGATTGATCCACATCACGTACACGAACAGCCCCCAGGTCATCCAGCCCGGGCGCGTCCACACCAGCCAGAACGCGATCAGGATCACCACCACGCCCACCAGCGTGTCCGCCAGCAGCACCACCCGGTCCGCATACGTCAGCGGAGCCGGCACTGACTCCAGCGTCACCTTCCTCGGCGGCCCGCCGTCGCGCGGATCGACCGTCAGCGTGATCTCCCGCTCCAGCATCGCCGACTGCATGCCGCCAAACCCGCCCAGCACCGCCACCAGCCCCTTGCATTCCTCGGTTCCCGGAGGAACGCAGCGCATCGCCTTCAGGTCGATCCGGTCGCCCACAGCCAGGCCGGCCTCGGCCGCCGGAGAATCCGCGGCCTTCGCAAACGGCGCAATCACGTCCGTGACCGTTCCGTTGTTGTCCACCGACACGCCGAACGAGCCCATCGAATCAATCACCCGCTGCAGGTCGGGCGCGATCATCGCCAGCGCCCACGCCGTCAGCGCCAGCAGCACGATCCTGCCCGTGACCGTCAGCTTGCTCTTGCCTGTCTTTGGAATGTTCCGCCGGTGCATCGTTCCTCACACCTGACCTGTTGCTGCTTGAACCGCGGTGTTTTCTGCGAGCCAAGATTATCCCACAGACGCGTCACCGCTCCGCGAATGCCTAAGGAACAAAGCTCGCCGCCCGCGATATAATCCCTGCCACAGCGCTGTCGCGAAAAGGGGTATCGTGCTTTCCTCAACCAATTTCTGGATGGCTCTTGCCGGGCTTGTCTATCTTGCCGCCGGACTTTTCATGCTCCGCAAAGATCTCGGCGCGGCGCGCGGCTGCGACAAGCTCATCCTCCTGGGCCCTCTCTTCATCGCCGTGCCACTCGCGATCTTCGCGCCCGAACATTTCCGCGGCCCCGAGATGGTCCAGAATGTCGTCCCCTCCTGGATGCCGGCCCGCTGGTTCTGGCCCTACCTCGTCGGATGCGCGCTGCTCGCCGCCGCCACCAGTCTTACCTTCAGAAGGTACGTTCGCCTGTCGTCCACCCTGCTCGGACTGATGTTCTTTCTCTTCGTCTGCATGATTCATATCCCGTCGGTCCTCAAGCATCCCGCCAGCCGGTTCGCGTGGGCCGTCGTGCTCAGAGATCTGTCTTTTTGCCGGAGGCGCGTGGGCCCTCGCCGGACTGCACAGCCGCGCCTCGTCGCCGCAACTTTCGCGATGGATGATTTTGTTCGGGCGCATCGTCATAGCCGTGTCCGCCATCTTTTTTGCGGTACAACATTTTCTTCATCCCGCGTTTGCGCCCGGCGTTCCGTTGGAACTGACGATGCCCTCCTGGGTCCCACTCCCCAGCCTCTGGGGATACCTCACCGGAGCGGTCCTGCTGGCCGCCGGCCTCGCCCTGGCCCTCAACCAGAAACCTCGCATGGCCGCCGCCTCGATCGGCGCATTAATCACCGTCCTCACCGTCGTCCCCTATGTGGTGATCCTGCTCCTCGCCCGCGGCGCGCCCGCGATCAACGAAGCGCTAAACTACGTAGCCGACACCTGGCTCTACGCCGGAGCCGCCCTCGCCCTCGCCTCGGCCTTGCCGCGCGATCCCGACCGCGTGGCCAAGACGTAGCCGCCCTTCTTGGTTGTCATCCTGAGCGCAGCGACCCCGCCTGAGCGGCGGGCGCGGAGTCGAAGGACCCCTTGTCCAGCGACAATGTCGCGCCTTGCCTCTGATTTACCGCATCCTCTTCAGCCGTGCCGCAGCCCGCCCCCTATGATTTGTCATCCCTCGCCCGCCTTGGCGGGCGAGGGATGTGCTTTTGACCTGCCGCCGGTTGCAAACCCTCATCCCCGGTGCTACAAACAGAACGATGAACAAGGCCATCGTGACCTACAACAGTTTCGACGAGATGAAGGCCGCGGAACTGCGCGAATGGCAGGCCCTCCCGGCGCACGAGCGCCTGCGCGCCGTCGCCGAGATGACCCTGGCAGCTTGGCGCTTGAAGGAACCGACGGCGGAAATCCCACCAATGGACAAGACCCTCGTCCATCTGCCGCGCCCGAAGAACGCGCGAATGTGTGAGGGGGAGTAGAGCGTGCCCTGAGCGAAGTTGGAGCGTAGCCGCCCAAGTCAATAACGGCCTTAGGTGAATAATCTGAGGCCGTTTCTTTTCGCAGAGAGAGTTAGCCGCGGATTCAGACGGAGCTTTGCAGGTGTTCTCTCAGAGCTTCCCTTTATTCGCCTTGGCGATGAATTGCTCGAACGAAACAATCTCCACAACGCCGCCGTGCTTGAGATACGGTTCGAGCGCACCTGAGACGTAAAGGTCCCGGAGGCTCCATCCTGCTCCTCCAAGGACGAGGTAAGCCTTCTGGTATTTGCCGCCGCTCTTCTTGATTGCCTCCACCAGGCAGATCACCTCGAATGGCACTTTCTGCTCTGCCGAGCCTCCAACCTGCTGCCACTTCATGGAGACAAGGATGCTAACACCCTTTTTCGTGGCGACGGCGTCAACCCAGTGCTTGCGGCCGCCAAGTCGGGTGCCGACTAGCACTTGTTCGTTGACCTCGTAGCCGCCTTCTTTGAGTGAGGGAAGTACCATGCTCTCGAGGACTCCTTCAGGCGTCCATACAGACTTGAGCTTTGTACACGAATGAGCCTCGTATCAGGGCATGGATTCAGCCGTGCCGAAAACAGTCGCTCCCTTATCTGTCAGCCCGAGAGGAATCTGCTTTGGGGGCGGAACGCAAATGATTCGTCAACATGCAATGGAATCTTGGTGCTTTGGCCGCCATCCCCCCATTCTAGTGTGAAACGCAATAGTGGCCCGGCTTTTCGAATTCTAGAAATCCCAGGTCGCGCAAAATCTGAAGCTGTTGTCGTATCTTCGGACGAATATTCTTGTTGTTTGGATGGTTTGCCTCGAGGTCCTTTTCGAATTCATAAACCTGACTGAGAGTGAATTTCCGCGCACCGAGCCTGCGCACCACATTCAGAACATCTAGCGTCCATCCCCTCGTTTGCGATTTCAACGTACTTAGAGGTCGGGCCCGTTGATAGGCCGCTCGAACTTCGGACGGCGCTAACACCATCCCGTTTGCAACAATCGGGATTCGGCCATCTGTGGGAATCCCATCGAGCAAAATGTTGCATCCGACCCAACCAGCGCGCCGCGCAACCGCAGACAGTGGCTTGCGCCTCTCGATGGCGGATTCACTAACAAAGAAACTAGGCACAACTACCATGTTCGACACGGACCACGTATTCGAGTATTGAAGCAGGAACAGGTTCGGCACTTGGTCCGACTTGATAGCCCGAATCATGGCCGCATAGCCGGCATCAACGATACGATTAGCCAATGAATGTCTTCGGCTCTTCAACTGAAAAGCTACTGAACACTCGGGGCAGGTAAAGTCGATTCCAGGCGAATTGTTCGGAGCCGCATCGAGCCCGTCGGCGTCACACGCTGGGCAATACATCTCTCGTGCGCACCAGTCTTCAGTTACCACGCGTGCAATCTGGGACTTGTTGCGGTACTTCGCTCCGCAGTCTATGCGGCATCCAAGGTTCAAAATGTCTTCGCCTCTTTAATGTTCGTGTCGCTCCGAATCGAACTCGCGCATCTCGACCGGCGACCACGTCTCATCGAGAATTTTACTTGGGTCATCTTTGTAGAAGTCTACCTCCGAATACTCGTTTTCCTTCCCCTTCTTTCCTAGAACGAATAATCTTGGAGCCTCGGCCACTGGGTCCGCATTTGTCCCGTACTCGACCTCGGCAGCCAGCCGTTGCAGTACAGTGACCCAGTATGCCAAAGCCTCTTCGGGATTCATCCCCAGTACTCCCGCATACTGCTCTAAGAGACGCATATACTCTCTGTAAAGAGGCGGGTTGGGCTCTGTCATGCGGTCTTCGAGCATGTCGACCTCCAGTTTGATTGAAACTTGGCGATCGCATTGTACCGGCCCTGCCTTGGGATGACAATAGATGTGGCGCAATACGCCTTGGGGCGTCGCTGATTGGCTGCCTCACACTTGCCTAATTTCGGCAAATGTGGCGGTGGGGACAGTCCTCCCACCTTTTTCACGGAAAGGGGGAAACTGAATACGGTCGCCGGTTCCTTGAAAATCAGGCCTAAGCCCCGTGAATAGAGGATTGTGCGGAGAGTCGGTCACTAAGTGATTGATTCCGAACGATGCTTATGCGGGACCGCTGCTACTCCGGTCGTTCGGCTGGTACTGATTCTTCCGGCATGTCTGCCAGCAGTGCTAGTGAGTCGCCGCAGTACAGGGTGAAATTCCCGCTGCGGCTCCGAAAGAAAGGCGTTTCCTGAGGCAGTAGATCGAAAGCTAATTGGGACTTTATCGAGGTAGCCACTGGCCGTATTCTACGTCAGAAACACCATCCGACTGCCTTGAATGTCGTACCGAAAACGGTGGAAATCCAGAACGGAATTGCCGATCCTGATTCGGGAATGGCTGGTTCCAAACTTCAGGCTTCGCGGGGGTTTCGCGCTATGGGCGCAGGGGCTCCTCGAAGGAGTCCCTCAGTGCTAAGGTCTTCGTCGATATCGGGCCAGTGGATGCCGTATCCACCTCCGGAGACCTTCCAATTCAGGCGCTGTTGCGTGGTGGCATTGAACAATCGCGGATACCAGGCGAGCGGCACGGGGATTGTGCGGCCGTCCTTCAGGCGCACGCTCAGCGCGTCTTGATCGAAGGAAACGTCAGCGACTCTCTCGTCTGGCGCGGCTGGATTCCTCACTGAATTCGCTCATGCGTGAAGCGATCGCGACTGGACCAATACGGACACTGCGGACATTTCTTTCCCTCAGGGTAGTCAATTCCCTCTTCATGCGGGCAGCCGATGATGCGGTCGGTGATGATCGCGGAGCGCACGCCGTGCTGCTTTATGAACTCGATGACCTGAGCGTCTATGTCGGGGTCGAAGCGCACGTCCCCATCTTCCGATAAGAAGCGCTGCAGATAATCCGGTTCCTCAGCTTCGCGCAGAAAAACCGACACCGCAGCCTTGCTCGCCCGTTCCGCGGTAGGGCCGTACAAGGCTATGGTGGCAATAGGATAACCTTGAAACCCGCGTTTCGACAGTTTCTGCAACCGCGTGGGTGGTCTCCTGATTCTCTTCATCGGAAGAAATGAGACACCCGGCTGGCGAGTACAGTCAAGGCCCGAGCTTCCTTTTCTGCATTGGGTTTTTGATTGCCGGGCGCCCCAGGTTCGCCCGTCTTTTGGGCCAACCTGGGATTCCGCAACCCTGGATGGCAAATTCGGCTTATCACGCACGACCGTGATCTGCGTCCTATCACGCATTCCTCCACTTACCCTATTCTGCGCATGGAAGGATGAGGGAGAGCTGTCGTCCACGAAGACCTCAGCCAGACAATCACCTCTTCCTCGGAAGGTGTTTCGACCTGTGACCGGTCCTGTTCGATCTCGGTTTTCCGCCCATCTCACCACCCAAGCCGCCGTCCAGCCTCAAAAACCAACGCCTAAGTCCTTTGTTAAGAAGATTTTGCCTCTAAGTCCCACGCGCTCAATATTTTACCCGGAATCGACTCCGCAAGTCCTTCAGAATGAGGATTTTGCAATAAAGAGGGGGGAGGGGGGGTACCCCGTTCACGGGGCACGGTCAAACCCGAGTTTTCCGCGTGCTCCACTCAGGCGGGGTTGCCCACCCAAGTCCGCCACGGGCGGACCTGGGTGGGACTGGAATCGGGGGGGCGGCCTTACGCCGTTGGGGGCTCTTCCGCTGGCGGCTCGAAGCCGCAGGCGGCGGCCCAGCGATGCCGCATGCGCTCGCGCTGCTCGGGTGTCATCTCGGGCCAGCGGGTCCCCATGCGTTCGCGCATGCGCTCCCGCATACCGGAACGATGGCCGCCGCGCCAGCCATGGCTGCCAAACAGGATGCGGCACAGGATCAGGATGCCCAGCGCCTGCCAGAAGGTGATCATGCGCCAGCCGAACACCGCGGGCAGCAGCCAGTTCCACAGGTGCATCACGATCCAGCCGCCGAGGAAGATGAACAGCGCTATCCCCACGATCGCGAACGGAGCAATCAAAAACATTTCTCCTTCTGCGTGTCATTTTCCTACCCTCATGCTTTCGTCAGTTCGTCGTAAATGCTTTGTAATCTTTCTCTTAGATGCAACACCGCGTATCTCTTGCGCGACAGCAAAGTGTTCACGCTCACGCCGGTTTCCGCCGACATCTCCTTGAAGCTGCGGCCTTCGATCTCGTGCCCAACAAATACTTCCCTCTGCTCTTCGGGCAACTCGTCGAGCGCGTCTTCCAGCTCATCCAGCAGCACGCTGCGCACATAAAGCGCTTCCGGTCCAGCATCAGGCGAAGGCAGCAAATCTTCCAGCGTCATAGATTCGTCTTCGCCCGCTAAAACCGCATCGTTCAGGCTCTCCGGCCGCTTCTTGCGGAACAAGTCCGTAATGCGATTGCGGGCCACGCGAAACAGCCAACCAGTTACATGCTCAATCGGAACCAGCAGCCGATTCGCCTCGATCAGCGCGTAGAACACGTCCTGCAGAATGTCTTCCGCATCGCGCGGATCTGGCACTCGCCGCCGGATGAAGTTGCGCAGCCGCGACTGCTCCTGCTTGACCGCTTCGGTGATCCGCCGGTCCTGCTCGAAGGTCATACGCTCCAGGCTCGCTGCGTCTTCCATCTACTGCTGTAGACGAATGAGAAGGTGCGAATATTGTAGGTTGCGTCTGGAAGATTACACTTTCTGTGGCATGAAACCCCTTCGGCCCCTGCTCGCTCTCTCCGCCGCTGCTTCCCTGGCCTTCCTGCTGGCGAGCTCCTTTACCTCCGCCGACTGGACCGTCATCCTCAAGGTCGCCAGCATCGTGCTGCTAGCTGTGCTTGGCTTCCGCGTCAACCGGTTGCTGGGAACAGCGCTCAGCTTCGGCGCGCTCGGAGACTTCCTGCTGGGCAGTTCATCGCCTCGGCCGCCTGATGCCGACAAACTCTTCCTGTTCGGGCTGGGAACATTTCTCGTCGGGCACTTGGTCTACATCGCGATGTTCCGCCGGTTCCTGCCGCGCAATTGGGCGAGACACAGTCCCTTACGCGAGCTGGGAATAATGGCGGTGCTGCTGACCCTGTGGCTGGTGCTGGCAAGCTTGCAGTCCTCGCTGGGCCCGCTGCTGGTGCCGGTGATCGTCTATGCGCTGGTGCTGGCTGCGATGGCTAGCAGCGCGCTGCTGTCGGAGCTGGGCAATCCGCTGGCTGCCATCGGAGCGCTACTGTTTGTCGCCTCTGACGCGATGCTGGCGATCGCCAAGTTTCGAGGACCGTTCGCGGGGCACGATCCGCTAATCTGGATCACCTATTACCTCGCGCAGGCGCTCATCTTTCTGGCCGTGGAACGTCACGCGCGGGAGCAATCATCGTCATAGGCGTTCCCCGGAACGTAACTCAGCGCTGCTATACTCATCAGCATTGGTCGGAATCCGCCCGTTACATTTGGATCCTGACGATCGCCGCCACTTCGATATCGCTTACACCAGAAAACAGGTAACCGAGCTTACAACCTAACCTGAGCGCGCGAAGCAAGGCCGCGCAGCAGCCATTGAGTGCCGTGACGTCACCGTCGGCACAATATAAGGAGATCATGATGCAAGGTCGCAGATTCGCTTTCCCAGCTTTGTTGGCGGTCATATTGTTGGCGATGAGCAGCATCGCCAACGCGGGCCCGTACTCGAACGTATTCGTGTATGGCGATAGCCTGTCGGACACAGGCAACATTTACAACGCCAGCGGACACACGATTCCTCAGTCGCCTCCGTATTACATGGGCCGTTTCTCGAACGGGCCGTTGGCGGTGGAATATCTGGCCAACTCGCTCGGCGCACCGCTGACGAGTTTTGCGTGGGGCGGAGCCACCACTGGGATCGGTGACTCCGGCGACGGAGGCACGCAGACCACGTTGGGCTCGCTGGGACTCCCGGGCATGTTGTTGCAGGTGCAGGCTTCCCTGGGCAGTGTTGCGCCGTTCGCGTCGAGTTCGTTGTTCATCGTGTGGGGCGGCCCCGATGATTTCATCACTGGAGGTACGGTCGCTCAGGGCGTGACTGACGAGCTCGGTATCGTTGCCGCGCTCCAGGGCGTGGGTGCGACACACATTCTCGTGCCCGGCATGCCCGACCTCGGACTCACTCCGGCGTACTATGGAAACCCGTCGGCGACCGCGTTCAGCTACGCGTTTGATCAGGCGCTGCGGGCCAATCTGCCAGCAGGTGTGACGTATTTTGACACCTTCGGATTCATGCACGCGGTGGTCGCCAATCCCGGCGCGTTTGGATTTACCGACGTGACCGATCCTTGCCTGGTTGGAATTACGCCGTGCAGCAACCCGAATCAGTACCTGTTTTGGGATGACCTGCATCCGACGACTGCCGCAGACGCAATTCTGGCAGGCCAATTTGAAAAGGCTGTTACGCCCGAACCTTCGACGCTATTGATGCTCGGAACGGGAATCGCAGGACTGGCCGGAGTCCTGAAGCGGAAGTTGTCGGCGTAAGTTTCGCCGCATGAATAGTTGCATGGGCCATCGACGGAAGCGCCGGTGGCCATTTTCTTGGCGGGGACTATTCCAGCTCGACGGCAAGCACGCACTGCACGCGGCCGCGCAGGCGGCTGAAAAAGTCGCCCATGCGCTTCATGAGGCCATACTTTTCGTTGAGCAGCGCTTGCCCTTTGGCGGCCTCGTCGCTGTCGCAGATGCGGGCGCGCGCGTCCACCCAGGCCCCACGCAAGTCGCCGCGCATGGTGCAAGGATTGATGCGCACCTTGGGATTATTGCGAATCCGCTTAGCTTTGCCTGAGTCGGGAAGCGGTGTACACGTAAAACGTGGTCACGCCGGCTGGGCGAAGGCGACGCCGGATCCGAAGCGAACCACACGGGCGTGCGAACGCCAACGCCCGTCTTGCGGAAGGTCTCGAGGCTGAAGTACTTGGCCTTGGCGAACTGGCCGATCGCGTCGGACATAGGGAAGGTCTCCGCCAACATTATCCCAAACTGATTTACTTTGCGCTAACGCCCATCGCCGGATACAGCTCCGCCGGATACATTACGGCGCCGCCCTTGATGACGGTGTCGATCTTGCGGATGTCGCTGATGTTTTTCGCAGGGTCACCGCTGATCAGGATCATGTCGGCCAGCTTGCCGGGTGCGATGGAGCCGAGCTCGCCGTCGCGCTTCATTACCCGTGCCGCAGTGAGCGTGGCCATCTGGAGCACTTCGGGGGCGGGAATTCCTGCCTGCGTTGTAAATTTCCAACTCGCGATGGAGTGAGTACCCCTTGCCGAGGTCGGTCCCGGCCACGATGGTGATGCCGTTGTCGTAGAGCTTCTTTACCATGCTTCACGAAGTTGGCATAGGACGCGCGATAGAGTTGGTCGGTGGCCGCGTCGGGCGTGGGCAGCGCTTCACTGCAGCCTTGGCGCCGCGTTGTACCTGCAGCGGCAGACGGTCGAACATGTAGGCGTCTTCCTCCGAGACATTGCCGGGTCGGTCCACGTAGGTCGCCTCCCAGACGGTCATGGTGGGATCGATGACCGTATGGTGCTGTTTCAGCAAGGCGATGAATTGGTTGACCTGCGGTGAGTTGAGGTCGAGGCCCGCAGCGCGTTTGCCCGGCTCGATGAAGCGTGCGGGTGTGCGGGTCTCTTTCACTTCGGGCCAGAAGTTGAGGAAGACGAAGTTCATGTGCTGAATTTCGTCGGCGCCGTCACGCACGAACTCTGAGGCGGTCATGCCGGCGGGCACGTGTCCACTGACGCGCAGGCCGCGTTTATGGGCCTCGGCGATGATGACGGGCACGAGCTCTGGTTTCACGGAGCTGTAAATCTTAATCTGCACATAGCCGAGGTCGGCGTATCGATCGACCCACTGACGAGCCTCATCCGGGGTTGCGGCGAGCACTTTGATGGGACCCTGAAAGGGGCCGGGGCCGTCAATCAGTCCCGCGAGAATGATGCGCGGGCCGATCTGTTCCCCTTGCTTGATTTGCGTGCGAAGCTGGGCCAGCTCGTCGATTGGGTTACCCAAGTCGCGTCCCGTGGTGATACCGGCGGCGATGTCGAGGAAAGCGCTGTCGGCCGAGAAGTGCTGGTGCATGTCCCACAGGCCGGGCATGCAGCAATTTGCCAGCTGCCGTCGATGACTTGCGCACCGGACGGAGCGGGCTGGTTCTGTTCGGCTTCCACGCTGACGATGCGCTCGCCACGCACGGTGACGCGCTGAGCCGGCAGCGTTTTCGTTGTCACGGAATCGAACACGTTTACATTCTTGATGACAAGATCGCCTGCGGGGTGATGGATAAACTGTTTGGCGAGGCTAGCGGCGCGCGCTGACTCAATTTCCTGCTGAGCCTTTTGCAAGGTAGGCGCCAGGCTCTCGTCCCCTGCGCGTACCAGCGCGCCCCCAGGAAAAATTGCAGCTAAGACTTTGTGTTGACCGTCGAGCCACAAGATACGTCGGGCTGAAGTCGAGGCCGTCGATCTGGTAGAGCGTGGCGTTCACCTTTTTGCCTTCGGCCTCAACGGCTAAGGTCTTCAGTTCGCGCAGTGTCGGCTTCGCCGCCGGGGAGCAGTGCCAACTTGCCGCTATTCTTCAACAGTGCCTGCGTCAAGCAGATACGCGCCCGCCGGACCTCCGCTGAGTCCGACGTAGAACCGACCTGCGGTGTTTGCCTGCGCTGGCCGTCCTCCGACGAGTTCTTCCACTTCGCCTCACCGGAGTTCACGGCGAAGCTCTCGCTTACCGGGTTCTTCATGTAGTCCACGCCGGTGGTTTCCTCGAATGTGACGATGCCCTTGCTGTCGAGGCGGTAGGTCGAGTACGTCTTGGGTCCGCGGCCGCGGTCGTTGAACTGGAAAAATTCATGCACGACGCCGTCGGGCGTGGTCCACACTGCGTCCTGACCAGCCGGAGTGTTGTCGCTCAGTAGCATCCAGATGGTTGCGTCCTTCGGTATGTCGGCAGGAAGCGCGGGCAGGGGCGATTGTCCTTGTTGGGCGAGGGCAGCGGTGGAGACGATGGCAAGAAGCGACCAGCGACGGGACAGAGATGTGGATTCTCATAAGGGGCCAATGGTTTATACGCTCGAAACCGGGTGAATGTTCAACTGGCTCGCGACCGGTAAACCGAGGCGGCGAATCAGGTATCATCAAGCGGCGCAGTCAAGCCGTTCATCGGCAGAGAGGAAATCCATGCGTCTTCTACTGAACTGGTTGCTGAGCGCGATCGCCCTGCTGATCGTCTCCTACCTTGTGCCCGGGTTCCACGTGGAAGGATTCAAGGCAGCCCTGATCGCCGCCATCGTGATTGGCCTGATTAACGCGACCCTCGGCCTGCTCCTGAAGGTAATAACCCTGCCCCTGACACTGCTCACGCTGGGCGTGTTCTGGTGGGTGGTCAACGCCTTCATGCTGATGCTGGCGTCGAGGTTCCTGGCTCCGGAGTTCGTGGTGAGCGGATTCTTCGCGGCGTTTCTGGGCGCGATCGTTTTGTCACTGGTGAACATGGTGCTGCGCAAAGTGGCCGGCGAAGTTACGAACCAGTAGTCCGCTGGGCTGAGATTTCGAGTTCGGACGAGGTGTCGCTCTAGCCAGGCGTACTTTCGACGTGTCGGGCAAGCCAGCGCAGCGCATCCACGGTCCTGCTAAGGACTCCCTCCTGAAACAGGCGGATCCCTGCAATTCCAGCAGCCCCCGCCGTAAGGCAGGCCCGAGCGTTACCGAGGTTCACTCCTCCCAGGGCAAGCACGGGAATCGGCGACGATGCGCAGGTTTCGCGGAGAGCTTCGAGGCCAATGCCGCTGCCGCCGGTTTCAACTTTTTCGAAGATTGGCGCCAACACGGCGAAATTGACGCCATCGTACCCGGCACGATGGACGTCGCCGATGGTGTGGGCTGAGAGCCCGATGATCGGATCGCGGTCGCACTGCTGCGACCAAAGCTCGCGAATCTCCGACACCGGAGGGGAATTCGCCGGAAGATGCACGCCGTCGGCGCCCACCGCAAGGGCTACGTCAACCCGGGAGTTGATCAGCAGCCTGGTGGTGGATGAGTCCGCACGAATCCGGTGCAACGCCTCGCGAGCGATGAGCTCCAGGTCGGCTGGGTCCAGATCTTTTTCGCGCAGCTGAATGTAGTCCACTCCGGCGGCCGCCGCCTCGCCGATGCGCCGCAACAGTGCTGTTCGTTGGTCGGCGTCACTTCCGGCGAAACTCCGACGGTCGGTAATGTAGTAGAGCAGCATCGCGAGTCGATTGTAGCTAGAATTAGTGAGTGTCGACTGCCGCTAAGCAAACTCGCAAGAAGGGCAAGACCTACCGCCGAGACCATTGAGGTGCTCCAGGCCGGCTGCTTTGCCGACGTGCCTTGGCTGGTACACGGCTTCAGCACGCGGCCCGGCGGTGTTTCGACCTGCTACGGCGCGAAGTCGCTGAATCTCGGCCTGACCTCGCACGACACGCAAGCCAACGTCGAGCGCAACCGCCAATTGCTCGAGCAGGCTGTGGGATCCGTAGACGCTGATGGAAACCCTTGGCCTCTCGTGCAGGTGCGGCAGATTCACTCGGCCGTGATTCACCGCATCGAAGTTGTGTCGGCCAGTACTCCCGCGGGCGACGGAATGATCACGAAGGCTGCCGGCATTTTACTGGCGATCAAGACGGCTGACTGTGTTCCGGTACTGGTGGCGGATGTGAAACTGCGTGTGGTGGGCGCGTTTCATGCAGGCTGGCGCGGAACGGCTGCACGCGTGGTGGAGAAGGGCGTGGGAGAAATGCGCCGCCAATTCGGATGCCAGCCGCGCGATTTGCGGGCGGCTATCGGGCCGTGTATCCGCAAGTGCTGCTATTCGGTGGGCGACGAAGTGCGCGCCGAGTTCGAGTCGCAGTTCACATACGCGAGCGAAATGTTCGAAGAGGTATTTGATTCGAACGCCATTCACATCAAGTATCCGATGCTGTTTCTGAATCAGCGCGCGCCTGGACATGGTGACCTCGGGCCAGAGATTCATCTCGACCTCGTGGCGGCCAATCAGCGCCAATTGGAAGCCGCGGGCGTTAGCAGAGAGCACATCTCCGTCATCGATGGTTGTACCGCGTGCGACACCAAGCGCTTCTTCTCGCACCGGGCAGAGTTTGGCAAGACGGGGCGCATGATGGCCGTCATCGGGGTTCGCGCCGAGTAAGCGTAGACAGAAAACCCAGCCGCGCGGGCTGGGTTTGCATTTCACTCAAATCGGATTTAGCTGCTAGGCGTGGTGCTCCCCGCCCTCGGGTGCGGAGCGTGAGTCTCCACGAAGCTATTCACCAAGTCCTTCAACTCCTTGCTGGGCTTGAAGAACGGGATCTTTTTGGCAGGAACTTCGACGCGGTCGCCGGTCTTGGGGTTGCGGCCCACGCGGGACTTGCGTTGGCGGGTGCGGAAACTGCCGAAGCCGCGGATCTCAATCTTGTCGCCGGCGCGCAAGGAGCGCACCACGCTCTCAAAGATTGTCTCCACAATGACTTCGCTGTCCTTGCGGGTCAATTCCGCCAGGCGGGACACTTCATCGATCAGATCGGCCTTGGTCATCGGTTTCGCCCCCGTGCGGTCGTCACAACCAGCACATTTGGGATAGTCTCAAATTTCCTGCAATGTTGGCAAGTCCAAATTATTGTTGCACTTCCGTGTAGCCACGTGACACCATGCAGCTACTTCCATAAGTAGTAAAATCCGGCGTTGGTCTGCATCAACTTGGCCGGGTCGGGCAAGTACTCGGAAACATCGCCAAACAGCAGGTCTAGCACGCTCTTTCGGTCTTTTTCCGGCCGCACAATTGTCGGTTCGCCCTTAATTCCCACAGACTTAGCCGTATCTTCAACGGCTGCGCGGAAATCCCCGATCTGGTCAATCAGCTTGAGCGGCATGGCCTGTTCGCCGGTCCACACCTTGCCATCGGCCAGGGGCTGTATCTCCTCGACCTTCATGCGCCGTCCGATTGCGACGGACTGGATGAACTGGTCGTGCATGTTATCAATCAGGCCTTGCATGTAGGCGCGCTCGGCCGGGGTCATTGGACGCACCGGGGAACCAGTGTCTTTGAATTCGCCCGCTTTCAGGACGATGGCCTGCAGCTTGGCCCACTTGAGCAATTCTTCGTAGTTGTACCACTCGGCGATGACGCCGATAGAGCCAACGATGGAAGCGTTATCGGCGAAGATCTTGTTGGTGGCCGACGAAACGTAATAGGCGCCGCTGGCGCCCACGGTCTCGATCGAGGCGACAATCCGCTTCTTCTTGACGTCGCGAATACGCAGGACTTCGCGATAAATCTCTTCGGACGCAGCAGCGCCGCCGCCCGGCGAATTCACATGGATGACAATCGCCTTGATGGAACTGTCGTCACCATACTTGCGCAACTGTTCCACCATGTCTTTCGGGGAGAGAATGACGCCTTCGAGGTCCACCACGGCGATCTTGTCGCCGAAGCCAGCGAAGGAGTCTTTCTGCTGCGTTCGAGCGGTGAAGTACACCAACGCGAAGATCGCGAGAAGGAACAGGAAGAACGCACCGCCGCCCAGCAGCACCCAGAGGAAGAATCGCGAACGTGGCTGATCTGGCATAGAGAAGGCTAATGCTAACAGACTTGAGCTTCCATCTCTCGGCTTTCGCGGGACGGGTCCCGCTAGCTCTTTAGGTGCGAGTCGGCGAGGTTATTCCCAAGCTTCAACTTTCCACAACGGAATACCACCGATTCGGGTGGCGCCCAGAAAGAAGACCAACCCAATGAAAAGTACTCCCGGTACGACGGCCCATCGCCCCTCTGCACCAGTCTATGCCGGCATCCGCAAATTGAATGAATGCCGTCAGCACCATTAAATAACTGAGGGCGCGCCGGGCCCGCAGGGCGAGCATCACCAGGAGCATTACCGCCAGCACGAGATTGCGCGATGCGAGATAGCCAGCGTAGACGTGAACTGCTCCGTTAATCTCCTCGTGAGGCGATACCAGCATCGCCGGATTAACGAGAGCAATAATACCGCCCGCCGCCATAAGAAGAGCGCCCAGGATAATTGCCGCGCGCAGCCACCAGGCGATGCCGTTGGATGCTGTTCGGCTATCAACACTAATTCCTTGGGACATTTAGCCTCCGTTCATGCTGCACTAGGGCGACCCACACCGCGTGATGGAGTGGGTACGTGACTTGGCGATTCCGAGTTCCTTCAATTCTCGGAATTGCGTGCAGACTTCATCATCAGGCAGCACTTCGCTAGTGAAACATCTGACGCGAAAAAGGCCCCGAGTTTGGCGAAGAAGCCGTGCTTTTCTTGAGATGGTTTCTGGCCGCTCGCCGCGACTGCTGTCTTCGCAGGCTTGGTGTTCTTCGCCGCCGCCGGAGGAGGCAGCACGACCATCGGACCTAAATCCATAGGCTTGCTCTCCATCTTCAGGTGAGCGACATTCTGGGTGATGTCAACCGGGTCGCTGGCGCGATAAATGAACGGCGCGTCCACCACCATGTGGGTTTGTGGCTCAGGCGGACTAGCCGCGGGCTCTTCGGCCTTGGTTTGCGGCGGCTGCGGAGGCGGTGGTGTTACCTTGGCTACCTGAGTGGGTGGCGGCGCTGGGCAGCCGCAGTTCTCGCGTGTCGGCAGGGCGCCGCTGATGCGACCGCCGTTGAAGATGACCGCCTCGTTAGGCTTCACCTGATAAGAAGCGTCACCCATGCCCTCGGAGACGACGACCGCCGACGAGTTTCCCGCGAGTGACTGGACGCAAGTGTCGCCCTTAGCATTTACCCGCACCGCCAGGTGCAGGCGACCGGGCCCCGGCATCAGCAGGCGGAAGTCGGGTGTCAGCAGGTTGTCGGAAGCTGCGCCGATGGGGTAGTCCATCTCGAGGGTGCCAGTGTCCATGCTGAACATCATCTGGCGGCCGTTCTGCGAGGTCGTCACCGCGAGGCTGGTGCTGGGACAGATCAACATGCTGCCGCCGCGTTCCAGCTTGAGCGTCGCCGTCTGCTCGCCCGCCGAGATCGACGAACCGCTCATCACCTTGGTTCCCGAGTTGGCCAGCACGACCGCACCTTTCACGCTGGCGTCAGATGAGAACAACTCGCCCACGTTCTGCTGTGCAGTGACTGCCGTACGCGCGGCGACAAACAGGGCTGCGCATGCTGCAATCCGCATAAATCGTGAGCTAGTGAGAGATGATGGCATGGAAACCGGCTGCGGCATCCTGGGCGCCGCGCAACCTGATGATATCCCAGCGCAGGTGTTGGAGTGACCAGCGCTTGGAGCAACCGCGTCGTTGAAGCCGCGCGTCACAAGGATTAGTCTAACCAGCGTAAGCATGGCGAACGACGGCAAACGCGAGCGGCGGTACCCCAAGCTGGTGCTAGGCGAGACCATTCACGTCGCCTTCGAGACCTTCCGCAGCAACAAAGTTCGCTTCACCTTGACGGCGTTGGGCATGGTCATCGGCACGGCCTCGCTGATCCTGGTCGTCACCATCGGTCTTACCGGCAAGCAGTATGTCCTGCAGCAGATCCAGTCCATCGGCGCCAACATGATCTTCGTATCGTATGAAGGCGGCTCCATCTACAGCGCCGAGTCGGCCAACGACTACATGACCATCGAAGACTTGAATGCCATCCGGCAGCAGGTGCCGAACATCGCCGCGTCTTCGCCCATCATCGAGTTGCACCAGCGCATCACTGTGCCCGGCGGCAAGGAGCGCGACGTACTCGTCATGGGCGTCTCGGCGGAATACTACTGGGTCCGCAACCTCGAAACCCTCACGGGCCGGTTTCTCGAGGATAGTGACACCCAGACCCGAGGCAAGGTTGCGGTCATCACGCAGACACTGGCCAACACGATGTACGGTTCGACGGATGCCGCGCTGGGCCAGGTCATCAAGCTCAGTGGCCTGCCGTTTGTAGTGGTAGGAACGTTCCGCGAACGGGTTGACACCTTCGGCCAGTCGGAGATCACCGAAGACAGCATCCTCATTCCCTATACCGTGGCGCGGTTTTTCACCGCGACCGACGCCGTGAAGCAGCTTTACTTTTCGGTGGCTGATCCCTCCGATATTCCAGCGGCGTCCGACAAGATCGGCAAGATTCTGCAATCGCGCCATCGATCTGAATCGGTGTACAAGGTCGACAACCTGACCGAGTTGCTGGCCGTCGCCGGGCGAATCGCAAACGCGCTCACCACAATTCTCCTGCTGATTGCCGTACTGACTCTTTTGGTCAGTGGAGTGGGCATCATGAACATCATGCTGGCCACCGTAAACTCACGCATCAAGGAGATTGGCGTGCGCAAGGCCGTAGGCGCTACGAATGCTGAAATCCGCACCCAGTTCCTCACCGAGGCGGTGCTCATCTCGCTCATTGGGGGAGTTGTTGGCATCGTCATCGGTATGGCATTGCCCATCTCCGTGCGCGTGCTGACGAGCTACCGCATACCCATCTCCGGGCTGTCGGTGGTGATCGCCCTGCTGGTGTCGTCGCTGATCGGCGTGATTTTCGGGACGATGCCGGCAGCCCGAGCTGCCCGGCTGGATCCGGTCGAGAGCCTGCGCTGGGAGTAGCGCGGCGATTCCGCGATAATGGAGATCGATGCTCAACCAGATCACACCGCCGCGGTCGCCTAACACGCCCCCTGAAGACGTCCTTGAGCTGTTGCTGGGGTGCCATCAGCGTATTCGTCACTTCACCGCCGCGGCGGCCAAGCTCGCGCATGCTCAGGGCGCAACTCACGACGAACTACGCATGGCTGCCGCCGGCGTTTATCGCTATTACTCGGTTTCGCTGCCGCTGCACGAGGCTGACGAGGAAGACACGGTGCGGCCGCGGCTCGATGCCCTCGGCGACGAGCGGATTCATCACGCCCTAGCAGCGATGCACGACCAGCACCTGGCGATTGATGAGCTCATCGAACGCCTGCTGCCCTTGTTGCTGTTGCTGGAGCGTAATCCAGCCGCGATCGATCAAGCCGGCGGTGAGATGTGCGCCATTACCAAGGCGCTGGAAGAAATCTTCGCGGCGCATCTCAAGTTGGAAGAGGACGTCATCTTCCCGGCGATTCGCCAGAATTTATCAGAAGGCATTCGCGCCGATATGCTTGGCGAAATGCGGGCGCGCCGGCAGACAGGGATCGTAGGAGCGCGGGCCTCATCCGGGCGACAATCTGCCAGGCAGGTTCGCCTCGTATTAATATTGGAGCCGATGGACAAGAGCCCCGGAGCCCGAACCGACGGCGGTGACGACATGCGCCTGGTAGCCCGCATTCGTGCGGGCGACCAGCAGGCGCTATCGGAGCTCTATGACCGTTACTCCAGCGTTGTGTATGGAGTAGCGTTGCGCATCCTTCAGGACACGGGCGCCGCCGAAGATCTGCTGCAGGACATTTTTCTGCAGCTTTGGCGGAAGCCCGAAGCCTTTGACAGCAGCCGGGGAGCCTGGGGGCATGGCTGGCGGTGATTGCCCGCCACCGCTCGATTGATCGCTTGCGGAGAAGGCGTCCGGAGAGCGACATTGAAGATTGCGTTATCGCCAGCGCTACCGATTTGCGCGACGAGACCGAGCGTTCACTGGTGATTGAGAAGGTGCGGGTGGTGATGAACGAGATGAGTCCGGACCAGCGAACCGCGATGGAAATGGCGTTTTTCGAGGGGCTGACGCATACGGAAATTGCGGAGAAAACGGGACAGCCTCTAGGCACCATCAAGACCCGGATACGTAGCGGCCTGCAGATGCTGCGGGCGCGGTTCGCAAGTTGAAGACGGTATGAAGACGCACGAACAATTCGCCGACGACCTTCCGCTCTACGCGCTGGAGGAACTCTCGGGCAGCGAGCGACAGGAGCTCGAGCAGCATCTGGAGACCTGCGCCGCCTGCCGCCGCGAGGTGCAGGCGCTGCGTGGCGACCTCGGATTGCTGGGACTGAGCGGGGCCGGGGCGCGTCCGCCGGCGCGCAGCAAGGAAAGCCTGATGCGTGCCGTAGCGGCTGAGCCTCGCGGCGTGTCGGCCCCGTCGCCGCTGCAGGTCCGTCGTCGCGGATTGAGTTGGGCGCTGGTGCCGTCGCTGTTGGCGCTCGGGCTGCTGGTGTGGGCAGGGACGCTGTGGCAGAAGAACGATGCACTGCAGCATAACCTTTCCAGCCTGGCGGTCCTGTATAAGAGCACCAGTGCGCAGTTGCAGCAGACCGAGGAGCACCTCCGGCTGTTGACGGCGCCTGACATCGTGCAAGTCTCACTTAGCCCGCAGTCGGAGCCGCGCAAGCCGCACGCGACTGCCATCTACAGCCCGTCGCAGAAGCGACTCATGCTGATGGCCAGCGGCCTTGCCCCCGCGCCTCCGGGGAAAGCCTACGAGTTGTGGCTCATCCCGATGGAAGGCGCTCCCATGCCCGCCGGCATGTTCAAGCCCGACGCAAACGGCAACGCGATGATGACCGACCATACGATGTCGGAAGGTGTGGTGGCCAAGGCGTTTGCGGTTACGCTGGAGGATGAGGCCGGCTCCAGCAAGCCCACTTCGCCGATACTCATCGTCGGCTCGGGGATTTAGACAGCCTCCAAGGCGGCCTTTCCCGATGCCGTGGTGATATAGATAGGTATATCACTATACTCAAAAATCCAATCGTGCATGATTAGAATCAATGGTTTAGGGATAATTTGTTCGCAAGCCATTGATTCTTATGGTAGTTATACGTATCCATTTGAGCGCGTTGGACTTAGCGGCGAAAAATCGGCATTTTGGCGTCGAAAGTTGTCATACAAGTCATACTTTCAATACAAATATATGTCATACAAGTCATACTTTTCATACCAAAATTAGTCATACAAGTCATACAAATATGCTCGAGGATGGCACGCTCGCGCGCCCACGAAAAGCCTAGGGGTCATGCCTGCGATCACGGACTTTTCAAAGAACCGGACTGCTTCGTGCCTGGGCACGACCCGGCCAGAGACACAACACCTCTGACCTCACGATCCCGGTTATATGAGCCAGCACGAATGGAAAGCAAGGGAAATCGGGCAGGCTTCGGAACGAAAGTAACCAACGTAGCGATCTTTGGTAACTAGGAAATCAGCCGTTAAGGAGTGGCGCCCGCTGAAACGGGCTCGGGGATTTTGAGCGGCCGAGTACCGCGCGCGAAGCCTGCCCTGAGCGAAGCCGAAGGGCGCACGGCTCACACAAATGGCGCCCCGCGGGCTGGCGTGGTTGGAGCTTGTCGTTCCCAGGTTAGCGCCCAAAAGCAGGGCGCGAACCTAGGGCACGCGGCAAAGTGCTCAGCAGGTGGATTCGCCGCTAGGACCCTGTTAATCAGCGCGCACCCTATGGATTATGGTTCGGGACGTTCAGAAGAATGGTTAATGGTGGGACATGTTCAGGCTTTACATAACGGTTGACCAGGAAACGTTTGCCATCTTTCGCAACGTCGTAGGTAAAAACGTCGGTGGAGGAAATCGGGGCGCGCCCGTGAATCTGGAAGAGCGGGAGGGGTGTTCCGGTAGCGAAGATGTTTTCGCCGGAGACAGGCACCGCCATCAACATGCCATCGGGTGCGATGTAGAAGATTTCCTTGCCGTCTCCGCGCCAGCGTGGCTCCGTACCACCGCCGCGCGACACCTGCCATTTCCCTGCCGCGCCGGGGAACGAGGTGACGTAAACCTCCCAGTTGCCGGACTCATTGGACGCGTAGGCCACCCATTTCCCATCGGCAGAAATCTGTCCGTTGGTTTCGCTGGCCTTGCCGGTCAGAAATCGGGTTGGCTCGCCGCCGGCAACCGGCAACAATTCCAGATGTTCGCCGGAGGTGCCCTGCCGGGTGAAAAGGATTTCCCGGTCATCGAGGGACCAGGAATTTGGAATGAGGTCGTCCCTGGGTACAGTGAACCTCTTTGCCTCCCGCTCCAGACCGTTCGCCGCCTTCAGGTAGAGGCTAGAGCCGTCATCATCGGAGCGGAAGGCCACCGTGCGTCCGTCGCGCGACCACACACCGACCACTTCTTCTGCGGGGTCGAAGGTGAAGCGCGAGTTGTCAGCGCCGGTAGTGCTTTCTATCCAAAGGTCCACGTTATTCGCCTTCTGATCGCTGATGTCGATGGCGACGCGGGTGTCGTCGGGTGAGAGGGTGGGGTTGGCCATAATCGCGGGGCTGCCAATGCGGCCCAGCTCCTTGCCCGAGCGGTCCATCCAGGTAAGTGCGGAGAGCGCTGCTCCAACTCCGGTGTTGTAGATCACCGTCCCATTCTGCGCAACCGTCAGCGCCGTCCAAGCCGTGGAGGGTTGAAATCCAACCATATTCGCAACCACGGCAACACTCCCCGAAACTCTGCCAGAAGTTGGATCAAAGGCGATGCTCACCAACTGCCTTTGTTCGTCCGAATAGAAGAGGTTATGGGCATCGTAGCCGAAACTCGATCGGCAGACGGCAAGCAGCTTTCTCTCCTTGTTTGCGAGCGAACCGAGGTAGATGCCCATCGACGGATCGTCCCCAAGGTTCCCGAAGTTCCCGCTCCAGAATAGAAAATGTTCGCCGTCGGGCAGGAAGAGTGGCCAGCGGTGACTTTCCTCGTGCGCCCTGAGGTCGGTAATGGGAGCCATACCCGTCCCATCTGCATTGATCCGAACCAGTGGATCCTGAACGCCGGGAGTGAAGATGATTACACCCTTACTTCCCCAACTGCCGCCGCGTCCACTCAAAGCGGTAGCGAGCGCCTGTGTCGTTCCGCCAGCGACCGCTATCTTCTGCAACTTGCCGTTGGCGAAAAACCCGATATAGACGTTGTCCGGTGACCAGAATGGAAAGCTAGCGCCCTGCGTGCCGGGCAACATTGTGACGCTGGGCGAGCCCACATGCTGCACATAAAGTACGGGCAATCCACTGCTTGGTTGAGGCGAAACGAACACCAGCATCGACCCATCTTGCGACAGGGCCATTTGGCTGATGTTCATTTCATCTGGAACTGCCAAGGCGAACTGCATGCGAGTGGTTGGTAGAGGTCGGCGCGCGATCCACCAAGCACCCCCGGCTAAAGCCACCAGCGCTATGGCGGCTGCAAGCCACGCCGCCAGGGGTACACGGCGATGAGCCCTCGCGGTGCGCAGCGCCGCACCGGTATCGCTTCCCGATAGGGCTTCCAGTGCAAACGACAGATCCCGTGCCGACTGGAAGCGCTGCTCCGGGCTTTTCTCCAGGCATCGCCGCACAATGCGTTCAAGCCCCGGAGAAACAAGATGCCCCGAAATGGAAAACTCCGGCGGGTCGTCTTTCAGAACCGCAGTCATGGTTTCGGCGCTGGTGGCGCGACCGAACGCGCGCACCCCGGAGAGCATTTCGTAGAGCACGGCTCCAAAGGCAAAAATGTCGGTGCGGGGGTCGACCGGCTCACCGCGCACCTGCTCCGGCGCCATGTAGCTGGCCGTGCCCATCACCATGCCCGCCGAGGTGTGCAGGCCCGCAAGCGTCACTTCGTCCGGCTGAGCATCGGATTTCTGCGCCAGTTTCGCCAATCCGAAATCCAGTATTTTAATGCGCCCGTCGCGGGTGACGAAGATGTTTTCCGGTTTCAGGTCGCGGTGGACGATTCCCTTGTCGTGTGCTGCCGCCAACCCATGTGCGATCTGCACGCCGTACTCGGTGGCCTTACGTTGCGGCAGTGTTCGCTGATCGAGCAACGCCCGTAAGCTTTCTCCTTCCAGCAATTCGGAGACCAGGAAGGGCGAGCCCTCGTGCTGACCGATGTCATGAATGGCAAGAATGTTGGCGTGGTTCAAAGCAGCCACTGCACGCGCTTCCTGCTCAAAGCGACGCAGGCGGTCAGTTTCACGGGTGAAGGATTGGGGGAGAATTTTCAGGGCTACGTCGCGTCCGAGGCGTGTGTCGTTGGCGCGATAGACTTCCCCCATGCCACCCGCACCAAGCGGAGACAGAATTTCATAAGGACCAAGTTTCGAGCCCGGGGCTAAGGTCATGGGTGCGCGTAATTATAGCGTGTGCCGCACGTTCCAGAAGCTCCAATCTTGAGGCCAGAGCGGGTTTCTTACGACTTTCGTAAATGTTTTCTGTCGCAGACGGGTCCACCGCCGATACAGTGGAGCAAAACGCGAAGTTGTCCAGAAACGCCCTATCCGTTGAAGTGGGTCTGTCTGTGCTTCCCTAGCGGGTTTCCCCCTCGAATTCCACAGCGAATCCGCGTGCGCGATGACGATGTTTCCGGCACACTAGTCTCATGGCCCAACCCGGCGATTTTGCCGCCACCGTTAAGCAGCAGGCCGACATCGTCCGCATTGTGGGCGAATACGTCAAGCTGCGCAAAGCCGGCGCCCAGAACTACTCAGGGCTGTGCCCCTTCCACCAGGAAAAGACCGCATCGTTCTCCGTGCATGCCGGCAACCAGTTTTTCCACTGCTTCGGCTGTAATGCTGGTGGAGATGTCTTCACCTTCATCCAGAAGATCGAGAACATTACGTTCCCCGAAGCCGTTCGCATGGTGGCCGAGAAGCTGGGCATCCCCATGCCCAAGGTCACCTACTCGTCGCCGGAAGAGGCCCGTGCCGCCAAGCACCGCGGCGGCCTGCTCGACATCCACGAGCGCGCCTGCGCGTTCTTTCAGGAGCAGTTCAAGCGTCCCGAGGCGGCGCACGCGCGCGAATATCTGCACACCCGCGGGTTGACCCCCGAGGTGATCGCCGAGTTTCGCATCGGGTTTGCGCCGGAATCAGGTTTTCTCTTGCGCGATGCAGTGCGCGGCCAGTTCGACGAAGAGATCATGCGCGAGTCGGGGCTGTTCTCGTGGAAAGACAAAGAGCAGCTATCAGCTGTCAGTGGTCAGCCGTCAGAAGAAAACCGGCAACCGAAAACTGCACTTTATTCTAAGTTTCGCAATCGGGTGATGTTTCCCATCTGCACGGAGCAGGGCAAAGTCATCGCTTTCACCGGGCGCACGCTGGCGACTGACGAAAAGTCGGGACCGAAATATCTCAACTCGCCGGAGACGCCGATTTATTCCAAGTCGCGCGTGCTGTTCAATCTCGACAAGGCGAAAGAGGCGATTCGTAAGCTCGACTACGCCATCCTCGTCGAGGGCCAGATGGATTGCATCACCGTATTCGCCGCGGGACTGCGCAACGTCATCGCCAGCTCGGGCACGGCGTTTACGGAGGCGCAGGCGCGCCTGCTTGGCCGCTTCAGCAAGAAGATTGTCGTGAACTTCGATCCCGACACGGCTGGAGCTGCCGCGGCGGAACGCTCGCTGGCGCTGCTGGTGAGCGAAGACTTCGAGATCAAAGTGCTCACGCTCGAAGCCGGATTTGACCCCGACCTTTTCATTCGCCGGAAAGGTGTGGCGGCATACAGCAAAGGGCTCGCAGAATCACAGAAGTATTTCGACTACCTGATTGAGCGCGCACGCGCGCTGCACGCTGTGCGCACGCCGGAAGGCAAGGTGAAGGCGCTGAACTATCTGTTGCCGCACATCCAACGGGTGCCCAGCCGCATCGTGCGCGACGAGATGGCCAATGAAATCTCGCACCGGCTCGGTATCGAGTCGTCGGTGCTGCGGCAGGAATTGCGTCACGCTGCAACAGCTCGCTCAGCGGCGCGCGTGAGTGCTCCAGCGGCGGCGCAACTCGCCGATGCGGAGCGAGTGCTGGTTCGTGCGCTGGCCAGTCGGGATCTCGCGCACTCCCCACTCTCCTCGCGCGAAGGGCAGGATCCCGACTTCGAGCCGGCGCGGCAGGCACACTTCTTTCTCACGCAGGAGCGGCTGCATGAGGGGTTCGGCTCACAGCTGCTGATCGATGCTTTGCTCACCGCACACGAGCAGGGGCTTGAGCCGATGTCACTTCCGCTCGATGATGACGCTCGCCGCCTCATCGCTGCCGTGCTCATGGAGGACGATGAAGAGCTGACGCCCGAGCTTCTGGAAAACGCGGTGCGCTCCCTACGCAAGCGGGCTATTCTTCGCCAGCTTGACGACCTGCAGCACCAGCTCAAGGACGCCGAGAGGCGCAACGATCCTGCGGCCTCCGCCCGGTTGTTAGCGGAGCGGATCAGGCTGCGGCGGGCTATGACGGCTGTGGGCGAAAATCCTGCGTAACTCATTATTTTGCAGCGCCTTACATTGCTCCCGGCGGATTTCTGGCGAATTCCAAGGCGACAGCATAAGTCCTTGCAACGATTAGCACTTCGGTAACATCCAACTAATATCGCGCATTTTTGTGTATACACGTGAACCACATCGGCAACGACCGCAGGCGCTAAGAGCACTAGGTTGGCGGGCCCTAAGTGTGCTAAAATCTATAAGTTTCCGCGTACGCCGGTACTCCCGTACGACTCCCGCCGTAGTGTGCAACAAACAAGAGCGTTCCGCGCTGCGGGACGCCGAGGGCATCCGCTTTGGCATTAGAAGATAAGTTCGACGACATCAAAAAATTGATCGATGTGGGGAAAGAAAAGGGCTACCTGACCTACGATGAGGTCAACGACCTGATCCCGCACGATGTGCACTCTCCCGAAGACCTTGATGACCTGATGACCACGATTGGCACGCAGGGCATTGACGTTCTGGAAGGGCCCAAATCTCCCAGCTCTCTCGACAAGTTTGAAAAGGGCGACATCGAAGCCGGCGAAGACGTCGAGCTCGACCTCACTCCGGGCGCTCTCGAGAAGACCAACGACCCTGTTCGCATGTACCTGCGCGAGATGGGCACCGTGCCGCTGCTCACCCGCGAAGGCGAAGTGGAAATCGCCAAGCGCATCGAGCGCGGGCAATTGCGGGTGCTCAAGGCGCTGTCGCGTTCGCCGATTGTCATCCGCGAGATCATCGCCATGGGCGAGGACCTCAAGCGAGGCGTGCGCTCCGTCAAGGAAGTGGTGATCTTCGACGAGGACGAGATCACTGAAGAGGTGCTGCTCAACCGGTTGAAAGACATCACCGGCAAAGTCGATGAGCTGAACAAGCACTACAAGAAGTCCGAACAACTGGTCGAGAAGCTTGGCGGCATCTTGCCCAAGAAGAATGCGCGCCTGCATCGTAAGACGCGGTGGCTGCTGGGCCGGGAGCAGGTCGGAATTTCCCGCGTCATTCGCAAGCTGGGCTTCACCAACAACGAGCGCAAGCGTCTGATCGACCGCGTCAACAAGACGGTTGACAGCATGCACGGACTCGATAAGCAGGCGGTCAACTTCGAAAAGCGCGCCGAAGCGACCCGCTCCGACGAGCAGAAGAAGGAGTTCCGCAAGCAGGTGCGCGGCATTCGTGCCGACCTGGAGCGCATCGAGGCCGACGCCGGGGCTACTTTTGCCGAGCTCAAGCGCACGCGGCGCGAGATCGTGCAGGGCGACGTCGATGCCGAGTACGCCAAGCGCGAACTGATTGAGGCCAACCTGCGCCTGGTGGTTTCGATTGCGAAGAAGTACACCAACCGCGGACTGCAGTTCCTCGACCTGATTCAGGAAGGCAACATCGGCCTGATGAAGGCGGTGGACAAGTTCGAATACCGCCGCGGGTATAAGTTCTCGACGTACGCGACTTGGTGGATCCGGCAGGCCATCACCCGCGCGATTGCCGACCAGGCGCGCACCATTCGTATTCCGGTGCACATGATCGAGACCATCAACAAGCTCATTCGCACCTCGCGTCAGCTGGTGCAGGAACTCGGCCGCGAGCCTTCGTCGGAGGAGATCGCCAAGCGCATGGATATCCCGGTGGCCAAGGTGCGCAAGGTGCTGAAGATTGCGCAGGAGCCCATTTCGCTGGAGACGCCCATCGGCGAGGAAGAAGATTCCCACCTCGGCGACTTCATCGAAGATCGCGCCGTGGTTTCACCCGCCGAGGCGGTGATCAACGTGAACCTCAAGGAGCAGACCTCGAACGTGCTGCGTTCGCTGACCGCCCGCGAGGAGAAGGTCATCAAGATGCGCTTCGGGCTGGAAGACGGTTCCGAGCACACGCTGGAAGAAGTCGGCCAGTCGTTTGCAGTCACTCGCGAGCGCATCCGCCAGATTGAGGCCAAGGCGCTGCGCAAGCTGCGTCATCCTTCGCGCTCGCGCAAGCTGCGGGCGTTTATGGACGGCGTGCACGACTAGATCTCGCAATTAGCAACTAGCAATTAGCAAAGGCGCGAGCGATCGCGCCTTTTGCTTGCTTAACGGAAGAACAAACCCAGAAAACCGGGGCGAGTGCGCCAGGCGCCTGCCCCGGGATTGCTGGAACGACATATTTTGTTCCGCACTTGACACTACTACTTAGTCGGACGTTTCCATCATCTGCTGCATCACCTGGTCGAGGTTGAAGCTGGCCGGCTTCTGGCGTGGCGGGAACTGCTTGAAGCTGGTCAGCCATTGCCCGACATAGGCTTGTGCCGGCGTTAGCAGGAAGACGCGGTCCAGCCGCCAGTGGGTGTAGTCGATGCCTTCCGCCTCGGCCCGCTCGAACGGATCGGCATGGAGATCGAACAACTTGGGAACACGCAGCTGAACGAAAGGAGTCTCCCACACGGAAAACCCTTCGGCCGGCTGCTCGAGGAACAACGCCTTCCACCTGTCGTAGCGCAGGGCAGCGAGCTCGCCGTCGTCCGTCCAGTAAAGGAATTCACGACGAGGCCAGGTCTGCGTCTCGCCCTTGAGCGACGGCATAAGGTTGTAGCCATCCAGGTGAACCTTGTACGTCATCGCTCCAGCCTGGTAGCCGGTGAGCAGCTTTTCTTTCACATCCGGCACGCCTGCGGCCGCCAGCAACGTGGTGGCCCAGTCTTCGTGTGCAGCGATGTCATTGATGATCGTCCCAGGCTTGACCGTTCCCGGCCAGCGGATGACGAAGGGTACGCGATACCCACCTTCCCAGCTGGTATTTTTCTCACCGCGGAACGGCGTCGTTCCGCCATCGGGCCAGCTCATGACTTCGGCGCCATTGTCGCTAGTGAAGATGACGATGGTGTTATCGGCGATGCCGAGGTCGTCGAGCTTCTTGAGGAGCACGCCGATGTTGTCGTCTAGCTGCGTCATGCCAGCGCCGTAGAGGCCCTTTTCGTTTTCCAGGGCGGCGTACTTCGGCGGCAGGTGGGTCCAGATGTGCATGCGGGTGGTGTTGTGCCAGATGAAGAACGGCTTGCCCGCCTTCACCGCGCGGTCCATGTCCTCCAAAGTCGACCGCCAGAAACTCGTCGTCGGCGGTTTCCATGCGCTTCTTGGTCAGCGGGCCGGTGTCTTCGCAGACCTGCTTGCCCCAGGGGCCAAAACGCGGATCGGAAGGCGCGGGGTTATCAGTGGCAGTAGCTTTGCACTTGAACACACCGCGCGGACCGAACTCCGCTTTGAAAGTGGGGTTCCGAGGATAGTCCACGTTCTCCGGTTCTTCTTCGGCGTTCAGGTGATAGAAGTTGCCGAAGAATTCATCGAAGCCGTGCACGGTCGGCAGAAACTCGTTACGGTCGCCGAGGTGGTTCTTTGCCGTTCTGGAATGTCATGTAACCCTGCGGCTTCAGCAGGTCGGCAATCGTCGGGTCTTCTTTCTGCAGTCCCAGTTTCGAACCGGGCAGGCCGACTTTGAGCAGGCCGGTGCGGATAGGGCTTTGTCCGGTAATGAACGCCGCACGCCCGGCGGTGCAGCTCTGCTGCGCGTAATAGTCGGTGAACAGCGCGCCCTCATGGGCGATGCGGTCGATGTTGGGCGTCTTGTAGCCCATCGCGCCGAGGTTGTAGGCGCTGATGTTGAAGTAGCCTACATCGTCACCGAAGATGACGAGGATGTTGGGCTTTTTCTGTTGTGCGGTGAGTGGCAGTGCGACGGCCATCAACCACAGGCCGACGAGCCACGGAATTGTTTTACTGATCTTCATCTATCCTCCCGAAACTTTGCGAGTGCTATGCGAGGGTAACAGTTCACTCGTTGTGACAATCTATCGATTCACGTTGGATTGGCAGTTCAAAGGGAGAACCCATCTTGCGATGCGTCCTCCCTGCTTCTGCCTATCAAGTCAGCCCTCCCCCCGAAGGACCTACCTTGCGGTGCAGAACTCGCGGCTGCAAGCCGGCTCGAGCGCCGGGCTTGCAGTCCATAACCTGTCATCTCGTCCGCGATTCCCCGTCTATTGGTCGTTCATGCCCGTGTTTGGAACGTTGCCTATCCTTTACGAAGGACAGGGTCCCCGAGAAAATGCGAAGGGCCATGGTGATCGCGCGTCCCAGTCACTATCGAGCGGGTTGCGTAGGACAGTGGGGCACATCCGTATTCGACTGATTCCCAATGTTGTCGCAAAGCGAGAGTGTTGCGATGCTAATTGAGCTGGCTCCATGCGTCCAATGCTTTTTCCTCATCATGCTGATAATCTGCACGCATGGACTTTGATCTCCGACTCTTGCGCTGCGCCCTAGCCCTGGCTGAGCACCGCAACTTCGCCCGCGCCGCCCGGGCTGTCCACCTGTCGCAGCCGGCGGTGTCGCGCGCCATTCAAGAACTCGAACAGCGCGCGGGAACCAACCTGTTCGACCGCACCTCCAGCGGAGTGGAACCTACAGCTGCCGGCGCTCTGTTCCTGGAACACGCCAAGGACGTGATGTCGCGTGCCTCCGACCTGGGGCGCGAAATGGACCTGCTAAAGGGATTGGAGAAGGGCGAACTGCGCATCGGCGCCGGGACCTATCCCTCCAACATGTTCGTCGATCGCGCCATCGGCCGCTTGCTGCGCGAGCACCCCCAGGTGCGCATCAGCGTCATTAACGACAACTTTGCTAACCTACTTCCCTTGGTCCGCAAGCGGGAACTCGACCTGGCCGTGATGGATGGAAGCGCTGCAGAGAGCGACCCGGAACTGGAGGTGGTCAAGCTGCAGAATCACACTGGCTACCTCGTGCTGCGCGCCGGCCATCCACTGCTCAAGAATGAGAACAGGGACCCGGTGGAAGAATCCTGGAACTATCCTTTCGTTACCACCTCGCGGTTCAGCACGGCTATGTTTAAGGAACTGGCCGGGGTGCTGCTGGGAGCGCAGCGAGCGGCCAGGCTGGGCACGAGGTCGCTGGTGGCGGTTGCCTGCGAGTCGCTGCAGATGATGAAGACAGTCGCGCTGGAGTCGGATGCGGTGGCGATTTTGCCGCTGAACGTAATGGCTGACGAACTGGAGCGCGGGGACCTGGTCGCCATCCCGGCGCCCGATTGGGTGCGGGCCAACTTCGCTATCGTGCGTCTTGCTCACCGCAGTCTGTCGCCGTTGGGCGAGACTTTTGTGCGCCTCGTGCAAGATGCGGACGCCGAGCTTCTCGCATGGGAAGAAAAGACCGCCAAGCGCTTGTTTCGGCCACCGCCGCCGAGAAAGCCAGTTCCCAAGGCCCGGCGAACGCGGGCGAACTAGGAAATCACGGCCACAGAATGTCGAGATGCAGCGTCCAAGTCAGTCTTTCTTCGTCAGAAAGACGTGGTCGATCATCTGCCGCATGAAGTGTCCGCCGAAGCCCCCAGCGCTGGCTGCGAGCACCTGCAGGAAGGCGCCGTAGATCTGCCCTCGATCATGCGGCCAGCGCACGACGAAGGCGTAGTAGGCCATCACCAAAGGGACACCAATCCAGACGATCAGCACCCAGCGCCACGGCCGCTCCGGCTTCCACGCTCCGAAGAGCATGGCAAACCCAACCATGCAGAGCGCCGTGAGCAGCGCATCGTCCACCTTCTGGTTGACCCAGCCGGAAAATATGCCGCACGCAGCGGCGAATAGGTAAATCAGTGAGCTCGTCCGAGGTGAAGTGTTCGTCATGGGTCCCTAATACTGGTAGAACCCTCGGCCCGACTTGCGTCCCAGCCAGCCGGCATCCACCATCTTGATCAGTAGCGGACAGGGCCGGTATTTCGGATCGCCCAAGCCCGCGAGCATCACCCGCATGATGTCGAGGCAGACGTCGAGTCCGATGAAGTCGGCCAGCGTCAGCGGTCCCATGGGATGCGCCATGCCCAGCTTGAAGACCTCATCGACAGCCTGCGGCGTGGCGACGCCTTCCATCACAGCGTACATGGCCTCATTGAGCAGCGGCATCAGCACGCGGTTGGAGACGAATCCGGGAGCGTCGTTGACCTCCACCGGCGTCTTCTCCAGCGATTCTGCCAGCGCCTTCACGGTCGAGTAAGTTTCGTCCGAGGTTGCCAGCCCGCGAATGACTTCCACCAGCTTCATCATTGGGACAGGATTGAAGAAGTGCATCCCGATGACCTTGTCAGGCCGCTTGGTCACAGCGGCGAGCTTGGTGATCGAGATCGACGACGTGTTCGATGAAAGGACGACTTCCGGCCGGCACAACTTGTCCAGGTCGCGAAACAGCTCCGACTTGATCTCGAAGCGCTCGATGGCCGCCTCCACGACGAAATCGCACGCCGCCAGCCGGGAGCGTTCCACCGTGGCCGTGATGTGAGCAATCGCCGCATCGCGCGTAGCGGCGGAGATCTTCTCCTTTGTCACCTCGCGCTCGAGGTTCTTCCGGATGGTTTCCACGCCCCGATCCAAAAACCGTTGTTCCACATCGACGAGTACTACCGCATATCCGCACTTTGCGAACACATGAGCGATGCCGTTGCCCATGGTGCCCGCTCCAATGACGCCTACCGTTTTAATTTCCATGAGTGCCTCGGGTGCCGCACAGCGGCATAACAAAACACACGAGTGTACCAGAGGAGAGAGAGGTTGGATTAGTTCGTGCTGGCCAGAAGCGATTCGCCGTTTTCCTGCCGCACCCGTATGAGGACGCAAGTGGCGTTGTCTTCGCCGCCAGCATCGATCGCGAGATCGATGAGCTTGTCACAAGCCGCCTGCAACGACGGCGCATCGCGCAGGACTTCGTGGATCTGTGGGTCTTCCAGGTGCCGCAGCACGCCGTCGGTGGTGAGCACCAGGACATCTCCCGGCTCGGCAGGGAACTCAGCCAGGTCGGGAGGACTGTTGTCTTCAGTCCCCAGCGCCCGCGTGATGATGTGTTGCGCGGTGGAGTGGCGCGCCTCTTCCAGCGTCATGATGCCCCGGCGGACCTGCTCCATCACCAGCGAGTGGTCTTCGGTGAGTTGCAGGAGGGCGTCGTTGCGCAGCAGATAAATGCGGCTGTCGCCCACGTGGGCGATGGTGAACTTGCCGTCGTCGAACCTGGCCGCCACTAGAGTGGTGCCCATCCCGCTGGCACTGGCGTTGCCCTGGGCATAGTCCAAGATGTTCTCGTTGGCCTTATTAACCGCGTCTGATAGCATCTGCGCGCCGAGAGGAGCGTCAAACAGCGCGGCGTCGGCGGCCAGCGGTTCTTTGTCGCGAAAGTAAGACAGCACGGTCTCGACCGCGATTTTGCTGGCAATTTCGCCTGCAGCGTGGCCTCCCATGCCGTCACAAACTACGAAGACCGCGTGGCGCAGGTCGAAGCCGTAGCTGTCCTCGTTTGACAGACGAACGCGCCCCACCTCGCTCCGGCCCACCACCTCGAGTCCCAAATGCATGCGGGCATCAGTTTACGATGGATACAGATTTCGTGCGAGTTACAAAAGTGGGGGGATAGCACTTTTCGACCATAAGCAGCTCTTGGGGTGGGCGGGCAAGGGCTCCGCCGAGCAATTAATTCGTCCTTAACTACCGGTCAGAACCGCGTCCGGACGAGGTCCGGACCCTTATCCGGCGGACCACTGTGCTGAATGTGGTGGTGTTCCAAGTCCGCCCGCAGAAACTCGTACGCTGCGTCCGGATCATCGGCCCAGTGGATCAGATCCAGGTCCTCCGCCGAGATGGTACCCGCATCCACAAGGGCCTGGAAGTTGATGATCTTTTCCCAGTACTCCCGCCCATAGACCAATACGGAGATGTGCTTGTTCAGCTTGCGGGTTTGCGTCAGGGTGAGGAGCTCGAACATCTCGTCGAAGGTGCCGAATCCCCCCGGGAACACGACCAACGCCTTGGCGAGGTAGGCGAACCAAAGCTTGCGCATGAAGAAGTAGTGAAACTCGAAGTTCAGCTCGGGCGTGATGTACGGATTGGGCACCTGTTCGAAGGGCAGGTGGATGTTCAGCCCGATGGTCTTGCCTCCCGCCTCGTAGGCGCCGCGATTGGCGGCTTCCATGATGCCGGGTCCGCCGCCGGTGCAGACGACGAAGCGATGCCGGGGCTGGGAAATCGTCTGAGTCCATTTGCTGATGAGGAATGCCAACCGTCGCGCATCTTCGTAGTAGCGCGACATGGCCACATCCGACTCCGTCCGCCGAATGCGCTCCCGCGCCTCGGCTGAAGCGACGCTCTCCGCGCGTAGCGCCTGGAGTGCCGCCTCGGTAGTTTCGCGGCTATGGATGCGGGCTGAGCCGAAGAAAACGATGGTGTCTTGAATGCGTTCCCGGCGGAATTTCGAGAGCGGTTCCTGGTACTCGGAGAGGATGCGCAGGATCCGCCCGTCCGGCCCATCCAGAAAGCTCTTGTTTTCGTATGCCAGCGGAGCCCGCTGGTTGGGGTGCAATTTGGCGTCATCTTTCATAAAGAATAGGTATATCAGGCCAAGGGGAGTGTAGGTGGCCAGCGGCTTGTTACGGGCGTTCGCGGTAGGTGACGGCTTCGGCGACGCCGATCCAGATGTCGATGAGGCCCAGCCCGCTGGCCAGCCCGCGGACGAAGTTCTGGTTCAGGAATTCCTTGAGGGCAGGGAAGCCCGCCAGCAGTGGATTGTTGGTCCATAGTGTGGTCCAGGGAACGACCATCAGGACGATTCCGATTTCGAGGCAGAAGAGCACCTTGACCACCAGCATCAAGCGCAGAAGCCACAGGTGCTTAAGCTTCGGGGGCTTCGGCGCCGGTACCACCAGCACCGGGCCGTGGAGTTGCGGTTCGCTACTGGGCTCGGGCACGTCGGCGAAGTGGCTTGAGAAAGCTCCTGCCGGCGGTGTTGTGGGAGTGAAATCCATCTGTGCGGATTGTATCGCGGCGCTCCTACGCCCTTTGCCGAAAAACTAGAACGGCAGGGACTGCGCCCTGCCGCTATTGTCGAAGTTGTTAGACGGCACTACAGCAGCTCTTCGTTCCAGTTTTCGAGGAACTTCTTGACTTCAACCATGAACTGGTCGGCGACTGCGCCATCGATGATGCGATGGTCGTAGCCGATGCTGAGATGCATCATCGAGCGGATGGCGATCGAGTCGTTGCCGTCTTTGTCGGTGAGGACGACGGGCTTCTTGGTGATGCCTCCGACACCCATGATGGCCACCTGCGGCTGGTTGATAATGGGCATGCCGAACTTGGCCCCGAAGATGCCGGGGTTCGTGATGGTGAAGGTGCCGCCCTGGACTTCGTCGGGCTTGAGCTTCTTGCTGCGGGCGCGCTCACCGAGGTCAGTGACGGCACGCTGCAGGCCGACAAAACTGCGCTCCTCGGCATTCTTAATGACAGGCACGATCAGGCCCCAATCGAGAGCGACGGCGATGCCAAGGTTGATTGAGGCGTGGTAGCGGATGTTGTCGCCTTCGACCGAGGAGTTGACGATGGGGAACTTACGCAAGCCGTGCACCACGGCGCGGGCAAAGAACGGAGTGTACGTCAGCTTGTTGCCGGTGGCGGCTTCGAACTTGGCCTTCATCTTCTCGCGAAGCTTGACGACACGGGTCATGTCAACTTCGAAGACTCCGTGCACGTGCGCGCTGGTGCGCTTCGACATGATCATGTGCTCGGCGATCTTCTTGCGCATGGTGCTCATGGGTACAAGTTCGCCGGGAGTCACTCCCCCGACAGGCTGTAGCGGCGCGGTGACGGCGGGAACTGACGGAGCTTCGTAGCTTGGCGCCGGCGCAGCAGGTGCAGGAGCAGCCGCGGCAGGAGCAGGTGCTCCGCCGGCATGCTTGGCGATAAAGGCCTCGATGTCTTCCTTGGTGATGCGGCCGCCGAGGCCGGTGCCGGGAACCTTGGCGAGGTCGACGTTGTTCTCCTTCGCGATCTTGCGGACCAGCGGGCTGGAGCGTACGCGCCCTTGCTCGCCGGACTCGGCTTCAGGCTCGGGCTGCGCGGCGGCGGGCGCGGGCGGCGGCGGTGGTGGAGGCGCGGCTTCTTTCTTCGCTTCGGGGGCGGGTGCGGCTTTGGCCGGGGCGGGAGCTGCGGCTCCGTCGCCGTCACCAATTACGCCGACGACGGTGTTGACCTGCACGGTGTTACCGGCCTGAACCTTGATTTCCTGCAAGGTGCCGGAGGCAGGCGCGGGGATTTCGGCGTCAACTTTGTCGGTGGAGATTTCGAACAGGGGTTCATCGCGCTGGACCTTGTCGCCGGGCTGCTTAAGCCACTTGGTGATGGTTCCTTCGAAGATCGATTCGCCCATCTGGGGCATGACAATATCTGTAGGCATGGTTTCCTTCCGCAGAAATACTGTTAGAAATCAGGGCTCGAACGCAATTTCACATTATATCGCGTGGGGAGCGAGACCCTTGTCCGAGCCGGTCGTCAAAAAAGCAGGACGGCAAGGGTGGGTCTCATGCGGTCGGACCGTGGATCGGCGTAAGTACCGTGTCGGCTCCGTTCGGAGAAACAGTAAAAATCCGAACTTCGCAGCCTCATACCCGCCGTCGATCCTCTGACACTGTTCATCTTCGATAGTCCAACCCAACGACGCAGCGCGGGGCCGATTTCAAAGTATGAGATGCGCTCGCTTCGCCGATTGGTGCCAACGTTCGGAGAATTCTGAACGGGGACACCCGCAACCTCGCGGCCGCGGTGCCCCAAGCAGGAACCTCTCTTTAACGTATGACAGCGAGGCATCAGGTATTAAATAAACGAAATTCAGCATTCAACCTAGAGACAGCGGTTTGCATCAAAAGCAAAATGAGTAAGAACCGCGTCGGCCCGCGCGTGCAACAAAGGGCAAGGAGAAGGAAGATGGCTAAGCTTAAGGCTGCGACTCGCGACAAAATACCGGCGACCAAGTTTGCATTTCCCAAGCAAAGGAAGGAGCCGCTGGAAAACGCCTCCCACGTGCGTAACGCGGCGGCGCGTTTCAATCAGGTGGAGGGCGTCACGGAGGCGGAACGCCGTGCGGCGTGGAAGCGGATACAGGAGGCGGCAAAACGATACGGCGTGGAACTGGAGAAATCAGCGTAGCCGAATGCCAAGGGGTTCATCGGCCAGCGATTTTCGCTCCCCATTCGTCAGGGCTGACATCACGCGCGTGGCGAGAAAAAATCCACAGGTGGCCGTCGAGGTCGTCGACAGCGTACTGAAGCTCACCGTATTCCGTTTCGTGCAGATCTTCGACGATCCTGGCACCGGCAGCTTTCGAACGGCGATAGTGCGCGTCAACGTCGTCCACGAAAATGGTGAGGCTTTGCGTCCAGCCGCCAGCTTGTGCCGGCGTGGCGCGTCCGGGGCGTGTGCTTGACAGCATGATCCAGGCATTGCCGAGGTGCATTTGCGCACCCTGGGCGGGATCGCCGTAGCGGAAGTGTTCGGCAAAACCGAATGCCTTTGTGAGCCAGTCGATTGCAGCGGCAACGTCCTGGTAAACGATATGCGGTATCAAGATATCGGTTGGGACGGAGCGATTTTTCAGCATCCGCAGATTGTAAAACGACTGACCCATTGGTTCGCAAGTGTCGCAATTCGGTGGGCACCCGGAGTAAAGCGCGTGAGACCCAGGTAGCGCCGAAAAGCACGGCACAACCTGGTGCACCCCATACCGAATTCCCGATGAATGACTACCGGCCCGCCGCGGACGCGCTGACGGCCGCGATGTCAGTGAACGAGAAGTGGTTGGAGACGTTCTCCCATTTATTGCCGTCCACTTCGACATAGGGGTAGACGAAGTAGTTGAGCGGCTCGCCGGCCTGGGGTGGACTGAGGACGAGATCGCGTCCCATGGAGAACTGCACGCGATTCACGTCGTGCGCGCCGAAGAAGTAGTCCTTCTTGCTTTGGTCTTTCCAGGCTTCGGAGATGTCCACAGGAACCCATCCGTACTGCGGGTCATAGAACTCGGCCCAGCAGTGATAGCCGGGGATGTCGCCGGAGTTCTTGTTGGCGGGAATGGGAAAGCCGATCTCGAAGCGCGCGGGAACGCCCAACGAACGGGCCATCGAGATGAACACCGAGTGGAAGTCGGTGCAGTTGCCGCGCTTAGAGTCGCAGGCCCACTCGGCGTCGCCGCGGCCCCAGCCGGTGCCGGTCTTGTCGTACTTCATGGTGGCGAAAACGTAGTTGTAGAGGGCACGGGCGCGATTGAGGTTGCCGGTTTGTCCCTGCACCTGCTGGGCGGCGATATCGGCCAGCTTGCCGGTGGTGGGGACGAGCTTGTCGGGCGCGAGATAGACGCTGGCCTCTTTCGCCGATGCCTTGACGAGTTGCGGCTGCTGGCCGGGGCGCGGCAGTCCGATGCGCTCGCGGCGAACGACGTCGTATTGCACGTCGAAGGAGTACTCGTCTTTGGCGGTTTTGGGTGCGACGGCGTGGTAGATGGTGTTGCCGAACTTGGGATCGCGGGTCGTCTTGAGCGGCAAGTCGGCGGTGACAGAGGTGATTTTTACGTCCTGGAATTGGTCGGAGCGGGCCTCGGGAAACCAGATTTCGAGCTTTTGTCCAGGCTGGACGTTACGTACCGTGAAGGCGTAGTGAAAGGTAAAGTGGCGGGATTGCTGCGCGAAGGCGGACAACGACAGCAGCACGGCAAAGGCGAACGGAAAAAGCTTGCGCATGGTTGCGGCTCCTTAACTTGGTTGCAGAAGGAATCTGGGAAACGACCGGACCGGTCCTTCAGGCAGGAGCTAACGTCAAGTGAAGCCGCGAAGAGGGAACATACGGGTACCGAGTGGAGAAATAATACAACAAGCCGGTGTAAAACCGGCTTGAAGAGGTCGGTTCAGCGCAACTGAGCGCAGCGCGAGTCGAGCGCGCGATTGCGTCAGCGCAGGAACGGCAAGCTGTACTTGTCGGGTTCAACGCAACCTTGAGCGCGGGTGTAATCGGAGACCCCGGCGTACACCAGTCCCAGCAGTAGTGGGTAGAGGAACACCGGCGGTATCACGCCACCTACGGAAGTTGCCAAGACTCCGCAAATCATGGAGCTCCAGAACAAGACCCAACAGAAGTCGCCGAGAATGCGGCATCGGCTGGGGTGGCAGAGGCGAATCCACAGAAAAAGGGCGATGACGGCGATGCCCAGGGCGGTCAGAGTGAAGCTGATCAGCAGTTGGACGCTGACTGCGAAGAAGCCAACCCAGAACCAGAAGAGCAGACCGGTCACGACGGTCTGGGCCAAGACCTGGGCGCCGGCCAGTCCCACGCAAAGTGTGACCAGGCTGAGCACGAGGAACCATATGAACCCGAACATCCAGATGGCTTCGAGCCAGGCACAATACCAGGGCCGGGGAGAGCGCGGCGGATAGGTTCCGTTGTCTTCTGTATTGCCGCCGGTGGCCGTTCCGCCGTTGGAGCCGCACGAACGGAGATCGCGCACTTCCAATGGGTTCGAGCCTGGGCATCCGGCAGGACTGACCACGATGGCCTTAACCTCGTACGGCCCCGGAGGCAGGAAGGGATGGGGAGCGAACGTTATGTCCTGGTTGCCCGAGACCGAACGCACCTCAGAGAAGTTGCCGTCGCCGTAGTCGAGCTGCAGACTTGTGCCGGGAGCAGCGTTCTGCACGGTGGCACCGATAGTGACCAGACGCCGGGCATGATCGTCGCAATCTCCGGTGTTGGCGATTTTGAGCTGCACGTTGGGACACGCGGGCTCGCAAGCCGAGACTTCTACCGGGACCATGAAGTCGGCGCAACCGGCTGGTGAGAACGACTTCAGCATTGCGACGTAGGAACCGGGGAAATAAAGGTGTTTTGGATTATTTAGGATCCAGTCGTCGCTGGGAGTGGTGACGGCGTGCGGAGCCGAGTAGTTGCCGTCGCCGAAATCCCAGTAGACGGAGGTGCCGGCGGCGACATTGGTGAAGATCGCTTCCAGGGTGGCCGGCTTGCGGCCGCTAGAGTCGCAGGGATCGACGACCGGCGTCACGAGGACCACCTGTGGACATTGCGATGGTTGAACTACGCAGTCGAAATTGACCTGAGTGCTGACGGAGCAGGTGACGTCGTCGACGCAGGAAATTGTCAGCTTGAGGCGAGAACCACAGGCGAGCGTAGCAACCGGAGGGAAGACCAGCGTCCAGCGGCCGCCGGGGGCAGGGACGTTAGGAAACGACCTGCCGTCAGGCGAGGCGGGACTGTCGGCAGTGACTCGCGAGTCGAACACTACGTTGACGAGGCTGCAGGAGGCCGTACCCTGAGCGACTACTTGATAGGGAGGGACGTTGGCGGCGGTCCGGGTACCGACCATCGAATCAATGGTAAGCAGGCATGGCATGAGCGGCGACTCCGTGAGCGCGAATCCTAAACGGTAAAAAGCGGGTGGAAGGAACGTTATGACAAGTGGGCCGATTTGTCGAGCGTATTGCTACGACTGAGCGATGGGAAATTTTCCGAGGACCATAAGGCCGTGGCGCAACCGGGAGGGAACCGGTTCATTTGACTCTGGATGAGGGGTCGTCTAGCCTCGATTACTTGGACTTTCCCAGTCGGAAGCTGCCTGTGAGCGGCGGCTGGCTTCGTCCCTCTGTCGTCCTTTTATGAAGCTGAAACCGGCCATTCTGTTCGGGTTGCTTGCCCTCGCCTTGTGTGCTCATGCGCTGGCGGGGAACATGGTGCGCCCGTCGCATGCGCCCAAAGCAATGGTAGCGACCGTGCAGCCGGACGCGACTGACGCCGGGGTGGAGATCATGAAGGCCGGGGGCAACGCCGTGGATGCGGCGGTTGCGGTCGGCTTCGCGCTGTCGGTCACGCATCCCGAGGCCGGGAATATCGGCGGCGGGGGGTTCATGCTATTTCGCCGGGCCGATGGTGAAGTGCACTTTCTCGATTACCGCGAGAAAGCGCCCGCGAAAGCCACCGCCAATATGTACCTCGACAAAGACGGCAACGTCATCAAGGACATGAGCACGCTGGGGTATAAGGCGATCGCCGTGCCGTCATCGGTAGCCGGGCTGGCGTATGCGCAGAAGCACTGGGGAAAGCTCACGTTGAAGCAGGTGATGGAGCCGGCGATCCGCCTGGCGCGCGACGGCTTCGTGCTCGACTACAGCACGGCCATGGACCTGCACGATAACGACTTGGCGAAGTTCGAGGAGTCCAAACGGATTTTTCAGCGCGGCGGCAACTTCTACCAGCCGGGAGATACTTTCAAACAGCCGGAGCTGGCGAAGACGCTGGAGCGCATCGCGAAGAACCCGGATGACTTCTACCACGGTGACATGGCGCGGGAGCTGGCGGCGGCGATGCAGAAGGGCGGCGGCCTGATTACCGCCGAGGACCTGGCGTCGTACGAAGTGAAGGAGCGGCAGGCGATCCGGGGGACGTATCGCGGTTACGAGGTGATTAGCGCGCCGCCTCCGTCGTCCGGTGGCGTGGCGCTGGTGGAGATCCTCAACATTCTCGAAGGCTACGATCTTGCCAAGCAGGGCAACCGCTCGGCCGAGAGCATTCACCTGACGGCCGAGGCGTTTCAGCGGGCGTTCTTCGACCGCGCCGAGTTCATGGGCGATCCCGATTTCGCGAAGATTCCGGTGGCGCAACTGATTGACAAGCGCTACGCCGCGGCGTGGCGGGAGACGATTCCGCTGCGGCGGGCGACGCCAGCGAATGACGTGAAGCGTCCGGCGATCTTTACCAAGCTGGACCAGTATGCGGCGGCGAATCCGCAGCCCAAATATGTGCAGGAGCCGGAGCACACGACGCATTACTCGGTGGTTGATCCCGAAGGGAATGCAGTGTCGGTGACCACGACGCTGAATGACAGTTTTGGCTCGCACGTGACCGCCGAGGGGCTGGGATTCCTGCTGAACAACGAGATGGACGATTTCGCGGTGAAGCAGGGCGTACCGAATATGTATGGGCTGATCCAAGGGCCGGCGAACGCAGTGGGCGCGAACAAGCGTCCGCTGTCGGCGATGACGCCGACGATGGTGCTTAAGGATGGCAAGCTGTTTCTGGTGCTCGGCTCTCCGGGCGGGCCCACCATCATTACAACGGTGGCGAACGTGATGATGGGTGTGGTGGACTACGGGCTGAACATCCAGGAATCGGTGAACGCGCCGAGGTTCCATAATCAATGGCTACCTGACAAGATCATGCTGGAGAAGTACGGTATTTCGCCCGACACGCTGGGCATTCTGGAAGGCATGGGCCACCAACTGAAGACAGACCGCGAATTCTGGGGCGACGCCGAGTGCATTGCCATCGACCCGAAGACGGGCGAGCGGCTGGGCGCCAGCGATGGACGCAACAACGGGAAAGCGGCGGGCTTCTGATGCGGCGAGCGATGTCAACGCTGGTGCATGCGCGGCGGGAGCGGCTGCATCCTGGCCTGCTGGACGAGATGGTTCGCGGCGGCGCCGAGGCGATTGAAATTTTCGGAGCGCGCGGGCACTTCAACTACAGCGACCGGCAGCACGTGCGCGAGATCGCCAACTGGTTTCGCAGCACAGGCATCGCGTTTCACTCACTGCATGCGCCTATGCACGGCGATGACGATTTCGGGCAGGAGCGGCGCGCCTCCGCTGAATATTGCAGCGGTGGAAAAGCGCGACCGGATCGCTGCCATGGACGAGATCAAGCGCGCTCTTGAAGTGGCAGAGCACGCGCCTTTCCGGTTTCTGGTGCAGCACGTAGGAGTGAGCGGAGAGAGCGCGAGTGGCCAGAAGTTGGAAGCGGCCATGACCTCGCTGGAACACCTGCGTGCCTTCGCCAAGCCGCTGGGCGTGCAGGTGGTGGTGGAGAATATTCCCAACGAGCTTTCAACGCCCGAAGGCCTGGTGGAGTTGCTGCACGCTGGGCGCTTTACAGATATTGGCGTGTGCTTCGATGTGGGACACGCGCACATGTCACCGGGAATTCCGCAGGCGTTCGAGACGCTGAAAGATTTGATTCGCACCACCCACATCCACGACAACGACGGCCAGCGCGACGCGCACTTGTGGCCGGGTGGCGGGACAATTGACTGGAAGCAGACGATGGAGTTGTTGCGCGGCGGCACCGCAGGTTCCGGCGCTGGTGCTGGAGATTGAGGGCGTGGATGGGGAGAATGTATCCGCGAAGATGGCGGAGGTGTATGGATTGCTTGAAGTGTAGTTGGCAGGTGGGGGAACAGCAGGTCCTTCGACTCCGCACTCGCCCGGCCCGCAAAAGACGCGGGCCGAAGATGAATCCGGCGAGTGCTTCGCTCAGGATGACAATACTTATAAAGTGTGTGTGATGCACCGCTGAAGTGGTGCTCCACCTAAGACTTGAAAGACAGGACTTATGGAAGAGATAACGGCGACAGTTACGACGATTCGGGAAGTTGGGAAGCACGAGGGGCAGTCGGTCATCATTCGCGGCTGGCTGTACAACCTGCGGGAGAGTGGGAAGCTTTTGTTTCCGCAGTTTCGCGATGGCAGCGGCATTATCCAGGGCGTGGTGGTCAAGAGCCAGGTATCGCCCGAGCTGTTTGAGTCGATCAAGACCCTGACGCAGGAGTCGAGCGTGATCGTGACCGGCAAGGTTCGCGCCGACAAGCGCGCTCCCGGCGGCTACGAGATGGACGTCACGGATGCCCAGGTTGTGCAGCGGGTGAATCCCGACGATCCGTATCCCATCACGCCGAAAGAGCACGGCGTCGATTTCCTGATGGAGCATCGGCATCTGTGGATGCGTTCGCCGCGACAGGCCGCGATACTGCGGACGCGGGCGGAAATCATCAAGGCGGCGCGTGACTTCTTCGACGATCGCGGCTTTACGCTGACCGATCCGCCGATTCTTACGCCCGCGGCGTGCGAAGGTACGACGACGCTGTTTCCGGTGGACTACTTCGAGGAGCAGGCCTACCTGACGCAGTCGGGGCAGCTCTACATCGAGGCGACGGCGATGGCGCTGGGCAAGGTGTACAGCTTTGGGCCGACGTTTCGTGCGGAGAAGTCGAAGACGCGGCGGCACCTCACCGAGTTCTGGATGGTGGAGCCTGAGCTGGCGTACGGCACGCTCGACGACCTGATGGTGCTGGCGGAGGACTTCATCACGACGATTGTGAAGAAGTGCCTGGAGAAGCGGCGTCCGGAGCTGGAGACGATTGGCCGCGATATCAGCAAGCTGGAGAAGATTGCGACGCCGTTCCCGCGCATTACGTACGACGAGGCCGTAAAGATGTTGCAGGAGGCGCACGCCAAGGGACTGGTCGAGAACAAGTTCGAGTACGGTGGCGACTTCGGCTCGCCGGACGAGACCTACATCTCATCGCAGTTCGACCGTCCGGTGATGGTGCATCGCTATCCGGCGGCGGTGAAGGCGTTTTACATGGAGCCCGACCCGGAGCGGCCTGACCTTGCACTGTGCGTCGATGTGTTGGCGCCCGAAGGTTATGGAGAGATCATCGGCGGCTCGCAGCGTATGGGTTCGTATGAGCTACTGCTGGAGCGCATCCATCAACATGAGCTGCCGGAAGAGTCGTTCAAGTGGTACCTTGACTTGCGCAAGTTCGGCGGGGTGCCGCATGCCGGGTTTGGCATGGGCATCGAGCGCGCGGTGGCGTGGATCTGCGGGCTGGACCATGTGCGGGAGACGATTCCGTTCGCGCGGACGCTGACCAGGCTGTATCCGTAGTACACTCAGCGCCGCGCGACCAAAATCATTCACCACGGAGACGCAGAGGGCACGGAGAGTTGTATTGATTTTTGTTTCTCAGTGAACTCAGTGCCTCCGTGGTGATTCTTAAGTACGGGCCTCGCCAACGGGTGTTAGAAGCCTAAGGTGAAACATATGGCAACCAGTCCAGCTACCAAACCGCTGCAACACGTTGACGAACCAAAGCAGATTCGCATCATCGGAGTGCCGCTCGACCTGGGTCAGTCGCGCCGGGGAGTGGACATGGGACCGTCCGCGGTGCGCGTCGCCGGACTGGAAAGCAAGCTGGAGGAACTTGGCTACAGAGTGAAGGACGGCGGCAACGTTTCGGTTGCGGTGCTGGAGACGCGGCCCGAAGGCGACCCCCGCGCCAAGTACCTCACCGAAATCACGGACACCTGCACTAAAGAAGCTGAGTTGGTGGTGAAGACGCTGGAGAGCGGACACATCCCCGTCGTGCTCGGCGGGGACCACTCGATCGCGGCGGGTACGGTGTCAGGAGTGGCCGAGTATTACCGGCGGCAGCACCAGAAGATCGGGCTCATCTGGATCGACGCCCATAGCGACATCAATACGCCCGAAAGTTCTCCCAGCGGAAACGTGCACGGCATGCCGCTGGGCGCCATCATGGGGCTGTGGGACTCGCCGCTGGCCAATCTCTACAATTTCAGTCCCAAAGTGAAGCCCGACAATTGCGTGCTGGTGGGAATTCGCGATGTGGACGCTAACGAGCGTGACAACATCAAGCGCTCGGGGGTTCATGCCTTCACCATGCGCGACATCGATGAGCGCGGGATGCGTACGGTGATGGAAGAGGCGCTGCGGCTGGCGGGGCGCGGCACCGTCGGCTATCACGTCTCGCTCGACATGGACTGGATCGATCCGGAAGACGCGCCGGGCGTGGGGACTCCGGTGTGGGGCGGCGCCACCTATCGCGAAGGGCACCTCGCGATGGAGATCATCGCCGACCACGGCCGCATGCTGAGTTTCGAGATCGTGGAAGTGAACCCGGTGCTCGATGAGCGCAACCAGACGGCGGAGCTGGCGGTGGAGCTGGCGCTGTCGGCGTTTGGGAAGAAAATCTTGTAGCCTCTCGTCCTCCGGGCGCTCTAGCTGGCTTTCCCATTCGGTTGTAGGATTGAGCCAGAAGCGGGCGCCTCGGGGAACGCCCGGGGCCTTGATTTCTGTGACCGCCGGTGGGCACGCTGGCCACCTTTACGAAGTTCCAATGAATCCACCGCATGAGAGCGTCGTGAACTGCCGGAAACGGTCGCGAAACAGCTTCGTCTGGCGCATTGGTTACCTGTTTATAGCGGTGTTCGTGTTCGCGCCTGGTGTGGCCCGTGCGCAGTCCCCATCGAACGAGCCGGGCAAGCCCTCTGCCGGGCCTCCCGCGGCGACCGCGGCCGATGTTCCTGAGCTGACCACCCACGAAGAGATTCAGACCTTTCAGGTGAAGGTGAACCTGGTCGAGGTGCGCGCGGTGGTGCGCGACGCGCAGGGCAACGCGGTGGGGAACTTGAAGCAGGAAGACTTCCTGCTGTTTGACGACAACAAGCCGCAAACCATCACGAAGTTTTCGGTCGAGAAGCGCGACGTGGGTGGCACGGCCGTAACCCCGTCGCAGACTCCCGATGCCGGCAATTCGGGCCATGTGCTACCGACAGTCGCGACCGAGCATCGCGTGTTGTTTCTTTTCGATGACATCGACGCTACCGCGAACGAACTGGTCGGCGCTCGCAATGCGATCGAGCCGCGCGTGAACTCACTCAAGCCCGGAGAGACGGTTGCCATCATGACCCTTTCCGGGCAGGGCAACCAGGATTTCACCAGCGACCCGCAAAAGCTGCGAGCGGCGCTCAGCCAGCTCAAGCCGAGGCCGGTGGGCGGGCCCGGCGTCGGAGACTGTCCTCCCATTGATTACTACACTGCCGCGCAGATCGATCAGTATCACAATGACCGGGCATTCCGGATGGTGATGCAGGAGGTCAATGCCTGCCAGTTTGATGGCAAAGCGACATCATCGGCTGGTCTTCAAGGCTGCAACCTATGCCGCCGTCAGCCAGATGATGCAGGCGGGTGGGGCGCGCATGCAACTCACGCTGCAGGGCATCAACGATGCCGTCCTCCGCATTACTACTTCTCTGGGCCAGCGGACGATTGTCTTTCTGTCGGCTGGAATCTACGTCGGGGAGCAGCAAGCTGCCCTCACCGATTACCTGAATCGGGCGATACGGGCGGGAGTTGTCATCAACACGCTCGACATAAAAGGTCTTGTACGTTCCACCCGCAAATGGAGTTGACATCAGTCTGAGGGCGGCGGGGTCCACCGTCTATCCGGCAGAAATGAACACCTACCGGGCGGCTTCGGACCTGGCGCAAACCGACTCGATGATGCAGATTGCCAACGCAACCGGTGGCACCTTCTTCCACAACCGCAATGATCTCGCCGCTGGCGTGGAGAAACTCACGGCTGTGCCCGAATACTCGTATCTGCTGGCGTTCAAGCCCCAGGACCTGAAGAGCGACGGAAAGTTCCATAAGTTGCGGGTCCAGCTCAAACAAGGCGCGGGGCTCACCGTGCAGGCGCGTAACGGGTACGTGGCGCCGAGGCCGAGCGATTCCAAGCAAGACGCGCAGCGCGAAGTTGAGGAAGAAGTTTTTGCGCAGAATGAGATGCATGAACTGCCACTGCGAGTGCAGGCACAGTTTTACCGGTCGGGCGACGATAAGGCGCACATCAACGTTCTGGTTCATGTGGACGTGCAACACATGGCCTTTCGCAAGTCCGACGGCCGGAACCTGAACGACCTGACGGTGGTGGCGGCGCTTTTCGACCGCAATGCGAATTTCATTTCCGCAAAGAGCCAAACGGTTCAGATGCACATTAAAGATGAAACCCTCAGCAATAAGCTGGCCTCGGGCATCACGCTGAAGAGCAACTTCGACGTGGCGCCCGGGACCTATGTGGTTCGAGTGGTGGCGCGCGACGGACAAGGCAAGCTGGCGGCACAGAATGGTGTTGTCGACATCCCGTAGCGGTTGGAGGTGGGCGTGAATTACCGGCGTCTTGTATCGATTGCAACTTTGGCGTTTGTGCTGGTCTGCCTGCTGAGTGGGCGCGGCGGCCTTTCTTACGGGCGTGTCCACGGGCAACAGCCGGGAGAAACCTCCGGCGGCGCCGGTACGACCACCATTCGCGCGGAATCGCGCCTGGTGCTGGTGGATGTGGTGGTGACTGACAAGCAGGGGAATTATGTCCAGGGGCTGACGGCAGAAGGATTTCCGGGTGTGGGAGGACGACCAGGAGCAGAAGGTCTCCAGCTTCTCTTCGGAGCAGGCGGGTTCAGCGGGCGATGCGCAGAAGCAGCACATGGTGCTGTTCTTCGATGACGACTCGATGCAGCCTGCCGAGCAGGGCCGGGCGCGCGCGGCGGCAGCCAAGTTTGTAGAAGCGCACTCGCGGCCGGGAGAGTACATGGCCGTCATTGATTACGCGGGGACCATGCGGGTGACGCAGAATTTCACCGACGACAGCGAGCGCCTGAAGAAGGCGGTGAGTGCCGGCGTGATTTCGACCGCCCTTCCCGAGACGGCTTCGCTCGGGACACCCGTTTTTGCCAGTTTTGATTCATATTCAGACCGCAACTCCTTGCTGGCCTTACGCAGCGTTGCCCGCAGCCTGGCTTCCGTTCCGGGGCGCAAGGCCTTGATTTGGCTGACGTCGGGATTTCCCCTTAGTCCCGGCCTGGAAGCTGAGATGACTGCGCTGATCAACACCTGCAACAAAGCCAACGTGGCCGTGTATGCGGTGGATGTTCGCGGCCTGGCCGGGGCGGTGCGAACCAGCGGACGGTTGTGGCAGATGCCGGATGAACAAGACGATGCGGAACTGCAAACTGCGTCATACGCCGAAGCGGCAGCAATTAGCGGCGCAGGAACCCCGCGTCTTATCTATGTCGCACAGGTCAAGACGGGTGGAAGCGGAAGCTCCGGGGGAGGGACCAAGCCGACTGGAGGCACCGGTACCACCGGTACGCGGCCTCCGGCGGTTTACTCGACGCCGATTGCTATGAACCCTGGTTGGAACCAGAGCCGGACGATCGTTCCTCCGCTCCAACCTTCGGCTGGAATCAACCAGCAGGTGCTATATGCGGTGGCGGTTGGGACCGGCGGATTCGTCATCGGAAACAACAACGACCTGCTCGCCGCGCTGGAGAAAATTGCGAAGGACCAGTCGCAGTATTACGTGCTCGGCTACGTTCCGCCGGATAAGGGAGAAGGGGCGTGCCATTCGCTTCGGGTCAAAGTGGAACATTCCGGGGCACAGGTGCGGGCGCGGAGTGGTTACTGCGCCACCAAGCCAGTCGATTTTCTGGCGGGAAAACCGATCGCGCAGCAGCTTGAAGGACGCGCGATGGGTAATCAGGCAGGCGACATTTCCGGGTCGGTTGCGACGCCTTTCTTCTACACATCGCCCGAGACGGCGCGGGTCAACCTCGCCTTGGATGTCCCGGGCAGTTCGATCCAGTTTGAGAAGGTCAAAGGCAAGTACCACGCCGTCGTCAACGTTACTTGGTATGGCCGTAAAGGCCGATGGAACGGTGGCGGCCCGGTTCAGCGATACCGCCGAATTAAATCTGGACAAGAGCGAGTTGGATAACTTCGCCGGCCGGCCCTACCACTACGAGAACGAGTTCTATATCGCCGGCGGACAGTACACGCTGAAGTTGGCGGTCAGTTCGGGCGAGAAATTCGGAAAATTCGAGATGCCGCTGGTGGTGGACCACTACGATCCCAAAGATTTCAGCATGAGCGCGCTGGCGATCAGCAAGCAGTTCTATAAGGTGTCAGACATGTCGTCTGCCCTGGACGCGCAGCTGCTGCAAGACCGCACTCCGCTGGTGACGCAGGGACTGCAAATCGTACCCTCGGCATCGAACCGCTTCAAGAACTCAGATCGGGTTGCCATTTATCTCGAAGTCTATGAGCCCGTGATTGCTGAAGCGGCTCAGCCAAAAGTGGGGCTGAAGATGCGGATCGTGGACGAAAAGACTGGGAAGGCCGCGGTCGAAGCGAATATTCCGGACACTTCTTCCTCGATCATTCCGGGCAACCCGGTGATTCCGATGGGCGTACCATTGCCGGTGGCCGGGCTGCAGCCAGGAAACTACCAGGTCGAATTACTGGCCACCGATTCCGCCGGTCATGCGACTGCTACCCGAAAGGCTGTATTCTCGATTGAATAGCGCCTACAGGCACTGTTTCGACACTCATGACCGTTCTCGAAAGACTTTTTGAGCAGAGCTTTCATGGGCCTCCGACCCGGGTGGAGCCTCTTCACGGGCAACTCGGCGGGTCGGGGCGCGCCATCATCCGGCTGGCCAACGAGACGCACTCCGCCATTGGAATTCTTGTACGGCGTACGCGAAGAGAATATTGCGTTCGTCGAGTTTTCGCGGGCGTTCCGGCGCGGCGGACTGCCAGTGCCGCAGATCTACGCCGAAGCTCTCGAGAACGGTGCTTATCTCGAAGAGGACCTCGGTGACCTGACGCTCTTCCAGTTCCTGTCGCAGAACCGCCGCGGCGAAGACATCGCGCCTGAAGTCGTCGAAGCCTACCGCAAGGTCGTTACCGTGCTGCCGCGCTTCCAGGTGGAGATGCGCGACAAGCTCAACTACAAGGTGTGCTATCCGCGCGCCAGCTTCGACCGCCAGTCGATTGCGTGGGACCTGAACTATTTCAAGTACCACTTTCTGCGGCTTGGCGGGAGTTTCGTTCAGCGAGCAGGCGCTGGAAAAAGACTTCGCGCGGCTCACCAAGTTTCTTCTGGAGGCCGACCGCGACTACTTTCTTTACCGCGATTTCCAGTCGCGCAATGTGATGCTGGTTGACGGTAAGCCGCATTTTCTGGACTACCAGGGCGGACGCAAGGGCGCGCTGCAATATGACATTGCCTCGCTGCTGTTCGACGCCAAAGCTGACCTGCCACCCGCGCTGCGCCAGCAACTGCTGGAGCACTATCTCGACGCGCTGGCGACGTATCTTCCGCCTGGACCGCGAACGAGTTTCTGCATTACTACTATCGCGTTTGTTTATGTGCGGGTGATGCAGGCGCTGGGAGCGTACGGCTTTCGCGGGTTTTTCGAGCGCAAGCCGGTGTTTCTGCAGAGCGTTCCGTATGCGCTGAAGAACATCCGCTGGCTGCTGCACAACGTGAAGCTGCCGGTGGAGTTGCCGGCGCTCATGCAGGTCTTCACCGCCATGCTGGGGTCGGAGAAGCTGCAGGGCTTTGCGCCTGAGCCCGACAAGCTGACGGTGCGGATTACCAGCTTCTCATTCCATCGCGGGCTGCCGAAGGACGAGACCGGCCATGGCGGAGGCTTCATCTTTGATGCGCGCAGCCTGCCGAATCCCGGGCGGGAGGAACAATACAAGCCGCTGACCGGGAAAGATGCGCCAGTGGCGGACTTCCTGAACCAGCAGGAGAGCGTGCAGCAGTACTTCGCCAGCGTGATGTCGCTGGTGGACGCCAGCGTCGACAGCTACCAGTCGCGCGGGTTCAAGAACTCTTGCCGTGTCGTTCGGCTGCACGGGCGGCCAGCACCGCTCGGTGTACCTGGCCGAGCAGATGGCGAAACACTTGCGTGAGCGCGGTGTGCCGGTTGTGCTGCATCATCGCGAACTGGAAAGCGCAGGCCGATGAAAGCCATGGTGCTGGCGGCGGGGCTCGGAACTCGACTGCGTCCGCTGACCGACGAACGCCCCAAGGCGCTGGTCGAGCTCAATGGCCGCACGCTGCTGGAAATCACGCTGACGCGTCTGCGCGAGTTTGGCGTGACCGACGTTATCGTCAATGTGCATCACTTCGCCGACATGGTGGTCGACTATCTTGCGGCCAAGCAGAACTTCGGCATGCGCATCGAATCTCGCGCGAAGACGATCGCTGCTCGACACCGGCGGCGGACTGAAGAAAGCGGCGTGGTTCTTCCTGCAAGATGCGAGCGACGAGCCGTTCCTGCTTCACAACGTGGATGTGGTGAGCGACATCGACCTCGCCGCAGATGGTGCGAGTTCCACCGCTCGCAGCAGGCCTTGGCCACGCTGGCGGTGCAGGAACGTCCGCAGCTCGCGGCAACTGCTGTTCGATGAAGACGGTCTGCTGTGTGGGCGTCGGTTTGAGAAGGAGGGCCGGACGGAGCTGGCGCGTCAGGCCGATCCGCTGCGCCCACTGGCCTTCTGCGGCGTGCACGTAATTTCGCCGCGAATGCTGGAGAAGATGACCGAAGACGGCGTGTTCTCCATCATCGAGAGTTATCTGCGGCTAGCGGGCAAAGGCGAGAAGATTGTGGCGTATCGCGCGAACGAGGCGCATTGGCGGGATTTGGGCACGTTGGAGAGCCTGGAGCGGGCAAGGAAAGATCTCAGCTAGCGGTAATCCTGCGCTTCATGATAATCATGTTTGACATGATTAGTCGGCAGGGCTACGATGGAACTCGTCCGTGATCAAGTCGTTCGCAGACAAAGAGACGCGCGAGTTCTGGGAAACCGGGCGATCGGCCGGGAGGCCGCCCGCGAACCTGCGCAAGGCCTCGCGACGGAAGATGCAAATGCTCGACGCTGCGATCCGTCTGATCGACCTGGAATCTCCGCCCGGCAACCGCCTGCATGCGTTGCACGGCGACCGGAAGGGCCAACACGCCATTCGAATCAATGACCAGTTCCGGATCTGCTTTGTGTGGAGCGACGGCGATACATTCGACGTCGAGATAACGGACTATCACTGAGCAGGGTACCAACAGGAGGGTGATATGAGTTTTGCGAGGCGTACACCAGCAGCCTGGGCGATACACCCCGGAGAAGTTCTCCAGGAAGAGTTTCTGCGCCCCATGAAGTTGAGCGGCTATGCGCTGGCGAAGGCGCTGGGAGTGAAACCCCAATCGGTGAACGATATTGTGCTCAAGAAGCGCGGCATCAGTGCGGACATGGCGGTGCGGCTGGGTCGTTTTTTTTGCACGACGCCGGAATTCTGGATGAATCTACAGACGGCGTATGAACTGTCGAGAGTGAAGGCGGCGCTGGGTCGCCGCCTCCAGAGGATTCAACCGCACGAGAGTGCCGCTTAGAGATTATCGCTCGCTTTCCTCGGCCATCACTGCGAAGCGCGCCAGCGTAGCCGCTCCAAACGAAGTTGTGATCGCGACATCGGACGCATCGCGGCCGGTCGCAATCAACACCCGGCCAATCCGCGGTATATTATTCCGCGCGTCGAAGACCCACCATTGATTGTCGAGATACACTTCGAACCACGCGCTGAAATCCATGGGCGGGATGAGGGGCACACCTATGTCGCCCAGGTATCCTGTGGCATAGCGAGCCGGGATGTTTAAGGCGCGGCAGAAGGCGATCGCCAGGTGCTGATAATCGCGGCACACGCCCACCCGGTCAGTGAACACGTTGAGCGCCGTGCGGGTCGGGCTGGCGAGGTGGTAGCCGAACATCACCCGGGTGTTGACCCAATCGCAGATGGCCTGCACGCGTCCCCAGCCCGGAGTGCAGCCGCCGAAAAGTTCGGTGGCGATATTCGACAGGCGATCGACCTCGCAGTAGCGGCTATTCAGCAGGTAGATAAGAGTGTCGTTGGGCAACTCTCCGACCGGGTGCTCCTGTGCGTGCGGCGCAACCGGGTCGGGAGTTCCGGGATCCTCAATCAACGTGGCATTTCGCAAGCGGAGCAGTCCCGCAGGCGCGACGAACCGGGTGCAGCGGTTGCCAAAGTGGTCGGCGTAGCTGGTGAGCGCGACCTCCGGCTCGACCGTAAGCTCATCCGGCGCGCGCAAATCGGGCACTCGCGACGGGTGCACGCTTAACATTGCGACCATCGCCACCGGCGCCGGGATCTCGAAGTCGATTTCGTAGCCAAGCCGGATGAACATGCCGCAGTATAGCCTTTTTCGCAGAGACAACGGCGCCGCATCCGACCAGCTAACTCTATCCACAGCCAGTCGATTTACACTGCAAGCATGAAGAAACTCCGCGTTGGCGTATTGTTTGGCGGGCGCAGCGGCGAACACGAGGTCTCGCTGCTCTCCGCGGCCTCGGTGCTGAATGCCATCGACAAGAAGAAGTATGAAGTGGTGCCCATCGGCATTACCAAGGAAGGCCGCTGGGTGACCGCCGCCCATGCGGAGCGACTGCTGAAGGGCGAGAAGGTGGCCGCGACCGAGGAGCGCCACCTGCGCGCCGGCGATCCGCAGGCGACTTCTGCGGCAGCGGTGCTCGCAAAAGGCGAAGGCGTGGTGGTTCCGCCGATGCCAGGACACGACCACTCGTCCCTGATGCCGTTTGAGAGCGAGGCTCCGCAAACCCATGCAGCGGCGAACTCCATCAATGTCGACGTGATTTTCCCGGTGCTGCACGGCACCTTCGGCGAAGACGGAACCATCCAGGGCCTCCTCGAGCTGGCTGACATTCCGTATGTCGGAGCAGGCGTGCTGGGCTCGGCTGCCGGCATGGACAAGGACATCATGAAGCGGCTGTTCCGCGACGCCGGACTGCCCATCGTGAAGCACGTGACCGTGCTTCGCAGCGCGTGGCGCGAGCAGCCGAAGAAGGCCCGCAAGCTCATCGAAGGCTCGTTGAAATATCCGGTATTCGTGAAGCCCGCAAATTTGGGCTCGTCCGTCGGCATCAGCAAGGTGCACGGTTCGTCCGAGTTGGCAGCCGCCATGGATGAGGCCGCCCAATTCGACCGTAAGCTGGTCATCGAGCAGGGCGTGGGCGGCGAGAACGCGAAGGCCCGCGAGATTGAATGCTCCGTGCTGGGCAACGACAACCCCATGGCCTCCGTGCCGGGGGAGATTGTGCCCATCAAGGAGTTCTACGATTACGACGCCAAGTATTTGGTGGAAGGTTCGCGGCCCATCATTCCCGCCCAGCTCACGAAGAGCAAGATGAAGGAAGTCCAGAAGCTGGCCATCGCCGCGTTTCAGGCGGTCGATTGCTCGGGTCTGGCGCGCGTCGATTTCCTCATGGATCCACGCTCCGGCAAGATGTACGTCAACGAGATCAACACCATGCCCGGCTTCACCTCGATCAGCATGTATCCCAAGCTGTGGGAGGCGAGCGGGCTGAAGTACTCCGAGTTGATCGACCGGCTCATCCAGTTCGGGATCGAGCGCCACGCCGAGAAGAAGCAGAACCAGTACAGCCGATGAGGGACGACCTATGCCGGACGGATCACCCCGTCCAGGTTCCGTTCCAGCAGCGGGTCATGCAACTGTCCCACGACCTCGCCTTTCATCACCTTCTGAAACGCGGCCTGGAACTGTTCCATCTCCGGCTGCGTGCCGACGGTGATGCGCACCCAATCGGGCATCGAAGGCCAGGGGCGTCCGATGAAGACGTTTTGCTTGGCCATCGCGCCAATGACTTCCTTTGCCGGCTTGCCCGCTTTCAGCATGAAGCAATTCGACACCGACGGCGAGTAGGTGTAGCCGTTCTTGTCGAGCCAGGCAAAGGTTGACTCGCGAACCTTGGTGTTCGCGGCCTTGCGCTCCGCCACCAACCCCGGTTCCTTCAGGCTTGCAGTAGCCGCCGCATTGGCAGTGACAGGCATGGGATCCATGCCGCCGTAGGCGTCGATCTTCTTCAGCAGGTCGGGGCGCGCGATGGCGAATCCGCAACGCAACCCAGCCATGCCGTACAGCTTGGAAAATGTGCGCAGGACCACGACATCCTTGCCCGCCTTGACCATGTCAATACACGACGTCGCATCGCTGAAGTGGATGTAGGCCTCGTCCACCATCACGATGGAGCCCTTCGGCTTGTGCTCCACCAGGTACTCGATCTCGTCGTGGCTGGTGAGCGTGCCCGTCGGATTGTTCGGCGAACAGACGTAGAACAGACCTGCATCCGGCGCAGCCGCCAGCATACCTTTAACATCGTGTGCCCACGTCTTGGTCAGAGGAACATTGACCACTCGCGCGCCCACCGCTTTGGCGGCCCCGGCGCCCGCTTCGTAGCCGGGCTCGGCAATCACGAAGCTCGCCTTGGGCGACGTGAACGCCGCCACCGTGTAATACAGCGCCGGCGTCGAACCGGGGAAGGGCATGATGTTTTCCGGCCTCACACCCTGCTGCTCGGCAAATGTGGAAACCAGTTCCTCGGTGAGGTTGAAGTGGTAGCGGCCGCCTTCTGGGGTAACTGCGATGACCGCGTCGCGGGCGGCCGCGCACGGGCCCAGCGGATTTTCGTTGGCGTTGATACGCACCGCTCCCGGCGGAAACGTTCGCCGCATCTGCGACACCTGCGCCAGCATCGGCTCACTCAACATCTGGAACGCCACCGCAGCGGAAGACGCCTGCAGGAACGAACGGCGGGAGAACGGCGAAATTCGGGTGTCGTTTGTCATTGAGTGCCTCGGTGATGGGTATCTTACCGCAATTACCCGGCGGTTCTTGAGCGGATGCCTCGTTTAAGCTGCACCCAACGGTTCGACAGTGCTCGGCTGAGCGAGTAGGGTACTGCGATCAGCACCGGACCGACCACCACCGCGGCTCCGGGAAAGACTGCGCGGAGGATGAGAAACTGCGAGACGGCATCCAGCAGGATCGCGATCGCCGTCAGCGTGGCCAGTTGCGCCAGTGCTTCCTTCAGCAGGCCAAGGCGCTGCCCGCGATCCACTAGCAGGCCGAGGATGTACGGACGACGGCCCGCTCGCGCGTCGGCCATGCCCGCACGAATTCCCAAGATGATGGCGACCGTGGGTTGCAGGACGAACCGGAAGCGCCCAGGCCCCTTCAACCGTTTGGGCAGGTCACGCAGAAACGCGTCTGAGAGCAGATAAAATCCGCCATGCTGATAGGCGTAGCGCAGGGAAGAAGGCACCGCCGCCAGCAGAACCAGTACGACGAGCACTAGCACAATGGTCCTGGGGTTGACGCGAGACTTCATCTCGACATTCCCTTCATCATCGTTGCGTTGAACACGGTCCGTCTCTTCGGGCTCAAGGGGCGCAGGTCGGCTGTCCTCTTTTGCAGGCAACAATGCGGTCGAGTTCGGCGCCGTGCATTATCGCGATGATGACCGGCATCAACCCACCGAAGGGCAGCGCTTCGATGGGATTGAAGTCGGGTGAGAGACTTGTGCCGTTCTTCACGTTCGATTCAGACAACCGGCTGCGGCGTCCCAGACATCGCAGCCGGCGATCTACTTCGGTATGAAAGCAATCAGGCCGGCGACGGCGCCACCTACCACCAGCAGCGCCGGATTGACCTTGCGCCACAGCATCGTCAACAGCACTGCGAGTGCGATCCCCCCAGTGCTCCACCCGGTGACAGATCCTTTGGCCATGCTCAGCGTGCCAGCCAGCAGGAGCCCGATCGAGACCGGGGCCAGCCCTTGCTGGATTGAGGTGCGCCACGGCCATTTCTCGAGCTTGTTCCAGGCGCGTCCGACGACCAGGGCCAGTATCGCGGTAGGTCCGAAGAAGGCGACCAGTACCACGATTGCACCCAGGATTCCACCTGCCCAGTCGCCGATCGACACGATCATCATCATGTTGGGCCCGGGCGCCAATTGCCCGACGCTGTAGAGGTGAATGAGCTGGTGAAACTCGAGCCACTTGTGCACGTCCACCGTGAGGATCTTCATTTCAGGGAAGGCAGCCATGCCGCCACCCACGGTAAGAATCGACAGGTAAGCAAAAACGCGAATCAAGGCTGGAATCTGGTTCATTGGTTCGCCCCTTCCTTCGCGGTCTTGCGCGGGTAATGGAAGAATATGGCAGCGAGGCCGACATAAATCAGCGTGCGCGGCACCGACACATGCAGACGATTGACCAGCAGAACCGTAGCCAACACAAAAACCAGGTCGAACTGGTGCGACAGGGACTTCTTGCCGAGCTGAATCACCGTCGCCAACAGCAATCCTGCGGCGGCGGCCGCTACGCCCTTCAGCATGTAAGTGACGAACGCGTGATCGCCGTGTTCACGATAAATGATGCCCACGGCCAGCATGATGGCGGCGCCGGGTAGGCACATTCCGATGACACCGGCTAAGGCGCCCATCCAGCCCTTCAACCGGTCGCCCAGAAGGACCGCCATGTTCGTCGCATTCAGCCCCGGCAAGCTCTGGCTGATGGAGAGCAGTTCTACGAACTCCTTGTCGTCCATCCAATGGAGCTTGCCCACCAGGCCGTTGCGCAAGTACGGCACTACCCCCCCGAAGCTGGTGGCGCCGATGATGAGAAACTGCAGAAAGATGTCAAAGACGGAAGCCTTGGCACGGGCTGCCGCGACCAATGCTTTCTCGTCCACAGGAAGTTTGGTTGTTTCACTCATGATTTTGCGGTGCGTTTCCTTTCAGACGGTACACCATGCCGGTTTTCGTGACCCCGAGTGCGAGCCAGTCTTTCACTGCGTCCTGCAGAGCGAGGTAGTACTGCGTGGCCAGCAGCTTTGGCTTCTGGGCCACGTCCTCGCGCCGCGGGAACTGCACCTGGAAAGCGAACTCGCCCACCAGTTGTTTATGTTCTCCGCGAGTGCGCCACAGGCTGATGTCGCACTTGCCCACCATCCCCTTGCCGAAGTCCAGTTGGCCCAGCGGCAGCAGCACTTCCTCCACGATCCCCTCATTGACCAGATGTATCTGTTCATTGGGAGACTTCTCGATCACTTTCAGCCCCGGAAACACCCTCACCAGGGTCGCCATTGAGGTCCTATCGGCCTCGTGCATCTGGCTCAATCCGAACTGGCAATTGTGCGAGTAAAGAATACGGTAGCCGCCGACCCGGTCTCTTAGCGGCAGTGTTTCAGCCTTGAACTTGATGCGGTACTTGCCGGCGACTTTTGGCCGTACGTCGAACTCGGCCGCCGCCTTCTCGTCGGGATGCCGGAACTTGAACACGATCTCCGGGTCCCCGACTGGAAAGCCGTCCACATAGCATATCCGCCTTCGCAAAATAAACGCATTGTTGTACAACCGAAAGTCCTGCGTATCGCCGAAGGTGATTTCGCGGATCTGCGGACGTCGCTGGGTCTCCGGGTCGGCAATAAATCCGACTCCCGTCTTTCTCGCAATCTTCTGCACCACCTTGCCGAAGTCGCGAAACGCGTCCACCGACGTGAACGGCTCCGGTTTCAGAATCAGCTTGGCTTCGAGGTAGTTGATGCTGTCGAGGGGCGTGCCGTCGGCGTAGGTAGGGTCGCCGGTCAAGGGAAGAATAGGAAGCACCGCAGCCGGCTGCATTCCGCGCTTGCCCTTTTTCTCTTTTTTCTGCTTCTGCTTGGCCACGCCGAACCTCGATTTACCTGACCCTTGGCCGCTGCCCAACACGATGAATAGCGGATAAACGCAAATTCTACCTTACGACTTCCCGGCTGGCCGCCAAATTTCTACTTGCTCGAATCGGCCTGTGGAGGCGTTGTCGGTGACGGCACGGCTGGTTCGCTCTGGCCGCCCAATCGCAACCGAGCGGTCTCGCGGTTGCCTACCGCCGTAACGTGATCGGTTGCTGCTGCCAGCCCAAATAGCGGCATGTTGGCGTACAAGCACTCGAATTGCCCGGCATTTACCACGTAAGTCTCATGCCAGATGCCGACGCTGCCATTGGAACCGACACTCTGGTTGAAAGCCTTCCACACCGGAAGGTGAAGGTCGCCCGGGTCGCGGGCATACTTCTCCAAATCGTCAAACGAGCGCCAGTACTGCACGGTCATGACTTCGCGCCAGCGTACCCATTGTTCGACGCCCAACAACCCCTTGGCGGGATGTTTTCTCAGCATCGCCAACATCCTGGGCATGGCGGAGGCGACGGGCATCCACTTGTGCACCGCCCACAGCTGGTTGATGCGCATGCCAATCAGGAAAACCGCGAACGGCCCTTCGATGCGCGCGGTGTAGCGGCCCGGAAATATCTTTGCCATGGTAGGTACGCATGCTATCAACAAACGGAATACGCTACAAAACTCGGGCTTGCGGCTCTGGCGCTCCCGGTGCCATGATGGCTCAACCTTTCGTCGGATCGGTGGTTTCCACTAGCAATGAGTCCCGGTCGCATCGCCGGCGCAACAGCCTCACGGACCAAACTGGCCCTGCTGGTTGCACTGGGGGCCGGCCTGTTTGCCGGTCTCGCTGCCGCCCAGTGTCCCGTCGTCAACCCCGACGACAACCTCCCGCCGCCGCTGCCCACCGTGACCTCTTCCACCCGGACCGGCGAACCACGCCTGCCAGAATCTGGCTACCTTTCCAGCACGTCCTACGCCAGCACCTATTTCGGGTTTGTCATCGATTTGCCTATCGCGCTCGACGGCCATCGCCTCATGCTGCCGCTGATGCCGCCGGGTCAGCACGCCCTGCTCGCCGTCGGATTCCAAGACGGCCGCCGTTCAGGCACGCTGCTGATCACCGCATCGGAGCCGCCGAACCCAGTGCACGAGATGACGGACTCCGAGCGCCGAGCGGAGTCTCTTGCCTGGGCCAAAGGACAACCCAGCCAACAGATCAATCCCCCCGACTGGATGACCCGCTCTGGCCGCTTCTATCACTTTGCCAAACACACCGGCGACGTCACCACGGTGCAGTACTGGACCTTCGTCAAGAACTACCTCATCCGCGTGAAGGTATCGTCCAACGATCCGGCCTTTCTCGGCAATGCCAAGAAGGCAGTATCAGGCATCAAGTTCTACTGCGCTCAAGACGACGGCACTCTCATTAACGAACAAGGCAAGATTATGCCCACTCCCGGCGAAGGCTATCAGGGACCAACCGTTCCCACCGCGGTGGTGGACGCGGCGTTGGCCGACAAGCCGGCTCTGGAGTCCATTCCTCGCGGCGAGGCCACCAAAGGGGCTTACCGCAATGAAGAACTTGGCTTGGTGTACACCTATCCCACAACGTGGGAGGCCAACCACGACGACCCAGTCGGGCCGATAAACGACGAAACCACGCAGCGCACCCGCGACGTCCTCAACGCCTGCTCGCTATTGCTGCTTCGACTGCTGCCGTCAGCGCAAGGCTCCGCCGCGGCCGATGCGCCTTCCATCACCCTGCGCGCAGTGGACCAGACGTGCCTCGGGCTGCCCGCACCTATCTCGACGAGCGATCAGCTTGGGGCGGAGTCGCTGGGTGCGTACCTGCAAATGCTGGGAGCGTTCGGCGAAGTGCGTTCCACGAATCTTGAGATGCGTGGTGGCCAACTCTTTGCCGCATACACCGGCGTTTTCGGCGAGCACGACGGCAAAAGATTCTCTGGGCCGCCGCCGCGTGGAGTCCATGGCCGTGACCCGCCATCGCAAGATGCTGCTGGTATGGACGTGGACGGGTTCTTCTGCCGCCGAACTCGCCGGCCTTCCCGACCACGAGTGTGGCCTTGGAAGACGCGCCAGCCATCGCGCTCAGCCCGGCGCAGGTCGCCTCTCGGCCTTGACCCTTTCGATCCGCTTATTTTGTCGGTTTGGCGGGAGTTGTTGCCTTGGTCTCAGCGGTCTTGGCCGCCAGCGACTCGCGAAGCTGAGCTGTCTTCAGGCGCCGCAGGATGCGGGCGCGGCGCAATACGTTTTCGCGGGAGCGGTGACCATTTCGGAGTGACATCAGACTGCCTTTCCAGCGCCTCTGGCGCATACCCGGCAGCTCTGAGCACGGCAACCTGAGTGCCTCGAGCATACTCCTTTAAAAGCGAGTTCGCACTCCCGCCGAAGTAAACTGCATGGGGGAAGTATCCGCATGACGACCGACTATAACCAGATCGCCGGCCAGAGCGCCGAACGACTTGCCGCACTCAGCGACGGTGTCTTCGCCGTGGCGATGACGCTGCTCGCCCTCGATCTGCGCGCGCCCGCCGTCGAGGCTATCCACGGCGAACACGACTTGGGGCGCGCCCTGTTCGCGCTCTCTCCCCGCCTGCTGATGTACGTCATGAGCTTTCTGACACTGGGAATCTTCTGGATCGGCCAGCAAACTCAGCTCAACCATCTGGAGCGCTCCAGCCGCAGCCTCACTTGGATTCACATCGCTTTCCTGTTCGTGGTCACCACGGTCCCGTTCTCGACCGCCCTGCTCGCGGAGTACACCGATTACCGCCTGGCGCTGGGCGTATATTGGCTCAACATTTTCGTTTTGGGTGCGACTCTTTACTGGAGTTGGGTTTGCGCTGTGGGCAGCCATCTCGTGAAGGCCGAAATTCCGGCGCCCATCTCCGACGCCATCAAGCGCCGCATCATCATCGCCCAGTCGCTCTACGCCTTCGGCGCTTTGCTGTGTTTCGTCAGCACCTATCTCAGCATCGCCTTCATCGTCCTGGTGCAGTTGAACTACGTGATCGCGCCCAGGTTCGGCAAAGCGGCCGGCGATTAACCAACCTTAGAACTGCATCGCCTCTACAATCGCCATGTCGTTGATGCGCGGGTCGACCTCGGCGCGGCCGCACGCCAGCACATCGCCCGATGGGCTGAACTTGCAGCCATAGAGCCCTGCCTGCGGAGCCTCGCATTGGTCCTTCTCCAGCTCCACCACCCACCATCCCGAACTCACCGGTTTATCCAGGAAGTTCTTCTTCCCGTAAATTCCTATCAGCACGTTGCCTTCGATGGTCTTGCCGTGGGTGCAGCGCAGCGTGGTTTGCGCAAACGCGTACAGGATTTTCGACGAGGCGTCCCACAGCATGTCGGTGTTGGTCACCTGTCCCGCGCCCGAGATATCGATCGTCTCGGTCCAGAACGGATCCCTGGCGTCGCCGGTGTTCATCGTGGCCCTGCCCCGGCCGATGACGGCTTTCTTGGATTGGTTCGTTGCTCCCGGACGCGGCCCCGGCGACAACACCCGCTTCTGCATGTCTGCCCCCGCTTGAAAAGTGACCGGGCCGACCGAGCCCTGTGCGTTCGCGGCAACCGCAACCGTCATCATGACCAACAGCGTGCTTACCCAGCAGAAAATTCGTTTCATCGCCAATTCATCTTCCCGCACCACAATATCACCATCACTTTGACGGTACTCCCATGTCCCGTCCTAGCCGGATCTGGTCTGTCCGGAAATCTGACAGCGCCTTCTCCAGGTTGGCCGCTCCGGTCGCCAGTTGCTCCGGAACTACCTTCCCCGGCTCCATCAACTGCTGCACCGTCCGTCCATTCCGCACCACGATCGTGTACGACTTGTGCAACTGCTTGCTCAGGCTCTTCAGCCCGGTCTCCTGCGCCTTGGTAAACGAGGCCTGCAGTCGCCGGCTGTAGTGGTCCACGTCATCCAGGTCGTCGCGCAGTTGCAACGACATGCCGTTCACCGTCGCAATGTTGCCGGCGGCGGCTCCCATGCTCTGAAGCTCGCGCGACAACCGCAGCGCCTTGTCCGTGCCCGTCAGTACTTCCCGGAAATACCCTACTTGGTCGGGACGCGCCTGCATCGCAACTGCGCGCCCAAACGTCTCCAGCTCCGGACTCACTTCTCCATTGGGCACAGTTTCGGCCGGAGGATGACTCTGCCCGTGCTCCCTCGCCTGCCCCCACATCGCCGACGGCACTAGAACCGCTGCCAACGCTATCGAGAATCCTGTCCAGCGCATCGCACCAAGCTCCGGCCTGCGAACCAAACAGAACGATACTAGCAGCATCGCGCGCTCTCCCATCTCCCGCAGTCGCTACAGTTGCAGCCTCGTCTGTTAGCATTTCCGGCAGTTGTACCCTAGTCTCGACGATCGAGGTTTAACGATGAGGTCACTTTCCGTTCTGGCGGTTGTTGCCCTGATGTATAGCATCTTGTCTGCCCAGCAGCCGTCAGCGCCCCTGCCCGACAAGTTGGTCTACGCCGACTTCGAGAACTCCACCGCCGATCACGTGACCAGTAGCCGCGGCGGCATCACCCAGACCGTGGGCTGGCAGGAAAAAGACGCCTTGGCACCCACCGTCGAACCTTATTCCTTGAATCCGACGGTACTTACACCAAGCGAATGGCCTTCAACTACAAGCTGCAGGGTCCTCAGAAATACACCGGCGCCGCGCTTATGATCGATGGCCTGCCGGAAAAAGACGGCAAACCGCAACCCGAGGACCTGTCTGGCTACAAGGAATTGAGCTTCGAGATGGAGGCTGCCGGTCCGCGTCGCGTCCGTGTCCAATTGTTGAGCCAGAAGACCAACCTAACCATCGTCCCCGGCTTCGAGCCATCCTTCACTCTCGAAGTAAAGCCTGGGTTCCAGACCTACCACGTGCCCATGAAGAAGGTGGAGACCCCTGCGGGAACTCCTCCTAACAGCGCCGGTGCGAAGGCCATCCTCAAACAGGTCACCGGCCTGCAGTTTGTCACCGATGAACAAGGCTCGTCCGGTCATATCATCATCGATAACGTCGTCTTTCAGAAATAGTTCAGGATCCACTTCGCGTGGTCCCGCTGTTTCGTTCAACCTCACGTCTCTCCGATGTGCGACGCAGTACTGTCCTTGCTCTCTAGCATCGAGATGCCTACGATCTGGGTCCGTAATGTGCCACGCTATTGCTCGATGGTGTCGATTCTCATCTATTTGCTTGACCTCGGAGCGGAACTGCACCACACTGTCGCAGACTAGATTCGACCCAGCAAACTAATATCCTTGGCTTTCTCGATTTCTCTGGCTCCGGGATGTTCTCGGTTTCAGCGGTTGCGGCAAATCATTCATAGTTCCGATCGGCATCAAACGCATCTCAATCGCACGTGCTCCATCAGGAGGCTTTTGGACCTATGAAAAGAAACATCGGACTTTGCCTGCTTCTGTCCCTTCTCAACCTCTGCGCAGCCACCGTCGTCGCTCAGGATTACTCCATGGCGCCGCCGAAGGTCCTGCTCGTCCAGCGCGAGTTCCTCAAGCCCGGCATTGCTGGCGCGCCTCACATGAAGACCGAAGGCGCATTTGTGCAGGCCATGACCGCCGCCAAGTGGCCGACCCACTACCTCGGTATGGACTCGATGTCAGGCCAGTCGCGCGCGCTCTTCCTCGTCGGGTACGATTCCTTCGCGGCGTGGGAAAAGGACAACCTCGCGCAGCAGAAGAACGCCACCCTCTCAGCCGCGCTCGACCGTGCCCTGCAAGCCGACGGCCCACTCCTCACCGGCTATGATGCCGGCGTGTTCGCCTATCGCGAAGACCTCAGCCTGCGTCCGACAGCTGTCAACGTCGCTCAGTCGCGCTACTTCGACATCATGCGCTTTAAGGTCCGCCCCGGACACGAGCAGGAGTTTGAAGACCTGACGAAGATGTACGTCGATGGCTTTAACAAGGCCGACCCGAATGCGCACTGGGCGATGTACCAATCCGTCTACGGCGGCGACAACGGCGGCGTTTACGTGATTTTCTCTGCGATGAAGTCGTTGGCGGAAGTGGACAGCGGCATGGCCAATAACAAGAAGTTCGCCGACCAAATGGGCCCTGACGGCATGAAGAAGATCTCCGAGATGTCTGCAGCCTGTATTGAAAGCGTCGCGGAGAACCTGTTCGCCTTCAACCCGAAGATGAGCTACGTTGATGCCGCCTGGGTCAAGGCCGATCCTTCCTTCTGGAAGCCTGCTCCCGCCCCCAAGCCGGCAGCCAAACCAGAAGCCAAGCCCGCGCAGTAGGCAGACTCGCTCCGTCACGCCAAGCGGCCCGACTCCACTTTTCACTGGAAGTCGGGCCGCTCGCCGATTGTGTCGTCCGACGATCGAGGGTGCCCTTCTTCACCCTTTCCGGCTGATCCGCCTTCGCAACCCGGCGCTGATGCCGACCAGTCCCGACCCCAGGTACACCAGCGTAGTGGGTTCCGGTGCAGGAACGCTTCTCGACGCCACCTCCGTATCCAGCACGATGTACTGCCATCCCGAGCTGTCCGTAACGGTCACGTCAAAGCTCCCCGACTGGCCGATCTGAATATCCGGGCCCGACAGCACGTTTCCCGTCACGTAGTCAGTCCATATCTCCAGGCTACCGGAACCGATATCGGAGGCCGAGTATGTGACGTGAAACATCGCGCTGAATGGAGTCAGCACCGTGCCTGACACAGTCAGGTTCGATGTGGACATATATTTCACCGGCGTCAGCATCGACAGCAAGTCCGGTGCGCCGTCGGCCGAATCGCCTCCCACGGCTGCCGTCGCGGAGGCGTCCGTCCAGAACGCTCCGCCCGCGCCGTTGGCAAACGTTCCCGCAGTGCACGCCGCCGGCAACGGGGCCCCGTTCGGAGCGGCTCCCGGTATGTTGAAGAAGTCCAACGCGGTTCCTGTTGCGTTGGGAAGCGCCGGAGGAGCGTTCGGATTGCACCACACCGAAGCTGATACTCGCGCATTCCATCCAAACAACGCGGAAATCGTTACCTTCGCTGCGTGTGCCGGGACCGGCCCCACCAGCATCAGTGAAGCCAGCACCAGCACCATGGCTACGTGCGCGGTACCTTGAAGTGCGGCCAGCCGCTTCGCCCCGACGGGCATCGTGCTCTGGTCAGTCAGTTCTCGAATGTTGAGTCTCATGGGATTCTCTCCTTATTCACGGTTGTGGCGGCGATTACCATTCTTCGGAGGGGCAGCTTCACCGCTGGCTGCCCCTCGCTGGAGACGGCCTTCGACTTCGGCCAGAGACCGCCGTCTCCTAACCTCGACTGTGCAGCCGCTTGCGCACCAAACCTGCTTGTGGTCATGTGGTGTGGCGGCGCTCTCAAATCGCATGTCAGACAGCCTCACCGCCGTCCTGTCCCGCCACCTTCACCATGCCGTTTCGCGGTCGCTGTCTTCCCCTTCCTCGCTCCGGAAGACCGCCGCGTACGCTGGTTGCGCCCGGCGCATCCCTCGGCATCGAAGTGCGCGTCCTACAATGTGGTACTCAATCTGCTGCCGCTCCCAGTGGCGATGCGCCAGCTCCACGAAGTCCCGGAATACCTCGGTAAACGACATGCCATAGAGTCGGTCGTGCTCGTACGCTTGGATCGACAACTGCATCTCGTCCTCCCTTTCCTTGCTGCTGAGGGCGCCGGCCAGATGTCCCGCGCGCCCTCAGCTCCCCTCGGGTCCGGAGTCCCGGAGGCGACAGCCAGCTTCGCCTCCGGTTGCTCCTCCCCTGATCGAGCGGTTGGCTTGTTGCACCGGTTGTCCCGCTCTGAGAGCGCACACTACCGCCGCTAGCCTTCAGTTTTCAATGGATGCAGCGTGACTTCAGGATGGAAACATACTGACTCGCGGCTGCCTTCGAGGTGACCGTGCTTGTCCTTGTCAGAGCAGGGCTTAGCCTGCTGCCTGACCAAACAATTCCGGCTGTAGTCTCCCGTGCGGGGGGTATAATTCGCACAACTATCGGGGCATTTATGGGGGCACCGACTTGAGCGCCATCTATCATCTACTTCGCTTCGGGGTCTTCGAGCTCAACCTCGATCTCGAAGAAGTGCGCAAAAATGGTTCGCTACTGAGGCTTCCGCCCCAGCCCTTCAAGCTGCTCGCCATGCTGGCCAGCCGCTCCGGACAGGTCGTTACCCGCGATGAAATTCAGCAGCAGCTTTGGGGGAGCGACACATTCATCGACTTCGAACAGGGCGTCAACAAGTGCATCAAGCAGATCCGCACCGTCCTCGGCGACAACGCCGACAATCCTCTTTACATCGAAACGATTCCCCGTCACGGCTATCGCTTTCTTGCGCCCGTCCGCACAAAGATAGTCCCCGCCCCGCCTCCCCAGGTAAAGGAAGCCAGCTCCGGCCTCATCGCCAACGTCGCCGGCGAAGTGCGCTCCCGCATCGCAGGCACACTCCCACTCCCGCCTCCCGCGAAATCCGCACCCGGCTCGGCCGCTGCGGTTGCTCCGCCAGCCGAGGCGGCCCCTCAGCCTGCGCCGCCATCGACTGTTAGTGGTTCGCGGCTGTTGTGGTATCTCGTCCCAGCGCTGGTTGTCTTGGCCGTGCTCGCTTATTGGCTATTCACGCGCGCGAGTTGACTTCGGCGACAGCAATTGTGTCGGCCCGCTTATTCGGCGCTCGCTTCGGCCTCAGCCTCGGCGTGCGGTATCGAGGTTCGCAGCGGCACAATTGCCGCCACCGACACCACCGACGCTATCAGCGCCATCATCACCGGAAACCGGTAATCGTGCGTACGATCAGCCAGCGTGCCGGCCACCGGAGGCCCCACGATACACGCCACCCCGAACGACGTATACAGCCACCCCAGTAGCCGCCCCAGCCCCTCGATGCCGAACTTCGACGCCACCACCGCCGGCGTCATCGCGGCATTCGCACCGTAGCCCACGCCCATTGCCAGCGCAAACGCTATCAGCGACAGATACCCGTGGCTCATTTCCCAGATCACGCACGCCAGCAACACAAACGCGCAACTCAACAGATAGACGTTCATCAACCCGAAGCGCGGCGCCATCGCATTCAGCCCGATCCGTCCCACGATGCTCGCCACGCCGAGGTACGCAATCAATGCCGCCGCCGCCGCCCGGCTCGAGCCCAGGTCAATCGCGAACGCCGGCAAAAACACGATCGTGATGTACAGCGCCACTCCGCGAAAACCCAGCCCCACGTACAGCAGCCCGAACGTGCGCGTCCGCATCATGCTCCATACGTCCACGTCTTCCTTCTTGCGCACAACGGGCGGCCGCAGCATCATCGCCGCGCAAATCAGCAGGGCCAGCAGGCTCACCCACCCAAACGCCTCAAACGTCCCTCGCCACTCGAACCGCGTGATCAGCCGTGCCGCCGCCGGTGCTCCGATCAGCGTTCCCAGGCCGGTGCCGGTCAGCGCGATCCCCAGCGCCATGTCGCGCTCGACTCTGAACCACTCCCCCACTGCCGCCACCGACGGAACGTAGGTGCACGCCACCGCCGCCCCCACACAGAGCCCGTACGTCACAAACAGCAGTGGAAACCACTCCACCCGCGCCGCCAGCAACTGTCCGGCCCCCATCAGCACCGCTCCCGCCGCCACCACCGGACGCGGCCCGATCCGGTCTGCCAGCCGCCCCGTGAAAGGCCCCAGGAAATACGACAGCACCGTCACCGTCGAAAACAGCGTAGCCAGCGCGGCATGCGTCACCCCGAACGTCGCCTCAATCGGCTTCACAAACACGCCAAACGCATATGTCACGCCAAACACGACGGTCGTGGCAAAGAACCCCCCGACCGCCACCACCCACGCCTGGCGCGAATCAATTCCTGTGTTCGTTTTGGCAGTCTCCACCATCGCAGTGTCGAATCTCCTGAAAGTGTGTAGGGAAAGGTTTCGTCAGAATACCTCCCCGACCCGGTCCCGCCAAGCCGAAAATCCGGGCGCACTTGCGAATGAGCCTGGCGTTCACTGTGGAAGCAGCGGCCTTCGGCCCAGTGATTCCGGAATCTCAGAAATAGCGGCCTCGACCCCAGAATTGCCAACTGCGTGTAATCTCGGGCCGCCCGCAGAAATATAGTTTGGTCCGTGTTCCTTACGGCTTCACGAAGTGGGATATAATTCCGTCCCACCCGCGGGTAACGGATGAGGCGCCCAGCTTGCCGACGACCGACGCCGTGCTCTCCTCGGATGGTTTTGATGCTAAGGAAGCTTCAGCAGGCGATGACCCGGGCCTGTGCAACGAAACTGCGTCGGGCCGCAGGCGAGCTTGGTCTCTTAGCTGCCCACCGGCATAGGACACGGCAAGGAGAAATTATGACGATAAACCTCGTTTTCGAGGGCGGGGCCGTCGACATACCGAAGACGAACCTCGGCGTTGGAATGGCATTCGTGGATGTGTGGATCGACGGCAACGGGTTTACCAGTGCCGCCAACTCAATCCAGTCGTTGGGCTACATCCTTCTGGCAACGGACGATGTCGATGTTGGAACTCTGGATCAGGAACGGCAAGACCTGTTCAGCAATCTCCACGGACGCGTCGTCAAGTTCGATATCGCTCCCAATACCTTTTTGACCGACGGCGGCATTGCCCAGATCTCGATGACCATTGCACTGCAGCAGGACGGGGCGCTGGTCGAGAGGAAGGTTGAGTGGCAGGCCGATAATTGCCGGGGAGTTTGCCTCGTCACGAACACCTTGTCATTTTCCTGCGAAATGCTCCAGATGGACCGGCCCGTCGCGACCCTGGCCGACGGATCGACTTTGACCGACGACGTTGTCGCTATGGCGGTCGCCAACGCACCCGCCCAAAGCGATGACACCGCCGCCACGACAGCTGATCCGGACTCTGATGCATCCTCGGTGGCGTAGCAGGCGTGCCTGATTCGATCAAGTTTCGAGCCTGCCCGTTTTTTTGTTCAGTGACGTTCAGTAGGGCGGGGGAGTTTCTGGCTCAATTTCGATAAGGAGAGCATTTATGGAAAACGCGTTTGTGCCGTATCAATTCGGCTACGACTATGGGATCGGCGTGAAGAGTTCAACCGGCGGACGCATGCAGTTGGGCGCCATAGGCACGCCGGCACAGGTTAAAGATGCTTCTGGCGGCTCCGGCGGTTTTCAGATGATCAAGATTACCCAGACCAGTGATCTCGAGGACCACCTCGGCATCTCCGCCGATGCGTCCGCCGGAGTGGGCTTGTTCAGTGCCTCCGACCGCTTCAACTTTTCGCGTGATTGCAAGATTCAGACGAATTCCATCGCGCTTCTTCTCACCTGTAGCCAGCTCAATGGTTTCGAGCAGATTCCCCAGCCGGCCTTGAGTGATGCCGCCGCTGCTCTGGTCGCCAATGGGCAAGCCGACTTGTTCACCGAGCGCTATGGCGATTGCTTCGTAGCCGGACTGGAGACCGGAGGACAGTTTTTTGGTGTCATTCGTATCGATGTTCGAAGCGAGACGGACCAACAGACCATTGAGAACTCTTTGTCTGGTTCCTATGGTCCGTTCAGCGCGGATATACACGTCACCCTGACAAACGCGATGACCCAGACGAATTCATCGGCCGAAACCTTCCTCTATTACGAAGGTGGGAACGTACAAACCAAGCCGCAGACCCCGGATGACCTGTTCGCCGCCGCCAACGAATGGTCGAAGAGCGTGTTGCAGGCGCCGAAGCCATATACCGCGCTCCTGCTACCGTGGATCATTGCCAACGGGCCAAATCCGCCCAACGCTGCGGATCTGGATCATCAGCGAGATGTGCTGAAAGCCTGCGCCAAGTTGCGGTCCCAGGTTATCGATCGTCTCAATGTGCTGGAATACATGATCGACCCGGCACACACTTCCGAGTTCATCATGAGTGCCACCGATCCCGACCGGTTGGCGCAACTGCACGCGGCTGTCAGCGGCGACTACGACATGATCCAGGATGCGGCCTCGTTCGCCATCGACAACGCCAAGGACGCGATGGTGCCCGAGACTTTCGCTCGAACCAACAAAGGGCTGCCGACTTATGCCGTGACGGTTCTCCCGCCTGACTTGCCCAAGCGAGTTGACGGTAGCAACATCAAGGTCCCTGATTTTTCCAAAGTCGCGGATGTGGCCGGCGTGAGCGCCCTGGCAGCACAGACCAAGCTGACGTTGCACTATGTGAGCGCCGGAACCGCCACGCCGTACCGCTTTGTATCGCAGGATCCCGCACCCGGGACGCCGGTTGCCGCGGGAGCAACAGTGACCGTAGTTGGCGTGACACCTCCACCTCCCGTTTTCGTTTCTCGCTTCCTTCACCCAGGCGTTACGGATATGGCGGCACGTTTTCGCAAATGAAAGCAGGCTGAACTCGGGACTCTCTCGCTCGAATATGCGACGAGGCATCTGCCCGTCCCGACCGGGGTCAGACGTTCCTTGGTTACTAAAGTACGTGTACTTTCGTAAGTTGACAGTCCTCCCCACCCATGCGACTCTGGCACCGTGGGCGTACTTCGCCCATGCGGACGCTGCTGTACTTCGCTGCCGACCCACTGGCAGCTTGGCACGATTAACTGATAGCTGACGGCTGATGGCCGAAAGCTGAATTGGAGGCCTTATGTCCTGTCTTCCGCAATTCGTTTCGCCCTCCGCCGCCTCTCCACCCCCAAAACTGCCCCCGCAACCCCTTATGGTCCAATACTTTACGTGTAACTCGTTTGCCTGGACGAATTTGCGCTGGTTTCCGTGCAAACCATTGAAAACGAGGAATTTGCAAATAGGGGGGAGGGGGGTGTGCCACACGTCACAGACCCGAAACGGGAATAGTTTTATGTTAGCTAGTCCGCAGTCATCATGAGCAACTTCGTTCAAATCGCTGACCTCACCCCGCACCCTCGGCTCCCTGGCGCGACCCGCGCCTATCACGCCATGGTCAAGCCCGTCGGTGCCATCTGCAATATTGATTGCACCTATTGTTATTACCTGCACAAAGAAGAGCTGTTAGGCAGCAAGAGCAAGTTCCAGATCACCGACGAGATTCTCGAGACGCACATCCGCCAGTACATCGAAGGCCAGGACCGCGACGAAGTCGTCTTCTCCTGGCAGGGCGGCGAGCCCACACTGCTTGGCCTCGAGTTCTTCCACAAAGTCGTCGAGCTGGAGCAGAAATACAAAAAGCCCGGCCAGCGCATCGAGAACGACCTGCAAACCAACGGCACGCTGCTCAATGACGAGTGGGGCGCGTTCCTCAAGCAGCACGGCTTCCTCGTCGGCCTCAGCATCGACGGCCCGAAGGAGCTGCACGATCACTACCGCGTGACCAAGGAAGGGAAGCCGACTTTCCACAAGGTCTTCGCCGCGTCGCAGATGTTGCACCGTCACGGTGTGCCGTTCAATACCTTGAGCGTGATCAACCGCGTTAACGCGAAGAAGCCGCTCGACGTGTACCGCTTCCTGAAGAACGAAGTCCGGCCGCGGCAGATGCAGTTCATTCCCTGCGTCGAGCCCAAGGTGTTCCGCAACGTCGCGCCGCAGAAGTGGGACCCGGATTCGCTGCCGCTATTCGACTCCTCCGCCGCGCATCCCGGCAATCCCGACTCCGTCGTCACCGACTGGTCCATCGATCCCGACGACTGGGGCTACTTCCTCACCAAGATCTGGGACGACTGGTACCGCCGCGACATTGGCAGGGTGTTCATCAATCTGTTCGAAACGGCCGTGGCCCAGTGGATGGGCAAGGAGTCGCAGCTCTGCATCTATCACGAGTTCTGCGGCAAAGGCGTCGCCATGGAGCACGACGGCAACCTCTACTCGTGCGACCACTACGTCTATCCCGAATACAAGCTCGGCAACATCATGGAGACCTCGAGCTCGCGCATGGTGTTCAGCGACGAGCAAAAGGAATTCGGCTACGCAAAATTCAACACGCTGCCCGCGCGCTGCCGCGAGTGCAAATATTTGTTTGCCTGCAACGGCGAGTGTCCCAAGAACCGCCTGATTCGCACCCCCGAAGGCGAAATCGGACTGAACTATCTGTGCAGCGGCCTGCAGAAATTCTGGCACCACATCGACCAGGACGCGCAGGACATCCGCAAGCGGATTGCGCGCGGCGAGCCGCTCAAGCCGCAGTAATTTTCTCCGACTCGTCCTGATTTTTGCGCAAGCCTTCGTCTCGTCCTCACAGACGCGCGTGACGCCACTCACAGTCATTTAGGTCAAGTCGCAGCCATACTAAAAGGTTGTTTCGGCGGACTTGCTTGGCCTTTGACGCTCGCATGAGCGTTTCCGGCCTTCCGCTCGAAGGATGGATGTATGAGCGACAAACCTGTGACCCTCTCCGAAGAACGCATCGCCTACCTCGAAGATCTGGTGCGCCAGGCGCGCGCCGCCGCCGCCGTGTTCAGCCAGTTCACCCAGGAAGACGTAGACCGCATCGTCAAGCCGATGGTGCTCGCCGGACTCGAGCAGGCGCAGTATCTCGCGCGCCTCGCGGTGGAAGAGACCAAGATCGGGTTGATGGAAGACAAGGCCATCAAGAACATGGTCGCCACCGAATTCGTCTACAACTACGTCAAGGACAAGAAGACGGTCGGCGTTATCGCCGAATATCCCGAACGCAGCCTGGTCGAAGTCGCCGAGCCTATCGGCGTCATCTTCTCCCTGACGCCCATCACCAACCCGACCTCGACAGTGCTGTTCAAGTGCATCATGGCCATCAAGACGCGCAACGCGGTTCTGTTCAGCCCGCATCCCAGCGCGGCCAAGTGCTGCTTCGAGGCCGTGCGCATCATGTACGAAACGGCGGTGAAGTATGGCGCGCCCGAAGGTGTCTTTACCTGCCTGCAGAACCATACCCTGGACGACAACCGCTATCTGATGCGCCACAAGGACATCGGCCTGATTGACGCCACTGGCGGTCCCGGCGCGGTAAAGGCCGCCTACAGTTCCGGCAAACCGGCACTTGGCGTTGGCGCGGGCAACACTCCGGTCTACCTGGAGAAGTCCGCCGATATCGACATGGCCGTAGTCGACATTATCACCTCCAAGACCTTCGATAACGGCACCATTTGCGCCTCCGAGCAGACAGTCGTCATCGACGACGAGATCTACGACCGCGTGCTGGATGAGTTCGAGGCCTTGGGTGCGCACATCTGCAGCGAGAAAGAGACCGAGATCCTGTCGCGCACGGTGATCGATCCCAAGACAGGATTCATGCAGCCGATGGCAGTTGGTCAGAAGGCAACCAACATTGCCAAGTTCGTCGGCATCAAGGTCGAGCCTAAGACGAAGCTCCTGATTGCGCCCATCGCGGGCGTCGGCCCGGACTTCCCACTCTCTGCCGAGAAGCTATTCCCGGTGCTGGCGGTCTATCGCGCGAAATCAGTAGACGAGGCGCTGAAGGTCTGCATCGACGTGAACCACAACGGCGGTCTCGGTCACACGGCGGTGGTCTTCAGCAACAATGAAGAGGTTATCCAGAAGTTCGGCGACGTGATCAACGCCGGGCGCATCATCGTGAATTCGCCCGGATCGATCGGCGCGCTCGGCGGCGTGTACAACGACATGGTGCCGACCTTCTCGTTTGGCTGCGGCACGGGCGGCGGCAATAGCACGACCGACAACGTCAACGTATTCCACTACCTCAACATCAAGCGCGTAGCACGAAGGACGCAGGCACATATGTGGTTCCGCGTACCCAATCAGATTTACTTCAACATGAATGCGACGGAGAATTTGCGGAAGTTCCAGTCGCGCTCAACCCTCATCATCACGAACGCCCCGCTGGAGCAACTAGGCCACGTGGACGCCGTGAAGCGTTGCATTCCGCCGGAGACACAGGTGCGGGTGACCATCATTCCCGACACCGAGCCAGACATCAAGATCATCCGGCAGGGCGTGGAAGCGCTGAACTTCTACAAGGCCGACCAGATCATTGCGTTGGGCGGCGGGTCGGTGATTGACGCGGCGAAAATTATGAAGCTGCAGTACGAGTTTCCCGAGGCGGACCTGGAAGAACTCGCCGCGCCGTTCCTCGACCTTCGCAAGCGCGTGGTGCAGTATCCAACGGAGAAGACCAACCACGCACGTCTGATAGCCATTTCGACAACCAGCGGCACCGGCAGCGAGGTTACGCCGTTCGCCGTCATGACCGACAAGGAACGCGGTTTCAAGGTGACACTGGCAGACTACTCGCTGACGCCGGACGTGGCGATTGTCGATCCACAGTACGTGATGTCAATGCCCCGCGGCCTTACGGTGGACACCGGCGTGGACTGCCTCACGCACGCGCTGGAGGCCGGTGTTTCGATTTTCGCGTCGCCATACACGGACTCGAATGCCATGCAGGCGGTCCGCATGACGTTCAAGTACCTGCCGATCGCGGTGGAAAATCCCAAGGACGAAGAGGCGCGCACGATGATGCACAACGCAGCGTGCATCGCAGCGATTGCGTTCTCGAATGCGTCGGTGGGGGTAAACCATGCGCTGGCACATGCCTTTGGGGCGCGTTTCGGGGTGCCGCACGGGCGGGCCAACGCATTGATGCTGCCGCACGTGATGGCCTACAACGCAGCGGTGCCAACGAAGTTCATGCCTTCGCCCAACCAGCGGGCGTATGTGGCGCACAAGAAGTACGCCATGATGGCCGACCTGCTCGGTCTGGGCGGGCACACGGTGGAGGAGAAGGTGCAGAACCTGATCAATGCGACCGTGCAACTGCTCGACGAGTTGGGTGTACCGAGATCGATCGCAGAGATGGGGATTTCGAAGGAAGACTTCGAGAAGGCGATTCCCGACCTGGCGAAGATCGCGTTCGACGATCCGTCGTGGCGGTCCAACCCGCGCATGCCGCTGGTCAACGAGATCATCGAGCTGTTCTGGGAGGCTTATCACGGGCGCGGGCCAAAGGCTGCGCGCGCCGGAGCGAGCAATAAAGAGAAAGAACAAATGGTGGCGGTATGACGACAATCGTGGATTGGCACAGCGTGGATGGACGACACGTCTCGCAGGATTTGCGCGCGACGCAAGCGAAGCTCACCGGCGACGAGGGAGAGGTGCTCCTCGACTTTTCGGGGGTAATTCGCCTCGATCCCCATGGGATATTTGCGGTGGAGGACTTCGCCAAGGCGGCCGAGGAAAAGGCCGTCAAAGTCTCCCTGCGCGGGGTCAACGTAGATGTGTACAAGGTGCTGAAGCTGGCCCGGTTGACGACGCGATTTTCTTTTGTGAACTAAGGAAGCGATCACGCGGGAGCCGGAGTGGGTCCCCGTGGCGTCGCTCGGGCGGGTGGCAGAGCGCGCGGTCGAAGCCTGTGTGACGTTCGGAGGAATAGCTAGAGCTGAATCATGGGCGGGCCGGCGGGCGTGAGAAAGAATTGGCTGTGCCGCGCCGCCTTGTGCCCGCTGTGCTGGTAGGCCTTTTGCCAATGGTCCGTAAAACGTTCGGCGTCGGTTCGTGAAACCATCGCCCAGACGCTCCCTCCGAAGCCCGCGCCAAAGGCTGACGCGGCATGTGCCCCGAGCGCCCGCGCTTCAGCGGCCAGCCAGACCGTCTCCGGAACCTGGTTGCCGAGCAGATGTTCGGCCGCGTTCTGCGATTGATCGACGAGCTTGCCGAATGTCGAAAGATCTCCGCGTGCGAGAGCGTCGCCTGCCTCCGGAATTACAGTCTCCGATTCCAGTAAGAAATGGTCGAAGCGATTCAGCAGCCATGCGACGTCAACGGAATCTGCCTGGCGCAATGCTGCGCGAATACATTCCGGCGCGTCGGGAGAATCGGTGGCGGCTGCGGCCAACGTGGCGGCGTGAGATCCAGAGGCGGCACGCCAGATGTCGCGGATCGAGCGAACTCCAAGCGAGGCGCGGTTGTAGCTCGCTTTGGCGGTTCCGATCTTGTCGGCGACCACACCGCTGACACCAATCGCGAATACGCAATCCTCCGGTAATTTCACGGTACGCTCGAAGCGCACCGGGCAGAAGCTGTATTGCTTCAAATGGCCGTGCTGGCTGGTGAGGATGGCAGTGTGGTCCTGGCTGCCTCCGAAGGTGCCGACTCCACCATCCCCGGAGAGCGCCTTATAGGTCTGGCCGTTCTCGAGGCAGCCGAGATATCCGGCATGGTCTTCGATGCTGGTGACGTTGGCGGCGTATTCGGGCCGCTCGGTGAGGTGGTTGACGGCACTCAGCACAGCGAAGATCGCAACGACCAGGGCGCTGGAACTGCTCATGCCTGCCGCAGATGGCAAATCGCTGGCAAGAACAATGTCGGCGCCGGTGGTCGCTTCGGGAAAGTTGCGCGCCAGCCGGCGGACGACAACCGAGGGATAAACCGTCCAACCGAAAGCCGGGATGTGAAGACCGGGAGATAGCGCAAGTTCGACGCTCTTGCGGCGCACGATGTCGTGGATGCGAACGATGGCATCAGCGCGCGGTGCGGCGACAACGCAAAAGCCCCGCTCCGCGGCGCAGAGCAAGCTTCGTCCGCCGGCGTAGTCGGTGTGTTTGCCAAGGACTTCGATGCGTCCGGGAACGAACCAGCGGAGCGGATCGCCGGCGTGTGCTGGCAGATGGTTTTCCAGTGCTGCGAAGGACGTAGCTTTAGATACGGCCTCGGCCTCGCTCATGCCCGCGCCCATGAGGCGCTCGACGACGCTCATAGCAACACCGGAAAGTTCCGGAGATGCTCGGTGACAACGGCAATGTCGGAGCGGCGCGAGAGATCGAGGACTCCGCTGCCGCTGATTGCCGTCTTCAGCTTCATGCCTCGCTGGATGGCAAGTTTCACGGCAAGCGGCAGCTCAAACTCTCCGCGTGGTGAGAGCGCGACGTCGCGGCAGGCGGCAAAGATGTTGGGCCCGAAACGCCAGCAGTTCATGCTGACGAGCTTTGCTGGGTCGAAGTTGGCGTCGACCGGCTTTTCGACGATGTCGGTGAGGATCCCATCCGGATTGACCACGCAAGTTGCGAATGCACTGATCCGATCTTTCGGGATGTTGCTGTGCTGAACGAGCGCTCCGGCTTCGAAGAGCACGGTGCCGGGCTGACCGAGGCGCTGAACAGCTTGCAGCACTTCAACGGGGTAGTAGTTGTCGCAGTTGAGGACGAGGAACTCGTCGAGGCCAGCGAAATCCTCTGCCGCGAGCAGAGCATCAGCTGTGCCGACCGGCTCAAGTTGAGTTGCAAAGCTGACTCCGATCCGTGAGGGACGTTGTTCGCGCGTGTAGCGGTCACTTACGGAGCTGTGCTCAGGGCCGATGATCAGGCAGGCGCGGCTGAATCCGGCATCGGCCAGTGCACTAAGCACGAAGTCGAGGAATGGACGGCCGACAGGAACCATCGCCTTCAACCCAGAGTCGGCAGCTTCCGATTGGGCCGCATCGAGGTCAGCGTCGGCATTGGCGTCGTTCTGCCTCATGCGCTTGCCGAGGCCGCGGGCGAGAATCACCGCCTTCGTGATGGATGATCCGGTACTCATAGTTCGCAACCCAGTCTAATGCCAGCGGCGAATTTCACGGCCAGGCAAAAGGCGATGAATTACAATCACGGCGACCATGAACGGCTGGTATTACTTCTGGATTGTCAACTTCGTGCTGGCGGGCTCGGCCTTCGCCGTGATCACCCTCGTCGTGCTGGTGCGCGGGTTGCGTGACCTGCAGGAAATGTTTGCGAGTCTGCGGGCCGAGGCGCAACGGCCCCGATGATCGGTACCCACTTCTCCGCGCTCGACTGGGTTATTGTCATCAGCTATCTGGCCGCCACCATGGCGACCGGACTCTACGGCCGCAAGTTTGTCGGTGGTATCTCCGACTTCCTCGTTGCCGGCCGGGAACTGGGGACTTTCCTCGCGGTCGCGACGCTGGCGGCCACCGAGATCGGCACCATCACCTTCATGTATTACGCCGAACTCGGCTATAAGACGGGTTACGCGTCGTTCGTGAATGGACTGATCGCCGGGCTAGTGATGATCTTTCTGGGACGCACCGGATTCATCGTGGAGAAATTGCGCGCGATGAAGTTAATGACGGTGCCGGAGTTCTTCCAGGTCAAGTTCAGTCGCAACCTGCGAGTGTTTGTCGGGGTACTCGTCGCAGTAGGCGGGATCCTGAATATGGGCGTGTTCCTGCGCATCGAGGGAACGTTTCTTGCCATCATTTCCGGCATTTCGCTAAGCCACATCAAGGCCGTGATGAGCGCAATTCTGCTGCTGGAGCTGGTATACACGGTATTGGGCGGCATGGTTTCGATCGTTATTACCGACTTCATTCAGTTCGTGGCGCTCAGCATTGGAACGATTCTGGTGACGATCTGGTCTGTGCATGCGGCGGGCGTTTCCAACATGTACAACGCGGTGCGGCAGACAATGGGGTCGGGTGGGTTTAATCCGTTTGCGAACTCGGAATATGGTGCGGCCTACATCGCTTTCCAAGTGCTGATCTGGCTGGCAGTGCATACCTGCTGGCAGACGACGGCGATGCGCAACTTTTCAACGCGGAGCCCCGAAGTGAGCAAGCGGGTGTTTTCATGGGCGGGCTTTATCTTTCTCGGACGCGGCATGATGCCGATGATGTGGGGCATCGCGGCGCTGGCCATGCTCGGTCCGAAGCAGAATTCGCTTGGAAGCCATGCCGCGCATGCTGGCGACGATCCTGCCATCGGGCGTGCTGGGTTTGGTGGTGGCCGGCATGCTGGCGGCGACGATGTCGGTGAACAGTTCGTACCTGCTGGGTTGGAGCGCCATCATCGCGCAGGACATCATTGGGCCGTTGCGCAAGAAGCCGCTTTCGTCGTTGCAGCAGGTGATGCTGAATCGCGGCGCCAACCTGTTCGTCAGCCTGTTCGTGATGGTGTATGGCCTTTGGTACACGCTGCCCGGGTCCAACTTACTTTTACCTCAACATGACGGCTTCGATTTACCTTTCGGGAACGCTGGTGGCGGTCGTTGCCGGGCTGTTCTGGAGCCGGGCTTCCACGCTGGGTGGATATCTGGCGATGGCGGGAGGGCGCGGTCGCGACAATTGGGTTCTTCTTCTTTAAGACGCCAGCGAGCTATGCCGGCGCGGGTGCGTTCGCACTGGCGGGAATCGGGATGGTCGTGGGCTCGCTAGTGAGTAGGCGTAAGCAATCGGTAGCGGTTTCATAGGATTTCGTCATGCGTATTTTTCTTCGAATGTTATTTCTGGTCGCAGTCGGCGTTGCTCCCGTCGTTGTCTTCGCAGGCGGAGGACACGCCTGTCTACTTCTCTCCTGACCCAGGCGCGGCGAGCGCGGAGGTTCGGCCCGACGGATTCTTGCTTCGCAACGCAGTGGTTTCACTCAGCGAGCGAGTAGCGGGCGGGCACGTGGAAACACCGGCATTTCTGAACCGCATGGTTGGAGGAATCCAGCAGGTCCCTATGCTTCCATTCGCGCTGTTGCTCGGAGACGGAACTGTGCTTCCCGCAACACGAATGAAGATTATGTCGCCGCCAAAGGCGATTGACCTCACAACGGACGCTCACGCATCGCGGCTGGCAGAGCGGCTTCCGGGCAAGGCCGTGGTCACCGAACTAGAGGACGAGTCAGGATGTTTACACGTCCTCTGGCGGGTGATTCTGCGAAACGGCTCGAACTACGTACGGCAGGAAGTGACAGTGACGGCGAAGGCGGCAGACGTTCCGGTACGTGAAGTGAGGATGGTAGACTTTCGCACTCCTTACGCTCGGGTAGTTGGTACGGTAAAGGGTTCGCCGGTAGTAGCGGGGCTGTTGTTCGCCGGAATGGAAGACCCGTTGTCGTCATGTGCCGTCGCGGGTGAACGTCTCGCTGCTGGATTGAGCGCGAGTTGCCGCTGAAGGCGGGCCAGTCAGTTACCTACAGCTCGGTGGCCGGTGTCACCGCGGGCGGGCAATTGCGCCGCGGCTTCCTGCACTACGTCGAGCGGGAGCGGGCGCATCCCTATCGCACGTTCCTGAATTACAACTCGTGGTATGACCTTGGCTACTTTAGCAGATACGACGAGGTGGGCGCGTTGAACGTCATCAATGCATTCGGAACCGAACTCACGAAGAATCGCGACGTGCCTATCGCATCATTTCTTTTCGATGATGGCTGGGACGATCCGGCGACGCTGTGGCAGTTCAATTCCGGCTTTCCGAGGGGATTCGCTAACTTGAAGGAGACGGCGGCTTCATACGGCACCGCACCGGGTGTGTGGTTGTCTCCGTGGGGAGGCTACGGCAAGCCGAAGCAGCAGCGCGTCGCGGCCGGGCAGAGTCGCCGGGTACGAGATTGTGGACAAGGGTTTCGCACTCTCCGGCCCCAAGTATTATGCGGCGTTTCGCGATGCCTGCGTGCGATTCGTGCGCGAGTACGGGGTGAACCAGTTCAAGTTCGACGGCACGGGAAACGCCGATCGCGTCGTTCCGGGCAGCAGCTTCGACAGCGATTTTGCGGCGGCGATTCACCTGATCGGCGAACTGCGCAGGCTAAAGCCCGATCTCTACATCAACTTAACGACGGGCACGTATCCCTCACCGTTCTGGCTTCGCTACGCCGACTCGATCTGGCGTGGCGGCGAGGACCATGACTTCCTGGGCGTAGGTCCGAAGCGTGAGCAGTGGATCACGTATCGAGATGCCGATACCTATGAGCATGTGGTGCTGGCCGGGCCGCTGTTCCCGGTGAGTTCGCTGATGCTGCACGGCATCATCTACGCGAGGTACGCCAAAAACCTCGATACCGACCCGCAGAACGACTTCGCGAATGAGGTACACGATTACTTCGGCAATGGCACCCAGTTGCAGGAGATGTACGTTACACCATCGCTGCTCACGCAGGCGAATTGGGACACGCTGGCGGAGGCTGCAGCGTGGTCGCGCGCCAACGCCGATGTGCTGGTGGACACACACTGGGTCGGTGGCGATCCTGCGATGCTGGAGATTTATGGTTGGGCATCGTGGAAGCCGGGCAAGGCGGTGTTGGTACTGCGAAATCCCGCGGAAAAGCCGCAGGACATCACAGTCGATGTTGCGCAGGCGTTCGAACTGCCCACGAACGCGGCGCGCGCGTACAACATGCATAGCCCGTGGAAGGAAGACCGTCAGCAGGCGAGCGTTCGGGTGAAAGCTGGCGAGCCGCACACATTTTCGCTGAAGCCGTTTGAGGTACTGGTGTTTGATGGGGCACCCGTGCAATGAGAAGTCTTCGCGGTTGTCTGACGGGCTTGGTAATTGTTGTTGCGCTATCGCTTAGCGCCGGCACGGCGAGCGCTCCGGCAGAACACAGACTTACGATCGGCGACGGCCAGTATCTGCTCGACGGCAAGCCTTTCCAGATCATTTCCGGCGAGATGCACTACGCGCGTATTCCGCGCGAGTATTGGCGCGACCGCCTGAAGATGGCCCGTGCCATGGGGCTGAACACGATCTCGACCTACATTTTCTGGAACCTGCATGAGCCCCGGCCGGGCGTCTACGACTTCAGCGGGCAACTCGATGTGGCGGAATTCGTTCGCGAGGCGCAGGAGGAAGGTTTGCTCGTAATTCTGCGTCCCGGACCGTATGTGTGCGCGGAGTGGGACCTGGGCGGACTGCCCGCGTGGCTGCTGGCCGAGCCGAGTATTGTCTTGCGGAGCAACGATCCCAAGTTTATGGACCCGGTAGCGCGCTGGTTGAAGCGCCTCGGGCAAGAGTTGGCGCCGCTGCAGGCGACGCGCGGCGGGCCGATCATCGCGGTGCAGGTCGAGAACGAGTACGGCTCATTCGATAGCGATAAGCATTACATGCAACACATCCACGACCTCGTCGCGAGCAACGGATTCGGCGAGTCGTTGCTGTACACCGCTGATGGTCCGGAGCAGTTGCCCAGCGGAGCTTTGCCGGGTGTTCCGGCGGTGGTGAACTTCGGCCCCGGCGAAACGAAAGAGGCATTCGCGGCGCTGGGAAAGTTTCGTCCCGGCCAGCCGCTGATGGCGGGCGAATACTGGGCGGGATGGTTTGACCACTGGGGCGGCAAGCACGCGGTGACCGATACGGCCGAACAGGTACGCGACCTGAAGTGGATGCTGGCCCGAGGGTACTCCGTAAATCTCTACATGTTCCATGGAGGCACGACCTTTGGCTTCATGAACGGCGCCAATTTCGAAGGTGAATATCTGCCGCAGACGACGAGCTATGACTACGACGCGGCGCTGGATGAGTCGGGGCGACCGACGAAAAAGTATTTCGCGTTTCGCGAAGTGATTGCGGCGGCGGATCCCTCCGTGAGATTGCCAGATGTGCCGGCGGTAGGACGGCTGATTTCGGTCGGACCGGTCGAACTTCGGGAGAGCGCCAGTCTGTGGGACAACCTCGGCACGCCAATTACGGCTGAATCGCCAAAGTCAATGGAGACGCTGGGGCAATCCTATGGCTACATCCTTTACCGCACGCAAGTGGCCGGGCCCATAGATGGCGAGTTACGGTTGGGCGGGATGCACGACTATGCGTACATCTTCGTAAACGGCGCGATGCTGGGGTCGCTCGATACTCGAAACGGGCAAAGCCGGCTGAACCTCCATTTACCGGGCGAGAACAACCGGCTCGACATCCTGGTCGAGAATGGGGGGCGCATCAACTTCAAGAAACTTCTTCGCGAACAGCGCAAAGGAATTACAGGAGCGGTGACGCTATCCGGGAAGGGATTGCATTCCTGGCAGATTTACCGACTGCCTATGATCAATGCGAACAGCGTGGTCTTTCAAGCGACCGGAAGCGCGACGACCGGACCGAGATTCTGGCGCGGACCGTTTTCGCTGAGCCGGACCGGCGACACTTACCTGGACATGCGCGGCCGGGTAAAAGGAGCGGCATGGGTCAACGGGCATCCGCTGGGAAGGTTCTGGAACCGGGGCCCGCAGCAGACACTGTATGTTCCGGCGCCGTGGCTAAAGGTTGGGGCCAACCAGGTCGTGATCTTCGACATCAACGGAGGCAGTGACAACAGCCTGCGTGGCCTTGACCGGCCGTTGTACAGCCAGTGAGAATTGTCGTCGCCTCCACGACCGGCGACCGCGACGGGCCAAGCGAAGCGAAGAGCAAAGCGCCTCGCTCTTCCTGAAGTCTAGCTGCTGTGCGTGTGCTTCTCGGGCATGCCGAAGTTTTTCGCCGTGTCGTTTCCGAAATCGAATTCGATGACCACGGCGGGTTCGTTGCCGACGACAAATCCGTCATGACCCGGCTCGATGCTCAGCACCGCGGGTGCGCGGAAATCGAGAATGCAGCCGTCGGGAAACTCCATGTGAATTGTGCCGCGCGCCAGGAAGCCGACATGCGCGTGCATGCAATAATCGGTGCCCACCTCAGGCTTCATATGTTTCGACCACCGAAACCCGACGGGATATACCACGCGTTTCACGCGCGAACTGCCCACGGTGACGATGTCGAGCTGCACGCCTCCGACTTCGCGGTGATCGGCACCTCGGATGGATGCCAGAAGTACGTCGTTGTCTGTCATGGCAATCGTTCTCCTTCGCCCACGGCTTGAGACGCAAGCCTAACTTCTAGCCGGGGTAGGTTCGACCTTGCTCGATCCAAGTACTGATTTCACTGGGGGTGGCGCCAGTCTGCCGCAGGTGCTCGCGCAACTCATCCTCCGGCATTGCCGCAGAAGCCGACTTAATCATATGCTCCCCGAAATCGATGCCTATCACAATGAATAATTCCGGCTTCGCGCCTTTTACCTGAATTACCCTGTATTTCGTCGCCATTCTGTCTCCTCGAATCGCAATGGTATCACTGCCGGCGGCAGTGGGATTCAGAGCAACATCATACAGGGAATTTCCCGGATTTCCTGCGGCGGAAATCACAAGCCGGCTCGCGAGCCCAGCCATTGCACGACAGTTCAATCTCTCGGCCCACCATTCTCCGCGCGGTTATAGCAAACAGCGCCTACTGGTGGACAATGGAGCAGGGGGATCAATGTGAACGACCCATCGGCGTCATCTCTAAAGGGCTCAGTGCTGGGCATTGTACTGCACGATGTATGCGAAGAGATCCGACTGGAAGACCTTCGCCGGATCCTCGGCGCCAAGCGTACGGCGCCGGTCTTCAAACACGCGACGCCAGATTACGTGCGATTCGAAAACCCTCCGGTGGTCGAGACGTTGGACCCGGTTGAATTGAGCAGCGGTGCTCGGGTGCAGCCCCAGGTCAAGTATTACGACTATGGCGTGGTGAGCGTGCTGATCGAGCTGCCGTTTGAGGGTGACTGGCAGTTGCTGACCAGCCTTGCGGCGCGCTGGGTGCCGAATGCGGAGTTGGAGCGACTGGCCGAGGACATTGTGCGGCGGAGGCTGCTCAAGGTTGAGCCGGCTCTGGTGCGTCCGTACGAGCACTGGCTGTCTGAAGACTACTACATCTTCCATCTGAACGAAGTCGAGGGCTCGCCGGAGGGCGTCGAACTGCTAGGCCAGCGTGGCCCGCAGATTGCGCAAATTATCTGCGGTGAAGCCACCGAACTGTCACGGGCCGAGCGGGATGACGTGCTACACGCCAGGCTGTCCTATTATCCGCGCGACCTCATCGTAATTGGCTGGAACGCAGCGCTGGTTTACGACACACATTCCGGGGCCGTGACGTCGGTGGAGATCCTGGAGTACGTGAACTCGCAGTTGCTTGAATTTCGCCACTACGATGAGCTGCTGACACGCGAACTGGATGGCGTGTACAAGTCACTGAAGTCGCGTGCCAGCTTTTGGCGCCGCTGGCAGATGCGGCGTGAAGCGACGCGCTTGAATACGGTAGCGCTCGAAGTGACCGACCTGGTGGAGCGTTGCGACACAGCGATCAAGTTCGTCAGCGACATGTTTGCGGCGCGCTTGTATCGGCTGGCGGTTAGCAAGGTCGGCGTGCCCGAATACCAGAACCTGGTCAACGAGAAGCTCAAGATGACCGAAGGCGTCTACCGCTTCTTCATCGATGAATTTCACCAGAGCAGCGGATTTGTGCTAGAAGTGATGGTGGTGGTCATACTGATCATCGATCTGGTCTTTCTGTTCCGCGGGAAAGGGTGACAATATCCCGAGCTAGGGAAGGATCGCCTCGAGTTCGGCGGCAAGGACCTCGTCGATCACGAGATAGTTGATCAGCCCCTGGCTGACGAGCTCGCGGATGGCGGTCGCCCGTTTTGTTCCGCCGCTCACCACCACCACACCCGGTGGTCCTGTGTGCGGGTCAAGACCCCGTTGCGCGCATTTCTGCAGGTGTTCAATCCGCAGTCCCGTCCAACTCTCCCGTACGATGTCCAACTGCTCGTCTTGAACGCGGGTCAGATTTTCGTGAGGAATACAGACTCCGCCGACTTCGGCCGCCAGCATGGCGCTCAGGTCGTGATAGCGCACGCTCATTTTTTCGAAGAGTACGCCGCGGCCGAAACCGAGAGGGCGGTCACTTGAGCCGACAGAGGTGAGAATCATGTCGAGTTCCTCGGCCTTGGGAATCGCCCGCCGTGAGCGGCGGGACGAGCGATTCGCGTCGGGGTTGTGGCCGAAGATATCGAGATAGTCCTTGACCAGTTCAATCAGCTTCCATACGCCAGCTCGTTCTGCTTCCTCAAATCCGTCGGGAATGAACGCGGGGACCATGGCAAGAGAAGGAGCTTCGTAGGTTGGCCCGTTCACGGCGGCGCCCAACTCGCGAGCGAGGCTCGACGAAGAGTATCTGCGCCGCTCGCGCCCCAGGGGCTCGCCGCTGAGGGGGATGAATTCAATCGGCTCCCTGGTCCAAGGTGTGGGATATGGCAACGCGCCAAGTGCCGCGACCACCGCCTCCAGCATGCCTCCCCAGGTGAGTCCGCAGCGGCCTGCCCGTCTTAGCAGTGTCCTCACGAGCGGTGCGGCAATCTCGCCCAGTTTCTCCATACGTGCGCGGTCGTCCTTGCAATGGCCGCAGCAAAACACCCGGAGTGTCAGTGTGCCGGCGTGCTCGTGGCGCTGCGCGAGCTTGTTGAGTTTGTTGAGCAAAGGCTTGTGGGTCAGCCGCTGTTGCACCTCGCGCATCATCGCCGGCCCCACTCTTTTTCGCAGAAAGGTAAGTTCAGTGCGCAAATATTTCTGCCTGGCCTCAATCAGGTTTCTGGCGACTGCGACCTCACTTATATCGAGCTCCTCGGAGATCCGGTTGTTACGTTTGCCCTGTGCGGCGAGGTAGGCAGTGGCGATAATTTCAATGTCCTTTTCCGGGGATCGCTTGCGTGGCATTCGAGACTCCGTCGTGAAAATAATTAACGCTTAGGGCAGGAAAGGAATTTCTTTGCGGGCTCGGTCTCTCGCATTTTAAAACAGCCACCGCTGGTGTAGGTTCTCCTCAATTGCCGGGGCCTCTCTCTCAGGTTTGTCGGGCCTCGTGAGGTGCGAACTCCCGCTCTCCGTCCCCGGTTTGGTTGCCTTCCCGGCCTGCAGGTGGAGCAGGCTAAGGAGCATACCGTGAGCGATCGACACGATTCGCTTCGCCGGAAAGTCGCGCAGTTGCGCGCCGAGCTTGCCGCGCTTCGTTCTGAATACAAACGCGTGCTGGCGATGCTGGAGCGCCTTAATCTGCAGGTCGATAGCTTCAGCGACCTGCTCGAAATGTCCGCCGATGCCCCAGGTCCCGACCATGCGCACAATTCAGCATATACCCGCGGTCAATCCCCGCCATTGTCGTCTTCAGCCTACGAGGTTCGTTGCGTCGAGGTGTTCGGTCTGGCCGATGGTGCGGCACAGGTGCGCATCGACGACGGCGTTCCGTTCCGTCTGCCTTGCGGTGCGGTGGATTTTCTCCTCTTCCTGGCTTCCGCTCCAGCCGCGCCGGATGGTCTGCCGGAATGGCGGTCGCGTTATGCGGTTCGCTCCTGGCTGGAGGCGCGGAATAAACGCGAAATGCCAGCCAGGTTGGTGAACCATCGCGTTCACACCTTGCGCAAGCATTTGCGCGAAGCGGGGGTGAAGAAGCATGTGGTGCACACGCATCCGAAGCTCGGGGTCCGCTTCGCTTTGCGCGATCCCGAATCGGGTTTGCTACGCCGCGTGCTGGGCGGCGGAAACTTACAATGACCCGATTTTGTTGGCGGCGCTGCCCTTAGTGCCGCCACTGCGTTGGTTTCCCGCGGTCGCGTGCCCTATGCGGCCAGAATTGGTTTACGGAGGCTCCGATGGCCCGCCTGTTTGGTCGCGATCTCGATTCCCACTGGCATTTTTTCCCGCTGCCATTATCCGGCCTCGATCTGCTCTCGCTGTTCTTACCGGCTGAGGCGACTCGCAACGTGGAGGCGGTCGACTCCGCCTGTGTCCCGCAGGTGATCGCCTTCCATGTGGGCGCCGTCGAGCGGTGGGCGGTGGTCGCGGTCGGCGACGCGCAGTTGCGCGTTAACGGCTGGCCTCTGGGTGCGCCGGGCATCCGCGTGCTCGACCACAAGGATGAAATTTCGCTGCCGGCGCTGGGCTCGGTCTTCTTCTCGGCCGAGAAGCTGGCTACTGTGCGCCCGTTTGCGGGCGCCCCCCGCGCGGTGTTCTGTGGCCGCTGTCGCAACGAGGTTACCGCAGGCCAAGAGAGTGTTTCCTGCCCCGGGTGTGGAGTGGTCTTCCACATGCGAGAAAGCTCGCCTTGTTTCACCTACACGCCAGAATGCAATCTGTGCGGGCATCCCACGGCGCTGGATGCCGGTCTTCTTTGGGCTCCTGAGGAGTGACGTATGTCGGACGATGTCGGTTTGCGTGTCGTGGTGGTTGGGTTGGGTGCGATCGGGTCGTTTTTCGTGGTATTGCTGGCGCGCCTACCGTGGGTGGCTAGGGTCACGCTGGTTGATTTTGACCGCTACACCGAGGCCAACCTGCACAGCCAGCTTATCTACGGCTGTGACGTGGGTGAGCTTAAGGCGGCGGCGCAGGCGCGAAGGATGCGGGCGGCGAATCCGGGGCTCGAGGTATGCGCCATTCCCGAGCGCGTCGAGAACGTGCCCATGGGTCGGCTACGCGGTGACCTGATCATCGGGTGTACCGATACCAAAGTCTCGCGCCAGTTCTTGTCGGAATTGGCTTTTCGCTTGGGTGTTCCGTTTCTCGATTCGGGTGTCCTGGGTGCACAACGTCTCGCGCGGGCTAGCGTGTTCGTTCCGGGACCTGGTGCTCCGTGTGGCGAATGCAGTTGGGACGCCGCGGCCTACGCTCTGCTCGAAACCGAATACCCTTGCGGCACGCCGGCTGTATCCGGTGCGCCGTCGGACACCGACACGGTGCTGGCGTCACTGGCGGCAGGTTTGCTGGCCAACGAGTGCGCGAAGTTGGTGGCGGATGGAGGCTCGCGCCCGCCGGCGGGTTATCAGGTGACGCTCGATGCAGGCACGCTTCGCCTCACCACAACGTCGTTCACCCGCGCGAGCACTTGCCGGTTCGACCATCGGGCGTTCCAGGTCGCTCCGCTGCATCGTTCGCTCCGCGCTTTCTCCGTCGCGGACGCGTTGGCCGTGTGTGGCGCTTTTCGCGTGCCGGGACATCGATTTGCGCTGTGCTCGGCTTGTCCGCGCTGCGGCCATCGACTCAATGGGTTGCGGCTCGACCGGCCTCGTGCTGTGTGTCCGGCTTGCGGCGTTCGCATGACAGCTCCCGAATTCGGCGCGCTGCTTGACGAGCTGACGCCGTCGCTGTCTCCGGAACACCTTGACCGTAGCCTGGCCCAGATCGGACTGCTCAACGGCGATGTTCTCGTCGGGGCGGACAGGAAATTCGAGCTGGTTGCGGAGGATTTGTGATTCAACCTGACGAAATTCGCGATCCGATTTACGACAACTTCATGCAGAAGCAGCGTGAAGAAGGTGCGGCCCTCGCGACGGCCAGCGATCTGCTGGAATTGCAGGAGCATCCATTCCCTCCGCCGTCATTTGTGGCGACTTTTCGATGTAAGGGCCTGGTGCGCACTCCGGAAGGGGTCGTCGAAGAGGCGGACTTTTTCCAGGCCGGGATCTGGATGCCCCCGGACTACCTGCGCCGGGCGGATCCGTTTGAGCTGCTCCGCTGGTTCGGCCCTCCGAACGTCTGGCACCCGAACATCAGCAACACGCTGCCTCTGCTTTGCGTGGGGCGGATCGCGCCAGGCATGCCGTTGGTCGACATCCTGTATCAGGTTTTCGAAATCATCACCTACACGAAGTACACGCCGCTGGAGACCGACTGTCTCAATAAAGAGTGTTGCAGCTGGGCGCGCTCGAACGCGGCGCGATTCCCCGTGGACCGCAGGCCGTTGAAACGCCGTCTGCTCAACCTGGAGGTGTCGCCATTATGACTCTGCTTCTGTCTGCGCCGGCTGACTCAGATGTTGCTGCTGTGCTGCTGCGGTTGGCACTGTCGTTCCGAGAGCTGGCTGAAGGCCAATGGGAATTGACGTTGCCGGAACCTGTGCCGTCGCCAGTCTCGGCGCGTTTGGCAGATTCCTTTCTTCTGTTCGACGCTCCAGCTCCGGCGGCCGCCGCGTTGACGTGTGCCCCTCTGTGGTTGCACTGGAACTCGTCGCTGCCGGGCGGCGCCAAGATTGTTCTGGCGGCAAATCCGTGGCGCGTGCGGCTTCGTGCCGAGCTTGTACTGGACGACGACGCGAACCTGGAGGCGCGGGCGAGTGGGGCTCTGCTGGGTTTGCAGGTCGCGTGCCATAGATTGTCGCAAGCCGAGACTGGTGTCGAGGCCGCGCAGCCGTCGCGGGATTCTTCTGCGGGTCCCTTGGCGTCTTCGCCGCGGGTTTTCTCGCTGCTGCGCGAGATGGGGCACGCCTTTACCGAGCGGTCTGCGCGGGTAGCGTCGCTCGATCTGCCGGGGCGCCGCAGCTGCTGCCGTGTGCTACTCGAAGAGGATTCCATGGGGCTGCGCGCGTCGGCCGAATTCCTGCGCATATCCTCGCCCGACCGAGAGTGCCCTCTGGCGGTCGCGGTGCTGTTGCTCTCTGCCGGCGGCGCGTTGCGTCTGGCGCGCCCCTTTGCTGCGCATGCGGGCGACGAAGTTGCATGCGGATTTGAGGTCCGGTTCGGCGGCGAGACCACCGCCGGCGAACTTGAACACGGACTCGAGGCCCTTGCCGTTGCTGCATGGACGTGCAAGGAAGAGGCACTTTGCCTCCTCGACCACGCGGCGGCCGAAAGTTATCTGGCTCTCCGTAACCTTCCACTAACGCTTGCCAATGAGGAGTACCAACATGGGTAAACCCGAAACCACTACCGGCCTGTCACTGACCGTCAGCGACGTGACGGGACAAAAGATCTTCGTCGTGGCCAACGCCCCGGCGGAGGGGACTGTCGGAGAATTGATCCAGGACATGCTCGGCAAGATGTCTCTGCCCCAGTCTGACACCGGCGGCCATCCGCTGAACTATCACGCGCGGCTCGAACGTGAGGGCCGCCATCTGCACGCGTCCGAACGCTTGGGCGACGTGCTGCAGATGGAAGATCATATCTCGCTATTGCCCAACATTGACGCCGGCCTGCGTGGGTAGGCCGGCCCTGCAGGGAGGCGGTGCCGTGCTCAAGACTGAACATAAGTTCGCGCTCGTGATGTTCGACAGTGAAGGCGCGCCGTTAGGGAGCGCTGCGGTCGAACCGGATTGGGAGCCCGCTGTGCAGTGGGCTCGGTTCTGGTTCCAGCGCCGGGGCGAACTTTCGTTCCACAACGGCAACGGGTCCGTCTCCATTCTTCCTCTATGGGACCGCGAAGCCCACGAGCCCTACTGTCGCGGGTTTCGCGTCTCGTTCGCGCGCGAGGGCCAGCCGGCGTGCACGTCGGATTTCCCCGTCAACTACGTTCGCCGCCTGGCGGCCAAGGCGGCTGCCGTGTTTGTCGAGAAGGGCAAGCTCGAGCAGAATGAGACTTTTCGTTACGTGGTGGTTGCGCTCGCCGGGAGCGAAAAGGCGGAGGCTGTTCCCGCGAGCGGCATGCAGGTGGAAGAGCGGGTGGTGACGCTACCCGTGCAGGAGTCGTCGCTGGCCGAGTGGCAACGGCGCTCGACGCCTGTGGGCCATATCGATCCCGACGACTTTCCGATCTTCGTTCCTCATTACGTTCTAGACCAAGTGGCGGAGCAAACGCTGGCTCAGCGCGGGCGCGAAACCGGTGGAATCCTCATCGGCAAGCTTCACCGGGATCGGGCGGTGCCAGAGATGTTTATTGAAATTACCGCGATGATCCCGGCCGAGTACACCGAGGGAGATGCCGTGAAGCTCACTTTCACCGCCGATACATGGGTGGCTGTGAACAATGCCATCAAGCTCCGTGGGGAAGGCGAAGTCTACGGCGGGTATTTCCATAGTCACCCGGTATTCGAGTGGTGCAAGTCGCGCGAGTGCTCGCTCGAAAAACAGGCCAACTGCAAACTTGCCAAGGATTTCTTCAGCGCCGACGACGAAGCGGTGATGCGCGCCGTGTTTCCGCGCGGCCATAGCGTGGCGCTGGTGGCCAACGACACGGCGTTCCAAGACCTCACCTTCAGCTGGTTTGGCTGGAGGGAAGGTTCCATTCAGCCTCGCGGCTACTACCTTCTGGGGGACCACAATGCAACGTAGACCTGCACCGTCCGAAATTCCAATCGAGCTGGTCCTGAGTCGGCTCGCGGCCCTGCTCGAATCCGGCCTGCCACTTGAGGACAAGATGCGGCATGTGGTGGCCCTGCGCGCTTCCGCCGTACCGGCAGCGGAAGACATTGACCGCTACCTGATCGAGCGCGTGGGCCAACTGTATCGCGGACTCGAGGGTGCGCAGCTCAAGCAAGCCGAGTTGCGCGAGCTATTAGAGAAGCTTACTGCGCCGCCATTCTTTCCCGCCATTTACCACAACACTGTGGCGAGCGGGAGTGCGCCGACTGCGATGGTCCGGTTCGGTCAAGAGACCCGCGCAGTCGGCTTCGGCGACCAGGTCAGCAGCGACGATCTGGCCCCCGGCGACGAGGTGCTTTTGTCGAGCGAACGCAATTTCATCGTCGGCAAAGCGCAAGGCGGCTGTTTTGATTGCGGCGAACTGGCGACCTTTTCGCGTTTTTTGGAAGATGGCGGCCGCGCCGTTGTGAAGTCGCGTGAAGAGGAGTTCGTCGTAATTCTGACATCGTCGTTGCGGGCGGCTGCACTGAAGGCCGGCGACGAGTTGCGTTGCGACCGCAACCTCGGCATCGCCTTTGAGAAAGTGGAACGCTCCCGCGGAGACGAATTCTTCCTGCAGGAGACGCCACAGGAGTCGTTTGCGCAAATCGGCGGCCTCGACCGCGAGATCGAGCAGATCAAGCAGATGTTTGCGCTGCACTGCTTCCACAGCGACGTGGTGAGCAAGTACCAGCTTAAGCGCAAGCGCTCGTTGCTTCTGTACGGACCAAGCGGCACTGGCAAGACCATGCTCGCTCGCGCGCTGGCCAACTGGCTGGCGGAGTCATCGAAGCACAAACGCTCCCGCTTTGGCAGCATTGCGCCGGGCTCGCTGAAATCCATGTGGTACGGGCAGACCGAGCAGAAGATCCGAGAAGTCTTTCGCGTAGCGCGCGAAGCATCCGCCGAGGACCCCGAAATCCCGACCGTCCTTTTCGTGGACGAAATCGATTCGCTTGGCTCGATGCGCGGTGAATCCGTTCATCGCATCGATGACCACGTGCTCAATTCGTTTATGGCCGAGCTGAGCGGCCTCGAGGACCGGGGCAACGTCGTCTTAGTGGCTGCCACCAACTTGCTGTCTCACCTGGATTCCGCCATGCTCCGCGGCGGCCGGCTGGGGGACCTTGTGCTGAAAATTCCGCGCCCCAACCGCAAGGCTGCGCGCGCCATCTTTGACCGCCACATGCCTGAGGCCATTCCCTATGCATGTAATGGCGAAGGCCCGCTGGCGGCGCGGCAGGACATCATCGACTCGGCGGTGTCCCTGATCTATGCGGCTAACGACGATAGCGAACTAGCGCACCTGACTTTCCGCGACGGCAAGCGCCGTCCAGTGCGGGCCGGCGAGATGATCAACGGTGCAGAGATTGCGGCGATCGCACAATCCGCCATCGAGCGCGCGTGTGCGCGCGAGACGCGGCTGGGCCAGGGCGGGGTCGAACTGCAGGACCTTCTTTCCGGCGTGGGCTCCTTCCTGGAGAAGAGCACGCGCGTCCTCACTCCGGCAAATTGCCGCCATTACCTCGAGGATCTGCCGCAGGACGTCGATGTGGTGCGGGTTGAGCCGGTGCAGCGTAAGGTGCACAACCGTTTTCAGTACTTCCATGAGGTGGCTTAAGCCATGCTTGCTCTCTCTCGCGATTCTTCGCCGCCGCGCTTGCTCAAGGTCTGCGGTGCCGATTTTGAGTTGGGTAACTTCATACTCGGCGTGAACGATTCCGCCGGCAGCGGCCGCGAGGCATCGCGTGCGCTGCTGGCGGCCATCGAGGGACTGCCGCGCCGAGAAGCTCCCTGCTACACCGTGCCTCCGGCCAACTGGCAGTCCGTGGTTTACGGCGGTCGTCCGGTGGCTGGAGTTCAGCACGTCCGCTGCTCCGGCGACTACGACTACCATCCGCAAGACTGGGGCCGGAAGTTTCTCGCTGAAAACGGCGGCGCGGCCTATATTGATCTCGACCATTGTGAACTTTGCCTGCCTGAGGTGACTAACGCATGGGATCACGCCTCGGCCACGCACGCCATGCTGCGCATCGCGCGCGCGGCGCTGCACCGGGCGAATGACGAGCAACCCGACGGCCGCAAAATTCAGGTGCTGGTCAACAACAGCGACGGGCAGGGAAATTCCTATGGCTCGCACCTGAATTTCCTCATTACGCGGCGCGCATTCGAAAACATCTTTCGCCGCAAATCGCATTACCTACCGTACTTGGCGTCGTTCCAAGTGTCGAGCCTGGTGTACACCGGACAGGGCAAAGTGGGGGCAGAGAATGGCGCGCCGTACACGCCCTTCCAGCTTTCGCAGCGCGCTGATTTCTTCGAGCGTCTGTCCAGCTACCCCACGACGTTTCAACGTGGAATCGTGAATGAACGCGACGAAGCCCTCTCAGGCAAGCTCGGAAACTCATCGCGACCGGAAGCTCCGGCGCGCCTGCACTCGATCTTTTTCGACAACTCGCTGGCGCATGGCTCGTGCCTACTGAAGGTCGGCGTCATGCAGATCGTGCTGGCGATGTTGGAGGCGGAGCACTGCGAGCCCAGGCTCATACTCGACGATCCCGTCGAGGCTGTGGTCCGGATCAGCCATGACCCCACGCTGCAGGCCTGTGTCGAACTCGCCTCGGGCCAGCTCCTGACTGCTGTCGAGCTGCAGCTACGCTTTCTCGCAGACGCCCGACGCTTCGCCGCGCAAGTGGGTTTCGACGGCATCGTTCCGCGCTCAGAGGAAATCCTCGACCTGTGGGAAGACACGCTGACGAAGCTCCAGGCGGGCGAGCTGCAAACGCTGGCGCCTCGCTTGGACTGGATCATGAAACTCGCAACGCTGGAGCGCGCGCTCGATCAGCGCCCCGAACTCGACTGGGGATCGCCCGAGATCAAACTGCTCGATCATCTCTATGCAAGCCTCGACGACGATGGCTTTTACTGGGCGTATGAGAAGAGCGGCTTTGCCGAGCGACTGCTGGATGAGGGCCGCATCGAAGAACTTACCACGACTCCGCCCGACGACACCCGCGCTTGGACGCGGGCGATGCTGCTGCGCTGCGCCGGCGACGCCGGAATAGACAGCGTCGACTGGGACTCCGTGGGATTCAAACTTCGCGGCAAGAACTACTGGCCCATCTATCGCAAGGTGAGCTTGGGCGATCCGCTTGCGCTCACGCGCGCGAAGGCAGAACCCCTGTTTCGCGATGCGGAGTCGCTCGGCGACCTGCTCGACGCCATTGACTCGGCTGTAGGCGAAAACAATGCGTTCACCGAGAACCCCGCGGACAAGCCACAGGAGTCCGTCCACTAATCCACCAACACAAGGAGGCAACACTATGCGGTTCTTAATGAGGCAAGACGATCGCCAGGCACTTGGCGGCAGCGAGGGCTCCGACAGCGGGCTCAACTCCATTCGCGCCGAGGGCGAAGATCTGCTGTCGGCCGCCGACGCGCACATTCAGCGCACACTGGGCAACGGCAACAGCGAGACCTTCCTGCGGCAGGCACGTCAGCAGGGCGGAGAGTGACCGTGAACCAACGGGAACGGCTGTTCGGAGCCGAGACCGAATACGCGCTCGCGGTGCTGCAGGACGGCGTTGCTGTCGAGCGCATGACCGTCCTGCAGGCCATGATGCACGCCGCGCGCCGCCAACTGGTGCAGCTGCCCGATCTCTGCTCGGGCGGAATGTTCTTGTCCAACGGCGGCCGTCTGTATGTGGACTGTGGAGAGCACTACGAATATGCTTCGCCCGAGTGCTCGGATCCGCGCGACTTAGTGCGTTACGTCCTCGCCGGACATCGCATCCTCGAAGACCTGGCCGGCGCCGCCCAAGCTAGCCGCCCGCCGGGCACTGAAGTGATGTGTTTTCGCTGCAACGTGGACTACTGTAGCGACTCGCTCAATACCTGGGGCGCACACGAATCGTATCTCCATCAATCCGATCCCGTGGAGATGCAGGCCCACATGATTCCCCACCTCGTGTCGCGAATCGTTTACACCGGTGCCGGAGGGTTCAATCCGCTAGTGCCCGGACTGGAGTTCTCGCTGTCTCCGCGGGCGGCACACTTCCGGCGCGTCGTCGGCTCCGACAGCACCTCCGACCGCGCCATCTTCCACACCAAGGACGAATCGCTTTCGCGCGACGGCTGCCACCGCCTGCATGTCATCTGCGGCGAGAGCCTGTGCTCTGAGACCGCGCTCTACCTGAAGTTCGGCGTCACCGCGCTGATCGTGGCTATGGCCGAAAACGGTGTATCTTCCGGGGCGGGGATTCAGTTCGAAGCCCCACTCGAAGCGCTGCGCACCTTCGCTGCCGACCCATCGTGCAGGAAGACCGTGCGCATGAAGAATTGGCAGCGGATGACGGCGATCGACATCCAGCGCCATTACCTCGAAGCGGCCGAATCGCACCTTGACTCGACCTTTCTGCCAGTGTGGGCCGCGGACGTATGCCGAGTGTGGCGCGACGTTCTCGACCGCCTTGCCGCCGACCCGCGCTCCACCAGTCGTCTGCTCGATTGGAGCTTGAAGCTCTCGCTCTATACCGATCAGGCTGCGAAAATCGGTGTCCCATGGGAGAGGCTGACCTTCTGGAATGAGATCGCGAATCGGCTCAAGACAGCCTTGAAACAAACCCACTCCTCAGAGGGAGAGTTGTCGCTGGAAACCATTACCGGGCCGGAAAGTCCGATCCCGGAAGAAGTCGAGCGTCTGACGCGCTTCCTGCAGTCGAAAGGCATGAACTGGGAAGAACTGCAGCGAATTCTCCGCGACCGCCATCGCCTCTTTGAAATTGATCTGCGCTTCGGGCAACTCGGCCCGGAGGGGATCTTCCACTCACTCGACGCAGCAGGATTGTTGCAGCACCGTATTCCCGGCATGGGCGACGCCGCCGAGGCGGTTTCAACCCCGCCAGCCGCGGGCCGCGCCCACGTTCGTGGCGAGGCCATCCGCCGCCTTGCTCGCGAAAAGGGTGACTGGCGCTGTGACTGGCAGTGCATCGCCAATTATGACGATGGCCGCACCCTCGATCTGTCGAATCCTCGTATTGAAGAAGAAATCTGGAAAGCGTCGCCGGAGCCCGAAGCCGAGGATTTTCAGACGCATGACCCGTCGCGTATCCAGCACCTGCTGAGTAGTTTGCGGCGACGCGCGCTCTAGCCTAGGGTCCGAAGTCGCAGTGACAAAATCGAGTGAGATGATTTAACGCAATGGGGGAGAACGCAGCCTGCGGCGACGCCCCTCCGCCTGAATCTCCTGTTAATAGGAAAAAACACACGGAATTTCGTGAATGTTGGCATGTAGCTCGCCGCAATTCCGTACGTTCGCCGGATCACTGACTCCGGAAACTGTGACGAGATCCAACTTTCGCTTAGTACTTAGGAAGCGAAGGGTCAACCTTGTCGGCCCAAGCCAGGATGCCGCCGGCCAGATTCGAGGCACGGCTGAATCCCGACTGGCGTAGAAACTCCACTGCCTTGGCGCTTCGGCCACCCATCTTGCAGTGCACGACGATCTCGCGGCTGGAATCCAACTCACTGACTCGTTTCGGCAGATCGCCCAGCGGGATCAAATGGCCCCCGATGTTGCAGATCTGGTATTCGTGCGGCTCGCGAACGTCGAGGATGTAGATGTCTTCTCCCGCACCCAAACGGCGCTTGAGTTCCTCGGGTTGGATCTCCGGAATTCCGGTGCTCGTGGCCGGCGCCTCTTCTCCGCGAATCCCGCAAAACTGGTTGTAGTCGATCAATGCGGTTACCGTCGGATGGCTGCCGCACACGGGGCAGTCAGGGTTCCTGCGCAGCTTCAACTCGCGGAAACGCATACCCAGAGCATCCACCAGCAACAGGCGCCCGATGAGCGGCTCACCCGATCCGAGAATCAGCTTGATGGTCTCCGTCGCTTGGATAATTCCCAGCAGCCCCGGCAGAATGCCTAGTACGCCGCCCTCGGCGCACGACGGCACCAATCCCGGCGGAGGTGGTTCGGGATACAGGCACCGGTAGCATGGGCCATCTTTGGTGGCAAAGACGCTGGCCTGGCCCTCAAATCGGAAAATCGAGCCGTAGACATTCGGTTTCCCGGTGAGAACGCAAGCATCGTTCACCAGGTAGCGGGTGGGGAAGTTGTCGGTCCCATCGGCGATGATGTCGAAGTCACGAAAGAGTTCAAGCGCATTGGCGCTGCTAAGTCGAGTATCGAATTTCCGAATTTCGACATTGGGATTGATCTCGCTGAGGGTGTCAGCTGCCGAGTCGAGCTTCTTGCGGCCCACATCGCTTGTGCCGTGAATTACCTGGCGCTGCAGGTTGGTGTAGTCAACGACGTCAAAATCCACGATGCCAAGAGTGCCGACTCCCGCAGCCGCCAGATATAACGCCAGAGGCGAACCCAGTCCGCCCGCACCGACGCACAGTACCTTGGCCTGTTTCAGCTTGAGCTGCCCGTCCATGCCGACTTCCGGCATGATCAAGTGCCGCGAGTAACGAAGGATTTCGTCTTTGCTCAGGGTTGCCTTCTGGTTGTCAGTTGCTAATGCCACTTGTAATCTCCAATACTCGAGGTCGCTCGATTCGTATGAAATCCGACAAGGGGAAGTCGGCCTAGCCTCCTGCAACAGACGGCACAATCGTAATTGTGTCTGTGTCTTTCGTCGGCGTCGCTTCGTTCGCCAGGTAGCGGATGTCATCGTCATTTAGATAAACATTTACGAAGGAGCGCAGCTTGCCGTCTTCTCCATAAAGGTGCCGGCGCAGATCAGGATGCTGATTGACAAGGTTGCTCAGCGCCTCGCCCACCGTCTGGCCAGTCACTTCCGCGGTTGATTGCTTTCCCGTATAAGGCCTCAGTGGGGTTGGTATCAGAACTTTGATCGCCATATCTTTACTCCCTCTCACTTAATTATGCGTCTTCTTTTCGGCGTTCGGGTCGTGGTCGCCGCCCAGCTCGATGGCTTCGTCCGCGAAATACTTGGATTCGTCGCTGCCCAGCAGCAAGAAAGAGTTCGTGAGAACCGCCCTACCCTTTTCGACGCTGGTGATGACGTATGAACACAAGGTCCAATGTGCCTCGGCAAGATCGGTGCTCGACCACTGGGCAGGATGATCAGGATGCGAATGATAGAAGCCAACAATGTCATAGCCAGCTACGCGCGATTCCCGCTGGATGCGCACCAGTTCGGCCGGGCTAATGTGGTAACGGTTGTGCGGCGAGTCCGTTCGGGTGTTGCCGCAGTTTACAACCGTCTTGACCGTCTTGTTGCCCGCTTCGTCGAATTCTCCCACGAGCACGCCGCAGCACTCGTGCGGATACGTCTGCTCGCCATGTAGACGCAATTGCTTGAACAGCGGTTCGGATATGACCAGCGCCATGGAGTTCCTAGCATTGTAAAACCTTGGAGCACGGGATGGGATTTGAACCCATGAATAACGGATTTGCAGTCCGCCGCGTTAGCCTCTTCGCCACCCGTGCTCATATTCGCTTCCGTTGTCTTCTAGAAGCGAAAGGCCCGTCTCAGCATTGCTGGGACGGGCCGTTGAACTTGAACTTCGTACAATGAATCTAATTGCAATCGCGAGTCGGCACGGTCACCAGCAATGTCATGTGGCGACAACAACAGCCAGCGAGCACAAACTCACGATGCATTGGGATAAGTTAGCGAATGCCAATGGAAAGGTCAAGGGCGACGTCGTACCGCCGTCCATTTACACTTGCGAGAGCAGTGTCCTCATCATGGTTCTGAAACTTTCAGCGTCGCAGCTCCAGGCAATCCGCCGCCACGGCGAGGCGACCTATCCCCACGAATGTTGCGGAGTGCTGACAGGTGAATTGCTGGCGGACGGGTCTAAGCAAGTTCGCACCGTGGTGCAGTGCGGTAATGTACACAACGATCCATCGCGGAGCTGGTATCAAATCGATCCGCGTGAACTGGTTCGCATTCAACGCGAGGCCTCCGGGCGCGGCGAAGACGTGATCGGCTTCTACCATTCTCATCCCGACGATGCTGCGCAATGGTCGACTAGCGACCTGGAAGAAGCCCATTGGACCGGCTGCTCTTACCTGATAACCAGCGTTCAACAGGGCAAGGCCTCACAAACTAGCTCCTTCGAGCTCACCGGAGACGAGTCCAATAAGCACTTCGAAGACGAGACAATTGTGGTGGATTGATTAACTCAACTTGAAGTACGAAAACGGTGAAGCAATGAAAGGTTTCACGACCAAAGCGATCCACGGGGTGCCCGTCAAGAAGGACGCGCACGGCACGCTGCGCACGCCGGTTTATGACAGCGTGGCCTTCGAGCACGATACCGCCGAAAACATGGAGGCGGCGTTCGAGGGTCGGTTGCCCTCGCACTCGTACAGCCGCATTTCCAATCCTACTGTCGAAGACTTCGAGCAGCGCGTGCGCCTGCTCGCAGACGCGATTGGAGTGATCGCGGTTTCCTCCGGGATGGCTGCGATCAGCAATGTGTTCCTGGCGCTCGCCGAGGCTGGAACGAACATCGTCACGACCCGTTCATTATTCGGCAACACGTATTCGCTGTTCGAGAGTACATTGCGACCGTGGGGACTCGACATCAACTATGTTGACTTGTCGAACGAGGATGCGCTGGCTTCCGCAATCGATGAGAACACCCGTGTCGTTTTCCTGGAAACAATCACCAACCCTCAGCTTCAGGTCTTCGATGTGGAGGCGATCTCCAAAATCGCCCACGCCCACAACGTGCCCGTCATCGTGGACGGGACCGTGACCAGTCCATATCTCTTTCGGGCGAAGGACTTTGGAGTGGACCTGGAGGTCGTGGCCTCTACCAAGTACATCTCGGGAGGCGCGACCTCAGTAGGCGGTCTGATCATCGACTACGGAACGTTTAACTGGCGCCGCAATCCGAAAGTGGCTCCCTGGGTACCGAAATTTGGAGCCAATGCGTTGCTGGCATGGATGCGCACCGACATTTATCGGAATCTTGGGGCGTGCCTGTCGCCACACAACGCGTATCTGCAGACGCTGGGACTTGAGACCTTGAGCATGCGTGCGCAAAGAAGCTGCGAGAATGCGCTGGCGGTAGCGCAATACCTGGAGCGCGGCCACGAGAAAGTTCGCGCTGTGAACTATCCCGGATTGCCGAGTTCCAGGTATCACGAAATCGCGAAACGACAATGTCCGCACGGATTCGGCGGCATTCTGACGTTTGATCTGGGCAGCAAAGCTGAGTGCTTCGCCTTAATGGACAGCCTGCGGCTCATCAGGCGCGCTACCAACATCAATGACAACAAGAGCCTGATCCTGCATCCCGCATCCACGATCTACTGCGAGTATTCGCCCATCCAAAAAGAAGACATGCAGGTGAGGGAGTCGATGCTGCGGCTTTCAGTTGGAATCGAGGATGTGGATGACATTGTTGAGGACTTGAAAGTTGGCTTGTCAATTCTGTGAACTCACACAGGTGATCGCTGCGCTCAGGCCTGATGCTTCCCACTCTTCGAAACTCGCACTTTCCGCCACCGCGATGATATGTTATCGCCTGACGATTCTTGGGCTAAGCCGAACATCCAACACTACTAGGAGATGAACCATGGGACTGAAGATTGGTGATGTTGCACCTGATTTTGAAGCGGTAACAACCGAAGGGCGCCTTCGCTTTCATGACTGGATTGGTGACTCGTGGGCCGTCCTTTTTTCGCATCCCAAAGACTTTACGCCGGTGTGCACGACGGAACTCGGATACATGGCGCGGATGAAGCCCGAGTTCGACAAGCGCAACACCAAGATCATCGGTCTCAGCGTCGATCCAGTGGACGATCACGCACGGTGGGCGAACGACATCAAGGAAACTCAGGGACACGCGCCCGAACTATCCCATGATCGGCGACTCGGACTTGAATGTGGCTAAGCTTTACGACATGCTTCCTGCCAGCCTGCTAGGCAGTTCGCAGGGCCGTACTGCTGCTGACAATATGACAGTGCGAAACGTGTTCGTCGTCGGGCCGGACAAGAAGATCAAGCTCATCCTCGTTTACCCAATGACCACTGGACGGAATTTCGACGAGGTGCTGCGTGTGCTCGACTCGCTGCAACTCACTGCGAAACACAAGGTGGCTACGCCGGTGAACTGGAAGCAGGGCGACGACGTCATCATCTCGGGTTCGGTATCGGACGAAGAGGCAAAGAAGTCGTACCCGGATGGCTGGAAGGCCCCGCGTCCGTACCTGCGGATAGTACCGCAGCCAAAGAGCTAAGCCCGCGGGGTGCTTCGTGGTTAGGCTTGTGCACAATTCATAGCAACCGTGCACGAAGTGTGCCGCGCAGCATTTCAGGGAGCCTGTCGCGACCCTCTCTAGGTGCGGCGCTGCGTTACGCAAGGTTTCTCTTCGAACAAGGCTAGATGGCGGAGGGAGAGGGATTCGAACCCCCGGTACCCTTTCAGGTACAGCGGTTTTCAAGACCGCCTGTTTCAACCGCTCACACATCCCTCCGCGTGAAGAACGTGTGTGTTTTCATCATTCTACGACAACTGCGTTTGTGCCCGAAACCATATCAGTTGCATGCTGGTTGCATATACCTATTTCACACACCTGGATAGCCGCATCCGCCTTCGTTTCCACGGCACGACCGTGGTGCACCCCCTTGAAAACTGGACACGCTCACGGGATATGATTCAGGGCCTTCGCCTGCTTCGCGATAACCGGCGTATACGCACCGGTGACAATATCTCCGAATTCTGCATGCTGTGGTGGTCAACTTCCTAGAAGCTGACTTCCGGGGAGTCAGGGGCTGCACTTCTACGGATAGGGCGTTTTACGGCCATCTCTAACAATGTTGCCCCTGTCAAGCACTCTTTGAGGCGCACTCCACCGTCCGCTCTTAAGAGCGCGCCATTTCGCTCTCATTGAAAAATCATTGGCCATCATCAACCAAAGGCTCGCGTGTAATCTCTCGGGTGGAACTCAGTCCGACCCAACCATCTCTCCGGTCGCAACGTCGATCATGATTACTACTTCGAACTCCCTCCGTAGGGAGCGGGATGCCCAATCAAGTGGGCGGTGATTTACTTCACACCATGGACGTAGTCGGACTGTCCCGCGTGCGAACCGAACTTTTTAAACTGTTCGTAATTCCATTGCTTGCGCCACATCCAGAACAAACTGACGGCCAGTTTGCGTGCCATGGCTACTTTGGCGATCCGGGGATCCCGCCGCATCGCCAGGTGTAAATACTTCCGTCGCCACGCCGGGTCCCAACGTACGGCAGCTTGGGCTGCTTCCACCAGCAAGAAACGCAATAGCGTGTTGCCTTGCTTGCTGATATGTCCCAGCCGCTGACGATTGGCACTGGAGTCTTCACAGGGAATCAGCCCCAAGTAACTGCCAATTTGCTTGCCGCAAGCGAAACGCTCCGCCGATCCGATGATCAGCACAAAGGCAAGACCAGTCAGCGCACCAACCCCAGGATGCGTCAGCCGCAGCACCTCGGGTCGTTTCTTGGCTTCCTGCTCCACCGCCGTGCTTAACTCATCGATGGTGGGGTTCAAGCGGTCCAGCACCTCCAGCAAGTCTTGCCGGCGTCGGCTGGCCCAAGGTAATAGCACGAAGGACTCCAACTGGGCGCGCCCCGACTTGCTCCACAGCGCCTTCTTGCGTCGCACTCCTTCATTCATCGCCACCGCCTGCAACTGATTCATGACTCGTGTCCGCATCTGCACCAGCCGATGCCGATGCCAAAGCAGTTGGCGCACATCCCGATTCTCCGGGCTCGGTACCCATATGCGCGGAAAGCGATCTTCCACGAGCAGCTTCAGCAACAGCTGCGCATCCTGACGATCGGTCTTCTGCTTCCGCACTCGTGCGGCTTTAATCTGGGCCGGATCTCCAATCCATAGCTCGAAACCCAGTTCCGCCAGTAACCGCTCGAACCAACGAGCATGTCCGGTGGCCTCTATCCCTACGCGCACGCTGATACCTCGTAGTTTCAAGTCGCGGTAAAACCTTTCGGCCTCACCGTCGTTGTGCAGCAGTTGCCGTTCACCGGTTTCTCCCGTTTCTAAATCTACAAACGCGATTTGCTGAACGCTCGGGTGATAATCACAACCTATAATCAGCATGTTCGGCTCCTTCCTCCCGAGCCTTGGTTGCTTGGCCGCTATCAAGTCTACTCAAGTCGAGGGAGCCGACATTGTTATGAAATCAAGTGGCGATGCCATTGAGGTTGCAGGATGCCGGCCGACTCCGGTAGTAATCTTCCCCAAGCCGGTTTCGCGCCCGTATGACGCCCGATCCTTCGCTGACCGTCGCGTCTACTCAGATAGAGTGCGACATGGCCTGTTCACGCCAAGTCCTCGATGGTGACGGCGATATTCCGGCCAAAAATCTGTCCGCCGCGGCAATGTCGGGAGTCTGTTTGTCGTAGGTTCCGATCGCCAGCCGGATTATTCCGCACCTGATTTCAGGTCGTTTCTGCGGAGATAGCCTTATTGCAAGCCCGTCGCGGGTAGTCTAGCCTCTGATAAGGATTGCAACGGCCGCAGCTGTTTTTACGATAAGTTACCAGTGCCAGCGCCTGACTCAAGCCACTAATGGCGTGTTCGGACTGTTGGAATCGTCCGCATGTTACTACACCAGAACAACACTGCGAAGGCGGCCACTCTGGATGGCCTGCTCGTTTTGGGGATAGAAAACGAAAGCTGAAAACAATCGGCAGGCAGCACCGGGAACGCTTGGTGGTCTGGACGAGCCCATCCGGGCTGAACTGTTCAGCGTCGAGCGCATCGAGCAGCATGCTGAAAGCCTCGCCGCAGCCCAGACGGTCACGGAGGAACCCCACCGGGGACGCCCGCTAATTCCTCGTGTGGTCGAGAACGGGCGCGTCCTCCTCGACTCCTACCGCGCCATTGCCCGGGCAATTCAGGCGAAAAGCGCGATCACCCCAGCGGCCGAGTGGTTGGTGGATAACTTTCACATCGTTGAGGAACAACTCCGCGAAATCCAGGACGACCTGCCCGCCGGCTACTACCGCAGACTGCCCAAGCTCGCCTCTGGCCATTTGCAGGGATACCCCCGGATTTACGGCTTGGCGTGGGCTTACGTAGCACACACCGACAGTCGCTTCGATCCTGAGGGTTTGCGCCGATTCGTCGAGGCCTATCAGCGGGTTCAACCGCTCGATATTGGCGAGCTCTGGGCTGTGCCCATAACTCTGCGCGTCGTCTTGGTAGAGAATCTGCGCCGCCTGATGGACAGAATCGTCAGCAGCCGCGGGAACCGTGAAGAGGCTGATCTGCTGGCTGATAGCCTGCTCGGTACGGGCGGACAAACTTCCGTTCCTCCCGAAACTGCACTCCGCCAATTCGAAAAGAAGCCCCTTGCCCGGGCATTCTCCGTGCAGCTCGTCCAGCGTTTGCGTGACGATCCCAACATGGGTGCCGTGTTGAGGTGGCTTGATCAACGCATGGCCGAACAGTTGACCACGGCCGACGAAATCGTCCGCACCGAACACCAGGAACAAACAGCTATGAACGTCACGGTGCGGAACATTATCCCCAGCATGCGCCTGATGATGGATTTCGATTGGCACGAGTTTGTCGAGAGTGTCAGCCTGGTGGACGAGATTCTCCGTCGCGAAACCAATTTTGGGGAAATGGACTTCGCCACTCGCGACTCCTACCGCCATGCAATCGAAGAACTCTCGCGGGGCTCCGATCATAAGGAAATTGAAATTGCGGAGCACGTGGTGTACCGCATCAAGCGGGCTAGTATTATGCCGCATGGAAATGGCCAGCCAGTTGACGATCGCAGCCTCGATCCTGGCTATTACCTGATTTCCAAAGGACGGATCGCGATTGAACGGGAACTTGGATTCCGCGTCCCGTGGAAGACCCGTCTGCTACGTCTTTACATGCGCAGCGCCGCCGTCGGCTACCTAGGAACCATAGCCTTGGCAACCGCCTTTATTACGTCTCTGCCCCTGCTCCACGAACAAAAAGCGGGAGTGCCGATGTGGGGGTTGGTCCTGCTTGGGTTTCTCGTCGTTGTACCCGCCTCCGACTTGACGATTGCCTTCATCAACAGGCTAGTTACTGACTTGCTCGGTCCTAGAATGCTGCCGCGTCTGGAATTGTCCGATGGTGTGACAACTGAACTTCGCACCATCGTCGTCGTGCCCACGCTGCTCACCAGCCCGCACGATATCGAACAACTGGTCGAACATCTCGAAGTTCATTACTTGGCCAATTCCGAGGGTGATCTTCGCTTCGCTCTGCTCACCGACTGGACCGACGCCGACAGCGAAAACGCTGCAGGAGATGACGAATTGCTGGCGGTCGCTGCTGATGGCATCGCTCGTCTGAATAAAACTCATGGTCCGACTCCCGAAGGTGATCCTCGCTTCCTTTTGTTACACAGGCGGCGCGTTTGGAACGACAGCGAGGGCAAATGGATGGGCTGGGAGCGAAAGCGCGGGAAATTACGCGAGCTCAACCGACTTCTCCGCGGCGATGCGAATACCACGTTTCTTCCAACCGCCGGACACCCTGTCAAGGCGCCCGAGGGTGTGCGTTACGTCATTACCCTCGATGCCGACACACGTCTGCCTAGGGGTGTAGTGTGTCGTCTGGTCGGTACCATTGGCCATCCTCTTAACCAGCCTCGGTTCAGTCCCGCCAACGGACGCGTAGTTGAAGGCTACGGGATTGTCCAGCCACGCATCACACATTCACTCGCGGCCGATCGCGAGCGATCACCGTTTCAAACTCTGTTCTCCGGCCCCAGTGGGGTCGATCCTTACGCGTTTGCCGTATCAGACGTTTATCAGGACATGTTCCAGGAAGGCTCCTTCACCGGAAAGGGCATCTACGATGTAGACGCATTTGAAGAAGCCTTGAATGCGAAGGTTCCGGACAATACCCTGCTCAGCCATGACTTGTTGGAGGGAATTTATGCACGGGCCGCGCTAGCCTCCGATATCGAGCTCTTCGAGGAATTTCCTTCACACTACGAAGCAGCAGCGGCTCGCCAGCATCGCTGGGTTCGAGGTGATTGGCAACTCCTGCCCTGGATTTTCTGGCGTCACAGAGCTCGGGGCGACTGGCGTTCCGAAAAGATTCCCGCAATTGGCCGCTGGAAGATGCTCGACAACCTGCGCCGCTCTCTGTCTGCGCCGACCACATTTCTTGCGCTGCTGGCCGCATGCCTTTTGCCAGCGGCCTCACCGTCTCTGTGGGCCCGGTTCCTTCTTGCCACTATTGCCCTTCCCGCCTTGCTGGCATTTTTGATCGGTATCAATCCGCTGCGCCGTGGAATCTCAAAGCGCTCGCATTTCCGGGGAATGCTCACAGATTTTTCCCTTGGCGCCTCTCAGACTGTCGTTATCGTAACCATGTTGGCCTATCAGACCTGGCTGATGGCAGATGCTATTCTGCGCACCTTGGTTCGCATGTTCATCACGCGCAAACATCTGCTCGAATGGACGACCGCAAGGCAGGCCGGGCTTGCGGTCGATCTCCGCTTGGACGCAGTCTACAAGCGCATGGCCGGCGGAGTGCTCCTCACGCTGGCAGCTTTCACAGTCGTCGTCTTTTGCGGCCACGGCGCCTGGATCGTCTTGCTCCCTTTCGTTGCGCTCTGGATAGCCGCACCCGCAGTAGCGTGGCAGATCAGTCGTCCCCCGAGGCGCACCGGCGCGGAACCGCTCTCCCCGGCGAACGCCCGGTCCCTGCGATTGATCTCGCGCCGCACATGGCATTTCTTTGAAACATTCATCACGTCAGATGATCACTTCCTGCCGCCCGATAATTTCCAGGAAACTCCGAAGGCGGTTGTCGCTCATCGCACATCTCCGACGAACATCGGCCTGTATCTTCTGTCCATATTGGCGGCGCACGACCTCGGATACATCGGCACATTGGACGCAGTGTCACGCATGGAAGCCACGCTCGCCACTCTGGGCGAATTGGAACTCGTCCGTGGCCACTTCTACAACTGGTATGACACCAGCAGCCTTCGAGCCTTGGATCCGAAGTACGTCTCGTCCGTCGACAGCGGCAATCTTGCCGGGCACTTGTTGGCATTCGCCAACGGTTGCCGGGACATCATCCAGAACTCTTCGCTCCGCGAGCATTCGCTTGCGGGCATACGAGACACCGTCGATCTTCTTCGTGAGGCGTTGAGCAAAATCTCTGAGACACGTCGGACCAATATTGTTACTCGAAAACAGCTCAACAATGCCATTGACGCGCTCGCCAACTCTCTCGAGTTCGCCCCAATCAATGCTATGGAATGGGCCGCGCGCCTCGGCGAGCTCCGGGTGCGGGCCCTCGCTGTTGCCGACATCGCCCAAACCATGGCGCAGGAGCGCGGTGTTGCATCTGACTCTGAACTGCGTGTCTGGGCTGACGCAGTGAAAGCATGCATTAATAGCCATGTCCGCGACGCGGAGATCCTCGTTCCCTGGTTGCGCCGCACCTCGTTTACGGGCTTCGATAGTGTGGGGCACTTTCAAAAGCGAACGTCCGAATGGGATGTAGTCGCGCCGTTCTTTGAGAACGTATCCACGCTGGCCGACGCTCCGGAACGCTTCGAACAGGCGCAGCAGGCGGTAGCGGCGGTGCGCGCCGGTCTGCTCAACGATGGTTCGCCGAATTACGAAAGTTTGACCCGCGTGGACGCACTCGCGCAGGCATTGCAGCAATCCACCACCGATGCCGCCACTCTCGTCCGGCGCCTCTCCGCCGTCGTCCAGCATGCTGAGAGCATGTTCCACGCGATGGACTTCAGCTTTCTATTTGATCACACCCGCAAGCAGTTCTCCATCGGCTACCGAGTGGCGGACAATTCTCTGGATGCCAACTGTTATGACCTCTTGGCCTCCGAGGCGCGCCTCACTAGCTTCATCGCGATTGCCAAGGGTGACGTTCCCACTTCTCACTGGTTCCGTCTGGGCCGCGCCCTCACCCCAGTGGGTCACGGTTCCGCCCTCATCTCATGGTCGGGCTCCATGTTCGAATACCTGATGCCGGCCCTGATGATGAACTCTCCTGCAGGCAGCCTGCTCAACCAGACATGCGTTCTGGTAGTGGATCGCCAAATCGAATATGGCGCGGAACGCGGCGTTCCCTGGGGCATCTCGGAGTCGGCCTACAACGCTCGTGATTTGGACCTGACCTACCAATACGCCGCATTTGGCGTGCCCGGACTGGGACTCAAACGCGGACTCAGCGAGGATCTCGTCATTGCTCCGTATGCCACCGCCCTCGCGACGATGATTGATCCTAACGCAGCCGCGCTGAACTTTGCCCGTCTCGCGACAGCCGGTGGGGAAGGCCCATACGGTTTCTACGAGGCACTTGATTACACCAGCGAACGTGTGCCGGAAGGCCAAAACGTCGCCGTCGTGCGCGCCTACATGGCACATCATCAGGGAATGTCGCTGGTTGCGCTGGCCAACACCCTCACTGACGGATCGATGCGCGCACATTTCCACGCCGAGCCCATGGTTCAGGCTTCAGAGTTGTTGCTGCAGGAGCGAACGCCACGGGATGTGTTGATCGCGCGGCCCCGGGCCGAAGAGGTGTCGGCGGCAGCCCACGTTCGCGAGCTCGTTCCGCCAGTCGTGCGCCACTTTGCTTCACCCCATGAAGCAGTCCCTCGGACTCATCTACTTTCTAACGGGCGCTATGGTGTGATGATTACGACTGCAGGCTCGGGCTACAGCCGCTGGCGGAACCTCGCAATTACTCGCTGGCGCGAAGACGTCACTCGCGATTGCTGGGGTTCATATATCTTTCTTCGCGATGCTCAGACCGGCCAGTCTTGGTCGGCCGGCTATCAGCCATCAGGTGTAGAGCCAGACGGCTACGAAGTCAGCTTCACCGAAGACCGTGCCGAGTTCATGCGCCGTGACGGATCGCTCTCCACCACGCTTGAAGTCGTCGTCTCACCCGAAGATGACGTGGAAGTGCGCCGCGTTTCTATCGCTAACCTGGGAACCCGCACCCGAGAGGTTCAAGTCACTTCCTACGCCGAGGTCGTTATGGCACCACAGGCCGCTGACCTTGCCCATCCTGCATTTTCGAATTTGTTCGTCGAGACCGAATTCGCACCCAGCGCCCAAGCGCTTCTCGCGACCCGACGCCCGCAATCGGAAAGCGAGATGGCCGTCTGGCTTGGGCACGTCGCAGTTGTAGAGGGCGAGTCGGTCGGCAATCTGCAATATGAAACCGACCGCGCTCGTTTCCTGGGGCGCGGGCATCAGGTTCGTGACGCCGTCTCCATCACCGACGGCCGTCCGCTCTCCGATACTGTAGGCCCGGTGCTCGACCCTGTGATCAGCCTTCGGCACACCGTTCGAATTGCTCCTGGAACAACCGCGAGAGTAATTTTTTCCACGATTGTCGCGCCCACACGCGAACAGGTGTTGGATCTTGCCGACAAATATCACGACCCGCAGACCTGGGAGCGCACTCTCACTGCGGCGTGGACTCAGGGCCAGGTCCAGCTTCATCATCTGGGTATCACTCCCGATGAAGCCCACCTGTTCCAGAGACTCGCCAATTCGGTGCTCTACTCCGATCCTTCTCTCCGGCCGTCGTCAGACCTCCTCGCTCGCAGCGCGCTCGATCTCCCCTCGCTGTGGGCAAACGGAATTTCCGGAGACCTGCCGATTGTTCTGGCGCGCATCGATGAGGCCGAGAATGTCGGGATCATCCGCCAGCTGTTACGGGCCCACGATTATTGGCACATTAAAGGCTTGCCGGTTGACGTAGTCATCGTGAATGAGAAGCCACCTTCTTATGAACAGGAGCTACAGGGCTCGCTCGACGATCTCGTCAAGGCCCATCAGCAACGCATGTCCTCCGATCCGGGCGAGATCCACAGCAACGTCTTTTTGCTGCGTGGCGACCTACTGTCTGCCCAGGCTCGCGTACAATTGCAGGCCATTGCCCGCGCCGTGCTGCTCAGCCGCCACGGCACGCTGGCCGAGCAGGTAATCCGTTCCCAGCGTTCCGAACCGATACCTCGCCCGGCTCCTCGTCCCTTCCGAGCGGCCAAAGACGGGGAAATCAAACTCAATGTTTCGGGCCTGGAATTCTTCAATGGCCTCGGGGGATTTTCCGAAGGTGGCCGTGAATATGTAACAGGGCTCAGCGAAGGCTTGCGTACACCTGCGCCGTGGATCAACGTGATCGCAAATCCGTCGTTCGGTTTCCTCGCATCTGAATCCGGGTCCGGATACACGTGGGCAGTCAACAGCCATGAAAATCAACTCACTCCCTGGTCCAACGACCCCGTCACCGATCCCCCCGGGGAAGCCGTTTACATCCGTGACGAGGATTCAGGAGTGGTGTGGAGTCCGACGGCACTGCCGGTCCGCGACGAGTCGTCGTCGTTCGTCACGTCCCACGGCCAAGGCTATTGCCGCTTTCGCAATGGTTCCCAGGCAATTTTGTCGGAGTTGTTGCAGTACGTTCCTACTCAAGACCCAATCAAGATTTCACGGCTGTCTTTGCGGAATCATTCGTCACGGACCCGGCGCCTTTCCGTCACGGCATTTGCAGAATGGGTTTTGGGAAGCTCGCGTAGCGCCTCCGCGCCCTACATCGTCACCGAACTCGATCCCGAAACCAGCGCCGTGCTGGCCCGAAATGCATGGGGAGGTGAGTTTGGCGGTCGCGTCGCCTTTCTTGATTTCGCCGGGCATCAGCATTCCTGGACCGGCGATCGCACCGAATTCCTCGGTCGCAACGGAGGAGTCTCACGGCCCGACGCGCTGCAACGAGTCGGTCCTCTTTCGGGAAAGGTCGGCGCAGGCCTTGATCCCTGCGCTGCCCTCCAAACTGTCTTCGAGCTGCGGCCCGGTGAACGCATCGAACTCGTGTTGTTCCTCGGCCAGGGGAAAGACCGCGACGAAGCCAAGGCATTGATCGGCCGCTATCGCTCAGCGAACCTTGACCAGGTGCTGGCCGAAGTTACCCGCCAGTGGGACAGCATACTGGAGGGCGTTCAGATCACTACACCCGATCGCTCCATGGATATCCTGGTCAATCGCTGGCTCCTCTACCAGACGCTTTCCTGTCGCGTCTGGGGGCGAGCCGCTTTTTATCAGACCAGTGGGGCTTATGGTTTCCGCGATCAACTCCAAGACGTCATGGCGCTCACCGTGGCTCAGCGCGACATTACGCGCTCCCACCTGTTACGTGCCGCTTCGCGTCAGTTCGTCCAGGGCGACGTACAGCACTGGTGGCATCCGCCGTCCGGCCGAGGCGTGCGTACGCGTATCTCCGACGACCTATTGTGGCTGCCCTACGCCGTTGTGCATTTCATCGAGACGACTGGTGAAGTGGCCGTGCTCGACGAAGTCGTACCATTCCTCGAAGGCGATACGCTTGCCGATGGCCAACTCGAGTCCTACTTCCTGCCAAGGGTTTCGGCCACTACTTCTACTCTTTTTGAACATTGCGCGCGCGCCCTCGATCGAAGCCTTGCAGTCGGCACTCACGGCCTTCCATTGATCGGCACCGGAGACTGGAACGACGGCATGAACCGTGTGGGCCAGCAAGGCAAAGGCGAGAGCGTTTGGCTGGGCTGGTTCCTGCACACGATTCTTTGGGAGTTCGCCAAAGTTGCCGATGCTCGCGGTGAGCCGAAACGTGCCGAAACCTGGAGGCTGCACGTCAGTGCGCTCAAGGCTGCGCTCGAGCGTGACGGCTGGGACGGCGAGTGGTACCGCCGCGCCTATTTCGACGACGGTACGCCGCTCGGCACCGCCAAAGATCACGAGTGCCGCATTGACTCTATCGCGCAGTCGTGGGGGGTGCTCAGTGGCGCTGCTGAGCCAGCTCGTGGAGTACGCGCTATGGCTGCCGTTGACCAATATCTCGTGCGCCGTCCCGAAGGTCTCAATTTGGTGCTTACCCCACCTTTCGACAAGACAGATCATGACCCTGGCTACATTAAGGGCTACCTGCCTGGAATCCGCGAAAATGGCGGCCAATACACTCACGCTGCCGCTTGGACAGTCTTGGCGTTTGCCGCACTTAGCGATGGCGATAGGGCGGTTGAGCTGTTTCGCCTGATCAATCCGATCAACCGTACCGCCTCGCGAGCGACTATGCAGCGATATAAAGTCGAGCCCTATGTGCTCGCCGGTGACGTGTATTCCGAGTCTCCGCACGTGGGCCGCGGCGGCTGGACGTGGTACACAGGTTCAGCAGGCTGGCTCTATCGCGGCGCCATCGAGTGGATCCTGGGCTTCCGGCTTCGTGGGTCGGTTCTTTCGATTGATCCCTGCATACCAAAGAGCTGGCCAAGCTATTCGATGACCTTTCGCTATCACTCGACCATTTACCAGATTAAAGTGGAAAACCCGTCAAGCGTTTCACGCGGCGTCATCGTGGCTGAACTGGACGACAAGCCGCTGCCCAATTACCCCAACATCATGCTTGTCGACGATGGTGCTGAGCACAGGGTTCGCGTTGTGATGGGGTGACCGAGCACCCATCTAGGACTGGGGGAAAGATGCGCCTGATAGCTGGTTCTAGGGCCCCTGACTTGTGCGGGGTATGCGACCGTCCCGGCAACCGTGAGCTAACGCCATCTTTGGCTTTTCCAGACCCGTCCAACCGCCTCGTCCGCCAACAGTCTCAAGACGCCACGGCGAACCATGTCGTTGTCGTCTGCAACCAGAATGCGTATCTCAGGTGTGACCAAAGTTGCATTCTTCTACTCGGGAGCTTTCTTGGAAGCCTCGGATGGCTGGAGTATAGCCTCTGGTTCGGACGCCGCGGCCGTTGCGAACGGGAATGTGACTACGACCATGGCACCGGAACCCTTCGACTGAGTATCCATTTCGCCCTCGAAATGGCGGATGCGTTCACGCATTCCGGCAATGCCTACGCCAGTGCGTCTTGCCTTGATCGCAGAGAGCTTTTCAGGGGAGATTCCTTTCCCTTGATCCTGAATTTCAAGCAAAACACTGAGGGCGCTGCGAGGAAGACGCCTTCTGAAGCTCAGGCGAATAGTAACCATAAACGCTCTTCGCGTCACTTGGACGGATAGTCGGCAAACCGCCGACTGAGAGCGGACGACACGCCGTATGTCACAAGAAAGGGTAGGGCGTTTCACATCCAAGTGCGGTGCCAATGCGGTCGCCGGACGCTGGTCGACTCGTCGGGAGTAATCTCCAAGAAGCCGGTCTGGCCAACTTCGAGGCGCCAAACCACCAACTCACAGTCATTGGTCGGCTTTCCGGAGATCTTCTTGACGACAACCAGCCAAGTCGTGAGAAGCGCCTGTTCTCACCAACCGAGCCAACCTCCGAGGATCCGTCACCCGAGACCAATCGGATAAGGCTGGCGAATCGCCGCACTTGAGAAAGCGCCGAAGGCGGGCTGTGCAATTGAAACAATCATCACTCACGCCCTCGCATTTTCAGGGGTCCATAGTCACGATGTCTTCATTTCTATTTTCGGTATTGGTATGCAAGATGATGGATTCATCCCTTCAGTGCCAGTTCTCGATGCGCCTACCAATGGGAATCGCCAAACCACGCGAATGCCAACGTGAAGTCGGGCGATGACCACACTCTGGAAGGACGATGAAGACCAGTTGTGACAGTCGTACGGGCTACCGCGCGCTAGGCCCTACCTGGACGTCCACCAAGAATCTTCCTAAGCTTTGAAATCGAAGGTACAAAGAAATACCCCCCGCCAGTAGGGGTGATCCACTGCTCGACGATTCGAATCTCAGCTTGTTGTCCCTGGGCACCGAAGATGACGCAGCGGCGTTCGCGGCCTTCGCCGATGGCGTCGTTCTGTCCGACCAGAACATCGTGTCCAGCGGGGGTCTTAGGGCGCGAGGGATCGCCCATCCAACGGGCCGTGAGAAACTCAAACTGCTCCTCGATCGAGGCCTGAATCGACAGAAACAGTAACCCTCGATTGCCGAAGCTTGGGTCTTCCTTCGCGGTCGCGAAGCGGTCGTGCAGCGGAGGGCCAAACGGCACACCAATGCGGAGGAGACGCCGGAGATAAGTGGATTCTCGGCCCCCAGTATCGGACGCCGAGTCGCGGGTATTGGTCTTGCGAATATGTGCCGCCCAGGGACAAGTGAGTCCAATCGGATCGGCCGTTGACATGGGAAACTCATCCTTGAACCCGGAGACCAGCTCCAGCTTTCTGCTGTTGGAGTCAAAGCGGAAGTTATTGTTCGCTTCGGGGTTTCCGCCCAGCGCCGGCAGGTCTCGATGTGGGACGCGATTGACCGGTGCCCCGCTCGGCCAGCGCCCCACAATCCGTGCCGCCAGCCAATCCTCGTTAATGCCTTCAAAACCGGGCCTGCGGGAAAGCTCCTGGGCCAACGTTCGCATGGTGCGCCAAAACAGGCCAACGTCCTGTACCAGTCGACGAAACACCAGAAACGAGCCGTTGGCAGTCCAAGGCGGTACCGCAGGAGTTGGTGCACCCGCAATCAGCGGGTCGGGGCTTGCCCCTGCCTGGCCCAGAACGAACGTACCCGGCCATACCAGGTCCCGACCGGGATAAGCGAAGAGGAGCGATTCGGGAAGCTGTTGCGGCGCGATACGCCTTTCGGTAATGAAGTCATCGGCTCGGTTGGATGCACGGCCGCGGATGCCGGGCTGCGAGATGCCGTCGTCAAAGCCGAAGTGCTCGTGCCCAGGCAAGTCCGGGCGAACATCGCCGTTTTCGCAATATGCGATCGAGAGGCCGGCCGATCTGGCGCGGTTCATTAACTCGTCCGCACGGTATGAGACCCAATCGCGATCGTTCCCAGCGACGACGATGAGTGCGTCTAGTTCCGTTTGAGGGCCACCTACCTTCCATTTCGCAGGACTGCCGTCGCCAGTGACCGGGTCTCCCAACAACGCCGACCGAGCTGCCAAGCCATGCTTAAACGCGGCACTGGGAATGTCTTCAGCCTCGGCTCCAAGCTTTCCCAAACCAGAGAAACTGAAGGCCACGGATTGAAGGACGGAGGACTCCGGCGCGAGTCTCCGTTTGCGACCGGCGGCGCGCTCCCGATGGTCGCGACGGTCTTTCAGGGTCTTTTCGGCCGTCGAAACTTCTAGGCTTTGCAGAAATGACTTAACTTCACGCATCGCAGACCGGCCCGGCGGAAAGCAGACGCCGACCAGCGTTTGGTGGGGCTTGAGAAACCCAGGTACCACGATCCCCTGGATCTCCGACATGGGCAGCACGGGTTCTTCAGAAACGATCGACGGCATGGTGACACTCTTCTAGCTAAGATAGCCGTCGCCGGCCGCGGTGACGTACGGCCGCCGGGCGCAGCACGATCTGACCCCTGGCCCCGTTGATTCCTTCCTCGGTACCTTGGGAAGAGAAGGCCTTGACAAAGCCTGGTTTCAGCTGACCGGTTAGGAGCATCGCATGGGGGTCTCCGCGTCTGAAAATACAATGCGCCGAGCACTCGACAGGGTCATTGCGCACCGGTTGAGCTGTCACATTGGCAACGCCGACGAGTTTGACCGTGATGCATTCGGCAATCTGTCCGCCGTATCGTATGGGCTCGCCGCCAATGGTAATGTCACTCACGGTAATGCCCCTGTTTCTCGGCACCTCGACCACCAATCGCTCGATCATTCCGGGCGTGCCGCGGACGATGTGAATACATTCAGAAACGGACTTCTTATCGCGACACTCCCATCCCGAAAGGTCGATATGGTCCATGCAGAGGCCGACCGGATCTTTCAGAGTGATGAAAGCGCCCATGCGCGCGGCGGCATTCACGGCCGCTCCAATGGTGGGGTCGCTGTTTCGATTCGGACCGCCGTATTGCGCGCAACAAATCAGCGCCTCGGGTTCGACAAGCAGCCGTCCGGCCAGGTTCTTGCGCAGTATCGAAGCATCGGAGCCCAATTGAATCTCAGCCGTCAGGGCGTTCGGCGGAGCGGAAAGATGGACGATGCCATGGGTCGTATTCCATTTGTTGAAGATGTTGTATTCTCCCTTGATTGAGAAGTGCTGCCCGGACGGCGCATCAATCGTCTCCCGCGCAATCAAGTCGCGCGAGCGAACTTCACCACCAACGAAGTTTTTGTACCGTCGCAGCACGGCCGCACGATCACCGGTAAATACATTTTTTCCCGGATCGTCGGGTATCTGACCACCGAAGGCTGCGTACCATAGCTCGGGTGGTTCGGAAGTGAGCGTTACGCTTCGGATCGCACGGGTGGAGCGATCACGCTCAACGCGCCATTCGCAGTACTCATTCTGCGGCCGGAAACGGTGCCGGAAGAGAGCCGGGAATTGGCGCTTGTCCGGCGTGAAACTCCCGAGATCGGAGTAGTACCGATCCAAAGTCCAGAGGGTGTCGGCTTCCTTCAGGGCCTGTTGGCGACCGAAACGTCGAAGCAATTCCTTGGGAAAGGCGTTCCAGGTAACGGCCTGTTCGACGACGAGGCCACCGGGATCGAAGCGCGCCGGATTGTAGAACTGAAAAGGCCCCGGATGTACATGTCGCAGGTCTCCTTTGATCGAGGAATCGAACCAACTTGAAACCGCCTTGTGCCATTGCTGTCGTAGCCCAGGAACGGAATCGAGATCGGGAAGATAGGCTGGTGGCGCAAAACATTCAACGATGGACATACTCGGGCCTCGGATCGCACTGGCGCTGATGAATGAAACTCCACTACAAACCTGGATGCGGCATCGGGAGCATGGTTCGTACGCTGCGCGAACTCGACACCGGAACCTCGCAGCGAGCTCAGCGGTGCCGGCGCGGCGGTTGAAACTATTCGACCGAGGCTTCGCGCCCGACGGTTACTCGGGTCGAAATCACGACCGGACCAGCGGATGAGCGTTGGATCGTCGCGGACACAACCGACACCAGCCCTTCCTCGACAGTGGCAGCGATCAGTCCCAGCACGGCTGCTTTCCGCTGAAGTTTCTTGACGTCAGCAAACCTGCGGGCCAGTACCTTAATAATTTCCCGCACATTAAGGTGACCATCACATACTTGCAGCAGGTGGCCCACCTCGCGAGAAACACCGTACAGCGTTTTCAATGGGTCCGATGAATTCAGGGTCACGTAGTAATGAGGACCCGGCTCCCAATTGGGTTCGGTTCCGTGTTTCACCGCATCGATGACGTTCTGGATGTCACACGAGAGTTGAATGAAGCCGACGCCGGGCGCAAGGACAGGAACGTCCGAAGCACAAATCGCCTCGCCATGGAGCGCGTTCTCAGGGGTGACCGCCTGGTGCGCGGGAGAAGCTGACGCTGCAGTCCAAGCTGTTTCGAATTCCAGTAGCGCCGCAACCGCTCTGTTTTCAGCAGCTAGACTGCTGCTCACAAAGGCGACAAAGTCTCGACGGAACTCGGGGGAATTGTAGTAACGCTTCAGCTCGGGACCGTTGTGAAGCGGGTGAATGTTCATCCGACACTTCCGCCACAGAAGAAACAGGTCCAGTACCTCGTTCGTGTTCTGGTGAATTGCGCCGAGCAGCCAACGGAAGTGCCCGACTCCATTCAACGCGAACTCCCGAAGCTCCAACAGCCGGGCGCGGTCGAGGTGCGGCGTCGGCAGGAGATAGAAATTAGGAAATATATCGGGATACCGCTCGATCAGGTCCCGATCTTCCCTATCTTGTACCGGCCCCTGTTGGGAAATATCTGAGCACAGATCTCCCAGGGTCAACTGCTCGCGGTGTTTCAGATGGATCGGCGTCTCAGCGAGCGGCGCCAGTATATTGAGATGGGGCGTGGATCGGGGAAGTCGGCCCGCAAACATGAACATGCTGAGCGTCTTCCGTAAATCCGCTTCCGTCTCTTCGGGAAAACCGGTGATTAAGGACACAGTACTGCGCATGCCAAAGCGCTCTGTCGCGGCGACGACGTGCCTCGCTTGTTCGACGTCCAGGTCTTTGTCGAAGATCTTCTGCAGTCGCTGAGAGCCCGACTCGACGCCGTAGAAAATTCCAACGCATCCAGATCGCGCCATGAGTTCGAGCAGCTCCTCATCGACACAGTCCGTACGGGCGCTGCATGACCACTCAAAACCGTCACCCGAGGCGAGCATCGCTTCACAAAACGAGACGACCCGCAGCCGGTCCACTGTGAACATGTCATGCACCAGTTCAAAATGCCGGATTCCGTACGTGCTGGCGACCTCGCGCATGTCGCGGAGAATCCGGCCAGGAGAACGCAACCGGAACCTGCGTCGAAAGAAATCATTGGTGGAACAAAATGTGCAGGCGAACGGACATCCCCGACCTAATTCCAACGAAGCCTTCTTGGCGCCACGCAGGCCGGTAGTCAGGTGGTAGGCCGGCGAAGGAATCGCATCCAGGTCTTCGATGACGGGCGCGCTGCCATTCCGTCGTATCTCAGAGCCGCACCGGTAGGTAAGGCCGGGCACGCTAGACAGTTGGCGATCGCCTTCAAGTTCGTCCAATAGAAGGGGCAAGGTGGTTTCGCACTCGCCTCTGAGCACAGCGTCAACGAAGGGAAACGCAGTGAGGGTCTGCCGGTCCACGACCGTAGCCTGAGGGCCTCCGAGAAGAACCAACGATTCCGGGCGAGCGGCCTTGATCGCTTGGGCGATCCTGATGGTCAGGGGGTAGCTGCTGCAGATGGTGCTAAGTCCATAAATATTCGCCGGGGCATCTGCGATTACTCGAGCCGCCACCTCGGCAAACGACTGCGCCTGATTGAGAGAGTTCAGATACGCCAGGTATTCCTGGTCGAGATCGACCACTCGGACCGCGTCGCGGCGAGCCTCCAGCACGGCAGCCAAACTTAAGACCCCGAGCTGCGGCTCCGACACGGCGGGTTCACCCAAGCAACTGTCGATTTCGTCCCGCTTCTTGAAATCAGTTGCGATGGGAGCGGAAGCAAGACATACGTTCATCGTCAGCTATTTCTTTGGCGGTTTTGGTGGCTTCGGCGGCTTTGGTGGCTTCGGTGGCGGCATCGGCGACCGCTTACCGGCCATCAGCGTCACCCGAACCTCATGGCCAAATTTTTGTAAGTCGGTTGGTTTTAGCTTGAGGGCAAACTGGACAGTGTCGCCCGGCTTAAGTTCGTGACACTTCTGCTTGGTGGCAACCTTTGATTTTCCTGCTGATCTATTTTTATTTGCGGTCACGATCCTACCTCCTCGTCCGCGATTTTGGTGATCGTTAGATTTCTTATCGCTGTCGCAAGGGAGAGATGTTCCGATTTGGCGGATATTGCTAAGCGGCTTTAGCTTCCTCCGCTATCTCCAGCTAGATTGAGTAGCGTTTGAGCGCGAACTATATCCCAGCTATTTTGAAAAAGCAAGGATGAAAAATGAGCATATATGCAACTTGTTTTACTGTTCCGAGCCGCTAGGATGTGACTATACTCCATTGCTGCTGACCTGCCCCCCGGAAATTAGTCCATTGAAAATGTGACTTCTCCATTTACGATGGCCCGCCAGGGCCAGAGGGGGAGTCGTGAGAAAGAGTCGATTCAGCGAAGATCAGATCATCGCCATCCTGAAAGAGTCGGAGGGTGGGGTGGAGACGGGAGAGCTGTGCCGGCGGCACGGGATCGCGAAGGCGTGTTTCTACCGGTGGAAGAGCAAGTACGGCGGGTTGGAGTTGAGCGAGGCGAGACGGCTGAAGCAACTGGAAGAAGAAAACCGGCAGCTCAAGCACATCGTGGCCGAACAGGCGGTGGACATCCGGGCGTTGAAGGCGGTGGTCGCAAAAAAGTGGTGAGCCCGCAGGAGCGGCGAGAGGCGGTGCTGGTGATGCAGGTGGAAGTGGAGCTGAGCCAGCGACGGGCCTGTGGGCTGATGGAGTTGTATCGTGCGACGTGTCGCTATCAGAAGCGCAGGAGCGAGGACCAGCCGTTGCGGGCGCGTTTGCGCGAACTGGCGGAAGAGCGGCGCCGGTTCGGCTACCGGCGCCTGCAGGTTCTGCTGGAGCGCGAAGGCTGGCAGGTGAACCACAAGCGGGTGTACCGGCTGTACGTGGAAGAGAAGCTTTCGTTGCGGCGCAAGCGTGGACGAAAGCGCGGCACGGTGCGCCAGCCGCTGCCGGCAGCCGCGGCCGCTAATCAGGTGTGGTCGGTAGACTTCATGAGCGATGCGCTGAGCTCGGGACGGAGGTTTCGCACCTTGAACATCGTGGATGACTACACGCGGGAGTGCCTGGAGATCGAGGTCGACACTTCGTTGGGAGGAGTACGAGTGGTGCGCGTGCTGGAAGAACTGAAGCGCAGGCGCGGGCTGCCGCGCCAGATCCGCAGCGATAACGGACCTGAGTTTGTCAGCCGGGCGGTCGATCAGTGGGCCTATGAGCAGGGCCTGCAGTGGCATACGATTCAACCCGGACGACCGATGGAGACGGCTACGTGGAGAGTTTTAACGGACGCTTTCGCGATGAGTGCCTAAACGAAAACTGGTTCAGCAGTCTGGCCGACGCGCGCGAGAAGATCGCCAGGTGGAAGCAGGACTACAACGAACGGCGACCGCACAGCAGCTTGCAGTACCGTACGCCCAGGGAGTTTGCCGCGCAGTCGGCGGCAGGCTTCGGCATAGAGGATGTGGGGCAAGGGGCCTCAAACGCCGGCCCCTTGCCCCACGCCCCCATCCCCGCTGTCATGACAGGCACGTGGGGCGAACAAAAACCGGAGAAAGTCTCATTATCTCTGGACTAAAAATGGGGGGCAGGTCACTGCCACAAACCGGCCGTGCAATACCTGAAGCTTCGAACGCGTTAGTATCGACGCGCAGTGCCGCAATCGCTCGTTGTTATTAGCGAACGGCCGTCGTATAATCTGCCCACCTTGGTATGCCACTGTCCAACGGTGAACGGCTCGGATCCTACGTAGTCCTTGGTCCCATTGACTCCGGCGGCATGGGCGAGGTGTACCGTGGATGCGACACCCGGTTGGACCGCGAAGTTGCGATCAAGATCCTGCCTGAATCGTTCGCCAGCCAGCCCGACCGCTTGCGCTGGTTCGAGCGCGAATCGAAGATGCTGGCCGCACTCAGTCATCCCAACATTCTTGCCATTTTTGATGTTGGCGAGCAGGGCGGTGTTCCCTACATAGTCACCGAGCTGCTCAACGGCCAAACCCTGCGCGAGTGTTGTCGGTCTGGTGCTCTACCGCGGCGAACGGTCGTCGAATACGGCGTACAAATCGCCAAGGGTCTGGCCGCAGCTCACGGCAAGAACGTCGTCCATTGCGACCTCAAACCCGAGAACATCTTCATTACGAATGATAACCAGTTAAAAATCTTAGATTTTGGCCTCGCGAAGCCCGCCGCCCACGATAGACGTGAAAACGAAACAACGGCCTCGGCCGCCGCGGAGACCGAGACCATCGAAACGGTGGTTGGTACCGCCAGCTACATGTCTCCTGAACATGTGCGACGTGTGGCCATCGACGCGCGGTCCGACATTTTCAGCCTGGGCGCCATCCTGTACGAGCTGCTGTTTGGGGAATTGGCATTCCGCCGAAGCACTCCAATTGAAACGATGAATGCAATCCTGAAAGATGAGCCAGCCAGACTCTCTGACCCGAACCCGTGTGTGCCTCCCGGTTGGGACTGCATTCTTCGCCGCTGCCTGGAGAAAAACCCCGAGCGGCGATTCCAGTCAGCCAGCGATCTGGGATTTGCCGTCGAGAAACTCGCCGAGCAGCCTTCCGCGCCCGTTCCCCAAAAAGACATTTTCGCATGGGGAGGACCAATCAGTAGTTTGGCTGCGGCAGTGGCGCTGCTTGTGGTTGGAGGGTTGCTGGGATGGTGGATTGCCACCCACCTCCATCGGGCCGATCCCACGTTTCGTCAATTGGTCTTCGGTCGTGGATACATTGGCTCGGCCAGGTTCACGCCTGACGGGGAGAGCGTGGTCTATGGCGCCGCGTTCGGCGGTCGGCCGCGGCAAATGTTCCTCACACGACTCGACGGAGAGTCTTCACGCCACATGGGCTTGCCGCCGGCGGACATTCTCGGAATCTCCCAGCATGGAGAAATGGCCATCTCGCTGGACCGGAATAATTTCTACAACTGGATGACGAAGGGAATCCTGGCGGTCGCGCCCTTGTCCGGGGGAGCACCGCACGCGTTGTTGGCAGATGTTTGCGATGGCGACATCGCAGCCGACGGAAAGAGTGTGGCGATCGTACGGTGCAGCGGAACCATGCAAACCTTGGAATTTCCTGTCGACAATGTGCTGTTCAGCACCAATGGATGGATTGGCGCTCCCCGCATCTCACCTGCCGGAGATGCCATAGCTTTCCTGGAACACCCGCTGCTCGGCGACGACCGGGGCTATGTGTCGATTGTTGATATGCATGGTAACGCGAAACGGCTCACGGGAGAGTGGGCAGGCGAAGATGGTTTGGCATGGTCGGCGATTGATAATCAAGTCTGGTTTACCTCGTCATCTCACACTGAACAGCAGTCCCTCCGTGCCGTCAATCGCTCGGGACAGCAGCGCATCATCCTTTCCTCGGTTACCGAATTATCTCTTCGCGATATCGGGAAGAATGGCGACGTGCTACTCACCAGCATGCGAGTGAGTACGGACTTGGCGATGGGTCATCGTGGCGCAAAATCTCTCCATTCTTTGGATGTTGCGGACGAAAACGCAGGAATTCACGGCATTACCGATGACGGGAAGGCTGCAGCCTTGGTATACAGCGGCACGGCGGGCGGACAAGATTACAAGACTTACGTGGCGAGAGACGATACGTCGGAACCGGTGCTTCTGGGCGACGGAGACCCCACCGGCATCTCCCCAGACGGACAGTGGGTAATAGCCCTGGTACCGTCTGATCCCAGCAAATATATCCTGTATCCGACCGGCGCCGGTGAATCACGAAGATTTGATATCAGCCCCATACGTATGGTCAAGGGCGTCACCTCTTGGTCCCACGATAGCAGCAGAGTCGTGTTCACTGGTGCCGAGCCAGGAAAACCTCCCCGGGTGTACTTACTCAATCCAGCTACGGGCGCTACCCGGGCTATCACGCCGGAGGAAACCTCCGATCCACTCATCACTCCAGATGGAAAAAGTGTGCTGGTCAAGGACAAGTCCAAGGCGTACAGCATCTACTCTGTTGAAGGGGGAGAGACGAAGCGGGCAATAGGTATTTCGACCACCGACTTGCCGATACAGTGGGATGCCCTCAGCGGACATGTCTACGTTTGGGATCGCATACTGCCGGCCAGGATATATAGGCTGGATCCGAATACTGGGAAACGAGAATTCTGGTTGGAAATCGCCCCGGCAGACCCGTCGGGACTGCTGTATGGGAACATCTTTATCAGCCCCGACGGCCAATCCTTCGCCTATCACTTTCGCAAGGTGCTGACAAACTTGTTTGTTTCCCACGGTCTCCGCTGACTTTAAGATGCGCCTGAGGAACTCCGGTACGGCGTTTGACCGTGTGTACGGTGGCGTCTAGGGCGCGATCGACTTTGCCCAGTCCACCCGCGCCTGGTGGCGCGATGATCGTAATAAAATTCAGCCGAGTGCACGAAGCTTATGGCATACGTGGGCAACATTATGCCCTGGGTCACTGGTTCTGAAGCTACTTGCAGTCGCTTCATACAATGAGGGCGGCACTCCGGGAACTGGTTCCTTTAAGTTGGCCCAGATAGCTGTTGCGGCGTCGGCATCCCGAGAGCAATCCTGAGCAACAGCCGCTTCGGCGAGTCGGACTTTACATAGTTTGGCCAGAAGCTGGTCTGGGCAGTGCGCCGCTGGCGCGCCCTGCGCCTTGTCCGGCAATCCGTAGTATTGAGAAAGGTGACGGCCGAATCAGTCGGTTGTGTCGCAGTCGCTGGGCGCCAAGGCAGCATTCGATGGATAATCCCAAGAAGAACTGCGTAGCCCAGGCAGTAGTCGATCGATGGTGCTCTTTCCGGGCTCAAATGAGCCCCGCGCCCCCAGGTTTGAACCTGGGAAGCGTCGGACCGCGCCGGGCGAATAACGCGCCACTCGAAGAAAGCCGCCGCTGAGCGCCGAACGGGATCACGAACGGCAAACGCTATCCACTTTGACGCATTGTCGGCTATGCGCGGAAGTGCCAACTGGCGTCAACTCCCGAGATACAGGCTTGTGGGAAGTGTCGCATTAAGGTTCCGTCCGGTTCGTCGGCAGCCGGTCGACAGCCGCGCATAAGTCCCCTGTCAGACTTCCTGCTTTGATCCGATTCGTGGGCTGTCGCTTAGAGGGACAAGCTTTGCGGCTTGGCAAGCTCTGGAGCATACTCGCCTGAGACGATGTTTCCGACATTGATGAGGTGCCTCACGAGACACTTCCAATGCCCGTTAGCAGTCCTCAGCCAAATTGGCTGAAAGCCTGTGCGGTTCGCCCCATCGAGGTCGAGTTGACAACCGTATGCAAATTGGGCCTCGGTCGTTAGGTGTGCGAGCGTTTGCACCGGTGTGAAAGATGCATTAGCGGATAGCTTCTGGGCGCGGCCGTGATCAGGCAGAGTCGCCAAGGTGATAGGGCGAACCCATGTCCAATTTTGCCGACTACTGGCGAATGGGTTCAGTCATGCAAGTCCGCATCCTGGTTTCTGTAGATCTGTCCCATCTACCACATTGGCTGACTCGGCTTTGGCGTGCCTATAGATGCGGCCTTTCATCCAGGCTCGTTGCAAGAACAGAGTCACTTCAACCGCTTATGCCAGCAACTCGAATCCAATTCACCTTTCGCAAGAACATTTTCGACGGCTATCGGAATATCGGGCCTTCATTAATCGAATTGATTCTGGGCTCAACGAACGGCAATGATACTGAGAAGCTGTCGACTCACGACAGGCAAACCGCATTTTGGCTAGATCGGGAAGGATCGCTGACCACCCTTCAGCTAGCCCGTCTGCTTTGGCTTGCTCTCCCGCCCGGTATTCCTTCGAGCATCCGCCACAACGCCCTGACAAAACGCAGAACTAGTGAGGGGGGCTTTGTGCCAAACTCCTGGCAGACTAGGCGCGCCTGTTTGCGAGTTTTCATCGACCGATTCGACGCCCTCGAAATCTGTCTCATGGTAATCAGCACATGTTCGCGGTGCTCTGGGCTGCGGATGTACAGCTCACGGAGCTTCTCTATTGCATGTTCAACTGCCGGACCGTCATCATTATTCACAGCAATTACAAATAATCTCTTAAGATTCTAACTACTAAGTCGCTCAGGATCTATCTCGGAAGCAACAAGAGGATCATCGAGATGTTCGAGCATCTCGTCGTCACTCATATAAGAGCTATTATTGACCGCCATTCCTACGAGCGCCAAAGTCTCCGTTATGAACTCGAGCCGTGGATCACCTTCAGCCGCGTGCAATCTGTCGCGAAGTGCCGCCAAGTCGCGAATCACCGCTCTCATGGCGCCGCGTGCCTGGAGGAACCTCAAAGTCGCACTAAGATCAGGAAGCAACCGGTTACGCAGATCCTCTAAAGTGGAGCGAAAATGCCGCTTATACCAGAAGACTCCAATCGCTGGTCCGCACGCAACATAAGTGATTACAAAAAGCATTAGAGCCAGCTGAGCGATAGTCGAGAGCTCGCCAGGATCTAAACGTGATAGCAGAACAATCAGTACTGGCATCCCGGTTGCCCACACCACTGCTACGAAGATCAGCCTTTGCCAGAGCTGCACTCCCCATTGTCGACTCCGGCTTATAAAAGTATCGACAGTGGTCTTCAAGAAACGTCTCTCCGCCTCAGGTTCATGGATGTTGGCCAAAATATATGCATATAACCGCGGCTGCCAAGTCAATAGATCCAGTAATCGATCAAGGGCTTGCTGGTCGAGCAAACCAGCCATGATCACCATCGGTTCATGCCACAGTTCAGATGATCTATAAGTATCTATATCCCACAGTTCGGCCATCTTTCGCGCGGCAAAGAGCTGTTGGAGCGAATGATGGGCAAAGCGGAGACGTTCAGTAGTCCCGTCTATGAGACCGCAGGCGACTACCTCGTTCATGATTTGTTTGTATGACAGCTCCGAGCGTTGAGGTGTAAGTGACTGCTCTACGATGTCGACAGCAATGGATTGCGAAAAGAATGGACCTTCTTGACAGGTCGCGTAGCCTAAATCGGTCAAGACCGATAAAGCGACCGCCCGAATGTCTGACGGTAGCCCGCGAACCTTTTTTGAGACACAGTAATCCAGTAGCGCGCCACGAGTACGCAGTCCGATTGTCAGCGGACCTCTCTTCGCGAGCGTTTCACGACACCAAGCAATTAGATTATCGAGATTCTGCGGATTAGAAAGTAGTTGTTTGACCTTAGGATCCAGATTGTCATAAGCATACGAGATGTCACGCCTGTGCTCGGGGAAACTTCGAAGTATTTCGGCTCGTATCTCATCTGAGTCAAGAGGTACGATTTCCACCGTTTCGTAATGCTCTCTCTCGAAATAGTCTGTGAAGCCATATGAGCGTGATGTCACGACTACTGCTAATCGATCCTGTCGTCCACGCGCAACAAGAGCCCGTTCGATGGCCACTAGCTGGCGAACAGCTATCTCGTGTGATTGTCTGGGTAATTCATTAAGACCGTCAAGAAGGAGCAATAGATGCCATCTTCGGTCTTCCAGCAGTTCACATAGCGTTGTAAGAGAGTCGGCGGTCACACGCGCGCCGAGAGTCTCTAGAATCATTCTCTCAAGAAGAGGAGGTCGCCCCTTGTCGGGCTGCAATCTACCTAATTCCACGTAGACAGGTATTATGAATGGAGTGTTGGCGGCGCGATTGCGAGAAACCAGAAGACGTTGTAACTCCTTGGAGTAATGTTGTAAGGTCCGAAGCAGGAACACTGTCTTGCCGCAACCAGGGGCGCCTGTTATGACCAGGCGTGGATATTGCGACAGCAGGTCATTGATCAGAAGCTTCTGGGTCCCACATTTCAATTGAAGTGTAAAGCGGTCAATCCCTTGGAGTAATGTCCAGTTGCTTATCCCGGTGACATACTTGAGCAATTGTTGCTCGACATTAAACAGCGGGTGCTGAGAATTAACCGAGGCATAACGAACATGCTTCGCCAGTGGAGGCCACTCGTCTGTGAGACTTCTAGTAGGAAGCATTAAGCCCGCTTTGACACCCGAAGTTTCCGTTTGAGTCAGCATACCAATTACGCCATCCAGCGACTCGTCCCAGACGGGGGCTCCACTGTAACCTCGGGCGATCGGGTATCCCCCCCGGGTCGCATCAATTTGCGTATAACCCGAGAATCCGCTGTCGAGCGCCTCCCCGCGCGCCCAGCGTCCTACACCGTCGTTTGAAGGAAATCCCCAGATCTTTACTAGGTGCTGCCAGACAGTATCGGCCAGAAGCATTGGCGCCGGTGCCGACTCTCGTGGTGGCGAGTCTTCGAGCTTGACAACTGCAATATCCCCACCTCGATCACCGGGAGCTTTCGTGACATGCGCTGGCACAGAGCCCTTCGAGGCGAGCATGGAAAAGTTTACCTTCAGCGACCCAAGGTCTCTTGGACCGGCACGCAATGTATGGAAGCACGACAAGGCCTCCCTCGGAGTTACGAGGAATCCGCAGCATACGAAGCGGTCATCTTTCGTGAGGATTCGTACGAACGAATGCTCGTATCCCATTACACGCTCATCACAGTTACCCTAAGGTCTGGGCCTATCCCACTCTAAGGCTATTTTAAGATTTGCTTCTGTATCCAGAGCAACCAGAATCAAACCAGACTTAGCACTTAGTTTAAACGCCAACTCGACAGAGACTTTTGACGGCGCGGTTGCTATTCTATGTATCTTCGATATGATTGCGTCGATGACGGGACGAACGCCTTCAAGCGCAGCTTCGAATGTGGAAGTAGCCTGTTCGGTAAAGTCCTCAATCTTCCCAGCTGGAACAAGGCCTCCAGAAAATAGTCCGTTGGAAATGTGACTTCTCCATTTACGATGGCCCGCCAGGGCCAGAGGAGGAGTCGTGAGAAAGAGTCGATTCAGCGAAGATCAGATCATCGCCATCCTGAAAGAGTCGGAGGGTGGGGTGGAGACGGGAGAGCTGTGCCGGCGGCACGGGATCGCGAAGGCGTGTTTCTACCGGTGGAAGAGCAAGTACGGCGGGTTGGAGTTGAGCGAGGCGAGACGGCTGAAGCAACTGGAAGAAGAAAACCGGCAGCTCAAGCACATCGTGGCCGAACAGGCGGTGGACATCCGGGCGTTGAAGGCGGTGGTCGCAAAAAAGTGGTGAGCCCGCAGGAGCGGCGAGGGGCGGTGCTGGTGATGCAGGTGGAAGTGGAGCTGAGCCAGCGACGGGCCTGTGGGTTCCTCAAAGGCCCCCGTTCGATATGGAGCTGCCAACAAGAGCACTCCGCACCATATCCTCCTCTGGTTCACGCCGATGTCGCCGGTTTGAGTTTGAGAACGACGGGTGGAGAAGGGCGACAACGTTGGTGGTGACGTCCATGTCGGCAACATCGACGGCCATAGCAACTGAGCCGATCTCGTCCACCGCCCGCCAACTCGCAACGTGTGACCATGGCTGCAGGGTGGGAATGATCTGGTGCGCCCGACGCACGACTTCCAAACCTAGAAGCATGATGACCTGGGGCTTCAATCCACCAATCTGTTCAAGCAATAGCGCTCGGCACTCCGCCTCGTACCGATCGTCCCCCTTCGCGAGGAACTTGCCGACCTGCTTGTTGCCGGGCTGCAAACCGACGAACCAGTTGGTCATGAAGCAGCGGGCGACGGAAGTTCCAGCGCGGTTAAGCAGAGCGGTGAGATTGCGCCATGTGATGGTCGTCTCGTCCTCCCGACCCACCGCTTCGATAGCGTCCCGATAGGCTTCACAGCCGAAGTTGTGGCCAATTGCCATCAGGTTCGGCCATTCACAATCGGCATTTGGATTCTGGAGCCCGAGGCCTTCTGGAAAAAACGCCGGGCCTGGAAGACTAGGACGAGCACCAACAATGCCGGTTCCATGCGGCGGCACTATCGCAGTCGCCCGAAGCTGCCACGTCTTGATGAGGTCGAGAACCACAGTTAGGAGCCGGTAGCCTGATTTGACGGGGGATACGGCGCTTCAGGTTAAGAATAGATTACATGCTAGCGGCATCAACATTATCTCAGCGCAGTGAGTTGAGTATCCGGAGACACTCCGACTTGACGTTAGCCAGAATCTTAACCCCGTCATAGCTGGACACGAGGTTGTCCGTTGCGTGGGAGGCACCATCGCGAACGACTTTGATCTTCTTCGCAACGTCATCCTCTATCGTTATCCTTCCAGCCAAAGCAGCCAGCCGCAGAATGTCAGAGATATTCAGGTAGCTGATGAGGCTTCGCGCTGCCCGTCCTGCCCGTTCATACCGATTCAGGATTTGCGTGAAGCGGTCCGGCAGATTCCTGCCGATATACCCTTTCTCATCAGAGCGGGGGATCAACTCTAGAGTCTTCCTTTCGAGAGCCTCTAACATCACGTAAAACGTCAGTTTTACCAGATGGTGATTTAGGTCTGAGAAATGGGCGTAACCTTTGATCTTTTGCTCTCCCAATACGAAAGAGAATGGCCGACGAGCGCAGATATCAACGAAGTCCAACAGATTTGTTCCGTCACTGATGACATCCTCCAGACGCAACATCTGTAGGCTGCCGACAGACCATTCGAAGTACCCTGTAATCACATCGCCTGATTTGATTGGGATCACGTCGAAATCGGGGTTATTAGCCGCTACGAGTGGAGCGTGTTGCTCATCTGGGGCACATACCAAATGAGCGCAGGGCGTCATTATGTCCCTGACGGTAAATGTTGTCGCGAGACGCTTTAGGGTCTCGCCTACGGTCTGGTTTTGCGCCGACTGAGCTATTCGACTGGAAGAAGCCATAACTACTTCTGCTACCGATAATACCGCGATCCCTCAAGCCTATCGCGTCGGCACGGAAACGGCTTTCAAGACCGGACCCATCAACCCTTCAGCATGCTCTCCGTGCGCTTTCCGAGTAAGCGAAATGTCTGGTTGCATGTAGTTGCATGCTGGTTGCATAAACGTGTGCCGAACACCCGTACGGCACCCGAATAGCGTGATTCGCCACGGCCTAACTGATTGATTCCAAATAACAGGGGGAAGGGAAGACAGGTTTTCAAGACCGCCTGTTTCAACCGCCCACACATCCCTCCGCGTGAGGTCGATACACCTTCACCCCATTGTAAGGCCTCTCACGGCGGGCCGCGTCAATGTGACCTGCAAGAAAAAGGCCGGGAGCGAGGCTCCCGGCCGACGAACTGCTCGAAGTTCTAGAAGCTCACGCGCAGACCAAACTGTATCTGGCGTGGGCTATTGGTGGTGACCGTTCCGGGCAACGTGCCCCAGCCAGCCGGGTTGCTGGTGTCGAGATAATCGCCGCCCGGATCGCCCAACTGATTGTGGTTGAACACGTTGGTGAATACGACCTGGAACTGGGCATTGACACGCTCGGTGATGTTGAACTGCTTCTTTACGCTCAGGTCCACGTTCCAGTACGGCATGCCGCGGCAAACGCCGAAGCCGCCGTCGCGGGTGTCGTAGCCCAGAATCGGTTGGCGGATATTGTTGTACGCGGCTTCCGGATTCGCGAACATATTCAACCCGTAGCCCGACGTGCCAACTCCATTCGACCCGGCCACATTGTAGTGAGCCGAAGCGTTCCCGCTACACATGTTGGGTGTGATCGGGATTGCGTTCTCCGAGACTCCGTAGCCGAAGAAGTTGCTGGAGTCGCCTTCGCCGAACGCCTGGCCGCCACCGTTGATTGTTCCCAGCGTAATGGGCAGGCCGCTGCCCGCTGTGAAGACCGGAGCGATGGTCCAGCCTCCGAGCACGTGGCCCATGAAGCCCGACTGCGACTTGTAATACGCGGGTTGATACACGAAGAACAGGTTGTAGATGAACCGGCGGTCGAACGCCTGATATCCGTAACCCGTTCGCAGGTCAAATGGATCCGGAGGCGTCGCTTCGCTGGTCGCCTGTACTTCGGCTCCCGTGCCCAGCGCCTTGCTCCAGGTGAAGTTGGACTGTGTTGTCAACCCGTGCCAGTTCTGCGTCTTGAAGGTGACAAACAAAGCGTTGTAGTTACCGTACCCGACGCTGGCGTTCATGCCTACGCCGCTGGTCAGCTGTCCGTTGGAACCGTACGCGCCTGCCAGTGGGGTATTCATCATGCTGCGCGCGAAGTTGAATCCGCCGTTATCCAAATCGCTCCACAGGCTCCACACGTTCTGGATGGACAGGTTCTGGGTACCGTTGTTACCTTCATTGGCGAGCACGGCCTGGGTGCAATTGGCGAATCCGTTGCAGTAGCCGGTTCCCGCCAATGCGGTTTCGAAGAAGGGCTGCGGAGCCACAGCATTGGCATTGCCAACGCAGTTGCCGCCTCCCATGTTCGCCGGGCTCCCGTTGCCGCAGTATCCGATCACTGCGTTCGCGTAAGCCTTGGCGAACGTCTGGCCGCCCAGGGTCATCATGTACGGCACAGCGTTCAAGTTAATGGGCAGATACTCGTTCCTGATGATGCGGCCAATGTAGCCCACCTCAAAGCTCATGCTGTTGTTGATCTGGCGCGCGAATGTCAGGGTGAACGAATGCACGTGGTCGGGCCGGAAGTTAGGATCCAGCGCTTCACCTGCGGAAAATGCCTTACCATTTACGCCGGGATAAGACGGCTGGGGCAGCGTCTGCGATGCCTGCGGCAACGGTGCAACCAGTCCGTCTGTCTGGACGCGGAATGCTGTGGCCGGATTCGCGCCGGAGGCACATGTTCCGTTGGACAGCGCGGAGGTGCACTGGACCGCATCAATGAGGCCTTGTCCCAAGAGGGGAACGAGCACCAGATCCACACCGTTCAGACGGCCGTAGGTGAGGCCGTAGCCGCCCCGAATGACCGTTCGGCCGTCGCCAAAGACGTCCCACGCTCCTGCGAGACGCGGACTCCACTCGCCGTAGTACGGGTTGTAGATGTACGAAGGATGATTGGCCACATTGCCAAGCAGAGCAAAGCCCACCTGCGGGTTGTAGACCTGGCCCTGCAAGGCCGACTGTTCACGAGCATTTAGGTACTGTTCCGTGCTGATGGCCGTGCCGTCCGGCCCCACGAACGAGACCTGTTTTCCAGTCGCCTCTTTGGGTGGCATTTCCAGCGTCCAGCCCAGGCCGTAAGTCAGGGTAAACCTGGGCGACAGTCGCCAGGTGTCACCGCCGTAGAAGTTGTAATAGGGAATCGTGACCTTGTCATAGGCCGGAGTCAGGGGCGGATTGAGGGTTAGGTTGTTGCCGGTTCGGGTGTAGGCAATTTGCGAGACTGAGACGATCCCCAGCATCGCGGCGTAGTCACGTCCGTAGGTGCTGGCGGAGCCCGAGAAGTTGGCTGGGACGTAGCCGGTCATGTCAATACCAGCGCCGCCATTTACGCCCAATTGGTAAACCGGGTAGTAATTGATGCCGCCGCCGTTGTCCGTTCGGCTGTGCCAATTGAAGTTGTGCTGGTACATGCCGCCGAATTGAATCATGTGTTTGCCATGGATCCAGGTGGCGTCATCACGAATCATGTTGTCCTGGCCGTCCCAGAAGCGGGTACGGGTCTGCTGCGTGTTTACGTTGTAAGGCGCGAGGATGTTGGTCGCACCGTAAGTCTCTCCAAGAGGCTCCAGCGCGCCACCCAGGCCCGCGGTCTGCGCAACGCCGCCATAACGGCCCCACTGCCACCAGTTGCGCAGGAAGCTGTAACGAATCGAGTTCGTCCACGTGTTCGACAGGTTGGCGTCAAGTCCGGCCACCAGGAACCAGGGTTGCTGCGGGTCGTTGGAAAGCGACTTCGGACTCCCAAGTGTGTCCCCGGGTGCGAGGCCGCCGATGTCAACCTGATCACTCGTGGCGTTCTGCAAATTGTAGTAGCGGTAGCTGCTGAAGAATTTCCACTTCTCACCAAAGTTGTGGTCAACCTTGACCACGCCGAAATTCGAGGTTTGCGGCAGGGCCAAATTGGCCAAGAAGCCTTGAATGTTGACGCCGTCGCAGCGTCTTTGACCGCAACCACTTTCGTTGGACTGTGGCATATACTGGTTCCACATCTGCTGCACCAGCGGGTTGATGCCCAGACCACGCGGATCGCAGGGCCCGTTCGGACATTGCGCGGGAGCATAGGTGACGCCGTTATACGTGACCGGCATCGGATTCAGGTTGTAAGTAGTACCGCCGAACGTCAGCAGACCCAGCCTCATCGCATCGGAAGGTACTGCGCGCTCATACGTAGTGGAGTTGGGGAAGCGGAAGCCTTCGTAATTGGCGAATAAGTAGGTCTTGCCGCCCAGGACCTTTTTCGAGATGATCGGGCCGCCGATGGCGCCGCCGAAACGGTTGTAGTGGAAGCTTGCATTCGGCAGGCCCTGGTTGTTGTTCTCCCAGGTGTTGGCATTCAGGTTGTTGTCCAGGTAATACCAGTAAGCGGTGCCGTGCCACTGGTCGGTACCGCTCTTGGTCTGGATGATGACCTGCGCGCCCGCCGAGCTGTTGAAGTCCGCGCCCTGGCCGGCGATGTTGACTTTGAATTCCTGCACGCTATCGGCCGGGGTCGGCATCACGCCGGTGGCGCCCGCTGCCACGCCATAGCTCTGGTTGGCCGCGCCGCCGGTTGGGTCACCGGCGTAGGTGGACGTGTACACACTCATGCTGCCGTCCATGTCGTTGGTGTTCTCGCCGCCATCGAGCTGGAACGAGCTCTGATCAACTACCGCGCCTGCGACGCTGCCGTCAGGGCTGATGCCGGCTTGCAGCGTCAGAAACGTGCTGGTGTCGCGCTGGATGCTGGGTAGCGATTCCAACGCAAGTCCGTTGACGGTGTTGCCCACTGTCGCGTTCAGCGTCTGCAGCTCGATGTTGCTGGCCTGCACTTCGACCGTCTGCGACTCGCTGCCGATCTTCATCGTGACGTTGTTGGTAGCCACCATGCCGACTTCGACGGTTTGGCTTGGAATCGTGACTTTCGAGAAACCAGACTTGGTCACCGTAACTTCATAATCGCCCGGCCGCACGTTCAGGAACGTGTATCGCCCGGCGCTGTTGGTGGCCTCGGTCTGTACTGTGTTGGTGGATTTTTCCTTTAATGCCACCGTGGCTGCAGGAACCACCGCGCCAGTTGGATCAGTTACGACGCCGGTCACGGTGCCCAGTGAACCTGACTGCCCCCACAGCGGTAGGGCGCTTACGGCCAGAACTAGCGCCGCCATGACAACGATAGATGGGATGAACCCCGGGAGTTGAATACGCCTCATCATTTCCCCCTAAATCGAACGTAGTGAATGTGAATTCACCGTGCGGTTCTTCCACACGGCAACCCGACTGCAAGTTACATGGTGATACGCAAAGACTGCTACGCTAAGGGTAGGTACACTTCGAATCTTGCCCCAACTGCCGCTGCTCCAGCCCCCCGACGCAGCACTTCGCCCGACACCTAATGTCATGGGACACTATTCCTTGGCCAAGGCCAATGCAAGACCACGAAAGTGCTATTTCTATTTATTCGTCTTATAGCCGCACTGCGGTTTCAGATATGCGATAGTGCCGCTATCATATTGAGCGCATTGAACTCGCGTCGTGGGAGTCCGTTCGAGGTCAACTTCGCAACCGATCCGAGCTCTCAGCCTCCGAACCCGTGGTCACTTACGGCAAGTTGCGTGCGTATGCTTTAACTATTACGATAGTCAAACTCTGCCTAACTCCATCACAACTGAGGAAGCCCCGATGCGTCGATCAATCGCGCTTGGCCTTTGCCTGTGCGTCTCTCTCTCGATTGCTGTTTGTGCTCAAGTTGATCCGGCCCTCGTAAACGGCATGAAATGGCGCCAGATAGGGCCCTTCCGGGGCGGGCGCGTGCTCGCCGTCACCGGCGTTCCCGGCGATCCCAACACTTATTACTTCGGCGCAGTCGCGGGCGGCATCTTCAAGAGCACCAACGGTGGTATGACCTGGACCCCCACCTTCGACCACCAGAGCACCTCGTCGATCGGCGCGATTGCCCTCGCCGACTCCGACCACAATGTCCTTTATGCCGGTTCCGGGGAAGCCTGCCTCCGCGGCAACATTTCTTATGGCGACGGTGTGTACAAGTCCACCGACGCCGGAAAGACCTGGACCAACGTCGGTCTCAAAGACTCCCGCCATATCGGCGCGGTCATCATCGACCCGCGCAATCCCGACATCGTGCTGGTTGCGGCACTTGGACACGCCTGGGGCCCAAACACCGAACGCGGAATCTTCCGCACTGCTGACGGCGGAAAGACCTGGCAGAAGGTCTTATATAAGGACGAGAACACCGGCGCCATCGACGTCGTGTTCGATCCGAAGAATTCCAGCGTCGTTTACGCCGCTCTTTACCAGGTGCGCCGCCAGCCCTGGACCTTCACCAGCGGCGGCCCCGGCAGCGGTCTCTACAAGTCCACCGACGGCGGCCTCACGTGGACGCAACTGACCGGCAACGGTCTACCCGGCGGCATCCTGGGACGAATCGGGATATCCGTTTCCGGAGCCGATTCCAACCGCGTGTATGCGCATGATTGAAGCAAAAGACGGTGGGCTCTACCGCTCTGACGACGCTGGCAAGACCTGGTCGCGCGTCAATGACGACGAGCGCTATCGCCAGCGCGCCTGGTACTTCACCCATGTCTTTGCAGATCCCAAAAATGTCGATACCGTGTATGTGCTCAACACCGGAGCATTCCGCTCCACCGATGGCGGCAAGAAATTCGAACTTCTCCCTGCGCCGCACGGTGATCACCATGGCCTTTGGATCGACCCCACCAACCCCAATCGCATCATGAACAGCAACGACGGCGGTGTGACCATCTCCGTCGACGGCGGCAAGACTTGGACCCAGCAGAACAACCAGCCCACCGCGCAGTTCTATCACGTCGCGACTGACAACCACTGGCCCTATCGCGTGTACGGCGCGCAGCAGGACAACTCCACAGTCGGCATAGCCAGTTACAGCGATGACGGCGTTATCAGCCGGCCGGACTGGTTCGAAGTCGGTGGAGGCGAGAGCGGCTACATCTCGCCCGATCCGCACGATCCTGACACGATCTATGCCGGCTCGGATGCCGCCATCATCACTCGCCTCGACCATCGTACCGACCAGTTGCAGGACGTCTCGCCCTATCCCATCGACACTTCTGGCAACGGCGCCGACGTGCAGAAATACCGCTTCCAGTGGACCGAACCCGTTTACGTCTCGCAATACGACTCGAACGTCATCTACAGCGCGTCGCAGTACGTGCTGAAAACCGACGACCGCGGTTACAGTTGGAAGGCCATCAGTCCCGACCTCACGCGTAACGACAAGAACAAGCAGAAGCCCTCCGGCGGCGACATTACCCTCGACATCACCAGCGTCGAGTATTACGACACGGTCTTCACGCTCGCTGAGTCGCCGCTGCAGAAGGGCATGCTCTGGGCCGGCACCGATGATGGCCTCATACACCTCACTCGCGACGACGGCAAGACGTGGGAGAAAGTTACTCCCGCCGACATGCCCGAGTGGGCGCTGGTCAGCATCATCGAAGCTAGCCACCACGACCCTGCCACGGCGTACGCTGCCGTCGATCTCCACAAGCTCGACAATCTCACCCCGCTCATCTACAAGACGCACGACTATGGCAAGACCTGGACCCGCATCACGACCGGCATTCCCCTCGGCGCTTACACTCGCGCTGTCCGCGAAGACCCCAAGGTGAAGGGTCTGCTCTACGCCGGCACCGAGACGGGCGTTTACTTTTCCATCGACGACGGAGCGCACTGGCAGCCTCTGCAGCTCAACCTGCCCACCACGCCCGTGCATGACCTCGCAGTAAAAGACAGCGACCTCATCGCTGCCACCCACGGCCGCTCGTTCTGGATCCTCGACGACGTCAGCCCCCTACGGCAGGCCAGTAATTCACTCGCCGCCGACGACTTTCATCTCTATACCCCCGCGACGGCCGTCCGCCTGCACTTCCCCGATCAGGTCGATCGTAAGCGCCCCGTGGGCGATAACCCGCCCAAGGGCGCGATCGTGTATTACTACCTGAAGGCGAAGCCTGCGGCGAAAGAAGAGATCACGCTCGATGTCTACGATGGCCAAGGTAACCACGTCCGCCATCTTTCGAGCCTGCAGGAATCCAAGAACGAGCAGCCACCCGAGTGGCCCGACCAGGAGCGCCCGTCGAACCTGTTGCCCGCTGAGGCGGGCTTGAACCGCTTTGCCTGGGACTTCCGCACCGATGGTCCGGTACAGATTCCCGGCGCCTTCTATGTTGGCGAACCGCCGCGCGGCCCGCTCGTGCTTCCCGGTACGTATCAGTTGAAGCTCACGTTGAACGGCAAGACGCAGACTGCATCCCTCGAAATCATCAACGACCCGCGCCTCAAGAACATCGTCAGCCAGGCCGACTTGCAGAAGCAGGGCGAACTTCAAGCTAAGGTGAAAACCGACATCGACAATCTGCATCGCGCCGTTAACCAGATTCGCGGCTTGCGCGCTGGCTTGCAAAAACTCGACAAGCCGGCAGGCACAACGAACAGCGAAGTCGTCGCTGCCGCAAACGCCCTCGACGCCCAGATGACCCCGGTGGAAGAGATGCTCATGCAGATCAAGATGAAGAGCTCGGAGGGCAACCTGCGCTATCCCAACATGCTCAATGAGCAGTACGCTAGCTTCAACGACCTCATCCAAAGCTTCGACCAGGCCCCTACCGCACAACAGCTTGAGGTGTACGACGAGCTGCACACGCGGCTGACGGCGCAGTTGGCAAAGTGGCAGCAGATCCAGACCGCCGAAGTCCCTGCACTCAACGACCTGATGCGCAAGAATGGGAGACCGCCACTGACAGTGGGAAGCGGACAGGCGGAGTAGGCGCGAGCAGCTTCCGGATCCCGGCTACTTGGCGTCCACAGGCCCTTTGATGGCGACCAGGTACTCTACGATCTGCTGTTGTTCTGCCGGCGTGATAGGTGCGCCGTACACGTCAACCATCTTCTTCACTTCCTTCTCCCACACCGCGCGGGAGAAGCGTGGCTGCGTGCCGACGTACCGGGCGCTGTGGCATAGCAGACAGTGCTGTTGAAACACTGCGAGGTTCGGACCGGCCGGCATTTCCAGAGGATACTGCGGCAGCGTAATTTCCTGCACCGGATTCTTCGTGCCCTTTGACGATCCGCCAACACCCTGCTGCGCGGATGCCGCTACCCACAAGCCCATGCCGAGCGCCGCCGCCAGCGCGATTGTAATGACAAAGCTCGTCTTCATTGCACCACCACGTCCACGTGCTCAATCACGTCGCGTTGGTAGCCGCTGCGGTTCCATTGCGACGTAACCTGTTGCTGTCCGTCGTTGTTCGTCGCGCGAACACGCAGTCGATAACTACCTTTCGCCGCAGGCGTCCACTGCGCATTCCACCTGCGCCACGAGTACTTACCCAGATCCACACCCAGCGTCGCGTCGTTCCAGGTCTTGCCGTCGTCCATCGAGACCTCGACCTTGCGAATGCCAGCACCGCCGTCGTTGGCCACGCCCGTCAGGGTGTAACTTCGTCCCACAGTGAGCTGCTCGCCGGCCTCGGGCTTCAAGAAAATTGAGTGCACCGCCATGCGCGTAATGGGTACTGTGACCTTGGCCAGTTGCTGCGGCGTCTCCTCGGCCTCCGAGTTGTCGGGAATGCGATACGCTGTGTCCATCCAAAATGTCTTCAGCGGCTGGTCGAGCGCCATGATCGACGACAGTGACTTCACCCAGTAGGTTGCATACCAGCCGGGCACAACCAGGCGAAGGGGAAACCCGTTCAGCATCGGCAGCGGCGCGCCATTCATCTCGTAGGCAATCAGAACGTCGTTGTCGCGAGCGCGCTCGATGGACAGCGACTTTTCAAACCGCGGCGTCTGCGCCAGCGGCGCCGTATCGAGTCCATGGAACCCAACCTGCACCGTTCCAGCCTGTATTCCCGCTGCTGCTAGCACATCCTTCAGCCGCACGCCTTTCCACCGTGCATTGCTCATGGCGCCGTTGCCCCACTGTCCGCCCGGAACGCGCGGCTCAAACAGGCTGCGCGAATTGCCCGCGCACTGGCACAACGCCACCGTTGACACTGCTGCAAATCGTGTCTGCAAGTCCCGTAGCGAAAGCCGCAGCGGTTTCTTGACGTTTCCGCCGACTTCCAGGCGGAAGGTGCGCGTGTCCACCTCAGTGGGAATTCCCGACAGGTGCCAGCGCACAAAGAACGCCTCGTTTGGCGTCAGGTCGGTCTCGAAATAGCGCAGCGGTGTTTCCAATTGCGGAGGGCGGTCGGTGAGCAAGATCAGATCGGTCTTCTGCGGATACCGCGCAAGTTCTCTTGTGCTGGCCATGTCGTCCGCCCACGCCGCTGATGCGAGAGAGGATAGGATGTTACGGCCACCCAGCATAGGGCCCGTTGCAGCGTAGCCACCCAGAGTCGCGAGCATTCCGGCAAAGCGCCGCCGGTTAAGAAAGCCGGTTTCAGCCATGAAACGTCTACCCCAACTCGAACCTTGAGAATCCTTGTCCGAACATCTTCCCACCAGAATCGGAACAAGACAACTGGTGAGTGTCGACTCGACCTTCGACGAATGCGCAGCCTGCGCTCCCGCCAAACTCATCCTGGGAGCGAGACTCAAAATAAAGAAGCCCCAGCGCCATCACTGACGCTGGGGCTCTCACTTGCAGACAATGGAACTAAGCTACTGGCTGCGCCACGTCCTGCTTCATAATCAGCCGCGTCAATGCTTCACGGTCTTGCGCCAGCAACTCTGCAATGCGCGTCGCGATCACTTCGGCGACGATGATCAACTGGGCTTCCGTATCCACCTTCCCGAAGATGCCCAGCCGCTTCATCTTTTGCGCCTGGTGCTGGTTGTCTTCCGTCGGACTCAGGTAGTGCACAATTCCCGTCTTGTAGCGATAAATCAGGAACAGGTGCGCCAGCGTCATCAGCCGACGCTTCCGCAGCGATGAATCAAACGTATTCATGTCGCGAATCGACAACAGCTTGTGACCGTGCCGGTCGTGAACGTCGGCGAAGATAATGTTCGCCGCCTTCTCCTTGCCGTCGTTCCAGATGCTCAACTCCAGGAAGTCTGAGTTCGCCGCCACCGGCCGCAACTGCGCCCGGTACTTGAGCGGCAGTCCATTGTGTTCCGCCCATATCTGCAACCAGTCTTCCAGCACCTTCGGCGGAACTTCCGTTTGCACCAGATGCTGGTGCTGCGTCGAGCCCTTGCCCATCGCTTTGGTCGTCGCCGTTCGTCCCGAGGCCGCCATTAATGCTGCATCGAGCCGAGGCCCGCCCACCAGCGTCTGTGGTGTGCGGTACGGAGATTCGATCAGCCGCAGCTTGCGTTGCAGCTTCGCCAGCGACAGCATCCCTTCCTCTATCAGCGACGTCGCGAATTCCTCCGACGCGAGTCCGTCAACCTGGTGTCCGCCATAGGTGATGAAGTTGAACACGAAGCCCATCTTGCCCAACTCCGCCGGGAACTCTCTCATCTGCTCGTCTGTCATCCCGGTCGTGTCCCAGTTGAATGACGGCGATAGGTTGTACGCCAGCATTTTTTCCGGATACACCGCGTGAATTGCCTCGGCGAATTCCTTCGCCTCATGCAAATTCGCCGTTGCCGTCTCCATCCATAGAATGTCGGCAAACGGCGCGGCTGCCAGCGACTTCGCGATGGCGTACTCCAGCCCGCCCTGCACCTGGTAGTAGCCCTCGGGAGTCTTAGCCAGCTCAGCGTTCCAACCCACTTCGATTTCCATCGAGCGGGCTCGCTCGCGCGCCTCGTACCACGATGCGTGCTCGGAGAACGCCAGCCAATCCTCCACGTCCAGTTCCATGCTCTCGCCTTGGCTGATGCGGAAGGCAATCTCCTCGGCGACCTGTTGATAGTAGGGCATCAGGTCGGCCGCCTCCTGCCAAGCATCGAGGCAGCGCCCCATCACCTTGTCGAGTAGGGGTTCGATATTAGAAGACCCATTCTTCCGGAACGACGCCGCGGCGTCGAGAATCACCGGCGCCAACCCCTTCTGTTCCAGCCATACGTTTGCGGTGGCGTACTCGACACCTGACATTTCGAACATCAGGTGCCCGCGCACCTCCTCTACGCCCGCTTCGTAGAACTTGCGATGGATCGCCAGGACCACCGACTTATAGCTCGGCGTATCCAAATGCGTCACACCCAGAATGAACGGTTGGTCGCGCTCGTCCGCGCAGCCGTCCAGCAGGTTCGCGGCTTCGGCGTCCGTGCGGGCGACAATGATGCCCGCCACCCCCATCACGTCGAGCTGGAACCGTGCCGCGTTCAGCCGCTGAATCTGTTCGTTCTCCGACACCAGCACCTTGCCGCCCTGGTGTCCGCATTTCTTCACACCGGGCTTCTGGTCTTCAATGTGATAGCCCGGCACACCCACTTCGACAAAGCGCCGAATGAGGTTCCGCACGTGCGCATCACCGCCGTGACCGGTATCCGCATCAGCGATGATGAACGGACGGAAATCATGCTCCGGCGCCGCCGCACGTTGTTCCGGCGTCATGCGCGACCTGAAAAAGTGCTGGTTCCTGTCAGCTGTGACCAGCGCGCGAACGATGGCCGCGGCTTCCTCGGGCACCTGGCTCAGCGGATAGCTGGCCAGATCAGCACCAGGGTCCTCAGTGATGCTGCCCTTGGCCGAAGTCGCCCAGCCGCCGAGATAGATTCCTTCTATGCCCAGACGCTTGATGTTCACCGCCTGTCCCGGCGAGTACGGACCAAAGGTCGTGATCGATTTGCCCACGGAAAACAGCTCGCGCAGACGCAAGTAAAAGCCTTTTGCGGCCTTGCGAGCTATGGGATAGTCGGTACCGAACGTGCCGCGCTGCTCCACCACCTGCCGCGGCGTATAAAGACGGATGATTCCCTGAAAGCGCGGACTGGCGAAATATTCGCTCACCTCGCGCACTCTGTCTTCGAATGCACTCATGGATGTCTCCTGCTACAACGGCTTGGATGCGCAGCGGGCCCGTGCTCGCACTACCCGGCTCCGTTGGCGAACGAGTCCATGGTGGCGAAGAATCCGCGGGCCTGGCGTCGAATTCGACGCCATTCTGGTGCGCCTCAATGGGAACGCAAACCGGCCGTCTCTGCCGTGAGCCAAGTCACGCCGGGGTGTGACTGCCGCATTTTCCCAGCCTCGCTCCCAAAGCGTGCGTCAGCGTGCATAATGGTACAAATCTAGCTCTCGCGACACTACCCGCAAGAAGTGGAGTGCGCACTCGGAACTAAGGCTCGTGCGCTCGATCTTGTCTCCATTCCGCAGGCGTACCGCCGTTCCCGTCCATCGATGGGTGCTGACGGTTCTGTTCGTCATTTTCTTAGGTGCCACAGACTCTATCGTCTTGGCACAACGGTCCAGCGATCCCGCGTCCGGCCCCGGCCCCGGGGCCATCCCGATCATTAACGTCGGCGGCAACGCGCAGGCTGCCCAGTTCGCCACCCTCGACTTTGCCGAGATCATTCTCGACCAGCAGAGCCGCAGCCGGAACGGCAAGGAGTTGGCGCGGCAGAAGGAGCTGGTGCAGTCCGGCGAGTTGTCGGAACTCGACCTGGCTGCGCCCGACAAAGCCGTCAGCGAGTTTAACCAGGCCACCGCGCTGCTCCGCGGCCAGCATTCGCAGGATGCGGTCGTCCATCTCCAGAAAGCCATCATCCTGTATCCGAAGTTCGTTTCCGCGCACAACTATCTTGGACTGGCTTACCAGGACGCCGACAACCCAAGCCAGGCCCGCAGCGAGTTCCAGGCTGCGGCCGATCTCGATGCCAAGTTTGCCCGCTCCTTCGTGAATCTCGGACGGCTCTGCTTGTCGCAGAGTGACTTTGTGGCCGCACAGGCGCAACCTGGAAAAGGCGGCTGTTTTGCGCCCATCGGACGCCGCCATCCTTACTGTGCTGGCGTACGCCCAGAACGGCAATCACCAATATCGCGAGGCGATTGCGACCGCCGCGCGGGTTCATGCCCTCGACCATCCGGGAATGGGCAACGCTCATTACGTCGCGGCCGTGTCCGCTATTGCGCTGAACGATTACCCGACAGCGCAAGCCCAGCTCGCTCTGTTCGTGCAGGAAGACCCATCCAATCCGCTGGCTCCAGGAGCGCGCCACAACCTCGATGTCCTGAACCAGAAGCTCCACGCTCCGCCGCCCGCGCAATCCGCTGCTGTACAGCCGCGGGAGAATCCAGCCAACTCCGATCGCCTCCGCGCCGAGCTTGCTCGGCGTCGAAGGAGACCGCCGATGATCGCTGCGCTGGATGCGTCGGCGCTGCGACCGTCGCCGAAGCCAGCCCCGAAACCGCGTCGATACCCGGATTTAACCCCGGAGCGGAAGCTGGTGACCAATGGACGATCCACAAAGTGGTGGACGAAGTGGCAGTTTTCTTCGGCGTCACGAGCGGCGGACACATCGTCAATGGCCTCGAGCTCAACGACATTCGGGTCCGCGACGACAATCGGCCGCCGGAGAAGGTACTGCAATTCACGCCCCAATCCAAGCTTCCGTTGCGCATCGGTCTGCTCATCGACACCAGCGGTTCGGTGCAGCCTCGCTTCGCCTTCGAGAAGCAGGCGGCGGCGAAGTTTCTCCAGCAGATGCTCAGCAACAGCGCCGATCTCGGCTTTGTCGCCGGTTTTGCCGACTCGCTGAACGTCACGCAGACGTTCACCGGAGATCGCGACCAGCTTGGAAAGGCGGCCGAAAAGCTTACGAACGGCGGCGGAACGGCGCTCTTCGATGCCGTTTCACGCGCCTGTTGGATGCTCGCGGCTTATCCGGAACACGAGCGCGTTGCCCGCGTTCTTGTGGTGCTCAGCGACGGCGAGGAAAACGCCAGCCATACAAGTCTGCGGCAAACGATTCGCGACGTGGAAGCAACGGGCGTGACCGTTTATACGATCAGCACGAAAGAAGGGCAGTCGGTGACGACGGAGGCCGACAAAGTGCTGAAAACGCTGGCCGAACGCAGCGGCGGCGAGGCGTTTTTTCCCGGCGACATGCCAACGCTGAGCAAGTCGTTTGATCGGCTGCGCGACGAAATTCGCAGCCGCTATCTCATCGCCTATCGTCCGGCCGACTTCGAGGCCAATGGCAAGTACCGCACCATCGCAATCACCGCCGAAAAAGACGGCAAACACCTGCAAGTCCACGCTCGCAAGGGCTATCACGCGCGAGTGGAAGCGCCTTAGCCTTTTGCGAGGTTCGGGTGGATCGACACCTTTCCATTTTTAGAATTGGGGGTGGGTACCCCCCTCCCCCTGCCATTTTGTAAATTCCTGGAATTAAAGGAGTTATGGATGTCAATGTCCGCAAAATATTCAATCCAAAGGGGTTACAGGTAAGTTCGTCCACCGTAAGGACTTACGGCTAGAACATGGACTGTCTGAGGAGCCTATGTCCGATAACGATGCGGGCGCCTGGGGATGGAGACCAGCGGCGGGATGTCAAAGACCGGGTCGGCGGCTGGCCGGGTCAGCGCCCGGAGGGGCCGCGGTGGGGTGGGTCGGCAGGCGCCGACGCGAATAGCTTTGCCCACCGGATTCAGGGTAGGGCGCGGGTTTTGGCGGGTCAAGGGAAAAGTGGGTGGGTGGCCAAACTTTCGTAACTTGTTTTGGGAACTTTGGTAATCAGCATTTCGCCAACCTTTCGAACGGCAACTTAGCTTGAGTTGGTCGTAGCTACAAAAGCCTCTGCTCGAGGTTAGCTTGAAGGGGAAGCCTTCGGCAGTTTGCCGCGCGCGTCGCTTACCTGAGATGCAGGCTCACATCTATTCAAACACAGATTGAAGTACCTGTTGGGTCACCCCCCCTTTGTGATTAAAGTGATGAAGATCTGTGAAGACGCTTATATAGTTCGAGCAGATCGGGTGTCCCCGGATCTGTCCGGGATGTACAAGCTAGAAACACAGCACGGCGCTGCTCAAAAACCGCAGACTTTAATCGCTGAGGTACTAAGTTATGTGTGGGATCGCCGGTATCGTCGGAGAAGATAATCGTGGAGTGGCCTCATCCATTGTGGGCATGATGTTATCGGCGATGGTCCGAAGGGGACCAGATAGAAGTGGTCTTAAATGCTGGGATAGTGCGTCTCTCGGTAGCCGCCGACTTTCTATCTTTGACTTGACAGACGCGGGAGCACAACCGATGGTCTCCCGTTGTAACGAAGTCGGCATCGTATTTAACGGGGCTATTTACAACTTCAAGGAACTGCGACAAGAGCTACAGGGTCGTGGGCACCGCTTCCAAAGCCAGACGGATACCGAGATTTTATTGGAAGGGTACCAAGAGTGGGGCATGACCGAGCTGCTCTCCCGCATTCGGGGCATATTCGCAATTGCTCTATGGGATAACGCGAATCAGAGACTGTTCCTAGCGCGGGACCGACTGGGTGTTAAACCACTCTGCTACACGATTCAAGGTGGACGAATTGCTTTCGCATCGACTGCGCGCGCACTCCGCGTGGCCGGGCTAGCTGAGGGCATTGATCCCTTAGCTGTATCTGAGTACTTGGAGTTTGGATATGTCACGGACAAGCGAAGCATCTACGAAAATGTCACCAAGGTAGCTGCCGCTCACCTCGTTCAATGGTCGAAGGGGTCCGTTTCGGACACGGAGTATTGGGTGCCGCCGACCGTACCGGAAGGAGGGCCTTCTTTCGAAGAGGCGGTGGAAGAGACCGAGCGCCTATTTCTCCGGGCCGTGGAAGCACGCCTCGCTGCGGATGTTCCCGTCGGTGCTCTATTGAGCGGAGGCGTAGATTCCAGTCTTGTCTGTTGGGCCGTGTCAAAACTTGCCGGTGACGTGAAGGCGTTCACGGTCGCGGTGTCCGGGGACGCGGTAGACGAGAGCTTCGACGCGGCCGAAACAGCACGCGACCTGGGACTGCGACACCAAGTTTTGAATGTTTCATCTCTAAACATCCCGAACTTAGATGAACTGTCAGCAGCGTTTCCAGAGCCCTTTGCCTGCGAATCAGCACTCGGGATGTTGGCTATTTCGCGCGCCGTCAAATCGGAGGCAACGGTGCTGCTGACGGGAGACGGCGGGGACGAAGTTTTTTTGGGTTATCCAACGCATAGGCGGCTTCTGATAGCCCAGCGCTTGGCGACTGTTCTCCCAGCGACCGCGTCACGCTCTTGGTACACCGCAAGGCGACTGATAGCCGCCGCTGCGCAGCTCCAACGTCCCATGCACCTTTTAGATTTCGCTACCGGTGGCCTAGGCGCAGTAGCAAGTGCGCATGATGGGTGGCCAAAGTACCAAGAGACCGGAATGTTAGGCGACCGCCTTGTAGAGGCTAAACCCTGGCATCGGGATATACCCTGGTCGCCTGCGGCAGGGAGAAGGGTTTTGTCTGATTGGATGGAGTACCACCGCCACGGTATGTTCGTTGGTGAGTTCATGACAAAGGTTGACGGCGCCACAATGCACCATTCACTCGAAGCGAGATCGCCGTTTCTGGATCAGGAGATGTGGGAATTCGGAGCGAAGCTCCCATACCACTTGCGACTGCGAAACGGAACGCCGAAAGCCGTGTTGCGAGAGCTGGCGAAGCGACATTGCGGGCAGCGAGTTGCAAATGGAAAAAAAAGAGGCTTCCGCATTCCAGTGCAACGCTGGCTTGTTGGTCGCTGGCTGGATGCCGTCAGGGAGGCTTTTCGCAGTTCACTGCTTGAAGAGGGAGGATGGATACAAGGAGGTGTTCTTAGGCACGAGCTTGAGCGCGCAGTGACCCGGAACTGGGCTCCACAGCGGATCTGGTACCTATACGTGCTCGAATCGTGGCTGAGATACGAGGCTGGGGCGAGGGCCCATGCACCACAAGTTGCGATTGCTACTCCGGAGCTTGTGCGATGATTCCTCAGGCTAGCCCTTATCGAGAGTTGAATCCCCCGAGTCCACAGCTTTGGCCGGAATGGTATTGCAATGTTCATGGGAGATCCCTAATTGCCTACCGAGGTCAGCTCGTCTGTCCTGACGGTCACAGTTTTCAGATAAATAATGGAATACCTCGATTTGTTCCATCCAGCGGATATGCAGATCATTTCGGGGCACAGTGGAATCGCTTTCGCCTCACACAGCTAGACTCATATACAGGGCACCCAATCAGCAGAGATCGCATTCGTAGGTGCGTCGGCGAAGCTGACTGGAATAACCTGCGCGGGAAACAAGTTCTGGAATGCGGTTGCGGAGCTGGGCGATTTACGGAAATTCTCTTGGCTGCCGGAGCTAATGTAACTTCGATTGACTTGAGTACAGCTGTTGATGCGAACGCACTCAATTGCCCGATTGCCTACAACCATCGCATCGCACAAGCGGATATCCTGCAACTGCCGTTTTCTCCGCAGCAATTCGATATTGTCTTTTGCTTGGGAGTCGTTCAGCACACCCCCGAGCCTGAGGTAACTATTGCGCAGTTATATCGACATGTTGCACCCGGCGGTAATTTAGTATTCGACCATTACACGTACCAAATTGGCTGGTTCACGAAGACCTCGCCGCTCTTTCGAGTTATTTTGAAGCGATTATCGCCAGAGAGAGGCATGTCTGCAACAGAGAGTCTTGTCGACGTATTTCTACCGTTGCACAAGAGCGCCACAAGAATGAACCGCGCACTCCGCCGCGTCGTCCATCATCTATCGCCCATCGTTTCCTACTACTCGGAGTTACCTGAGCTCGATGAAGACCAACAGCGGGAATGGGCTTTACTCGATACCCACGACATCCTGACAGATTGGTTCAAGCATTTTCGGACGCGAAGTCAGATCCAGCGGGTTCTGGAGGACCTTGGAGCAGAAGATACTTGGTGCGAGTATGGCGGCAATGGAGTTGAGGCTCGCGGGCGGCGGCCACGTTAAATGCCGGCGCCCATTCGTATTCTACTGATGACTCAGACTCTGGGCACGGGAGGTTGCGCTCGTGATGTCAGCAATATCGCAAGAAATCTTGACCGCTCCCGTTTCGAGCCACTCGTTGGCTGTTTCACTTCCGACGGCATTCGCGGTGACGACTTGCGTTCAGCTGGGGTGCCAATTACTGAATTTCCAGTTCGGTCTTTTCGCTCTCCTTCCATAATCGTCAATATCCTGCGAATGGGGAGTTATCTGCGATCACACAACATTCGACTGGTGCACGCCTTCGATACGCCGACAAACGTATTTGCCATCGCAACTGGTCGTATTTTCATGACTCCGGTGATTACCGCTAATCTCTGGTATCGGTACATGGTTCCCCGGCTCTACCGACGTATTCTGCGGGCGACAAACCGTCTGTCTGAAGTAGTTGTTGTCAATTCTGACGCAGTTCGCCGGCATCTCATCGAGGACGAAAATACGCCCCCTGATTCCATACGTGTTTGTCATAACGGATTGGACTCAGGACAGTTTGCCCGCCGTACACCGGCTCCGACGCCCGCTGTTGCGACGCTCACCGTTGGCACCGTGTGCGCTCTTCGTGCCGAGAAATGCATAGATCTACTGCTAGAGGCTTTTGCCGCAGTTCGGCAAATTCATCCTTCCATGAAATTGTTAATCGTGGGGAGCGGTGAAATGCTAACGACGCTGCATGATCAAAAAGACCGTCTGGGCCTTGGAGAGGATTGCGACTTCGAGCCAGAGAAGAGAGATGTGGCAGATTGGATGCGCGCGATTGACGTCTTCGTGGCTCCTTCCGCTACTGAGAGCTTCCCGAATGCCCTATTAGAAGCGATGGGTTGCGGATGCTGTGTGATTGCATCCCGGGTTGGGGGCATTCCAGAGTTGGTCTCGCATGGGCGCAATGGGCTCTTATTTGAAGCAGGCGATCTGGACGGGTCTAACCAGAGCTCTCACGACGGTCACCACTGATAAGAGTTTGCGCGACAGTCTGGGGCAAGAAGCATCGCGCACCGCTCACGAGGACTTCTCAATTCAAATAGCTGCCCGTCGGATGGAAGAAATCTATGATTCCGTCCTCGCCAATCGACGGTAGCGAGAATTGCTTGGTGTTTTGGATGGTTCTAACAAAGCTGATGGCCCGAGCATCGGATCGATTCCAATAAAAGCCAGGATCGAGTGTGCCGAGCGGCAGGAGCCTTCACTGCCCCGGGGCGTGCCCCGGGGCTACGTAGCCTTGTTTGAAGTGGACGTGCAACGGGGTGGCGGATTCGGCGAGTTTGACCGAGATCTTGCGCCACTTGCCGTCGTTGGTGAGGTCGGAGGGGTGGTAACCGATGACGTACTGCGAGCGCATTTCGCGGCTGATGAGCGCCGAGATTTGCGGGATCCGGCGGCGGTCGTCGGCGGGGAGGTTGCGTCCGCCGCTGATGCGGGTGACTTCGTCGAGCCATTTGTGGCCCCACCGCTCCTCGATGGACTTGAACAGGGCCGTGGGGACATCGTCGAACAGGCCGATGGAGTAGGTCAGCACGTCGGACTCGGCGAGCACCGACTTGATTTCCTTGAGGGTGTAACGGCTGCGGTTGTCGCCGCCGTCGGAGACGATGACCATGGCGCGGCGCTTATAGCGCGCGGTGCGCAGCTTGTTGACGCCGAGATAGATGGAGTCGTAGAGCGAAGTCATGCCGTGAGGCTCGATGGCGGCGAGGTGGGCCAGGATGGTGTTCTCGGACTGCGAGGCGTCGGCGACGAGAGTGGGCCGGTCGGAGACGGCGATGACGTAATAGTCGTCTTGGGGGTTGGCGTTCTGGAAGAACTCCTCGACGGCCTGGAGCACGAACTCTTTCTTGTTGTCCATGCTGCCGCTGAAGTCGAGGATGAGCGCCACCGAGATGGGGCCGTCTTCGCGGGTGAAGTAACGGATTTGCTGCGGGGTTCCGCCTTCGAGCAGGGTGAAATTTTGCTCGGGAAGGTTGATGACCGGCTGGTTGTAGGCGTCAACGACGGTGACAGGAACGAGGACGAGGTTGACGTCCACGCGCATGGGGCGCGAGTTGAGCGAGGGAAGCGTGGCTCTGGCTGGAACGAACGAGGAAATCTTTGGCGCTGGCATGGGGCGTGATGTGCGGCGAGTCGAGCGCGGGGTTTTGCGCCCAGAGTGCGAGCGTCATCAGCAGACAGGCGGCGATCACGAGCGAGAAACGGAACTTGCGGAGAAGCCCGGTATCCAGCGTGAACATGCTCTACCCCCATTGCTCGGCCGAAGTTCGCTGGGGTTGGGAGGGAATGGGAAGGAGACGCCCGTCCCTGCGGTGAACCGACAGGAAGAGATGCGTCCTCTGTCCGGAAGTGCGCTTGAAGGTCCTCGCCCCAGCAAAGCAGTGAGGGGATTCTAAGCCCAAAATGGGAAATTGCAAGATGAAATGCGAGAGATTTTTTCGTTGTTTGGCCGCGGCATTGGGATGCGCTTGGCGGTTGCCGGAAGGCAGTTCGCAGGCTATAATTGGAGTTTCGCCCCGCACCTCGGGAATCTTCTGGAGTTAGCTATGGCACAAGTATGCGAAGTTTGCGGCAAAGGGCCGCGTTCGGGAAACAACATCAGCCACGCCCACAACGTCACCAAGCGGCGCTGGAACGTCAATCTGCGCCCGGTGCACGCCAAGACGGCGCATGGCAACAAGCGCATGCGGGTGTGCACATCGTGCCTCCGCAGCGGCAAGATCGTTAAAGCCTAACTGGTTTAGATAGAACAGTTACAAAAGAAACCCTCCCGCGAACGGGAGGGCTTTTTCGTGCCGCGAGTGCTCCTATTTGGGAGGGCCCGGCGGAGGTTTGGGCAGATCGTCCGGGCGTCCGAACTCGATCCAACGCTCGTTGAGTACGCAGCCGGGAGCCTTGAGGCAGTCGGTGGACTTGGTGGAGTCCACTAGATTGGTTTCATAGCCGACGGTGCCGAACAAGCCGGAGTTGGTGGCGACGCGGCGAACTCCGAGGTAGTCGCCCGAACGGGTGCAGCGACCCTTCACCTTGCCTCCTGAGGCGTCAAAGCAGGCGGTGCTGGTGGCTGGGTTGGCGGTGAAGGTCACGTTGCTTCCACCGGTGATGTAGAGGACGAAGTCCTGCGGGAAGCCGACTACATTGTTCATGTAGTACTTGTCGTTGCCGCCGTAGAACATCGCAGTCGCCACCTCCGAGGTCTTGCTGTTCACGGCCAGCGCCGGGTAGCAGAAGACATAGTCGGAATTCCAGGTTTCAAACTCGCCCACATTATTGAAATTGCTGCTGTCATCCACGAACAGCATGCGGACGTAGGCCTGCTTGAAGTTGGAATCAGGGCCGGCAGTCCAGGCAAACCAGATCTGGTTGGTGGCCTGCTGGTTGCCAACTTTGGGCTTGAAGGCAGCCCCCAGGACAGCATCGTTGCGGACGCGGGGATCGAGCCAGTATTGTCCGTCGGGCGCCTCGGAGACGTAGCCGGAGTTGGCGTTGGAGTAGTTGGTGTGGCCGACGTCGTTCCAACTGTAAGTGTTTGAGCTGTCGGGCCAGGAAAACACGCGCATGTGGCTGGTGTCGGAGTGGCCGCCCCAGTACATGGTTCCAGCGGCGTTTTGGGTGAGGTGCGAGCCGGTGGCTTGTGTGCCTTTGGTTGGGTCGGTGAATCCCCAGGTTACGTTGCTGCCCCCGGGCTTTTTCAGGTCAGCGAAGGAGATGCGCGCCACGACGAGGCCGTTCTTCACGGTGTCGTCGGTGGTGATGTAGAGGAACCCATTGGACACGGACAGGTCGGGGAAGTCGAGGTCGTCGTTGCCCAATCCGAGGAACGTGGAACTGACATCGAACCAGGTCCAGGCGGTGTAGAAGTTGCTGACGATGTCGGCGGTCTTGGCCCAGGCCACACGCTGGCTGTTGTGGCCGGTAACGTTGCCCTTGGAGTCCAGAGTCTGGTTGGTTTGGATCAGCCAGACGAAGAGATCAAGGCTGGGAATGTAGTGCAGCACTTGGTCGCAGCAGTATCCGCCGTCAGGCTGGTCGCCGAAGACAGTGGAAAGATTGTTGATGGTGGTAAACGAACTGCCGCCGGTGGTGGAGTACTTGATGTAGAGATTGCCCGAGGCCAAGACGACATTATTTGATCCGGCGACGCCACTGGGGTCGGGCGGGAAGCTATTGTTTACGCCGGGCGTCTGCGAGTTGATGACGAATCCAACGGACGCTCCTCCACCGCCACTGCCGGGGTTCATGACGGCCGCGCCTTTGGGCGTGGGAGGATGAAGAGTCTGCGGCGTTCCTTGCGGAGTAGGAGGCCGCTGTTCGTTGCTATTTGATTGCGGCGGTTGCGGCAAGGCGGGATAGGGGCCGTTGGTCCTGTGGGTAGGACCGGTGTTGCTGCCGGCCGGTGCGGTTCCGGGGGCAACCGGGGGCACCGTGAGCTGTAAGCGTTTACGGAACTGATGTTCGTGCTCGTCTCCGCCACTGCCCGAGCGGTAGTTGCCTTCAACTTCGAGTTCGTAGGTTTTCGAAGGATCGAGTCCCGGCACATCGAAGCGAACGTCAACCACCGCGCGACCCTGGGGGGCGATGTTGCCGGCGTGGTAGGGAAGCGTGACGGGCAGTTCGCGGTTGCCTCCGGCGAGGCGCAACTCGCGAACATTCACATCAAGGGCCTCATGCTTGCCAGTGTTGTCGAGCGGTAGAGCGATCAGTAGCTTGGTACTGGCCGTTACAGCGACGCCCGGCGTTCCAACCTCAATCTCGGAAGGGCCCTCTTCATGCTCGCGGTGGCACGACGAGAGCAGTCCTACCGAGATGATCGTGATGGTTAACGCCACGATTCTGAGATTGCCGGTGATGTAGCGGACATGATTTCGGAGATTCATAGGGTGAGTCCTCGATTTTCGCGCCGGATACTTTCGGCAAGATTGGTGGCCAGCTTCGGTTTCGCGCGACAATCCGGTGCGCGTTCGGTCGAGAGCGGTCAGCTTGCGAAGTGCGGGCGCGATTATGTACCAGATGGCGGCAAGAACACAAGCGCCGAATGGTGGGGAGTCCGTGGTCACGGGTCTTGCGGTAACAGATGCGGTGTGGGCTTACAAAGCCGGTGAAGCAGGCTGGTTCTGCACATCCGAGGAACTAAGCGCGCGAGCGAAGGTTCGCCGCGCCGAAAGCGCCGATGAGGATACCCAGGAGCGCGCCCGCGAAGATATCCAGTGCATAGTGATAGCCGTCGTAAACCGCGCCCACGCACATCAATATCACGCACGCCAGAAGCCACGGCGAGAATCGCGGGAGATAACGGAAGGTAAACACCAACACTATGACGGCAAGCATGATGTGGGCGCTGGGAAAGGCATTGCCATGTACTCCGGCTTGTCCCTGGATGCTTTGCACGAGTGAATGGAAAGGTCCGCCCGGGCGCGGGACGCTCACCGAGTCGAGGCCTGCCTCGTTTGAAGGGCTGCGCGTGGGAAACAGCAAGTAGGTCGCGTAGCAAACCGCATATCCCACACTGAGGGAGTCGGTCAGGCGGCGAAACGCGCCTGAGTACCGTGGACGTTTGCGCGTTACCCATAGCACTCCGGCGACTGCGGGATAGAGCGGATAGAAGGTGAGATAGCCGAACTCAAGCAGCTCGGTGAACCAAGGCGCGGAGTAATGGTGCAGCCATTCTGCCGGGGGCACGGCGAACATGGCAGACTCCCAGGCAATCAGCGTTGGGTTCTGCCACGAGCCACGAAATGCCAGCGATAAGAACGAAACCTCCTCGAACACGGAGACGAAGAAGATCAAGGGCAGCCAGTCGTGCGCGAACTCCCAGAGGGGGCCGTCATTTCGCTTGTGCGCGAGAAGGACGATTGCGGTGATGGCAAGCGCATTCCACGCCAGGTACGATGACCAGTTCGCCAGGTGCTGGTACACCACGCAGACCAGGACACTCAGCGCCAGATGCACGGACAGGTAGATGCGGTCAGTGAGATTCATGCTGCGTGAGGTTGAGTGTAGCAAGCGGGCGGCGTGGGTGGCCGCTAGCGCTTACGGCGTCATCTTGCCGAGTTCGAGGTAGTGCTGCGGTGGCACGCCAAAGGCATCGGCCACGCGGTTGAAGAAGGCGAACATGGCGATGATGTACACCGCCTCGGAGATCTGGTCTTCGCTCCAGCCATCATTGCGAAGCTTCTGGACGTCTTCGGGCGTTGAGCGGTAAGCCGCCTCGGTGATGAGCTTCGTATATTCCATCAGCGCGCGCTCGGCGGCGGTGAGGTCGGCTTCTTCGAGCTTGCCCTCGAGGATCGCGGCTACGCATTGGTCGTTGGCTCCCTGAACACGCAGGAAGTAAGCGTGGCTGTCGAGTCAATACGGGCAGCGGTTCAGATAACTGACGTAGCTAGCGATCATCTCCTTGTGGCGTCGTTGGAGATGTCCTTCGGAGAAGTGAATGGTGTTCGAGAAGTCCACGACTTGGCCGAGAAAGTCCGGACGTGAGCCAAAGCACTTGATGATGCCCGGCACTTCAGTGCGTCCTGAGCCGGCACGCCAGTAATCGTAGGCGGCGAGGGTGTCGCCGGTAGCTTCGGCGTCTTCGATGATGCGGATCTTCGTTGGCTGTGCGGGCGCGCTGGCGTCAAATGGTGGTACGACGGGCGCGGAGCGGTCAACGGCTTGTTTCGGGTCGGTCATGTTCCTGAATATTATGGCACTGAAATCCGTTCACGCCGACTGGCGTGTTCGGAGTTGAGTCGTGGCGAGGATGCACATGAAGAAAGTGGTGAAGTCCGCGATACCGAAGACAGTTGAAGCGTATCTGGCGGCGGTTCCGGAGCCGCAGCGCACGACCCTCAAGAAAGTCCGCGCGGTGATTCAGTCGGTGCTGCCCAAAGGCGCAACGGAAGTGATCAGCTATCGCATTCCGTGTGTCAAGTACAAAGGGATGCTGGTCGGGTATGCGGCATTCGCCGAACACTGCTCGCTGTTTGGCATGAGCGGCACACTGATGGGTCCGTTCAAGGAGGAGCTGAAGAGGTATTCGACGTCGAAGGGGACGATTCGCTTTCCCGCGGACAAGCCGCTGCCGGCGGCGCTGATCAAGAAGCTAGTAAAGCATGCGATCGCGCAGAAAGATGCGAAGGCGAAAAAGTAAGCGATCGAGCGGTCCCACATCGTGAGACGTCCGGTCCCCACCCGTTCGCCACAGGAAGTTGATAAGGGTGGGGAATTCCGCACGATGTTATGCCGGGAGTGGCGAATTACGCGGGCATGCTGCCATTGGCGAAGTCGGCGTCGAGCGCGGCTTCGACGCGGCGGGTTAGCGCGTCGCCGGACCGGCGGGATCCGGGCGAAACCACGAACGGCTTGGGATGCTTCTCGCCGGCGACTGAATCGATGGTCGTGGCGACCATATCTTCTTCTAGGATGGCGTATTTCAGGTTGCTCATATTGTCCTCCCCATGCGAGGCCGGCTCTGGTGGCGCTGGCTCCTGCCTCGATCTAACTTAAGAGTAAGGCGGGATATGACATAAATCCAATGACTTGTTTTGATAAAAACGATAATCTATAGTTATGATAAATTTGGATCAGTTGCGCATATTCCAGGCGGTAGCGCAGAGCCGCAGCTTTACCCGCGCCGCTGAGATCGTGCACCTGACCCAGCCCGGCATCAGCAAGCACATCAAGCAAATGGAGCAGTATTTCGGGGTGCCGCTGTTTGATCGATCTGGTCGGAGGGCGACGCTGACTGAGGCAGGCACGATCCTGTTCGAGGCGACGCAAGAGATCATGGCGACGATCGAGGCGGCCGAACGGCGCATCGATGACCTCAAGGGGCTGCGGGGCGGGCGGCTGCGGCTGGGGTCGAGCTTCCCAATTGGGGTGTACATTTTGCCGCGGGTGCTGGCGGAGTTTCGGAGGCGGTTTCCGGCGGTGGAAGTCGCGCTACAGATATCGCTCAGCGAGACGGTCGAGGCGAAGCTGCTGGCCAACGAACTCGATTTGGGGCTGGTGAGCCACGATGCGGGCGATCCGGGGCTGGTGGCGCGGGCGTTCATGAGCGACGAGCTGGTGGTGATTGTTCCGCCTGGACATCGCTGGGCCAAGAAGCGGCACGTCGCTCCGCGGGAACTTGCGGACGAGATGTTTATCGTAGCGGCGCAGGGCGCGGGAACGCGCGCGGTGGTGGAGGAGCGGCTGCAGGCGCTGGGCATTGTGCTGACCAATGTGATGGAGTTCGGCAATCTCGAAGGGGCGAAACATGCGGTGGAGGCGGGGCTGGGGATTTCGGTGCAGGCTCGCTCAGTAGTGCAACGGGAAGTCGCAGCGGGCTCGCTGCACGCAGTGCGGCTGACGGGCATGGATACGCGAATCCATTTTTTCTTCGCGCTGAAAAAGAACGCTCATTTGACGCACGCAGCGCGAGAGCTCGTAGTGTTGCTTGAAGCAGTGGGCACTGCAAGCCATGCGCGGTGAGAGCGGGCCTGCGTATCCGCACAGGCGCCCAAGATTTTCCCTTCGCGCCGGAACGATCTACTTGGCTTGCCCCTTGAGTTCGGTCTGCACCAGGTGCATCTCGGACGTACCTACATTTTCTACCGCGTGAGTTCCGGGACCGCGCCAGGCGGCGGTGCCGGCTTTGGCTTCGGCGACCCTGTTGGTGCCGTCAGGGAGGGTGAACTTGAGCTTGGCGTCGGTGACATAATAGACGACGCTCGCGGGATGCGAATGCATCGCGACCTTCTGCCCGGCCTGGATGTGAACATCGAGTACGCGGACTTCGGCGTTATCGAGGACCACTTTGTGGGTCTCGGGTCCGCCGGTCACGGTGACTACGTCTTGCGCTACCGCCGCTGACAGGGCCAGAGCCACGGAGCAGGCGAGAAACAATAATCGACGCATCGTTGCCTCCTCAATCTCAACTTGAATGACGGTGGTTTATATCTTTGCAGCGCGGATGATGTCAAGCGGAATATCCTGTTTGGCGTAGGCTGCAGACCCTGACATTCGCGTATCGAAAAGCGGCGACATTGAATCAGAGGGGACATGTCGAAAAACGGCAGCGTCATTGGAGTGTCGGACCACGGCGGCTGGGCGGTGCTGGTGACGGTGGGGCGCGATGGAACGCTGCTCGACCGGCGGCGAGTGGAACTCGTGGACGAGGGGCTGCCGAAGATTCCGCATCACAGCGAATGTCAACGGCTGCCGCTCGACGAAGCCGTCGAGCTGGTCGAGCGGGTGCGCGCGTCGGCGGAAAAACATGCGGTGCTTGCGTTGGATGAAGTCGCCAAGGCGGTGCCGAGCATTCTTGGGGTTGCGCTTCGCCAATGCCCGGAGCTTCCACCGACGGTTGCTGAGCGAATCACGGACTACTTTTCGCAAAACAATGCCGATTGGGTAATGTACCGCAAGGCCCTGGCCGCAGCAGCCGAGGCGCGGGGCTGGGCGGTCCACTGGTACGACGCGAAAAAAGTGCTGGAAGCGGCGAGCCAGGCGTTGGGCGTCGAGAACCTTGACGCCCACTTTCTGCAGGTGCGGAAAGCATTTGGGCCGCCATGGAACAACGATCACAAGCTAGCCATGGCGGCGGGCATTTTCGCGGAAGCGGCGTTTGGGGGGATACCCCTCCCCACACGCCGACCCTGAAAACAAATGACTTATAGCACGACTACGCGTAAGTTCAGACAAACAATAGTACTTATACGTAAAGTCCTGCAACCAAATGGGTTACACCGCGACGACTGTTGCAGAGCGCTGATGAAATGAGTTTACTTTTCAGTTTTCAAAGAGCTTCGATGGCACTCGGCCACGATGCGCGCCTGGCAAGAGACACTAACCCTCCGCCTCACTTTGGCTTTTTTACGTGGTTTGGAACCCGGCGCGAAAGTGCGTAGGACACATGGCCATGTGACAGTGGGAATCGACGCGGGGCAAGCAGTTGCCAGCCAGACTGTCATGATACTTGACTGTAAATTAACTGTATAGTACCGTATCGTGCATGACGACAACAAGGGCGGTACCCAATGAAATCGTAATGCCGGCACTTCTGCGGCATGCTCGCACAACTTACGGAGCGGCCATGCGGCGGGCGCTGGCGGAGGCGGGATTCGATGACATTCCCGGCAATGGCTTGTATTTGATCGGCGGCCTGGCGCTCGGGCGCGAGGACATTCCGCTCGGGCAGCTGATCCGGGACCTTCGTGTTTCCAAGCAGGCGGCAGGCCAGCTGGTTGACACGCTCGTCACGCGGGGCTATCTCGAGCGCATGATCGACAAAGAGGACCGCCGCAAGCTGACGGTGAATCTTACCGAGCGCGGACGCGAGGCAGCCGCTATCCAGGCAGCGGCGCGGGAGAGAGTCGATGCCGATCTGCTGGCCTCGGTCGGGCCGAAGATATCGAACGCACCCGGCGAACGCTGGCCACCCTGATTGAAATGGGTTGCGAAAGCGAAGGCGCTCAGGACGAAAAGTAAAGACGAGATGATCCGTCTCGTCTGGTAGTTCGGACAAACCCCCACTCAAGCGTCCGAAGGGTGAGCAAGGGCAACCTTGTCCTCGGGACAGGGGCCCAAAACCTGTTTTAAGATGTAAAGTATGCTTGACATAATGTCAATTCTACTTTACTCTGCGGATGAGGTTCCAAAAGTGATGACTACCAATCGGACGTTTCCTTCCCGCTTCACCCGCCCCGTCTTTCTGTGGGCAGTGGCTGCCGCTCTGACGCAGATCCTGGTGACATGGCTTGTGGTTCACCGCCAAGTACCGCGGTGGCTGGCGCTCTTGCCGCTTCTGCCCTACATGATCTTTTTCGCGGCGAACGTGCGCAGCTTCCTGAAGATGGACGAGATGCAAAAACGTATCTGCCTTGAGTCGGCATCGATGGCGTTCCTGCTGGCTCTCATCATCACGGTTTTTTTCGGTGGCATCGAGCAAGCCGGAATCGGCCGCCCGCCATGGGAAGAAGTAGGCGGCTTCATGATGCTGCTGTGGGCAGGCGCCTACGCGGTTTCAGCGTGGAGATACCGATGAACTCGCAGAGCGTCACGAACTACCCACGAGGTGGTGTGCGATGAAGAATCATCTCCGGGTTCTCCGGGCAGAGCGCGAGTGGTCTCAGGCCGACCTGGCTGGCCGGCTCAAGGTATCGCGGCAAACGGTGAATGCAATTGAAACCGGGAAGTACGACCCGAGTCTGCCGTTGGCTTTTGCCATCGCGCGACTCTTCAAGCGGCCCATTGAAACCATCTTTGAACCCGGCGATGGCAAATCCGCCGACTGACCCGCCGCACGCTGGCCACGCTCATTGACATGGGTTGCGAACGCGAAGGCGCTCAGGACGAGTAGAGAAACGCGCTGATCGTCTCGATTGGTGGTTCGGGCAAAACCCCCACTCAAGCGGCTAAAGGCGGGCCGCTTGAATGAGGCGCCTGAATTTCGTAATTCGCGCTTTGTCCCGGCCCCCCGGCGTCACGACGCCGGAAAGATTGTCTTCCCTTCTTTGATCGTTTCCACGACCTTGATGTCTCGGATATGGTCGACTGGCGTCTTCATCGGGTCGGCGGTGATGATGACGAAGTCGGCGAGCTTGCCGGGCGCGATGGAACCGCGCCGCGTCTCCTCGCGATATTCCCAAGCTGCGTTGATGGTCATGGCCTGCAGCCCGCGATAGGGGTCGATGCGCTGGTCGGGCCCGAGGACATAGCCGGAGCGGGTGGTGCGCGCCATGGCCGTCCACAGCACCATGAACGGGTCCAGCGGGGTCACGTTGAAGTCGGTGTGGTTGGTGGCCTTGAGGCCGAGATCCATCGCCGAGACCATCGGGCTGATGAAGGCCGCCCGTTCCTCGCCGAGGTTCTTGCGATGTACATCGCCCCAGAAGAAGACGTGCATGGTGAAGTACGACGGCGTCAGCCCGAGCGCGACATATTTGGGCAGGTCCTCGCGGTGCTGCATCTGGGAGTGGATCACGATGGTGCGGCTGTCATCCCCGGCCTTGAGGCCGGCGGCTTCGGTCGCCTTGATGACCTCCTGAATCGTTGCATCGCCATTGGCGTGGACGAAAATCTGCAGCCCTGCCTTGTGCGCCGTATCGATCAGCTTGGCGAAATCCGCGTAAGGCAAAGTGGAGTTGCCGTGCCAGTTCTTCTGGCCCTGCGGTCCCCCGGTGAGCAGAGGCTCAATGTACGAGGCGGTCTTGCCCTGCACCGAGCCGTCCTGGGTGATCTTGATGCCTTGCAACTTCAGCCGATTGTTCCACTGGCCAAACGGGAATTCCGGCTTGTTCATCCACTGGTCCATCTCGGAAAAGCCGGGCAGCGCAATGATATCGATGAACAGCCGGTTTTCGGCTGCCGCCTTCTGCAGCAAGCGAATGTCGTTGGTATGGGTATAGCCTTCGTTGGCCGTGGTGAAGCCGTTGGAGGCGTACATCATCTGGCCGGGTTTCAGCAGCTCGAGCATTTCGGCTTCGCTGGGCTTGGGCAACTTGGCGAAGATCGGCAGGAAGGCCGTTTCCATCAGCAGCCCTGCGGGCTCCTTGCCGTCGGGGCCGCGGGCGATCACTCCGCCGGGCGGGGTCGGCGTGTTGCGGTCCACGCCCGCCCATTCCAGCGCCTTGCTGTTCAGGACGCCACCGTGCAGCGATACGTGGGTGACCATCACCTTGTGGTTGGGGAAGGCGACGTCAAGATCGTGCCTCGTCAGCGTTCCTCCCTTGACCATCGAGTCGTCATAGCCCCAAGCGAGAATCCAGCCGCCGTCAGGAATCTTCGCCTTTTCCTGATAGGCCTTGAGCGCCGCGATGATCGAAGCAACTGTGTCGCCCGGACCGACCGGCGAGGGCGAAACATTGACCTGCTGCGACAGTGTGGGCGCATTGATGAAGTGGCTGTGCGGATCGACGAAGCCCGGCAGCATCGTCTTGCCGCCGAGGTCTTTGACGACCGTGTTGCGCACCCTTTTGCTTCATGGCCTCGGCGTCGGAGCCGGCAAACATGATTTTGCCGCTGCTCACCACGACCGCTTCGACGTAGGTTGGGTGGTCGCCCTCCATAGTAAGGATGGGACCGCCGTGAATGATGAGATCGGCGCCTGAAGTGCCGGCATCGCCGGCGGGCTTGGACGAGTTGCAGCCAGTAAGCATGACTGCGATGGCGAGCATTGTGGTGTAGCGTGTGAGCAATGGTGCCTCCGCGATGGTGACGAACGTGGCCCAGGAATCTACATACACAGCCTCCCTTCCGTAATCACCACGCGATGGAACAGCGGACTCAATCAGAGGGGATGTCCGGAGAATACACTGTCCGCTGCTGGCGGATGGTCCGGCCCGAATGTTAATCTGGGCGTCTCGCGGCGTTTGCGTGTGCGTTACGAGCGGTTGCAGGTGGACTCCGCGGGCGGCAAAGGACAACTTTTGATGTCGGCGAATCCAGTCGGTGGACCTCAATTGGCGGACGGCGGGCGTGGTATTCCGCAGGCTGTGGCCGCGCCGTTGAGTCGCTCGGCGATTTTCCTTGTGGTGACGCTGAAACCGGGCACGGAGACGCGGGGCGTCATTCGCAGCTTCTGTACGGACCTTTCGGCGATTTTTCGCGCGGTGGAGTTTCGCGACGTCGAAGCCGGGTTGTCGTGCATCATGGGGGTTGGGTCGGATGCGTGGGACCAGTTGTTTGGCGGCCCGCGTCCGGCGGAACTGCATCCGTTTCGCGAGTTTCACGCGGGCGCGCGCCACGCCATCGCAACGCCCGGCGACCTGCTGTTCCACATTCGCGCCAAACGCATGGACCTGTGTTTTGAGCTGGCGACGCACATCATGGAACGGATCGGCGAAGCGGTCACAGTGGTGGACGAGGTGCACGGGTTTCGATTCTTCGACGATCGCGACCTGCTGGGATTTGTCGACGGGACGGAGAATCCCCGGGGCGGTGAGGTTGAGGAAGCGGCGCTGATTGGCGATGAAGATCCGGCTTTCAGGGGAGGAAGCTACGTGATCGTGCAGAAGTATCTGCACGACATGGATGCCTGGAATGCATTGCCGACAGAGGCGCAGGAGAAGATCATCGGGCGCAAGAAGCTGTCGGACATCGAGCTGGATGATTCGGTGAAGCCTACGAGCGCGCACAACGCGCTGACGGTGATTGAAGAGAACGGCGTGCAGAAGCAGATTTTGCGCGACAACATGCCGTTCGGGCGTGTCGGGTCGGAGGAATTCGGGACGTACTTCATAGGGTATTGCCGCACGCCACGCATCACCGAGCAGATGCTGGAGAACATGTTTCGTGGGAAATCCTCCGGGCAACTATGACCGGCTGCTCGACTTCAGCCGCGCGGTTACAGGGAGCCTTTTCTTTGTCCCAACTGCGACATTCCTGGACAACGTATCGGACGACGAACCTGCGGAGTCAAGCGCCGCTGCGGCTTCGCCGACGGAAGAGAGTGCGCTCGAGCGCAAGGCGCGCGAACGACGGTTCGCTGGGTATCGGTTCCTTGAAAGGAGACTTCAGCCATGAATAATCTGCATCGAGAATTGGCGCCGATTTCCGACGCCGCGTGGGCCCAGATTGAAGAAGAAGTGGCGCGCACATTCAAGCGGCACGTGGCGGGACGTAGGGCGGTGGACGTGTGCGGGCCGGCGGGGACGGAGCTGTCGGCTGTGGGCACGGGCCACTTGAGCGAGATTGCGACGCCGGGTGACGGCGTCCGGGCGAGACGGCGCGAGGCGAAGCCGCTGGTCGAGCTGCGGGTTCCGTTTGAGCTTGACCGGCAACAGATTGATGACGTCGAGCGCGGGGCCAACGATTCGGACTGGGAGCCGGCGAAAATTGCGGCTCGGCGACTGGCGTTCGCGGAAGACGGCGCCATTTTCGTGGGCTACAACGCGGGCGGGATTGAGGGGATCGCGCAGGGAACAAGCAATCCGACGAAAACGCTGCCGAATGACGTGCGGGAGTATCCGGTGGCGATTGCGCAGGCGCTGAGCCAATTGCGGCTGGTGGGAGTGAACGGGCCGTACACGGTGCTACTGGGCGCGGACGCGTATACGGCGCTGGCGGAGACGAGCGACCATGGGTATCCGGTGCTGGAGCACGTGAAGCGGCTGGTGGAGGACCGGATCATCTGGGCGCCGGCGATTTCGGGAGCCGTAGTGCTGACGACGCGCGGCGGCGATTTCGAATTGCACATCGGGCAGGATGCTTCGATTGGATACTTGAGCCACACGGATAGCGCGGTGCAGGCTGTATTTGCAGGAGAGCTTCACCTTCCTGCTGCTGACGGCGGAATCGGCAGTGGTGCTGGCTTCTCCAAAGACCGCGGCTGCGCAGAATCCGGCGAAGAAGAAAAAGTAGGCGGGGGAACGCCGGACGGCAGCTTTTCCTACCTCCCAGAAAATCCGTGCATGGTTTAGGCGAGGATAGGAAGAGGGTGACTTGCCATGAAGAGATTGGTTCGTCTGGTCGCGATGTTGTGCGGAGCGCTGGTCGCGCAGGCAGCCTGGGCGAGCGGTTCTGCCTTGGGCATGGCGACTTCACGGTTGGGTGAGGGTGGCGATCCACCGGCCGCGGGAGGTAGCCCTCTCTGGACGTTGCTGAACTCATCGTTCGTGCTGTGGTTTCTTTCGTCGGTGGTGGTGGCCCTCATAACCGCCGGGTATGCCAAGTACCAGAAGTCGCAGACGGAACGCACGAAGAAGACAACTGCGCGGGACCACCTGAACATCGAGATCAGCAGCCGGATCGCGAACGCCGTGGTGGCGCTGCGCCTGGAGGACAAGCGAGTCACGAACGGCACGACGTATTGGGCAAGCGTGATGTACACCGAAGCCATTCGATACCTCGATAATCGCATCACCGACAACAACGGGAAGCCGCTGGATTTCTCCATCTTCCCGGAATACCGGGGGAGAAGGTTCCGGTCGCTGATCGTGGAGCTGGGCGCGGTGGCGGAGGCCGCGACGCTGACGGCTTTGCGGGAGGCGCAGGCGGCTTATACGCGGCTGGAGGAGCTGGCGGACGTGACTCCGCTGGGCGAGGACTATACCAAGGACCCGGACCGCGAAAAGTGCCTTGTTGCGATACGGGAGAGCTGCACCATTCTGGAAGCGCTGCAGACCCATCCTTTCTGGCGGGACCCGCTGTAGGGTGGCGACCGATGCTGCGAGAAATGTGACGGCCGCCCGACGTTGAGGCTACAATGGACACATAGGTGTTTATCCACTTAGCTGCATAGGTGTGCAATGGCAGAAGCTGTACGTTGGAACATCAAGGTGTCGAAGGAAACTGACCTTGCGCTGCGCACGTTTCTTGGCGCGCGGGGGATGAAGAAAGGCGACCTCTCAACGTTCATCGAAGAGGCGGTGCGGTGGCGGGTGTTTCATCGGACGATTCAGGACATTAAGGCGCGCAACGCGGGGGCTGACCCCGATGAGATCCAGCGCATCGTGGATGAGGCCGTCGGCGAGGTGCGGGCCGAGCGCGGGAGCAAACGGAAGGCCCGACGAGCTTGAGGCGCGTGGTGCTCGATACCAATATTCTGGTGTCGGCGCTGGTCGCCCCCGGAGGCCATCCGGATGCCGTCTACCGCGCCTGGGTTGACGGCAGATTCATGCTGCTCTCCTGCGCGGAGCACCTTGAAGAGTTGCGGTCGACGCTGCAAAAGCCACGGATCGCTGGACGCATTCATCCGCACAGGGCGGGCCGGCTGGTGAACCAGATCAGGAAGTTGGCGGTACTGGTGGAGGCTCTGCCGCCGGTGAAGCGCTCGCCTGACCCAGAAGACGACTTCTTGCTGGCCCTCTGCGAGGCCGGCGAGGCGGACTACCTGGTGACGGGCGATAAATGCGGCCTGCTTTCCCTGAGGCATCACAAAGCAACTCGAATTATTTCCGCCGGGGAGTTCGTTGCCCTGCTGGAATAGTGGTCAGTTCCCAGTCAAAGTCAAAACACCCACCCCGCCAAAGGAAGGCGGGATGGGCCACCATCTCATGTAAGCTTGTTGTTATCAATAAGTTGGCTGGATCTGCCACCAGCCCAATAGATGCGGGATGAGTCATCCGCGGCGGCGGAACTTGCAGGCGGTAGCCGCGACTCCGGAAAGGAGCAGCAGCAAGCTTGCGGGCTCGGGCGTGGTGCGCGCCTCGGCAGTTAGTTCAACAAATCCTCCTGGATTGTCGTAGGTGACCTGCCAAATCTCGGTACCGTTGTTGAAGATCGCGTTCTGGACATTGGCGAACACGCCGTTCAGTTCGCCGGGCGAGAACAGCAGGAAGTCGTAAGTGGAACCGACTGACGGGTTGAATCCGCCCTGCAACAGGATATCGAGCGTGCCGTCGAGATAGGCGGGGCCGTTCACGGTAACGAGGCCAAAATTTGTTGCGCTAATCATTTCGCCCAGCGTGCCGTTGGCAAGTTGAACGTAGCCGAACTGCGCCGAGGCGCCCGTGCCGACCACGAACTGCGAGGTGCCGTCGATATGCAGGGAGCCCAGGTTGCCGAAGAAGGGCGGGTCTGCTGAGGAATTGTTGGTCAGGCTGATGGTTCCGGCGTTGATCATGCTACCCGCAACATGGAGGGTGTCGCCAGGGCCATTCAAGGCGATCTGTCCGGTGGATGTGTTGGTAAGCCCGCCGGAAACGTTGACCGTGTTGCTCCCCGAATTGGTGTTGAAGACGCCGGAATTGGTGACGCTCCCATTCACGGTGAGCGTGTTGCTGTTGTTGAGGCTGACCGTTCCGGCATTGTTGAGGCTGCCGACGCTCAGGCTTGCGCCGGAGCCATTCAACAGTATTTCGGCATCCAACTGGTTGGTCACTGCGCCGCCGATTTTCACGGTGTCGCCGGTACCAAAGAGTTGCACAAGGCCGGTGTTGTCGAGATTGCCGGTGACGTTCACCGAATTGTTGCCGCCGAGGCCCGAGTTATCAGTAAAGAAGTCGGCGGAGATGCTGACATCGCCGTTGACCTGGAGGGTGCTGCCATTCTCCACGTCGACAAATTGAGAGGTGGTCAACGAAGCCATGGTTGCGACATCGCCGTGACCATTCAGCTCGAAGTTGCCGGTGTTAGTCAGCGTACCCGCAATGGTCAAATGGTTGGATCCGCCGAGGCCCATCTGGTCGGTATAGAGGTTGCCGGAATTGTTGGTGCTTCCGTTGACCTGGAGAGTGCTGCCATTCTCGACGTCCACTACGCCGGAGTTGTTCAAGCCACCGAGGGTTGCCATGGAGCCCGCACCGTAGAGGAACACGTCGGCGTCGAGCTGGTTGGTGACGGTGCCGAGAACGGTCAACGAATCGGCGGAGCCGTTGAGCTGCACGACTCCGGTGTTGAACAAGTTGCCGCCGAGGTGGAGGGAATTATTTCCGCCCAAGTCGCCCTGTAATCGGTAAACAGCTCGCCGGTATTGGTGGAGTCGCCAGCGACAGTGAGAGTGCTGCCGTTCTCAAAGTCGGCGAAGGCGGAGTCGATGAAATTACCTGCACTGAGCGTGCCGCCGCCAGTGAACTGCAGAAATCCGGTTACGCCGATGGCAAGTCCATTGGTGACGGTAAGATTTTGCGTGGTGCCGGCATCGGTGAGAGTAGAAGTGGTTCCGTTGAGCGGCCCGCCGAGCGCGAGGGAGAGGACGGTGGTGCTGCCGACATCGAGAGTGACAGAGTCGGTGGCGCCGGAATAAATGCTTACATCACTGTTGGAGCCGGGTATGCCGGCGGTCCATTGGCTAACGGTGTTCCAGGTGCCGGAGCCTCCGAACCAGTCGTCTTCGACACCGGGCGACACCGGGCGATGGTTGAGGGACTTCTCTACTGGCTGAGGCGGGGTTCACGAGCAGGACTGCACAGCATGCGAAAGCGAAAAAGGGCTTCAACATTATCGGCTCCATGGGCTGTTCAGGAGGAAATTGTCTTTCCCCTCCGCATGGCTACCTGGAGCATGGGAGAGGGTGCATACGGCACATATCCGAGATTCGCAGGGGACGGCAATTCAATAGGCGACCCGATACCAGACACGCCGCGCTGGAAGAACAGGGGCTTTCCGTTGGGGGCGCAGATTGCATGATTGCGAGCTGACCATCCGCCATTGGTTTAAAAGAGAAAACTGGGGCCGCCAGTTCAACTTCGGAGGCAATCGCGGGTCACAAGCGGTTACAGACGAAAGCAGAACTGTTGCGAAACAGCTTAACGACGAAAGCTGGACACTGTCGAGAAAAATCGTCGTAGTTGCCATGTTTGGCGATAGGCACTTAGGGGCCACGTGGATTGATTTAGGGCCTAGAAACAGAATGAGGAAGTACTTCGGGCCGAGGAGTCGGTGGTGAGGGCGGTGTCGGCTCCATGCTTTCGCATAGGGCGCGAAAGGATAGGGCTCCCACAGTGTGGGATAGCGGGAGAGGAAAGTCCACGCGCGGCCAGCGGAAGGCCGGATGGGACACACGGCGGCGGCTCACTTCACAAAGATCTTCGACTCCCAGGGTTTCAGCGTGACCTTGCTTTTGGCGTCGAGGTCGGTTGGTTGGCCGCTTAGGTATTCGGTGTAGTGGCCGTGGTGGAGAGTGTCTTTGAAGGTCACGGTCTGGGGCTGGGCGGAGAAGTTGATGACCGCGAAGACCTTGTCTTTATCGTTCTGGCGGGATCCGCTGTAGGGTGGGGACCACTCCTGATTGAGGAATTGCTTGCCCGGGCCATGCGCGGCCTTTGATTTTGTTTCGATGCCCCTTTTAGAATCAGCGGCTTAGCCGAGAATTTGTTCGCAAGTGATTGATTATAGGCTACTTATATGTATCCATTTGAGCCGCAAAGAGTTAGGGCCTAATTTGGAGCGTTTTTCAGGGCCCAAGCTGTCATACAACACATACAAGTCATACGCCAAATTGCCATACTTTACATACAAGTATGACAGATTTTGTCATACATTCATACAAATATGACAGATTTTGCATACATTACATACAAGTATGTATCTATCCAAGCGCAGTCGGAGGGCAAGGGGAGATGTCAAAGAGCCGTTTCAGGTCCCCGGAATGGGCGCGGACCGAGGCAAGAGACACCACTCCCTCGCCTCACGGCAATGGTTCAATGGATGGAGGCGGATGCGAAAGGGCAACCGTCACGGTAGGGTGTGATAAGCGGAAGGGGTCCGTAGTCGGTTTGTGGGTTGTGAGGAAAAGACGCGACATATCCCAAACGAGGAGACTTCGGCGTTTGGGACGAAAAGACGCATCCCGCCAAACGAAGGGGGGATGGGCCACCCGCCATTCGAGACATCTGCATCATTCCGCGAAGCGCTGCAGCACCCATCCGTTCTGGCGGGATCCGCTGCAGTGCGATGGTCGGTGCTCTGGCTAGAGTAGCGCAATAGAGGCGCGAAGCCGGGGGCGCTGGCCACGTGCCCTTGGAGGGGTCAGCCGATTGAGGAATTGCATACCCAGGCCGCCCGCCCGAGACATGTTACATTGGGTACGATTTTGACAGCTGAGGTGTAGAACCATGGATAGTATCCGGCATGATCACTTAGTTCGCGAGTTCGTGGATGGGCTGCAAGAACGTGCAGAAAGACATTTCAAAGGGAAGTTGCACCAGGCGTTCATTGACTGGTACGTTGAAGCCGAATTCGGCCAGTTAAAGTGGGACTTCACCGACGGTCCGTCTGATGGCGGAATCGATGCGGTGATCTGGGGCAGGTCCGATGACAGGCCATCAGTAATCATTATCCAGTCTAAGTTCTCAGAAGAGATAGAGGCTCACGGTCTTCACAGGAGCGCATACACCGATTTCCAGCGGGTGGTGACTGCATTCCGTCGTGGAGGTCAGGAATTCGACGAATTCTTGGCGAGTGTAGCCCCCGACCTACGCAAAGATTTACCTCAAAGCGTTCAAGCAGCTCAACGGCAATTGGCTCGCTGAGAAGAAGGCATTTAGGCTTATAACGACCTCAAAGCGCGCGGCAAGACTCGAGTTCGGGCTGATTCCGGCTGGCAATTTCATTTATGGCGAAGGCGTGTTGCAGCTTTACCGCCAGTTCAGAAGGGTGTGGACACCTAAGGCAAGGGACTTAGTTCTGACGGTGAACGACAAGATTGCCTATATAGACCCAAAGCGGAAGGTGACGTCATATCTCTTTAATGCCAAACTGTCAGATTTCAAAAAGTACCTTAACCACAATGATGTGGCGCGGCTTGTAGCGCGAAATATCCGCTACCATTTGCCTGGGAGCATCGGCTCCGGAATACGCAAGACTTACGAGAAACGACCGCACGATTTTTGGTATCTTCACAACGGCATCACGATTGTGTGCGACGACTTTGCGGAGAGAAATAGAACTGCCACGTTGGTCAACCCCAGTGTTATAAATGGCGCCCAGACGTTGTATGCGATTGACCGATCGTCCGTCGACTCATCGTCCGCGCTGGTTGGAACAAGAGTGATCGTTCGAACCGCAGATTCTCGATCTGTCCTCCGAAGACGACGAATGGCTTCAGCGAATCATCCGTGGCGTCAACACTCAAAATCGTGTTCACAACTACGATTTTTGTTCGAATGACCCCGAACAAGTGGCGCTTCAGATTAAGTTTAGGGAAGTCGGCGTCTTCTATGAACGGAAGAGAGGCGAGTGGAAGGAATTTCGCACTGACCCAAGATTCAAACGGTTAAAGCGACTCTCAATGGTAATATTCGGCCAAATACTTACCGCAGTCTCCAACGATTCGGGTGAAGGCGTACTCGTCGCAAAAAGGGGCGCCGATGCGGTATTCGAAGGGAGCCACTACAGCACGATATTCCCATCGTATGCGAAAGTGTCCCACCAATTCCGGTCGATGTACGCAGCATACCGTTTATATGAGCTACTCGCCGAGTTAGGATACGCAAACAGAGATGTTTATCGCAGGCAGCGACACTCCTTCCTTACGTCGCTGTGGATTCTACATTTGGGAATGATGAAGGATGGGAACGCCGTGATTCGTGGCGAAATCTCTCGCCTGAAAAAGGCGTTCGATGAACTCCGAGAGAAGCCGGTCTGCAAAGAGGGTCGTCCGCAGCGTGACACGGGAGATCTGGAGGGCGTGGGAAGCCGGCAGGAAAAAAGACCCTGATCTTTACACAGCCAACAACTTTTTCAAAGCACGGTACGGGAATCAGCGAGTTCTAGCGCTTGCGTATCCGAAGGTTCGCAAAAGCCTCAAAACGCTGCACGCAGAGCTCGTGCGGGCGTGTTCTTAGTGCGCAGCGTGGACAGCACTGTCTCGCGAAGATCTTCTACTCTGAGGGTTTCGAGCGTGACCTTGCTGGAGCGAGTGCCGCCGGCTGAAGCCGGCTCGGAATCTTAAGGGGTGCTTACCCCGGTTCCGCACCCCCGCCGTGGCGGGGTCGCTCCGCCCGGGGCTAACTTCAATGCCGCCACTGCGCGGCTGGAGTCTGCGTGGTCACATCGCGGTCGCAACCCCAACAGCAGGTCCTTCGACTCCGGCGGCAAAGCCGCCTCCGCTCAGGATGACGCGTCGTGGGGGTTCATTCATCCCACCCTCTCGCAAAAGACGCGAAAGGATGGGGCACCCATCGTCTATCAGCCAGAACTATCTGAGAGTTCAATATCTCTTAGTTTCGCCACAATGGCCAAACACCAGCCCACCGTGAAGAGTACGTAGCTCAGACGAGTGAACGTGTCGAGCTGCTTTTCCTTTTTCATTTTTTCTGCCTGCGCGCCGTCTAAGGCCGAAGCGGCCAGAAAATCAAGTCGTGATTGAATATTGAGTAGGTCCAGGCTTACTTTGCGGCTGTGCTCAGTTACGACCTTCTCGGATTGCGCTGCATCCTTGTCAATAGTAGCGTTAATTGGATGAAGTTCATCTGTCCTCAGGGCGTCAAACTTCTTCCAGAGGTCATCCGAGTTTTTGATCTGATCGCTCTTTGCATGTAGCTTCACCTGGTTAAGCGCGAAGTAGTTGTCGAACGCTAGAGATGTGTGTCTTGAAATCTACGTAAGAGATTTCGTGGGCTGGCATCCACTTCCGATATCCACTCGTTGTAACGGCTCGGCACTCTCGCTTTTCCGGGTACCTGTTCGACTAAGCGCGTTTTCCACTGCTTTAACATGTTCGTCCAACTGTTCGATCATTTGCGCGGTGCGTAGCTCGCCTGATCGAATCAAAAAGAATTCTTGAGCGGAATCGATGGAGTCGACCAGGCCCTTGTACTGCTCTCGCAGCCCTTCTTTCACAACAAAAGTCACAAAAACGACGAGGCCGGCGAATATCACGATCAGGTTGTCTATTTTTCTGCGTGATTTCTTGCTGCGAGCTTCGTTCATTGGCGACTCCGAATTCATCTGGCTATTTTGACAATGCCACAAAGATCTTCGACTCCCAGGGTTTCAGCGTGACCTTGCTTTTGGCGTCGAGGTCGGTTGGTTGGCCGCGTAGGTATTCGGTGTAGTGGCCGTGGTGGAGCGTGTCTTTGAAGGTCACGGTCTGGGGCTTGGCGGAGAAGTTGATGACCGCGAAGACCTTGTCTTTGTCGTTCTGGCGGACGAAGCTGAAGACCGCGTTGGGGGCGGAGTTGGGGACGTCGATCATGCGGGCGCCCCAGTGGGCGTTCCAGAGCGCGGTGTTCTGCGTCTTCAGGGCGATGAGCTTCTTATAGAGGTCGCCTTCGGGGTGTGACTTCCAGACGATCTCGTCTTTCTCGAAAAACTTGAGGCGCTTGGGGTTGCCGGCTTCCTGTCCGTTGTAGATGAGGGGCATGCCTTCGCCGACGCAGGAGAGGACGATGGCGGCGTTGAGGCCGGGGCCGAACTGCTCGAACTCGGTGCCGTCCCAGGCGTTCTTGTCGTGGTTGCTGACGAAGGTCATGCGCATGATGTTGGGCGGATAATACGCCTTCGTTCCAGGCGTAGTAATTGCGCAGGCCGCCGAGGTCATGCTTGCGTCCGGCAGTGATCTCGCGGACGTCGTCGTACCAGGTCCAGGCGTAGGTCATGTCGAAGGCGTGCTCGTGGAGGTCGCGCGATTCCCACTCGGCGAGCATGAAGACGGGCTTGATGGCGTCGAGCTCGCGTGCGGGCGTTGTTCCAGAAGTCGATAGGGACGAAGCCGGCGACGTCGCAACGGTAGCCGTCGATGTCGGCCTCGCGGACCCAGTACTTGAGGGCGTCGGTCATGTACTTGCGCAGCTCGGGGTGGGAGTAGTCGAGGTCGATGATGTCGGACCAGTCGAACCAGGGCGTGGGACGGAATTCGCCCTTCCAGTTGCGTGCGTACCAGTCGGGATGCTGGGTGACGAGGACGTTGTCCCAGGCGGTGTGGTTGGCGACCCAGTCGAGGATGACTTTGAAGCCGAGCTGATGGGCGGTGGCGACGAAGTGCTTGAAGTCGTCGAGGGTGCCGAATTCGGGATTGACCTTGAGGTAGTCCTGTACGGCGTAGGGGCTGCCGAGCGTGCCCTTGCGGTTCTTCTGCGCCGATGGGGTTGATCGGCATGAGCCAGAGAATTTCGACGCCGAGGTCTTTGAGGCGCGGGAGCTGGGCTTCGGCGGCGCGGAAGGTTCCTTCGGGGGTGAAGGCGCGGGTGTTGATCTGGTAGATGGAGGCGTTCTTGCTCCAGTCGGGATGGGTGAGCTTGACGTAAGGCACGGGCTGATAGGGGTCGGGCTGGGCTGCGGGTTCGGGTGGCGTTCTTTGGGCGCAGCTTGTGAACAGTATAAGGAGGAGGAGGAGGGCGGGGAGCAGCTTTAGGGAACCCAGGTTAGCGCCCAAAGAACGGGCGCGAACCTGGGGCACCCAGATCCACTCTTTTCGTCCCGTACGGCGGGACGAAAGGATGGCGCACCCGGGGAGTTTGGAAAGTCGAGTGGGCATAGGGGGAGTCCGCGCACGATGATAGCACTCTAGGCCGGTGAGGTTAGGGTGGAGGACGGGCGCTATCGGACGGGTGTTGAGGGGATTTTGCGATTGACTTGGCACTAGAGTGCTGTCATGATTCGGCACACTTCGGGGCGGGTTTCGCTAGGAAAGTCGATGTCGCGACGGTCGAAGGATCACGGCCCCGGTAGCGGTGTGTGCTGTAGCTTGTCGTAACACTACGACATGACGAGGCGCAATGGCGCCGACAACTAATAAGGAGAACTCATGAAGATGCGTTCGGGAATTCTGGTGCTGGCGGCTTTGATGGTGGCGGCTCCGCTGCTGGTGGCTTCGGAGAAGAAGGTGGGCGATACCAAGGATGCTTGCGACAAGAGCAACCCGGTGAAGTTCCAGACGAGTTCGGGGCAGGTTGCGGTGGGAGCGAATTCTCCGACGAAGGGGTTCGACCTGCCGGGGCTGACGAAAGAGATCACGTGGTACTGCGGAGGCAGCCGGGAGCGCAGCGCCAACGGCACGGATTTCAATAAGATTGAGATTTCGCGGGCCAAGAATGGAGCCATTCAATGGACGTTCGTGCGGGTGACGGCGGACGGGGCGACGGTGAACCCGGCCACGCAACTGGGCAACAGCAAGGACGCGTGCGATGCGTCGCATGCGGTTACGTTCAAGGCGAAGGACGGGCCAGTTACGGTGAAGGCGGGGCAGTCGGTGGTGAAAGAGTTGCCGAGCCTGACCAAGGAACTGTCGTGGAAGTGCGGCGGTAGTGACGAGCGCGTGGCCAATCCGAATGCGTTTAATTTCGTGCAACTGGAAAGGGCGGGGAATGGAGCGCTGCAGTGGTATTTCCTTCGCGCCATGTCGGTGACTGACGACAGCATCGGCGACTACGTGGACATGGTGCCCGGGGACTTTATCATCCAGGCGCCGGCGCTGAAGACGACTTTGCCGATGCCGGGCTTCCTGAAGACACAACTGGACACGTTCTGGGACGCGAACTCGAAGGACATCCAGGCGGAGATACTGAAGTCGCTGCAAGGAGACACGCGATACAAGATCAGCAGCCTGGCGCTGGCGCCGTCGGCGAAGGCGGAGTTGCGGGTGGGGCAAAGCGCGGCCAACGTGCTGGTGAAGTATGTGGTGCATGAGAACACGGCCGCGGTCAGCAAGAGTGGAGTGAATTTGAACGCGGTGTTCGACATCGAGCTGGTGATGTTTCTGCCGCGGCAAGAGACGCTTCCGGTGCAGGCATCGCGGGCGACGGCGTTCGTCCACCACTTTGAGCTGCATGGCGCCAGCGCAGGGGATGACTTCCTGGCGGCGTTTGCGAAGTCGAGGATCCATGCGGTGGAAACGAACACCAACAACTTCACCGAGGACGTGAAGAAGCGAGTGAATGACGCGTTGAAGCAGGTGTCAGGGAACCTGCCCGCGCCGGCCGGAACGCCGCTGGTGCTGGATGCAGCGATGGGAACGATCCAGGCGTGCGTGAAACTGACGGCCAATGACGTGTGCCAGTTCCCGCGGCCCAGGGTGCCGTCGGTAGTGTCGCGGAAGACGCTGGACACATCGCACGACCAATGCAGTGAAGCCAATATCTGGATCTGGGACTATCAGAAGGGGACTTTCGTTCCGGTCGCGAAGGGCGGTAGCGCGTTGATCGAGGTGGACAACCAGCGCTTCGAGTGGTTCTGCGGCGGCAACGGTCAGCCGACCGGGAGTAACGACGAGTGGGCGACCGGGCCGGAGGGGACGTACTTCGTGCAGGTGAAACGTGCCGCATCCGGGAGCCAGATCGACTGGACGTTCCAGTCGTGGCATTAGAGATAAGCAGCGCAGCTTGACGAACACTGAGGCCGGAGCAAAGCTCCGGCCTTTTTTTGCCGGCTACAGTACGTCGATGACGAGGAATGTGATGTCGTCTTGCTGGGGTGTGGAGGGAGGCGGCCAGGCGCGGACGGCATTGAGCAGGAGCAGAGAGAGTTCGGCGGCGGGGCGTGATGGGTTGTCGCGCAGGATTCGCTCGATGCGGTGGTCGCCAAATGGCTCGCCGGTCGAGTTCTCGGGTTCGCTGAGGCCGTCGGTATAGAGAAGGAAGCGGTCGCCGGAGGCGAAAGGGAGTTCGACAGTGGGGAAGTCGGAGTCGATGGGTACTCCCAGCAGCAGGCCGTTGCTTTCGATGCGGGCGAGTGAGTTGTCAGCGGCGCGCCAAAAGAAAAGTGGCGGGTGTCCTGCGGCAGAATAGCGCGCGGCGCGGGATTCGGTGTCGATCCAAAGGTAGGCGGCGGAAACGTACTGGCCCTGTAACTGCGCCGAGAGAACCGTGCGCAATTTGAACAGAAGCTGCGAAGGATCGGAGGCAACGTCGGAGATCGATTGGGCGGCGACCTTGATCATCGAGGCGATGAGGGCGGCGGGGACGCCATGTCCGGAGACGTCGGCGATGAGGAAGCCGGTGCGGTAGTCGTCCAACGGGAGATACTCGTAGAAGTCGCCGGCCACTTCGGTCATGGGCTCGTAGACGGCGGCGATGCGCAGGTTGCGGAGTTGGGGAGTTGTCGTGGGCAAGATGGAGAACTGCAACTGGCGGGCAATGGCGAGTTCGTTCTCGATGGACGAGAGGCGAAGTTCGCTGGTGTAGACCTGCTGCATCGCGACATAACCCAAGGACAAGAGGAAGACGAAAAAGCCAACATCGTCCCAGATGGCGTCGGGGCGGTAGCCGAGAGGGTGGAGGATGTTGGTCACGAGAGCCTCGGCGCCAAAGATGACGGTGCCTGCCAGCATGACGCCGCGATCCTTGAAGACGAGATATTTCCGACTGAGGCTCGGCACCATAAAGACGATCAACAAGACAACGGCACCGATAGCTGCGACCAAATTGTTCAGCCGAAGGAGCGAGTACTCTTCGCCGGTCAATACGAAACGGCTGATGCCGTAGACGGCGATGAGAGTGGCTACGAGGGCTTGCAGAGTAACGAACTGGCGCACCTTGCCGACCGTCAGCTCGCGGAAGGTGAGCGCGGCCGCGACCAGTGTCAGGTAGGTGATCACGGCGTGCGAGTAGGGAACGCAGAGCTGCATCCAGTGCGGCAGAAGCTGGATGAGGAATGAAGTGTCGTTGAGTCGCTGAATACCGTAGATGGCGCTCCAGATACCGAGCAAGAAGACCGCCCGCACTCCGCTGGCGCGACGGCGAATGGCGGCGACGACGAGCGCCATCAGTCCGATGACGATGAAACCTGTGCCGGTGATGAGCTTGAGCACTTCGCCTATAAATTTGGCCTGGGCCTGGCTATCGCCAATCATGCGCGGCCCCCAACGTCAACGGCAACGGCGAAGCGGCACGATGATACCGAGTTCATTGCACCGCCAGCACGACGACGGTTGCGTCGTCGCGAAAGTTGCCGCCGCAATAAGCTGTGACCGCCTCCATCAATTTCCGCTGGACGTCATCGGCGGTGCGGACACCGGACTCCCGTAGCGATTGAACGACGCGTTCCTCGCCAAACTCGACGCCGTGAACGTCTTCGGCTTCGGTGACGCCGTCGGTGAAGAGCACGAGGCGATCGCCGCTCTCCAATTGCAGGTGGTCGTCTTTGTAAGTCCAATCGGGAAGCACTCCGAGCACGGCGCCTTCGCCCGACAGTGTGATGGTTTCGCCGGAGCGGCGCACCAGTTGCGCCGGACAATGGCCGGCATTCTCGTAGGCGAGGGAGCGATCGCGGGCGTCAACGATGCAGTAGAAGAAAGAGATGAACTTGCCGCTCGCCACATTGCCGCAGATGAAGGCATTCAGCTTGCTGCAGACTGCGGCGGGACTGGCGTCCGCGGTGGCAAAGGCGCGGCACGCAGCCTGCAGATTGGCCATGAGGAGGGCTGCAGTGATGCCCTTGCCCACCACATCGCCGATACAGATGGCTAGGCGGTCGCCGTCAAGGGCCAATACATCGTAGTAGTCGCCGCTGACGGTATTGGCCGGCTGCCAGGCCCCACTCACCTGCATGCCGCGCAATTGCGGAATTGACTTGGGCAGCAGGCCCTCCTGGATCTGGCGTGCCCGGGCGAGTTCCTGCTCCTGCGTCCGGACCACGTTGGATTCGGCGGCGAGTGCGGATTCCAACTGCAGGTTCCTCGAGCGCAAGCGTTCCTGAATGCTCCCGATCGCATACAGTACCGTTCCGACTGTCATGCTTATCAGCATGGAGAAGGGCGCGACCTCGTGCAGGACGACGGGGTAAGGACGGCGGTTTTCGCCCATCACGAAGAGGAAAAGCGCTGCTATGGCGGCCCCGAGCAGGCTCACTACCGCGAGCAGCAGAAGAAACACAATCCAGCTCCACGGCGGGTCGAGGGCTTCGTACCAGCGGCTGGCATAGCTCATCATTGTATTCAGGACATTGCCGATGCAAACCGACATCACAATGACACGCAAGTAGGATGTGGGTATGTGCAGAGCCGACAGGGCGAGGCACGCCAGTACGCCAACGAACACGAAGAGTTGCTGGGCGCGCAGGAACTTGCGGAACCCCGGGGTCAGCCAGCGTAGGCGGTGGAATGGGTCCGCGCCGCGCAAGACCGGATGAGGCTGCGAGGCGGGTGAGACGTCCGCAGCCGGGGATCGCTGTTGCATTCATGGAGCATAGCCGAGGGCATCACGCCCGACAAGGATTGCCGTCACGGCGGAGGCTGATGGGGAAATGCCGGAGCGCTCGCTTTCCGAAATTGGCTACTTTGCCCGCGTCCACTTCTCGGTGCGGCCGAGGAGCGAGACGCCGATGAATCCGCGCAGGTCGAGCTGATCGTGGGAAACCAGCGTGGCCTTGGAACTGTAAGTTTTGCCGCTGTCGGGATCGTAGATATTGCCGTTCTTCCATTGGTTGTCGCCCGAGGACTGAAGCCTTCTATGATCTGCATTCCCATGAGCGGCGTTTTCTGGCGGGCGGTGTCAGGATTCTTGTAATCGATCTTGACGGCGCCGGGCGTGCCTTCTTTGAGCCGACGGGGTACACGGGTTCTTTCAGCCAGACGATCTTGCCGCAAAAACCGTTGCCGCATTTGAATATGTCGATTTTGGCGTCCTGTTTTTGATTGAGCCAAGCGCCGAGGATGTCGTCGGGGGCAGCGGCACAACAGGGGAGAGGCCACTGCGATCGTCGAGCAATGAGAGAAAGTATTGCGAATGCGAGGTGTTTCATCTTGAAAACTCCGTCTCCGGAGGTAATTCGCTTGCCGCTAAACAGGAGCGATCCGACCTCGGAGTTTAGCTGATGGGGTTGGCCGCAGTATGTGACGGACACCAACAATTTTCAGCCGGATTGCCCGTCTTTCATTGTGAGAATGGGGTGTATAGTTTGACCCCACAGGAGCCGTGGGGGGCTTTCCAGATAAATCCAATCCAAGTGAGCTCCTAAGAAGGAGAGTTCGCATGGGCCGTCATCGGGTTCTTCGACGAGTTCAGCGGGATCGTAGCGGCACTTCTGGTGCTGGTTTCCGCGGCCAGCGCGCATACGATCGAGATTAAGTTCGATCCGGGTGGTGCCTCAGCCAACGGGACCATCAACTTCAATTTCTTTACTGACAATTCCGGATACATCGGGCTTGTCAGTTACAGCGCAAAGGTGCGGGCCGGTTGGACAGGTGGGAACATCGCGACGTTCCTGTCGGCATCGTTGAACGCCAACCCTGCCATCTCTTTGGGCTACACAGCGACTGTGGGCACAGAGACCAGTACAAGGCCTGTTTGGTCCCAAAGTAATTTATGACACGGTGACGATCACTCCCATCCCGGGGGCTGGCGACGATTTCGACTTTGGCAGCTCGTACGTCTTCCCGACGTCCGACCCGAAACTCTCGGGTGGAGGAGTGAAGATTTATTCCACTAATCCCGGGACAACGTCACTTCAGCTCACGGTGAATGGTGCTTCCGTTTCAGGACTGAATATCGACTGGACGTTGTTCGCGGTGAACCAGAGCGGAGCGGTCGATGGCGTCGTGACCCTGGCCGGAATACCGGACACGACCAGCGCGTCTGCGTTGATCGGCATGTTCGACAGCGGCTTGCTGAGCCAGGGGCTCGATGCGGTGGCCAACGGCAATTCGCTGAGCCTGACGACTTCAGACAACGATTTTTTCGCGTTGTCGCGCTCGGCCGCCGGAAGCCTGGACTACCGGATTAGCGATGCATCCCCGATTCCTGAACCGGGCACAATGACGCTGGTCGGGAGTGGGTTGTTGGGATTGGCAGGCGTACTGCGGCAGCGGCGTCGAAAAGATGCTTAGACAGGTCGGTAGTGGTGGCCGACTTCGGGCGACACGAGCGGCTACTTGGCCGGGGCCGTCGCCGGAATCCGCTGGTCGGTGACCTTGTAGGCGGCAGGGACTATGAACAGCCGGGCGTCGGGCTCGACGAGGCTGACGTTCGACACGGTGAAGACCTGCGTTCCCTGCAGCGGGTCGAAGCGCTTCACCACTAGATTGATGCCGAGTTTGGGCGAGTACCAGAACTCCTTGGTGGAGACGACTTCGCGGTCGTTGCCGACGGTTCCGGGATTGGTGGTGATGGTTTCGCGCGTTCCGACAGTGGTTAGGCCTTCGGTAGTGTCGGTGCCAAGGTTCTCGCGGCTAAGGTAGCGCTTGCCGTCGGGTAACGGGCCGACGGGAAGCGACGACGTATCCGGCGCGCTGAAGACGTTGTACACATCACAGACTTTGCCGGCCGGGATGCGAACGGTGCGAGTGTGGCGGGCGGGGTCGACGTAGTCCATTTTGGAACAACAGCGAGGGCGAGTTCCCTGTCGGCAGGCACAAAGCGGCGGCGCTCTTCGAAGACGTGGCCTTGGCTGTCGCGGGCGACTTGCGGCGGTTCTTGACGATGACGGTGGCGCCGTCGCTGGTCTGGCGCGTCCACTCGGTGCTCACGGTGGCGGTGAACGGCGCGTTGGGGATGGGCGCTATGAAAATGCTGACGATGCGTGAGTAAGCGTTGCCGTCAGGCGCGTGCAATGCGTCTGCGAAGCCTGCGCCAGGAGGATCGACGAGAGTGCAACAACCAACGTTGCCAGTAGGAGGAGAAGGGAATAGCGCTTCATACGAGGCCTCCGCGGCAGGGATATTGTGCCATAAAGTTCAGCAGAGAGATCCCGTCGCATCATGAAACACGGCAGAAATTCTGGCCGACCTTCTTAACCCAGCCATTCAAACGCCAATCCAGTAATTTTTCGCAGGGCGGAGAATTGTTCCTCGCTGGCGCAACCCAGCAGGCAGTCCTGTCCGCCGAGATCGAGGCAGAGGTAGCGGAGATCCGCGTCTTGGGATCCGAGGAGGTCGGCGAAGCGGCTGAGGATGTTGGGGTCGATCCAGCGCTCTTCGATTTTGGCGGGCCAGCGGAATGGCTCGCCGCGCAAGGTGAAAGTGAGCCAGGCGACGCCGCGGCGGAGGTCGAATTCGTCGCGAACCTCTTCGATTGGAAGGGCCTTGCCGGCCAGCGCGGCCATGCGGTGGGCGACTCCTACGTAGTCGCCGCCGCGGGCGGCGCACTCGGCGCGCATGTGCCACACATTGTCAGACATGGGAAGATGTGGTGGTTCGTCGTCTTCCGAGCCCAGAGCCGTGAGCAACAATTTGAAAGGCGAGGTTTCGTAGTCGCGCTCGCCGTGGAGACGCAGCAAATCGGGCGGGCCGATGCCGTCGCGTGGGGCGATGCCGCAGATGGCCAGCGCGTCGAGCTGGTCGTAAAGCGACAGGTTGCGATTCATAAGGCGACGGAGAAGGGACATGGCTCTCTTTCAGCGCGGCAAAACGCGCTTGCCGAACTGCAAACCATTTTGCCAGATGGTTCGGGAGAGAAGAACTCGGCCGGCCGTCGACCCTTCCTTCCGAGATGTCAAAACGCGGCATGAGATCGCGGTGACGTCATTGTCTACTGCCGCAATAGACCGAGTACTCTTTCGTCGGCTAGTAGACCTATAAGCAGCCCAGACTTAAGACGAGACAGGGCAGTCTCACGAGCTACAGCAATACAGCCACTAGCTCGTCTGTCGCGCATAGTACGACTGCAGTAGCATCCTGTCCGAAGTTATTTCCGACATAGTACGTCGTAGGTAGTACTGATAACGGTCTAACTATCTCATTGCATAGGCACTTATTTGCCATTGTATAAGTTGGATTTTTTCTATAGCGTTCTAGTCCTCCCGTACTATGCGAGTTAGATTGATGCATTGGGATGAAGAAAAATTCATCTTCTAGTGCCGGCGCACAAGCTCGGGACCCTAGGGAGGATGTTCATGAAGAAGCTACTGCTGTTAGTTCTTGTATTGTCACTTTCGTCAATCACGTTCGCAAGTGTGATAACGATTAACTTCGAACAATATTCGGCATACACGCAAATTACCAACCAATATCAGGCCAGCGACGGCGTCGTGTTCGCGAACGCACTGCAGTTGGTTGCGCCGTTTTACGATTACACGGATTATCCGCCTCACTCCGGAAGCGGCGTGATCCTCAACGATCCATGGGATCCCATCCAGGTAAACTTCACCGATTCGACCGTGGGCGTCAGGACGGCGAGCTTCTGGTACACCGACCCCGACGGTATTGTAGTTACGGGTTATGGCGTCGGCGGAAATGTCCTCGCTACGGTGAATGGCGCCGGGGTGTACGGAACGAACGCCCAGGCGACGATCTCGTGGTACGGCGGAGAGGCATTCTCTTACATTACGATCAGCGACGTGGGCGGCAACGCCGACAACCTGACGGTCGACGACCTGTCGTACACGCCGGTCCCCGTGCCGGAACCGGGTTCGCTCGCGCTGCTGGGAACGGGAGTCGTGGGCTTGGCGGGAATACTTCGCCGCAAGCTCGTAGGGTAATTTCATCCGTTCGTTTGGAACAAAGAGACAACCCAGGATCTGGCCAAGTTCCTTTCTTGGCATTAGGAGAACTTATGAATCGCAGAAACAAATCGGCTGCGTTGCTGATGGCCGTGGCCGCCTTCGTGCTCGTCGTGAGCCTCGCGTCATTTGCGCAGGTCAAGAGCCCACTCGTCACCCAGAAAGTTGACAACAACATCCGCGTTACGCTGCATGGCAACGTGCGTCCGGAAGCGAATGCACAGAACGACCGCGGTCCCGTGTCCGCGGACATTCAGCTGGACCATCTCTTGCTGATGTTGAAACGGCCGGCTGCTCTCGAGGCGGCTGCGATAGCGTTTGTGGACAGTCAGCACAATCCGAAGTCAGCCAACTTCCACAAGTGGATCAACGCAGCGCAGTACGGACAGATGTTCGGACCGGCGCAGAGCGACATTGCGGCCGTGACCTCGTGGCTAACGTCGCAGGGTTTCACGGTCAACCTGGTGTACTCGAACGGGATGTTCATCGACTACTCGGGCACATCTGCTCAGATCGAGACCGCCTTCGGCACGCAACTTCACAACTATGATGTCAACGGCGAGAGCCGCATCGCAAACGACAGGGACCCGCAGGTTCCCGCGGCGCTGGCAGGAGTAGTGGCCGGTCCGCTATATCTGAACAATTTCCGGCCGAAGGCAATGAACCAGAAATTGCATGCCGAACACATCAACGCGAAATCCGGCCAGATGGAGAGTGACTACACGCCCGGCAACGGTGACTATCCGATCGTGCCTTGGGACCTGGCGAAAATCTACAACATCGCGCCTCTTTACAGTGCGGGCGTCTCCGGACAGGGCATGAAGATTGTGGTGGTGGAAGACACCAACCTGTTCAACTGTAACTCCACCAACAGCCTGGGAGCGTGCAGCGCGAGTACCAGTGACTGGGCCATCTTCCGCAACACCTTTGGCCTGGGCAAGTACACAGCCGGTAATCTCTCGCAATCCAACCCAGGGCCGACCGTTTCCTCCACCTGCAACAAACCGTCGACCGGAAGCGGCTATCCCTCGGGATCGGGCATCAACAGCGACGATGTGGAAGCGGCGATTGATGTGGAGTGGGCGGCGGCTGGCGCACCCAACGCGTCGATCATCAACGCTGCGTGTGCGAACCCGACTGGAGGTTTTGGCGGACTGACCGCGATTCAGAACATTCTGCAGCATCCCAATGCGGACAACGTCGACGTCATCAGCATGAGCTATGGCGAGTCGGAGGCACAGACCGGCGCGACACTGAACGCGGCTTTTAACACAACCTTCCAGCAGGCCGTAGCGGCCGGCATCGGCATCTTCGTTTCCTCTGGTGACGAACTCGCGGCCAGCGCCGGCACGAGAGACGGAATCGGCGTCAGCGGCTGGATGTCTTCGCAGTACGACGTTTCGGTGGGCGGGCTGGACTATGCCGATACTTATCTCGGCTTGAACAGCACCTACTGGAGCGCTAACAACAACGCGTTCTACGGCTCGGCCAAATCGTACATTATGGAGCAGCCGTGGAACGACTCGTGCGCGGGTACTTTGCTGGCCCATTACGCTACAGGCTCTTACATTACTTACGGAGCCGGCAGCTTCTGCCAAACCAATAGCAGTTACCGCAACGCTACGGGTGGCAGCGGGGGTCCGAGCGGTTGCGCGACGGGAACGGCGACGGTGTCGGGCGTGGTGAGCGGCACCTGCGCGGGATACCCGAAGCCCTCGTATCAGAGCGCGTATCTGGGCACCATGTCCGGATTGGTGAACGACAACGTGCGCGATACGCCGGATGTGTCACTGCTGGCAGCGAACGGCCTGTGGGGGCACTATTATCCGATTTGCTACACGGATCGGACCAGCTCGGGCATCAACAATGGCGGAATCGTCTCCTGCACTGCGGTGACCCCGGTGAGCTGGCCGGGCTACGGCGGAACTTCGGTTTCGTCACCGATCATGGCCTCCATTCAGGCCCTTGTGGTGCAGCACAAGGGAAGCCTGCAGGGCAATCCGAACCCACGCTACTACGCACTTGCGCAATGCTGAGTACGGGCCGACCGGCAGCACGACCTGCGACTCCAGCAAGGGCAACGCTGTTGGCAACGCGTGCATCTTCTATGATGTCACGATGGGCGACATTGACGGCTATTGCATCGCGGCTCGCAGTGGCACGTACTACAACTGCTACCACCCGTCGACCACGAGTGGGGTGCTTTCGACGAGTAACAGCGCGTACCAGCCGGCGTATCCGACTGGACCGGCGGCTCCGTTTACGAGCAGCCCGCGCGGGTGGGACTTCGGTTCGGGCATCGGCAGCGTGAATGCCTACAACCTGGTGATGGCTTACTAGAAGCTGCGCCAGTCAAAACTCGACGGCAGGGAGCATGACAAACGCTCCCTGCCGTTTTTCTTTGGTGTGGCTGCTGTCGTGGACCTCGCGCGGGGATAACGAGTCGCACGGTTGAAGGGTGTAGACTGGCCGCGTATGACCAAGGCTGAGGCTACAACCCGCGTGGTGCGCGATGGCGGTGCTGCCGGAGCGGGGACGCTGTACCTGGTGGGCACGCCCATCGGCAACATGGAAGACATTACCTTGCGGGCGCTGCGGGTGCTGAAGGAAGTGGACCTGATTGCCTGCGAGGACACGCGCCACACCATGAAGCTGCTCAATCACTACGGCATCGAGAACGATCACCGTCAGCTATCACGAGCACAACGAGCTGACGCGGGCGGCAGAGTTGATCGTGCGACTGGAGCAGGGCGAGAGCATTGCTATGGTGAGCGACGCGGGCATGCCGGGAGTGAGCGATCCGGGATACCGACTGATTGCGCTGGCGGTGCGGCATCATATTAAGGTGGTGCCGGTTCCGGGAGCATCGGCGTTTCTTTCGGCGCTGGTGGCCAGCGGACTGCCGACGGATTCGTTCCGCTTCAGCGGATTTCTTGCCGGCGAAACAAGGGGCGCGGCGCACGCTGCTGGAGGCTATCCGCGAGTCCGCCGCGCACACAGATTTTCTACGAAGCGCCGCATCGGATTGTGGAAGCGCTGCAGGACGTCGTCGAATTGCTGGGGCCGGACCGCCACGTGGTGGTGGCGCGCGAGGTGACCAAGCTGCATGAAGAGTTTCTGCGCGGGCGCGCGGAGGATGTGCTGGCGACGCTGCAGCCGCGCGGCGAAGTGAAGGGCGAGATCACGCTGCTGATCGGGAAAGCGGAAGGGCACGAGCCAGCACTGGCGACGGTGAAGAGCATTGGGAAGCGGGTGCGCGAGCTGATGAGCTCCGATTCGCTGGACGAGAAGGCCGCGCTCAAGCAGGCGGCGAAAGAATTCGGCGTGTCGAAAAGCGAAGCGTATCGCGAGTTGCAGCGGGTGAAGTAAAGAAGCAACTAGCAACTAGCAATTAGCAACTAGCAACTAGCTTCTTCACTCGTTTGGCATTTATCTCGCTTGCCGGTTCTACTTTCTGCCTGGAGTCGGTTGCACGAAGCGGCGAAAGAAGCTGTCGGTGTTCCACTGCGGCGGCTGCGGCGCATTCGCTACTTTCAGCGCAAGAGCCAGCATCACTTCCTCATACTTGCCTGCGGCGGCAAGATCCACGTGCTGGTTCAAGTCGTCGGAGGGCGCGTGATAGTTCTTGGTGAGCCACTCCTTCTGGGTCGCGGCTTCGGGCGCGCCTTTGACGGCACCCACGCCCATCGCTAACGACGGAATGCCCTGGCGGATAAAGCTGTATTGATCGCTGCGCACGAAGATGTTGCGCAGCGGCTCAGGGTCGGGCTGGACTGCGACTCCCAAGCTGTTTTGCAACTTCAGTAGCGTCAGCGCCAAGGGTTGATTCATTCAGCCCGAGCACAGTCAGTATCTTCAGCGGAATGATGGGCAGGAACATATCGGTGTTGAGGTCGGCGACGATGGCGGATTTCGGCACCGTCGGATAAGCAGCAAAGTACTTCGAGCCGAGCAGGCCCTTTTCTTCGCCGGTGACCCAGAGGAACAGCACGAGCGCCTCAGCTTTGATCTTGACAGCCAGAAGTAAAAGCCAGGATCGAACAGCCAGCGCCGAGCCGGAGCTTGGCCATGGCGCCGTTGTAGATTTTGTCGCCGTTGATGGGCTCGCCGATACCGATGTGGTCGATGTGCGCGGAGAGGACGACATATTCGGTCTTTCAGCTTCGGATCGCTGCCGGGGAGCTTGGCGACGATGTTGTCAGACTCGACATCTTTCTTGATGACCCGGGTGCCGGCCTGAACTGATACGGGCAGACGGGAAGTGCGGATAGGCTTGCGTTCTTTCGGATCGGAGCCAGTTCCACGAAGGTGTGTCCAGATCCCGCGAACAGCTTTTCGGCGTCAGCGGGATTGAAGGTCACGGCGAGATCGATGCCGCTGCGTGTCATCGAGGGTGGGATCGGCCAGCACCATACTCGGATGCGTGCGCGAAAGCGCCATGCGGCTCCAGGGGATGTCCATCGACGACGGGTTCGGAATGGAGATGAGCCCGACTGCTCCCAGTTCGCGAAGCAGTGCGCGCTCGCTCGCCGCCGGACTGATAGTGCGCCGACAGCGCGGAGGGAACTTCGGCGGGCGATCCCGCGATGTAGACGATCGACTTTGCCCTTCACGTCGAGGCCGGCAAAGTCGTCGTAGTTGCTTCTCAGGGATGCGCAAGTCCGTAGCCGGCAAAGACCAGGGGCGCGTCCACCTTCGGGTGCGAGATCGAAGCGGGTGCTGAATATGGCGTCATCGCCCAGCACCAGCGACTCCAGCTTTGCCATCGCGCACGAGAGCCAGGCTGGAGCCGGACTCGTCGATCTGGCGGCTGATGAGCTTAATCGGCTGGTAATAGCCATTGACTCCAGCAGGCTCGAGACCGATCTTCTTCAACTGCTCGACGACGTAGGCGGACGCCTTGCGCAGGCCTTCGCTGCCGGTGTCGCGGCCTTCCATGTTGTCGTCGGCGAGGACCTTGACGTAGTCCCACCAGGTCTGGCCGTCGAAGGCGGCGCGTGTTTGTGCCACGGAAGGCGCGGCTATCGTGCATGGCCCACCAGCGAGACGAGCAGCAGGATTCGCTTCATTCGGATTTCCCTTGCGTAGACGGATCGGAACCAGTCACTCATTGCTTATAGCGGCAAAGGCACTTGAGAGTCAACTCATCAAAGGTGTTCGGAGCAAACGCCGCCGCCGCGGTGTCTTTACTGACATCCGAAAAGGAGCGGCGAGCATGTTCGAAGACAGCCTGTTCGACTCAGGCGCGGGGAGTCGTCCGCGCAAAACCTGGACAAAGTTGGCGTCGTTTGCGATGGAAGTCTGCGCGATCGGGGTGTTAGTACTGCTACCGCTGATCTACACGCAGGCGCTGCCGAAGCAGTTATGGGCAGTCATGCTGGAGGCGCCGGCACCGCCGCCGGGACCTGCCCCGGTGCGTGCAGAACGGAGCGAGCCGCGCACGCAACGACCGGACCGGGAAGTCAACGACAGTGTGCTACGCGAGCCTAGTCGCGTTCCGCTGAAGACTTCGATGGTGCGCGATGAGCCGTCGTCAGCCGATAGTCCGCCGAGCATGGACGGCCTCGTTCCTGGTGGTGTGCCCGGAGTCGTTGCGAATTCGGTGATTACTGAGATCGCGCGAGCAACGCCTCCGTTGATAGTGAAGCCCGCGCCGCCGCAAAAGCTGCGGGTGTCATCGGGCGTTGCGGAGGGCATGCTGGTGCGCCAGGTGAAGCCCCAGTATCCGCAGATTGCGGTGCAGGCGCGCGATTCAGGGGACGGTGGTGCTGCAGGCGGTGATTGGCAAAGACGGCACGGTGCACGACCTGCGCCTGCTGAGCGGGCACCCGATGCTGCTCCCCGCCGCGATCGAGGCGGTGCGGCAATGGCGATACCGTCCGTACTTGCTGAATGGCGAACCGGTCGAAGTGGACACGCAGATCAATGTGAACTTCACACTGGGCGGAGGCTAGAGGTGGCCGCCGAAGGATCCGCGAAGACAGGCGAGTCGGCTATTGAATACGCGCGAGCTCTTTGGAGTAAAGCTGGTTGCGGGGAAACTCCGAGGCCAGTCCGGCGAGCAGGATACGGGCGGTCTTTTTATCCTTATCGCGCAGAGCGGCGACCGCCAGCAGCAGCCGGGCGAAGGGAGCGAGGTAATAGCCCTTGTCAGCGGTCAGGCGCAGGCGCGAAAGGCCAGTCTCCTTGTCGGTTTGCGAGCCGACGGCGCGAAGCAACCAGCGCACCGGAGCCGGCGCGGAGCCAAGCATGTAGTTCTCCACGCCGATGGCCAGGTAGGCGTCATAGCAAGTGGCATCGATGTCGAGCAGTTGCTGCGCCGTGGTGCGCGATACTTTCATGTAGCTCAGACTTGCAATATTGCGCTTCTCGATCAGGGCGGCGTAATCGCTACGCAGTCCGTTGGAGAGGACGCGGGCAAACAAGGCGTTGGCGTCCTTGGGCGACGAGGCGAGCACTTTGTCGGCGAGCGCATCGCCGCGCCCCAAGGCAGCCTCGAAGGCCGACTTCACGGCCGGATCGGGATGCTGTTCTTCCCGTTTGTCGAATTGGTCGTCGCTGGTGAACAGATCGGTCTCGAGAATCTGGAGGCGGTTAAACTCTGCAAACAGGTAGGCGGCGCCGTCGGCCACCGGGCCGAGGGGGTCGTGGGGGTTGAGGTGCTCATATACCTGAAAGGTCCGATGGGCGGAGTAAAAATCGAGGTTGTACATCTCGCGAAAGCCGCGCTGCAGCTCCGGCTCGGGCAGAACGCGGTTAGGCGTCTGGGCGATTCCAGGGGCAGCACACGCCAGCAGGAAACCGAGCGTGAATACAAGTCGAATGATGTGACGGCTGAGGCGCAAACCTAGATTCCTTTGGCAACGGGACCCCAAAAACGCGTGTGGGCCAGCCCAAATGCAACGGCGTTAGAAGCATAGTAAACGCTCACGGCGGCGTCCGGGCAAAAGATGACCGTCGTCTTTAGGTAATACCCGGAGGAGAAGTGAAAAGTTGTGTGGCGGGCACTGTTGTTGTTCTTGCTAGCGGAGGCCGCGCCGCCAGGCTCAGTCGAGGTCACTAATGATCGACCGGAAGTACCTGATGGGTTTCGATTTTATGTTCTTAGTTGAGTCCTGCTGCGCCAACCTATAAGCTGCTGGAAGCTTGTTTACACCTATCCAACCGGGGAGTTGAATGTTCAATCGCCGCCTGCTTGTAAGTCTTCTGGTGCTGGTTAGCGCTTGTTTTGCCGCCGATACGAGTTCTGCTGCGCGCCTGAAGCCCGCGTACCGTTTTGAGCGCAGTAAGTGGATCTACGTCCACCTGGAAGGCTCGCCCGCCGACATCGGCTACCAGCATGGCTACCTGCTTTCGGCCGAGATCGCCGACGGCTTCAACGCCGTCAAGTTCATGGACACTCACCGCACCAAGCGCGATTGGGAGTTCTTTCGCCAGACGGCGAAGACCGTTATCTGGCCGGGCGTTGACCCGGAATATAAAGAAGAGCTACAGGGCATCGCCGACGGATTGAAGGCCAAAGGCGTGAAGATGGATCTGTGGGATGTGGTGGCGCTCAACGCGATGGAAGAAGTTCCTGACTATTACGTGCCGTGGCTCGACCGCCAGCAGAAAGCGGAGAACGCGCCGAAGCTAGTGCCTCCGGGCAACTGCAGCGCCTTCGTCGCGACCGGATCGATGACCAAAGACCACAAGCCGGTCATCGCGCACAGCAACTGGACGAACTTTCCCGTGGGCAGCCGCTGGACCATCGTCTTCGACATAGTGCCCACGCACGGATACCACATTATTCAGGATGGCTTCCCCGGCATCATCGTCAGCGACGACGATTTCGGAATCAACTCCTCGGGCCTGATGGTGACTGAGACGACCATCACCGGCTTCTCGCTGTTCGACCCCAAGGGCAAGCCGGAATTTTCGCGGGCGCGCAAGGCGCTGCAATATGCGAGCTCGATCGACGAGTATGTGAAGATCATGCTTGACGGCAACAACGGCGGCTACGCCAACGACTGGCTGCTGGCCGACAACAAGACCGGCGAAGTCGCGCGCTTCGAGCTGGGGCTGAAGATGCATCGCGTGTGGCGCACGAAAGATGGCTTCTTCGTTGGCGCGAATTTCCCGAGCGATCCCGAGCTGATCAAGAAGGAGACGGACTTCAACCCGAACAACATGGGTAGCTCGATGAACGCCCGCCACGTGCGCTGGGACCAGTTGATGGACCAGTACAAGGGCCAGATCGACATCGCGATGGCGCAGAAGTTTCTGGCCGACCACTTCGACACCTTCGAGAAGAAGGAAGGCCCCAACGAGCGTTCGCTGTGCGGACACATTGCGGTCTCGCCGCGCGGCGTGCCTGAGTGGGACGATCCCCCGTACAACCCCGGCGGCGCGGTAACGTCGCAGGCCGCCGACAGCACCCTGGCGAAGAACATGAGTTTCGACGCGCGCGCGGGCTATCCCTGCGGCGAGAGCTTTGAGGCCGCGCCGTTCCTGAAGGAGCGTCCGGAGTTCGAGTGGGAAGGGCCCGTGCTGCAAGACATGAAGGGCAATCCATGGGCCGAGTTCAAGGCGGGGGAGAAGCCGTAGGGTCCGTCAACCGTCCATCGTCACAAGAGGAGTATTACGATGAGCAGAGCGGTCGTTTTCCTGGTCTTCACGGTCAGCGGCCTCGCGCTGGTTGGTTCAGCGCAAGACAACTCCAAGACTCAACCCGGCAACTCCAACCAGCCGCCGCCCGTCATTGTGCAGGCCGATGGAACGGTCGAGCTTCCGGCCGAGTCGGTCCCGATGTCGAAATTCCTGACGCCCGAAGGAAAAGCCTACTTGAACCAGCACCTGCATGACATGCAGGACCCACCGAAGCTGGAGCAGGTGAACGGTGTCCCGCGCTTCATGATGGGTTACCTGGAGCGGCAGAAGGCACTTTATGCACTGAAGATGGACGACACCAAGATCGCCAGGGTCCACGCCTATGTGTACACGCCCAGCGCGGGCGTTGCCGCCAAGAATAAGGATCGCGTTCTTATCAACCTGCATGGTGGCGGGTTTTCGGGTTGCTGGCCAGGCTGCGCCGAGCTGGAGTCGCGGCCCATCGCAGCCGTGGGACAAATCAAGGTCATCAGCGTGGATTATCGTGAAGGCCCGGACAACAAGTTTCCCTCCGCCAGCGAAGACGTGGCTGCGGTGTACACGGAACTGCTGAAGACCTACAAGCCGGAGAACATCGGGATCTATGGCTGCTCGGCAGGCGGAATGCTGACCGCGCAATCGGTCGCATGGTTCCAAAAGCATGGACTGCCGCGACCGGGCGCAATCGGCATCTTTTGCGCGTCGGCGGGCGGCTTCGGCGGAGATTCGGAGTACACGTCAACGCCACTCGGCGAAGCTCGCTTCATGCCGCACATGGATGAGGGAGCCATAATGAGGCTTGGCTATTTCAGCGGCGCCAATCCAAAAGACCCGCTGGTAGCGCCCATCAACTCGCCCGAGGTGCTGGCGAAGTTTCCTCCCACGTTGCTCATTACCGGCACACGGGGCTTCGAGATGAGCTCCGCGTTGTATACCCACGCGCAGTTGGTCAAGCTCGGCGTGGATGCGGACTTGCACGTGTGGGACGGTATGTTCCACGGGTTTTTCTACAACGCCGATGTGCCCGAATCGCAAGAGGCGTTCAACGTGATCGTGAAGTTTTTCGACAAGCACCTCGGGACAAAATAGGTTCGCGCGCTCCGCATTTCCTTTTTGTGACGCGCGTCATAGGAGTGCAGCGTCATGGGTTGTTAGCCTGAAGGTGCGGAACTGCCGAGTTCGTTCCCGCCGGAATTCTTCATGAAACTACGCGCTGTTGTTTTCTCACTCATCGTTTGCACCTTATCGGTCGTCGCTACCGCCCAGACCAGCGGCGGCGCGCCTCCTGGCCACCAAATGCTGTCGTCGCCCGAGGCCTTTGCCGATGGCCACCTCGCTGCGCTGGACAAGCAGGTCAAGCTCACCGCTGAGCAAAAGCCCAAATTGCGTGCGGTGTTCCTGGCGGAGGCGAAAGAATTATTCGCCGTCTTTGGCGACAAGACCCTGACACAGGAGCAGGAGCAGGCCCGCATCCAGCAGCTTCACGTCGCCACGCAAAGTAAAGTCTGGAGCCTGCTCACGCACGAGCAGCGCAAGGCCATGACCGAAGTCCCCGCGCCGCGTCCGGTGGCGTAGTCGGTCAGTTCTCATAACTGGGAGGTTCACCATTCCCGGCCTTTCCGCAAGGTAGGGAGGCCGACGGCACCCAGCCAAAGCTTTTCTTTTGCGACGTGCGTGTTATAACATGCATCTGTAGTTCTGGAACCGAAAAAGCATGCCTACGCACGCGCAACCTGAGATCATGCCCGCCGTTTTCATTTCGCACGGTTCGCCCATGGTGGCCGTACAGAGCGGGCCGTATCAAGAGGCCCTGGCGGAGTTCGGACGAACCCTCAAGCCAAAGGCGATCGTCGCCATCTCTGCGCACTGGGGAAGCGGCTCGACCGTGGGCATCACAGCTACCGAGCGCAACTCCACTCTGCACGACTTTGGCGGCTTTCCGGCTGCGCTGTATGAGCTGACCTACAATGCGCCTGGCTCGCCCGAACTCGCTGCGCACATCGCAGAGCTTCTACGCGCTGGCGGATGGGATGCCGCGATTACTCCCAACCGCGGCCTCGATCACGGGGTCTGGATTCCGCTGAGACTGATGTGTCCCGCCGCCGACGTTCCCGTCGTCGAACTCTCGGTACCCTTGCAGCTTTCACCCGAGGAGCTTTACAAGATCGGCGAGGCGCTCGTCCCGTTGCGCCGCGAAGGCGTGCTGATTCTGGGTAGCGGGGGCATCGTACATAATCTGCGGCTTGTGAAATTCGAGAGCATCCATCATCCTGTCGACGCTTGGGCGGCGGAGTTTGATAGCTGGTTTCGCGATGCGGCCAAGGGTGGGAGACACGCCGACCTCTTCCGTTACGAGGAACTCGCGCCGCACGCGCGCATGGCGGTGCCGACCTACGAGCATTTCGCGCCGGTGTTTCCTATACTCGGTGCCGGCTCCGGCGGTGCGGTTTCGACCATCTACGAAGGATTCGAGCACGGCAACATCTCGATGCGCAGCTTCGCCATCGCATAACGAACGCCAATATCCGAAAGGAGCTCTACATGTTTCGCAAACTCATCGCCACCTCCGACGACTACGCCGTGACACTGGCTCGCCTGATTCTGGGCGTGGTGTTCTTCGCTCACGGAGCGCAGAAAATGCTGGGCTGGTTTGGCGGCTACGGTTTCACCGGCACCATGGGTTTCTTTACCCAGATGCTGCACATTCCCGCGCCGTTGGCGTTTCTGGCGATCTGCGCTGAGTTCTTCGGCGGCCTGGGATTAATCGTCGGACTGCTGGGCCGCGTGGCGGCGTTCGGCATCACGATGAACATGCTGGTGGCGATCTTTACCGTCCACATCCACAACGGCTTCTTCGCCAACTGGTCTGGCCAGCAAAAGGGTGAGGGAATCGAGTATCACCTGCTTGGCGATTGCGCTTGCGTTGGTGGTGATGATCAAGGGCTCAGGAGCTCTCTCGGTGGACCGCGCGCTGAGCAAGTGAACCTGGCCCGCCGGGCAAGCAGCCGGCCCCACTGCGGTACGATAAAGGGGCGGCGACAGTCGCCGCTCCTGCGCCATGGCAGCAACCAGCGTCGATGAACTAGCCTCGCCAACCCGGACCGTCGCCCCGTCGTCGCGCCTATACTCGCTCGACGTGTTCCGCGGCGCGACCATCGCGGCCATGATCCTGGTGAATAACCCGGGCAACGATTTTACCTACGCGCCGCTGAATCATGCGCGATGGAACGGCTGGACGCCGACCGACCTCATCTTTCCGTTCTTCCTCTTTATTGTCGGGCCTGTCGCTGACGCTCTCGTTTCGCACCCGGGTCGAGCGTGGGGAATCAAAGCGCAATCTGCTGCTGCACACCGTCCGCCGCAGCGCCATTATTTTTCTGATTGGCCTGTTCCTCAACGGATTTCCGCTGTTTCATCTCGCAACCTGGCGGGTGGCGGGAGTGCTGCAGCGCATCGCGGTGGCGTATCTGGCGGCGGCGATCATCACGCTGTATTCGGGTTGGCGCGGCATCGCGTTGTGGATCGGGGCACTGCTGCTCGGCTACTGGGTCGCGATGCGGTTCATTCCGGTGCCGGGACTCGGCGTGCCCGGCATCGACATGCCCATCAACGATCCGAATGCCAACCTGAGCTGGTATATCGACAAGCTCTACCTTCCCGGCGCCATGTACGAGAAGACACGCGATCCCGAAGGCATCCTCAGCACCTTTCCTGCGATTGCGACGGCGCTGATTGGGGTGCTGACCGGTGAGTGGATGGATTCAAGTTCCCAGGTCAGCGCCCAAAAGAAGGGCGCGAACCTGGGGCGCCCGATGACAAAGGCTCTACGGCATGCTGGCCTTCGGCGTCGCAGGAATCATCGTCGGACAGATCTGGCACCTGTGGTTCCCCATCAACAAGAAGCTGTGGACTAGTTCGTTCGTCGTGTTCACCGCCGGTTGTGCCCTGATCGCGCTGGCCGCCTGCTACTGGGTGTGCGACGTAAAGCGACACCGCGGAGCCTGGACCAAGCCATTCGTCGTCTTCGGCACCAACGCCATCGCCGCCTACGTGCTGGCCGATTTGGTGTCAAGCGTGCTCTATGCTGTTCATTTGCAGCATGGCCGTAGGACGATCGCCCTTCAGGACGGCCTTTACCGTGCAATCTTCGGCGGGATTCCTTCCCGGCCCCTGGGTTCGCTCCTTTACTCCATTGTGTTCGTAGCCGCTTGCTGGCTGCCGATTTATGCGATGTACCGCAAGCGGATCTTCCTTAAGGTGTGAGCATCTCCAGCCCGTGCCGTCTTTCTATCTTGGTCCAAGTGAAGTAAGCTTAGTGACCAAATCGGAAGCTATGGCACCCAAAATGCTGTAGTAATTTGGCTGGGCGCTGTGCGGCCCGGCATCGAGCTGCTATGTCGGAGCGTTCATTCAGTCCCGGGGACGAGCTTGGCCACCACCGGCTAATCGAAAAGATAGGCGCGGGTGGACAGGGAGAGGTATGGCGCGCCCGTGACTTGCGCTTCGAGCGTGACGTGGCCATCAAGATCCTTCCGGAAAAGGCCTTGGCTGACCCCGGTGCGCGCGCCCGCTTCCGCCGCGAAGCCCGTGCCGTGGGCAAGCTGAACCATCCCAACATCGCCACCGCCCACGACTTTGGCGACGAGCCGGTCGAATATCTGGTCACGGAATACATCGCCGGCAGCGGGCTCGACGACAAGCTGTCGGGAGGCGCGTTGCCTGAAGAGACGGTCCTCGCCCTGGGCGTGCAACTGGCGGCCGGACTGGAGGCGGCGCATCGCGAAGGCATCATCCATCGCGATCTCAAGCCGGGGAATCTGCGTATCACGCAAAACGGCACCCTGAAGATCCTGGATTTCGGGCTCGCCGAGATGTTCGACCCTACGAAAGACGCCGCCTCGCTGGAGACCGTCACCATCAACATGACGCTGACGGGCACGCTGCCCTACATGGCTCCGGAACAGTTTTCCGGCATCTCGGACCAGCGCAGTGACCTGTGGTCGGCCGGGGCTGTGCTCTACGAGATGGCGACGGGGCAACTGCTGTTTCCCGAAGCGCAGATCCACGAGGTGCGCGACGCGATCCTGAACAGCCGGCCCAAGGCCCCGCGCGAGGTGAACCCGGCGATATCGCCTGGCTTGGAGCAGGTAATCCTGAGCTGCCTGCAGAAGAAACCAGAGAACCGCTACCAGTCGGCAACCGAGCTGCGGGAGGACCTGCAGCGGCTGCTGGAAGGGCGTAAAACCAGGAACGCCGAGAAGCAGCAGGGCAAGCGATTTGCTCTCGCGGCGCTCGCGGTCATCTTGATCGCATCCGCCGTGGCGGGAATCCACTACTGGCCGCAAATTCAACCGAAGTTGTCACCTGGCACGCAGGAGGCTACCAGCCAATTCCGCCTTCTTGCCATCTTGCCGGTGGATACCGGTGGTCAGGATCCGTCAGACAATGCCATGCTACGCGGTATGGCCGAAACCGTTAGCGCAAACATTGCGCGGGCCACTCTCGGGCAGCAACTGCAGTTGATTCCGCCCAGTGAGTTGATAGCGCGGGGAGCCAATACGACCGATGCGGCGCGCCGCGAATTCGGTGTGGAGCGCGTGCTCGAGGTCACAGTGCAGCGCTCAGGAGACAAAGTTCGCGTCACCTGCAGCCTGATCGACTCCAAAACTCATCGGGTCTTGAATGCGTGTACCGTCACCGGAAACGACGCCGACCTGTTTGCGCTGCAGGATACCCTGGCCGGCGAAGTCATCGCCATGCTGCCCGCCGGCAGCCGGTCACCTTATCCTGAGCCAACGGAAGTGCAAGCTGCCGTTCCCTCGGGATACGAGTTCTATTTGAAGGGGCGTGGCTATTTGCTCGACTACCAGAAGCCTGAAAACATCGACGCCGCGATCAAGGAATTCGAACATGCGCTCCGGGTGAGCCCAAATTACGCTCCGGCTTATGCGGGCTTGGGCGACGCGTACTGGCAACGTTTCAAGTTTGACCATAAACAGCCATGGCTGGATAAGGCGACGACCTATTGCGAGCAGGCGCTCGCGTCCGACCAGAAATCCGCTGACGGCCACCTCTGTCTTGGTAACGTGTACCGAAGCCGCGGCGAGTATGCCAAGGCTCTGGCTGAGATCAAGCTCGCGGTGGCTGCGGATCCAGGCAACGTGCTGGCTGTTATGGCGCTGGGCGATACGTACGACAAACTCGATGACGCGTCGCAAGCGGAGGCTGCGTTGAAGCGGGCCATTACCATGAACCCAAACTACTGGGCGGCTTATAACTGGGCCGGATATTTCTATTACGGTCGAGCCAGGTACGCCGATGCCGAAGCGATGTTCCGCAAAGCCAGTGAATTGGCTCCGGGCAATCAGCTAGTACTCGAAAACATCGGAGACATGTATCTCTTTGATGGGCGCTATGAGGATGCGATCGACGCGTTGCAGCGTTCCATCAGTGTACGGCCGATGATGCCGGCTTATAGCGACTTAGGGGAGACCTACTACTATCTTCACCGCTACCCGGAAGCGATCGCCGCCCTCGAGAAGGCGCGCAAATTGAAAGAAGACGATTACCTGAACTGGGGAAACCTTGGCGATGCGCTGTACTGGTCACCAGACCGACGCAGTGAAGCGTCTGCAGCGTACAAGAGGGCTCTTGAGCTGGCAACCGAGCACGTGCGCACCAACCCGAAAGACCAAATTGCTCAGATCTATATAGCCGAGTACAGCGCGATGATTGGCGACCGACATACCGCCGCATCCGCCATGCAAAAAGCGCTGGCGATTGCCCCTCACGATCCGGAGGTGCTGTTTCGCGCAGCGCTGGTCTGCCAGCAGCTCGGCGATGACCGGCAGGCACTCAACTGGCTGAAGAAGGCCGCCGACGCTAACTATTCCCGAACGATTATTCGAGACTCCCCGGACTTCGCGACTCTCGCGGCAGATGCGGAGTTCCAGCAATTGATATCGGCCAAGTAACATTTGCGACTACGTTCTTGGGCCGAAAGATCCTTGACCCTACTGCTGCACGTGGACTCCGAAACTGGTTACGCCAGTCGGCTTGACGTTGTTGCAGAAGTGAGGTTGCTTCTGATCGTCGAAGAGCACAACATACGCATAGCGAAAATCCACCGCCCCTCCGCCTGTCGACGTATCTTTCGGAGTCAGGGCTGACGCGGTCGCTTCGTCGACGTAGTAGACAGGGCTCCCGCTATCCGCCACAAACGGCGTTCCCACCAGTCCTGCCGCCGGGGTAATCGCGACAAACTGGATTTCGAAACCAGTGGCAGCTTTCGGGCCGGTTCCGTCATTGAAGGCCGCATTCCAGGCAATCGAATCCGGTTTCGACATCTGTAGCACTACATAGGGCTGCACAGTGCCATTTGCCAGTGTTTGTGTGCAGCTTCCCTTACTTGGATTGTTGCTCGTGTCGTACGTGATGGTTGCTTGGACGGTTGCAACCAGAAGTTTAGGTCTCCGAGCAATTGAAGTAGTTGATGTAGTTGAACCTCTCTCATTGCTGCAAGCGCACATCGTTAGCAGCGTGCAGACCACAAGAAACTCCACTATCGGTTTGGTTCTCATTTCTAAATTCCTTTTCGAGATTGCGAAGTTGGTAGCGGGAACGCCGCTTTGTGCCCTGGGGTCGATTGAGCCTGACAGTAGCACGGCCTCGCAATTAGTCAAGCAAATAACGTGCCATTTCTGTTGGAGCCCGCACAGTGTCGGCCGCCTCCGCTTAGCGCGGGCCACCTCATGAGCAATAGTTAGGAAGACGCTGAATAAAGCCTGTCCCCGAAGGGATGGGCTTCAGGCCGACGGTAAACGCCGCTGAATGACCGCGGCCACAGCTGCGGAGGCCCACAACACCGCTTAATCGGGGTTGCCGTGGATCCAATTCGCCATCGAACCTGCGTGATAAAGACCATTTCGTCAGGATCCAAGCTGATATTGTGCGGGAAGCGCCGCCGACTTTGCCCCCAGACGGCATTGGCTAACTGTTCCGTTTGTCCGATCTATCCATTCGGATAGCCTCCACGCCCGTCCGGTTTCCTCGAGCTTCGCCCGGTCCCCGCAAATCACCCGTATTTCAAAGACTTGCGTTCTGTGCAGCCACAAGCCGCACTTTGGCACCCCGCTTGCTCTATCTCAACGCGTAAGCCGCAAGCCGAAAGGCAAATCGAGCAAGCGCTCAAGGCTAAGCGGTCAAACATAAACAGCCTGGGTTCCGCTACAGGGGCCCCATAAGGAGGAGTTATGAAACGCAACCTGTTTGGGGCCCTGATGACTCTCGTCGCGGCCTTCGCTATCGCAGTTCCCGTGGTTCACGCACAAACCATCATGACCGGCAATGTACCGTTCGACTTTAGCGTCGGGCAGAAACAACTCCCCGCGGGCGCCTATGAGGTCCGCGACATCGGTGACCGTGCGACGGTAATCGCTGCGAAGGACGGAAGCCTGAACGTCCTCGGGATCTACGCCTACGCAGGCGAGTCCAAGCCCGATCAAACCAAGCTGGTGTTCGACAAGGTCGGCGACCACTACTTCCTGCGCGAGATCTGGACCAGCGCTCGCGGCCAGGGCTTGGCGGTTCCCGAGTCGAAGTTGGAGAAGGAACTTACGGCCTCCAACCGCGATTCCAACAGCGGCGGCGGAGCCGAGACTGTGATCGTGGCCATGCGCTAACCTGCGCCAACGGTCACACAGAACCCGGAGCCCCCACCGGCTCCGGGTTTTCATTTTGGATTCGTCCCTCGCAGTTTCCTGCGCTTTCCGTACAATTCTCTGCCGGCGCGGTTAGAATGCAGAGTTCGCCACTTTGCGCTGTCGGTGGAGGCTCCTTCATGCTGGTCGGTGTTCCCCGCGAGATCTTTCCGGGGGAGCGGCGGGTCGCGCTTGTACCCGCAGTCATTCCCAATCTTAAAAAAGCTGGGCTGGACGTCATCCTCGAAGCCGGGGCCGGTGTCGAAGCCGGCTATCCTGATGCCGAATACACGGCTAAGGGCGCGACGCTTGCATTGGATCGCCCTGAGGTGTTCGCTAAGGCCGATATTATTCTGCAGGTATTGTCGTACGGTTCCAACGACCGCACCGGCAGTCTCGACCTTCCCCTGCTGCGTCGCGGCCAGGTGCTGATCGGCTTCCTTCGTCCGCTCGGCGATGTCCACACCGTGCAGGGAATCGCCGCCACCGGAGCGACCTCGTTTTCCGTCGAGCTGATGCCGCGCACCACCCGCGCCCAGAGCATGGACGCGCTCTCCTCGATGGGCACCATCTGCGGCTACAAGGCCGTGCTGCTCGCGGCCGATACGCTGCCGCGCATCTTTCCCATGCTGACCACCGCCGCCGGAACCATCACGCCCGCTCGCGTGCTGATCATGGGCGTCGGAGTCGCTGGCTTGCAGGCCATCGCAACCGCCCGCCGCTTGGGTGCGGTCGTATCGGCGTACGACTTGCGTCCCGCAGTGAAGGAGCAAGTACACAGCCTCGGCGGACGCTTCGTCGAGCTGGCGATCGAAGCCAAAGACGCACAAGACGCCGGCGGCTACGCCAAGGCGCAGGATGAATCCTTCTACCAGCGCCAGCGCGAGCTTCTCGGACAGGTCGTCGCCCAGCACGACGTCGTCATCACCGCCGCCGTGATTCCCGGCAAGAAGTCTCCCGATCCTCGTCACCAAAGAAATGGTAGAGGCGATGGCGCCGGGCTCGGTGATCGTTGACCTCGCCGCCGAACGCGGCGGCAACTGCGAACTCACTCACATGGGCGAGACCGCCGTCGAGCACGGCGTTACCATCATCGGCTCCATCAATCTGGCCAGCACCGTGCCGTACCACGCCAGCCAGATGTACGCCAAGAACCTGACCAACTTTCTGCTGAACATGGTGAAAGACGGGCAGCTCAGACCTCAACATGGAAGACGAGATCGTACGCAGCACTCTCGTCACGCAAGGCGGCGAGATCGTGAACCCGCGCATCCGCGAATTTTTCTCGTTGCCGGCATTAGTAACGCAGTCGTAAGAAATCATGAACCACAGAGGCACTAAGACACAGAGAACACTAGATCTAAGACCCGATTTCCTCTGTGCCTCAGTGTCTCTGTGGTGAAGAAGTTTTAGGAGGCACCACTTGGTGAAGACCAGACCTATTGACCAGTCTTTACGTCTTCATGCTCGCCGCGTTCATCGGGTTCGAGGTGATCCGGCGGGTTTCACCCTTGCTCCACACACCATTGATGTCGCTCACCAACGCTCTCGATGCCATCGCCGTCGTCGGCGCGATCATCCTCGCCGGTGAAGCACAAGAGCCGTCTGGCCACGATTCTCGGAACCATCGCCATCGTCGCCGCCACCAGCAACATCGTCGGCGGATTCATCATCACCGACCGCATGCTCAAGATGTTCAAAGTGAGCAAAGCCCCAACAAGCCATGAACAACCTTCCGGGTAGCGACATCATCATCGAATTCCTCTACATGGTGGCGGCAGCGCTGTTCATCCTGTCGCTCAAGTGGCTCAGCTCGCCAGCCACCGCGCGCCGCGGCGTCTTCGCCGGCGAAGTCGGAATGCTGCTGGCCATTGTCGGCACGCTCTTCCATCACGGCATCGTCGATTTCAAGTGGATCGCAATCGCCCTGGTGCTGGGCGCCATCATCGGCGTGCCGCTCGGCAATGTGGCCATGACCGCCGTCCCGCAGCGGACCGCGCTCAGCCACGCTTTCGGCGCGCTCTGCGTCACGCCTTGTCGGCACCGCCGAGTTCTACCTGCGCGCGCCCAACATCTCGAAGTTCATGATGGGCGAGATCTCGCTCGAAGTCATCATCGGCTCGACTCACCTTCACCGGCAGCCTGATGGCCGCGGGCAAACTGCAGGAAATCCTGCCGCAGCGCCCGATCACCTATAAAGGGCAGAACATCGTCAACCTTCGCGTTCCTGGGCGCAGCCGTGGTGATGGCTGTGGCTGCTGGTGCATAAACCCCAGCCACGCCGAACTCTATTCCCCGATGGTGGTCTCGTCGCGCTGTCTTCGGCGTGCTGCTGGTCATCCCCATCGGCGGCGCCGACATGCCCACCGTCATCTCGCTGTTGAACTCCTACGCCGGAATTTCCGCCGCCGCTGCTGGGCTTCGTGCTCGAACAGCAAGCTGCTGGTCGTGGCCGGCGCGCTCGACGGCTCCTCGGGCTTCATCCTCTCCGTGATCATGTGCAAGGCCATGAACCGCTCGTTCACCAACGTGCTGTTCGGCGGCTTCGGGCAGGTGCAGACCTCCGCGGCGCCAGCGGAGAGGAAGCGCGCCCCGTGCGCAGCGCCACGCCGGAAGAAGCGGCGGCGATTCTCGCGGCCGCCAACAAAGTCGTCATCGTTCCCGGATACGGCATGGCCGTCGCGCAGGCGCAGCACAAAGTCCGCGAACTCTACGACGCGCTCACCAAGCGCGGCGTTGACGTGAACTTCGGCATCCATCCTGTGGCCGGCCGCATGCCCGGACACATGAACGTCCTGCTGGCCGAGGCCGACATCCCCTACGACAAGCTGCTCGACATGGACGACGTCAACGGCGACTTGCCGCAGACCGACGTGGCGCTGGTCATCGGCGCCAACGACGTGACCAACCCAGCCGCGCGCACCGACACATCCAGCCCGATCTACGGCATGCCCATCCTCGACGTGGACAAGGCGCGCACCGTGATGGTCATCAAGCGCAGCATGAACCCGGGCTTCGCCGGCATCGACAACCCGCTCTACTACCTCGACAAAACCTCATGCTCTTCGGCGACGCCAAAGCATTTGTGGGGGACATCGTGAAGGAACTGTCGGGAAATAGCGGGGGGCACTAACAGCGCGCCCAGCTTAGCGTCCAACTGCAGGACGCGAACCTGGGGCACCTTCACATGCCGCATCGAATCGGGGATGTAGGTAGCCCCCAATCCAATTTTCTGCAAGGTACTAATTCCGTTGGGGATAGGTCACTTGTCTGTATTTTTTTTTTTTTTTTTTTTTTTTTTTTTTTTTTTTTTTTTTTTTTTTTTTTTTTTTTTTTTTTTTTTTTTTTTTTTTTTTTTTTTTTTTTTTTTTTTTTTTTTTTTTTTTTTTTTTTTTTTTTTTTTTTTTTTTTTTTTTTTTTTTTTTTTTTTTTTTTTTTTTTTTTTTTTTTTTTTTTTTTTTTTTTTTTTTTTTTTTTTTTTTTTTTTTTTTTTTTTTTTTTTTTTTTTTTTTTTTTTTTTTTTTTTTTTTTTTTTTTTTTTTTTTTTTTTTTTTTTTTTTTTTTTTTTTTTTTTTTTTTTTTTTTTTTTTTTTTTTTTTTTTTTTTTTTTTTTTTTTTTTTTTTTTTTTTTTTTTTTTTTTTTTTTTTTTTTTTTTTGGGGGGGGGGGGGGGGGGGGGGGGGGGGGGGGGGGGGGGGGGGGGGGGGGGGGGGGGGGGGGGGGGGGGGGGGGGGGGGGGGGGGGGGGGGGGGGGGGGGGGGGGGGGGGGGGGGGGGGGGGGGGGGGGGGGGGGGGGGGGGGGGGGGGGGGGGGGGGGGGGGGGGGGGGGGGGGGGGGGGGGGGGGGGGGGGGGGGGGGGGGGGGGGGGGGGGGGGGGGGGGGGGGGGGGGGGGGGGGGGGGGGGGGGGGGGGGGGGGGGGGGGGGGGGGGGGGGGGGGGGGGGGGGGGGGGGGGGGGGGGGGGGGGGGGGGGGGGGGGGGGGGGGGGGGGGGGGGGGGGGGGGGGGGGGGGGGGGGGGGGGGGGGGGGGGGGGGGGGGGGGGGGGTTCGCGCGCCCTAGCTCCCATTACCAATCTTCACCCGAGTGCCCCTCAGGCGCCCGTCTTTCCGCTAGTGATTTTCCTTTCATCCTGCCGCATGTCTAATACATTCGAGCCCGCAGGCGACATTTGTTTGGCCGCATCCTTCACTACGCTCAGACAGCTCCGCCCGCGTACCGTGCCCCATAAGAACCCCGAGCCCTCTTCAGCAGCGCACAATACCGAACAGCACACTCTACAACCTTCATAAACTGTCATAATATGACACATGCCGATGACCTCATTGAACATCTCGCTCCCCGAAGCCCTCAAAGCCTACGTCGAAGGCCAGGTCGCCTCCGCGACTGAGCACCCCCAGCGAATACGTCCGCGAACTCATTCGCCAGACAAGGAACGCCGCCTCGTCATCTGGAGCAGGAGTTGCTCGCCGAGGCGAAGAGCCGAAGGATGGAAGTCCGCCTCAGCGACATTCGCAAGAAGAGCCTGGTTACTGCACTGCGTGAACGCGCTGTCGCAATGAACGGAGCTCGATTCGCTTCAGTGATCTCGCCGTAGCCGACATCCTCGAGCAAGCGGATTGGTACACAAGCCAATCCACCTCAGACTAGCAAAGCGTTGAGACAGAGCGTCACTGCCACACTATTGCGGATTACTACCGCCCCCGCAGCCAGAACACTCTGCCGTTTCAAAGCAGATCAACTGCGTGGCACGTAGCGCGTACCCATCGCCGTATTTCCCAGACACCTCATTTTTTATCAGATCGAGCCACAAGGAATTCTGGTGTTGCGTGTTGTCCACAGCGCCCGCTATCTCTAAACCTTGTTCTCCGCTTGAGGTGTCCAAGCGCCCCGCCTTCGAGGCCAGTGCCCCAGGTAACCCCTCCCCTTGACCAAGAATCTTCAGGTCTCGTGCAGCATTCAAGCGGCCCGTCTTTAGCCGCTGTAGTGTGGATTTTCCTTTCTATCCTGCCGCAATGTCTAATACATTCGGTCCCGCAGAGCGTCATTTGCGTAAGCCGTGAGCGTCAGCCCGCTATTTTTTTTTTTTTTTTTTTTTTTTTTTTTTTTTTTTTTTTTTTTTTTTTTTTTTTTTTTTTTTTTTTTTTTTTTTTTTTTTTTTTTTTTTTTTTTTTTTTTTTTTTTTTTTTTTTTTTTTTTTTTTTTTTTTTTTTTTTTTTAAAATTTTTTTTTTTTTTTTTTTTTTTTTTTTTTTTTTTTTTTTTTTTTTTTTTTTTTTTTTTTTTTTTTTTTTTTTTTTTTTTTTTTTTTTTTTTTTTTTTTTTTTTTTTTTTTTTTTTTTTTTTTTTTTTTTTTTTTTTTTTTTTTTTTTTTTTTTTTTTTTTTTTTTTTTTTTTTTTTTTTTTTTTTTTTTTTTTTTTTTTTTTTTTTTTTTTTTTTTTTTTTTTTTTTTTTTTTTTTTTTTTTTTTTTTTTTTTTTTTTTTTTTTTTTTTTTTTTTTTTTTTTTTTTTTTTTTTTTTTTTTTTTTTTTTTTTTTTTTTTTTTTTTTTTTTTTTTTTTTTTTTTTTTTTTTTTTTTTTTTTTTTTTTTTTTTTTTTTTTTTTTTTTTTTTTTTTTTTTTTTTTTTTTTTTTTTTTTTTTTTTTTTTTTTTTTTTTTTTTTTTTTTTTTTTTTTTTTTTTTTTTTTTTTTTTTTTTTTTTTTTTTTTTTTTTTTTTTTTTTTTTTTTTTTTTTTTTTTTTTTTTTTTTTTTTTTTTTTTTTTTTTTTTTTTTTTTTTTTTTTTTTTTTTTTTTTTTTTTTTTTTTTTTTTTTTTTTTTTTTTTTTTTTTTTTTTTTTTTTTTTTTTTTTTTTTTTTTTTTTTTTTTTTTTTTTTTTTTTTTTTTTTTTTTTTTTTTTTTTTTTTTTTTTTTTTTTTTTTTTTTTTTTTTTTTTTTTTTTTTTTTTTTTTTTTTTTTTTTTTTTTTTTTTTTTTTTTTTTTTTTTTTTTTTTTTTTTTTTTTTTTTTTTTTTTTTTTTTTTTTTTTTTTTTTTTTTTTTTTAGCAGACATTGAATTGTCAAGATCAATCCCACCTTCGCGTCTTTCCGTTGAACGCTGACTTATACCGAGCCATCTACAAAACTGTAACAGCTACTGGCCCAGTAACCCCTCCCATTGACCAAGAATCTTCAGATCGGGTACCCATTCAAGCGGCCCGTCTTTGGCCGCTTGAGTGGGGGTTTTTCTCTCGATCCTGCCGCAATCTCGAATACGTTCGAGTCCGCAGGGCGTCATCTGCGCGAGCCGTGGGCGCCAACCCGCTGAGTGCCCCTAGATAAGAGCGCAAGCGCACCCGACTCTGTAAGCTAAGCGGACAGCGATTCCTTGACGAGCTTTAGAGCCTGGCTCGAAGCCGCGGCGAAAGCCTCGACCGTAGCGGGATCCGTCTCAGCCGCCGCAGTCCAATTGATGGTCAGGCAAAAGTACACCCATCGGTCGTCGAAGAACATGCCGCCGGGAACGCAAAGCGCATGGAATCCGGGAACGTCGATGCTTCCGCCTTTCACGAATGCACTGACTCCGAGAGGCAGGGGCATCTTCCAAATAGCGTCGCCCATCGACCAAATTTGACGGTATTGGTTTAGCGTTTGAGGGTTCTTGAAGAACTCTCCCTGCAAAGCGCGCGAATAATAGGACACGAAGTCGTCGGCGGAAGACGCCATGGTCGCACACCTTATTGAGAGGGGCATTGGTCTATCGACTGGTTGGCCGCCGCTGTCAGTGCTTCCCAGGTGAAGCCTTGATGGTTCTTTGGCGCCCAGCAGATAGCCGATGAAGGCGCGGGTGCTATCGGGGATCCTCGTATTCTTCAATCCCATGGCTGCGATCTGTGCGCGCACCTTGTCGGGGCCAACGTTCTTCAGACACATGTCCGTTGCGGTGTTGTCACTGTGCAGGATCATGGCTTCCAGCGCCGTGCGCTCGGAAACCTTGCCGATCAGGTTAGGAGGATTGAAGCTTGCGCTGTCAAACGACCATACGCTGGCGTCGAGCGTGAGCTCCTGCGAGGCGATCATCCTTTCCACGTCAGGCGCGTCAGCCTGACGCGATGCTTCGCAGAGCACAAACGACTTGAAAGCGCTGCCGATAAACAGAACTTTCGCGGAATTCGATTCCACCAGGAACTCTGGTTTGTCGTTCGTCGCGGGCGCATGAATCTTCACGGCCACCTCACCCGGAAGCGACTTGAACAGGGAGAGGATGTCTTGTGGCGAGGCGTTCGATTTGGCTTCCGCGGTTACAGGCTCGATGGCCGGGATCATGCCTAGTGCCGCTGCTCCTGCTGCGCCTCGAACTAACTCCCTTCGTGATGGCGACATATACACTCTCCACCCAATCCCTGTCAGACGTTCTTATACACCGCACCGATATTAACGTAGTCGCCGGGTGCCGCATTCAAGCGACCGGTCTTTAGCCGTTTTAGTGCGGGTGCCTCTATACCTTGCCACATTGCCTAATCCATTCTAGCCCTCAGACCTTCACCTGCAAACTGCTATCAGCGCAACCACCACTGCCTCTATTCTCTCTTCTCATATAAGCAATCTATCACCACTATTCTATCCTCTTTCATTTCTAAGAAAATCCCATACTTAAACCTTCTAACTCCCTCTCTTCTTCTTCCCCTATGAACAACCTAAAATTGCAAAAGCTGTTGTGCTATATCTTCCACCTTGTTCTCAACTGCCACTGCAAAACTCTCCCCAAAATCTGAGCTAACTTCTTCTTACCAAACCCTCACCTGCTGCAATTCCTCAGCTACCACAATCATCCAAACTATACGTATCTTCACTATCTCTTAAACAAATCCTACCTGACTTTTACCCAGTATATGACATCTGAGAGATTTTGCTCTAAACTCTCTATGCTATAATCCAACTCCGCGCGTTGCTCTTCTGTCAGTCTGAGCTCTTCAACCTCCAATCTCTCCCACACTTCTCTTTTTTTTTTTTTTTTTAAAAAAAAAAAAAAAAAAAAAAAAAAAAAAAAAAAAAAAAAAAAAAAAAAAAAAAAAATTTTTTTTTTTTTTTTTTTTTTTTTTTTTTTTTTTTTTTTTTTTTTTTTTTTTTTTTTTTTTTTTTTTTGCGTACGACAAAGCAAGCGTTTTACCCGCCAAACTGCCGTAAGTGATGGTCGAGGTGTTTATACATTCCACGGCTCCAGGTTGCCGGCGTTAGCGAGCCGAAGAACGGATGGGGATGACGCGTGCATTGGGCTTCTCCGCCGTCGTGGAACTGCCGGATCTTCAGCTTGAGCTGTTCCTGCTCGCGCGCGAAATCCCTGTGGTCGGCGACCACTAACTGTTTATCGGTGGGAGTGTTCTTCCCGAACGGTTTTTCGTTCGTCAAGATGGACTTGAAAAGCGGACCGATCAACCTCCCAATGAAAACTCGCGGCGGATTGAGTCTTCCCGAGGCCATGTCCATAGTGCTGGAACAATGTGCCATCATCTGTGCCGCGTCCATCTTTCCCCACTGCCGCACGGCTGCGGGCTGCAGATTGTCGATGCGCGAGATCACCTCGTCAACCGTATCCTGCTCAAACAAGTTTTTCATCGCCATCCTTCGCAGCTCGTGCTGACGCGGAACCCCAGCTTGCCCGTGGAAACGGCACCCATCTTACATCGAACTCGCCGGTTCCTGTCAACTTGATCACCGTGTTGGCCGGGGCCCCCACCTTCGCGCCTGCGATTGGGCGCTAACGTGAGTTGCTGCACTACCACGGCGCTGCACCCACCCACCCTTGCGGATTGCTGGAGCGCACTCGCGCACCGCGCTCGAAGACTTCGTCCGATTGTGTAAATGTCTTGACACGTATATACCTTATAGAGTATATAAGGAGCGTGGAATCCGTCTTCGAAATCATTGCCGAGCCGAACCGCCGGGCGATCCTGGGCCTGCTGGTCTCGTCCGAACAGTCGGTGGGAGAGATCGAGCGTCGGCTTCGCATGTCGCAGCCGACGGTATCCAAGCACCTGCGCGTGCTGCGCGAGGCCGGTTTCGTGGAATCCACGGTGGACGCACAGCGCCGCCTCTACCGGCTGAAACCCGAACCATTTCAGGAGGTCGATGCCTGGCTGGCTCGGTTCCGCCGCTTCTGGTCCGCTCACTTGGATGCTCTCGAACGCCACCTCGACCGCATGGACGCATCAACACCAGCGAAGAAGAAGACAAGGAAAAGACAACGCGGCCCAAACCGCAAACGCAACAAAGGAGAAACGAAATGAAAATCAAACTGACCAGCGTGTACGTGGACGATCAGGAGAAGGCCCTGCGCTTCTATACCGAAGTGCTGGGTTTCGTGAAGAAAGCCGATTTCAGCAATGGCCCCTATCGCTGGCTGACCGTGGCCTCGCCCGAGGACCCGGACGGCACCGAGTTGCAGCTGGCGCTCAACAACAACCCCGCGGCCCAAGGCGTATCAGCAGGCGATGTTTCAGCAGAACCAGCCCGCGGCCATGTTCTTCACTGACGACGTGCAGGCCGATTACGAGCGCATGAAAGCCCGCGGCGCCGAGTTCACCATGCCGCCGACGGATGTGACGGCCTCCAAAATCGCGATGGTGAACGACACCTGCGGCAACCTCATTCAGCTCACGGAACTGAAGCGCTGGTAGGGCGGAAGTTCAGGAGAAGAAGATGACCGATCCCGAGCATTACTCGCCGGGTCCGGCCAGCGGGGCGCGGATACAAAAGCACCGCGAACAAAACGGGAAGAGAAATGGACGCTCGTTCTTGTCCGGGAACTGCGCCACCCGCCGGAAAAAGTCTGGCAGGCGCTGACCGACCCGGCGCATCTGCGCGAGTGGGCTCCCTTTGAGGCCGATGGGAGCCTGGGCACCGTCGGAGCCACGGTGAAACTCACCACGGTGAGAGCGCCCCGGCCGCAGGTATCCGAAACAACCGTGAGGCGAGCCGACGCTCCCCGGGTGCTTGAGTACAACTGGGGCGGCAACGATATCCGGTGGGAACTCGAAGCCATCGGCGGCGGCACGCGTCTGACGCTGTGGCACAACATCGATCGCCGTTTCATCTCGATGGGTGCTGCCGGGTGGCACATTTGCTTCGATGTTCTGGATCATCTTCTCGGCGGAACTCCCCTCGGCCGCATCGTCGGCCCTGACGCCATGAAGTTCGGCTGGCAGCGCCTGAACGCCGAGTACGCCAAGCAGTTCGGTATCGAAGCGCCCAACTGGCCGCCTAAGCAGGATTAGTAATCGGTGTGTCAGCCGAGCTTGGCGTGGCCTTCTCCTCTGAACATCGGAGTGCGTCAGCCAGTCGTTCAATTGTTCTGTCGTCCAGCCGACTTCCTGCACCAGATAGGCGGCCAGACGCCAGTACCGAACCCTGTCGTGGTCAAACTTGCCGAAGTTCTGGACGTAGAGCGCGTGCATCCGGACTTCATTGCGGAGGGAATCCTCCCGGCGACCAGCTTCGCCAAAGTAGGCCAGGAACTTGTTCGAGCAATGATGAATGAATTTTCCGCCGGGCAAGCGCCTGCATAATCTCTCGTATTCCGCGGTTTGCAGAATCAGCAGGTGCCAGAGATCGTCGAATTTCCCGAGTGACTGGAATATCACCCGCGCACTCCGAAGAGAGGTAAAGAAATCGAAGAGTTTCTTCGACACGAGCTTCGAGTTCCTCCGGAGACACCTCAGGCAGCTTGGCCTGCAAGTAGTACTCCATGCCGGGCTCAAGCAGCTCTTTCCGCAGGTCCGAACCGGATATCGTCATCGCTCGCCACCTCGAGCGGCTGGCGCGCCCGTTATCAAGCCCTGCCTACGACCTAAATTGGTTGGTCTCGCCACCGGCAATCAACCGTGTTCTGGCGTTCGGGCAGCACGTTCCACCGTCAGGCTTGCAACAGCCGTCCATTGCCGCGGCAGCAATCACGCCGCGCTGCATCAGGTGCTTCAGTGAGTCTTCATTTACCACCATGACGCGCTTCGAAAGCTCTTCCATCAGCGCATCGACGCGTCGTGCAGTAACCGCGTCAATTCGAAACTCAGGTACAGACTTTTCGGCCATGTTCTCCACCCCTCTTTTCGGAATTGCCATCTGACCCAGGAGCACATTCTGCACCCGTTCGCCTCGCAGAACAAGCTATTTCTTCATTTTTATCACGGAAACAGGCCCCCGACGGAGTGGTCCTGGGCTCACATAGCGGAAGAAAGAATTAACTCAAATGTAATATTTTCTTTCAGAAACGATGAGGGCATAATTGACTAAATCCTATTCTGGAATCTCTCCTCTCCCACAGGGGTTGAGGGACCAAATGGGTCGATGATAACTGAGCTCAGGGACCAGCCCGCACCCAGCCAACTCAGTTCCTGCCATCCTAGCCCGTCTTCTTCCGGCCTTGAGTGGGGATTTTCGTCGCTACAATCGGATTGTCGCTATTATCAACGGAAAACCCCGCTCAACCTGAGGCGCTTCCAAGGCGTACGAGCCGAGCGCCGAAATCCTGAGCGAGTGCAGCGAGTCGAAGGATCATACACTGATCGAAGTTGAACGAGACGCCCAAATTGGATTGTGCATTGACCGGGCAACGGCCCGAGGAGGAACTATGTCACGCAGCGAAGTCAATGGAGCAGGACAGTGTAACCTTGCACATGGTTTCCAGCCTGGATGGTTTCATCGCGAAGCAGGACAACATGTCTCATGGATGGACAGCTAGAAGCGTCTACGAAGCCGGGGTTTCCATTTCGGAGGAAGAAACTGCGAACTTCCTCAAAGGGATCGACTGTTATGTGATGGGTTCCCGCACCTATGAACATGCGCTGGAACTGGGCTGGCCCTATGGCGATACTCCGGCGTCGTGGTGACCGGCAGAAATGGCCGCCGGCGAGGAAGAGCGTCGAGTTCTACTCGGGCGATCTCAAGACATTAGTTGACGTGAAACTCGCGCCTCGGTATCGAAACATCTGGCTCGTGGGCGGAGCCATGTTGTGCCAGCGTTTTCTCGAACTCAGCTGGTGGACGAAATCAGGTTGACGATAGCGCCTGTCCTGTTGGGCGAAGGACTGGCTATTCGGTGGTCCCTGACGGAGGAGAGGTGGAATTTGAAGAATGTGGTCGCTTACAAAAACGGCTTTGTTGAGCTATCGTACTCCGCCGGTTTCGAACGGTAACCCCGCCCCGAAGGCTGCCTCGGGGCGGTCGCGGGCGGGGGCGCGTCCAAATGATCACGCTAACTGTTGGGGGGGCGGATGGGTGGAAACATTTTCCCATTCCGGGAAAAATTGGTTACTGAAGTTTTCTTCGCTTCGCTTTTTCCCGTGACTCTGCCACTCGACTGATTTATCACAGACGCCGGGAATAATTCGCCCTCAATTTTGGGTCGTCGGCTGGGCCGATGGCGTCAAGCTGCTAAGTTCTTTGAAATCTATGATTTGCTTCTAACCCCCACGGGGACACGATGTTACATCGCAAGTCATGCGTAACTTATTGATTCCACGGTGCGGGATGGGGAAGGGTCTTTCGCCAGACTTTCGCTTTTTGGACGCCAACGCAGGTGACTCAGCCGACGAGGAGCTCGCAACCGCGCCTGAAAGCAAAACCCGGAGCGCGCAGCTCCGGGTCTGAGTTCTTGTGTCGAGTTTGCCTTACCGCATCGCGATGATGACTTCCTGCGGCCCGCTGTCATCCGTCAAGGCGGCGCGGGATTCCTGCTCGGCCTTGCTCGACGGGAGCTGCATTCCGGAAGCGCCGGCTTGACCCGTGGCATTCCAGACTTCCGTCAGGAAGTAGTGGTCGCCGTATTTGTGGAACACCAGTCGCGTGGCCTGCGGCTTCGCGCTCTCTTCGTGCTGCGCGATGAGCTCCACCGTTTCATTGGTCGAGTCGTTGCGAAGCTCCAGCACCCGGTCGGTCACGATGATGCTGTATGACCCGGGTTCCATCGACTTCTGTGCGACGCTAAAAGAGAAGGGACGTTGGCCTTGCTCTTCGAATGCGACTGAGCGAAGGCGACATTGACGGTCAGAGCCAGAACGAGCGCCGTCAGGCTCACATACAGGTTGCGTTTCATAACTCCTCCTTGATGTGGCGCCTCAGGTTGAGCCTGAGTCGCTTGGCCTTCGCAGCCTCGGCGTTTCGTCCGCTACTGGATGGCTTACGCCGTGAGATAAAGCAAGCAAGGTGCCAATCGGCGCGGGCGAATGAGAGGAGGAGCGCGCTATTGCATCAGTCCATGTTTTCAGAGGGATGCAAGTCCGGAGGAAGACCCAAGAACAATTCGTCGCGAGGCAACTATCCATTCGGATAGTTGCGGCTATCCGGCTGATTAGGCCGACGGCTTCGACGGAGCCAGCAGGAGGAACACCACTCCAATCGCCAGCATCGGTGTTGCGGCTTGCAGCAGATCACTGTGTGGAAGCGCGCCGTTCATAGCCTGCACGCCCATCACTGCCCCGTGAACGAGGCTCGACCAGGCGGTGAAAGCAATCAGGCTGCGATGCGCCGGAGGATTGAATGCCGCGATGATGAGGAAGACTCCCAGCGTGACATAGACGCTGGCTAGCATTTGCTTCCCAGGCTTTTGCGGGGTTGTTGTAGTGCAGCAACCACCGAAAATGCCGGACAGGAGCATCGTACGACCAGAACCAGTACGACCCGGAGCGCGCGGTCTCGAAACATCTTGCCCCCCTCGATGGAACGGAATCGCGGAATCGTAGCAGGCGGCCGGGCTCTTTGCCAGTTCTCGGCGATATTGTGCAGCCCGCGGCGAAACCGACAATGGAACTCCCGGTCCCAAATCGCCGTATCATTGAGCAAGGGGATTTATGTTCGCGTTCCTCGTCTGGTTGGTGCTGCTGTTCTTCTGCTGGCCGCTGGCGATTATTGCGATCATTCTTTATCCCATCGTGTGGCTGCTGCTGTTGCCACTGCGCATTCTCGGCATTGCCGTGGAAGGCGTGCTCGAGTCCCGGATCGCCATCGGCTGTTCTACCGGCACGTGTGCTGCGCCGACCGAGCGCGGCGCGTATCACCAAGTTGCTCCAGCCGGACTCCGCAACGAAGAGTCCGGCACTGCTCCTCGCTCACTCCATCTGCGTGTTCCACATGACCGAGGCGATCCACCAGCGCGTGCCGTCGTAGAAAAGCTGAATGCTGTTGACGCCGCGAGTGAAGGGTTCGCCGTGCTCCTCCCGGCGCGACTCGTAGTAGCTGAGTACATGGGCGATGTTGCCAAAGGTCTCGGTCTTGCAATCTGTTTCAACCTCCCAGAAATCGTTCGTCTGGAAGTACGGATCGGTGCGGCCGGAAGTATCACCCTCGACATCCAGGACTCTTGCCCGGGGCATCTCGCCCGGCTTGGAGACAGCAAGAATCGAATGTGCATCGGGTAGGAAGAGCGAGCGGTATAGCGTCCAGTCACGCGGTTGTCCAGCGGGCCCCGATATCACGGCATAAAGAGCGTGCAGTGTTGCGTCGATAGTTTCGCAGTGGCTCATATTGGTAGCACCGCCGCTATTCTACTGTCACTCAGTGCAGGTTCAGCACACGTTCCCGCTGTTTGCACATCACAAGGGCGTGCGGCGATGTTCATTTAGAATCAGTCGCGAAATGATTAATAAGGTTGGGTGTGCTTTTTTCCTTCTGCTCTCTTTCTCAATTTTGTCGGGTTGCGGCGGGTCTGCAGGCGGTAGCGGAGGCGGAACGCAGGCCGGAAGTCTGTCGATCTCGCTCTCCAACAATGCGCCGTTGGTGTTCCCCTCCCAGGCGAATGCGAGCGTTAGTTACGCTGACACGCACGGGCAACACCGGCAACGTAACACTCGCTGTTACCGGCCTGCCCACGTCGGCCGTTGTTACGGAGCAATCGCCGGGCTCGACCAACGCGGGAACCGTAGCCATTGGCGCGGGCACTGCTCCAGCGGGAACTTATCTCGCGACGGTCACTGCCAGCGACGGCCTTGCCCTCGGTGCCGCCCCGATGACCTTGACCATCGGCGCCACTACGCAGGTGAGCAGCACCGTCACAGGACGTTTGCAACTTGCCATGTCCACGTCGTTCCAGCCCGCCGAGTGGGACTACCAGTTTTTCACCAACCATCCTACGGCGGTGACGCCGCTGGGCAACCTGCAGCCGCAGAACATCCGCTTGCAGCCGGTTTCGCAAGGCATTCCGCAATCGACCCCCACAACGTGGGACTTCACATTCAGCGACGCCATCATTCAGCCGGTCTTGACCGTCGGCGACCACAGCCCCGAATACCAGATCGCTTCTGGTCCCCCATTTATGTACGACTCTTAGCATAACTTCTCGATCCCACCTACGGCCAGTTCGCCGCCTACGCGCAGACCCTCGTGCAGTACTACAACACGGGTGGATTCACCGACGCCGGCAATACGTTTCACAAGTCGCCGAGTCCGCTACCCGATCATGTGGTGGGGCATCTACAACGAGCCCAACTACAACGACGTCTCGCCGGCCCAATACGTGCAGCTCTACAACGCCACCGTGCCGGTGATGCAAGCCGCCGATCCGACGCTGAAGTTTGTTGCCATCGAGTTGGGCGGCGGAAATGGCATCGAGCAGCAGTACGTGCCGCCGTTCGTAAATGGCGTAACTGCGCAGGTGGACGTGGTGGCCACGCACTACTACTCCACGTGTAACCAGAAAGACGCCGACGCAAAGCTTTTCGCGACCGTTCCCGGATTTGCCAGCCAGGTGCAATACATCCACTCACAACTGGCCACGAAACCGGCGCTGATCAACGTCCCGGTTTGGATCACCGAGAACAGCGTCAATGCTGACTTTCAAGGCGCGAACGGCATGAGCACCTGCAATCCCGGGCAGCAATTTGTGGACGACACACGAGGCTCAAGCGCATTCTTCGCGGCGTGGCGTCCACTGATGTTCTCGCAAGTGGGCAAGGCGGGGGCTGAGGCGCTCTATCACTGGGACTTTGCCGCCGACGCGCAATACGGTGAACTCGACGACCAGACCGGCAACCCGCGTCTGAGCTATTGGGTGGATTACTGGCTGGCCCGCATGTTCCCCGCCAACCCCGGCGCGAACCTTCTGCAGTTTTCCACCTCCGACACGACCGATCTCGAGACGCTGGTCGTGCGAAATCCCGACAACAGCGTGGTGGTGATGATCGCCAACTACGCCGTCGCCGCCTCGACCGATAACAACGGCCCCGGCCTGTCTCGCGTGGTTTCACTCGACGTCAGCAGTCTAGGCACGTTCGCCAATGCCAGCGTGTTGAAGATCGACTCAACGACCGACGCAACCAACGGCCCCACGCCAGTGACGATCGCGCCTGCGTCGCCGGTGCAGATCACGTTGAACGGATATGGCGTGGCATTTGTGAAGCTGCAATAGGGCACTGATCCCTGCGCCGGCTGCTGAACACAGTAAAATGGATGTTTTGGCGGCTGGTGCTAATTTCGCCCTGCCGTGCCCAACCCAAGGAAGCCGAGAAATCATGGATAGCAACAACCGCGCGATGGAGCCGCCTTCCAAGTCTCCCGCTGACACTCCCAAAGCCTCGAACTTTATTCGTGACATCATTGTTGGCGACCTCGAGTCCAACAAGTTCGCCGGACGCGTGCAGACCCGCTTTCCTCCTGAGCCGAATGGCTACCTGCACCTCGGCCACGCCAAGTCCACTACCTGAACTTCGGTCTCGCGGCGGAGTTCGGCGGCAAGACCAACCTGCGCTTCGACGACACCAATCCCGAGAAGGAAGAGCAGGAGTACGTCGATTCCATCATCCGCGACGTGCACTGGCTCGGCTACGAATGGGACGGGCTCTACTACGCTTCCGACTATTTCGGCCAGCTTTACGATTGGGCGATGGAGTTAATCAAGCTGGGCAAGGCCTATGTCTGCGACCTGAGCGCCGAGGAAGTGCGGCAATATCGCGGCACGCTGACCGAGCCCGGCAAGGAGAGCCCTTATCGCAACCGCTCCGTCGAGGAGAACCTCGACCTGTTTCAGCGCATGCGGGCGGGCGAATTTCCCGATGGCTGCGCGCACGCTGCGCGCCAAGATCGACATGGCTTCGCCCAACCTGAACCTGCGCGATCCGGTGATGTACCGCATCCTGCGCGCCACGCATCATCGCACGGGCGACAACTGGTGCATCTATCCGATGTACGACTACGCGCATGGGCAGTCGGACTCCATCGAGCGCATCACGCATTCGATCTGCACGCTGGAGTTCGAAGACCACCGTCCGCTCTACAACTGGTTCATCGAGCAGCTGGGCATTTTCCCCTCGCAGCAGATCGAGTTCGACCGGCTCAACGTGACCTACACGCTGCTCAGCAAGCGCAAGCTGCTGCAACTGGTGCAGGAAGGCCACGTGACAGGCTGGGACGATCCGCGCATGCCGACGATCTCGGGCATTCGCCGCCGCGGCTACACGCCGGAAGCGCTGCGCAATTTCTGCGCCGCGATCGGCGCGTCGAAGACCAACGGCATCATTGAGCTCGCCATGCTCGAGCACTGCGTCCGCGAAGACCTGAACCGCGCGCGCTCATCGCGCGATGGCCGTGCTGCGGCCGCTGAAGGTCGTCATCGACAATTATCCCGAGGACCAGGTCGAGGAGCTTCGAGGTCGTCAACAATCCCGAGGACCCCAGCGCCGGGACGCGCAAAGTGCCGTTCTCGCGCGAGCTGTACATCGAGCAGGACGACTTCCGCGAAGATCCGCCGAAGAAGTTCTTCCGGCTCTCGCCGGGGCGCGAAGTGCGGCTTGCGCGGCGGCTACTTCATCAAGTGCGCGCACGTGGTGAAGGACGCGACCGGAGCGATCATCGAGGTGCATTGCACCTACGATCCCGAAACCCGCAGCGGCAACGCGCCCGACGGGCGCAAGGTGAAGGCGACGATTCACTGGGTTTCGGCCGTTCATGCCGTCGATGCCGAAGTGCGGCTCTACGAGAATCTGTTCCTCAGCGAAGACCCAAACGCGGTCGAGGCGGGCAAGACGTTTCTCGACAACCTCAATCCCAATTCGCTGGAAGTGCTGCCGATCTGCAAGCTGGAGCCGTCGCTGGCGAAGGCCGAGGCGGGCGACCGCTTCCAGTTCGAGCGGCTGGGCTACTTCTGCGTCGATCCCGACACGACCGAGGAACTGCTGGTGTTCAATCGCACGGTGCAGTTGCGCGATTCGTGGGCGAAAATCGAGAGCCGCGACAAGGCCGTCGGAGCGCAGTAGGAGCGCGCTCCGCGTTGCGTCGCTCTTAGTTGTGCGGCAGGAACTCCGCATTTTTCTTATTGGTCAGCGAGTTATACAGAGTTTCGATAAACAGATCCGGGGTGATGAAGCCCTTGCCGTACTTGGCGTCCCAGGTGGCGAGCAGCTTGACCTGCTTCATCTGCTCCAGCGTCCCGCCGCGGTTGATGGCGGCCTGCACCACCGAGCTGGTTTCCTTCAGCATGGCGGAAAAGTCACGAACGTCACCGATGTTGGCCAAGTCGCCGTGTCCGGGAATGACCTTGACGTCGTCAGGTAGCAGGCTCGCGACCTTGTCGCATGCGGCGATCATGCCCTGCACGCTGCCGCCGGAGTTGACGTCGATAAAGGGATAGCCGTAGCGCACGAAGTCGTCGCCCATGTGGACAACGTTGGCCTTGGGGAAAAACACGATCGAATCTCCGTCGGTGTGTCCGCCGGGGAAGTGCAGCGCGCGGATGTCTTCGCCGTTAAGGTGAACCGTTACATCGTGATCGAAAGTAATAATGGGCAGCGCGGCCTTGGGCTGGGCGGGTTGGTCCATGGTCTTGGTGGTGCCGATGCCGGCGGTGCCGCCGGTTTCGAGGCGCTTGCGCACGTTGTCTTGCGCAATGATGGTCGAGCCGTTGGTCGCGAACGGCAGGTTTCCGCCGGTGTGATCACCGTGATAGTGGGTGTTGATGACGAAGCGCACCGGTTTGTCGGTTGCGCCAATGCCCTTCAGCGCCGCGGCAATCTTGTCGGCCAGCGGGGCGTATTGATCGTCCACGATGACGATGCCGTCTTCGCCGACTGAGGCGGCGATGTTGCCGCCCGAGCCTTGCAGCATGTAGATGTTGCCCGAGACCTTGGTGACTTTGATCTGGACCTTGCTGAAGTCCTGCTGCTGGGCAAAAGCGACCACAGCAAAGCTGAGCAGTACGGCGAAGGCAAGTTTACGCATGAACGATTCCTCCGAGTGTCTGCGGATTGTAGCATTCGGTCGCCTGTTGGGGCCGTTGGAGAGGTGGTGGCGACGGAGGGCATTTCCCGAAATGGGACGGCAGGTATCGGGGTACCCCCCCTCCCCCTGTGTATTTACAAAATCCTGATTGCAAAGGACTTGCGGAGGACATGGTGGACAAAATCCTGAGCCCATTGGAGTTAGAGGCAAAATCCTCTTAACAAAAGACTTACGGGGAGCCGCGACGGGACAGGCGGGTATGGGGAAGTTACGGTGGGTGGTCGATCGATGAAAAGTACAACAAAGCACAGGGCGAGACCGCCTAGTTAGTTCGACGATGGAGGATGGTGTCTGAGTGCCGTCTTTTGGAGACAACAACTCCCCTCATCGTTCCGACTACGAGTTTAGGCGGATTGGAATAGGGAAGGCTAGGACGTGGATCACGTGGCTGCGTGATAAGGAGGCCGACCGTTGAAACGCAGGAGTGGGCACAGGTGACCCTTCAACTCGCGCTCGCCCGACCCGCAAAAGAGGCGGGTCGAAAAACATTGGCGAGCGCTCGGCGAAGGGCACAGATGTAAAAGGGGTGATGCGAATTGCACTGCTGAAGCGGTGCTCCACCCGAAGGTAGCGGTGTATTACCCGGCTGGAGGACTCGAGGAAGCAATATCAGCTTGTGTGGGGCAACCGACTGGAAACCGAGATGCAATTCCACCCACATCGGCTACTATGTCCTATCCAGAGACTTCCTGCACCCGGAGATCGGCTTGGCAGCAGAGCCACAGACAGCTTTTTTCAGCTACAGCCGTGACGATTCCGAATTCGCCCTTCGTCTGGCCGAAGACCTGAAGGACGCCGGGGCATACGTATGGATGGACCAGCTAGACTTGGTAGGCGGTCAGCGTTGGGCCCAGACAGTTCAAGAGGCACTCGAGAAATGCCCCCTCTTGCTGATAGTTCTTTCGCCCTCGTCCGTCAGTTCGACGAACACTATGGACGAAGTGACCTTCGCCCTGGACGAAAAGAAGACGGTTGTCCCGGTTCTGCTTCACGATTGCAAGATTCCTTATCGACTGCGGTCCCTTCACCATATCGATTTCAGGAGCGATCATGCGCGTGGTCTGAAGGCAGTGTTGAAGGCCTTGGGCGTAGAGCCGCAAGCTCCCGCTGCCGGTAGTGCCGCACATTCCGCCGTGCCGAAAGACGCCGCAGCCGATATCTCGGATGCGGAAAAGCGCAAACGAGCGGCGGAACTGCAGCGGCCGGTGCAAGACGAAAAGCGAACGACGGAACAAGCGCGCCTGGAAGCACAAGAACGCGAGCATTTAGCGGCTGAGAAGAAGGCGCGGCAGTTACTCACAAGGAAACTGATTTTCGGGATTGCAGGGGGCTTAGTCGTTCTGCTTTTGCTGGGGATCTTATGGTGGCGAAGGTCCCACAGCCAAACTTCGCATTCTCAAACTGCGGTGCAGCAGCCGCAGCAGCAGACCACGGTGCCGCGGACACTGCCGCAGGGCACCGAACGGCAACCGAAGGGCACGGAGCAAAAGCCGCAAACAGCGGTGCAGCCGCCGCCGCAGACCACGCAGCCGAAAACTGTTGTGCGGCAGCCGAAGAATACGGAGCAACAGGTGCAAACTGCGGCGCCACAAACGCAACCGCAAAAGACGGAACAGCAGCCGCAGTCACTGGCGGCCGATGTTAAAAAGCCAGTGGCCAAAAACTGCCCTGAAGGGGTTTATTGCGACCCCGACACGAACCTGATGTGGACGGTTGAGGATAACGGTAAAGACATCGATTGGCCTGACGCAGAAAGATACTGCAAGAGCCTCGGTTTGGCCGGTCATTCGGATTGGCGTTTGCCCGCGATCGACGAACTGGAAAAGCTCTACGATCCCGCGAACTCGAACTTTTACAAAATCCGAAAACCCCTACGACTGACAGCATCTAGCCCGTGGAGCTCGACGAAGCAAGGCTCGGGTTCCGCGTGGGTACTTCACCTTTGCAGGCGGTCGGCGGAACTACTTCCCCATGGACGACTCCGCCGGCAGCCGGGCCTTGTGCGTGGGTCGTTCCGGAAAATAGTGTGAGTGGTCTGGAAGAAGTTGTCGGTCGCCAGTCGCCAGGTGAGCGGCGATGCCGATGGCGGATGCACCCAGATGGATGCCGCCGACCCACATTTGCCAGCACCGGGCAAACGTGGGCCCACCACGGTTTTTTGCCATCGTCAGTTGCCAGAGGCGGCTCAATCCGGGCGTCTCCTGCTTGCTTGCGTGGGGTACCCGGCCAGGGCTGAAGCCCGACGAAATCGGGGCCTTTTCTTCACCACGCTGAAGCGTGGTGCTTCCGCCCTGAAAAACTTCCATCCTGAAAAATAATGGCACGAGGCGGGATTTGCCGTCCCGGGTCAGCGCCAAAAGAGGGCGCGAACCCGGGGCACCCAGCAGTTTTCTGAGGGGATGACAGCTTGTAAGAACTTGGGCGCCAACATGGCGCGCCCGCTTCTAGTCCCACTCCGAAACGGCGAGGGTATTGCCGTCGGTGGTGCACATCCAGAGTTTGCCGGCGACTTTTTCGCCGCAGGTGGGCGCGACGCCGAGGGCGGAGGATTTGCCGCTGACAAGGTCCCATACGACGGCGTGGGGCGGCTTGTGTCCGGCGTCGTCGACGTACACCGTCGCGGCGCTGTGCTTGTCGGCCATCATGGCTAGTCCCACAATGTAAGAGCCGTCGTCTTTGGGAAGCTGGCGCACCTGCTTGGCGGTGGCGGCATCGAGGACGGTGATGCGCGAGTCGGCGCCGCCGACGAGGACCTGTTTGCCGTCGGGAGTGAACTCGAGGGCGAAGGTCTCCAGCAGGAAGTCGCGGGCTTCGTGGGTCTTCTGCCAGGTTGCGGTGTCGTAAAAGCGCACGGCGGTATCGCCTCCGGCTATCACGAGCATTTTGCCGTCAGGGCTGGCTGCGGCGGCGCTGGCTCCGCCGAACTCGAAGGGCAGAGTCGCGAGCAGCTTGGGTGTGTCGGACAGGCTCCAGACGCGAGCCGCCTCGTCGGAGGGGCCGACTACGAGCGATTTGCCATCGGGCAGGAAGGTGAGGAGGTCGATGCGGCGCGGGCCGGCTTGCCAGCGAATCGCGGGGGCCGAGCCCATGGTGGAGGTGACCTCGACGGCGCCGTCCCAATAGCCGATGGCCAGCTGCTTGCCGTCCAGAGAATAGGCCGAGGTGTTCGGCTTCTGCTCGGCGGGGATGGTGCGGAGAGTTTTGCCGTCGGGCACGCTCAAGATAACCATGGACATGTCGTGACAGTTCACCACGAGTTGGCTGCCGTCAGGGGAAAGGGTCTGGTAATCGGCCGGGCAGGGAAGCTGCATCTTTGCGATGGGCTTGGAGGCGGCCACGGCGGAGAGGGCGCAGGAGAGGAGCACTGCGGCGGTCATCGCGGGGTGGCGATGGCCCGTCCCTCGGCGACTAAAGTCGCCTCGGGACGACAGAAACAGAAGGCGTTTACTGCACGGCTGAAGCCGTACCCCTTCAAAACGAACCAGCAACGCGATGAGCCGGCGCATTAGGCTCTCTCCATGACTATGTCGAAGGTGACGGCGGCGATCATCTGGTTGCCATCGCTCTTGATCACGACTGGGCGGACGAGGTCAATGCTGCCGCAGAGCGGATCGCGCGTGTAGTTCTTGGCGGGATCGCCGTCGAAGACCGGGTCGGTGGCGAAGTACATCTGGGTGATGAGCGGCTTGTGGCCGGGCGCGGTCACCAGGTAGTGCACGTGCTGGCAGACGCGGCTGGGATAGTGTCCGGGGACAACGGAATCGATGGCGTAGGCGGCTTTCGGACTGGGCGTGAGCTGGGTGCGGAAGCGGTAACCGTCGATGTCGTAGAAGCCGGCGTTGTCGGTGTGCCAGATGTCGATTTTGGCGTCGGGCACGATGTCGCCGCGGGTGTCGTAGACGATGCCAGACAGGGCCATGGGCATGCCGGCGTCGCCGGGCTTGCGCAGCACGGTGTCGTGCGGCGCCTCGCGCTTGAAGAACGGGCCCAGTTCGGAGTGCGGCGTGGTTTTCTTGCGTTCGGCTTCGTCCCATGCCGCCGCCAACGTGGGCAGCGAGACGGTCGAAGCCAGCGTCACCGCGCCGAAAACGGCGCAGCGTTCCAGCAGTTCGCGTCGATTGAGTTTCATGCCATCCCCAAGTAATCGGAATGGACTATAGCGTGATTCGCAGTTTCGCAAAACAAAAATAGCGGTTTCGACTAAGGTGCGACGGCGGCAGGCACTTTACGGCGGCGAAAGCAGAGCGCGCCGCCGAGCCCTTCAACTCGCGCTGCCCGACCCTTCCGCCGCGGCGCTCGAGTCGATAGACTTCGGCGAGCGCTCGTCGAAGGGCATAGATGTAAAGGGGCGATTCGAATTGCACCGCTGAAGCCGTCCGCCACCCTATTGCGTGGCTGGGGGAATTGCTGGCGGCTCCGGCAACTTCTAACCGCGTCGCTTGGCGCTTTCACGGTGTTGCTCATCAGCATGGCGATGGTGAGCGGGCCGACGCCGCCGGGAACGGGCGTGATGGAACCGGCGACTTCGGCAACCTCGGGATGCAACATCGCCGATCAGCGTGGAGCCGTTCTTGGCGAAGGCGGCCTCGCGCTTGGCGTTGCCGGCAAAGAACTTCGCGAACTCGGCGGGGTCGGTGATCTTGTTCATGCCGACGTCGATGACACACGCTCCGGGCTTCACGTAGTCAGGGGTGATCATGCCGGTGCGGCCGATGGCGGCGACGAGGATGTCGGCGCGGCGGCAGACGCCGGACAGGTCGCGGGTCTTGGAGTGGCAGATCGTGACGGTGGCGTTGGCGTTGGTGAGCAGCATCGCGACGGGCTTGCCGACGATGTCGCTGCGGCCGACCACGACGGCGTCCGCGCCGGCGATGGGGATGTTGCTGCGCTTCAGGATCTCGATGACGCCCGCGGGGGTGCAGGGCACGAGGCCCGGCCGCTGCGTGGAGAGATAGCCGACGTTCATGGGATGGAAGCCGTCCACATCTTTCTCGGGGGAGACCGCGAGCAGCACCTTCTTGGAGTCCACCTGGGATGGGCAGCGGCAGTTGCACCAGGATGCCGTCAATGTCGTTGCGGCGGTTCAACTCGTTGACCAGCGCGAGCAGTTCCTCGGTCGAGGCCGACTCCGGCGGTGTGTGCGCCTCGCTGAGGATGCCCAGCTCTTCGCAGGCTTTTACCTTGCTGCGGACGTAAATCTCGGAGGCCGGGATTGTGGCCCACCAGCACGACGGCGAGACCGGGACGCAGGCCTGCGGCGGTGAGATGTTTTACCTCTTCGCCGACTTCGGCGCGAATCTGGGCGGCGATTTTGGTTCCGTCGAGGATGAGTGCGGACATGGGGCCTCCGGAGAGATGAGTGGGATGAACTTCTAGTTTAGCGCGGGACAGAGCAGCAAGAAGAAGAAGCTTTCAGCAGTGAGCTTTCAGCCATCAGTCAATAAGTTTCCAGATCGTAGCAAACGTGTGCAGCTTGTCACGCGGCATAGACGCTGAGAGTGCTGCACCGGCGCACGCCACCTCGCCTCGCAGGAGACCTCACATTTTCGGCAGGCTGAAACTGAAGGCTTATTGCTTATTGCTGCTTGCTGCCCTACAATCCTCGCGTCATGATTTCGCCTGAGCTTTTGGAAATTCTGGTGTGTCCGGTATGCCGCAAGCCGCTGGTGCTGCGCGGCGAGGAAAGCTTGAAGTGCAATGAATGCAAGCGGGTTTACCCAATTCGGAATGGGATTCCCATTTTGCTCGAGCACGAAGCTACGATCGAGACAATCTGAATCCCGTTCGCGCCGCCCGGCGTGCAGCGTGGCGCGAATCGTGCGCGGAACACCGTATTTTTTCCAGCTTTACCGCAAACCCATTGTTTTCTGTGCAGTGCTACGCAACTCGTAGGTGTGCAGGCACGGGTTGTTGGTTCTGCTGATTTCCAGTGAGCAACTCTGGCGGGCCGCTGGGGTTGAAGACTACACGACAAATCGCGCAAGTTGCGATTGCATCAGGTTCGGCAAGAGGATTGCTGCAACTTTTTTGTTAGCTGGTCCGTCTAACAAACAACACCCGCAAGGGTCGGAGGTGAGCTCGATGGCAGAAAAGTTTTCCGCACCGGAATTGGCGGCGCTGAGGAGCGAACTACTGCTGGGGTTTGACTCCAAAGATGCCGCCGAGTTAGTCCAACTCTTTCTCGCCGGGCACGGGTACGGTGTTTCGGCCGAGGCCGCACGTCACGCAGTCAGCCGGGTTGGTATGATGGGCAGCACGCTGGAAGTTTTCCAGCGGGAACTGGAGAACATCGCCCTGGCGATGTAATCGGGCCGGCTACCCTAACGTATAAGGTGACAAGGATTTAAAAGAAGCCCGGGTGAAATCGCCCGGGCTTGTTGTTTGCTCGCGCAAAACCTGACGCAGCCTTAGCTGTCTCACTCGATTTCGCCGAGCAATTTGCCGAGGCGGTCGAGTCGAAGGTCCCACTCGTTGCGGCGTTGGCGGATCCAGTTCTCCAGGGCGTCGAAGCCACGGGAGTCAAGGCTGGCGGTGCGGACGCGACCCTTCTTTTCCGTGCGCGCAAGTCCAGATTCCTCAAGGATTTGCAGGTGCTGTCCCACGGCCGTCAAGGTAATCTTGAGCTGCTGGGCGAGGTAAGAAACCGAATGCGGTTGGGCACTCAGCATCTCGACGATGGCCCGGCGCGTGGGATCGCCTAGAGCGTGTAAGACCTTGTCAGCACTGACTTTAGACTCTGGCATGGTGGCTTGCCGCTAGCGAGAAAGCTCCGCTGCCAACTGGTCGAGCAGCTTGCGCCAGCCGTCTTCGCGCATCTGGGGGCCGTCGGCGCCCTCGAAGAATGCCGCCTGGTGAGTCATGACGAGGTCAGTGCCAGCCGTCGTCGGCAGTAACTCTATTGTGACCAATGATATAGAGATTGTCCGGCCGCCGATCGCCATATTGGAGGCGGTGACGATGCGCTGGTTGGGAACGATGTCAAAATAGTGGCCGTTGCTAGCGAGCTCGACGCCGGGGAAGGGCGTGCCTTCCTTGAAGCGATAGCGGAACTGCTCGCTGCCGCCGACGCGAAAGTCCATCGTAAACTCTTCTACATCATGACTATGGCCCTCGCCGAACCAGCGGCGCTTCTGGGCTGGATCGGCGAAGGCGGCGAATACCTTCTCGGACGAGTGGGGGTAGCTGCGCTCGATAACAAAGGTGTTGTGGATGACGGATTGGTTAGACATCTTGTTCTCCTCTAACAGTGAAGTATTAACTTCAGTGTAGGGCGATTATGGCGCGCCTCGGGACAATAGTCAAGTGAAAACTTCAGTATTGAATGAAGGCGCAAAAAGGGCAAGTTATAACTTTTGTAATAACGCTTTTCCCTCACGCAACTGTCTCTGTTTGCAGCAGAGCGTTATCGGACGCTATTTTTGAAATTTCATCTCGACAGTAATTTGCACGGGCACGGGCTTGCCCTCTTTTTTTGCTGGGGAGAATTTCCAGGTCTTGACGGTGGAGACGGCACTGTCCTGAAAAGCGTCGTTGGAGGCGCGGAGGACATGGACAAGTTCGACGTGGCCCTTGGCATCGATGCCGACGAGCAAGACGACCACGCCGTTGGGCTCGGCGTCGGGAGGAAGTTTGGGATAGTCGGGATCGGGCGACTTGCTGGCCTTGGGCGGCTTCATGCCTTTGGTGACGTGAAGGTAGCCGTTGAAGGCTGCGTCGTCGACGGTGTTGGCCGGCATGGTGGTGGACATGGACGCGGAGTCGGCCGCGGTGTTGGCGGATTGGGCGGCGGCGAAGGTCGCGAACCCCATGACCAGCGCCGCGACGGCGATGAATTTGAATCTCAACATACGATTGAAAACGGACTGGAGAATCACTTGCGCTTGAAGACCACTTCCACGTTAATCAGCACGAGCACAGGTTGTCCATCTTTTCGAGAGGGTTCGAATTTCCAGAGGCGCACTGCGTCAACCGAGCTTTGATCAAGGACAGGGTCAAGCGACCTTTGGATTCGAACCATTTTCGGCCTGCCCTCTTCATCGATCGCCACCAACAAAACTACGGTTCCCGTGATCTTCGCCTTAACTGCCGCTTTCGTGTACTCGGGATCGGGTGCATAGAGTGCTTTTGGCGGCGTTGCACCACCATCATTGACAAAGTGAATTCCATTCACGACCACGTACGGATGAGGACTCGCAAAGACTACGTCAACGACCGCCCGGGACGGGACTGGAGCGCCGTCTTGTTCCGCAGGGGTGAAATGCCAACCGGAAACTGCGCGCGAGGCCGCAGAATCCAGCTCGGGGCTAAGTTCGTGAACTACCTGCACGGATTCAACTACGCCCTGAGCGTTGACGTCAGCCCACAACTTCACCGTTCCTTCCGGCAGCGGTGTTGGAATACCGGATGGATACTCCACCCTTGCAACTTTGCGACTGACAAAAGCCGGGAATGAATCGGCTGGGGGAGCCGGGTCGAAGGCAGAGGCCTTCGCAGCGACGACAACCACACATAGCAGTGTGACAATCACAGCGCGTCGCATGTCTTCCTTTCGCGATCTAGCCAGCAATGTGGCGGCAGTATTGTAAACTAGAGACTCCGAGAAACTTCCCCTCCTGCTATTCCCACGCCGGACCGGATCCTGAGCTTTGAGCAGGCATCTGGAAGTGGTGTCAAAACAGGTGGGAGAAGAAGACCGAATGCCTGCAGGGGCTAAAGCCCCTAAGTTATGCGGCCGGTGGCGGCACGACTAAAGTGGTGCCCTGACGCAAAGCAGAGCGAAATTGAGTTTTTCAGCAGCCTCTGAAGCCGTGTCCTGATACGAGGCTGCAGTGAGCCCACAATTGCCAACCGAAGGCAATTATGGGCCACCCACGAAGTCGTTAGTGAACCCAGAATCGCCAACCGAAGGCGATTATGGGCCACCCATGAAGGAACCGAGGAGTTGTTTTGAGCAAAAGTTTACGCAATATCGCCATCATCGCGCACGTTGACCACGGCAAGACCACGCTGGTGGACGCCATGCTGAACCAGAGCGGCACCTGGCGCGCCAACGAGGCCCACGCCGAGCGCGTGATGGACTCGAATGACCTCGAGCGCGAGCGCGGCATTACCATTCTGGCCAAGAACACCGCGATCTTCTACCACGAGATCAAGATCAACATCGTTGATACGCCGGGCCACAGCGATTTCGGGGGCGAGGTGGAACGCGCACTCAAGATGGTGGACGGCGTGATGCTGCTGGTGGATGCCTCGGAAGGGCCGCTGCCGCAGACGCGCTACGTGCTGAGCAAGGCGCTAGAGGCGAAGCTGCCCGTGATCCTGGTCATCAATAAGATCGACCGGCCCGACGCGCGTTCGCAGGAGGTGCTGAACGAGGTGTATGACCTGTTCATCGACCTCGAAGCCGACGACGATCAGATCGACTTTCCGGTGCTGTACACCAACGCGAAGTCGGGGACGGCGACCACTGATATCGACAAGGCGGGCGAGAACTTGCAGCCGCTGTTTGAGGCGATCGTGCAGACGATTCCGCATCCTACGGGCGATCCCGGCGGGCCGCTGCAGGTGCTGGTGGCGAACCTCGACTACAGCGACTACCTGGGACGGCTGGCCATTGCGCGTGTTTTTAACGGCACGCTGCGTGCGGGCGAAGACGTCGTCATCGCCAAGCGCGACGGCTCGATGCAGCCCACCAAGATCACCAAAATGTTCACTTTTGCCGGACTGAAGCGCACCGACATCACCGAAACCGAGCTGGGTGACATCGTGGCCGTGGCCGGCGTCGAGGGCATCAATATTGGAGAGACCATTACTGACGTCGAGAACCCTTCGCCGCTGCCGGTCATCACCATCGACGAGCCGACCATCGCCATCCAGTTCATGGTGAACACCTCGCCGTTTGCGGGACGCGAAGGGCAGTACGTGACTTCGCGGAATTTGCGCGACCGGTTGGCGAAAGAGTTGCTGACCAACGTTTCGCTGCGGGTGGAAGAGACGGAAGCGACCGACTCGTTCAAGGTGATGGGGCGCGGCGAACTGCAACTGGCCATCCTGATCGAGATGATGCGGCGCGAAGGCTTCGAGCTGGCGGTGGGCAAGCCGGAGATCGTGACCAAGCACATCGACGGGAAGCTCATGGAGCCGGTCGAACTTCTGACGATCGACGTGCCCGAAGGTTTTGTGGGCGTGGTGATTGAGAAGCTAGGCGTGCGCAAGGCGCAGATGCAGAAGATGCATAACCACGGCTACGGGCGGGTGCGCATGGAGTTCACGGTGCCCAGCCGCGGGCTGATTGGGCTACGCAGCGAGATGCTGACCGACACCCGCGGCACGGTGGTGATGAACTCGCTGTTCGACGGGTACACCGAATGGCTGGGAGAGATTCCGCACCGGGTTACCGGAGCGCTGGTGTCAGACCGCAACGGTTCCACCACGGCCTATGCGCTGTGGGGCTTGCAGGAGCGCGGCGAGTTGTTCGTGGGGCCGGGCGAAGAAGTGTACGAAGGCATGGTTGTGGGCGAGAACGCGCGCGATAACGATCTTGACGTGAACATCGTTCGCGAGAAGAAGCTGACCAACATGCGGTCGTCGACGGCAGACGAAGCCATCCGGCTGGTGCCGTTCAAGAATTTGAACCTGGAGCAGGCGATCGAGTTTATCGCCGACGATGAGCTGGTGGAAGTGACGCCGAAGACGCTGCGGCTGCGGAAGAAGATTTTGCAGCAGAATAGGCGTCCGAAGCGGAATCAGCAACCGGCAGGAGTCGAGGCGTCATAAAGGCGATCTGGCCGCGGATTTTCGCGGATTAAGACGGATTGTTTTCGAGTTGAAACCCCACAATTGCCAACCGAAGGCAATTGTGGGGCACCCGCATCAGCGCTGATGTCGCGCTGCGGTTGGGAAAGTACTTTGGCATGACGCCGCAGTTCTGGATGAATCTTCAGACGGACTGCGATTTGTGAATAGCAGCGACCACCGCCCCGCTGAAAAAGATCAAGGCTCGCAGAGCGGCTTAGAGAGGTGGCGGCGGCCCAGGTTAGCGGCCAAAAGAGGGCCGCGAACCTGGGGCACCCGGCAAATAAGGGCCACCCTATTCCCGCTTGTCCTCGTAGAAGGCGTGCGCGATAGGGGCGCCACACCGTATCGGAGGAAGAAAATAATGCTGGAACCCGCCGGAAGAACTACCAGAATAGTTGTAAAATAGCGCCGTTTTCGGAACCACAGTGAATCTCCAGCCACTTCGCCAATTGAACTTCGGCCCAGGTAAGTAATCATCGCGTTCGGCGGTGACGGGCGATCTTTCGAAGTTCAGGTTCGGGCCCCAAAACCGGCGAACCGTTGTGCGAAGGAAGGCGGCCTGCAAGTTTGCCCGCTGATCTCGGACGGACGCCAAAACCACAAGCTCGTGGCGAATCGACCAAGGAGGTCAGTTATGAAGTTGCAAGGTTCCGTCTTTCGCGGTCTATTGATCGCGCTTGCCCTGAGTTGCATGGGCGCTGCAGCGCATGCTGCGCCCATCAGCATGTCCATTCTCAATCCCATCCAAATCGGATTTCCGGGAGACACGATCACCTTCGCAGGCACGATCACTAACAACAGTGGGTTTGACCTGAGTTCGACTGATTTCTTCCTGGACTTCTTCGGGTATGACGCGGTCAACGTTACGTTGGACCAAGTGCTGGGGAACACTTCATTCACAATTCCCAATGGCACGACGTCACCGCTCGAAGATCTCTTCACGTTTGGACTGTCGAACACTGCACCCGATGGAACGTATCCGGCGCAGGTGGTGCTGCAGGACGATGTGGGCGACATTTCTGACACCTACACGGTGGTGGTTTCGATCGTGCCCGAACCCAGCACGCTGTTGTTGCTGGGGAGTGGCCTGCTCGGTATTCTTCCACCGGTTCGCCGCCGGTTGAGAACTGTGCTTCCCTTGTTACTGTTCGCTATTTTGCTGGCGCAGGTGGGAATGGCGCAGGTATCGCAAGTGAAATTTGTGACGAGTACGCCCGGGTTCGGAACGACGACTGGTTCGGTAACCATTGCGACCCCGATCCTGAACCTGGGGACCGTGACGGCAACGAACGTGCAGGTGACGAGCGCAACGCTGAAAGGAGTAGCTTCGACTTCCAGCTTTCCGGTTGCGCTGGGAACCATCGCTCCGGGGCAGAACGTTTTGTTCCAGGGCGACTTCAATTCGTCGGGACTCTCGTCGAATATGAAGTACCTGGAGACGATCCGCGGGACCTATCAAGTGGCGGGAGCGACCGCCGGATTTTCGCTGAATCTCTTTGTAACCGTACCGCCAACCAGTCCTGGCTCGAACACCGTCAACAGCGGAAGTACCACAGCCACATTCGTTACAGGAGCGCCCTACCCACACCAGAATCCAGACCAGGGCGACGAGGTCAACGAGCCGCGTCCACCGGTGCCGACAGGTCCATTCCACTCGGGTACTCCGACACCGACGGTCACGGGCATGAACGCATTTCCGTCGCTGCGCGCAATGAAGCCGGGCAACGTAACGCCGGGTACCGTCGTCTTCGGAGGGAACAACAGCATCGGTACGACTAGCGCGGGGACGGGTTGCAATCCGGGGACGCCACCTTCCACCTGCGCGGAACCAAGTGGTGACGAAGGAGGAGGCGTAATCTTCGTGTCTGCCAATTGGCTGGCGGCGTATTCCACCAATGGCGGGACATCGTTCACGCAACTCGATCCGACCAAGATCTTTCCCAACGATGCGATCGGGTTCTGCTGCGATCAGGTGATCCAGTACGTTCCCAGCATCGACCGGTTCATCTGGGTGTTGCAGGGCGGGGGCGGATATCGCATGGCGGAGGCGAGTCCGCAGGAGTTTATCAACAGCGGCGGCACGGCATGGACCTATTGGAACCTTGGGGTGGGCTCGATCGGTCAACCCAGTGGTACCGGCTTTGACTATCCCGACACAGCCGTGGGAAACAACAGCTTTTACATTACCTGGGACGTTGGAGCGTTTACGAACGGCTGTCCTCCGGGATGCACAAGCGGCAAGGTAGTGGTGCGGATTCCGCTCTCACAGATCCAGTCGGGATCGACCATTTTCTATGAGTACACCTATCCGCCAGACAGTGGTCTCGCTTGGGGGAGCCACATCACGCAGGACACCGGCGATACGATTTTCTGGGCTGGGCACAACCAGAACAACGCGTTGCGAATATTTTCGTGGGCGGAGGGTTCGAACACTTATTTCTGGCGGGACAGAAATATTGCCAGTTATGCGAATAACACGCTGAGCGCGCCGAACCCGGATGGAACTGATCCGTTCCTGTTCGGGTTTCCGGGCAAGAGCATTATCGGGGCGACACGATCGGGCAATCAGGTGTGGTTTGCATGGACAGCCGGCACGGACAAGAATTTTTCGAAAGACCACATCGAGATGGTCACCATCGACAGCAGCAACAACTTCAATGTTGTGCAGCAGGTCCAGATTTGGAACAGCGGATTGGCGTTCGGCTTCCCTGCGCTCGCGACCAACGAGTGCACCGGCGAAGTTGGCCTGTCGCTGATGACCGGAGGCGGCGGCAATTACGCGAACCACGCCGTAGGATTCTGGGGGGACTTTCTGGTTTATCTCACAACCAACAGTGGCTCGGGCGCCAACCGTTGGGGAGACTATTACACCATCCGGCAGCGCGGGCTCTCTGACTTTTCGGCCATGGGATACGGGCTGAGCACGGTGAACCAGCAGCAGAAGACCGATACCCGTTATGTGGTCTTCGGACGCAGCTGCCAGATCGGAAAATCACAGAACCCGGATCCAAATCCGGTCGCATCGAACGCATCGACTGCGGCCGGAAAGTAAAGCGGGGTACCACGAAGGCGGAACCACTGTGGCGGGCCGGCGGGCGTGTGGCGTCCGTGGGCCCGCTGCGGCGGGATGGGCTCTGTATCCTTCGGCGCGGGGGCGCATCCGATTGGGGAGAGGTTTCGTACATCTAGTATGCAGAAACTCAGTCGTCTATTTTCATTTGTCTTGGCTCTCGGCATCATCGTGTCGCTGGTTGCTTGTAGTACTACGCAGGCTGCGGGGCCGAGTGGGCCGATTCCGGCTGCCAAGGTGGACGCTCCGCTGGCGGGTGCTTCCGGCAAGCAGACTGCCGTGTTCGCGGGAGGATGCTTCTGGGGCACGCAGTCGGTGTTTGAGCGGGTGAAGGGCGTGGTGAAAACTACGGCGGGATACTCGGGCGGGGCGGCGAAGACCGCCACCTACGACCAGGTCACGACCGAAACCACCGGGCACGCCGAGTCGGTGGAGGTGGTTTACGATCCGTCGAAGATTACCTACGGGCAACTGCTGCGCATCTTCTTTTCGGTGGTACACGATCCGACGCAGTTGAATAGGCAAGGGCCTGATGTGGGCGCGTCGTATCGCTCGGCGATCTTCTATACCGATGATGAGCAGAAGCGGATTGCCACGGCATACATCGCGCAACTGGGTGCGGCCAAGGTGTTTGCCAAGCCGATCGTTACCGAGGTCACTCCGCTGAAGGGGTTTTATCGCGCCGAAGACTATCACCAGGATTACGCGCTGCATCATGAAGACAACCCGTACATTCAGGTGTGCGATGTGCCGAAGATCAAGGCGCTGAAGCAGGAGTTTCCGGAGCTGTTTGTGGAGTATCAGGGGAAGTGAGGGACTGGGCTCCCCAGGTTAGCGCCCAAAAGACGGGCGCGAACCTGGGGCACCCACGGATCCGGCCAATGTCTGATGTCAGACCGATGGAGGGAGTCAATTGAGCGTACAGTTAAGTTACATCTCCATACGCACGTATCCCAGCCGAGGGGTTGGTTCATTTGCGCATCCAGACGCGGCGAGTTTCGCCCACGAGGAAGCATATGGCACCACCCAGGCAGGTCTATCGGAATCGTGTGTTGGCAAGCCTCCCTAAAGAAGAAATCAAGCGTCTGCAGGCTCATCTTGCGCCTGTCACCCTGAAGCAAGGACAGGTGCTGCTGGACGGTACCGCTCCGTACGGCTATTTTCTGGAAACGGGTATTGCCTCGGTCGTGGTAACGACGGCAGATGGGCACACGGTCGAAGTCGGCATTATCGGAATGGAGGGGGTTGTAGGGATTCCGATTTTGCTGGGCGCGGGGAGCACCCCGGGGACGACGTTCATGCAGATCGCGGGCTCGGGGTATCGCATACCGGCGGCGAAACTCAAAGACGAATTTGAACGGTCGGACGAATTGCGGCGGCATCTTCACCGCTATATGCAGGGGTTTATGGTGCAAATGGCGCAAACGGCCGCGTGCAATCGACTGCATAACATTGAAGAGCGTCTGGCCCGCTGGTTAATGGCCTTCCGCAACCGGACGGAGACCGACGAGCTGCGGCTGACGCAAGAGTTTCTAGGCCAGATGCTGGGCGCGCCGCGCACCACCGTCACATTGGCGGCGGGCATCCTACAGCGTGCAGGGTTGATCAATCACTCGCGAGGAGCGGTCACGATACTCGATGGCAAGAAGCTCGAGGCGACTGCCTGCGAGTGCTACGGCATCGTGCGCGATGAGTTCCGGAGACTGTCGCTGCTGTGAGTGACGAACTTTCGGGTTTTGTCTGATATCGAACAGACAAGGCTTCCCCTACGACATTAGTGTGACTCTTAATTGCAGTTAGGGGGAGGAGACGATGGCGGCCCGACTGAGCACTCCTGCTGAAGTCGAAAATTCCAAAATAATAGGGCGCAAGCTCATCTTGTCGGTTGACGACGAGCCGGGGGTGCTGCATTCCAGGAAGATGATTCTTGAGGCCGCCGGTTATGACGTGGTGAATGCGTTGAGCGGCGCACAGGCTTTGGGCATTTTCTCAACGGTGCTGGTAGACCTGGTTGTCCTGGACTATGCGATGCCCGGCGTCAATGGCGGCGAGGTGGCGAAGGTGTTCAAAACACGGCGACCCGAACTGCCGATTCTCATGATTTCGGGGCGTCCGGTGGAAAACGAAATATTTTTGTGCGTTGACGGCTTTCTTGTGAAGGGTGATAGTGCCGGGTCGCTGGTGCGGAAGGTTGAGCAACTGCTGAGCGCTCCCGCAACAGCGCGGCTGCCGATGGAGATCACGATGGGTCCGGCGGGCGACCGATCTCCTGAGTTGTGGCAGGAACTGGCCAAGCTCGCTTCGACCGAACAGGACCCTGAAACACAGATGGCGCTAGTCAGCGAAATTAACCGGCTGGTGGAAAAGCACGAGAAGAAGTTGAAGGATGCCGGGTCCAAACTAGCCAATTCGGAAATCAAACGGATGATGGCAATGAAGGAATCCGCCGTGAACGACGGATCGAACGAAGCAAACTCCAAATAGACCGCAAGCGCTCCTGCAAGCATTTCCCGCCTGAGAAGAACACGAAGGGTGGCAACGTCCACCCTTCGCCTGCTGGTCGATCAGCGCTGCGAGCTATTGAATGGCAAGCGCGGGGTTCGGTGAACCCACAATTGCGAGGCGCAATTGTGGGCCAGCCACCGTTGGTGCGACAGAATTCCCTGAACGGCTCTAGTTTAGGAGACCAGTTTCAGCGACGGCGGCACCGCGCCGGTCTATCTCTTTGCTTTTGATTTTGCTGTAGAGCGAACTGCGGGAGATGCCGAGGCGGCGGGCGGCACGGTCGATGGAACCTTCCTCTTCTTGGAGCACTGACTCAATGTAGTTGGCCTCGACCTCGCGCAGGGTCCAGTGATTGGCGGCGGTGGAGTTCCCGTTGCCATTGCCGTGGACGGGTGGGGGCGCCGGATACTGCAATTCCAAGTCATGCACGGTGAGGGGGCTGTGCTGAGCGATCTGGGCAGCGCGCTCGAGGACGTTGCGCATCTCGCGGATGTTGCCGGGCCACGAGTAGTTCTGGAGCACGGACATGGCGGTGGCGTCGAGCCGGATGGGGTCGCATCCGCGCTCGGAGGCGAGGCGCGAGAGGATTTCTTCGGCGAGCGGCGGGATGTCTTCGGGACGCTCGCGGAGCGGCGGGATGCGAATGGGGATGATGGTGATGCGGAAGAAGAGGTCTTCGCGAAAGCGCTGCTGGCGGACGAGCTGTTTGAGGTCGCGGTGAGTGGCGGAAATCAGGCGGATGTCGACGGTGCGGTCATGGACGTCGCCGAGGCGGCGGAACTGGTGGGCTTCGAGCACCTTGAGGAGCTTGGGCTGGACAGCGAGGTCAATGTCGCCGATTTCGTCGAGGAAGACGGTGCCGCGGTCGGCGATTTCGAGCAGGCCGGGCTTGGCGTGGACTGCGCCGGTGAAGGCGCCGCGCTCGTGTCCGAAGAGTTCGGTCTCGAGGAATTCGCGCTCGAGGCCGGCGCAGTTGAGGTCCATGAAGACTTCATCGAAGCGGGGGCTGTTGGCGTGGATCCACTTGGCGAGCACGCCTTTGCCTGCACCGGTTTCGCCTTGGATGAGGATGGGGCTCTCGCTGCTGACCAGGCGGCGGGAGAGTTCTTCGAGGCGGCGGATGGCGGGGCTTTTTCCGAGGAACGGGTTGAGGCGCTCGCGGCGGGCCCTGGATTGGTTGACCAGCGATTGCTGGCGGAGGCGCTGGTTCTCCATGGCGCGGGTGAGAAGGGTGTGGAGCGCGAGCAGTTCGACAGGCTTGGTGAGGAACTGCTCAGCACCCTCCTTGATGGCGCGGACGGCCAGCTCGATGGTGGCCTGGCCGGTGAGGACGATGACGGGCAGGTCGGGAGCGGCGCTCTTGAAGTGGTGGAGGAGTTCGAGGCCGTTGCCGTCGGGCAGGGAGAAGTCGACGACCGCGGCGTCGAGCGTGGCGGCGGCGAAGCGCTCGCGTGCCATTTGCACGCTGTCGGCTTCGGTGACTTGTATGCCGCGCAGTTCGAGGTAATGACGAACGCAGGAACGGATTACGGAATCATCGTCGACCAGAAAGACCCTGTTTCGCGCCACGATTGCCTCGCATAGGAACACTGAGAGTCCACGTGATTCCGGCGAGGGCAAGTGCGCCACGCCAGAGCGGGAACTCGGACTGCGCCAATCCGGGGACAGATTGGAGTGTGTCTGTGCGACGCACAAAAGGAGGGTCGAGCGGCGCTGTTCGTTCAGCCGTTAGTCCGGGAGTACGGCTTGCCTTCCACATCGTGGCCTCGGCAGGTCCCTTGGGCCGAAACTTCCGGCACTGCGCGGCCAGTTGCGGGCTGAACGGTTGTAGCGCGATTATCGGGGTTCGCCGTTGGCGGTTCAGTGACGGTGGTCACAGGTGTGATGTTCGCGGGCAAGAAAAAGAGGACCCCGGGTGGGGTCCTCGCGGAGAGAATGGCGATGGGAAGGGGGCGTGTGCGGGGCTGAGGACGTTGCCGTGAAAGGCGTCAGGGAGTGCGCCGCGCGGAGTGAAGAGATCTTGACGGAACTCCTGTCGCCGCTACGCGGCTCCGAGATATCTCTCACCTCCCCCGGCGTTTGCACGCCGGGCTAAGCCCGAAGCCGGCGCTTCGCGCCTCGTGTATTCACAATTCGCAGTGTTTGTTCCTCCATGCAAGATGTGATCGTAGTTTCTTAGCGGCTTCTGAAGTCCGCGCGGCGGGTCAAGAATAAAGGGCGCGTACGGCGCAGCTAAAGCTGCGCCCCTTCAAAACCGCTGTAATCCTGCATTTTTGAGCAACCTCCGCTGTCGAGCTCCTTCAAAACGGCGCGTGAGCGTTTTTTCAGCGGCCTGTGAAGCCCGCCGCCTGGCGGAGGATTTGCCAGACGAAGCGGGGGTTGTGGCGCAAGTAGCGAGGCCCGAGGCGAGCGGGTTCGTGCGCGAGGCGGTGCAGCCATTGCAGGCCGGAGTGTTTCATCCAGAGCGGGGCGTCGGAACGCAGGCCGGCGTGAAGGTCGAAGGCGGCGCCGACGCCTGCCATGAGTTTGGCGTCGAGCCGCGGGCCGTAAGAGGCCATGAAGCGCTCCTGTTTGGGGGTGCTGAGCCCGACCCAGAAGATGTCAGGCCGGGCTTGCGCCACCTGCCGGAGCAGGTCGCTCTCCTGAAGCGCGGTGAGCGGGCCGTAGGGCGGACTGTACGTGCCCACGATCTGCAGCCACGGCATCTGGGTTTGAAGACGGGCCTTGAGCTGCTCGACGACGCCGGGGGCTCCGCCGTAGAGAAAGTGTCGGTAGCCGAGCAGGCGTGAGTGGCGGCACATTGCGAGCATGTAGTCGGGGCCGTAGACGCGGCGCATTTGGCGGAACCCCTGCCGGTGGCCGACCCACACGGTGGGCATGCCGTCGGGCAGGCAGAGGAATGCGTCGTTGAGGATGTTGCGCAGCCCGGGATCGGACTGCGCTTCCATGACGCCGTGGACGCCGGTGAGGCAGACGTAGCCTTTGTGGTTGCCGGCGAGCAGGAGATCGGACTCCTCAACGGCGGTGGCCATGTCGATGGCGTGGATTCGCACGCCCAGTACATTGGCGCGCGGAACATCGTTGCGACGGCGATCAGGCATAGGCCAGTTCGGGAGTCAAACGGCCTGCCCGCTCCAGTTCGTGCTCAATCCAGCGGTAGGTGATGTCGAGACCTTGAGCGAGAGGGGTTTGCGGTTCCCATCCGAGGACGACGCGGAGGCGCGAGTTGTCGCTGTTGCGGCCGCGGACGCCCTGGGGTTTTTCGAGAGCATGGACTTTGTGCAGGCGCTTGCCGGCGATGTGGCAGGTCATGTCAACGAGCTGGTCGATGGTGACGAGCTCTTCGGTACCGAGGTTCAAGGGCGCGTGATAGTGGCTGGCCATGAGGCGCGTGAGGCCCTCGAGGCAGTCTTCGATCCACATGAAGGAGCGGGTTTGCTGACCATCGCCCCAGACCTCGATGTCGCCGCCATCGGGAATGAGAGCGACTTTGCGGGAGATGGCGGCTGGGGCCTTTTCCTTGCCGCCTTCGTAGGTGCCGAGGGGGCCGTAGACGTTGTGGAAGCGGACGATGCGGGTCTCGAAGCCGTAGTCATGGCGGAAGTATCGGCAGAGCTGCTCGGTGAAGAGCTTCTCCCAGCCGTATCCGGGCTCCGGGTCGGCAGGATGGGCGTCTTCTTCGCGGAGAGGCGCGACGTCAGGACTGTCTTGCTTGTATCCGGCATAGACGCAGGCGGAGGAGGAGAAGAGGAACCGGGCGACGCCATTGACGCGACTGGCCTCGAGCATGTGAGCGTTGATGAGGAGGTTGTTGCGGGCGATGTCGGCGAGTTTGGCGGTAATGTAGCCGATGCCGCCCATGTCGGCTGCGAGGTTGTAGACCTGATCGACCTGGCGAGTGGCGAGCAGGGCATTGTGCCAGTGGCGGAGATCGAGGAGTTCGAATTCGTCGGCTGCGGACTGTTCATATTCGGGCAGCTTGATGTCGACGCCGCGAACCCAACAACCTTCGGCTTTGAGCCGCTTGACGAGGTGGTGGCCGATGAATCCGCCGGCGCCGGTTACGAGGATACGAGTTTTGGTTTTCATGGATGAATGCCTCCGGTAAGAAATGGGAATGAGAAACGGTGAAGGTAGACAAAATGAGGAAGGGAAGCTCCCGTGACGGTGGCGCTTCCGTGCTCATCAGGGATTTTGCAATGAAATTCTGCTGGAGAGGCTTGTCTTCCGCCGTGCCGGAGCCGACAATGATGGGCAATCAAAACGAGCTGGAGGTTTCGATGATGTCGACCTCAGCCTGAGCGGTAAGGTAGCCCTTGGCCATAGGCCTGACTTCATCTGGACCAGCAAATTCACGATCATGCTGCGAAGGAGAACTAACATGAGAGATAAAGGGCTTTCGCGACGAGAAGTAATGCAACTGGGGCTTGGAGCCGCTGCCACGGCCGGTTTGGTTTCCACCGTCGGGGTTAGCGTGGCCCATGCCACCAATGTAGGTTTCCCCGTGCCGAACTCCGGCGAGGCGTTGTCGATTCAGAACTCGATCGACAACGCTTACCTCTTTCTCAACCAGATGATGGACGCCTATGCGCAAGGCTCCACTATCCGCTTATGCCAAAGTTACTGCGACCAGATCGCGGGCGGAACCTTCTACAGTACGGCGTTCGCTTACGACAACGCGCTGTTGGCGCTGGCCTATCTCGCTCGCGGTCAGGCGGGCGACCTGGCTCGTGCGCTGATCATCGGGGACGCTCTGCTGTATGCCCAGAGCCACGACCCCGCAAATGACGGCCGCTTCCGCCAAGCCTACTTTGCCGGCGTTCCCGACAGCAATGGCGTGTACGTCACCACGGGTCTTTCGTATTTTCAGGGAAGCGCCGTAGGCGACGTCGCTTGGTCGGGGATCGCTCTCGCTCAGCTGTACCGCCGAACCGGACTGCAGAAGTACCTCACCGGAGCAGTTTGGGCTGCCAACTTCATCGAAACCACCACGCGTGACGACGTCAACGTACCGCCGGGCGGCTACTATTACGGCAATGGCCAGACCAACAAGTCCACCGAGCACAACATCGACGTCTACGCCCTCTACATGATGTTGGCCCGACTTACCGGCAATGCCGCTTTCTACCTCAATGGCGCCCAGCATGCGAAGCAGTTCGTCCAGGCCATGTTCGACGCACCTTCCGGCCACTTCTGGACTGGGACCTCTGATGCGGTGAACATCTTGTATAGCAACAGTCCGGAAGACTGTCAGACTTGGTCGTACCTGGCTATGCAGGACCCGAACTACGCGGTCACCATCGATTGGGTGAAGACCAACCTCGCTACCACCGATACAACTTTCGCCTACAACAATGGATGGGCCAACAACACCGCATTGAAATTGCGCGTTACCGGCATGACTTACGCCAGCCTCAGCAAGCTGGGCACGGTGCTGGGCGACAACACAGTCGATGCCGACGCCGTTTGGCTGGAGGGCACCGGGCATTTGATCGGCGCACTTGCGTTGCGCAAGCTGCCTCCGGCTCAGGACATCCCCAGCTTTCATGGGGATGTGAACTTGGCCACCTCACTGGTGGAGAGTTGTCAGGTGGCACAGAACAGCCTGGGCGCGGGACAGACCGTCAATGGTCAATCGCTGGTGGTTGGACAGGGCCTCACCGCCTCGACCAGCATCCTGAATACCGGCTTCGGCTTCAACTATTTCCCGTATCTGCATATCGGAGCCACTGCGTGGTACGTCATGGGTACTCAAGGCAAGAACCCCATGCAACTGCTGTCGTAGGTTGTGGCTCAATTTCGCGGATAGATACCAGGGTCTCGATCGCGAGGCCCTGGGTCTGCTTATTGCGGGGTGTGCCGCTGGACCGATTCCTCAGGGCGAGTGAAACGATTCTCGCCCGTCATGCGACCGCGCCAGTAGTTGTTGCAAGGTCGGCGAATTCTGGAGATAGCTCGCGATAGAGGGCGATCAAGTCCTCGTACGCACGCTCGGCGGTGAAGTGCTGGAGATAGCGGCGGCGCGCGGCGGCTCCCATCTGGTTTATGGTTACGGGATGCGACCAGGCCCAGTGGATCTTATCGACCAACTCATCGCAATTTGAGGGATCGAAGAGCAGGCCGGTTTGACCTTCGTGGACAAGCTCGGGCAGCGCGCCGAGGCGCGAGGCGATGGTAGCGACGCCGCAGGCTGCGGATTCGAGCACGGCCATGCCGAAGGTTTCGTAGCCGATGCTGGGAAAAATGAGGAAGCGAGCGGCTTTGATTTTGGCCAGAGTATCGGCAGGAGAGAGCGCGCCGGAGAGCGAGACGTTGGGAAGGTCGGCGCATTGCAGTTCGGCGCGCAGGGGGCCGTCGCCGACGATTACGAGCGGGACGTGGGGAAGCCGGGGCCAAGCCTGCAAGAGTTGGCGAACACCTTTTTCTTCGCAGAGGCGACCGACAAAGAGGGCGAAGTTTTGGCTGGCGGTACGGGGGCCCGGGTCATTGAGCAGGAAGTTCGGGCGCACTACGATTCTCTGCCGAGGAATGCCGGAACACGCCACCTGCGCCGCGCAGAAGGCGCTGGGCGCGGAGTAGGCATCGACCATCTGCCGGTAAGTATTCAGGGACCGGTGGGCGGCCAGCATGAGAGCTACGGCCGCGGTCTGCGTCGGCGAGCCACGGTAGCAGCCCAGCGCCACAGCTTTCTGTAACTCGCCCGAGCAGTTGCCGCAGGCTGCGCCGTGGTGAAACATGGTGCCGGCGGGGCAGCGGAGGCGAAAGTTGTGCAGGGTCTGGACGACGGGGACGCCCTCTTCGCGGCAGGCGTAATAGGCGGCGGGGCTAATCAGCGGCACGAGGTTGTGACAGTGTGCGATTTGCGGGCGTTCGCGTCGAATGAGTTGGCGCAACTCGCGGTACACGGTTTGGTTCCAGGTGGTGGTGGCGAAAAGGGCAGCCTGACGCAGGGGGCCCAAGCGCGCGATGACGGCGTTGTCGCGAACGAACTCGGTGACGCGATGGCCGTGGCGGCGCAGGAGAGCGACCTCGGCGCGGACCACGGCATCTTCGCCGCCCGCGAGTTGGTAGCGGTTGTGGATTACAAGCACGCCAGGCTTGCGCATTTGAGCTGTACCTCCGTGTCGCGCATCCAGAGTGTGGGTTCGCCTTTCTGCCGCCGGATCTTCAGTTCGCGCCAGGCGTTGCCGCTGGCGATTTTTCGCAGCACGCGCTTGGCGCGGAAGCCCTGGCGAAGGAGTTCCATGGTCAGATGCGAGCTGGCCGACGCGCCGTAGCGGCGCTGTACCTCGTGGCGCTCGTAGGCGCGGCGTTCGACATGCTGCAGGCTGATGTTGTCGCGGTGCCAGCGAAAGGCCGCGATGAATTGCGGCACATAGTGGAAGCGAAAGCCGGCTGTGGCCAGTCGCACGAAGTACTCGAAGTCCATGCAGACGCGGAAGTCGCAATCGAGTAGGTAGCCCTGCTCGATCACGCGCCGGCGGAAGAAGGTGGCGGTGGAAGGAATGTAGCATCCGAAGTAAAAGAGGATGTCGGGGTCGAAGTCGTGCTCGACTTTGGAGCGGGTGATGCTGCCGCGGCCATCGACAAAGACGCAGTCGCCGTAGAAGACATCGGCCTCTGGATGCGCGGCCGCCGCGCTCGGCGATGGCCTGCAGACCGCCGGGCAGGTAATAGTCGTCGGCGTTGAGCCAGCCGACGAGGTCGCCGGTGGCTCGCAGAAAGCCGCGATTGATGGCGTCGGATTGGCCGCAGTCGCTCTCCCACTGCCAGCGCAGGTGTGGATAGCGGCGGAGGATCTGCAGGGTGTTGTCGCGGGAGAGCGAGTCTTGCACAAGGTGCTCGGCCTGCACGCCCTGCTGTCGGGCGACGCTCAGGATCGCATCTTCGAGAAACGCGCCGCTGTTCAGCGAGGGAGTGACGACGGATAGGGTTGGTAATTCCATGTGTTATCTCCTGACATCGCGACGGCCAGCAGGAAGGCGATCAAGATGGTGGATTGCAACGAGGAATAGGGCCAGGGCGTGAAGCCGAGTGAGACCACGAACTGCGCGGCGAGGTAGGCGAGCGTCGCGCCGAGCCAGGCCAGACGGGTCAGGGAGGCGGGGCCGTGTGGGGTTGCGCGCGAAATCTGATTCTGCCGCCACAGCCAACGAAACAGGGCGAAGTGAAACCATAGATAACCGAGCAGACCGAGGAGGCCGTACTTCAGCCAGACGTGGAGGGGAGCGTTGTGGACCATGACGGACTCCTCCTTCCAGTTCTGAATGCGAAGGGTCTGGAAGGAGCGACCGAGACCGATGCCCATGACGGGATTGCGCTGCACCTGCTCCCAGGCGTCGAGCACCTCGCCGACGTGGTCGGGATTGCCCTGGCTGAACTCGGTGTCATCGCGGGTGAAGTCCATGCTGTTCACGCGGTAGTAAAATGCGGGGCCGAGCAGAGCCGCGACGGCGAGCAGAGAAGCGGTTGCCAGAAAGAGTTTTCGACCTCGCCGTTGGCGTTGGGACAACAGCAGGAGCAGAGTGCCGAGGCCGAGTTCCGTCCAGAAGGTCCTGCGGAAGGAGAGTAAGACGAGGAGGTAGGACGCCGCGCTGAGCGATATCCATGACAGCGCGGGGAATCCGCGCGCGGCGTCGGCCAGGCAGGCTGACAACAATGCGGTGAAGACGACCGCCGACAGGACTGGCCCATCAAACACGGGAATGCGCACGCCGACCAGCACGTCGCCGCCACCGCTGAAGAAGTCGGCGAGAATCCATGCGATGCGCAGCGCCATGAAGGCGACGAAGAGGCGCATGGCGAAGTCGATGGATTGCGGGGCAGAGAGCCACACCGCGAATACCACGTACATGCCGATTCCCAAGGCGAGGGCGCGCCAGTCGAAGAAGAGGTTTGTGCCGCCGTGCAGCGCGCCGTAAAGCGCGGCCATGGCAATTGCGATTGCGAAGCCGGTTGCGGGCAGAGCGAGTGCCCGGGGAATTCGGATGCGCAGCCGTCGCGAACCGGCCCAGGCGACAGCATGGGCGAAGATGATGGCGAGCAGCAGGACATCGACCAGGCGCAGAGGTCCGATGGTGACGCGGTAGAGAATGGACTTGGTGTCGGGATCGGCTGAGGCCCTGAACATATTCCGGCAGCAGGATCAGGCAGAACAGAGGGAGCAGGACGACAGCCTGGCAGATTCGGAGCGTCCAACGGTGGTGGCTGGCGAGGATCGTTGCTCGGGAGAGGCAGTGCGCGCTCGCCAATCGAGTTGTGATGTTGTCGCCATAGGCTTAAATGGGATGGCTGGACGCGGAAGGTACGATGTCGCGCCGGCGGGGTTCGGCGAGACAGGCGGGATGCACCCTGGTGACGACGCGGTGGAAATCAAAGTCCCAAGCGCGAGCGCGCGCGGCGCGGGCCAACTTTTTCAGGAGGGCGCGATCGCTGCTTAACTCGAGGAGCGCATCGGCCAGCCCGGTCACCACTTCGTCGTTGCGCCGCGCGCCCGTCGCGACCACCCGGCCGCAGCGTTCGGTCACGATGATGCCGGGCCCGCCGCAGTCGGTGCAGACCACCGGAAGGCCGTGGGCGAGCGCTTCGAGCACGACCATTCCGCCGGAGTCACGAAGGCTAGGGAAGAGCAGCGCATCGTGGAGGGAATAGCGTTGCTCGAGCTCGGATTGCGGGAGCCACTTGAGCCAGCGGACGATGTCTTGTAAGGCAAGTTCTGAAGCTAGCTGGCGCAATGCCGGTTCGGCGGGACCGCTGCCGACGATGGTGAAGCGGATGGCGACGCCGCGATCGCGCGCGGCCTGCACCGCTCGCAGCGCCAGATCGACGCCCTTCCATTCGAGCAGGCGTCCGGCGTAGAGCAAGCGTAGCGCTGGAGTGTGAGGTTGGGTGCGGGGGCCGGTCCATCCCAGGTATTCGCGGCTCAGCCCGACGCCGAGTTGCACCTCACATTTGGCGTGGAAGGCTTGCGGAACCAGCGCTCGCGACTCGGGCGTGGCCAGCAGAATGCGCTCGGCGTTGCGGAAAGTGTGGCGCATGAGCGGATCGAGGCGGGTGGCGCGGTTGGCAACGTCGCGCATCCATTCGCGGAGGCGCGCCGATCGTGACATTCCGCGGCGCAGCGGCCGTGGCACACATTCGCCGCCCGACACAGGCCCGAGGACAAACGGCAGGCCAAGCAGGCCCATGAAGCTGGGGGCGCGTAAGCCGACGAAGGTGACATGGTGCACGCGGTCAAACCGGATGCGGCGGGTCAGGCGGCGCGCCATGCGGTAAGCGCCCCATTGCCAGAGTGCGTAGTACCAGTGGACGCCGCGGTTGCCGCGCTTCCACCGGCGCAGCCAATGCGGGGAGGTCGAAATAAACGAAATGCAGAAGCGGTGGGCGGCGGGCGTTGGTGCAGGCCTCGATGGCGGCGCGGTTGGTGGCGCGGGTGATGACCCAGACCTCGTGTCCGGCGGCGGCCAGCTCGGTGGCCCACATCCAGCCGACCTCGGGTTCGGAGCCTTTGCCGGGTTCGCAGGCGTAGGCCGAGAGCAAGATTCGCGCCATTCGGTAAGGTTCCTTGTCAGCCGCCGATGCGACGCTGCAGGCGACGGGCCAGCCATTGCAGGGCGGCGTCAGTGGCGGAGCGAGCAGTCGGCGGGGCATTGGTCATGTCGAAGCAAATTTGATTTCGGGTGAGGACGCCGGGCGGTGACGATGCCCGCTGGTGAATCACCAGGGTGGAGCGCATCATGGCGTGCCAGCGGCGCAGGGGGTGCATGGCAGAGTCTTCGCCGATGACGACTGTGCGGCGGAAGGCCGGGCGGAGGTTCGTTTCGAGAGCTGTCGCCAGTTCAGAACGCTGCGAGGCGTTGCCGCGATGGATGACGATGGTAAGGCCGGTGGGATGGGCCACGCGGGACACGCGACGCTTCCATTCGCGAGCGCATTGGGTGGTTCGCGCGGGCCACGGCTCGATCGGCGATGACGCGTGCAGTTCGGCGGACAGCGAAGGCAGGTTCCAGCGCAATCGCCACAGGTCGTTCTCCAACAGAGCGGAGACCACGGTGCGCACGGTCTTCGCCGGCCAGACGCGCGTCATTCGCTCGGTACATTCTTGAGGAGAGCTCGCGTACGTGTCGCGCAGGCGTTGAAAGTGCGGGGCGGTGAAGTCCTGCTTCAGCGCCTTCTTGATGAGGTAGTAGGCGAACTCGTCGGCAGCGGCGGGCACGTAAAAATCGAGGAAGGGTCGGCGGCCCCGGAGGACTGCATCCGCGCGCAGCCAGAGGCGTCCGTTGCGGCGGTAGTCGGTGGTGCAATCGGGATGGAGGTAGGCGACTCCGTCGGCAACCGGCTTGGCCAGAACGAAATACCACGCGCCAGTCTCGTGCTGAAGGGACTGCACCAGCAGGGCGCCGCAACGCCGAGCGACGGACTGCAACACGGGCACAACACGCGCCGCGTGGACAGGGTGAACCATGAGATCGATGTCGGAGTCGCCGACGCCGGGAAAACTCTCGAAGCCGCTCAAGAGACAGTAGGGCTCTCGCGAGTGGTTCAGCTCATCGACAAGCGCGGAGAACATGTCGGCGCGTGCTGCGGCCACAACGCTATGTTCGACGGGCGTCGGGGCTAGAGCCGCCGTCATGCTACTTGCTCCGGCATCAGTTCGAGGGCGTGTTCTGCAAAGTGCATGCGCTCCGCATTTCCGGACCGGGCGCACTCGGCGGCTGCAGCGAGCAGGTAGGCGATCTCGAGCTTGCGGAGTTGGCGCGGCGCCGATGCCCAGGGCAGTTGCTTCGTCGCGACAGGGTGGCTCCGTTGAAGCCTCGGCCTTTCGCCAAACAGGAAGTCCTGCATGTGGAGGAAGTGGAACGCATCGATCAGGGGCAGGCCGTCAGCTCGGGCGGACTCCCAGTCGAGCACTGCGCACTCGCCGTTGGAGAGCCGGCGGATGTTCCAGGGCGTGAAGTCTCCATGCTCCCAGCAGGCCGGAAGTGGAGTGTCGTCGCGCAGTTCGCGGACGGCCCAGGCCGTGTCGTTGTGGGGTGCCCACCGATCGGAGTGGGCTGCGAGGGAAGTTGCTTTGTCCGCCCGCAGGAGCGTTCGGAGGAGGCGGAAATAATCCGGAGCGAGTTTGCGTGTTCCCGGCCGTCCGGCGATAAATGTTTGCGTCGAGATGCCGCGCGCAGGGTCGGTGTATAGCAGACGCGGCGCGTGCGGGTAGCGGTCGCATTCCAGAGCTTGCAGGACGCCGGCCTCGTGCAGGATCGCGGCCTTCGCCACATCGGTCAGCGGGACCTTTACTACCGCACGGCACTGGGAAGTTGCCGGCTCGACAAGATGCACGACGGCTTTTCGATTCGGCCCCGGGGTGCCGACGTAGATCACAGGAATCGGGACGCCGCTCCATCGCCAGCCGAGCGACTGCCAGCTTGTTGCGACAACGCCTTGGACGTCGAACGAGGCGACGCCGGGCAGAGCAGCCGAGCGCCGCACTCCGCTGGCCGCGCGCACCACGCTCCACGCCAGTCGAGGCCAGGCGCGGTAAGGAGTCCAACTGGCCAGCACCGAACCGATGCCGCGCTCCCCGGCGGGCAGCAGCCAGCGAGTTTGCGTGCCGCCCGGCACCGCGACGAGGCGCAGTGCTTCTGTAGGCAGGCCAGCGCCGGCTAGCTTCCGGAAGACAGCTTCGGCGATGTCAGGTGCGGTCACCGAACCGTCTCCAGAGGTCGCCAATGCCGCGCCAGATGACATTCGATGCTGTGCTCGATCACTTCATTTACAACGGCGGCGAGCGGGCGAGCGGCGTCCACGACGACCGCATTGGGGAGGCTCACCGCCAGCTTGTGGTAGTCGCGGCACTGCCGTTCGACCTCGGCGGGGGCCACCTCGTGCTTACGCAGGCCGAGCACTTGCGCCGACGCTTCGAGGACGACGTACAAGTCGGGTTTGGGCAGAGCGCGCTCCACCAGCGCCACCAGCCAGGCGCACGACTGGGGCAGGCGGTAGCGTTTGGGATCGACCAGCCCGTCGGAGAAATAGCGGTCGAAGACGACCAGGGCTCCGCGCGCGAGCCGGGGCTTTACCTTCGCCAGGTAGCCGAGCCAATTCGCGGCGAGTAGATACGCGAGTTTGCCGAAGGTCACGAGCGGTCCGCGGGCGGAGCGCCCATGCGGGTCGCGGTTCGGCTTGGCTACCCGTGCCTTGCGAAACAGCGCAGGACGCAAGTGGAAGGCTTCACAGGCGGTGAATCCGGCAGCCACCCCGTCGCCGATACCGTCGATGACCGATGACTTGCCCGCGCCGTCGGGGCCCAGGAGGACGACCCAAAGTCCGCGCTGCGAGGAAGGGGCTTTTTTGTTGCGAGACGACAAAGCGGCGAGACGGGTGGTGATTTCTCTCCGTCTGGAGGGCGCTTTACCCGATGCGGGAGACCGGAACGTGGGGCCCGGCTTGTCAGTAGTGGCCATAGATCACCATGCCGACGGCCATCTGCATTGCCGCCGTCACGCCCTTGTTGGTCCAGTCTTTCGCCGCGCTGAGCGGGACGTACACGATGTCCCCGTCCTCGAGCTTCGGGTCAGGGGCCTTGTTCGCGAAGATTTTGGTCAGCGCCAGTTCGGTTTGGGTGCGCGCGCCGGACGCATTGCGGATGAGCATGCCGTTCGACTTTGCGGTGCGGTTCATGCCCTGCGCCAGCGCGAGCGCCTGCACGACGGTGACGCCGTTGCCGTCGAGCACGTAGCCGCCCGGCTTGCCGACATCGCCGATCACATACACCACACCTGCACGTAACGCGACCACGCGGTCGCCGGGTTGAACCTCGACATCGTTTTCCAGGGAATTGTTGTGCGCACCAGCCAGATTCACGGTGGTGGTGTCCCAGGGCGGAGCCCGGTGCGTAATGCTCACCACACGTGACGCGGTCGAGGTCAGACCTCCGGCCATCGAAATGAAGTCGAGCACTCCATGTTTGCCGGCGAGCGGATAAATGCCCGGCTGCTTGACTTCGCCCAATACGCTCACACCTTGGGTGGCGTACTCCAACACAAGGACGGTCACGTGCGGGTTCTTGAGGATGTCGCGATTGCGCAGGAAGCGTTCGATGGCGGTGGCCGCCTGCTCGGCCGTCAGCCCCTGCACGGGCAGCGCCCCGCCGACCGGAAGAGTCACGTAGCCGCGGCTGTCGACGCGAAACTTGCCCGAGAGCTCGGGCGTGTCGAAGGTGGTGACCTCGAGCAGGTCGCCTGCGTCCAGCTTTATCGCCGGAGCTGCTGTCGGCGCCGGAGTTGCGGTCTGTGCCACCGCTGCCGGCGATACGCGCAGCAGCGAGAGACTAAGCGCCATTGCCGATCCAGAACGAAAAGACTATGTTGTAGGTTTCGGGTCATATCCGCTCTCATCCTCGCGGCGTCGATAGCCGTGGTAATAACTGTTCTGGTAGGTGGAATCGACGCCGTTCACGACCACGCCGACAATGCGGGCATGGGCGCGCAGCAGCAGATCCCGGGTCCGCACTAGCGCCTGGCGGGTGGTGCCCGAGGCCATGGCCACCAGCAAGACCGCATCGGCCTGCGCTGCCAGGACAACCGCGTCGGTCACCATGGCCACCGGAGGCGTATCGATGACGACGCGGTCGTATTGTTCGCGCCAGCAACGAAGAGCCGCCGTCATTTCCGGCGACGCAAGGGCTTCGGCAGGATACTCCAGCGTGCGCCCTCCGCTGACCACCGAGAGGCGGGGAATTCCCTGTAGTTCGATGGCTGCTGCTTGCGCTGCGCAACGCCCGCTGAGGACGTCGCCGAGGCCCGGCTCTCGTGGGACCTGCAGAGTCCGGTGCAGGGACGAGCGGCGCAGATCGGCGTCGACCAGCAAGACCCGCGAGCCCTGTTGCGCCAGCACGGTCGCGCAGTTCACGGCGGTGAGGGTCTTGCCCTCGCCGGGAAGAGCGCTGGTAATGACGAGCACGCGGGCATCAGCGGCTGCCCCCAGCAGCAGCGAGCTGCGCAGCGTGCGATAGGACTCCGCCGCCATGGAGTACGGCTCGTGCTGGGCGATCACCGTCCACTCGTGACCGCTCTGCACGACGTGGGGCCAGTGCAGTCCCAGGCCGTTGGCTGCGCCGATGCGGGGAATGGTGGCGAGCGACGGAACCTCGCACAGCGCTTCGGCCTCTTCGCCGGAGCGGATGGTGGTATCTGTCGCCTCAAGCACCACTGCGCCCAGTGTGCCGAACATGAGCCCGGCACCCAGCCCGAGGCCGAGCACGATCGGGGACGCGCGGTTCGACGGGCTCGGAGGGCACCTGCGCGGCGTCCACGAGACCTATGTTGGCCGAGGCCAGGCCCGCGGAAATGCCGGCTTCCTTCAACTTGCGTTGCAGCGTGTCATAGAGATCGCGGGTGGTTTCGACCTCGTGTTTCAACATGGCGTATTGGGCCGCGCCGTAGTTCAGGTCGTAGGCCTTTTGCTTCTGCTCGTCGAAGGCGGCGCGCAGCGACTTTTCCGCATTGAGCGCCGCGAGGTAGTCGTTCTTGTAGCGCTCGCTGAGCTTGTTGAGCTCGACGTCGATGGCCTGGTCGACCTTGGCCACCTGCGCGGTCACCTCGGCCAGCTTGGGATAGCCGTTGCCGAACTTGGTGCTGAGTTGGGTGAACTGGAGGCGCAGTTCCGCCTCCTGGGTGCGAAGGAGCTGCAACGTCGGGTCCGGGGCGGCAGAGACCAGCAGCTCCGGGTTGCCCGACGTTGCGATGCGGTACCGCGCTTCTTTCACCACCCGGTCCGCCTGCGCTGCCGTCAATTGCTCATCGAGTTGCTTGAGCTTGTCGGTGACGATGTTGCTGGTTTCGTCAACGCCGATGAGGCCGGTGGTCCGCTGCAGTTCCGCGAGCTTTTCCTGCGATTCGCTGGCTTTGCGCTTGAGGTCGTCCATCTGGGCGGAAAGCCAGTTGGAGACCTGCGTGGTGGAGTCGTAACTGGTACGGATCTTGCGCTCGGTGTAGGTGCCGATGATGGAGTTCACGACCGCGGCCGAGAGCTCCGGGCTGCGCGACTTGAAACGCACCATCACAATGTCGGTCTTGGGGACCACGCTGACACTGAGGCCCTTGCGGAAGCGCGCCAGCAGGTGGTCGCGCACGTCGGGAGGGAGCGACTCGGCCGGGGTGTCGCCGTTCTGGCGCCAGCTTCCAGCAAAATCGGTGCGCTGTGGCAGATGCAGCTGCTGCATCACCTCGAGAGCGATGGTGTTGCTTTGCAGCACCTGTACCGCGCCCTGCAACTCGGTGTTGGCCTCGGCGGGGCTGAAGAGTTTGGCGGCCATCTCGTCGAGGCCGAGCGAGTTGGAACCAGCCGGACGCACTTCGATTTGCGCGGCCGCCTCGAAGAGAGGCGCTTTCAGCAGGAGGTAGGTCCCGGCGAGGAACAGGCACGTCACCGTACAGATGGCTATGAGCCGCAGGTGGCGACGAAACATCCTGCGAACTTCGGTCATCAGCGACTCGTCAAACTGACGCGGCCCTGTAATCGCAAACTGCGGCCAGGGGCGCGCCTCGGTCAGCAAGTGCTCGCCGGGAAGTTTGGGGGGAGTTGTCATGCAGAGGTGGAAACCAAACGGAAGACCTGAACGTAGTTCTTTACCTGTTACGAGCGTCTTGAAGCTGAATGGTAGGCGGATCGAAGTTCTGGGCCGGCAAGTCAGGCTTGGCCTTGCCGGGTTTGGTGTCCCATGCGGGCGATGGCGCGGGGGGGCGCGATGGACGTCCCACACTGTGGTACATGAAGCCGGCTGCCAGCATCGCTTCCGGTGCAAACAGGTTGCGGCCATCGAATACTACAGGCTCCTTCATTACGGAATGAAGCCTGCGCAGATCGAGCTCGCGGAACTGACGCCATGCGGTAAGAATCAGGAGCGCGTCGGCACCGCAGGCGGCGTCGTAGGCGTCATGGGCGTAGGTAATTTGGGCGGGCAGCAGGGCTTCGCGGGCGCGCGCCATTGCTGCGGGGTCGTGGGCGCACACGGCAGCACCCTGCTCAACCAGATCGCGGACGATTGCAATGGCGGGAGACTCCCTCACGTCGTCGGTGTCTTCTTTGAAGGCCAGCCCCAGAACGCCGAGGCGCTTGCCGGGCAGCGGAGCTAACTCCTGCCGGACGCGCTGGACGAAGAGCGTCTGCTGCTCGTGGTTCACGCGCGCCACGTCGTGCAAAAGAGAGAAGTCAACACCGCAGTGCCTTGCCACGGCTTCGAAGGCGGCCACGTCTTTGGGGAAGCACGATCCACCGTAGCCTACGCCCGCACCCAAGAACTCGCTGCCGATGCGGCGGTCCGCGCCCATACCGGCGCACACCTCGTCGATATCGGCGCCTACAGCCTCGGCCAGCCGCGCCACGGTGTTGATGTAGGAAATCTTGGTTGCCAGGAACGCATTCGACGCGTGCTTAATCAGCTCCGCGCTTTTTGCGCTGCTGACCAGCAGCTTGGCGCGGCCCTTCACCCACGAGGGACAGGGGACGGCTTCCTCCAGTCGGTAATAGGCTCCGCTGGCCAGCGGCCGATACACTTCGCGCAGCAGGAACTCGGCGAACTCATCGTCCGCGCCCACGACAATTCGGTCGGGGTAGAGAAAATCAGTTACCGCGCTGCCTTCGCGAAGGAACTCCGGGTTCGACGCCACAGAAAACCACCCTGGTCGTGCACCTTCATCCAGCAGGACTTGGCGCAGGCGCTCGCAGGTACATACCGGCACCGTGCTCTTCTCCACAATCAGGGTCGAGCGGTGGAGTGCGGGTGCGATCTCCCGCGCCGCGGTTTCGATCTGCGACAAGTCAGCCTCCCCACTATCGCTTTGCGGCGTACCCACCGCGAGGAATACCACGTCCGAGGCGGTAACGGCCGCCCGGGGATGGGAGGAGAAGCGCAGGCGGCGTCCGTGGTGGCGCTGCAGCAATTCGGGGAGCAAGGTCTCGAAGATCGGTATTTCGCCGCGCTCCAGCGCGGCGATTTTGGCGGCGTCGGAATCGACGGCGATTACCTGGTGGCCGATTTCCGCCAGACACGCCGCCGTGACCAGGCCCACATATCCCGAACCTATGACCGTGATGTGCATGAATTCTCTTTTTGGCTGTGGTGGTGAGGAATGCAGTTGGGCGGTTTGTGGGGGAAGGGCAGCCGGCGTCTTCACACCCCGCGGAATGCAAACACCACGGTGTGCAGCAGGATCGCCACGTCCATCCACAGGCTGCGGTGCTGCACATAATACAAGTCGTAGGAAATATTTTCGTGAATGGGCGACGCTCGGTCGGCGCTCAACTGCCACAGTCCGGTAATGCCCGGCTTTACCGCAAGCCGCTGCAGGTGCACGGATTCATACTGCTCCACGATAAACGACATTTCCGGCCGGGGGCCCACTAACGACATGTCGCCGCGCAGGACGTTGACCAGTTGCGGCAACTCGTCGATGCAGCTGTGGCGCAGGAAACGTCCGACGGAAGTGATTCGGTCATCGGCGCCGCTGATTGGCGACACGGCGTACTGAGGGCAGTCCAGATGCATGGAGCGGAACTTCAACATCTCGAACTCGCGGCCAAGGCGACCCACCCGCTTCTGCCGGAAGAGTACAGGCCCGGGCGATGAAAGCTTCACCGCCAGGGCAGCAGCCGCCAAAACCGGCGCCATCAGCAACAGCGAGACCAGCGAAACTCCGATGTCAAGCGAGCGCTTGGCCGCTTCGTAGGGAACACGCTCGCTTCTTTTGGCGGAGTAGGCGAGCATCACGCCGTCCAACTCGATGTACTCGGTGACGCAGCTAGCTTGGCGGAAGGGCTCGGGAATGACGCACACGGTGGCGCCGGCGGCGTCTGACTCGGCGCGGATGTCGGCTGCTTCTTCGGCTGCCAGTTCGGGTTCGGCGAGGATTACGATGCTCGCCCCCAGGCGGCGCAGCAGTTTCGCGGTCACCGGTTCGGTCAGGACGCGTGCCTGGCGCTTCCGCTGGTATGACGATTCGAAGACCACCGCCTCGGCAGCCGGGCCGGTGACCTCGACGAACGCCACTGGATCCATGCCCAGCTTGGGCGAGCGCACCAGCGCCGAGAAAATCCTCCGGCCTAGTGTGCCGGTTCCTACGATGACCGCCCTGCGCATCACGCCCGCCGGTAGGCGCAAGGCGCAAAGGATGCGATGTGTGAAACTCTTCTCCACCGCCAGTGCCAGCGGAACCAGTAGGGCGGCGAAGCCCACGGTGATCCGCGGCACGGCCTTGGTTAGTGCGACGAGGAGCGGCAATCCGAGAAGAAAGCCGGTGAGCGTCGCCCGCAGCAAACGTTCGGTTTCGCGAACCGCCAGCAGGCTCAGGCATGGCCGGTAATCGCCGCGCTTCTCGAGCAGCAGAACCATTAAGACGCCGAATCCGAGGGACGCTAACGTTGTCGATTCGGCTGAGTATAGTGGCGCGCCGCGCCACCAGCCAGTAATGGCAGAGGCCAGGAGGACCGCGACGACCACGGCGCAAACGTCGAGGACGCGCTCCAGAGTAGCGACGGCCAGTTCAAACCGATGGACGCCGTCGGCCTGGGACGCGCTGCGCGCTTCGCTGAGTGCCGGAAAGGGAAGGACCCTGCCCAGCGGAGCAGTACCGGTAAAAGAAGTTGAACTCATGGCATGACTCGGAAGTCGGCCGCCCGGGCGATGATTGCCACCGGACGGCCGGGTTAGTTGCAGTGGTTGGGTTGGTTGTGGGTTGCGGTCTTACATTGTGGGACTACAGCGAAACACCCTTAATTTCAGTTCACCGCTTCCACGTCAGCGCCAGCAAGGTCGACAGCCACCGATTGCATAATCTGCTGCAGGCTCACGACCAGCCGGGAAGCGTTCTTGCGGCCGGTCAGTACTCCTTCCCATCCGGCAAACGGTCCCTGCTTTACCCGCACCCGCTGCCCAATCTGAAGGAATGCGTGCGGTTGGAACGCCTGCGGCCGGGCGGCACACTGGCGGAGCAATGCAACTTCTTCCTCCTGCAGCGGCGCGGGGCGTCCGCCCACCGAGACGATGTTCACGACTCCGGAGGTCTGCAACACTCGCACCCGCTCTTCGGGACTGACATGCACGAAAACATAGCAGGGGAACAACGGCGCGGGGGTCTGCCTGACCCGGTCACTCCAGCGCGAAGTCTTCATGTGTGTCGGGAGGAGGAAAGACACGGACTTGGCTTCCAATTGGCGGGCGACGGTGACCTCGTGCTGCGCGCGGGTGTAGGCCGCGAGCCAGTGCCGGTCATCGCGCGAGCGATGTTCGGGGCAGTGAGAATTCTCGATAAGACGTGGCTCCGCCATTGTGAGTCCCATCTGCCTTGCCGGGTGCACTTGGTGAGTGCCGGCAAGGAAATCGCCTGTAATGGAGCACTTTGTTGCTATAAGAAGATAACCGTAAAGTGCTAATGATGACGTTGCAAGACTACTACCAAACTGATGGCGTCGAGGTAAGTTATTGATTAGGCAGGCGTTATATCTTGCTAATCTGCTGGTTGAGTGGCTCGCGAGGCGTCCAATTTCTGGAATCGGGACGGCCGCTATCCAGAATCTGGACAATGGAAGCCGTTTTGGAGCCGGGAAGGCGTCGCGGTCTTGCCCGCCTGAACCTTCGCTGGATGGCTATTTATGATAAAACTCTTGCTACTATGACTCCCCGAATCGCTCGCACCGCCCTGCTTGTTATAACTTCAATTGCAATGGTTTTTCCGGCGCTGGCGAAGGACGACAACGCCGCCAAGCCGGTGAAGAAGACCACGGTCGCGCTGAAAGACGCCAAGGGGCAAAGCGTGGGTTCGGCCACGATCAAGTCGTCGGGGAAAGGTGTCGAGGTCCAGTTGGACGTGAAGGATCTGCCGCCCGGGGTACACGCGCTGCATTTTCACCAGAACGCCAAGTGCGATCCGCCTGACTTCAAAACTGCAGGCGGGCATTTCAATCCTGACAAAAAGCAGCACGGCTTTCTGAACCCGCAAGGTCATCACAACGGCGACATGGCGAACTTCACAGTGAAGCCGGACGGCAAGGCCAAGGTCACAATCAAGGATGTCGACGTGGTGCTGGGTACGGGCAGCGAACCCAACTCGCTGCTTGCCAATGGAGGCACGGCGCTGATGATTCACGCCGCGCCCGACGACATGAAGACCGACCCTGCGGGCAACGCGGGCGCGCGCATTGCCTGCGGTGTGATCACGAAATAGGTGTCGATCTCCGGGAATTCCATGCACATTCTCGTGACCGGCGGCGCCGGCTACATCGGTAGTGTGGTTACCGAGCACCTTCTCCGCGAGGGACACACGGTTACGGTCCTGGACAATCTCAGCATGGGATGGCGCGAGGCGGCGCCGGCCGCGGCTGAGTTCGTGCAAGGAGACACCGGCGACCAGGTTGCGCTTGACGGACTGTTCGCCAGCCATTCCTTCGACGCCGTGCTGCATTTCGCAGCGCTGATCGAGGCGGGCGAGTCGGTGAAGTTTCCCGACAAATACTTCGAAAACAACTCGCTGCGCACGCTCACGTTGTTGCGCACGATGTTGAAGCACGAGGTCTCGCGCTTCGTGTTCTCGTCAACGGCGGCGGTGTATGGCGAACCGGAAACGGTGCCGATTTCCGAGGAGCACCCGTTAGCACCCACCAACCCGTATGGGGAGTCGAAATTGCTGGTGGAGCAGATGCTGCGCTGGCTGCATAATGCCCACGGACTGCGCTACGCCAGTCTGCGCTACTTCAACGCCGCGGGAGCAACGGCGGAGCGGGGCGAGGCGCATCGAAGTGAGAGCCACCTGATTCCGCTGATCCTGCAAGTGCCGCTCGGGCAGCGCGAGTTCGTCTCCATTTACGGCAGCGACTACCCGACGAAAGACGGCACCTGCGTTCGTGACTACATTCACATTGACGATCTGGCGGCGGCGCACCTGCTGGCGCTGCAGGGCCTGGAGACGCACGAGACGCTGATTTGCAACCTGGGCAGCGGCAGCGGATTTACGGTGCGCGAGATTGTCGAGATCGCGCGTAAAGTTACGGGGCACGCGATCCCGGCGCGCGAGATGCCGCGACGGGCGGGAGACCCGGCGGTGCTGATCGCCAGCTCGGAGAAAGCGCAGCGCGTGCTGGGATGGAAGCCGCAGCAGTCGAACGTCGAGAGCATTGTGGCGAGCGCGTGGGAGTGGCATCGGAAGCATCCGCGCGGATACCGCAGCGAGTAGCCGCGATTCTTGGAGTTGGCAGTCGGCGTCGGCTACACTTCTCTGCATGAAACCGGCACTTCTCGTTCTTCTTCTATGCCTGCCCATAATGGCGCTGGCGCAATCCAGTAACGGTTCGGAGTTGCGTAATTCCGGCACGGACTATTTGCGCGTCTGCACGCTTACGCCCTGACAACCAGGCGAAGAACTATATGGCGGCGTGCAACATCTGGTTGACCGGAGTGGTGGATGGGTTGCAGGCCTACAACTCCAATGCGCGGACCTTGCCGCTATTCGATGCGCCCAACGTTACGGTGGGCGAGGTCTCGAAGCTGTTGGCCAAGTACATCAACGATCATCCGGACAAAGCGCAGTTGCCAACCGCCGCTCTGGTGCTGGGCGCGCTGGCGGAGAGCCACCCGCATAAGGAGTCCTCCGCGGCGAAGCCGTAAGCCAGGACCAGGCTAAATCCATTCGGGGCGCATTCCGTGCTCAATTCCGAGCGAAGAGACTGTCACCTTCCGTCCGGCGAATGACGGGGTGTGTGAGCACTGTCGGCTGTGAATTCTACTTCTTGCCGGCGAGTTCTTCGGCGCGGGCAGCACCCTGCAGCGCGCCGCGGCGGCCCGGCGCGTTGATCAGCGCGACCTGAAATTCCTTGAGCGCTGAAGCAGGCTGATTCTGCTCCAGCAGCAAATACCCGAGCTGCTCGCGGGCCGGAACAATCGGCCCCGGTGTTACCGGAAGCTTCTCGACGGCGTCCTCATCGTCAGCCGCTGCGCGCATCAATGCCGTGGCTTCCTCCGGATGCTTGCTGGCCTGGGCTGACCACGCCATGACCTCGCGCCGCAGAATCGCCACCTGAGTTGCCCAATACGCATCGCCCGACGCGCGAAGCTGGTCTTCGAGCCGCTGCAGCGTGTCGATTTCGGCACGAGCTTCGGGCGCGTGACCACTGCGAGCGAGGCCGAGCCCCCGCGCCCACACGGCAATTGCGACGACCTGAGGCGGGGCCGCTGTGGGCGGCACAATGGCGGCGGCGTCAGACCACTGCCGCCGCTCGACCGCATAACGAACGGGCATCGCGGTAGCGGCGTAGGAGCTTTTGAAATCGGCTTGGTTCAAGTTCTTCATATTGCTGAGTTGTTGAATGACCAGACTCGCGATCTTCGTCGCGTCCACTCTGCAGGTAGGCGTACATCAGATAATCCATGGCGTGGAGCTCTTCTCCGGTGTCGCCCTGCTGGTGCGCCGCGGCCTGGGCCGCAAGGTTGGAGGCGATGGAGTCGTCCCACAGGCCGAGCCGCGTGAAGATGTGCGATGGCATGTGCAGCGCATGCGGCGCGGAGGGTGCGATCAGGGAGTAGGCTCTGGCTGCGGCAAGTCCTTGCGGCGCGAGTTCCGCGTTGTCGTAGGCATGGATGAGGTAGTGAGGGATTCCCGGGTGATCGGGGTAGCTGCGGTCAAGCGGCTCGAGCAGAGCGGCGGCCTGTTTCTGCTTGGCATGTGTCTTGTCGGTCGGAGGTGCGTTCGACAGTAGCGCCAGGGCGTAAAACACCTGGGCTTCGACATCTTGCGGGTACTTCGCCGCGAGGGCGCTCATGGCCGCTTCGTAGTGCAAGGCGCGCGCCGGGTACGGAACGGTGGCAGCTTTCTCGTAGACCAAGCTCGCCGCATGGATGTACTGGCGTTCTCGTTCCGAGCGAGGGCCGATCTGTTGCGCTCGCTGGATTTCCGCTTGCGCAATCGAAATTTTGTCGGGCGAGATGGGTGGTTCCCAGAGCTGGTGATAGTACGTCATGGCGATTCCCCAATGGGCCATGGCACATTGCGGATCCAACTTGGCCACGCTCTGAAATGCTTTTTCGGCAGCGGTGTAGGCGAACGAGTGAAGAAGAGCTACGCCTTGTTCGAACTGGTGCTGAACGGCAGGTGCACACGAAGTGGGAAACGAGACTTTCCCCAACTTCTGCGGCGGCGCGTGGTCATGTGTCTCTTGCGCCGCCGGGAAAGGAGCGGTTAACGCCACGATCAGCAATATCCGCCACAGGTGGGGCACACGGATCTCCATTGGCGATGGGCGCGTTTCTAGTGTCGGCATTTTACATCGGAGCCGGCGACAATATCCGCTTAGCGCCGGGTGCACAACGTGACCCGTCTACTTCACAATAGCCATTTTGTGGGTGCCCAGTTTAGTCGCCGGGCCGCGATGGTAGAATTCTGCCGGCGTAAGGCTGGTTAGGTGGATTCACCGGGGGAGCGTCGAATGGCGAAGCCCGTCATTTGTGTTGTGCTGGTCGTTCTCACGTCTGTTTCGGCATGCGCGCAGTGGCAGCGGACGGTAGTGTACTGGACGGGCGAGGAGGGTATTCAGGCGATCTCGTCGGAAAATTTGCCGCATTCGTTGCAGTACTATCTCACTCCCAGCGCCGAACGCGACCCTACCGACAGTCTGTCCCTGCAGTGCGAAGTCGAGCCGGGAGGAGCCAAGCGGAAGCTGTCGGACTTCGATATGAAGACGTCGCAGAGCCTCATCGGCGAGGCGTCGGGAAGAAAAATCCAGCAGATTGTGCTGACGTTTAACCCAGGCCCTGCGATGAAGGAGGCCTCCACGGCGGAGGCGGCGCGTCAGCATCCTGAGCAGAAGCAGCCGGCCCAACCGGAGTGGGCGCCGCCTGTCGAGTGGAAGTCGATTGTGATGGAATCGGCGCCGGGTGAATACCGCGAGTTGTACTTGCTGATCGACACCGGGGTATGGGAGCGGCCTCTTAGTACGGCGCGACTGCTGAGAGTTGGCGGCGCGCAAGTCATCGACAATCTGGATCCAACCACGTTTCGGGCTGGAGGCTGCGGGGAAGGGCACTGGGTGGTGCAGGCGGACGGAGCGGTGCCGATTGACTTCTCAGCGGTCGAGAATGCGATGCAGAAACGAGCGCCGAGCAAAGTGAATCCTCCGCAGGTGGCTTGCGGGGCGATCTCGATCGAGAAGCTCGAAGTGACAGCTTGGCTGCAGGACAAGGACGCGACATGCAACGCCTGCGGGTCGTTTGGAACCGAAGTTGCGCGCTTTAAGCTCGAAGGTTATCGTGCGGTCCCCGTATCGGTGACGCTGGTGCCAGATAAGACGAACTGAAGGGAGCCGCGAGGTCTAGGGAGTAGCGACGGCCGGGTTTTCGCAGAGCAACCCACGCAGGGCCAGCAGTGGCGCGGTCACTACGCGGCTGTCCCGTGCCCCCGGCACCAAAAACGAAACAGCCCGGCACGAGGCCGGGCTGGATTGTGTCCCCACCCTTTTCGCAAAGAACGCGAAAAGGATGGGGCATCCACCGTATCGAGAAAGCTACTCTTCTTCTTCCACTTCTTCGCCGCGCTCGGCTTTGGCGGCGGCGATGATCTTCTCCTGCTGCAACGCCGGGACGAAGTCGTAGTGGTCCATTTCCATGGAGAAGCTGCCGCGGCCCTGCGTCATCGAGGTGAGGTCGGTGCCGTAGGTGAGCATCTCGGCCATGGGGACTACGGCCTTAACGACGGTCTTGCCCGCCTTGTTGTCCATGCCCTGGATGCGGCCGCGACGGCTGTTGAGGTCGCCCATGATGGAGCCGGCGAACTCGTCGGGAATGGTGATCTCGACGTTCATGATGGGCTCGAGCAGCGTGGGCTTGGCCTGCTCCATCGCCTTGCGGAAGGCGATGCGACCGGCGGTCTTGAACGAGAGTTCGTTCGAGTCAACATCGTGGTAGGAGCCGTCGTAGAGGATGACCCTGAAATCGACTACGGGGAAACCCGCGAGGTGGCCACGCGCGGCAGCCTCGACGATACCCTTCTCAACGGCGGGAATGTAGTTCTTGGGAATCGAGCCGCCGAAGATCTCGTTGACGAACTCAAAGTTGCCGCCGTGGGGCAGCGGTTCCATTTTGATTTTGCAGTCGCCGAACTGACCGTGGCCGCCGGACTGCTTCTTGTGGCGGCCCTGCACGTCGGCCTTGCCGCGGATGGTCTCGCGGTAGGGTACCTTCGGCGCCTTCAGGATGACCTCGGTGTGGTAGCGGTTCTTGAGCTTTGAGACCACGACCTCGATGTGCTGCTGGCCGGTGCCGGCGATGAGGAATTCCTTGGTCTGTGCGTCGCGGAAGAAGCGCAGCATGGCGTCTTCTTCCATCAGCTTGTGGATGCCGTTGCTGAGCTTGTCTTCGTCGGCGCGGGTCTTGGGCTCGATGGCGAAGGTGATAGCGGGCTCGGCGAACGTCACCTGCGGATACTGAATGGGACTCGCCTTGTCGCCCAAGGTGTCGCCGGTGAGCGTGTCTTTCAGCTTGGCTACAGCGCCGATGTCGCCGGCATGCAGTTCGTTGACCGGCGCCGCCGTCTTGCCTTGCATGACAGACAGGTGTGCGAACTTCTCGCTGCTGCTGCGGCTGAAATTCTGCACTACGGCGTCATTCTTGAGCACGCCAGAGAAAACCTTGAAGAACGAGATGCGGCCGGAGAACGGATCGCTGATGGTTTTGAACACGAACAGCGAAAGCGGCTCAGAGTCGCTGACCTTGCGGGTCGCCGGCTCGGCATCGCCGACGGCGGCAGCTTTCACGGTGCCGCGCTCGGCCGCCGTGGGCATGTAGTCCACGAGGAAGTCGAGCACTTCGTCGGTGCCCATGTTGCCGAGGCCGGAGGCGAACAGTACGGGGAAAATCTTGTCTTCGCGGATGGCGTTATGCAGGCCGGCGATGATGTGTTCCTCGTCGATGGTGCCCTTCTCGAAGAACTCTTCCATCAGCGAGTCGTCGCCCTCGGCGACGAGTTCGACGAGGCGCTCGTGCGCGGCCTTGGCTTCTTCTTCCATGTTGGCCGGGATCGGACCGATGGTCGCTTTGCCGTTGCCGCCCATTTCATAGGTGTAGGCGTGCATCTTGACCAGGTCGACGACGCCGGTGAAACTCTTCTCCGAGCCTACGGGCAATTGAATGGGAACCACGGTGCGTCCGAAGGCCGTGGTGAGGGATTCCATGACGCGGGTAAAGTCGGCGCGCTCGCGGTCCATGCGGGTGCAGACGATGGCGCGGGGCAGCAGGAACTTGTCGGCATAGTGCCAGATGCGCTCGGTCACGACTTCGACGCCGCTGACGGCATCGACGACGACGAGGGCGCTGTCGACGGCGGGGAGAACCATCTCGGCTTCGTGGATGAACATGCTGAAGCCGGGGGTGTCGAGCAGGTTGATCTTGGTCTTGCCCCACTCCATGACCGCGGTGGCGGCGGCGATGGACATTGACCGGCTGATCTCCTCGTCATCGTAATCGGTGACGGTGTTGCCTTCGTCCACGCGCGTGAGGCGCTGGGTAGCGCCGGCGGTGAACAGCATGGCGGATGCGAGAGAGGTCTTGCCGGAATGGGAGTGCCCGACCAGGGCAACGTTACGGATATTAGCGCCTTCGAAATTCTTCACCTGAGACTCCTTGGAGAGATGAGAGCGAGCCATCCCGCGGTCACGCGACAGGTCGGGACTCCGCCTGGTCTCAGAGGCGCTCTTCCCCGGCGGCACGCGCGAGCCGTGCCTACAAACCCCGAGGCTGCCGATGAGGCAAATATGGCGGGGCACCATGCCGGCCTGCGCATGGTGATGCAGGAACAAACTAATACAAACTAAATGATGCTAGCACACGGGGTTTGCGGGCCTCAATGCAGACGCTCCTCACATGATTGGTCGATGCATTCCGGCCGCAGGTCTTTCCCGTAACGCTGGTAGGGCGCCCGGCCGACATGGTTATCTAATCAGGCAAGAACTTCAGATGCCAAAGAATCGCGTGATCGTCGGACTGAGTCGTTCCCACAATTCGGCGAGGTTCGAGGCAGAAGCGATTGCCGTCGGAATCCACTGCGCGGCAGCCCTCACAATGCTCTTCGAACGTTGCTCTGGTTGCTTGCCTCCCTGCCGCGCAAGACACGTCAGCACTTTGAGAAGATCTTCTAGTTGGGTGTCGGTGAGAGCCGCCTCTCGCGAAGCGGCCTCCATGAACTCCTTCATTGCGGCCGCGAATTCGCAATCCCTAAGCCGCCACACCTCATCGAACGGGTCATAATCAGGGTCAGCAAGATCAGGGGCAACAAACCGAACTGCGCTCTCAGTCGCTATGGTGTAAGCCGGTGGGTCAAAGACAGGGTCAAAGACGACGACGTTGTATCCGACAGCATCAGGATTGTTGTGGGGAGATGGGCGTGTGCTGTCGTACAGAATCCCGCGAAACTTGTTCCTGCGAGCAAGGTCTGCGATGAACTGTGGTACACGGTATTCCGGCCTGCCGTCCTCGTCCGCGGCGGCGGGCTCAGAGATGAAGCGGCCGTCAACGACGTTGCGCAGAATCCATTGCCGCAAAGGGTCGGTGCCCCGGATCGCTGATCTTAGATCGAGGACCGTGATCGTTTCGTTGAGTTCGACTTTCGCAATGCCTATCGAAACGCCAGCAATCGGTCTTCTCATCGCTTCGACTGCGGCAGTCTTCTCGTCCGAAGCTAAATACCATGCCGCTTGCCCGATCTGGTTATAGCGATTCGCTCTGATCGATTCGAGCGCTGGGCGCGGAGAAAAGTTCGGCTCAACAGGGTTTGTCGTAGCGCGGTACCAAATCGCGGCCGGAAGTGGTGTTCTCTGGGCTCTCTTCATCGCTTTGGACAGCACTTTGCCGAACGAGTGGTCTGCGCCGAGCATTGGGAAGGCGATCAAGAACTTCCGAAGATCTTGGACACGTTCGCCGTACGTTGCATCGAACTTCCGCCGAAGTCTCCCTTGTAAAAGTTCATCAGGGCCGTACTTCACCACGAAGGTTCCCGCACTGACACGCTCTCCGCAGTACGGGCAGGTGAGCCGCTCAAAGAGCCGCTTCGATTCGCGGCGCTTCAGTCGCAGGGGACGGAGAACATCCTCGATGAACTCGCCTGCCTCATCTGCCCAACACACGTCGCACGCGGAGAAACGTTCCCACGCTAGGTCGATCAAGAGTCGTGTCGTTCTCGACCGTTCGCGGCGAGTACTCATCCGTAGTTAGACCTTGACAGCATCAAACGGCTTCATGTTGCGGAGCTGGCCGCGCCGGACCTTGCCATTACGAGCTTCGTGAGAAACGCAGGAACCCCGCTTTATAAAGGGGTAAGGCAAGAAGCACTCGGTTCAGTTGGTCTTTAAGCGTGGGAGAAATATCGCAGCCTTCATCTCCTAGTTCTTCGACGGTTTCGATCAGTTCCAAGAAGATTTTATCTATCTGGTCCGGTTGAAACTCATCTTGTGCTCGTTGGAATAGCTGGGAGAATTCCTGACTTTGTGCCTCATTGCCAGCGCACTCGTACATTCGGGCAAGCCGAAATAGGTAGATCGGCAAATTGTGAACAGCATAGGCCTTCATTTGTGCTTTCATGGCCTTTTCCTTTAGCCTAGCGGTCGTTGCAGCATGGTCAGAATTCTCAATTTCCCGCTGAAGATCTGCGACGTACTCCGTCAGCCCTTGAGCCGCAATTGCGTCCTGGACTTTTGGAGGGACAAACAGCCGTGTTCCTTCTGGTGCGTGCGCATTCGTCACCACAGCGCCAAACCGCTCGATAGCGCGGCTCATGGCTGCGTTCTCGTCGTCGGTAAATTCGACCTCAAGCCGCACCAAGCCTTTCGGGGCATTGGATTTCGGCTTGAACCAATTAAAGATTTTCACGGTGCTTTCGGTTGTATCACGCTCGCTTCATTCAGAGACTATAAACCGGGATTTCCATTTTGCTTTCCCGGTCGCAGCAAGTATATGCCGGGCGGCTCAAGCTTTTGATCTCGCTGGCATAACCAACACAGTGGGTGCCCAACTTCTGGCCGCCATTCGAACGCATCAGCCACCCACAGATTCCTCTGCCGAGGCTAAAAAAGTCGAGTAGCTGTCGATTTTCGGCCTCCCGAACGACTATCTGATAAGAGAACCACGAGCTACGGCCCCTGATTTACAGGAAGCGAGTCGCAGGAAACAAGGAGGAATGGATGAAATACATCTGTTTGGGATACCTCGAGCTAGGCAAATTCGAAGGAATGACCGAGGCCGAGCGAGACGCTGTGCTCGACGAATGCTTTGAGCACAACGACCATCTGCGCGCCAACGGACATCCTGTTGCCGAAATAGCTCTTCAGCCTCCGGAGACTGCCATCACCCTGTACGGGAAGAACGACAAAGTCGCGACCACCGACGGCCGGCCCTTATCACGCACCTCTGTGTCCTACGTCCTATTCCGTCGCAGCCCAATTCAGTAAAACTAATCCTCGGTGACGCGAAGGGAGTCGTGTCTCTTGGCCGCTTACCACCGCCCCGGCGGGGAAATGCCGTGCTCTTTGACAATCAAAACCCTGACGTCTGGTGTATGACTTGTATGTGTTGTATGACTTGCGCTGGTATGATTTGTATTACTTGTATTACAACTGTTCGCGCCAAAACAGGCTATTTTCGCCCGTAAGTCCTACGCGCAGATATGGATACGTATAAATAGTTTAAGAATCAATGACATGCGAACATTTTCTGCCTAAGCCATTGATTTTAAACGATCGCGATTCTTTTTTGTGCGCCGTGAACTACAGCACTACATCACCACAACGCGGACCTTATCCTTCGATTAGCTCGAAATCGGCCTTGGTGGCGCCGCAGTCGGGGCAAACCCAATTGGCGGGAATGTCGGCAAAGGCAGTTCCGGGAGCGATGCCCGCATCGGGGTCGCCCTCCGCCGGATCGTAGATATGGCCGCAAATCGTGCAGCGGTATTTTTTCGTTGCCATAGAATCGTCCCCTTTTGGTGGCGCTATTCTTTCTCGGTCTTGCCGCGGACGATGATGTTTACCAGTTTCCACGGGTTCTTGCGCAGCTCGATCTGTAGCTCGCCTTGCTTGTTGATCACCAGTTGCGCAGCAGGATAGAGGACGCCGGCGCTCTTCTTGCTGTCGCTGTCGTCGATGTTGATCTCGCCGCCAGAAAGGTTGTAGGCCTGCGACTGAGAATTGCGGTAGGCTTCGCCGAACGAGATCTTGCGGTTGGTGACGAAGCGGATCTTGCGCCCGGTGGGAGTCGTGATCGAACGAATGTAGGACACGTCGTAGCCGATCGTGCCCGGAATCTGGATGCGGCCCACAGACTTCATCTTCAGCAACGCGTCAACCAGTCCCTGATTCTGGCCCTTGGCGAATGCGTCGTCGAGCGTCTTCTTGTCTTCGGGCGTCGAATAACTGGTGATGATGAGCTTGATGCTGACGTTTTTACCCATCTGGGTGCTGGTGCCCATGGCCGTCGCATCAATAGTTTCTTGCGCGTTGGCTGCAAGGCCCGTGAGTGCGGCGGCAACAGCGAGACAGATGCCGAGCCTAAGGACCGTTTTCAACTTGGACTGAATTGCCGGCTTACGCATAAGTGCTCCTCCCGAAGTGTGTGATGGTAAATCCTGGTTAAGGGTTGCGCTATTTTCAGGCGGCGGACCTCAGATTTCGCCTTTCTTCGCCAGAGAGGTAATTCGGTCGGAGGCGCGAAAGGCGAGGGTCTGGATGGTGCATGTTGGCTGGCCGCGTCCGCTGGTGACGAAGCTGGAGCCGTCGCAGATGAAAAGGTTGGAGACGTCGTGGGTGCGATGGTCGGAGTTGATGACCGACGACTTCGGGTCGTTGCCCATGCGGCAGGTGCCGAGCAGGTGGACAGCGTTTGTGCTCTCTGTCACCGGGAAGGCCCAATGCTGATTCGCGCCCGCGGCTTCGAGGATTTCCATTCCGCGATCGAGCTGATACTGAGCAAACTTGAGGTCGTCGGGATGGTCTTTGTAAGTGACTCGCATGGCCGGAATTCCCCAGGCATCTTTCAGCGTGTCGTCGAGCGAGATGCTGTTATCGGCGAGGGGCAGCGAGGTGCCGTGGCCCATGACCATCATGGTGCGGTTAAAGTTCTTTTGCAGCGCCTTCTTGTATCCGCTGCCCCACTGCGGTGTGTCGGGCGGGAGTCCGGCCATGGCAAACGAAATCGGTTCCCAGAGGAATCGTGCCGAAAGACCGCCGCCACCGTAGAAGCCGAGCTTGGGATCGACCTCGTAGAAGTCCTGCACGATGCGCGTGACCTCGATGCTCTTGTACTCGTTCAACTCGTGCTCGAACGTTCCCTGGGCGATGGTGTCGGTGTTGAACATCAGATACTTGCCGACGATGCCGCTGGAGTTCGCCAGGCCGTTAGGGAAGCGGTTCGACTTCGAGAGAAGTAAGAGCCGGGGCGTTTCCGCGCCGTTGCTGGCGACGATGACGGCTTTGGCGTGCTGCAGGTTCTCCTTGCCGCGCTGGTCGATATAGATGGCGCCGATGGCGCGGCCCTGAGCGTCGAGTTCGATCTTGCGCACGTAGCTGTTGGGGCGGATCTCGCAGCGTCCGGTGGCGACGGCTTGCGGAACCATGCTTGGCAGCGGGCTCGACTTTGCGCCCATCTCGCAGCCGAAGCCCATGCAGAAGCCGCAGTGCGCGCAGGGCAGGCGTCCCTGATACGACTGCGAAATCACCGCGACCGGAGCGGGGAAGGGATGGTAGCCGAGCTTGCGCGCTCCTTGCTCGAACAGCACGCCGCTCGACTTCACCGGCATCGGCGGCAGCGGGTAAGGCTTGGAGCGTGGCGGATCGAACGGACTGGCGCCGGCCAGTCCCGACACGCCCAAGTCCCACTCGGCCTTGGTGTAATACGGTTCCATGTCGGCGTAGGTGATGGGCCAGTCGGCGAAGCCGGTTCCAGCGATGGTGCCTTTCTTGCCGGCCTCGATGAAGTCGATCTCGTGGAAGCGCCAGTAGTTGGCGGTGAAGTGCACCGTGCCACCGCCGACCATGCGGCCGTACATGAGCGCAGGCTGCTTGGTGGCCTTGTCGTTCGGCGTCTTGCGGAACGTCATGGGCTGCTTTTGCGGATTATTCGTCAGCAGGGATTGCGCTTGCACGCGATACTCGTCGTGGGTGAACTGGCTGCGGTCGAGCCACGGGCCCTGCTCCAGGGCGACGACGCTGAAGCCGTTGCGCGAGAGTTCGCGCGCCAGCACGCTGCCGGAGGCGCCGCAGCCGATGATGAGGAAGTCCACCTGATCGGTCAGGTTGTACTTGCGTTGCGTGGGCGCCGCGCTCATGCCTTCTCCTTGGTAAGCTGGGCGTCGTAGTAGCCGAAGGGCGGTGCGTAGTAAAAGTGATCTTCAAAGCCGATCAGCTTCCAGCCGATTTGGTCTTTGTTGCCGCCGTCGGAGGGATCGCCGAAGAAGCCGGTCGCGGTGTACGACTTCAACATTCCGAACTCGGGGGCCTTTTCGAAGGCCGTCATGATTTCGGCCTGCAGCTCCGCGGGAAGCACCGCAAACGATAGCGCTTCGGGGGCGGTCTTCTTTGCCTGCGCGTTGAGTGCCTTGAGAGCGTTCGCGAAATCCTGCCGGTTCTGCGGCTCGATCTCGCTCAGCGCGAAATCGACGAAGCGCACGACGTTGGCTTCTTTCGCGCCCGGTGTGTCGTCGGTGGGAAAGACCTGCGAGGCGAAGGCCTCGTAGTCTGCCGCCTGCTGCGCGGTGAAGAAGCGGAAGGGCTGTCCGGTGAGATTGAGCGGAGCGGCCTTGGCATGCTCGTGGGCCTGCGCCACGATCTCGGGCGTGAGCCCGCTCAGATACAGCAGCCCCAGCGATGCAGCAGCCTGGCCTAGAAATGTGCGGCGCGTGTTGTCCAATCGATCTCCTTGTGCGCTATTTTTGTGTCGCGTTGCGCATCAACGGCGTGAAGTGCTTGCGTACCGCGATGGCCTCGATCTCCACCAGCGCGCCCGGAGCGGCCAACGCTGCTACCTGCACGGCGCTGCGAGCGGGTTTGTTCGGCTGTTGCTTCGTGCCAAAGAACTGGGTGTAGCCGGCCATCATTCCGGCGAAGTCCATCTTGTTGCCGTTGGCGGGATCGCCTACCAGGAAAACATGCATCATCACGACGTCGGCCATGGAGAGTTGCTGGGCCTTGAGCAGGTTGTCGATCTGCTCCAGCACCGAAACGGTCTGCGTTTTGGTGTCGCCGTACATCTCCGTGCTGCCCTTAGGGGCGTTCGCGTTGGCGACCTTAGGGATGTGTCCGCTGACGTAGATGGTGTCGTAGCCGGCGGGGACCACCACCGCAGCGGAAATCGGGAAGTCCGGGTTGGCGAGCGGAACCCGCTCCACCTTGTCGCCGGCCTGTGCCAGAGCTAAGCCGCACGCAGCCAGCGTGAGCACTGCGCAGCATACGAGGTTGCGAACATTGGTCGTCATGACAGGTTCCTCCCCGCTCGTTAGGATAAGGTCTCACATCTTAGCGTGGATGCGCCGCATCACGCTACTCACCAGTACTCATGGGAGCACGCGGTTGACCGCCACGTTGGCGCGGCCTAACATTACGCCCAATGGACGTTGCCGCCCCCAGTTTGGTCGGCCAGACCGTTTCCCACTACCGCATCGTTTCGAAACTCGGTGGCGGCGGGATGGGCGCTGTGTACGACGCGGAAGACACGCGCCTGGGACGGCACGTGGCCCTGAAGTTCGTGCCGCCGGAGATGGTGCACGACCGCAACGCGCTCGATCGCTTCTTCTGGGAAGCCCGCGCCGCCTCGCAGCTTAACCACCCCGGCATCTGCACCATCCATGACGTTGAGGACTCCGACGGCCATCCGTTCATCGTGATGGAGCGGCTCGAGGGCGTCAGCCTGAAGGAGCGCATGCTGGGCGGGCCGATGGAGTTGGACGAGATCCTCGATGTCGGGATCCAGGTTTCCGACGCGCTGGCTGCGTGTCACGCCAAGGGCATCATCCATCGCGACATCAAGCCGGCCAACATCTTCCTGACCAACCTCGGGGTGGTGAAAATCCTCGACTTCGGCGTGGCCAAGCTCGCGCCGGGAATTCGCGCCGGCGACACCGCGCTCGACGATCCACTGACCATCGCAGGCGACATTTTCGGGACGGCGGTGTACATGTCGCCGGAGCAGGCGCGCGGCGAGGAACTCGACGCCCGCACCGACCTTTTCTCGATGGGTGTGGTGCTCTACCAGATGGCGACCGGGCAGCGGCCATTTATCGGGAACAACGCCGTCACCACGCTGGAAGCGGTGATGAACCACAAGCCGGTTTCGCCGCTGAAGCTCAACCCCAAACTTCCGCCCGAGCTGGAAGGCATCATCGGCCGCGCCATGGAGAAGGAGCGCGGCAACCGCTATCCCGACGCACTCGCCATGAAGGGCGATTTGCAGTCTTTGAAGCGGGAAACCGAACCGGGCATGACCGAGACCGCGCGCATGCGGCCGCTGCTGCCCTACCGGATATCGAGTTCCACGTTTCAGACCACCAGCCGAAAGTCACTCTACATCCTGCTGGGCGTAATTGCCCTGCTCATCACGCTGCTGATTCCCATGGGCGCGTGGTTCGTCAAGCAGCGGTCCAACACTCACGCCCGTACCAGCATAGCGGTTTTGCCACTGCAGAACATGAACGGCGACGTCAGCGTGGAATTCCTGAGTTTTGCGCTGGCTGACGAAGTTGCCAATGCCCTGACCGGCACTCGCTCGCTCGACGTTCGACCTCTAGCGATGAGCCGCAAGTACACCGGCAATGATGTCGATCCGCGGAAGGTCGCGGCCGACCTTCGCGTGGGGACCGTGATCACCGGACATTATCTTCGGCAGGGCGACACCCTGATGGTCACGCTGGAAGCGGTTGATGGCGCGAACGATAAGCTGCTCTGGCAGACCAATCTCACCGTCCCGGCGGAAGACCTCATCGGGCTGCAATCGGCCATGAATAAGCAGGTGAACCTGGCGTTGCTGCCGGCGATTGGCATGGCGGGCGGACAGGTCGCCGGTGGCACGCATCCGCATGATCCCGCGGCCTACGATCTGTACTTGCACGCCCTGTCGCTGTCTCACGACGCCGGGCCGAACAAAGACGCCATCGCGGTGTTGGAGCATGCTGTTACCGCCGACCCCAACTACGCACCTGCGTGGGAGGAGCTGGGACTTCGCGAGTATTACGATTCGCAGTACTCCACCGGCGGCGAGGAAATGTTCCAGCGTTCCACCCAGGCCTTTGAGCGGGCGGTGGCGCTGGATCCTAATCGCATCGTGGCCGCCGGCCAGATCATCGCCCACCGCGTGGAACGTGGCGAGCTGACCAAAGCCTACCAGTCCGCTCAGGCACTGGTGCAGCGCCTGCCCGACAATGCCCAGGCGCATTTCGTCATGAGCTACGTGTACCGCTACGCGGGAATGCTCGCGCCGGCGATGAAGGAATGCAATAAGGCACTCGCCCTCGATCCCGGCAACTACACCTTCCGCTCCTGCGCGTGGGCTTTCATGGAAGGAGGCGACACCAAGCGCGCCGCCGACTTCATCAACCTCGATGCCGGGTCGGAATGGGCGGTTTACGCCACCCCATCCCTGCTGCTGCGCGAAGGCAAGATCGACGAGGCGCGCGCAGGCGGTGACGAAGATGTCGCCACTGCCGCGCTATCATCGCGATTTGCTGGAAGCCTGCCTGGGCCTGCGTCCCTACTCCGATGCCCAGGAGATGGCGCATGTGGCTGAGACCACCACGCCTGCCGCTCCGGACGCAGAAATTCTCTACTACCAGGGCTCTCTGTTTGCTGACTGTGGCTTGCGGCCGGCGGCGATGCGCATGCTCAGCGCTGCCATCGAGCAGAATTATTGCGCCTATTCCAACCTGCAACTCGACCCCATGCTGCGCAAGATCCGCCAGACGCCGGGCTTCGACCAGCTTCTTGAGGCTGGCCGCGAGTGCCAAGACCGCGTCCTCACGGCCGCCGGCAACGATCGCGGCAGCAATGGGTCGCAAGACCCGTAGCTGTGCCCATGAGCTTCGACCTTCGCAACTTCGCCGAGCGCTACGCCGCCGCGTGGTGCAGCCAGGACGCCGCCAGCGTCGCCGCATTCTTTGCGTCCGATGGCTCCTCACCATCAATGGCGGTCCGCCGTCTGTAGGCCGCGCCGCCATCGCCGAGGCGGCACAGTCGTTTATGACCGGTTTCCCTGACTTGCACGTATCGTTGGACGGAGTTTTCGTCGAAGGCGAGCGCTCAATCTTTCGCTGGACGCTGGATGGCCGCAACACCGGCCCCGGCGGCACGGGCGCGCACGTCCATATCAGCGGCCATGAAGAATGGCGCATTGGCGATGACGGCCTGATAACCGATTCCCTCGGCCACTTTGATGCTGCCGATTACCAGCGCCAGCTCGGGCAGGAAGTCAGCCGACCCCGATAATCATCGGGCGCACCGAGTGAAGATTTCGTCAGGGTGGTGCCGCTTCACGACGATCGGCTATTGCACCCGGGTCCCGGTGCCTTCCTGCTCAAATCGCGCGAGGTTGGCCTCGAGGTGTTTTTGCAGTTCCACGTCGTTTTGCTGCCGCGCCAGGTCGATGGCCTGGCGTTCCGTTTGAATTGCGTCCGCGGGTCGGCCCATCTTGTCGTACGCGGTGGCCAGCATGTCGAGGCTGCGCCAGTCTTTTCCGCCGCTCAATTCCACCGCTTTCTGGAACTCGGCGAGAGCACCCGCAACGTTGCCACTGGCTCCCAGCGCATAGCCGAGATTGACACGATACTCCACCGAATCCGGACGGAGCGTCACCGCCTGTTGCAGTTCGCTAACTGCCTCGTCCATGCGTCCGGTTTTGGCCAACTCAAATCCCAGACGGTAGTGGGCATCGGGGAAAACCGGCGCCAACTCGACCGCCTTGCGGAGATGCTTCTCTCCCTCCACTGGTTGCCCCTGCTCAAATAGCACCGATCCCAGATCCATCTCGGCTCCGGCATCCGTCGGGTCGGCGGCCAGCGCCTTGTGCCAGCTCTCCACCGCTCCCGGCAGGTCGCCGGTGTTCGCCTGCGACACCGCCAGGTGGTCGTACCACGCGGACGGAGGATTCGTATTCAACGTGCAGGCCTTGCGATACTCTTCCACCGCAAGCTGCTCCTGGTTGTTCTGGGTCAACGCGGTGGCAAGCGCGTAGCGGGCTATCGGATCGTTGGGATCGTGCTGCACGACCTGCTGGAACGTCGCAATCGCTTCCGTTGTCTGCTTCTTTTCCATCTGCTCGAACGCCAGGTTAAACAGCCGGTAGAACTCGGTTGCCTCCGGGTTGATGTGCTGCATGCCGTCTGGCGGAATGTTCACGAACTCGGGGATGTTTACCGCGCGATTCGACGCGGTCATGTTGTCCACCAGGACCGCCGGGCTGTCGTTGCCGTTTTCGTCGATGTGGGTCAGCATGAGCTGGGTGAAGGGCGATCGTCCCTTCGACGAAAACGCCAGCCAGCGCCCATTCGGCGAAAAGGTGTGCCACGAATTCATCAGCGAAGTGTTGCAGTTCATCAGCCGGGCTTTGCCGCCGTTGAAGGGCACGATGTACAGGTGGCTATCGGGCCGCATCAGCAGGCCGTTCTTGTTTTGCACGAACACAATCCAGCGGCCGTCGGGCGAGACCTTGGGAAAGTTGTTGCTCATCCCGTTGTTCGACGCGCCGATGACTGGTTCGGCCTTGCCGCCGAGGCCTCCGTTAAACGGAATCTTGTACAGGTCGTACTGGATCTGCGTTTCGTTGGGATCGTTGGCGTACTCCGCCTTCGGCTCGCCCTCTGGGTAGGACTCGCGCGCCAGTGCCCGGCTGAAGATCAGGTACTTGCCATCCGGCGACCAGAACGCGCTGGTGTGGACATACTTGGGATCGTCCGCACCGGGAAGAGGCGTCAGCTTGCCGCCTTGCCGGTCGTAAAAAGCCAGGATGCCCCGCGTCGGATAGAAGACCTGGTTGAACGGCGGGCCCTTGAAGTTCATGCTGTACAGCCGGTCCGCAATGCCTGCCGCGAACTCCGGCAGCTCGTCCTTGTGCTTGTTGCCCAATCCCGGAGGCCCAATCGACGTGATGACGTAGCGGCCATCCGGCGAGATTTGCGACATGAAACCGAACCGCTTCACCGATGGAGAGATCCGCGCATTAGGATCTTCCTGGAACGAACTCCAACGCACCACGTCGGTGTTGCTGATGGTCATTTGCTTCGACACCGGAAGGATGGCGTACAACCCCTTGTCGTTTTTCGGGACCGTCCAGGTCCAGTCCCATCGTCTTGCCATCGGTGGAGAACGAATGGCAATTGGCGCAGGTGACCAGCTTTTCCATGATCACGCGGCTCTGCGGCTGCGAAATGTCGCGCAGCTTCCACTTGATCAGGGGAATGGCGAACGGCGGCAGCGGTTGAATCGCGCCTTTCTGCGACTTGGGCCACAGCATCAGCGGCACGTCCCGGTAGAAGATGGGCGCGCCGACCGGATCGGACGAGGTAGAGATGGTTACGTTCCCGCCGGAGACCGGATGTTTTAGGGAATCGTCTGCGAAGCCGGTGAAGGTGACCGTGGCGGGCGAGCTCACCGAGTCTTGCTTGATCCTGGCCCACGTCGCAGCGTCGGGCGCCCACGTCTTCGTCGCCGCCTGCTGGGGGTTCAGTTTAAGTAGGTCGCTGGTTGGACCGGTTTCCGGATCGACCGGGCCCCACTGAAAGGACTCGCCGGGGACCTCCATTCGGAGGTTCTTGCCATGTCCGGCAAACGAGACTTCCACTACCCAGTGCTTCGCGCTGTCGCTGCCGTCGCGCCACAGGAAGGTGGGCGGCGTGATATCGGGAGGGAAGATAGAACCTTCCAGCGGATAATCCACCGTAATCTTGGCCAGGGAGCTGGACTGCCCATCATTTCCTCCGCCGTAAGCCCGCACGACCCAGGCTCCACTCAGGAGCAGGACTGCACAGATGGCGACGATTCCGGGTAGCAACACCTTGGCAGATGGAAATCTCATGAACTACTCCTGCCGCGCTTCGCACCGAAACATCGCAATAGCCTCAATTTCAACCAACAACTCAGGGCGGCACAAGATCGCCTGGATGCCGGTCGAGGCCGGCAGCGGGTCCAGCCCGTGCTCCCGATAGAACGCGGTGCGTTCCTCGTTGAAGGCTGCGTAGTCACGGTCAATGTCGCGGAGGTAACAGGTCGTGCGCACAATGTCTTTCCAGGTTGCGCCTTCGGCCGCTAGCAGGGCAGTGATGTTCTGGAATGTTCTGCGTAACTGCGCGCGGAAGTCGCCGACGTGGACCGTTTCCCCGTGCTCATCAATGCTGGCCGTCCCAGAAATCAGCAGAATGACCAGGCCGTTCAGGTCGATCCGCATACCGCGAGAGAACGAACTCGGCCGCTCATAATGATAAGCCTCGTTCAGCGTCGAGAGATTGGTGATGGCCCGCTTCTGGATCGGGATATTAGCTATTTCTGAAAGAAGATGCTCGATTGCCATGTCACTCGTCGATCCGACCTTCGGGCGCAAAGGTACCCCACAGTGCAGGACTGCCGTGTATTCACTTTATCACCAACCAGCGTTCCAGATTCCAGGAATATCGGTTATGTGGCGGGGTGTCGGATGAGTCGCTTTGTTCCTCGGAGACGCCTGCGATGGGACGCCGTAAAATCATCGTCGCGGCGGTCCGAATCGCGTTCCTATATGGTGGGAATGATTGCGAGTTGGGATTAGGCCACGGCGTTTTTCGCCGCCTCCGCTACCCCGCGAGACTCCCGCCCGTCCATTCCTTTACACTATGGAATCTAAAGCTCGTTCGTCCGCCGCCTCGGGCGGCGTTGTCAAGGACCCTAAGGAATGAAACGAATCTTGTTGAAGCCGTTCGCTCTTGCTCTTTTCCTGCTCTGCGCAGTCGTTGCTTTCGCTGGCGACACCTCGGTGCTGCGTCCTCCCAAGGGCTCCAAGGTCGCCCTGCTGGTCTTCGAGGACTACCAGTGCCCCGACTGCGCCCGAGCCGCTCCGGTGCTGCATGAAGCTGCCAAGAAGTACAACATTCCGCTGGTGCAATACGACTTTCCGCTGCCCATGCACAACTGGTCGTTCGAGGCCGCGGTGAACGCACGTTACTTCGATACCAAGTCGAAGAAGCTGGGCGACGACTACCGCCTGTTTATCTTCGCCCACCAGCCCGAGATTACCCCGCAGAACCTGCGTGGCATCACCGAGCGTTTTGCCGCCGACAATAAGGTCATCTTGCCCTTTGTCGTCGATCCCTCGGGCGAGCTGGCAGCCAAGGTCAAGGCCGACTACACCATCGGACAGCGCGTCGGCATCGAGCACACTCCCACCATTTATGTGGTGAGTGACACCACCCGCGGCACGCCGTTCGTCGAAGTGGTTGACCGCACACAGCTTTACCAGCTCATCGACAAGGTCATGAAGGAGGCCGGGCCGGCAACTGCGTCCGCCAAGCCGGCTTCGGGAAGTGCAGCCAAGAAGACCACCAAGCAATGACTCCCGGTCGAGTTTCCACCGAAGCGGCCCGCCTTTCGGCGGGCCATTTCTTTGGAACCCTTCCCTCGGAGTATTGGAATATAGAAATAGAAGTTGTGGCCCTATGTCGCCGGTTCTCGGTTGCCGAAGTCGCCTCTACCGCAACTACGGCAACGTGAACGGGTTGCTACTATCGAATTGCGAGCTTCGCCGGGGAGTTGGAAAATGTCTCTCGAGTCAAATACTGCTCTTTCTTCGCACGACCGTATTCTCCGGGCCGCCAAGAATCTGTTTGCCCACAACGGTTACGAGAACGCCAGCACTGTCGCCATCGCTCGCGAGGCTGGCACCAGCGAATCGCAGCTGATGAAGCACTTTGGCAGCAAGCAGGGTCTGCTGCTGGCCATCTTCGACCGCGGATGGAACAGCATCCTCGATCGCATCAAGGCGACCAACCATGCGGCAACGCCAGCGGATCGCCTGGTGGCGATGCTGTCTGCCACCACCATCGAGTTTGAAAACGACCCCCAGCTCAAGGTCATCGCAGCGCTCGAAGCCCGCCGGGTTCGCAAAGACAGCACTGATGTCGCGATTAGCGGAGGCTACCGCCGCTATCGCGAAATGCTCGACCGCGTGCTGATCGACATGCGTACGGAAGGCCAGATCCGCTCCGACCTCAATCTCGATGCCGTGCGTGCTGCCATCATCGGCCTGGCTGACGGCCTCTGGCGCGACCAGATCGTCGCTTCCCGCGCCGGCCTGGCGTCCAGCTACAGCTTTGACGATGTACATCAGGTCATCGAACTTCTGGTTGGCTCGTTCCAGGAGCCTCCTGCGCTGAAAGCCAGGGCCAGCTAAAAAATACACCTGCAGAAAGCGAACGACCGCACTTTGCGTGGGGTCGTTCGCTGTGCTTCACGATACGGTCGCAACTTGATTCACAGCTTCCGCAGTACCTCGAACACTTCTTCCGTTTCCGGCTGGCGGTCGATGGGATACAACTTCGCGTAGGCGATTTTGCCCTTCTTGTCGACCACGAACACCGCGCGCTCGCTGATGCCCGGGACCGGCTCGCCTTCCCGCAAGATGCCGTACTTGGCTGCGGTCTCGCCGTGGGGATAAAAATCGCTCGCCAGCGGCAGGCTCAGGACGCCGATCTCCTTCTTCTGCCAAGCAATGTGGCTGGGAATTGAGTCCACGCTGATGCCGATCACGGCCGCGTGATAGCCCTCGAATTTCTCCAGTTCGGCGTTAAACGCCGGCAGCTCTGCTGAACACACCGGCGTCCAATCCGCCGGGTAAAACACCAGCACCACGTTCTGCTTACCGCGATAGTCGCTGAGCTTGACGCGCTGCTTGATATTGCCGATCACCGCCGGCAGCTCAAAGTCGGGGGCTTCGTCTCCTACTTGCACTGTTGGCATCAATCCTCCGGGCAAAAGGCGATTCTAGAGAGGCGAGCCGTCTCCTGCAAGTCGCGGTGCCCCGGATTTCATCGCGCTGTAACTTTGCGGCCCCGCCCGAGTCTTAGTCTGTAACCAACTCTCCGCATGTTCGTTCGTATCAAACACGATCCGCCCGGCTCCTGGACGGCCTACACCGCCGGCAAGCCCGCGTGGCTCCGGCCCTTCCTCGTCGTCGAGTGGCCTCTGGCTTGGCTCGCCTACATCCTCAGCCGGTGGTCGTTTCTCGAAGTGCTGGAATATCTGGGCAGCCTCTCTGTGCTGGTGGCGGTGATTTTTTACTTCAGCGAATCCGGCGACCGCCTCAAGCAGAAGCATTACCAGGCGTGGCAGGTCATCAACACTGCCCAGCACATGGGAGGCAGTGGCGGCCGCATCGAAGCCCTCGCCGAACTCAATGCCGATGGCGTTCCGTTGGTTGGCGTCGATGTCTCGACCGCGTTCCTTCAGGGAGTACAACTGCCGAAAGCCCGCCTGCTGCGCGCCAACTTCACGAATGCCGATGTCCGCAACAGCAACCTAAGTGGGGCCGATTTGTCGTACGCATCGCTCAATGGCGCGAACTTCCGCCAGAGCGATCTGTCGCGCGCGAGTTTCAATTCCGCCGATCTCGCCGACGCCGATTTCTGCGGCGCGCGTTTCGTGAACGCTGACCTGGCCAGTGCCGTCCTAGACGGAGCTGACCTCGGCAACTCCGACCTCAGCGGCATCGAGTGGCAGCAGATCAAGAGCATTCGCAAGGCAAACCTGGCCGGCACGACGAACCTGCCTGACGGTTTTCTCTCCTGGGCGCTCAAGAACGGCGCGGTTCAACTTGCCTCAAATCCTAACTGCCCCGTGACGAACACCACGCCCTGACGATTTGGCGTCTGCGGATATACTCACACGATGCGCCAAACTACGAGTTCACTTGCCATCCGTGTCGCCACATGGATGGTCGCCATCGCTTTCTGGGCCCAGCCGGTTTTCCTCCACGCTGCTTCAAGCTCGCCGGCAGGCACGACGCGCACCTACTACGTCGCAGCCGACGAAGTGCAGTGGGATTACACGCCCTCTGGCCGCGACGAAGCCATGGGCATGGAATTCGATGAGGTGGGCAGGGCCTTTACCGAATCCGGGCCTCATCGCATCGGCCATGTCTACAAGAAGGCGATTTATCGTGAGTACACCGATGCAACCTTCTCCACGCTCAAGCAACGCGCTACCGAGGAACAATACTTAGGCATTCTGGGCCCGATTCTGCGCGGAGCCGTGGGCGACACCATCAAGATTGTCTTCAAGAACAACGCTTCGCATCCCTTCAGCATGCATCCCCACGGCGTCCTGTATCAAAAGGATTCCGAAGGCGCCGATTACAACGACGGTACCAGCGGCGCCGACAAGTCTGACGGCGCAGTGCCACCCGGTGCCACCCACACCTACATTTGGCAAATTCCCGAACGTGCCGGCCCTGGCCCCAGCGATCCCAGTTCGGTGTTCTGGCTCTACCATTCGCATGCGGAAGAACTGCGGGACGTGGCCTCGGGTCTGTTTGGAGTCATCGTCGTCACCAGGAAAGGCATGGCGCGCGAAGACGGCCGTCCCAAGGACGTAGACCGCGAGTTCGTCTCCATGTTCATCGCCATCAACGAGAATGAAAGCTGGTATCTCGACGACAACATCAGCGACCACACCTCCGATCCCAAGGGCGTCGATAAGAAACAGAGCGATCCGTACACCCCTAGCGGTATGGCCGGGACCATTGCCGGTTCGGGCTTCGTCGAAACTAATATCAAATGGTCCATCAACGGTTACCTGTTTGGAAACATGCCAATGCCGACCATGAAGAAAAGTGAGCATGTGCGCTGGTACGTGGCAACGCTCGGCGACTTCTTCAATGCCCATACACCACATTGGCACGGCAACACCGTCCTGGTTGCCGGCCAGCGTACCGACGTGCTGGTTGTCACTTCCGCGCAAATGGTGACCGCCGATATGGTGCCCGACGCTCCGGGCATCTGGCTCTACCACTGCCACATCAGCGATCACATGCTCGCCGGAATGGTCGCACGCTACGAAGTGAAGTAGCGCTTGGATCGAGCGGCAGCATCGTGTGCCCGGCTTCGCTTCGGCGACTGTGTTAACGCCGCTCGACCGCTCGCGAAACTATTTCAGAATCCGCGGAAACAGCACCCCCGTGGTTCGCCGGTAGTCCTCATACTGCGGACCAAAAATCTGCACCATGAACTCCTCTTCGATGCGGCGCTTGATGTCGAAGCCCAGCCAGACCACCACCACGCTCAGTGCGCCCCGTACCTTGCCGTTTGCCAGGAACGTGCCGGCCAGGGCGATCAGCAGTCCGGTATAGATGGGATGCCGCACCAGTCGGTATGGCCCGCTGCGGATGAGTTGATGCTGCTCCTTGATCATCGGAGCGCTGCTCCAGTTTCGTCCCAGGTGCACCCGCGCCCAAACGGCAAACGCCATACCCGTCAGCGTAACCGCGATGGCGGCCACTGCCAATTCCTGCGTCTTGGGCAGGATGCGTGTGTCAAGCCAAGCAATGTGCCAGCGGTCATTGAACATTAAGCTGAAGCCCAGCACTACTGGAATGACATATGTCAGACTGCGTCCCCAGTCCACCCGTTGTGCGGCGCGCTTGGTGCGCAAGGCCGCCAGCATCCACCCCGCGAAAAACGCCATCCACAGGTAGCCACAAATTTCCTTACCGTTGATCATGACCCGAGAGTTTACTCCACCGCGATGCTGGTCGCAGCCATCGAACTGGCCTGCAACTTCCAAGGTTGCAGCGGGTTTAGACTGTTTCAAGTCATCGCGGGACTGAACCCCACCGACTCAGGGAAGACCCATGCCATTCGCCACTCGCGCGAAGAACCTATACGCGCAAACAGACAGCCGCCCTGCCGCCTCGGTACGCCTCATCGTTGCGTTCACACTCCTGTTTTCATGCCTGGCCCTCCACGGCCAGCAGACGCAGACTGCCCAGCCGGCCAAGGAAGCGCAGCCTGCCCAGCAGGACGACCAGTCCGTCACTACCATTAAGAAAGACGTCAACGTCGTCAATGTCCTGGCCACCGTGCGCAACAAAGACGGCAAGATTGTCTCCACTCTCAACAAAGAGGACTTCAAGCTCGAAGTCGATGGTAAGCCGCAAACCATTAAATACTTCGCCCGCGTCACCGATACCCCGCTGACGCTCGGATTGCTGGTCGATACCAGCCTGAGCCAGCGTCGCCTGCTCGATAAGGAACGCACCGCCAGCTACGTCTTCCTCAACGACCTGCTGAATGAAACCAAGGACAAGGCCTTCGTCATCCATTTCGATTACGAGATCGAGTTACTGCAGGACCTCACCAGCTCGCGGCCCAAGCTGGAAGCGGCTTTGCAGAAGCTGGAAGTACCGGAAGCGCAATCGAGGCAGACCGCCGACCCCAACTCCGGTCAATCGCGCGGCGGCGGCACCAAGCTCTACGACGCCATCTTCCTTGCCTCTGACGAAGTCACCAGTAAAGTACAAGGCCGCAAGGCGCTCATCATTCTCTCTGACGGGGTCGATCAGGGCAGCAAAGTTGGTCTGGCGCGCGCTATCGAGGCAGCCCAGCGCGCCAACACCCTCGTGTACACCATCCTCTTCGCCGACAAGGACGCCTATAACAATTCCGCCAACGGCAATCCCGGCGGCGGCGGACGCCACGGCGGTGGCTTCCCAGGTGGTGGCTACCCCGGAGGAGGTTATCCCGGAGGCGGTCGCCAGGGTGGCGGCTATCCCGGTGGTGGATATCCCGGCGGCGGCTACCCCGGTGGAGGTAATTCCGGTGGTGGTGGCGGCGGACGGGGTCGCGGCGGCGGTAACTACCCCCATGCCGACGGTAAACAGGTCATGATGCAACTCGCCCAGCAGACTGGCGGACGTTTTTTCGAGGTTTCCAAGCACGAATCCATCGACGATATCTACAAGTCCATCGGCGACGAACTGCGCAACCAATACAGTCTCGGCTTTACCCCCGAGAAGGCCGAAGTGCAGGGTGAGTTTCACACGATTACTCTCACCACAACGCAAAAGGACCTCACCGTCCAGGCGCGCCAAGGTTACTACTCCGGACAATAGGTTCGGGGGTTAATTCTGGAAAACGCCCTGCTGAATCATGGGGCAGGACGCGAGCCCTGCCCCATCAAGTATTTCCATCCACGAATCACTTACTTCAGCAGGCCCCGCAGCACGTACTGCAAGATTCCGCCGTGCTGGTAGTACTGCACTTCCTGCGGGGTATCGATGCGCACCGTCGCGTGGAACTCCGTAACCGTGCCGTCGGCCTTCTTCGCCCGCACCTTCACCGTCTTGCCGGGAGCGAAGTTGTTCAGCACGTCCACCAGTCCCACAACGTCGTACACTTCTTCACCGCTCAAACCGTTCGTTTCTGCGCTCTCCTCTTGCAGAAATTGCAGCGGTACAATTCCCATTCCCACCAGGTTCGAGCGGTGGATGCGCTCGAAGCTTTCCGCCAGTGCCACTCGAACGCCCAGCAGCCGCGGCCCCTTCGCCGCCCAATCGCGCGACGAGCCGGAACCGTACTCCTTGCCCGCCAGCACCATCAGCGGAGTGCCTTCGCCACGATACTTCACCGATGCGTCATAGATGGACATCTCCTCGCCATCGGGCAGGTGCCGCGTGTATGCGCCCTCGCGCTCCGGCGTCAGCTTGTTGCGCAATCGCACGTTGGCAAACGTTCCGCGCATCATGACTTCGTGGTTGCCGCGCCGTGAGCCATACGAGTTGAAGTCCACCGGCTGCACCCCATGTTCGATGAGGTACTTACCCGCCGCGCTGCTCGCCTTGATCGAACCCGCCGGGGAGATATGGTCCGTCGTCACACTGTTGCCCAGGTAGCACAACACACGCGTGCCCGAAATATCGCCCACCGCCGCCGGCGTCTTTGGCATGTTCTCGAAGTACGGCGGATGCTTCACGTACGTGCTCTTCTCGTCCCACGTAAACGTTTCGCCCGCCGGGACCTTCAGTCCCTGCCAGCGCTCATCGCCTTTCAGCACATCTTTATAGGCCGACGTGAACACGTCCTTCGTCATGTACTCCTTCAGCACGTCGTTCACTTCCTTCGCCGTTGGCCAGATTTCCTTCAGGTACACGGGCTTGCCCTTCCCAAATCCGAGCGGTTCCTTGTACATGTCCAAGTCGACCCGCCCCGCCAGCGCGAACGCTACCACCAGCGGCGGAGACATCAGGTAGTTTGCCCGCACCTCGGAGTTGATTCGCCCTTCGAAGTTGCGATTGCCGCTCAGCACCGACGCCACCACCAGGTCCTTCTCGCCGATCACCGTTGACACTTCCTGCGGGAGCGGCCCCGAGTTTCCGATGCACGTCGTACAGCCATAGCCCACGGTATGAAACTTCAGCTTCTCCAGGTACGGCAGCAATCCCGAGCGCGTCAGATACTCCGTCACCACCATTGAGCCGGGCGCCAGCGACGTCTTCACCCACGACGGAACTTCCATCCCTTTCTCGACGGCCTTTTTTGCCACCAACCCAGCCGCCACCATCACCGATGGGTTCGACGTATTCGTGCAGCTCGTGATCGCCGCGATCACCACACTGCCGTGGTCGAGCGACCGGTTCATTGGAACGTGTTCTTCTACTTGCTCCACCGGGGGCTCTTGCGAATCCATCCCCGCCGCACGTCCGCCCTCGCCTACCCAGCGCGCCTCCTGCTTCGGAGGAACCTGCTGCCCCGGCTTCAACAGCGTCGGCAGCGCCGCGGTAAACGACCGTCCCGCCTCCGATAGCACCACGCGGTCCTGCGGACGCTTCGGCCCCGCAATACTCGGTTCCACCGTCGCCAGGTCGAGCTCCAGCACAGCGGTGTATTCCACTTCCGGTGTGTCCTTGGTATAGAACAGGCCCTGCTCTTTGTAGTACGCCTCCACCACCGCCACATCTTCTTCCTTGCGTCCGCTCAGCCGCAGATACCGCAGCGTCTCGTCGTCCACCGGGAAGATGCCGCATGTCGCGCCATATTCCGGAGCCATATTGCTGATGGTTGCGCGATCGGCCAGCGGCAACCCGCTCAGCCCCGGCCCAAAGAACTCCACGAACTTCCCAACCACGCCGTGCTTGCGCAGCATCTCGGTGACGGTCAGCACCAGGTCGGTCGCGGTCGAGCCTTCCTTCAGGCTGTTCTTCAGCCGCACGCCAATCACCTGCGGGATGAGCATCGACACCGGCTGGCCCAGCATGGCGGCCTCGGCCTCGATGCCGCCCACGCCCCAGCCCAGCACGCCCACACCGTTGATCATCGTGGTATGCGAATCCGTGCCCACCACCGTGTCCGGATATGCCATCGCGTTGCCGCTCTCGCCTTTCGCGCCCACAAACACCACTCGCGCCAGAAACTCCAGGTTGATCTGGTGAACGATGCCCGTGTCCGGAGGCACGATCGCAAAATTCTTGAACGCTGTCTGTCCCCAGCGCAGGAACGCGTAGCGCTCCTTGTTGCGCGTGAACTCCAGCTCGGCATTGAGCTGGAACGCCTGCGGCGTGCCGAACTCATCCACCTGCACCGAGTGGTCAATCACCAGCTCCGCCGGCCACAGCGGATTGATCAGCCCCGGGTTGCCCCCCAACGCCTTCATGGCATCGCGCATCGCCGCCAGGTCCACCACTGCGGGCACGCCCGTGAAGTCCTGCAGCAGCACCCGGCTGGGCATGAACGCGATCTCATCCGACGGAACGCTCTTGCTGTTCCACGCCGTCAGCGCGCGCACGTCGTCGGCCTTCACCGTCTTGCCATCTTCTCGCCGCAGCAGGTTCTCCAGCAGAATGCGCAGCGAATACGGCAGGTGCTTGATGTTGCAACCGTGCGCTTCTACTGCGCTCAGCTTGTAAATCTCAAACTCTCGGGAACCGACGCGGAGGGTGGACCGACTGCCAAAGCTGTTCATGAATGAATCCCTTCTGATTGGATGATCTGTTACGGCAGAATGACTGGAGACGCGCGAAGCTCCTGCGCGAAACTATCTATCTTAAATCCCGGGGCGGGGTGATGAACAGGGGACTGTGTTTGAGCAGGCTTTCACAGTGGTACATGCGAAACGAGCCCAAGCCCGAAGAATACGCCTGCGATCGAATTCACAAGACAGCACTGCCGACCGTTTTCGGCTAATCCTAGTCGTGCACGCCGAGGCAGTGAATTGTCAGCGAGAACGGATACGAACCGCTAATTATGTTCGATGCGTAGTCGATCGACACAGACGTGGGCGTCACGGCCGAAACTTGGAATTGGTAATAAAAACTATTGGTACTGGATGCTGCTTGCGGACTGCAGGTGACCGTGTAGTTTGTATCCGGAAATGCAAACGCCCAGTTAAGCGTAAATCGTTGCAGGGTAACTCATGTCGCTTACCGCTCGTTCGCGCATGATTCACAGGAAGCGACACCGTCACCGGGGTCGTGGTGCCGGTCGTTACCTGGATGCTGCCTTGGTTGTCCACTGTGAATCGCGGGGTTGCGTTGGCGTCTATGGCTTCCAGAATCATCGACCCGGCTTTCGTACTTTTCGTTTGAAATGCCCCTCCGGCGCCGGCCGGATTCTTGGTCACGCCGTAAACTCCAGCAGACATTCCAGTCGTATTGTTGTCCTGGCCATTGATACCGGAGCCGCCGCCGGTCGCGTCATTTTCTCCATAGACGCCGGTACCGCTGCTGTCATTGTTATTGACTCCGCCAACGCCGGCAGATCCATTCTGGCTCGTTGTCGTCAGGTTGTTCCCGACGATCGCGCCCGTGCCGGGCACAATATTCGACGCCACGACTCCGGAGTTCGCAGTCAGAGTCCCACCGAGGATGCCGTTACCGCTGATATTGAAATTAGCGCCAGGCTGAAATGCAGTCCCATTCTGGATGTAGTAAGGCGAGCCCGCGCCGGCAACCACTCCAGTAAGGTGCGAGCCGTTCCCGTAGATACACGTTCGCTGGATTCGATCAGTGTAACCGCATTGCTATACGGGCCGCTCAACTGCGAGCCGATCAGCGTCCCATTGATCTGCGAGAAGCTATAATCGTTCGTCGCCGAGACCACCGCTCCGGTGCGGCCGTTGAACGACGTCACGCCGATCCCGGCCGTCGTGGTTCCAAGCTGTCCGCTGGAGTTGACCACCACCGGTAATGCCCCGCTGGGCGCGTTGCCGTAGATGCCTGCCATGTACGCCGCGGTCTGGCTCGTCGCGCCGATGCGGATCACCCCGGTCTCATTCGCCGCTCCCGGACTGGAAATGTAAACGTCATTGTTCGACGCCGTTCCCCCAGCCGATCCCGCGTTGTACCCCAAAAACAGGTTGTTGCTTCCGGTGACATTGAATCTGCCCCGCTTGCCATCCGGCGAAGGTATTCTGGGCTCCCGTCGTTGTCGCCGCCCCGCTAAATCCTCCCAGGAAGGTGTTGAAGCTGGCCGTACTGGCGCTGCCCGCATTGGCCCCGAAAAAGCTGTTGCCGGTTCCCGTGGTATTGGCAATCCCGGCGGCCCTGCCGACGAAAGCGTTGCGCGTCCCGGTGGTATTGTTGTATCCCGCCAGCGAGCCGACAAACATGTTGTAGCTGCCCGTGGTGTTGTGATAGCCGGCGGTGGCTCCCAGCATGAAGTTCTGGGTGCCGGTGGTATTGAAGTATCCAGCGTCGGTGCCAATGAAAGTGTTGTAGTCGGCCGCGGTGGTGTTGTGTCCCGCCGCGATTCCCAGAAACAGGTTGTAGCTTCCGGTATTGTTCTGCCCCGCCCCTGCCCCCACGAACATACCCTGCGTCCCGCTGTTGCCCAGCACCGGCGCGCCTGCCAGGTTGTAGTTACTGGTGGCATTGAGGATAGCCGCAGTCCCGTTGCCGTCGATGTTGAAGTTGGCGCCCGTCTGCAACCCGGTCCCATTGTTAATGTAGGGACTCACTGTCGTATTGGAAGAAACACCAATCCGCGGCGGTACGCGTCTGCGACGGCCCACTGGTCTGCTGCTGCAACTGCTGCTGCACCGCCGTCTGCAAACTATCGGTAGTGACGAACTCGCTGGCGCTATGTCCGGCAAGCCGGTCGGCTTCGGCAGCCTTCATCGCGTAAGGCACGCTCACCAGCAGCACACGCGGCTGCTCCGCCTGGCCCTGCACTTGCACTCCCAGCCAGCGCTCTTCCTGCGCCGAAAACAGATCGCCTGGCAATCCAGTCGCCGTGGTGCTGCCCAGCAACACGTTGTAATGCCCGCCCGCGTCCGTAGCGACGTTCTGCGTCTCCATCCAGACCGGCGCTCCGCCCTCCTGCTGCTTGTAGATGGCGAAGGTCACGCCAACGATCCTGGACGCCGAAGCAGTTGGCTGGGACAGCGTTCCACCATAGCGGATGAGGCTTGGAACTGTACTGTCATGTGCCTGCTGAGCGGCAGCGACTGAAACCCAAGTCAGAAGAGTGGCAAGGCAGACGAAACAGACGAGACGGCGCACAGAGGTCCTCCTACCAGCCGGTCTACACCGGGCTGCAAGAAATGACGGATGACTGAATAACAGAGGCAATACAGCTACAAGAAATTTCGCCTACACTCTAACGCGGTTTGAGCGAATTCCAAAGCGCAAATGAGCTAACCTGGGATTACCTCACCCCTGGCGTAGAATTACCCTTCACATCCAGTCAACCGCATGACATTCCGAACCGGTTTCCGTTCCCTCTACGTCGCGCTCCTGATCACGCTCTTCGCCGTTACCCTCACCGCCCAGCGTCCTCTACCTACGCCCTATTCCGCCGGCATTCAGGTGCGTGTGAGCATTGGCAACCAGCGCAACGCAGGCCAGCAAATCCGGGTCGACCTTCTCACCCCGACCGGAATCTCCATGGACCAGCGGTTTACTGACGACCGCGGCATCGCCGAGTTCGTGGTGGACCTCAGTCACCCTCCTTTTGACTTCCACGTCCGCGCCAGCGGCAAAGACATCGAGGAGACCACCTCCGACCTCATCCATTTCGACCAGAACATGGACAAGGGCTCCACCCGCATCGTCTTCCTGAACGTCAAGTCCACGGTCGAGCCGCAGCCGCAGTCGAAGTCCGCCACGGTCTCTGTCGCCCAGGCGCAGGTCCCCAAAGCGGCGCGCAATGCTTTCCACGACGGCCTCACTGCATGGGAGAAGAAGAACTATCCAGCAGGCCGCCGACGCCTTCGAGAAAGCCACCGCTCTGTACCCCCAATACGACGAGGCCTTCAACGACCTTGGCATGATGTACGCTCACCTCGATCAGCCCGCCAAGTCGCGCGCCGCCTTCGAGACCGCCGTCAAACTCAACGACAAGAATGCCTCCGCGGACCGCAACCTCGCCGGACTGCTGTTGCACGATCACGACTACCAGGGCGCAGGCGATCTCGCGCGCAAGTCGCTGGCCGTCGATCCCAACAACGCATTCGCGTGGACCATCGCCGCCATTTCCGATTTCCAGGCTGGCAGCCCCGACCTCGCCGTCAAGGCATGCAAAAGGGCACACGACTCTCCTCATGAAGGCTATGCGCTCTGCCACTTTGTCGCCGGACAGGCCTACGAGCGCCTCCACAATCCCGCTGCCGCCAAGCTCGAGTACGAGACTTACCTGAAAGAGACTCCCGACGGCCCTGAAGCTCCACAGGTAAAGAAAGCGCTTGCGCGCCTCACAGCCGCCCAACCTCAGCCATAGTCCTCGGGTGGATCTTTGGACTCTCCCTGACCCCCGGCGACTGGCAACTTCCTTATCACGCAGCGACGTGACCCACGTCCTGGGCAAACCTTTCCGCCTGACCTACGCTGCGCATGGAAGGATGAGGAAGAGTTGTCGCCCCCGAAGGCGGCAGCCGGACACTACCTCGTCCTCGGTAGGTGGTTCGACCTGTGCCTAGTTCTATTCGCCCTCGCTGTTTTACGCATCTCCCCACCAGCATCCCAGCCCATTCCCCGATATCGCCGCCTAAGTCTTTTGTTATGAGGATTTTGCCTATAAGTCCTATACATTCAATATTTTACGGGATTCCGACCGAGCAAGTCCTTCAGAATGAGGTTTTTGCAAAACGACAGAGGGGAGGGGGTGGCCACGGTACAAACTCGGGTTCAGTCCACGAGTCCCCAAAAAGGAACGAATCGATGTCTAGCCACCAGCAACCGGCCACTACCCACTGTTCCTCGTGCTACGCTTGCCCGTCACACTTTTCTCACCAGGAGTCTCTATGCGTAAATCTCTGATCTCGCTTGCCCTTGTCATGGTTGTCTCTCTCTCAGCCATCGCCCTTTACGCGGCCTCGCTCGCGGGCGTCACCCTGCCCGACTCGCAACAGGTCGCCGGCAAGTCGCTGGTCCTCAACGGGCTCGGCCTGCGCACCAAGATGATGGTGAAGGTCTATGTCGCCGGCCTCTACCTCGAGCAGAAATCGTCGGACCCCAACGCCATCATGAAGTCCGATACGCCCAAGCGCATCGTCATGCACTTTACGCACGGCGCCAGCAAGAGCCAGATGGCCGACGCCTTCAACGATGGCTTCAACGACAACGCACCCGATGCCGTGAAAACCATGAAGGCCGACATCGACAAGCTGAACGGCGCGCTCGACAATATCAACTCCGGCGACGAGATGGTCTTCACCTACGTTCCGGGAACCGGCACGAACTTGTCCATCAACGGCAAGGACAAAGTCACCATTCCCGGCCAGCCCTTCGCCCAAGCGCTGCTCGCGGTGTGGCTCGGCCCCAAGCCACCGACAGCCGATTTGAAGAAAGGGATGTTGGGCCAGTGATTTGGATGGGAGAACTTCGGGTGCCCAACCCTTATCGTCCGCCGCGGCGGACGATAGGGTGGGAGGCTACTTCGCCCTCAGCAGCAACACCGGCACGCTGATGTTATGTTGCACGCGCGTCGCGGTTGTGCCGCGAAAAATGTCTTGCAGCAAGCCATGTCCGTGGGTGCTCATGGCCACAAGATCGCAGCCCTTGTTTTTGACCCACTTGACGATCTCGGTGGCCGAGTCGCCATAGGCAATCTCGGCTTGGGCGGGTATGCCTGCCGCTTCAAATTCGGCCCGCACTTTTTCGAGATAGTCGAGGTCGGCGGAAATTTCGGGGCTTACGGCATCCGGACCGTAGGTGCGTGCCGCCCAGCCGTCGGCCACGTGCAGCAGCACCACCCGGCTGTGCTGGGAAGCGCCGAGTTTCTTGATGTGCTCGATGATGGCCCGGTCCGTTGGCGTGCCATCCACCGTGACCAGAATGGTGTCATACATTGTGGTACATCCTCACGATAACGCTATCCGCCTGCGAGCACACGCCACGCCGTCTTGAGCGAATCCGGCAAGCCGTAAACGTCCATGGCGGTGATCAGGATAGCACTCGCCCAACCCGTCGCCAGCAGAAACCATCCGTTGCGCCACTTGCCCATGCGCTTGCTCGAGCTGGTGAAATGCAGCAGCGGAAACATGGCGAACGGCAACTGCAGCGCCAGCACCACCTGGCTCAGCGTCAGCAGGTCGGTGACGCTGCTGTCGCCGCGGAGGCCAATCACCAGCACCGCCGGCAGAATCGCCAGCGACCGCGTGATCAGCCGCCGAACCCACGGCTTGATGCGCCAGTTCATGAAGCCTTCCATCACGACCTGTCCAGCCAGCGTTCCGGTGATGGTGCTGCTTTGCCCGCTGGCCAGCAGTGCCACGGCGAACAGCGTGCTCGCTGCCGTCGTTCCCAATAGCGGAGCCAGCGTCAAGTACGCCACGCGAATCCAGTCACTGTCAGGGCTGAAATGCACGATCTGCCCGCCCGGAACAGCGACACTCTCTTTGCCGAAGAACACCGTCGCCGCCAACACCAGGATTGCGGAGTTCACGAAGAAGGCCACGGTCAGCGCCACAACCGAATCGATGGTGTTGAAGCGGATGGCGCTGCGCATCGAGGGCTCGTCCTTCTGCAGCTTGCGGCTCTGCACCAACGCCGAGTGCAGGTACAGGTTATGAGGCATCACCGTTGCGCCGATGATGCCGATGGCAAGGTACAGCATTCCTGCCTGGCGGAAGTGCGGCGTAACCAGCGCCCGCGCCATCTCGGCGAAGCTGGGTTGCGTCTGCGGGAGAACGAAGATCTCGATGAAGTAGCAGACAGCGATCGTACCGATCAGTACCAGCACAACGGCCTCAATGGTCCGCATGCCGAAGTGCTGGAGGCCGAGCAGCAGGAGGACGTCGAGTCCAGTAATAACGACTGCCCAGAACAGCGGAATGTGGAAGAGCAGGTTCAGTGCCACCGCGCTGCCCAGCACCTCGGCCAGGTCGCAGGCAGCAACTGCGATCTCGCTGAAGAACCAGTTCGGCCAGCGCGTCCAACCCGGATACCATTCGCGGCAGCACTGCGCCAGGTCGCGCCCGGTCACCACACCAAGGCGGGCGGAAATGACCTGCATGAAGATTGCCATCAGGCTGGCGAGTCCGACTACCCAGAGCAGGTTGTACTTGAACTGCGCGCCGGCTTGCAGGTCGGTGCCCCAGTTGCCCGGGTCCATGTATCCGACGCTTACCAGAATCGCCGGACCGACGAACGCTTTCCAGTTCTGCCAGAACCCGGCTTCGTGGTGCGGCACGCTGACAGTGCTGTGCACGCCCTCGAGCGAAGGATGGCTTCCCAGACCTCGGCCCTCGAATCCCGTATCTGCCGGCTTTGGTGCGGAATCCGCCATGTGGTTGGGCCGCGCCTCCTCGGCGCGATGTTCTTATTCTATGTCGCAGGCCCAAACGTTTGACACACCCGGCGATTCAACCCTACTCTTTGATTTCAAGCCGGTGTTCGCATGGCGTAGCAGCGGCGGTGTGCGGAATTGCCTCTTATGAAAGTCCTCGTTCTCGGTAGCGGTGGTCGCGAGCACGCACTGGTCTGGAAGCTGCGGCAGTCGCCGCGCGTCACCAAGCTGTACTGCGCGCCCGGCAGTGGAGGAATGGGCGGCGATGCCGAATGCGTGGCCGTTGACCTCAAGAGCCTCGACTCCATCGTGCAGCTTGCGGGACGGCTGAACCCGGATGTCACGGTGGTTGGACCGGAACTTCCGCTTACCTTGGGCGTGGTGGACGAATTTCAGCGCCGTGGCTGGCCCATTTTTGGTCCCACGCGCGCGGCGGCCCAACTGGAGTCCAGCAAAAGCTTCTCCAAGGAATTCATGCAGCGGCATCGGATTCCGACGGCGCATTACGCGATCTGCTCGAAGCCAGACGAACTGAAGTCGGCGCTGGCGCACTTCCACACTCCCATCGTAGTGAAGGCAGATGGCCTGGCGGCGGGCAAGGGCGTAGTGATCGCGCAGACCAAAGACGAAGCGCAGCGCGTGGCAGAAGAGATGCTCAGCGGCAAAATGGTAGGCGAAGCGGGCGCGCGGGTGGTGTTGGAAGAATTCCTGGAGGGCGAAGAGCTTTCCTTCCTCGTGATGTCAGACGGCGAACGCGTCGTTCCGCTGGTGGCGTCGCAGGACCACAAACGCATCTATGACCACGACGAAGGACCGAACACCGGCGGCATGGGCGCTTATTCCACTGACCAGATTATCGACGCCGGCATGCGCGAATGGCTGGTGACGCACATCGCCAAGCCCGTAGTGGCAGGCATGAAGGCGGAGGGCGCCGAGTACAAGGGCATCTTCTATTGCGGCATCATGATGACAGCGCGGGGGCCAATGGTGCTGGAGTTCAACTGCCGCTTTGGCGATCCCGAGACGCAGCCCATCATGATGCGGATGGAGAGCGACCTGCTGGAGGCGATCGAGGCTTCCATCGAAGGCCGAGTCAGCGAAGGCGCCTTCCGCTGGACTTCCGAGCCGGCGGTGTGTGTCGTGATGTCGTCTGGGGGCTATCCCGGTTCGTATGAAGCAGGCAAACTCATCACTGGCATCGAAGAAGCCGACCGTTTGTATGGCGTGAAGGTTTTTCACGCCGGAACGAACCGCCGCGACGGGCAGTTTTACACTTCGGGCGGAAGGGTGCTGGGCGTGACCGCCCGCGGCAGCGGACCTGCCGGAAGCTGTCGAGCGAGCCTACGACGCGGTGATGAAGATCCGCTTTGACGGGATGCACTACCGCAAAGACATTGCAGCACGGGGGCTGAAGCACTTGCGCGGGAAGAACTCCTAGACCGATGCGAACCTGCTGGACGGTGCTTTTGCTGGTGTTATTGGGGCGTCAGGGTGGCGCGCTGTGCAACGTGCCGCGGCCGAGGCTAATTTGCGCCGAGTACTTTCACAGCCCGGCGGTTGTGATCGCGAAACTCGCCGGGATCACCACCGTTAAAGATGACTACGACGATGTCACCGGCACTTACTACTCGATGACAATCGAGCAGAAGCTGCGCGGCAAGGCCTCGCGGCTGTTCAGGGTTTACGTGCCCAACGAACACATGCCTGCGAAATTCGAGTGGAAGACAGGTGAGCCGTATCTTCTTTTCTTGGAGAAGCAAACTGAAAATGGGGCGTGGGTGATTGATGGATGCGGCAATTCCGGGCCGACGGACAGCAAGCAGTCAGCCTTGGATCAAGTCGATATGATCGACCACACTTCCAATCGTGCTGAAATCCAGGGTGTTGTGGGTGGGATATCGTACGCCTTCCCTTTGGAAGGGGTGCAGGTCGAGGCTACCGGACCGGGTGGCGTCATCACGGCAGAAACGAACGCAGTTGGCAAGTTTGAAATACGGGTTACGCCCGGCAAGTACCAGGTGAGGGCGCTGGCCCCGGGCAAGAACTTCGTGGCGGCTGACTTGAGCTACGAGAATCCCAACAACGTATTGCTGGAAAATGGTGGCTGTGCTCAGGTTCAATTTGTGGAAGCGGTTGCGAAGCGCTGACAAAGTAAAATAGATTGCAATTATGTCCAACAAACCTCTCGTCTCCATCGTCATGGGCAGCGACTCAGACCTCGATATCATGAGCGAGTCGGCTAAGGCGCTCGCCGATTTTGGTATTGCTTATGAAATCGACATCACGTCGGCGCACCGTTCGCCGGCACGCACCAGCGAATATTCGCGCGGACTGAAGGCGCGGGGCGTCGAAGTCGTGATCGCGGGAGCCGGCGGAGCTGCGCACCTCGCGGGTGTTATCGCGGCCGAGACCACGCTGCCGGTCATTGCCGTGCCGATTCCGTCGACTGCGCTGCTCGGCCTCGATTCGCTGCTAGCCATGGTGCAAATGCCTGCGGGAATCCCGGTTGCGACCGTCGCCATCGGCAAGCCGGGAGCGACGAATGCCGGAATTCTCGCTGCCCAGATTATCGGCTTACACGACACCGAGGTTGCCAAAAAGCTCGATGCACATAAAGAGAAGCTGGCCAAAGGCGTGGAAGCCAAGTCGAAAAAGCTGCAGGAGAGCCAACGGCAGTAGTGCGACGCGGCCGTTGGACAATTCCTCAGTTGTAAACCGTGTCACGCTGAACGACCCGTCCCAATGGGATGAGGCAGAGTGTCCGAAGCCTTCCACATACCGCATAGCTAGAATGCGCTCTCGCAGCTACATTCGGCGCGCGGTAATAAGGGCTTTCAGTAGGAGTCATTCCGGCTCTCCCGTTACACTGGACGGGACCGCGAACCGAAACGAAATCGTTGTAGCGCCGTCTACAATGGTGATCAGCCGGATCATCCTCGACATGAGGTTCCCGTTTGCCGCCATCAAGTCCATTCGCCGGTCAGGACGTCAGGACGGAAGCTGGCCAAGACGTCGTCCTCGCAGGCCCTGGCGACTGGAGAATTCGATGCAACGCTGGTTGTTTCCCGCTCTGATTCTGCTGTCGTTGGCGTCGCCGCCTGCACAATCCGAAACAATATTTCCAGGACGCGATCTCACCGAGCAGGGCGATCCAATCTCGTGGGCAGGTTCGCGGACCGTGTTCGTGGGTCCCTACACGTGGCCGGATCGGGAGCCCGTGGGCGTCTACAACGACGGGGCAAAGCTGATCACGCGTCCGGATATCGTCATCTCGGGATGCAATTTCGATTCCGACACCTGCACGTCGAATTCGCTCATGCTGTTTGGGGGACTGCCCAACGGGACCCAAGTGAAGCTGCTGACCACAGGGAAACTCCCTGGCGGATTAGTTGATTGGAGGACGGACCGCACAAAGGTTTATTATGTGCGCGATTGGGCAGGGAACAGTTTCAAACTATCCGCCACACCGAACGGGCCGCCTGTTCACCTTGACCGGAACATTCCAGGCGAAGGCGCACAGGGAATGTCGTTCGCCGGCTACATGCAGGCGATTGCATTTCGGGCGACCAGAGCGTTGAGGATCACGTGCGATCCCGAAACTGATATCTGTACGTCGGAACGCCCGCATCTCTATCAGGAAGGTGCCTGGGTTTACGTTACGTCGTCAGGCAAGCTGCCGGATGGACTTTATGAGTTCGGGGCTGGACGGTACTATCGGTACTGTCTCAACTACGTCAGCCCAACTACATTCAAACTTCGCGTTACTGACCCGGCGTTCGATACAACATGCACCGACAAGTTGCCCGTCGCTCACATCAAGTCCGTCGGACAGGGGACCCATTACGTCTTTAACATTTATGTGCCCGGTAAGTCGGAACCCGGGGCGCCAAACCGGCCTGTGTTTATTCGTTCCATGAACGGCTATCCCCAGGGAACCGTGCTCAGTTGGCGAGGATATGGGTCAGTTCGTACGCCTGTTCTCACGACGAACGGCTATGGCTTCGCCGACCCGTCCGGTTTTTCTGTTAGTGTGTTTGCCAAGATTCCGGCCGTCACGCCGCCGGGTGATTATCGCATCACGGTGAAGAGCTCCGAATCGCGTGACGCGGAACTCAATCCCAATTCTTTTCAGTACACGTTGAAGGCCATCGCGCTGCCGGCCGTCAAGATCGCCGTTCCCAAGGACTTTCCCCCAATTCCGGGATTGAAGACTTGGGAGCGCATTATGACCTCCAATACTGACGGAGGAGGCTCCGCACTGTCGATGTATCCCCGCTGTGGCAATCGCAAAGACCCGCAAGCGCCGCTGGGATGGGCCGATGGCAAAGGAGTGGTTACTCTCAGCAATACCGGCGTGCCTTATCCAGTTGCGTATTCCCCGGGTAGCAACGCTCGGGTCTGGTTCTACAACGACGAGACTTTCTTTCGGATCGCGCAGTATACCGGCGACCCGTCGTGGGCGAACTGCGGCGTATTTGTCGCCGCCGCCATGCGTGATAAGTTCCAGCAATTCGGGCCAATGGCGATGCCTGCCTATTTTTACTTCCCGTGGACTATGGTCGGCGCGTATCGGTTGACCAAAGACCCGTCCTACCGGGACGAAGTAATCGCCACGACGGATGGCGGGCAAGGTTCGCGCGGATCGGTAGATGACTTTGCCATGCGGGAAAACGCGTTCGCCTTTGAGGGGCGGCTAGCTAAACGCGACGTCACCGGACAGGAAGATTACGACTTGCCTTACTTCGCCGAGGCGACGCTTGGCCACCTCTACGTGAATGCCACCGGAAGCCCCGATCGCATTTTCAACGAGCCATTTATGCTGGGTCTGGCAATGCGTCCGCTGATTCGCTGGTACATGATCTCGCACGATGAACGCATTCCCGTGGTGATCAAGCTGACTTTGGACCGGATATGGGAGCAGTGGTACGACCAAAAGGCCCACCACTTTTACTACAACCCTGAACCCGCGGGCGAGCGCTGCTCGGTGGGTTGCCAAAAGTGGACTAGCAGCAAGCTGAACAATCTGGTTGCACCCGGCTATGCCTGGTATTGGCGACTGACCGGAGACGACGTCGCGCGTCAACGGGGAGATGAGATGTTCTCGCACGTGTATGCCGAGGGCTATCCGTACTCGGCCAAGGAATGGTCGCAGGGTTTTTACTGGAGCTGGGACTTCGTCGACTGGCGCCAGGGCAAGAAGGCGGCGTACTAGGGCTGCTTGGCATTGCCGACAGCCCAGCTCGTTGATGGATAGCCCGACCGGACGTCAGTCAGCCCGGGCAGATGAAGCATCGCCTGAATCCAGGCATCCCTAACTTTTGGTCTCAGCCTCCGCGGAAAGACGATCTTCAACCCCAGGGTGCGCTCAGATGACTCATGGCCGCAAGGTTGATTGCTTGGGGGCCTGTTTCAATGCGGTGCAGCCAAACCGCACTCGTTTCGACAACTGGAGCTTTCACCCTCTTTCTCCAGCCAGCCAGCGTCTACGCAGTTCTAGAAAGGGGTGCTCGACCAGGCTAAACGTCACCAGCGCGATTAGAGCCGACGCGATGCTCAACAGCACAAAACCTGCAATTTCGCGTGGTATCGCGGACATCGGCAAATGGGGTAATACACGGCCGTTAACCCAAGGCACTAGATACGCATGGTTGAGGTACATGCCATACGAGAGCCGCGAGCCCCAATAGAACAGGCGCGAATTGAAGAAAGCTACCTTCCAGTGAAGCCCGAACCAGACCAACGAACCGAAGAAAAACGCCAGCCCGCTGAAAATCAAGACTTCGTGTTGCACTTGCTGCGCCAGGACTAGCACGCCGAATCCCACGAATACGCTCGCGGCCGCCCAGTACTTGCGATGGGTCGCTTGATTGCCACCGGAGCTGACCCAAAGATTAGAGATGATCATGCCCATGATCAAGCCGTCGCAATGGGTATTGAACTTGTAGTAGATATTGGCAAACACTAGGGGACTACTTACGAAGAAATAGCCTGTTTCGTATTTCCAGACGGCGATTCGGTTTAGCAGGGGTAACGCCAGGATAAACCAAAGCCAAGGTTGGTAGCTGCGGATCTTTCGTCTCGCGAATAGCGCGAGAAGAACCGGGGCCAGAATATAGAATTGCTCCTCCGTGCAAAGCGACCAACTGCCAAGCACAATTCCGCGGTTCACGTAATTCGTGAGAAAAACTAAGTCGGACCAGCCGTACTGCTTCGCTACAGCGGCGTGGCGCCAAGTCAACGTTAGTACGCAGAAAAACATAAAATAAAATAGCGGCCAAATCCGGAAGCCTCGTCGCAGGACGAACCGTTTGATCTCAATCGAGCCAGTCCGTTGTAACTCCTTCCACAACTGGCCCCCAATAAAGAACCCGCTGAGGACGAAGAAAAGATCGACTCCGATCCAACCGTTTACCACGAACGGAATGCGCGAATAGAGGTTCGGCCCATTTACGGCAACAAATTGCTCATTCAGGTGATTATTGACCACGAGCAACACGGCAATGGTTCGCAGGCCATCCAGGAAGGGAACCTGACTGGCGGGGGGCGCCAGAGATCCAGCAATGCGCCAGAAACTGTAGCCTTAAACCAGCGGACCAAGGACGAGACGAAGCTTAGTCTTTTTAGCACGTGGGCTGGTACCTCGCCTCAGATGTGGCAATCGACAGTTGCAACGAGTGCATGTCTTGACGGACAGGTTTATCCTGTCCCGCCGACGCGCCCCCGTTCAAAACCAGAGTTCACATCACTCCTCAATCTGCTGCGACAGACGGGCTGGCAATTGATCGCATCGGTTACAAACTCGGAAACCACTCATCGCTTAGTATGTCGGAGTATCAGTCCGTGAGATTGCCAAGATTTAGGCAACCGCACTGAACTTTGGTGGGAGCCTCTGGAAATTCGACTCTCGTATGTGCCTCAAAACCGAGCGTTTGAAGGTCTCGGTCAGGCCAATCATGACAAACGGCAAACCGCCGTAACCGAGGCTCAGAAAAAAAGCCCCGACCATAAGCATGAAATAAGCAACCTGCACGAACAGGGCGGTCTGCCGGATCAGTTTGGTGGGACCGCGCCGTCGTATTTGAGACAGCCCGCTATAGCCCCATATCAAAGCACCGCCAAACAAGATTAGACCGGGGATGCCGCATTCGCTGGAAACCTGCGTGTACGTGTTATGGGTATAATGCCATGCGCCTTTGACACCTTGCTGGGCAGCGTTTTCGGCTTCAGCTCCCTCAAACTGATCAGGCCCAACACCGAAGATGGGGTGCTCGGCCGTCAGGATTAAGCTGCGCCGCAGCAGGTACATGCGGGCCTCGCTAGAGCTCTCGGCCGCGCTGATATCGGGCGTTGTCTCCCAAACCTCGGTTGTTTTTCCCGTCGTAAACGCCTTGAATCCGGTTGAGACAAAAAAGTTGGTGAATCGCACCTTGATGTCCTGCGGTAGAAAAATGGAGGCAGACACCACTCCGATCAGGCAAGCGGACAAGATTACGATTCGTTGTTTCGCCGAGCCGTACACGAGGTATACGACCAATCCGACGACAAGTGTAACGAGGCCCGCTCGAGAGCCGGAACGGAATACTCCGACAAGATTCACTGGTATCAGAGCCAGCGAGCAAAATCGGGCGAATCCGTGACCCTGGTAGGCGGTAAAACAGAGAAACACCAACCCCACGAGCAAGTAGAGAGCAAAGAAATTAGGGTCAGCAAGGCTGGCCGAACCACCTAATCCTTGCCGGTTAGCAATATCCGACGACGAAATAAATGAGAAAATGGCGATCGCACCGGAAGCAAAGCCTACGGCAACGAGTGCTCTGATCAAATCGCGGAAGGACTGCACGAAGGCCAAGATAAACGCAGCCAAAAACAGACTTTGGGCCGTTTTCGTTAAAGTCGCGAAGCTTCCTCCCGGCCAGAAGCTGAATGGAACGCAAATCGCCACCCAAATGGTAAACCCGATTAACCAGCGTGCCGAGCGCACTTTGGTGAGAACAAACGTCTCATCGGTCATGAACAGGCCAACCAACAAGAGCGGCTGGAGCAGCAAGCCGATGCGGAACCACGGGACGAGCTCTGGGACACGGCTGACATACATGAAAACGTAAAGTATCAGTATGTAATGGAAGATTTTATGGATCTGGGTCCCACCGGCGTGTCGAAGCCGGACGGCAGGCTGAACCCGCGCCAGCGCATCCTGTGCCGGCAGGTTCGCGTCGAATTCGTCCGCCGTTTCCAGGGTCCTAAAGGTGCTCGACATGCTGGTAGTTGACCGTCTTTCGTCTTTCGCCGTCTTAGAAGTTGGCTCGGATCTCAAAAACCCGGCCCGGTCAGAAAAATCGCGATCTCACTGCCAAATTATAGCGCACACGCTATAACTTAACGGTAAACCAGCGAGCCGCACACCCTGAAATCCAAATAAACTCCAAGTTCGTGATAGATAGCGCGCGGCCGACCAGGTAACCCAACGTCGAAGGGAATCACAAAGTCGAGATTGCGGCTGCTGTCTCAGAACAAAGCACGACAGATCCGGAAGGAAAGACGGCCAGCGTGGACATGTGTTATCGATTACACTCTATCGATCGTTGAGAGTGAGTCCGGCGCCACGCAGGAGTTGCAGGTCCTTCGGGGTTCATTGTGCCCGGTAGACCGTCAATGAGTCACAAGGGTGTCTAAGCTGAGGGCCACTAGTTATTGCCCGACTGAGCGCGGCTCACGTTGTGACGCCCGTACGGTCAAGTACGCGCGCCGGGTTGCCCACTGCTACGACATGTGCCTCTACCGGCTTGACCACTACAGCGCCAGCGCCAATTGTTGTACCGGCACCGACTGATGCCATGACAACGGCAGATGCGCCAATCCAGCACTCGGCTCCGATCCGGATCTGTTCGAATTCACCCACTTCGGCCCCGGAAATGTTCCAAGCGGAATCACGACTGTGCTGTCGCCGCCCGCTCAGCACTTGAACGTGCGTCGCCACTTGAGTTCGGTCGCCGATTGAGCATTTTCCAAGAACGCAGTAAGCGCCGATGTAGACCCCTTTTCCTACACTGGCGTTGGAATGGGCGAAGAAGCTGCCGAATTCAATGCGGCTGTCGAGTGAGCAGCACTTGAGAGTCAACTTGTAGTATGCGATCCGCAAGTAATCCCCGAGGATGCCGGGTGCGAGAGCGCAAACGTGGGCAGAGAAGCGGAAGCCTCCAGCCCAGTGGCCGAATCCCGCTATCGCCGCCAGCGGCAGGGACAAAAGCAAGAACAAGGCCTGCAAACTTCGCTTAAGAAGCATCTTCATGACGTTTTATCCGGTACCCAGCCGACGGTTGCCCTATTGTAAAGTGAAAGAGATGCCGCAGCGAGACGTAATCCGACGCGCTTCTTGCATTGGAGCACGCGCGACCGACTGCGGTTGAACGTGTTCTCAGGAAGCCCGTTGGTTCTGGATTACTTGGTGCGGTCGCTGTCGAGGGATAGTTTCACATGCGCGTGTTGTACCTGTCTCCGCGAGTTTGCTGGCCTTTGCGATCCGGCGCCCACCTGCGCGACTTCCATCTGGCCCGCCAGATCGCATCACGGGCATCGTTGACGTTCTTTGGTCTCGACGCGGAGTTGGTTGGCACTGGCAAGGACGTCGAACGAGAACGTCTGGCTGAGCTTCATGGTTCCGAAATAGTCAGGGTAAGGCGCGACGCAGGCTACGGCGCTGTGAATCTGTTGCACGGATTGGTTGGACCGACCCCCATCAGCATTCTGAATTTTACGAACGCAACGGCCATGGCCGTCGTGGAACAGCTTGTTGGCGAGCAGTCGTTCGACGCGATCCAGGTGGAAAGCGTTCATCTGATCGCCTACGCGCAGCGAATCCGCGAGCTTGCGCCGACGGTTCCGATCTTGTGCGACTGGCATAACATCGAGTCCGAAATACAGGACCGATATGCGGAGAACCATCCGAGGGGTTTACGCGCGATTTATGCGAGACGAACGGCGCACCTCCTGCGCAGGTATGAACAGAAGTTTATTCGACTCGGTGACGCGCATACGGTTTGCAGCGAGCGCGAGCGCCAGCTTCTCTTGTCGTTTGATCCGCGCGCGCGGGTCGCAGTCATCGAGAATGGCGTGGACGTTTCGTACTTCTCGCAAGTTGCGGAGTTGCTGGGAGGTTCCCGCCGCACCGTGGTCTACGTCGGGTTGATGGAATACCACGCCAATGTTGACGCGGTTGGTTACTTCGCTCGCGAGGTTTGGCCTAGAGTGAGGCAGCTCCGTCCGGAATTGGAATTTAAGATTGTCGGGGCGCGTCCAACGGCGGAAGTTCTTGCTCTCGCCAACCAGCCGGGCATCACCGTGACCGGAACCGTGGATGACCTGCGTCCCTACTACCGCGAAGCCCTCGCAGCGGTTGTGCCGTTGCGCGTGGGCGGCGGCACGCGGCTCAAGATCCTCGAGGCGATGGCGGCCGGTGTGCCGGTCATCAGCACGTCGCTGGGAGCCGAAGGGCTCACTGCCGAAAATGGCAAGGAGATTTTGCTCGCCGATACGCCCCCGGCCATGGCGGAGGCATTGGCAGGCCTTGATGAAGCGAGTCCCGAATGGCGCCGCCTCTCGGAAAATGGCAGCAGGCTGGTGCTCTCACGGTATGACTGGACGGTGATTGGCAAGAAGCTCGTGCGCGTCTATGCGGAAAACTTGGGAGTGAATCTCGAAGAGTCGAGCGGCCGAGGCCCGGTATGACATCTCGTGGGTGGCGGCGAAATTGATAAAGGCAGTGACTGCGTTCGTCGTGCTCGCAGCTATGGTGTATTTTGTGGTCGCACATTCGGCTGCGGTGTTAGTGGCGAACGACCCATCGCCGTCAGACGTGGTCCTGGTGCTGGCCGGTGATCGGAATGATTCGCGCTTTTGGTATGCCATGAAACTGATGAACGAAGGCTATGCCTCCCGGATGATTCTGGATGTACAAGCCCAGGTCGGCCAGTACGGAGTCTCCGATTCAGAACTGGCGCAAGCCTTCGTTACGAAGAATGCTTCGGGTCGAGTCGTGGTGTGCGAGGTACTGGGCGACTCCACTTTCGACGAGACCATGGATGCCGCGCGCTGTTTGCAGACCTTCCGTCCTTCATCGGTCTTGCTCGTCACTACCGGATATCACACAAGGCGTGCGCTTACGATCTTCCGGCATCGATTACCCGAGTATCAGTGGCACGTCGCTGCCCTAGGCGGTCCGCTTGAGCCTGGCACGCCATGGGTCCGCACCGCCGACCAGTGGTGGAGGAACCGCCGTTGGGCAAAGAGCGTCTTGGATGAATGGCAAAAGTGGATTTGGTGGTGCTTGGTAGATCGTTGGCGCGCCTGATTGACGGCGAGTTGAGCTTCTGACATTTAGAATTGAGTCCGGGCATCTGGAGAGACCATGAACTGGCGCAAAGGCAAGCTCGCCATCGCGAAAGCAATCCATCTTGATCTGACGCATAACATGGTTCGTTACGGAAAAACTCTCCATCGGTACGTGCGACCCGGGACCGATGGCTAGACTTGGGATGTGGCTATCAAATCCTGCCCTTTTGGGCCATGCCTCAGGACGCGCAGGGGCAAATTGTCCATTCAGCGAAGTTCCTTGTTGGGGTGGATGTCGATGAGAGATTGGCGGAACATCCGCTCCTTACCTATCGCGTGAAGGCTCTAGGTGGAGCGCTGCCATTTAAGGACAATTCTTTCGACCTTGTTACGGCCAACATGGTTGTCGAACATCTCGATAATCCAGAAGCTTTCTTGGCAGATGTGTACCGAGTGCTTCGCCCGGGTGGCCGGTTCCTTTTCCACACCCCAAATTATCTGTATTGGCTTGTGTTTCTGGCCAGCGTTACGCCAGAGGCATTCAAGAAACCAATTATCTGGTTTCTGGAGAAACGAGCCGAAGACGATGTGTTTCCAACCCACTACCGACTCAATACCCCTCACCGAGTTGCCGCGCTGGCGATGCAGACAGGTTTTGAGTTGGAGGAATTGAGTGTTATCGGCTCATCAGGCAGCTTCGACCGCTTGGGCCCGATCGGGTGGATCGAGTGTTTCCTCCTGAAGGGTCTCGCAGTGGGGTTTGGCGGAAAGTTCAACCAGAACATTGTCGCCTGCTTGAGACGAAAGCCTCTTGTGAATCAGCGATAGAAAAACATGTTGAGAGCACCTGGTTGCCATTGACCTCGAACAGAGATTGCAGCACTTGTAGTGTCGCCCCTGAGCTATTAAAGCAGCGACAGATGGTAGCTTTTTATCGCTGTTCAGCGTCTTGCAGCGTGTCCTGATAAAAACTAACCAGCTTGTGGCGGTACGATTCCAAGGTGTAACCTCGGCGTACCTCGGCCAGCGCGGATTCTCCCAGATACTGGCCCAGTTCCGCGTCAGTCATGAGTTGGCGAATTGCGGCTGCCATCGCCGCTGGATCGCGGGCGGGAAGCAGCAGCCCAGTTTTGCCATCCTCGAGGATTTCCGGCACGCCACCTACATTGGTCGCTGCGATGGGAAGCCCAGCCGCCATCGCCTCGAGCACTACATTGGGGGATCCCTCCGAGTGCGACGGTAGCGCCAAGATGCGCGCCATGGCGAAGTACGGTGCCATGTCGCGCTGGAATCCGGCGAACACAACCTTGTCGCTGATTCCCAGCGTTTTCGCCTGCTGAGAAAGTGCATCCCGCTCCGGGCCGTCGCCCACAATGACGACGCGGAACGGTGGTAGATCGCCCATTCGCGCGAGCTGAGCGGTGGCGGCCAGCAGGTTGGCCTGGCCCTTCTCCCGCGACAGGCGCCCTGCGGCGAGAATGACCACCTCGGAATCGCCCAGTCCGATACGAATGCGAGCGTCGCGAGCTTCCTTCTCGGGAGGACGCTGGAACGGTTTTACGAAATTGTGCAGTACGGTGATGTCGTTCCGTCGCAGCCCCTGCGCCGCCATGCGGTCCGCGAAAGGCCCGCAGACGGTTACGGCGCGAAAAGCTGCCGGCAGGGACCATCGATCGAGTTGGGAATAGGTCTGGTCCAGCAGACTGGTGGCAGTGTAACCGTGATTCCACGCCACCCACGGATAGCGCTTGTGCAGGCCGAGCAGGCGGATAAAGAAATGCGATTTGACATTCCGCGATTCCAGAATGTCGGGGCGGTACTGATCTACGACTCGCCGGAGTTGGGCTAGCACTGATGTGTCAAAGCGTCCCCGCTCAGGAATGGTGAAGACCTCGAGGCCTGCCTCACGGGCTGCTTCGGCCAGTCGGCTCTCGCCCGAGCCACGTTGGTAGGTGACGAGGGCCACTCGCACCGCCGCAAAGCCGGGTTCACGCTGGGCGGCGCTGCGGGCGAATTCAATGAGGATGCGGGCCGGCCCGGTAGCCATCTGGTTCTCGATGACTGTCAAAACGCGAATGGGGTCGTGTTTACCATTGTCTTATCCAGGCTGAGGTTAACCCAGCGGCAGTGGTCCTGCCAAAATTTGCCGGGACCGAGACTGCGGGTCGCGACGCGAAAACAGGTCCCTATGCCGATGTCATCGTGGCGTTCTAGCATTGATTCGGGACGGTCGGGCCGATTTGACGCTCTGCGCCTCATCACATACCGTTATAGGTGGCTCCAGTGACTCCCGCTCGCCAGTTACTTGCGCCTTTTGTCCATGACCGTGTGGCCGTCTAAATCGTTCCTTGTCTTAAGCTTTTGTCAGCGATTGTTGATTCAATTTCTATGCCTGTTCAACGACCTCAAAGCCGTGTTCGCAGCCTCGCCAGGAATTGGGCCGAAGTATGCCGTTTTCGCTCGGTGAAACTTTTAAGCCTCGCAAACCGGGTCGAAAGGAGCGCCGATCTGCGGCGAATCGAGCGGTTGGCGTCGGAGATGAAGTCAACCGTAGAACGCGATCCGACGAGCGCGGCCAAATACGCCGACTACCGTCTCTGGATCCCGTTCAATGTCGCCCGCATCGGTCGCATGGGCTTCCATACTCCCCCGCCTTTGCGGCTCCTGGATATTGGCTGCGGCCCAGGAACTTTCTGGCCTCGGCCCAACTTGTGGCCACGAGGCGCACGATGCTCCTGCCGACATCCTTTTCACGTGGAAAATCGCGTGTATAGCGAGTTACTTGGTGCGCTGCGGATTACTCCCTTGGTGTCGCCTTTGTTGATCGAGCGCTACGTCGCTCTCAGTTCACCGTTCCGTGACCTCGACTTCATTACAGCATCTTGGATTTGCTTCAACCGCCATCGCCAGGAGGACGAATGGGGCGTCGACGAATGGCGATTCTTTGTCGATGATGCTCTGTCGCATCTTCGGCCGGGTGGATGTTCACCTGGAGTTGAATGAAAACCCTGAACGCTATGGTACCCTGAGGTGGTATGACAAACCTACGATGGACTTCTTTCCGCCCTAGGCACCGTCGACCGTAACATCGTTCGCATCCGTAAGCGCGAAGTCACAGGGCGATGACGGACCCTGTGGACGAGAGCCCCGCCCGGAGCGCAAAGCGCGTTTCGGTGTGCCTGCTCTGCGACACGGTCGGACTCGATGCGGGCACCGAGCGACTGGTGGCCGAATTGCTCGTCGCCTCGATCCCTCCAAGCTTGATGTTCACGTTTGCTGTGTGGAAGACAGCAGCCACCTACGTTCGCTGGAAGGGGTTTGCCACACCGCGGTTTTCCCGCTCGTGAGCCTCTATTCTGCGCAGGGACTTCGTCAACCGGCGGCACTTCGCCGTTATCTGGCACGCAACGATATTCAGATTGTGCATGGCTTCATGACCAAGACGAACATCCTCGCGCGCTCTCGTCGATCGCGACGGAGCGGCTCGTCGTTACCAGCCGCTCACACAGGTTATTGGTATACGCCGGCATGGAAGCGGACATTTCGGATCCTGAACCTGGGAACAACGCGAGTCCTGACCAACTCCGAGGCCGGTCGCGCGATCGTCGCCGAGGCGGGCATCTCGATCGCGGAAAGATCGACATTTACTACCAGGGCGTTAACATAGAGCGTTTTCGGCCTGGGGTGGGCGACGCAACTGTGTGCATCCGCTTGGGCATTCCGGAGAGCGCCCCGGTGATTGGGATTGTCGCGAACCTCCGGCCGGTAAAGGATCTTCCGCTGTTTGTGCGAGCTGCGAAGATCGTTGCGGAACGGGTTCCACAAGCGGCTTTCCTGATGGTTGGGCACGGTGAACAACTCATCGAGTTTCAGGCTCTTGCCGAAGAACTCGGGATTGGTGCGAGAGTCTTCTTTACCCGCGGCGAAGGCCAAGTCATTGACTATTTGGGGCGGATGTCGGTGGCGTGTTTGTCGTCATTGAGCGAAGGTTTTTCTAACGCGATCCTGGAATACATGGCGTGTGGCTTGCCGGTAGTTGCAACCGATGTCGGCGGAAACCGCGAGCAGGTGATCGACGGCGCGACGGGGTTTTTGGTTCGCGAACGCTCGCCTGAGGCGTTTGCCCGGCCGCTTATCGAATTGCTGGAGAACGAAGAGCTGCGCCTGAAGATGGGAAAAAATGGACTGGAGCGTTTTGTCTAACTTCGAGGTGGGAAAGACGATCCGCGATTTAGAAAATTATTATTCGGGACTGATCCGCCGAGCAGGTTGGTCATAACAAATCTCTAGAGCGGGATGTCAACCAGGGCCCGACCGCTTCCAGAAACAAACTCCGCTAAACTTCTGCCAAACGTGCCCCTTCGAGGGCGAGCGACACAGGGTATTTTTAAAAACGCGCCCCCTACCCCCCTATCCCCATCCTGAAAACAAAGGGTTTACAGCACGACTCGCGGCAACTTCCTGTAAACAAATTGGTTATACGTAAAGTCTTGTTATCAAATAACTTAGCTGGCAGCTCTCTCTCGGGGGAGGGGCCTCGTCTCGGCGTCTGCTAGAGTCGCCAGAGGTACTCATACAGCAGCGGGCGGGGCAAGATCAATAGAAATCGATAGTGGTTTGGAAAAAAGTTAACCAAGATTTCCAAAGTGGAACGGTTGGATCGAACGGCAATCATGGCGATTACGAAGGGAAGAACGCCGCTCGGCGTCGTCGGTCCATTTCCCACCTTTATTCCCGGCAGACGCCCCGGAACGAACCCCACATCGCCACTGCGCGGCTGAAGCTAGAAGTCGCATGCATATTCAGTTGTACCGCCCAGATCGGAATCGGAGTTTAGTCTTGGGTGCTGAAGCGGTGCTCCATTCAATACAACAGACGAGAAACTGCTCGGGCTCTGCAGATCTGCGCCTCAACGAAGCGAAAACGACTAGCCGCAGTAACTCGCGCGTCTTCATAACGTGCGATAATGCGCCGAAAGTGCCACGTCTGAAGACGAATCGAATCGGACTCCTGATGATGCAGCAAGTGTTCTCCCGAATTAACCAGGTGGCCATTCGTGCTGACGTTGTGCGTCTCAAAATGCAAGGCAGGCTCCCGCAGTTCACATGGCTGGATGTCGCCGGAACTTGGACGAAATCTTGCACGCGGTGGCCGACTGATAAGCTGGCGATTCCAGCGGATGGCGATGATCCCACTATGTACCAGACACCGATTGGACAACTCTGCTGGGCGCGCAATCTGCGCAAATATGCCGGCCTTTTCGCCCTTGAGCACATGCGCGGAGTCTATGAGCGCGGTACCGTGCGCGTAAATCGGGGAGACATCGTCTGGACCTCGGCGCGCAGACTGGTTCGTTCAGCCGCTACGCCCTGTCCCAGGGAGCCGATTTGGCAGTCGCATTTGAGCCCGAGCCCTCCCATATCGCATTTTTGGAGCGCTGCTTTGCGAAGGAACTTTGCGACGAAAGCTTGCGAATTGTGAAGGCGGCTGCATGGAATGAAAAGACGACGCTGAATTTTGAACCGCAAGGCGTGCAGCCTCATGTTTCCGATACCGGGGGTATTGAAGTGTCGGCGATTTCAGTCGATGAAGCCTTGAACGACCTTGGCGTCCGTCACGTGCACTTCATCAAGGCCGATATCGAAGGCGCGGAGCGGATTGCCCTCGAAGGTGCGAGAGAAACTATTGCGAATTCCGGACCTAAAATGGCGCTTTGTACTTATCATCTACCCGATGATCCCGATCGAATCCCCGCAGTCGTGCAGAGTATTCGCCCATATAACGTCTCCTTTAACCTCGGAAGATCCCAGGCGTTTTTCACGACCCGGGAACTCCCGTAGTTCGGTAACTTTTGCGACTGATAGCTCGGCTCCCTTTCCAGCGTGCCTCGTAGTGATTTGTGATCAGTCCTCATCCTCATTTACTTAAATGAGTGACGTCGAGATGCCGAGTGCCGGCCCGCATCAAGAATCGCGACATGATTCAAAGGAGGGTTGCACTTCAACGCGCGAAGTGAACAATGGTCCTGGCGATCCCTAGGGGTACCTTGCAAGAACTGTCGTCCCTGCTCTGGTGCGAGAGTTAGGTAAACTTCTAAGGAGCTACGACGGTCGACGATTCTGTGGTCTTGTTGATGTTCTTGACTACCACCCGCGCCGGATTGCCCATGGCGACGGAGTATGCGGGTATGTCGCTGACCACGACAGAGTTGACGCCGATGATTGCGCCTTCCCCGACGGTTACTCCTTTCATGATGAACGAGCTTTGCCCGATCCATGCATTGCGGCCGATACGGATGGGCTTAATCTCTTCGGGAGGAGCAGGCAGTCCGGCCATGCGGGCCATGGCGTCCCGAGGATGCGAATCAGTGTCCATCAACCTGACGCCGAGCGAAATGTTTACATTATCCTCAATTACGATCTCTTTGTTCACCGTGAACAAGACGTTGTGGCCGATGTTGACGTGATTGCCGACCACCAGCCTCGGTTCGTCGAACTGGCGTCCGCTGAAAATGTCGACCTTGCCAAAGAAGTTGACGTCGTCACCTATGGTGATACTGGCGTGCCCCACCACATACGGCATACGCCAAACGTGAAACCGCTTGCCAACGGAGCGACATCGGGCCCGAAACAACGGCTGATAGAAGAAGTAGCTCATCGCCCATCGCAGGCCTTGCATAAATCCCTGCTGGGCGGGGAATCCGAGGCGCAACAGCGGGTTTAGGAATCGGGGCAAGGGCAGCGTGCTCGACCGCACGCGCCTGGCAGTATCGCCTAACCACCGAGAGAATGGGGTCTCGCCACGCCTGATCTTCAGGACGATCGAACTTATACGCCTAGGCCTCGCCTTCTGTTGCAACGATACTTGCCGATTCCTCCGGCAATTCGATTAAGAACGTTTCTTGGGTCATCACCCATGCGATACGCTGCCCAGCAGCGATAGGGGCTTTGCAACGATCGCACCGTGCGAGCGAAACTCGGCCAACTGCGTTCTAAGTCGGCAACTTCTAACAGGCATGATGGAGGCCCCCGCCCTTTTCACGAAGAAAACGCAGCACGGGAGAGTCCGTCACTGACGAGTTCAACCAACTCTACCTCAGCGTCCTGTGGCCGCGTTATCATAAAAGCCACCTTACTCGCTGATTGGGATCGTGGAATATCTGTCCGTCCCAAGTCGCTCCGAGCTGACGCAGAAATCCAGGCATCGCTGAGTCGATGCTGGAGACAACGTAGCCCATACGGTGCAGGCACAATGGATTCAAGTTCAGGCCACCCGCAACCGGTTTTCAATATAGGCATGGATCTTTTCGAACGAATCCAAGTCAGCTAAATCCTCCAGGTCCAACTCCACACCAAACTCGTCCTCAATCACACTGACCATGGTGATTGCGGCTACCGAGTCCCATTCGGGTACGGTTGCTTGCGAGGCAGCCGGAATCGAGGCTTCTGAAATTCCGGGAAATACTACCTGGAAGCAACCGGTCAGCCGCTTTTGCGTGTCATCCATCGACTTCTGTTCTCCTCATCTCGCGTACGTTGTGATACAGCGCGGGGCACGAGGCATCGAACTGCGCTCGACTCATCCAGAAACCCCTCGTGGGTCGTTCGCCGGCGACTGCCGCAAAAAATCTTGCAGGGGGCCGTTCTTGGCTGTCGGCAAGAAATCGAAATAGATCTCGTTGGCACCGCTACTCTCAAACAACATTCTAAGCGTTTGATGCTCGATGCGACGAGCAAAGGCGCGACAACTCATCACCCACGTTTCAACTGACAGACTCTTACCTTGAACCGCTCCGCCGATTACACCGATGGTCCCAAGGGGGCCAAACTTGTCTTCATAGCTAATCGCGACGACAAGTGCGTCAGCCCTGGTTGTGAGGCGATGCCATTCTGCATCGGTAAACCGCTTCCCATTCAAATTGAACTGGTTGGTCTTGTTGATCAAGTCCAGAACCCGGGGCTTGGCCGCACAGTCAAAATCGAAGGTCAGGGTTGCTGCCGCCTGGGCCAGAAAGGCTTCCGGCGCACCGCCTGACGAGGTTTGTTCGCGGAACGCAGAAGCTTGCCGGATGCTCTCCAGCCGCAGTGCATCCTCTGCGGAAACGTGTTCCTTGCCGCAGAGATCACGCAGTCGCCGCAGCATTGCCAAGGCCGCCGCGTGGTCGCTCTTGGGGAACAGCACGCATTCAATGCCGGGATGGGCGGCCGCGACCTCAGCCAGTTCCATTGGGCTGTCATCCACGAAAATCACGCTGTCCGCGGCGATGTTCCATGTGTCCAAAATGCGCGACACGCTGCCCGATTTGGCATTCCAGTGCACTTCGACAGGAAAAACGAGCTCCGGGCGAAGCAAGAGGTCTTGCCTGGCGAACGCTTGGGCCACAACGCCCGGGTCGTTCTTGCTAGCGACACCCACGAGCGTGCCACTCGCTGCTAGAGACGCTAAGAGTTTCTGGTATAGGCCGTGCAACTGGCTGTGGCCGGCGATATCCCAAGAGACGTTTTCCGGGCCTATTTCGCCGACGATGCCGCTCCACAGCGTGTCATCCAAGTCGGAAATAATGCCTTTCTTGGGCGCCGGCGGGACTAGCGCTAGTGCGAGTTGCAAGGAGACCTGGTCAGCATGGGCCGTGGCGTAAGGCAAGCCGGTAAGCAAGCAACTCTTCAGGTCGAATACCGAGCTCGGCGGCGAAGCTTCGAGTAACCGCTGCGGATTGATCACGGCTCCCAGGCCGGACTTAACAACATGGGTGGCGAAGTTGAGAACCTCGTTTGAGAGCAGCAGGTCGTATTCCGAAGCCAGCCATCCGGGCGTGTGAAACAAAGGCGGCAACGGCAGAGTCGGCAGCACGATCGCGACCCGAACTCCGGTGCGGACTTTGGCCAGCGCCGTCGTGAGGCGGTCTAGCGAAGACTTCGCAGTCGCAACCACGTCCGTTGCCGTGGCACTTTCCCACGCGCCGGCACTGCGGAAATCCAATCTCGCATCAAGGTCTGGCCATTCCAGCACGATGGCAATGCCGTCGATCGAGGAATCGCCGATTTCCTCGACGGTCCCGGCAAGGTTGCCGAACAGGCCCGGAGTGACAACGACCTTACGATCCGGCAACGCCTGTTGGAGGTGAGCCGCCAGGAACGTCTGCAAGTGAAGAGGAGTGAAGCCGCAGGCCAGGGTGACCAAGAAGAAGGCGCATCCGATGGTGCCCGCTGGATGATTTTCAGTGCCTCGGTGATCGTCACGGTACTCTGATTCTACATTGCAGGATACCGAAGGAGCAGGTAAGGCGAGATGATTTGCGAGGTGGTTGGCGGGCTCTTTGAGTTTTCATGACCGTCGATTCGCCTGCGCATATTCCAGAATTCGAGGCTCAAGATTCGAAGTAGCTACATCGGTCGAAAACTGCGTCTTTTTGCGCTCGGCCAAGGAGATTACGCGAAGAATTAAGGCTCGCTTAAGGCGGCGCATATCAAGCTCCTAATGCGCCAAAGCGACACGTTCGTGCTTGCAGGTTTGGGCAGAAGTGCCGGAGGTCGTATTCCTGAGACCGATTTCCATGCTGCTCCGCGACAAAGGAGGAAGCGTTGCGTTTGGGCGGAAATGCCCTGTAGGATGGACAAATCTACACGGCGCGTTCGGGGTGGCGGCACAGGCAGGGTGAAATTAGTCCGCCGCCGAGGATGCGCGGTGGGTAGTGGCCAAGCACCAGGGCCGGGGTGAAAAAGGGGTACCGGGACGCCCGAGTAATGGCGGCGGTATTGTCTACTGTTGTCGGTATAATGTCCATATTTTGCTTGCTGTTAGCGCTCGGAGACCTTAGCAGAATGTGGGGCTGAACTCGGGACGACTCAATGGTCAGTAGTAGCGGTTTCGACCTCCGGGATGGCGCTGGTTTGAGAGGAATCTGCTCATTGATCTATTTATTGGCAATTGACATGCACGGTGGAGTGGGGCTTCCATGTCCCTCCAATTCATGACCAATTCCCTGCAATCAACGGTTTCCGATTTCCCACCCGCGAGTGTCGCAATGCCGGGTGCTGGGGCCAGAAGCCGCTGAACATCGTGTTCATGTTCGATGTGGGCCACACGCTGCTGGAAAACGGTTGCAGTTTGCGGTACTTCCGGTATGCGCGACTGCTGCGCCGACTGGGACATCGGGTGTACTTCCTGGTGCCGGGGTGGTCTTATGACGAGGGTGTCCTGCAGCAATTGGTGGACCGCGGAGACATCGATGGGTTCGCCTGTTTACAGGAGTATTACGCTACCGGTTGGGTAAACGCCGTCAGCCGGGTATTTGTTTATCCCGGAGTTCGCAACTGGATGCTCCGGAATCAGCAGGCTGCGGCGCTGCAGTCGTTCGTGACCGCGGTTGAATCATGGCAGTGCGATCTGGTCGTCCTGAGCCAACGCATGTACCTTTTTGCGGTCGAGGAACTGCAGAAGCGAACAGCCGTGGTAGTTGATTTTACCGACAGCCTTTCCCTGGCATGGTGGCGGGCGGGGAAGCTGAAAGTTCAGAGAGCTCAGCTCAAGGGGCTAGGGACGGCGTTTCGCATGCTCGTGACGCATGCGGTGGAAGAAAGTTACTATCCTCGGATCGCTGACGCCAGCTTAGTGGTTTCACCCGTTGACAAGAAAACGATTGACCGGCTAAGCCGAACGCCTGGGGACATCTCTATGATCCCCAACGGCATCAGTTTTCCGGGCGAGTCGTCACGCGAGAGGCGCGATCCTAACCGGATTATCTTCACAGGCACGATGGATTTCGACCCGAATTTTGAAGCAGCCTTGTGGTTTGTGAAAGAAGTGTTTCCGCTGGTGCTCAAGCAGCGACCGGCGACGCGCTTTGTGATTGCAGGCGCAAAGCCGATTCCGGAGGTGCTGGCGCTGGCTAGCGACTCGGTGGAAGTGACGGGCGCCGTTCCTGACTTGTCTGAAGAGATTGCCAAGAGCCAGCTTTATGTGGCTCCGCTGGTGTCGGGCGGGGGATTCAAGAACAAGGTGTTTGAAGCCATCGCTGCCGGCACGTACGTAGTTGGCACCAGTTTGGCGGCTGAGTTCCTCCCGCCAAATCTACGCCGGTGTGTAACTGCCGTCGATGGCGCCCAGCCTTTGGCGGATGCGATCGTGAAGGCGCTGTCTGACCCGGAGTCGCTGCGCCCCTACGTCGAGAGTGCGCAACAGATCCTGAAGCAGGACTACTCGTGGGAAGGGCGGACGGCCCAATTGGAAGGGATATTCCGCAACGTTGTCGCTACCAGGAAATTAGGGGCGAAAGTCTAGAGCTGCTTCGCGCCGCATTTTCAGCCGTTGGGATCTTTTTGGCGCCGTGCCCTTTCCGCGCACAAGCCAACTCATTGCGTTTTCAGCAGGAATATCCACAGCATAAGCTCAGCGGCGACCGCGCCGATCTGACTTTGGTAGCCACTTACATCTGACCGAGCTCGAGCCACCTAAAACACAGGTAAACTGAATATCCGGGGAAGTTGAGGGACGATGAGAGCACAGAGGACCAGGGAATGAGTGTGTCCAGCGCCACAGTCACAAACCATCCGCGACTGTCTGTGCAGGCCTTTTGGCTCACGTTGTCCAAATTGATTGCCGCGCTGCTGAACATTGGTTTGCCGATCCTGCTGGTTCGCCTGATGAGCCAGACGGAATACGGCGTGATGAAGCAGGCGTTCCTCTTCACCGGAACCGTCACCAACATCGCCGCCATGGGTCTGGGGATGAGCGCGTTTTATTTCATGCCCCGGCATCCGGACCGCGGCGGCCAGATTGCGCTGAACATCCTGCTCTACAACGTCGTTGCAGGATGGGTGCCGCTGGTGGTGTTGTCGTTTTATCCGAAAGTGCTGACGTTGCTGTTTCGGACAAACGAGCTGGTACCGCTCGCCTTTCTGCTTGGCATCCTGGCCTTTTTGTCGCTCACTGCCGGCTTGGTGCAGATCATCCCCACGGCGTTACAGGATGTGCGCAATTCGACAATGTTCATCGTCGGGACACAGCTCGCCCGTGCCATCATGATGGCGGGCGCTGTCTGGCTCTTCCGGTCGGTGAAGAGCCTGATCATAGCGACGATCCTGAGTCAATTGCTGAGCGTAGTGGTCTTGTTGTGGTACGTCAACGCCCGGTTTCCCAGGTTCTGGGGACATTTCGAATGGAGCGCTTTTCGGGAGCAACTTGCGTACGCCCTGCCGTATGGCGCGCTTGGGGTCGTATGGGTGATCCAGAAAGATTTGGACAACTACTTCGTCAGCGCGACGCTGGGGCCGCGGGACTACGCCATCTATGCGGTTGGCTGGCTGGAGGTCCCTCTCATATCGCTGTTCCTCGAATCGGTCATCCAGGTACTCATCATCAGGGTCAGCCAGTTGCAACAAGAGGGCCGGAAGGACGAAATTCTTCGTGTGATTGCCGACGCCACAGGCCGGTTGGCGTCTGTCCAGCTGCCACTTTACATGCTCCTGCTGGTGGCGGGGCACGACCTGATCGTGCTTTTCTACACCAAGGCGTACGAGCCGAGCGCTCCAATCTTCGCCGTCTCGATTACTCTTCTTTTATTCAGCATCACACTGATCGAACCTATCAATCGCGCGTACGCTCACCTGCGCAACATTGTGCTGGGAATCAAAGTTTTTAACCTTCTCCTGCTTTTGTGCGTGCTGGTTCCGGTCATTCGTCACTACGGAATGATGGGCGCCGCAGTCGTTGCCGTGGCAGTGCAGATCACGGAGCGGCTCATGACCGGTTTCGCGGGTGCGCGGGCGGTTGAACGCGAAGCTCTCGGACCTGCGGCTGTACCGCGATGTGTTCAAGATTGCCGGCTTAACCGCCATTGCCGGATTGTTTGCTTACGTTGTCCGTAATCGCATCAGCCCGAGTCTGCTGGTTCCGCGAATTCTCGCGGTTGGGGCAAGTTTTTTCCTGGTGTACCTGCCGGTTTACTATTTCATGCGCCTTCCGGGTTGGGACTTCCTGTCTCGAGAGCGGATAGAGTCGTTCGCACGAAATCTCATGTCGAAAATGAGAGGGACGGCCGCGCAAGAGCTTCCGTGAAAACGGCCGGGTGTCGCGACAATCGCGTTCGCGCAACTGCACTCACGATCACGAAGATTTCACGAACAGCGGCTCGATCTGGTCGCAGTATTGATCGAAGCGATGGGTTAACTCGCACATGCTGCGACAAAGTTCCGTCCGTTTGGAGTCGAGCTGTCCCATCAGCGTCGCCACGAGATCCATAAGCTTCCGTGGCTGAAGCCGGTCGGTGCGGATGACGAATTCTTCCCATCCAATGCTGGCGGCAAAATCGCGGCACTTGGGCTGGTACTCCAAGCTCACAAACGGAACGTTCGCGGCTGCCGCCAGAATCCCCGCATGCAACTTCAGGTTTACCATCAAGTCCAGCTTCTCAACCCGGTCGAGAAATAAGCCCGACGTATACAACACAGGGCTGACCACAGAGCGATCCAAACCCGCCTTTCGCGCCAATTCTAGACTGGCAGGAATGTCCTTGTGCCAAATGGGAAGGATCTCGATGCGATGTCCCGACTGTCGCAGCCAGCGCGCAAGCGCAACCAACGAGTCGTCGACATCGTCCGCCCGGCCCCACATGCGTTCTAAACAATCCCCGGTATTGATGCCGATGCGCAGCGGCCCCGTCTTGTGCCGCGGTGCAGATAGGTCGGCATACCGTCTGTGAAAAAGCACAGCCGGGTCGCCGCAAACGACCACGCTTTTCGCCCCGGCATCGTCCAACAGCGCCTTCGAAACCGGCCCCCGCACTCCCACGACTGGAAGTTCCGCCAGCACGGAAGCCCATTCCTGGCGCCGGTCGGTCCAGCCGGGTTCGTGGGTGAACCAGAACTCTGGATTGTTAACTCCTGAGCCGAATGTGGGTAAAAGGCTCCCAGTCCGCTTCCGGATCGCAATGTAGTTCTGGAGGACATCGACGTTCCGGTTGATGAGAGTTCCGCCGCCGAACATTCCCACTTCCTGATTCGTCCACTGCGCCAGCTTATTCATCGTTTTCGAGAACAGGCTGAAGGTCCGCCGGTGGGTGGAGAACTCATCTCGTAGATGGGCGAAGATATGCCGGGGACTTCCGGCACTCCTCCGAAGGAACTGACCAGGATGGGGCGTATACGCGATGTCTCCGAACCGCGACCAATGGATATCGGGATAGCGCTGGCGGCACAGTTCATACATGGCCTCATCGCCGAGATTGAGGTGGCCAACCCACCCGATATAGATTCCTGCCCGGAACAAGAATCTCCTCATTCTCCAGTTGACAGCTTTGCGGGCGCCGCGAATTGAGAATCTGGAACCGCGGCGAGTTCAGCGACCGCGGGCTCGAATTGGTCGTGAGGGCCTGTCCAGGGATTCATGAATCGGCACATCGAATAGGATATCAACACCGACCATTGCATCCTCCGAAATCGCTGGCGACTCAACTAGAACCTAGCCCGATCTCCCGAGGTGACTAGAAAAAGTAATCCAGCCGGCGAAAATGCCAGCACGAAACGCGGATTCTGTAATCCATGCCTCAGCAAAATCGAATGAAGTTGCTATCACTGCGCTTTTCCAAAACAGTCTTGCAAAACGAGGTCGAGAGTGTTTCAGGTAGCTCCGGTCCCTGAAGCGGATCAGGCGCTCATCGTGGACTACCTGGTCGCGGCGAAGGGCGCGGAAGCACCGCCCAGATATCTGCTCCTCCAAAATGAGGCTAGGGTTGCCGACCGCTGACAGGCCGCATTACACCAAGGGCTATGAACTCACCAAGCCACGTTCTCGTGCTTCCCTCGACTGAAGCCGCATCAGGCTGCTATGCCACACGGTAGTCAGGTCTTCTTCGATGATCTCGTAGCCCACGACGAGGGCAATTTGGCGCATCCTATCCGGAGTGTTCTCCGAAAATCCGGAGTTCGCTCGAGCCATGATCTTGGTCTCATCCGAGTAGTCCTGCAAGAAGTTGCCCCCGGAAGCGGGATCGGGCGAAAGTTTTGCAAGTACTGTTCAATAATAGGAGCATCCAAGTGGACAAACACTCTAAACCGAACACGAAGTCGACTGAGTTATCGGGCACGCCGGGGAAATCCATGCGATTTTTCTTGATGAAGATCTTTGAACGGAGGTTGCGGATTGACGTGAGGGTGAGCAGGTAACGGTCTCGGATGAACTGAACCGGTTCGTCCGTTTTCCGGATCACCCCAGCCGAGGCCGTACAGCTTTCTGGATATGACGGATCCCTTCTAAAAATGGCCCCAACGCGACCTCTTGTCGAAGTTTTCTGCTTGAAGAGGCGCAGCATGATGACATGCAACATCGAGTCTCGTGACGGCACTCGCTTCTCCTTGCACGATTTACTTCACACCGCATTGTCTTATGCCCCAGGATTGCTACCCGATGCTCAAGCACCTCGACCGCCCTTAATGAACCGACGCGCCAGGGCGACTCGCCTTTTGCGAGACTGATGTTCTGCCATTCTCGCTAGGAAAATCTTTAGGTCGAACCCTTACTCTCGAATGCACTCTGAGGTTGCGAATCTCGCCGCAGCCAAGCACCAAGGCGTTTGTCTGAAGTAAAAGCTGGCCTTAATTGGACTTGCGAGTTGCCACCAATGAAACACGGATCCCCTGACGATATTCCGCCAGATCGTTCCACTGTTTTATGCCAGCCCGGTGCCAATCGTAATAGTTGATCATGGGGAACCCTGCGCTGGACAGCATCAAATCGAGAGCGGACTTCGATGGAAAGCCGACAAGGATGCGTTCAGGGTCGCCCGGGTCGGGCACCGCCCGGATCCCTCGACAGCCACCGAATCGAATTGCAGGACCACCACGTCGTCCGGGTCCAAGTCGATGGAAGTGTCCAGAATCAGGTGCGCGGGTCTCAAACGTGCAATTTTGTTGAGCAATAGCATGTGATGCATCGTATGGTAGAAAAAGCCAAAGCAACAAATCGTTTCAAATCGCTCCGGCTCAAGCTCGTCGAGCTTCCGGAAGACATCCCCTAGAACGAATTGTACTTGGGCTTCCGGAACCGCGTAGGCCCGAAGGTTGTCCTCAGCATGCTTGACAAGATGCTCTCTTGCCTCGATTCCGAGCACATAACGAGCTCCCGCCTTATGTGCGGCGAACTCCAGCGGCCATCGTGGGAAGCGATATCCAGCACGGATTTCCCTCGAATTATTGCCTCATTCCGCTCAATGAGCGCACGATGCCTTTGGTTGAGCCGGTTCCGGACGGACCCAGTGACGCTGGTCTCATGGAACCGCGGGTACGCATCGAAAAAACCGACTTCCGGGTCCGATTTGTCGCGGTTTAGCCTTCCATCCAGACGAATGAATGCTTGATGGAAACGATTTTGCAACCGACTTACGAATTGTCTGCGAAATGTGACCTTAGGCATACCAGATAACCTCCACTTGGATGACTGAATCTGTAATGCGATTTCGTCCCCGCCATAAGGCAGAAATTTAAGGAGGAAGCGCGTGGTTATGGGCAGTAGGTAACGGGTCAACGTCCCGCCCCCGGGTAATATCGACGGCCGTGTAGCTGATTGACGCGAGGGAGCAGGCAACGGTCACGAATGAACCACAACGGTTCAGCCGTTTCCTGATTATGCCAGGCAAGACCATTGAGCCGTCTGGAGAAAGGATCCCGCTAAAAATGACACCAAGGCGACGTCTGATCGAGATCTCCTCCTTAGAATTGCGCAGCAGTTCGACATGCAACCTCATGTTTTGGAACGGTATCCGCTTCTTCCCCAACCATTTAGATTGCACCGTATTTTCTTGTGATCTGGGTTTTACATCGGCGCCGAAATCTTCGTGGCTGCTCGGAAGTAATGCAGACCGCCAGCGGTTGTCCGCTTAGTGCCAATCGCGGAGTCATTAAAATCGAAGCGCGAGCAACGTCAGATCGAAGCCTTGGATCGGAATGCGCCCTGCGGCTCCTGTCCGGTGACCAGCCGATAGCCAACCTTAGTCATCAACTCACCCCACGCGGATTCGATTTGGCGTATACATGCATCTGGCAAGGAATCTTGCCAACCGCCGGCTTTAGCGCCCCCAACAAAAGGTATGTCCTTCCTCTGTTTCCGTTGCACCCGCGGGCTACATAGCCTAGTGTTGCCAGCCATTGAGCTTGCTGCTCTTTTTCCATCTGACGCATTCGGTCAGCAGCGCTGAGATCTGCCACCATCCGCAGTCGCTTCGGGTCGGGATCGATACCGAAGAACTTGGCTGATGCGTTCCAGTTCTGCAACTGTGTTCTCGATCATGTCCTCATATCGTAGGAGCAGAAAGTTCTGGCTTTGCCTGCGGGTGTATACCCAGCTTGCTACGTTTTCGGCCCAGGTGGTACCCTGGTCAACCAATTGCCCGGAGACGAAGGCATCGACAAAGCGGTCGAGAGGCATCCCGTCATCGATATGCCTATACTTCTCAGGAAATTGTAGTTGGATAGAGCAACATCTAGTGGATCACGAACTATGTAGATGGTCTTTGGGTAGCGAGGGTCGAAGTACTCATGGCTCTTGACTATGCGGGGACGAGGAACTCTTGAGAGTCCTGTTGGATTGAACTGTATTATCGGGAATCAATTTCTCAATGTTGGCGAAGTTGACTTCGCTGCCAGGATGCACGAGGTTGGCAATCAAGAAACGAGTCCACGTGTTACCCGATCGTGGGTACGAACCAGGAACGTGTCGTCCGGGTAAACCGCGAGATTTCGGCCAGCGATATCGGTACCTAATAGGTATGTGAAGACAATTTTTATCCCGTATAGCATCTAACTATATCGCTCCCAAACCCTATTCCGAACTGTTGTCTTCCCGCTGGCGACTGTCTTTTGCCTGCCGGGGACGAAGTCCCTTCACTAGGTCTGAACGTGCTGGGGCCAGGTCCGTCGAATTCCACCATCGAATTACTTGGTGGACACACTCTCGCGAGGAGCCTAGCTGCCACAATATTTTCGTGAAGTTGCGTCGCTCAACTAAATGGCCCCCGAAAAACTGACGAGCTGAAGCACCTGATCCCAAATACCGCTGCTGCTGGCAACCAGTCCGGGCAGAAGAGTTTTGTCCTGGTTGAAGAGAAGCTTTGCATTTTGCGTGCAGCAGACCCCGCATCCAGCCGAACTGGCCAGCGCCACTCCCGCCGCGACGTCCCACTCATGCTTGGGAGACAGAGTCCACGTGGCGTCGGCGAGGCCCGCAGAAACCAGGGCCAGCTTATAGGCTACGGACCCTGTCGCTCGGATTGAGAACTCTTTCCCCTCGAACTGTTTCCACTCTCCCCGTTTGTATTCCTGGCGGCTGGCGAGTACTACGGCACCTGTCAAGGCTGGTCTTTCGCGTCGCCTCTGCGGGGCGGCCGTTGTACGTCACGCCCGAGTTCAGTGCGCCGAGAAACCGCTCGCCGGTCGCGGGATTGAATATTCCACCAGCGACTGCCGCGCCGGAGACTGTGAGTCCAATCGAGACGCACCACTCGGGAATTCCATCGACAAATTCACGGGTCCCGTCCAACGGGTCCACGATCCAGACCACTTCTTTGGAGAGGCGACTGCGATCGTCGGCATCTTCTTCCGACAGCCAGCCTTCGCCGGGTTGCAGCAACGCGTGACGAAGCACGTCGCTTAGTTTGCGGTCGACTTCGGTCACCACGTCACGGCCACCTCGGTCGTGCACCGCGAACATGCCTGGCAAGAAGCCACTCACCGCGACACTTGCGGCTTCCAAAGCATCGCTTATGCGCGATAGATAGTTGCTCTCGGCCGAATTAGTTAGCATGAGCGAACTGAGACCCACACCATTCGCGCGCCAACAACGACGAGAATCGTGCATAGCATTTGTTTGAACCGTTGGGACGGAAGATACCGGGTCAGGTAAGCGCCGAGCAATCCGCCGGGGATTGACCCGAGCAGGACACAGCCCACCAGCACCATGTCGACATTGCCGAATCCAAACTGCAGCGCCCCAGTCAGGCCCGCCAGGATAACGGCATGAACGATGTCGGTTCCGACCATCAGCGCAGGAAGAAATCCATAGAACACAAGCAGCAGCAGCAAAATCACGCTGCCCGATCCGATTGATGTAACGCCAACCAGCACGCCGGCGAGGAACCCGATCGCGGTTATCCCCCAACTGTGCTTAGCATTGCGCACAGCGTCGACATTCGCTTGTGACTCCGACGGCGAACGCTTAAGCACATACGCCACCGGAATCACGATCAACAGGACCCCGATGGCCAGCTTTAAGAAGTCGTTGACCCCGGTTCCGTATGTGGCACGCACCCGGGTCAAGAGCAGAACGCCACATATCGCCCCCGGGATGCTGCCGTACGCCAAGCTGAGAACCAGCCGCCAACTTACGTTCCCTTGCCGCCAATGCAGGGCTCCCGCGCCCACCTTGGTGATGCAATTGATGACGGCATCGGATCCCACTGCGATGATGGGAGGGACTCCCAAGACCGAAATCAGCAGCGGCAGCAGTACCATACCGCCGCCGAGACCGGTGAGTCCAACTAGTGTCCCCACTAGTAGACCCACCGCAATTCTGCCCAAAATCGTCGCCGAATCCATACCTATCCTATCCACACTTCACAGGCGCAGGGTGCGCCCGGCAGCTGCGACTATGAGCTCCTCGCGGAGAGATAGTTCAAGACACTTGAGACCACCTTTGCAGAGCTTTCCCGGGGACTTTCGTGGTCTGTGGCGCAAACGATCTCCGGCTTGATCGGCGGCTCGTAAGGATCGTCGATACCAGTAAACCCGTGAATCTTCCCGGCGCGTGCTTTTTGGTACAGATCTTTGGTATCTCTCATCTCGCACACAGCAAGCGGGGTACTCACGTAGACCTCCAGGAAGTTGCCAATCGTCTGACGAGCCTGCTCGCGTCCAGCACGGTAAGGCGAAATCGCCGAAACCAGCACGATCGCTCCGTTGCGCGTGAGCAACTGCGCGACAAAGGCGATGCGCCGGATGTTCTCGTCGCGGTCCTCCTTGCTGAATCCAAGGTCTTTGCACAAATAGTTACGGATTACATCTCCGTCAATGACCTCGACTTGCAGTCCATGGGCCAGTAGTTCGGTGGCCACGGCGCGACAAATGGTCGTCTTACCGGCCCCGCTGAGCCCGGTGAACCAAACCGTCAGACCGCTCTGCTGCGCGACGCGCGACGTCGAATCCTCGGCATTGTCACCCTTCTGCATCGGATTTGCTTCCACGATCATTCCGGCGCCTACGGTATCGTTCGTGTGGGGATCGATAACGATAAAGCTGCCAGTGCTGCGATCGCGCACGTAGGGGTCGCAGAAGATCGGACTCTGCAGGTCAATCTGGACTTCACCGATCTCGTTGAAGTGCAGGTTGTCGGCATGGACCGTCTCGAGAGTGTTGACATCGATCTTGTGATTCAGCTGGCTGACCCGGCCGCACAGCACCCGCGTCGTGTGCTTGATTAAATAACGCGTGTCATTACGCAGCGGATCCTTCGACATCCAGATCAGGTCCGCCCGTATCCGGGATGAAACTGTCGGGAGCTCATCCGCAGAAACGAGCATGTCTCCACGGCCCAGGTCGATATGATCGGTGGTAGTCAGGACAACCGATTGCGGCGGGATGGCCTCGTCGAGAGGCTGGTTGTAGAGCAGGACTTCCTTGATCGTGGTGCGCTGTTTCGAGGGTAAAGCAACAACCTCCTGGCCAGGTCTGACCGTTCCGGAAACCACTTGACCCGCGTACCCGCGAAAATCCTGGTTTGGCCGGAGCACCATCTGCACCGGAAACCTGAACTGCTGCCCAGTTTCGGGTTGCGACGGCAAGGTCTCCAGCAACTCAAGCAGCGACGGCCCGTCATACCACGCCATGCGGCCTTCGTTTCGGATCACGTTGTCGCCGTTGAGGGCGCTTACCGGAATGAAGTAAAACTGCGTATTTCCGAGCGAAGCGCTAAACTTGCCGAATTCTTCGCGGATGGAATCAAAGATCTTCGGGTCGGAATCGACCAAATCCATCTTGTTCACGACGACGATCATCCGTCGGATGCCCATCAGCCACGAAATCAGCGTGTGCCTGCGGGTCTGTCGCAAAATTCCTTTCCGGGCATCCACCAGAATCAGCGCCAATTCGGCGGTGGACGATCCGGTCGCCATGTTGCGCGTGTACTGCTCATGCCCCGGAGTGTCCGCAATGATGAATTTGCGACGGGGGGTGGCGAAGTAGCGATAGGCGACGTCGATGGTGATGCCTTGTTCGCGTTCCGCTCTCAAGCCGTCGGTGAGCAGAGACAGATCGAGATCGACATTCTTCGCCGACGACGCCTTTCGCACCGACGAAAGCTGGTCCTCATAGATGCCGTTGGACTCGTACAGCAGACGCCCAATCAGAGTTGATTTGCCATCGTCCACGCTGCCTGCCGTTAAGAATCGAAGCAGGTCCCGCTCCGGTGTAGCCTCACCCGCAGTACTCAAAAATACCCCTCCCTCTTCTTCAACTCCATCGAGCCTTCCTGGTCGTGATCGATCACTCGATTCTCACGCTCGGAGCGCCGGAAGAACTTCAATTCTTCGATAATTTCGGGCACTGTTGCCGCGGTCGAGCGGATTGCGCCGGTACAGTAGGTACAACCCAGCGAGCGCATCCGGCACATAACCCGTTGCGGCTTCTCTCCGGGGAGCAGGTCGATGGCGTGGTCCAGAGGAATGAGGGTGTCGCCCCGGACCAGCATTTCCCGTTCCTTGGCGAAGTAAAGAGGGACAACCGGAATCTTCTCCCGATCGATGTATTCCCACACGTCGGTTTCGGTCCAATTCGACAGGGGAAAGACGCGCATACTTTGTCCGGCTTCCACGCGGCTGTTGAACAGGTTCCAGAACTCCGGCCGCTGGTTCTTGGGATCCCATTGCCCCGAGGAGTCACGCAAAGAGAAGACCCTTTCCTTGGCGCGGGACTTTTCCTCGTCGCGGCGCGCGCCACCGATGGCGGCGTCGATACCGTTGGCTTCCAGGGCGTCCAACAAGGCCTTGGTTTTCAGCAGACCACAGCACTTCGTGGTTCCCAGTCGAAAAGGGTTGGCTCCATCCCGCTTGGCCTCCTGGTTGGTGTGGGCGATCAGCCGCACACCCAGTTCGCGGCAAGTTCGGTCGCGGAACTCGATCATCTCGCGGAACTTGAAGCCAGTATCTATGTGTATCAAAGGAAAGGGAATAGGGCCAGGGTAGAACGCCTTCTGCGCCAGCCGCAGCATGACGGAAGAGTCCTTGCCAACGGAATACAGCATCGCCGGCCGTGCCGCTTCCGACACGACTTCCCTAAAGATATGGATGCTCTCTGCTTCCAAAACATCCAGTTGCGAAAGCGTTGCAGTTGCCACTAGTACCTCACAAGACAATACATATCGTACCGTAAAACGGGCATTCCCGGTGGAGGACCATCGCCCTCGAAAGCGCAGCGATACAGAAGACCGAAAGCAGTCTGCGTTGATCCCGACGGAGAACCGCGCATCTACATTGAAACATCTTGCGAAGCACCTGTGTCCAGCAGCTTTCGTTCCAGCGCACCCGCAATTTTATGTGCGAAATTGCGGATGTTGGCCACCTGAGATGCTTATGGGAGGTAGTAGCGGAAGGAGCTGAAGACCATGTTTTCGATCGCTTCCGGCTGCCCTCCGATGCCCGACCAAGCATCACGCGAGACATACGAGTATTGGCCGCCCAATTGCAGCCTTCCCTTAGGTCCGTTGTAGAACTTGTAAAAGAATGCGGCCGTGCCCTCGAAAATTGCGCGTGTGTTTCCCGAGCAGTTGGCCAGGCTGCCCGGCCCGTAGCCGTTGGCTAGTGTGGGCAGCGTTTCGGTGCCGCATCCGGTGTTCACGAATAGCGGCGATCCGTAACCCACTGGCTTGCCTTTATACAGCGAAGCCTGCCGCCCCGCGTATTGGCCGCCGCCGTATAGGTTCAAGTCCCACTTCGGCGCATGATATTCCACCGAGACCAGACCCTGATCTGACCTGACCAGATGTTGGTAGCCGTTTCCGTACACGGTGACATCGGGCAATTGAGCAACCCCGTAACGGCCCACTCCATTGCCTCCCAGGTAATGAATCGCCGATCTCGAGGTGCTTCTGGGCCAGGAACCAGCGGGCGTTGGCACCGAACCCTCCACCCGTCGTCTGGTCGTTAAACGCGCCGCTAGCGGATGGCGTGGCTGCCGTAGCATTGGGATAGATGCGCTCGCGGAAGAGACTGGCGATGCCGAAGACCTCGTAGTGTCCGAAGCCCGGTTCGAACGCCAGCTTCGCCACGAAATCTGGCGAGAGGTTCGACGAGTAATTGGCAAGGGAGTTGTAACCGCCACTGCTGCCGTTACCGGGGCCGCCGATCAGGAAGTTCGTCGGGTTTCCCGAGACCGTCAACAGGGTCTGTGCGTTCTCCACCGACACGCCAAACCAGACTTTGTTGTTGAAGTCCTTCGTTACCCGAACTCCGTACTGCCGCAAGTAACTGAAGCCCACGTTGTACTGGGTATCGATCACCTGAGGACTCAGCCAAGTGAAGGGGTCGAGGCCTGACTTGAACTCCGTCGCCAGGCTCCACATCTGGCCGCCCGCAACCGACCAACCATTGTGGAAGGCGGCCTGGCTCCATAGCTGCCTCTGCCGGAGGACGTAACTGTTGCTCTGATTGTTGGTCGAGGCAACGCCGACGCCCAGGAAGTCAGCCTCGTAATATCCGGTCAGAACGGTCTCGCCCCAGTTACTTTTCGCCAGCAGCGAGATGCGCGAAGCCCTTCCGGTACCGTATAAGTCTGAGGCGCGTGCTTGGCCCGAGGCCGAGAACGGCATGGCGATAAACTGAGTGCCAGTGTCACTGTACATGGCGTGCGAACGCCAGACCGTGTCCGCCGCCACGAAGCCGCCGGGCGTAAGCGTGATGCCTTTGAAGTGAATCGACATTGGGCTCTCCAATTCGCCGACCCTCTTCTCGGTTGCCGTCAGCGATTCGACCGTGCTGGCGTTGGACGCTTTCAAGTCAGTCACGTCATGTTGCAGCATGCTGAAGTCGCTGCTGGTGATCTGGCCTTCCTGTTGCTCCCCGGCCAGCGCCGACTGTGCAGCCTGTTGCGCTTGCGTTGCCGCCGAGTCAGCCTGGCTAACTCGCTGCTCCAGTGTTTGGATCGCTTGGTCACGAGACTGGATCTGCTGCTGCATCAGCTGAATCTGCTGCTGCTGCGCGGCAATCGCGTCCTTCTGCGCGGCCACCGCTTCCTTCAGTTCCTGGATTTCGCTCGAACTGGATTGTGCGGAACTGGCTCGAGCGCTGGACTTGTGCTGCGACGTGCGTGGCGTCGGTTTGCGCGAATATGCTGGCTGGCATCGCCAATAACAGCGCAACTGCATAGGCTGTTTTCATCGTCTCTCCTCAAATTTCGAATTCCGATCGCGCCTGGCTGAACTTTGCTTCCCGGAACGTTCGCGAGCCCGGCGTCGTCGATTTATAACTATATAAAGACCATCGAGATAATAGACTTTATAAATGCCAATCGGCCCGCTCCGGTTTCGCCGTGATCCTCAGTGGGTCTCTATTATGTGGCGGGCGCAAAGCCCCATTTGTATTGCGGTCGTCGCTCGAACGTCCTGAAGATCAATCCGTCCACGACGTATCCGATGGCGATGATCAGGATCATCACCGCGATGACCTGGCTCAACTCCGACGTTGGGCCCCATGGCTTTGTCGAACCACCCATGGCCTTCCCGACCATGGCCTCGGGATGCGTGATGTTCGGGAAGGCCCCGACGCGCACGACGATCGTCTGGCCGAGTGTGTGCGGCACAATCGACAACAGGAGCCCGATGACCAGAAGCGACTTTATCCTCATGAACTATGCCTTGCCCCGATGAGTCGTCGCGACCATCGGCAGTACCCGGGTCGGGCTCGGCTCTCTTCTCGCGTTCCTTCCTGCCCTTCTTCGGAGTGCTGTCCTTGATGATGTCGGCCAAAGAGGTTTTCTCAAGGATTTTGGCGGCCGCATCACGAACGTCCAGGAATACCTGGTACAAAGCACGATGTTCGACATCGTTTTCGATAAGGTCGCGCAGTTGTTCGGCATCGCCAAATGGCGCCAGTGCCCCGTCCATGAGGCGAATGATCTGGGCCAGGTAAATTTCCGACGGAGGACGACGGAGTCGATAGCCGCCTTTGGCGCCGCGGACACTTTCCAACATGCGGGCGTTTTTCAGTTCGAGCAGGATGAGTTCAAGAAACTTCTCCGGCAAACCTTCGTCATACGCGATGTCGCGGATGCGAATCGCGCCTTCGTTATAACGCCGGGCAAGCCGCATCATGGCCTGCAAAGCGTAGAGTCCTTTTTGCGAAATTTTCATGCGGCCCACTCCTTTGCCGTAGAGCATATCATCAATGTCGATGGACATACTAGACTATATTTGAGCAAGGATGAAAACTTGGACCGCGACTGCCCGGTTTCCATATCCGGCATTTCTCCAGGTTACGGGGAACAGCGGACCAGCCTCATGCGCGATGGTGTTGATGACTCAACGCGAATGCCGTACCGGGGTGCTCGAATCGGACCCGTATTGGTAGGCCGCATACAGATCCAAATCGGCAGACACAAAAGGCCGTTCCGGAAACTCGCCGGAACAGCCTTTCGTGCGGTTGGTGTCTGCCAGGGCAGGTCTTGAACGAGCTGCTGCCCTCTTTTGCCCTGCGATCAGGGCGTGGTCGTAAACGTCTGATCGTAGAACGCCGCGGTATTGCCGGCACTGTCGGTTAACAACGGCCGCCAATGGTACTTCGTGCTGGGTTGTAGGTTGGTGATGGTGACGGTGTAATTGTAGATATTCGGAGAGCCAATTGAGTCGTACTGGTTCGTCGTGTTGGTGTTGTAAACGCCTACGACGGGCGCCGACTTCTTGTTGTAGTCGTTCGCCAGGCATGCCGCCAGCCCTGAGTTCGGATAGGGCTGCATCGTGCAACCTGTTCGGAGCCGCCTTTTGGTAGTACACGATCGCGGTGGCGGGCTCGTAGGAGTTGAACTGGAAGGTTGCGGTGGTTGACGTCACCGTTGGCGACGGACTGACGCTTGCACTGACCGTGGGAAACCAGCCACTCTGCGCCGTGGCTGCCCAAGTGAACTGGATGGGCGGCGCCAAGTCAGGCCACGGCGCGACGCACGGAGTCGAGCTGTTCTCGCACGGATTGGACGCAGGCATGACCGTGCTGACGGCATTCGGCAAGGTCCTCCACCGCACGAAATCGAAGCTCCATTTGTAGATCTGGTTGAATTCCTTTGCACTCCAGGTCCAGCCGTTGCCCAGGTAGCCGCTCGGATTGTAAAAGCTGGCACTGTCAAAGGCGTGGTTGAACAGGTCATCTCCGTTTGCCAGTGACGCTGCGTCCCCTGTCAAGCTCCAATACCACGCGTAGGCCGGCGCCACCAGGTCATTCAGTTCCGTGCCGCTGAAATCCGCCCCGCCAACCAGGGTGGGGTCGCGCGGTAGGTCATAGAAGTTGTAGACCAGCGTGTGCGTCGCGGCGACATAGGCATTGGCTGCCAGCCAGTCCAGTGTCTTCTTGATTTCCAGCGGAATCCGCGCATCCGGTGTATTCCCCTCGGCAACATCCAATTCGTAGTAGTCGATCAACGCCTCCATCGCACGCGCCAATGAAGAACGGATGGCCGTCAAACGTCTGCACATTCGGATTGGTGAAATCAAGATTTCGTAGCTGGTCGAGATATCCCAAAACGATATCGACTGTCCGCGGCAGCATGGCAGTCACTCGTGGCTGTCCGGCCATCTCCGCGGCCAAGGCTGCGTCCAGAACGTATGCCCGTCGCCCGGGCCGAATACGGCAAGCTGGATCACCGCGTACATGGTCCCCCATGGCGACTGGCCCGACATATAGTTGATCGCCTGCAGAGCGGCTGGATCTCCCGTCCGCAGGTAATTCATTTCCAGCCCGTATGGAAGGATATCGGGTTCGATGATGATGCCGCCCCGAGTAGCGATCCACGCGTTCTTAAAGGGATCTATTACCACCTGCGCACATCGTTTCCAGTGGTCGCGATGGGTCGGGTCTTGATATCCGGGCATTCCCGGGGTGTTGTAGTCGTAGTCGGCGATCTGCTGGTAAACTCGTCCGCCGTCATAGTTGAACGAGCGGAAGTAGCTCGAGCTGTATCCGTAGCTGACGTCGAAGTTGCCTGAGAAGTCGGCGTTGTCGATGCTCCGCCAGGGGTTCGTCTGCTGGTCGTTGGTGCACCACCACTCGGCCGAGCGGTAGGGCGTACCCGCCTGAGCCGGAATATGGCGTCGGGTCCGCCATGTTGCTTTGCCACGTTGCCAGCGCAGAAATCTGTGGGCTAGTGCTCGGGGGCGTCGGAACGAAAGACGCGGTCGGCAGCACGGTGAAGTTCCATGTCACGGGCACCACAGGTCCGCCATTCGCTGCCTGGAACGTGGCGGTGAACTGGTATTGCCCGGGAGCTGCATTCGCGAGACACTCGCAGCCGAACGTACGTTCCCCCGCTGGCGGCGTTCGCGTTGTAGCACAGCCCGATGTATCTCCCGGTGGTGTAGTAGTTGCCATCCCAGCCCTGCGGGGGTGGATTCGAAGGTGCCTTTAGCCCGCACAAATGAATCGGGGTGATCGTCGACACCGTCAGACCCGTACCGAGGTTCGTGACGACTGGGTTTTGCATCCGCAAATTGCTCACCGGACCACTCAGAAGTTGTGGCTGCAATGCAACGTACAGGTCATTGTAGGCAGGATTGCGGGTCGCATCGCCTTGATACACCGACTTGGGGCCGTCCGGCCACAAGGTCGATTATGGGTGTGCCAGTCGCATTGTAGGCCGAGACCGCGAACGTCTTATAAGTGCCGCCACAAGCCGGGGAGCGCTGGCGAACCACACGCGCTCGTGGCCGGACCGGGATAGCTTGCCGAAACACCATTTTGCTGTTGCGACACCACGTAGTATGCCCAATTACCGGACGCCGCGGGAATGTGATCGACCACCAACTGGTGGCTGGTGGTAAGAGTGCTGTTCGCCACTTGCCGGGTTGGGACATTGTTGCCGCCATTGTAGTCGGACGGATTCTCGATAATTACAATCGAGTTGCTGGCATGCTTGGTTGTCCAAGTGAAGGTGACCGATACCCCATTCACCGGGTCAATTGTGCTTCCTACCAGAGGCCGTTACGCTGGTCGCGATGATCTCGCCAGAATTCACTGTTGCCATTAGCGGCATGGCCCAGACCAGTGCCAGAACCGCGCCAAGAACTACCGCGATAGTCTTGAGCAGGCATTCGCTGCCCTGGCCCGCAACGCTGCGGGACGTTGAAAAGCTTCATCATGTGTCTCCCTGTCTTAGGTTTCATCCATGACAGGCAGAGAGGAGCGTCGCGAGACTGAGCGGGCATTCACTGCCCGCCAAACTTGGTTTTCTCGTACCAAGTCAGGCGTCGCTTACGCTCTCGTCACAAGCGCTGCATGGAAGTTAGGTGCTGCTTTCAGACTCGTCCTCCCGCGGCAAGCAAGTAAAGGTTTGTCGTCACATGAGTTAAACGATAGTAACCTCATTGTTGGTTACTGTCGTACCCCTGCTGTTAGCTGATTCTGGCGGTGCAATGCGTCTCAGCCATCAGGATCCGACTCCGCCCGAGCTCCACCTCCTTATTTGCTGCCGGCTCCGCCGGCATTCGAGCTCGCTGACGCCGGCGCGCCGCAGTGAATCGTCGGACAGTCCCTCAGAGTGAAAATAGGTTTCGCATCAGCCGGTGTTTGCCGAGCAGCCTCAACGCCAAGGGGGCCGACGATTTCGCGTCAGCCCCCTTTGCCCTGCTTTCCAACTCTGCGCCCAGCCCGGTCGTCCTGCCCGACCCGATCGTGATTTGACCGCCTCTTTGCCGGTTACTCTCCTTAAACGTGTGAACCTAAGGTGTCGTAAACGTCACGTCGGCTGACCGCGACCCGTTACCGTACATGTCTACCGATTCGACGTAGAAGTGGTACGTTGTCGCTGGGAGCAATCCCGTGATTGTCGTCGTGTGCGTCAGGGTCCCATGCGCGTCTGCCAACACGGACTGCTTGCCGTAGTTCGTGGTGTTTCCGAACGCCACCTGTGTCGAGGCCAGTACGTAGGTCTTCCACGTGATGGTTGCGTGATCCGAGGCAATCGTTCCTGTGGTACAAGTCGGGTTGCAGTTTATGTTCGTTGGGGTAGGAGGAGTCGTAACCGGCCACGCTCCCTCAAAACCGTTGGATGCCGGGTCCGTGTACGACAGCCCGTTGTTCTGCAGTAACCGTACCGTGTCAAAGCTGAATTCGAACTCTTGTGAGAATTCCTTGCCGTCCCATGGTAAGTCACGCTGGCGGGTGTCCATCGCGTTGGCAAAAAGATCGTAGGCGTGCTGCCGCTCGGTCGTGTCGCCCGTCATGTACCACAGCCATGCGTATCCCTGCGATTGAGATTGTTCAGCGGCGAACTGTTCGTGTCTTTGACCACTGGCAACTTGAACCGGTTGTAGTTCATTACCAGCCGTCGGTCATCCAGTTCGTGCTCCACAGCGTATCCAGGGCCGCTTTTACGACCGGAACCACACGGTAATCGGGATTTCCCGCCGCCACGCTGAAGTTGTACCAGCGGCTTAACGTCTCCACCGCGAGACCCACCATGAACGGATGCACGGCGCCGCCGACACCGCCGCTGCCCTCCGCACACATGATCAGTTGCCCGATCAACTTGTCAATGTCGCGCTGCAGCAGCGGCCATTGTGGCGCCCCAAGCTGCGAATTTGCCATCCACATATTGGCGCGGTATGCGTTTTCGCGCATCGACCACGGATCAACTCGCCACATCGCGGTACTGCGGCCCGACCGTAGCCAGCGTATTGACCGCAGTCAGCATATCCGGATTGTGGGTGCGCCAGTAATTCATCGTCATTCCATACGGGAATATGGAGTATCCCGCCATGTTTCCGCTGTTGTCACGCAGGTAGTAAGCATAGGGATACATCACCGCTTGGGCGCAGTGCTGCCAGTAGGCGTGGTTCGGAGTCTGCAGAACGTTGGCCGTGTAATCGTCGATCTGCTGGAAGACCCGTCCCCCGTCGTAAAACCACGCATCCGCCTGTCCAGCCCCATCCCTCAAAGTTGCCGAGCGCATCCTGAGTGTCGCGAAACGAACACCATTTCTGGCCCAGCTGTTTCATCTGGGTTTCCCATGTTGCCAAACCGGGGATCGCCGTGGTCGTCTTAGCCGCCGACACTGGCGCTTATCGGTGTGCCCCCTGGATTGTTGGTCGGAGTCCGCACTACCTTGAACGGATAAACCACTTTGATAGCTTGCCCGTTCGAAATGAGAGTCAAGGTAACGCTATACGCGCCCGGAGGCGTGTTGGCCGGAACCCGCAACCGCACGCTATGATAGCTCTGATTGTTGCCGTTGTAGCAGTATCCCTGGCTCTTTGCCGAGCTATACCACTGTTCCGCCGAGTCGGCTCCGCCTGCATTTGCCCACACGCAGGAGTAATGAACTCCGATTGCCGCGGCTGGCGAAATCACTCCGTCCGTGTCGTTGTTGTAGCCGCCCTGGTTTTGAATGTACAAGTGCCCAATCGCGCCGGAAATGAGAATGGGCTGAACATGAATGTAGGTATCATGACCCGTGTAAGCGGTGGCGGGCCCATAGGTATAGACCGTAGAGTTCGGAGTGCCAGTCACGTTGCTCGGCAGCGTTCGCATTAAGAGCAGCGGGTTCTTGCCTGTCGAGTCCTGCGGCCCAGGTGCCGTGCTCATTTGCCCGCCCGTGGGCGGCGGCCCTCCCAAACTCACGCTGTTTACGCCGGGTCCTCCGCCCGATACCGTGGTCCCGGCGGCCGTAACGCTCGCCACGTAAATGTAGTATTGCCCGTCTCCGGTGGCTGAGTTGTAGGGCACAAGCTGGTCCACTGTCACCCGGTGCTGCGTTACCAGTTGAGGGTCTGCTACTGCCGGAATCCATCGCTCCGGCTCGTAATTTGTGTCCCGGGCCAACAGCACCTGAGACGTACTGGGATGTACCGTGGTCCACACCACGTCCACGCTGGTTTGCGTAACATTTTGAAATTGGATATTCGAGATTTCGTTCGATAGACCCGTCGATGAAAAACCCGCACCCGATAGCGCCAACACCATCACCACTGCTACTAAGAACTTATGCATATGAACTGCCCTCCAGGTCGGCTGGCGGCAAACACGTACCTGCATTCATCACAGCCGCAGCCGACCTGGACCCAGGAGCGCGGCCACCGCCATCTGGATGGCTGTCTCGCTCTTCTGCTGCCCTGTTCGGGACGTCGTGCGGGATGATTGCCGGGTTGAATGCCACGTATTCCGCCTCCTGCTGGTTCGAATCGACAAACCCAGCGGGCTGCTTTAGGTGTATTGGCGATAGCTAATCTGGAGAGCCATGGCGCGGTCGTGATTGGGTTTGCTGACAGGAGCCTGCCGCTCGCCGCTTGCTCTGCTGCTGTGCCGCGAGCCCGCACCGTTCGCGGGCGTTCGTTGATTGCCTCCATCCCGCTCCGCGCTGATGACCGGTCGCACTTCCGGCGCCTCACGCAAGGCACTGATTACGCCGATGTAAAATGATGGTTGGAAGGTTTCTTCGCGCCCCTCAACCTGACCTGTCGTCTTGTGTAAGGTTTTGTCGCGCAGGGGTTACTTATCTCGGAGGCGATATCAATGCAGGTTGCGGCCAACACCGTTAGCACGTTTCAGGAACTCAAAGGCAAGATCGCATCCCGGACTGCACGCGTCGGCATCGTAGGTCTCGGCTACGTTGGACTGCCCCTGGCCGTCGAGTTCGCCAAGGCCGGCTTCCACGTCACCGGCATCGACCTGCAGCAGTCTCGCGTCGATCGCCTCATGCAGGGCGAGTCCTACGTCCAGGACGTCCCCAGCGCCGACGTCGCGCAACTCGTAAAGGCAGGGAAGTTCGACGCCACCACCGACTTCTCCATCGTCCGCGATCTCGACACCATCAACATCTGCGTCCCTACGCCGCTGCGCAAAACCAAGGACCCCGACATGAGCTACATCGTGTCGGCCTCTGACGAAATCGCTAAGTACTTCCACCCCGGTCTGCTCGTCATCCTCGAATCCACGACGTACCCCGGCACCACCGACGAGCTCCTGCTGCCCACCTTCGAAAAGCACGGCCTCAAAGCCGGCGAAGACTTTTTCCTCTGCTTCTCGCCCGAGCGTGTCGATCCCGGCAACCCTGTGTACCAAACCCTGAACACGCCCAAAGTCGTCGGCGGCATCACCCCGGCCTGCACCGAGATGGGCAAGCTGTTCTTCTCGCAGGCACTGCAGCACGTCGTGCCCGTCGCCAACACCCGCGTCGCCGAAATGGTGAAGCTGCTCGAGAACACCTTCCGCATGATCAACATCGGACTGGTCAACGAAATGGCCATCATGTGCGACGGCATGGGCATCAATGTCTGGGAGGTCATCGACGCCGCCGCCACCAAGCCCTTCGGCTTCATGCCCTTCTATCCCGGCCCGGGCCTCGGCGGCCACTGCATTCCCATCGATCCGTTTTATTTGTCGTGGAAGACCAAGCAGTCAGGCATCGAGGCGCGCTTCATCGAGCTTGCCGGCTACATCAACGGCAACATGCCGCACTTCGTCGTCGACAAAGTGCAGCATGCGCTCAACAGCTACTCCAAGGCCGTGAAAGGTTCGCACATTCACATCATCGGCGTCGCCTACAAGCGCAACATCGACGACATGCGGGAGTCGCCCGCCCTGGACGTGATCCTGTTGCTCAAGAAACTCGGCGCGGAGGTCACCTACAGCGATCCCTATGTCCCCCAGCTGAAGTTCGACGGACTCGAAATGGCCTCGCAGGACGCGCTCGCTTCGGCCAAGCAGGCCGATTGCTGCGTCATCATCACCGACCACACCGGCTTCGATTACAAAGGATTACTCGACGCGTCGCGGCTCATCGTTGACACGCGCAACGCCCTGCGTGGCGTCGAATCCGAGAAAATCGTCCGGCTCTAATCACTCAACCAAGCCTGAAATTGGGCGCCCCACCCTTGTCCGCCCCGCTCGTCGGGATCGACAGGGTGGGATTCCTGTTCTTGCCCGTTTTATCGAACTTGAAACTAAAATGATGGAGCATTCCGAAAGGAAGGGGACCTGTGAAACCCGTCCGACTCTGGTGCTTCGCTCTCGCTTTCGCTCTGCTGCCGCTCGCCACCGCCGCTCAAACCCTCACTGCCGCCGATGTCATTCTCCGTCTCCAGAACCACTACGCTGTTCCTGTACCATCGGGCACCGTCGACACCATCAAGGCTGGCGATCCTTCCACTCCCGTCACCGGAATCGCCGTCACCTTCCTCGACACCATGGACGTCCTGCGCCAGGCCAGCCAGCGCGGTCTCAATCTCGTCATCACCCACGAGCCGACGTTCTACAACCATCTCGACGACACGGCTTTCTTGGTCGAAGACCCTGTCTATCTCGAGAAGCTCGCCTTCATTCAGCAGCACCACATGGTGATTTTTCGCTTTCACGACGAGATGCATGAAATCACGCCCGACCCCATCGCGCTGGGCCTTGTCGAAGCCCTCGGCTGGAAGAGCTACATGGATGCAGGCAACCCATTCCAACTCACCATCCCGCGCACCACGCTTCTCCAGTTGTCGCGCGAACTGGCGACGAAGCTGAACACCCACACGCTTCGCGTTATCGGAAATCCCGATCTTTCCATCACGCGCGTCGCCCTTCTTCCCGGTGCCGCCGGCGCCCAAAAACAAATCCTCGCGCTGCGTTCCGATCAAGTCGAAGTCCTGCTGGGGGGTGAAGTGCCCGAGTGGGAAACCGTCGAGTACGTTCGCGACGCCAGCGCGCAGGGTCGTCATAAGGCGCTGATCCTGCTTGGCCACGAAGTCTCCGAAGAGCCCGGCATGAAGAAGTGCGCCGACGATCTTCGTGCGTTGTTCCCGAAACTGCAGGTTTTCCTCATCCCTGCCGGCAAACCTTATTGGACGCCGGACCATCCGATAGTCCCGACGCCGACCCGCGCAACTGCGAAATGACGGCGGCTGCTGCTCCACAATACCGTCGGCCAGGACCCCGCGAAAATGACCTCTGTGTGCTCGTGTACCGCGACAGCCACCCGCATCCCGGTCTGCGAGTTATAGGCCGCTTATAGCCCGTAAGTGGCTACTAAACGCTGCCGCTTGTGGCAGTTAGATTACCAGAGTAAGGTGCCTGTAACTAGCTATAAAAAAAGCACTTATGCGCAATTGACACGGTATCCGGGTCGGCGCATACTCCCCCGCAGATTCCTGTTTTTTGGCAACCACTACTTCGTCGTCCAAGGTCGAAGCCCAGCACTGGCCATCGGTAGAAATCGCTGGGTTTCCGTCGCCCTCAAGACGTGTTTCCTTCGGAGACGCAGGGTTGTCCGGCCCCTTGTCCCATAAAACTTTCTTCGAGAAAAGGAGACAAACCCAATGAATCGAAAAAGAGTAGTGCTTGGATTCGGAGTTGCTATCGCGGTTCTCGCGCTGAGTCTATCTGCGTTCGCAACGTTGCATATCGCATTGCTACCGGCTACCGCGACGCTCAATGTTGCAGGGCCCACCACCCAGAAGACTTTTGACGCGTTTTGCAACTTCACGCCCTGCAATATCACTTGGGTCATGGTGCTCAGCAATGCAAATGTCGGGAGCATCGACAACTCAAGTGGACCACAGACCACCTTTACAGTGGGAACGGCACCGGGCACTGCTTACATTATTGCCTCTGACGGCAATGGCCACATCGCTCAAGCGAAGGTGGATGTGCAGTAACGTAGGTCAACGTCACTGCCTGAACCTCCACGCTGCACGCTAACCTCTTTATGTCTCGGGCCGGGAGAAGCATCCCGGCCCTTGCAAATTCGGTATGGTGGCGAGTACTTCCCGTGTCGACTCGTTCTCCGGCGCAGCAGCCTGCAATCGATGTCCCAACCGGGCCGAATTCCTGACAGACGAGCGCACGCAGTCAGCGCGAAATTCGCCGTGCGAACTTCTGACCGCGGACCGCTGCCTTAGATCCCCAGCTTCTTCACTTCTTCGTTGTAGTATTTCCGGTACAGGATGTCCCACTCCTGCGAGCCTTCCAGGATGGTCTTTCTCTGGCTCTCGATCTTCTGCCGGGCGGCAGCATCGATTTTCGCCTCTTCCACCATCAGGTGCTCCAGCACCCGCCGCGCTTCCAGTCGGATCGTGTTGCGGTCTTCCACAAAATCCACACTCTCCAGGCTGGCCAGCGTGTCGGCCACCGCATGCGCCAGTTTGTTGATCTTTTCGCGGCTGATTCTCATAGCACCGCCTTATATTTCCGTACCAGTTCGTTCTTGATCTTCTTGAACATCTCCTGGTAATTGGCGCCGCTCTGCCGCATCTCCTCCGAGTAGGTCTCGAGGATGGTGCGCACGTCATCATTAATGCGGTCTTCCAGCGTCAGCTCATCGATCAGCGCAGCGTGTACCCGCTCGCGCACCTCCTCCGGGTTGGAGGTCTCGATGAACTCGCCGTCAATCAGCTTTTTGGTTATTTCGCGGGCCAGGTAGCCCACATATTCTTTGGAAAATTGCATGCTGGTCGTAATCGGATGTCGTAACTCGTAATTTTACCACAGGAATCGCGGTGTCCCTCACCCCGTTATACCGACATCAGAGTGCGATGAGTCAACCTCATATAAGCCTCATCTGCGTGTTCGGGCAGGCCCAGGCCCTCGTTCCGCCTTTTGAATGATCCGTGTGATCCGCGTAAATCCGCGGCTGTTTTTTTCTTGAGTATTCTCTGTGTCTCCGTGCCTCCGTGGTGAATTCGTCGTTCTCGAGACTGCGCTTCACGCTATAATTCACCACACCTCATGGCCCTTACTCCCGGAACCAAACTAGGCCCCTACGAACTCGTCGCGCTCATTGGAGCCGGCGGAATGGGCGAAGTCTACCGCGCCCGCGACCAGCGCCTCGGACGCGACGTTGCCGTCAAGATCCTCCCCGCCTCCTTCGCCGCCGACCCCGACCGCTTGCGTCGCTTCGAGCAGGAAGCCCGCGCCGTTGCCGCCCTCAATCATCCCAACATCCTCGGCGTTCACGATCTCGGCCAGCACGACGGCACGCCCTACATGGTCTGCGAACTTCTCGAAGGCGAAACCCTGCGCGCCATTCTTGCCCGCGGCCCGCTCTCTCACCGCAAGGCCATCGACTACGCCATCCAGACCGCGCAAGGCCTTGCCGCCGCCCACGGCAAAGACATCGCCCATCGTGATCTCAAGCCCGACAACATCTTCGTCACCCGCGAAGGCCGCGTAAAGATCCTCGACTTCGGACTCGCCAAGACCGTTGCCAGCGACAGCGATGCCACGCACGTCGGTACCATGACGACCAACGCGCCACTCACCGGAGTCGGCACTGTCGTCGGCACCGCCGGATACATGTCGCCCGAGCAGGTTCGCGGCGCAGCCGTCGATTGCCGCACTGACATCTTCAGCTTTGGCGCCGTGCTCTACGAGATGCTCACCGGCGTGCGCGCCTTCCAACGCGACACCACCGCCGAAACGATGACAGCGATTCTTCACGACGATCCGCCCGAGAATCCTCCCGACGGCCGCGCCCTGCCGCCGGCGCTCGATCGCATCGTGCATCACTGCCTCGAAAAAGCTCCCGAGCAGCGCTTCCAGTCCGCCCGCGACATGGCGTTCGACCTCGAGTCCATCACTTCCATGACTGCCTCCGGAGGCCTCTCCGCCGCCAAGGTCAAGGAGCGCAAAACTCGCACGTCGCTGTTTGCCGCCGCCGCTGCTCTCGTTCTGCTCGCCGGTTTGGCCGGATGGCTGCTTTCTTCAGCTCGACACCCCGCCACCGGCGCTCAATTTCATCAGGTCACCTATCGTCGCGGCACGCCCGGCACCGCGCGCTTCACACCCGACGGACAAAACGTCATCTACACCGCCGCCTGGGAAGCCGCCGAGCCCGAACTCTACTCCGTGCCTGCCGACGGAGTCGGTGGACATCCCATGGGCATCAAAGACGCGCGTCTGCTGGCGGTCTCCAGCAAGGGAGAACTCGCCGTCGCACTCTCTCCCCAAGTCCGCACCACGCTTCTTGCGCCCGGCAATCTGGCGCGCACCACCGGAACCAGCGCTCCCAAGCCCGAGATCGAAAACATCCAGGCTGCCGATTTCACTCCCGATGGCTCTGCCCTCGCCATCGTCCGCTATGTGCCTGCCGACTTCGTGTGTCAACTCGAGTACCCGATTGGCAAGGTGCTTTATCGCGAGAAGCTCATCGACGACCTCCGCTTCTCGCGCGACGGCAAGTACCTCGCTTTCATCGCTCACACCAATCCCAGCGACGATCGCGGCACAGTCACGATCATCCGTACCACCGGCGAGAAAGTCGCCGCCAGCCCCTTGTATGAAAGCTCTCAGGGCCTTGCCTGGAGCGTCAGCGGCGATGAAGTCTGGAGCAGTTCGCCTCTCGAATCGGGAGAGGTCCACGCCCTGTCGCTCTCGGGGAAGACCCGCGACCCGCTGGCCATGCCCGGCCGTATTCACCTGCGCGATATCTCCTTTAAAGGGCAGCTCCTCGTCGGGCAGGGCATTGCTCGTCGCGGCATCGTCGTCTCCAGCAATCATGGCGAGTCGCTCCGCGACCTCTCCTGGCTCGATTTCAGCTACCTCCGCGACATCAGCGACGACGGCAAGATGATCCTCTTCGAGGAAGAGGGCTCTTCCACGTCGAACTACACCGTGTATGTACGTGACACCGACGGCTCCGCTGCAATTCCCATCGGCGAGGGATATGCAGGTTCTCTCTCCCGCGACAAGAAGTGGGCTCTGGCCATCAAGCTCGTCGAGCCCAACCACGAAGTCTGGCTGTTGCCCATCGGGCCCGGCGAGCCGCGCCGTGTCAACCCCACCACACTCGCGATTGCGAATATCCTTCCCGTGTTCTTATCTGACGGCAAGCATATCGTTTACTCCGCGAGCGAACCCGGACATCTTCCTCGCGTTTGGTTGCAGGACGTCAATGGTGGTGCCCCCAAGCCGGTCTCACCCGAGGGAATGGTGAATCGAGAGATTTCTCGTGACGACAAATGGCTACTCGTCGGTGTCCGAAACCCCGCCACAGGCAACGGCCGCACAGCCCTGTTGTCCATAGACGATGCTACGACCTCGGAAATCAAGGGCCTTAAGCCCGGCGAAATGGCCTTGGGCTGGACCACGGATGGCCAGCTCTTTGTTGCGCCCGAGAACGCAAACGGCGCGGGCGTCAAGGTCGAGAAACTTAACCCGCACACCGGCGCGCGCACTCCGTGGCGTACCCTCGCCACCGCTCCCATCGGAGGCGTCGTCCCCGACCCGCCCATCATCACCCCAGACGGCAACACCTACGGCTTCGACTACCGCGTCCGCCTCTCTGACCTCTACACCGTCACCGGCGTCCGCTAAGCTTTTGGCCGAATTTTCATGTGTGTCATCCTGAGCGAGGAGCGGAGCGACGAGTCGAAGGACCCCTTTTTTGCCAGCGCTGCATCTTCTTGCTCGTCATCCTGAGCGGAGGCGCCCCGCTCGGCGGGACGCCGGAGTCGAAGGACCTGCTGTTCGTTCGTACCGCCAGAAATCTGGGTGGGATGAATTCCTTCGTGGGAGTGGAGTTGAAGATACCTAAGTCTGATCCGCGTCATCTGCGAAATCCGCGGTTGCTTTTGCCGTCAGTCTCAAGCCTTCTCTGTGCCTCTGTGTCTCTGTGGTAGATTCTCCCCACTACCCGAACTGCTTAAAATCCGGCTTCCGCTTCTGCAAGAACGCCATCAGCGCCTCGCGGCACTCCGGCGATGTCAGCCGCTCAGCCAACACCTGCAACTCCTCCTGGATTACCCGTTCCGTTTCCGCCGCCATCGGCTTCTTCATGAGTGCCTTGGTTGCCCGCACCGCCGCCGCCGGCTTCTCGGCCAGCGCTGCGCGGCGCCCATCGCAGTCTCCAGTCAGCTTGTCGGGAGCTACCACCGCATTCACCAGCCCCAACTCATATGCGCGTTGCGCCGTGATTGGCGCGCCCAGCATAAACAACTCCGCTGCCCGCTGGTGTCCCATCAGCGCCGGAACCAGCAGCGTCGATCCTGCCTCCGGAATGATCCCCAAATTCACGAACGGCATCACCAGCTTGGCGTTGTCAGCCGCGTACACCAGGTCGCAGTGCAGCAGAATCGTCACCCCGATTCCCACCGTCGATCCATGCACCGCTGCCATTACCGGCTTCTTTGCGTGCGCCACCGCCAGCATGAACCGCACCGCCGGCGGTACGTCGTTTCCCGTCCATGGGTTCGCCATGAAGTCCTGCAAGTCGTTTCCCGCTGTGAACGAATCCCCGTTCCCGTACAGCAGCATCACCCGCACCTCGGGATTAGCTTCCCCTTGCTCCACTGCCTCCGCCATCGCCGTGTACATCGCCAGCGTTAAAGCATTTTTCTTTTCTGGACGGTTGATGCAGATGCGCAAAACATTATCGACTAGTTCGGTGTTGATATGACCCATAATGGTTCCTCGTGCGCGCCGTCTCATCGCTTCATTCAAACCGGAGCGCAGACGGAATTGTACTGGAACTAAATCGGCAAAGCGGTGATACTGGCTAAGCCTTCCGCGGTGTTGCGTCTCTCCGCGCCGAATTTGGTTTTAGGAGTGCTCGATGGCTTTTGATTGCTCTGTCATTGGATTGCGAACTGGTCGGGTCACTGCCGGGGCTGCGCGTCCATGATGATGCTGCTGCGCACGGCTCTTATCGTTGTTGCGTTGTGCGCCGCAGGGCCGGCCGCGCTTGCGGCCAGTCCTGATGTTCCCACCGCGCCCTGCTCCCCGGCGCTCAGCACCACCACCCGGCAAATCGTCCAGCTGCTCGCGGTCAGGAACGCCGAGCGCGCCCAACACCTGCGCAGTTTTGAGAGCGAACGTCACTACGCGCTCGACTACTCCGGCTTCCCGTCGGCCCGCAGCGCCGAGATGACTGTCAACGCCTCCTACCGTGCGCCCGGCGCCAAGCAATTCACCGTACTCGCAGAGTCTGGTTCAAAACTCATTCTCACTCGCGTTTTGCATCGCCTTCTGGAGTCCGAGCACGAGTCCTCGAGTGACGAATCCAACCGCAACGCCGTTGCCCTTACCGCCGACAACTACCACTTCGTCCTCAACGGTTGCCAGGCCGATGCGGGTCGCGATTTGTACGTGATGAACGTCGAACCGCTCCGCGACAACAAATTTCTTTACCGTGGCACCATCTGGATCGACGCTTTGGATTATGCCGTGGTTCGCATCGACGCCGAGCCCGCAAAGAACCCGTCAATCTGGATCAAGGGTTCCCAGATCCACCACCAGTACCGCAAGATCGGCGAGTTCTATCTACCGTCTTCTAACGAGACCGTGACCGAGGTCCGCCTCGGCGGGCGGTCAGTGCTAAAAATCCGCTACGAAAATTACAAGATCGATCCCTCCTCCGGGAGTCGGGACGGCAAATAGCCGAAAAACTGTCCCGGAAATTACCTCCGGAATTGCATTATAACGAGTGTTATAAGTCCGGCTATGGAGACCATGCCGCCGCGTATACTGCCACCAGCGAATTCCCAGTTCTCCTTTCATTCTTATGACCAGTCATGCAGGTAGCCTCCGGACCAGCCAGCGCTCGACGGGCATTGCCCCGCCCGGCCGCGCGGCCCTGCTGCTGGCCTTTTTGTGCATCTACGTTGTCTGGGGATCTACTTATCTTGCAATACGTTACGCCGTCGAGACCATCCCGCCGCTGGTAGTCGCCGGCTTCCGCCACATCATCGCCGGAGTCGTCCTGCTCAGCTGGGCCTACTCCCGCGGCTATCGTCCAACCTGGCGCGAGTGGCGCGCCAGCGTCGTTTTGGGCTTTCTTTACTTCGTTTTAGGCCACGGCAGCCTGCATTGGGCCGAGACCGTCGTGCCCTCCGGCTGGGCCGCTCTCCTCATTGCCAGCGAGCCCATCTGGATCGCCGTCATGGCCGCCTTAATGACTCATGGCGAACGACTTACGGGCAAAACCATCATGGGACTGCTGCTCGGCATCGCCGGCGTTGGACTGCTAGTTGGCCAGGAAACTGCCACCGGCCAACGCGCCGTCGTCATCGGTTCCATCGCTATCTTATTGGGAACATTGGCCTGGTCGTTCGGCGTCATGTACTCGCTCAAGGCTCCGCTGCCCCGCAACGCCTTGGCTCGTGCGGGCATGCCAGAGATCATCGGATCCTTGATTCTATTGGCCTTAGCTGGAGTTACCGGCGAATTCTCCAAACTCAACCTGCCGGCCGTCACGGCCCGCTCCTGGTGGTCGCTGGTCTACCTCATCACCTTCGGCTCGATCATCACTTTCACCGCCTACACCTGGCTGCTCGACCACGTCTCACCCACGCTGGTCTCCACCCACACCTACGTAAACCCTGTGATTGCCGTAGTTGTGGGCTGGTTCTGGGCGGGCGAGGTGGTCAGTTGGAGCGTAGTCGGGGCCGGACTGCTGACCCTGCTGGCCGTATTCCTGATCAGCCGCGGCACCCGAAAATCAGCCCAGGCCGAACTGCTGGCAGAAGAAGCCGAGGTCCCATGAGTTTCGCAGGTTCTCTCGCAAATCGCTGATTCGTAATGCCTTTACTGCGTCTTTTTTTGCAGCGCCAGGCACTCGTCGTGGAACTTCGCATCGTGGGTGAGCCCGTCCACCGTCATACACTCGTCCAGCGCCGTCTTCGGATCCGACTCCTTCAGCAACTCGTACAACATCTTGTGCGGAGCGACCCAGTCGGGCGACGAGCTTGCTGGCGGCCAGCAGCTCGTTCACCGCCGCCGCTTTCTCCTTATTGTTCTGCAGCGCGATCGCTAAGTTGTAGTGAATATTGGCATCTCCCGGCCGAATTCGGATGGCTTCCTTATATTGCAGGATCGCCTCGTCGGTCTTGCCCGTTACGTCGAGCGCCGTGGCAAGGTTCATCCGCGCTTCCGCGTTGGTCGGCTGTATTTCAACTGCCGCCTGGTAGTGTGCAATGGCCTGAGTGTACAAATGGTTTGCATACAGCAGGTTAGCCAGGTTGTTGTGCGCCACAGCCAGCCGGGGATTGACGCGAAGCGCCTGCAAATATTCCGCAGCCGCGCCCTTGGGGTCGCCGCTTTTCTTCAGAGCGAAGCCCAAGTCATTGTGGGCACTGGCGTCGTTGGGCTTTAGCATCACGACTTGCCGCAGGCTAGCGATCGCTCCCGTGTAATCGCCGCGATTGTCCAGCAGGTTCGCCAGATGCGTGAGCGCATCGATATAGTCGGGGTATTCCTTGATGGCCGCGCGATATTCGGCGATGGCGTTGGGATAGTCCTTTTCTTTCTCAGCCATGCGACCGGCGTGATAGTGGCGCTCAGCGGCCGCGGGAACGATTGGCGCGGCAGCTGCCTCGGCGGCGGCCGGCGCTGGAGCCGGGGTCTGGGCCGGAGCAGCTGGCGCCCCTGACGATGGTGCGGTGCGCGGCATCTGGGGCTGGGCGGGAGCAGTCTGTTTTTGCGGGTTGGCCGGGAGTTGCTGGTCGGCTGCGTCTTGCGCCAATGCGAGGCCGGCGCTGAACAGAAGAGCCACGGCGAGACTGCGAAGGGTCCACATGCGCGGGTAAAAAGAGTATAGCGGGTTGATCGCGAAGAAGGCGAAAGACGAATGCAACATCTGCCGCGCGCCTGCATTCGCGAGTGGACGGACTTTCGTTTATTGCGCAGGAAACTGCAGGGTCACGGTTTGAGAAGTGAACTCACCAGGCGCACTTTGCGGGAAGGAAACCTCCAGTGCTGTTCCGGTTGCGGTCTTCCTAATGGTCGCGCCTTGCGCCCCGAGGCGGCTGGGCACATTGAACAGCGGCACTGTATAGGCTTGGCCGCTGATGCCGGCAATCTGCAGCACCAACTGGTCATGCGCGGCGTTCCATTGTTCAGAAACAATCTTCAGGCCGGAACTCGCGGCCCCATCCGTCGGCGCGGTGTACAGATTGCCGAGAGCGAAGTTATTCGCGACGCGCAGGTGCACGGTCGTCTTGTCGCCCGTGATGGGCACCGAGAGCGTAAGATGCTGATCGTTGTCATTGGCGGCGATCGTCGGCGTGATCTTCCGGCCGTCCACATCGGCGGCAAGAACTTGCGCGCGCAGGCTAATCGCGGGGGAGAAGTCGAGCTCGACCTTTCCGGTGCCTCGGCGCCTAACCTCCAGCGTGAGATCGTCTCCCACAACGTGGTACATGAAATCAAGCTGTGCCGTTCCCACTTTCACGTTCTTGATGGCGAATTCGCTCCATCCGCCAGGCACGTGCGGCGCAAACGTCACCGTGTTGTCGAGCGCATTCACTTCCAGCCCCATCATCCCCCGCAGAATCGGGCTGATGACCATGGCCGACGACCATATCTGGTGCGGTGTGCTGGTGGAAAGCTGCGTGTAGAAATCGCCCGACAGAACTTCCGTAGTCCGGCCCGGCGAGCCGTCGTGCGCCAATTCGGCGTTCGCCATCAGGTTCTCATAGCCGTAGTGGACGCGGTGGTAGCGGTATCCCGCCACCGAAGCCCACCCGGTGAACAGCGGCCAAACGCTCCCGAAGTGGTAGCCGGTGGGCGAGTAGAGCGGGTCCTGGTTCGAGATGATCCGCGGTCCCCAGTCGGTCTGGTGATCAGGAGCGGCGATCACGTTGAGAAACAGCTCGCTCTTGCTCGCATCGGTAAGGCCGAACCACATGGGCACAGTGCCAAGCACGCTGGGCTTGTCGATCCGCTTGCCTTGCAGATCGACCGCGTAGGCGTAGAAGTTTTTGTCGGGCGACCAGAAAGTTTTTTCCAGCGTAGCCCGTTGCCCGGCGGCTTCCTTGTCGAGTTCTTGAGCGATGTCGTTCTTGCCGACGGCACGCGCCAGTGACGCCAGCGATTCGACCCCCGCGATCCCAACTCCCGCCTGATAGAACTCGCCAGCAATCGGCACCAGCGCGGGGTTCTGCGGCCGCGCCATATCCGACGGCTGCGGACGCAGCGGCCCGCCTTCAATCCATCCATGCCCGATGTTCAAATTCTGCGAAATGCCACTCGCAGAATACGTCGACTTCAAGAACTGATACGCGTGCCACAGGCTGTCCCAGTGCTCGCGCGCGAAGGCGACATCGCCGGAGGCGCGCACGTAATCGGCGAAGCCCACTAAAAACAGCGGCGTTCCATCCGCCGACGACGTGCCGTACGGATAGTCCTTCCACCAGTCGATGAGCTTCACGGTCTGCGCAATCTCATGCGGGATGCGCCCGTTTGGCCGCTGATACTGCATCAGAAACTCCAGCGCCGTCCGCGTCGTGGCGAAGTCGCCGATGGAGTCCAGCGCCAGCGCCGTCCACATCGAGTCGCGCCCGAAGTACCAACTGAAGCCCGGCCGATGCGAGCCGCTGGAGATGTTGTATCCCGCGACCAGTCCCTTGCCCGCGTAAGGCTCATCGACCAATCCCTGCACGGTGCTAACCCGCGCCCAATCGTAAGAGCGCTGCAGTTGCTTGTCGGGCAAATCGAGTTGCACCGTGTCGTCGAGATAGCGCGCGTAGTAATCGCGCGATTGCTTCATCAGCGAGCTGTCGGCGGCGAGCAGCTTGCTGTACAGTTCGTCGGCCTGCTTCTGGCTTTCGAACGACGCGGTCATCACCAACCGATAGACGTTATGTCCCTTCGCCGCCGGGCCAAACGAAAACGCGTCTGTATGGTTGGCCGAGTAGTTCGCGCTATACGTAGTCAGCAGCGCATCCGCATTCGCCGACCCGGCAACCGCCCAGAAAACGTGATGATCGTTGCTGAAGCGGAAAGCCTTCAGTTGCGCATCCCATTGACTGTAGGCATCGCCCACCGCCGCCGGCCACATCCACGCCACGTCGGGCGTGAACGACGCTTCCACCGCGACCGGCTCCGCGGAGTTCACTTCGATCTCGACGATTGCCGCGCGTTCCTCGACCGGCACAAACCACGTCGCGCACGCCGTGAAGGAATCGTAGATGTACTTTACCGACGACGACTCCGGACGCACAGTGATGGTGCGCGGAATCGCGTCGCCATTCAGCACCACCTCGCCGACGCGGAACTTCAGCTGGAAGTCGCGAAACAGCTTCAGCGGGTAGATCCACGCCTCAAACGTTCCGTCTTCCCGGCCCAGCAGTCCGGCGTGCGGCCCCACCGCATCCAGAAACTGCCAGTCGCGCGCAGAGTGCCGCGAACGCGGAGCTCCCGTGCGGCGCTGGGCTTCGCGGCTAAGAGTGATTCCGCTTGGGTTGTCGCAGAGCGATTGCCCGAAAACATTCGAGGCCAGCAGAACCAGCACGATGGATAAGAGTTTGAGAGGCATGGTAGAAACGCCCGCTCCAGCAAAGGAAGCTTGGGCCGGGCACTCAGCGAGACGAATGTTACCAGAATCCTCACTCCCGGTCTGCCGGAGTGCCGCCGTTCGGTTCTGAAATCCAATCACCGGTACCCTGCCACCAACTACCGGATACGAATTGCTGAGTGCCGAGCGCTAGTTGCTAGTCGCTAGCTGCTAGTTGCTCCCGACACCCACTACAATGTCCATTCGCTCTCTTACGAAAGGGACCATGTCCACTTCCGCTCCCGGCCTCAAGCGCGCCCTCGGTCTGTGGGACCTGGTGATGTACGGCATCATCGTCATCCAGCCCACCGCGCCCATGCCCGGCTATGGCGTCTTCGCCAACGCCTCCCAGGGACAGGTCGTCACCTGCATCCTCATCGGCATGGTCGCCATGGTCTTCACCGCCATCAGCTACGGACGCATGGCGCGCGTCTATCCCAGCGCCGGCTCCGCCTACACCTACGTCGGCCGCGAGATCCATCCCGCCCTCGGCTTCGTCACCGGCTGGAGCATGACCATGGACTACATGATCAACCCCCTCATCTGCACCATCTGGTGCGGCAAGGCCATGCTCGACTTCTTTCCCGGAGTCTCGCCGCGCTGGTGGTTCATCGCCTTCGCCCTGCTGTTTACGCTGCTGAACCTGCGCGGCGTTGAAACTTCGGCGCGCATCAACCAAGTGCTGTTCGCCGCCATGGGAGTGGTCATCGTGGCCTTCTTCGGCGTCACCATCCGCTATCTCACCTCGAACGGCCCGCACACCGCGGCGTTCTTCCTGCAGCCGTTCTACAACCCGCACGCCTTCACCCCGAAGGTGCTGCTGCACGGAACCTCGCTCGCGGTGCTCACCTACATCGGCTTCGACGGCATCTCAACGCTCTCCGAAGAAGTCCACAACCCCAAGCGCAACATCCTGCTGGCGACCGTGCTGGTGTGCGTGATCACCGGCATTCTCGCTTCCGCCGAGGTTTATTCCGCGCAACTGCTGCGTCCCGGATACGGCTTCTCCGAGGCCGAAGCCGAGCGCGCCTTCGCCCACATGGCCGCCATCGCCGGAGGAGCGGCCATCTCCTTCGCCATCACCATCACCCTGCTGATTGCCACCATCGGCTCCGGCATGGGAGCGCAACTCGGCGCGGCCCGCCTGCTCTACGGCATGGGACGCAGCAACGCCATCCCCAAATCGTTCTTCGGAGCCATCGATCCCCGCACCCGCATTCCCCGCAACAACGTCATCGTCGTCGGGCGTGGTGGCGCTGGTCGGGGCCTACATCATCCGCGACTACGACCGCGCCGCCGAGCTGCTCAACTACGGAGCCCTCATCGCCTTCATGGGCGTCAACATCGCCTCGCTCACCCACTACTTCATTCGCGGCAAGAACCGCTCGCTCTCGAACCTGCTGGTTCCGCGTTCGGGTTCCTCATCTGCGGGGCCTTGTGGCTCAACCTGTCGAAGATGGCGCTTATCGCCGGCTCCATCTGGATGCTCGCCGGTGTAGCCTACGGCGCCATCAAAACCCGCGGCTTCCAAGCCGACCTGGTCAACTTCGACGTGCCGAGCGAATGAGGGATCTGGGACACAAGCGTCCGTTCAGCTGCTCCATTGTGTTAGGCCCCTCAGAGGAATCTGTGGGTGACTGATGCGTTCGAATGGTAGCCGGACGTTTGGCTTGAGAGTGACCCTGTCCTTACGTTTTTCGGTAGTGTCCTAAAGTTGCGTGTATAGGTAACAGCAACCGCTTGCTTCTGCGTTAATGCAGTGCTACGTTGGGGGCATGACACCGAAGCGGAACGACCTAAAAGCGCTGCGTCAGATGATAAGCGAAGCGCACGACATACTCCGCACGACTATCCTGCCCGAAGCGAGGTCGCAGCGAGCGTATAAGTTGCTGACCGCTGCCCTGAACCTAGCCGACAATCTGCTCGAAGAATCCCCTGCTGCCGTTCTTGGCGCGAAGGGCGGCAAACAGACTGCCAAGCGTGGGCCAGAATACTTCGCCAAGATCGCATCCATGCGGAAGGAGCGAAGAGGCGGACGCCCCAAAAAACGGATCATCCAATAATCCACGACGGTATAAGGGTGCGTCTAGATAATAGACTTACGAAAAATATCTGCACTATTATCAACATCTTACAGGCATTTAATCTTAAGTATTGACACGCCTTCCTGCCTTTCCTGTATAATCCGGCTTGTGGTCGCTGGTACATCGGCGACTTACGGGGCGGTTCATATATGAAAGATAAGCTAAGTCCAGCGGTTGACGCGCTCCTTGAGAAATTGGAGGAGCAGCAAAACGCCGTATCGGCCACCAAGCAGATGATCAATCAGCTCAAGGCAATGATGGGCGAGTCCCCCATGTTTGCTGATGTAGTGTCAGAGCCAACGGGCGCAGGATCATCTACACGCGCCAACCAATACTATGGAAAAGGCCCAGTTGCCGCCGCTGAAGAATTTTTACAGCGGCGCAATCAAGCTGTGCCGATTGAGGAAATCCATCGGGCGTTAGAGCAGGGTGGATTCGATTACGACGCGATGGCATGGAAGGCGAAAGATCGTCTTCGGATGCTGGCCATCACCCTCGCCAAGAATCCCCAGAAGATTCATAAGCTGCCCAATAATACTTTCGGACTTCCGGCTTGGTATCCGTCGCTCGCAAACAAGCGACCAGCCGAGAAGGCTGAGAAGGGCAGCGCAGAGGCGAAATCTGGCTCCGATGAAAAGCCAGTGGAAAGCAGCGAAGAGGTTACGAAATGAACAGAAGACTGACAAGCCGTTCTGAGTCTCACGCGCAGATTGGCCAGAAACAGGAACACCCACTCCGCTGATTCCTGGCGGGATTCGGAGTGGGTTCCCTAGTGAGCTTGCACTGACTCGGCTCTGGCTTGCGACGGAGCCGATCTTACGGAGGGCCACGCCTACTGGTGAAGGCAGCAGCCTTATAAGCCGCCGCGCTTTTGGCGCTTGCGGGATCGTACCCCGTGCCCTCCGCAATGTTAACACGAATCAAACCGAGAATCTACGTAGGTTGTGTCCATGGCGCGGTATCGGTTGTACTTAGATGAATCGGGTGACCATGCGGTAAGAGGGGTTAGGCCCAGCGATGGCGATAAACGGCACTTAGTTCTCTTTGGTTGCGCGTTGAATCTGGATTATTGCCACTCAGCTTTCCTCCCCGCGCTCGAAGCATTCAAGCAGAGTCATTTCGGCAATGATTTGGACGATCCCGTGATTCTTCATCTTTTCACTGGAGCAGGATTCTCCATCGGGGCGAAGGATCATTCGGGACGCCCGATTCCTTCGGTCAGTGAACTAAAGGAAGAACTCTGGCAGTTGCTCTACCCCGACGAACCTTACGACGCGTACAGCTCGGTCGGCGATCTTTACGGCGCTGCGATGCGCCAGAAGAAAGCCTAACGAACCTCCTGCAATCGCGGCGGAGCACCTAAATTTCAGCTTAAAGGAACTTTCGGAGATTGCCAGAATTGAAATACAACGCCCGCTTTTTGACGGGCAGGACAGAGGGGTACGGGAAGATTTATATCCTCTAAAAACGAAAAGTCCAAGGCTCTCACCTTTGGCTCTTCGCGCTGGCCCTACGGCCATCCACCTCCAGCTTGCGCTGGATTACCTATATGATGCACCGCAGTTATTGTGGATTCAAGCGCTAAATTCTCTTTGGCGGGTGGCCCACATATCCCTGATTTTGGGATATGTGGGGCTTTCGCCGGCCCCCACCCTTATCCCTCTCTTGGCGATACCGTGGCGACACGCAGCGCGTAGCACTCCAACAGATTCGGAGTCCTCCAGCCCCGGAGGGGCGGAATATCATAGCCCAGCCCGCCGCGGCGGGCTGGGAAGCCGATTGCAATGTACCCGAGTCCCGGCAGGGACGACACATCTTCGCGTGGGCTTCAGCGCCTGTTACGAAACTCCGATTGTCGACCTTTGCGGTGAAGCAAAGTATGCCTGACAACGCTTGATTAAGCCGCGTAGCGGCGACGTGGTGTTAGACCCGGGCGTCAGCCCGGGGTACAGCGGGAATTATGCCCGAGCCGCGGAGCGGCGTTCTCGGTTTCGTGGCAGCCTCTTCAGCCCGAGCCTTGCCCCGCGACCGCGACGATCTCCAGGCACCGGTTCAGCAGCGCATCATTCGCCAGCACACTCCATTTACGTCGCGCCGCCACCGCACAAATCAGAATATCGACCGGCCCGCACTGCACCCCCTGAGCGCGGCACAGGTTGTAACCGCGCGCGGCTTCTTCGTAGTCCTCTGTTTCCATGGGTTCGTCCCGAAACGCCGCTAGCGTGGTACGCAGCTTTACGAACTGCGCCTGTTCCTTGATCCCCGACAGAATCTCCTGCCGGATTGGCCCAATCATCACCACCCGCCCGTCGCGGATCGCCTCCGACAGCACTTCCACCAAGCGCATTTCGTTCCCACTGAGCGTGGCTGTCCGGCGCCGCCGCAGCGCCAGCGACCACACCGAGGTGTCAACCAGCAGCTTCATCCTTCGTGCTCAACCCGGTCGCGACGCCGGTTGGCTTTGTGATCGTAGCCGCGCTCGTATTCGACCGTCCCGAAGAGCTTCACAACTTCTTGCTGCTTCCGCCGCCGGATGTACTCGTCCAGCGCGGCCGTGACCGCGTCCTTCTTGGTCACATGCCCGCCAATCCGGCGCGCTTCCTCGATCAGTTTGTCATCCAAGGCAAGATTGGTGGCCATCGAGAAACCTCGCAATGTGTATTATGTCACACACTAGTATGTGTGAGGTGCCGCAGTGCTCCCAAGGCCTGCCGGGGTGCCCCAGGTTCGCCCTTCTTTTGGGCTAACCTGGGGACGACGCCGCGTGCGGCACCCCGTCAGATTCGGCGCCCTCCAGCCCCGGAGGAGCGGCATATCTTAGCCCGGCCCGCCGCGGCGGGCCGGGAAGACGATTGAATTGAACCCGAGTCCCGGCAGGGACGGCACATCTTCGCGAGGGCTTCAGCCCGATCCGGCTGCCCTGGATTCGCCCTTCTCTTAGGGACGACGTCGTCCGCTGCGCTATCACATGCCTCCGTGACCCACGTCCTTGTTCCCGCACCAACCGGGTCGCTACACTCCTGATTGAAAGACGCGGGAGAGTTGTCGTCCCACGAGGCGACCACCTGTCATGCCCCGTCCTCATAGGAGCTTCGACCCATGCCGGGTCCTGCATACTGCCGTCTTACTGCCGACTTCCCCTCCACGGTACCCTTCCCACTCCGAAAAACCACCGCTAACTCGTTTGTTTGGAGGAATTTGCCCGTAACTCCAATGGGCACAAGAATTTGCGGAGCCACTACCCGCTATCTTCAACAGAATGAGGATTTTAGAAAAAGAGGGGGGAGGGGGAGGGGGTACCAACTCACTCCCATTCCCAAATCGGCAATCCCGCTACTGCTTAAACACCACCATCCCCAGCGGCGGCAGGTTGATCAGCAGCGATTGCTCGAAGCCGTGGTTGGGAATGGCTTCGCTTTCCGCGCCGCCGTAGTTGCCTTCGTCAGTGCCGCCGTAAATTGCGGCGTTACTGTTCAGGACCTCGCGCCACTTGCCGGGCTTGGGCACGCCGATGCGATAGCCGCGCCGCGGAACCGGCGTGAAGTTCAGCGCAATCACCAGCGGATTGTCGCTGTCTTTCCCGTAGCGCATGTAGATGAGCACGCTGTTTTCGTTGTCGTTGGCGTCAATCCAGCGCATGCCATCCGGATTAAAGTCGAGCTGATGCATCGCCGGCTCGCCGCGATAAAACGCGTTCAGGTCGCTCACCCAGCGCTTGATGCCCTGGTGCGACGGAAAATTCAGCAGCACCCAATCGACCGAGCTGTCGTGGTTCCATTCCGACCATTGCCCGATTTCCGCGCCCATGAACAGCAGTTTCTTGCCCGGCTGCGTAAACATGTACCCAAACAGCAGACGCAGGTTGGCGAACTTCTGCCAGTAATCGCCCGCCATCTTGCCGATGAGCGATCCCTTGCCGTGCACCACTTCATCGTGCGACAGCGGAAGCGTGAAGTTCTCGGTAAACGCGTACAGCCCGCGAAACGTCAGCTTGTTGTGGTGATACTTGCGATGGATCGGGTCCTGCGCAAAGTACTTCAGCGTGTCGTGCATCCAACCCATGTCCCACTTCATGCCGAAGCCCAGTCCGCCGATATACGTCGGCCGCGACACCATCGGCCATGCAGTCGATTCCTCCGCGATCGTCTGGATGTCGGGGAACTGCCCATACGCGTCACTGTTCACCTGCCGCAGCAATGACACGGCTTCGAGGTTCTCGCGCCCGCCGTACATATTGGGAATCCACTCTCCCTGCTTGCGCGAATAGTCGAGATACAGCATCGACGCGATAGCGTCCATGCGCAATCCGTCAATGTGGTACTGGTCCAGCCAGAACATCGCGTTGCTGATGAGAAACGCGCGCACTTCGTTGCGGCCGTAGTTAAAGATCGCCGACTTCCAGTCGGGATGAAACCCCTTGCGCGGATCGGCGTGCTCATAAAGATGCGTGCCGTCAAAGTACGCGAGCCCGTGCTGGTCGTTGGGGAAGTGCGAGGGCACCCAGTCGAGAATCACGCCGATGGTGTGCTGATGCAGATAGTCGACCAGGTACATGAAGTCCTGCGGCGTGCCGAAGCGCGACGTCGGCGCAAAATATCCCGTGACCTGATACCCCCACGACGGCGGATACGGATGCTCCATGATGGGCAGGAACTCGACGTGCGTGAAGCCCAGTTCGTTGACGTACGCGGCCAGCCGCGGCGCGATCTCGCGATAGCTGAACCAGCGGTTGCCTTCCTGCTCGTTACGCATCCACGAGCCGAGATGCACTTCGTACACCGACATCGGCGCGTCGAACGCGTTGCGCTTGCCGCGTTCGGCCATCCAGTCGGCATCGTGCCATTGGTAGTCCAGGTCCCACACGATCGAGCCCGTCTTCGGCGGCGTCTCGTGATGGTAGCCGTACGGGTCGGCCTTGTTCACCCGATACATGTGAAACCGCGACCGCAAGTGGTACTTGTAGATCGATCCCTTGCCGAGACCGGCCACAAAGCACTCCCAGATGCCCGAGTGTCCGCGCGGGGTCATGGGATTCGAGTCGGGGTTCCACCCATTAAAGTCGCCGACCACCGAGAGGCGCTCGGCGTCCGGCGCCCACACCGCAAAATACGTGCCAGCCTCGCCGTTGTGCGTCACCAGGTGCGAGCCCAGCTTGTGGTAGAGACGGTTGTGGCTGCCCTCATTGAAGAGGTGGAGGTCCACATCGGTGAGCAGCGTGGAACCTTCAAGAGCCAATGGCGGCATGGTCGGGTCTCCTGCGGCGCAAGCGCCCGCAAAACGTAGATAAGAGTAACACCGCAAGGCCGGGGATTGGTTGCTGGTAACTGGTAACCGGTTGGGCCATGCTGAACCAGCAATTGCGCGCATAACAAAGCCGGAGCCCGTGCCCCGGCTTAGCGAAGCGAAAAGCGTCTTGTTTACAGGTCGATTTTGCGGCGGAATGCGCCAACGGCCCCAACCAGTCCGGTGCCGAGCATCAGCAGGCTCGACGGCTCTGGGGTTGAGGTGCTTACGCCCATTGAAAAGTCTGCTTGATAGGCGAAATAGGCGCTTACGCTAACGAAGTTCGCACCATAGCTCGGGCTTTCCCACCACGAATTCCCATCGTCACCGCAAGGCAGACCAACGCAGCTCGCGCCCGAAGTGAGGGAGAGATACGACCGGCCAAATCCAGTACCGATCGGCGTCACGTCCAGCCAATACATACCTGGAGCGAGATAGATGCTGGGCAGCGCCACTTCGGTCGTGTATTCGTAGTATCCGAAACCGCTGCGACCGGTGGGGGTCAGAGTGGCGGGTACGCCGTAAGCGCCATACAGTAGCGTTCCGCCATTGCCGGCAGACACACCGCTGCGAATCTCTACATCGGCGGCCGTGATTCCGAAGTTCTGCAGGTTATTGGAGAAGGCGCCGGTCAGGGTCCATCCACCGGTCGGCACAATGAAGTTGTCGTAAACGTATGACTGGGCAGCGGACGAGTTGACTTCATTGGCTAGTCCGTTTACGCCGTCGAAGTCGCCGTTGTACCACGCGGTGACATCGCCGGCGTACATTGGACAGCTTGCTACGGCCAGAAGAATCAGTAGCCCTAGTTTTTTCATGCAGCTCCTTGCGCAACCTTTCCATGCTTAGAGTTGCCACCCTGGCGCTGGAGTGGCCTCAAACCCATATTCTTCATAGGAAGAGTGCCAGCCGCTTGAGAAATGAATCTCTTACAGCTTGATCTTCCGCCGAACGATACCCGCGAGCCCGACCATCCCGGACCCGAACATCACCAGCGTTCCCGGCTCCGGAGTCGGTGTGCCGCCCATGTCGAACTCGCCGCCAAGCGTGTAGCCAACGTAAGGCCCCGTGCCCAGCAGTACACCAGCCGTTGAATACTGTTCCAAACTCATGGTGTTCTCGTCATCCACCAGCCAGAGCGTATGGGTTGCCGGATCCATCGCCAGGGCCCCGTTAAAGTAGTGCCCGGTATCAAACGAACTAATGACCGTCCCGCTTAGGGAATAGTCGGTCACCGTAGTGCCACCCCACTCAGAGATCCACAGCGAGTTGTTCGTCTTGTCGTAGGTGATTCCCAGGTTGTACAAGCCGCCAGCAGTAAACAGAGGCACGGCGCTGGTGAAATCGCGAGCCGTCTGGTAAACGAGTCCGTAACTATAGTCAACCAGGAAGTTATGGGAGCCGTCCGTGGTGGAATCGTACGCGCTGCTGGCAATCGAAGTCATAGGGTAGACTGTGCCGGTCGGAGTTCCGGTCAACGAGTATTGGCCGCCGTGCCAGCCCGGAAAGGCCCCTGCGGTTCGAACATCGCCCCAGACGGCGATGGGCACCTCGTCGGGCGGACCATAGGCCTCCGCGAAGCTGTTGATTACGCTATTGCCTTGGACGACGACGATGCTGTTCCCGCCGTTGAGGTCCGTTGTGTACGTCAGGTAGAGGGGACTGCTGGGGCCGGGGCCGGCCAGAGCTACTCCGGTAAACGCAAGTGCGACGAGGCACACTGCAGCGACGAACGGCGATTTCATTTGGACTTTCCTCCGCTTTCGACCGCAAATCGATTTGAAAAGGTCAGCAATCGTGACACTACTGTCGCGCTAACGCAAGCAAAATCGCCCCAATTCACCAACTGTTGTCATTGTCCCGCGGGGCACACACCGAAATCGCGGGTGCACTCCGCGCACAAAAAAGCCGGGGCAGGTGCCCCGGCTTTTCAATTGGAGAAAAACGAACAAACTACAGGCTGATCTTCCGCCGCAGTACGCCAGCCAATGCCAGGATGCCAGTACCGAACATCATCATGCTGCCGGGCTCAGGAGTCGGGCTGCTGGTACCGATTGAGGGTGAAGGCTTCCCCGAAATATGGGCATGCGCCGCCGCCAGCCACTGTTTATGTACATGCAAAGTCGCGGGGCCGTTGCTTATGTCCCACGCAGCATTTTGGTTGCCGAAGCTGTTATTGCCATTTCCCAAGGTGAGCCAGTAAGAGCTGCCGGCCGTCAGGCTTCCAGAGAGACCGGTCACCGTGGCTTCGTACACGTCGTATCCGTAGCCGCTGGCAAGGAGGTACGTATAGGAGACCTGAGCTGTAGAACCGCTACTGATATCGCCGCCGAACGCCGTGGTGCCGAGCCACCACGAAACCGCCGTCGGGGTGCTGTTGGTCGGAACCCACATACCGAAGTCGAGACTGGATGCTGTGCCGCTGGCCGACGCAACAAAACCATCGGAAATACTCTCGATAAACGGTCCGCCGGGGTTCGGGCCGTCGATAAAGAGCGCGAGGTTGGTCCCGGTGGTCGGACCGTCGGTGTAGATTACGCCTGCGAAGGCCGGAGCGGCCACAGCAAGACACACGAGTACTAGCAACAAAGTGAGGGATTTCAAAAGGTTAACTCTCCTGAGGTTCGGTTGGGTTGCGAGATAGTGAAAGCACCACTATCGATTCGTAAGGGACGTACGGCGTCACGACTGCCGTGCCGCGCGCACGCAGAAAGCCCCTTACAGCGAATGTCGGTGGTTCGCCGGATGGTTGCTCCGGTCGGAGCGTTGAGTATGACGACTCACTGCTTGTAACGCAAGCTAATTGTCTCTTCCGTTCGCATTGTTAAATGAGGTGCATGGCCCAACGGGCGCTCCATCCGTCCTGTCTGGGTGGGCCTGTCTTCATCTCGAGATTCGCATCGCTTCCAAAGCCGGATGCTCTATCCGGCCTGATTTTTTGGAGGGGTGGGTCTTTCGCTTTTCCCTGACAACCGACCACCGCCCACTGACAACTGCCTCACCAAGCGCGGAGCGCCGACGAGCTTTGAGACGTGGCCGTAAGGCCGCGTTCTTCGCCCCTCAATTTCCCCAGCCGCGGAGCGGCGTCCTTCGCACCGAGGGTGGCCCATCCGGCCTGAATTTGGCCGGGTGGGTCTTTTCAAATTGCCAGCTGCTAATTGCTTCTTTTCTCCCATTTCGGGACAAACTGGTTACTAAAGTTTTTTTGCCCTCACGATTTTTCTTGACTCCGCTCGCCCACCCTTTTCTCCTAGTCTACATACATCAAGACCCTCGCGGCGCCGCGCCGATTCGCGGCCGTCTCGAGGGTCTTTGTTCTTTCTCAACCGAACCTAGTAACCCCTTTTTTTACAAGACTATGACTGTAAGTGCTTTTGTTCGCTGGAACTTACAGCCAGTCGCTCCGTAACCCCTTTGTTTTCAAGATGCCCCAAGGGGGGTACAGCGAAATATCGTCGCCACCAGCCGTGAAACGCTTCGTGGCCAAATGCTAATTGCTAGTTGCTAATTGCTAACTGCTCAGTACACGAGGACCGCCATCATGCCATCTCAATCCTGTCGCCACATCCAACTCGAAGGCTCCTACTGCGGCTCGCCCGCCTTACGCGACCGCAAATATTGCTATTACCACCTCATGGAGCGCGCCCGACGTCTGCGTCGCGCCCGCGCCCTTCGCGACAACCAGCCTTACCGGCTCGAAATCCAGTCCCTCGACAACCCCTACGCCATCCGCGCCGCCATCTCCGACGTCGCTCAGGCCCTCACCGCCGGACAGCTCGATCCCCGCGTCGCCGGCAAGCTGCTCTACGCCTTTCAGTTGGCCGCCTCCGCCAATCGCCGCATCGAAAAGATGGAAGCGGTGCCCCAGGTTCGCGCCCGTCTTTTGGGCGCTTCTATAGACGGCTGTCTGGTGTCAAGCTGATCTCGCGGGTTCATCTCGGACTTCTATTCGCACTCGGTTGAGTCCTGAGGACTCGGTGCCTGTTGGTGTCCGATGGTGATGAAGCGGTGCTGCTATCTAACCTACGGCCTTCGGTTCAGACCAAGCGCCAAAGCGCAGTCACCGCAACGCGAGATGTCTTGCAACCTTGCTTGCCATTTCGTCTCTTCGATTTCCGTTCCTCCGGTTAAGCGGCACGCGCTGGGTTCAGATCAGGAAACGGTTGGTAGTCTTCCCCACTTCTCCACAGGTGGTGCAACAGAACCGCAAGTTTGCGGGCCACCGCCACCACTGCGCGCTTTTTGCCGCGCTTGCCTCCACTGCCCGCCAGCTTCAATCCCCAACGTCGTAGTTGCGAATCCGGCCCGAACCGCCCCAGCACATATTGCGCCGCCTGCACCAACAGCCGCCGCAGATACTCGTTGCCGGTTTTGCTGATGCGACGCTGCGGGTCTGAATCCCCCGATTGCGATTGTCGCGGACGCAACCCCAGAAACGCCCCTACGGCTCGACTGCTCTCCGCTGCCGTCGGCGAGTCCAGCGTCAGCACATAAGCCGCCGCAATCACCGGCCCCACCCCGGGCACGCTCCGCAGCCTCTCCACTTCCGGATAGCGTTTCCCCAGCGCTTCGATCTGCTGGTCCATCTTCCGGATCTGTTCCGTCACTGCTCCCACTTGCTCGATCAGTGGCGTCAGCGCCAGCTCGTAGCCCGGCGGAATCGCTGTCCGCACTACGTTGGCAAACGATTCCGTCGAGCACTTCGGCAACCGGTGGCCGGCACTCTTCACCATTCCCCGCGCCGCATTCACCAGCAGGGTTCGCACTCGCACCAGCGTGTCGCGTGCCTGCAGCAGGTTCAAGTCCCGTTGCCGTTCTGGGCTGCGGTGCCGAATCGGCGACAGCAGCCCCGGATTGTAGGCCGCAAACCGCGCCAACTTCTCCGCATCGTTGCGATCGTTCTTCGACTCGCTCGCCGTGATCGCCCGTATCTTGCGCGCATTCGCTACCCATACTTCGTGTCCCATGTCTTGCAACAACCGGCTTACCCAGGGCGAATGCGTCCCGCATTCCATCGCGATCCGCTGCCTGGCTTCTTTGGCGAAGTGCCGCTCCAGCGCCGCCGCCGTCGTCTGTATCCGCCCTTCTTCCACCACCTCGCCCTCTTCGTTCACCACGCAATACCGGCTAAACCGATCCCCTAGATCGATTCCCACCGTCACGGCTGGCTGCTTCGTCCTCATCGACTCTCTGCTAATCTTCTTCATGGCTGGTCTCCTTTGCACCTCATCGAGTGCGCGCGGACAGCTTACCGTTCCGCCAGACCAGCCGTCTCATTCCATCTAACCTGGGTTCAGCTAACCTGGGTTCCCCCGACGACGACGCCTCCCGCCTCCAGGAACTTCCCGACTTCGAGGAACAACTCGGACTCCCGCCGGGCGCCGACCTCGATGCCGAAGTCGCCGCCGCCGAGCAGAAGGCCGACGAGGAAGTGGAAATGCGCCAGGCTTTTTCCGTTCCCACGCCTCCGCCCGGCGTGCATCCCGGCTCCGCCGCCTACCGTCTTTTTCACGAGGAGGCCTATCAGATACTGCGCCGGCAACTGCAGCAGACGCAGCACCAGCTCCGCGAATACAACGAGCAGAAAAGCCAGAAGCTGAAAGCCGAGATCGAACTCATCAAGAAGGAGGCAACGTCAGCTACCCCTGCGCCCAACCGCCGCGCCGATAGCGCCTAGAACAGTTCTTAGCTCGATGGCCCATCTTTGCCTGACTGTGGCAAATGCCGGACTTCCGCCGTGCGGATCTCTTCTAGTTGCTAGCTGCTAATTGCTAGTTGCTTCCTCGCTCCTTTCGCACACGGCAACGTGACGCCCGGCACAGCGGAGAGTTTGTAACAGGTGTTTCATACCCTTGGCGGTGTGCGGACTGCCGCGCCTAAGCCCGCGAAGCAGGATGCTCTGTACGCCGACCGCAAACTGAAGGAGCACAGCATGGCTGACAAGAAAGCGGACCTCGCTGGACCCGGTATTGGCGACTATCTCGACTTGGAGAAAGTCCTGCCCACGGATTACAGCTCGTTGCTGTCACCCAAAGAGACGCAGAAGGCACTCTTCGAGGTGAAGCGCTACATCGAAGACAACCTCTGCCACGAACTCAACCTCATGATGGTCGAAGTGCCGCTCATTGTGGACGAGGAGAGCGGCGTGAACGACCTGCTGGACCGCGACGGGTCAAGAACGCCGATCGCGTTCCACATCTCCAACGATCACGACAAGCATCCCATCAACGCGCAGGTGGTGCAGGCGGCCACCAAGTGGAAGAGGATGGCGCTGAAGCAGTTTGGCATGCAGCCCGGCGAAGGTCTATGCACCGACATGCGCGCCGTCCGCAAAGACTACTTCCTCGACCACGACCACAGCGCCTACGTGGACCAGTGGGACTGGGAGCGGGTGATGACGCCCGAACAGCGCAACCTCGACTTCCTGAAAGGGATCGTCAGCAAGATCTGGAAGGTCATCGTCGGGGCGGAGCGGTATGCGCAGCAGATGTTTCCGGCGCTGCGCGATCCCAAGTATCCCAGCCTGCCCGACCAGATCACGTTCCTGCACGCCGAGGAAATTCTCGACATGTATCCCGACCTGCCCCGCAAGCAGCGCGAGACGGCGATCCTGCAGACGTATCCCGCGGTCTTCATCATCGGGATTGGCTGGATGCTGAAGGACGGCTATCCGCACGAGATGCGTGCCGCCGATTACGACGACTGGGTGACGCCGACCGTTCCGAAAAACGGCCACCTGCTGCACGGCCTGAACGGCGACATCCTGGTGTGGAACTCGGTGACGCAGCGGCGGCACGAGTTGTCGTCGATGGGTATCCGGGTGAATGCCGAGTCGCTGAAAAAACAGCTGGAGCTAACCCACCAGATGGATTTTCTGAAATATCCGTATCATCAGGCGATCGTGAACCACGAGATTCCGCTGAGCATCGGCGGCGGGATTGGGCAGTCACGGACGATGATGCAGATCCTGCGCAAGGCCCACCTCGGCGAAGTGAGCGTCACGGTGTGGCCGAAGGTGCTGAAGGACATGTGCGAGAAGAAGAACATTCATGTGCTGAACTAGCAACTGGCAATTAGCAATTAACTCGGGCGGCCTGCGGGCCGCCCGTTCTGGTGTGTCAGCGTTCGTCCGGAGCTTTAGTACACAGTAACGTTGATGGTCGTCGTATGCGTGATGCCTCCGCCAGTGGCCGTAATGGTGAGGTTGCCGGAGATGGGATTTGGCCAGCCTCCTCCGCCGCCGCCGCTGTTGCCGCCGCCGCAAGAGGTCATGCCGAGCACGATGCAGAGTAGGAGCATTCCGATGATGCCGTTACGCAGAGCGCGCTTGGCCCGGCGACGCGAAGGCGCGGCGGTGAAGACCATCCCCAAGCGCGAAGACGAACGTCGCATATTCGCCGAGGCCGCGACGACGGAAGGGCAAAGGCGAGCCGAGATTGCTGGTCAGCACTGCTCCCTGGATGGTAACGAGCGCGGAACCATTGCCTCCGGTTGCGACATTCGGGTTGATGGTGCAGGACGTAGTGCTCAGAGAGCCTGGCACGCTGCAAGTCAGCGCGACGTCTGATGAGAAGCCGCCGACCGGCGTAACTGTGAGGCTGTCTGTGATGAGGCCGCCGCTGGGAATCGAAACCACCGGACTGGCGAGACTGAGAGCGAAGTCGGGGTCTGGTGACCGCGACGGACACCTGAGCGTTGTGCGCCAGCGGAGGCGAGTTGCCCGCGATTGTCAGGGTCGCCGTCGTGTTTGCAGTGCTGACGTTGGAGACCGTGAAGGTCTCACCGTGGCCTTGGCCGGGAAGGGGAGTCCAACTGACTGTCGGAACGCGAGCAGGTCACCTGCGGATTGTCGGTCGAGCACGTCAGGTCAATGCCGCTGGGAGAGCCCATTGATCGACTGAACGATGACAGTTTCCGACTGGGAGCCGGGCCCGGAAAAGTCCAGAGTCGGAATTGAATGGGGGTGATGCTGAAGTCCTGATAATTGGCGGTCACGGCGACCTTGACGTCGCTGACGACGCTGCCGCTTGTGCCCGTGATTGTGACCGTTCCGGACTGGGAGCCGAAGTTGTCGCCGGGAGAGATAGTCAAACCGTACGCCGGTCGTCGCTGGCATGGTTTGTGTAACCGTCAACGGGAGCAAGTAATTACACGAGATTCCCGGCAAAGTACTGGACGAACAGGAAAGGTTCACGGTACCGCTAAAGCCCTGCTTGGAAATGACATCGACGGTGGTGGTGGCGTGGCCAGTGGTGTCGGAGGTGATGACTACGCTGGCGGGCCAGCAGGTTAAACCCGGGCTGGGGAGTACCAGCGAGTGCGTTGAGGAATGCGGCTGCGTCGAGCGAACCCCATCCAGTGGCGAGGTCGTAGCCGCCGTTGGCGACATAACCGATGTATCCGCCGTTTGGGCAGTCAGGCGTGCCTTGCTGGCAGGCCACGGAATTGGCGCTGTTGGTAATGTCATGGTAGGCCCACGAGTAATTTGCGGCGATGGAATAAATCTGCAGATTAAGGTTGCCCTGGCGGCCCCCGAGATTTTGATCGGCCAACGCCGCAATGCCGGCGAAAGTGGGCGCGGCGGCCGAGGTTCCGCCGATGACGGTGAAAGTCTGGTCGGAGTTGCTGCGGTATCCGGCCTGGCAGCTGCCCTGCGAGCAGATGATGTACGGATCTTGCATGGGCGAAGACGTCAGTGCGAGGTCGGGAACGTCGCGGGCGTTGTCGCTGGGAACGCCCGTGCCGGTTTGCCACGAAGGTTTGCCGAAGAACTTACTGACGCCGCCGCCGGTGGCGATGTTAAGGCCCGTGGTGCCGGTGTCATTCCAGGCGTCTCCGGAATGTAAGAGAAGGCAGAAGGGTTCATGTTATTGGTGTCGCTGGAAGCGTCCCAGTATTGAGTAGCTTGGGCGGAGCCGCCGTTGACCAACGCAGCGTCGTCGCCAGTGAACTCGGTGCCGCCCATGGCGGTCACGTACATCGAACTGGCGGGATAATCCACCGCCAGGCCGTGGGTCGCGACAGTTACGGGACTCTGCGGAGTGCCATCGCAGCCGGCTGCGCCAATGTCTCCGGCGGCGGCGGTTACAGTTTGTCCCTGGGCATTGGCCTGTGACAGGTAACTTTCGATGGCGGAAAGCTCGCCGGAGGGAATGTTGGCTTCGCAGTCGCCATAGCTCAGGCTGATGACCGAAGCGACGTTCTGATTCACCAGGTATTGCAGCGAATTTGTGAGTGCGTTTTGGAATAGGCAAACACAATGGCGGCGTTCGGCGCAATTGCTCCGGCCCATTGGATGTCGAGGTTGGCTTCCTCGGCCTCGTCGCTGAGGAAGTTTGGGGGAGATCCCACCGGAGTCGTGGCCAAGTTGGCAGACGGCAGCCCGGACACGCTGCGAAACGTGGTGACATCGGTATTGATCGTGATGACGGATATGCCATTCGTGCCGCTGTTGCTGGCCTGGCCTACAATGCCGATGGTCTGGCCCGTGCCGTCGAGGCCTGGCTGAAATGACTCCGTTGACGTAATCCGGCAGATTGTAGATGGTGCCGAAGTCGCCCGGAGCGAGGTAGTGATTGCCCGACAGCTTCGAGGTCAGGCGCGGGCTAGCGCGCCGGGCGTGTGAGCGAACATGCGGTCGGAAATCGTGCAGTCCAGTGACGGCTGAGACGACGCCCGACAGCGCTTCCGGGACGGCGACTGCGGTGCTGGGCGCGTAGTGCAACGTGCCGTTTACAAGGTATTTGTCCAAAGGTGTGTGGAAGGCAGCCTCTACTTGCGCAGCGATTCCGGTGAAGGCGATCCAAGTGCGGCTGCGCGCGACCTCCTGCACGGTGAAGCCCTGCGCAGTGAGCCAGGCAGAGACGAGATCAATGTCGGCCTGCGCCAGGCCGAAGCGGTCGCCGAACTCTTCGGGCGTGAGCCACTCGTGATAGTTGCGGGAGCCGGGATCCTGCTGTTCGGCGAGCAGTTGGTCGAGTGCGGTCTGCTGCGCGGCGTGCGGGAGAACACTACCGACCATGCGGTCCAGCGGCATGGCGGCGGCGACGGGACCTCGGTCGAGTTCGGTCCGCGCGCTCACTGGCACCGTTCCTGCAGACGGACGGCGCTGGCGTTGTTGATGGGGCGCACGATGCGGCGTTGTTGGGCGTTTTGAGCGGAGCAGAATGCGGCCAGAGGAAAAATCGCGAGCAGTGCGAATAAGGCTTTCAATCGCATGGGTTCCCCGACTGTAGTGCTATGACGCAGTGAGGATACTAGAAATCGAGGAAAAAGTAAGTGCGATTGGCGAGGGACGTGCGCCAGCCACTGTGGAGTACACGCGGCCTATTTCCGGGCAAGTTAGCGGACCCGCTCAAGCATAAAAAACGGCGGCAAGGATGGGGCCCCGCCGCCCGCGTTGTTTGGATCACTGATTATCGATGGCTAGCTGACGGTCACGTTAATGGTGACAGTATTGGTAACGCCGCCTCCGGTGCCGGTGATGGTGACGGTGCCATTGATCGGGGTGGTGCCGCCTCCGCCCCCGCCCCCACTGCTGCCGCACGAGACCGCGCCGAACATTACGATCAGCAGGAACAGTCCGAAGAGGATGTTACGAAGGACGCGCCGGGTCTTGCGACGGCGGGTTTGGTTGGCCGTGAACACTGCGCCGAGAGCGAAGACCAGCGAGGCATAAGATTCCATACCGCGAGGGCCGAAGGGAAACGCTGGACGAAAGTCCTTCGAAAGCGTGGCGCCTTGGAGAGTAATTGCGGCGGTGCCGTTGCCGCCTGCAACGGTTGACGGACTGATGGAGCATGTAGTGGTCTTGAGGGAGGACGGAACGCTGCAGGTGAGCGCAACGTCGGAACTGAAACTCCCGAGGGCCGCCACAGTTACGTTGTCGGTAATGGAACCGCCGCTGGGTATGGAAACGACAGGGCTGGCGACGGTCATGGTGAAGTTGGGTGAAACGGCATTTACCGTCACGGAAATCGGGTGATTGTGGGTGATGGCGCCGCTGGTTGTGGTGATAGTGATGGAGCCAGAGCTTGCCGTGCCGGAAGCCGTCACGGTGAGCGTGCTGGTGACTGCGGATGCCGAGTTGATGGTGACGGAGGTGGGATTGAGCGAGCAAGTAAGACCCGTGGTTCCGGTGCAAGGAGTGCTGGTGAAGCTCACGGTGCCGGTAAAGCCCTGCACCGGCGTGATGGTGATAGTGTCGGTGGTCGAGCTGCCCTGCGAGACCGTTTCCGTGGCATTGGTCGAAGTGACGGTAAAGTCCTGCACGCCCACGCTAACGTTGATGACGGCGGAATTGGTGATGCCCCCGCTGGTGCCGGTCACAGTCACCGTGCCCGATAACTGCGTCTGCGAGCCAGATGTAATGGTGAGATTCGCGATGCCAGACGTGTTGATGCTGGAGTTGTCGTAGCTGCAGGTGACACCCGTCAAAGACGACGAGGAAGTGCAGGTGAGTGTAACGGTATTGGTGAAGCCTTCCTTCGGCGTGACGGCTACGGCGATGGTGCCGGTGCTGTTCGCTGCTAGAGCGATGCTGCGCGAGGCCGGCAGGACCAGGAAGTGCGGGTTAGGAGTATTGTTCAGCGCGTCGATCAGCGCGGTGGCGTCGAGGGAGCCGAGTCCGGTGACGCGGTCATAGCCGGGGCCTGCGGAGTAGCCGAGGCTGCCTCCACTGCATCCGGTTCCGCCGGTGCAGGAAACTATGTTATTGCCGGAGGTGATGTCGTTGTAGGCCCACGAGGTGTTCGAGTCGCCGGGCAGAGGATAACTCGACACGATCGAATACAAGTGCGAGTTGATGTTGCCTTGGGGGCTGCCCTTGACCTGATTGTAGACCGCCAGAATTCCAGCAAAGGACGGGGTGCCGGCGGAAGTGCCACCGATGACACTGAAGTCGGTATTCGCCTGACGGTAGCCGTTGACGCAACTGGACTGCGAGCAGATCAGGTAGCCGTCGGGCGAAGGCGACGCGGCAAAGGCGATGTCGGGAACGTCTCGCGCGCCATCGGCGGGCACGCCCGGGCCGGTTTGCCAAGAGGGTTTGGTGAACTTGGTACTCGCTCCGCCGCCAGTGGCGGAGATTGTGCCGGTGGAAAGGCCGTTGGTGTCGTTCCACGAGGTTTCGGGGATGTAAGAGAAGGCCGAGGGCACGATGTCGTTGGTGGAACCGGCCCAGTACTGCGTGGGCTGCGTGGGATTGGTGGAGTTGGCTGTGTCGCCAGTGAAGGTAGTGCCGCCGACGCCGGTGGCGTATGGCATGCTGGCGGGGAAATCGACGGACAAACCTACCGTGGCGGGGAGGTTCGCGTCGCAATCTGCGGCGCCGCTGTCGCCCGAGGGGGCGACGATGGCCTGACCCTGTGCGTTGGCCTGGACGCCGGCATTGGTGAGGTTCGTTAGGTCGGACTGGGCGGCCTGTGTCTCACACACGCCGTAGCTGATGCTGATCACCGGAGCGAGATTGTTGTTTACCGCGTAGATAAGCGAACCGAATGCGCCCGCGCCGTTATTCAGCCCGCTGGTGATGACGTAGATCAGTTTCGCACTAGGAGCAGTTGCTCCAGACCACTCGACATCGAGGTTGGCCTCGTCAACGTCGCTGGTCTGCAAGCCGGGATCGGTGCCGTTGACGACGATCTGGAGATTTCCGGTGGGTAGTCCCGCGAGATTGCGGAAGGTCACGACGTCATATTGGTTGTTGTGATTGCTATCGATGGAGAGGTCGGTCTGCCCCATGATGGCGATGGACTGGCCTGTGCCGTCGTAGCAAGGCGTGGTCACGCCGGTGCAAGGGACTCCATTGGTGTAGCCCGGGAGGTTGTAAATGGTGGCAAAATCGCCGGGAACCAGGAAGTGGTTGCCGGTGATGGAAGAAGTAAGACGCGGACGACCGGCGGTATTGCGCGGACGTAGATGGCAAATCGTGCAAGCCGGTGACGCCGGTAACGACGCCGGAAAATGCCTCGGGGACGGATACGTCGGCAGAGGCGGCAAAATGCGCCTTGCCACTGACCAGGTAATTGTGAATGGACGCGTGGAAGGCGGCTTCGACTTGAGCGGCGGTGCCGTTGAATGCAATCCAGTTGCGGCCGCGAGCAACCTCGTCGACGGTGAAGCCCTGCGAGGTGAGCCAGGCGGAAAGGGTGACGATATCCGACGGAGCGACGCCGAAGCGGTCGGCGAATTCCTCGGGCGTGAGCCATTTGTGATAGTTGGGCGAGCCGGGGTCCTGCTGCTCGACGAGGAGTTGGTCGAGGGCGGCCTGCTGCTCGGAGCTCGGGGGCAGGACCAGCATCATGCGGTTTAGCTGCATGGCGGGGGAAACTGCTCCCAGGTCGGTGGCACTAGCGATGCGGGGATTCAGCGACCCCTGCAGTCGAACCGCACTGCGGTTGTCAACCGGGCGAACGATTCGGTTCTGCTGCGGCGCCTGGCCGAAAGCGAGTGAGCTTAGAAAGAAGGTGAGAGCGAATGCCGCGAACGTGGACTTGACGACAAGCTTCGATGCCATAGGTTTCTCGGGTTGGAATTGGCTGATCAACCGAACCAGCGAATATTTTGCGAAGGCTATTGAATCTACGTTTATAGGGAATTCTCCCACAGCTCTGCGAAAGTTCCCGTGAGTTGTTAAACGAATAAAACTACCAGAAGTTGCGCGGCTAGCTCAAAAGGCGGTCTTCCCAAGCCGCTGGCCGCGCACCGCCCTTTGGTTTGACTCGGCGCTTTCGCCACGTCTTGTACCGCGAAACTTCCGGCCAGGTGCCTGAACAGACGGACCTTGATCCGGACGGCGATGGTTTTCGCAGTTCTGGCCAAGGAGGAAGCGGTGTCTGACATTGTCGGACTCGTTATTGCGCAATGCTCTCGGCCGTGACGTTCCACCCGCTTACTTCATAGCGAGCGGGAGTCTTGCCGAGGTCAGCGGCGCGATAGCGAACGCCAATCGTGCGCGACTCGCCGGGCAGGAGCGAAACAAAGTTGTCGTCGAAGAAGACTGGAACTACGTCCTCGCCGTCGGGCTTCACCAAACGCAAATGCACCATGAAGGCCAGCGTCTTCGTCGGGTTGCTCACGGTGAGCTGCTGATAAAGGAAACCGCCTTCGCACTCTGACGACGTGACGGGCGGAGTGGTGGCTCCGGCTGCGGGTTTGACAGCGAAAAGCGTTGCGCAGGGCGAGGAGGCAGACTTGCTCTGCACGCGCAACACCACAGGTGCGAGTTGCTGCAGCGCCGTCATGTCAGCGTAAGCACTTTGCGGCGTCACGGCGGTGTCGCGGGTTTTCTGCCAGTCCATCTCGTCGGACTGGGTGGAAAGCCAGTAAAAATTCTCGCTGGCGACTTTCCCGTTGTTTTCGAAGGCGACGAGTTTCAGGAAGTAAGTGGGCGAGAGTTCGGCGGGCCGCGGGACGACGAACGCAACTGTGGCCTTGTCGCGGGTGACATCGACGGTTTCGTTCTGCGACCACTTCTGCGTGCCGTCGAAGTTGTAGATCGCAGCGGTGACTTTCACTCGGCTCAGGCTGGTATTGTCGGCTACCACCGCAACCGAGCGATCATCGTAGGAGTACATGACATGCACGGGTTCGGTGGCCTTTCGGGTGCCGTAATAGCCGCCGGCAGGCACGAGGTAGTAGTCGTAGAGGTGCCAGATGAGCGAGGGCCAGGCGTTGTTGAGCATCCACTGGACGACGCCGGTGGAGTTGAACTTGTTGCGCGCGTAGGCTTCGAACATGGCGCGCTCGCCCTCGTAATCCATGGCGTAGGCCTTCCGCACAAAGTCATTGAGGTCCGTCGGTGCTCCGTAACGGTGCTCCAGTGAGGTGTTGTAGAAAGTTAGCGTCTGGAAGCGCTCGCCGCCTTCGTGGAATCCCCACACTTCGTTCTGCGGCCAGAGTTTGTCGGACGGCAGAAACTTGTGCAGGCTCGCGGGCGGAGGAATCGCGGGGCCGGGACTGGTCTCGGTGTTGAATCCCCATGCGCCGCCAAACTTCGTATCGGTGAGCCAGTAGTTTGGCGGAACGTAGTCGTAAGGACCCGTCATCTTCACGCCGGATGGTCCGGTGATCGTAGTAGCGGTGGCCGAGGCTGACGACAGCGTGGGGTTGGGCCAGAGCATTTCCTTCTCAACGCGCAGGTACATGGACTCGACCGCGGGAATGGGCGGGTTGTCGCTGCCATTGAGCCAGACCAGCATCGACGGATGATTGCGCATCAGCCGAGTCTGGTCGCGCTGCGAGGCCTGCGCGATGCGGTACTGCTCGTTGCCCCATTCGTTCCAGCGCTCCCACATATCGCAGCAGCACCAGCCCGCCATAACAAAGATTCCGTACTTGTCGGCCATATCGTAGAAAGCCTGCGATTCGAGCTTGCCTTCGAGGCGAACGGTGTTCAGGCCGAGGTCGCGCATGTAGCGGAACTGGGTGTCCATGCGCTCGGACGAGGCACGGAGAAGCAGGTCGGGCGCCCAGCCTCCGCCGCGGATGAGTATGGGCTTGCCATTGATCTTGAACAGCGCGTGTCCGTTATTCATCTCCGAGGTCACCTGGCGGATGCCGAAGGTCACGTCCTGCGCGTCCGAGGGCTTGCCGTCGGCGGTAACGCTAACGCGGGCGTGATAGAGCGCGGGTGTCCCCATCTCGGCGGGCCACCACAGTTTCGGGTCCTTGACGGTCAGTTCTTTGAATTGCGCAGAGTCGAAGCTGATGGTCTTGCTCTGTTCCCCCTCGAGTGAAATCTCTTGGTGTACCTTCTTGCCATCGATCTCCCAGCTAACGTCTGCGGTGACGGCGTGGCCGCTGGCATTCCAAGCTTCGACGACCGGCGTGAGCCGGGCGCTAGTGAAGTCATCGTTCAACTGGTTGGCGACGAAAGGGAAGCGCAACTGCACGGGGCCGCTGGCGGTGAGATACACGTCGCGAAAGAGTCCTGTGTTCTTGTCGGGCGGCGAGGGCGCCCAGTCGACCCAGGTGATGGCAAGGTCGCTTTCGGTGGGCGGAAAGACTTCGATGGCGAGAACGTTCGACGAGTTGTAGAGGAGTCCGGTGGAAAGGCTAAGGTCAAATACGCGCCAGGTTCCAGCAATATCGTTCTTGGTGGCGACCTGCCTGCCGTTGAGCCACACGTCCGCTCGATAATTGACGCCGTCAAGGTGAAGGGCGACGGAGTGTCCGGAAAATCCCGCAGGCAGACGGAACTCGGTGCGATACCACCAGCCGCACTTGTAGGGGCTGGAGTCGAGCATGGCCAGATTCGAGAACATGTTGCCGAGGGGGTAGTCCATGCCGGGAAGCTTGCGCAGATTCATGCCGAAGAACGGGTCCTTGATCAGTCCGGCGGCGACTTGGGCGGCAACGATGGTGCTGGGGACCGTGGTGGCGATCCATCCGATGGGCCGGTAGATCGGTGAGGAGAGAATTTCGCCGTCGAGGCCGGGATGGGTGGTGTTCTTCAACCCGGCGGGGCCGGTAGTCGAGCCTTGTAGAACGCAGGCCGATTGCAGTTGCCAGCCGTTGTGCAGATCGAGCCGTGTCGCAGGTGTGGGCGAAGTCGCAGCCAGGAGACAGGACGCCAGAACAATCACAATCGGACCAACACGGTACATGAAAGTCCCTCGTCAGGAATGTTACATGACGACACTTCGTGGCGGCAGAGGTTGCGACCTTGGTGGTGGCACAGATGTCCAATTGCGCCCAGTATGGGACGGCGTATCATCGCTGGTACCAACACCATGAACCAGCAGGCTAAGCAGTACTCCACGCGGGACGAGCGGCGCACAGCGGGACGCGCGCTGCGTACGAAGTTCAGCAGGGTCGCTCAGGGCAAGTTCGACCCCAAGGCGCGCAAATTCGACGCGGTAACGCTGATGAACGCAGCGCACGAGTTCCGCGTCCCGGAACTCGTACCGCTGAAGAACGCGCGCATGGCGGAGACCGCATTCACCTTTTTCCGTGGAGCGGCGCCTCTGATGGCTGCCGACATGGCTGCCCTGCCACGTACCGGCATCGAGGTGCAAATCTGCGGCGACGCGCACGTGCAGAACCTGGGCGCGTTCGGCGGCGCGTCTGCCGAACACCTCATCTTCGACATCAACGACTTTGACGAAACCATCCACGCGCCGTGGGAGTGGGACGTCAAGCGCATGGCCACCAGTTTGGTATTGGCTGGCCGCGAAGCGCGTAACTCCGAGCGCCAGTGCAAGGACGCGGTGCTGGAGTTCGGCCGTATGTACCGCGAGTCCGTATGGAAGTTCTCCAAACTGCCAGTGCTGGAGCTGGCGCGCTACCTGGTGATGCGCGAACTGAAGGTATCGCCGGTGCGTGCCGTCCTCAAGCAGGCCGAACGCGCCACGCCGCTCGACAGCCTCAAAAAATTGACCGAACGCAAGAAAGGCGGGTATCGGTTCAAGAAATCCACGGATCCGTTGTACGGCGTCGCTGTTCAGGAACCGGTCTCCGGTGCGGTGGAGAAGGCGGTGCTTGCCGCACTGCCCGACTATCTTAAGACGCTGCAGCCGGAGCGGCGACACTTCTTCCGGCAGTACAAGCCGGCATGCGGCGGCTTCCGCATCGTCGGAACGGGTAGCGTCGGCACCCGCGACTACGTTGCGCTCATGTTTGGCGGTGCGCTCGACGACCCCATGTTCCTGCAACTCAAACAGGAGTTGCCCTCGTGCTATTCGCCGTATCTGCCCAGCAAAGGCGTCCCGGCACACCACGGCCAACGCGTGGTCGAAGGCGTGCGTCGCATGCTGGTGCAGTTCGATCCTTTCCTCGGGTGGGCGACCATCGATGGCCTGCCTTATCTCGTTCGCCAGCTTCGCGACCACAAGGGTGGCGTCGACGCCGACGATCTCGTAGGCAAGGCGTTGGTGGAATACGCCCGAGTGTGCGGCGAACTGCTGGCCAAGGGACATTCTCGCTCAGGCGATCCGTGCGTGCTTGCCGGATACCTAGGGACCTCTGACCGCTTCGACAAGGCGCTTGTCGATTTTGCCGTCGATTACGCTGACCAGACCAACCGCGACCACGACGCCTGGGTGAAGGCAATTGCCAATGGCGCGGTGACCGCGCTGCCGTCGTTGAAACAGAAGAACCGCGGGAAGTCGAAGGAAAAACCCAAAAAGAGGTAACCGGCCGTCAGTAGCCGAGTGCCAGTCGCGATGGCGATTGTGTCGCGGTCGTGTTGTTGCCGTGACGTTTCGACCAATCGAAACGCCGGCCGAGAATGAACTTGGCCAGCATGTGATCGGTTCCGGCGGTCACGCCCACTCCAACGCCGAAGTTGATCTCCCACTTGGGCGACACATTCAGGTCGAAAGCAGGCACAAACTGCTGTGACTGCAATGTGACCGGGTAGAGATTGCTGACCGGGCCCCAGCCTCCGTAATACTCCAGCCCAAATGAAATCACCTTGGTGAAGTCCCACGAGATTTTGGCGTCGGGAGAAAAATTCCATTGCTGGTCGCTCGGCAATCCGACGATGCCGCGGTCGAAGGCCGGATTCACGGACCAGTACAGACGCCCCTTCTGTTTGTCGATGATAGGGCGCACTTCAATGTTCCACGTGGACGTTGAGTATTGCGCCCGTTGGTAGCCGAACTCGATGGAGAGGCTCGCGCCCACCGGCCAGTGCCACGACTCCGGTGCGCGCACCCGCGGCCGGATGTGGTCGCCCACCCACTCCCATCCGTGGTGCGGTTGCACCGAGGTAAAGATGTAGAAGCCGACTTCGGACCACGACGTCAGGCCCTGCGTGATCTCGACGGTCTCGTGCAGAGCGTGTTCACTCGGTAACACGCCGTCCTCGATTTGCTTGCTGCCCTGGAAGGTGAAGTTGGAATGCAATTCGAGCATCGTGGTCTTGGGCGCGACCGTCTCCGATCCGTACACCTGGATTTCATAGTTCTCCTGCGCCAGGCACGGGAGGGCAAAGCAGATCGCCACGATGAAAATGCGCGCAGCCACTGAAACAGGATAACGGACTTTCGCGATTCACTTCTTCCGCGCGGCTTTTAGCATCTCCCATGCGGCATCAGGAACCTTGCGGCCCAGCAGGCTGAACGAACTGGCGCCGGCCAGCATCTCGCCGCCGTCCATGTACACCATCTCTCCGTTGATGTAGCCCGCGTGCTCGCTCACCAGGAACGATGCGAGGTTCGAAATCTCTTCCAACGTCCCCAGTCGGTGCAGCGGGTTGTGCTCGAGCAACGCTTTCTCCATGGCGTCGGTGGGCAACAAGCGGGAGAATGCGCCCTCGGTGCGAATGGCTCCCGGCGCGATGGCGACGAACCGCACCCCGCGGCCTCCCCACTCGACCGCCAGGCTACGCGTGAGCGCGAGCACTCCTGCCTTCGCAACGGCACTGGGAACGACGAACGCCGAGCCGCTCTCCGCATATGTGGTGGCGATGTTGAGCACCACGGCATTGTGCTTGTCGGCGAGCCATCGCTTGCCGCAAGCCATGGTCACGTTGATTGTGCCCTGCAGCACGATGCCGATGACCGCGTCGAACGCCCGTGCTGACAGCGTTTCGGTCTTGGCCAGGAAATTTCCCGCCGCGTTGTTCACCAGAATGTCGAGCGGACCTTTCGCCCAGACTTCCTCGATGGCCTTCTCCACGGCTTCGTGATCGCGCACATCGAGAGCAAATGCCTCGCAGCTTCCGCCCGTTGAAGCCGCGAGTTCCTTCGCAGTCTGCTCCACCACTTCGGCGCGGCGTCCGCAAATGTACCCGGTCGCGCCCAGTTGCAGGAATCGCTCCGCCAGCGCGCGACCGATTCCGGTGCCACCGCCGGTGACGAGAAAGCGTTTGCCCTTCAGAAGATCAGCCGTAAACATGACGCCCCCTTTTGAAAGGCTAAAAGTAGCACAGGCGTCCGGCGGATGCAGTGACAGGAAAGCTGCGGGGAATCGGTGCCAAGAAACCCGCGGAACCCATCGCGATTTCCTGTGTGAACGGACCGCAAATCTGCGGTATTGTTGTGGACTATGAAAACCGTAGTGGCCGCGCTCGCGCTGTTCACCGGCATGTTTGTCTCCCTGGTTGGGTACGGGCAGGCTCCCGCGGCCGCGACCCTGCTTGTACTCGCCAAGAATGACAGCATGCTTCTCCTCGTTGATCCCGCCACCCTGAAAGTGACGGGGCGAGTCCCAGCGGGCCCCGATCCGCACGAGGTTGTCGCGTCCTCCGACGGCAAGACCGCCTACATCTCCAACTACGGCTTCGGAGCCTATAACACCCTGACCGTTGTGGACCTGGTGGCGCGCAAGCAGTTAGCTACGGTTGATCTCGGCGCGCTGCGTGGTCCGCACGGCCTGATGTTTGCCGGCGGAAAAGTCTGGTTCACGGCGGAAGCAGCCAAAGCGATCGGAAGCTACGATCCGGCCACCCAGAAGATTGACTGGATCCTCGGCACCGGCCAGGACCGTACCCATATGATTTACGTCTGGCCCGACCTGAAGCGGATTGCGACCACCAACGTGAACTCCGGCACGGTGAGCATCATTGAGAAAACGACAGCCGCGATGCCCGGCCCGCCACCCGGCCCTCCCGGCGGAAATGCCGGCCAGATGGCGCCTCCGCCCCGTGGCCCGATGGGCGCTCCCGGCGGTGGTTGGCAGGAGACGGTAGTCCGCGTCGGCAACGGCTGCGAAGGGTTCGATGTCTCGCCCGACGGCAAGGAAATCTGGGTGGCCAACGCCCATGACGGCACCGTCTCGATCATCGACGTTGCCACCAAGACCGTGATGCAGACTCTGCCGGCCGACGTGATGGGCGCGAACCGCCTGAAGTTCACTCCCGATGGCAAGCTCGTGCTGATTTCGAGCCTCGGCAAATCGGACTTGGTCGTCATCGACAGCGCCACCCGTAAAACGGTCAAGCGCATCAACGTTGGACACGGCGCCGCCGGCATCCAGATGCAGCCCGATGGCGCGCGCGCATTCGTCGCTTGCTCCCCCGATGGCTATGTCGTTGTTATCGACCTGCATTCGCTCACCGTGGTGGGGCGTATCGAGGCCGGCAAGAACCCCGACGGTCTGGCATGGGCGGCCGCCCGATAGCGGGGTCCATCGCGTGCTCCGCATTGACACAGCCGCAGGCTTTCCGGTAACGTAAACCTCAGTATGACTTCGCTGCTCCATCGCCATCATCACCATTCGCACGTGGCGAGCGTGTCGGCGGAGAGCATCGAATAGCGAACATCTTAATTCGCACTCTTACCTCCGACCCGCTGGCTAACCCCAGCGGGTTTTTTGTTTTTGCGAAAGGAATCGTACGATGGCCGTGGAAATCGACTTCGAAAAGATGCAGGGACTGGCGCCCGCCGTGGTGCAGGACGCCGCCACCGGCGAGGTACTCATGCTCGGCTTCATGAACCGCGCCGCTTACGACAAGACGCTGGCCACCGGATACGTCACCTTCTACAGCCGCACTCGCAACGAACTCTGGACCAAGGGCGAGACCTCAGGCAACCGTTTGAAGGTGATCACCGCCCACGCCGACTGCGACCTCGATACCATCCTTTGCCGGGTCGAAGTCGAAGGCCACGGCGTGGTCTGCCACACCGGCGCCCGCACCTGCTTCAACACCGACCTGCCGGTCGCGGGAGGTGCGCGATGAAGCTGCGGCTGGGACTTCCCAAGGGCAGTCTGCAAGACGCCACCCTCGCTCTACTCGCGCGCGCCGGGCTGCAGGTGTACGTCAGTCCGCGCTCGTATTTCGCCGCCACCAACGATCCCGAGGTCGAGTGCATGCTCATCCGCGCGCAGGAGATGGCTCGTTACGTCGAGCACGGCGCGCTCGATGCCGGCATGACCGGCTACGACTGGGTGATGGAGAGCGGCCTCGACGTCGTCACCGTCGCCGACCTCATCTACGCCAAGCAAAGCCGCGGCAAGGTTCGTTGGGTGTTGGCAGTGCCGGAAGACTCGCCGGTGGAGCGTCCCGAAGACCTGCGCGGCGCGACCATCGCAACCGAACTGGTCGCAGTCACTAGCCGCTACTTCCTACAACGTGGGATAGACGTTAAAGTGGAATTCTCTTGGGGTGCGACCGAGGTCAAGCCTCCCACATTGGCGGATGCCATCGTCGAAGTCACCGAGACTGGCAGCTCCCTCAAAGCCAACCGGCTGCGTATCATCGAAACCCTTCTCGAATCCAACACTCAGATCATCGCCAACAAGGACGCCTGGAACGACCCCGCCAAGCGTCAGAAGATCGAGAACCTCTCCCTGATGCTGCGTGGGGCGATGGAAGCGCAAGGACGCGTCGGACTGATGCTGAACGTGCGTGCGGAAGACTTGCAGAAGGTACTGGCTGTATTGCCCGCGCTGAATAGCCCCACCATTTCGACTCTGAGCGACAAGCAATGGGTTGCGGTCAACACCATCATAGAAGAGAAGCCTGTGCTGGGATGTCATCCCGCGGCTGAAGGCGGCCAACGCCACCGGCATCGTCGAGTATCCACTAAATAAGGTGGTGATGTGATGCGGGTGCTGGCAGGAAAAGCGGCCGAGCGCGTCGTGTCGCAACTGGAGCGGCGGGCTTCGCGCCTGGACGAGGTGGAGCCGGCGGTACGCAAGATTATCGCCGCCGTACGCAAGGGCGGAGACAAGGCGCTCGTCCGATATGCCACATTGTGGGATGGCCTGCCGAAAGCTCAGCCGATGCGCGTATCTGCCGAAGAAATCGAGGCGGGATGGAAGGCAACTCCGCCGGAGACGCGCCAGGCCCTGAAGCAGGCGGCGGCAAACATCCGCCGATTTGCCCGCTGGCAGTTGCCGCGCTCATGGAACAAGAAAGTCACCGGCGGAGAGCTTGGCCAGATCGTGCGTCCCTTCGATTCCGTGGGATGTTACGTGCCGGGAGGCCGGTATCCGCTGCCCTCGACCCTGCTGATGACGGCTATCCCCGCGCAGGTGGCGGGTGTCGGGCGCATCGTTGTGGTGTCCCCCAATCCGCAACCCGTGACCCTGGCCTCCGCGTATCTACTGGGCATCAGCGAGATGTACCGTTGCGGCGGAGCCCAAGCCATCGCCGCGCTTGCCTACGGAACCCAAACCATCGCGCGGGTGGACAAGATCGTTGGCCCGGGCAACGCCTACGTTACGGCAGCAAAAAAGTTGGTGAGCTTCGATTGCGCTATCGACATGCTGGCCGGCCCGACTGAGGCCGTGGTGTATAGCGAGAATGGCAATGCGAAATTCCTCGCCTCTGACCTGGTGGCACAAGCTGAGCATGATCCCGACGCCGTCGTCCTATTCATTTCCACCAACGCGATGCTTGCGAATAAGGTCGCGGCCGGCGTGCAGCGCGCCGCCACAGACAATTCCATCGCGCTCAAGGCGATCAAGTCGAACGGTTATTCCTTGATCTCAGGTTCGCGCGAGCAGGCTATGGAGTGGGTGAACCGCATCGCCGCCGAACACCTGACCCTTGACATCTCAGAAGACGTCGCCGCCGTGCGCGGCGCCGGCTCCATCTTCGTGGGCGATTTTTCACCTCAGTCAGCGGGAGACTATGCGGCGGGCCCGAATCACGTTCTGCCCACTGCCGGCGCGGCCCGCTTTCGCGGCGGACTCAGCGCTGCCGACTTCGTGAAGGTCATCACCGTGCAGAAGTTCAGTCGCGATGGCCTGCGCAAGGTCGCTCCTGTAGTCACCAAGCTCGCCGAAACCGAAGGCCTGCGCGCCCACGCTCAGTCGGTGCGGGTGAGGTGCGGCGATGCTTAGCGTGCGCAAAGCCGTGCTCCAAATGCACGAGTATCACCCACCTCTGGCGGGACGACAAGGCCTGCGCCTCGACTTCAACGAGAACACCGAAGGCTGCTCGCCGCGCGTGCTGGAGCGCATCCGCCAGATCACGGCAGAGGAGTTAGCGCGCTACCCCGAGCGTGAGCCGGTTGAAAAGATAGTGGCCGCCCATCTCGGGTTGCCGCCTGAGCAAGTGCTGCTCACCAACGGCGTGGACGAGGCGATTCATTTGCTGTGCGAGGCGTATCTCGAGCCCACTGACGAAGTAATGGTAGTGACGCCGACCTTCGGCATGTACGAGATCTTTGCCGAAGCGACGGGGGCCAGAGTCGTGCGCGTTCAATGCGGCGAGGACCTGCGTTTCCCGTTCGACACAGTGCTAAGCGCGGTCACGCCGGCCACCCGACTGATCGCAATCGCCAGCCCCAACAATCCTACCGGCGGCGTGGCGTCACGCAAGCAACTGCTGTCCATTGCTGAAGCGGCGCCGCAGGCTGCTGTTCTGGTGGACGAGGCCTACTACGAGTTTCATGGCAAGACGGTCATCTCTGACGTTGTCAGACAGCCTAATCTATTCGTCGCACGCACCTTCTCCAAGGCCTACGGACTGGCGGGCCTCCGCATCGGCATCCTTGCCGGTCCGCGCGATCAGATGCCCATGGTGCGGCGCGTGTCGTCTCCATACAGCGTGAATGCGGTGGCCCTGGCGATACTGCCTGTGGCGCTGGCCGACAGCGTCTTTGTCGCGGACTATGTCTTGCAGGTATGCGTTGGGCGCGAGCGCCTGCAGCAGCAGCTCACCCGCCCAGGCATTCGCTGGTGGCCGAGCGAGGCCAACTTCGTTCTGATGAAGATCGGCGAGCGCCACCGCGACTTCGTGACGGCCATGCGACAACGTGGGGTATTGGTGCGCGACCGCTCCTCCGACCCCGGATGCGATGGCTGCGTGCGCATAACCCTGGGCACGGCGGCCCAGACCGACCGGCTGCTCGAAGCACTTCAGCAAGTATTTGCCGAAATGAACCTGGGTGCGGAGGAGAAGGCGTGAGACGGGCGAAGCTCCATCGCAAGACCAACGAAACCGACATTCGCGTGGCGCTTACCATTGAGGGCCACGGGCGCGCCAAGGTCACTACCGGCATCCGATTTCTCGATCACATGATGGAATTGGTAGCCCGCCACGGCGCATTCGACCTCGACTTGCAGGCAACCGGCGATCTCGACGTAGACCAGCACCACACGGTCGAGGACGTGGGAATCGCGCTGGGCGAGGCCTTCACCGCGGCCCTTGGCTCGAAGCGCGGCATCCTCCGCGCCGGATATTTCGTCATGCCCATGGACGAAACACTTGGCGTGGTTGCCGTGGATTTCGGCGGCCGTAGCGCCGCGGTCGTCGACACCAAGGTTAGCACCCGTCTGGTCGGCGATCTGCAAACTGAGCTGGTCGCCGATTTCTTCGACGGCTTCTCGCGCGGCGCCAAGGCCAACATCCACGCGAAGACCATTTACGGCCGCTCCAATCATCACAAGATCGAGGCACTGTTCAAGGCGTTTGCGCGAGCGCTGCGCGTGGCCTGCTCGAAGGATAAACAGCTCGGGCGAATGTTGCCGAGTACTAAGGGGCTATTGTGATCGCTATCGTGGATTACGGGGCAGGGAACACGACGTCGGTGGTGAAGGCATTGCAGCATCTCGGGCACGAATGTGTCGTCACCCGCGACCCTGACACTGTGGGATGTGCCGCGAAGTGGATCATCCCCGGTGTCGGCAACTTCAAGGCCACAGCGCCCTTGGCGAGTGGAGAACTTGGCAAGGCGCTCGGCAAAGGCGTGGCACAGGGCCGCCCGCTCCTGGGCATTTGCCTCGGACTGCAATGGCTGTTCGCCGGCAGCACCGAGGCTCCGGAACTGAGTGGATTGGGCACTTTTGCGGGACGCTGCGAACGTTTCTCCGACCGCGTAAAGTCTCCACATGTCGGCTGGGATAGTCTGGCCATCACTCGTCCATCGCGTCTACTGGCGGGAGTAGCATCAGGAGCCTACGTCTATTTCACGCATTCCTATTGCGCACCTGTCTGCGGAGATACTGTCGCGACCTGTACATATGAAGATCCGTTCACTGCTGTAGCAGAGCGCGACAACCTGTTCGGCGTACAATTTCATCCCGAAAAATCCGGCGACGTGGGCTTGCGGATTCTGGAGAACTTCTGTGCCTTGTGAAACCCTGGCCAAGCGCATTATTGCCTGCCTCGACGTGAGCGCGGGCCGTGTCGTAAAAGGCATCCAGTTCGAGCGAATTCGCGATGCCGGTGACCCTGCCGAATTGGCCGCCGCGCACAGCGCAGCTGGAGCCGACGAAATCGTCCTGCTCGACATCACGGCCACCTCCGACTCGCGCAATACCTTGCTCGACACCGTCCGTCGTACCGCCCGGCAATTGTTCATCCCGTTCGCCGTCGGCGGTGGCATCCGCTCAATCGACGATGCGGCAGCCGTGCTCGACTGCGGCGCTGACAAGGTCGCCATGAACTCGGCCGCTATCGCCGACCCAAACCTAATTGCTCGCGTCGCCGACCGCTACGGCTCGCAAGCGGTAGTGGTGGCGATTGACGCCCGGCAGCGTACTCCCACAGAGTGGGAGGTCTACGTGTGGGGTGGACGCAAGCCGACCGGTATCGATGTGCAGGAGTGGGCAGTTAAGGCAGAGCAACACGGCGCCGGCGAAATCCTGCTGACCTCTATGGATCGCGACGGCACCAAGTCGGGCTTCGACTGCCCGCTCACGCGTACCATAGCCACCAGCGTACGCATTCCCGTGATCGCCTCCGGCGGTGCGGGCGAGTCTCACCACTTCGTCGAGGTGTTCGAGCAAGGCGCGGCCGATGCGGCGCTGGCTGCCTCGGTTTTCCACTTCGGCCTCAAGTCGGTGGAGACCATCAAGCGCGAACTGCAGAAAGCGGGCATCCCCGTGAGGCTGACATGCTGATTCCTTCCATTGATTTGATGGGCGGCAAGATCGTCCAACTCGTCCAAGGCGAAAAGCGTGCCCTCGAGTTCGTGAACTTCAGCGAGTGGGTGCAGCGCTTTGCCAAGTACCCGCTGGTACAGTTGATTGACCTCGACGCCGCTATGGGCCAGGGCGACAACCTCGCGCTGATCGCTGATTTCTGCGGCCAACTGCCCTGTCAGGTGGGCGGCGGCATCCGCACCGCAAACGATGCGCAGCGGGTGTTCCAAGCGGGCGCCAAGCGCGCCATCCTCGGTTCCTCTCTGGTTGACAACGGTGCGGTGAATACAGACTTTGCCGACGCGTTGAACGCGGAGTTCGGCCCCGAACGCCTCGTAGCGGCGATCGATTCGCGTGGCGGACGCGTTGCCATACACGGCTGGAAGACCATCACGCAGATCACGCCCACCGAAATGATGGCGGCGCTGGAGCCGCATTGCTCCGCCTTCCTCTACACCCACATCGACACCGAAGGAATGCTGCAAGGCATTCCCATGGACGTGGTGCGCGACTTGAAGACACGCACTTCGCGCAAGCTCATCGCCGCCGGCGGCATCCGCAGCCAGCAGGAGATTGATGAATTAGACGCGATGGGCGTCGACGCCGTAGTGGGGATGGCGATCTATACTGGCGTAATCAAGATCTGACGTTGTAGGACTACCGTTTCCCTTGGAAGGGTGCGGTGAGTAGTGCGGCCGAGGGACGGGTCGTTGCGCTCGCGCTGGCAACGGGAAGTTTCAGCTCCACTTCCAGTCCGTGCGGAGCCACATTGCGCGCCGTCACGCAGCCGCCGTGGACCGCGACGGCATTGCGCACGATGGCGAGTCCCAGTCCCATGCCGCCGGTTGAAGTCACACGCGATCCGTCCACGCGGTAGAACGGCTTAAACAGCAGTGGCAGCGCCTCTTCGGGCACGCCGGGCCCGTTATCCCGCACGCTCAGCACCGCCTGGCTGTTGTCAACCCGCAGCCGAACGTCTATGCGTCCGGCTTGTCCGGAGTAGAACAAGCCATTGCGCACGACATTTTCGATGGCGCTGCGCAGTAGTCCCGGATCCCCATTCAGGCTAACAATAGCATCGTCGTTATACGAAATAGCGGCGTCGGTTGCCGTGGCTTCAAACCGCGCGTCGTCGAGCACTTCTTCGACTACCTCATTCAGCGACAGGCTTTCCATCTTCGGCTTGTATTGCCCATTCTCCAGCCGGGCGACCGTCAGGATGCGCTCCAGCATTGAGTCGAGATGAATGGTGTCCTGCTCGATGCGGTCCAGCATTTCCTCGCGCTCCGGTTGATCGGAGTTGCGCGCCAACGCCAGGGCCAGACGCATCCGCGCGATGGGCGAACGCAGCTCGTGCGAAACACCGCTAAGCAGGTTACGCTCGCTTTGAATCTGATTGCGCAGTTCTCCCGCCATCGAGTCGAAATCGCGCACCAGGTCGGCGATTTCGTCGCGGCGCCTCCCAATGGTGGCGCCCACGCGGATGTCGAGGTTCCCGCGCGCCAGCTCGTTGGTGGCGTTGCGCAGCCGCTCGATCGGCTTGCTGAGATAGTGGGCAATCACCAGGCACATCAGCGCCGAGATGATCGTACCCAGCTTCAACACCCAGATAATGTCGCCGGGCACGCGTTCGCCCAGCGGCGGCGGAATAAATTCGCCAATCAACAGATAGCTGCCCCGCGCGGTCGTGACGGGCGAGACGAGGACCACGGCTTCGTCAGGGCGGGAAATACCTTCGTGGCGCAGTGCGCGTTGCGCGAAGTCCACAATTTCACTCGGCAGGGGACGTCCGCTTAACTCCCGGCCGTTGCCGTCCAGCAGCCAGTAGTTGACCCGCCGGGGCATGGAAGATTGGTCGAGAATCTCGCGCAATGCGGGCTGGCCAGACTTCTCGTACCGCTGCACCGCTAAATCGGCGAGCGACGGAACTAGCCGACGGTCCGGCTGCACCCACCAGGGGTTTTCAGCGTGCAGTCGATGTTGCAGGCGCACATACAGCACGCCCATCAGAAGCGCCTGTGCCACCCAGAAGGGAAGAAAAATCTTCCAGAACAGCCGCCGGTTCATGCGTTGGCCTTCTCGGGTGCAGCGGTGGCGGCCAGAAAGTAGCCCACGCCGCGAATTGGCCGGATCAGGTCTTCTGTGCCGGGAAAGCTTCCCAGCTTCTTCCGCAGCCGGCTGACGTGCACATCCACGCTGCGATCGAAGGAGTTCAGCGGCCGGCCCAGCGCGACTTCCGCGATCTGCTCCCGCGTCACCACCGATCCCGCGTTACGCAGCAACAGTTCTAGCACGTTGAACTCGACCGAGGTGAGATCCACCGGCTTGCCGCCGCACGTCACGTTACGAGTTCCCAGCGACAGTTCGATGTCGCCCACGTGTAACACTTCATCCTGATCGCTGCGCGCTGCTCCCGATGCCGCCTCGCGCGTGCGCCGCAGAACGGCGCGAATCCGCGCGACGAGCTCTCGCGGGTCGAACGGTTTGGCGAGGTAGTCATCTGCGCCAATCTCCAGCCCAAGAATGCGGTCCACCGCCTCACCCCGCGCCGTCAACAGCAGCACCGGAACGGCGGAGTCATGGCGCAAGGCCTTCAGCAACTCGAATCCCGAGCCGCCCGGCAGCATCACATCCAGAATCACCAGCTCGTGCTGGTTGGCCCGGGCGGCCGCCAGACCTGAGTCGTGGTCATAAGCGGCGTCCGTTCGAAAGCCTTCGGCCTCGAGAAAGCGCTTGAGCAGATTGACGAGCGCGCGATCGTCGTCGATGATCAGCAGTTGGTTCACTGGATTCATTGTGCCTCTTCCGGCGGATGCCGGTGGTGAAGAATTGTTTCGCGATGTGGATTGTCCCTTCACAAAACTTAACCTTCCTTCACCCTCTCTTAACGGCACTTAATTCCCGCGTTCGGTCTAATGAAGTGGGGTTCATAATATCGTAATTGGCACCTTAGGGTGCCTTGCCTCTGGCTCGGATGTCGGCCCCCATGTGCCAGTGAAGCGCCAGCGAGGAGGAAATTTTGAAAGTTCGTCTTATCCATGGCCTGGGTGCCGCACTATTCTTATGCGCCATACTGGCAGGTTGCAGCCGCGATCAAAAGAACGCCAAGGCTAGCGCTCCCATGCCACCCGTTCCTGTGGGCGTCGCCAGCGTACAGGAGCGCGACTTCCCCGTTTACCTGACTGGCCTCGGCTCGGTGCAGGCCTTCAACACCGTCGCCCTCAAGACCCGCATTGACGGCCAGATCACTCAGGTCAACTTCCAGGAAGGTCAGGAGGTCAAGCAGGGCGAACTGCTCATCCAAATCGATCCCCGGCCCTACGAGGTCGCACTGGCCACCGCACAGGCCAATCTGCAGCGCGATGAAGCACAACTCAATAACGCCAAGGTCCAGTTCGAGCGCTTGAAGGCGCTGTACGCCGGCGGGGTCATCGCCAAGCAGGACCTCGATGCCCAGGAAGCCTCCTTCGGCCAGTATGCGGGCACCATCGCCGCCGACAAAGCCGCCATCGATAGCGCCAAGCTGAACCTTACCTACACCCGCATCACCTCGCCGATTAATGGGCGCATTGGTTTGCGTCAAGTCGACATCGGAAATTACGTGCAAGCCTCAGCCACCACGCCGATGGTTGTCATCACCCAGTTGCATCCAATCGCCATTGTCTTCACGCTCCCGGAAGATCAGCTCCAGGAGGTGCGGCAGCGCATGGCAAAAGGCGCGCTCTCCGTCGACGTCTACAGCCGTGACGATCAGACCAAGCTTTCCACCGGCAAGCTGTTGACCATTGACAACGAGATCGACCAGACCACCGGGACCGCCAAGTTCAAGGCAGTGTTCGAGAATCCCGACAACACGCTCTGGCCTAACCAGTTTGTCAACGTCCACCTGCTGCTTGAGACGCGCAAGGATGCAATCACCATGCCGGTGAGCGCGGTGCAGCGTGGTCCGCAAGGCACCTTTACTTACCTGGTCGATGACAAGAACACGGTGCAAGTCCGGCCGATTCAACTTGCGCTTACCCAGGGTAATATCGCCGTGATCGCGTCTGGCGTGCAGCCCGGTGATCGCGTGGTTACCGACGGCCAGGAGAAGTTGCAACCCGGCAGCCGCGTGGCCGCCCAAGGCCCGGCCAACCAGTCGAAGAACGGCTCCGCCGGCGAAACTAGCGGACCCCACTCATGAGTATTTCGCGGCCATTCATCCTGCGGCCCATCGCGACCTCGCTGCTGATGGCGGCGCTGCTGCTGGTCGGCCTGGTCGCCTACTCGCAGTTGCCGATTTCCGCGTTGCCCCAGGTGGATTACCCGACCATTCAAGTGGTCACCTTTTATCCCGGCGCCAGCCCCGATGTGACGGCGTCGTCGATCACGTCGCCGCTTGAGCGCCAGTTCGGCCAGTTGCCCGGACTGAACCAGATGACCTCCAGTAGTGCTTTCGGTGTATCGGTCATTACCCTGCAGTTCGTGTTGGAGGAAAACATCGACGTAGCCGAACAGCAGGTGCAGGCCGCCATCAACAGCGCGCAGACCTTCCTGCCTCTCGACTTGCCTACGCCGCCCATTTACAGCAAGGTGAACCCGGCCGATGCGCCTATCTTGACGCTCGCCATGACCTCTGACAGCATCCCGTTGCACCAGGTCGAGGACCTGGCCGACACCACCTTCGCCCAGAAGATTTCACAATTGCCCGGCGTGGGTCTGGTGTCCATCAGCGGCGGACAGAAGCCTTCGGTGCGCATTCAGGCCAATCCCACCGCGCTGGCCTCTTACGGCATCAGCCTCGAGCAATTGCGAACTGTCATCGGTCAGGTCAACGTTGACCAGGCCAAGGGTCAACTACAGAATAACCGCCAGGCTTACACGCTCAACGCCAACGACCAGCTCTTTCAGCCACAGGATTACGCCGACACAATCATTGCCTACAAAAACGGCAACCCGGTGAGGTTGTCTGACGTGGCGACCGTGATCGAAGCCCCGGAGAACACCTATCAGGCCGCGTGGATGAACACTACGCCCGCCGTGATTCTCAACATCCAGAGGCAGCCGGGCGCCAACATCATTAAGGTCGTTGATAGCATCAAGCTCCGGCTCAAACAACTGCAGGCCAATCTCCCGGCGTCGGTCAAGGTCGAGGTCCTTACCGACCGCACCAACACCATCCGCGCCAGTGTCAAAGATGTGCAGTTCGAGCTCATGCTCACCGTAGTTTTGGTTGTGATGGTGATCTTCCTCTTCCTGCGCACGCTCGCAGCCACCATCATTCCCAGCATCGCGGTGCCGCTCTCGCTGATCGGCACCTTCGGTGCGATGTATCTGCTCAACTACTCACTCGACAACCTTTCCCTGATGGCGCTGACCATCTCCACCGGCTTCGTGGTCGACGACGCCATCGTGATGATCGAGAACATCTCCCGCTACATTGAGGAGGGCCACACTCCGTTGGAGGCGGCCCTGCAGGGTTCCGGGCAGATCGGTTTCACCATCGTGTCACTGACGGTTTCGCTCATTGCGGTGCTTATCCCGCTGCTCTTCATGGGCGACATCGTGGGCCGCCTGTTCCGCGAATTTGCCGTCACTCTCAGCGTCACCATCCTGTTATCGGCAGTGATCTCGCTGACCCTGACTCCTATGATGTGCGCGCTTCTCCTGCGCCCTCACAGCGACGTCCACCACGGCCGTTTCTACAACGCATCGGAAAACGTCTTCAACAAGACCATCGCCTTTTACGGACGCACGCTGCAGTTTGTGTTGCGCCACCAGCGCACCACGCTCGTGGTCACCGTAGGCACCCTGGTGGCTACCGTCTGGCTCTACATGATTGTGCCCAAAGGCTTCTTCCCGGTGCAGGACACCGGCGTCATCATGGGCATTTCCGACGCGCCGGAGAGTGTTTCGTTTGCTTCCATGGCCGAGCGCCAGCAGCGGCTCGCGGCCGCCGTCCTCAAGGACCCCGACGTTGCCAGCCTGTCCTCGTTCATCGGCGTCGACGGCACCAATACCACCCCCAACAGCGGCCGCATCCAGATCAACCTCAAGCCCAAGGACGAACGCACGGAAGACGCCTCCGCCATCATTCAGCGCCTCCAACAAGAGGTCGCCGGAGTCGAGGGCATCACCCTCTACATGCAGCCCGTGCAAGACCTGACGGTGGAAGACCGCATCAGCCGCACCCAATATCAGTTCAGCCTCGAAGACGCCGATCCCAAGGAACTCACACTTTGGACGTCCCGCCTTCTGGAAAAGCTCAAGACCCTCCCGGAATTGCGTGACATCGCCACCGACCAGCAGAACCAGGCGGCGATGGCCAACCTCGTCATTGATCGCGATACCGCCTCTCGCATGGGCGTCAACATGTCCGCCGTTGACAACACCCTCTACGACGCCTTCGGCCAGCGCTTGGTCTCCATCATGTTCACCCAGCTGAACCAATACCACGTGGTGCTGGAGGTCGATCCGTCGTTTCGCAGCGACCCCGATTCGCTGAAGAGCATTTATGTCCCCGGCGCCGCCGGACAGGTTCCGCTCAGCGCCATCGCCCACTTCGAAACCACCACCGGGCCGTTGGCCATCAACCATCAGGGACAGTTCCCGTCGGTCACTTTCTCCTTTAATCTTGGCGGCCGTTATTCCCTCGGTGAAGCCGTGCAGTCAATCAATGCTGCTGTGACGGAACTGGGTCTGCCGCCCAGCATCCAGGTGCGCTTCCAGGGGACGGCTCGCGCCTTTGAGGCCTCGCAAGCCAACGAGGGTTGGCTGATCCTTGCCGCCATCATCACCGTTTACATCGTGCTGGGTGTGCTCTATGAGAGCTATATTCACCCCATTACGATTCTCTCCACCCTACCGTCTGCGGGGGTGGGAGCCATTCTCGCGCTCACATTGTTCAGGATGCCTCTGGGTGTGATGGCCTTGATTGGCGTCATCCTCCTCATCGGCATCGTGAAGAAGAACGCCATCATGATGATTGACTTTGCGCTCGAGGCTGAGCGCAAAGAAGGCAAACCGCCGCATGAGGCCATTTACGAAGCCTGCCTGCTGCGCTTCCGTCCTATCATGATGACCACCTTCGCCGCGCTTTTCGGCGCGATCCCGTTGGCTGTCGGTTCCGGCACCGGTTCCGAACTTCGTCGTCCGCTCGGCGTGACGATTGTCGGTGGATTGATCTTCAGCCAGTTGCTGACCCTCTACACCACCCCAGTGGTCTATCTGTGGTTCGACCGCCTCGGACGCGCTCTGGAGCATCTCCGCTCCCCCAAGCCAGCCGAGACAGTGGGAGACTAGCGTGAACATCTCCGGCCCAGCGATTCACCGGCCCGTCGCAACCACGCTGATGACCATCGCGTTGTTGCTCGCCGGCGGGCTTGCCTACACCACGCTGCCCGTGTCGCCGCTCCCCCAGATTGATTTCCCCGTGATCTCCGTGGGCGCCGGCCTGCCCGGCGCCAGTCCCGAAACCATGGCTTCGGCTGTTGCCACGCCTTTAGAGCGCCAGTTCGGACGCATTGCCGCCATCAACCAGATGACCTCGTCGAGCCAGCTCGGCTCTACTGGCATCACCATGCAGTTTGATCTCAACCGCGACATCGATGCCGCGGCCCGCGACGTTCAGGCCGCCATCAACGCTGCGCGCGGCTACCTCCCAGCCGATCTCCCCGGTAATCCGACTTACCGCAAGGTTAATCCCGCTGACGCCCCCATCATGATCCTGGTGATGACCTCCGACACGCTCACCAAGGACGCGATGTATGACGCTGCCGACTCCATCCTCGGTCAGAAGCTGTCGCAAATCGAAGGTATCGGCCAGGTCTTCATCTGGGGGTCTTCTCAGCCTGCCGTCCGCATCGAGGCCAATCCCTTCATCCTCAACAAAATGGGTCTTGGACTCGAAGCCGTTCGAACGGCCATCGACGGCGAAAATGTCCTCTTGGCCAAGGGCTCCCTCCAGGGCGACCAGAAGAGCTGGATGATCAAGGACAACGATCAGATGAAGAAGGCCGCTGACTATCGGCCGCTGGTCGTGGCCTACCGCAACGGCGCGCCCGTCCGTCTCAGCGACGTCGCCACCGTCGAAGACTCCTATTCCAACATCTACAACTCGGGCAGCTTCAACGGCAAGCCCAGCGTTCTCGCGGTGCTCTTTCGCCAGCCCGGCGCCAACATCATCGCTACCGTGGACCGCGTCATCGCCGCTCTGCCCTTCCTCAAAGCCTCCATTCCACAGGGCATCGAGCTTCAGGTCGGACTCGACCGCACTACCACCGTGCGCGCTTCCGTCGCTGACGTGCAGCGCACCCTCATCATTTCCGTCATCCTGGTTGTACTGGTCGTCTTTGTCTTCCTGCGCGAAATCCGTGCCACCCTCATCCCCAGCGTCGCCGTGCCCCTTGCCATCGTCGGCACCTTCGGCGTGATGTACCTGATGAACTACTCGCTCAACAACCTCTCGCTCATGGCGCTCACCATTTCCACCGGATTCGTCGTGGACGACGCCATCGTGGTGCTCGAAAACATCATGCGCCACATCGAGGGGGGCATGCTCCCCTTCGATGCCGCTCTGCTGGGCTCGCGTGAGATCGGCTTCACTGTCATGTCGATGAGCATCTCGCTGGTGGCGGTGTTCATCCCCATCCTCCTGATGAGCGGCCTCATCGGGCGTCTCTTTCACGAATTCGCTATGACCATCACCTCCACCATCGCCATCTCGATGGTGGTCTCGCTCACCACGACACCCATGCTGTGCGCCCATTTCCTCAGACCGCACAGCGCCCGCCACGGCGTTATCTACCGCGCCAGCGAAGGCGGCTTCCAGCGCATGAACCGCGGCTATCACCGCGCCCTGGCCTGGGTTCTGCGCCACCAGGCCCTGGTCCTGGCCATGGTCCTCATCACCGTCGGCCTTAACTTCTATCTCTACATCATCGTCCCCAAGGGCTTCTTTCCCCAGCAAGACACCGGCCGCATCTTCGGCATCGTCATGGGTGACCAGGATGTCTCCTTCGATGCCATGAACAGCAAGGTCATGAAGTTCGTCGACATCGTCAGGCGCGACCCCGCTATCCAGAACGTCATCGCCTCCGTCGGCGGCGGCGGCCCGCAAAATCAGGCCCGCGTCTTCGCCACCCTCAAGCCTCTCAAGGAACGCAAGGTCAGTGCCGACCAGGTCATCAATCGCCTCCGCCCCCAGCTCTCTCACGTCCCCGGCGCCGCCCTTTATTTTCAGGCTGTGCAAGACCTCCAGATCGGCGGGCGCCTCTCCAACGCCCAGTATCAGTACACCCTCTCCGGCGACAATCTCGACGAGCTCTATTCCTGGTCGCCCAAGCTGGTCGCCAAATTACGCACTCTGCCCATGCTTAAAGACGTCAGCAGCGACCAGCAGGTGCACGGCCTCGCCCAGAACATCATCATCGACCGCGACACCGCCGCCCGCCTGGGCATCTCTCCGCAGCAGATTGACGAGGTCTTATACGACGCCTTCGGACAGCGCGAGATTTCTCCCATCTACCGCACCTTGAACCAGTATTGGGTCGTGCTCGAAGTTGACCCCAAGTACCAAATGACCCCTGACGCCCTGCAGACCGTCTACGTCACCACCAGGACCGGCGCTGTTGTGCCGCTGTCCTCCTTCGCTCACTTCGGCCCCTCCACCACCTCCCTCGCCGTGGCCCACCAGGGACAGTTTCCCGCCGTCACCATCTCCTTTAACCTCAACCCGGGCGGCTCGCTCGGCGAAGCCACCAGGGCCATCTTGGCCGCCGAGACCCAGATGCGCCTGCCGGGTTCCATCCACGGCACTTTCCAGGGCGCCGCCGCCGCCTTCCAGGACTCGCTCTCCTCCATGCCGCTATTGGTGCTGGCCGCTTTGCTGGCTGTCTACATCGTCCTCGGCATTCTCTACGAGAGCTACATTCATCCCATTACCATTCTGTCCACCATCCCCTCGGCTGGCACCGGCGCTTTGCTCGGTCTCCTCCTCTTTAAGATGGAACTCAACGTCATCGGACTGGTCGGCATCCTGCTCCTCATCGGCATCGTCAAGAAAAACGCCATCATGATGATCGACTTCGCCCTCGAGCGTGAACGCCAGGGCATGTCGCCCCTCGACGCCATCCACGAAGCCGCGCTTCTCCGCTTCCGCCCCATCATGATGACCACCGCCGCCGCCCTGTTGGGCGCTGTTCCTCTTGCCTTCGGTCACGGCACCGGCTCCGAGCTCCGCCGCCCGCTCGGCGTCGCCATTGTCGGCGGCCTCATCGTCAGCCAGATGCTCACCATCTTTACTACTCCGGTCGTGTATCTCTACATGGACCGCTTCCAGGCCTGGTTCCTCGCCCATCTCCCCTGGCGTCGCAAGCAGTTGCAGCAGAAGGGCGACGTCCCCATCTTCGCCGACTGACAGCTTTTGCATTCTGAGGGTGCCCCGTTCAAGGACGCGTAGCGGCCTTGAGCGGGTCTTTCCGTCGGTGGATTCCGTTTGCCCGCCGTCGGCAGTTGTGGGAACACCCCCTTGGTGCTTTTGCTTTTCTACCCAGAATTCTCTGTGTCTCAGTGCCTCTGTAGTAGATGTTGTTCTTCGCCAAGACCGATCCGTATCTTCTGTGTCAATCCGTAGCTGCTTTTGTTTTTCTACCCAGAATTCTCCGTGTCTCAGTGCCTCTGTGGTAGATGTTGTTCTTGCCTTTCGCTTGAAACTTGAAACTCGAAACTAATTCCGTGACCCACTCCTACGACGCCATCATCCTCGGCGGCGGTGCTGCCGGCCTGATGTGCGCCCTCACCGCCGGACAGCGCGGCCGTCGCGTCGCCCTGCTCGAACTCGCCGGCCGCATCGGCAATAAAATCCTCATCTCCGGTGGAGGCCGCTGCAACTTCACTAACCTCCACTGCCGCCCTGACAATTTCCTCTCCGCCAATCCTCATTTCTGCAAGTCGGCCCTCGCCCGCTACACCCCGCAAGACTTCATCGCCCTCGTCGAAAAGCACCGCATCCCCTATCACGAAAAAACTCTCGGCCAGCTGTTCTGCGACGGCTCCGCCCGCGAGATCGTGGCCATGCTTGAGGAAGAATGTCGCGCCGCCCACGTGGACATCTTCACCGCCGCCCGCGTGCGCGAAGTCCGGCGCACCGACCAGTTCGTCGTCCACGCCGGCGCCAATGAATTCCACGCCCCCGCCCTCGTCGTCGCCACCGGCGGCCTCTCCATCCCCAAGATGGGCGCTACCGCTTTCGGCTACGAACTGGCAAAGCAATTTGGACTCAAACTCCGCGAGTGCCGTCCCGCGCTGGTGCCCCTCACCTTCGACGCCGAAGACCGCAAGCATTACTGCGACCTCGCGGGAGTCTCCGCCGAAGTGGTTGCCTCCATCGCCAGCCAGCGCTTCCGCGAGAAAATGCTCATCACCCACCGCGGCCTCAGCGGTCCGGCCATCCTTCAAATCTCGTCCTACTGGAAGCCCGGCGAGCCGCTGTCTCTTGACCTCGCCCCCGAAAAGGAAATCACCACCAGCCTGCTTCTGGAATCCGGTGGTCGCGACCTCAACGCCGCCAAGACCGCTTTTCGCGCCGTCCTCCCCGACCGCCTCGCCGACCGCTGGCTCGACCTGCACGCCCCTGAGCGCTGGACCAACCCCGCAATCGACGATCTCGAACGCACCGCTCATCACTGGCAGATAACCCCCTCCGGCACCGAAGGCTACGACAAGGCCGAGGTCACCGCCGGCGGCGTCGATACCGATGAACTCTCTGCCAAGACCATGGAAAGCAAAAAAGTTCCCGGTCTCTACTTCATCGGCGAAGTGGTCGACGTCACCGGCCACCTCGGCGGCTTCAACTTCCAGTGGGCCTGGTCCTCCGCCTTCGCCGCCGGGCAAGCCCTTTGATTTCTCCGTGTCTCAGTGGCTCTGTGGTGAATGCCGTTCGCTTGGTAAACTAGTCCAACGCACTTGGGGAACCGCCGCCAACGCATCGGAGAGCCGTGACCAGTACAACTGACGCGATACTCAACATCCAGCAGCTGGTGAAGACCTATCCCGCCAAGGTGCCGGTCGAAGCCGTCAAGGGCATCGACCTCACCGTCGAGCGCGGAGAACTCTTCGGCCTGCTCGGCCCCAATGGCGCGGGGAAAAGCACCACCATCAGCGTCTGCACCACCCGCTCCCTGCCAACCTCCGGCCGGGTCACTCTCGCCGGCATCGACGTGGTCGCCCACCCCGCCGAAGCCCGCCGTTACATGGGCGTCGTCACCCAGTTCAACACCCTCGACCGCCAATGTACCGTCTGGGAGAATCTCTACTTCCACTGCCGCTACTTCGGAATGACCCACGCTCGTTCCGCCGCCAAGGCCGACGAACTGCTCGAGCTCTTCAAGCTCACTGAGCGCGCCAAGACCTTCGTCAAGACCCTTTCCGGAGGCCTCGCCCAGCGCGTCCAGATCGCCCGCGCCATCGCCCACGAGCCTGAGCTGCTCTTTCTCGACGAGCCCAGCGCCGGGCTCGATCCCCAGACACGTCTGGCATTGTGGGACATCATCCGCGAACTCCGACAACGTGGGATCACCGTGGTCCTCACCACCCACTATATGGAAGAAGCCGACCAGCTTTGCGGCCGGGTGGCCATCATCGACCACGGCAAAATCCTCGTGAGCGGCACTCCCGAGGAGCTGAAAAACAGCGTTCGCGCCCAGAAGATCTTCCAGCTCCAACTCCAGAACTCCGGCGTCGATGGCTTGCGCGACCGCCTTGGAGCACTGCCCGGCGTCACTGAAGTCGAAGGCTCTGACGCGGGATTGGTCGTCTTCACCGACGGCCGCAGTGGCCTATTGCCCGAAATCGTCGGCATCACTGGCGACAACCTGCGCGACATCTCGGTCAGCGAAACTACGCTCGAATCCGTTTTCATCAAGCTCACGGGGAGGGACCTGCGTGACTAACTTCCGGCTCTATTGGGGCTCGTTCCGCGGACTGTTGCTGCGCGACATCAGCGTGCTGCGCCGCGAAGTCATCCCCTTCCTCATCCGCACCGTGATGAATCCCCTGATGTTCGTCTTCGTCTTCACCTATCTTTTCCCCAAGATGGGTCAGGGTTTCCAGAGCAGTGGCGGCACCGGCTTCGGCACCCTCATTTTGCCCGGCCTGCTGGCCGTCGGCATCTTCATCCAGGGCATCATGGCGACCGCCTTGCCGCTTTCGATGGAGATCGGCGCCACCCGCGAAATCCACGACCGCGTCATGTCACCGCTGCCGGTCACATGGGTCGCCATTGAAAAGATCGTTTTCAGCGCGGTACAGAGTGTCCTGGCCGCACTTGTGATTTTTCCGCTGGTGTACTTCATCCCGGCCACGCCGGTACAGGTGCATGTCTCGAGCTGGCCGGTTCTCATCGGAGTTCTTCTACTGGCTTCTCTCGTGGCGGGCACCGTCGGGTTGTTCATTGGTACCGTCGTCAAGCCCGAGCACATCGCCCTGATGTTCGGCATCGTGGTGGTGCCGGTCACGTTCTTCGGCTGTGTCTATTACCCTTGGGCTGCCATGCACAACGTCCGCTGGCTCCAGGTCCTGGTGCTCATCAATCCGCTGGTCTACATGAGCGAAGGCCTCCGCACCGCCCTCACCCCCAACGTCCCCCACATGCCCGCCTGGGTGTCAATCTTGGCGCTTCTCGTCGGACTAGGAGTGCTGGGCACCGCGGGCATTCGTGGCTTTATCAGGCGGGTATTAACCTAAGAAGTAATATGGCTCGGTTGACATCCCGCCCTTAAGAACTGTCATCACGAACCCGCGCAGCGGGCGAGGGATCTGCTTTCTTCCCTCTCCACAGCATCCTTCTTCTGAGTAGTCATCCTGAGCGAAGCGCTCGCCTGTTTCTTCTTCGATCCGCGTTCTTTGCGGATCGGGCGAGCGCGCAGTCGAAGGACCTGCTGTTTGCTTCTCGCCCCGCAATTGGGCGCTAACTTCCGATAGGTGCCACAAAGTTGTCGAGAACCGCTGCGCTCCAGGCCCGGAGAGCCGGCATAGCGTGGCCCAGCGCTTCGGCGCTGGGGCCGCCGAAAGAAGACCCGGAGTCCCGGCAGGGACGACAGAAGATTACGAGGGCTTCAGCCCGAGCTCGGGTGCCCAGGCTCGCGTCCGTTTTTCCGACGCTCACTTGGCTTCACTGCCGCGACAAAAATCCTGCAAATCGCCCGCCCTCGCCGTTGCAACTCCAATGAAATTGCCCATGCTTACGCCGAATCCCTCCAGTTGCAGCTCAGGTTGTGCGTATATCTCATTGATAAAAAATAGTTCCGCGGGAGCATGTTCGGCGAACCCCCACAATGGGGTAGTTATAACAAATGTTATAAGAGCACCATTCAAACCGCCCTACCGGTTGTAAACGGGCAGCGGCCCCCGCAGCTCCTGCCACACCTGATCGCACGCCTTCAGAACGTCCTCAGGCAGCGGCCCCTCCTCGCAAGCCCCTAGGTTTTCATTGAGTTGCGCCATATTCGACGCCCCCAAGATCACCACATCCGACACCGTGTGATGTAGCAGCCAGTTCAGCGACAAACTCACCAGCGACCGCCCCGCCGTCTGCGCGATCTCCCGTAACCTATTGACAGCATTGAAGTACTGGGTATGCCAGTAGCGTCCTTGGTAGAGCGCATTTCCGTCGAACCGCGTCCCCGGAATCACGAAATCCTGCCGGTGCTTCCCGGTCAGTAGCCCTCCCGCTAAAGGGTTGTAAACAATGGTCGAAACCCCGAATTCCTTGCACATGGCCAGATATTCCTGTTCGATCCCCCGCGCCAGCAGGTTGTACATAGGCTGCGAAATATGCGGAGCGGCCCAGCCATGTTCCTTTGCAAGCCATTGCATTTGAACGACTTCCCAGCCAGCGTAGTTCGAGCAAGCCGGGTACCGCACCTTGCCCTGCCGCACCAGAGTGTCCATCGCCTCCAGCGACTCCTCAACCGGGACCGCATGGTCAGGCGCGTGCAAGTAATAGATATCAAGGTAGTCAGTCTGCAAGCGCACCAAGCTCTCGTCAATCGCCCGCAGGATCGCCTTGCGCGAAAGACCCTGCTGGTCAGCCCCGTCGCCCATCTTGAAAAACACCTTGCTGGCCAGCACCACCTTCTCGCGCCGTCCCTTAAGTGATTCTCCCAGAAGGCTTTCCGCCACACCAGCGTTATACATGTTGGCCGTGTCAAAGAAGTTGATCCCCTCGTCAAGACAGCGGTCGATCATCTGGTTCGTGCCCGCCTGATCGAGCGGCTTGCCCAAGGTCATGGTGCCGAAGCACAGTCGGGAGACTTCCAAATCCGTATGTTGCAGTTTACGTAAGTCCATAGGTATCAATCTCTTTCAAAGCACTGCAGTCTCGTGCAGTAGCTCGCCTTTGGCAAAGCGTCTGGGGCTGAGCGCCGCGACGTTGCTGACCACGTCCGTCTTTCCCGTCAAAATTAGGTCAGCAAGAATCTTCCCGGTCGAGGGCGCGTGCATTACGCCGTGTCCGCTGAAGCCATTGGCGCAGAAGAAGTTAGGGACATCTTCAACCGGTCCCAAGATGCAGTGGTGGTCGGGCGAAACCTCGTACAGCCCCGCCCACGCTTTCTTGGGATTGACCGCAACATTCTCAAAACACGGCACCCGATCTGCCGCCCGCTCCAGAATTTTCTCGATAAAAGAAACCTCAAAATCCGACTTAAACCCAATGGTTTCTTCAGGATCGTTCCACGCCAGCAGAAATCCCAGGCTCTCTGGCCGGAAGTGAAATCCCGTGGACATATCAATGACCATGGGAATCTCGTGCGAGACGCCGTCGAACGGTTCGGTTGGAACTAGTTGACGCCGCAGGGGTTCCACCAGCAACTCGACTCCCGCCAACGCCGCGACCTGCGCCGCCCACGCCCCCGCAGCGTTGACCACAACCCGCGTCGCCACCGGCCCGCGCGAAGTTTCTACTCCCGTTACGCCCTTGCTATCCCTATGAATCGCCAAGACTTCCGTCGCCCGCCAGACCTTAGCCCCGCGCTCCACCGCGCAAGCGGTGAATCCTGTCATAACACTATATGGATCAACAAATCCGTCAGTCGGGCAGAAACTTCCACCCAAAATATCGTCGGCCCGTAGCTGCGGTACCCGCGCTACGATCTCGTCCCGGCTGACCATCTCGCGCCTGTGTCAGTCCCAGCGAGTGCTGCAAAGCCTGGTTAGTACGCAAGTAATTGAGGTGCTTATCTGCCGTGGCTACAAACAGATAGCCCTGCGGACGGTAGCCTCCCGGCTGCCCGAGCCGCTCGTCAAACTCCGAGTAGAACTTGATGGAGTACATCGACATCTGGATGTTGGGCTCGGTGGCAAATTGCGCCCGCACCCCACCCATACTTTTTCCCGTAGATCCTTTACCTTGATGGGTTTCGCGCTCCAGAATCAGCACGTTACGACAGCCTTGTTCGGCGAGGTTCCAGGCAATACTGGCACCCACGATGCCTCCGCCAACGATGACAACGTCCGCAGTTTCCATGATGCGGTCATTGTAATCCGCAGCCCTGGCGATGTGACGGTGCCGCATCGAGGAAGAGCCGCGATCAAAATCGCTGCTTCTCACCTGAAGCAAGCGAAAACCGCGTGGTTTGAAGCCATCGTGTAACACGCGTCACATTTGCGAGTGATAACCCGCACTGCGGAGCCGCCGCCGTCGGCCTAGCCTTGGGCATCGGGCCCAAAGAATAGCGGGTGAGCTCCATGTCATGTGCTGAACCCTGTCGGATCGCGCCTTGCTTTTCGTTGGCGCATCCTCGTCAGGGAGATCGCCATGCCCGCCAAAAGGAAATGTCATGCCAATCATGAATGCATTCTCGACCGCCGTTGTACGCGATTTTTCAATCGAAGAACTCACGCAGGCTGCCCGCCTGATGCGCGGGTATGACCTGGTGGCGCTGTGCGCCGCGGGATCGGGCCACTCGGGCGGAACGCTTTCCATGATGGAGATCGTGGCTGCGCTCTATCTGAAGGTTGCCAACCACGATCCCAATGTGCCGGAGTGGGACGACCGCGACCGCATCGTGTGGTCCGGTGGGCACAAGGCCCCCGCTCTGTATCTCGGCCTCGGAATGGCCGGGTACTATCCGCTGGCCGACGTGGTTACTCTACGCAAGCTGTACTCGCCGTTCCAGGGGCATCCGCACCGGCTGAAACTGCCGGGGGTGGAGGTGTCGAGCGGCTCGCTGGGGCAGGGTCTGAGCATCGCCGTAGGCATGGCGCTGGCCGGCAAAATGGCTGGCAAGAACCACAGTGTGTTCTGCATTATGGGCGATGGCGAGCAGCAGGAAGGCAGCATCTGGGAAGCGGTGATGGAAGGCGCGCATCACAAGCTCGACAACCTGGTGGGCATCATCGACCGCAACCGCCTGCAGATTGACGGCTGGGTGAAGGACGTAATGAACGTCGAGCCACTGGAAGAGCGCTACCGTGCGTTCGGGTGGGAAGTGATCACGATCGATGGCCACGACATACCGCAGGTCGTGGACGGATTGACCAAGGCAAAAAACGTGCCAACGGCGGGCAAGCCCACGGTGGTGATCTGCGACACGGTGAAGGGCAAGGGCGTCAGCTTCATGGAGAACCAGGCGGGCTGGCATGGCAAGACGCCGAACTATGAAGAGCTGGTGAAGGCGCTCGAAGAACTCGGGCTGAAGCAGACCATCGCATACGATGCGCTGCTAAAGACGTCGGCGGAGTACCAGAAGGAAGTCGAGGCAAAGCTGGATGCCAAGATGCCGCACTTCTCGCGCGACTACTGGTGGAACGGCGACGCCGTTCCCAAGGTGACGATGGACCCAACGCGGAAAGGCTTTGGCAAGTCACTGGCGAACAATGGCGACGACGAGCGGATCGTCTGCCTCGGTCTCGACATCTCGGGGTCGATCACCATCAGCGACTTTTATAGCAATAAGCCGGAGCGCAAGAACCGCTGGATCAGCATGGGTATCGCCGAGCAGTCGGCGACGGCGGCGGCCGTGGGGTTGGCGCGCGAAGGGAAGATTCCTGTGTTCGGGACGTATGGCACGTTTGCCGCGGCGCGGAACCTGGACCAGATTCGCGTGTCCGTCTGCTACGGAAATTTCAACGTGCTGATCGCAGGAGCACATGGCGGCGTCTCCGTGGGGCCGGACGGCGCGACGCACCAGGCGCTGGAAGACCTGTTCGCGATGTGCAGCCTGCCAAACATGGTGGTGTCGGTGCCATGCGACGCGATTGAGACGCGCAAGGCGACTGACTACCTGCTGTTGGACCACGAGGGGCCGAAGTACATTCGGTTTGCGCGCGAGGCGACGCCGATCGTGACGAAGGAAGACACGCCGTTTGTGTTCGGCGCGGCCAATGTCTCGCGGCTCCGGCGTAAGGCCGAGAAGATGGTGGATGCGTTCGACACGGTGCTGGCCTCGGAGTACGAGGACGAGCACGAGGACCTCGCCATCATCGCGTGCGGGCCGATGGTGCCGGAGGCGATGCGCGCGGCGTACATCCTGAAGCAGGAGTTTGGGTATGAGACGCGCGTGGTCAACATCCACACGATGAAGCCGATTGACGCAGAAGCGATCGTGCGCGCAGCCAAGGAGACCGGCGTGGTGGTCACGGCCGAGGAGCACCAGATCGGCGCGCTGGCGTGGCGCGTGAGCGGCGTCATTACCGAGAGTCCGGAGCTATTTGGTACGCCGGTGATTACGGGCGCAATCGGCGTGAAAGACCGTTTCGGCGACTCAGGCGCGCCGTGGGAGCTGATCAAGGAGTTCGAGGTCAGCGCCGAGCATATTGCGCAGAAGGCCGCGGAGTTGATCGCGCTGGCAAAGGTGAAGAAGGAAGAAGAGAAGATGGCGTTGGTGCGGTAATAAGCTGCGAGCAATTAGCGACTAGAAATTAGCGGGGGGCTGCTGACAGTCATCAGCGGCCCGTTGCTTTTATGCGGACGGCGAGAAACTGCTTGTCCCCGGGTCCCATTCCGCCGAAGGCGGATTAAGTGGGGCGAGCGTCTCGGGAGTCCAGGGCTGGTGTGCGGGAGTTGGCTCCGGATCTGGTTGGGCGTCGATGTCGGGCAGTGCGGCGTAGGCTCCGAGACGGGCGAGGTTGAGGGCGTCGGCACCTGCCAGGTAGATCAAGAACAGAATCCCCATCAGCAAGAATTGCCAGCCGATGGCTACATGCTTGCCTAATGCCGTGGGCGCGAGCACGAGGAAGAACATCGCGCCGAACCAAACGAACCGCAAGGCCAGGAATATGACGGAGAGGCCGAGGATGCGTCCTCCTTCGCGGGCACAGAAGTCGATGGTAAGCGTGAGTGCGTCGCGCGCGTTGACCTGAGCGCGGATGCAGAACAGCGGAGCGAGGCCGAAAGTCCAGTTCAGCATCACTCCGAAGACAATCGATAGGGCGAGGCCGAACACGCAGAAAAAAGCCGCCCGCGCGGCGTGGCGCTGCTGCCACATGAGGTTGCCAAAGAGGCAAGAGGCGATGAAACATCCGAGGGCGGTCCACGTCCAGAGCGCGCGCAACAGGTGAAGCTGAAACATGGGACGGAGCTGCCAGCCGGCATCTTCGTCGCGATCGTCACCACCGGCAAGCGCGACGAGGTTGCGCAGCGAGGCGGCGCGTCCGACGGCAGCGGCGAAGGCCCAAAGAAGAGTCAGCCCGGCCAGGACGATGATTTTGATCCAGAGATAGCGCAGAAGCGCGCCATGCAAGATGTGGCTGAGCGCTGAGCTTTCAAGGGCGGGATTCAGCGTGCCGAGAAGGAATCGATCGAGCGACGAGACCGGCAAGCTGTCGAGGAACATGGCTGCGGCAAACAGGGCGGTGAGCCATGCTGCGAGAGCGAAGCACCAGCGCCAGGCGAGTTCGGCTACAAGCAGCAATGGCTCTTCGCGCAAGGCGGCAAGGCCCTCCTGAAACGGCGAACGCTCATAGCCGGGCTGCATGGGGACAGGATAGCGGGTTAGTTGTCGGTTGTCAGTCGCAGGTTGTCCGTCTGTCAATTTTTGATGGGGTGGGGAAAGCAGATCCCTCGGTAGCCACGGCGACCTCGTGATGACAACTCATAAGGAAGATGACATTCCGGTCAGGGCCTGCGCCAATTCCTGCGGAGTGTCCACCAGAATGTCGGGATGAGTGCGTTGCAGCGTGTGCGGGGCGAAGCCGTAGGTGACGCCGACGCTCCATAGGTTGGAGTTGCGAGCGGTGAGGACATCGACCTCGGAGTCGCCGATCATGATGGTTTCTTCCGGCGCCGCTTTGGCTTCGGCCATCAGGGTTTGCGCGCCCAGCGGATCGGGCTTTTTGGTTTCGAAACTGTTGCCGCCGTAAGTTTGGAAGAAGAACTTTGACAAGCCGAGTCCGGCGACAATGTCGCGGGAGGCGCGGACGGGCTTGTTGGTGAGCACGGCCATCTGACGGGCGCGGCCGTTGCAAAGTGAGGCCTCTTGCAACACCTCGGGGATTCCCGCATAAGGCAGGGTAGTGTCGAGCTTGTGCTCGCGGTAGTGGAGGAGGAAAAAGTTGAGGGCCTCCTGTACGGTTGCGGCGTGCGCAGGGTCGCCGAGAGCGCGGCGGATGAGCATGGGCGCGCCGTCGCCGATGTAGGTGTCGATGACCTCGAGGGGCAATTCGTTACGGCCAAAGTGGCGCAACATGGCATTCACGGAGGCGGCGAGGTCCTTTTCTGAGTCGATCAAGGTGCCGTCGAGATCGAACAGAAGTAGCTTAATTTTTTCCAGTGGGATAGGCCGAAAAATGCGTATCATGGCACGTCCAGTATAGTCAGGCGGAATTCCGAACGATGTGACGCGGAGCGCGGAAGAGGGTTCGGTTTAAGGCGCGCTGCCATTTACAATGGGACAAGTTTCTAGCCGTTAGCGGGTTCTTCAATTCACGCCCGAGGTCAGGGATGGCAACCACCAAGGTAGAGCCAAAAATCGCTGCTGCGCCGGCCGCGGCCGTGGAAAAGTACCACGGGCTGACGCCGAAGCACCTAATCGAGATGTACCGGCTGATGTACCAGTCGCGGAAGATCGACGACCGGGAGATCATGCTGAAGCGGCAGCAGAAGATATTTTTCCAGATATCAGGGGCGGGTCACGAAGCGCTGCTGGTGGCGGCGGGCGTGCTTCTGCGGCCCGGGTATGACTGGTTTTATCCGTATTATCGCGACCGCGGACTGTGCCTGGCGCTGGGCAATACGCCGCTGGAAATGCTGCTGCAGGCAGTGGGCGCGGCCGACGATGTGGCCTCCGGCGGGCGGCAGATGCCCTCGCACTGGGGCCATCCCAAGCTCAACATCGTGACCGGATCGTCGCCGACGGGATCGCAATTCCTGCAGGCCGTGGGCTGCGCCGAGGCCGGACGGTATTTCCAAAAGCATCCGGGCGCTGCAGCCAAGGCAGACGGCGATTACCGGCAGTTCAAGAACGTCACCTTTCAGGGCGACGAGGTTGTGTATGTTTCCTGCGGCGATGGAACCACCAGCCAGGGCGAGTTCTGGGAGTCGCTGAATTCGGCTTCGAACTTGAAGTTGCCGCTGTTGTTTGTCGTGGAGGACAACGAGTACGCCATCTCGGTGCCGGTTGAGGTGAACACGCCGGGTGGCAACATCAGCAAAGTAGTGAGCGGCTTTCCCAATTTCCACTTCGCGGAAGTGGATGGTACCGATGTTCTGGAGAGTTACGGAGCATTTCAGAGGGCGATCGAGTACGTGCGGGCGGGCAAGGGGCCGGCGTTTGTGCATGGGCACGTGATTCGGCCCTACTCTCACTCGCTGTCGGATGACGAGAAGCTGTACCGTCCCGAAGCGGAGCGGCAAATGGAAGTGGATCGCGACCCTATCACGCGCTTCAGGAAGTTTCTTCTGACCGAGGGGATCCTCGACGACGCGGCGCTGCACGAGATTGAGCTCGACCTGACTGAGGAAGTGCAGAACGCGGCAGACGAGGCTGTCGCGGCACCGTTCGCGAAGCCGGGGACGTACCTGCAGAATCTCTACTCGCCCAATTTGGATCCGACGTCGGCGGCATTTCAGACCGAGCCGATTCGGCCTCCGCTGCCAGGAAAGCCGGGCGGCGGGGAGAAGACTATGGCGGACCTCATCAACGCCTGCTTGAAGGATGAGATGAAACGCGACCAGCGCATTGTAGTCTTCGGAGAGGACGTGGCCGACTGCAGTCGCGAGGAGTATCTGCGTGAAAAGCAGGTGAAGGGTAAGGGCGGCGTCTTCAAGCTGACGGCGGGGCTGCAAACCGCGTTCGGCTCAGACCGAGTGTTCAACTCGCCGCTGGCCGAAGCCAACATTGTCGGCCGTGCGACCGGCATGGCGACGCGCGGTATGAAGCCGGTGGTGGAGGTCCAGTTCTTCGACTACATCTGGCCGGCGATGCACCAGCTGCGAAACGAACTCCCGACTATTCGCTGGCGGTCGAACAACGGGTTTTCGAGCCCGCTGGTGGTTCGGGTTGCTATCGGCGGATATCTCACCGGCGGCGCAATCTATCACTCGCAGTGCGGCGAGAGCATTTTCACGCATACGCCGGGCATGCGGGTGGTGTTTCCTTCGAACGCGCTGGATGCCAACGGGCTTTTGCGCACTGCGATCCGCTGCGACGATCCGGTGCTGTTCTTGGAACACAAGCGGTTGTACCGCGAGACGTTTGGGCGGGCACCGTATCCCGGGCCGGATTACATGATTCCGTTCGGCAAGGCCAAGACGGTGCGGGTGGGGCACGACATTACGGTCATTACTTACGGCGCGCTGGTGCCGAGGGCTTTGCAAGCGGCGCAGAAGATGGAGCGCGAGCACAATGTCAGCGTCGAGCTGATTGATCTGCGCACGCTCAATCCGTATGACTGGGAGGCGATTGCCACCTCAGTGTCGAAGACCCACCGCGTGCTGGTGGCCCACGAAGACACGCTGAGCTGGGGTTATGGCGCTGAAATCGCCGCTCGCATCGCGGACGAACTGTTCGACGAACTCGATGCTCCGGTGAAGCGGGTTGCAGCGAAAGACACCTTCGTCGCCTATCAGCCGCAGGTCGAGGACGAAATCCTGCCGCAAGCGAACGACGTGTTCAAGGCCCTGGTGGAGCTGGCGGGATACTAAACTCTTCTACCTGTCGGCGTCTCAGGCGGCAGGATGACGGGCTCGCCGGAGCTGTGCGTCTGGCGGGTGACGAAGAAAACGGCAGCCGTCCAAGTGGGGAAGAGATCAGCGCCAGGAAGGGCTTCGATCATTAACGTGGGCAGAAAGGCCCAATGCCATCCCAGCAGCCGGACCAAAACGATGGCGACGAAAGCGTCGAGGATCGCGTCGGCGGGTGAGAGCACGCCTTCCACGAACAAGGGCATGACGGCGAGCTGCAGCGCGTCAGCCCCGAGAGCGATGAGCCAAGCCAAGCGCTCTTCGCGGGTCTACACTGAGCGGAAGAAATCACGCAACATCAGCACAATTGTAAACGCCTACTTGTCGTCGCTGCCAGGCGTGGAGGCCTTTTGCTGCGGCTGCTGCAGCGAGGTCCACTTGGTGTTTTCCTGGGAACCTATGGTCTCAGCACGCTCGGCGAGCAGGGCATAAGGGTTGGCCGCCGAGGCGTACACTCCAGCGCTTGCGATGTAGGTGAATTTCTCGTGCTTGAGGGCTTCGCAAGTGGCGCGATAGGTCACCCAGTTCTTCTGATACTGGTTGAGTTGCAGTACGCCTTCCAAGATGGTAATCAGCACACCGAGTAGAGCCGTAAAAGTACCGATCGTGAACGGTATGTGCGCCGCCAAGCCGGCCATGAAGGATTGAGCGGCTTGAGGATTGGCATCGGAAATATGCAGCGCCGACAGGAAGGGAATAAATGCGGCAGCGACGATCTCCACGACCTTGATGCGTTTGTAAGTCTTCTGGAGCTTGATGCTCTTGGCGTCGTACCAGTTGATCTGGTCTTCTATGCGGGCGATGATCGGGTCTTGCAGGTCCCAAATGACAGGCGCGGTGGTCATGGCTCGCCATTATACGGTCTGTGCGTGGCGAACGAAGAACTCAACTGCCGCGCAACCCTAAAAAATCGATTTTTCTGAGACGTTTGAGGTGTAAATTGTTGGGTACGCCACTTGGGGGACCCTTGAGCGATTCGAAGCTGGGCCGCGTCGCGGTTGTAGTTGGTGTTGCAGCTCTTCTCGCAATTCTCGTAACGCAACTCGCATTGTCGATTCGTCAGGAATCCATTACTTGGGATGAGGACGACCATATTTACTCGGGGTACATGTCGCTTAAGACGGGCGACTTTGGGTTGAATCCGGAGCATCCGCCCCTGGTGAAGATGCTGGCGGCATTGCCTCTACTGTCGATGGACTTGAAGGTTCCGCCGCCGCAAGGGCGGGAGTTCAAGCACGAAGCGTTCTTGGATGGCAAAGAGTTCGTCTTTGGCAACGACGCCGATACGCTGCTATTTCGCGCGCGCATGACGGCTTCGCTGCTGACTGTGCTGCTGGCGTTGCTTGTGTTTTTGGCGGCACGTGAGATGTTTGGGGTGGCGGCGGGATTCTTCGCGCTGGCCCTTTTCGTGTTCGATCCCAATTTTCTGGCACATGGAGCGCTGGTCACAACCGACGTTGGGCTCTCGTGCTTCTTGTTTGCGTCGGTTTATGCGTTCTATCGATACGTAAAGAAGCCGAGTCCGGGACGTTTGGCGATCGTAGGCATTGCGACGGGATTAGCGTTTGCGGCCAAGCACACGGGAGTCCTGGCGGCGCTGAGCCTGGTCGCGTTGGCCCTGGTGGAGTGGTGGCGCACTCGCAACAGTAAGGCTGGCGGGCGATTCTCGTTTGGTCGAGCGTTTGGTGCGCTGGTGGTGACGGCCGTTATCAGCCTGACAATATTGTGGGGCTTCTACGACTTTCGCTATGCGGCACGACCGGCGGGGCTGGAGTTGAATCCACCGGCGGCGGAGTATATCAAGGGGCTATCGCGGCCCAATGAGTTGAAGCTGCTGCAGACGATCTCGCACTACAAACTGCTGCCGGAGTCGTATATCTACGGCCTGGCGGATGTGCGGATGATCTCGGATTTTTATGCCAGCTACCTGCTGGGCAAGCCGTATCCGCATGGGGTGTGGTTCTACTTTCCGGTGGCGATGCTGATTAAGTCCACGGTGGCGTTCCTAGGGCTGCTGCTGGTCGCCGTCTGGGCGATCGTCAGCGGAAAGTTGCGGGGGAGGGAAGTCTGGTTCCTGACCCTACCACCAGTTTTGTACCTGGCAGTGGCGATGAGCGCGCACATGAACATCGGCATGCGGCACGTGCTGCCGATGTATGCGTTCCTCACCGTGCTGCAGGCGGGTGCGGTGATGGCGTTCGCCCGCCGGAGCCGAGCTTGGTTAGTGGTAGGGCTGGTGCTGCTGGGCATGCAAATTGTGACGTCGGTCAAGGCGTATCCGGACTACATTCCTTACGCCAACGAGTTGTGGGGAGGACCGAAGGAGACCTGGCATCTGCTGAGCGACTCGAACTCAGACTGGGCGCAGCAACTAAAAGCTACCAGCAAATACCTGCAGCAGCGCGGGGTGAAGGACTGCTGGTTTGTTTATTTCGGCGAAGGGGTGATTCCGTATCAGTATTACGGGATTCCGTGCAAGGCCTTGCCGACGCAGGATGCGCTGTGGATCGGGGAAAAGTTCTACGACATTCCGGAGGAAGTTGATGGGCCGGTGCTGATCAGCGGGGGCGACCTGTCGGGCTTTGAGTACGGGCCGGCGGAGTTGAATCCTTATGCGCAGTTCCAGACGATGAAGCCGACGGCCGTGATCCAGAACGGAGTGTACGTGTTCGATGGACACTTTGCGATTCCGATGGCAGCGGCGGTCGGACATCTCCAGAAAGCCGCGCGAGTTCCTGGAAGGCAAGCAGTACGACGACGCGTTGGCAGAAGCACAGACGGCCATTCAACTGTCTCCAACATCAGTGCAGGCGCACATCATGCTGGGCGATGTGCTGCGAGCGATGGGCCGTAACGACGAAGCGCGGCAGTCATACGAAAAGGCGCTGACGCTGGCGCAGACGGTTGCGCCGGAATTCCAGGTGGGCTCCGTGGCAGAAATTCAGAACAAGCTGGCCTCGAAGTGAGCCAACTTTTGAAAAAGAGAGTTAGCTGTCCTCTTGCGGGACCGCCGGAAGGGTGATATTTTCACAGCACGCTGGAAAGGAGGGTGATCCAAATATATGAAATCTGATTGTCACAGTTGTAACCCAAGTGAGGTGGCTGAGGCTTAGGGCGTCCGCTCTAATTCTCGCATCGCTCGAAATGCTGTCGAGTTGATTCGCTGGGGCCACGAGAGTGGACAGCCTCAAGCCAATCCCAACAGCTAACCGGAAGGGCCCGCCAAGCGCACAGCGCGGCGGGCCTTTTCTATGTTCAGGTCGTGAGACGCCTCCGTTTGCGGAGACGGCCGTGGGAGTCGCTCTCAAGGAGCCGCAATCTGGAAGCGGAGCACCGCTTGCGCGATGCGGTACTGGTATTTCGCCGCCGCAAACTGAATTTGAGCCTCGGTCTGCTGCAACTGAGCCTGGCTCAGTTCGACGATCGAGCCGAGACCAAGGGTATAGCGGGTTTGCGACAAGTCAGCGGCGAGATTGGTCTGATCGACGAACTGCTGGGTTACAGCAATTCGGCTGTAAGCCGCATTGGCATTCAGCCAGCCGGTGCGCACATCGTTGGCGATGCGGTCCTTCAAGTCCCGCAACTGCTCCTGGCTTGCCTCGGCGCGCAAGGAGGCTTCGCGCGACCGCGCTGGATACAGGAAACCGTTGAAGATCGGAATGTTAACGTTCACGCCTACTGCGCCGTACCAGGTTTCCAGTTGAGGGGCGCCGGTGGGCACACCGCCGGCGGTTCCGAGCACGCGGATGTCGGGCAGCAACAGATCGCGCTCGGCCTTCTGGAAGCGAACGCGGCTTGATACTCATAATTCTGCGCCGCAATTTCGGGCCGATTAGCGAAGGCCTGGTCAACCAGCTGCGCGACCGCATCAGGGGGAGGGAGCGAGTTCGGTTTTCCGGATCGACCAATGTCAAACTGCGGCTGCGAAGAATATCCCAGAATTTCGGACAGCACAGAGAGCGCCGCCTGGTAGTTGTTCTGCGCATCCAGAAGCAGTAGTTTGGCCTGCGAGACATTTGCGTTGGCAAAGCTCACATCGAGTTCGGATTTGAGTTTGTTGTTGAACAGAGTGGTGATCTGGTCGCTCACCAACTGTCGGGCTTTGACCGTCTCGTCGGCCACTTTCAGTTCCGCATTTGCCTGCAACGCGCCGTAGAAGGCCTGGTCGACCGCCAGCTTGATCTGGGCCGCCGTCGCTTGGGCGTTGAGGTTTGAGGCTTTGGCGCGCAGGGCAGCCGTGGCTACCAGGTTGTTCGTCCTGCCAAAATCGGTGATAAGTTGCGCCAGCGTCACGCCTGCGCCTACGCGCTCGTAGATGATCGGGTTGTTGAGGGCACCCGCCGCAATGCGGCTTCCCGGATGCGGCTCGACCGCCGTTACGCTGCCGTAGAGAGTGGGATAGTAGTTTGACTTCGCCTCGCGCGTAACTTGCTGGGAAGCCATCGCCAGCAAATGGTAAACGGAAACCTGCGGATTATTGTGCAGCGCCAGAGCCTCAGCGTCTTGAACGCTCAATCGCAGAACAGACGATGTAGGAGCAGGTTGGGTTGCGGTCTGCGAAGAACCAAGCGGCACAGAATTGGTGTCGGGAACCTGCGCGGAAATGCCCGCTCCCAGGAACGGGAGACTCAACACAATCAGGAATGCTTTGCTTTTCACGCCTGCACCTCAGGAGCAGGTTGCTCTTCTTTGCGGTGAATCAGGAGATAGGCAGCGGGGACTAGAAAGACGGTGACCACGACCGAGACTGTCAGGCCGCCGATAATCGAGCGGGCCAGCGGCGCGTACTGCTCGCTGCCTGCCTCAAGCGCCAGCGCCATAGGGATCATTCCCAGGATGGTGGCCAGCGAGGTCATGAGAACGGGACGCAGTCGCACCCGGCAGGCGAGCGATACCGCTTCCACGATGGGCATACCCTGTCGCCGGTAAATGCGGGTCACGTCAACGATGAGAATGCTATTTGACACCACAATGCCGGTCATCATGATCACGCCCATTAGCGACATCACGTTCAACGTGGTCCCGGTGATCAGCAGGAAGACGAGCACACCAGTGATCCCAGGTGGAATCGCCAGCAGAATGATGAACGGATCGATGAACGATGCAAACTGCGCCATGAGAATCAAGTACACCAGCACAATGGAGAGGAGCAATCCTATCCCGAAGCTCTTAAACGACTGCCGCATGCCTTCGACGGAGCCGCGCATGGTGACGCGGACACCGTCGGGGATGTGAGTGTCACCCAGGACTTTGTCCACACGGTTGGCGACGCCGCCGAGGTCCTCTGACGAGGGCGCCACATAGACGTCGATGACACGCCGCAATTGATAATGGTCAACCTCGGTCGGCGTGTTGATGATTTTCGTGCTGGTTACGGCTTCGAGATCTGTGGGGTTCAGGTTGTTGCTGGCGCGAAGCGGTATCTGCTGCAGGTCGAGCAATGACTTTACCTGGGTCTCGGGATACTGAACGGTAAGCAGGTAGTTGTTGCCATTCTTGGGATCGACCCAGTAACTCGGTGCGATCATCCCGTTCGAAGTTAAAGCGGTGATCACGTTGTCCACCACCTCCTGCGACGACAGGCCAAGTCTGGCCGCCATTTCGCGGTTCACATCGAGGCTGATGCCGGGGTAGTCCAGGTCCTGCGGAACCAGAACGTCGCTTACACCCTTGACCGCGCGGATCTTGCGGGCCAGATCCTGGGCGGTGGCGTAAGCCGATTTCAAATCGCTGCTGCTCACCTGCAGATCGATGGGCGCCGGCAGTCCGAGGTTCACTACGGCATCGACCAGGCCGCCGGCCTGGAAGTAGGTTGAAAGCTCGGGCAAATCATCAGAGAGCTTTCTGCGTACGCGGTCCATGTACTCGTAGCTACCCAGCTTGTGGTCTTCTTTCAGACTTACCTGGACAAAGGCGGTGTGCTGTCCGGAGTTCGTCGTGTAGATGGCAGAGAAGTCAGGCGTGATGCCGATGTTGGAGACGATCATGCCCAGGTCCCCCGGCGGCACAACCTGCCGGATATCGTCTTCGACGTGCTTGATGTATTCGTTGGTGAGTTCGATGCGAGTACCGGTTGGAGCCTTTATGTTGATCACGAATTGGCCGGGATCGGTGCGGGGAAAGAACGACACCCCGAGGAACGGATAGAGCCCGAGACTCACGACGAACACACCGAGAATCACCAGCACTGTAGCCGACGGACGCCTTAGGGTTTTCTCGACCGCGATATCGTAGTGCATCAGCATCTGGTCATACTTGTGATTGAAGCCGTTAACGAAGCGGGCGAACGCCGACTTGCTGCCGTGGTGCGGCCACAGAACCGTGCCCCTTGATAAACCGCGCGCAGAACAGCGGCACCACGGTCATCGCCACCATGTACGAGGCGAACAGGGAAAACACAACGGAGGCTGCCAGCGCCATGAAGAGAAACCGGCTGACGCCGTAAAGAAAGACAACCGGGAAAAACACGATGGCGGTGGTGAACGTCGCGGCAAGTACCGGCAGGGCGACTTCCTGTCCGCCGCGCTCGGCGGCAACTTCGGGGTCCTCGCCTTCTTCCAGGTGGCGGAAGATGTTCTCCAGCACCACAACGGAGTTATCGATCAATCGCGAGAACGCAAGTGCCAGGCCGCCCAGCACCATGGAATTGATGGAGCCTCCCCCGGCGTTGATGGCCAGAAACGCCGCTATCGCTGACAGGGGAATCGACAGCAACACGGCAACGGTGGCGCGAAAGCTTCCCAGAAAAATCAGGATCATGAACGCGGTGAGGACCAGGCCGATTCCACCTTCTTTGCCGAGATTGGCGATGGCGGTCTTGACGAACACCGACTGGTCGAACACGACGCGCGTCACCAGCGTCTTCGGAACATCCAACAGGTCTTTCAGTGCGTTGCGAATACCGTTGACGATTGCGATGGTGTTGCTATTGCCGCCCTGTTTCAAGATGGGGAGATACACCGAACGCTGGCCGTCAACCCGCACAATGTTGGTCTGGATGGCGTTGGCATCCTTGGCATAGCCAACATCGGCGACCATGACCTGTCCGTTGCCCTCGACTTTCAGCGGCAGGCGGTTGATCTCCTCCGTGGTGGGAAGCTGGCTGTTGGTGTAAATGTTGTAGTCCTTCGGGCCAATGCGGACGTCACCTGCCGGGAGGATGGCATTCGCCTGGTTGACGGTGCGCACCACGTCCATGAGGCTGAGTTGGTGGGCTTCCAGCTTTACCGGATCAACGTAAACCTGGATCTGGCGGTACTTGCCGCCGAACGGCTGCGGCACTGATGCCCCGGGGACGTTGGCGATCTGGTTGCGCACCGTGAACTGCCCGATGTCGTGCAGCTCGGTTTCATTCAGCCCCTCGCCCTTCAAAGTAATCAGGCACACCGGCAGACTCGAGGCATCAAACTTCAGCACAACCGGAGGGAGGGTCCCGGGGGGCAAACGACGAAGCTGCGCCATGGCGAGGTTGGAGATGGTGCTTACAGCGGCGTCGGCATTCGTGCCCGGTTGAAAATACACGCGGATCAGGCTCACGCCGGTCAGTGACCGCGACTCGATGTGGTCGATTCCGCTACCGAGCGTGAAGAAGCGCTCGAAGGGATTGGTGATGTTGGCTTCGATCTGTTCCGGTGGCATGCCGTTGTAGAACGTCGCCACCACCACGACGGGAATGTTGATGTCGGGAAACAAATCGACTGGCATGCGAACCATGGTTGCCACGCCGACTACGGCGATGACAAGGCACATCATGACGATGAAGAAGGGGTAGCGAATGGCAAAACCCGGCATCAGTTCGTGCCTCCCTGGTTCGCGCCCGAATTGAACGTGGTCAACTTAGGTTCCACAACTTGCCCGCGCTGAAACGACCCGAAGTTCCCGACGATGACGCGGTCGCCTTCGTTCAATCCAGCCAACACCTCGACCTGGTTGGGATCTTCCAAACCCGTCTGGATTTCGTGCGGCTGTACCCGGTTCTGCTGATCGACAACCAGCACATTGGATTTGCCGTCGTGATGCTGCACGGCTTGAATCGGAATGGTCAGCGCGTTTCCGTGGTTTTGCACCTGCAGCGCGACGTTGGCGTACATGCCGGGCTGCAGCTTGAACGTCTCGTTCGGAACGTCGATCTCGACCTGCATAGTGCGGGTGCTTCGATCGAAGGCATCGGTGAAGCGGGCCACGTGTCCGGTGAAGTGCTCTCCGGAAGACGTCACGGTTACGTCCGCCGGCTCGCCCAGATGCACCGCTGCGCCCAGCGATTCGGGAACCGGAATCCGCAGCCGCAAAATATTGATCTGGGCCAGCTTCACCACCGGAGCGGAATTGTTGTTGGAGGTCCCGGCCTGAACCAGAGCGCCGGTATCGGCGTAACGCCATGTAACCACGCCATCGAAGGGGGCGGTGATGCGCGTGTAGTCGGACATGGCAGAGACCTGGCTGTTAGTGGCCTGCGACATTTCCAATTGCTGCCGTGCTGCTGAGAGCGCCGACTTCGAAGACTCGACTTGCGCCTCCGCGGCGCGGTCTTTGGACTCGGCATCGTCTAATTCCTGTTGCGCGACCAGTCCGGGCCGCGCCTTGGAAGCCTGCGCCAGGCGCACGGCATTGGCGTGAAGCGCCTCATACTGTGCCTGACTGCGCGTCACCTCATTCTGCGCCCGTTCGATTTCCTGCTGACTATGACGCACTCCGGCGCCGGCCCCTTGCAACTCGGCCATCAGTTCCGGTACTTCGAGCACGGCCAGCACCTGCCCGGTCTTTACCCGATCGCCGATATCGACATTAATTTTGCGGATATATCCTGCAACCTTGGCGTGGACTTCAATCTCCTGGTACGGAAGAAATTCTCCGGCGACCGAGAAGGTGTTTTCGATGGGGGCGCGCTTTGCAATCGCGATCGCCGCAGGGACAACGTCTCTTCCATTGTGGGTATGCGCCGGTGCACCAGCCCGCACATGGCTCACAATTAGAACAGCGATGACCAGCCCCAAAACCGCACCGCCGAGCGCAAATAGCCTGCGATTACGACCGAAAGTCATTTGAAATTCCTTTTCCACATCTACACGCCAAGCACGGAAGAGCTGTGCCGGCTCAGTTGCGGGGCCGACTCATTGAATCATCAATATCGAACGGTCCCGTAAAACGGGCAAGTTAAAAATGGATATTATTGCGAGCAGTTGCTGGGCTAGCCGATGGGAGGAGAATGCAGAAGGCGATTTAAGAAGACTTGTTGCGCATGCAGCATGACGGGAGCACGTTCAAATCCCACAGGTTGCGTCGCAGGTCGTTGGCGGATCAGCCAGACGGCCAAAACTGCAAACCACAATACTCCGATGCTGGGGAAAATCGGCTCTGGTGCCGTTTTCTCTCCAGTGAGCCACAGCTTCGCTGAAGTAGAGGTCTGCGGCTGCGAGGATTGCTCGTAGACCGCCACCTTGGCGTGCAGCGCGAATGCAAACACCAGAACACACGCCGCCAGCAGCAGTAGTCGCTCGCACACAACTCCCAACGTTCTCTGCGGCGAGGTCAGCGGAGGCATAGACACTATTGATTATACGTGTGAATACCAGTTTGGTAACCAGACCCGCGGCTCCAACTGGCAATGCGGGAGGCTAATTCGATCCCCGGTGCCTCGTCCGGCACCCGAATTCCATAATTGGCGGGCTGCAAACAACCTCGCGACGTCCCGGTGCAGGTGAAAACATAGGTGAGCCTGAGGGCAGCGTCTGTGGACGCACCCCATGCGTCGTTTAAAGCGCCTGTTATCAACATCTTGCCGTGAAGAGCCTGGTAATGCCAGATTCAGACTGGTGTGAAAGATCCGTGCGCGTCTTCATGAGTAGCTGCAAGTCGCATGTCGCGCACAGTGTGGCGGCACGCATCAACCGTGTATCGATGCGCATTGAACGGCATCGTGCTGCTCCAGCCTGGCATCGAGAAAACTCACCGTCATTCCATACGCAACGCCTTCATCGGATCGACGGTGGCGGCGCGTCGGGCCGGCCAGAGGCACGCCAGGAGTCCTATCAGCGCCAGTATCAAGGCTACGGCCATCAAAGTCAGCGGATCGCGCGAGCTGCTCAGAACCCAGTGTGAGACAACTTTGTTGAGCGCGATGCTGGCTACGAGGCCTATGACGATCCCGATGCCAACCGTGGCAGCCACCGAGCGCAAGACCATGCGGATGATGTCGAGCCGCTGCGCGCCCAGTGCCATACGAATTCCCATTTCCTGGTTACGCTGGCTGACGGAGTACGACACCACGCTGTAGAGTCCGGTCGCCGCCAGCACCAAGCCCAAAAACGAGAAAATCCCGAACAGCGCGGCGATGAAGCGCTGCTGCCCCCAGACCATGGTTTCCATGTACCAGGTCAGAGGATGCTCATCGATCACGGCAATCTCGGGATCCAATTCCTGAACTCGCTGTTCCGCCGCGCGGATGGCGGTCTCCGAGTCTCCTTTGGTCCGTACCAGGAAGTTCATATAGGGACTCATCACCACCGTATGCGGCACATAGAAGGCCGGCTCTACGGGCAGTCCCTTTCCGTTTCGAGAGCTGACGGCCGCCGCATCTTCTCCGCCATTGCGGAACCCAGCATTATTGCGTGCATCAGCCACAACTCCGATGACTTCGAACCAGCTTTCGTTATCGTCTCCAAAGACGAAATCCTGCTGATCGAACTTCAGCATCGGGCTTTTCACATGATTGCCAAGGGGATCGAGATTGCCCAGAAACTTGTGCACAAATGCCTGGTTTACCAGCGCAACGTGCGCGCCGCGCATCATCTCTGATTCCGTGAAGTTCCGACCTTGAACCAGTGGGATGCCCAGGGTCGCGAACATTTCGGGAGTCGTCAAAACTACTTGCGACTGGATTCCAGTCAGTTCCTGCTTGCCTTCGATTTCAGTCTTGACGCTATATCCCCTCATAGGCGGCAACCATGTGGTCGATATGGTCACCTGCTCGACGCCCGGCGCCGACGCAATCGCCTGCCGGACGGATTCGTATTTATTGGCCCGCTCGGTCCAACCCGGATACGACTTTCGGGGTAACCCAAGGTTGAGCGATGTGACCTTATCGACGTCAAAGCCGAGGGGGACTCGGTACGCGGTCAGGAAGGCGCGGGTAGCCGCACCTGCAATCGTCAGCAACACGAGTGTGAGCGCAACCTGCCCCGTGATCAGCGCCCGATGGGTCTTGCGATCGCTGCCTCCTCCGGAGTGCCGGGTTGAGCCGGACTGAATCAGTTCACTCAAGTTCGGACGCGAGAGTTGAAGGGCCGGGGACATCCCGAACAGAATCCCGGTAATCACGGCGATCACGACAGAGAAAGCTAACACCGGAAGGCTGACATGAATGGCAGCTTCGTGCGGGAACGAGTAGAAGGGCAACGCCTCAGCGATCCATTTCACCGCTGCAAAAGCCAGCAACACCCCAATCGCGGCGCCGGTCAACGATAGCAACACTGACTCAGTCAGCAATTGCCGCATAATTCGCCAGCGCGAGGCGCCTACCGAGGAACGCAGCGCCAGTTCGTGCATGCGCGCCGCCCCGCGGGCCAGCATCAGGATAGAAACGTTGGCGCAACCGATGACCAGAAGCAACACCACGGCGCCGAACAGCAGCATCAGCGTCCCGGAAAACTGGCCGAGCACCTGCTCGTTGAGCGTCACTGTCTTGGTGCGGACAACCGGTGCATAATTCTTGGGGTCCCGGTCTTTGAAGCTAAGAACAATCGGCTGCAGTTCAGTGTTGGCGGCTTCCAAAGTGACGCCGGGCTTGAGTTTGATGAAGCTGTTGCGGTAATCGTGCGGGTCGCCTGTCGGAGTATAGGGGACGTAAACATCCGAGTCGCCCCAGGTGAAGCGCGGCCCGGCTACTCCAATGATCGTGTAAAGCTTGTGGTCGAGCTCAATCGTTTTGCCCAGAACGTCTCGACTCGCATTGAACTGCTTCTTCCAGAACAAATAACCCAGTACCGCGACCGGCGACGCCTTACCGTCGGTTATGTCGGCAGATGTGAATTGGCGCCCCAGCAGAGGCGGCACTCCCATGTACTCGAAGACGTTCAGCGTGTACTCGCCCAGCTGTACCGAGACGGGAATCTGACCACTTCCCGTCATGGTTACGGTGTTGCCACCCTGCATGAAGATTTCGTCAACGCATTTGGCCTGCTTTAGGTCATTCAGTTCCGCCCCGGTGTTGAACAGCAGCCCCATCTGGCGGCCATCTTTGTCGAATAACTCCACGTGCACCATGCGTTTCGCGTCTTTATACGGGTAAGGATTGAGGAGAACGCCATAGACCACGCTGAAGACCGCAGTGGTAGCCCCAATGCCGAGCGCCAGCGAAAGTACCGCTGTCAAGGTAAAGCTTTTGTTCTTCAACAGTTGACGGGCCGTAAAGCGAAGATCCTGCAGTACCGATTCCATTTTCGTTGCTCCTGCGAGGCAGAAACCCAACTCGGAGACTGCATTCTTACCACCAATGCAAGTTGCTGAAAATATGGGCTACTGCAGTCCGCCGCGGCGCAAGAGTTGTCCGTAACGGAAAACCAGTGGCCGACTCCGAACACCGGTACACTTTAGAGGTAGCCAGATTGTCACTCGGCGCGCATTACGACCGTCGGATCAACGCTGACTGCGCGCAGTGCAGGGAATATCGAGCCCGCCAAGGTTGTGACGAAGCATAAGGCTGCTGCGGAAGAAAATGTCACGATATCGGCCGGCCCAATTCCGGCCAGCAAGCTTTCCAGGAGCCTTGCTGCAACATACGCCAACACCAACCCAGGTATCAGGCCGGCGAGTGCCAGCACGACGCCCTGCCTCAACACCATCTTGAAAATATCGCCCTGTTGAGCCCCGAGCGCCATGCGGATGCCGAACTCCTGCTTTCTCAATGACACAGTGAAAGAAAGAAGTCCATAAATGCCCAGGCCTGCAAGCAGCACCGCGATCGCGGTGAACGTGATTAGCACCCGCATCTGGATGGCTCGAGATTCCGTTTCGCCAGCGACAATTTCCTCCATCGTTCTCACGTTCGAGACTGGCTGCTCGGGGTCGGCGGCGGCGATGATCTTCCGCACTGCGGGAATCAGTCGCTCCGGCGGCTGCGAGGAGTGGATCGCGAGATCTTTGGGCGTATAGCCGATAATCCATCCATCGGGAACTTGCTTATCGGAGAGATACACTTGGGGCTCGCTGACCCGTTCTAACCCGCGCACGCGGACGTCGCCGACTACGCCGATCACCTCGCGATCGTGCAGGCCAAAATCAAAATGCCGTCCAATCGGGTCCTGGTCCGGCCAGTAGCGACGCACAAATGATTCACTGACCACGGCGACAAACGGGTGATCGATGGTGTCGGCTTCGCTTGTGTCACGTCCGGACTGGACGGGAACCCCCATGGTCGCGAAGAAGTCCGGCGTAACGTAACGCAGGCTGGCGGAAGTACCTTCCGCACGGTTCTGCGAGCGGCCATTGACCACCACTGGCCAGATGCCTCCACGCCAGACCATTGGCAGCGCACTGATGTACGCCGCGTCTGTCACACCGGGCAGCCTGCGAACCTCTGTCAGAACCTTGGTGTAGAACTGGTCGCGAACGCTGGTCTTGTCATACTTGGGAAGAGGTAACGCCGTCCTCAGCGTCAGGATGCCGTCGGTGCGGAACCCGGGATTGGTGGCTTGCACTCTCCACAGCGCGCGAATCAGCAGGCCCGACGAGATCAGGAGCACCACCGACACAACGACTTCGGCGACCACAAGCACAGACCGCGAGCGGTGATGGCCGGCTCCTCCGGTCCGCACGCCTTCGCGAAGTCCGCTGAAGCCGGCGTTTCGGCACGCTCGAATCGCAGGAGCGACCCCGAAGGCCGTGACGGTTATCACGGTGAGGCCCAACGCAAATAGCAGCAGCCTGATGTCGATCGGAGGTACCTCTTGAATCGGCAGACCATGCGGAACCAGCCGCGCCAGCAAGGGCAAGGCTGCGGCTGCCACGCCGATTGCGCCGACGCCTCCAGTGAGCCCGAGGATCAAACTTTCGGAGAGGAGTTGCCGCAAAATGGAGCGGCGGTTGGCGCCCAGCGAAACTCGGATGGAGAGCTCCTTTTGCCGTGCCAAGGACCGCACCAGCAACAGGTTCGCTAGGTTCGCACAGGTGATGACCAGCACGCAAAGCGCTGCTCCGCACAGAGCCAAAAGCAAGAGGCGAGATTGCTTCGAGAGTTCGTCGCGCAGCGATATCACCGATAGCCCTACATCCTGGTTCTCCTTGGGATACTGCTGTCGCAGGCGATCGCCGATGAGAGTCAACTCCGAGCGCGCCTGCGCGAGTGAAACGCCAGGCTTCAGACGGCCTATGCCGTCCAGCCAGTTGTCGTCGCGCTCCTTGTAAGCGTCTTCCTGAAATTGAAACGTCTTCCAGAACTGCGTCTCGCGAGTGGGGAACTGAAAATCAGGAGGCATCACCCCGATCACCGTGTAGGCTTTGTCGTCGAGGATGATGGATTTCCCCAGCACGCCGGCGTCGCCTCCGAAGTCGGTCTGCCACAGCCCGTAGCTCAGCATGACGGTTGTGGGAGCGCCCGCCTGATCGTCGCGTTCGCTGAAGTAGCGGCCCAGCAAAGCAGGTCTGGCGAGCGTTGAGAAGAGGTTCCCGGTGACCCAAGCTCCCTCAAGCCGCTGCGGTTCTCCCTGGCCAACCAGGTTCATGGACATATCGGTGTACGCCGCCAGCGATGCGAACGAGGTGTTGGCCGTCTTGATGTCCCGATAGTTAGCAGGCGAGAGCTCCATCATTGTGTAGCCTGGATGCTTTTCCCAGACCTTTACCAGCCGGTTCGATTCAGGAAAGGGCAGCGGCCGGACCAGCACAAAATCCGCAAGTGAGAAGATGGCGGCGTTGGCCCCGATTCCGATCGCAATCAGCAAAACCGCAGTCAAGGCAAACCCAGGGGAGCGCAACAGCGACCGCAAGGAATACCAGAGGTCCCGCTTAGCAATCTCCCAGTGCACGATGGCTGCGTTGGCAAGCACTTCGCCAAACGCATCGAGTGATAGCAATATCCTCGACAGCAGTCCATCGCACAAGGCAAGTTGTTGCGAAAAGATGGCGCTCATCTCTTCGCCGTATTCGCTCTGGTAGGAAGAAGGATATAGGTGGAGCAAGAGGCGGTAGAACATCATGACGTTGTCCTCGGATCGAGCCCGCATAAACGAGCCATCTTGACGAGGGTGCGCAAACGTTCCACCTCGGCCCGAGCCACCGACCTTCCAAATGGCGTAATTCGGTAGTATCTGCGGCGCTCATCATCCAGTGCAGGAGCAGGCCTGGTCCGGGCTTCCATGATCAGTCCCGCCTCGAGCATCCGCTGAATCGAGCGATAGAGCGTTCCCGCACTCAGCTTGATTTCTCCGTCTGTGCGCGCCGCTACGTCAAGAATGATGGCGTAACCATGCCGGTCCTCATCGGCGAGCGAAAGCAGAATATGAAACGTAGTGGGTTGCAGCGGAAGCTGGGCTATGGGATCGTCGGTCATGGCGTCAAGTATATGCATTCCACATATAATTGCAATGCATCGATATGCTCGACCAAAAAAGGTTCGCCCGTCGGGATGCGTACGCCGCAGAGCGAGAGAGACGGCTCGAAATTACGATCGCCCGCTTGTAGCTTCGGCGCGATCCGGGTCGTTTCAGCAATGGGGTCTTTGCATCCCAAAGCGAGCCAGCATAGCTGTTCGGAAATGGACACTTTCCTGCGTTGCGCGACACAGAGGCGTGGCGCGGTCCTAACGCTGGACTCTAACTGCTTTTGGCTCAATAGGTAGCGAATGGCAAAGTTGGTTGTCGAGTTGCTCCAGACATAATGCAATGGATATCGCCCGCCCCGAGTTGAAACGCCAGAAGCGCCGCCGCCAGATGATCTGGGGCAGCGTCGGAATTTTGGCCGTAGTGCTGTTGACCATAGGTGTCTACCGCTTGAAGCCCGCGGCGCCTACCGTGGAGCGCGCCACCATCTGGACCGACACCGTGAAACGTGGATCCATGTTGCGGCAGGTGCGGGGCTTGGGAACTCTCATCCCGAGCCGTGACGATGTGCGCCAGATTCCGGCCGAGACCGAGGGCACCGTCCTCAGGATCGTAAGGCTGCCCGGGTCGCAGGTCGACGCCGACACGCTTCTAGTGGAGATGACCAATCCCCAGTTGGAGCAGGAAGCGCTGGATGCCCAACTTCAAGTGAAAGCGGCAGAGGCTGAATACCAAAGCCTGCGAGTCAAGCTCGACAGTGATCTGATGGACCAGCGAGCCGGGGCCGCCACCGTCAACGCCGACTACAACGAGGCGCAGCGCCAGGCGCAGACCGATAAAGCGCTCTACGAATTAGGGGTCGTCTCCGGGCTGACGGCGAAGGCCTCACAAGGTAAGGCGGAAGAGCTGGTCACCCGCAACGGGATTGAAGATGAGAGGCTGAAGATCAACCAGAAGGCAATCGCCTCCCAACTGGCGGTACAGCAGGCCAAAGTCGATCAGATGCGCGCACTCGCGGACTTAAAGCAGAAGCAACTGGATCGCCTGAAGGTTCGGGCGGGGGTGAGCGGTGTGCTGGTCGAATTGCCTCTTCAGGTTGGTCAACATGTGATGCCGGGCACGGAGTTGGCGAAGATCGTACAGCCCAACCATTTAATGGCCGAACTGAAGATACCGGAGACCCAGGCGCGCGATGTCCAGATTGGTGAACCTGCGTCGATCGACACGCACAACGGGGTGATCGCCGGGAGTGTCAGCCGGGTCGACCCCGCCGTGCAGAACGGAACGGTGACGGTTGACGTATCACTCACGGGCGAGCTGCCCAAGGGTGCGCGTCCTGATCTCAGCGTCGATGGAACGATCGACCTGGAGAAGCTGGAAAACGTGCTTTACGTCGGACGTCCGGCGTTCGGCCAGGAGAACAGCACGATCTCGATGTTCGTTCTCGACAGCCAGGGCAACGCTGCCACGCGAGTGCAGGTTAAGACCGGAAGGGCTTCAGTGAACTTAATCCAGATTGGATCAGGACTGAAGGAAGGCGACACGGTCATCTTGTCTGATATGTCGCGATGGGACAACACCGATCGCGTAAGGCTTGAGTAGAGTATGCCACTCCAAATCCGCAGATGTCCCAACCATGGAACGGACAAATTATGAATGAAGCTGTCCCTTTGATTGAAATTGAGAACTTGACGAAGGTCTTCTACACAGACGAAGTCGAAACCCACGCCCTGTCTGGCGTTCATCTGACCATCCGCCAAGGCGAATACGTAGCTATGTCGGGGCCATCCGGCTGTGGCAAGTCAACCTTGCTCGCGGTCATTGGGTTGCTCGACACCCCGACGGCAGGCAAGTACAAGCTCAACGGGCAGACCGTTGAGAACCTCAACTTTGCCGACCGTTCGCGTATCCGCAATCGCGAGATTGGGTTCATTTTTCAGAGTTTCAACCTCATCGGCGACCTCAGTGTGTACGAGAACGTCGAACTGCCACTGACGTACCGCGACGGAATGCCGGCTGCAGAACGCAAGCGCCGCGTGCTTGAGTCGCTGGAGCGAGTGGGAATGGCGCATCGCCTGCGGCATTATCCCTCGCAACTTTCGGGCGGCCAGCAGCAACGTGTTGCGGTGGCGCGTGCGCTTGCTGGTTCTCCCTCCATCCTGTTGGCCGACGAGCCCACCGGAAATCTCGATTCCCGCAACGGCGAAGCCGTGATGGAGTTGCTGCAAAAATTGCACCGCGACGGTGCAACTGTCTGCATGGTGACCCATGACCCGCGCTTTGCCGCGCATGCCGAGCGCGAGGTGCACCTGTTTGACGGCAAGGTGGTGGCTGAAGACGAGCTTCGCACCCTGATGCAGGAATCGCAGTAATCAGTGCACCGCCGTGCCGGCTCAAACGCCGGCCGCATCCAGTGCCCAAAAATACCGCCGCGTCACAGTAGCAAACAGACATGATCCGACTTAAGAATCTTGAACGTAGTTACAAAACCGCCGCTGGCGAGACATGGGTGCTTCGCCGGATCGATCTCACAATCCCGGAGGGGGAGTTTCTCACCATTATGGGGCCTTCCGGTGCGGGCAAGTCGTCTCTGCTGAACGCACTCGCCCTGCTCGACGACCAGTGGGCTGGGGAATACTGGTTTCGCGACCAGGCTGTCCACGCCATGAAACGCAAAGAACGTGCCGATCTGGCCAAACGGAACATCGGCATGGTTTTCCAGAGCTACCACCTGCTCGACGACCTTACCGTACAAGAGAACATCGACCTTCCGCTGTTATACAAAGACATTCCACGCAGCGAGCGGCAGGCGATGGTGGCGGACACGCTCGACCGCTTCCAGATCGTTGCCAAGAAAGATCTGTATCCCAACCAGATGTCGGGCGGCCAGCAGCAACTTGTGGGCATTGCGCGCGCCTTGATTCACAAACCAGCCCTGTTGCTGGCGGACGAGCCCACGGGGAACCTGCACTCCAGCCAGGCCATAGAAATCATGGAGCTGTTCACCGAACTGAACCGCCAGGGCACGACCATCGTGCAGGTCACGCACTCCGACGTCAACGCATCGTACGGCTCGCGCACGATCAACCTGCGTGACGGCTGGCTGGCCGGCGACACCGGTAACTCGAACATTGCATCTCCTGCCGAGGCATCGCGATCATGAACGAACGCACTGCAAAATCGCCTGTTCTGATTACGTTGCTGTGCTCGTTGCTGGTCAGCGCACAGGCTCAACAGCCGAACGCGCCGGTCGCTCCTGCCACGGCTACGAGCAGTGCGCAATCCAGCATTCAGACGCCACCGCAGTTTGTGATGCCGCATAGCTGGGAACCATTCGACGCCTATCGCTCGCGTTCGGTCCCTGAGCCGAACCTCGTCAACTCGCCGCGGCTCGATCAACTCATTCGCGATGGCAAGCTGTATATCTCGCTGAAGGACGCCATCTCACTGGCGATCGAGAACAATCTCGACGTCGCCATCGCGCGCTACAACCTGCCCATCGCCGACACCGACATTCTGAGAACCAAGGCTGGCGCTTCTTTCCGCGGCGTCAATACCGGTGTGGTGCAAGGAACTCCCGGCGGAGGCGTTGGCGGATTCGGAAGTGGAGCGCCAGGAGCGGGAGCTGGTGGTACCACGGGCGGCGCGGGTGGCGCGGGCGCCGGCGCTGCGGGACTGGTACAGTCAACGTTAGGCGCCGGTGCTCCCGTGCAGTCGTACGACCCGGTGATCTCCGGAAACATGGGCATCGAGCACCTCACCCAGCCCCTGGCCAACCTGCAGATTTACGGTGTGCCTTCGCTGCAGCAGAACACCGGAATATTCAATCTTCAATTTCAACAGGCGTTTGCTACCGGAACCAGCGTCAGCTTTGAAACCCAGAACAATCGCCAGACGACCAACAGTATCTACAGCAATCTTTCGCCGGGGCTGGGCGCCTATTACCGTGTGAGCGTCCAGCAGCAGCTGTTGTCGGGCTTTGGGCTCGGCCCCAACCTTCGCTACCTGCGCATTGCGAGAAACAACAAGAAAATCTCTGACATCGCCTTCAAAGACCAGCTGGTCGCTACCGTCACCCAGATCTCGAATATGTATTGGGACCTGGTCAGCGCCTACGAAGCCGAGCGCGTAACCGAGCAGTCGTTCGCCTTCGCGCAGCAGAGCCTCTCCAACGCGCAAAAGCAATTGCAGCTTGAGGCTGTTCCCGCCATGGACGTGATGCGAGCGGAAGCCGAAGTTTCGCGTCGCGATCAGGACCTACTCATCGCCAAGACCACGTTGCAGCTCCAGGAATCGCTCATGAAGAACGCGATCACCAAGAACCTCGACGACCCGGTGCTCGAGTCGATGCCCGTGGTGCCGACCGACCGTTCCAGCGTGACCGGAGCCGAAGCCGACGAGTCGGTGCAGGACCTGATCACCAAGTCGCTGCAAGATCGTCCCGAGCTGGCCGAGTCGGACATCGATCTGGTCAACCGCCAGATCAGTCGTCAGGCGGCAAAAAATGCGCTCTTGCCGACATTGTCGGCGGTTGGCTTCTATGGCGGCACAGGACTGGCAGGCCAGCTGAATCCTTCTTATTACGCTGAGAACAATTCGATCCTGCCGACAGGTTTTTGGGGCGCATTTGAGAACGCGTACAACAACACGTCGCCCGATTACTTTGTTGGGTTGAACCTCAATATTCCCATTCGTAACCGCGTCGCGAAGGCCGACCAGTATCGTTCGGAACTGGAATATCGCCAGGCCGAACTGCGCCTGCAGCAATTGAAGAAACAGATTCGCATCGAGGTACGCAACGCGCAATACGCGCTGGAGCAGAGCCGCGCCCGCGTCCAGGCTGCTCAAAAAGCCCGTGACCTCGCACAGAAGACTTTCGCCATCATGCAGAAAGAGCAAGACCTCGGTGCGGGCTCGCCCTTCCAGACGCTGACCGCGCAACGTGATCTTGCTCTCGCCGAGTTGGACCTGGTGAACGCCAATACCGCCTACCAGAAGTCGAAAGTTGAGCTGGAACGTGCCACTGGCACGACTCTGGCGGATAATGGCATCGAAGTCCAAAAAGCGGTCGATGGCATCGCGCCGTCGGGAGACCATGTTGGCCAAAGCACCAACCCAAACTAGCCGGACCGAAGCTGGCAATGCGGTTCACGATGCGCGCGGGCCCGTACGTGCCGGCCGCATCCTTGCAGCCGATGACCATCCCCCTATTCTGGAAGCCATCGAACTTCTGCTGCGTCCCGAAGGCTTCGTCGTCGACACGGCGAAATCACCGGCAGCGGTGCGCGAGTCGCTGGCCAGCGAGTTCTACGACGCCGTACTCATCGACCTCAATTACACCCGCGACACAACCTCGGGCCAGGAAGGACTCGACCTGCTCTCGCAGATCGTCTCTTTTGACAGCAACCTTCCGGTCATCGTGATGACGGCATGGGGCAATGTTGGCCTCGCCGTCGAAGCCATGCGCCGCGGTGCGCGAGACTTTGTTCAGAAGCCCTGGGAAAACGAGCGCTTGCTGACCATCATCCGTACCCAGGTGGAGTTGCATCGCGCTCTGCAGCGCACCCAGCAACTGGAGGCTGAAACCCGGTTGCTGCGCGCCGAAGGCGCCCCGGACCTCATCGCCTCGGCACCCGCCATGCAGCCCGTATTGCAGACCATGGCGCGCATAGGTCCCTCCGATGCGAATGTGCTGGTCACCGGAGAGCATGGTACGGGTAAGGAAGTTGTAGCACGAACCCTGCACACCCTGTCGTCAAGAGCGGCCATGCCGCTTGTCGCCGTCAATACCGGGGCCCTGCCGGAGGGCACCTTCGAGAGTGAGCTTTTTGGGCACGTAAAAGGCGCTTTCACCGATGCTCGCACGGATCGTATCGGCCGCTTTGAGCTAGCCGACAAAGGAACCATCTTTCTCGATGAAATCGGCAATGTTCCCATGCGCCAGCAGGCGAAACTACTCCGTGTCCTCGAGACGGGCGAAATCGAGCGTGTCGGCTCGTCACGTACCAAGCGCGTAAACGTGCGCGTGATTTCCGCCACTAATTCGAACCTTGCCGAAGCGATCGCCAGTGGCCTGTTTCGCGAGGACCTGCTCTTCCGGCTCAATACGGTGGAAATTCACCTACCTGCTTTGCGAGAGCGCCGCGAAGATATACCCGCCCTGGCAGCCCATTTCCTGTCGCGCTACTCTGTGCGGTACCGTGTGCAAGTCCGCGGATTCTCACCAGCGGCGATGCAGACCATGATGCAGTATGCCTGGCCGGGTAATGTTCGCGAACTGGAACACACTCTGGAGCGCTGCGTCCTGATGGCTCAAACCGACGAAATTCAGGTTTCCGACTTGGGTCTGAACTTGCAGCGTCCGCAGGGGCAAAACCTGGAAGATCTCAGCATCGAAGAAGTCGAGTGCATCCTGGTGCGGAAAGCGTTGCGGCGCTTCGATGGAAACATCAGTCAGGCCGCTGAGGCGCTGGGATTGAGCCGCGGCGCGCTCTACCGCCGCATGGAACGCTATGGGCTCTAGCCCGAGTGGCGCATACCGGGAACGCGACCGCCGCGCCATCGAGCAGTTCAAGCCCCACCGGCTCGTGTACGAACGGCGGATTGCATGGTTCGCCATACTATCTGGTCTTCCTGGTGTTGCTGTTGGCACAACGCTAATCTGGTCCCAGCCCTGGTCGCGAGGGGCCAAAATCGGCCTCACCGCCGCTGAGCTGGTTGTTTGGTTCATCCTGGTCCAAATCCTGCTCGAGCAGATCGTTCGTCCATTACAGACTTTGTCGAACGTCGTGAGCGCCTTGAGCGAAGAGGACTACTCATTTCGTGCCCGAGATGCGTCCCTGAACGACGCTCTTGGCCAGTTGGCGCTGGAAATCAATGTGCTGGCGGACATTCTCGCCGAGCAGCGAATTCAGTCTATCGAGGCCGCTGCACTGCTGCGACGTGTGGCGGACGAAATCGATGTTCCCATTTTCACGTTCGACCCGATGCACTTGCTGCGATTGGTCAACGCTGCGGGTGAACGCCTGCTCCAGCAGCCGTCCGGCCGTCTGCTCGGCAAGACTGCCGTCGAACTTGGCTTGGACGCATGTTTTGCCGCCCGGAATGCTGCTTTGGTGTCCCTTCCGTACTCCACGCCCAATGCCCGATGGATGGTGCGTAAACGTTCGTTTCGTCAGAACGGGGTCCCTCATACTCTGATTGTTCTTTCGGATGTCAGTCCGGCGCTTCGCCACGAAGAGCGCAATGCATGGCACCGCCTGATCCGTGTGATGGGACACGAACTCAACAACTCGCTCACGCCGATCAAATCGATCGCCGGCAGCCTGGCGACCCGTCTTTCACAACTTGATTTGCCGGAAGGCGCCAAGGTTGATTTTCAGCGCGGACTCGAAATCATCGAGTCGCGGACCGGCTCGCTGAATAGGTTCCTGGAATCGTATCGGCGTCTTGCCCAGATGCCTCCTCCCACACTTCAATCGGTTGCACTTCGGCCACTTGTCGAACGTGTCGCGGTGTTGGAAACGCGACTGCAGGTTTCATTGGAGTACGGGCCCGATTTGGTGCTGATGATCGATCCCGACTTGATCGAGCAGATGCTTATCAACCTCGTACGGAACGCCGTGGACTCCGCATTGGAACAAGCGCATTCTTCCGCTGACGGCAGTTCACCTTGTGCTGCTCCCGAAGTTGTGCTGCGCTGGCGGCAAGACGACAACGGCGCCTCGCTGATCGTCGAGGACAACGGCATCGGGCTGCTCAATCCCGGTAATGCATTCGTGCCCTTCTATACGACCAAGCCAGGAGGCCTGGGAATAGGCCTAGTGCTCTCGCGGCAGATCGCCGAGGCGCATGGTGGCTCGATTGACTTGAGCAATCGCGCCGACAGCCGGGGCTGCACGGTAACTGTCCAGTTGCCATATATCCAAACGGATCCGGTTTAGATGCGTCTATAGAGCAACGACGCGGCTCTAGTCAGAGCGCGACGGCGATGGACGGTGCTCCTGCCGAATTCTGAACCAAGGTCATATCGACATACAGGTTGAACTATAACGCCCCACCAATCGTAAGTGTTTGCAGCACCATTTGAATCGCGAGGGACTTTCCCATGCACAACATCCGTATCGCGCTCCGGCAATTGCGCAAGTCGCCGGGCTTTACGCTTACCGTCATCCTCACCATCGCGCTCGGAATCGGCGCGAACACGGCCATCTTCACGCTGGTGCATGCCGTGCTGATGAAGTCGCTGCCCGTAGTCGACCCCAAAACTCTTTATCGCGTGGGCGACCTGGATGACTGCTGTGTGAACGGCGGGTTTATCAACGACGACGGCGATTTCGACCTCTTTTCCTACGAGTTGTACCAGCACCTTCGCGACAATACCCCCGAGTTCGAGCAGCTGGCAGCGATGCAATCGGGACAGAACACGATGACCGTGCGCCGCGGCTCCGAACCGGCCAAAGCCGAGCGCAGCGAGTACGTATCCGGCAACTACTTCTCGACGTTTGGAATTGGTGCATTCACTGGGCGCATGTTAACGCCTGCGGACGACACCACCGGAGCCGCTCCGGCAGTGGTATTGAACTACCAGACCTGGCGATCGGACTACGGCAGCGACCCTTCGATCGTGGGTTCAACCTTGTACGTGCAAGGCCAGCCGACGACTGTAGTAGGAGTTGCGCCTCCCGGATTTTTTGGCGACCGGATTCGCAGCAGTCCGCCGGCTTTGTGGCTTCCCCTCGCAATCGAGCCAGTGATTGAAGGACAAAACTCTCTCCTCCACGTACCTGACAGCAATTGGCTTTACGCGGTCGGACGGGTGAAGCCGGGGGTGGAAATGGGCCCCCTTCAGGCCAAAATGTCGACCACCCTGCGCAATTGGATGGGCTCCCGGGAAGAGTACACTCGCAACGGCGGTTCGACCATTATTCCGAAGCAGCACGTCGTGATCACACCCGGAGGCGCGGGCATCCAAAACCTCCAGCAGGAAACTGGCAAGGGACTCTACTTGCTGATGGCGATCTCGGCTCTGGTGCTTCTGGTGGCTTGTGCCAACGTGGCCAATCTACTGCTGGCGCGCGGCGTAACTCGAAAGTCGGAAACGTCGATCCGTATGGCTCTTGGAGCGGCGCGAAGCCGGCTGATTCGGCAGATGCTCACTGAGAGCGTGCTCCTGGGCTGTATGGGAGGACTTGCAGGCCTCGCTGTTGCGTACGCCGGAACCAAAACTATTCTCTCGCTGGCGTTTCCCGACGCTGTCCACTTGCCGATCGACGCGAGTCCGTCGCTGCCGGTGCTGGGATTCGCCTTCCTTTTGTCTCTATTGACGGGAATCGTCTTCGGTATCGTGCCGGCATGGATAACGTCGCACTCCGATCCGGCGGAAGCGCTGCGCGGCGTGAACCGCTCGACACGCGACCGGGCATCCCTGCCGCAGAAGTCGCTGATCGTCTTCCAGGCCGCTTTGTCCCTGGTACTGCTGGTGACCGCCGGGCTGCTGACCAAAAGTCTTCGAAACATGGAACGTCAGGACTTCGGCATCCAGACGTCCGATCGCTACGTGCTGCACCTTGATCCCGCCGGCGCTGGCTACACTCCTGCGAAACTGCCAGCGTTGTACCAGGAGTTGGAGCAGCGTTTTGGAGCGGTGCCCGGAGTGCAAAGTGTTGGCTTGGCGCTGTATAGCACCTTGGAGGGCAACAACTGGGGAGAGCAGGTCTTCGTCGAAGGACGGCCCGACCCAGGGCCGAATGCCCACAACGGATCCTCTTGGGACCGGGTCAGTCCTAAGTTTTTTGAAACCGTCGGGCAACCGGTTATCCGTGGACGCGGCTTCACCGATGCCGATTCCGCAACCTCGCAGAAGTTGGCGGTGGTGAACCAGGCTTTCGTCAAGAAGTTTTTTCCCAAAGAAGACCCAATTGGCCGCCACTTTGGCGTTTTTGAGCTGAAGTTCTCCGGGGCATTCGAGATCGTGGGGGTCGTGGCCGATGCTAAGTACACCAATCCGCGCAGAGACGTACGCCCGATGTACTTTCGCCCGCTGGACCAACAGTTAGTGGTCACTGACCCCAACGAAGTCATGGCCGAAGGCCGGTCACTTTATATCAACTCGGTGACGTTGCATTTCAAGCGGCCGCCGCAGAATGTGGATGCGCTGGTACGCCGCACGCTCGCCGACATCGATCCCAACCTGACGGTGATCGATCTTCACTCGCTCGACTACCAGGTGGCCGACAACTTCAATCAGGAGCGACTGATTGCTCGACTGACCATATTGTTCGGCGCCTTGGCATTGATACTGGCGTCAGTGGGGCTCTATGGCATCACGTCCTATGCGGTAGCGCGCCGCACCGGCGAGATTGGCCTGCGCATGGCCCTCGGCGCGGACCGCGCCAACGTGGTCCGTATGGTGCTGCGAGGTGCGTTCGTGCAAGTGGGACTGGGGCTCGCTATCGGGATTCCGATCGCCCTACTGGCGGGACGGCTGATGGCAGACCAACTTTTCGGAGTGCGCTCGTATGATCCACTGAGTATCGCGATTGCCGGGTGCGTACTCTCGGCAGCCGCTGCGCTCGCAGGCTTCATCCCGGCTCGGCGGGCCGCCAGCATCGAGCCGATGGAAGCCTTGCGTTTGGAGTAGAGACCCGTTAGCGGAGTGTGAACTTGCGGATCGAACGGCCCGCAAGGCCGCCCGTCGGCTGAATGTCCGCGGATAGCCCCAGCGCCGCTGGCGCTCCGATGTCTATGCCAAACCTCAGAAGCTATCTGGGTCAGCCGGTCGCAGTCCTGTCAATCGCTTCTCGCGATTTTGAAACTCTGCCGCCGCTCCCGCCATTCCTCGCTGTTGAGAATGGTGGGGCCTGCCTCAATCAGCCGTGGCATCATCTGAAACACCGATACCGGACTCCACTTCTTTCCCTGGCGCGTGCGATAGCCGCGGCGGTTTAGCTCGTCCGCGATCCCCGAATATGGGCCGTCCTGAATGGTCAATTCCATGATCTGGAACAGTACTTCTCGTTCGCGGGGATCTTCCTCCAGATGGGAGCAATCGCCGGCCACCCGAAGTCCGAACGGCACCTCTGGCGCAAGCATGGGTTGTGCGGACTGTCCTTCCGTGATCTCACGCTCCCATTCGATTGCGACTGGTTTCCATCCTGCCTCCAGTCGGGTACTCAGTTCATCTGGTTCAATCCTTCCCGAAATTACTTGTCGAGTCCGCTCGATGCCGGCCATGGTCCCCTCCATAAGCTCGTGACATTACTCCACTTGAGTCTCGGCAATTGGGGTGCCACATCCGTTCAACAATAAGTCGTTAACAATCATCGGATAGATAGAGTTATGTCCTTGCCGGCGGGTTAGCAATGTCCACCCGCACCGTTCGGTGTGCGAAAGTGGGCAGCTCACTAACCGCTCCTCTACCACCCGAAACGACCGAAGACGCTTCCGGGAGGCGCCGAAACTAACCGACGGGGACATGGCGCAACGTCCGGGTGCACGGACGCCAAGTGCAGTGAAGTATCTGGAACGGCTAGAGTTAAGTTGGTGCCGGGAGGGGGGGTCGAACCCCCACGAGGTGATAAGCCTCGGCGGATTTTGAGTCCGCTGCGTCTGCCAGTTCCGCCATCCCGGCGTTGGGTGTGAAGGCCGTACGAACTGGGGTTACGGCGTGTTGTTACTCAAGTATCGCACAGCGGAATGAGCCGCGCCAAACGCCGGGCGCGACGGAAACCCTCTGCTTCAGGGTTGATTGCTGGCGCGGCTGCATCACCCGCGAAAGTGGAGAGTCTACAAGCATTAGGCCGCTGACCGGTAATCGACTCGCTAGTGTTTGAAGTAATACGTCCAACTGAGGCTCACGTATGACTTGATCGGCACGCCGACTACTCGCTCGAAAGGCTCGGGGTCCGTGGGCAAGGCGAGCACTTCGGTCGTCTGTCCTGTATAGCCCTGAGCGATGAGGAAGTTCACTGCAATGGACATGCGGTCCTCCAGAAAGGGCCGCAGGACCGCTCCGCGAATTTCGGTCACCGGGACGCCGGAGAAACCATCCCCAAGCGGCTTCGCTTTCACGAATTCGAATTCGCCACGGGCCCGCAAGTGAAACGGCAACTGGTTATAAGAACCCACTGCGTCCACGATGGTGCGCGGTGCCTCAGGGATGGGCTCGCCCGTAATTCGGTCGCGCGCGTCGGCCTGTGCATATGAAAGGTAGATGGCTCCTCGAGAAAAATTTCGCTGTGCCGAAATCGAGATGACTCTGTTGAGCGACGGGCCAATGACTTCCTGCAATCCGGTGTCGGGATCGATCTTTGCCAGCTCTAGTGAGTTCGACACTCGCCGCAGCGTCACATAGAACTGGATTTGCTCGATCACTTTCGACAACACAAGCTGGTAGGCGCGCGATGGCGCCAGCAGGGTTGGCTCGTCGCTGCCATTGCCGATTCGCGGATCGTTGGTGTGAAACGCCTCTCCGTAACTGAACGCGACCTGCGGCAGATACCAGCGGTCGGGAGGCAACAGCGTGACGGTTGCTTTGGGTAGGGTCAGCGTCGCCAGCTTGTCAAATGAGTTCTGTGGGTTGATGAGGTCCTGGTTGTCCATCCAGACTGCCTCCTGGCGGACTCCGAGGTTGAAGTGGAGATAGCGGCTGGCGGTGCCGTCGAACGAGACAAACGGCTCGACGAACGACATCGTCACATTGTTGCTCGTCACCGGCTGAAAATAACCATTCTCGTCGATACCCTTCAGATCGAGATTCCGGGGCGCATCGCGGCGAAGATCGACCCCGCCCATGAACGACAGCCAGTGACGCACGCTCTGGATGTACATGGCCTCGCCGCCCAAGACGTTGCGCGTCTCGCTCTGCTGGATCAGGCCGTCGCCAAAGTTCGAGCGCAGCGTGAGAGCGTAGTTGCGGAAGAACCCCGAAAACGATAGCTGCCGCTGCGGGCTCAGTTTCCAATTGTCGCTGATCACCCCGAGAAAGTTATGTGTGTAGTCGAGTTGCCGGTCATCGATGGTATCGCCGGGAACGGAAACACCGATGGGAATCAGCCCCGGCACGTACGACGATCCGTAATAGCCCGTCGCGAACAGGTTCAGTTGATGACGGCCAAGATTGAATTGGCGAAATCCGTTCAACTTGTACTGCTGGCGGTGTTCCAACCGGTCGAGAAAACCATTGCCGAACGCGATCTCGCCGGCGATCCAGGCGTTGGTCTGTGGATTACTGGGGCTCCAACCACCGATCAGGTCAGCGTCGCGATAGTCTCCCGTCAGTTGAAAAAAGCTGTTGAAGCGCTGGCGGGGAACGTAAGTAGTGGCGAGATCGATGGAATTATTTCCCTCGCGCACATTGAACGCGCCGCCGTCGACGGTGACGCCGTCGATGGTCATCGGAATCAGCGTGTTCGGATCGGCGTAGCCGTTGCCGTGCGCATTTGCCGGAAGGTTGTTGGGATACAGAAAGTTGCCGATCTGGAAGTACTGCGCAATGGGTTCACCGTGGTCGCCGGCAACCCCGGGAGCGAAGTATTGCGGCGCCTTGATGCCGCCGGAAGCCGTTTCGATGGGCAGGCCCGGAATCGATATTGGCGCGCCCGGGCGTCCAGGGTTAGCGTCGAGCACCTGATCATGGATGATGATGCTCTGCCCGGGATCCGGCGTCAGCGATGACGGCTCCGATGCTGCTACCGTGACGCTTTGCTGCTGGGACACGATCTGTTCGAACCGCAGCTTCACGTCTCCGAGGCTACCTGCACCAACTGAAATCGACAATCGCACCGATACAAAGGATGGTGATCCGGCGGTTATCTGATACTCTCCCCGGGCGACGCTGGGGAATACGAAAGCGCCATCCACATCGCAAGTGGCGTCACCGATCACGGAGTCACCGGCGCTCAGGATCTTAACCCTTGCGCCGGAGACAGGGGCCCCCCGCGGATCAAGCACGTGCCCGCTGACGGGATACGTATCCGCCCATGCCACGGTCCATGCCAGGCAGAGTAGGGAAACGACCATGATCCGATAACGGGTTTTCATACTCTCTCTTCCTCGATGGCCGTTATCGCGCCGATTTCGGCGAGGTCTGCAGCATCGCCAACGTTGTACCCGCTTGTTCGGAACCCAGACTGTTGAGGCGCACGGCCTCGCGCAGATATCGTTCCGCCGCCGGCTCGTCTCCCGCCTTCAAGGCGATCTCTCCCGCGTGACGGAAGATGCTTGCTTCGCGAATACCAACCGCCATTGCGGCTTCGATCTGCTGGCGCGCCTCGGCATACTTCCCGTTTTTGTAGAGCGCCCAAGCGTAGCAATCAAGTGTATGCACATCGCGGCGACGAGCGATCTCGCGCTGCGCCACATTCAGTGCCTTCTCAGGACGGTTAGCGTAGTCTGCGTAATAGAAAATGAGCTCATGGTTCGAGTTGTCGCCGCGGTCCGTCTCCAAGAGTGACTTCTGCTCGAATTCCGCAAATGCCTTCGCGGCCTCGTCATCGCGGCCGGCCAACTGCAGTGCGGCAGCCAAGTCGTAGAGGTTCTCTGCATGAGGGGCGGCCTGATAACGCTGCGTCAGTAAGTCCACTGCCGCGCCGTAGTGCTTCTGCTGGATTCGCACCTTGGCCAGGTTACCCAGAGCATAATGGTATCCCGGAAACATAGCGAGCGCCTGGTTCAGTTCAGTTTCCGCCTGGTCCAGATTCCCAATCGCAAGGTTCAGGTGGGCCATTTGCGACAGGATCCACGCCCCGTCCTCCACTTGCGTCGGCGGGTTTGAATCAAAAGCCATTTTCATCAGCTCGAGCGCGCCATCGATATCGCCAAACAGTTCGCGCAGGTAGGCTGCTCGGGTCACCGCCGGCTGGTTCGCCGGACGGAGATTCAACATCCACTGCGCAGCGTTCTCGGCGTCCTTGTAATTGCCGAGTTCCACGTTGGCGTCGGTCAGGAAGCCATAAACCATCACATCGTCGGGCATCTTCTGATTGAGCTGCTTTGCCTCCGCCAGGGCAGCCGCAAATTCATGTTTGCCCAGCAGAAGCCACACTTGGATGCGTTTCCCGTCGAAGTTGTCGGGCGCTATCTCGAATGACTGTTGCAAGGCAGCTTCGCCTTCAGCGTAATAGCGAACGTCAGAAGTCTCTCGCGCGCGGCGTGAGAGGGCCAGCGCCAGAGCGTTATAGGCTTCGTAGTTCTTAGGGTTCTTTTCGATCAGCTTCCTGGCGGCCGCCATGTTGTGTTCAGCCGGCGACAGTGCAGGTTGGGCCGCATTGTTGGTTTGAGCAAAGGCCCCGAGCGCGGTCAAAGTAATCCACAGGAATATCGCAAGTCTTTTCATGGCAGTCCTCGTCTCTAGAAGTTATTTCGTGGCCGCCGGGCCGGGTGCGTGGCGGCCACGAGGTTGAGTTAGTTGACCGGACAGATGCCCATCGGCTGGCCTGAGCAACCTGGCTGACCAGGTCCGATGTGTACGCTGTTTCGTCCGCTGTTGGCGGGCATCACGTACGGGAACGTGTTGTTGTAACCCGTGCCGTTGAGTTGCACGCCATCGCCGATTGGGGCGTGGTACTTGCTGGAGTCGGCGAGAATGCCTTGGACAGCGCGGGCAGCGATGTCCACAACGTCATCCACCGGCCGACGGCCGTTCGGGAAACCAGCGTTGTCTCCGGCCAGGAAGCCCAGACGTTTCTGGTCATCAACTGGTGTGGGAGGAATCCCGGTATTCAGGCGAAGCAGGTCGGCAATCGGGCCGGCATCGTTGGGTCCGCATCCCGGGCATATAGGGGCCATGTACTGGACGAGAGGCAACAGATCCAGGCGCGGTGCGGGTGGAATGGGAACACCGAGCACTGAGTTAAATAGATGCGCCAGCAACGGATCGAGGAAGAAGCTGGCAAACTGAGCGTCATGCGCGGGCACGTCGGTACTGAACTTGTCCTTCGAACCCGTTCCGATGATCAGTTCGTTGATCAGCGAGTTGCCTTCACGGTTCACTTGCACGAAGTTCGTGTTGGCCAACACATAGCCGCCGCCCACGCGACGAACCGAAATCTGCGGCCGCGCGGTGGCCCCATAGGTGCCAAGCACAGCTTCTTTCTCGCCTGCGCCGTGCAGCTTGCCGTCCACTGTGAGCATCGTGATGGGAATTTCCAGCACGATCGTGTTTACGTTGTACCCGGCGACAGCGTCGGGTGCGTAGTTGTTCTTGTCGTCGGCATCAACGGCTGGCGACAGCAGCCCGCCGACACCCATGCGGAAATTGAGCGAGTCGAAGGCCGCTCCCAGGTCGATGAAAAAAGGATCGTCCACCGTCCCCGCGAACACTCGGATGTTGTTCCCGAGGTCCACCACGCCCTGGTTAAACAGCGAATTGTAGTCGGGCATCGTCAGCGGACCAACGTTCGAAGGAACTGCGTATGCGGTCTTGCCGTTCGTCAGGTCGGTGGATACTCCGTTCTTGATCATGGTGACCGTGTAGGTCTGGCTGAGACTAAGGCCCTCCGACCCCGGTCCGTTGAGGGCAGTAATCTGCGGAATACCGGCAATCCCTCCGGCAAAGCCGGTGAAGACTCCGGGGTTCCGAATCGTGGTGGTGAACCGGAATTGGAAGGTGATGTCGGGAATCCCGTCGTGATTGTTGTCAACGAACATTTCGTAAAGCACGTTCGGATCGAAGGGAAAATAGTTGGGACCGTTGGCGGGTTCCAGGAACGGATCGACGTTGAGAATCATGGTGATGCGATCCGGATGGTCGTAGCTTACGAACGCATACCAATCGGTGACGTCCGCTGCGTGATCAAGTGCTGTGATCGGCGCTTCGCGATGGCTGGATCCGAACATGCTGACAGGAACCAGCAGGAGCAACGCAACGCCGTAGGCAACCATTGGATGGAAACGTTTCATCGAGATGTCCTCAAGAGTGGAGTGTGAGAACGTGTGCAAATCCTGATGAACTCTGCTACGCAAGGCGGTCTGTCCCACAGCGGTCAAGATCCACAACGTCTCGGTGGACTTACGGCGTGAGAATCATGTTGGATTGCCGGAGGCCGAACAATATTCTCGGCTAGAAATTGCGAAATTTAGTTTGGTTTTCACCATCCAACGACGCACATGGCCCGTACTAAAAGGATGTGCGGCGGACGGAAAAGAGAGGAAGAACGCAGGAAAAATGGAGCGACCCCGTGATGCGCGCTACGGTTTTGCCACCACTCGATAGAGCGCAGAGGCGTGAGGACGCAACGTGACTTTCAGCATGTCCGCGTTTCCCAACTCCTTAGCGTTCCAGAGGTCTCGCACTGCATACCTTGCCTTAGGCAAGTCGAGCTGCGTCCAGTCATAGGTGAGCGTCTGTTCTTTGTCGCCGATGTTAAACACCGCGACGTAGAAGCCCCGTCCGTCCTCAGGCTTCGATGTCCAGACGACGGCGGTCTCGGTAGTGTTCACTGGACGCCGGCCGGAAGCGTGTTGGTCCACCGCGAGCACTTCAGGGTTGGTCAGCAGCCTGGTGGTCCATTCATCGCTGGAGGGCAGGTCTCCGCCCATGATGAGTGGCGACCGGAACATGCACCACAAGGTCATCAGAGTCATCTGCTCATCGTGAGTGAGATTGGTGTCCCGAGGCGGCCCTCCGTCGCCGGGATGCGGGAAGTGCCCAAACGGCAGCATGTCTGCGTCGGGCCATCGGCCGGGCTGGTGGAAGAACACCCATTTCGCAGCCGTGTCGAACTGAGCGCGTACGCCTTGCGACCACGGCTTGTCAGGCAGCGGGCCCCAGTGGTCCCAGAAGTCATCAGAGATGCGCCACATCTCAGCGTAGGCAGCGACTGTTCTCGCATTGTCCACCGAGGTCGGCCCCGGTGAGAGGCTCAGCACCATTTCGCGCCCCGATGCCTTCACAGCGAGCGCTAGCATCTTAATCTCTTCCGGCTTGTACGGATGGTCGGCGATGCAATCGGCCTTGATGAAGTCAACACCCCAACTGGCGTAGAGGTTGGCGATGGAGTTGTAGTAGGCCTGCCCCGCGGGCGTGTCTTTCCCTCCATACATGAAGTTGCTCCACGGACACGTGTCATCGGGATTTGCGGCTTCGCCCGCGTGAAACTGCGAAGCTGCAATCGGCATATTTGCTTTCACCACTTCACGCGGAATGCCGCGCATAATATGGATCCCGAACTTCAGGCCGAGGGAGTGAACGTAATCAGCCAGCGGCTTGAAACCTGCGCCATCAGCCGAGGAAGGGAATCGCTCGATCGTCGGAATGAACCGGCCAGATTCATCAAGCACGAACTTGATGTCGGCGGGCTTGGCCCCGGGATTCTTCACGTACCAGCCTTCGTCGATGACCACATACTGCCAGCCGAACTGTTTCAGGTGCTCGGCCATCCAATCAGCGGTGGCTCGTACTTGCGCTTCGGTAATCGTCTCGCCGTAGGAGTCCCAACTGTTCCAGCCCATGGGAGGAGTGGGTGCCAATAGCTTGCTCGTGTCACTTGGAGCCGACTGCGCTGAACCGGTGCTAGCGAGCGCCGTGAGTACCAAGCATGCGAGGGGAATGCGCAAACATCTGCGGAAGACCAGAGCGAGCGTAGCCGAGCGGATGGGCAGATATGGCAAGCGAATTCTCCTTCGACAGGTACCCGCAGCAATGGTCACACAAATGTGTGGCAGATGGAAAGATCCCCTCCGCTCTTCCAGCGATGACCGTTCGCCCATAAAATACATCGATGGAGACCGCCCCGCCACTGTGGAGCGCAGCCAACCAGCCCGAGCGGCTGGCGGAGCTGACGGCACGAAGTTCAGAAGCAGCCAAAGACGCGCCCTTGCGGCGCGATGTGCGCTCGCTGGGTGTCCTGCTGGGCCGCGTGCTCACCGAGCAGGCTGGCACGGAACTGTTCGACACGGTCGAGCGGCTGCGGCGGTTGCTGATTCAGCACCGCGAACGCGCGGCCGGAGGTGAGGCTGCTGAATCCGAGTCGCTGCTCCAGTCAGCCAAGTCCGAGGTCGCAGCTCTGCAGCTCGACACTGCATACCGCGTGACCAAAGCCTTCGCTGCCTACTTCGAGCTGACCAATCTCGCCGAAACTAATCATCGTAAGCGCCGCCGTCGCGCGGCTGAGCTGCATGCCGACGAGCCGCCGCTGGCCGGATCATTCCGCGGTACCTTGCTGCGCATGAAGCATGCGGGCATCACGCTGGAACAGTCGCTGGCAGCCCTGGGTGAGATCGACGTGCAGCCGGTATTCACGGCCCACCCCACGGAAATCACCCGCAGGGCGGTGCTGCTGAAGCGCCGCCGCATCGCGTCTGAGCTCGAAAAGCTGGATCGGCTTCCGCTCCCGGACTCGCAGGCGCAAGCTTGCGAGAGCGTGATCCTGACAGAAATCACGGCGCTGTGGCAGACCGATGAAGTCCGCCTCCAGCGGCCAACGGTGGTGGACGAAATCCGCACCGGCATCAGCTACTACGTCATGACGCTGTTCGAAGCGACGGGCCGCTTGTACGAAGGCATTGCAGCGGATTTCCGCGCGGTGTACGGCGCGAAAGTCGAGATGGCATCGCTTCCAGTATGTCTGCGCTTCGGGTCCTGGATCGGCGGCGACCGTGACGGCAACCCTTTTGTCACGCCGCAATGTACGCGCGAGGCGCTGGAACTGGCCCGCTCCATGCTGCTCGCGTATTACCTCCAGGAACTTGGCCTGCTGGTTCGCCGCTTGACGGTTTCCACCCATCAGGTCGCAGCGTCACCGGAGATGCAGGAAAGGCTGGCGCAGTACGAGCGGCAGGTCGCCGAGCCCGCGGAAGAGTTGTCGCGTACGCCGCATCCCGAGGCTTACCGCCGCCTGTTGCTGATGATGGGTGCGCGCCTGCGGTACGCCCGTGAAGAGCGCCGGCGCTCCGAGGCGTACCAGTCAGCGGATGAGTTTCGTGAGGACTTGGAGATCATTCGGCGAAGCCTGTGCGCGAGTGGCGGTGCGCGTATGGCGGCCGAGCTGATTGATGTCTTGTTGTGCAAGCTTCGGACGTTCGGTTTTCGGCTGCACACGCTCGACATTCGGCAGCACGCACGGTTGCATCGTCAGGGGCTAAGCGAAATCGCGAACGTGAGCTCGACGGGCCGCCTTGCGGGTGTCTCCGCAACCGGCATCGAGCTGTTGGACACCTTGCGCGCAGTGGCGGAGGCGAAAAAGACCTTTGAGCCGGAGGCCGTGATGCGCTACATCGTCAGCGGCGCTGAGACGGAAGACGACGTGTTTGCTGTCCTTCGTCTCGCGGCCCTGTCGGGTGCGCGGGCCGAGGGTTCGCCCGACGACCCCGGCCTGATGCCGGTGCCGCTGTTCGAATCCATCGAAGCCTTACAGCATGCTCCCGAGGTGATGCGCCGGGTGTGGATCTCGCCGGACTATCGCCCCCTGCTGCGCTCGTGGCACGGATGGCAGGAGGTAATGCTGGGCTACTCCGACTCGAACAAAGACGGCGGAATGCTCACCAGCACTTGGGAGTTGCACAAGGCGCACCGGCTTCTGCATCAGGTGGCGCGCGAATGCGGCGTCAAACTTCGGCTCTTTCACGGACGAGGTGGTACGGTCGGACGCGGCGGCGGCCCGACCCACTCCGCCATCCTTGCGCAACCAGTCGGCGATTTCACCGGCCACATTCGCATCACCGAGCAGGGCGAGGTGCTGAACTGGAAGTACGCCGATACGGCCTTGGCGGAGTGGAACTTGGAGATCCTTGTCGCCGCCAGCCTTGGAGCGCTGGTGCGTCCGACCACGGCCTTGCAACGCGACGAACAGGAATGGGCCGCTCCCATGGAGCAGCTTTCGCAGTCGGCATTCCAGCACTACCGCCAGAACATTGCCGACAACCCCGAGGTTCTGCAGTACTTCGAGCAGGCGACGCCCGTCAACGAAATGGAACTGGCACGCATCGGTTCGCGCCCGGCCCGCCGCGGCGGCAGCAGCCGGCTGGAGGACCTGCGCGCAATCCCGTGGGTGTTTGGCTGGATGCAGAGCCGGCACGCCGTTCCGGCCTGGTTCGGCGTGGGCTGCGCGCTGGAGCAATTCGCATCGCGAGGCGCAGCAGAAGAGCAGATTCTGCGCAAAATGGCGGAGGAGTTTCCGTTGTTCTCCGACATGATCCGGAATGTGGAACTGGCGATGGCGAAGGCCGATTTCTCCATCGCACGGCTCTACGCCTCGCTCGTGGACGACGCCGCCCTCCGCGACCGCGTGTATTCCATGCTGGTCGAGGAGTTCGATCGCGCCCAGCGCATGATCTTGCGGATCACCGGGCAGCGCGAACTGCTCGAGCATAACCCTGTACTGTCGCGCTCCATCCGCCTGCGCAACCCGTACGTCGATCCTATGAGCCTCATTCAAGTGGAATTGTTGCGCCGAAAACGCGCGGGCGAACAAAGCGCGGAACTCGATTACGCCATCGGGACGACCATGAACGGCATCGCAGCCGGCCTTCACAACACCGGGTGACCGCAAAAAAAACGGCGGCATCCCGTCAGGATGCCGCCGCGCTCCATTCCCTCAACTTTCTAGAACAACCGTCCAATCCGGAAGAAGAATTTGCGGTGGCCCGTGTCGCCATACGCGTACGCCGCTTCCACTGGTCCAAAAATAGTGTTGACCACCAACCCCACAGCGCCGTCCGTTGGGAAGCCCGATGCTTTGTTCAAGGCATACGATGGCTGGTTGTAAACCTGCGCCGCCTCGTAGATGCCTAGGAAGTAGATGCCGCTGCCCAACAACGGAGGCAGCGTTGCCAACTGTCGCAAGTAACCGATCTGTACCAGGAAGTATTGGTCCATTAACAGCTCGTTCGTGCCGTAAGCCACCAGCCGCTGCGAACCACCCAGAGAAAACTGCGGCAGGCCGGTATTGTGGTTGAAAGTGCTCCCAACGAATCCGCTCACAAAGATCGACGACGGCTCGCTGATCTTGAAGAAGTTTCGCGAGCCAACTTCGAGTGATGGGAACGAGCTCGGACCCACGGGATTGGCATTGGAATACAGGAACGTGCCAATGAGCTCAGACCCCTTGCGAGGAATCACGGCATTGTCGAGGGTATTCAAATGGTACGCGACCTTCGCATCCGCATAGGCGCCAGAGAAGCTGGGTAGCAGATTGGGGTTGCCGGTCTGACGTTGGAAGCCTTCCCATCCGCCCTCGTAACCAACGCGCAATTCGCTAGTATTTCCGAACTGGTAGCCCACGTCGAGGCCGCCTCCCGCCATGTTCCTGCGGTACTCGGATGTCAGTTGGTTATCGGTGTAGATATAGAAGGGATTGCTGTCGGCCAGCGCTCTCGGGGCGATAAACCAATGGGTCGTCGGCGTGAACGGATGGTAATACTCCGTCTTCAGCCCGTACTCGGAAAACAGAATGAGGTCGGTCCGCCATTCCGATCGGTAGCCTCCGATGTCGAGCCAATTGACTCTGGCTCCCAGGTTGAACTGAACGTTGGAGAGGCTTGCGCCGTCCACCAGAATCAGCGGGAGAACAAACGGCGGACCAATCGAGCTTTCCTGGGCCCTCACCTCCAGGCCTTGTTTGCCATTTTGGTCCACCATCTGATAGTTCAGGTTGGTAAAGCGCCCGATACCCTGTAGGTGCATGATCTTGGAGTCCAGCTCGGCGTAGTCGACAGGTTTGCCGACGACGTCGTCAAACTCACGTTCAATTTTTTGCTCAAGATGTCCCCCCGCGCCCACAACGGTTACGAACGTTGGCACTGGAGGAGTGACAATGCGGCGAGCCTTACGTTCGGCCATGTATTGATTCCAAGTCGCGTCGTCCACCGCTAACGTCAGCAGGATATTGGACTTGGCGGCAGCGGCATCGTAGCCCGCCTTGATGATCGCGTCAGCGTCGTTAAAACTCAGCGCACTCCACTTCTGCACCGGGACCGACACCAGGATGTCAGCCATCTCCATGCTCTTCAGTTCATTGGCGGCGATCATGACCGAAATCGACTGCCCGAGAACGCCGAACGACGACAGGCTCGCGTCCGGTTTCAGCGGAGCTTCCGACAAGTGGATCGCAAGGATCGTGTCGGCTCCCATGCTCTTCACCACCTGAACCGGTAGGTTTTCCAGCAAGCCGCCGTCGGCATAGATCGCATCACCTTCGCGGACCGGCGAAAAAATCCCCGGCAACGACATCGTCGACCGCAACGCCAACGAGAGTGATCCGCTGCGGAACACCTTGGCTTTTCCGCTGACCAGGTCGCTGGCGACGCAGGCAAACGGGGTCGGTAAGTCGTTAAAGCTCTTGATCTCCGAGTAAGGGAGCGCGACCTTATCGAGAATCAAGGAGACTTGTTGGCCGGTGTTGAAGCCCTCGGGGAACTGCAGTCCCTTTCGCAGTCCAAACTCGAGGCTGTTGGGATAGTCGCGGGCGTCCTCTTTGCGGCGAAACGACTTGTCGCTAAACGGTGTTTGCCCGGCCATGACCTGGTCCCAGTTGATGCTATTCACGACCTGCCGCAGTTCGACCGCGTTATGCCCAGTGGCATATACCCCACCAACCAGGCCGCCCATGCTGGTGCCGGCCACGTAATCGATGGGAATGTGGTGCTCCTCCATCCACGTAATCACGCCCACGTGCGCCAGACCGAGCGCGCCTCCGCCTTGCAGTGCCAGGCCGAGGGTGGGCCGCTTCTTGGCAGTCTGCGTATCTTGCGCCAAACCCATGACCGACGCGAGAATCAAAAGGCTGGCTAGAAATACCGATTTCCAACGAAACGTACCGGTTGTTTTACGTAAAAAGTTCATGGTCAAATCCTATAATTGGCGCTCACGCGCCATGCGAAGCAGTCCTATTGCCGGTTTGCTCTGGATTTCGCCGGCGTCGAGCTGTGCGAACCCGGTCGAGCGGCGCCCGCTTGCGCCTTCTGGCATGGGATTACGGGATGCCTACAGACTACGTGATTCACAGCCAAGTTGCCAGCATTTAGGGTGCTCGCGAGGGCCTCGGTTAACCTCTCTGCAGGGCGCGAGAATCGCCTTTGCCTTCTCGGCGATAGAACGATTGCGCCAAAATCGGTATCATGGAATGGAATCGCGTGCGCTGGGGTTCGGCCGAACTCGACCACGAACAATGCTATTCGCTCGGGTGACCGTTACAATTAGTTAGCGTTCTTTGCATCCCCGTGTCTCGATATTACGTAGTCAGGGCCTGATTCGAACATCTCTGCGAAAAGCGCTGCGTGCGTCAAGATGTCAGAAGCAGCGTGGTCCGCGGAACTCGCATGGCGAGTCGCGGAATGGCTTGTAGGAACAGCAACAGCAGGAATCTGCAGCTTCCCCCCAAGCTGATTTTCCAGGCTCAATCCCAAGATTAAAAAGTGAGGATCTCAGTCGTGAAGAAGATTTTGTCAGTTGGATTTTTGTGCGTGTTGTGTCATGCCGCAGCGCTGCAAGCCGAACAGGTTACGCTGAAGAACGGCGACCACCTGAGCGGGGCCATCGTCAGCATGGACGGCAAGAAGCTGGTCATCAAGACCACCTACGCCGGCGATGTCTCGATCGACTGGGCTGAGGTCAGCCAGTTTTCGTCCGACAAAGACACGCTCGTTGTCACCAAGGCCGACAAGCAGTTGGTGTCGGGCACGGTTTCGTCCGAAGGCCCCAATGTCATGGTCGCCACCGCGCAGGGAGTGCAGACATTGCCTCGCACCGACGTGACCACCATGCGCTCGCCCGCCGATCAGGCCGCCTATGAGAAGTCCCTCCATCCGGGCATGCTTGAAGGCTGGACCGGCGGAGGCAACTTCGGATTTGCCTTGGCGCGCGGCAATAGCGAGACCACCAACGTGGCGCTCGGCTTCAATGCGCTGCGCAAGACGACCACCGATTCCTGGGTGGTGAATGCGGCTTCGATCTACTCCACCGACGAAAAGCTGGGAGTCACCTCGGCGAATTCGTTAGGCGGTTTGATTCGCTACGACCACAACCTGAATGCGAAGGTCTTCGCATACGGCGTATTCACCGGCATGTATGACACCCTGCAGTTGCTGAACTATCGCGTGATGCCGGGCGGCGGTTTTGGGTACCATGCCATCGCGTCCAAGACCACCACCCTCGATTTGCTGGGTGGCCTCGGGTACACCCGTGAAAGCTACTACGTCGGGCCCCCCAACAACCTGTTCACGGCGACTTTGGGCGACGAGTTCGCGCACAAAATCACCGCGAATACTTCGATTACTCAGAACCTGTATTACCTGCCGTCGCTCAACCAGACCAGCAACTACCGCGTGAATTTCAACTTTGGCCTGGCGACCAAGCTCAATGGCTGGCTGACCGCCAATATGAATTTCAACGACCAGTACATCAGCGAGCCGGTGCCGGGGAACAAGAACAACGACATCATCTTCACCACCGGACTGGGCTTTACGTTTGGGGCCAAGAAGTAGCCGAAAGTCTTGCTCTCGAAAAAAGGGCGCGGACACTCCGTTCCGCGCCCGCGGTATTTCGTGAAGAATTGCAACCCTCGTCGATTTCCGCTTTACCTGCTGGCGCACAGACCGTATTCTTGAAAAACGATTTTCCGCAGCGCAAGCTGCTGGGCCGATTCGTATTTGTTTGCAAGGAGGCAGCCACAGAAATTGGCCCTAGCGAACGCTCCCACCGGCGGTCCTTCGATCGCAGAATCCGCTGCGCGCACCACCGTCTTCTCAAAAAAATCAGCCAAGCTGACCCTGTGGCCATTGGTCGCCGCAACTTTTTTCATGGTCTCGGGCGGCGCGTATGGCGTTGAAGACGTAGTCCACGGCGCTGGTTACGGCCGCGCGATTCTCATTCTGCTGCTGACTCCAATCCTCTGGAGCCTGCCCACCGCCTACATGATCGGAGAGCTCTCCAGCGCTCTGCCGCAGGAAGGTGGATTCTACGCCTGGGTGCGCCGCGCTATGGGTGATTTCTGGGGATTCCAGGAGGCCTGGCTTTCGCTGGTGGCCAGCGTCTTCGACATGGCCATCTATCCCACCCTGTTCGTGCTCTACCTGTCACGCCTGTTCCCGTGGTTTGGCGTGAACAGTCGCGGCATCATGGTGGGGCTCGTGGTGGTCATCGCCTGCGCCGCCATGAACATCGCCGGAATCCGCGTGGTCGCAACCACCTCCGTCTGGCTGTTCTTTCTGCTGTCGGCGCCGTTCGTGGCGATCGCACTGATCGCACCGTTCAAGTACGGTGCCCTGGCCAATGCCGTCACGACTCCCACAACGTCGCACGTTGACATCATCGGCGGCCTGCTCATTTCCATGTGGAACTACATGGGCTGGGACAACGCCTCCACCATCGCCGCCGAGGTCAAGGAACCACAGCGCACGTATCCCCGGGCCATGATGGCCTCGGTGGCACTGGTCTCACTCACCTACATTGTGCCGGTTGCCGCCGTGGCTCTCACCAAGCTGAGTCCCACAGCGTGGGAGACCGGCTCCTGGGCCGACATTGCCGGGCTCTTAGGTGGTCCGCTCTTGCGTGTGGCCCTCGTCCTGGGCGGCCTGATGAGCGCCTTCGGAATGTTTAACGCGCTGGTGATGAGCTATTCGCGCTTGCCGCTCGCCATGGCGCAGGACGGTATGCTGCCGGCGGTCTTCAAAAAAGTCACCAAGCGCAAAGGCGCTCCCTGGGTCGCGATCGTGGTGCTAGCCACCGGTTGGGCGCTGTCGCTCGGCCTCGGATTCGAGCGGCTTGTCACCATTGACATCCTGCTTTACGGATCGAGCCTGTTCCTTGAGTTCGTCGCGCTGATCGTCTTGCGGGTCAAAGAGCCAAACCTGCCACGGCCGTTCAAAGTCCCGGGCGGCTTGTTCGGCGCAGCTTTCCTCGGAGTCGTTCCCACTCTCCTGCTGGGATTTTCCGTGGTTCGCAGCGATCATGAGGAAATCCTCGGCATCAGCAGCCTGCTCTTTGGCGTACTGCTGATTCTCGCCGGTTTTCTCGCCTACACCCTCGACGTCGCCCTGCGCCCTGTCCGCACCGTCCCTCCCACCTCGGTCGGGATGGATTGAGCCGCATCAGCTTACTAGGTCACCCGCAGGCGCCCTACTCCTTCGGTTTTCGGCGCCAGATCCCCCCTAGTCCGAGAATGCCCGATCCCAACAGCAGGATGCTGCTGGGCTCAGGAGCCGCGAGATGACCGATAATGTCGGGATCCTCGGAAGGAATCAGCGTGAGATTAGAGTTGATGAAAGTGTAGGCAGTGGACGGGCAAGGCGTACCGGAATTATTCCATCCCGTGCAGCCCGCGCCGCCGTTTGGGAATGACCCGCCGTTATCGTTCTGGTCCCAGAGCAAGGGATTGTCGTTGGTTGTCGCCCCGTCATCTAGAGTTAGCCAGTAGGTTCCGATCGTCGTCACCAATACGCTCGGGGACACAGTGACGGTGACTTCATAGACGTCGCAGCCTGCGCTCGCAGGCTGACAGAGGCTGCTGCTGTTGCTCCAGAGATAACTAAGATTCGAGGCCGACAGAGACACATATCCTTGGGCGATATCGTAACCGAACGCTGTCGTGCCAATGACATATTCCACATTAGCGGGCGTGTCCAGGTTGGGCACCCAGACGACGAACGAGAAGGCGGTGACAGTGGATGGCGCTCCTATGTAGAAGCTATTGGTAATTATGGGACCGTGTGGCGCCGGAGCGGGACCGATCGCCCAGGCAGTTGTGTCGTTGGCGTAGGCCGGACCGTTACTATAAAGAGTTATGTCCGCCGCTGCGGCGGGAAGAGCCGCCACTGCGAGGCAAAGTACCGCAAGCGATGCTGCTGTAACCAGACGAAGGTGCACTTTCATAACGACCTCCTGGTAGTCGTTGGCTCATCCAGACGCCGTGAACTGATCTGGATCTTCCACTTCGAGCTTCGACATGGCCGAATACTCGTGCGAGCATCAGTCCGACGGCCAGAACCTTGTGCCTGCTTTGGTCCGATATCTCGCCTGTCATGCGGCGACCGGGCAAGCCAGGTCAACGGGCCCACCCAAACGACGATGGGGAAGTGTGGACCTTCCCCATTCTGGTTGCAAGCAAAAACCAAAAGATGTTCGGCGGTAGGTTGCCCCATTTGTGCGTGGCCAATACGGGGCTGATGCCAGATGCCCCAACTCGACAGGCTAGGGTTTCAACTCGCACGAGCGAACGCCCTCTTATCACCAAGCTCTGTGTCCTACGTCCTTTCGCGCTTGGAATGCCCTCACGTAAACAACGAACCGTGAGGCAAGGGGAGTGGTGTCTCTTGCCCTCCGCGGCCATGCCGCGACAAGGGCCGTTCTTTGACAATTCCTAAACTGGACTGACAGACCTTCTCGCGAGCCTCGAAAAATGGCTACTAACTCCTACGGGCACAAATGGATACGTATAACTGTGTAAAGAATCAATGACATGCGAATAATTTTCCCCTAACCCATTGATTCTAAACAACAGCACATTTTATTTTTCAGTGATATTCACAACTACAACACTACATCGCTAAATCTCTGGTGGACAGGCGGACTGTGGCACTCGGCGGCTCACTACAGGACAAAAAAATCCCCGGGCCGGCGCCCGGGGTCCCTACGAATCCTCATTGAGCAGTTCTCGAACCAGCTCCTACGGCTTCACCACCAGCAGCTCAAACGTGTCGGGCAGCATCTTGCGCCGCTGTCCCGCCGGAGGAGGCGTCGGATCGAACTGCGCCGCGACGGTATAAACCGTATTCGAGGCTTCATCCAGCGCCATCGTCCGCGCGCTCTTGGCCGTTGGCACCGTCTGCACCACCGTGTACTTGTCGGGCGAGTCTTCGTGGATGACCGTCAGCACCCCGTCGGCTCCGCACGACATGAAGATCTGCTGCGTCTTGGGATTGAACGCGCCGGCGTCCACGCCGCCGCCGATGTCCACCGTGGTGACCAGCCTGCCGGCATCCGGATCGACCACCGCAACAATCTTGCTGGCGCATCCGGCAAATAAGCGGCGATGGGCGACATCAAAGGCCAGTGCGCTCGGTTCATCGCAACCGGCCATCGGATAGCGCTCGGCCACGGTGAGCTTCGCCGTGTCAATGCGCGCGATCTCGCTGTGGTCTTCGATGTTGACGTACACATTGCCCTTGCCGTCGGCCACTCCCGTCTCGGGCTTGCCGCCAAGCGGCACCGAGCCAATCACTTTGCCGGTCTTGGCATCGACGACGGTGCTGTCCTGGCTTCTGGCGTTGAACGTGTACACGCGCTTGGCAGATGCGTCATACAGCACGGCATCGGGACGCTCGCCGACCTTCACCTTGTCGAGCACCTTGAGCGTCTTGAGGTCGAAGATGACCAGCATGCTGTCGCCGCCGCTGGTGATGTAGCCTTTGCCCAACTCATGCGCGAGCGCCACGCCGTGTATGCCCTGGAGGTCGGTGATGTCGGCGGTCGGTTTGAGTGTCTTGGCGTCCACCACCATGACGTGCGTGCCACGTGTGATGAAGATGCGATTGTCGGCGGAGTCGAAGGTCAGGTAGTCCCATCCACCTTCGCCGCCGAGTTTTACGCGGTCGGCGAGCTTGTACGACTTTTGCGCAGCCGCGGGAATGGCCGAAATGGCCAGGGCTGCGAGTATCAGGGCAAATATGCGTTTCATAACGTCTCCTTCATTGTGGTTGCGTTTTGGATTCTGCGTGACTGAGATAGAAGTGAACTGCCGGCGTGATGATGAGCGACAGCACCAGCGAAATCGCGATTCCTCCGATGACGGCGATTGCGAGCGGCTGCAGCATCTGCGAGCCTGCGCCAATGGCCAGTGCGAGCGGCAACATGCCGGCCGCGGCAGCCAGCGCGGTCATCAAGATCGGCCGCAAGCGGCGGCGTCCGGCCTGGATCATCGCTTCGTCCGCCGAATGGCCCATGGCGCGGAATTTCTGGTCGGCGTCGATCAGCAGGATGCCATTCTTGGCCACAATGCCGATGACCATGATCAGCCCCATGAACGACGCGATGTTGAAGCTCGTCCGCGTGATGAGCAGCCCGAGAAACACTCCGGAGGTGGAGAGAATCGCCGACGACAAGATGGCAATCGGCGCCGCCAGCGTCCGAAACTCGAACAGCAGCACCACGAACACGAGCAGGATGGCCAGCAGGAGCACCAGCATCAGGTCATGGAACGATTGCTGCTGCTCCTCGTAAGTCCCGCCATAAACCACTCGAATCGACGAAGGCAAATGCAGGCCGTCCACCACTTTTTGCACTGCTGCGATGGAGCTGCCGAGATCGCGGCCTTCCAGTCGCGCCGTAACCGCGACATCGCGCTGCAGGTTCTCGCGGCGGATTTCCGTCTGTCCCGGGAGTTCCTTGATTTCCGCCAGCGAGCCCAGCGTCGCCGTGTGTCCTGCTGCGCTATTGAGCAACGTGTTGCTCATCGCCTCCAACGAAGCCCGGTTTACTTCCGGATACCGCACGCGGATGGTGTACGGGATGTCCTGTGCGATCACCGGAGTTGCGGCCGGCTCGCCTTCCAGCACCGCGGCAGCATCGGTGGACACTTCTTCCGCCGTGAAGCCAGCTCGCGCCGCGATGGCGGGATCAACCCGGAAAACCGTAGCCGGCCCGCTGATGGTGTTCTCGATTCCATTGCGCACGTCGACCACGCCGCGGACGTCATGAATCGCATCACCCACTTTGGGCGCCCACTGTTCCAGCAGCGCCGCGTCGGGCGAGAACAGCTTGATCTGCACCGGCTCAGGCGCATTCGACAGGTCGCCAATCATGTCCTGCAGCACTTGCACATACTCCACTTCCAGGCCGGGTTCCTGCTGCTCCACCTTCGCCCGCAACTCCGAGATGATTTCGTCGCCGCTCCGGCTGCGCTTGCTCTTCAGCTTTACCGCGATGTCGCCGCGGTTGGCTTCGGTCACCGCCGCCAGTCCCAGTTCCAACCCAGTCCGACGCGATGTGCTCTCGACCTCGGGGATGTCACGCAGCATTTGTTCGACGTGACCGACCATCCGGTTGGTTTCCTGCAGCGAACTCCCGGCGGGCGACAGGTAGTCGACGATGAATCCGCCTTCATCCATCTCTGGCAGCAGGTCAGTCCCCAGCGACAGGAACGCTGCGATCGAGACGGCAATGACGACAGCGGCGAAGACCGCCATCCACTTCGGACGCTCCAGTCCAAAACGGAGCCAACGTTCGTAAAAGTCTACAACCTGGCGGAATCGGCCGGTGATGGCGGCATCTTCTGCAGCCATCAGCTTCTCGCGGTCGGTGTCGGCAAGGTCGGTGCGCGGCGGCGTCTCCGCATGCGAGCCGCGAATGAAGTATTGGCTAAGCGTCGGCGTCCAGCTGAGCGCAAGGCCCAGAGAAGTAAGCAGCGACACACCGACTGTAATGGCCAATGCGCGGAAGAACACTCCCGTCACGCCGGTGATGGCGATCAGAGGCAGAAAGACGACGATGGGCGTGATGGTCGAGCCAATCAACGGGGCCGTAATCTCGCCGAGAGCACTTTGGATCGCCTGCAGCCGGCCCTGTCCTGCGTCGCGATGCAGGGCCACGTTTTCGACCACAACAATAGCGTCGTCGATGACCAACCCGACTGCGGCGGCCAGACCCCCGAGCGTCATCAGGTTGAAGCTCTGGTTCAGCACCTTAAGTGCGATGAACGTGATCAGCACCGTCGCCGGAATCACCAGCACCGCAACCACCGAAGTGCCCCAATCGCGCAGGAAGAGCACCATGATGAGCGAGGCGAGAACGACTCCGATCAGGATGGCGTCACGCACGCTGTGAATCGAGTCCAATACCAAACCCGATTGATCGTAGAAGGGCTCCAGATGAATCCCGGGGGGCAGTGACTGACGTATGCGCTCCACTTCGGCATGCACTTCATCCGCGACTGCCACGGTGTTGGCATCGGGCTGGCGGTTGACGCTCAACAGCACGGCGGGCTTCCCGTTCGCGGTGACGATGGTGTACACCGGTTTAACGGCTGGCGCGACTGTGGCGACATCAGCTACTTTGATCGGAATTCTGGTCGGCGTGGACTTCACCACGATTTGGCCCAATTGCTCGGGATCGTGAACCTGCGCATCCACCAATCCCAGATAAAGCTGATGGTTCTGCTCCAGCAGTCCGGGAGAGTCAATAAGGTTGGTGCGGCGTACTGCTTCGAGAATGTCGGTCACAGTGACGCCGGTCGCGAGCAGTTTGGCGGGATCGGGCGTGATGTGGAACTCCGGTTCCTCTCCGCCTTGCACCAGCACCGTCGCGACGCCATCAAGGCGGTTCAACCGCGGCTTCAGGTCATAGGTCGCCATAGTCCAGAGCTGGGTCTGGGGCACGGTATCCGACGTCAGGCTGTATCCGATAATCGGAAAGCTTGCAAAGGTCAGTCGGTGCGTCTGGATTTTGGCCGTCGGCGGCAGCGTATTGCGGACGTTGGCAAGGGCCGCATCCACCAGTTGCAGAGTCGTCACCATGTTGACGTCCCAGCTGAAGAACAGGTCGATCTCGGCCGAGCCGCGGCTGGTGATGGAGCGGACCTGTTGCAGTCCCGGCACGCTGTTGACCGACTCCTCGATCGGGCGCGTGACGGTGACCATCATCTGGTCGATGGGCATTACCCCGTTATCTACGCCGATCAACACTCGGGGAAAGTCAGTGGCCGGAAAAACAGCGATGGGAATGGTGAAGGCCAGGTAGGCGCCCGCGGCCATGAGAATCAGAATCAGGAAGACGATCGACTTGCCGTAGCGCGTGAACCAATAGCGGTCGCCACCTTCTGCGGGAGTGCGCAGGTCGTCGAGTATGGATTGCAGGCGCTTGCGCATCAGTCCCTAGTCTTTGTCCGCCGTGGGCTTCGCCGCGTCCGGCTTTTCGCTTTCCGCAGCCGGGGCTTCCGCGATTTTCACCTTTGTCTTGTCAGGGAGGCCGTATGCGCCGCCGACGATGACCGTCTCGCCGCCTCTGAGCCCTTTGGTGATCTGCACCATATCGCCGTCGCGCACGCCAGTCTCGACCTCTGTCTGCACTGCCTTTCCGTCTCGGATGACCATCACGGCTGACCCGCCAGCGGGCGTCTTTAGGACCGCCGCGGCTGGAATCGCGACGGCGTCATTTACCGTGCGCGCCACCATCTCCAGCGTGACGCTGGAACCGGGCCGAAGTCGGCCATCAGCATTGGGCGCCTCCACCCACACTTCCACCGTAGTGCTGTTGGCATCGAGCGCGGGACTGACAAGCGTCACCTTGCCCGCTACTGCAATGTCGCCGGGCGCTTTTACGGTGGCGCCATCGCCTACGTTGAGCAGCGCAGCCTGGTCCTGCGGGATGTGCGCCTTCGCGATCACCGACGAAGTGTCCATCACCGTGAGCAGCGGCGTGCCCGGCGGGGGCGTCTCTCCGGGATACGTTGGCCGGTCGGTCACCACGCCGTCGATCGGGCTTCGAATCTCCGAATACGCCAGTTGTGCGGCGGCTCCCTCATACTTGCCCTTGGCCGACGTAAGCTGGCCTTCCGCTGACTTCAATTGCTGCTTCTTGCCCGCCGACTGCAGTGCCGCCATGTGCATCGCGGCAATCTCGTACTGCGACTTTGCCTGGGTCAGCGTCACCAGCGATTGGTCGTAGTCTTTACGTGGCAGGGCGCCCTCGTCGTAGAGCTTCTTGCGGCTGTCGTAGATTTTCTGCTGGGCGTCGAAGTTCTCTTTCCCCGCCTTCAGGTCGTACTCAGCCTTTTGCCATTCCTCAGGCAGCGCTGAAGCGGTTTCGATCTGGTATGTGGCTTCCGCCTGGTGATAAGAGCCTTTGGTCTCGGTTTCGGCGGCAGCCAGGTCTCGGTTCTCCAGCACGGCCAGGAGCTGACCGGCATGGACGCGGCTGCCTCGGTTGACGTAGAACTCCTTCACCGGAGCAACGACCTTCGGAGTTATCGCAGCCTGGTTCTTGGGAAACAGCACCGCTTCGCTGCGTACAACTTGGCGGATGGACTGCTTGCCAACCTTCACCGCCTGCACCGTTACCTCGGGGCCGGCTTCGTCCTCCTTCTTGGAGCAGGACGTCAGCAGGAGCAGCGCGACTCCCACAATGAGGGATAACAGAACGACCGGGGTATTCCGCCGAGCTGGCATCTTAGAAGGCTCCCGTCAGCGTTTGCAGGTTGGCCAGCGCGAGGTGATAGCGGGCTTCACCGTCGTGATAGTTGTTGCCGGCGGCAGTCAGTGTATTTTGCGCGTCCACCACTTCCAGGGCGCTGGCTTCTCCCGCCTGGTAACGCGAGTTCGTGAGATGCAGGCTCTGCTCCGCTAGTTCCGTGGACTGCTTCAGCAACTGCAGTTGGTCATACGCAAGTTGCGCTTCGCTATAGAACGACTGCAGGTTGGCAATGGCCTGCCGCTGGGCGGCGCTGAGTTCCACCTGTGACTGATGGCGCAGCAACTCGGCTTGTCTGACCTTACTTTGCGTCGCACCCCAGTTCCACACCGGGATATTCAGCGTGGCCGCCCCGGCATAGCCGAGGTTCTCCGTGCCATCGGGCGCGCGCTTGGCGAACTGATTGGCGTCGATGCCGTAAAACATCCCCACCGAAAGCGATGGCAGGTAGCCGGAGCGTGCGGCGGCAACTTGTTTATTGGCCACCGTAAGCGCGGCAAAGGCTGCCTCCAGTTCCGGATTGTTTTTCGCTGCCATGGCTTGCAATTCGGTCATCGGCGGAACTGCCGGTACGGCGCTTAAATCGTTGACCAGCGCAAAGTCCTGAAAAAAATTCGGGAAGACCAGCACCGCGAGTGACAGTCGCATGTTCTGCTCGGCCAGCTTGGCCTCCTCCCACGCGCGTTTCAGGTCATTGGCCTGGATCTGCGCCTTGATGGTGTCAGAGTGCGCAACCTCACCACCCTCCTCCAGCTTGCGACTCAAGTCAAGAAAGTGCTGGCCTTCCTGGTAGGCCCGCTCGCCATTCACCGTTCTGGATTGTGCCGCCAGCACTCCGTAATACGACTGCACTACGGTCACCACGAGTCCTCGCGCAGCGATCTCCGTTCGTGCTTTGGCCACCGCATGAGCGGCGGCGGTCCTCTGGTACTCGAAGACACCAGCGGCATCGATGGTTTCATGTGCCACGCCCTGGCTGATGTACTCGTGAACGCCGTTCGCACCCACATAGCGCCCGGTCGCGGTGCCGTTGCCTTGGGTGTAGACAAAAGTGGTGTTGTAGTCCACGCCGGGCAACAAACCGGCCCGTGCCTGGTAGCGGTCTTCGCGGGCCAGTCCCAACTCTGTTATTGCTGCCTGGAATTGCGGACTGTTAACTTTGGCGCGCTGCAATGCGTCAGCCAGCGTCAACACTACTGAAGCGGCCGGCAAACCTCCGCTCGGCGCCAAGTTTGGCGATTGCGACTGCGCCAGGCAGGCTGTGCAGGCCAGTAGCGCCGCGGTTATGCATGTCAGTCGTCGGATCAAAGCTACGTCTCTCCCACCAGAATGCTTGAGCCCACCTTAAATCAAACTGAACGTATTTCTGGCGCGTTGCCCTCGATTCCCCGACCACGACGGCCACGCCCACCAGCATACGGTCTGCGATGAACTCCGGGTGATTACGTATTGTTACGCATCGTTAAGAACACATCTCAACCCGCGTGGGGCGGCGCCTGTATCGGCAGTGACACCACCATCTGCGTGCCTTCTCCCGGACTGCTGTGTGGGACGATGCTGCCGCCATAGGCCTCAACCAGTGCTTTGGCGATCGCCAGACCCAGTCCGTAACCTCCCGTTGTACGTGCGCGCGAGGCGTCTCCACGATGAAAACGCTCGAAGATGTGAGGCAGCTCCGAGGCCGGAATCCCCGGCCCCTTGTCGCTAATCTCGATGTACCCATGTCCATTGGCCGCTCGCAAACTGAGGCGCACCGTCTCCCGCTCCGGGCTGAAACGGATGGCGTTCTCCAGCAAGTTCGACCACACAAGTTCAAGGTCCTCAGGATCAGCCGCCAACCGCATAGGGCGGTCGGCCGAGAAATCCAATTCAACGTTGCGATCGTGGGCGATCGTCCGTACCCGCTCGAGGGCCACTTGGCAGGTCATTTCGACATCGATGGTCGTCAGGTCACGGCGCAGGTTTCCTGCGGCCCACTGCTCCGCCCTTGCGAGTCGCAGCATCGAGTGCAGCAGCGTTTCCAGGCGCGACAGGTCCTCCAGCGCGTCATCCAGCCCGGCTCGGTACTCCTCGGCGGTACGAGGACGTTGCGCAAGCGACTGCAGTGTGGACTTCAGTACGGCCACCGGCGTCTTCAGTTCGTGAGCAGCATTGGCCAGAAACTCCCGCTGCTGCGTGAAAGCCCGGTGGAGGCCCTCCAACATCGAACTCATCGCCTGTGTCAGCGGCCTCAACTCCTGCGTTTCAAGGGCTTCCGCCGGGGGATTCAACGCCCAGTTCGACGGCGACACCGCCGCAGCACCTTCTGCCAGTTCTGCCAAGGGTCGCAGACTCCGCCGCAGTGCCCATAGCGAGAATCCACTGGAAATCGCCAGCAAAATCAAGCTGCCGACGATGATGACCAGCAACACGTTTCTGACCGCACGAAACACCGGCTCCACCGGTGCAGCATACGTCACTCTCAGGAAATCCTTCGACGCTATGTCGCCTTCGCGATCGAGAACGGGAATATGTTCCAGAACCAGGACCCGGTACGGAACATTGTTGACGACGTATGTGGAAATCCAACGGTCGCCGTGTGGGGGCAAAACGCCATTCTTCGGCGGCCAACTGGGCGAGCGCGCTATCAGCGTGTGCTCGTTGGCGAAGACTTCGTACAAATCGGGGGCTTCCGGACCGAGCGACGGAGGAGCTAGGTCTCTCTCGAACACCAGTCGATGGGGCTCCTCCTCCTCGTAGCGGACGAGCGCCGCAATGCTCATGGCGCGGCCCTGCAGTGCGACATCGAAGGCATCACGCAGCCGCGATCGGGTGACAAACACCGCCACGTCCACCAGTCCGATCACCAGCAGCAACTGGGCGATCACGATCGTGGCGACTAGGCGTCCTTGGATTGAGGTCCTGGCCATCTTATGGTCGCAATATGTAACCCTGGCCGCGCAGGGTATGAATGAGCTTGGCATCTCCGTCGTCTAGCTTGCGGCGCAGACCGGAGATGTAAACTTCGATCACGTTGCTGAAGCGCTCCCAGTTGAAGTCATAGAGGTGCTCCGATAATTCGGTCTTTGACACCACCGCGCCGGGCCGATGGGCTAAATACTCAAGTACGCGATATTCCATGGCGGTTAGGGACACTAACTGGCCAGCGCGACGCACCGTGTGATCGGAAGTGTTGATCTCGATGTCGCCCACCTTGATGACGGAGTCGCTGCGGCCTTTGCCGCGGCGGATGAGCGCCTTAGACCGCGCCAGCAATTCTCCCAGGTCAAAAGGCTTGGCCAGGTAGTCGTCGGCACCGGCGTTGAGAAGCGTTATGATCGACTCCTTCTCATCACGTGCGGTAAGGACCAGCACCGGTACGTCGCCGCCCCCGCTGCGCAGGCGTTTCAGCAGGGTAATGCCGTCAATCTTCGGCAGCATCAGGTCAAGCAGCACCAGGTCATACGGGTTCGACTGGGCCATGTAGAGACCGTCTTCGCCATCGAGCGCGACGTCGACCGCATAGCCGGCGCTCTCGCGCAGGCTGCGGGCAATGTTGTCTGCCAGCCGCTTCTCGTCTTCCACAACCAGAACGCGCATGATAAAGTCGCCGCTTCCAGGGCGTAGCACCCACGGGAGATTCATACCATATCTATCGCTAGCAACCTGAAGGCGCGCTGAATTTCCGCTACCTATACGTCGGCCTCCCTTACCTCAACCGGACTCTCAGATACACGTTGACTCCCAGCGGATGGCTGCCGTAGTAGGGCTGGATGACCGCGGGAACGCCGTAGAGCGAGAGATTAACCCCCAAGCCCGTTTCCGCGCCGTGCCACGTCGCTAAATCGCGTGTGTACCCGACGGTATAAGCGTTCACGTCGAACCAGCGCGCTCCCGTGGTCGCGAATAGATGTTCCTCCAGCGCCGGGTCGTCAGCAAACAACTCGTCGCGTTGCGACCACTCGTAGCGGGCAGTGACGAAGTTCTTGCCTGAGAAAGGGAACAACGGTTTCGGCCAGTACCGCGTTACTGCCGTACCGGCCCGCGGTCTTCCAGTTGCGGCCCCAGACCAAACTCGTCGCCCACCAGTTTCCCAGCGGACGCGGGACCACGTATTCGACCGACGCGGTCGTCCGCACCACGTCGCCGGGCTCAAGAGCTTCAGGATGCGTTAGGCGTCCGGCAGACACCTGCGCTGCCCAACGAGGGGTGGGCGTAAACGTAATCCGGCCCGAGTAGGAGTTCATGGGGCCGTAGTAGATGGTCCAGCGGTTCTCTAGGGACTCACTTCCATAGAACCCTGACGCCTCGAGCCGCACGAGTCTAAACGCCAGCACGCCGGTCACGACGTTGCTCGCGATGTGCGTCGAGTCCTCCCAGTGGTGGCCGAGTGTTGCCTGCGGTAACTCCGCGGCCGATGCACGGTGGGGATATGCGACCGGCCCCAGCGCCGGATCGCCGACTGCGGCGTAGTACAGGTCGGCTACCGCGTGCTCTCCCACGTTGTGGGAGTACTGCACGCTGAGTTCCATCACGAAGTTGTGCGGATGCTGGGCGTTGGTGATAGGTTCGCCAAAGGCGGTCTCGCCTGTCTGGAACAGCAACGGGTAACGCCGCTCCGTGATGGTGGCGGGCTCCAAGCTCAGCATGGTTCGCAGCATGACGCTGCCACCCCCGAGGCGATGCGTCGCCCCCAGCATGCCCCAGTTATTCGAGTAAAGCTTGTCGTAACCGTATGGGCCCGTCTGCTGTGTGTCCACCAGGAACGCCTGCCCCATCCACATCAAGTTCCAGCCGCCCGCCTTCGTCATCACCATCGGCATCGGCCACGCTGAGGGTTGGACCCCCGTGCCCGACGATTCCTCAAAGAAGAACGCCTCGCTCGCCGACGGTGCCGGAGCTGAGTGTTGGTGTTCGTCCATGTCCATGCCCGGCATGGAAGATTGAGCAGCGGCGGCCTGTGCGGTGGAGGCGGAGGCTGGCGTCTTCGCCAGCACGCGGAACGGGCCAATCACCGGCACGAAAACCGCCACTAACACCGCCAAAAACCAAGCCTGAATCTTAACTGCGGGCTTCGTTCGATGCTTCATGTCGGCCATGCCTGGGATCCGCTGCGACAGCCGTGGCGGCGTGCTCTCATTGTAGAAGAGACTTCATGCCGTCCACGTTGCTTCTCTCACCGATTTGTGCCGCGCGTCACAAACGCCAGCTAAGTCTCGGTGCTAACATTTTTTCCATCTTGCACGAGGGGATCGTCATGGAAGCAACCATCTCCCAACCCGCAGTCGAACAGTTTGTGAGTGCTGCCACCGCAGCCGTGGCCACAGCGGAAGTCATCGACCGCACGCCGAAGTCCCTGCGCGAAGCTATCCTGCGCGCCGCGGGAAACGCCGACCGCATTCTCTTCGCCCCTCCCCAGGACCTGCCTCCGGAACTGTTCGCGGATTTCGCGCGCGACCCTCGCGTGAAGTCCGATCCCACTGCCGAAGAGTTGGTGAATTCGCCCGCTGGTGTAACCGAGGCCTTTGCGGCCGTCGTCCGCACCGGTTCCGTTTGTGTGGATATCGCCTACCAGCGCACCGGCATGGCCAGCCTGTTGGCTCCCCTTCACATTGCCGTGGTCGCGTCCGAGACCATCGTGCCGCAACCCCGCGATCTGTTTCGCGAAGATGTGCTCGGAGGCAAGGGCCTGTCGCGCAGTTTCGTTTTCATCACCGGCCCCAGCGCCACTGCCGACATGGGCCCGCTCGTCCGCGGCGTCCATGGGCCGCACCGTTTGCACATTATCGTTTTGAGATAAAGCCCTGAGTTGTAGTTCTGAAAAGAAGTTCTGAGGTGAGTATGGCAGCTCCAGTCAATCCCGCCGATATCCAACCGCGCCAGGTTGCGAACAAAAGCGATAAGAAACGGTTTCTCGAAGCCATCCGCATGACACTGGGTGTGCAGAGTGCCGCCATCCGGCGCAACACCCAGACCTTCAACCGCAATCGCTACAACGCCGTCGCCCGCATTGCCGATTACGACGCCATGAAGGACCGCGCTCGCCGCACCAAAGAAAACGCCATAGCAAATCTGCCCGAATTGTTGCGCCAGCTAGAGGCCAGCGTCCGCGCTAACGGAGGCCACTTCTACCTCGCCCCCACCGCTGCCGATGCCAATCGCTATATCTGCGACGTTCTCGTGAAGCACGCCGTCAAGCTGGTGGTGAAAGGCAAGAGCATTACGTCGGAGGAAACGCGCCTCAATCACACTTTGGAGGCCGCTGGCATTGAGGTCGCTGAGAGTGATCTGGCGGAATTCATTCTGCAGGTGGCCGACGAGCAGCCCTCGCACATCATCGCGCCGGCCCTGCATTATTCCCGCGAGCGCATCACCGCCCTCTTCAAGCGCAAGTTCCAGACTGATCTGCCGCTCGACACCGGCGAAGAGTTGACCCGCTTCGCTCGCGAAATTCTGCGCCAGAAGTTCATCGCCGCCGACGCCGGCATCTCCGGCTGCAACCTCATCGCCGCCGACAGCGGCTCCCTGATGCTGGTGGAGAGCGAAGGCAACATCCGCATGACCACCTTGCTTCCGCCAGTTCATATCGCTATCGCCGGCATCGAGAAGGTCGTACCCTCGCGGCAGGATTTTCAGTCTTTTATCGAACTGCTGCCCGCCAGCGCCACCGGCCAGCCGCTCACGTCCTACGTCAGCATCCTGCGTCCTCCGCTCGGCGCGCCGTCATTTGCCGCTCCGGGCAAGGCCACCGCCCCGCGCGAATTCCACATGGTCCTGATCGACAACGGCCGCTCGGCGATGCGCGAAGACCCTATTCTGCACGAGGCTCTCTATTGCATCCGCTGCAGTGCCTGCCTTAACGTCTGCGCCAATTTTGAGACTGTCGGTGGCCATGCCTTTGGCGGCGAAACCTATTCCGGAGGCATCGGTGGCGCCTGGGAAGCCGGCACCGGCAAGCTGATGAACGCTCGCTTTAGCGAACTCTGCACCGGATGCTCGCGCTGCATTCCTCAATGTCCGGTGCGCATCGACATCCCATGGCTCAACCAGAACCTGCGCCAGCGCATGAACCAGGCCGACGGCAGCTCCTTCACCAAATCTCTTGTCGGCGGTCTCATGGGAAGTGCGCCGGAAGACAAAGTAGCTCCCCTGCAGAAACAGTTTTTTGGGAACTACCACACCCTTGGGAAGTGGGGAACGCGCCTGCCTGGACTGGCCAATTTCTCCACTCGCCAGGCATTATTACAAACATTAGAACAAGACGTTCTTGGCATCGATTCCCGGCGTGAGATGCCTCGCTTCCCTACGAAGACCTGGGAGGAGATGTACGCGGCAGAACCGTCACCGGCGAAGGCCACCATCCCCGGTGCTGGTGTGGCCATCCTGGCCGATACTTTCACCAACTACGGCACCCCTGAGCGGGGCATGGCGGCAGCCCGCTTGCTCCGTTCGATTGGCTTGGAAGTTGTTCTAACACAATCACTTCCCGACGGACGCGCCGCCATGTCGCAGGGCATGATCGCTACCGCCCGCGAGCAGGCCCGCGCCCTGGCTGCCATGCTGCGGCCCTTCCTCGACAGCGGCAAAAAGATCGTCGTCGTCGAGCCCAGTGTCCTTGCCATGCTGCGCTTCGACAACCGCCACCTCCTCGACGACCCGGCTCTGATCGCCGCCCTCGCCGCTAACAGCTACGAGCCGTTGCAGTTAGTGTGGGACCTCGCCACCGAGCACGGTATCGATCTTGCGAAACTATTTCCTGCAGCCAAATCGAGCTTCGGGACCCGCCTGTTCTATCATGCGCACTGTCAGCAAAGGACTTGCAACGCCAGTTCGCAGACAATCGACTTGATGCGAGCGGCCGGCTTTGATGTGGCCACCTCTAGCGTCGAATGTTGTGGCATGGCCGGCAGCTTCGGCTACAAACACGACTATTACGACCTCAGCATGGCTGTGGGAGCAGACCTGTTTGCTCAAGTTCGCGCCGCTGAGCAGGATGGCGGCGCCCGGGTCTTGGTGGCGAGCGGCGTCTCTTGCCATGAGCAGCTCAGTGCCGGAATGGGAAGAACTGTCCTCCACCCGGCCGAGGTATTACTAAGTACCCTGCCTCGGTGACTGTTGGCAGCGATAGTAACTCGCCTAAGTGCGTTGCATTGCGCCAGATAATAGGCTTATGGAGAACCAAGTGGAGTATATTGTATAACTTGCGTCACCAGTGGTCGGTTACTCTGGGTTACCTACCAGTTACGGAAGGTGTATTTACAAGCTGAGCAATCGGCCACACAATCGCAGGCGTAGTTAGGCAGTTCCGGGGGAGGGCTGCCTTCTAGGCGCTCTGCGGCAACGCGGGGCGCTTTTGATTCCCGGTCATTTTCACTTTGCCACGCTTGGTTTCCAGGTTGCGCAACTCCTTCGCTCACGTCAATCGGCAGAATTCAACCGCTGCCGACTGCAACCGGACACTGGTCGTAGCATCTAACACAAGTGATCCCAAACAGCGATGCATCGGATGATACGATGAGTGCTGCGACCGTTGAACGGTGTGCAGCGCAGGGACGAGACCTCAGGAGGATACATGGCAAGCGATGCAATCTTAGAAGTGACGGACGCGAACTTCGATCAGGCGGTCTTGAAATCTGAGCAGCCGGTGATGATTGATTTCTGGGCGGCGTGGTGTGGTCCTTGCCGCGCTCTGGCTCCAGTTGTGGATGAAGTGGCGCAGAGCTATAGCGGCCGCGTAACCGTTGGCAAGATGGATGTGGACAAGAACGTTTCCACGCCCCAACGCTACGGCGTGCGCGGCATCCCGACGCTTCTCATCTTCAAGGGCGGACAGGTGAAGGAACAGATCGTCGGCTACGTCTCGCGTGACGTGATCGAGAAGGCGCTCGACAAGGCCCTATAATCCCGGGAAGGCGAGAACCGGCGCGGCTGCGGCCGCGCTTTTTGTTTTGCGCCTAACGCAGGTTGTTGCCGCAATTAGCTATTCGGACTGTTACAATTCGGGCGCAAACATGCGGCGCAGTCGCCCGTTCGCGGGGCGAACCGCGTGCCCCGCGTTTTCGTACAAGTCTTTAGCTATCATGACGATTTGGGCCGGGGGTTGGCCCGTCGGGAGTTCCGTTTGGACGATCACCAAGCAGTCAATGCGCTGGTTCGCCGCTGTGTGGCAGGCGACGCCGCGGCATGGCAGGAAATCGTTCAGCAATACAACCGGCGCATCTACAACATCTGCTACCGCTTTTCTGGCTCGCCCGACGATGCCGCCGATCTGACCCAGGAAGTTTTCATCAAGATCTACCGCACTCTGAATTCCTTTGATGGTTCCCGCGCCGCCTTTATGACGTGGGTCACAACCGTTACCCGCAACCTGCTGGTGGACCATTTCCGTAAAGGTAAATACGACCGAGTGACCGATTCGTTGGAGGCCACACCTGGCGGTCAGGAAGACGGCCAGACGATCGGCGAGCAACTGGAAGACCATTCCGTCTCCCCCGAACAGCAAGTGCAGAGCCAGCAGACCCAGAAGATGGTCCACGACGCCCTACAGAGGCTCTCCCCGGACCTCCGCGAGGCAGTGATTCTAAGGGACTTGCAGGACATGGATTACAAGGAGATCGCGGTCGTGCTGAAAATCCCCGAAGGCACCGTAAAAAGCCGGATAAACCGCGGAAGAACGGAACTTGCAAGGCTTCTACAACGTAATTACAGGCAGGTGAATTGATGTACGGCGAAACAAAATCCGGAATTCAGTGCGTGGAGTTCGAGGCCTTGTTAGCGGACGCCCTCGATGCCACGTTACCCGGCCCGACCCTGGCCGCCTTCGAGGCGCACCAGCAATCGTGCCCCGCCTGCGCGGCCATGTTCGATGAGGCCGCCGCCGGCATGCACTGGTTACAGGGGCTGGATGACATCGAAACACCGAAGCACCTCGTGCACAACATCCTGGCGACAACCATCGGATCGGTGCCGGAGCCGAGTACGCAGGCAGTTCCGGCCAGCGATGGTTGGCTCGGTAAGTTCAAGGCGAGACTTGCGCCCGTGTTTGCGCCGCTCCTGACGCCGCGTTTCGCGATGTCATTCGGTATGGCGTTTTTTTCGATTACGATGCTTGCCAACATCGCGGGCGTGCGGGTGACCGACCTCCGGCATGTTGACATGAGCGCCAGGGGTCTGCAGAAGACCTACTACTCGACCGAAGCGCGCGTGGTGCGCTATTACGAAAACATCCGGCTGGTTTACGAGATCGAGTCTCGCGTGCGCGATTTGCGTCGTGCCGCGACGCCCGACAAGCAGGAGGAGAGCACACCCAAGAGCCCCAACAAGGGCGAAACGCAACAGCAGGATCGCAAGTACCAGAACTCCAGCCGCGATTTGAGCCAGCCCGTGCTGGCCGCATGTCCGGCTGCGGTTGAGTCGCTCATCCCACAGGCCCGGCTGAACAGGAGAACAGCATGAACTGCGCCAACCATGTCGAAAGTCCCGCAGTGGCATACTGCCGCACATGTGGCAAACCCATGTGCAGCGCGTGCACGCGTGATGTGCGTGGCGTCGTCTTTTGCGAGGAGTGTCTGGCCTCGCAAGTCAGCGGCACCATACCGCCACCGCCGGGCCCAGGGGCAGCCGTCCCTGGCGTAACGCCTCCAGTGGCTGAAAGCAGCCCCGGGCTGGCCGCCATCCTCGGATTTATTCCGGGTGTGGGCGCCTTCTACAACGGCGAGTACGCCAAGGGTTTTATCCACGTTCTCATTTTTGCCACGTTGATCTGGGCTGCAGACCATGTGAGCGGCATCTTCGGCATTGGCATCGCTGCGTTTGTTTTGTACATGCCGATCGAAGCGTACCGCACGGCCAAAGCGAAGCAGATGGGAATGCAACCTCCCGATCCCTTCGGCTTCAACGGCATGAACTTTTTCGGAAACGCCGCCCAGCCGATAGCTCCGGCTGTCGGGGCCGTGCCCTCGGCGCCCATGGAAGGCCAGCCGTTCGAGCAGCCGCCCGTGCCCGACCAGGTATCGTCTCGCCCGCCGGTGGGTGCACTCATCCTGATCGGTTTGGGAGTGATTTTTCTGCTCGACCAATTTGGCTGGTTCCATTTCGATTGGTTCGGCAGGTTCTGGCCCCTGATCCTGATCGCCATCGGCGTTTCGGTGCTGATGAAGCGCTCGGCAAGGGTGCGGTGAGGAGGACGTCATGAAATACCGTTACAACCCCAGTTGTGGATGCGCACGCTGCCGGGCCCACGGATTCATGGGTCCCGCCGTCCTGATTACCATCGGTGTCCTGTTCCTGCTGGACCAGGTCACCCACATCTACTGGATGGAATTTGGCAGGACTTGGCCGGCCTTGCTGATCGTCATCGGCCTGATCATGTTCCTGCAGCACAATGCCCCGGCCACCGGGCATATACCGAGGGAGTACATGGCATATCCACCGCCGCCAGCGGTACAGCCCTGGCAGCCGCCGGTTGCGCCTCAACCGTGGCAACCGCCCACGGCGCAGCAACCACCCGCGACCAACGAGAGCGCTACCGATCAAGGGGAGGTGCACAATGGCTAGCCCTTATAACCAGCCGTCTGCTCCCCTGCCGCCACCGCCGCCGGTGTACGGCTATAGGCGGTCGTTGACTGGGCCACTCATCCTGATCGTCATCGGCATGGTCTTCCTGCTGCGCAACCTGGGAGTCCACTTACCAGTTTGGCATTTCTTCGGGCGCTTCTGGCCACTGCTGATCATTCTCTGGGGTGTGATTGCACTCGTCGAGCACTTCACAGCGCTCAAGTACGGCTATCGCACGCGAGCCCTGGGCGGCGGAGGAATCTTTCTGCTGATCCTCATCGTCATCTTCGGCCTGGCGGCGCACCACAGTTCTGACGTGAACTGGGAGGGCATGCGCGACCAGATGCGGATTGGCGACGATGATTTCGGTGGCATGTTCGGCACCGCGTACACGTTTGACGACACGCTGGAGCAGGCGTTCCCGGCGAAAGGCAATCTCAAGATCGTGTGCGACCGCGGCGCCATCAACGTGACGCCCTCAGAGGACAATACCCTGCGTGTCGTGGTGCACAAGAAGCTCTACGCCAAGTCTCAGGACGACGGCAACAAGTTCAACGAAGGCAGCAAACCGCAAATTACTGTGACCGGTACGTCCGTGGTGCTAAACGCCAACACCAACGGCGCCGGTGACCACGGTGTGCAGGCTGACATGGACATATTTGTGCCCAAGGACGCCGCCGTCGAGATCGCCAGCAAGCGGGGCGATGTGAACGTGCATGATCGCAACTCGCCGGTGAAAATTAGCCTGCAGCACGGCGACGTCGCGCTAGATAGCATTAACGGTCCGGTCGAACTCAACGTGGATAAGGGCTCGGTCAGGGCACAGAAGATCCAGGGACCAGTCTCCGTCGCCGGCCGGGTTGACGATGTCACGATTGATACCGTGGATGGCCCGGTCGAGCTGACCGGAGACTTCTTCAACGATATCCGGCTGAGCAAGATTACCGACAAAGTCGAGTTCAAGTCGGCCCGATCCGATATTTCGATTGCCTCAGTGCCGGGCGACCTTGAGATCTCGGGCGATGCGTTGCGGGCCACTGATGTCGGCGGCCCCATGCGGATGGTCACCCGCTCCAAGGAGATTCATCTGGAAGGTGTCACCGGCGACCTCGAGGTCGAAAATTCCAACGGAGACATCGAAATTCATCCTGCGGGCAAAATGCCCTTGGGAAAGATGACCATTACCGGCAAGCACGGCGACATCACCCTTGTGCTGCCACCGAATGCCGGCTTCCAGGTCGATGCCACCACCCGCAAAGGCGACATCACCTCCGACTTCAGTCCGCTGCGCACCGAGCAGACCAACGGCGCTTCGCACACCACCGGTACCATCGGCAACGGTGCGGCGAAGCTGCAGATCAACGCAGACACGGGAGACATCCGCATCAACAAGGGATAGAGTTTCGCTCCTCCAGTACGTCCACGCCCACTCCGCAACAAGGAGTGGGCGTTTTTGATTAATTAAGGGATTCGAGCTTCGAGAGTGCCAGCTGTTCAACCTGTCGCTAGCGCTTCATCGATCGTCAGGTTCGTCGAATCGATGACCACGGCGTCACTCGCCGGCACAAGCGGCGAAACTGTTCGGGTACGATCGCGCTGATCGCGCAGCACCAGGTCTTCCACGATGCGCCGCGCCTCTTCCGGCGTGTGCGAACCATTCTGCGCCACTCGGCGTTCGGCGCGGATGCGCGCGTCGGCCTCGAGAAATACCTTTACGTCGGCGCCTGGGAACACCGCCGTGCCGATGTCGCGGCCCTCCATCACTACGCCACCGAGGGCTCCCATCTCGCGCTGGCGAGCGACCATGATCTCGCGCACCGGAGGGTGCATGGACACGCGCGACGCGGCCAGGGTGACGTCGCCTTCGCGAATGCGCTGCGACACATCGCGGCCATCCAGCCGCACGCGGTTGCCATCGGGTTGCGGATCGAGCTCGATGACGGTGTCATTCGCCAATCGGCGCAGCGACTCGGCGTCATCTACGGATACATTTTGTTCCAGCGCCTTTAGCGCCAGCGCGCGGTACATCGCGCCGCTCTCGAGGTTCACGTAGCCGAGTTTCCTCGCCAGGCGCGCGGCGATGGTGCTCTTGCCGGATCCGGCTGGGCCGTCAATGGCGATGACCAGTTTTCGTGCGGTGCTCATTCTTTCGTGGGTTCCTGGCGGGGTGGCGCTGGTCGTGCGGGTCGGCGCTTACGGCGCTCCACCAGCGGTTTGCCGGGTCGCACGTTTGGAGGGTTCTCTTCGGACCACGGCCTGAATTGCGCAGCCACCGGGCGTGCGGGACGCACATCGGCAGCCTGCAGCATCACCTTGCCGCCGACATGAACAAAGCCTAGTTCGCGCCCGGCCTGCAGGGCGTTGATGGCTTCACGCACGCGGGCACGCCCTACCAGGGTCGAGAAGAAGTCTTCAACTTCCTCCTGTTGAACGGCGCGGACGCAGTCAATGTACTTGGAAACCAGAGCGGTCAAAGCCTCAGCCACAGACACGTGCATGCCCTCGCGGACAGCCTCGGGCGCCCAGCGGAAAAGCACATCCCAGAAAACACCCTCATCGTGCTTGTAGTCCACGCGGGTGATACGCAGCTTGGCCCACAGTTCGTCGAGCGCACGGTCGAGCGCCGCCTCGGAGATGGACTTGCCGAGGGACTCCTGCAGCCGCTGCTTGGAGATAGGCCCGTGCTTCTGGATCAGTAGAAAGGCGTCGACGGCGAGCGTCGAGTAGCCCGAGCGCGCCGTCGCCTTGGGCGCCAGCCGGGGATTGCGGTCGCCTACCAGTCCGTAAAAGAAAGGAAAAACTGCCGCCGAAATCAGGAAGTTGTTGTCGGGAAAGACCAGCGCCTCGAAGGCTGCTTTTTCGCGCAGCAGGCGCACCATAAGCTCTTTGGCCTCGTGAGCGCGGGGATCGGCAAAGGCCATCTGCACCGTCGGCAGCTTCTCGCCGCTGCCGATGTAGGCCCCGACGAAAGTCGGCGCCAGCACCGCCGGTTTCTGCGGATAGAGCGTGCAAAAGCCAACCGAGTCCATGAAGGCGCGTGCCGTCTCGAGCGTGCGGATTCCTTCGCCGTTCAGGCGCCACTTCTCGCGGCGCAGCTCCTGTAATTGCTGTTCAAACATGGATGATTTGCCGGGAACTCTGCTCAGATACGCTTGAAGGCCCGCTGGATGTCTCTTACAGAATACCGCAGAACCACCGGGCGCCCATGTGGACAACTCATCGGGCAGTCGGTCTTGGCCAACTCCTGCAGCAGCCATTCCATTTTGTTCTGCTCCAGCGGCATGTTGACCTTGATGGCGGCATGGCAGGCGATGCTGGCGGCAATCTGCGTGCGTATCTTCTCCAGGTTGAGCGATTGCTCCTCGCGCTCGAACTGCTCCAGGATTTCATGCAGAAGATGCTCGACCCCGGCGGGAGATATGCCAGCGGCAGTAGTCTTTACCGCGATGGTGCGGGTGCCGAAGGGCTCGACCTCGAAGCCGTTGTGGTTCAGCTCATCGGAGATTTCTGTGAACACAGCCATCTGGCTGGGCGTGAGCTCCACTAGCAGCGGCATCAGCATCTGCTGGCGCTCCGGAGAGTCGGCCAGTCGTTGCTTGAGGATTTTCTCGAATAACACGCGCTCGTGCGCGACGTGCTGATCGATGATCCACAGTCCCTGCGGATTGACGGCAAGAATAAACGACTCGCGAACTTGTCCCAGCGGCTTGAGCGTGGCCAGCGAGTCGAGGCTGACAGGAGCGTCGTCATCGGCGAGCGCGGGAGAGCAGCCGTTGTCGGCAACGGTTGTGGCGGCTGCGGCAGGAGCGGCGTTGGCGAATGTTTGCGGGCCGAAGCGCGCTACGGGAACGGCGGCGTTGGCGTCGATGGCGATGCCTTCGTTGCCGAACTGCAATGCCCCTGTCATCGGAGGTAGCTCTTGCGCGCGCAGGGCGAAGGCCGCGTCGGCTTCGGTCACTCGCCAATGGCTCGGCGTCGGTCAACTGGCCTCTGCTTGGCGAGAGAGACGCCGACGCGGTGGGCTGGGCGTGAATCTCCGCTATGAACGCGGGCACCGGACGCGCCTTCATCAGCGCCGCCCGCACCGAGTCGCGAATGAAATCGTGCAGCAGCGACGACTGCCGGAAGCGCACCTCGGTCTTCGAGGGGTGCACGTTCACGTCGACTTCCGTAGCCGGCATCTCCAGGAACATCAGCACGACGGGATAAACCGTAGGCGGCATGATGTTGCGATAGGCGTCGGTAAGGGCGTGCTGCACCACGCGATCGCGGATCAGGCGCCCATTCACGAAGATGAAGATCGAGTTCCGATTGAGCTTCTGGATCTCGGGCCGCGAAACGAATCCGTGCAGGCGAATCTCGCCCGGCTCGGGCAGCGCCTGATCTTCTTCGCCTTTCTCCTGGCGTCGCCACGGCGGAGGCTGCGGCAGTCCAGTGTGAAGCAGTGGCAGCATCGCGCTAAACGGAATAAGTTGGTCGAGTGTCTCTTTGCCGAACACCTGGTAGATGCGCTGCGCGTGGTCGGCCACGGGAGGGGCGATCAGCATGGCGTTGGTGGCCGAGTGCAACTCCCAGTGCATCTCCGGATGCGCTAGCGCATAGTGCGTGACCAGCGACGCGATGTGTGACAGCTCAGTTGGCTCCGCTTTGAGGAACTTGCGCCGCGCCGGAATGTTGAAGAACAAATCGCGCACCGAAATCGATGTGCCCAGACGGCAGGCCGGCTTCTTCGACAGTAAGAATCTTGCCGCCGGCGATTTCGATGACGCGTCCCAGCGGCGTCTTCGGTGGCGTGCGTCTCCAGCCGCAGTCGGCTGACGGATGCGATCGAGGGCAGCGCCTCTCCGCGAAAGCCCAAGGTGGCGATGTTGAGCAGGTCGTCGGCGTTGCGGATCTTCGACGTGGCGTGCCGCTCGAACGCCAGCATGGCGTCGTCGCCGCAACATGCCCGCAGCCGTCGTCGATGACCTGAATGAGCTTGCGTCCGCCCGCCTCGATGTTCACGCGAATGCGCTTCGCCCCGGCATCCAGCGAGTTCTCCAGCAGCTCCTTGACCACCGAGGCCGGACGCTCGACCACCTCGCCGGCGGCGATCTTGTTGGCAACATGCTCGGAGAGAACGTGGATGCGGCCCATCGAATACTACGTTACATGAGAACCGGCAAACCGGGCGGAGGGGGGTGGTGGGAGGGGGAAACGGGCCCGATCAATGGCAAATTGCGAATTTTCTTTCGTGCTGTTATTTGTTTTCAATAACTTAGACGGAAAGTGTCCGTAAGCAATTGATTCTTAATAGGGTTATACGTATCCATGTGAGCGCGTAGGACTTAGAGGGGAAAATCGGCATTTTTCGCGTGATTTCTTGTCATACTACACATACTTTTCATACTCAATTTTGTCATACTATACATACTTTTCATACCACATTTTGCCATACAAGTCATACAAGTATGAGCCACTTTAAGCCAGGCCCGGTGGGCCCTATGCCCGCCGAATTGTCAAAGAACCAGCCGCTTAGCGCCCGGGCACGGCGGGTGGGGACACCAATACCCTTGTCCTCACAAGTCGGTTGTAGTGGGCGCGGGCGGGAGCGGGCAAGGAAAATCGACGGCGGCGGAAAACTTTAGTAACCACACAAAGGGGCCAGAAGGTAGGGGCAACTGGTCCCTTCAACTCTCGCTCGCCCGGCCCGCAAAAGAGGCGGGCCGAAGAACCTCGGCGAGCGCTCGGCGAAGGGGAGATGGTTCAACCAGAATCTGGCTGGTCGAGGAAGCACGGTCATTTCGGAGTGTCGGCGTTTGCCTTGACCCCGACTTGGTCCGTGGGGAGTTGGAATAGGCTGAGCGCATCGGGACTGCCGATGGCGAAGTAGTTGCCATTGGCAGAAAACGCGGACCACGATTGCCTTTCTCCAAGCACGCGCGGAACAGCAACAGCGACTGCGCACAGAGTTCCGGTGTCGTAAATCACGAACCGCTCATAGAGCGTTTCAGAAGGATCACCCATAGAGTCGCTGAAGTGAATGGCGACCCTCGTTCCAGTTTGAGAGACTCCGGCAAAGGTGGCGTAGCAGCACGGGATTCTTGCGGATGATATATGCCGTCCATCGGTATCGAGGAGCATGAGCTGTCCGCAGGCGATCAAGAGGATTCGAGATTCGCTGAGGAAGTCTGGACGGTAGCCACATTCGCCGCGGTAGATGAGGCGCTGGCCGGATGCGTCCTCGAGGGTGACAAATTCCTTGTCGTTGGGGTACTTGATGGGCCAAGACGAGTTGTCGGTGATGACCGAGGTTGGGCTGATGGATCCCGGCACTGACTGTTTAAAGGTGAGTCCGGTGAGGGCGAGAGTGTTGGCATCGACAAACTCGGTTCCAGGATTGGTTTCGTGAGCGATCACTTTGCCATCGGGCGAGATCGTGTTGGCGCGACCGTGATCAAGAACGTTGACTGTACCTGCTGGAGTGAGGTCCGGGTTGAGAAGTTGGAGCCCAGCGGCGTCGGAGAGAACTACTCGACCCTCTGAGTTGGCGAAGATAGAAGGCATGGCACCCCAACGACCTTGGAGGTCCTTGGTGTTTTCGACCTTACCGTTCGAGAGGCGCATGGAAACCAAGCGGTAGGTGGTCATGGGCACCTTGCCATCGTGGGTTGGGTAGCCGGAGTCGAATACAGCGACGATACGGTCACCAACGATGACCATTTGGCGGGTGGCGGAGAATTCAGAGCTAGTGTTCATGGCGCTCCAAGTGCCAGATTGGAGCTTGACCGTCCACAAAGGGTTTGCGGGCCGCGGTTGCTTCGGTGCAGTCGCCCACGAGACCCAAAGGGGCACGGTCAATAGCAATAGGGAAAGAGCGACGGCCTTCCAGTGGATCGAGCGGCTGTGGCGACGAAGGGCGAGGAGTGCGCCGGCAAACAACAGTACGACACTGAGGATGGCGAAGGTTCGATCGACAATAGGGTTGGCGTTTCTGTACCGGAACCAGGTGAGGACGGCCACGAACAGAAGACCGGCGGAGAATCCCCAAGGCGCACTCTGGGATGGGCGCTTGTTAAGAAGCAAGCCGACATAAAGGCCGAGCGCTGTGGTGATGAGTCCAAGAGAAAGAACATCCGCGCCGAACGTCGCAAAACCAATTGCGACCTGGGCAGGCATGTTGAGGTGGCCAGCGAGTTTGACGACGGGAGGAAACGACCAAATCGACAGACCGAACAGTATCCAGAAGGCAAAAATCGCAAGGTAGAGCAGAGGAACGATTGCGAGCCACTGGATCACTTTCCAGATGATGCTCAGGACCGATCGCGTGCGTAGCAAGTCTCTATCTCCGGTACGGGGACCCGGAGGGAATTCGCTCCGATCCGGGTGCATATGATTAGGTTGGCGGCGGCCCGCCAACGGACTATACGCGCACCAGCGCGTCGCAAAAGGTGCGCAGCAAACGGCCAAACTCCCCGGGCTTCTCCATAGCGGCGTAATGCCCGGCCTTGGCGATCACTTTCAGCTCGCTTCCGCGGATGTGCTGGTGCATCAACTCCAGCTCTGCCAGCGGCACGCTGTCGTCGTCCCCTGCAATCACCAGCGTAGGCACGTTGATGGTCGCTAGCGTGGGAATGGAGTCCGGCCGGTCGGCCATGCCGCGCTGTACCGCTGCGATGTCCGCGGGCGACATCTTCCGGGCCATGGCGCGGGCGGAATCCACAATGTCTGGACGGTTTGCCGACTGTCACCCCGGAGAACAGCTTGGGTAGAAGTTCGTCGATGAACCCGGCGGTGCCATCACGCAAGACATTCTCGGCAGTCTGCAGCCGGCCGCTCGGCTCTCGGTGGTCTCCGCACCGGCGCGAGTGTTGGCCAGCACCAGCGCTCGGACGCGTTCGCGGTGACGCCGCCAGAATTCAAACAGGTATAGCCACCGATCGAAACCCCGACGAAGATCGCGCGCTTGATTTCGAACTCGCGGCACAACCGGTCAAGGTCGTCGGCCAATTTCTGCATCGTGACCGGACCGTCTCCAGCCTCGGAGTCGCCATGCGCCCGCAAATCCGGCAGGAAGACGCGATAGCGTGTGGCAAGCTGCTCCAGCACGCCGTCCCAGAAATGGTGATGCAGCGGAAACGGATGCAGCAGCACCACATCCGGGCCCGCCGCCGGTGATTTCGTACACCAGTTGTGCGTCGCCGCTGCGGAAGTTCGCCATGAGAAAATTTTCACCACGGAACACGAGGGCACGGAGAATCGTGGTCATCACTCGTGGCTCCGCCTCCGTGGTGATTCACTTAGTCGGCACGGCCTTCCGTATCTTCTTCGCCGCCGCATCCCACATTGCGGGACGCTTGTTGAAGTAAGAGTTGTTCGCCAGATGGCAACCGATGGCCGCATTGTTGCCGAACACCTCGTTCTCCACGCATGGCTTACGCGTGCGCACGGCGTTGAAGAAGTTGGCCTCGTGATCGGCGGTGTCGTTATATCCCGGCGGCGGAACGTAGCTCTGCGCCTCTTCTGTCAGCGTCGAGCCGAAAGCTGAGGGCAGCGGATGGTCCTTCGCCCACTGTTCCAGGTATTGCTTGCGAAGGTCGGCGGGCCAGCCGTCAATCGAATAGCCCTCGGGCTCCGGCTAGCGTGTTCTGCGGCGAAAACGTCAAGGTCGAACCCTTGATGATCAGTGTCCCCTTGTCGCCGTAGAAGCCGATGAACTCACCGCCGTCGTTGTTCAGGTTGCAGCGCACCGCCACGCGGAATTTGGGATAGTCGTAATAGGTCTCAATCAGGTCGGGGAACTGGCGGCCGTCTTTCCAGCGGAACAACCCGCCGGTGGTTTGCGCCCGCGAGGCGACTTCATTGGTTCCGGTGATAAACATGATCCCCGAAATCAGGTGGACGAACAGGTCGCCCGCCAGGCCCTCGCCGTAGTCGGTGAAGCAGCGCCAGCGGAAGAAGCGCACCGGATCGAACGGCATGCTGGGCGCGCCGACGAGGAACTGAGTCCAGTCGATGTTCTGGTCGTTGACCCCCGGAGGTATGGGATACACCCAGGCGCCGCTGGCCGAGTTGCGGTCCCAGTAGGCTTCGATGCAGCACACCTCGCCCAGCGCGCCCGAGGCGTAAATCTCGCGCGCCTTCTCGTACAGGATCGAGCTGACACGCTGGCTGCCGACTTGCATTACGCGGTTGTATTTCTGCGCCGCAGCCACCATGGCGAAGCCGTCCTCCACGGTGTGCGACAGCGGCTTTTCGCAGTAGACGTCTTTGCCAGCCGACAAGGCGTCGACTACCACGCGGCGGTGCTGGTGGTCGGTGACGGCGACGATCACTGCGTCCACGTCCTTGCGGTCGAGGATTTCTTTGTAGTTGCGGGTGGTTGCAACCTGCTTGCCGAGCGTCTGCTGGCCGGCGATGAGGCGGCCCTCCCAGAGGTCGCAGACGGCGACGCATTCTGCGCCCGGCACGCGCAGCGAGGCTTCCAGCAGATTGCAGCCGCGCACGCCGGTGCCGATGGAAGCGAAGCGGATGGTGTTGCCGCCGGCCGCTTGTGTTGCCGACGCCAGCAGCGTGGTGGGTTCCAGCAGTATTACTTTCGCAGCCGCGCCGACTGCCAGGGCGCTGGCTCCCACTTGCATGAATCTACGGCGAGTCCAGGGATTGTCGCTCACAGTGTCACCTCGCAAAATCTGATCAGGAAAATATTTTTAGCAGAGAAAAAGCCGCGGCGACACCGCGGCCTATCCCGAGTTTGAAGACTTCTAGCGCTTCTTGCCCTTGGCCGCTTTCTTCGCGGGTTTCTTCGCAGCTTTTTTTACCGCCTTTTTCGCCGCCTTCTTCTTGCCGCCGACGATGATGATCTTCTTCGCCGCTTTCTTCTTCGCGGGGGGCGCCTTCTTCACTGCTTTTTTGGCAGCCTTCTTTTTGGCGGGAGCCGCCTTCTTCACGGCCTTCTTTTTCGCGGGCGTCGCCTTCTTCGGCGGCTTGGTTTTGACTGCCGCCTTGACCGCCGTCATCACGGCTTTCTTTGCGGGTGGTTTCGGCGGAGCCTTCTTCGCAGGCGGCGGCGGAGCGGTCGTCACCGTCATCTCTTCCGGTTCGTCCTCTTCCACTTCGACCACTTCCTCGATCACCGAAATCGATTCCGGCTCTTCTTCCTCTTCTTCTTCCTCTTCGTATTCCTCATCGTCGAGCGAGTCGCCGTAGGAACCGTCTCCGTAATCATCCATCTCATCATCACGACCGTAGAGCGTGTCATTAAAAGCCGTCATGTGTCCTCCTGGGCTGGCCGGGCTCCGCTGGCAAACGGAGACAGCTCGCTGGCTGATCAAAAATTTAACTGCGATGCGTGTTCTTCCATCAGGCGCGCGATTATAGCACGGCAAAAATCGCCTTCGATGTGATGCCGAACACGCGGTTACTGCAACGCGCCAAGTTGTATCAGAACATCCGCCGCAAGGGAAGGGCACAAACGCTTTTGCGCGATAAATCTCCCGCGGGAGCCCGCCGCGGGGCCAATTTCGGACAGATTACTTATGAACGAGCAGTACGTCCCCGGCGCGGAGACTGCTGGTGAGGTTGGCGTTGTTCTTCTTCAGGTTGGCAACCGTGGTGTTGTACGACTGGGCAATGCTGCTTAGCGTTTCGCCCTTCTTCACCTTATGATACGTGGCGGCCTGGCCCGAAGCTGACGGCTTGGAGCTCAACTTGGCAGTGGTCGTAGCTTTGCTTTTCTTGCCCTTCGTAGGCGGCGGATCCTCACCCGCCGAGGCCGAGGCCGGCCCGCTAGCCCCAGCCAAAGGCTTATAAATCAGCAATGTACGTCCGGTCGCAACGGTATTGCTCTTGAGGTGGTTCCACTTCCGAATCTTTTCCACCGGTACCTGGAAATCGTCGGCGATGGAGCCCACAGTGTCGCCTTTGCGCACCTTGTAGTGCGTGGCCTTCTTGGAATAGGCCACCGAATCGCCGGCGCTTCCTGGCGCAATCGGGATGATGAGCTTTGAGCCCACCGTGACCTCATCGCTACTGAGGTTGTTTGCGTCCTCGATCACGCTGGTCGATGTGTGGTATTTGTGGGCGATGGAACTGAGCGACTCCCCAGATTCCACCCTGTGGTACCGCCAGAACGTCCTCATATCGGGTGGAATCAGCGCGATGGCGGTCTCGTATTTATCTTTCGTTCCGGCCGGGAGGTTCAGGGTGAACGTCTGGTCCTTGGGGGTCGTCAGCCGCAGCAGGCTGGGATTGAGCTGTTGCAGCATGTCTGCCGAGGTGTCCAGACACTCCGCCACCAGCCGCAAGTCTACGGGATAGTCGATGGTCAGCTGGTCGGCGGGCATCGGCTTGTCCGGCACCACGTTTTGCAGTCCATACTGCGTGGGATTCTTTGCCATGATCGTGACCGCCACGATGATGGGAACGTAGTTTCGCGTCTCCTGGGGCAGCACGCCCCGCTTGTAGAGCTCCCAGAAGTCGGCATAACCGGTGCGCTCCACCGCATGCTGGATGTTTCCCGGCCCGGTGTTATAGGCCGCCATGGCCAGGTACCAGTCGCCAAATTCGTTGTAGAGGTCCTTTAGATGGTGGGCGGCGGCCTGGGTCGACTTCACCGGGTCCTGGCGGTCATCGACCCACCAATTGCGCTCGAGGCCGTACATGGAGCCGCGTCCTGCCATGAACTGCCACATTCCGCGCGCTCCGGCGCGCGACACCGCCAGCGGCTGGAAGCCCGACTCCGCCATGGCCAGGTAAATCAGGTCTTGCGGGACGCCTACCTGCTGGAAGGTCTGCGAGATCAAGTCGCGGTAGCGTCCGGCGCGGGTCAGCCCGTGCTCCAGCGTGTGCCGTCCCTTGGTGCTGGAGAAATAGTTGATGTACATTGCCACCGGGTCGGTGAGCATCAGTGGCAGGTCCGACTTGGTGGTCTTGATCTCGGCTTCGGCAGTGGCGCGGACGCTGGGATCGACCGGGGAGCTCGGGAAGGTAATGTCATTGGCTTCGTCGATTGGCGCGGGCTCATAGTGCTGCTCGGTGAAGCCGTCCCCCTCGCGTAACGCAACCTGTTCCATCTCCCGCACGCCGTCCACGATTTTGTCGAATTCCTTTTCCAGTCGTGGGTTGTTGCGCACCTCAAGGTTGCTCGACAGCAGGACATTGAATGCCTGGTCGAAACTTTGGCGGGCCGCATCAAGGTGCCCGGCCTGGTAATCCCTGGTGCCGTCTTGGTAAAGCTTTTCGACGCGCGCAATGAGCGAATCCACCGGATCGGCCGACGTGGCGGGGGCTGGAGCGGCCTGCGGCGGAGCGGATTCTGCCGGGCCCGCTGGCTTGACGGTGGGGGCGGTGGCCTGTGCCGGTACTTTCGCCGCGGTATTCTTCGATCCGGAGGGCTCGCAGCCAGTGCTCAGCAGCAGGGCGCAAAGCAGCGAGGGGGCAACCAGGCAGCGCAACAACTTCATTCCTGTAGTGCCAACCTCTCCGATGAAAAATGGCGTTCCGTTCGTGATGGTACTACGCGAGCGAAAGCGCCCGCAAACCCGCTTGCTATGCTCTCGCCAATGCGGTTTCCAGGTCGGCGATCAGGTCGCCGGCATCTTCCACCCCCACCGACAGCCGGACCGTTGATGGTGTGACGCCAAGCAGTTTCAGTCGCCGTGCGCTGAGTCCAATGTGGGATGACAGCACCGGATACGACAGGATGGACTCGACTCCGCCCAGACTGGTGGCGAGATACCAGATCCTCAGGCGCTTGATGAAGCGGTCGACCGCAGCCTCGCCGCCGCGCAGCTCGAAAGACACCATCATTCCGTAGTCCTTCATTTGGCGGGTGGCCAGCTCGTGGTCGGCGTGACCGGGAAGCCCGGGATAGTGGACGTGCGAAACCTTGGGATGGCGCTGCAGAGCGTCGGCGATGAGCGCCGCATTGCGGCAGGCGCGCTCCACCCGCAGTTCCAGCGTCTTCAAACCGCGCAGTAGCAAGTAAGCGCAACCCGGATCGAGGCAGCCGCCGGTCAGGATCATCAACTCGCGTGCCCGGTCCATCCATTTTTTCGGTCCCGCCAGCACGCCTGCCGTCACGTCGCTGTGTCCGCCAAGGTATTTGGTCGCGGAATGCATCACGATATCTGCGCCCAACTCGAGCGGCTTCTGCAGAATGGGTGTGGCAAACGTGTTATCGACCACCACGCAGGCCTTGTGACGGTGCGCGATCGCTGCCAGCGCGGGGATGTCGGCGCAGCGCAGGGTCGGGTTCGTGGGCGTCTCCAGAAACAGCATCCGCGTCTTGGTCGTGAAGTAACTATCGGCTTTGTTCAGGTCGTGATTGGGAATGAATCGCGTCTTGATGCCGCAGCGTGCCAGCACGTCCTCGAAGAGCCTCACAGTGCCGCCATAGATGTCGAGCATCGAGACGATTTCGTCGCCCGCCTGGCATACGGTGAGTGCGGCAATCATCTCCGCCGACATTCCGCTGGCCGTGAGCACTGCGGCCTCCGCGCCTTCCAGCGCGGCGATCTTGTCTTCCGCAGCCTTCACCGTAGGATTGCCGTAGCGCGAATAAAGGTACAGTGCGCGATCACCCTCGGCGTAGCGGCGCAGGTCGTCCAAGCCGGGAATGACGAAAACCGACGTCTGTGCAATCGGCGTGGTCAGCGGCCCCGCGAGACCGTGGCGGTCTTCTCCTGCATGTACGCAGTGAGTGGCGTCGGATGTTCGGCGTTTCATCAAGCATCGATTGTAAAGCAGCCACTCTTGACTGGTAATGAGCGGTGAGGAAGGGCAAAGAAACGGCGCTCCGCGAGGAGCGCCGCAATTCGTAAAACAGCTTAGCGCCCTACCACGACAGGCGCAGCGCGAATTGGAACTGGCGCGGATCGCCTGCCGCCGTCGGTGTTCCGGCGGCATTCCAGAGGGGATTCACCGCAATGACGTTGAACTTGTTGACGACGTTGAACAAGTCCATGATGCCCTGCAGCTGCATCCGCTCAGTCAGCTTGATGGAGCGCGCAATCCGCAGGTCATTGAAGAAGACCGACGGCGAAGTGCCGGCGTTGCGCGACAGGTTGCCGATCAGCGTGGGCACTTGGCCGGTGCCCAACACGCTGGCGAAGCAAGTGGGAATCAGGTATCCGCTCGGCGAGTACTTGGAGGCAACGGCCGTGTCGCCGCAGGAGTCGGTCTGCCCGGCGTGCGCAATCGCCGGCCGGTCTGTGGTGGAGGAGAAGTCGAAGTTCTGATCGGAACCCACCACGATGTTGAAAGGACGACCGCTGGCCCATTCCAGAATGAGCGATGCGGTCCAGTTGCTCAGCAGCTTGCCCTTGGCGTCGTTGCCCTGGCTGCCGCTCTGATAAACGCCGCTGACCACGAAGCGATGGCGCTGATCGAACAGCGAGTTGGAGCGGTCGAGGTTGGGATTGAAGTTGTCCTGCGGCTCCAGCGTGGCCTCTAGGTCGGTGGAGTCGTCAATCGCGTGCGACCAGGTGTAGGAGCCCAGGAACTCATAGTGCTGCGAGAAGCGCTTCTTGACGTTCACGCTCAGAGCGCTGTAATCAGAGGTGCCGTTGGAGTAGTTGGCCACCAGGTCGCTGAACGGAATGGCCTGATTGCCAAAGCCCAACCCGTAGTACGACATCACTTCCTGGGCCAGTCCGTTGAGCTGCGCTGGCGCATAGTACTGCAGTGTGGGATTGAACCCGCTCTGGCGGAAGAAGCTGACCAGCGCGGGAGGAAGGTAAGCACCGCAAGCCGGGTTCCCGCACTTGGCGGCTACGGCCGTGTTGACCCCCGCGACATCCACGGCCAGAGGATTGTTGGCAAAGTTGGATTTTTGCGCCTGCGTCAGGTTGGGGTCGGTCATGGCGTTGTACCAGTTCTGCACAATCAGGTTGCCGTTTGCCGTATTGGCGTTGATCGGCCGGTTCAGTCGGCGCCCACCGGTGAAGTTGTAGGCGATGTCCACCGTCCAGTTTTCGCCAAACTGGTGCTCGATGCCGACGTTGACCTGGTTCGAGTAGCCGTACTTGAAGTTCGCCGCGGTGGGGTAACCAAACGGCAGCACCGACAGCGGCACCACCTGGCCGGGCTGCAAGTAGTTCTGATTGACCCACACGGACGGCGTGTTAGGCGTGGGATTGAACCGCTGCTGGTTCGCAAGATAGGTAAAAGCCGGGGGCAGGCAGTTGAGGGTGCCGGTGAAGGCATTGCCGGCATTCAACGTTGAGACAATTCCTCCCGCACTGGCGTCGCAGGTTACCGGCGCGCTTCCGAACATGAGGATTTGCGGCGCCTGGGTTCCGTCGGCTACCACCGAGTCAAACACCAGCGCCATCATCGGATGGTCAAAGAAGATGCCATACGACGCGCGGGCGACCGTCTTGCCGTCGCCGAAGACGTCGAAGGCCATGCCGAAGCGGGGAGCAAACTGGAGGTTGTCGGAAGGTACTCCCTTCGTGAGTCCGAAGGTCTTATACGCAGCCGCTGCCAAAACCGTTGAGGGCGCAAAGTTTGGCAGGAACTCGTTGTCGTAGCGCAGGCCGTAGTTAAGGGTAAGGCGCGGCTTGATCCGCCAGGAGTCCTGGATGAACAAGCCGATGGTGTTGTTGTTAAACGAGAGATGGGGGTTGCCAACACCCTGCACCATGTACGACGGCAGGCCCGCGCCATAAGCCTGGATCGGATTCAAGCCCGGAGTGCCGGCCAGGGAGACGGCGCCGAAGTCGTAGATGCCGCCAAAGTTCACCGTGAAATCGGCAGTCAGCGGAATCAGGTTGTAGTCCACGCCGAACTTGATGTTGTGAGTGCCCTTGGTAATCGAGAAGTTGTCGAGAAGCTCCCAGCGCTGCTCGACGCGCTGGACATAAGAAAATGGTTCACGGCCAAAGTAAGCGTAGCCGGGGATGTTTACAGCTACATCGCTTCCGCCGGGTGCGTTGGAGTAGGAGTAGTTCACGCTGCGGCGTGCGTACTGGAACCGGAATTCGTTCACCTTGTTGTTGCCCAGGGTCCAGGTGTGCTCGGCGATGATGCTCCAGTCATGGAAATTGTTCACCGAAGCGCGCGACGCCGAGTTCTGCCCGAAAGTTTGCGGCCCCTGGGCAGCGACTTCGATGCCGTCCACGATGTCGGGGCTGACGCTGGCCCGCAGCATGAGTTGCTGGTTGTCGGTGATCTTGTGGTCCAGGCGGAGCGAGTAGATGTCGCCAAGTTCGTGCACCGGGAAGTTCCCGATCAGCGTCTGCATCGGAACATACGAGGCCGGCAGAGGAATGAAGTTTGAACTGGTGGGCGCGAAATAGCCGGCCCCGATGCCGATGATGTGGGTAAACGGATTTTGTCCGGTGATCGCCACCGGTCCAGAAGTGCCGGCGAGCAAGGCATACTGCACCGTGGCGGGGGTGACGGGAACCGATCCCAGGAAGGCCGCTTGCGCCGGCGTCACTGGAACTACGACAGTGTTGGGCGGTAACGGCTGTTGGATCGCGGCCGAGACGAATCGAGAGATGTCCGCCTCGGAGGTCAGTCCGAAATTGCCCGCGCCGATGGTCGAAAACCCGGTTTCATGACGGTCGGTGCCCTCATAGGCAAAGAACCAGTAGGTACGGTTCTTCTTGATCGGACCGCCGGCTGTAAGGCCATACTGCGCTCGGGTGTAAGCCGGTTGATCGACGTTGCTGAAGGGGTTGGTCGCCTGGATGTAGCGGTTGCGCAAGAAACCGAACGCGCTGCCGTGAAACTCATTCGATCCCGACTTGGAAATGATGTTGATCACGCCGGCCGCGGCCTGGCCATATTCCGCCGCGTAGCCGTTGGTGAGGATCTGGAATTCCTGCACGGCTTCTTGCGAGACAGTGGAGCGAATTCCGTTCACCGAGTTGTCGACCGCGTTGGTGCCGTCGATGTTGATCAGGTTGCTGCGTCCGCGTTGGCCGCCGATATTGAGGCCCGATGTTGGCGCGGCGCCGATGCTGGGTGTGGTGTCACGTGCCATTTGTGAATTGGTCAACGCAAAGTTGACATAGTTACGGCCGTTGATCGGCAGGTTCTCAATGCGCTGCTGGTCGATGGTGGCTGTCGTAGCCGTCTGCTGTGTTTCCACCAGCTCCGCCTCTGACGACACCGTTACCGTTTCGCTCGCCGCCGCCACCGAAAGCGCGACAGAAAGCTCCCCAACCTGGCCGATGGTAAGCCGCACCGAACTCTGAATCAGCTTGGCGAATCCCGGCGCCTGTACCGTGACCGAGTACATACCTGGCGGCAGCGACAGCAGTATGGCGATGCCATCGGCGTTCGTATTCTGCGACCGCGAAATGCCTTTGTCAGCGTCCGCGGCGGTCACCGAGGCGTCGCGAACCACCGCGCCCTTCGCGTCTTTCACGACGACGTGCAACTCCGAAGTCTGCACCTGGGCCGTGGCAGCGGCCGTCAGACAAGCAGCCGCGATCAGCAATCCAACCAGTCTGCGCTCAATTTTCATGGTGTTGTCCTCTTACCGAACTTGTTTCGAGAATGAGTCGAGCAGCCCAGGCGTGTTTGGGTGGGACACGGGCGTACAACCGTCGCCCGGCCATGCGATTGACACTAGTGGTCATGGGCCCTGACTCTTAGACGTTGAACAACGAAATTGCCATCCCGACAGGCTTGTGGGGTTTTATAACAAGCGACGCCTCGAACGCAAGCACGAAATGCTGCGGAGGCTGCGATGAGTTACGTTCCGACCTTTACCCCTGAGGACGTTGCCGTCCCTGACGCCATCGCCCAGGCCATCCGCGGCGTATTATGTGCGATGCCCACTCGGCCCTGGCAGTCGAGAAGGATGATGCCGCCGTGCCCATTGAGTCGCGACTTCAGATACTGCAGCGCCTTCTCTGCCGCCTCCTGCGGAGCTACACCCTGTTCCACCCGGTCGGCAGTCCACTTACTGAGGACGAGCTTCATCATTGGTTCTCCCCATCCAGTGGTGGAAACAGCGGCACTAAGGTTGTCGGCGTAGCATCCGCAGCCGATGAGCGATGAGTCTCCCACGCGTCCTGGCGCCTTGTTCAGCGTGCCCCCGGTGGACGTCCCGGCCGCGATGTTGCCGTCGCGGTCCAGCGCCACCGCGCCCACGGTGTCGTGCGAGCGCATCGGGCCAAACTCGTCGGGCATCTGCAGATAGCCCTGTTGCTTGGCCTCGCGCAAACGTTCAACCTCGCGCGGAATGATGAGATCGTCATTGGCGCAGAGTTCAAGTCCATGTTCCTGCGCGAAGCGCTCGGCGCCATCGCCCACGAAGTACACGTGTGGGCTATCAGCGAGGATCTTCCGGGCGGCAACAATGGGATTGCGGATGTGCTCGACACAGCCCACGCCTCCGGCCCTCAGCGTAGCGCCGTCCATCATGCAGGCGTCGAGCTGCACCCGGCCGTCCTGGTTGAGAAACGACCCTCGCCCCGCGTCAAAGGTCTCATCGTCTTCCATATAGACGACTGCCGCTTCTACCGCATCCAGGCAGCTTCCGCCTTTTTGCAGCACCGCAAAGCCCGCGGCCGCAGCGGCGCGTACGCCCTGCAGATGAGACTCAACCGCGTCGTCAGGAATGGCCCAGGCTCCGCCGTGGACCAGCATCACAGGATTTACCGCCAATGCAGACCTTCCAGAAGGGAATCTCTTCGCCCCGCGAAGCAAACTCGACAGCATATCAGAACAAGCGAACTTAACGGGGAAGACCGCCGCGCGGGTAAACTGACCCCATGGGCGACTTGGGCCGCACGCTGGTGCTCATCGGAGGACTGCTGCTTGTTCTCGGGCTGGTGCTCATTCTCGCCGGCAAACTCAACCTGCCCATAGGTCGTCTGCCCGGCGATCTTGTGGTTCGCGGAAAGAACAGCACGTTTTACTTCCCCCTAATGACCTGCGTCCTGCTGAGCATTCTGCTGTCGCTGGTGTTGTACATCATCGGGCGCGTTAAGCGTTAAGCTAGTTGCTAATTGCTAGCTGCTTCCCCTCACAACTTCAAACCCCGCATGTACTCCGCATCCACTTTAATCGCCTCCAGCGGAGGCATATCGAACTCCTCCTGCTCCACGAAGTAATGCGTGATGTGCCCGCCTTTCTTCGCGGCTTCGAAGATGGCGCGGTAGTCGATGGTGCCGTGGCCCAGCTCTGTCGACTGTAACGGCTCTTTCCGAGTCTTCAGGTCGAAGTCCTTCACGTGCAGCATCGTGATCCGCGTCGGATACTTCGTCAGATAGTCCACCGGGCTGTATCCGGCCACCGCCACCCAGCCGCAATCCATCTCGAACGTCACCAGCTCCGGATCGGTCTGCTGAATCAGCACGTCGTACCCTACCGTCTTGCCCGCCTTGTGAAACTCCGTCGTGTGGTTGTGATACCCGAACTTCATTCCATAACCCTTCACCCGCTGGCCGATCTGGTTGAACTGCTGCGCATTCCATTTCCAGTCGTCTAGCGTGAACGCCTGTACCCAGGCCTCGTGATACTCCGGGCTTTTCGGTGAAACTTTGACCCGCGACGGGTCTCTCAGCGACGGCGACGAGCACACAACGTACTGCAGCCCCAACTCACTGGCGTACTTCACCACGTTTTCCAGGTTTGGCTGCAGCATGTCCAGCGGATAATGGCCGCTCACGCAGCGCAGCCCTGCGGCATCCATCGACTGCTTGAACTCCTGCGCGCTCATGGCGTAGTAACCCGCGGCCTCCACTTCGGTGTACCCGGCGGCCGCGATCGCCTTCAGCGTTCCGTCAAAATCCTTCGGCAGCAACTCCCGCAGTGAATATAGTTGCAATCCCAGTGGCAGGCCCAACGGATATGGCGTCGTCGCCTGCGCGTCGCGAAGCGCGAACGTCGCTACCGACGCGGCTCCGGCTAATTTAAGGAAGTCCCTGCGGGAAGTTGTCATCATCGCAATCGGCCTTTCGTGGATGCCGGGCTCGCCGGTTCGTGGTAATCACAGCCTACCCCGAACGCCATCATCGCGCCGCAAAAATCGACCCGCGAAGGCACACGATTGCGCGCTGCTTTCCACACTACCCGCTGGGTTACACTGCGTTGCAGGCACTACTTCGCACATGGACGATGACGAACAACTCGGACTGAACTTTGCCCTGCCTCAGCGCAAGATATACGCCGTGCGTGAATTGGTCACGACCCTGCGCAGTCAAATTGAGCGCGACTTCACCGACATCTACGTCGAAGGCGAAATCTCCAACTACCGTCCGGCCGAATCCGGCCACCTCTACTTCACCCTTAAGGACGGCTCTGCACAATTACGTGTTGTGATGTGGCGCGGCCAGGCGCGGCTTCTGCGCTTCCGTCCTGAGAACGGTCTGGCCGTCATCGCCCGCGGCCGCGTGACCATCTATGAGGAGCGCGGCGACCTGCAAATGCAGGCCGAGATGCTGGAGCCCAAGGGCGCTGGCGCTCTGCAACTTGCCTTCGAGCAACTTAAGGCCAAGCTGGCCGCCGAAGGCCTTTTCGACAACCAACGCAAGCGGCCCATCCCGACCCTTCCGCGCCGTATCGGCGTGGTCACCTCGGCGCGCGGAGCGGCCCTGCAGGACATCCTCAACATCCTCCGCCGCCGCCACGAATCCGTCTCTGTGCTCATCTACGATGCCCGCGTTCAGGGGGAAACCGCAGCCGGCGAAGTTATTGAAGGCATCCGGTATTTCAATCAGGTCGGAAATGTTGACGTCATCGTGGTCACGCGCGGTGGCGGCTCGTTCGAAGATCTCTTTGCCTTCAACGACGAAGCACTGGCGCGCGCAATTGCCGCTTCTGAAGTCCCTTTGATCTCGGCAGTTGGCCATGAGACCGACTTCACTATCTGCGACTTCGTCGCCGACCTCCGCGCACCAACGCCTTCAGCCGCTGCCGAATTGGTAATCCAATCGAAGCAGGAGCTGGCCGCCCGGCTCGCCCGGCTGCACGACCGCCTGCGGCAGGCAATGGACTTCAAGCTTCTGCGCTCTCATAACGCGCTGACGAAGCTGACCCAGCATTCCGCGCTGGTGCGGATGCCCGACGCCGTCGCCCGTCGCCAGCAGCAGGTCGATGACCTCGTCTACCGCATGGCCCAGGCGCAACGTCAGGGCTTGTCGCATCTGCGGCGTCGCCACGAATCGCTCGACACCCGCCTGCGTCATCAGGACATGCGCGTTCGCCTCGGCGAAATGCGCCGCCAGGTCGACCATCGCCGCAGTGAACTGCAGACCTGCGTGGGGCGGTTGTTGTCAGAGAAGGTCGCCCGCACAGTCGAGCTGTCCACATCGCTTTCGCGAGCGACGCAGACTCTCCTCTTGCTCCGCCGGTCGCGTTGGGAGCGGTTGCAGGGTGGCTTGACCGCCCTCTCGCCCAAAGCCATCTTGTCTCGCGGTTACGCTCTCGTGTTCGACGCTGCCGGCAACCTCGTCAAACACGCTTCGCAATTGGCCACCGGAGACGCCGTGCGGGCCCAGCTCGGCCACGGCGAGTTTACCGCCGAGGTCATTCGCGCTACTCCCGAATCTGCCACAGAGTAGGACAGCGTGCGCCCGCCGAAATCCTCAGGAGCACACCAGCACCTGCATTAGAATAGAGTTACCCGCAACACCAAGTGCACGAAAGGACGCGAATGCTGCAGAGCCTGGGGCGCATGCCGGAGTTGTCGTTGAGTTCGGTCATCGACATCTTGTTCGTTGCGCTCATCATTTATGGGTTTCTGAAGCTGCTGAAGTGGACGCACGCCATGCCCGCTCTGCTCGGCGTCGCACTGGTCGTGCTGGCGGTTTATTGGTCTCATTTCAAGGGCTTGAACACCGTAGACTGGCTGGTTGGCGCTATTGCCCCGCTTACCATCTTCGCTCTCATCGTGGTCTTCGCCCCCGAAATCCGTCACTCGTTGGTGCGCCTAGGGCGTAACTTCTCCATGTCGCGGCTCGGCGGCCGTCGCGTCGAAACCTACGACGATATCGTCATGGCCGCGGCCCTGTTCGCCAAGAACAGTACCGGTGCACTCATCATCCTCGAGCGCGAAGACGACCTCGGCAATTACATTGACAGCGGCGTGCCTCTCGACGCCGTACTTTCCTACGACCTGCTGGTGACGATTTTTCTGTACAAGACTCCACTGCATGACGGAGCCGTCATCGTACAGAAAGACAAAATCGCCGCCGCTGCGTGCTTCCTGCCACTCGCTACCGATCCCCAACTATCCACCCAGATGGGAACTCGCCACCGTGCCGGCATCGGCATCACCGAAGAAACTGACGCCATCGCCGTGATCGTCTCCGAGGAAACCGGCGGCATCAGCGTCGCCTCCCACGGCTCAATTGAGCGCGATCTCACGCCCGAGCACTTGCGCGAACGTATCAGCGAACTCTTGCGACGCTACATTCCGCGCACCACGCTGCCTACAGCAGCCACCGACCGCGACCTGGTTATCGCCGAGCCCAACCTTCCACCGGCAACCAGCGACGATAATACCGGTGAAGGAGCGGAGCTCTAGCCATGCGCGAATTCTTCCGCCGCTACGTCCTTCGCGACCTCAACCTCAAGGTCCTTGCCCTGCTCATCTCCATCGGTCTTTGGTGGATTGTGGGCCGCGATCCCGTGGTCGAGTCCATCGTCAATGCGCCGGTTGATTTCCGTCATGCGCCGCCCAACCTGGTGATGACAGCCGACTCACCCTTTGAAGTCCAGGTCGCCGTCAGCGGCCCTGAACGCATCATTCGCGCCCTGAAGCCCTCCGATGTCAGTGCCGTCCTCGACCTTGCGGGCGTCAACCCAGGCGAGCGCACCTTCGATCTCGGGCCCCGGCAGGTGCAGGTGCCGCGCGGAGTCACGGTCACCAGCGTGGTCCCGTCGCAGATGCACATTGAATTCAGTGCCAACGCCACCCGCACCATCGAAGTCCGCCCGCGCGTCATCGGTTCCTTTGTCGCCGGATACGGCATCACCGATGTCACCGCCGAACCGGCGACCATCGTCATAGAAGGCCCGCAAGGCCGCGTCAACGCCATCGAGAGTGCGCTTACCGATCCCGTGGACGCGACCGGCGTTGTTGGCCGCGCCACTTTCAGCACTCACGCCTATGTGGCTGATCCACTAGTGAGGGTGCTGCACCCGGCGCCAATTCATGTAACCGTCACCACAGGTCGAGAATCCACGGGAGCTGCCAAGCCTTGAGTTCTACGCAGACACCAACCTTCCAACGACAGCTTTTCGGCACCGACGGAATTCGCGGCGTCGCCGGCGAATACCCACTCGACCACAAAACCGTTTACGCCATCGGACGCGCCCTCGGGCAGCGTCTCGCCGAACGCTCACCCGGCGCTCGCGTAGTCATCGGTCAGGACACGCGCGAGTCCAGCGCATGGATCAGCCAGGTGCTCGCTGCCGGCCTCGAAGCCTCGCGCGTGCAGGTTGCCAGCGCCGGTGTAATCACCACGCCGGGCGTTGCTTACTTGGTTAGGACCAACGGGTATTCGGCCGGCATCGTCATCTCCGCCTCGCACAATCCCTGGCACGACAACGGCATCAAGATCTTCGGCGCTGACGGCTACAAACTCTCCGACGAATTGGAACACGCCATCGAGGCCGACATCTTTGCCCACATCGAGCAGTTGGCGGCAGGCGCGGCGCAGGCCGATCACGCCGGCTACAGCATGTTGCCCGGCGAAGCTCCGCTGCGCGCGCAATACGCTGAGTGGCTCGCGTCGCTCGTCGGCCCGGGCCGCTTCGGCAGGCTTCGCGTTCTCGTCGATTGCGCCAACGGCGCAGCCAGCGCCATCGCGCCCCTGGTCTTTCAGGACTGCGACATCGACGCCGACTTCCTACACACCGATCCCAACGGCCGCAACATCAACGCCAATTGCGGTGCGCTCCATCCCGAGCACGTGGCCGCCGAGATCGTGAAAGCCGGCGACAAGTACGACCTCGGCATCACCTTCGACGGTGACGCCGATCGCGCCCTGTTCTCCGACGCCGCGGGCAACGTGGTCAATGGCGACGGCGTTCTGCTGATGGCAGCGCGCGACATGAAGGCCCACGTGTTGCTGCACAATGACACTGTCGTTTCCACCACCATGTCGAACATGGGGCTCGAGGTGGCGCTTAAGCAAAGCGGCATCCGCATGCTACGCGCTAACGTCGGCGACAAGTACGTGCTCGAAGAGATGATGAAGACCGGCGCCTCGCTAGGCGGCGAGCAGTCCGGACACATCCTCTTCCGCGACATGGACACCACGACCGGCGACGGCATTCTCACCGCGCTTCGCGTCATGGAAGTCATGGCCCGTGCCCACAAGCCCATCGCCGAGCTGGTTGCCGATATGAAGGTCTTTCCCCAGCGCATCCAAAACGTGAAGGTGCGTGAGAAGCGGCCCATGGAAGACCTGCCGTCGGTGATGGAAACCATTCGCGCCGCCGAGGGCGAACTCGACGGCAACGGCCGCGTCGTGGTGCGCTATTCCGGCACCGAAAAGCTGGCACGCGTCATGGTCGAAGCAGAATCCGAGGAAGCCATGGAGCGCCACGTGAAATCTATCGCGAGCGCTTTGCAGGCCGCAATCGGGGCAGAAACCTAGCGCTCAGCTTCGCGCCGGAGTACATCCGCGCGAAGCGATACGTCCGTTTGCAAGATTAGGCCGGTAGAGGAAGCTGCTTGCTTTGGGCAGGCATTTTTATACGACGCTCGAAACCTGTCGGAACCGAATGTCTCACCGCAATTTGATAAGAGCATGGAAGTGGCAGCCCTGCCCGCACGCCCGGATCGCCTGGTTCACCCCCCAACCTACGACTGATTGCAGGGGTGCACTTTGTGCGCTCGTCGCTTGCACGGCCGGGCCGGCTTAGGACAAGCTGGCGGCGCCTGGGCGACCACCGGAGGAGTCGTACACGTTACAGTCACCGCCTTGCTGTCGGATGGTGGATGGGTGCGGACCGCAAAAAAGCCGAACACGATCACCAGGATGATGCCGGCGACAAAGAACCAAATTTGCCATAACGAGAAGAAGTTGATGCCGTGCGAGCCTAAATCTGGATTTCGGTACTTGCCTTCGGCTGAATTGTGAAGGTTTCCGCTCATGTTGAATAGGGCGGCAATCCCGCACCCGATGGATAGAAGAAATGCGATCCACGAGGCCAGCGCCCAGCCTCGCGTAACGCTGTCGAGTTCCTTGGCGAACAGGATCGTAGCCGTTACCACGCCGGTAGCTACCGTAATGAGTTGTTTCGCCGAGTCCGCAGCGAAGTCGAACGCTTGCTTCCGCCAGTCGTCCACCGGACGTCCATCCACACTCATGCCGAAGCCTCACTAAGGACAAAATGGTCGAAAATCGGGAAACCTCTCGCAGAACTTCGAGAAAATCGAGTTCAAATGCTGGGCGGTTATCTGGACTCCCCGCTGGCTTCGCAGTTCTTCCTCAAACACGAATTGAATCAAGGCCCGCGTATTGTTCTCGATCTCCTCCCTTGCTCCTTCCAACTCGCCCTGCTTGTTCAGTTGGTTCAATACCGGCAGTGACTTTTGTAGCAGGCGGACGCGGGCCGGCGCAGACATGGTCAGTCCGAGGCGGACGATCTCATTGTCGGCTGCGCCCAGCACGATGGAGTCGACCTCCCCGGGGCTTAGGATTGTCGCAGTGGTGGACATTCGAATGCTCCTGAATTGGCCGGAATAATATCACTATCCGGCGCGGACCGGGGACTGTCTTTTGCAGCGGACGGCCCGCACCCGGAGCACGATGCCGGTCTCGCTGGATATGCGTTGTTTCCGCCGCAGATTCTCAAGTCCTGCGGGTCGGAAACGATCACCTGGTTACGGCAGCCCGAGTTTCTCTTACGGTGCCGCCATTCGGTAGAATGAGCGAGAAAACTTGATCCGCATTTCATAGATCGATTCTGAAGGAGCCTTATCCATGGCAGCAAAGCGCATTGGTATCCTCACCGGCGGCGGCGACGTCCCGGGTCTTAATTCGGTCATTAAATCGGTTGTCTACCGCGGCGCCGGCATGGGATGCGAAGTCATCGGCATCCGTCGCGGTTGGGAAGGGTTGACCCACGTCGATCTCAACGATCCCGCCAGCAAGGCGCGGTATATCCAACCGCTCAACCGAGAGAACACGCGCACCATCGACCGCACCGGCGGAACCTATCTGCACAGCTCGCGCACCAATCCCACCAAGATGGCGAAGTTGCCGCCTGCGCTCGCGGGGCAACAGTTCGCCAGCCGTCAAGCGACCAAGAAAGGCGTCACCAGCACGGTGTTCGACGTCACGCCCGCGGTGCTCAAGAACATCCACACCCTCGGGCTCGACTACCTGGTCGCCATCGGCGGCGACGACACGCTGAGCTATGCCGCCGAACTCGACCGCCAGGGCATGAAGGTTATCGCCGTCCCCAAGACCATGGACAACGATGTCCGCAACACCGAGTACTGCATCGGCTTCTCGACCGCCATTTCGCGCGCTATGGACGCCATCGAACGCCAGCGCACTACCGTGGGCTCGCACGAGCGCATCGGCATCTTCCGCGTTTTCGGTCGCGACGCCGGATACACCGCGCTGTACACGGCTTATGTCACCTCGGTGCGCTGCTGTATTCCCGAATACAAGGTGAATTTGCCGCACCTCATCGAAGTGCTCATCAACGACAAGCGAAACAACCCCAGCAACTATTCGCTGGTGATTCTCTCCGAGGGCGCCGAGTGGGAAGGCTATAAGGTGAAGGAATACGGCGAGCCTGACGCCTTCGGTCACCGCAAGAAGATGAGCGTCGCAGAGGACCTCAGCGGCGAGATCAAAGCCGCTACCGGCGAAGAAACCGTGGTCAGCGACCTGACCTACGACTTGCGGTCCGGCAGTCCCGATTTCGTCGATCGCATGGTCGCCATCACCTACGCCAACATGGCCATGGACGCGGTGGAAGAAGGCAAGACCGGCCTGATGACCGCCCTCAACGGCGGATGCTACGCCATGGTGCCGATTCCCGATCCGAAGCTGGGCCCGCGCAAAGTCGACATCGCCACCATGTACAACACCGAGCGCTATCGCCCAATGTACGACCACAAGCTCGGCCTGCCGATCTTCCTCACGCGGGCGTAGAAGTGGCCTCAGTGACCGGTTTTGAAGGGGTACGGTTTTACAGCTTGCGGAAAAACTCGATTCCAACGGTGTTTTGAAGGGGCAGGGCTTTAGCCGTGCCATACAAGCCCTTCATTTTTGTCATCCCGAGGCGACTTTAGTCGCCGAGGGATCTGCTTTTCCGATTTTCTCAGCAGCCCGCTCGAGGGCGGACGTCCGCCGTCCCTGCGTGCTTGCCCAGATTTGTGTCTAACAGGAATGACGCTAACCCTGGCGCAACCGGCCAGCGCACGTCGTGCCGACTACTTGCCCCCGAATTCGCGAAGCTTCTTGGCTTCCTCAGCGACTCTGCCTTCGCGAATCTCGCGATCATATCTGTTCGCTTCGGCAGTGCGTTCCTTAAGCTCTTTGATCTTGTTGTGAACGTCGGTAAACACGTTTGTGTACGGCTGATCTGCCAAGATGATTCACCCCAGACTTGATACTACGCTTCGCCGCGCGCCAGTAGTTTTTCCGACCGCGTCGTTGGGCTCAGGGTGGCCCACATTTCCCTGCCTTTGGAAAATGTGGGATCCGAATCCTCGTGCGAGTAGCTCGGACAATCCTCCATCTGATGGCAAAATCTTCGCTGGTGTGCCCCGTTCAAGCGGCCAGATTTTGGCCGCTTGAGTGCGGCTGTTCGCGCCACCGGGGACGTCATTGTCAGTGGTGGTTTTCCTTCCTTCGACAACCTGAACGTTCAAAAACTCGATTCCTCGCTTATCACCCTCATCTGTGACCTGCGTCCTTGGCACAGCCTCGCTTGCACCTTACCCTTTCGCTTGGAACGATGAGGGAGAGCTGTGTCCTTCGAGACCCAGCCAGACACTACCCCCATCGCCAACTAGGCGGTTCGACCTGTGACTGGCTTCTTTTGCTGTTGCGCCTTTACTACTCTCTCCGCCAACGCGCCCGTACGACCTCCGAAGACACCGCCTAACTTCTTTGTTAAGAGGACTTTACCCGTAAGCCCCACGCGCAGAGGATTTTGCGGCGATGCCGCCCGCTATCTCCAACAGAATGACGACTTTACAAAAAGGAGGGGGGAGGGGGTACGTACGCATTATCGGACGGTGTCCCATTTTGGAACTGCTGCAACTCGCAGCTCCCTCAGCGTCGACCTACTCCAAATCTCGCCAGTTCTTTCCAACCCCAACATCAACCTTCAACGGGACTTTCAGCTCGAAGACGTTCTCCATGTGCTCCACGACGAGCCGTTTCATGGCGTCGAGCTCCGCTTCGGGAACTTCGAATACCAGCTCGTCATGCACCTGCAGCAACATGCGCGATTGCAGCTTGCCCCGGCGAATTTCTTCGTCAATCCGGATCATGGCCAGCTTGATGAGGTCCGCAGCCGTTCCTTGCAGCGGCGTGTTCACGGCGGTGCGCTCGGCAAATCCGCGCAGGTTTGGGTTAGAGCTGAGAATGTCGGGAATCGGCCGAATCCGCCCGAACAGAGTCGATACCTTCTGCTCGGCGCGCGCCTGCTCCAGCGTGCGGTCGATGAACGTGCGCACGCCCGCGTACTTTTCAAAGTACGCGTCGATGAAGCGCTTGGCCTCTTTCTGGTCGATGCCGATTTGCTGCGACAGCCCGAAGGCCGAGAGGCCATAGACGATGCCGAAGTTGACGGCCTTCGCTCGCCGTCGGTGCTCGGCGTCAACCTCGCTGGCCGCGACGCCGAACACCTGCGAGGCGGTGAGCGTATGAATGTCGTCGCCACGCTTGTACGCCTCAACCAGCAGCGGATCGCCAGAGAAGTGCGCCAGCAGTCGCAACTCGATCTGCGAGTAGTCGGCGGCGAGCAGCAGGTTGCCCGGCTCGGCAACAAAGGCGGCGCGAATCTCGCGGCCCAATTCAGTGCGGATGGGAATGTTTTGCAGGTTCGGGTTGACCGACGACAGTCGCCCTGTCGCCGAGCCCGCCATGTTGAAGGTGGTGTGCAACCGCTTGGTCGCCGGATTCAGCAGCGCGGGCAGCGCGTCAACGTACGTCGACTTCAGCTTGGAGAGCTGGCGATATTCGAGGACGAGCTTGGGAACCTCATGTTCCGACGCCAGGCCTTCGAGCACGTCAACCGCGGTAGAGATGACTTTGCCCTTGCCCGACTTGAACGGCTTGGTGAGATTGAGTTTGTTGAACAGCACGTCGCCGAGTTGCTTGGGCGAGTTGATGTTGAACTCGACGCCCGACTTCTCCCAGATTTCGCGCGCCTTGGCGCTGGCTTCGCGCTCCAATCGTTGCGACATTTCGGCGAGTACTTCGGTGTCGATCTTGATGCCCGCGGCTTCCATGCGCGCCAGTACCGGCGACATCGGCAGATCGATATCGTCGTAGATATTTGTCAGTCCGCCAATGTTTATTTCTTCGCGAAGTTTCGTGGCGAGGCGCAGTGTGAGGTCCGCGGCTTCGCCGAGCGCGTCGCTCATCTTGAGGTTGAATGTGCGGAGCGCAACGTCGGCGAGGCCGTACTTTGTGTAAGTCGGATTGAGCAGATAGGCGTACAGCAAGGGATCGTAGTGCGCGCCCGCGAGAGCGATGCCATGCTCGGCGAGCGCATGAGTCGCGGCCTTGGCGTCGTGAATGGCTTTCGGGACCTTAGGATCTTGCGAACGCTTGGATGAGTGCGGGTGAAGCTGCTTCGTCGAGGGTGAGCGAGAGAGAAGTGCCGGACTTGGTCGAGAGCGCGAGTTTCAGCTGCGACGGCGCGGGCGGTTCCGCGGCGCCGAGAGACAGCTGCGCGTCGGGAGCTACTTCGGTGTCGTCGTCGGTGGATTCGGCTGAAGACGCGCCGGAAGCTTCTACGGCGATGGCGAGAATCGCGTCAGGATCCTTGCGAACTCCTTTGAGTAGCGCCTCGATATCTTTCGCGCCCGCCGCTTCGCGATAGTCGGTCTCGCCGAGTTCGACGTTCTCCGTGATGAACTCGCGCGTGAGGGTGTTGAATTCGAGCTCGGTGAAGAGGGCGCGCGCGGCTTCGGCATCGGGCGCCTGCGCCTGCATCTTCGCGGGGTCGAACTCTACGGGAACGTCGGTATGAATGGTGACCAGCTCCTTGCTGAGCAGCACCATGTCGCGGTTGTTCTGCAGCGACTCGCGATAGGTCTTGCGCTCGACTTCGGCGGCGCGGTCGAGCGCGGCCTCGACGGTGCCGAAGCGCTGGATGAGATCGACCGAGCCCTTGTCGCCGATTCCGGGCGCGCCGGGCACGTTGTCCACGGCGTCCCCGCGCAGGGCCATGAGGTCGATGACGCGCCCGGGCGGCACGCCGAGGAGTTCCTGCACCTTGGCGGGATCGCAGATGAGGTTGTCTTTAGGCGGGTTTAGCACCCAGACGCGGTCGGTGACGAGCTGCATCATGTCCTTGTCGTTGGAGACGACGAAGACGGAGTATCCTTCGGCGGCGGCCTTGCGGGCGAGCGTGCCGATGACGTCGTCGGCCTCGTAGCCCTTGGACTTCGATGATGGGCACGCGGAAGGCTTCGAGCGCTCGGCGGATGTAAGGAAGCTGCTGCGCCAGGTCGGCGGGCATCTCGGCGCGATTGGCCTTGTAGCCCTGGTACTCGACGTCAACGTAGGTCTGGGTCTTGGCGTCGAACTTGCGAAGCTGGGCATCGCCGCAGCCTGCTCGTCGCGGAAACGTCGGGCCTTCGAGGTCAAACGCGGCGGCGATGTATTGCGGCGCTGAAGTCGGCGCGCAGCTTGCGCAGCATGTTGACGAAGATGAAGGTTGCGCCCGTGGGAAGTCCGGCCTTGTTCGACATGGGACGCAGACCGGCCATCGCGTGATAGGCGCGGAAGATGAACGACATGGCGTCGATGAGGAAGATGCGGCCCTTGGAATCTTTGGGTTCCGCGGGAAGCGCAAGCGTTGCTTCGGGCTTGGACGCGGCGTCAGACGGTGCGGATTTTTTCTTGGGAGGCAAGGTGCGATTCTACCAAGAGCCGCGTGTTGAAGAGGCAAAAAGCAACCGCCGATTTACACGGTCGGCACGGATCAAATCAAAGGCCTACTCCACAAACATGCAATCGCCGTAAGAGTAGAACCGATAGCGCTCGCGAACTGCATGCTCGTATGCCGACAGCGTCTGTTCGCGGCCGGCGAACGCGGAGACCAGTATGATGAGCGTGGATTTCGGCAGGTGAAAGTTGGTGAGCAGGGCACCGATGACGCGGAAGTCGAATTCGGGATAGATGAAGATGTCGGCCTCGCCGGACTGCGCGGTGATACGGCCATCGAGAGATTGCCGCGCCGCGAATTCCAGGGTGCGGACGGTAGTCGTGCCCACGGCGACGATGCGGCGGCCCTCGTCGCGGGCGCGCTGGATTGTTTCGGCGGCCTCGACGGAAATCGAATACCACTCGCGATGAATCTTGTGCTCCTCCACGACCTCGACGCGGATTGGCTGAAAGGTGCCGAGTCCGACGTGCAGCGTGATTTCGGCAGCCTCGATGCCGCGGGCGCTGATACGGTCAAGAATCTCGGACGTGAAGTGCAGTCCGGCGGTGGGCGCGGCCACCGAGCCCAGCGGCTTGGAATAGACGGTCTGGTACTGCTCGCGGTCTAGCGGCGTGTCGGGGCGGTCGATGTAGGGCGGCAGCGGAACGTGTCCGATGCGCTCGAGCACGCCGAAGAAATCCGCAACCGGATCGAAGCGCAGGTGCCGCTCGCCAAACTCTCCGCGAGCGACGATTGCTGCGGCCAGGTCATGCGAATGTTCGCTGGCGTCGCCGCCGAAGTAAATCCGCTCGCCAATTCCCAGTTTGCGACCGGGATGGACCAGAGCTTCCCAAACATTTGGCTCAACGGAGAGCTGTTTCGTCAGAAGCGCCTCGACGTTTCCATGCAGAAACTGAGAAGCGGCGGGATTGTCGGGCGAAACCCGTTGGGCGCGGGAGCCGCTGCGGTGTCCGAACAAGCGCGCCGGCAAGACTCGGGTGTTGTTAACGACCAGCAAGTCATCGGGGCGGAGCAAATTGGGGAACTCGCGAAAGTTAGAATCGCGCAGGCTGCCGGTAGAACGGCCGAGGCGCAACATCCGCGCTGCCGCGCGGTCCTCCAAGGGCTGGGTCGCGATGAGTTCCTGCGGGAGGTGGTAGTCGAAGTCTGAAACCAGCACACAGCGATTATGCCTCATTGAAAATCACGAAAAGACGACAAGACGTCTTCGCGGATTGGGAAAACTGGGTTACGATAAAGACACTGGGGCAATTGTCACCAGAAGTATGGGTTTATGAAGACGGCGCAAGAACATCGGGACGAAATCGTCAATTACGGGAAATTGCTGCACCAGACCGGCTTGGTAGCTGCGACCGACGGCAACCTCTCGGTGCGCCTGAGTGATGGCAATTTTCTCTGCACGCCCACGCTGATGAGCAAGGGAATGATGTCGCCTGACGACATGGTGGTGGTGGATGCGCTGGGGCAGAAGGTCAGCGGACGCCGCAACGTCTCGAGCGAGATCGCGATGCACCTGTTCATCTACCGCAACCGGCCCGACGTGAATGCAGTGGTGCACGCGCACCCGCCGACAGCGACCGGGTTCGCGGCAGCCGGAATTCCGTTGGACAGCGCCCTGTGTTCGGAGATCATCATTGCTCTGGGTACGGTGCCGCTGGCCCACTACGAGACCCCGGGCACGCCCGAACTCGCGGAGGCGCTGGCTCCGCTCATTAGCGACCACGACGCCATCCTGATGGCCAACCACGGAGTGGTCACCTATGGCGAAGACCTGCTCACCGCTTACATGAACATGGAGACGGTGGAGCACTACGCCAAGATTGCGCTGGTCACGCACATGCTCGGACGACAGAAGCCGTTGAGCGAAACGCACGTGAGCAAGCTTCGCGAGATCCGCATGAAGTACCACGCGCAGAACCAAGTGGGCGCGGCGCAAAACAGCGACTAGCTTAGCGGATAGAACCTACCAGTTGAGTATTCAAGTTATTCCCCGCCCAGCGTAAACCGCATTCCCGCGCGGAAGTTGGCCTTTAGCGCCGGATAACCCAGTACTTCGTTGTAGTGAGCGTTCAGCGCGTTACCGAGGTTGCCGTACGCTGTGACGTGGCGCGTCAGGTTGTACCAGCCTCCGAGATCGAGACGCGCATAGCCCGCAGCGTAATAGATGGGCGGAATATACCCGAACAGGAAATCGGAGTCGGGACGGCGTCCGACAGCGACCACGCCGATGGTCGCGCCGAAGCGCGGACGGGTGTAGGTGAGCAGCAGCGTCCCGGCCTGTTTGGGGCGGCGCAGCAACGGCGCGCCTACGCCGTAGATGAGCGGATCGCAATACGGCTGGGCGCAGGGCGGCGCTTCGTCAATGCGCGTCGAAGTGTAGGTGTATGCGCCGGTGAAGGAGAAGTGCGGGCCGAACTGTCCGTGCAGTTCGACCTCGGCCCCGTGCGCCGTCGATTTGTTGAGGTTGACGTACTGGCTGGTGAAATCGACCGGGTCGGTCTGGAACTGGATCTGATTGTGGAATTGGTTGCTGAAGTAGAGCGCGGTGAGTGACAGCTTGTTGCCCCAGAATCCCTGATCGAAGCCCGCCTCCCACGATTTATTTTGCTCGGGCTGCAGGTTTGGGTTGGGCAGTACCGGATACGTGCCGGAGATGCCGAACGACTGCAGGAAGCTGGGCTCCTTGATGCCCTCGGAGTATCCGGCGTGAAGGCGAGTGCCGCTGAAGGCCTCATTGCCGCGGAACAGCAGCAGCGACGCCGACGCGCGCGGCACCACTTTGCCGCCGAAGCTGGTGTTATTCACGTAGCCGACGCCGGCGAGCGCCGAGAGGCGTTTCCACGTCAGCAATTCCTGAACGAAAAGGTAATTGTTAAAGCGCACACCGCTGGTGTTGCTGAACGAAGCGTAATCGGTGCCGGGGGCGAATACTGCGAGGTGATGTGGCCGTTCTCGTCCTCGAAGTTGTAACCGACAGTGGTTTGCGCCCAGGGAAGCGGCGTCCATGTGCCCTGATAGCCGAAGCCGGCGCGGTTGTATTTGCTCAAGTTGGAGAAGGGGCTGTCGAAGTATTCACGGCCGGGATCGACATACTGCTGCGAGTTGGCCTGTAGATGGTTGTACTCGAATCCGGTGAAGGTGTGCTGCCATGCCCCAGGACCGCTGACAGAAAGCTGCGCGCTGGCTAGGAAGTTGTTCTGGTGGGCGACCTGGTTGGAGTTCGGCGGTAGCACCGGATCGCCGTTGAACCACCAGTTCGATTGCACGCCCGTCCAGTTGTTGGAGTGGCGCAGGCGCAGGCGCAGCGCGACCCGCGGCGAGATGCGAATCCCCACGTTGCCGCCTTGCAATGCATTCGTATAGGCGTCGTTCACGCCCTGGCCCTGGGTGTCGAACTGGTTGAGGAAGAAATTGTAGTCGTAGATTTTGTCGGAGCCGGCGACCGAGGCGTATCCGTTGGCCGTGGAGAACGTACCGCCATCAGCACCGAACTGAAAGATGGGCTTGAGCGTGGTGCCGGTAGTGGTCCACAGTTGCACCACACTGGTCATGGCATCGGTGCCGTAGATGGAGCTCTCAGGGCCGCGCACCAGCTCGACGCGCTCGACGTTGTTCATGGGAGTGACGCCGAAGTCGTAGAAGCCCCCTGGGTCGTTGACCGGCACGCCGTCGATGAGCACCTTGTTGTAGCTGGACTCCCCGCCGCGCACGAAGAGGCTGGCCTGGCTGCCGCGGCGTCCGCTGGTGTTGACGATGGCGCCCGGAATGTAACTCAGGGCGTCGGCGGCAGCGGGCGGATTGAGCAACGTGAGTTGCTGCCCGTTGAGGAAGTCGACGGACGCGCCGGCTTCGCCTGCGACGTCGGGCGTCGCAGTGGCGGAGACCACCACGGTCTGCGGCGTGGTAGCGAGCTTCAACTCGACGGTCAGCGGATCAGGGCGGGGAAGCGACACGGATACATTCTGCGCAGCGAATCCCGGAGCGAGCACTTCGGCCTGGTATGCGCCGTCGGCTACATTCGTGAACGTGGCGACGCCGTCGCCGGAAGTGGTGAGTGTGCCCACACCGGCCTGGTCGGTCGAGCGAAAGAGGGAGACTTGCACGCCCGCGACACGCTCGCCGGAAGGGCTCTGGACAATCAGGGTGAAATTGGCTGCACTCATAGGGACTGCGGCCAGCATGGCAAGAAAGAATATGGCGGAATGTTTCAACTCTCCTCCTCACGCGAAAGGGGTTGGATGGAGGTTCGCGCCGGTCTCCTGACTTGCGGGCTACGATGCGTGCATCGCGTACGACGGCGGAGGCCTTCCCGTTTGCACAGTGGCCTGACGCCAAAACACCCGCTTACAGTTGCGCGGCAGCGCGGGATTTGCACCCGCTTCCCTGTTCCGCCCAGCGGCGGAACGCGCGAACTCTGGTGAATGAGCTGGAAAGAACAACCCGCGGCAAGAACTTGCCCGAGGGGAAACTCTGACTCTATCGGCGGGACGGGGAGGTGTCAAACCGCGGGTAAGGAAAACTGCGACTCGGCATGAGCGGTGACGCGCTCCAGGGCCAGTTGCATTTCGGCATAGCAGAGGTCGAGAGTGGCTTCGTCGGCGTCGGCGGGGACGAATATCTTGCGCGCGACGGAGACATACGCCCGCGAGAACGGCTTGGGAATCATCATCGTGTCCCATGTCTTCAGCACCCAGGCCTTCTCCAAGGCCACGTAAAACGCGGTGATGGGAACGCCGGTGGTGCGAGCAAGAGTCACAGGGCCTTTCTTGGCCACGAACCGAGGACCGCGGGGACCGTCTATCGTAAAGGCCGCGCCGAGGCCTCCCATGACGTGGGAGCGCATCTCCAGTAGACCGCGCTGGCCACCGCGCGAGCTGGAGCCGCGGATGGCGACATAGCCGAATCGTTGAATGACGCGAGCGATGAATTCGCCATCGCGGCTCTGGCTGGTCAGCACCGCGAGATTACGGCGGCGAAAGATCCAGACTGCGCCTAGCACGCAGCGGTGCCAGAAGGGGTAGATGCCCGGATGAACGTTGTCCATGCTGCCGATGGAGCCATCTTCCCAGAAGAACTCAATGCGGAGGGTGCGCCCGACGAGAGAGATGAAGGCGGAGGCGATCGACGTCACCAGCGCGAGTTGTAGGCGCTGCCAGAGAGTGAGCTGACGGTCGCCGGGTTCATCGGCCGCGGCGCTGGATTGTTGGGGCACGGGAAAATTCTAAATCAGTGACCTGTGGCAGGGTTTGCCTGTCCTCTTTCGACTAACCACTAGCCAATAACTTCATCCCGCATACCGCAGCCACTTCCGCAATTCCGGCAGCGTCGGCCGCTTGCCGTACATTAAGATCCCGACGCGGTAGATGCGCGAGGAGAGACCCAGCAGCCCCCACGTAGTCAGCAGCATCAGCGCAATGCTGAGCCCGATCTGCCACATGGGCGGCGTTTCGGCCATGATGCGCACGAACATCAGAATGGGCGCGAAGAATGGCACCATCGATGTCCAGAAGGCAAGCTGCGAGTTGGGATGCTGCAGCACCGGCGTAGCCAGAATGATGGAAAAGACAATCGGCAGCATTGCGGGCCACTGCACCTGCTGCGCTTCCTGGTCGGAATTCACCATCGAGCCGAGCGCCGCGTACATGGTGGAGTATAGAAAGTAGCCGAGAATGAAAAACACTCCGAAGGCCACGATGCCCGTCATGGGAATGTGAACGCTCGACATCATCGACCGCGACCCGGCAAGCCCGGGGAGGGAAAAGCCCAGCCCGACCAGCAGCCAAATGATGGTCTGCGTCAATCCGACAGCGCCCACGCCAATGATTTTTCCGGCGAGCAGTTGTTTCGCCGTGACCGAGGAGAGCAGCACCTCCAGGATGCGCGATGATTTCTCCTCGATGATGGAACGCATGACGGCAAATCCGTACACCAGCACGTTCACGTAGAGCAGCATAACCATGGTGAACGAAACCAGGAACACCGACAGGCCGCTGGAGCCTTCCTTGCCCTTCTCAATGCGGATGGAGTCGAAATCAATGGGCTTCAGGACGCTTTCGACCTCCGCGCCGCTCATGCCTTTCTGCGCAAGTTGCTGCTTGACGATGGCGGAATGCACGGCGTTGCGCAGCTCGATGCCTTCGCCGAAGTCGGTCACGTCCTTGGCGCTGTAGACGACCTTGCGGTTGGCCAGGTCGCTGGCCGAGAGCCAGAGAAAGCCGTCGATTTTGCCGTCGGAGACTTGCCGTCGCAGACGGTCGCGCTCGGCATCGGTGGCGTTTGTGTCGATGTCGATGGCGTAGCGCGGTTTCTCGGATTTCGCAGCCCGCGCGCCCGCCTCCTTAGTTGGCGCGGAGTTTTCGTCCTTTGTCGCCGGCGCTATCAATTCCTGCCGAACGGCTTCGGCGATGGCGGGATCCGATGCCACCAGAACGATATGCCGTGTGCTGCCCGACTTCATGTCCCCCAGAAACACGGGAATGAGAATGGTCGAGGCCATGAACACCGGCATGAGCAGCGTCATGATGATGAAGGCTTTCGAGCGGATGCGTTCCAGATACTCGCGCTGAATCACCAGCCAGGCGTTATGCATTCTGCTTCACCGTGTCGATGAAAATTTCTTCCAGCGAAGGCTCCATCAGTTCGAAGCGGCTGATGCGGGCACGCTCGCAGGCCGTGCGCAGCAGTTGCTGCGCGTCGGCGCCGGGCTTGAGACGCAATTCCACGTAGTTGCCATAGTTGTTGACCGATTCGATGGACTCGTTGTGGTCGAACGGCGCTTCGCCCTCATACTGCATCTGGACCGTGTTCTTGCCATAGCTCGACTTTATCTTCTTCAAGTCGCCTTCGAGCACGCTGCGGCCGTGATCGATGAGGCAGATGGAGTCGCATAGGCGCTCGACCTGGTCCATGCGATGGGTGGAGAAAAGGATGGTCTTGCCGGCGTTTTTCAGCTCGATCATCACGTCCTTGAGCATCACCGCGTTGGAGGGATCGAGCCCGGAGAATGGCTCGTCGAGAATGAGCAGATCGGGATCGTGCAAAAGCGCGGCCACGAACTGAATCTTCTGCTGCATGCCTTTTGAAAGCTCCTCGACCTTCTTGTGCACCCAATCGGCGATCTCCAGGCGCTCGCACCATTGGAGTGCCCGCCGGCGCGCCTCGGCTGCGCTCAAGCCGTGGAGCCGGCCCAGGAACACCAGGTGGTCAAGCACTTTCATGCGCTTGTAGAGGCCTCGCTCCTCCGGCAGGTAGCCGACGCGGTCCAGTTGCCCGCGGTGGAACTTTTCGCCGAAAAGCTGCACCTCGCCCTCATCAGGGATGGTGATGCCGATCATCATGCGAATAGTGGAAGTCTTGCCCGCGCCGTTAGGGCCCAGCAGGCCGTAAACGCTGCCTTCCCGAATGTTTAACGAGAGGTGATCGACGGCCACAAACTGGTCATAGGTTTTATGAATTCCACGAAGCTCGACAGTATCTGGCATAGGCTGTTCTTGGGACGAAAGATGAAGTTTCGGAGTTCCCCGTAAAGCGGCAGTTGGGGGCAACCGGCGTCACCGTGATTGTATCGGTCTTTGCGACACGCTGGTCAGGAGGCGAGCATTTCCTTATCGGGTTGGGACAGGTCAATGGCGACCCCGACAACCCGGAGGGTCCCGTCAGTCTCATCGCGAATAGCTGCTCCCCGCGCGTGCACCAGCCGTTCCACGCCCTCGGTGCCGATCAGACGGTATTCGAAATCAAAATCCCGGCCTGGATTGTCCGGCAGTGGGGTCAAAAGAGTCCGAACACGTTCCCGGTCCGCGGGATGAACGATCTTCATGAGGGCGTCGAAGGTTGGCGGCACGGCGGGATCCAGTCCGAGTACCTCGTAAAACTCTGGCGAACACTGGATGCTGCCATCACGCGGGTTCCACTCAAAATCTCCGACCCGGGCGTACTGCATCACCAGGCGCATCTTGGTCTCATTGTTGCGTGCGGTTGCTTCCGCCAAGTGCCGCGAAGTGACATCGACGTTGATGCCGACCATCCGCTTGGGCTGGCCTGCGCTGTCATAGAAAACTCGCCCGTGTGACGAGATCCAGCGGGTGCGCCCGCTGGCGGTAACGATGCGATATTCCAGAGTGACATGGTGGCGTTGGTCGCTGAGCAGATCATCCAACTGCGAGGTCACTCGCTCCCGGTCTTCCGGGTGAACGCTCTGCGCCCACTTTTCCTGGGACGGTTGCTCATCCATCGGGTAGTCGAGCAATCGCCGATAGCCGTCGCTCCAAACTACGGTCTTGCCCGGGATGTCCCACTCCCACACGCCCCCTGCGACAACCTGCTCGGTTATCCGCAGCCGCTCTTCGCTTACGAGGGCCTGGTGTTGCGCCATCCGGCGCATCTCCGCCTCGTGAGAGGCAAGCAATACGGCGCTTCTTCCGAGCTCACCCACCACACAAACGAAGAGGCCGGATACGGCAAGCAGAAGGTTGCTCACAAGAGACTTTTCATCAAACGGGCCGATTGTGAACAGAGGGGGAAATAGCAGGTAGTCGGATAGTGCCACCATGGTGAGAACCGACGTCAACCCGGGGCCTAAGCCTCCATAGAACGCCGATAGCGCGATGGGAACGAGGAGAATCAGCAAAGGAGTTTCGTTGCCGAGGAACTTCTCCAGCAGAAAGATTACCGCCAGGAAGACCAACGAAATGAGCAGCGCTGCGCTGTAGCGTACAGCTACGCTGTGCCGCGAGTCGGGGGGCGGAATCAACCGGAAGAGTGCGCTTCGCTCAGCCATGTCAGAAAACGGGACACCCACGGGCTCAATGTGTCCTGACGTTGGCTACAGTTGACGCTACCAGTCGAAATTTTGCCATAGCCATTAAGTGGCTATCTCTACACGCACTTCGGTAGGAAGTTGCTGACGATTCGCTTGCCGTGGCTGGTGAGTACGCTTTCGGGATGAAATTGCACCCCCTCGACCGCAAATCGACGGTGCCGCAACCCCATGATCACGCGGCCGCCGTCACGGTCGCGGCAGGTGGCCGAAATCTCCAGCTCGGCCGGCAGGCTTTTCTCCTCGACGATCAGCGAATGATATCGAGTGGCGGTCATAGGAGAGGGAATTCCTTGAAAAATCGTCTTTCCGTCGTGTTCAACTTCGCTGGTTTTACCGTGCATCAGGTTGGCAGCCCGGACGACGTTGCCACCGAACACTGCGCCGATCGCCTGGTGCCCGAGGCACACGCCGAGAATCGGAATTTTGCCGGCGAAGTGCCGGATCACGTCCATGCTGATGCCGGCTTCCTGCGGCGTACACGGCCCCGGCGAGATGACGATGCGTTCGGGGCGCAGCGACTCGATCTCCTCGACCGTGACTTGATCGTTCCTGCGCACCACCACTTCATGCCCCATTTCCCCGATGTATTGCACCAGGTTGTAGGTGAAGGAATCGTAATTGTCCAGCACGAAGATCATGGCCGCTGTCCCGCTCTCTCTACCGCGCGGAGAAGCGCACTCGCCTTGTTCATGCACTCCTGGTACTCGCTCTCAGGGTTCGAGTCGGCGACGATTCCCGCCCCTGCCTGCACATACGCGCGGCCGCGGTGCACGACCATGGTCCGGATCGCGATGCAGGAATCGAGGTTGCCGGTGTAGTCGGCGTAGAGAATCGCGCCGCCATACACACCGCGCCGAACCGGCTCGAGCTCTTCGATGATCTCCATCGCCCGAACTTTCGGGGCGCCGCTCAGCGTGCCCGCAGGAAAGCAGGCGGCCACCGCGTCTAGAGCATCAAGCTCGGGACGAAGCCGCCCCTCGAGCGCCGAAACCAGGTGCATCACGTGCGAGTAGCGCTCTACATACATGAGGTCGGCGACCTTGACCGAGCCGTACTCGCTCACCCTCCCCAGATCGTTGCGGCCGAGGTCCACCAGCATGACGTGCTCGGCGCATTCTTTCTCGTCGTGCCGTAATTCCTCGATCAGCCGGTCATCGTCTGCGGCTTCTTCGCCGCGCCGCCGTGTGCCCGCGATGGGACGGTATTCCAACTTGCGCCCCGTAATGCGCACCAGCATCTCTGGTGATGCGCCCACCACCTGAGTGTCGTCGAACTGCAGGTAGAACATGTAGGGCGACGGATTGACGGTACGCAATGCCCGATAAATCTGGAACGGCTCGGCGGGTAGCTTGAAGTCGAGCCGCTGCGACAGCACCACCTGGAAGATGTCACCAGCGGCGATGTATTCCTTTGCCCGCCGCACCCCGTCGAGAAATTCGTCATGTGTGGTCGTGGTCCGGACCTTCAGCGGCTTGCGTTTGGCCGGGGCCGTCCATCCCAGGCTTTGGCGGTGAATGCCGCGCACCAGCTTGCGCTCGAGCGCGTCAATGTCAGCGACGGCGCGGTCGTAGGCCTTGCGTGGTGACTCGGCCCGGACGTCGGCAGAAGCGATGATGTGCAACTGGTGTTTGAGGTGGTCGAAGGCCAGCAGCCGATCGTAAAAAGTGAAGATGCAGTCGGGAAGATCGACATCGGCCTTAGCGGTTTCCGGAAGGCGCTCGAACTGTCGCACCATGTCGTAGGCGAAGTAGCCCACACCGCCTCCGGTAAATGGCGGCAGCCCGGGAACGGTCGCCGAGCGGTACTGGCGCAGAGTCTCGCGCAAGACGTCGTTCACGTTGCCCGTTCGCTTTTCTTCTTTCGCGCCCTGGCGAATGGAGATGTTCTGCCCACGCGCAGTGATGATCATGCGCGGCTGCGCCCCTACAAACGTATAGCGCCCAATGCGCTCGCCGCCTTCCACCGATTCGAGCAGGAAGGCGTACTTCTGCCCCTCGGCCACGCTCAAGAAAGCGCCCACTGGCGTCAGCAGGTCGGCGCTCAGGGTCTTGGCCACCGGAACCAGCGTGGCGTCGCGGCTCAGCTGCAGAAAAGTCTTGTAATCGGGCGTCAGCATCGGGATTTGGGCGCTCGTTCGACGGGGTAACTGAAATTATACGGGAGCCGGATTGCCGTCCTTTTCCTTGCACGCCTCGTGCGCCGTGCATATACTCGTAAGGTTTGTGCGCCCGACGACGCTTTTTTCGTGCGGGCTGTGTTTCATCATTCGCCCGGGCCAAGGCCCCCGCAATATTCTGGAGAATTTTATGGCAACCACATTGACCCACACGCAAGAAACCAATCCCTGGGAACAGCAAGCTGCGCGTTTTAACATTGCCGCCCACAAGCTCAATCTCGACGAAGGCCTGTGGCGCGTCCTGCAGCAACCCAATCGCGAAATCATCGTCCACATCCCGGTGATGATGGACAGCGGACGGCTCGAAGTCTTCACCGGCTATCGCGTGCAGCACTCCATCGCCCGCGGCCCCGCCAAGGGCGGTGTGCGCTACGCGCCCGACGTCACGCTCGATGAAGTGCGTGCGCTCGCCAGCTGGATGACCTGGAAGTGCGCCGTGGTAAACATCCCGTTCGGGGGCGCCAAGGGCGGCATCATCTGCGATCCCAAGAACATGTCGCGCGGCGAGCTGGAACGCATGACCCGCCGCTACACCTCCGAGCTCATTGAATTCATCGGTCCCGAGAAAGACGTTCCCGCTCCCGACGTCAACACCAACGAGCAGACCATGGCGTGGATGATGGACACCTACTCCATGCATATGCGACAGACCGTCACCGCCGTCGTCACCGGCAAGCCGCTGAACATGGGCGGCTCGCGCGGCCGCCGCGAAGCCACCGGCCGCGGCGTGATGATTATTGCCGACGAATCCATCAAGTATTTGAAGATGGAGAAAGAAAAGACCCGCGTCATCATCCAGGGCTTCGGCAATGTGGGATCCAACGCCGCGCAACTCATGTACCAGGCGGGTTACAAAGTGATCGGCATCGGCGAGTGGGACGGGGGGCTGTACAACTCCAACGGCATCGACATCAACGCGCTGGTCGAGTACCGCCAGAAGGAAGGCACGATCCACGGCTTCAAGGGCGCCGAGCGGGCCATCACCGAGGAGTTGCTCATCACTGACTGCGACGTGCTGGTGCCGGCAGCAACGGAAAACGTCATTACCTCGCTCAACGCCGACAAGGTGAAGGCCAGGATCCTGGTCGAAGGCGCCAACGGCCCCACGACCGCGGCTGCCGACGACATCCTTGCCGACAAGCACGTCTTCGTGATGCCTGACATTCTGGCCAACGCCGGCGGCGTCACCGCTTCCTACTTCGAGTGGGTGCAGGACCGCCAGGGCTACTTCTGGAAGGAGTCGGTGGTCAACGAGCAGCTCAAGGACATTATGGTCGAGTCCTTCGAATCCGTAGTGAGCTATGCCGAGAAGCACAAGGTCAACAACCGCATCGCGGCCTACATGCTCGCCATCGACCGCGTAGCCTTCACTATCCGACAGCGCGGAATTTACGCGTAACCCTGTGTCTATATTCTGGACAAACGGTTCCCGTTTTGGGAGCCGTTTGCGGTTGTAGGTACCCCCTCCCCCTCCCCCCTCAAATTCCTCGTTTTCATAGAGATAGGGGAAATTTGCGCGCAAAGTCGTCTTGCGAAAGGAGTTATGCGTAAATTTGTCTGCCATAAGGAGTTGCGGGCTGGATTTTTGGGGGTCGAGAGGTGGCTGGGAGGTGAACGGGCGGGCGGAGCAGGACATAAGGGCCTCCAAAAAAACCGGCTGTTAGCTCTTAGCCATTCGCTAAAAGCGATTGATGCAGGCTGCCAGTGCCCGGGCAGCGAAATACAGCAGCGTCCTCGCGGGCGAGGTACGCCCGCAGCGTAAGGGTGGCATGGGCGGAAGGCGCTGTCAACTTACGAAAGTACCCAAATAAAGTGGAACTTTGGTAACCACAAATTGCTGGAGCGCCGACGCATGGGAATCGTGGACCTGCGAGGCGGGGCTGAAGTTTGGAGTCCCAGATTAGCGCCGAAAATCGCAACACTAACCAGTGGCACCCTGCGTTCCCGTCGAACGCTATGGTTTTGGGTTGCTCGTCGCGGCGAACGCCTTGCGAATCACCCGGGCGATCGAGTCTCGCAAGTTGAGGTTATCGAGGTCGGCGGCGGTGACCCACTTCACTTCGCTCACGTCGCTGCCGGGGGCGGCTTCTCCGGATAGCAGTGCGGCAGAGGAAGTCGATGAGGACGTAGTGATACTGCGTGCGACCTTCGGCGTCGGGAAAGATGCTGTCGAAGACATCCAGTAACTCTCCCACCTCAACGCGCAGGCCGGTTTCTTCAAGGGCTTCGCGGGCGACGCCATCACGGAGCTTTTCGCCGAGTTCAAGGACTCCACCGGGAACGGACCACTCGCCCTTGAGGGGCTCGGTGTCACGGCGGACGATCAGGGCGCGATCGCCGTTGACGATGACGGCCCCGACGCCGATGATGGGATGCTCAGGATAATCACGCTTCATGCGGCTAGCCTATAAGGTGAAGAAATCCATAGGCTTAAGGCCGGTCAGACGCCAGCCCTTGGAGGTACGCTTCATCTGGAAGCGCATCTGGGTGGTGTGGCGCTGTTCGGTGGGGAGGGAGTCGGCGGGATAGGCGTCCATTTCGATGTCGGCGGTGGCGAAGGCAACATCCTTGTCGGCTGTAACCTGCAAGAGCTGGTAACGGAACTTGATGTTCTCGTGCAGGCGAAAGAAGGCCGCAAACTGGTTTCGAATCTCGGGGAAGCCCGCGGTGGCATCAGGATCAAAGGTCCCGAGCAGGTGATCGAGATTACAGGCTTCCATACTGCGCTGAAAGACGGCAAACACATCCCGTACCACCTCGTCGGAAAGGTCCAACGGCACTGAAGCAGCTGGCGACGACTGGACAGATGCCCCGGCTGGCGCGGCATCCTGCGCAGCGAGACGGAAAGGGTTGATCAACGTCCAAGCGAATAGCAGCGCAACCAGGGCGGAGGAAGCCATCGATAGCACTTTGGCGCTACGAATTGGGCAGGGGCGGCACATGGATGTGAAATGCAGCCGCTCGGGTATCGGCCACATGTGCATAATACTGTTTTACACTGCTGTGGCGGGGCAGTTTTGCCACAATGCAACCAGGCGGCCAAAAACGCGAACGGGAACGTCACAAATTGCTTCCGGCGAAGGCTGGCGGAACCCCGCTGAAACCAACGCCGATCTGGCCCCGGATGACACAACTTTCGGGGGCTGCAAGGGTTACAGGGGATGTGGCGAGCATCGCGATAGACCAGGGCATACTTGTGGGTGGGGCGGCGTCTGGCGCCGTCGGTACACCCGAAATCGTGCAGGCCGGCATGGTTGAGACGCCCGTGCTGGAAATGCTGAGCGACGCCGAGGTCATGTTGCGCGTGGCTGCCGGAGACGACTCTGCTTTCGATTACCTTGTCGACAAGTTCCGGCGACCGATGAACAGCTTTATGTACCGCATGACGCGCAACCAGGCGGTGGCGGAAGAGCTGGCGCAGGAAGTATTTTTGCGGGTGTATCGTTCGCGCCACACGTATGCGGCGAGCGCGAAGTTCACGACCTGGTTGTATCGCATCGCTACCAACCTGGCGGTGAATCACGCGCGCGATACCAAGCACGAACGCCCGGAAAACATTGTCAGCATCGATGAGCCGGACACCGAAACCGGATTGACGGTGGATGTCGCCGACCGCGGTTTGAACGCGGAGCAGTTGATCCTGCGGCGGGAGCGGCTGGCGGCGATCCGCAAGCACGTCGAGGCGCTGCCGGAGCGGCAACAGGCCGCCGTGATGATGCACAAGTACCAGAACATGGACTACAAGCAGATTGCGGAAGTATTGAAGTTGAGTGAGTCGGCCACGAAATCGTTATTGTTCCGCGCATACGAAACGCTGCGGGAGACTTTGAAGGATTTTATTTAGATATTTGCGGGAAGCAGGGTGCGGTCATGAAGTGTGGAAAGATTCGGGAAGAATTGATGGAGGCGGTGCTGAGCGGGCCCGAACTGGCCACGCCCGCAGTGCAGGAGCATCTCGCATCCTGTGCGGCATGCGCCCTGGAAGTGGCGTCACTGCGCCAGACGATGGAGATGCTGGATGAGTGGCAGGCGCCGGAGCCGTCGCCGTATTTCTCGGTGCGGCTGCGGGCGCGAATGCGCGAGGAACACACCCAGGAGAGCCTGGGATGGCTGGCCTGGCTGCGGCGTCCGGCGGTAGTTACTGCAGCTGCTGCGCTGATGGCCGTGGGTGTGGGGATGCTGGAAGGTGCGCATTGGAAAGCCACCCACGCGGACGTGCTCGCGGACAAGGGCAAGACGCAGATTGTCAATCCGGGTGCCGCCGTCAGCGACTTGCAGTACCTGGACAACCACGCCGACCTGTTTACGAATTTCGACGCTTTGGACGATAATCAGACGGAAGCGAATTAACCCCCATGCGCGCTGCTTTGATCATTCTGGCTGCTGTGGTTACGGTTGGCGGTTCTATGCCAGCCTCGGCAGCGCCGTTCTGGCAGAAGAAAGATCCGCCGCCTGCCGCTGCGAGGACGAGCAACAGTCTGATGGGACAGCCGCAAGGTGCGAGCAGTCTTCCCAAGATCCATCTCAACGGCCCCGGCCCACACAATGGCGACTGGCTGCGCAAGTACGGCGACCTGCCCCCTGCCCAGCAGGAAGAGAAGTTGCAGAACGATCCGGTCTTCCGTAGCTTGACTCCCGAGAAGCAGAAGAGCCTCATCCACCGGCTCGAGCAGTTCAACAGCCTTTCTCCGTCCAAGAAGCAGCAAGTACTGAGCCGGATGGAGACGTACGAACATCTTAGTTCCCAGCAGCAAAGGCAGGCTGACAGCCTGTACAAGAGTTATCGTGCGCTGCCCTCGGACCAGCAAAGCCAGGTATCGCAGGCTTACAAAGAACTGCGGAACATGAACGCCGAACAGCGGGCAGAGTATTTCAACTCCGACGAGTTCCGCAATGGAATGACCGAGGACCAGCGCAGTCTGCTGCACGGTATGTCGGAGCTCTACCCGAATCCCACCAAGTAGCGTTCGCTTATTTCATCATTCAGGTTCTGATGACGGGCACGTTTGCGCGCTCAGCTATTGGGCTGGGGCAAGTTCGGGCGTCAAGATCGTGCCGTAGAGGGCCGCAACCTCACGCGGATCGCCATCGGCGATGATCGATCCTTTGTCCATCAGAATTGCACGCTCGCAATGCTCAACCACTACCGGCATCGCGTGAGAAACAAAGAGTATGGTTTTGCCGGCGCCGCGAAACTTGCGAATGCGCTCAAAACACTTCTTCTGGAATCCCATATCGCCGACCGCGAGCACCTCGTCGAGGATGAGAATATCTGGATCGACCTCGCTGGCGACTGCAAACGCTAAACGCGTGTACATGCCTGACGAATACTGTTTGACCGGAGCATCGATAAACTCGCCAATGTCGGCAAAGTCGAGAATTCGCTGTTCGCGCTCCTTCATCTGAACGCGGGAGTAGCCCATCAGCAATCCGTTGAGGAGAATGTTCTCACGCCCGGTAAGCTCGTGATGGAAGCCCGCGCCCAATTCAATCAAAGGCGCCAGTTTTCCATTCACCTGAACCACGCCGGACGTAGGCCGATAGACTCCGGAGATGATCTTGAGGAGCGTGCTTTTACCCGAGCCGTTGGCGCCGATGATGCCGAGCATCTGGCCTGCTGGCACCTCAAGAGACAAGTTGTTCACGGCATTGAAGTCGTGGTAGCGGACTTTCTGGCGAAAGAAGTTGGTAAACAATTCGCGCATGCTATCGGGCCGCTCGTGAATGACGCGGAAGCGCTGGGTGACGTTCTGCAAGCGGACTGGCAGGGGACTCGGATTCACCACCGACTTAGACATAGAACACAAAATCGTCCTGATATTTTCGAAACACCGCGAACCCGAGAAGCAAGGAAATGAAGGCGCATGCGAAAGAAGCCGCGACCGACTGCCATCGCGGCAGGATCCCGTAATACACCGAGAGGCGGAAACCGTTGATGACGTAAATAATGGGGTTGAGCTTAAAGAGCCAACGAATATTAGCAGGAATGAAGTCGAGAGCGTAGATGATGGGAGTGAAGTAAAACCATGCGGAAAGAAGGACCTGCACGATATGGGAAAAATCGCGGTAGTACACATTGGCGGCGGAGAACAGAAACGTCATGCCGAGAGTGAAGATCACCAGCGCGAGGATCGGTACGGGGAGATAAACCCACGTCCAATAGAATGGATGACCCATCACCACCACCAACAAAGCCAACGGAATGAGCGATAGCACGAGGTTAATGAGGTTGGCGATCACCGCGGCGACAGGGAAAACCAACTTGGGCACCGCGACTTTCTTAATCAAGTCACCGTTACCGACAATACACTCGACGGCATAACTGAGGGACTGAGAAAAAAAAGTCCAAGGGAGCAGAACGCTGAGCAGGAATATGGCGAAATGGGGGATGTTGAAACGGAGAATGGTGGAGAAGACGATGGTGAGCACCACCATCATCAGAGCAGGGTTGAGCAGGGCCCAAAGGAAGCCCAGCACGGAGCGCTTGTAGCGTATTTTCAGCTCCTTGAGCGCCAACGCCCAGATCAATTCGCGATATCGGCAGGTTTCAAGAATGAGGCCGGTCAATATGGTGACTCCAAAGGACTTCCAAGTTAGCTCCGCGCATGCGGCCGCCACTCACGGTACATCTCTGATGGTAACAAATATGCTGCCGAACCGCAGTCCGATGTCGGGAGATGTGGACCGACGACGATCGATGAAGCGCGAACCCTGTTAACATTGATTCGGCACTTGGACCTTCCGAATACTGCGGTATTTCCGAAAATGTTGGTGTTCTGAGGTCATTCTGCGAATTTCGCTTTTGACACGTGCGTGAATGATGACGTTTCGAACGACCTATTCAATATCGGACAAGGATTCCAAGGCGACCCCGCGAGACATTTCATCGAAGCCGCTTGCTTGGGGAGTGGTAGCAACAACTCTTTTCAGTTTGTGGATTCGCTCAGGAGTCCTACTGGTTGCCGCTCCAATTGCTTACCATGATGACGCATTCTTCGCTCGCACCGCCAACTACATATTATCGGGTCAGTGGTTGGGACCTTATGACAAGATGACCCTCGCCAAGGGAATGTTTTACCCACTGTTTGTTGCGGTGGCTTCGGAACTGTCAGTGCCGTTAAAGATAGCGGAACAGGCGCTTTATTTAGCTGCTGCTGGTCTCGCGTCGCTGGTCATTAGTCGTGCCTCGGGCCGTCGCTGGGTGGGACTGCTGGCTTACATTGGGTTGGCGCTGAATCCTGTCTTTTGGCATCCTTGGTTGGCTCACGTCTCCCGTGAAGGTGTGTATACAGCATTATCAATAAGTCTGTTTGCTTTGATCACTTGGATTAGCTTTCCTGCGCTGCGTCGGTCTCGCGGAAGCATAGCACTTGGTGTCGGATTTGGGGTGGTTTGGGCGGCCTTTTGGCTGACACGCGAAGAGAGCATCTGGTTGCTTCCAGCATGCGCGATCCCGATTGTGATCGGTACGGTCAGCGGCGTCATTGTCTGGCGGAAGAACTCCGGGCGACCTCCCGGCGTCAGAGCTGTTTTCGAGCAACTGCGCCCGCTGCTAATGCCCATGATCATAGGAATGGCAGTATTTCTTTGCGGAGTCGGGCTGGTTGCAGGCGTCAACTGGAAATACTACGGAGTATTCCGGACAAACGAATTCCGTTCCGGCGGATTTGTGCGAGCGTACGGCGCATTTGCGAGGATCGAAGGCGGCCCTTTCCGCAGGTATGTTCTTGTTCCAAAGGAGGCGCGGGTGAGGGCATATGAAGTCAGCAGTGCTGCTCGCCAACTTGCAAGCTCACTGGAGGACGGCCAAGGGCGCGCCTGGCGTGAATATGGATGTGCATTTCACCCCATACCCGGTCCATGCGATCAGCAGGCTTGGATTATTTGGGCGCTACGTGACGCAGCCGAGCAGGCTGGGCATTATCGCTCAGCATCGGAAACGGATGCTTTCTTTTCAACGATCGCCGATGACATTAATAGCGCCTGCAAAGCAGGAACGATTCAGTGCACGGCGCGGAGAGATACCTTCACTCCGCCGTTCCGCTGGGAATACATAGGCGAGACGCTGGAGAGTTCAAGGGGGCTTTTTAAGCTGGTGTTTGATTTCGGCAACGGCGAAGTTGGGGCGACGCCGAGCAGGGGCTCAGCAACAGGATTCACTAACTTCGCAGACCTCACGAATGAGACCGTCGCGCCGTCAGGGGAGCCGATTGCTCAAGACTTACCTCTTGGACAGGTAACCGGCTGGGTAGCAGATCGTGTTTCGACACCGAGTCTGGAGGTCACGTCCTATACAAAACGAGCGGTAAAGAGCTCAATTACGACTGCGGCTGCGAGTGACGTAGCCGCTGTGCATCCGGACTTGAAGGCGGTGCGCTTTACACTCCAATCGGACTGTCCGGCCATGGAGTGCGGATTGACGATTCATTCGAACGGTGGCAACGTGGTTGTCCCTTTTCAAAAGCTCCTGCGCGGGGCACCGATTAATACTCCGAATTTGATTCTGTTCGTCGACACAGCGACGACAGACGAGCAGACATGGCCAGTGGGAGAGCGCCGACGAGCCATTCAGATGCGAATTGCGCGGAAAATCGGAAGGGTCTATGCAAAAAGCTCCAGCTTCCTTGCCGGATTAGCGAGCCTGGGGCTACTTGCAGCAATGATCCGATGGCGCAAGCGACCATTTTCAGTGCCCTTGCTTGCAGTGGCACTTGGATGTGGTACGGCAGTTGCTAGCCGCATTTTTCTGCTCGGTTACATTGCCGCAACCTCTTTCGATACGTATTTCCTGCATTACTGCTCGCCGGCCACGCCGTTCCTAATTATTTACATTGGGCTGGGAATCTATCTTGGATGTACAAGTTTGGTTAGTTTGGAATCGGCAAATCCGCAAAACGCAAAGGCTCACGAATTCGCAAATTCCAGTTCGGTAAGCGCGTAGTGATGCTATTCCTGTGAATGCCCAAGTTTGTTCCGCAGCGACAGCTGATGGAACGAAGAGTGACCTATCAACGACAATGAGGATTTCGTGAGAAACGATTGTAGTCACGTGGGGCGAACATAAACCGGAGAAAGTCTCATTATCCTTGGACTAGGCACGGGGACAGGTCACAGGATAGGCCATAATTAGCCTTCTAATTTATTCTCTTTGCGGTAACAGTCATTTCGCAATCGTCTGAGGCGAGAGTGTGCCACGGTTTAGATACACGAGGCGGGAATCCGGGTTTGTGGTTTTCGCTGGCGACGAGGGAGAGATTGGGATTGTAGAAGGGATCGGCCGCGAGGGTTTCCCCCCAGCGTTCGGTCATGGTTTGTGACTCGCGAGTAATGCGTTCCACACGGACCGGATCGAAGTCGTAGCCCCGAGAGGCGGACTCATGGTGATAGAGCTCGGCATAAGGCGTCCAGAGGATGCGGTAACCAGCACGGCGCAGCTTGATGCAGAAGTCCACGTCGTTGAAGGCGATCTTGAGATCCTGTTCGTCGAGTCCGCCGACCTCAAGGAAAGCTGACTTCCGCACCAGTAGGCAGGCCCCGGTCACACAAGCGACTTCGTGCACCAGGTGCAGGCGGCCAAAATAACCGGCATCGGTGCGGGGCAGCCTTAGGTGGCTATGTCCCGCGACGCCGCCGAGGCCGAGGATTACGCCCGCGTGCTGAATCGTGTTATCGGGATAATAGAGCTTGGCCCCCACGGCCCCTACTCCGGGTAAGGCGAGTTGAGCCACCATTTCCTGCAGCCAGTCAGGATGGATGACTTCGATGTCGTTGTTAATCAACCCAATCATCTCGCCAGTGGACTGCTCCACGGCGCGATTGTTCAGGGCCGAGTAGTTGAATTCTCCCCCGACGTGAAGCACCCGGACGCGCTCATCGCTCGCCAGACTATCCAGAAATTCGAGAGTTGCAGTCTCGCTGCTGTCGTTGTCAATAATGATGACTTCGAGGTTCTCGTAGGCCGTGCGATTCAGCAGGCCATCGATGCAGACTCTCAGGAGCGGAAGACAGTCGCGAGTGGGGATGATGAGCGAGACCCTGGGCAACGGATTCGGAGCTTTCCTCAGGGCGCGGTTGAACTGCGGGAGTTGTCCACCGGAGACTTCCACGTCTTCGCCGCGGTTGGCGAAGTAGTCGGCCAGGGCCCGCCGGGAGGCTTGTACTGCGGTCGGGAGATGGTCGATCGAGAAAGTCTGTACTCCCGGTGCGGTGCGCCAGTGATAGAGGATGTGGGGGATGTGGAGAATACGATCGGCGGTGGTAAGAGCAATGATGCGCAGAGCCAGATCGTAGTCCTGGCTTCCTTCATAACCTTCGCGAAAGCCGCCGACTGACCGCACCAGAGCTGCGCGATAGACGCCTAAATGACTGAGGTAGTTCTGAGAGTAGAAGAGCTCGGGGTTCCAGTCGGGCTTGAAGTAAGGAGTCTGACGGACCCCAGCGGCATCGATCTTGTCCTCGTCCGAGTAAATGACGTCAACTTCGGGGTGCTTGTTGATGGCGATGGCCACCATGTACAGGGCGTGCTCAGGCAAAACGTCGTCGTGATCCATCAGGGCGATGAAGGTGCCGGTCGCCAACTTTAGGGCGGAGTTGCTGGCAGCTGAGATGTGGCCGTTGCGATCGCGGAAGACCAGCTTGATGCGCCGATCACGCCGGGCATAGTCGTCGAGGATGGCGCGGATCTCAGGATTGGGAGAGGCGTCGTCGGCAATACAGAGCTCCCAGTGTGGGTAAAGCTGGGCCATCACTGAATCAAGGGCACAGCGGAGAAAGACGGGATCGGTGTCGTAGACCGGCATGACAACAGAGATGACAGGACGCTCCCGTAAAAGGGCGATATGGCTTTTGATTTCGGTCCGATCAACGTCGCCCAGTGTGTCGTAGGAGCTGATCCAGCTCTGATAGCTGTGCTTGGGGATACCGTCGGGCAAAGCCGGTGACTCGGTAGACGCGCCCACCGCAGCGACGTCCCGGCCCTCGTCGGCTCCGTGTTCCAAGTAATGAATCAGCGGGTTCATGCCGGCGTCGGCTACGTCCTGGTGCTGGCAGAGGTACGCCTCAGCGTCGAAGCGAGGCCCGGGACTGCGGCGCTCCGTGGCGCCGTACAGCGCGTAGTGTAACGCTGGTTCCGTGCCGGATTGCGCGATGTCCGGATATTGCGAGAGGTACCAGTCCGCATCAAAGAGGGCCGAATTGGCGATCATGTCGCGCATCTGAAAAAGACGGTGTCGCGCGCGTAGGCGGCCGATCAACCGGAACGAGACAGTCCACCATAGGATTCGAGCGACCCGGCGCAGAAAACTCCGCAACCTCGGAAAGCTGTGGAACGACGAGCGCAGTCGGGAGGCGATTTTCCACGACGAGCTGCTCTCGATTTCACCAAGCCGCTGCCGGACGTCAGCCAATTGCTGCTGCAACAGATCGATGCGCTCGGAAGAGGATGACCGCTCCAGCTGCAGGACCTTGTTTGTAGCCGCTAGTTGTTCTCGGAGTTGCGTGCTGGACCGGGACAGTTCGCCTATTTCAGCCAGTCTGGCGCCGAGCATCCTTTCTTCCGACGCTAGCTTGCGTTGGTGCTGCTGAATGAGAGATCCCATGCGCTCTATCTCGGCGGACTGTTTCGTTATGGATGTGTCGCGAGCAGCGAGATCGTCCCTGAGGCTGCCAATGAGTTTGTCTTTGTCCTGAATTTCATTGTTCCCGGCCTGAATCTCCTTGTTCGCGGTCTGAATCTCTTGATCCTTGGCCGCCAAGGCTGCGTCGCGAGCGGAAAGTGCGCTCTGTAGCTGGGCCATGAGCTCAGCCGCTGACCGCGCATCCTGTTCCAAGACTGAGACGCGCTCGGATCCTATGCGCAACGTGCCGGCAACTTCCATCGACTCCCGCTGGAGATCAAGTAGCCTTGATCGGCCTGAAAACACCTCACCTCGGCTGGCAAACAGACGCCTCACGACGGCCGAACGCTCGGGGTCTTTCCCAATTTCAAAGAGACGGCACAAGGTGGGAGACTGGTTCGGACCGACGCCGAGAATGCCGAGGCCCTCGGACTGGTAGAACTCAAAAGAGGGGTATAGCGCGCTCAGCTCTTGCCACAGCCTCCATACGCCAAACCCTCTTTCCCGAACATTCGTGTCGTGCATCACCACAACCGCATTGGAGGAAAGGGCCCCCTTCCAGTGTTCGAAGTCGTGTTTGACGGCATCGTACGTGTGGAGACCATCGATATGGAGAAGGTCGATGCCGTTTTCAGGGAAATACTGGCGAGCCTCATCAAACGTCGTGCGGATCAGTTTGGAAAAACCAGGAAACTGCTTCTGGTTGAAATCGTACAGATCCAGGAACACGGATTCATCGTAGAAACCAGCGTGCTCATCGCCCTGCCACGTATCGACCGCAAACGCGCGGGCCGACAATCCAAGAGTCAAGATTGCCTGACAAAATGCCGAGTACGAATTTCCGCTGTGGGTGCCAAGTTCGGCGAAGATGTGAGGTCTTAGGATCTTGGTGAGCCAAAAGGCAGTTGCGAGGTGCCCTGACCACGCACCAGGCGGGACCAGCCGTATCGGTTCCCAGAACAATTCGTCACCGATCTGAAGATCCGAAATGAGTTGGGTAAGGATGGGATTCATGCGTCGAAAAAGCTTCCCGAGAGCATGGCGGATCGAGGGCGTTACAGACACCACCTATTTCCCCCGAAGCCACAATCTTATCATCCGGTAGCGGGACAAGGTGCCCCGCGCGTCATAGCTGGTGCGAGCGTTATCAGGTTCTCGCCATTAGACAGTTGCAGTGAGATTCTGCAACAGACGGGCATTCCCCAGGGCCCAAAAGACCGATGTGGCCGGACGCCTCAGTGCGGAGTGAGTGCTTCGAACTTTTCCGGCAAGGACGCCGTGGGACCATTCAGAAACGCCTCAGCCATGATGGAGTTAGGCGGACCATTGTGGCTACAGATCGCCGACCCCACCGAGTCGCGCGGAAGATTAAGACTGGAACTCGCGGAAGACAGGGCGACTCTGCCTCCTGGGGGAATGCTGAACGGCACTGCGACCACGACTTGGCCGTTCATGTCAACCGCCGTGAACGTCCCCGTGATAGTCATGTCGGAAACATTCAGCATCGTCCACAAAAGATCATAACCGACTGCTGTATTCCATCGAATACCGATGAAAGTGGTGTCGACCGATCGGAAGGTGTATGCACCCGCGCCCATTTGATTTGTGACCTGGATCAGATGCAGACCGGCAGTCTGTGCGGTAAAGGATATACGCCGTCCGGCGCCGTTGGAATTCACAAGAATCGCCGGCGCATAGCCGCTATTTTGGGTGACGACAACGCTTGAGGAACCATGACAGCTTTGCAGGAAATCCGTCGGGGCGAAAACCGACAAGGGAGCAAATCTCGGACGAACTGTGTTGAGGTAGTTGTCGGCGGGCGGCTCGAACTCCACCGAATATGAGTGTCGAGCCTGAGCATTGATTGCGTACCAATAGGACGTATTTTGAGGGAATGAACTTTGCGTGAGCCGGCCGTCGGGAATGATAATCACCGGAGCGGTGCAGTCGGTGCTCTCAGCAAAAACCCAGGGTGTCATCACCGTGCATAGCGATATCGACCATACGAGTAGACGAATGAACATTTGGTCAAGCCTCCAGCGGGGTAACTGTTTTCATAACCAATGGTAATCATCAAGAGGTTACCAAGGCCAGAGGTTTGAGCTCATTTTGCGGAGGAATTCCTGAAATGGGAAAAAGTTAGGAATATCGGAATTGTGTGGCTGTGACAAACCCTGCGGATGGTGCATTATTCCTTGCCGATTCTCGGCGCCCATTTCTTCGTATGGCTTCCTCGTTCGAAAACCGCCACGCTGTCATAAAAGTGCATAGCCAGGGTGGTCTTTGTGAATTCCGTCGGCGGAAAGGCGTCACGTGTGTGATCGGCGTTTAATTCATCCAGCATGTCCTTGCAACGCTCGACGAATGTACCCAATCTCTGAAAACCGCCTTCATATTCTTCCCAGTAGGAGGTGTGCAGATCCTCAACCATGTAAATTCCGTTCTTCGCCACGCGAGGATACAGGAACTCGAAGGTCTTGACGACGTCAGTCATCATATGACTTCCGTCGTCGAGAACAATGTCAGGTATACCGAACTCGTCAAGGACGGTCTGTAAGAATTGGGTGTCTTGTTGGAGGCCGATTCTCACCTCGATCTGGTCCTCTTCGTAGGCCTTACAGGTTGGCAGAATGTCGATTCCGATAATGGTTGCGTGGGGTCCGAAGTATCGCTTCCACATTTGCAGAGAGCCACCGCGTCCACAGCCGATTTCAAGGAATGTCACTGGCTTATACACAAAATCCCGGAAGTGTCGCTCGTAGATCGGAAAGTAATGCTTCCACTTATGAATTAAACGCTCGTCGTTAGTCAGGAAATCCGACCAAAGGCTCACTCACAGCTCCCATAAATGCATGTGATACGCGGTCAAATAAATCGTCGTAACGGTTCAGTTCCCACTACGCTATTGAATGAGTCTTACCCAACGGACGTGTCCGATACCCCGTATGTCTGTGGAATCTCCATTGAAAAGATCCACGCGGAGTTGCTCGATTCTACCAGTCCAGAGATGATGTTGGGATGCACGGAAGCGCAAAACCCTCCAGTGCGGTGCGGGAACAAAGTTTACGTGAATACTGCGCGACTCAGAGAAGTCGGAATCGGCATCGCGCCAATAAAGAGAACAGTGATCGCCAACATTCCCAGCCGCCGATACCCAGATTTCAAGTGCATCTTCAGCCTGAATCGGCTGAAAAGGAATCAAAATTCCAAAATCATTTCCTTCAATGTAGACAGTCATCGCTGTTTCGTTGGTCTCGATCTTGCCATGGGCCGGGTTGCTTAGTTCTGGAACCGGCTCTCCTGTCCGAAACTCGATCGATGGGCAGAGTTCAACCGTCTCGATGGGGTAGCCTAACCTCATCATCTCACGACCTAAGTGTCGCTGAAGGAAGTTGGAGACCTCTGTGGGAATGTGTTCCCGCCGCCAGCGCGCAATTGATGCGGCTAAAGTGGGCGACGTCTGATGTCCTTCGACTTGTTTGAAAGCGGCATCGAGATCCGGCGTGAGGCCAATGTTTTGGAGCCATGCATGGAACTCTTCGGGATGTGACACTAGGTCTTCGTACCGGAGGAGGAACGACTCTCCGTTTATGTTTCCATCATCGACAAAATTCTCGAAGTAGTTGACGAGTTCGAGCCCTTGGCTCCGTACATGGTCAAGATTGGTATCCTCACGGTTCCGGTGGAAGCCGTAGTATTTCCGCTGCTTCATAAACGCATTTGATGAAAGGTACACGTCGCGGGGATCGCGGAAGAGATGTATGACGAAGCACGGTAAGACTGGCTGAACCATCGGCGTGAGCCACACCGGAGCTTTTTCGGCATAGAATTCCGCTCGCGGGTCGGCAGTTCTTGCGTTTCGGCTGTACAAGTCCCAGAAGATACGCAGCCAATCGACGTTTTGTCCGCCATTATGTCCGTGCCACGGCCACGGCCCGAAAACGCTCTCCTCAAATGTGTACAGGTGGTCCGAGGTGAACCTCGAATCCGGAGGCCTGTTCTTCAAGATCGAGGAAAGCTTCGCATAGTACGCCAGATAGCGGATCTCGAATGGATACTCGCGATCAAACACCACCTGCGGGTCGGTGGCAAGAATCTTCATTACTGCTGAAGTGCCGCTCCGATCGTATCCCGCTACAAGTATCGGGCGAAGTGCACTGTTTCCCTGGGAGGGCACGACTCCTTGTTCTAAGCTATTCATCGCCATTGTGGTCTGCCACGCCTACCCTTGTTGAAAAAAAGTCAACTGCGACCTTCTCCAGCGTGCCGGCCATTGGACGCAGCGGTATTCGCAGTCGCTGGTCTTCGCGGCGCTGCTGACGATGCCGGCACGTTGGCCGATTCGACTCCATCGGCCCACAGGCGCCGCTGGTTCGGACCTGCTCCTGCCAGCATCGTCAGCTCAGCCTCCCGCTGAAGGTATGTCGCGCGATCATGGTACCAGTGTTGCAAACGAGCTGTGGAACACGTCGCACGGCCTTGCAGCGGAACGCTTCCGTCGTCGCCAGGACGGCTTTCCCACCGCTGTCCGCGATGGCCGGTTTTCCTGTATGGGCACGTCGCACACGTTGAGAAACCTGCCTGTACGCCTTTTCCGTTACTCGCGGCCCATCATAAACAGTGGCTCGAAGTGTCTGCGGCGCGAATTGTATAGGCAAACGACGGGCTATGGGAGACAAAGAATTCCCGTCCCGCAGACGGTTCAATTCCGCCAGCATCGCCACTTTGAATCGCCCACGTCTTTTCCCCATGCTAATCTGGATAAACAACTACCCCAATGTTAAACGTGTCGGATTCCTCAACCAATTTTTCTGCATCCTTCCTTGCCGAAGTGGAGCAAGTTGCGCGAAGGCTAGATGCCGGAGTGATCGAGAAGATGGCAACACTGCTGGCAGATGTGCGCGAACGCGGCGGACGCCTGTTCATCCTCGGCGTCGGCGGAAGCGCTGGCAACGCCTCGCATGCCGTCAACGATTTCCGCAAGCTGGCGGGCATCGAAGCCTATGCGCCGACCGACAACGTCTCGGAACTGACTGCTCGCACCAACGACGAAGGCTGGCCCACGGTTTTTGAGGCATGGCTCAAAGTCAGCCGCCTGCAGGCGCGTGATGCCATCCTGGTGTTTTCCGTGGGAGGCGGCAGCGTTGAGCGTAACGTCAGCCCCAACCTCGTGGCGGCGCTTGATTATGCGAAGTCGGTGGGTGCCGGCGTCTGCGGCATCGTCGGCCGCGATGGCGGCTACACGGCGCGCGTCGCCGACCTCTGCGTCATTATCCCGACGGTCCATCCTGACCGTATCACACCGCACTCGGAAGCCTTTCAGGCGATCGTGTGGCACCTGCTGGTGTCGCACCCGCTCCTCCAGCAAAAGGCGACCAAGTGGGAATCGATAGCACCCACCCAATGAATCGCGCCGTATTCCTCGATCGCGACGGGGTGATCAACGAAGCGTTGGTAAAGGACGGCAAGCCCTACCCGCCGGCCGACGCCGCTTCCGTGCGCATCCCCGAAGGCACTGCCGACGCCCTCGCGCGGCTCAAGCAGCACGGCTACCTTCTGCTGGTGGTGACCAACCAGCCCGATGTCCCCCGCGGCAAGCAAACCCGCGATGCGGTGGAGGGAATCAACCACTACTTGCGTGTCACATTGGCTCTCGACGACATACTGACCTGCTACCATGACGATGCAGACAACTGCGATTGCCGCAAGCCGCACCCGGGCATGCTCCTGCGGGCAGCGCGGCAGTACGACGTTGATCTGCCCAACAGCTTTATGATCGGCGACCGGTGGCGCGACATTGATGCCGGAGCCAACGCCGGCTGCAAAACGATTCTGATCGACCACGGATACGACGACCGCGCCCCGCAATTCGCTCCTGAGCTGCGCGTCAAGTCGCTTCCGGAGGCGGCAGACTGGATCCTGGCCAGACACGCGGAGAGCCTGTGAGAAGCATCTCGGAACTGAAGATCAAGTTGTTCGCCGACGGCGCCGACAAGGCGCAGATTCTGCAGGCACAAGCCAACCCCCTGATCAAGGGTTTCACCACCAATCCCACGCTCATGCGTGCCGCCGGGGTCAAGGACTACGAAGCCTTTGCCCACGAAATCCTTGCGTCTGTAACCGACAAACCCATTTCCTTCGAGGTCTTCGCCGACGAATTTGCGGAGATGGAGCGGCAGGCACACAAGATCGCCGGTTGGGCCGAAAACGTTTACGTGAAGATTCCGATCACCAACACCCGGCGCGAATCGTCGGCAGAATTGATTCGGCGCCTCTCCCATTCCGGGGTCAAGTTGAACGTCACCGCCATTCTCAGCCTCGAGCAGGTACGGGTCACTGCCGATGCCCTGGCGCGCGGAGCGCCCTCGGTGGTCTCGGTATTTGCCGGTAGGGTCGCCGATACCGGCATCGACCCGGTGCCGCTCATGGCCGAGGCATTGAAGTTGGTCTCGCCGCACGCCGGCATGGAACTATTATGGGCCAGTCCGCGAGAGCTGCTGAACATCTTCCAGGCGAACGACCTAGGATGTCACATCATCACAGCAACGGATAGCGTTCTCAGCAAGCTCAAAGTCGTGGGCAAAGACCTTGACGACTATTCGCTGGAAACGGTTCAGATGTTCTACAACGACGCCGCCCATTCCGGATATCAGCTCTGAAGCTCTTGTATGACAACTGGAAATATTAGAAGTGTTGGGAACCGGTCCGGGGGGGAATCAAGCCCCGATACGAGCAGCGGTCGGCTCGGATCCGGGCCGGATGCCGCGGCTGGATTGACCTGCCCGATCTGCGGCGCTTCGCGTCCGCGATACTCGTTTAGCAAAGATAGGTACCCGGTCTATTTCTGTGTCGGCTGTGGTTGCGAGTTTCTTGAGCCACAGCCCGACGATGCGGAGCTGGCGGAAATCTATGACGCCGAGTATTTTCTTGGCGACCACGATGAAGCCTCTGACCAGCGGGTCGCTGCGCTCAAGAGCGCTTCGGCGGCGCTTTACCTGGATCGCCTTGCGACGGTGCTTAACGGTACTGGCAAACGTCTGCTCGAGATTGGATGCGGGACCGGAGATTTTCTGCTGGCTGGCCAGTCGCGGTCCCTGGAGGTCAATGGGGTCGAGTTTTCTCCGGTCTCGGTGGTGACAGCCAACCGGCGCCTGGGCGCGGAGCTAGTGCAGCAGGGAACGATTGAGAATGCGTCATTTCCTCGCCAGCATTTTGACGTGATCGCGGCCTGCGACGTCATCGAGCACACCCGCAGCCCGAAGGAATTCCTGGCGAGGGCCTACTCGTTGCTTCGTCCCGGTGGCGTGATCTTCCTGGTTACCCCTTCCCTCGACAGTCTGTCGCGCAAGTTGCTCGGCAACCGCTGGATGGAATACAAGGTCGAGCACCTGTTCTACTTTGGGCAGAAGTCCCTCGCGCGGCTGCTGATCGATGCCGGGTTTGAGCCTCCGGCCTTTGCCCCCAATCGGAAGGCGCTGTCGCTGGACTACGTTTACCGCCACTTCGAGAGATTTCCAGTGCCGGTGATTACACCCCTGTTGGGCTTGGTGCGGCGATGCGCGACGGAAGGCTTGGCACAACGCCAGTGGATAGTTCCGGCGAGTGGAGTTTTCGCAACCGCGAAAAAGCCGGAGTCGGCAAGTCGAGATTGAGACGGCGCGGGCAAGGCTCCTTGATTGATCAGGCCATCGTCCTTCGGGAATCGGAAATCCGCGCGAACCAGTTCGAAACTCAAGGCGCCAGCGGGCTTGCAGAAAGACAGAAGGACCGATCATGACGGCGATATCGGCGAAGTTTGCGAAAGCGAAAGGTGCAACCGGGCCGATGCAGCGGGAATGTCCGCTGTGCCACAGCGTTGAACTGGATTACGAGTTTATTGTCGAGAACTGTCCCCTTTGTTGCTGCCGCGAATGTTCGTTGTCGTTTCTGAATCCCCAGCCTGAGCCACAGGAAACCCGTGGCACCACGCCGGTCGAGAGCGGCGAGGGCGTTTACGAAATGCACGCGGCGAATGCCAGTGCGCGGCTCGACCAATTCACAGCGTATCTGGGCGCCTCCGCGGGCAGGTTGCTCCTCGTGGACCTTGGAGAGACATTGCGCGCCGAGGCGATCCGTCGCGGCTTCGATGTCGTGACAGTCTGTCCCAGCGAACTCGAGAACCACGCGCTTGAGGATGGTGCCGGCGCGTTTGCGGGCTGCATCCTGAATTGCGCGCTGGAGCAGACAAGCGATCCGCTTGTCACACTGTCCCGGATTCGAAAGCTGTTGTCACCGAGCGGCTGCCTGATGCTGATTGCCCCTACGCTCGACAGCCGAACCGCGCGCTTATTCCGATCGACATGGTGGGAATTCAAGCGACACAACCGCTACTATTTCACCTCCGATACCATGCAGAGCATGCTGCTCAAAGCCGGTTTCGGGGATCCGATCATCATGCCCGATGACTCCGTCGTATCGCTTCAATACATGCGGCGGAAACTGGCTGGTGAGCCGCCCGCCTGGCGGTGGCGCTTGCTGCGCTTGCTGATTGACGCCAGCCCCGGCTTCGTGCGAAACAAGACATTCCGGTTTTTGCATAGCCGGCTAATCTTCATGGCTCGCCCCAAATCGACAGCGCCGATTCCGCTGCTTTCCGTCATCCTTCCGCTCTACAACGAGCGTTCCACGTTTCCCCAACTCATGGAGATGTTGGTTGCCAAACAGATCCCCGGCATGGAAATCGAGATTATCCTGATCGAGAGCAACTCCACCGACGGCAGTCGCGATCTGGCGCTCGCCTACCGTGACCATCCGCGCGTGAAGTTGATACTGGAGGACACGCCGAAGGGAAAGGGACATGCAGTAAGGAATGGGCTTCGGGCGGCAACGGGTGACGTTGTCCTGTTCCAGGACGCGGATTTGGAATACGACCTCGACGATTACGAGGGTCTGATTCAGCCCATTCTCAGTTACCGTCAGAATTTCGTGATAGGGTCACGTCACAACACGAGCAGGCGCCTTTGGAAGATCCGCAACTTCGATGATGCCGGAGGCCTGACAGCGCTGTTCAATGTCGGCCACGTTATCTTTCTCACCCTGTTCAACATGGTCTATCGGCAGCGGATGAGCGATCCTTTCAGTATGTACAAAGTGTTCCGGCGCGAGTGTCTATATGGGCTCCACTTCGAATGCAACCGATTTGACTTCGATTGGGAGATCGTTATCAAGCTGCTTCGCAAAGGATACCGTCCACTGGAACTTCCCGTGAATTACCGCTCGCGTTCCTTCACGGAAGGGAAGAAGGTCACCATTCTTGGCGATCCCATCACCTGGTTGCGGGCCTTGGTGAAGTACCGCAACTGTCCACTTTACGACTTAAGCACTCTAAATGCTCCCGATGATGCGGCGCGTTGACCGGGAAGTGCTATTATCCGGAATTTCTCAGTAAGTACTCGGAGGTTTCCTTGAGACCACGTAGCGAACCAATCTCGTAGAACCGTTCCGGAACTTCGAAAGCGGCCAGCTCTCCGGCGCCCAGGAGACTTTGGTATACGGCCGCCAGGTCGCAATGCATGCCGTCGGGCAACTCCGTAAAAACGTCTGCCCGGAACGCTCCCAAGCCGTAATCGATGTGTTTCATCGCCGGCGTCGTGATCTTCTTGTCATAGGCAACGATTTGTCCGTCGCGGTACTCCACATTGCTGGCATCGAACTTGCCATCGTTGCGAAATACCGTCATCAGGCCGCGCTTGCCGCTGCACAGGAACGCGCTTCCCACGGCAGCGTAGTCGCAAGGCAGATAAGAGTCTCCGTACAGTACGAAGAAATTCTCGCCCAGTAGCGGCAGCGCATTGCGAATGGCGCCGGCAGTTCCCAGCAGCACCGGTCCGTCGAACACTACATCCGCATGCAGCCCAAACCTTGAACCATCACCAACAAAGTTCCTTATCATCTCGCCGCGGTAACCGACGCACAACACGACGCGCTCAATGCCGCGGGAAGCCAACAACCTCAACTGGTGGGCTATAAACGGCTCGCCGTTCACCTCGATCAAGGCTTTCGGGATGGTTTCGGTCAGCGGCCGCAGGCGCGTTGCCAGGCCCCCGGCAAGAATGGCGACCGGCAATGGAACGCCACTCTTCACGACTGCGTCACTACCGCAGTGCCTTGGAAGTCGAAACGGAACCGAACTTCGCGCAGTCCGGCCGCCCGCATGGCCCGCCGCAGCCGTGTCTTGTCCTCTGTATAAAACATAAGGAAGCCACCGCCGCCGGCGCCAATCAATTTGCCGCCGAGTGCGCCGTTGGCCCGGGCCAGTTCGTAATGCTCGTCGATCGAGCTGTTGCTCATTCCCCCCGAACGCTTCTTCTTGTGCTCCCAGTGCGCGTGCATGATTTCGGCAAACTGCCGCAAATTCCCATCTTCTAGCGCCGATCGGCTCTGTAATCCCAATTCCTTAACGAAATGGAGATTGTCGATCATCGACTGGTCCATGGAGCGCGTACGTTGGTCCTGGTCCGCCAATATCTGCGATGCGGACCGGGTATAACCAGTGAAAAACAACAGCAGGTTGTCTTCCAGGTTGGCGAGCGTCTCGCTGCTCAGTCGCAGCGGACTCACGTGCACCTGGTCGTCGGGCAGGAACTCGAAGCAGGTTATGCCCCCGAACGCCGCGATGTACTGGTCCTGCTTTCCCACCGGCTCCCGAGCAAGGTCGATTTCGATGTGACAGGCCTGCTCGGCAAGTTCCTGCTTAGGTACGATCGTCTTCTTGTGCATGTGCAGCGCCTGCAAGAGCGCTGTGGTGAACGAACCGGACGAACCCAGGCCCGTGCCCGCGGGGATGTCGGACATGCTGGCGATTTCCAGCCCTTCGGCCGGAACGCCTGTCAGGAGCAGGGCTTCGCGGATCAGCGGATGACGTATCTCTTCGGTTCTCCGTACCCGCTCAGTCTGGGAATACTTGATGATCGCTTCTTCGAAGAATGTATCGTGCAGGGTGATGTAAACATACTTATCAATAGCTGCCGAGATTACGAATCCGCCATATTGCCGATAGTACGACGGTAAGTCTGTGCCGCCACCTCCCAGGGAAATGCGCGATGGGCTTCTCGTAATGATCACGGTTGCCTTCCTTTGCGGACCTGCTCGGCGATCCGTAAGGCCGCCTGGGCATCCGCGATGCCCGGCGATGGCGCGCGATGCAAACGGAGGTCTTCCGCGAACTCCGCCATCTCTGCCTCCCAGGAATCGTCGGCGCCCGGATACTCGTAAATCGTAGTCTCCGGCGGGCCCATTTCCGGCAGCATCTGGTAGTGCGTCAGCCGCTCCGTGCCGTAACTGCCGCCCAAGCCGTTGATCTCCAGCTTGCCGCTGCGGCCCGAGTATTCAAATGAGAACAAGTTCTTCCATTCGGTCCAGCTTGCATGCAGGAAAGCGACTCGCCCGTCCACCGTTTGCAGCAGGAAAAAGGCATTGTCTTCTACCGGCATGTTCCAGTAGAACGTCGGTGCGGCGCCCTTGACGTCCACGAATTCACCCAGAAACCACCGGGCCAGGTCGATGAGGTGGACTCCCTGGTCGATTGCCTCGCCCCCGCCTGAAACGGCCGGATCTGCACGCCATTCCTTTTCATACCCCGGACGGCCCCCATGGCCGTACCGCGCGCGCACAAACATCGGCTCGCCCAGCGCGCCCGTGGCGAGAATCGCGCGGGCTTTGCGGAACGCCCGATGATAACGGTGATTGAACCCTACCCTCACCAGTACCCCAGTTGACCTTGCTGCGTCGGCGAGGGGATCGAGTTCGGCCGCATAGCGCGCGCCTGGCTTTTCCACCAATACATGCTTACCGGCGTTCGCCGCTCGGGTGGCCAGCGGTGCCAGCGCATCGTGGGTGGTGGCTACTATCACGAGGTCGACACCGGAGCTGGCGGTCGCTGTCTCCGCTTCTGTCGTGACTTCCGCTCCGGGATGCAGGCGGGCCAGATTCTCGGCGCGCTCTCGCACTTGATCGCAGCACAACGCCAGTGACCATCCCGACGGGAGCACACGGGCGCGTTTCTGGCCGATCAGGCCGCACCCGATGATAGCGACACGCATCTTCAACCCCAAGGCAGCCCCCGTTCACCCGGCACAATACGTCGCAGGGTATACACGTCTGTCTCATCGAGGTCTTCGCGATGCGCAGCGAACTCCATCCATGGGTCCCAGACCGCGCTGATGAGCTTGCCTGTGATCCCGTCGCTCTCAGAACTGGCAAGATAGACACATAACTCGGCACTGCGCTCAAACGGACTACCGCCCGACGCTTTTTGCCGCAGCGCGGATTCATACTCAGACGGGCCTACCTTCTCCGGCCCCGCCGCAAGCACCTCCTCCAGCATCCGCGTATTCAGCGCGCCCGGCGCGATGCTGTTGACATCGATGCCGGCTTCGCGAAGCTCTTCGGCCAGGTTCTCCCCGAACCGCACCACTGCCGCCTTCGAGGCCGCATAAGCACTCACGAACGGCCGTGGTTTGGTGGCGCCCCCCCCGGAGAGCAGCAGTATCTTCCCCCGCGTCGCCCGCCGTAGCAGCGGAAGGAACATTCTGCAGCACAGCACGCTTCCAAGCAGGTTGACCGCAATCGTCTGTGACCACGCAGACCACGACACTTCGTCGATTGCTCCGGTGGGTCCCAGGATGGCCGCGTTCGCAACCAGAATATCCAGCTTTCCAAAGTGCTTCTCGATAACACTTGCGACTCGGCCAACGTCGGCTTCCGAACTCACGTCGGCACACTCTGCCAAGACCTGCACACCCGGAGCGGCTGCGGACCGCACCCCTTCTGCCGCGACCTCAAGGTCGCCCGCGGTCCGGGCGCACAAAAGCACGCTAGCTCCTTCTTGGGCAAACCGGCGGGCGATTGCATACCCTAAACCTTGGCTCGCTCCGGTGACCACCGCGACTCTATTTGCGAGATTCATGCTCTAGGTCCTGCCCCTCCCTGCTGCTCGCGCCGATCGCGTCTTCCCGCGGTGACCTTCACGCCGGTCCCTCGGCAATCGCCGGGTTCTCCTCCAGGTACTTGACCGTGCGGAGGACTGCCTGCTGGATGTTCATCTTTGGCCGCCAGCCCAGCGAGCGGACGGCAGAGCAGTCCAGAAAAATAAACGGGTTGTCGCCCACCCAGCCGCGGTCCCCTCCGCCATAGCGCAGTTCGGGCTTCACCCCGAGCTGTCCGCAGATCCATTGAATCGAATTATTCACCTCACAGTATTCGTCCAGGCCGAGGTTGAAGATGTTCACCTTGCCGCGGGCAGACTCGACCGCCAGCATCATCGCGTCCAGGCAGTCGTTGACATACAGATACGACTTCCGTTGCAAGCCGTTTCCGAGAACGTCCAGATAGTCCGGGTGGGCTCGCAATTGCTTGTAAAAATCAAAAACGTGGCCGTGTGTATACCGTTCCCCCAGAATGGATACAAAGCGAAATAGGAACGCGCGCATGCCGAATCCTTCGCAATACGCCTCAATAAAGCCTTCGGCCGCCAGCTTCGATGCACCGTACAGCGAGGTCTGGATCGGAATCGAAGCGTTTTCCGGGGTCGGGATGCAGGTTGCTTCGCCGTAGATCGATCCGGTCGAGGAGAAAGCGATATCGCGTATGTCGCTGGCGCGCATCGCTTCCAGCACATTCATCGTCGCAATCGTGTTCTGTTCCAGGTCTTTTCGCGGATGATCGGTGCCGAAGCGGACGTCGGCGTTGGCTGCCAGGTGGAACACGAACTCGCAACCCCTAATCGCGCTCGTCAGGTTCTTGACATCCAGCAGGTCGCCGGTAATGAGCCTGAACCGGTCTGAGCGCACTGCGCTTTCAAGGAATGTTGCCCGGCCAGTTGAAAAATTGTCGTAGCCAACCACGTCGTGGTCGGCGGCGAGCAACCGGTCAGTCAGATTGCTGCCGATAAATCCGGCGCACCCCGACACAAAGAAGCGCAATCATCCTCCCTTTCCGCCAGGACCGGCACGCACGCAGTTTGGATGCCGCGAATTTCCAATGTAGCATAGCCCGTGCCACTGAATTGAGTGAGAATCGACGCTCTGGAAGAACATGGAGCCAGGGTGCTCCCGCTCGGAAATCGAGGCTGTCCTGTAACGCAGCTACTACTCTCCGAGTGTGACGGATGGTAAGCAGGGATAGACTGTTAGCAAAAGCCGATGCCGACTATTGCGCGTACCAACTCAACCAGAACACGCGCCACCGCGGCGATCTTGTTTGTCGGCCTCTTCGGGTGCTATCTGTCGCTGTCGCCCGGCTCCATTGCGGGCCAGGGATACGCTGCCGAAGAAATCGACTCCGGGTTGCGCATGCTCTCCGTGGCAAACGCCTCGATGAAGGGCCGGCCCTTGCCCCCGATGTTGTGGTCCCGCCACGGCCCGGTTCCGGTCTTGTTTGACCTTCCGTTTCTTAAGCTCGGCAAACTCGTGGTGTCGCCCGACTTCATGCTCTCTTTCTCACCCGTACTGTTTACCGCCGGGCTTCTGACGATTCTGTTTCTGTGGTTACGAAAACTGTGCTCGCCCTCCATGAGCCTGTTTTTGGTGTTGACGGCTGCGTTCGGCACAATGCTATGGCCTTATGCCTACATCGGTCTGGAGACTAAGCAATCGTTTTTTGTCTTGCTGGCAGGCTACTTGGCGCTCGCCGACGGAAAGATGCGCTCTTGGCCCCGCGTGCTGTTGTTCGCGATCGTGTGCGCGCTTGCGATGTGCGTGAAGGCCACGGGCGTGACGCTTTGGCCGGCTCTCGCCTATTTGATCTACGTTCAATTCCGTGGCGACTGGCGTTTACGACGTGCGCAAATCCTTGTTTTGCTTCTCATCGTAGGGGCCATCTGGGCCTTCAGCCACTGGGGCACCAATGCCTACTGGGGACCTCGTGGTGGGGGTGCTGGCAATTTGCGCCCGTGGTTGGTTGACTCTCCCTTACAGTTGTTTATCAATGCCATTGGACTGCTTGGTTCCCCTACGAAGGGGCTGTTGGTTTACGCTCCGGTTCTGATTGCCTGCCTGTATGCAGTTCCGCGTGCCTTTCGCGCCAACCGCGAAGTCGCGATCTATGCCCTGCTGGTAATGACTTGTACTTCTGCTCTACTGATATTGCTGGCGTCACCGGCAGACGAGGTCTGGGGATGTCGTTATTTGCACCTTGCCATCGCTCCCTTGGTCCTCTGTATGGGCGCGGCGTGGCCTCGTTTCCGCTGGCGGAGAGACGTGCCACTTGTAGTTCTGGCGATGGTGGGTGTCGCCGTGTCATTCTTGGGTGCCTTTTACTACTATGGGGTCCGCGACTTTGCCATGACCGAAGCCCGCCAGAACACACTGGAATGGATCACCGGGGATCCAGTCTGGAATCCCGTGCGGTTTAATGCCAGACTGTTTCATGTGTGGTTGTTCGACCGCGGCGCCACACCGGTCCTATGGACAACCAACCACACCTGGGTGTGGGCGCCTCCTCCAGACGCGATGACATGGAAGAGTATTAATCTGCTGGACTATTGCCAGCCACAATCGTTCATGGTGCGGTTCTGGCACATACCCACGCACGACGCAGCGCGGGCGATCTTCGCAACTTATGTGTCCAGCCTCGTCGCCGGATTGCTGCTGCTAATTTGGGTGGTTCTTCGAACGATGCAAGACGAGCGAACATTCTCCTTGGAAGTCGGGGGCCGTAATAGTGAAATTCTCTAAGTTACTTGGTCGCGAGGCGGCACCACAACCGGCGCCGGAATCGCGAATGGCTTCGAAATCGCTGCCCGTTGAGGAATGGATCTCAGCGCGGATTTCGGAAGAACCTTACTGGTTCCATCGCATCGCGTTGCCGGGCGGAATTGTCACGCCGGGCTGGAGCGATCCCAAAGTCGACAAGCTGCCCCACTACGGCCTGCCCGCTGACATGACCGGCATGCGCGTGCTCGACATCGGCAACGCCGAAGGGTTCTTTTCCTTCGAGGCCGAGCGGCGCGGCGCAGCTGAGATCATCGGTCTCGAAAACTATCCTCCCATGGCGCGCAAGTTCGAGGTCTGCCGGGCGGCGCTCGGGTCCCGCGCTCGCACCTACATGGGCAACGTTTACGACCTTAATCCCAACACCTTCGGCACCTTCGACCTGGTGATGTTCTTCGGCGTTCTCTACCACTTGCGGCACCCGATCATGGCCCTGCAGAAGATTGCCTCCGTCTGCACTGGCACGATCCTGATGCAGACCGCAACCTGCGACAATAACTCCGCCAAGCCGATGGCCGAGTTCCATCCCTTCGGCATCACCAGCGGGCCTGCCGACAAGCCGGAGCACGATCCCACCTGCTTCTGGTTTCCCAATATTGCCTGCGGTATCGCCATGCTGCAGCATGTCGGTTTTCAGAACGTGGAGCAGATTTCGAAAGGCGCACCGGTCGGCGGCGTCTTCCGCGGCAGCGCAGCCGTGCAGCTAAAGGGCGCGCCCCCGGACGAAATGAAAGCTCCCTGGTCATAACACCAAGTCGCGCGAACCGAGTTCCTAAGCTTTGCCCGAGGAGTGACCGTTGACACGCCGCACCGCCACGCAGTGGATGGCCAAGCAAATGTCGCGGTCACGTACGCTGTGGCGCGCCCTCGTCGGCAGCGGCGAGGAAGACAGACTTCGAGTCGTCCGCTTCGTCGTATTTCGCCTTCCCGTCTCCAGCGCAACCAAGCAGAGAATTCTCGACTGGTGCATGCAGCGAATTCTCGACCGGAAAAAGTCGGCCCAGCGCGCGCAATTGCAAAAAGCCCAATCCGACTGGAATGCCCGAGGCCAACGCCGTCTCGATGAGCTGCTCTCCTCCCAGGAAATTCTCGAAGTCTCGCCCGCACCTTCGCCCGTCGTGACGTTCATCCTCGTGACCAAAGAGAAGGCCCACCTCACGGTCTTGAGTCTGGAATCCATTCTCCAGTTTGCCGGCCGTCCCGTTTGAACTCATCGTCGTTGACAACGCATCCGCCGACTCCACGCTTGCGATGCTCGAGCGGTTCAACGGAGCCAGGGTCATTCGCAACACCACCAATCTCGGCTTCGGCCCGGCTTGCATGCAGGCGGCCGAAGTCGCTACCGGACGATATCTCTGCTTCTTCAACAACGACGCGCTTCTCACGCCCGGCGCCATGACCGCCGTGCTCAAGAACTTTGAGCACGAACGCGTCGGTGCCGTCGGCGCCAAGATCCTGCTCGCGAACGGAGCCCTGCAGGAAGCCGGTTCGATCATCTGGTCCGACGGCAGCGCTCTCGGCTACGGCCGCCTCGACGACCCCGACCTGCCGCAATACAACTTCCGCCGTCCCGTTGACTACTGTTCCGGCGTGTTCCTCGTTACGCCCCGAGAGCTCTTCCTCTCGCTTGGCGGGTTCAGCGAAGAGTTCGCGCCCGCCTATTACGAAGACACCGACTACTGCATGACCCTCTGGCAGAACGGCTGGCGCGTCATCTACGAGCCAACTGCCGCCATTCGCCACTATGAGTCCGCCAGTTCCGGCGGAAACGATCTGGCCACAGCGAAGATGGCGGCGCACCAAATCAAGTTCAAAGACAAGTGGGCGCGCGCGCTCGAGAAGCACTACGCTCCGGCTGTCGCCAACATCACTGCCGCTCGCTTCGCCGTGAATTCCCCCGGACTGCGCATCGTCTACATTGATGACCGCATTCCCAAACGCACGCTCGGAGCAGGCTTTCCCCGCAGCAACGACGTCGTAACGGCGCTGGCGCGAATGGGCCACCACGTCCTCTGCTCCACTTCAACCTTTCCCCTTGTCGGCGACAGTTACGACGACTTGCCTCGCGAGGTGGAAGTTTTCGACGGTTGCCGTTTCCGGCAGAAACTGGTTGACGAATACATGGCCTCCGCCGACCTCGTATGGAGCAGCCGGCCGCACAACCTCAAGCGGCTGGTGCGGGAATTTCCCGCCGCGTTTTCCTCGCGTCGCTTCGCCTTCGTCTACGACGCGGAAGCCATCTTCGCCTCTCGCGCCCGCGCCCGCAAAGAACTTCTCGGCGCGCCCGACACTCCGCCCAGCGACCTCGATCCCAGCGGGCTCGACGAGGAAGTCGAGCTGGCAAAATTGGCCGACGTCGTGGTCGTTGTCTCCGAGGCTGACCGTCAGGTGATGCTCGACTCCGGCGTCAAGTCCGTCCACGTCGTCGGCCACGCCATTTCGGCCACACCGACACCCGCGCCGTTCCAGCAGCGCGACGCATTTCTTTTCGTCGGCGCCGTCCACGGTTCTGACAATCCCAACGCCGATTCCATCCGCGACTTCTATCGCCACCAGTGGGCCCGGGTCCATCGCGAAACCGGCGCCGTGTTCCTGGTGGCGGGCTTTGGCACCGAACTCCTGCGCCCCGAGATCTCCGATCCTGCCTTTCAGATTCTCGGCGCGCAGGCTGACTTGCGGCCGCTCTACAACCGGGCGCGCGTCTTCGTGGTGCCCACGCGCTATGCCGCCGGAATCCCCTTCAAAGCGCATGAGGCTGCCGCACACGGCTTGCCCATGGTCGTCTCTCCCGTGATTGACCGCCAACTCCAGTGGAACCACGGCTCCGATTATTTCGCCGCCGCCAACGGCGACCAGATGGCCGAGTTCTGTGTCTGTCTCTATCAGGACGAGTCGCTCTGGCAGCAATTTCGCGACAACAGCCTCGCCCGCGTTACAGCAGAACTGAGTCCTGCTGCCTTCGCCGATGGCCTGCGCTCCGTTCTGCACGAGGCGCTCGCCGCCCGCGAGGAGATTCGATTCCCAAATCGGGACAACGCCCGATAACGGTTACCCCCCTCCCCCCTCCCTCTTTGTAAAATCCTCATTCTGTTGAAGATAGCGGGTCGTATCGCCGCAAAATATTCTGCGCGAAGGACTTACGGGCAAGTTCCTCTTAACAAAGGAGTTAGGTGGGGGCTTAGGAGGTCGTACGAGGGCGTTGGCTGGGAGAGGATACGAAACGCAACAGCGAGTAAAGCCAGTCACAGGTCGAACCGCCTAGTTGGCGATGGGGGTAGTATCTGGCTAGGTCTTCGAGGACACAGCTCTCCCTCATCGTTCCGTGGGAAAGTGTACGACCTGTTGGGGCAAAACACCAAGCGAGTTAGTCACCGGTCAGTGTGACGGGTGAACGTGGAGAGCGGTCGGAAAAGAGGATTTCACCGCGGAGGCACGGACAGCACGGAGAACGGAGCCGTAGAAAAACAGGCACGGATTTCTCGAAGCGGGACGGATCGCACGGAAGAGTCGAAGTCAAACCCCCAACCCGCCAGGGATGCCAATGCTAAGCCCGCAACAAGCCCCGAGCCGCAGAGTCCGCCGCGGCAGACTCTGGGAGAACACACGGTCGGCTTCTCCCACCTCACCGAAACATCATCTCAATCGTTGCCATGGGCAGGAAGAGGCGATTGGGGTGATCGGGGAGGCGGATGAATCCGTAGCCAGCGTAGAACTTGATCGCGGCTTCATCCTTGGCATCGACCACAACGGCGATTGAACCAACTTGCCGGCTTGCCGCCAGAGCGCGCTCCAGGGCGCTCATCAGCAGTAATTCCCCCAACCCACGGCCTTTGTGGGTGGTGGCGCGCGCCAGCCGCCCAATGAGCGTCGCCGGCAGCGCCGGATACTTTGGCAGCTTGAGTTGCTTGAGCGCTGCGGCAGGAAGTTCTCCGGCGTGGATCGAGTACTGCGAAAGGGTGTAGTAGCCTGCGATAGTGTGGCCGTCGTCGGTTGCGACAAACACGGCGGCGACGCGCTTTTCAACGTCCTGCCCCGCCTGGTTCTTCAGGTAATTGTCGAGCGTGTCGGTACCGCACGAGAAACCCATCCGGTCGTGTCTTGCCTTGTCGAGGGCTTCGAACTTGTAGCGCGGGGTCTCGCCTTTCGTCGCCAATTACCGAGTCTCCCGCTTGAACCGCCGGGCTGCGGCCAGGGCCTTGGCGCTGGGCTTGGGAGGATGCAGCAGCGCTTCCACGAAGATTCGCCGCGACCGGCCCGTCAGCGTCAGCGTTTCCATCTCTCGAATGGTGCGGAGCGCTTCTTTCTTGGCCGAGAAGACCACGAAGTCTCGCACCGTGGTCCCGCGTAGCCGTGCGGCCGCCTCAATCGCCGATTTTTCCTCGGCGGTGAGCCGTGCATCGATGCGTTCACTCTTCTTTTCTACCGCAACTTGCGCCATTGGTTGCTCCTCACGTTGTGACAATTGTACGGCTGATCACCGTACGGGTCAACGCCTTCGCGGGCGCATTGCGCTGATTTGCGCCGCAAGATATCTTGAACCGTGACCGCGCTTGCCATGATTATGGTTTCTGACGCTGCCGCCGAGCTTCGCAGCATCCTCCTTACCGACGCAGCCCGTCTGGTCGTTGCCTTCGTGGCGATGGCGATTGGACTGGGGGCCCTGCTGGTGCAATGGATGATGCGCCGCAGGACCCAGAACCGGGTTCGCCTATGGTTCGGGCTGCTGGCGCTGCTCTACGGATACCGGGCCCTGCTGATGACCCAGTCGGCGCGCCTGTTTGTGGACGTCCGCAGCATCGAGTTCCAGATTGGCCTCGTCACCTTCACCATCGGGATCCCGGCCATCCTTTTCGGTTGGGGGCTGGTTGCCAAGAAGCAAAACTGGGTGACCAAGGCGCTGCTGGCGCTCAACGTCCTGATGGCGGTCGCATTCCTCGCTCTGCACTCCAATGAAGCGGCGCTACGCGTGCTTTACGTGCTGAACAACGTCTTCGTGGTCAGCTTCACCGTGGCCGTGATTGCCTACTTATTTACGGTATCGGCTGAAAGCGTGCCCGATCTCAAGACGCTGCGCTCCGTGATGCTGATTTGGGCGCTTTTCGTCATCTACAACAACGTACGTGGCTTGCTGCCCTTGGGCGCGAATTCCGACTACGAGTTTATTGGCTTCGCCATTTTTCTGTGCTCGCTGGGATACCTGGTGGCCCAGCGCAGCCTGCGCAATGAAGAAGCGCTGTCGGCCATTCGCAAGGAGTTGGAGATTGCGCGGCGCATCCAGATGTCGATCTTGCCGGAGTCGATGCCGCAACTGGAGGGCTTGCGGGTGGCGGCCAAGTACGTTCCGATGTCTGATGTGGCAGGTGATTTTTACGATTTTCTGGTGGTCGATGAAAGCCGTATCGGCGTGCTGATTGCCGACGTCTCCGGCCACGGAATTGGCGCTGCACTCGTCGCCTCCATGGTGAAAGTTGCGATTGCCGCGCAGGCCGAGCACGCCGACGATCCCGCGAAAGTGATGACCGGACTAAACTCCGTTCTTACCGGTAAGTTGCAGGGACAATTCGTGACCGCAGCCTATTTATTTCTCGACCTGGAGAAGGGAATCGCCAGCTACAGCGCCGCGGGACATCCTCCGCTGTTTCACTACCGCGCCGCTGATCAGCAGGTACACGATGTGGTGGAGAACGGGCTGATTCTCGGCATCATGCCGTTCGCCAGTTACGAGTCGCGCGCGCTTAGCCTCGGCAGCGGCGACCGCTTTCTTTTTTACACCGATGGCGTGGTCGAGGCAGACAAAGCCGGCGAAGAATTTGGCGGTTCGCGGGTGAAAGACATCCTGTCGCGTTCGTGCAGCGCGGAAGAGATATGCCGCTCCGTGAGTGCGGCCGTTAGTTTATGGACTCAAGGCGTCGCGGGCGACGACATCACGATCGTGGCCGTCGATCTGGCGTGAAGACGAAAGAGCCGCCCTGGTCCGGGCGACTCCTCGGTCGTGTGGTTCGCGGCTGTCTTACGCTATGGGCGCTCCGGTGAGCACGTGGTCGCGCACCGCGTCGTCCTGGCTCTCTTCGGCGGCGGTCGTCGGTATGGCAATCGCCAGCAAATCGGAGATGGACTTCACGTAGTGCATGGTCAGTCCCTGGAGTTGCTCGGGAGTCAGGTCTTCCTGCACGTTCTGGCGATTGTCTTCGGGCAGAATGATGTCCGTCACCCCGGCGCGTTTTGCCGCCAGAGTCTTCTCCTTGATGCCGCCGATCGGGAGAACGTTGCCGCTCAGCGTGATTTCGCCGGTCATCGCCGTCAGCGGACGCACTCGGCGCTCCGTCAGCAGCGAAACCAAGGCCGTTGCCATGGTTACGCCGGCCGAAGGACCGTCCTTGGGGATGGCGCCTGCTGGCACATGAATGTGAATGTCGTGATTGGCGAAGAAGTCCTCGTCAATCCCCAACTCCTGGGCATTGGAGCGCACCCAGGTCAAAGCGGCCTGCATGGACTCGCGCATCACGTCACCAAGCTGGCCCGTCATGGTGAATCCACCCTTGCCCTTCATCTTGTTGGCCTCGATGAAGAGGATGTCGCCACCGGTCGGAGTCCAAGCCAGTCCAACGGCCACGCCAGTGCGCTTGGTACGTTCGGCGATCTCGCCTTCGGTACGGATCTTGATTCCGCCCAGCATGTCGGGATGCTGCACCAGCTCGGTCGTCACCACCATCTTGTCGGTCTTGCCTTCGGCAATGCGGCGCGCCTGCTTGCGGCAAATCGTTCCGATGGTGCGTTCCAGGCCGCGCACGCCCGCTTCGCGCGTGTAGTGGCCGATGATGAAGTGGACGGTCTCTTCTGGGAACTCGATCTGTTCTTTGGTGATGCCGTTCTCTTCGATCTGGCGCGGGATTAGGTACTGAAATGCGATGTGTACCTTTTCTTCCTCGGTGTAGCCCTGCAGCTCGATGATCTCCATGCGATCGCGCAACGGCTCGGCGACGGGATCGAGCTGATTGGCCGTGGTGATGAAAAGCACCTTCGACAGGTCGAAAGGCACGTCGAGGTAGTTATCGCGGAAGCTGAAGTTCTGCTCCGGATCGAGCGCTTCCAGCAGCGCAGAGCCCGGGTCGCCGCGGAAGTCGCGACCCACCTTGTCGATTTCATCGAGCATGAAGACTGGGTCGTTGGTTTCCGCGCGACGGATGCCCTGCATAATCTGGCCCGGCAAGGCTCCGATGTACGTGCGGCGGTGACCGCGGATTTCGGCTTCATCGTGAACACCGCCAAGCGAGAGACGGACGAACTTGCGTCCCAGCGAGCGCGCAATCGACTTGCCCAGCGAGGTTTTGCCCACGCCTGGAGGTCCGACGAAACACAGGATCGGGCCCTTCATGTTCGGCTTCAACCGACGGACGGAAAGATAGTCGAGAATGCGATTTTTCACTTTCTCCAGGTCGTAGTGATCGGAATCGAGAATCTCTTTGGCCTTGGTGATGTCGATTTCCACGCCGGAGGACTTCTGCCATGGAAGGACTGCCAACCACTCGATGTAGTTGCGGGTGAGTCCATAGTCGGCGGCCATGGGCGACATGCGCGCCAGCCGGCCAAGTTCCTTGAGCGCCTCTTTCTTGACGTCGTCAGGCATTCCGGCGGACTCGATTTTCTGCCGGAGTTCCTCGGAGTCGCGGGTGGTCTCGTCCTGCTCACCCAGCTCCTTTTGGATGGCCTTCATCTGCTCGCGCAGGTAGTACTCGCGCTGCGTCTGCTGCACGCGGTCCTGGACTTCACTCTGGATCTTGTTGCGCAGTTGCTGGACTTCCAGTTCCTTCGCGAGGTGCTGGTTGATTTTCTCGAGGCGCACCTGCACGTCGGGGGTCTCCAGCACGTCCTGCTTGTCTTTCGTTGAGAGCGACGGCAGCGAGGATGCAATGAAATCGACCATGCGGCCGGCGTCTTCAATATTGGACGCTACGGTGGAGAGCTCATCGGACAATGTGGGCGAGCCGGCGACAATCTGCTGAAACAGCGTCAGGACGTTGCGCTGCAGGGCTTCAATCTGTGCATTCTGCGGCGCGTTGATCTCCGGAATCGTTTCGACCGTCGCGCGCATGAAAGGATTCAACTGGGTGTATTCGGTGACCTTGACGCGCTCCAAGCCTTCGGCGAAGACGAACAGGCTCTGGTTGGGCATGCGCACGACTTTGTGCACCACTGCCAGGCTGCCGACGGAGTACAGGTCCGTCGGCTGGGGAGCATCCACCCGAGCTTCGCGTTGCGCCACCACGATGATGGTCTTGTCGTCACCCAGAGAGTTGATTAACTGTACCGAGCTCTCTCGCCCAACCGTCAGCGGCAGCACCGCATGCGGAAAAAGGACGGTATCGCGGACAGGGAGAAGCGGCAGAGTCCGCGCCTCATCGCTGTCGTTCCGGAGCTCTGGGTCGTTGGTCGTACTGTGTCCGATTGCTTCTATCTTATTGTCGTCGTGTGACATATGACTCCTTGAGTGTCTCACACTCAAGATTTGATGAGCGGCGACATATAAAAGTTTCAGCCGCCGCAAACGGCGGTGGATCGGGGTCGGAGGCCGCGCGTCTCCCCGCTGACTAGCGTTTGGTGCACAATGCTTTATCGTCACTAGCGGGCTTTGACATCGTCAGAGGTCAAGATAAGCCCGCTTTCTGAAAGCGCAAGGATTGTACTCAACGGCACGAGCGGCGACAACCTCGTCCGTCACAATCGCCAGGTTTTTCCGAAAAGTGAATGAGAATCCGCAATCGCCTTTCGGAACCTACACTGACCGGGCGATTCCCGACCGGCTTACCGCGCCCTGGCCGACGGGTACACGCCCAGCACCTTCACGAACTCGGCGATTTCTCCGAGGTGCCGCAGAGCATTTTGGGCAGCCTCGTCGTCGCCACGGAGAATATCGGCAAAAAAGACATATTCCCACGGCCGCCCGCGCATGGGGCGCGATTCGATCTTGGTCAGGCTGATGTCTCGCAGGGCAAACACGCTCAGCGCCTTAAACAAGACTCCAGGGACGTTTTTCAGTGCAAAACCAATCGACGACTTGTCTGCCCCCTTGCCGATTTTTTTCGAGCGGGTGATCAGCAGGAATCGGGTGTAGTTCTGCTGGTCGTCCTCGATGCCGGAGAGCAGAATGCGCCCGCCGTACTCGGCCGCCGCGCGCTTGGCTGCAATGCCGGCGGCGTCACGCAACTTCTCCGAAATGACGTGGCGCACGCTGCCGGCGGTGTCGTAAAACGGCACGGCCTGCACGCCAGGGTGCGAGCGAAAGAAGTTGCGACACTGGTCGAGCGCCACGGGATGCGAGAAAACCCGCTTTATGTCGCAAAGCTTCACTCCGGGAGGCGCGATGAGGTTGTGGCGGATGCGCAGGTGCATTTCGCCATGGATGAAGACTTCGCGCGCCAGCAGCAGGTCGAAGTGCTCGGCCACTGAACCGGCCAGGGAATTTTCAATGGGAATGACAGCCGCCTGTACCCGGCCGCCCTCCACGCTATCAAAGACCTCAGCCGAACGCGCGCAGGGAACGACGGTCGCCTGCGGCAACATCTTTCCCGCCGCCTCGTGACTGAACGAGCCTAACTCACCTTGAATCGCGACTTTCATACGATGGCCACGAGGATAGCAGACCGAGAGTTACAGTAGTTTGCCCATGAGGTAGGCATCGAGCGCGTGGGTTGGGTAGTACAGGGGCAGGGTGCGGAGTATCTCGTATCCCAGCTTGCGATACAGGCCGATGGCGGCGTCGTTGTTGACGGCCGTCTCCAAGAATATCTGCTGGCATCCGGTGACGAGCAGGCGCCGCTCACACTCGTTCATCAGCTGCGAGCCCAGGCCGGAGCGACGTGCGTCGGGGAGAACATCGAGCGTCAGGATCCTGCCAATGTTGCGGATGGGCTGGGCCACGGCAAAGCCGGCAATCGTGCCTGCGAACTCCGCCACCAGCGTGATGGACTTGCGCCGGGTGACGAAACCGGTGAGGTCCATCTGGGTGTAGGCGATGCCAGGGGGGAAGCACAGCTGGTCGATCCGCCACAGGCAGTCAAAGTCGGCAGCGCGGTAGTCACGGATGGCGAAGTCCACGGTTTCAGTGTGCAAGCGGAGATTGCGCAATGCAAGGGCATCTCGTCTGGCCATGAAGACATTCGCCACAGAGGCACAGAGACACGGAGGGTTTCATTCAGTCAGAACTGTGGCTCCATTGCGCTGCGGTGAGCCGTTGACTCGGGTTAGCGATGGGCAATGGAAGCGTTTTCTACCCGCTCCATTGCAATGATTGCCATCCACTCGTTGTTGCGATTCTGGTAGCTCACAACGCGGCCGCCGAGCATCGCGGCTGCCTGCTCGGGCGTGAGGTCTTCGTGGTAATCGAAGAAGCGCTGCTGCAGTGCCTCGCCGAACGGGAGTGTCTTCCACAGCGGATGCGGAGGCTGCCACTTGGTCGAGAACACGAGCGCTACGTCGTACTCGCCGGGAGCGTGGGCCGCCCGTTCCATCTCGGAGGCGGAGAAGTTCTCCAGCCTTACTACCTGCATCGGCCGCGAGACGTAGCCCAGAAAGGGCCACGTGATTTCGTCGGACGCCGGCCATGCGGTGAGCACTCGTGGGTGGGGGAAACGCTGCGCCAGCTCTGTCTCCGACTGATCGTGCACGAGGATGTAGTCGCGATAGAGCAGGGTGTCTTCGGGTGCGATGCGATAGGGCGGAGGCGTGACCAGGGCGAAGACAAAGGCCGCGCAGACTGCTGCAACGTACCACGCCCAGTGGCGCACCCTGCGGCGCAGCGTCGCAACGCAGAGCAAAATCACCAGCGGTAGCACCGGAATCATGTAACGCGCCAACACGGCCCCACCGAGCACCGAGAGCGCCACCACATGCGCCAGGATTATCACAGCGAACACCATCTGTATAGAGACCGCGATACGTTGGCGCGGGCTGCCGTCGCGTTCCGGCAACGCGGGCAGCGACATGGCGAAGAGCGCGAGTAGCGTGAGTACAAAGAGGTTCAAGTAGCCGCACAGGTGCCACAGGCGGATGAGCATCGCCAGCGCCATCCGCAGCGGCGTCAAGGTTGCACCCAGGTTGTAGTGGAGGTATTCCGGGTTGCCCAGAAAGTATCCGGTCTTGTAATGGTGATAACTGAGCCAGAGCGCAATCGGCACCCAGCACAGCAGCAGCGAGCAAGAGCGCAACCAGCTGCGCTTCTTGAGGCAGAGCGATTCGCCCGCGATGGCGAACCCGCTGAGCAGAGGGCACAGCACCTCCCATCCCAGCAGCGCCATGGGTGTGATGATGGCGGTTTCTTTGGCGAGCGGGGCGAGCGCCAGGAACACAACCGTCGCTAGTGGACGCTGCTCAACGTACATCGCCAGCCCCCAAAGGGTGAGCGCGGCGGCCATCATGTCGAGATGGGCAAGGGAGCTTTGGGTGAAGAACACGGAATACAGCGCGGTGCAAATCACGGTCGCCGCTGCGACAGCGTCGTTGGAGACTCGCCGTGCCAGACGCCATACGCCGGTGAGCGCAAACGCAGCAACCAACAGCATGGCGATGCGCGTCACCGCCGGTGTGAATGCGCTGAACTTCCACCAGAAGGCGAGCCACAGCATCACGAGAGGTGGATGTGCGTTGGAGAGGGTGGTGTGCGGGATCAGCGAGCCGGTCAAAAGGATGTCACGTGCGGCCGGGATGAAGTATCCGGCCTCGTCCCAGAAATATGGGAGGCGGAGAAGGGGCGCGTGCAAGACGAACAGGCCGGTGAAGATCAGCGAGAAGGCCAGCAACTGATCGCGGGCGGAGGGCGTGGAAGAAGCGAGCGGCGGAGTTTCTCGCGATTGCGGTAGCTCGCCGCCCATGGGGTTAATGGATCGGTCCGCCGGCCGGGTTCATGCGCGGGTCGAGCTTGATTTCACCGAACGTGCTCTCGTAGTTCAGCAGGTTCTGCTGCAGGATGGTGTGCAGCGCCTTGGCCTGCTGCGGGCTGAGGTAGATGCCCTGAAAATTACTGACCTCAACCTTGGTTTCGTCCTGCTGCTGCAAAGTGCCGAACACCAGGAAGAAGTCCCAGACATTCACCCGCACCTGGACGCTATTGGCGTAATTCTCGCGATAATCCTTGGAGTTGGTCAGTTGAATCGAAGGTTGCATCGGATTCTGCATCATTGCCTCGCGGCGGGATTCGCCGAAAGCGCAGTGTAGCAAAGAACCCGCAACCTCGCAGGAGAAGGGGCGTTACTTTGCCGGCATGGTGTAGTAGCCGGTGCGGTTCCGCACGACTAGCGCAGAGGGCTCGGGGTAGTCCTTGGTGGCAGGATCGATCTTGATTTCGATGCGGCGGAATTCTGAATCAGAAAGTCGCTGGCTGGGGTAGTAGGCGATGAGGTACTGGGTGCGGAGTTCGTCGCTGATCTGGTGGAAAGCGGCATCGAGCTGGTCGAGCGAGCTGGCGTAGAAGTACTTGCCCCCGGTGTCGCGGGAGAGCTGAATCAGGGCATGTTCGCCGCCGATGTCGCGGCCGGCGTTGCTCTCGATGGGCACAATGATGATGCTGTACAGGATTACCTCGGCTTGCTGCGCCTCGCGCACGGCCTGCTGGTAGCTGGTCTTGCTGACGGTGTCGCCGCCGTCGGTGATGACGACCATGACCTTGCGTCCGCGACGGTTTAGGAGCGCGTCGGATCCCAGGTAGAGTGTGTCGTATAACGCCGTCGCGGCGCCGTTATGCACTCGGCTGATGCCCTTATCGATGACCCGAAGGTCGGCTGTGAACGGCGTGAGTTGGTCCACCACCTCGCTGAATTGAAACAGCGAAATGCCGTCGATGGGGCGAAGAATCGCGTGCGCGAAGCGCCGCGCCGATTCCAGCTCCAGCTTCTGGCTGTTGCGCGTGCTGAGGCTGGCATCGATGGCGAGCACGATCGAGAGCGGCAGTTCGGACTCGCGCTGAAACACAGCGATCTTCTGCGGCTTGCCGTCTTCAAAGATCTGGAAGTCTTCCTGCTTTAGCGACGACACGGGCGCGCCGCCAGAGTTGGTGACCGTGGCGAATACGTTGACGAGCTTGACGTTGACCCGGATGGTTGTGTTGGTCTCATCTTCGGCGGAGGCGGTCGGCTGTTTGTCTGGGGGGTGCGGAACCGCTGCCGGTGTCGCCGGCTTGTCGGCGTTGGGAGGGCGTGGCACGGTGGTCTGAGCGGCCGCCGCCAGAGAAAGCGTCGCCACGCATATCCATGCGCCGGCTTTAACCAGAATGCTTGGGTTCTTCAGGAGGCCAGAGACCTTCCGCGGGGAAAAAGACATTCGCTCTACTCTAACCCGAATCGCGCTATTTTGACGCGCCGCCCGCCACTGGAACTTCCGGTGGAAATGGCTCGCCATCGGCCCATACCGCGCCGTCGGTGAAGAATTCCTTCTTCCAGATGGGCACTGTCTTCTTGAGCGTATCGATGACCCAGCGGCAGGCGTCAAACGCTGCTGCGCGGTGCGCTGACGCCACCGCGATATACACACTGGTTTCGCCGATTTCGAGTCGCCCGAGGCGGTGCACCAGCCAGACTTCACGGATGGCAAAGTTGGCCAGCGCTTGCGCAGCCAGTTGCTCCATCTGCTTGAGCGCCATCGGTTCGTAAGCGGTGTATTCGAGGTAGAGCGTGCTCCGGGCCTTTGTCTGGTTGCGGACGATGCCGTCAAACACCACGACCGCGCCGTCTTCTGGCTTTTTCACCGCCGCTGCAATGGCTGCGCTGTCGATCGGCTGCCGCACGAGAGCCGCGTGGTCGGTGGTCTGCATTGCTGCTCCTAAGTTCGCTACGAGTTCTGGGGCCCCGCCGCTCACCGGGGGAATCAGGGCTACCTCGTCGCCATCGTTCAGCATGGTGTCGCGCCCCGCATACTCGAAATTAACAGCCAAGGCTATGGCGCCTCGGTAGTGCGAGAGTTGCGGAATGCGCTGCTGCAGAACATCAAACAAGCTGCCCAGTGACGCGCCCTCTGGTGCCTCGACGGTCTCGCTGTCGTGCCCGGCAAATTCCTTTAACATTCCCAGAAACTGGACTTTTACCCGCATGAGGCAAGGATAACGCAGTGGGCGACCGGTAACGGTGGGCCTACGGTCCAGTGGTTAGGCTCACTGTCCGGGGGACAGTGGCTCGCAGCTAACTTTGCCTCGGTGTCGGCAATCACGACGCGTGGTGCGGGGTGTCACAGTGTTGGTGCCCCGGTGGTGTGTAAGAATTAAGCAGGCGAAAGTCCAAAGAAGAGCCTGCGAAGGAGTGGCTGGTATGCAGTCAGAGGGAGCGGTCAAGACTTACTTGCGGTACGGTCGATCGCTGGCGAACTCCGGCGCAGCCGGAATGCGTTCCGGTCGGGATGCGTATCTCAATGGCAAGCCTCTGGGCGAGGTCTTGACCCAGAAAGCGAAGGCATCACTGGGCTTGGCCGCTATCGGAGCATGCGCCGGACTGCTGCAGTGTTTCGCCTCCAACCGTGGTCGACGCATCCCGAAGGGAGTTGTTTTGGGAACCGTGGGCAGCGCAATTGGGTTCCTGGCGGGCTTCACGTGGAAGACCCGCGACTTGACCTCAAGCATGGTCCAGGGGGCCGCCACGAGTATGGGGCCGGCTCGAGATGCGCACTGGCTCGAGCGTCATCCGATCGACTACGCCTAAACAATTCAGTTCACGAATTGCGAACCGTCAGAGCAGCGCGACAGCGCTGTTTATTTCATACCCTACTGCGATACGAGCAGCGCTCCGCATTTTCGCCGATGAATCACTCGTGCAATCGCGCGCTGATGTGCGCTGCTGACAAGCGCGCTGTGATGGGCCTCACAGACTGTCAACCTATGGCGAGGAAATAATCAACCACGTCAGCGGGGGAGCGTAAGCGACGCGCCATCGATCATTCTGTTGCAGATATTGATCGCCCGACTTGCCCGACCGATGTGGCCGCAAATCGGGGAGGCAGCCCCACTGGCTCGGGACCCAGCAGTTGACCGCATTCGATAGAAGTGGTCGTTCGAACGACTTCTCAAGTGAATGTCGCTGCAAGCTGGAGTGTGCTGCAGAGCAGAGAAATGGTGTCGCGCCGATTCCTCAAAGTTCCAGTCCGCTTCCGCCAGTAAGCGTGAATCGGAGAACGAACAAGAACTCTCTGCGAGCCCGCAGCTTGACGTGGCAGAAGACTTGTTGCAGAAGAGAGTGTCCGCATGTTGGACGGTATTCCGTCACCGGCGCAAGCGACCTACTGGTCGATCCCAGGTTCAATCCTGTTCTCAGCTATTGGCTTCCTAGGCCTCGCGTGCTTTATTTATATTGTCGCGAGGCGCCTGACACCACTGCTCCGGGGCGAACGCGACATTCGTTTCGATCGGCCGCTGGTCCGGTTGGAGCGGTTGCTCAAGTATTGGCTGGGCCAGTGGAAGCATCCCCGCTTCAGGTTGGCGGGGATCATGCACATCTTGATTTTCGGCGGGTTTCTGATACTCGCCTTTCAAGCCTTCTCCCTGCTCATCGCTGGCACTTCTGGGGACGCCGTAATTGCCCACTTTTCGGAAGCCGCGGGCCACTCCTACGGCATCGTCAAGGACTATGCTGCGACCGTCGTTTTCCTGTGCATGATCGTCGCAGCGGTCCGGCGCGTCGCGTTCAAGCCGGGGCGCTACGAAGTGCCGGAAAGATACGGCAAGAGTCACAAGGCCGATGCGATATTTCTCCTGGCACTGATTGCGACGCTGATGGCGTCTGAGAGTCTGTTCGAGGCTAGCAAAGCTTCCATGCAGGCACAACAAGGACAGGCAGTCGGATTCCTGGCCTTTCTGTCACTGCCATGGATGATGAAGAACGCGCTGCTAACGGTTTCCCCTGCGACCCTCTGGAACACTTATCGCGGTGCGTATCTGGTCGATGTGCTGACGTTCTACTTCCTGCTTTGCTATCGACCGTTTGGGATTCAGTTCCACGTCGAAACGTCACTCTTCAACGTGCTCTTCGCGAAGCTAGATCGGGGTACCGTTAAGCCGGTCCGGTGGGGCGTGGACCTGGACAAGGTGAAATCGTTCGGTGTGAAGACGTTTGAGGATTTCACCTGGAAGCACATGCTGGACTTCTATTCGTGCGCTGATTGCGGCCGCTGCTCAGACCAGTGTCCAGCCAATGCGGTAGGTAGGCCGTTGTCGCCACGGTTTCTTACGACGAAGGCGAGAGATTACAGCTTCCAACATTATCCGGTCGTCGGCGCAGCGGGCAACGGTACGCCGCTGATCGGAAGCATCTATTCCGAGGATGAAATCTGGAGCTGCACCACCTGCGGCGCTTGCGAAGAAGAATGCCCGCTGCTGATTGAGTACATCGACAAGATCGTCGATCTTCGGCGCGGCATGGTAGACGACGGCAACGTACCGAAGTCCCTTCAGAAACCGCTGAAAGCCCTGGAGAGCCGCGGCAATCCTTACGGGAAGATGGAGAAAAAGAGGGCCGAGTGGACGAAGGCCGCAGACTTTCAGAGGAGCTGCACCGTGCCTGTCCTGATTGGCAGCACAGGCGCGGATACGTTGTATTTCGTCGATAGCATCACATCCTACGACGACCGGATGCAGTCGATTGGCCGTGCCACAGCCCGAACTCTCGATCATGTCGGAACAAATTTCGGGATTCTTGGCGCGGCGGAGAAGGACAGTGGACATGAAGTGCGACGCTTCGGTGAAGAGACGCTCTTTATGGCGCTGCGCGACGACAACGTGGAAGCCATCAAAGCCTCCGGCGTCCAGCGCATCGTCACTTCTGACCCGCACGCATATAACGCGCTAAAACACGACTACAAAGACGTGCCACCGGTGGAGCACATCAGTCAGTTGATCGCCCGCGAAGTAAAAGCCGGGAAAATCCAGTTCAATCCAGTTGAAGATGGCGGCAAGGTTTACACCTACCACGACCCGTGCTATCTGGGGCGCCACAACCAAGTTTACGACGAACCACGCGAGGTGCTGGATGCGATCCCCGGCCTCAAAAGGGTCGAGATGGGACGGTCGCGTGACCGGGCGCTGTGCTGCGGCGGTGGTGGGTTGATGCTGTTTTACGAGCCGAAAGAGGAACAGCGAATCGGCGTTCTGCGGGCCCGAATGGCAGCGGATGCAGGGGCCGATGTGATCGTGACGGCTTGCCCCTTCTGCATGGTCAATATGGAGGATGCGATCAAGGTCGCAGGCTTGGAGGGAAAGCTGACGGCAATCGATTTGACGGAGTTGGTTGACCAGCAGATCGCGCGCGATGGCAAGAGTGAAGTTGTGGTAGGCGAGCAGACTTCAGTGACCACACCGGCCGGAGTTCCAGTCTAGTGGGGCAGAGCGACCGAAGGTGTGCCCTTGGAAGTAGAGGTAAGGACAAAAGACTTTTGGGAGAACAAATGTGGAGATTCTAGTTTGCGTCAAGAGAGTACCCGACACGGCGGAAAATGAAATTGAGCTGAACGGGGCGGGTAACGATATCGAACGAGACGACCTTGTCTATTCGGTGAACGAATGGGACAACTACGCGGTCGAAGAAGCGCTGCAGATCGTCGCCAAGGCCGGAGGCAACGTGGCCGTCGTGACGGTTGGAGGCGAAGACGACGAAGAGGTCCTGCGCCGCGAGTTGGCGATGGGCGCCAATCATGGCGTTCTGATTACGGACGAGGCTTTCAGCGGATCGGACGGCAAAGGCATCGCGACAATTCTGAAATCTTACGTGCAGAAGAACAAGTATGACCTGATCTTGACCGGGGTCCAGGCTGAAGACGGAGGCGCGCAGGTGGGCGGAATGTTGGCGTCACTGCTCGACTATCCCTTCGCTTCGCTGGTCAACTCGATCGAGGTTCTTGACGGGAAGAAGCTGAAGATCAGCCGGGAAATCGCCGGCGGCAATAAGGAAATGAACGAAATCAATCTTCCTTGTGTCCTGTCGATTCAGACTGGCATCAACGAACCCCGCTACGTCGGAATGCGCGGCATCCGGCAAGTCGCTTCGCTGGAAATTCCGACCTACGGGGCAGCGGACCTGGGGCTTGATCTGGGCTCAGTAGGAGACGCCGCAGCGAAGGTGAAACGTACGGACTACTTTGTGCCCACACTTGGCAAGGGCGCTGAAATTCTCCAGGGCAGCCGGGAAGAGATCATTGACAACCTGATTGGCTTGCTGAAAGCCAAGGGAGGGCTCAACTAATGACACGGATCTTCGCCTACATCGAACATAAGGGCGGCGCGGCCGACGATTCTGCGGCTGAGTTATTGGCAGCAGCGAAAAAGATCGAGCCCAATGCATCTCCCTCGGCAGTTGTGACCGGTTGGGGCGCTGACCTCGATGCTGTTTGCAATGCCCTCACGGCTGCTTACGCCGAGGTTTGGAAAATCGCGGATGAATCGCTTGCATACCCCAACGCTGAACTGGTCCGGAAAGCGCTGGCCAAGGTTGTGCCGCACGACAGCATCCTGCTGATCGCACATGATCACTTTGGAGTAGACCTTGCGCCGGGCTTGTCCATCAAGATGAATTCAACGTTCGTGTCGGACGTGGTTTCCGTTGAAGGTCTGGATGGAAGCTTTCTCAAAGTTGTGCGACAGGAGTACGGCGGACAGGTGAGCACCCATGTTCGCTGCGATGTCTCTTCCGGCGCCGTGGTAAACATTCGTCCGGGTGCATTCAAGACGACGGAGATTCCCCCGGAGAACGGAAAGATCATCGACAAATCGTCCGAGGTAGGCGCTTTGAGCGCGGGACGTCGCTATCTCGAAACGGTCGTGGCCGAATCGGGAGATGTTGATATCAGCAAGCAGGCAGTTCTGGTCTCGATCGGCCGCGGCATCCAGGAGAAAGACAACGTCGGGATCGCTCAGGAACTTGCGGATGCCATGGGCGCCGCGGTGAGCTGCTCACGGCCGGTGGTCGATGCGAAGTGGTTGGAGAAGTCCCGGCAAGTGGGTTCGTCTGGGCAAACCGTGAAGCCCAAAGTCTATATGGCATGCGGCATCAGCGGGTCGTTTCAGCACTTGGCCGGGCTCAAGGGGAACCCCTTCATTGTGGCCATCAACAAGAATCCCAAGGCGCCAATTTTCCAGGTGGCAGACGTCGGAATCGTCGATGACCTGCTGGAGTTCCTGCCGGAATTGACCGACAAGATTCGTGAGCTGAAGTAAGCAGTCCGTCACAGACATGTGGGTTGTATTGAAAGTGAGGCACCGCCAATGATCACCAAGAAAACATTGAAATTGAGCTTGAAGTCGCTGCATGACTTCGCCAAGAAACGCCTGCCAGACGAAATGTTGATCGAACTCGACGAGCGGGACGAGTGCCCCGAGGACATCGTCCATTACATGTGCAACCCCGACCAACTCGGCATTCGGCTGCTGTTCATTCCCGAGGAATACGGCGGCATGGGCGGAAGCACGTTCGATGTTTACTGCATTTGCGAAGAGATGGCCCGTATCGACCTTGGAATTGCCACGTCCCTATTTGCCACGTTTCTTGGAAGCGATCCGATTACAGTGGGCGCCACGCCGGAGCAGAAGAAGCTCTGGCTGAGCCGCATCGCCGAGGAAGGCGTGTTGTTTGCTTACGGCGCCACGGAGCCGGAAGCCGGCAGCGATCTGGGTTCACTGAAGACTACCGCGGACCGCGTCATGCAGGACGGCAAGGTCGTCGGCTACAAGATCAATGGCAGCAAGCAGTGGATCAGCAACGGCGGCATCGCCGACCTGTACACGGTCTTGGCAAATACGCCCAGCGGGCCGAGTTGGTTCGTCGTGGAGAAAGGCGCGAAAGGCTTCGCCCATGACAAACCGGAAAACAAGCACGGGATTCGCCTCAGCAACACCGCCGCTCTGTCTTTTGCCGATACCTACGTTGACGCCGACCGGTTGATCGGAGGTGTCGAAGGTCAGGGACTCTTGCAGGCACAAGCGGTGTTCGGTTACACGCGGCTGATGGTGGCGGCGTTTGGTCTCGGGGCCGGTTGGTCAGCGATGGACCGCGCTATTCCGTACTCGATGAAGCGCATCCAGGCCGGCACGCCGTTGTCGGAGAAACAGGGTTACACCCACAAGTTGATGGTCCCGCACGTCGCCCACCTCGAAGCCGCGCGCTCTTATATCGAAGAGACCGCTGAGCGGATCGACGCTGGCGAAGGCAGCTTGAACACGGAAGGCGCCATCGCCAAGTACTTGGCGACGGAAGCGGGCAATGCGGCAGCGGAAGCCAGCATCCAGGCGCTTGGCGGGTATGGCTACACACATGAGTACATGGTGGAGAAAATCAAGCGCGACGTTCGCATTACCACGATCTACGAAGGGACTTCCGAGATCATGGAAATGACGATCAGTCGCGACCGGTGGCAATTGCATCTGAAAACGCGCGGGCAGCACTATCACGAGCAGGCGCGCCAGATGGAAGCCCTGCATGACAGACATCCCGATGTTGGCGCCGATATGGCGGCTCTCGCCATGCATGCCCTGGCTGAGGTGATGGAGAAGGCGCGCGTCGCGCGCCTTACGCGCTTCCAGCATATTTTGCTTCGCATGGGTGAGTTGATCGCTTACGCGGAGTGTGCCGGCAGTTTGTCGCGACGCGCCGCTCGCGCGGCGGAAAACCGACTCAACGAAAAAGCCAATACGCGCTTCGATGCCGCCGCCCTGGCGGCGCTGGCCCGCATCTTCGGGCGAGAGGCCTCGCTCAAGGTTGCCGAAGAAGGTCTGCGCTGGGTGACCGGAGCAGGCGGCGTCAGTGATTCGGAAATGGCCCCGTTCGAGGCCAGCTTGGGGCTGCCCGCCGTCCATCGCGCGCAAGCCGGACTGATCCCGGACATGGACTACATCGCCGATGTACTGTTCGGTCGCACCGTGAAGGAGACGGCAAAGGAGGCTGTACTCTCTGCCTGAAAATGTCTTGCCGGTAATTGAAAGTTGACAGGCATCTGGCGACGCCTCCCGTGCGAGCCAGATGCCTGCCGCATTCTCGGGCATGAAAGTGAAGTCAAAGATGAAACGGAGTAATGGGTATGTTCGATTGAAATTGAGTGACGATTCCTCCGTTTGGACTCACAGCCCTCGGTGTCGTAAGTCACACTTTGGAGGCCGCCGAATCACACCCACCGTGCCCCGGCGTCACTGACGTGGCCCCCTAATACCTCTAAAGTCGTACTGTTATTGGCCGCCCAGGTTCGGTTCGGCCTCGCGGGTGATGGACTCGTCCTCATTGCAGCGAAGGAAACAAGACCCGACATCCTCAATGTCACTCTCCTGGGCGCCCGATGGCGCCGTATACGTATGGAACTGAATACGCTTCGAAGGAAGTGACATACCATGGAATCGACCGCTTATCGCGCCATCGCAATTGTGGGCGCAGGAGCTGTCCTGCCCGATGCCGCAAATGTTCCGGCTTTCTGGGAAAACGTAAAGCGCGGCCGATACAGCATTACCGAAGTTTTGCCCGAGCGTTGGGACCCGGCGCTATACTTCGATCCCGATCACGATGCACCCGACAAGACGTACTCGAAGATCGGCGGATGGGTGCGTGAGTGGAAGTGGGAGCCGGCCAAGTGGCGCCTGCCGATCCCGCCTCGCGTGGTCGATGCCATGGATGAGGCGCAACGTTGGGCCATCGCCTGTACCCGCGAAGCGCTCGAGGATTTTGGTTATCCCGGTCGGCCACTGAATGCGGACCGCACCGCCGTCATTCTCGGAAATGCCATGGCGGGAGAGAAGCACTATCTCACCGCACTGCGAGTTTATTTTCCGGAGTATGCCAGCCAACTCTCCCAGTCCGTCGCGTTCGCTGCGCTGCCGGAGGCGGTTCGCGAGCAGATCACACATGAGTTGCACGCTCGCATAGCTCAGCGCATTCCCGACATTACGGAAGACACGATGCCCGGCGAATTGGCGAACTGCATCGCCGGCCGCATCGCCAACGTCTTTAACTTCCACGGCCCTAATTACGTCGTGGACGCCGCATGCGCATCGGCCATGGCTGCGATCAGTTCGGCCGCAGAGGGTCTGATCGCGAACGACTTTGACGTGGCGATCACCGGCGGAATCGATCGCAACATGGGCGCCTCAACCTACGTAAAGTTCTCCAAGATCGGAGCCCTCTCGGCCAGCGGCACCCGTCCCTACGCCGAAGGCGCGGACGGCTTCGTCATGGGCGAAGGAGCTGCGATTTTCGTGCTTAAGCGCCTGGCGGATGCGGAGCGCGACGGCGACAAAATCTACGCCGTGTTGCGCGGCATCGGTGGCGCCAGCGATGGCAAAGGGAAGGGAATTACAGCGCCCAACCCGGTCGGACAGAAGTTGGCCATCGAGCGCGCCTGGCATAACGCGGGGGTCTCACCTGCAACCGTGACACTCATGGAGGGTCATGGCACGTCGACCAGCGTAGGCGACGTGGTTGAAGTGCAGAGCATGACTGACGTGCTCGGCAGCTTCGATCTGCCGGTCGGATCAGTTGCGCTTGGTTCGGTGAAGTCGAATATCGGCCACCTGAAAGGGGCTGCGGGCGCTGCCGGGTTGCTGAAAGCTGCACTGGCGTTGCGCGACAGCGTACTGCCGCCAAGCGTGCATTGCGAGCATCCCAACCCGAACATCGATTTTGCCCACTCCCCGCTTTACGTTAACCGGGAGTTCAGACCCTGGACCGTTCCTGCCAACGGCACACGGCGCGCCGGGGTAAGTGCATTCGGATTCGGCGGTACGAACTTCCATCTTGTTTTGGAAGAGTTCATTCCTCACAAACTCACCGGCAATGGGAAACGATTGGTCGCGGTCACCGATTTGCCAGCGGTCGTGGAGCAGGGAGCGGCAATGTACTTGAAGAATGTTGCGCCCGTTGTTACGGGTGAAATTTCGCGAAAAGCGCCGTTGCGCGGTGCATTGGTAGTTGGTGCTACTACCGAGGCTGAACTGGCGGAACGACTGAGCTCAATTCAAGAAGCCGCTGCGGCAGGCGATGTACCGTCTCCCGTCGCGCCGGCAGATGCGGACCTGCTTGCGACGGAACGCATCGCGATCGACTATGCAGACGCTGCCGATCTCGCGATCAAATCGGAGAAAGCGCTGAAGGCGCTAAAAGCCAACCAGACTGCAATTTGGAAGGCCCTGCGTGCCCAAGGCATCTTCCGGGGGCACGGCGCTCCGGGCAAGGTGGCGTTCCTGTACACCGGCCAGGGCTCACAGTACGTCAACATGCTCGCGCCGCTTCGCGCCGCCGAACCGATCGTGGCCGACCTCTTTGACGAAGCTGACCGCATCATGACGCCGCTGCTCGGCAAGCCGCTGACTGACTTCATCTTCGTTGACCAAAGCAAGGCCGACGCCGTTGCGAAAGCGGAAGAAGATCTGCGCCAGACCGAGATCACTCAGCCTACCGTGCTGACGATTGACCTCGCGCTCACCCGCATGCTGGCCGCGTACGGCATCCGTCCCGACATGACGATGGGACACAGCCTGGGCGAATACGGCGCGCTGGTTGCGTCTGGCTCCCTTACTTTTGAGAGCGCGTTGGCGGCCGTGAGTGCTCGCGGACGCGGCATGACCCAGGTCGCAGTCGCCGACAAAGGCAAAATGGCGGCGGTATTCGCGCCGCTCGCCGAAGTCGAGCGAATTCTGAAAACCATTCACGACTACGTGGTGATTGCCAACATTAACAGTGGACAGCAGTCGGTCATCGGCGGCGCCAGCCACGCAGTCGAAGAGGCCACGGAGATTTTCCTGCAAGCTGGCTTCAATGTAGTACCTCTACCGGTCAGCCACGCCTTTCATACCTCGATTGTTGCGCCGGCCAGCGAGCCGCTGCGCGAAATGCTGTCGCACCTGCACATGCAATCAGCTCATGTGCCCGTGGTCGCCAACGTAAATGGCGAGTTTTATCCCACTGGTCCCAATGTTGTTCCGCAGATGCTGGACCTGCTTGCCCGCCAGGTTGCCTGCCCGGTGCAGTTCGTGAAGGGACTGTGCACGCTCTACGATGCGGGGGCCCGCATCTTCATCGAGGTCGGACCGAAGAAGGCGCTGCAGGGATTCGCCGAGGAAGTGCTCGGCGATCGTGGCGATGTGACCACGTTCTTTACCAATCATCCGAAAGTCGGCGATGTCGCCAGCTTCAATCAAGCATTGTGCGGCCTCTATGCTGCAGGTTTGGGATGTGAACCAATGCAAACTTCAAACGAGACTACCTCGGCAGTAGCCGCGACCGTGACTGAACCGTCCGCGGCGGCGGCAACCATCAGGCCGATCGGAGATGCCGCCCCACCGTCGAATGCCTTGACGACGGCCTCATCGAATGGCGACCGCTATGGCGAGCTCGGTCATTTGTTCGCCGGTGTGCTCGACAAGGCGTCGGAAATCTATTACGGGCAGAATGTTCCTGCGCCCAGCCAACCAGTTGTGATTACCGGGGCGGCGATGGGCCTGCCGGGCACCGAGCATGTTTTTGATGACGGCAACATCGCCCGCATCCTTCGCGGCGATCAGTTCATCAAGGCGATCCCGTCGCAGTACCGAACCGACATGCTCGCGAAGCGAATTACGCGGCTGGTCAAGAGCGAGAGCGGCGAGGCCCGATTTGACACCATCGAGGACGTCGCCGACGTCATCAAGCTAGCGGGTCGCGGCGGTGAGTTCGATCTGGAGAAGGAATTCGGTGTCTCCGCCGAGCGCGTGGCCGCGCTCGATCGCGTCACCCGACTGGCTATCGCAGTGGGGATCGACGCCATGCGTGATGCCGGAGTGCCGCTAGTCATGCGGTACAAGACCACAAGTAAAGGCACACTGCTGCCTGATCGTTGGGGGCTGCCTGACGCTTTGCGCGACGACACTGGCGTGATCATGGGTTCAGCCTTCCCAGGATACGACTCTTATGCCGACGAGATGGCGCACTTCTATGCCGATCACGGCCGTCGCGAGCAACTTGCCTCGCTGGAAAAAATGGTTGCAGCGGTGGCGGGTACCAACGGTCATTCGCACCTCGCTCAGGAAATCATTCGCAAAATCGAGGACCTGCGTGCGGAGATCGAGAACAATCCGTACATTTTTGATCGGCGTTTCCTGCTCAAAACCTTGTCGATGGGACACTCGCAATTCGCCGAGTTCATCGGCGCCCGCGGTCCCAACACGCAGATCAACTCCGCGTGCGCAACCACCAGTCACGCCGTCAGCCTGGCAGAGGACTGGATACGCGCCGGAAGGTGCCGTCGGGTGATCATCATCACCGCCGACGATGTCACGTCCGACCATTTGATCGGCTGGTTTGGCGCCGGCTTCCTCGCAAGCGGCGCGGCTGCTACCGACGAAGTCGTCGAAGACGCGGCCACTCCCTTCGATCGCCGACGGCATGGCCTGATTATGGGCATGGGCGCTGCGGGACTCGTTGTCGAGAGCGCGCAGGCTGCCCGGGAACGCGGAATCCAACCCATTTGCGAGGTACTGAGGGCGGTTACGGCCAACAGCGCATTCCACGGCACGCGACTGGATGTCCAGCACATTTGTCAGGTCATGGAAAACCTGATCGCGCAAGCCGAAGCGCACTGCGGCATTGACCGTCATCAGATTGCGCCGCATACGGTCTTCGTATCCCACGAAACCTACACACCGGCGCGCGGCGGAAGCGCATCGGCAGAAATCCATGCACTGCGTCGCGTCTTCGGCGACGCTGTGGACCAAATCGTCATCGCCAACACCAAGGGTCTGACCGGCCACGCCATGGCTACCGGAATCGAGGAAGTGCTGGCGGTGAAAGCACTGGAAACGGGAGTGGTTCCGCCGGTGGCCAACTTCAAAGAAATCGATCCAGAACTCGGTGCGCTGAATCTGTCGAAGGGTGGTACCTATCCGATCGAATTCGCGCTACGCCTCGGCGCGGGTTTTGGTTCGCAAATCAGCATGTCGCTATTGCGCTGGGTCCCGACCAAGGACGGAACTCGTCGCAGCGCCAACGAACTGGGTTATGCCTATCGCGTCACTGATAAGTCGGCTTGGGACGCGTGGCTCACCACGGTTGCGGGACGTCCGGCCGCGGATCTCGAAGTAGTGAACCGTACCCTGCGCGTGCGTGATCGGGGCCTGTCGGCCCGAGTTGCGGAAGTGGCGAGGGAAGCTAAACCGCGGTCGGCTGCTACCGTCGCGGTGCAGGCGCCGCCACTGGCTCCTGCAATCCAAACAACAACATCAGCGGACCTGCCGATCGTTGCAGCACAGCCGGAGCCAACACCCACGCCGAAGCATGAGATGTTCGCCAAACCCGAGCCGCAAGTTGCAGTCGCTGCGGACGGGCCTGTCACAACAGCCAAACCAGCCCCCGTGGGCGAATCGGTGAAAGATAGAGTATTAGCGCTGGTGGCCGAAAAGACCGGCTACCCCATCGACATGCTTGATCTGGACCTCGATCTTGAAGCCGACCTGGGCGTTGATACGGTTAAGCAGGCGGAGGTTATGGCGACGATCCGCGGAGCTTACGGCATTGCCCGCGACGATCAGATCAAACTGCGCGATTACCCCACACTGGCACATGTGATCCGCTTCGTGAATGAGCGCCGAACGGATGCATCCGTCGAAGCGCCACCCGCCGTGCTGGCGACCGAGGAAAAGACGACCAGCGAACTCATTGCACCTGACGCTATCGCTGCGCCTGAGGCCACCGGCGATGCGGTGAAAGAGCGCATTCTGGATTTGGCAGTTGAGAAGACCGGCTATCCCAGAGACATGCTGGATTTGGATCTCGACCTTGAGGCCGATCTTGGTGTCGATACCGTCAAGCAGGCGGAAATGTTCGCCGCCATCCGCGAGATCTACAGCATCCCGCGCGATGAGAACCGCAAACTGCGCGATTATCCCACGCTCGCGCACGTGATCCGGTTTGTGTATGAGAGTCGGCCCGACCTTGCGGTAGGCGTCACATCACCGCCGTCAACCGCTGAACCGGCGGCAGACCTTGAGCCGCTGATAGCTGCAGAATCGACCATATCAGCGCCTGCGGCGTCAGTTCTGACCGCGGATCAGAACGAGTCGGTGAAGGAGCGGGTACTCGCCTTGATGGTGGAAAAGACCGGGTATCCGCAAGACATGCTCGACTTAGACCTCGATCTCGAGGCAGACCTCGGTGTCGACACCGTCAAGCAGGCGGAAATGTTTGCGGCCATCCGCGAGATCTACAGTATCCCTCGCGATGAAAACCGCAAGCTACGTGACTACCCCACCCTTGCTCACGTGATCCGATTCGTCTACGAAAGTCGCCCCGAACTTTCAGGAGCAACACCAACTTCTCCCGCAACCATCGAACCTGAGGCCGCGCCGGCGCTTGTCGCTACTTCGCAACTCGCCAGTGACGACTCGATTAGAGAAACAGTGTTGGAGATTGTCGCCGAGAAGACGGGCTATCCCAAGGACATGTTGGACCTAGACCTCGATTTGGAAGCCGATCTCGGAGTAGACACGGTCAAACAAGCGGAGATGTTCGCATCGGTACGGGTGGCGTACAACATTCCGCGCGAGGAGAACCTTAGACTGCGCGATTTCCCAACGCTGGCGCACGTCATCCAGTTCGCCCGCGACAAGCAGAACTTGCCGGTAATAGGGGCTGCGCCTGCTCCCGCGGTCGTGTCCACTTCAACAGCTGAGAAGCGGGATGCGCGTCCTCGTCCACCGTTGGCCGGCTTTGATGCGGCCAACCAAATTCCACGTCGCGTCCCGGTTCCCAACCTGCGGCCGCCGCTGAACATTTGCAAGCCAACTGGAGTAGCCTTTGTCCCCGGCAGCCGCGTGGTCATCATGCCCGACCAAGCAGGCGTGGCCGAAATACTGACACAGCGGCTGCAATCGATGGGCGTTGAAGTCCTGTCACTCAATGCCGCGCTGGATGCGACCGCACTCACCGAACTCCTCAAGAGCTGGATCACTGCGGGTCCGATTCAGGGAGTGTATTGGCTCCCCGCCCTCGACAATGAAGGCCCGCTCAGCGACATGTACCTTGATACGTGGCACGAGGCTTTGCGAGTGCGGATAAAGTCGCTCTACGTCACGATGCGCACTCTGTATGAGCAAGTGGCAAAGCCCGGCACGTTCCTGGTGTCGGCCACCCGTCTCGGCGGAATGCACGGCTACGACGGCTCGGGGGCTGTTGCTCCACTTGGCGGGGCGGTGGTTGGCTTCACCAAAACGTATAAGCGAGAACGGTCGGAAGCCCTAGTCAAAGTTGTGGATTTCGAGGTCGGAAGGAACGATTCGGAAGTTGCCGAGACGATCATCGAGGAAACGCTGCGTGATCCGGGCGCAGTAGAGATTGGCTACAACCAAGATCTTCGCTGGACGGTCGGATTGCAGGAACAGCCTCTCGGCGACGGCCAGCAAGGTCTGACATTGGACCAGGACAGCGTGTTCGTAATTACTGGCGCGGCGGGGAGCATTGTGTCGGCCATTACTGCCGATTTAGCGGCCGCATCCGGTGGAACGTTCTACCTGCTGGATCTGATTCCGGCGCCTGATCCCAATAATCCTGACCTTACTCGCTTCGTGAGCGACAAGGATGGTCTGAAACGCGATTTATTCGAGCGCATGAAAGCTCGCGGAGAGCGTGCTACGCCAGCGCTGGTTGAAAAAGAATTGGCAGCTTTGGAGCGTGCGCAAGCGGCGCAGAGCGCGATCGACGCGGTGTGCTCGGCTGGCGGCACGCCTTACTACTTCAGCGTTGACCTCGCCGATGCAGGCGGCGTGACCAGCATTATCGACCAGGTGCGCCAACGCAGTGGGCGCATCGATGTACTCCTTCACGCCGCAGGGATTGAGCGCAGTCACTTCCTGCCGGATAAAGACCAGCACGAGTTCGACCTGGTGTTCGACGTGAAGAGTGACGGTTGGTTCAATCTACTTTACGCCGTCGGAGACATGCCCCTCGGTGCAACTGTGGCTTTCAGTTCAATTGCCGGCCGCTTCGGAAACGCAGGACAGGCGGACTATAGCTCCGCCAACGACCTGTTGTGCAAGATCACGTCAAGCTTCCGCTCGACGCGGCCCGGCACGCGCGGCATCGTGATTGACTGGACGGCGTGGGGCGGCATTGGGATGGCAACCCGCGGCTCCATTCCCAAGATGATGGAGGCGGCAGGCATCGACATGCTGGCGCCTGAAGCCGGCATCCCGATGATTCGCCGTGAATTGACCTGCGCCGAGACTCGCGGCGAACTGGTCATCGCGCAGCGCCTCGGTATCATGTTGAACGAATGGGACGAGACCGGCGGACTCGACACTAAAGCACTGGCCGCTGTGCTCCTCAAACAGACACCCGCGCAAGGGCCGATGGTGGGCAGAATCACCGGCATGACGCTTACCGGAGGTCTAACGATGGAGACCACACTCGATCCGGCGGCGCAGGCGTTCTTGTACGACCACCGCATTGATGGCACGCCAGTGCTTCCTGGAGTCATGGGGATCGAAGCGTTCGCGGAAGCCGCTCTCTGCGTGCATCCAGGCTGGCATATCGAGGCCATCGAAGAAGTAAATTTCCTTGCGCCTTTCAAGTTCTACCGCGATGAGCCCCGGACGGTATTTATCCAGGCTCAGTTTTATCCGCAGGGAAACGGGTTGGTTGCCGACTGCCGCTTGGTCGGGCGGCGGACGCTCCCGAATCAACAGCAACCGCAGGAGACCATTCACTTCACCGCCCGGGTTCGAGTAACGAGGCAGGCGCCAGCAGCCTCTGCCGGGATGCCACTCCAGCTATCGTCGGAGGGCATCGTCAATGCCGCTCAAATTTATCGTATTTACTTCCACGGTGCGGCGTATCAGGTTCTCGAAAGCGCCTGGCGGGATGGGGAACGGATCATTGGCCAAATGTCCGAGGATTTGCCTGGAGATCACAACCCATCGGAAGGACCCACGCTAATTGGTCCGCGCATGATTGAGCTGTGCTTCCAAACTGCGGGCCTGTTGGAAGTAAGTGAACACAACCGCATGGGGCTGCCGCTTTATGTTCATAACGTCAGTTGGTCGCGTCCACCCGCAATCGCCGTCGGGCCCTTGTTTGCGGTCGTCACTCCAGACATAGCGGGGGAAAAGTTCGATGCGGAAGTTGTGGACACACAGGGAAACCGGTACCTGCAGTTAACTGGTTATCGGACGGTGACGCTTCCTGAGAAGATTGACGCTGCGCCATTGCACGCATTGCAGAACGTAACGGTGTGAGGAGCTTGAATGTGGTACTGCCGTTCGTTTTCGATCGTGCGGGTTTTGCAGAGTGATTTCCAAAGGGTAGCAGTCATCAACCGTAGGGTCGTTTTCTCGCGGGCGCTGAACCTGAATCTCGAAGGCGCGGCGTTGGGGAGGAACGTCCGCCTAAGTCATAAGGGATGCACCGGCCGCGGCCCCAGTCATTGCCCGCGAAGTCGAAACTCTGCGCCCCAAACTCCCACGCCTAGAAGGGTTGAATAAGGCGATGTCCAAGGTAGATCGAAATGCACTCCGGTAAGTCATCAGGAAAGAAATTGGTCTTGACGCCGGAACTCGTCGAAGCCGCCGATCGCACGCAGGATCTCATGATGGATGTTTATTGGCTACAGCAGTCCGAAGCCGATTTGCCGGCAACTGATGACTGGCTTTGCGAGAGTGAAACGGCTCGATTGAGCATGTTTCGGTTTGCCAAGCGCCGCACCGATTGGCGGTTAGGCCGGTGGACTGCAAAATGCGCCGTCGCCGCGAGCTTCAAATTGCCCGGCGACAGGTTATCCCTCAAAGAAATCGAAATCTATCCAGCCTCAACGGGCCAACCCGAAGTTGCTCTTCACGATCGAACGGAGAGAGTTACGATTTCGATTAGCCATCGTGGTGGGGTTGGCTTCTGCGCCGTTGCTCTCGGCGACGTAAAGCTTGGTTGTGATCTGGAGATGATTGAGCCTCGAAGCGACGCATTCATCTCCGATTACTTCACGAAGAGCGAGCAACAACTCATCGCTCAAGCCAGTTGCGCGGATCGGCCGCTGCTGGCGTCTCTCGTTTGGAGCGCCAAGGAGAGCGCACTGAAAGCGCTGCATGTTGGGCTACGGGCGGACACGCGGTCTGTTGAAGTCAATGAACTTGGCCTGCAGTGCGACTGGTACGGGAAAACGGGCGCGCTCTCCACGTGTGATGATCTTCGATCTGAAATGCCGGATACTTCCGAAACCAATTGGCGCGCACTTCACCTTCGGTGTGCTGGCGAAACTTACTATTGTGGATGGTGGCAACAATCGCACAACGTCGTACGCACGATAGTCGGCGCTCCGCCACCGGCCCCGCCCCGTAGGTTGGGCGCCGCTAACAAGGTGACTCAGGAGTTGTGTCGGAACCTGTGACGTCCACCAGTTTCGTTCCATCCATCAGTTTCCACTTTCCATTCCTACTTGTGGGGGCCATCTTGCCGGCAGCTACGGTGTCCACCTGATGGCCGGTTGTCTCCTTCCCGCTCTACGATTACTTGATATGTCGGCCTTTCCTGCCACGGCCTGCCGTAGAGCGTGGTGCAGTTTCTACGAGGTGGAGAGAGTAGCGCATGAAGCTCATTGTCCAGCCCGAGGACGGCGTCAAACCGCTGGTCAACGGCATTGATAGCGCCAAGAAGAGTGTGGAGATTGCGATATTTCGGTTTGACCGCAAGGAAGTGGAGCACGCGCTAGAAAATGCAGTAAAGCGCGGAGCGTTTGTCCATACTCTAATTGCGGACACGAACCGCAACGGCGAAAAGAACCTGCGTAAGCTGGAGATGCGGCTGCTCTCGAAAGGCGTGACTGTCGCTCGCACTTCCGATGACCTCGTGCGCTACCACGGCAAAATGATGATCGTAGACCGCAAGGCGCTTTACGTTCTAGGCTTTAACTTCACTCATCTCGATATTGACCGCAGCCGCAGTTTCGGCATTGTGACCAGGAACCGACAACTCGTGCAGGAAGCTATCCGGCTCTTTGAATCGGACACCAAGCGCCAGCCCTACACCCCGCGAAGCAGCAATTTCCTCGTCAGCCCGCTGAATGCTCGCGAGAGGTTGTCCGCGTTCCTAAAGGGAGCAAAGCATGAGTTGCTCATCTACGATTCGAAGATCAGTGACAGGGCAATGATCCGGCTACTCGAAGACCGGGCTAGGGAAGGCGTGGACGTCCGGATTGTGGGACGGATGGCAAGCAATAAAAGCAGACTTGATGTGCGCAAACTTCCGGTGACGCGCTTGCACACCCGCACCATCATCCGAGACCGTGGCCAAGTATTTCTGGGAAGCCAGAGCCTTCGCGAATTGGAATTGGACGCACGCCGGGAGGTTGGAGTCATCCTTCGCGATGCAAAGGTGGTAAACGCGATGGTGCGGACCTTTGAAGAGGACTGGAGTTCAACAGGAACATCCAAGGGGCGCTCCGAAGAAGAAACAGGAGGAGCGCCGGTGGCCGTAGCAGCTTCTAGGGCGGCAGAGGAAATAACGAATCACCTGCCACGATTTGCACCTGTTGTGGAAGAGGTGGTCCAGCAGATCGTCGGTAGTGGTACGAGCGTCAGCCTCGATAACAGCGAGGTGGAAGCGACGGTGAAGGATGCAGTCGAAGAAGCGGTCAAGGGGTTAGTGAAGGAGGCAGTAGAGACTGCGGTCAGTTAGAGAATTTCCAGGAGAGGAAACCGCACATGCTGGATGCGCCTCGCGGCTTCCGCATAGGAATGTCCGGCAGGCGAAGAATCTTATCAATATGCACCTGCATTTCTCGTGGCTGTATTGGCTCACCCTGGCTGTTGCAGCCGGTATCATTCTCATTCGAGTCCGGTTTCTGTTCGCGCCAGACGCCGCCGCGGGCGCTTTTGGAATACTTAGTGCGGACCCACACGGTTTTGCTTTCCCCTTCGTCAAAAGAGCTCGCGTCATCATTTCGGGGCTAACCTTCTTACCGTATTGAGGGAGAAAGATGAAGATCCTGATTGCTCGAAGTGTTCGGGTCGCATTAGTCCTACTGCTGATTGCATATGGACGTGTTCTCGGCGGGCAGACTACGGCTACAGGCACCCAGGTAAATCCAGGCTCAGCCCTGATAATGGATTTCGAGAAACAGATCAAAGACTATATGAAATTACGCAAGCAGGCGGAGGCCGGAATTTCCGCACTCAAACCTACTGCCTCCGCACACATAATCAACGAGCATAGGCGCCTTTTGGCCAACAGCATTCAGGCCGCGCGTCCACAGGCCAAACAGGGAGACATCTTTTCGCCAGCAATCGCGCAGGAGTTCAAGCATTTGATATCCATGGGTTATAAGGGCACGGACGGCGCAAAGGTGCGCACCAGTCTGCGCAATGACGAGCCAGTGAATGACGTTCTCGTACGGGTCAATGCTTTGTATCCCGAGCACATTCCCTTGCAGACCACGCCTCCTTCACTACTGCTGAATCTCCCGGAGCTCCCGCGCGAGCTCGATTACCGAATCGTCGGCCACAGCCTGGTGTTGCGAGACGTGGGAGCGAACCTCATCGTTGACTACATTCCGGGGGCTATTCCGTCGCCATAGGCGGGAAAAAAGCGCATGAGACGTCGTGTCATTCTCACCGTGGCCGCAGCCGTAATCCTTCTGGGTGAACTGCGATCATCCGCTCCCAGGCTAGTCTCGGCTGGCTCGAGACTCGAGAGGCTCGGCGCGTCAGTTGGGGCCGCGCTGGTGCCGGAGGGTGCGGCCAAACCTCCGGCTTCGCAAACCCAATCGGAATGCGACCTGCCGCAGGAATCGAAGTCGATTCGCTTTGCCGTCATTGGCGACAGCGGGACGGGAGGAACCGAGCAGTACCAGGTGGCTCAGCAAATGGAGAAATGTCGGGAAAAGACGGACTTTGACTTCGTGCTCATGCTCGGCGACAACATTTACGGAGGCAATAGCGAACAGGACTTTGAGCGGAAATTTGAGCTCCCCTACAAACCGCTGCTTGACGCAGGCGTAAAGTTCTACGCGTCGATCGGTAATCACGATGATCCCAACGAGCGCTTGTATAAGCCATTCAACATGGGTGGGGCACGTTACTACAGCTTTAAGAAAGGAAATGCGACGTTCTTCGCGCTGGATAGCAATTACATGGATACGTCGCAACTGAATTGGCTCGAGGCGCAACTGCAATCCGCGAATACACCGTGGAAGATCTGCTACTTCCATCACCCGTTGTATTCCGATGGAAGGTTCCACGGTCCCGATACTGATCTGCGAGCAGTACTCAAACCAATTTTTGAGAAGTACGGCGTTAATGTTGTCTTGGCCGGCCATGAACACGTTTATGAACGGATCAAACCGGAAGGTGGCATCTACTACTTTGTGCTCGGTAATTCCGGCGAACTTAGATACCACAACCTGAAGCCTTCACCGAAGATGGAGGCGGGATTTGACACCGACCGCGACTTCATGCTGGTCCAGATTGCGGGTGACAAGTTCTATTTCCAGACGATCTCGCGAACCGGCCAGGTGGTAGATTCCGGTGTGCTCGACCGCACACCGCAGCAATGACCGTGGTACGCGAGAGATCAGTTTCCTGCTGCCCGCAAGCGGATTCTACGCAACGGCAGTAATCACTTGAGGTTGGCCGTAGTCAGGAAAGTTCCATTGCAAGTGCGTCCCCGGTCTGGCGTTACGAGCTAACTGACGAGCCCACTGGGAATCAAGATCGCATCACGAACCTTTCCGGTGCCCGCGCACTGCTGCTTCCGGTCGACTCCCAACATTCCAGCACACCGACGCAAGCCCCCGAATCCAACGTCAGAACCGCCCGTCGGGCCCGAGCGCGCTCAGGCTTCAGGCGGCCGGTCGCTAAGGAAAATCGGCTTCGCTCATACAGAGTGTGCCTGATGTTCGTCCGCCCGTTTTCAACCTAGAGTCGATGAAGCATTGGCGACGAAGCGATTGGCGGGTGCGTGCACGCCCAACTGGCTCATCCGGCTGTTACACACCAAGAAGCCATCCGAAAAAGCCAGTGAAGAAAACAGGATTCGGGCGAGGATACTCCGCTGAAGTGAGTCGGTGAAGCTAAAGGAGACCGTGAAAGTCCGGGCATCTTAGAGAACATAAGTGTAGGAGGGAGGAGCGATGGAAGAGAGGTGTTATCGACAATCCATCATTTACGAACGAGGGGAAACCCCGAGGTATGTTCGGCCCCGAGTCCTCTCGCTTCACGACCGTTTTGCACTGAATGCCCTTCTTGCGCTTTGTACGATTCTTGCTGCAAGCCCAGCCTTCGCCCAACAAGGTTCGGCGGCAGAGTCGACGGTTACCGGACCGAGCGCCGCGGGTGAAAACCCGATCCTTCGGAAAGCTGAATCCTCGAGCCGCGACGACCAAGAACTTTCGGCGGTGCCGGATGCGCCATCCGCATCTCAACACCTCAACTCCAGTAGAGATTCATTGACCTTCGGCGAGCGATCGCGCATCTACGCGCGCTCCATGTTTCGTCCTTACACGCTGATCGGTCCCGCGCTCGGTGCGGGCATAGGCCAGGCAGAAAACGAACCGCCCGAGTGGGGACAAGGCGGCGAGGGGTATGCTCACCGGTTCGCATCCGGATTAGGGCGACACGTAATCGCCGAGACTATTCGATTCGGCGTCGCCGCGGCTGACGGCGAGGATCCCGAGTACCACCGATCGACTGACACCGGTGTTTGGCCTCGCGCCAAGCACGTCATTGTCGAGACTTTTACATCGCAAACCAGCAGCGGCAACCGGATTCCAGCCTATTCGCGATTCGCTGGCATTTATGGCGCCGCGTTCATTTCCAACATGTGGTATCCCGACTCCAGAGCCACCGCTGGCTGGGCTTTGCGGCGTGGCTCGACCGCGCTGGGTGCAAGCATAGGTTTCCATCTCTTTGAGGAATTCGTGCCGCGCAAGTACTTCAAGTCTCTCCACATTGAAGATTAACGGCGGGCAACTGCGCATTGGACTGCGAATAGGGCCAAGTTCAAATCGATTGCTGCGGAGAAGGCATTGTCAAACAAATCTGTTGCTGAAGAGAATGTGGCGGACTCCAGCAATGACATTCCCGCGGACGGCAGCCCGAATAACGTCGAGGCCGATTCAGTCTTGGCCTCAACTAGTCCGCCGTGGCCGGGCATCGTTGGCCTGTTGCAGCCCCATTCCAAGGTCTTGGTCTTCGGAGGCCTCGCCGTTCTGGGAGAGGGCGCCGCGAATCTACTAGAGCCTTGGCCGCTTAAGTTTGTGTTCGACAGTTTCAGCCACTCTTGGCCAACCCATGGTTGGCTCAGTCCGTGGATTCAATCTGTCGCCGGATCCGACAGAGTCGCCATCTTGAAGTTCGCCGCCGCCGCCGTTATCGGCATCGCTGTTCTGGATGCGGTTTGTTTGTATGCCGAGAAGTACTTAACCACGAGCGTAGGACAGTGGGTGATGCACGACCTGCGGCGGCTTCTGTATGCCCACATTCAACACCTCTCCCTCGGGTATCACACGCAGAGACAAACCGGTGAGCTGATTAGCCGCCTGACCGGCGATATTGATGCAATTCAGAGTTTCATCGTCTCCAGCCTATTGGGATCCGTTGTGGACGCTATTACTCTGGCCGGCATGGTGGCAATCATGCTTCACCTGAATTGGCGCTTCACACTGATCGCCCTCTCGGTAGCGCCTTTGCTGTTCGCGGTGACTTACTCGTACACCCGCCGCAGCAAGATGGCATCGCGTGAAGTCAGGAAGAAGGAGAGCGAAATCGTTTCCCGGTTGCAGGAAGTTCTGTCTTCCATTGGCCTGGTCAAGGCACTGGCGCGGGAAGACTACGAACAGCGACGGTTGGAGGAAGATAGCGAGGAAAGTGTGCAGATCGCTCTGCGCGCCCGCAGCCTCAAGGCCAGGCTCTCCCCTTTGGTTGGGCTCATCGTCGCCGCCGGGACCGCTTTAGTGCTCTGGTTCGGAGGCCGTCTGGTCCTTGCCGGTACGTTGTCTGCCGGTTCGCTGATCGTCTTCATCTGGTATCTGGGAAAGATGTACAAGCCCATGCAGGACTTTGCCAAGATGATGGACACATACTCGAAGGCAGCGGTTGGCTACGAGCGAATACGCGAAATTTTCGACACCGAGCCGGAAGTGCGTGATCTTCCATCCGCGCTGCCGGCGCCACCTCTCAGGGGCGAGATCGAATTCGACCACGTCCACTTCGGCTACGCTCCCGACCAGCCCGTGCTGAAGGACGTCACCTTCAAGATCGCACCAGGCGAAATGATGGCCTTGGTCGGACCAACGGGCGCCGGCAAAACAACTATAGCCAGCTTGATTGGCCGTTTCTATGATCCCGATTCCGGGTCCGTCAAGATCGACGGGACCGACGTGCGCAACTTTCTGCAGAAGTCCCTGCGGGACCAGATGAGCTTCGTCTTACAGGACAGCATTCTGTTCCGCGCTTCGATCTGGCAGAACATTGCCTACGGAAAGCCGGAGGCCACGCGTGCTGAAATCCACCGTGCTGCCAAGCTTGCGAACGCGCATGAATTCATTGCGCGACTGCCGGAGGAGTACGACACGATCGTTGGGGAACGGGGCGTAACGCTGTCAGGCGGGCAGCGCCAACGAATCGCGATCGCGCGCGCCATCATACGCGACACGCCAATACTGATCATGGATGAACCCAGCACCGGACTCGACGCTGGATCTGAAAAGCTTGTCTTTGAGGCCCTGGAGCGTTTGATGAAGGGCAAGACGACCATTGTGATTGCCCATCGCTTCTCGACGGTTCGGCGGGCGGACGCAATCTTCCTGGTGAAAAACGGCCGGATCGTCGAAAGCGGCAAGCATGAGCAGTTGCTGAAGGCAGGCGGCCTGTACGCAATGCTGTATGAGCTGCAGTTCCGGCAAGAAGACGAAGTCTCGAATATGACGCTCAGTGATGCCGTCGCATGAACGGAGACGCTCAAGAAATGGGTTACCCAAAGACAAAAAGGGAGCCCGAGCCAAGAGAGGAGTAAATCGGATGGCACGAAAATCGATTTTGCTCGGTCCCTGTACGGCGGTGTTGGCCGCTGTCATTCTACTGGTCCTGCCTGCCGAATCGAGCAGCAAACATGGAAGTAAACCGCACGAAATGAACGTCAACGCTGAGGAAAACGCTCGCGCCGTTCTGTGGCAAGAACCGGCGGATATTACTTCTCGCAATCTTTATTACGGTTCAGGCGGCGAGGAGCATGCGCCCCATACGACATACACGTTTCTCGAGGAGGATCTCAACGGCACGAACCCCAAGTTCGACGTCCGCGACGAGAATGGCATTAAGTGGAAAGTGAAACTTGGGGTGGAGGCCCGGCCTGAGGTCGTGGCCTCACGCCTGGTCTGGGCCGTCGGTTACTACGTCAATGAAGACTACTTTCTCCCTGAATTGCGCGTGGAGGGTATGCCGCCTCTGAAACGTGGGCAAAACCTGGTTGGTCCCGACGGCACCGTGCGAAACGTGCGCCTCAAGAGGCAGGTTGGGGGCGAGAAGAAACTCGGTGACTGGAAGTGGCACCAAAACCCCTTCAACCAGCAGCGCCAGTTTAACGGCTTGCGGGTGATGATGGCCCTCGTGAACAACTGGGACCTGAAAGACCAAAACAACGCAGTCTACGAAGAAAAGAACTCCCCCTCCGATGGTGGCTCAGAGTTGCATTATGCGGTCAGCGATCTTGGCGCAAGTTTCGGGACAACAGGTCTAAGTTGGACGCATAGCCTATCGAAAGGCAATCTGAAGTCCTATGAGCACTCGAGATTCATCCGCAAAGCCACTCCGGAGTACGTCGAGTTCACGGTGCCCGCACCCCCGGTTTTCATCAACATATTTAATCCTAAGGAGTTCATCAAGCGGATGGATATGTGTTGGATCGGCAAACGCATTCCAATATCCGATGCCCGGTGGATTGGAGGACTGCTGGCGCAGCTTTCGCCAGAGCAGATTCGCGATGCCTTCCGTGCCGCCGGCTACTCGCCTGAACAAGTCCAGGGCTTTGCCGACGTGGTGGAGGTAAGAATTGCAGAACTCAACAAATTGTGACGACAGTCAGACCGGTTCGGGAGCGGACAAGCGAAGCACGAACCAGACAATGACGCTCTCAACTAGCGGCGCAACGTGGAAGTCGTTAGGGCCATGGGCCACCAAACTCGGCTGGCTGCTATTGGTTCCGGATGTGCCTGTGGTCGCGTACATCTTTGCTAAGGGTACAGAAATGGGCGCTCTTCCTGGCTTCTCCAGAAGTAAGCCAGAATGATTACACTGGCGATTGCTGCGTATGCACACCACAATGAGGTGAACGCATATCGCTTGACCTCCATAACAATCAGCAGGACCGCCAAGTTTGCCGCGCCAAAGATCACCATCATCCTGATCTTCGAGAAAAACAGCGAACCGCAAGTTGCAATCACATAGAGCAGGGCGACAGCTGTATTGTTGGTCGCTTGATTGAGGTACACGATGCTGTTTCCCTTAACGGAGAGCTGCAGTTGGAACGCCGTCAGCGCCCATAAGATGTAAAGAGTGGTAGCTCCTCCAAGGATGAGAAACGGCAGCATCCGCCGCCGGCTCGTCGTGTCCGGCTCGAACAGCAGTACGCTGAGCGGCAGCAGGAAAGGCAAGAGTCCCTGGGCATAAAGCATGAATGCCGCGCCCATGTCGTGCGCCACAGCTGGGGAAAGAATTCCGTCCAGTCCTAGCCAGACAAATCCCTCGATGAACTGATGAACAGCAAATAGCACCGGCAACGATGCAAAAAGTAGCTCGCGCCTGTGCTTAACCTTCGTCAAGGTAACGACGCCCACCGCTCCCAGAACTCCGCTGCCGACAAAGTTTGCTGTCGCTGAAAAACACATGGCTGGTTCTTGCCCCCTGCGAGGATTACACCCGCAGCCGCGGAACGCAAAGTATTTTCGTTGTTGTTCCGCCCTGAATTCAGTGCGAAGGGGCTGTCTTATGCCGTGCAGATCTGACGGCTACACAGGATTAACCGGTCGGTGACCAACTGCAGCGTCTATCTCGATCAGGACAAGCATGGTTACCGTGCGATAGTCGACGATTGTGGGACCGCGGAAAGCCTCGCAGCATCTGCGAATGGCGCCTAAGTATTTCTTACTCGACGGATACGGAGACCACCCGATTGGCCCTGAACGATACAAAAACTATCTTGGAATCCGACTTCGGACGAGTCCGTCCGTGATTTCTCGGATGATAGATCCGTGCGGGGCGTAATGGCCATGACCCCAACCGGGCAAGGACCGACATTGATGGATGATTATCACTTCGAACACTCAGGAGGAAAACACAATGGCAAAATATGGGGAAGCAGCGAGCAAAAGCGTAGAAAGCGCAGTACGCCGCGAAAAGAAGGGAACTCTTCGTTCCGGCAAGGATGGCAGGGACGGAAAAGTGACCAGCCGAGAACAGGCCATCGCGATCGGCCTATCTGAGGCCCGCAAAAAGGGAGCAAAAGTCCCCCCAAAGAAAACCAGCTAGTTGCGGGATTGGCCGCCCTGCGCGATTGGACAAACTAAGCTTCTTCAACGTCGAATACCGGGAAATTACCGCATGCCGAAGCGAGTATTTGATTCTGAGGCGGGCAGCGGCGGAGGGTGAGCGTGAGAGCGAATACGCTGAAAGCGAGAACGGAGCCAATCCCCTCGGAAGCACCCATCTCGACCCACACCGAGGCAAAGCAGGTTGAGGAGCGGCTGGCCATTGGCCCAAATGTCGTTTATGAGACCATTCGCCGCCAGGGTGACGAAGAGCTGCGGCGGCCCGTCTCGGCCTTGGCATGGTCAGCACTGGCGGCGGGGCTATCCATGGGGTTCTCCTTCATCTCAGAAGCATTGTTGATGGAGCACTTACCGGATCGCCCGTGGCGACCTCTGATTTCGCGGCTCGGCTACAGCATCGGATTCCTGATCGTGATCCTTGGGCGTCAGCAGCTCTTCACGGAAAATACCCTCACCGTGATACTCCCTCTACTCCTCCGCAAGAACATGGCGACGTTGTGGCGGGTTCTTCGTCTGTGGGGGATCGTGCTCGGCGTAAATCTGGTGGGAACATTTCTAATCGCAATCTGTCTTGCGCGTATTACTTTATTGGACACAAATACTCGTGCCGCAATGGTCGAGATTGGAACATCTCACTTTGGCCCTGGCATCGGCATCGTGATCGTACGGGCCATCTTCGCCGGATGGTTGATTGCACTGATGGTCTGGTTGCTTCCTGGAGCTGAATCCGCAAAAGTGAGCATCATCATCCTGCTCACATACATCGTGGGGCTCGCAGGGTTCAATCACATTATCGCCGGCTCTACCACCGCCCTGTTCGTAGTTGTCACGAAGTCTGTTTCGTGGTCGACCTACGTATCTCAATTCTTCCTTCCCACTCTTCTCGGCAATATCATCGGAGGGGTTTCATTGGTTGCGGCGCTGGGGCACGCTCAGGTCGTGGGCGGAAAACACCGGGCGTAGCGATAATGTCTGGTCCGATTACAATCCCGCTCGGGCATGCTCGCTGAGTCACAGCGCCGCCTAAGAGATCTCGTGTAGGCTCAACCGGTTCTTGTCAGGCGAACATCGGTCGATGGAACACTCTTGAGCTGCTGGCGCGTGCTTGCGGTTGAAGAATGGTTGAGGCGACTATCCCCGCGTCGCCGTGGACTGATCGTCCAAACAGGCCGGTTGTTTCCCTCTTTCGAGCGTGATCGAGGCTATTTCCATGCCACGAACACTCCAATCGATACGACGAACATTATTGCAGTTGCGGTCCATCCCACAACCCGCAAGTAAACTGGTACCGCGAATTTGCCCATTACCTTAGTGCTTGCCGCCATGTGCATGATGAGCGCCATCAGGGGCGCGGCCAGAATGCCGTTTAGCACCGCCGCCCAGAACAGAGCTCGTATCGGGTCGATGTGGACGAAATTGAGGCCAACGCCAGCGAGGGTGGCCACTGTGATCGTCACGTAGAATCCAGGGGCCTGTGCGGGCTTTTTCTCTAAACTGACCGGCCACTTAACGGATTCGCCGATTGCGTACGCGGCCGAACCCGCCAGAACAGGTATAGCGAGCAGGCCGGTACCAAGGATTCCGCAGACGAAAACTCCCGCAGCGAAGCGGCCGGCCAGCGGTGCCAAAGCTTGTGCCGCTTGTGCCGCTGTGGCGACGTCTTTCTGGCCGTGAGCGTGCAGAGTAGCTGCACTCGTAAGGATGATAAAGAAAGCGACGAGATTGGACAGCGCCATGCCGACATACGTGTCGGTCCGGATGCGTTCTAACTGAGCGTGCGCTTGACGGGGCGCACGCTCGAGCGCCTTCTCCCCACGATTATTCTCGACCTCTTCAACCTCTTGCGAAGCTTGCCAGAAGAACAAGTAAGGGCTAATCGTAGTTCCCATTACGGCGATCAATCCCGTCAGGTAATCCCTGCTCCATGACCAGCGCGGGAGTAGCGTCGCACGCAGAACCTCTTGCCACGATATCCGCACGAAAAAAGCGGTTGCGACGTAGGCAAAGAGCGAAAGCGTCAGCCACTTCAAATATCTCCTGTAGTTTGAGTAAGGCACAAAGATCTGCAACAGCAGTGAGGCTATGCCGAAAAGCAGTGTATAGATCCAAGTCCTCGCCGGCACTAGTAGCTGGGCAGAAGCCCCCATAGCGCCGATATCCGCTCCGAGATTATAGATATTGGCGGTAAGAACTAAAGCAACCGCGCCATAAAGTAGCCATTTCGGATAATGCCGTCTAAGGTTGGCAGAGATACCGCAGCCCGTAACGCGGCCAACCCGTGCGCTGATCTCCTGGATCGCCGCCATCAGGGGATAGGACACGAGCATCGTCCAAAGCATCCCGTAGCCAAATTGGGCACCCACTTGGGAATAGGTAGCGATTCCGCTGGGATCATCATCGGACGCGCCAGTAACGAGTCCCGGCCCGAGTGCCGTAAAGGCACGCCAAACCTTGCTTCCCGATTCGTTGCCGTGGCGGACCATTCCATCTGTTGTTTCCCCCGAGCGGCTTTCATTGGCTAGGGAAGTGCTCGCCAGCTTCACCGAATTCCGGCGCGTGGTTGCCATGGATTACGGACCTCAGCTCGTCGTCGATAGGCAGCGTACAGGAAAGTTTCCTAGACACAGCACTCGCCGGGTTTTTCCACGCCGAGCGGCGTTATCGCCCAAAGCCCGGCATGCTCGCGATCCCGGGCATCTCTTGAGCTACACGCTCGCCCCCGAATGACCGAACTTCGGAATTTCGGAGGAATAGCGAAGGTGTCCCCGCAAATTCAAAGTCAAACTGGGAAGCTGGAGAAAGCGAGGGGCCGCCGACTGGTTGGCCGACGCTCCACACGGCTTTTCCACCGACGATTAAGGCTTCTCCTTCGGGGGTGGTGCTTGGTTCTTATGCGAGGTCTGCTGTTTGGCCTGTAACTGCTGCTGTTGCCTCTGCTCTTGCTGTTGCAAGTGCTGCGTCTGTTGCTGATGCTGCTGTTCCACCTGCTGCCTCTTAGCTTCGTCAGCCTTCTGTTGCTCCAGTTGCTGGTGCTCGCGATTCTGCTGCTGCTGAAGCTGCTGTCGTTGCTGGTCTTGCTGAGCACGGAGCTTTTCCTGCTGTTGTTGGTACTTCTGGTCGACCTTCGCGTTTCCCGTGTTCGGCGCAGCCGGAGGCGCGACCGGCGGAAGGTCATTAGGATGTACGGCAGCGCTGGAATGAGGAACATTGCTTTCCGGTCGCTCGCTGGAGGGTGCGCCCTTTGGCTCCGCCGCGGCTCGATCGCCGGTGGGCTTATAAGCGCCTCCCGCCTGTGTGGCCGGAACGACTTCGCGGTCCTGAAAGGCTCCGGGTTTGGGCGTTGCCGCAATAGGTGGCTTGCCCTGGTTCACCGAAGCGCGCAGTTGAGGATTCGTTCGGGCGATCTGAATCTGTTGCGTCTGAGCCGACACGGCCGGAATATGTTTCTCCCGTGCGGCAGCCTCTTGCGCCGCCGTCGGACGCGAGTTTATTCCCCCATTTCCGCCGTTGTAACTGACGCGATTCGCCCTTGTATCATTGACGATCGTCGTGTTGTAAACATTGTGAACGATCGTTACGTTGACGTTATTCACCGCTCGGTTGTAGTAAAAGTGCCCATGGTCCCATCGCCCGCCTTGATAGCCCTCTCCGAAGTAACCGAAGCCGTAATTAACGCCGCCATAGAAGCCCACTTGAGGTCCCCAATACCCCGCGTGGAACATGAAACCTTCTCCTCCCCACCCCCACCAACCCGGCGTCCAGAACAGGCCGACCTCCGGAGCTAAAACCCACGTCCCGGGCACCCAGTAGTAGTCCCCAAAGCCGGGATCGTATGCCCAGTAGCCGGGGGTCCAGATATAGCCCTCGGCTGGGCAAGGCGGCTGCACGTACACAGGTAGCGGAGGCGGGGCAAACGAAACGACTACGCCAATCTGCCCAACTGATGCGCAAGTGAGTATCAGCATCACCACTGTGACCCACAGACATCGGTGCAAGTTAGTAGTCATTCGACTCCCCTTCATCCCCTGTCATTGTTTGCTCGCCTCGCATTGAGTTTGCTCGCCTCGCATTAATCCGTCCGTGCGGGAACTAGAAGCGCTAATCTCGTCTCTTGATGCTCGCGCCATCCATGGGACATTGCGAAGTCTGAACGAACCGCACTGCGGAAGCGATCTAATCCGCTGCGCTGGTCGTCTTACCATTAAGTGAGGCAAGGCGCTCTCGGACGTTGGCATTGAATTCCTGTGCTTTGTCAGCGAGCCGTGCCCGCGTGTCCTCCCCGTTCGCCGGGGCGACTAAGAGTCCAATAGCTACTCCGACTCCCAGCCCAGCGGCGAAGCGGAGCATGTTCCAAACGCCGCGATTGTCGTCGCGGCGGAGAACTGTTGCAGCTTTCTCGAAGGTGTTGCTAGCACGTTGATACTTCTCGCGCGCCAAGTCGCGGAGATCGTCAACCCCTTCCGAAACTCTCTCCCGAACGCTCTTCTTGGCACGATCGGATTGATCCAGTACGAAAAGGCCGGTGCCGAGCGCGACCTTCAGAATGTCCTTCATTTTCATAGTTTCTCCATCGAGTGCACAGGCACTCGCAAGCAGGTTGAAGGCGGTGTCTCTAGACGGCTGTCCGCCGTCCACTCACGAGGTTGAAGATCAGAGTTATGAGGGCCAATAGCAGCAGAATGTGGATAAAGCCCCCTAATGTGTAGGATGTAACTACTCCCAGCAGCCACAGAACCAGAAGGATCACGAATATCGTCCAAAGCATTTAAGTCTCCTCCCATACTTGAGTTGCAGGTTGCTGGCGAATCGATTCGCCACAGCCTTATTCTCAATGCAGGGTACCAGCCCGAAGGAAGCACAGCCATCGGGTCAATTCCGTATGAGGAGCCAATAATGTACTGGCCTTTTCGTCGGATGACAGTGCGCAAAAGAGTAGAGCACGCCAGCTAAAGCGAAATTGTCAGCGAAAGCGCCGTCTACTTTATTCCCCAACTTTAGCGGCTTTGAGTAACGTAGGTCCCAGAACCCGACGAGTTTCCAGGAAGTGTTTCCAGGGATCTCGGGTCAGCCGATGCTTCCACTCGTCGAACCGCGCGACCCTAAAGATGGGTCGTTCGGGACGTTCGAGGTCGGACCAGCTTAGAGGAAGTGCGACGGTCGCACCGTCCCGTGCGCGAGGCGAGTACGGAGCGATGGCAGTGGCACCGCGTTGGTTGCGAAGATAGTCGATGAAGATGCGGCCTTTGCGCGCGGCCTTGCTCATCTTTGAGAGGTAAAGCTCGGGCCGCCGTTTTTCGATGCTTAGGGCAAAGGTGTGTGCAAATTGCTTGACCGTAGCCCAATCGTATTTCGCATTTAGGGGGACGACAACGTGAAGACCCTTACCTCCTGTCGTTTTGAGAAAACTCTCGAGACCCAATCTCGTAAGGTGCTTGCGAACGTCGGAGGCGCTATCGGCGAGCTTGCGCCATGAAATGTCAGCGCCGGGATCGAGGTCAAAAACAACTTGATCGGGATGCTCGATGTTTGAAATTGTTGATCCCCAGGGATGCACTTCGAGCACCCCCATTTGCGCGAGTCCGGCTAGCGCCTCTGGTGTTGAAAGCGAGATATAAGGCTGGGGCTTGCCAGTCTTCTTGTCGGAGATATCGACAGATTGAATGCCGGGAGGGAGCGTGTGATTGGCATGCTTCTGATAGAAGCAAGGCTGCCCGGTCCCGTCAGGACACCGCACAAGAGACAGCGGTCGGTTGGCTATGTAAGGCAGCATGCGCGGAGCGATTGCCCAGTAGTAGTCCGCGAGTTGTTGCTTGGTTAGACGCGATTCCGCGTCGAGGAGTTTTTCCGGATGGGTAAGGTGAACGGGGGCAGGTTCAATGGCTGACTTCGAGGAATGTTTGGCACGGCTTGTCTTGGCGGCGACGCTCCGAGGCGCAGCGCGGGAAGCGTGCCTCGCTTCGTGCTGATTTTGGACGGGCATCGGTTCTTCGCGGCGGACCTCGTTCGCGGGCTTGTCTTCGCGAAGGCCTTTGAAGGCGGCCTGCCGGACTAGTCCATCGGCAGTCCAGGTTGAGAAGCTGACTTGGGCCACAAGTTCGGGCTTCACCCAAATCGCTCCTCGACGGGCTCCGGACGGAGGCTTATCGAAGGGCACCCCGGGCTGGCGCAATTTTCCCAACCTATCACGCAGGACGCGATGGATCTTTTGAGTGAAGCCGGTACCCGTGCGTCCCGCATAAATGAGTTTGCCATCCGCGTAATACCCGAGAAGCAGCGCACCAACACCGCGACTCCCGTTTGAGGGCTCAGAAAAACCGCCGATCACGAACTCCTGTTCGTGGACACACTTGAGCTTCAGCCAATCACCGCTGCGTCCGGAGCGATATTGGCTCGTCGCGCGTTTGGAGACGATTCCCTCGGCGTGCAGCTCGCAGGCCCTGTGGAACACTGCTTCGCCGTCTTTTGCGATATGTTCGCTGAAGCGAAGAATGTCGCCCTTATCCTCCACAAGCTCGGCGAGGATTGCCTTGCGATCGACGAGCGGAAGCCCGCGCAGATTATGGCCGTCGAGATGGAGCAGATCGAATACAAAGTAGGTAAGGTTGTTTTCAGCGCCATCTTGAAACGCGGCCTGCAGTGCTGCAAAACTTGTCGTGCCGTTTTCGGCGAGCACGACGACTTCGCCGTCCAGAATGGCGGTCGCGGCCGGAACGGCATTGACCGCATCAGCGATGGGTTTCATGCGGTGAGTCCAATCCAAACCTGTGCGCGTGAGAAGTTGTACGCGTCGTCCATTCTTCTTGGCCTGAATGCGATAGCCGTCGAGCTTCAGCTCGTGCAGCCAGCCCGCTCCGCTGGGCGCACTCTTGGCCGAGATCGCCAATTCCGGAGCGACGAAATCGGGAACCTTCTCCTTTGGTGCGTTGCGGAGGGCTGCAGTCGACTTGAGCGCTGCGCCGGGTTTGGAGCGAAAAGACGGTTCGACCTTTGCACCGATCGTCGTGGCAAGTTTCCTCGCCGGCGCAGGGACGATGTCGTTGCGATGCCACGCGCGGCCTTTTGAAGTTTGTGCTGGAGTCCCAGACGTGGTCTTCGCTGCGGGCGATTTGGTCGAGATCGCGCCCGGTCACGACGCTGTTTGGTTGGGCTTCCGTGACACCGGGCTCGTTGTTGGCTGCGCTCGAAGCCGTCGTGTTCTTTGATGAGCAGCCAATTGGGCTTCCGTTCGTTAGCCGCCTTGCCGCCCATGCGGACCAAGGTCCAATTGCCCTTCATCTTGGTGCCGTGCAATGTAAATTTGAGCGAACCCCGACGAAACCCCTCGTCAATGTCAGTGTGGCCTGCCTGCGGTTCCCAAGTTCCCTGGTCCCAGAGCATGACGGTGCCGCCGCCATACTGGCCCTTGGGAATAATGCCTTCGAATCCGCCATATTCGATGGGATGATCTTCCACTTGAACGGCTAGCCGCTTGTCTCCTGGAAAGTAGCTCGGCCCTTTTGCGATGGCCCAGCTCTTTAGCACTCCGTTCCACCCCAGCCGGAAATCGTAATGCAAGCGCGAGGCGGCATGTTTCTGAATGACAAAAGGAAGTTGCCGTCGCTGTGAAGAAGATCTCCCTCCTGCAGTTTTTGTGACGCCCGCTTCGCCACTAGGCTCAGAGGTGACTTTGAAGTCGCGCATCTCACGGTAGCGGTTGAGCTGTCGCCCCACCGCATTCGCTGCCGTTGCCCGAGACGTACGACCCGCATTGCGTTTGGTCGCCATGGCCTATGCCGAACGGCGTTTCGAGGCATGGGTTGGCTTTACTAGGGCAATGCCTCCTCGTGCGGTTGCAGCCTTCCGGACGGACTTCTTGCCGGCGACCTTGGATTTATCGCTGAGCACGCTCTTACGTAGCGCATCCATAAGGTTGATAACCTTGGCGGATTTTCGGACTGGTTCGCCACGCAGACTTGGGGCGTGCCGGACTTTGGCATCGACCATCTCGCGCAGCGCTGCTTCGTATTCATCTTTGAATTTGTCCGGAGCAAACTTTGTAGATTTTCGCTCGACAAGTTCCTTGGCGAGCGAGAGCTGATCGTCGTCGACTGGAACCCTCTTGATTTCGGAGAAGTAATCGGCGGGATTGCGGAGCTCGTCGGCGAAGCGAAGGGTGAAGGCCATCATTCCCGCGAGCTTATTCTCCGTCGGGGCGACGACAGCCATGAGATGTTCGCGGCCGCCGAATGCGATTTTGCCAAGCGCAGCTTTGTTCGTGGTTTGCAGCGCTTTGCGCACTACGGCAAAGGCCTGCGCTTGGGCATCGTTTTCCGGGACTACGAAATACGGCTTTTCAAAGTATTCGCGATCAATTTCGTCAACGTCGACGAATTGGGAAACTTCCATAACCTGGCGGGAGGGGATTCGCAAATTCTTGATCTCGTCGGGTTCAATGATCACGTATTCGCCTTTGCGATACTCATAGCCTTTGACAATGTCGTCTTTTTCGACGGGGACCTCCTCGTCAGAGACCTTCTGGTGTCTGATGCGCTCGCCGGTTCTGCGACTGAGCTGATGGAAGTGGATTTCGCTCTTGGCTTCAACTGCCGGAAAGAGCTTCACGCCAACGGCGACCAAAGAGATTTGGATTTGACCTGTCCAGAAGGGTCGTGTCATTGCGATTCTCCAGACGGTGTGGATGCGAAGCGTCGCGAAGAAGATGCTACAAAGTGCTGGCAATTGGATAATATCTCGCCGCGTTAGGCGTACCTCAGGTCAGGCCTAAGGAGATTGCCTTATTCTCGTTCGCGTGCCACTATGATTCACTTGCTGATCAGGCTGAGGTGCGGGTCATCGGAGAGGGCCCGCATTCCAACTCACCATACATGTCAGCGCCCGTGCTCTCTACCGGACCGACAGTTTTATGTGGACACTTTCCCCAAAGTCATACAAAAAAGCCTTCGCGGTTTTGTTCGCGATTTTGGTGGGCATAGGGATTTCCTCGTACGTCATGTCCGATCGCTTCGCGAGCAGCGAAGAGTTGGTCATACATACCCATGAAGTGATTTCCGAGCTGAAAGGTTTGTCAGGTGATCTCATTGTGGCGCAGAACGCCCGCAGAGGCTTTGTCATTACGGGAGATCCGACGTTTCTTATTGACTACGACGAAGCAATTCAAGGGCTACCAGAGCACATTAGGCAGCTTAAGGTCCTGATCGCTGACAACTCCACGCAGGTCCAGCGGCTCGCTCAGCTCCAGCCGCCGATTGCCGAGCGATTGGCGAACTGGGATGCTTCCATACGACTTTACCAGCAAGATCCAATGGCCGTGGAACAGCAGAAAGAGTTCACGCGCCAAGATAGCCTTCAGAGTGACAAAATGCGGACGCTTTTCGACGCGATGGAACTGGAAGAGAATAAGCTTCTTCGCGACCGATCCCGCGACTCGATAGCACGACAGAGCAAGGCCAGGATAATCCTGGTGCTGGCCTTCTTGGTAGCGTCCATGATGCTGGTGTCGTTGTTCTTACTGATGAGTTCTGAAGTGATGCGAAGAACCTGGGCCGAGCTGCAGGCCAGGGACAATGAAGAGAAATACCGATTGCTGGTCAATGGTATCCAGGACCTCGCGGTAATCAGAGTGGATCTGGAAGGACGGATTTCAACCTGGAACATGGGAGCGGAGCGTCTGTTTGGGTTCAGCTCCCTGGATATCCTCGGAGAACCATTCCACCGGCTTTACAAGACCTCCGAATCGGGTGCGCCGCAGCGGCACTTGCGCACCGCCCTTGACCAAGGCCGTGTGACCGACGAGTGCGAGCAGGTGCGTAACGACGGGACCTGCTTTTGGGCAACTGCCGATGTCACCCTCTTGCGAAACGAACAGGGTCAACCGCGAGGTTATGCGGTGATCACCCGCGACATTACCGAGCGGAGGCAACAGCGGCAAGAAATCGAGCAGCGGGAAGCGCAGCTCAATGCTTTTTTCTCCAACGCTCCGGTAGGGCTTGCGATCATCGACAAAGACCTTCACTTTCAGCGCATCAATGGCCCCTTTGCCGAACTGAATGGGTTGGATTCCCGCGACCAAATTGGAAAACCCCTACGGGCTGTCATTGCCGATCTTTCGCATCAAATTGAACCCCTGCTTCGCCATGTTGCCAGCACCGGTGATCCGCTGTTAGCTCAAGAAATCAAGGGGCCCATTCCGTCCGCCCCCGGCGTGACGGGATGGTGGCTGAAGTCGCTCTTCCCAATTGCGAAGGAGGGTGATGTGGTGACTCAAATGGGGATTGTTGTCCAAGACATCACTGGACTAAAGCGAGCCGAGAATCTGGTGCGGCGCGTGAGCGGGCGCCTCCTCCAGGTCAGGGACGACGAGAGAAGGCGCTTGGCCCGTGATCTCCACGACTCCCTGGGGCAGACATTGACCGCGATAAAGATGAACCTGTCTTACCTCGGAAGGGATACCTCCAATCTGGATGCCCGGGGGCGTAACGCTGTGGAGGAAAGCAAGGAGCTGGTTGCCAGCTCCTTGAAAGAGGTCCGAACGCTCTCCCATCTGCTGCACCCTCCGATGCTCGATGATGTCGGTTTGTTGGCCGCGATACGCTGGTTCGCCAACGGGTTTTCGGAGCGAAGCTCGATTCAAGTTGACCTGGTCTTGCCCGAGGACTTGCCGAGACTCTCCACGGAACGGGAGACCGCAATCTTTCGAGTTGTGCAAGAGAGTTTGACGAATGTACACCGTCATTCCGGCAGTACCACAGCGGAGGTCCGCCTCGAGAGGGAAGATGATCTGCTTCACATGTACGTGACTGACCAGGGCCATGGCATATCTCTTGAGAAGTTGTCGTTCCACCAGGAAACCGCGACAGTTGGTGTCGGGCTCCTGGGCATGCGCGAGCGGTTACGCCAGCTTCGAGGCCATCTGGACATCGACTCCAGCGCTCGAGGCACAACGATTCACGCTACAGTTCCCATGAGCGAGGTTCCATGAACGCATTGCGTGTACTCATTGCCGATGATCATGATGTGGTTCGGAAAGGCCTGAAAATGCTCATCGAAGAGCATGCGGGCTGGCAGGTCTGCGGCGAGGCCCGGTCGGGCCGTGAGGCCGTGGAAAAATGTGAACAATTGCATCCTGACGTTATCGTAATTGACGTCAGCATGCCGGACCTGAATGGTCTCGAGGCGACTCGACAGATTCGCAAGGCGTGTCCCAGGACCGAAGTCCTGGTCATCACACATCACGATTCCGACGAGATGGCGGCAGAGGTGATGGATGCGGGAGCGCGTGGTTATGTTCTGAAGTCCGACTCAGACACCGACTTGGTCCGTGCGGTGGAAGCGTTGAGTCACCACAAACCTTTCTTCACTTCACGCGTTACCGAGATGTTTCTTGCCAATCGCGGAAGCCGCGTCACGGACCCGGCCGAGATGATGCGCAAGCGCCTGACGATGCGAGAACGCGAGATTCTCCAGCTTCTCGCCGAAGGCAAGACCGCTAAAGAAGTGGCCACGATTTTGGGAATCGCAGTCAAGACATCCGATACACACCGCACCAACATAATGCGGAAGCTCGACGTCCACTCGGTTGCCGAGTTGGTGCGTTATGCCATTCGGAACAAGGTCGTGGAGCCTTGAATTGCAATATACGTAGATAACCGTATTGGCATCGGCGCACTGATCGGTTCCAATAGAGTGGGCTGGCTTGGCACATGTCACTTACTCGGGTTTTGCTTGCTGATGATCATTCCTTCGTACGGCGTGGTTTGCGCACCATTCTGGAAGCCACCCGTCATTACGAAGTATGCGGCGAGGCTGCCAATGGTTCTCAAGCGCTGGAAATGGCAGGCCGGCTCACCCCGGATATAGTAATCCTCGATATCTCGATGCCTCCGCCCAACGGACTAGAGGTAGCGGCACAACTTCGTCATTCACTTCCTAATACGCGAATATTACTAGTCACAATGCATGACTCTGAAGAAATGCTCCGAGCGGCGGCAGCGACTGGCGCATCTGGGTTCTTGTTGAAATCGGATGCTGAGGAACTCCTGATGGTCGCCTTGGACCTGCTTGAACAGGGACAATCATTTGTAAGTCCTGCCTTTGATTCGAAGTTAACCAAGCAGCTATTTCATTAAACAATCGTCAGGAAACCGCTCTCTAAAGGGAACCCTCTTACCTGCTCCCGTGTGGCTGCGCGTACAGCGTATTACGGGAGTTTCATTCCCCAGATACGGCCACCACCCGATGGCCGTAAAGAATTACTGAACCTAGAATCTTCCCAGTGCCTTGATATTTGGCCGTCTGCGGCCGGTGCCGGAAGCGACGGTCAAGCTCAATTTCGTAGAACAGGAGACGATATGTCAAAACGAAGCTTGGCCTTACAAACCGCACTCTGCTGTGCAACTCTGCTTTTGTTGTCGACGATAAGCCCGGCTTGGGCCGAAGACCGCCAGGGTGAAGTAGACCGCGTCAACGCCTCAGGCAGGGTCCTGAACGAAATCATGGCGGCTCCGGATAAAGGAATACCAGAGGAAATCATGGAGAATGCCGTTTGCGTTGGTGTCGTTCCGTCCCTGGTAAAGGGGGGCTTCATCTTTGGTGCTGAGTATGGCAGGGGCGTCGCCTCATGCCGCACTTCCACCGGGTGGAGCGCACCCGCGCCCTTCATGGTCGCCGGCGGCAGCTGGGGACTGCAGATCGGCGGGGAAGCGGTCGACTTGGTCATGGTAGTCATGAATCATGATGGAATGGAAAAGCTCTTGTCCAGCAAGTTCAAGTTGGGCGCTGACGCTTCGGTAGCTGCCGGTCCCGTGGGGCGTCATACGGAGGGCGAGACAGACTGGAAGATGAGGGCCGAAGTACTGACATACTCCCGTGCGCGCGGAGTATTCGCCGGCGTGACTGTGAATGGAGCGGTAATTCAGCAGGATAATGACTCCACTCGCGCCTTATACGGACACCAAACCTCGTTTCGCAGCATCTTGCAGGGAACTGTAGCGGCTCCCAGCGGCACCGGGACTTTTCTCGCGGCAGTGAGGAAGTTCTCGGCTAACGCCCAGGCAGCCAAGCTGAATGAACACAAGACCGATGGGGAACGGTAGCTGAATTGGGCCGGGGCGGGCAAGGCTGTTTGCGCCAGCGTGCGTGAGCCCATCGCCCCGGATCCCAGTCACTCACGCCACAGTTTCTGCAGGTCGGCAAAGGATGGTCGGCGGGAAAAATCGTTCCGGAGACCCGCGACTACCCAGGGAGAGCAGCCGTGCTTTGGACAATTTTCGTCATTTTATTGCTGTTGTGGCTGTTGGGTATTGCCACCTCCTACACGCTGGGCGGCTTTATCCATATCCTTTTGGTGTTGGCGTTAGTGGTTATGCTGATTCGCATTATCCAAGGTCGCAGTCCCGTGGCCTAGATGCCGGAGGGCTGGCAGGCCTCCTCAACGCTGTGCGCTAATACTTGCCACCACGCGTGTGTTTGCTCCGCCTCCCCATAAGGGCCGTGTACCGACTATTGCCCCCCGACTATAAATTAGAACCGGGCAAGGTACATAAAGAAACGGATCCTGAAGCTCGGATTCTCACATCAATCATCTGCCTACTGCCAATGATCGGTCCGCGGAGCGCCGTCGATTACATCCCGCGATAGAGTGCTACGGAATGCCTCTAGACAACAAGCGTTAACAATACGGCGGTTGTGGATTTTTCCGGCTTGTTCCTCGAAAGCAAGGGAGCTACCGACCGAACCATCCCGTCGCCGCGGCGATCGCGCGGCTTTCGCTTAGCGGCCGGCGCGTCACGCGGTGCCAGGCTTTTCCGATGACTCGCGAAAGGACACGACGGCCCGCGTTGTGGTTCATCACTAGCTCTCCGCACTTCCGGAATGTGCCGGCCTGGTGCTGCTGGCGGCCCAAGGTAGTGGTCTTGGATGGACTAACTCGGAGTTCCCAGACTTCGCTGCGCCGACTTGTGCTTTGTACATGATGTTCGGTCTTGAGATTCCGCGCGATGGCAGTTTGGCGATACTCGTTGCCCGCGTCAGGTGTTCATGCCGCTCATCGGTTTTCGCTCGAATGAGGCGGGGTCGACACAAGGATCTGATCAAAAGTGCCGCCCGCCGCATCGGCAAAGGCCAGCCCGAGACCCGCCACGCAGGTGGTTGCCTGTCCGTGGCAACATCTCGGTCTGGCCGGGGTCTCAGAACCATGCGCTCCATGGTTACCGAGTCCCGCAATTCCGGCCTGTTAGCCCTGAGTTCCGGTGCGAGGCAGCGGGCGGTCGCTCTTGGCAAAGTCTGCGCTCGCTTCGCTCGTCGAGGAAATGTCTTGCGCGCCCGTGCGCTCAAGGATCTCCTTGGCCCGCTTGATCCACTCCGAACTGTCGCAATGAATGGAGATCAAGATGCCGCCGTCCCGCACGCGGCCTTCGTAGCGCTTGGCCTCGTATTCTGGAATTCCCATGCCGATCAATGCGCCAGTTAGACCGCCTACCGCACTTCCTACCCCTGCGCCGGCGAGTGCCGCGAGGATTGGCCCAGCGGCAATAAACGGTCCGAGGCCGGGAATTGCCAAGGCTCCGATCCCAACCAGCCAGCCCAGCGCGCCTCCCAGCACCAATCCCGTGCCGGCGCCGGCAGTCGCGCCTTCTGGCGCCTTGGTCTCTTTCTTATGGGCGAAATCCTTCGATCCCACATTTTCCGGAAACAGTACCGATATATCGGTGTTCCGGAATCCAGCTGTCTTCAGGGCATCGACTCCGTTTTCCACGTCGGAGTATGTGGAGTAGATGCCGAATACGGACGTATTTTTGCCTGCCATGTGAATTCTCCTTCAGTCAGTTTGTGTACTGCGTTTGACCATCTACTTCTGGTCGGGTACCACCGTAAGGTCGTTGATGACCTTGCCGTTGCCGGCCACTTCACCTGCCTTGGCTTCGATTGACCGCTTCTCGTCGTCGCTACGGACCGGCCCTTTCAGAGTGACCGTCCCGTTCTGCGAGATGATCTTCACGTTGTGCGCGTAGGTCGAAAGAGACTTGTCCTTCATAATTGCCTGCCGGATATGCTGGGTCAGCTCGCGATCCGCCGGCGTCTCTTTTTGCTGCTGGGCGGTGGTCGAATTCTCGTTGCGATCTTGCTCGTTCATCTTCGTGTTATCGCCAGATGGCGCTTGCGTGCTGTCACTGGCCGCAGGCGCCCCTTGACTTGCAGGTTGTTGCGCAAAGGCTCCCAGCGTCCCGTAACTGAGCATGCATGCCAGTGCCGCAATCGGTAGCGTAATTCGCTCGAGTGCTTTCATAACTAGATCTCCTTGTCTATGGGTTTTGAAAATCTCACGGACCAACTTCCTGTAAGCGGGTCCGTGAATCGTTGGCCAAGTTCAACTGCCGACCGAAATTGCGCAAATCAGGCGAACCTTGCATCCACCGGGTTGGATGGCCGGCTTTTGGCTCGACGTACCACTGTTGCTAAACTCGTCCCATCAGCAACAGAATCACCAGAATCAGCACGATGAGACCGAAGCCTCCGCTCGGGTAATAACCCCAACTGCGGCTGTAAGGCCAGGTAGGTAATGCACCCAGCAGCGCCAATACCAGGATGATGATCAGAATTGTGAGCATGGCATTCTCTCCTTATGTTCGTGTGAGTTAGTTGGAACCCCGTGCGAATTCGTCCATGGGGGAATTGATTCGCCGCCCTGCGGCTGAGACGTGCGGTTCACCCATGCGCAGAACCATCGCTGAAAAAACGGAACTTGGCCCCGGCTAAGCTGTTGCATCAGCCGTTTCCCCATTCTGGGGAAATCTTCTCGGTCGACGATGACATCTACGTGCTTTTGCAATTGGCCGGGAATCCGGGCCTCATCGACGATCAGCACCACTGGGGTCGAAGTCGTTCGGAGCTCGATGAGCGCTCCAATCTGTGGCCCGCAATTCGTGACAAATTGTGAATCGATACAAATTACGTCGAGGTGATCGGACTTCATTGCTTCAGCAGCCTGCTGCTCTTCCGAGGCGGTAATCACTTCGACTCCTGTCGCAGCCAGATCATTACGTCGTCGGTTGGATCTCGCGGCATCGTTGTCAACCAGCAAAATCTGCGCTCCCATTACGCCTCCGCTAGGCTGTGTGCAGCCTCGTAGTATTCGCACTTTACGGGGAGACTGCCCGAAGGTACATACAGCGCATGCCGTAGCGCGTTGACACTATTTCCCTTAGTGGCTTTGACAGCCAGCGACTTGTAGAAAATGTCATACCCTTGTCGCGACTGATCGCGAAATGCTATTGCCAATTGGTGGGGTCAGACGCCGGCGGGAATTTTCATCCTCGCCGGCGCCCGACGTAATGGGCAGGACATTAAGGAGGGGCTCGGGCGGAACAGCTAACTGCGGAGACCAGTCCAGCTAACAGGAGTCACGATATCGATTTTGGCAAACGCGAACAATCGGGTGATTCCCTTAATTATGGGAACAACACCACTCGGCGGCAACGGTTCGCGCCGCAAGTCATTTTCGGCGTTCAACGGTGCTCCTGAGGACTATTCCCACATGCCCTAAGAGAAACACCGGATGTCTGAAATCGACTGGAAAACTTAATGTGAACTCTGGCAAGACCGTTCTACAGTTTGGAAAATACGAAGGAGAAGACGATGAACTCAGATCAGATGGAAGGCAAATGGAAACAACTCAAGGGGTCGGTGAAAGAGAAGTGGGGCAAACTGACCGACGACGACCTCGACGTGATTGCCGGCAAACGCGATCAATTGCAAGGAAAGATTCAAGAACGGTATGGCATCACGAAAGAAGAAGCTGCGAAGCAGATTCGCGAGTGGGACGAGGCGTCGACCCGCGATACCGACGCTAACCCGGCTCGCCGGGCTAGCTAGACTCGCCCAAGCTGGCGCTTCGTTTACAGGGGCGCGCTGATTGACCGGAGCCGCCCGCGAGTTGGTGGGCGGTTCCCCAAACTTCGTCGTCAATCTCAGCATGATGACAACACGGTTCCGGGCTCTCATTCGAAACATTGCCGAGTCTCCGTAACGTCAAGACCACGCCTACTGGGTCACCGCAAGCCCGAGGTGACCGCCCTCTACACCCGCCGAAATTTAGCCAGCGCGCTGGATGCACAGAGTCAATACAGGGATCAGCTGTGTTGGCGCCGGGCTGGAATTTTGCCGGTCAATAACAACAGCCACTCGTAAGTGGCTGTGTAGTAAGCAGATGTGTTTGGTGGGCGCTACAGGATTCGAACCTGTGACTTCCACCGTGTGAAGATGGCACTCTACCGCTGAGTTAAGCGCCCACAGATGCGGTATGTCTGATTGTAACAAATCTTCTGCCGCGGCTAATCACACACAGATCACCGCGACTATTTAACATCCCTCATCGGTGTCACCGTGCCGAAGTCGTGCCCCGCAGTGTCAGTTGCCCGTGCAACGGCCCCGCCAAAAGCCGCTCGCATCTCCGGATATTTTGCTAGCACCGCCTTCATAACCTCGGCGTTATCGGCGGATGCAGCCGCCGGGTTCGCCGCGTCGGGCGTGCGGTATTGTGCCCGCACGTAGAGCTCACCGTTCACGGGAAGCGCCGACAACTCCGTTACCGCGAAGTTTTTTCCGGCCGCCACCAGCAACAGTGGCGCAGTGGCGCTGGGCAAGTCCGCTGGCCGTGCCGCCTGAGTCTCATCACTCAACTTGTCGAGAGCCGGCGTGCTCATGAAGTCCACAGGAGCGAGCAGGTCCCACGCTGTCAGATAGTAGAACCAGGCATTGTGGAGCTGACTCTTGTTTTTAAACTCGCGAGCCTTGGCGATGTACCATTGCCCGTCGTGACCGTCCAGTGTTGTACGCCGGGCATAGTAGCCTCCCAACTTCCAGGAGTTGTTTCCGGCGTCCTCTAGCACCAGGGTCAGCATAATCGGCTCCTTGCCGCTGCCCTCGGCGATCGTCATGGCGTACCGCCCCGGCGGCAAATTCGGAATCGAGATCCCCACCCGGTCCGGCGAATTATAGATGCCGCAGTAGAAATCTGCCCGCGGCCATGTGGTCTTCGAGTTCCTCGCGTCCAGCACGAACAATCGAGGTTCTGGCCGCTCCTCCTGTGCGAACAACGACTTGTTATTGACCACAGCCTTTTCTATGGCGCCAAAGTTCGCGGCGACCTCGGGTACGGCGTTGGCCTTGAGCCCGGCCACGTCGCCGCGTGCCGACAAGTCGAAGTATTGTTCTGCCGCAGCTTGCAGGGCTTTGGCTGTCGGGCCGTCGATCTCGGAGCCGCTGTAGCACTCCTGCGCGCGCGCTCCGCTGATTAGCGCTGCCGCGAGGCCCGCTGCTAACACCAACCGTTTCCAATCTTCTCGAAACGAAACCATGATCTCTTTGTACATCCCCGGGATAAATCGTCGCCGAATCCCCGGCGCCGCAGCAACACTGCCACCCGCCAGGGGTTAGAATAGGCGCTACGAAGGAACGGTCTTCGCGGATCGTCAGACATTGTTATGTTACGCCTCCTGCCAGAACGTCGGAATCGAGTTGTTGCTGGTCACAGCGCTGTTGCTGCCGGCTGGCGAAATCGCCGCGCAGGCCGCGCCGGGCGCCTCCGCCAATCCCGTCCACAAGTCCAAGCATGTGTCAAAGAAGCAAGCTCCCGTCGTCGAAGCGCCCCAGCCGCCGCCTGCGCCGCCAACCTTGGAGCAGCAGCCGCCCGAGCCGCCGCAGGTGACCTATCGCGACGGACAGCTCACCATCACCTCGACCAACGCGACACTTGCACAGGTATTGCGACTGGTCCAGACGCAAACTGGCGCGGCCATCGATGTCCCGCCCGGCGGCGGTAGCGAGCGTGTGGTCGCCACCCTCGGTCCTGGCAAGCCGCAAAACGTTCTGGCCACTCTGCTCAATGGCTCCAAGTTCAATTATGTGATTCTCGGCGTACCCAACAACCCCGGTGCGGTACAGAAGGTCATCCTGCTCACCAAGAGCAGTGCTTCCGCGAGCCAAGCGCCAGTGTCGACCGCACAGGTTAACCCGCATCCGCAGCCCGCGGTTGAGCCACAAGAGGACGAGTACCCTCAGAACGAGCCAGAAGTGGAGAACCAGTCGCAGGCAGTGCTGCCCGGCGCGGAGAACCCTTCGCCAGACGCCCAACCCGGTAATCGCACGCCAGAGCAGATGCTGCAGGACCTGCAACGCATGCAGGCGCAACAGCAGCAGATGCAGCAACAGCTCAATCCCGCAAACCAGCAGCAGCCTTTCGGCCAGTCCTTCAATCCGTCGGCCCCGCAGCAACCGCTCCATAGCCAGCCTGCGCAGCCGCCACAGCAGCCGGAATAACGGACCTGCATTTCCCGAAAACTGAGAGAGGCGCCCTCAGCGTGCGCCCCTTTTCGCGCAACTCGCTCGAACCCGCCTGTGTCGCTTAGCCCTTCACCAGCTCAGCCAGTGACCGCTCATACGGCGCCCTCGCCACGCCGCGCTCGGTGATGATCGCCGCCACATATTTATTCGGAGTGACGTCGAACGCCGGGTTCTCGACCCGTACGTCATCCGGCGCGATCTGCTTTCCGGCCAGATGTGTGACCTCGGATGACGCGCGCTGCTCGATGGGAATCTTGCTTCCGTCCGGGGTACTCAAGTCCACAGTTGAAATCGGCGCCGCCACGTAGAACGGAATGCCATGTTCCTTCGCCAGAACCGCTACCGTGTAAGTTCCGATTTTGTTGGCCACATCGCCATTGGCGGCGATGCGATCGGCGCCCACAATGACGGCATCAATCTTGCCCAACCGCATCATCGCCCCTGCCATGTTGTCGGCAATCAGGGTGGTGGGGATGCCGTCTTTCATCAACTCCCACGCCGTCAGACGGGATCCCTGGAGGAAAGGCCGCGTCTCGTCCGCGAACACGCTGATCTGCTTGCCCGACGCCACCGCTGCGCGAATTACGCCCAACGCCGTTCCATATCCGGCTGTCGCCAGCGCTCCGGCGTTGCAGTGCGTCAGGATACCTCCGGAGCTCGGTAGGAGCACGGCGCCGTGCTGTCCCATCGCTTCGTTGGCTGCAATGTCTTGCACCAGCACGCGCTGCGCCTCGGCCACCAATTCGCGTTGGATTTCGCTGACCGGCAGTTCGCGTACCTGCTCAAACTTCTCACGCATTCGCCGGATCGCCCAAAACAGGTTGACAGCGGTCGGTCGCGTTCCTGCCAGCACGTTGCAAACGACGTCGAACTCGCCCTCGAATTCTGGCAGTGCCGTAGCCTGCGATTGCAGAGCTCCGAGCGCCACTCCCATAGCGGCCGCCACGCCAATTGCTGGCGCCCCCCGGACAATCATCGTGCGGATGGCATCGGCCACTTCCTCGTAATTCTTGCAGGTGACGTAAACCTCTTCCGTCGGCAGCTTCGTCTGATCGATGAAGCGCACACCTGCGTCGGTCCATTCCAATGTCTTAATCATGTCGTTATTTCGTTTCTAGCATCGAGACGTGCTCAGCGCGTACGTCGTTGGCGGTGAACAGCGCCACAAACTGCGCCGGGGCGGCGGCCTTTTCGACGTTCGCTCGCCCGCCGGCTTCCTCCCGCTCGACCAGGCAGAGCACGCCGACGACCTTGAAGCCGTAATCCCGCGCCGCCTCAATCGCCTGCATGGTGGACGCCCCCGTCGTGCATACGTCGTCCACAATCACCACCGGCGCGCCCTTTTCGCGAAAGCCCTCAATGCGTTGCCCCGTACCGTGCGCCTTCTCGGCCTTCCGCACCAGGAATCCATGAATCGGCGAACCCTGCTGCGAGCTGATCACCGAAGTTGCTACGACGATGGGATCAGCGCCCATGGTCAATCCGCCAATCGCGCCTGCTTGCCAGCCGCGCTCGCGAATCTCCTCGACCACGGCCTCGCCCGTCGCTACCGCGCCGCCAGCGTCCAACGTGGTCAAGCGGCAATCGATGTAGTAGTCGCTGGTTCCGCCGCTCGACAACGTGAAACTTCCCAGCCGGAACGACTTCTCCGCCAGCATCCTAAGCAACCGTGCCCGCGCATTCGCCATAATCTTCAACGATATCACCCTCAGTTCACGACTTTGTCGAGATGCCGGAAGTGGTCACTGCCGATCCACAGCATTCCAAACAGCGCCAGGTTATAGCCGCAGTGCATCAGGAACGACGCCGCGACCGACTCCGTTTTCTCGCGCACCAGGGTGAATACCACGCCGACGACGAAGATGCTGAGCAGCGGCGCCCAGGCATACCCCAACTGCGCGCCATGAATAAAAGCAAAGAGCGTGGCGGTGAGCAGCACCGCCGGGGCCACGCCCACGCTCCGGCGTACGAGTGGATAAAACAGTCCCCGGAAAAACAATTCCTCGAGCAGCGGCGCCAGCGTCACTCCGAACGCCGCCATCAGGTAGGCGCCTGTCAGTTCACTGAAGTAATTGTCGATGGGCAGTGACTTCGGGATCGGCAAGTAGCGCGATACGAAGTCTACGCCCAACGCAAACACCGATCCCGCGACAACGAATCCAACCGCTCGCGCCCCCGGCCAATTCCAGCGGATCGACTGCCAAAAGCCGCAGGACGATTTTCTGCCCACCAGCGCCATCATGAACAGGAGCACTGCCGGATAGGCGACGACCTGCGATCCAATGATGACAATCGGGTTGGTAGCCAGCTCGGCCCCCGGCACGTGCCGATTCACAGTCGCAATGCGGGCGATTCCCATCGCAATCAAGGAAAAAAGAAAGATTGCCGCCAGGGTGAAAGCAAACACCGCCACCACGTCACCGCCCGACCACGGCGGAAACACGTTCGCTTTGCCCGGCACCAGCGCCGGCTCCGCCGCTTGGAAAAAATAGTCGCTCGCCAAGTGCGCGTTGGATTCGGCGGGCGATGGCGCTGGTGTTGCCAGCGGATCGGGTTCCGAGTCAAGCATAGGACCTACGCGCCCTTCCCATTATTGCCGACCAATAGCTTCGCCAGTGCCTGCCCGGTGTACGACTTCTTCACCCGCGCCACCTGCTCCGGCGTGCCTTGTGCCACGATGCGGCCGCCATCCTCACCGCCTTCCGGCCCGAGGTCGAGGATCCAGTCCGCGTTGCGGATCACATCCATGTTGTGCTCGATGATGATGATGCTGTTGCCCAGGTCGGTGAGCCGGTGCAGCACTTCCAGCAGCTTGCTGACGTCGTCGAAGTGCAGTCCCGTGGTCGGTTCGTCCAGCAGGTAAAGGGTCTTGCCCGTCTGCCGCTTGCTCAACTCGCGGGCCAGCTTGATGCGCTGCGCCTCGCCGCCGCTCAGCGTCACCGCCGACTGCCCCAGGTGAATGTATCCCAGCCCAACGTCCACCAGCGTCTGCAGCTTCTGTCGGATCTGCGGAATATTCTCCAGCACCGGCAGTGCGTCAGCCACTGGCGTCCCCAACAGATCGGCGATCGAGTAGCCCTTATACTTCACCGCCAGCGTCTCGTGGTTATAGCGCTTGCCGCCGCAGACCTCGCATTGGACATAGACGTCAGGCAGGAAGTTCATCTCGATACGCCGCTGGCCATCGCCCTGGCAGGCCTCGCAGCGTCCGCCCGCCACGTTGAACGAGAAGCGGCCCGCCTTGTAGCCGCGCTCCCGCGACTCCGGCAGCATGGCGTACAAGTCGCGTACTTGCGTGAACACACCCGTATAGGTCGCCGGATTCGACCGTGGCGTCCTCCCAATCGGCGACTGGTCGATGCGTATGACCTTATCGATAAACTCGGTTCCCGCGATACTCTTATGCGCGCCGGCCTCTTCCCGCGATCCGTAAATCGCCCGGGCCAGCGCGCGATACAGGATGTCGTTCACCAGGGTCGATTTTCCCGATCCCGAAACGCCGGTCACCACCGTCATCACACCCAGCGGGAAACTCACGTCAATCTGCTTCAGATTGTTCTCGCGCGCGCCCAGTATCGCGATGGCCTTGTCATTGATCTGCCGGCGCGCGTAGCGGTACATCACGTGCTTCTCGCCCGAAATGTACTGCCCGGTCAGCGAGCGCGGAAACCCCTCGATCTGCTGCGGCGTCCCGCTCGCCACCACCTCGCCGCCGTGGCGTCCGGCGCCGGGTCCGAGGTCGATCACATAGTCCGAGCGCCGGATGGTGTCCTCGTCGTGTTCCACCACCAGTACCGTGTTGCCGAGGTCTCGCAGCGATTCCAGCGCGCCCAGCAGCCGGTCATTGTCGCGATGATGCAGTCCAATCGACGGCTCGTCGAGCACATACAGCACGCCCCGCAGCTTCGAGCCAATTTGTGTTGCCAGCCGGATGCGCTGCCCCTCGCCGCCGCTCAACGTCATAGCAGAACGGTCCAGCGAAATGTAGCCGAGCCCCACCGAATTCAGGAATCCCAGCCGCTCCGCGACCTCGCGCAGAATTCGACCGGCAATCTTTTGCTCGCGCTCGTTCAACTTGATCTTCGCTGCCGCCTTTACGGCCCGCGACACTGGCAGCGCCGTAAAGTCGGCAATCGACATGCCGTTCACCTTCACGGCCAGGCTTTCCGGTCGCAGTCTCTGGCCCTCGCACGCTGGGCACTTCGTGGCCGACATGTGGTCCAGCAGCCACTGCCTGTAGCCCTCCGACGTGCTGTCATCCATCGCCTGCCGCAAGTAGCCAAACACACCCAGAAACCCGCCCCGCTTTCGCTTCTCGCCCGCTTCCGGCCCATAGAGGACCAGGTTCTGCGTTTTGCGTGGCAGCTGCTCGAATGGTTTCCCCAAGTCGAATCCATACGTTACTGCCGCCAACTGCAGCGAGTGAATTAGGCTCTGAGAAGCCGATCCCGGGCCCAGCCCGCCCTCCAACAGCGGCTTGGTCCAGTCGGTCACTACTTTTGCCGGATCGAAATCGTACTTGCTGCCCAGGCCGTTGCACTCCGGGCACGCCCCGTACATGCTGTTGAACGAAAACGAACGCGGCTCCAGCACCGGAACATTGATGCCGCACTCCGGACACGCCAGCTTCGACGAGTACAGCCGCTCTTCGCCGTCCACCACGGCCACGAGCGTCAGGCCGTCGGCCAGCTTCATGGCGGCTTCCACCGCAGTCGCCAGTCGGCGCTCGATGCCCGGCTTCACTAGGAGCCGGTCAATCACCACTTCGATGGTGTGGTTCTTCCGCTTATCGAGCTTGATTTCTTCGTCGGCGATTTGTCGTAACTCGCCGTCAATCCGGGCCCTGCTGCGGCCCTGCTGTACCAGCTTGTCCAGCTCTTTCTTGAACTCGCCCTTACGCCCGCGCACCATCGGGGCCAGCACCATCACCCGCTCTTCCGGTTCCAGTTCCATTACCCGCTGAACAATCTGCTCCGCCGACTGCCGCGAAATCTCACGCCCGCAGTTCGGGCAGTGCGGCACACCGATTGAGCTGAACAATAGCCGCAGGTAATCGTAGATTTCGGTGATCGTTCCCACCGTGGACCGCGGGCTGCGGCTGGTGGTCTTTTGCTCGATGGCGATCGACGGGCTCAACCCGTCGATGCTGTCCACGTCGGGTCGCTCCATCTGGTCAAGGAACTGCCGCGCATACGCCGAGAGCGTCTCCACATACCGCCGCTGCCCTTCGGCATAAATCGTGTCGAACGCCAGTGACGATTTCCCCGACCCGCTCAGCCCGGTGATTACCGTCAGGGTGTTGCGCGGAATCTCCACGCTGATGTTCTTCAGGTTATGCTGCCTGGCACCCCTGACCGTGATGTTGGTGAGTCCCATATTGTGATTCTCGCCCTACTTCTAATCTGGGTTCCTCAGCCTAGGACGCCAAGTTGGCGATCCGGACACCAGCCCGAATCAGCGAGACCGTCCCGAACTTCTCTAGTGAGTCCAAAAGAGGAAAGACACAGCTCTACTCCCGTATCTTATTTGCCAACTCCAAACACCGTCAACGCGCGCTATATTAGCTGTGGCCCAGGATGGAACCCATTGCCGCCAAGTCGTAGAATAGGAAACACATGACTCCCGTCTTGCTGTCATTTCTACTGCTCTTCACTATCGTGGTTTCGTTTGTTCTTGGTATTGCGCTAGGCTATTGGGCAGTTTGCGGCATTTTGCATTTCTTTGACCCTTCCCGAGCTAGCCGGCGACCCGATCCCCGAACCAACTGGATACCTTCCCCCAGCGGCGACTGACTGGCGACTTCCCGCTGAAAATCGCATCAGACAGCCCGACTCCCGTGTTGCACCGCGGCATTTCTTCACATATTTGTAAAAACAGCTGGTCGGGGGCGATGCAATTCACCGCACTTCTTGTCCGGCCGATGCGAAATGCATCACGGCCTGAGGTGACGACCGTCACAGAAGTATTTCTCCCGTTTGGATGACACTGGGTCTGCAGGCGGAGAGATCCACCTGCAGCAGACCGACAAATCCGACTTGGGCGCAGCAGGGTTAGCCGCACGGTCCCAAACGGTCTGCGCTTATAACGCGCGTTATCATGAGGTTGTAATGAAGAAAGTCATCTTTGCAGTACTCCTGACGGCTCTGGTGTTGTTTCTGATCGTCCCGAATTTGTCCTGGGCGTTCTAAGGCTACCGCGCCCGGAGAGGCGCTCGCCAGACCGTTTCCGCCCAGTAAGGCGGCTGAATTGAAGACTCTGCGCGATATGTAGTACTTGTCCGGCGCCATCACCCTCGGCCAGCGTGTTTGGCCTTTTGATGGCAGCAGGTTCGGTCGTGTCTTTCGGCAGCAAGACCCGGGTCCCGCAGTTTGCCTCGCACCTTCCCTCCGCGCGAAGCTCCGGGACGTACCGCACTCATTTTTCCTCGGCCGTTATATCTCCCGGGATTTGCCTTCGCAACGACCTCCTCTATTTTCTATTCGCTATTATCATTTCTACTCCGGCCCTGGAGCCCGCTTCGTCCGTTTGCGCCACAACGCCCGAAGCCCGCCCCCTCCGCCCTTTCCTGCGCTGCTCTCCGGCAACTTCGTTTCGCGCTTTACCGCACGACCGCCGTCGAGCTGCGCCTGGAGTCAACCATGAGCTTTGGAATTCTTTACGATGCCACCCTGTGCATCGGCTGCAAGCAATGCGAGCAGGCCTGCGCCACTGAAAACGGCTTGCCGTACGACGATAAAATCGCCGATCAGGCCTTTACCTCGGCCAACAAATACACCGCCATCCTCAACAAGGACGACAAGTTCATGCGCAAACTCTGCATGAACTGTGACGACCCGGCCTGCGCCTCGGTTTGTCCGGTTGGCGCCCTGCAGAAGACCGCCCTGGGCCCCGTGACTTACGACAAACACAAGTGCATGGGTTGCCGTTACTGCATGGCCGCCTGCCCCTTCGGTGTGCCCAAGTACGAATGGAGCAAGGCGGTTCCCGGCGTGCGCAAGTGCATTATGTGCGCTCCTCGCGTAGCCGCAGGCAAACCGACCGCCTGCGCCGAGATTTGCCCCACGGGCGCCACCAAGTTCGGAGGTCGTGACGACCTGTTGCTCGAGGCCCGCAAGCGCATCGAGGAAAATCCTGACAAGTACCTGCACCACATCTTCGGCGAGACGGAAGTGGGCGGCACTTCGGTCCTATTGCTGTCCTCGATCGACTTCGGCAACTTCGGCTATCGTGACGACCTCACGCAACGCGCACTGCCGATGTACACCTACCAGGTGTTATCGCGCATTCCCGACTTCGTGCCCATCTTCGGAGTTCTCCTCGGCGGCGTTTATTGGATCACCCATCGCCGCGAGGATGTTGCCGAAGCCGAAGCGCAGGAAAAACACGCTAACGACAAAGGTGGTGTGCAGTGACCGTTCCCAAGATCCGTTTTACCTTCTGGAAGGCCGTATTTCTCTTCATCATGGCTGCCGGTGTGTATGCCACGTGGGTGCGCTTCCGCTACGGACTGGGCGCCTCCACCAACCTCAGCGACCAGTTCCCCTGGGGCCTGTGGATCGGCTTCGACGTAATGTGCGGCGTCATGCTGGCGGCCGGCGGATTCACCCTCACCGCAGCCGTCGAAATCTTCAACATCAAGCGCTGGCATTCCATCATGCGGCCGACGATACTCACCGCCTTCATGGGATACCTGCTGGTCTGCGCCGCCCTTATGTATGACCTCGGCCTGCCCTGGAACATCTGGCATCCGCTGATCATGCGCAACCCGCACTCCGTCATGTTCGAAGTTGCCTACTGCGTCATGCTCTACACCACCGTTCTGGCGTTGGAATTTTCGCCCATCGTCTTCGAGCACCTGAAATGGAATTGGGCACTCAAGATGGTCCGCAGCGTGATGATCGTCTTCGTCATTTTGGGCGTTATACTCTCCACCCTGCACCAGTCCTCGCTAGGCACGCTGTACCTCATCATGCCCAACAAATTGCACGCCTTCTGGTGGAGCCCGCTACTGCCGGTCTTCTTCTTCATTTCAGCGATCGCGGTTGGACTGGCAATGATCATCTTCGAGTCGTCGATGAGCTCGAAGTACTTCGGCCGTGAGATCGAGTTGCCCATCCTCCGCGATATGGGACGTGTGCTGGTCGTAGTGCTGGCCATCTATGGCATCCTTAAGTTTGAGGACCTTTATCACCGCGGCGTCCTGCACCTGGTTTTTGTGCCGGGCTACGAACAGGGGTTCTTCCTGCTCGAGATGGCGTTATCGGTCGTTTTCCCGTTGCTGCTGCTGGCTTCGCCGAAGGTGCGTGAAAGCGCCAACGGGCTTTATTTGGTCGCCGTCTTAACCTTGCTGGGTTTTGTGACCAACCGTCTCAATGTCGCGATTACGGGCGTCGAGAGCGCGGTCGGCGGCCGCTATACGCCCAAGTGGACCGAGGTCGTTATCACCGCGATGTTCGTCGCTCTCGGCTTCGCCATTTTCGGATTCGCGGCGCGCTATCTTCCCATCTTCCCCGAAGAGAAGAGCCACGCGCCGGCGTTGCCGAAGGTGCACGGCGTACGTGCGGAAATGCCGGTGCCTGTACATGCGGGAGACTGACCAATCCGAAGGGGACGGCCGCGCCGTCACCCTGCTCGGCGAACTAGGACGCAGCATCAGCGCCAAGCTGATGCTGTCCATCTTCCTGGCTGGGCTCCTGATTTTCGCACTGCTCGGCTATCTCAGCACGCGGCTTCACCAAAAGCACCTGGAAGCCGCTGCCCTCCTCAGCGCCGAACAGCAGAGCGAGGTGCTGCGCCGCAGCGCCTCGCACTACATGCTGAACAACGATCGCAACGGCCTGTACGAAATGATGACCAACATGGCCGACCAGCCCGGCTTCGTAAGAGTGCGCATCATGAACTCGGAGGGCGTCATCACCTACTCCACCCTGCCCTCGGAGGTCGGCGCCAGCGTCAACAAGGCGACCGAGGCGTGCTACGGGTGTCACGAGCAGTCCAAGCCGTTGGCGCTGCTCAAGCGCTCCGATCGCTTCCGCATTTATCGCAGCGACGGGTCCCGTGTGCTTGGCGTCATTACTCCCATCGAGAACCAGCCTGCGTGCTCCAATGCCGCCTGCCATGCGCATCCTGCCAGTGTGCAAATCCTTGGCGTGCTCGACACCAACCTCTCGCTCGCCAAAGTCGATGTCAGCCTTGCCCAGGAGCGCCACACCATGCTGGCTTACACCGGCGGCGCACTGTTGTTGGTGGTCGCCCTGAGCGGCCTCTTCATCTGGATCGTCGTGCGCAATCCGTTGCGCGTTCTCGAAGCGGGCACCGAGCGCGTGGCCAAGGGCGAGCTTGGTGTGCAGATTCCCGTGCAGTCCAACGACGAGATCGGCGACCTGGCCCAGTCTTTCAACATCATGAGCGGCCGCCTGCAACTCGCGCAGGAGGAAATCACCGCCTGGGCCCGCACCCTCGAAGACCGCGTCGAGGAAAAGACCCGCGAGCTCAAGCAGGCCCACCAGCACATGCTGCAAGTGGAGAAGATGGCCACCATCGGCAAGATGGCCGCTGTCGTCGCCCACGAGATCAACAACCCTCTCTCCGGCATCCTCACCTACTCCCGCGTGGTCAAGCGTTGGATCCAGAACAACTTTTCCTCCGCCCCTCGCACCGAAGAGATGGCCGGCTCGCTCGACCTTATCGCCAGCGAGAGCAAGCGTTGCGGCGAGTTGGTGAAGAACCTGCTTTCGTTCTCCCGCGTCGCGCCTATGAATCTGGAGTGGTGCGAGCTCAACCTGGTCATCGACCGCTGCATTCGCCTGGTCCAGCACAAGATGGACATGGCCACCATCCAGCTCAACCTCGCGCTCGGCGACGACCTGCCGCATGTGCGCTGCGATCCCAACCAGATCGAGCAGGTCGTGCTCGCCATGGTCATCAACGCCATTGACGCGATGCCGCAGGGCGGCAACCTCTGGATCTCCACCCGCCAGACCTCCGCCACCACCGTCGAGCTCATCATTCGCGACGACGGCATGGGCATCTCCGACGAGCATCTCGCTCATATTTTTGAGCCCTTCTACACCACCAAGGAAAACGGCGGCTCCGGCCTCGGTCTGGCCATCAGCCAGAACATCGTTGAACGCCACGGCGGCAGCATTGCCGTCGACTCCAAGATGGGGCAGGGCACTACATTCACGATTTTGCTGCCGGTTGACAGCCAGAGAGTCACTCTGGCCAGCGACACAGATCGCGCCCCGGCTGAAGTGAGGAAATGAAATGGCTTCCAAAGGAAGACTGCTGATTGTTGACGACGAACTAAGTGTCCGCGACTCCCTCGCCAAATGGTTTGCCGAGGAGGGCTACGACGTCGGCACTGCCGAGAGCGCCAACGACGCCCTCACCCGCGTCGCCGAGCAGACCTTCGACGTCGCTCTCGTCGACATCAAGATGCGCGGCACCGACGGCATCGAGCTGCAGCGCCGCCTGCACGAAATTTATCCCGACATGCTGGTCATCATCATGACCGGCTACGCCTCGGTCGAGACCGCTATCGCCGCCCTCAAAAACGGCGCCTACGACTACGTCAACAAGCCGCTCGATCCCGACGAGATCGCTCACCTCGTCGCCAAGGCCATGTCGCATCACGAGACCGTAGCCGAGAACGTCCGCCTCAAAGAGACCGTTGCCGACCTCGCCCATCCTGCCGACATCATCGGACAAAGCTCGGCCATGCAGCGCGTCTTCGACGCCATCGAAACCGTCGGCCCCACCGATGCCACCGTGCTCGTTACTGGCGAAAGCGGCACTGGCAAGGAACTTGTTGCCCGCGCTGTTCATGCCGCCAGCAATCGCCGCTATCATCCGATGGTGGTGATCCACTGCGGAGCTCTTACCGAATCGCTGCTCGAGAGCGAACTTTTCGGCCACGAAAAAGGCGCATTCACGGGCGCGCAGTATCGCAAAAAAGGAAAGTTCGAGATCGCCGAAGGCGGCACCGTGTTTCTCGACGAAATCGGCGACATCAGCCTGAAGACCCAGACCGACCTGCTGCGCGTGTTGCAGGAGCGCGAGATCGTGCGCGTCGGCGGCAATCAAACCATTAAGGTTGATTTCCGCATCGTCGCCGCCACCAACAAAGACCTCGAGCTGCTCATCGAGGAAGGGAAATTCCGTCCCGACCTCTTCTACCGGCTCAACGTCTTTCACATTGAGCTGCCGCCGCTGCGCGAGCGCCGCGAAGACATTCCTCCGCTGGTCGATCACTTCATCCGCAAGTTCAACAAGGAGATGAACAAGAAGATCACGCGCATTTCCACCGCTGCCATGAACCTGCTGCAGCAGTATGCCTGGCCGGGCAACGTCCGCGAGTTGGAGAACGCCGTCGAGCGCGCCATGGTCGTCGCCCAGGAGCCCGACATCAAGGAGCAGGACTTCACCCTCAAGTCGCGCAACGGCATCAGCGTTGGTGGCTCACGCTGTTTGGACGACGTGGAGAAAGACCACATTCTGCGCGTGCTCGACGACTGCGGCGGCAACCAGACGCGTGCCGCCGAAGTGTTGGGCATTGACCGTGTTACTCTGCACCACAAGTTGAAGAAATACGGCTGGAACCGCAAGGAAAGAGACAAGGAGATGGCCGGGGTCGAATAGCAATTAGCAATTGGTCATTGGCTTGTCGGCCCGATTCTCGCCGAGTACTTTGTGGCCTTACCACCAATTACCAATTACCAGCTACCAGTTACCGGCTCCCATGAAGAAGTTGCAACTGCTGCCGGTCGGGAACCCGGACGCCCGCCTGCTCGAATGGTTGCGGCAGGCGCTGGCCGAGAAATTTCGTGTGTCCGCCGAAATCCTCGCCCCCGCGCTCGACCCGGCATTCGCCATCCACGCCGAGCGCCAGCAGTTTCACTCGTCGGAAATCCTCGGCGCGGTGCAGAAGCACATCACCAAAGATACGTGGCGTCTGCTCGCCATCACCGAGCGCGACCTCTACATCCCGATTCTGACCTTCGTTTTCGGCGAGGCGCAGATGGGCGGCGCCAGCGCCATTGTCTCCTACCATCGCCTGACGCAGGAGTTTTACGGCCTGCCGCACGATCTCGACCTGCTCGCCAACCGGCTGCTCATCGAGTCGGTCCACGAACTCGGACACACCCTGCACCTCACCCACTGCCACGAATACCGCTGCGCCATGTCGTCCTCCCACGCCGTCGAATACATCGACATCAAAGACAGCGGCTTCTGCGACGACTGCCTCGCGAAAGCGATGCAGGTGGTGTGAGGGAAAGCCTGTTATTCGTTGACTGCCTGATGCGACGCCCGTAAGATGATGTGACCCAAAGGCAAGTCCTCTGCATGGCAGACCAGATAATCTCGCACTACCGTATTGTCGAGAAACTCGGCGGCGGTGGCATGGGTATCGTCTACAAGGCCGAGGACACCCGCCTGCACCGATTTGTTGCCCTCAAGTTCCTGCCCGACGACGTAGCGCAGAATTCGCAAGCCCTGGAGCGCTTCCGCCGGGAAGCGCAAGCGGCTTCGGCCCTCAATCATCCCAACATCTGCACCATCTACGACGTCGGCGAAGAGGACGGCCGTGCGTTCATCGCCATGGAGTTCCTCGACGGCATGACCCTGAAGCACCTCATCGCGGGTAGGCCCGTCGAGTTGGAACAGCTTCTTCCGCTGGCCATCGAGATCGCCGACGCGCTTGACGCAGCGCACGCCGAAGGTATCGTTCACCGCGACATCAAGCCGGCGAACATCTTTGTCACCAAGCGCGGCCACGCCAAGGTCCTCGACTTCGGATTGGCCAAGGTGACAGGCAACGCCGCTGCCAGCGCTGACACACTTACGGCCGCGGCCGACGCGGAACCAAAGCACCTGACCAGTCCAGGGGCCATGCTGGGCACGGTGGCGTACATGTCGCCGGAACAGGTCAAAGGCAAGGAACTGGATGCTCGCACCGACTTGTTCTCGTTTGGCGCAGTGCTCTACGAGATGGCGACGGGCAGGATGCCCTTCGACGGCGCGAGCTCCGGCGAGATCTGCAGCGCCATCTTGCGCGATCAGTTAGTTCCACCCTCGCAGTTGAATCCACAGGTTTCGCCAGCCCTCGCGGCAGTCATCGACAAGGCTTTGGAGAAGGACCGTAATCTTCGCTATCAGCATGCCTCTGAAACCCGCACGGATTTGCAGCGCCTCAAGCGCGACACGGATTCAAGTGCGCATCGCCAGCCGCGAAGCGACGAGACGCGAGGGAGTGAGCAGACCGGGCCAATTGCGGCATCGCCGGGCACCGAGCACAGTTCCGGCAGTTCAGTAGTGCTGGAAACTGCGAAGCGCCACAAGTTGTGGACCATGGCTGGAATAGCGGCAGTACTGGCCCTGGTGGCGGCATCCGGCTTCGGCATCTACACGCTGCTGCACCGCAACCCGCCCGTCCCGTTTCAAGATTTCACCATCACGCAGGTCACCGACAACGGCAAATCGGTGCTGGCGGCAATTTCTCCCGACAGTAAATATTTGTTAGTCGTCGTCGAAGATCAGGGGAAGCAGAGTCTGTGGCTGCGCAACATCGCATCCAACAGCGACACGCAGGTGATTGCGCCGGAGGAGACCGATTACCAGAACCTGTTGTTCTCACCCGATGGCGACTACATCTATTTTCGTAAAGCCACCGACGCCGGTCGTTCCCAATACAACTTGTATCGCGCCCCGGTCCTCGGCGGCGCGCCGCAGGTCATAGTTCGCGACACGAGCGACGGGCTTACCTTTTCACCCGACGGCAAACGCGTTGCCTTCGTCCGTCGCGACAATCCCGAGGCCGGGAAATACCAGCTCCTGATGGCAACCGCTGACGGAACGGCCGAGAAGTTAATCACCGGCGGTTCGACCAGCGAAACGCCCTACAGCATTTCGTGGTCGCCGGACGGCAAGCAAATCGTCGCAGCGACGCTGGAAACCGACGGAGCTGACGCTCTAAAGCTCTTCGACATTGCCTCGGGAATTAGCCGGCATATGCCGGGAGAACGCAACATGGTGACCAATGAACTGTTGTGGTATCCGGACGGAATCGGCGTCCTCCTCAGCTACCGGAGCAACGAAACCGGGTACCGGCGCGGCCAAATTGGGTTCCAATCCACTTCCAGCGGCGATTTCCGTTCCATTACGCGCGACACCAACCTCTATAACACGCTTACCGTTTCTCCCGATGGCAAAACGCTTGCTACGGTGCAGCAGAGAGTGCGACGTGCTTTTTATCTCCTGCCCACCGATGGCGTGGCAGGGAATGGCCTGCCCCCCGCGTTACCTCCGGACAAGGATTTCCTCACCTTCGCTTGGGCGGGAAAGGGTCAGTTATTGATTAGCCAAGGTACCAAGCTCCTGCTCTCTGCCGACGACGGCAGCAACCGCAGACCGATCCTCGACGCTACCGGGATGCTGATCGAAGCTCCGCGCGAGTGCGCCGATGGGCGGTACTTCGTCCTGGCCTGGGCTGGCCATAGCGAAGGAGAAAACATTTGGCGTATCGACAGTGACGGATCGAACCCGAAACAACTCACCCACGACCGCCTGGCTGGTTCACCGACCTGCACTCCGGACGGCAAATGGGTGTTGTATCAGAACGAGGTGCCACCTTTCGCCATCGAGCGTGTGCCGATTGAGGGTGGAAAGCAGGAAGTTGTTTCCGGCTCCCTCATTCCCGGCGCTACGTCCGACAATGACGGGATTGCTCTGTCACCTGACGGCAAACGCCTAGCGTTCGGCGTTATGAGGTCTGACACCCACAAAAAGCAGATTGCTCTGGTAAGCCTCGACGAAAACGGCGCGGGCGGCGGGACTCGGTTTCTCGACGCTAATCCTCGAGTTTCGGATCATCCCGAATTCACGCCGGATGGAAAAGCGGTCGTTTACGCCATTTATGAAAATGGCGTCGAGAACCTCTGGCTGCAATCCCTGGATGGTGCGCCCGGCCGCCAGATCACCAACTTCACTGCTGATCTCTTCAACGCTACCGCTACTCCCCTGACGGAAGACGCTGGGAGTCCTGCGCTGGCACGCGGATTCAGACGTGGTATTGCTGCGGGACACCACCCCGAAATGATCGAGATCGGCAACTCAGCCAGAAGAAACGCCAGCCGCGGAGCGGCGTTTTGCGTCGAGGAACCCAATCTAGGTTCTCCGACTAGTACCGCATCCGAAAAGGCGGCCCAATCGTCGCCCGGCTCGCCAACTCAGGGTGCTCTTTATCCACTATCCACTACCCACTATCCACTGCCTTATCACACTCTCTCCGTGACCCACGTCCTATGCAACCCTATCCCGCCGTCCTATTCTGTGCCTCGAAGGTTGCGGGAGAGCTGTCGCCCAACGAGTCGACAGCCTGCCAAGCCCGCACCTCGGTTGGAGCTTCGACCTATGCCGGGTCCTGCAGGTTCTCCATTTTTCGCCTCTCTCCCCGCCAGCATCCTCTTCCAGTCGCATATCCGACCTCACTTAAGTCCTTTATTAAGACGACTTTGCCTCTAAGTCCCACGCGCAGACGAATTTGCGCGGAAATATCTCGTAACTCCATGAAAACGAGGAATTTCAGGAGGGAGGGGGAGGGGGGTACCAACCACCACCAATTCCCAAAATGGAACTTGTGCGCGTCGCCACTGTCTGTACTACTCTCATTTCAATGCCTGAATTGCCCGACATTGTGGTTTATATCGAAGCGTTGCAGAAGCGCATTGTTGGCCAGGAACTCGAGCGCGTTCGCATTGTCGGTCCGTCGCTGCTGCGAACCGCTGTCCCGCCGCTGTCGGAGGTTGAGGGCAAGAAAGTCGTTGAGCTTCGCCGGATGGGCAAGCGGATCTGCATCGGCTTGCAAGACGATCTGTGGCTGGTGCTGCACCTGATGATCGCCGGACGCCTGCATTGGCATAAGCCGGGCGTGAAGGTCGCTCGTCCTCGCGGCCTGGCGGCCCTGGACTTTTCCAACGGCAGTCTTCTTTGGACCGAGGCTGGGTCGCAAAAACGGGCGTCATTGCACATTGTCGAAGGCGAAGACAATCTGCGGGCGCTTGATCCCGGAGGAATCGAAGTATTGGAATGCGATCTCGACCAGTTCACCGCGGCTTTGCGCGTCGAGAGCCACACGCTGAAGCGAACACTCACCGATCCCCGCATCTTCAGCGGTATTGGGAACGCTTACTCGGACGAGATCCTTTTCGAGGCGAAGCTGTCGCCGATGCAGCTGACGAAGAACGTGACGCCGGAAGAAGTCGACCGCCTCTACCAGGCTGTGCGGTCAACGCTGACACAGTGGACCGACCGCCTGCGCGCAGAAACCGGTGACAAGTTTCCCGAGAAAGTCACCGCGTTTCGCGAGTCGATGGCGGTGCATGGGAAGTACAAGCAGCCCTGCCCGCGCTGCGGCCATGCGGTGCAGCGCATCCGTTATGCGAGTAACGAAGCGAATTACTGTCCACACTGCCAGACCGGAGGCAAGCTGCTTGCTGACCGGGCGCTGTCGCGGCTTTTGCGCGAGGATTGGCCAAAGACTCCGGAAGCGATGGAGTCGTTTATCGAGCGCCGTCGCGGGCCCGCGGAGCAGGGAAGTGGCTCGGAATGACTATGAGCTTTCGCTTCGTGAAGGCGACGGGATTTTACTTGGCCTTGGCTGGCTTCGGCCGGTCGGACCAACGCCAGCTGAACAAGTGACCTTTGTGCTCGGTGGCCATGGCGCGGAACAGGATCACGCCCATGACGAGGAAGATCAGGAAGAAAACTACGGCAATGATGAGAACCGGCATACCTCACCTCTGCGCCCATTCTGGAACGGCGCTGCCCGCCACGCTGTGACTGCAATCACCACGCGATGTGAGGGCCGAACGCGGGCGTGGCAGGGCGGCCAGCGCGGAATGCGTCGGCGCCAGTCAGGATTGCTGCGAGGTCAGTCAGGCAGCTTGGTGATCTGGGCTTCCAGTTCCGCGAGCGCCCGCCGCAGCATTTCCGAATACCGGTCATTGCTGCTTTCCGAGAGCTGTTGCGCCACGCGGCTGCGCGACAGCTTCAGCTCGGCTTTCTTTTGTTGGTAGTGCAATTGTTCGGGGGTTGTGGAGGACTCTTTCTTCGCGGGCATGACCGCACCCGACTCTTCCATCTGCGCTTCAACCGACTTGCTTTCCCAGCCTCTCGCCATAGGTTAATTATAAGCGTCGCGCGGCGTTGTTGAGCGAGACGCCAGCGATCTCCGCGGCGCGGTCAAGCGCAGGTCGAGTGAGGGATCGCGACAATTGAGGCGCGCTGGTCTAACCACTTCCGACGAATCCCAATCCATTCCGCTCGGACGGGCGGCCCCAGAGTTTCCACCTGCCATCACGGCGGTTCGAAACTCCGAGGCCTCGCGGAGGAGAGGTTAACGAGCGGGGTACTGCGGAGCCTGCAAATCCTGAGTGTTCCAGCGGGTCGCGAGCGCATCCGCTACGCGCGCGAGCAATCCGCTTACGGTGAACGGCTTCTGTATGTGTTTGTGTTTGACCTCCAAGGTCGCGAGGCGCAAGGCTTCGCTCTCGGCGTAACCGGTCATGAAGAGGATGATCAAGCCGGGGCGCAGTTCGCGCACCCGCCGTGCCAGCTCTGCCCCGTTCATTCCGGGCATGATCATGTCGGTCAGCACCAGATCAATGGCTGTGGCCGGGTCGGAAGCGACGCGCAGCGCCGCGAGCCGGTCCGTCGGCCTCGAGGACGCGGTAACCGCCGAGCTCGAGCGCTTCGCGGGTGACCATCCGCACCGCGGGCTCGTCTTCGACCAGAAGGACGGTAGCCGGCATCGTTTGGGTGCAGCGGAATCCTTCGGTACCGGTTCGCATTCGGTCGTTGTGCGTTATCCCGTTCATGGTGCAGCGCCTCCGGTTCGCTTTTTGTTTGCGCTTACGAATTGCTTAGGTGCACGCTGTTAACCATTTGCGGGGATTTTCCCGCGCAAGTTGCTAATCCAAACGAATCAATGGGCTACGAATAAAAAGCGAAGTTATGGCGGCGTGCAAACGGTTCCGTATTGGTACTCCAGACCATTTTGGAGCGCCCAATTCGGGAACGACTGCGTCCGAGCCCTGTGAATCGACGGTCAAGCCACTTGCGACGCGCAGGCAGTGTCTTCGGCAGTGTTATGCTTTTTCATCACCTACTCTCTCCGCGCGCAAAGGCGCGCTTCCGAAGGAATTCACCGACCATGACACGTCCGTCCCTCTTATTGCGTTCCGCAGCGTTCGTTCTCGCTTTGGCCATCGCCGTCCCAGCCGACCTGCTGGCCGCCTCCGCAGCGCAGCCCAATACAGAAACGGTGAACTGGGAAGTGATCTCGCAGATCCGTAATGAGGGATTCCACAACTCCCAGGTGATGGCGATTGAAAGCCAGCTCACCGACGTCATCGGCCCGCGCCTGACGGGCTCGCCGAACATGAAGGCCGCCAACGACTGGACGCGCGACAAATTCACCGAATGGGGGCTGGTGAACTCGCACCTGGAGAGCTTCCCCTTCGGCCGAGGCTGGTCGAACGAGTACACCGAGGTGCGGATGGTGGTGCCGCAGGCTTCACCGATGCTGGCGTATCCCAAGGCGTGGACCGTCAGCACCAACGGCGTGCTGAGAGCGCCGGTGGTGAAGGTCAAGCTGGCTACGCAGGCTGACCTCGACAAATACAAAGGACAGCTTGCCGGCAAGATCGTCTTGAACGGCGACATGCGCGAGATCAAGCCAGGCGATAAGGCCGCGCTTAAGCGCTACGACGACAAGGACCTGGCGGACATCGCCGAGTACCAGATTCCCAGCGAGCACCCGCGTTTCAACCCTCAGGAAATTGCACAGCGCATCGCCTTCCAGAAGACGCTGAACCAGTTTCTGATGGACGAGAAGGTTGCTGCCATCATCGATCCTAGCCGTGCAGGAGATAACGGACTGGTGTTCGTGCAGGGCGGAGCGAGCTATGAGCCCGGCAATCCCGCTGGCGTGCCGTCGTTGGTGATGGCGATTGAGAACTACGGGCGCATCACACGGCTGCTGGAGAAGAACATTCCCGTGGAGATGGAGATTGAGGTCCGCAATACGTTCTACGATGCCGATCTGAATGCCAATGACACGATTGCCGAGATTCCCGGCACGGACAAGAAGGACGAGATCGTCATGCTGGGCGCACACCTCGACTCGTGGCACGCCGGGACCGGCGCCACCGACAACGCGGCCGGCAGCGCAGTCGTGATGGAGGCGGTTCGCATTCTCAAAGCAATCGGCGTCAAACCGCGACGCACCATCCGCGTTGGCTTGTGGAGCGGGGAAGAAGAAGGACTGCTAGGATCTGCCGCGTATGTGAAGGCGCACTTCGGGTCACACGTGCCGCCCACTGATCCCAAGGAACTTGCCCTGCCGGAGTGGTTGCGCAAGAACGACACGCCGCTCGATCTCAAGCCGGAGCAGGCCAAGGTGTCGGCCTATTTCAATATCGACAACGGCACCGGCAAGATTCGCGGCATCTATCTGCAGGAGAATGAGGCCGTCGAGCCGATCTTCAATGCCTGGATGCAGCCTTTCGGCGACCTCGGCATGAACACCATCACCGATCGCAACACCGGCGGCACCGACCACGAGTCGTTCGACGCCGTCGGAATCCCGGGCTTCCAGTTCATTCAAGATCCGGTGGAGTACATGACGCGCACCCACCATTCCAATCAGGACGTGTACGAGCGCATCCAGAGCGACGACATGAAGCAGGCCGCCGTGATTCTCGCGGCGTATGTGTATGACGCCGCCATGCGCGAGAATATGCTGCCGCGCAAACCGTTACCGAAGCCGGCCGCGGCGGCCGCGCCTCAATCCAAGGACTAGAGGGCACCTGGTTCAATGACGCCTAGCTAGGTTGAATGGGGTATTTCTTTTGGTGCTCACGTGGGGGGCAGTTAGTTAGCCTTAGCGGCACTGGGCCAGGGCTGCTTGCAGCTTGTCCGGCTCGCCCAATTCCGCAGGCGGCACAATCCCAATCTCCCGAAGTGCCTTCCACTCCGCGATCGCTTGCTGGAACAAAGGCTGGGCCTCGATGCATCGAGAGTCCATGGCGAGCGCTTGTGCCAGATGGGTCGTCGCGCGGGCACGGTCTAAGCGGTCATAAGCCTGATCGGGATCGTCGTGCACCAGTTTATCGGCGAGGCCGACGGCCTGTTGAAAGTCGGCAATAGCCTCAGGCAGATGACCCAGCTTAAGCTCGGCTTCACCCGAGGCGATGCTGGAGTGCACGATTTGCTTGCGGAGATTTTCGTCCTGGGTCTGTTCGGGCATGGCGCCCAATATGGCGAGGGCTTTGCGTTCCTGAGTGAGCGCGGCACGGGCATCTCCCGCAGCCAACTCGGCCTCGCCCAGCTGGTGCAGTGCTGCGGCAACGTCGGAACGTTTTTCTCCGCTCTTCGGATCAGCAGCGCTCAACTTTTCTAAGGACGCCAGCGCGTCGCGAGAGTATCTCTGCGCCTTAGCGGGATCGCCGGTAAGGCGAATTATTTTTCCCAGCCATAATTGCCGGGCAGCGAGGCTGCGCTGGTAGAGGGAGTTTTTGGGGTCGGCAGCGGCGATTACGCGAATGAGGTCGTAGGCGCGTTGGGCATAGGGCAAGGCCTCTTGCGGCCTGCCGCTGTCAACCAACTGGTTGGCCAGATCAGAATAGGTGCTAGCCAGATTCTGGTGTTCACTAGGGCTGCCTGATGCCCCGTTAACCATGGGTTCATTCATCGCGATAGCGTCGCGGTATCCTTTTTCCGCGGCCGCCACGTGGCCGAGCCTGTGCTCTGCGCCGGCTACGCTGACTTGCATCAGGAAAAGCGTCTCCAGCGCTTCGCGCGAGTGCGGGTTCTTCTTCACTAATTCGACACTTAAATCGAGCGCCTGGGTGTAAGCCGTCAAAGCATCTTTGGAGCGACCCAGGTTGGCGTACCCCTCGAGACCGTAGAGATCGCCCAGGAAATCCAGGGTCTCGATGTACAGGGTCTGCCACTTTTCGTCCCAGCGTTTTTCGAGGGCCTTCTCAAACTTAGCTGCGGCCCGCTTGTAGTACTCCTCTGCGCCAGCGATCTTGTCGGACGAGTGAATCAGAATCGCCATAACCAGGTACGCGCGACCGAGCACATAGGCGTTTTCGGCGCTCGGATTGTTCTGGTAGAGGGGTTCGGCGTGGGCTACGGCCTTGCGCGCGCTTTCGATGCCTCCCGCGGTATCGCCCAGATTTGCGTTGTAGGTGTTGCCCTGAACGTCGGCGACTTTCACGTATGCCAGGGCAATTTCACGCTCGAGTCCTTCGTCTTGTGTCTGTTGTGAAAGTCCGTCGAGGTAGCCGAGAGCGTCTTCCACCAATTTCTGCCGCACCGGAGTCGAACCCGGCAGACTGGCGATGGCGTCATGGTAGTCAAACAGCACGGTATGAGCCAGACGCCGTACCTCGTTAAACTGGCGTCGCTCCCGCGCCTCGGCCCGCAAGGTCATCACAATGCCGACCACCAGCGTGGCGAAAACCGCCGCAGCGGCAGCTAAGGCAATGGAGTTTCGCCGCACAAACTTGCCAGCTCGGTAGCCGAAGCCGTCGCCCCGCGCGCGCACCGGCAGGCCGTCCAGGTAGCGCCGTAGGTCTTCTGACAACTGCTCAACCGAGCCGTAGCGCCGTGGCGGTTGCTTGTGCAGCGATTTCAGGACGATCCGGTCGAGGTCGCCATGCAGCTTGCGAGCAAGTGCTTTACTGCCGCCCTCGCGGGTCGCGATTTCGCTGGGCGGCAGAGGTGCTTCGTCCCGCACGACGCGCACTGCTTCCGCCAGCGTGGTCATCTTCTCGCGATACGGGGAGCGTCCGCACAACAACTCGTACAGAATCACACCCAGCGAATACACGTCGGACGCCGTGCTCATAGTCTCGCCGTTCAGCTGTTCAGGGCTGGTGTAAGCGGGCGTCAGCCAATGCATGCCGATAGTGTGCTGGGACTCCACGTCGGCCGCCACCAGCTTGGCGACGCCAAAATCCAGCAGCTTTACTTCGCCGGCTTGATTCACCAGGATGTTGCCCGGCTTCAAGTCGCGATGGATCACGAGCCGCTGATGGGCAAACTCGACCGCACTGCAAGCTTGGCGGAACAGCCGCAGCCGCTCCGTAACGCCCAACTCGTGCTGATCGCAATACGCCGTAAGCGGCTTGCCAGCGATGAACTCCATGACGAGGTAGGGAAGTCCATCGCCGGTGGTGCCGCCGTCGAGCAAGCGCGCGATGTTGGGATGATTAAGGTTGGCGAGGATCTGCCGTTCCTGGCGGAAGCGCCCGGCGAGCGCCGCCGAATCGAAGCCGCCGCGCACGATCTTGATGGCGACAGCGTGATCATATTCAGCGTCGGCGCGAACAGCGCGATACACCGTGCCCATGCCGCCCTCGCCGATGACTTCGACGATGCGGTAGTCGCCCAGCACCTGGCCCAGGCGCAGAATCCGGGCTGGCGGGGCGAATTTGGCCTCGGCGTCGAGTGCCGAGCCCTTCCAGAAGGTCTGCTCATCAGCGAGAGCGTCGCTGGCCAGCAGACGCTCCACACACCCTTTCAATGCCTCGTCACCCGCGCACTCGCGCGACAGGAACGCCTCTCGCTCTGAGGCCGGTAAATCCAATGCGCGTTCGAAGACATCCTCAAGCCTTGCCATTTTGTTGTCTTGGGAATTACCTCTGCGCGCCGTCCTGCCCGGCAATCGCGTCCTGCAGCCAGGCTCGCGCAAACCGCCAGTCGCGTTCCACCGTCCGCAACGAGCAGTCAATGCCTTGCTGACGCAGAACTTCCGTCGTCTCATCTGCCGTGAGACCGCCAAAAAAACGTAACTCAACCACCTGCGCCTGCCGGGCATGCTTGGCGGCAAGGCGGTCCAGCGCGTCATTCACCATCAGGACGTCAAGGTTGAACGGCTTGCCGATGTCGGGCAGTGTGACCGGCTTTTCCCCGCCGCCGCGCTTGGCCGCACTGCGTCGCCGCGCGTGGTCCACGAGGATGTTCCGCATCATGCGCGCCGCCACCGAGTAGAATTGCGCGCGGCTCTTCCAGTCGAAGCTCTGCATGTCGGGCAATTGCAGGTACAACTCATGCACCAGCGCAGTGGGTTGCAGAGTATGGCCTTCCGACTCGTGCCGAAACATCGATCCTGCCAGGCGGCGGAGCTCCTGGTAGACGGCATCGGTGATAGAAGGCAGGGCGGCTTCGTCGCCTTGGCGCCAGCGCAGTAATAATGATGTAAGGTCCGACGTCGCGCTTTTGTCGCCCATGGCCCGGGTTCCCAACTTATTTCGTTCCGTCGTGGCGGGTTTTCCTCACCGATTGCGCTTGTAGGTCAGAACGCAAATTTCGCCACGACGCAAACGGCGCCGGGCGCGATGTGGGAAAGCCTGCAAAGGATTGCCGCGATTTTAGCACACGTCCTGCGCGTGTTTGGTCGGTCAAGCCAACTGCGGCTATCGGAATTTACAACCTGATCGGGGAGAGGGACCCAATGAGCAAACGCCACACGTTTATCGCAGAAGTAGCCACCTTTTTGTGCCTGTTCGTGATCTCGAGCGCGGCTGGCGTTGTTCCAGACCCGTTCTACTACGGATACATTAATTACCAGCAGCAGGAAGAGGTTCTCGAGGTTGGCCCGGGGAGCTATTCGCTTGGTCCTGGTTCGGGCCTGGTGTCGGCCATGCCCAACGCGGCAGTGTCGTTGGACAGCACATGTGCCGCGTCTGCCCCGGTTGGCTGTAGCCTGGGCGCGTCATTGTCGATCACCTACTACTTCGAAGTGACGGGCGGGAACATCGGCGACCCGGTGAGCGTACTCATGGACAGCATCCTGAGGTCGGCGGGAACGGGGGCAAACTTCGAATCGTTTTCTGCGGCAGACGCCATGGTGTCGCTGTCAGTGAACGGCAATACCGTCTCCCACCTCCTGCAGTATGGCTGTGGGCCTGGCAATTGCGGCTTTCAGCAAAACTGGGCGGGCACGCTGGCCATGCAGATGGCTGTGGGTGATATCGGAACGGTTTGGGTCGAAACGGACATCGATACGGAGGCCGGCATTAGTGGTTGTCCCGGCGTAAATTGCGTGCAGGGCCTGGCAACGGCTTCCACCTTGGCTGATCCCTACATCTACATCGACCCCAATACTCCCAATGCGTGGGAGTACAGCATTGTTGTGAGCGACGGCATCGGCAACACGCCGCTTGGCTCGACGCCTGAGCCATCAAGCTTGATGCTCGTGGGTTCCGGCGTGGTCGGGCTTGGCGCTATGATGCGGCGCAAGCTCGGGCGGTAGGCTGTCGTCTTGTGCATATCCCATCCTTTCCCTCGGTTGGGAAAGGATGGGGCGCCAGCCGGTCCTGAAGCTTTTCATTTTGGGCCACGGTGTTCACCCGAAGCCAGTTGCTTCCTAGGGCAGGACCCAGCCGTTATTGAGTTGTTGTCAGCAGAGCTTTCTGCTTTCGCTCTTTCCCGAAATTGGCAAAGAAGATGAGAGATCTGAGTTCGCGACATGCGATATAGCGGGATCGCGCCGGGAGTTGTAGGCCTGCCCTATAATGCTTCCACCAGCCCTTGCATACGTGGAGGTTTCATGTCGCCCGCTTCCGATCTTGTTGCGATTCGTCTGCCGCGAAATTACGACGTAGAGTTGTTGCAGCGCGACTTGCGCACCTTGCAGGAGGTGCAGCGCGCGCCGCAGCCGGGGCCTTACCACAAGGGCGAATGGACCGGGATCGCGTTGTACTCGATGGGCGGGAAGCAGTCGACCTTTCCGAGCGCGGCGGGCACCGACCTGTATCAGGAAACCGAGGAACTGCAGCGGGCGCCGTACTTCCGGCAGATTCTCGCGGAGTTAGAGTGTCCGAAGGAAGTGGTGCGGATTCTGTTTCTGCCGCCGGAAGGCCACATCAAGGACCACTTCGACTTCCACACCAGCTTCCAGTTCGGGCTGCTACGGCTGCACATCCCGATTGTCACGCATCCTGACGTTGTGTTCCACATCGGTGGGGAACGGATGAATTGGAGGCCGGGCGAACTCTGGTACGGCGATTTCTCCAAGGTGCACTCGATCAAGAACAACAGTTCGATCGTGCGAGTGCACATGGTGATCGATGTCCAGATCAACGACTTCGTGCTGGGACTGTTTCCCGAGGACTTCATCGCGCGGCGGCGTGCCGAAGGCATCTCGATCACGACGGATCCGATTCCAGCGTCGGAGGCAGAACTACGGCGGTTTGCGTGCGATTTCCGCATTCCGGGCGAGTTCATGCCGATGTTCGTTATCGGCAAACCGCTGAGCGCGCTGGCGAAGGGCGCGCAAGCGTCGGTGCGGTTGATCGACGGCCAACTCAACGTGCTGATCGATAACGTGCCTGCGTTTCGCCTCGAGCGCCTGGCTGATGACGTGTTCGGGATCTCGGGCCTGCCGCCGGGAATGACGTTGCAACTGAAGCGCGAGAACCAGGTCGTAAACGAGGTGGTGTTGCACATGAAAGGCCTGCCCAAAGACCTTTACTCCGCCCGGCTGGGCATAATGCGCGGGCCCATGATTACCGAGCAGAGCGTTTCCTTGCCGATCATCCAGCAGACGGTGAGCGCCACCGGTTCGGTGAGCTAGGGCCACCGTTGAGCAATTTCGAACAAGCCGCGGTCCGCGAGCGCGTCCAAAACTCATTGGCCGGCAGCGCTTCCTGCTTCTTCAACCGCCCGGCTGCGTGGGTGCTTTGCCTTACGCTGCTAATCGGCATCGGGGTCGTACGCATCGTTACGACGTATCACGTCTTCAATCACACGATTGACGAACCGTCGCACCTGGCCTGCGGCATCGAATGGTGGGAAAAGGGAACCTACACGATCGAGGCCAAGCACACGCCGCTGGCGCGCATTTCAGTGGCGTTCCTGCCATACATGGCGGGTCTGCGGGCGCCGGAGCGGTTTACGACGTGGCAGGACACATACCCAATACTGTCGGCTGACGGCCACTACTGGCGCAATCTGACGCTGGCGCGCATCGGCATCCTGCCGTACTTCGTGATCTGCACGCTGGTCGTGTTCTTCTGGACGAAACGGCTTTACGGACCTCCTGCGGCGCTGATGGCCGCCGGAGTATTCACCATGATCCCGACGATTCTGGCGCACTCCGCTGTGGCCACTACGGACATCGCCTTTACCGCGATGTTTTGCTGGGCGCTCTATGTTTTCACGCTGTGGTTGCGGGAGCCCGGGAAGTGGACTGCGGCCCAGTTCGGCATCGCCAGCGGGTTGGCGCTTTGCGCGAAGTTCTCGACCGTCGCTTTTCTTCCGACTTGCGGTGCGGCAATCTTTGTACTGTATGTTGCGTCCGGGCGGAGGGACTGGAGAACCTTGGGGCGCACTCTGTTTATTGCGCTGGTGTGCGCGTTTCTGATGACCTGGGCGGTTTACCGGTTCTCGCATGAGCCGCTGAACCAAGCCACAACGGTCCCCGACCGCACGGCGACGAAAGTATTTGGGGAGTCATCAAGAATCACCGGCATGGTGCGCGGAATCACTTCGACAGTGCAGTTGCCCGCGCCGGAATTGCTGGATGGCATCCGGATGATGCGAGAGCAGCATCGCGAAGGCACCATTTCGTACCTCTTCGGGCATGTGAAACGAGAAGGAGGATGGTGGTACTTTTTCCTGGTAGCGTTGGCCCTCAAGACACCGCTCGCCCTACTGGTGCTGGCTGCCATCGGCGCGGTGGCCGCGCTGCGCCGCTATTGGGAACGCCGTAGCGACTGGGAGATCGCGGCGCCGCTGGCTGCGGCGGTAATGATCCTGATCATAACTGCGCCAAGCGGTTTGAACAGCGGTGTGCGCTACGTCATGCCGATGTTCGCGTTGCTGAGTATTCTGGCTGCGGGCGGGCTGGTCGCGCTTTGGAATCGACCGCAGCGGCCGCTGGCGTTTCGCGCCGCGGCGATTCTGTTAGTGGTGTGGCTCGCAGTGTCGTCTGCGCGCGCGCATCCGGATTATCTCGCCTACTTCAACGAGTTCGGGGGCAAAGACCCATCGCGGCTTCTCGTGATCAGCGACTTGGACTGGGGCCAGGATTTAACGCGGTTAGCGACGTATCTGGGTGAGCACGACATCAAGCACATCAGCATCGCTTACGATGCCTACTACGATCCGAGCCCGCTTGGACTGCCCGACACCTACAAGTTGCCTTGGGACTGCACCGCGAAGGCTTCAGGTTGGGTGGCAGTTGAGGTTCGGCGCTCGCATCTACATCCCGAATGCTTTACGTGGTTGGCCGGACATCAACCGGTTGCCTTGGTGGGCAAGACAATGTGGGTTTACTACCTTCCGCCGCAATCTTAGGCGGCTACAGCGCGGGATTCTTGGGGGCCGTGGCTGATGTGGAGGATGATTTCGGCGGTCGGACCAAGTACACTGGCCGGCGTTTGACCTCTTCAAAAATCATTCCGATATAGAAACCGAGAATACCCATCAGGAACATGGAGGTGGCGCTGGAGATCGTCAGGACCATCATCAGGGAACTCCAGCCCGGAACAAGCTTGGAAGTTTCGCCTCTGATCCAGAAGCTCAACACGTACACGATCTCGGTGGCGGCAAGTACCAGAAACGCTGTCCCAATGACGAAGCCCAGCCGCAGCGGAGCCTGGGAAAAGGAAAACATTCCGTCCTGGGCGAGGCGCAACATTTTGCGCAGCGAGTACTTGGAGTGGCCCTCAATGCGTTGCGCCGGCACGTAAGGAAGAATGACGGAGCGGAATCCGATCCACTGCACCATTGCGCGATAGAAGCGGTGGTACTCGGGCAGGCGACGCAGGGCTTCGGCCGCGTCGCGCGAAAGCAGGCGGAAATCGGCAGCGCCGGAGATGACGTTGGTTTCTCCCATTCGGTTAAGCAGGTTGTAAAACATGGCGCTAGTGACGCGCTTCAGGAAAAACCCCTTGCGTTCGCTGTCCATGCGCTGGGTCTGCACGATGTCATAGTCCGCCTCGAACAGACCGACCATCTCGGGTATAAGAAGAGGCGGATGCTCTCCGTCGCCATCCATCATGATGACCGCGTCGGCGTCGAAGGCGTCGAGGCCGGCGCTGATGGCTGCCTGGTGGCCGAAATTCCGGCTAAGCTCGATGGGTACAATCCGGGTGTCCGACGCTACCATGCGATCGAGCACCGCAGGCGTTTCGTCCGATGAACCATCGTTGACATACAGAAAACGAAACGAATGCTGCAGAAGTGGCGATAGAGAAGCGTGCAAAGCGGCATGAAAGCGCTCCAGCGCAGGCCCTTCGTTGAAGACCGGGATAATGAAGTCAATGCGCGCCATGGGCTACCTGAGTAAGTCAGTGTACTGCATCAATCCAAGCGGTCACAGTCGACGTTCGGTTGCGGGAGCTGGATACAGACTTCCCCCAGGATTACTAGATTCGCTGGGCCGAGTTTCCAACCCAACGACACGCGCGGAGATCGCGGGCTAGGCAACGCTTCGGTCTACACCGCGCACCATCAGCACCGGGCAACGGGCATGGCGCACAACCGAGTGCACGACCGTCCAGGGCAGGTGGCTGGCGGCAGCGCCGCACTCGAGAGCACCTGCTGCAACTGAGTCCACGCGACGGCGATGAGATCGGCGGCCGGTATGTTCTACTGTCTCGAAGCGACTGCACTGCGTGATGCGCGAGACTTCATTGCCGACCTTATGGACCAGCCGGCGCTGGCGTATTGCTGTGCTGCTGGGTATCGGCGTCATCATCAACTTCTTCGACCGCGTCAATTTGTCGGTCGCTGTCACGCCGCTGCGGGCCGAGTTCGGATTGAGCACGATTGCGATTGGCTACCTGCTGAGCGCGTATAGCTGGACCTATATACTGCTGCAGCTTCCCTCAGGGCCTGTGCTGGATAGATTCGGGGTGAAGCCGGTCATTCGCATCAGCGCGTTCTTATGGAGCGTGGCTTCATTTGCCACGGGACTGGCGCGGGGACTCGCCGCAATGATTTCGGCGCGTCTGATGCTTGGAATAGCCGAAGCTCCTACGTTTCCCGGAAATGCGAAGGCCATCGGGGTGTGGTTTCCGCGCAGCGAACGCGGGCTGGCAACAGCGATCTTCGACGCCAGTGCCAAGTTCGCGTCTGCCATCGGAGTTCCGCTGGTTGCGGTGGTGGTGCACTACTGGGGCTGGCGAGCCAGCTTCGTTTTCACAGGCGTGCTGAGCCTGGGCTACTTCGCGCTGTTCTGGCATGTATATCGGGAGCCAGGGGAAGACGAGCTGCTGTCGGCCGCCGAGCGCGATCATATCCTCGCGGGCGGGCACGAAGTGGCATCGGCCGGGACCGATGAGGCCGCGTCGCTATGGTTCCTGCTACGGCGGAAGAAAGTTTGGGGCCTCGCCCTTGGCATGGCGGCTTACAACTACAACTTCTACCTGTTTCTTACGTGGCTTCCGGGATATCTCAACACGTCGTTACATCTCGACGTGTTGCGCTCAGGAATGTTCACGGCGATCCCGTGGCTGGCGGCGACGGCAAGCGACTTGATCGTCGGGGGATGGCTGGTGGACTACCTGATTCGGACAGGTCGCGATTCGACACGAGTGCGGCAGAGCATCCTGATTGGCGGTCTCGTGATGGCGCTGGCCGTGGCCGGAGCTACGCGCACCAGCGATCCGCGGGTGGCCATCTTGTGGATCTCGATTGCGCTGTGTGGACTGGCGGCGTCAGCGCCGGTCGGGTGGTCGATTCCGGGGCTGATCGCTCCGGCCGGCAGCACGGGGCGGGTGGCGGGCATCATGAACTTCGTGGCCAACTTGCCCGGCGTTCTGGCGCCGGTGATTACCGGATACCTGGTGGGAAATTCGCAGTCATTCCGGCGACCGTTTCTAGTGGCCGCCAGCGTCTTACTCGCCGGAATCGCATCGTACATCTTTCTGCTGGGCAGAATCGAACCTATTCCTGGCCCGACGCCGGGTTCTTTGCGCTGACCTTCGTGGCTGCGCTCCTCCTCTGCGAGAATAGGAGCGGATGATCTTCCGACATGACCAGCCGACATTAAACATCCTGCTGTTGCCACCGACAATCGACCCGTCGCTCGGCGGCGAAAAGAAGTCAGGTCTGGGTTATTGGGCCGAACGCGTGCTGGAAGAGGCCGATAAGGCCAGCCATGATTTTGCCGCCGACCCGGTACACGACTTGCGAGTGGCGATCCGGCGGTGCCGATCGCTGGCCGACGGGTTTCTGTCGATCGATCCTGATCCGGCGTGGCGACAGATGAAGAAGCTGGGGAAGGGCCTTTTCTCGCGTCTTGGCGATCTGCGCGATACGCAGGTCATGATGGAGTGGATCGAGAAGCTATCGGCTGAAGATGATCCGTTGCGGCATATCCTGCTTGGATCATTGCGGGAGAAGGAAGAGGCGCTGAAGCTGGTGGCGCGAGAGGCCGTGAGCAGCTTCGACCGCGAGCGCTGGATGGCGCTCAACGGCAAGCTGAGTGAGCGCGCCACACGCGTGCCGCTGGAGGGGTTGGTGTTTCAGTACCTTGCGCTGGAACGCTGGCATGAAGCCTACGAGTTGCACCGTACTGCACTTCGCAACCGCAGCGCGGTGGCATACCACCAGTTGCGAATCGGCATCAAGCGCTTCCGCTACACGGTGGAGAACTTCTTGCCCGAGCGCCACAAACGCTGGTCGGGCGATCTTCGCGACCTGCAGGATGCGCTGGGCGAGGTCCACGACTTCGACGTGCTGTGGGAGATGGTGAAGTCGCATCCGGAGGTGGGCGCGGACGAGCGCGTTCTGTGGCAAGAGACGCTTACTGCCGAGCGACAGAAGCGGATTGACCTATATCGCAAGAAGATGATGGGGAGGGAGTCGCTGTGGCGGAAGTGGCGGGCGGAACTTCCGTCGGGTGATGCGCTGGCCGAAGCTTCCCTGGAGAAGATGCGGACGTGGGCGGCGTTTCAGGATCCGGATAACCGGCACACGGAATTGGTGACGCGGTTGGCATTGGAGATTTTCGATGGCCTGGCGCGCGAAGGCCTGCTGCCCGAATCAGAACCGGCGCGGCGCATCCTGCAAGCGGCGGCAGTAATGCACGATGTAGGGCGCGACAAGGACGGTGGGCACCGCAAGCGTGGGTACCGGATGATCCGCAGCCTGAAGCCGCCGGTAGGATGGACCGAGGACTACCTGCAGAGTGTGGCGATCGTGGCGCACTATCATCGCGGGGGACTACCCCTCTCCAATCATCCGATTTTTGCCGGACTGCCCGCACAGCGCCGGGCGGAATTGATGCCCCTGGCGGGTGTGTTACGCCTGGCTAATGCGCTGGATGATGTGCACGACCAGCATATCTCGAGCGTCGTGGTGGAACGCAGGGCCGGCGTGCTGGTGATTCATGCCGCCGGGCTTACGAACGCGGTCAGTCCGTTTGGGGAGCAATTAGCGCAGGCGCGCTACCTGCTGGAGAGCTACATCCGGATGCCCATCGCAATCAAGCCAATGCCGCCGCGGCGCAAACTGCCCAGCTAGAGCCGGGATTCGAGAACACCGGCTGATCGCGCGAACAACGGCAGTCGGCCTAGGCCGCGTGGTTCTCGTCTGTGTAAGGGTCGCCGACGAATACGAAAGGATACTTCTTGAGCGCCTCGAGGTTCTTCTCTTCGGCGTATTTTTCAACTTCTTCCATGAGATGGCTCACCGCGTCGGGCTCCATGCCCTTGGTGGCGGCCCAGAACTTGTTGGGGAAAAACCAAATACGTTCGCGCTGATTAACGTCTGCAGAATACTCAGATTCGACCTGCATTTCACTCCTCCCACACTGTCAGATACCTGGATTTGGGGCCGACGCGTGAGTTCGCTGGATGGATCGTAGGTGACTAACCGACTTCTATTATCGCTCGCCCGCCGGTCTAAAGTAAACGGTCGGGACCGGGGTGAACGTACCGGAATGTGACCGGCAACCGGAATGGGTGTCAACTCCAAGCACTTGTATGAGTTGCGAGCGATCCGAAAGACAAGGACACAACGTAGTCCTACACTTGATATCCCCGACCTGTGGAAATCTCTCGAGCGGGATTCGGGAGGGAGCGCCCGAAGGTCCCGCTGGGTGCGCAGAAGCAAGTGTGACAGGAGGCAGGTCTATCCGCGTGTACGCACACGATAAGGGTTTCGTGCGTGTTGCATGCCTATTCGCTCTAGTACCACAATGTCAGAGGTAGCCAAGTTTCAGGCCGTTGTCGCAGAGCGCGGGTCAAATGACGGGTCGAGTGAGGTCAAGATCCCGCGCCGGAATAAATTGCTAACCGTGGCGACCTAGACCCTCGCGACGCAGCACCACCAAGAGTGCTTATCCGACAATGTGGTATATCGAGAATCACGCCATTGCCGATGCAGTCTCTTCTCCGGGAATCGCCTGCGCGTTTTTCTGCTGACAATCGAGGTGCGGTTCCAGGGTCTTCAGCCCGCGCGAGAAGAGGGACGCGTCGAATGGAACGAGCGCATTGACCTCGGCCTTGCGCAGAAATCAAAATCTGTCGAAACCTGCAATTCGTCGTAAGACATTGCGACCTCCCTCAGCTAGAGCATTGTGAAGAGTGGCGGTTTGCTCACCGCCGCTGGACATGTCTCCCAAGCGGCCGGTCTGTGATGGGAGGTGAGTTCCAGGCTCCCGACGCACACCGGTCCCGGCCTGGGGGACACGTAGCCATAGTCATTCGGGAGGTGCGCAGCGTGACTTTATTTCGATCCCTGAAAGGGAGTTGCGTCGGTACAGCAGGCCTGGCACTGGAGTCAGACCGAACGACAAGCGCAAGGAAAGCTGCTCACGGCCTTGTGCGCTTGCGGGCTGCGTAACCGATTCCGATCAGAACGGTACCGAACAGCACCAGCGTGCTTGGCTCCGGAATCTTGGTGTGGCTCGACGGCCTGTCCTGCGGCTTGTTGGCAGCTGCGGAAACCTGGTTGTCGGCTGCGCTCAGCTCGGTGGAATCGGGGTCGTATGCACTGGCAGCTTCGGTGAAGCCCGTTGCCTCATCTTGACGAGTGGCTGTCCAGGCGTCATCCGCGGTGGCGCGGGTCCCGTTTTGGGAAGCCGCGGTAACTGCGTCTGCGACCTGCGGCTTCGGGTCTCCACTATTGGGCTGCCGTGAAGGAACGGCAGCGCGCACTGGTGTGATAGCCACCATTCCCATCAGGGAAATGGCGATTGCCAGAATCAGCACGTAAGTTGGCTTGTACGACAAAGTCACCCTCAGCGGAAGTAATCTCCGATTTAGTTACTATACACTTAAGTACCGACAAAACAATGAAACAAAAGTGGCATATTGGTTAATTTTTAGTAACAGGAACCCGCGTAGGAAGGACGGTGACTTGGGCACTTGGAGCCGGAAGGATTCTCTTAACTATATCATAATTAAAGACATTCCAGCCTTGCCAAAGGCTGCAGCGTCGTCATTTTCGCCAAACTGATAACCTTCTCGCCAACTTGCGGGAAGTCGCGAAAACCAGCGACGCCGCCGACAAAACGACTTAGGAGGGATACCGAGTGCTTTGTCGTGCTGCTGGAGGTGTAGCGGCAGTCGCGGCCCAATGTAAGCCTGTGGTGCGCGATTGGCGTTAGGGTTCCAAGTCCGCCGGATGGCCGGTCAACCGCTCGATGCGCTTGGCGATCAGTGGGTGGGTGGAGAACAGGCTGGAGAAATCCACTCCCAGTAACGGAGCCACGATGAACAAGTGCGCCGTGGAGGGCGTCGCCGTCATGGGGACGCGCTTGGAATAGGTGTCGAGTTTCTTTAGCGCGCTGGCAAGAGCGTAGGGGTTGTTAGTGTAGCGGGCGCCGCTGGCATCGGCTTCGTACTCCCGCGAGCGAGAGACGGCGAGCTGAATCAGCGTCGCAGCAATGGGCGCCAGGATCAGCATCAGCAGCGCGACGATGCCGCCACCGCGACCACGGTCGTCGCGGTCGCCACCGCCTCCGAATAGGGAGGCCCAATAGCCCATCCGGGCGATCATCGTAATCGCACCGGCTAGCGTAGCAGCGACCGAGCTGATGAGGATGTCACGATTGCGGACGTGGCCTAACTCATGCGCCAGCACGCCTTCCATCTCTTCGTCATTCAGCAGGTTCAGGATGCCCTCAGTCATCGCGACTGAGGCATGCTCGGGGTTGCGCCCGGTGGCAAAGGCGTTGGGCGACTCGGAGGGGATGACATACATCTTCGGCATAGGGATGCCGATCTTCTGGGTCAGGCGTTCGACAATCTCGTAAGCGCGCGGCAGTTGCTCGCGCGTGACCGGCTGAGCGCGGTAGGCTGCAAGGGCGATCTTGTCGCTGAAGAAGTAAGACGTGAAGTTCATGATGACGGCAAAAATCAGCGCGAGCATCATGCCACGCTCGCCGCCGAACGTCTGGCCAACGAATAAAAGGAAAAGCGTCATCGCCGTAAGCAATAGCGCAGTCTTAAACGTATTTCCCATAACTCAACCTTGCCTATGTAGATGTAGCCAAGACCGCCGGGTTGCGGCGATCGAGGAGGCTAGATGCCCAGCGGCTCGTCGTCGGCGTCCGGGCGCGACTTCTGGCGACGTGGGCGCTCAAAATTGGTCATGGCCGTGATGGCGGTCTTGGCCATCGCCTGGCCGGAAAAGAACCTGGCCTGGGGCTCGTCTTCGATATTCATCAGGTTGGGCATGGCAGCGGTCATGGCGATTAGGCCGGTATCGATCTGTCCGTGCATAGCGTACGAGATGGGCTTGCCGTTCTGGCCGGAGTAGTCCGTCAGCAGGCTGACGGCGGCGGTGGCGCCACCGCAGAGCAGGGAACCCAATGCTGCCCTCCGATTACGTTTCCAGAACAGCGCGCCCGCCAGAAGAAACGATCCCGCCACCGCGTAGTCGAGCGCTGCGTGAACCCGCGGAGAGATTTTCTTGGGCATGCGGCTGGCCGCCAGCGCTACGCCTTTTTGCATGAGTGCCATCGGTAAAAACCTCGAGTCGGATAATGCAGCAAAATCCGCAGGCGTCCCATCGAGCAGGGCCGCAACAGCCGATTCTACGCTGGCATTGGAGATCGCGAAACTTGCGATGTTGCAGACCGAAGATTGACGCGCCGGTCAGGGGACCAGCGCGTTTGTCGAACGGACTAACTACTCTGCCTTGCCAGCGCGCGCTTGATGGTTTCGTCGAGCGCGGCCTTGGCGGTTGCGTATTCTTCCGCGCTGATCTTGCCCTGCTGGCGGTCCAACTCCAAGTGGAACAATTCATCTTTCATCGCGTCAAGCAGCTTGCTGTTGCGGTCGGCGGGAGCGGGCGAGTCGTAGATCGGAGTGCGCACCGCCGCGCCCGTGGTTGCCAACACGGGGGCCGTGCTGTTCGACTTGCCAATGACGTAGAAGCCGCCCATCACCAGCACGAGTGCGAAGATGCCGAGAATCACGGCGCGGTAGTCAAAGAGCGGGTCGTTGGAGTCGATGGGCGCGCCGAGTCCGCCTCCGGGCCGGCTGTCACGGCCGGCAGCTTGACCGGCTCCCATGGCTTCGCTACCGCCGCCAGCAGCCTGGCCGCCGCCTTCGGCCTGCTGGCCTTCGGGCTGGAACTGCCCGGTGCCCGCAATGCTGAAGCTGAGATCTTCACCCGGTTTGGCATTGGTGGCGACCATAATGCCTGCGCCCGAGTTGTCGGGCATCGACTGGAAACGCTTCGGGTCTTTGGCGGTAAAGGTCATGCCCTGCGGCGTCATGACGACGAAGTGCTGCACGTCGGCCAGAGGCTTGGGCGAGAAACTTGCCTTGCCGTTATAGGGCAGGTGATACGAAAGCTGAAACTGTGTCTCGCCGGGTTTCAGAGGGAAGCTGAATGCGTACTGGTTCCTGGCGCCCGCTGCGGTGGGCTGGTCGTTGATGGGCTGTCCGCCCGGCCCGCGCGAGAGACCGGAATCGATAGTTGCGCCCTCGGGCAGCACGAAGGTAAAGGTGTGGTCGTCGGCGACGGTGCGCGGCGGTTTCGACTGGTTCTGCACGGCAAACAGCGCGATCACCTGCAACTGCGTGCCGTCGGACTGGAAGCGGTCCACCTCCACCGTCTGCGAGAGGCCATCTACCTTCTTGGCGGTGTCGTACACCGTAAGTTCTGCGGTGGTCTTGCCGGGCATGAGCGGGCCGCCGCTCGGAAAATAGCTCACGCCGCCGTGGGTGACGCGGACCATGTGCGGGACGTTGGCTTCGGTGGGCGCTTTCAGAGTGAACCTGCCCTGCGCGTCGGTCTTGGTGGAGCCGACCTCTTCCATGCCTTGCGACAGCGATAGCAATGTGACTTCGTCGCCGCCTGCCGGCTTGCCAGTGGTGCCGTTGGTGACCGTGCCGGTGATGTTCTGGGCGGAGGCAAAAGTGGCCGCTAAAAGCATGGACGCCATCAACATGAACGTGGTTTTCACGCGCGGCCCCCCCTGGCGATCGCGGCGCCACGCGCATGCTCGATGCTCTCCATCTCGGCGAGAATTGCTGCCGCCTCGTCTTCCAGCGCTGCGCGCTGCAGGGCGTAGTCTTCTTCGCTCAATTTGCCGGCCTTGTACTCGAAGTTCAGATCGCGGAGATTTTCGTAAGTCGCGTCCTTGCGCTCCTGCAGGTAGCCGTAGCGCGTCTTGGCTTCGCCCGCGTCGATGTTGCCGGGCTCGTAGAACACGTAAACGAACAGGGATGCGGCAAACAGAGCGCATCCAAACAATATGGACGGCGTCTCGCTAGCCATTGCCGCGGAAATCAAAAAAGAGTGCATCAAAATTCGGTCTCCTCCCGCGCCTTCTTGCGCAGGGCGTCCAATTCTCCGGCGGCCAAGTTCGGCGTAGCCACCGCTTGCGCCACCGGGCGCGCCTTCCACAAACGCACCAGCCACACCGCCAGCGCCGTAGCGAGCGCGAACACCGCAAAGGGCATGACCCAGGCCACGATGTTGAATCCGCTGTTGGTCGGCGCGGCCAGCACGGTGTTGCCGTACTTCTGAACGAAGCTCTGCAAGACGAGCGAATCGCTGTCGCCCCGTTCCAGGCCGGCGGTCAGCTCGTTGCGCATGCGGTCCGAGTAAGCGCAGCCGACGTGGTTGCACTCCAGCAGAATCTGGTTGCAGCCGCACATGCACATGAGCTGATGCCCCAACTTGTTAAAGCGGGCATCGACGTCGGCGCCCATGAAGGCGACGGCCATCACGGCAATCAACGCGATCTGGGCGAGGCGAAGTTTCGAGTTTCGAGTTTCAAGTTTCAAGTTATTCACTTACCACTGTTCCTAATCTGTGTCGCCCCGAGCGAATCCTCGCGGCCCAGTACTACCGACTAGCCGCGAACCACTGGCTAATCTCCGCCCACTTCGACCGTGCCCTGCTCGCCGCCTCTGCCAGTTCGCGCTCTTTCGGCGCAACCGCGTACTTCACAGGCTTGGCGCTCGGAACCAGCGTCACTACTGTGCCGAATCCCACCACCACCACTCCAATCCAGATCCACATCACCAGGGGGTTCACGTGCGCCTTGATAATCGGCTTGCCGGATTCGGGGTTCTTTCCGGTGTACACGAGGTACAGGTCTTCGTTGGGCCGCGAGCGGTTGGCCACGATGGTCGATGTCTGCTCGCTGGCCTTGTAAAACCTCCGCTCGGGATACATCGTGTCGATCTTCTTGCCGTTCCGGTACACGTCCATGACGGCCCACTCGCTGCCGTAATTCGGCGTGTCGTCCTGGGTGTACGACTGGCAGACGAGCGTGTAGCCGCCGATCTGCATCTTGTCGCCGAATCCCATCTCTTGTTCTTTGTCTGACGTTGAACGGCAGGCCGGCAAAGCCAATCACGATCAGGACGACGCCGAAGTGCACCAGATATCCGCCGTAGCGGCGAGTGTTGCGGCGCGTAATCTGTACCATGCCGGAGAGAACGTTGATGTGTTGCTGCCGGGCAATCACTCGTCCGCCGCGCCAGAACTCGCCGACAATGGTCGCCGCCACTAGTGCTGCCAGCGAGATTGCCATCAGCGAATAGAAATAAGCGCTGTCTTGCCACGGCCTCATGCCGCCGGCGATTAGTCCGAGCGCCGTTACCACTCCGATGATGGTTGGCCACAGAAAATTCCGCCGCAGACTGTCCCACGAGGTCTGCCGCCACGCCAGCAGCGGGCCAATGCCGGTCAGGAACAGCAGAAACAGTCCGATGGGCACATTCACGCGGTTAAAGAACGGCGGGCCAACCGTGACTTTGCTGCCCGTGACCCACTCCGACAACACTGGGAACAGCGTGCCCCAGAGCACTGCGAAACAAGCCACCAGCAGCACCAGGTTGTTGAACAGGAAGCTCGATTCGCGGGAGATCAGCGAATCCAGGCGATGCTCGCTTTTCAGCGTCTCGCGGTTGCGTACGAAGAAGAAGACGCAGGTCGCGAACGCGATGGACAGGAACCACACGAACCAGATCCCGATGCCCGATTGCGCGAACGCATGCACCGAGCTGACCACGCCGCTGCGGGTCAAGAAACGTTCCGAAGATGGCCAGCAGAAACGTGATGAAGATCAGCCACATGTTCCACATCTTCATCATGCCGCGTTTTTCCTGCATCATCACCGAATGCAGGAATGCCGTCATCGTCAGCCAGGGCAGGATCGATGCGTTCTCCACCGGGTCCCATCCCCAGTATCCGCCCCAGCCGAGCACGGCGTAGGCCCAGTGCGCTCCCAGAAAAATGCCGACGGTCAGGAACAGCCATGCCACCATGGTCCAGCGGCGGGTGATGTGGATCCACTTTTCGCCGGGATACTTCATGATCAGCGCGCCCAGCGCAAACGCGAACGGCGCGGTCACCCCGACGTAGCCCAGGTACAGCATCGGCGGGTGGATCACCATCTCGGGATACTGCAGCAGCGGATTGAGCCCGTTGCCGTCGGCCGGGATCGTGCCCTTCACCAGGCCGAATGGGTGCGCGGCGAAGTTGACCAGCAGGAGGAAGAATATCTGTACCGCCGCGACAATCGCCGACGCGTACGCCGTGAGCTGCGGATCGACCTTGTAGCGCAGCCGCATCACCAGGCCGTAGGTAGAGAGCAGCCACGCCCACAGCAGCAGTGAGCCTTCCTGCCCGGACCACAGCGCAGCAAACTTGTAGGCGATGGGCAAGTCGCGATTGCTGTGATGCATGATGTAGGCAACCGAAAAGTCGTTGCCGAAAGCAGCCATCACCAGCGCTACCGAAGCCACTGTGACCGCGGCCCAGCAGGCAATGCCGGCGCGGCGCGCGGTTTCCGTCAGCCGGTCGTCTTTGCGGTAGAGCGCCAGCACTCCGGCGACAAACGAATAGGAGGCCAGTGCAAGGGCCAAGAGAAGCGTGAAACTACCTATTTGAGGCATGGGATATCAGTTACCTGCATGGTTTCAAAGCTGGCTAGGCCCAATCGCCTGGGCCATCCTCGGCGATTGGCTTCATTTTACTCGCATGTCGAGCATCTCGCACCGATGGTCGAGCTTCAATCTTGAAACTCGCGTCATCGTACCTGCTACTATGATGCGGGCCGTTGCAGGAGGCAGCATGACGCACGATCAGCAAGTTCGACAGCAACTTGCCAAGACGCTGGACTGGGGCGAGGCGCACCCCGACTTTCGCACTGCCGTGAATGACTTTCCGGCAGACCTGCGAGGCGAGCGGCCGCCCGGCTTTTCCCACTCCGCGTGGGAACTGATCGTGCACCTGCGGGTTGCGCTCTGGGACATCGTGGAATTCACCAAAGACACCCGCCACAAGTCACCGCCGTGGCCGAGCGGTTACTGGCCGCCGGAGCCGACGCCGCCGCAGGAAGAGGCGTGGGACCAGTGCGTGGGATCCATCATGGATTTGATTGAAGAGATGCGTGGCCTTGTACTCGACCGGTCGCGTCCCCTCCTCGACCCCTTGCTCCGCGGCCAGGGACAAACCCTGATGCGTGAAGCGCTGCTGGTCGCCGACCATAACGCCTACCACCTCGGTCAAATTGTTCAGCTTCGCAAAGCTCTCAAGGCCTGGCGGAAAGATCCTGGCAAGTAGGCCTTCACGCGAGGCCGGCGAATCGGTGTAGTCTGGTCGCATTCACTCACTCCAGCGGACACACTCGCCCGCTGGAAGGAGGTTGCTCATGCGGGAACAACAACAAGTCGGTAAGGCGCGGATGATTGGCTACGCCATAGGAATTGCCGCTGCGATTGGCGTGATTCTGTGGCGGATCGTTGTCCGATAGCTAGGTCAGCGACAGCGCATCCACGTCGACCACCAAGTTGGTGCGCGGGATTTTCTTCTCCACTGCGTGCTCGATCATGGCGCGCAAGGCTGTGTTCATGCGCTCGCGGCTGGCTGACTTCAGCAGGAAGTGATAACGGTACTCGGTCTTCAGGCGAACGATGGGCGCGGCTGCCGGGCCCATGACACGCACACCCTCAAGTCGAGTCGCGGCAAACCATTTACCCAGGATGCCTGACCATGTCAAGGCCTCGTCGAGCTTGGGGCTGCGCACCAGCACGTTGCTCACGGTGTTGAACGGAGGGTAGTGCATCCAACTGCGGAAGCGCGCCTCTTTGTCGTAAAACCCTTTGTAGTCGTGTGCTGCCGCGAACTGGATCGCATAGTGCTCGGGGAAGAACGTTTGCAGCACCACCCGGCCCGGAGTTTCGCCGCGCCCGGCGCGTCCGGCGACCTGCGTCAGCAGCTGAAACGTCCGCTCGGCGGCTCGAAAGTCCGCGAAACCCAGCGCGGCGTCCGAGCCCACCACCCCCACGAGCGTTACATTTGGGACGTCGTGTCCCTTGGCGATCATCTGCGTGCCCACCAGCAAGTCAATCTCTCGCGCCTGCATCGCTGAGAGCACGCGCTCCAGATCGTCGCGGCCGCGCACAGTGTCGCGGTCGAGCCGCGCGATACGTGCCTGCGGAAACATGCCGTGCAGCAGGTGCTCCAGCTTCTCCGAGCCGGTGCCAAGATATTGCACGTATTCACTTCCGCACTTTGGGCAGGTCCGGGGCGCGGGCCGCTTGAAGCCGCAGTAGTGGCAGACCAGGCCGTGCTCGCGCTTGTGATAGGTCATGGAGATGGCGCAGTTCTTGCACTGCACCGTCTCGCCGCACTCGCGGCAGAGCACGAATGCCGAATACCCGCGCCGGTTCAGCAGTACCATCACCTGCTCGTTGCGCTCCAGGCGCTCGCCGATCTCACCCACCAGCTTGCGCGACAGCACCTCGCCCTTCTCGGCATCGCGGAATTCGGTCCGCATGTCGATGATCTCAACCTCGGGCAGCGGGCGCTGTTCGATGCGTTCGGCCAGCTCGAGCAACCGGTACTTGCCCTGCTGTGCGTTGTAGTAGGTCTCCAGCGACGGCGTGGCCGAGCCCAGCACTACCACGGCGTTGGTCATCTTGGCGCGCATCACCGCCACATCGCGCGCGTGGTAGCGCGGCGTCTCATCCTGTTTGTAGGAGTGATCGTGCTCTTCGTCCACCACGATCAGCGCGAGGTCTGCCACCGGCGCGAACACCGCCGACCTCGTCCCGACCACGATGTGACACTCGCCATTGCGGATGCGCTTCCACTGCTCGGCCCGCTCGTCGTCGGTCAACCCCGAGTGGAGGATGGCCACTTCGTCGCCGAAAACCTGATGCAGATCAGCGGCCATCGCGGGAGTCAACCCGATCTCGGGCACCAGCAAAATCGCCGACCGCCCTTTGGTCAGCATCGCCTGCATCGCCGAGAGATACACCGCGGTTTTTCCCGAGCCGGTCACGCCGTGCAGCAGAATCGGCAGGAACTTGCCTGCGTCCACCGCCTCTCCAATCTGTTGAAGCGCAGCTTTCTGCGCCGGGTTGAAGAGAAACTCCAGCTTGCGCGGCTTCATGCCCGACATGCGGAAGCTGGCGGGCTCTTCGCTGATTTCGACGATGCCGCGCTTCACCAGCGTCTGCAGCGTCGTTCGCGGTACCGTCAGCTCGCGAATGGCCGAGACGTGTGCGCGCTGTTTCGCTTGTACCTGCAGGTAGTCGACAATCGCCTGCTGATTGGCGTTTAACTTGCCTTCAACCGTCTTAAGCGTCGCAATCTGAATGTTCCGGCTCGCGTCGCGAACCCCGCTCAAATCTTCGCGGGCAATCCATTTCTTGCGCAACAGGCCCTGCAGTACCTCGCGTGTTGCGCCTCCCGCCGCGCGCAACGATGCTTCGCGCATTAATTCGCCGTCGGCCAACCGGTTGAGGGCGGCATACTCGCGCATTTGCTGTTCCGGCTCAACCTTGGCGCGCCGTGACGAGCCGACGCTCGAAGCGGCGTGCAGCGCCTCCTGCCCCTTTTCGGTAATGCGATATCCGGTGGCGCGGCGAAACTCGGCCGAGAGCGGCAGCATGGTGCGTAGCACTTCACCCAGAGGCGCGATGTAGTAGCTCGCAATCCAACGGCCCAGTTGCATCAACTCAGGAGTGAGCGCAGGAGTCGCGTCCAGCACCTGCTGTACTGGCTTGGCCTTGAATCTGGGCTGGCGATCGTGCAACTCGGTGACGATGCCGCACAGCCGGTTCTCCCGGAAGGGAACAATCACCCGCCCTCCGACGCACGGCTCCGGCAGATCTTCGGGAATGGAATAGGTAAACGCGGCGTCCAGCGGAACCGGCACAGCCACATCGCAGAAGCGGGACATGGCGCCCTAGCTTCCTTCTGTGTTCTGGCTCTTTGCCGGAGGTTGCAGCCCCAGAAGCTTCATCACCATCTGCAGATCCTTCCAGGCCTCGCCCTTTTGCCGCGGATCGCGCAACAAATACGCCGGATGGTAGGTGACTGCGAGTTTGCAATCGAAAGGCTCGTCGGTATCGGCGAGAGAGCGCGACGGCGAGAAGTCATAGAACCGCCCACGCAGCGACGCCATGGAATCGTTCATCGCCAGCAGGTTTTTCGCCGCGGTTGCGCCCAGCGCCACGATCACCTTTGGGCGCACCACGCGAATCTGCCGCATCAGAAACGGCGAGCACGTCTCGCACTCGTCACGCTCCGGCGTGCGGTTCCCTGGCGGACGGCACTTCACGATGTTGGCGATGTACACCTGTTCGCGTGTCAGCCCCATCGCCGTAATCATGTTGTTCAGCAACTGGCCAGCTCGGCCCACGAACGGCAGTCCCTGCTCGTCCTCGTCGGCGCCCGGCCCTTCGCCAATGAACATAAGCTCGGCGTTCGGGTCTCCCGTGCCAAACACAATTTGTTTGCGCCCCTGTTTTGCCAGCTTGCAGCGCTGGCAGTCTGGGCCGATATCGTCGCGGATAACGTTCAGCGATCCCGCGCGGTCGTCGGCTGTCGGCAGATACGCCTCCTGTGCGGACTGTTCCTGTTCCGCAGCAATCTCGTCGCCCACTTCCGCCGCCGCTTCGACCAACGCTTCGCCAAGATCATGTGAACGTTCGCCAGCCTCGACCTCGCGCCTGTAAAGCGGCCCGACCCCTAGCTCGCGATAGAAGCTCAATCGCTCGCGAATCGCGGATTTTCTTGTGGGATCGAGGGCCATCAGCTACGGACCGGTGAAGTCACCAGTGTAGCCTTTGCCTGCCGCTTGGGAATCACGACGTCCAGAATTTTCTGTGCAATTTCCATCTTGCTGGCTTCCGGCACCGTGATGGCGTCGTCGGCGGTCACGATGGTGACGGCGTTTCGCTCGGAGTTGAACCCGATGTCCGCTCGCGACACATCGTTGAGCACAATGGCGTCAACTCGCTTCTTCGCCAGCTTGGCACGGGCGTTTTCCAGCAGATGATCGGTCTCGGCGGCAAAGCCAATCAGCACCGGACTCTTCTTGCCAGTTGTGGCCCGCAAGCTGCCCAGGTCGGCCAGGATGTCGGGGTTCGGCTCAAGTTGCAGCTCGAGCGGCCCGTTGCGCTTGATCTTTTCCGTCGCCGGGTTCGTCACGTGATAATCCGCCACCGCCGCCGCCATGATGATGATGCTCGTGTGCTCCCAGCGGTCCAGCACGGTGGTTCGCATCTGCTGCGCTGTTTCCACAAAGATGGTTTGCGCGGCCGCCGGTGGCGTTAGCGCCGTCGGCCCGCTGACCAGAATTACCTTCGCCCCGCGTCGCAGCGCCGCTTCCGCCAGCGCGTAGCCCATCTTGCCGCTCGACCGGTTGCCGAGATACCGCACCGGATCGATCGGCTCGTGCGTCGGTCCGGCCGTCACCAGCACCGTCTCGCCGGCCAGGTCCTGAGAAACGCCCAGCCGCTCCAATGTCGCCGCAACAATCTGCTCGGGCTCAGCCAGTCGTCCCGCGCCGATCATCCCGCAGGCCAGATAACCGCTGCCGGGCTCGACGATCTGCACCCCGCGCTGCCGCAACACTTCCAGGTTCGCGCGCGTCGCCGAATGCTCCCACATATTCACGTTCATCGCAGGCGCGACAAGCACAGGAGCTTTGGTTGCCAGGTACAGCGTGGAGAGAAAATCGTTTGCGATCCCCTGAGCGAACTTGGCGAGCGTGTCGGCCGTCGCCGGAGCCACGAGCAGAGCGTCAATCGACTGTGCTACCGCAATATGTTCGACGGCTGAGTCGAGGTTGGGCTGCTCGTCCGCCTCAAACATTCCGGTAATGACCTTTTCGCCCGAGAGCGCCGCAAAGGTCAACGGCCGCACGAACTCCTGCGCGGACGCCGTCATTACCACCTGCACGCGAACGCCGCGGTCCTGCAGCAGGCGCACGATCTCCGCGGCCTTGTAGGCGGCAATTCCTCCCGTAACTCCCAATGCAATTTTCATGGAAACAACTCAAGACGTGAGCGGGACCTTAGTCGTCGGCCTCGCCGCCCACCAATCCCGAAGTCGGCTCTTCCGCCGCCGTTATAGGTTCGGTGTTGGGAGGCGGCACCACCCACTTCACCTTGCCGGCATTGATTTCTTCTTCGGCGATGCGGCAGGCCTTCTGCGAGTGCGGCTCTACCACCGGCTGCGCGCCATTTTGCAATTGGCGGGCCCGGCGGGCGGCCACCAGAATGTAACGGTACTTGCTGTCAAACCCATCAACCGGCTTCATGCGTTGCTCCCTGTCGCGTGCGAACTGGAAAGATCAAACGTTGCCAGGATCGTTTGCACCTGTTGCATCATGTTGGGACGCTCCGCCGATTCGGCGGCCGCCAGAACCTGCTCGTCCCCGGCCCGTGCCGGCTCCGGAGAACGTTTCACCCGCTCAGCCTTCACAATCGACTGCAGCACGTCGATCGCGGGCTCCACTTTCTCATTTACCAGAATATAGTCATACTCCGAATAATTCTCAATCTCGCGCGATGCCTCCTGCAGGCGGCGCTGCAACACCGCTTCCAATTCATCGGCTGATTTGCCCTCGCCGGTTAGCTGGCGGCGGGTTTCGTTTTCCGCTACTGTACGCCGCCGCAGCCGCCGTTCCAACTCCTCCCGCGATGGCGGCAGGATGAAGATACTGACCGCTTCCGGCAACTTCTTCTTCATTTGCGCCGCGCCTTGCACGTCGATGTCGAGGATGAGATCGTTGCCCCGCGCGAACGCTTCCTGCAGGAAGCTGCGGGCGGTGCCGTAATAGTTGTCGAAAACTTCAGCGTACTCGAGGAACTGATCTTCATCAATCATTCGCCTAAATTGTTCACGCGTGACGAAGAAGTATTCCTTGCCGTTCTCCTCGCTGCCCCGCGGCTGGCGCGTCGTATAGCTGATCGAGAATTCGAGGTTGGGCACACTATTGCGCAACTCGGCGGTAAGCGTAGACTTGCCCGAGCCCGACGGAGCGGAAATGATAAACACGATGCGGTTCATTCGAGGTTCTGCACCTGTTCCTTGGCCTGCTCGATCTCCGACTTCATCGCCAGCCCCAGCTCCGTGATGCGCAGCGCTTCGCCAGCCACGCCCGTGGTCTTCGATAACAACGTGTTCGCCTCGCGGTTCATCTCTTGGAGCAGGAAGTCCAGCTTCTTGCCCACCTCTCCGCCGGCGTCCAGGTGCGATAGAAAGTGCTGAATGTGGTTCTTCATGCGCACCAGCTCTTCCTGAATGTCGCTGCGCTCGGCCAGCATCGCTGCTTCCTGCAGGATGCGGTCGGGATCGGCGTGCGCTCCAATCAGCTCCTGCATGCGCCCGTGCACCTTGTCGTGATACGCCTTCAGCACCTTGTGGCGCAGCAGCTCAACTTCATTCGTTGCCTTTGACAGATGCTGCATACGCTCGCGCAGCTCCGCGCCCGCCCCGCGGCCCTCCTCTTCGCGCATCAGGTTCAAGTGTTCGATGGCCTGCTCCAGCGCTGCTGTAACGTGCGTCTCCAGCTCGTCCGCGCCTTCTTCGGATTCCGCCGCGTTCAGAGCGCCCGGCAGTTTCAGCACCGCATTGAGGTCCGGCTCAGCGCTGACGCCAAACTCCTCTGCCGCCTGTCGAAACGCGCTTAGGTACCCGCCCACGAGTTCGCGGTTCACCGAGAACGCCGCGCCACCCGTGCGCTCCAGGCTCAGCGTGACCTCGATATGCCCGCGGTGCAGCCGCTCCTTCAGTACGCGGCGCACCTTCATTTCCACGGCATCGAGTTCGTTTGGGATGCGCAGGTGCAGGTCGAGGAAGCGGTGGTTCACCGATTTCAGACTGAGCGTGATCGTGAGCTGGTCGCTCACGTGCTCCTTAACCTGCGCATATCCCGTCATCGATCGGATATTCATGCTGTGCGTCACTCGCTTCCGTTGGCGATTTCGACATCTATGAACTGCAGATCGTACAGCCGCCGATACGTTCCGGTGCGCGCCATCAGCCGCTCGTGCGTGCCCTCATCCGCGATCATGCCATTTTCCAGCACCAGGATCCGGTCGGCGCGCCGCACCGTCGACAGCCGGTGCGCAATCACAAACACCGTCCGCCCTGTCATCAGGTTTTGTAGGGCCACCTGCACCAGCGACTCGCTCTCCGTGTCGAGCGCCGACGTGGCCTCGTCGAGAATCAGAATAGGTGCGTTCTTCAGGATGGCGCGCGCGATGGAGATCCGCTGGCGCTCCCCGCCGCTCAGCCGCAGTCCGCGCTCGCCGATCACGGTCTCGTAGCCGTTGGGCATCGCCAGGATGAAGTCATGGGCCAGCGCGGCGCGCGCCGCCTCCTCGACCTTCTCGAAGGGAATCGTAGGCTGACCGTACGCGATGTTATTGCGCACCGTATCGTTAAACAGGATGGTGTCCTGGGTGACGATTGCGATCTCCGAACGCAGTGACGCGACTGTAAGATCGCGGACGTCGTGGCCATCGACCAGGAGTTTGCCGTGGCTCACGTCGAAGAACCGTGGCAGCAGATGTACCAGTGTTGTCTTGCCCGATCCGCTGGAGCCGACGATCGCTACTACCTCGCCCGGCGTCACATTCAGGTTGATGTCGTGCAGTACCTCGCGATGGTTCTCCTCGTCCATATAGCTGAAGTACACGTGCTCAAAGCGGATGCCCTGGTGAAATGGCGGCATCGTGATCGCACCCGGCTTCTCTCTTACGTCGTCGTGGGCGTCGAGAAAGTCGAAGATTGCCGATGATGCTCCCAACGCCTGCTGGAAGTTGTTGTTGTATTGGGCAAACTTCCGCACTGGATCGTAAAGCTTGAACACTGCCACGATGAAGGCAAAGAAAATTCCCTCGACGAAGATGTGGCGCTTTATGTACTCCCGCCCCACAAGGATGAGGATGGCGATGGCGATCGACCCGAAGATGTCCATCATCGGCGAACTCACGGCGGCGGCGCTGACCGACCGCAGGTTGGCCTTGAACAATCGCTTCGCGGCGCTCCGGAAACGGCTGGTCTCCCACGCTTCCATGGAGAAAGCCTTTACGATGCGCACGCCGGTAATCGTTTCGTGCAGGATGTTCTGGATCTCCGCCAGCTTGTCCTGGCCTTTGCGAGTGGTGCTGCGAACGCGCTGGCCGACACGTCGGGCGGAAACGATAATGATGGGGATAAAGAAAACCAGCACCCACGCCAAACGGCCGCCGAGCAGAACCACGACAACCGCGGTAAAGATGAAAGTAAAAAACTGCTGCAAAAACTCCGCCAGCACTGTGGACATGGCGTACTGCACCCGCTCCATATCATTGATCAGTGCTGAGAGCAGCGTGCCCGTCGTGTGCTTCTGAAAGAATGCGACCGAACGCCGGAGCGTCGCGGTGTAGAGCTCATTCCGCAGATCGGTGATCATACCGAAGCCCGCGTAATTCACCAGGTAGGTGCCGAGGTAATCGAAGATCCCTTTCAGCACGGTGGATCCGACCAGTGCGAACGCCACAATCGTCCATACGTTGTGGAAATGGCCCGGCACGAACCAATTCAACTCGAGTCTCCAGCGCGTCGTGGGCAGCAGCAGCAGCTCGTGCGCCGGCTCGTTCGGTTTCAATACGTTTTCAAAGATTGGCCCGATCAGCAGCAGTCGGAAAGCGTCAAGCAATCCCACCAGCGCCATCGACACCACGGAAGCCGCCACATAGAACCAGTACGGTTTGACGTAGTGCAACAGGCGCTTCAGTCGTCGCATAGGCCCCGCGGTCCTCGGCCCGCCCCGGCCGGAGTCGTCGCTATGGAGAGAATGTGCTGCAAGCTGAGATTCTAGCGGAAGTTGCGAGTCGGGCGATATCCCTCGCTCGCCTCCTGCCGCGAACTGCCCGTACGGTTCGCTGGCGGCTAACCACGGATTCAGCCGTCGCCCCTCAGACGTAATACCGCCCGTTGACTTCGTCGCCCATCACCGCGACGTCCGCGTGCGAAGTCTCCAGCGGGTCCGACTTCCACGAAAACCCGATGGAAGGTACCTCAACCTGTGCTTCCATCTGGCACGATGCCTTGGTTCCGGTAAATCGGAATTGCTTCGCTGCGTCGGTGTAGGTCACGGGCTCGCCGGTTGACTTCCAGACCATCTTGAAGCTCATGCGTGCTGGCGTGGCTAACGCATCCAGCGCTGGCCAGTGCGGTTGGTCAACCACCGGCACGTCCTTCATTGCGAGTGCAAAGGTCCTGCCATCGCTGCTGATGACCAATCCGCCTTCCGGCACCGGCGCCACCCAATACAGTCCCGAGGGCGCAATGGGCGGATGAAAATCGTGAATCTGATTGGCAGGGACCACCGGTCCCTGAAACAGCGTGAGTCATATATGGGTAAAGGTGCCGTGTTGCGCGGTCCTGGCCGCCCAGTACTCGCCCTCCATCACGCCGTAGTCGGTCGTGGGACTGCCGAAGGCAAGCCGGTTCCCGCGACTGTCGGTTCCCATGCCGGTAAACGTGCTGCAGCGCGCCACGCGTCCCTTGAAGTGATAGATGTGCGACGGCTCCAGATTCGGTCCCGCCGGCTGGTTATGGCTTCCATTCTTGTCGAGCCAGGGAATCGGGTAGGGATCGGTCCCGCCATTCGCCGTCATCGGACGGGGTTTTTGTACCCCGGTTTGTTGCGATTCGGCGACGGTAGAGGAAAGCAGCAACGCGCCCGCCGCGAGAGCGCTGGTAGTCAACATTTTGCGTCGAGTGCAAATCGGGCATGAGGTCATGGCTCGCCTCCTGTGGGAATGAAGAACAGATCACCACATCAGATGCCAATAAGGTAGGAACATGCGCAAGATAATGATTGGGATCACCTCTCTGGCCACAAGTCACTAGCCACTCACCGGCGAATCCCGATGTACCACCTTCACGTTGAAGCCTGCTTTGCCCAGCCGCTTCTTGACCTCTTCGGCGATCAGTACCGAGCGATGTTTGCCGCCAGTGCAGCCAAACGCGATGGTCAAGTAGCTCTTGCCCTCGCGGATATAGTGCGGGATCAAATACACCAGCAGCTCCGAGATGCGCGCGATGAACTCCTTCGTCTGCGGAAACGACAGGATGTAGCGCGCCACCTTCGGGTCGCGACCCGTAAACGGACGGAACTTCGGAATAAAGTGCGGATTCGGCAGGAAGCGCACGTCGAACATCAAGTCGGCATCGTCAGGGACGCCTTTGCTGAAGCCGAAGCTCACGCACGAAATCAGCAGGTTCTGCTTGCGCTCGGCGCTCTGGAAACGCTCCGTCAGCAGACTGCGCAACTCATGTACGTTGAACTTGGTGGTATCGACGACCAGGTCCGCCACCGCCCGCACAGGTTGCAGCCGTTCGCGCTCCGCCGCAATCGACGCCTTCACCGATATCGCCCGTCCCAGCGGATGCGGACGCCGCGTTTCGCTATATCGCCGCAGGAGTGCTTCTTCATCGGCCTCGAGGAACAGCACCGTCGTCTTCAGCGAGCCACGCAGCGCCTTCAGCAACTGAGGCAGCTTGTCTACTCGTGCGCCTTCGCGGATGTCCACCACCAGTGCCGCCCGCTCGATCTCCGTCGAGTCGCGCACCAGGTCGGCGAAATTTGCGATCAAGTCGGCTGGAAGGTTGTCCACGGCGTAGTAGCCGAGGTCCTCGAACGTCTTCAACGCCGACAGCTTCCCAGCTCCGCTGATACCCGTAATGATTACCAGCTCGCGCTTGTCGCGGGGCAGGGCAGGACGCGCCAAGTGTGCTTTCGACGCAGGCTTCTTGCGGATAGCTTTCGACGTGCCAGATTTCTTCGGGCGCATAGTCCTGGGATTTTCCTGTGGCCAGAGACTATCAGAGTTTCGGAGTTGCGTCAGTAGCGGCAGCTGAACGCGGGAAATTGGTTCGGACTGCTGACTGCGGTTTACTTGCCTTCGGGCTCCGCCATCAGGTTGTGGTTCAGCGCGAACAGCGCCAACTCCAGCCGATTGCCTACTCCGAGCTTGTTGAAGATGTTGGTCAAGTGGCGTTTGACTGTCTCTTCGCTGATGCCGAACGTCTTGGCGATGTCCTTATTGGTGCAGCCTTCGGTAATCAGGTTTACCACTTCGAGTTCGCGTGCCGTCAGCCCAAAAGTCCTGCGCGGCGGCGGAGCGGTCTGCGCAGCCAGGTCGCGCAATACCTGCACCAAGTTCTGCACTGGATGCCCATCCAGCCAATACTGTCCCTGCATTACCGCACGGATGCAGGCCGTGAGGTGCTCCACGATAGCGTCCTTCAACACTACGCCGCGGGCGCCCAGTTGTAGCGCCTCCAGCACCTGTCGCTTATCGATCAATCCCGTCAACACCACCGTACGCGTGTGCAATGAACTCGCCGTTATCTCACGCAAAGCGTCCATGCCGGCGACGTTTGGCATCGCCAGGTCCAGCAACAGCACATCCGGACACAGCGTGCGCGCCATCTCCAGCGCTTCCACGCCATCCCGGGCCTCGCCCACAACCTGAATTACTGGATCGGCCATCAGCATATTGCGCAGACCCACGCGCACCACCGGATGGTCGTCGGCGATCACTACGCGGATTGGGTCGTCTGCCACAGTGTTTTCTCGTTGTCGGAACTGAGCCGCCTACGTGTCGACATCGATTGCCGGAATCACGCTGCTCCCCAGTCGTTCCGACAATTCTGACTGGGTCGCATCGACCGCTTTCGCTATTTTTTCCAGCAGGACATCGAAGCTGTTCGCGTCCCCGGCCGTCGCGGCTTCTTCCAGCATGGCCGCGCCGCGCGCCACATCCGGAGCGCCCAGCACCAGGCTGCCGCTTCTTAGATAGTGGGCCTTGGCTCTTACGTTCTCAATGTGACGGCCTTCTACGCTCTCCCGCAGCAGCCGTAACGATTGGTGGGCGTCCGCCAGGTAGTCATGGTAAAGCGCAGCGAACCCCTCAGGGTCGGCCGCCATCGCATGGCGGAGCTGCTCATACACCGATTCAGTTAGGTGTGTCTCTTTCACAGGCACTGGGCGTTGCCTTTCCTGAGACTCGAACCCCTTAGGAAATCACTCTCCGCCGGTTCCGTCAAGGCCGCCCGGCCTTTTTCCCGCGAGCACAGCCTGCGGGACGCGCCTTCCTTCTTTGTCGTGTTGCCTCGCTCGCATCGGAGTATGATGAAACGTTGCTGCAGCGCGACGTCGCACTGCGCCGCTGCCGGAAACCGCTATGACCGACGATCTCTCCAGTCTGAAAGACGATATGGTGGCCTTCATCCTCGGCCACGGCATGAGCCGCTTCCAGGGCTATGTCACCGAAGATGTTCACAGCGTCATGTGGGACCCCCGCGATAATCCCGAAAGCTGGAAAGATTTCGTCGAGCTGGCCAAAAAAGCCGGTTGCGCTTTCCTTTCCATGGATGAAGAAATCCTTCAGCGCGACGAACTCGATTACCTCGTCCAACGTTTGCAGCAGACCTCCTTCCCCAGCGACGACGACATCGAAGAAGCCCGCTGGTTGCGCAGCTTTGTCGGCAAGACCGGATTCCTTCAGCTCGGTTGGCCCCACCAGGGCATCATGTTCCTTTACGAGGTCTCGACTGAGTGGTATGAACGCTACCAGCGCCTGCTCGACCTGGTCGAGGACTTCGGCACCATGGCCATCGACGGCCCTGACCAGGACGAAGAACACTAATCGTGCGCTGGCGTCTTCGCGACTCTCAACCCCAGGACATCGAACGGCTCACTCGCGAGGCCGGGCTCGCCCCAGTTATAGCCCGTCTGCTTGCCTCTCGCGGCATTACCACCGCTGAGCAAGCCCAGGAATTCCTCTCCCCATCGCTCGCCCACTTGCATTCGCCCTACCTCATGTCGGGCCTGCGCGCCGCGGTGGAGCGTCTTCGCGCCGCCATCGAGCGCAGCGAAACTGTCTTCATTTATGGCGACTATGACGTCGATGGCACCACTGCCATCGTCATTCTCAAGACCGTGCTCGAGCTCTGCGGAGGCAAGGTCGAGTACCACGTCCCGCACCGCATCCGCGAAGGCTACGGCATGCGCGATGAAGTTATCGAGCAGGCCGCGGCCGACGGCATCCGCCTCATCATCAGCGTTGACACCGGCATTCGCGCCTTCGCTGCCGCCGAAGCTGCTGCCCGCTGCGGCGTCGACCTCATCGTCACCGACCATCACTTGCCGCAGGCCGAGGGCGTGCCCAAAGCGCTGGCCGTGGTCAATCCCAATCAAGCGGGATGCGAGTATCCGTGCAAGTCGCTCTGCGGCGCCGGAGTCGCATTCAAGATCGCGCAAGCGCTGCTCGAATCCACCGGCCGCGAGCGCCTGCTGCCCTCATTCCTCAAGATGGTAGCCATCGCGACAATTGCTGACTCAGTTCCTCTCATCGGCGAGAACCGCGTCTTCGCCAAGCTTGGTCTCGAAGGCCTGCGCGATCCTCGCAATCCCGGCCTCCGCGCCCTGCTGGCGATCTGCCAGCTCGACGGCTCCCGCCCGCTTAGCGCCGGCGACATTGCCTTTCGCATCGCGCCGCGCCTCAATGCTGCCGGACGCATGGATGTCGCCGAACGCGTCATCGATCTCTTTACCGAAAAAGACGACACTCGCGCCGCCGAGATGGCCGCGAAGCTCAGCGAGCTCAACGGCGACCGTCAGCTCGCCGAGCAGAAAATTCTTGAAGCCATCTACCGCCAGATTGACGATACTGCTGCGTGGAAAGACGCCTACTCCCTCGTCGTTGCCGGCGAAGGCTGGCATCGCGGCGTCATCGGCATCTGCGCCACCCGCGTGGTCGAACGCTACCACCGGCCTGCGCTCGTCTTCTCCTGCGAGAAAGGCGAAGCCCACGGCTCCGGTCGCTCAATCGAGGCCTTCCATCTGCTCGACGCGCTCGAATCCTGCCACGAGCTCTTCACGCGCTTCGGAGGTCACTCCCATGCCGTCGGCTGCGCCCTGCCGGCGGAGCGCCTCCCCGAACTTCGCTCGCGCCTCGAGGCCTACGCCCGCCAGCGACTCACGCCAGCCGACTTCATTCCGGTTCTGGACTACGACAGTGAAGTCGCTCCCAACGAAGTCAACCAGTCCTTGTGGGAGTCTCTGGTCAAGCTCGAACCCTTCGGCGCCGGCAACCCCAAGCCCACCTTTGTCTCCCGCGGTGTGAAATTGTTGCAGCCGCCACGCATCATGAAGGAGACGCACATCAAGCTGCGCGTCGGAAATGGCAATGGCGGACGGCCTCTCGACGTCGTCGGCTGGCGCATGGCCGAGCGGGCGGCCCAGGAGGCTCTCGTCGTCGGAGACCGCCTCGACCTCGCCTTCACCGTCGACTACAACACCCATCCCGACTTTGGCGGCGTGCAGATCACCCTCTCCGATTTCGCCCGGTCTGAGTAGTTCGCCGCCCAGCTCAAGACCGCACTAACTATTCCTGCAACTCGTTACCAGCTGCCAGTTACCAGTTGCCAATCTCTGTCCGCTACCCAATTGGACAGGGACGCAGTCCACCTTTACATCTTATGAAGGAGGCGATACTATTCGCCCGATGGAAGCTGCCGTCAAGCAAGTCTGTTCCAGTTGTGGTAACCCGCTGTTACCCGACGGCCAGTTTTGCCTGTTCTGTGGAGATGTGCTCCAACGCCCGCCAGCCACGGCCCCAGACAGTCTCCCTCCCCGCGTCGAGGCAATCGCGGCCCCGAGCCATCCACCTCCTATGGAGTACGCCGGCTTCTGGCTACGGGTCTGGGCCGGATCGATCGACGTGGCGCTGGAGGCTCTCGTCGCCTTGCTGGTCACCGCCATCGTGGATGCCATCATGCGCATCCTCAGTCCTCGCTTCGGCCTCAGTCCCATCACGGCCCGCTACGCGACTGGCATTGCCTTTATCTTCCTGCTTGCCATCGGTGCGTGGCTGTACGCCGCTTGCACCGAAAGCTCGTCCTGGCGCGCCACGGTAGGCAAACGTATCGTCGGACTTCAAGTCGTCACGTCCTCTGGCGGCCAACTCTCTTTTGGTCAGGCCACCGTCCGCCATTTCATGAAGTTCCTCTCCCTCTTCACCGCTTCGGTCGGCTTCATGATGGCCGGCTGGACCAAGCGCTGCCAGGCGCTCCATGACATGCCTTCGGACTCCGTCGTCGTCCGCGTCGCCGAGCCCAGCCTCTCCCTCTTCGGCTTCCGCGCGTAAAGACCCCGCCCTTCCGGCACGCGTCGCACTCCCCCGCGGTTTCTGTTGCCTGTCTTCCGCTGTGTCCTTCGTGCCTCTGGGGAGTTCCAAACTGGCATCTGACAGCCGAGAGCTGACGGCTGTCTATGGCGTAATATCGAATCCAGATGCTCCAATCCGTCGCCCAAATGCGCAAGTGGCTGGTGTGGTTGGCCGTCGCCCTCATCGGCGTCGTCACCATCTCCTACTACGTCGCCAGGTCGCGGGTGAAACCCCAACTGCACAGCCTTCCCCAGGCTTTGGGCATTGACATCCAGCAGACCAGCGAGGGTTTCTCGCTCTCCAAGTCCGAAGGTGGGCGCACAATCTACACCATTCGTGCCTCCAATGCCGTGCAGTTCAAGAAGGGCGGCAAGGCCGATCTCAAAAATGTCAACATCGTGGTTTACGGTAAGGCGCACGACCGCTACGACCAGATCTACGGCAAGGAATTCACCTACGATCCCGAAAGCGGCGACGTCGTCGGACTCGGCGAGGTTCACATTGATCTGCAAGGCTATGCCGAAGGCCCTTCCAAACCCGACCAGGCGCCGCCCGTCGAGCTCAAGAACCCCATTCACATCGTCACCAGTTCGCTCTCCTTCAACCAGAAGACCGGCAAGGCCCACACCGACGACACGGTGGAATTTCGCACTCTGCAGGCATCAGGTACCGCCACGGGTGCCGACTACGACTCGCAGACCAATCAGTTGCAGTTGAAGTCCGACGTGCACATCGTCACCACCGGCGACAACGCTGCCGACATCGTTGGCTCCAGCGGTACCATCCAGAAAGATCCTCGTCAGGCGGTGTTGCTCGACGCCAAGATTTACGAGCCCGACCGCACCCTCACTACTGACAAGCTCACTATGTTTTTCGAGCCCGACAACTCCATTCAGCACGCCCAGGCCGAAGGCAACGTCAACATCGAGGTGCGCGGGCCTACCATTGTTGACATCGTTGGCCCGCGCGGCGACCTCAATATGGGGCCCGACAACGCCGTCCGGCAGGCCATCGTCTCCGGGGGCGCGAAGTACAACACCCGCGGCGACAACCTCAGTCACGGCTCCGCCGATACCTTCATCCTCGACTTCGAGGCCGACAACCAGCCCAAGTTCTTTCACATGGTGAAGAACGCCCGCATGCGTCAGGATCCCCAGCCTGGCAAACCGGGTTCCCCCGGCCAGCCCATGGAGATCGTCGCCGACCAGCTCAATTTCGTGCTCGAGAACGGCAACGAGCTAAAGACCGGCGACACCGTAGGCAGGGCGCAGATCACCATCTTTCCCTCTCCGCCCGCACCCAAGTCGGCCAAGGCTACTCCAAGCAGTCTTCCCAGGAATTTCGGCTCGGCCAACTCCACCACTGTCGCCACCGCAGCCCAGTTTCACGCCACGTTTGGCGAAGCCAACCGCATGCAGACTCTTCATGGCTCGCCTGATGCCCGAATCGTCTCTAGCTCTCCCGGCGAGCCCGACAAGACCAGCATCTCGCAGAACCTGGACGTCGCCTTTGCGCCCGATGGTGGCGTTGACAAACTCGTACAGACTGGCAATTTTGAGTATCACGAGCCTTCCGCCAAACCCGACACCGGCGGTCGCGCCATGTTCGCCGACAAGGCGACCTACACTCCCGCCGACCAGATCCTCGTGCTGAACGGCTCACCCCGCGCCATCGACGGTGGCATGACCACCACCGCCGACGTGCTTCGCTTGAATCGCGAGTCGGGCGAGGCCTTCGCCGAAGGCAATGTCAAAACCACCTACAGCGATCTCAAGCCCCAACCGGACGGCGCCTTGCTCGCCACCTCCGACCCCATCCACGTTACTGCTGCGCACATGACCTCGAAGCAGCAGCCCGGTATAGCCCATTACACCGGCAACGTTCGTCTCTGGCAGGGAGCCAACGTGTTGCGCGCCCCCATCATCGATTTCGACCAGCAGAACCGCACGGTCGTCGCCCACGCCAGTACCGCCCAGTCTGTTTCCAGTCTTTTCGTGCAGCAGGCCGCCGACGGCAAGCAGACGCCCGTCGATGTTACTGCCGACAAGATGACCTACATTGATGCTGAGCGGCGAGCCCGATACACCGGCAAGGTCTTTGCCAAGAGCCCTACCAGCGCCATAAACGCACAGCAGATCGACATCTATCTCAAGCCGGCCGACTCCAGTTCATCCGCCACGTCCTCCACATCGGCGAAATCTGTGATCCCGGGTTCAGAAGGCCCCAGCAAGATTGACCACATGGTCGCTATTGACCGTGTCGTCGCCACCGAACCTAACCGTCGCGCCGTCGGTGACCGTCTGGTTTACACCGCCGACGATGGCAAGTATTACCTGACCGGCAAAAACGCTAGCATTTTTGATGCCGAACACGGTCAAGTCTGGGGCGATTCGTTGACTTTCTATAGTCACGATGATAGGGTGCTGGTGGAAAGTAAGGCCCCTGCACCGACTGTTACGAAAGCTCGTATCGCTAAGTAAATGCAGACGTTATCGGCTGACGAGATCGGAAAAAGTTACCGCGGACGCAGGGTCGTCAACGGCGTCAGTCTCCACGTAAAACAAGGTGAAGTTGTCGGCCTTCTCGGCCCCAATGGTGCCGGTAAAACCACCAGCTTTTACATCATTGTCGGCCTCATCCCCACTGACACCGGCCGCGTGGTAATCAACGACCAGGAAATCACCGATGTTCCCATGTACCTTCGGGCGCGGAACTTCGGCATCAGCTACCTGCCGCAGGAGCCGTCGATCTTCCGCAAGCTGACCGTGGAAGACAATATCCTCGCGGTTCTGGAAGCCCAGCCGGTTTCCTGGCACGAGCGTCGCGAACGCCAGGAGCGCCTGATCGACCAGCTCAGTCTGGGCGTGATCCGCAAGAATATGGGGTATGCCTTGTCGGGAGGAGAGCGCCGCCGTGTCGAGATCGCCCGCTGCCTTTGCATCTCGCCGTCGTTCATCTTGCTCGACGAGCCGTTCTCGGGCATTGACCCCATTGCCGTGCTGGAGTTGCAGAAAATCATCTCGGAACTCAAGTCGAGTGGCATCGGAGTCCTGGTGACCGACCACAACGTACGCGAAACGTTGTCTGTCACCGATCGCGCTTACATTATTAATGAAGGAAGAATTTTCCGCGCCGGGACGCCTGAGCAGCTCGGCAACGATCCCGAAGTCAAACGGGTGTACCTCGGCGAGAGCTTTTCGCTGCTTTAGGATTTTGAAAGTGCACGGCTTTACCGTGCCGAAAGTCGCTCTTTATTTGTATTCCGTCGCGGACTTCAGTCCGCGCTCGTGCTTTAGGTTTAGAATTTTCCCAGGAGGATTAGGGCCCACAGGGTTTCCGCTGTCATGGTTTTATTGCAGCCCAAATTGAGCCTTCGCGTCTCGCAGAAGCAGATTCTGACGCCCGGGCTGGTGCAGATGGTTAGTGTCCTTGCGCTCAACAAGCTTGAGCTCACCGACATGATTACCGCCGAACTGACCGAGAATCCCGTCCTCGAAGAAGTTGAAAACATCGTCCCTCTTCTCGACGATGTCTCCGCTCGCGAGGAGCAGAAGGAGCGTGACAGCTCCGCCGCAACTCTGGAAGAGGCCCCTAAGACTGCCGAAGAGAAGGACCCCTTCGAGGAGATCGATTTCGGTTCCTTCTTCCGCGATTATCTCGACCCCGGCATGCGAACCTCCATCGAGATGGAGGACAACGAGAAGCCCTCGTTCGAAAACTTCCTCTCAAAGCCGACCACCCTTTCCGACCACTTGCTCTGGCAGCTCGGCTCCCTGCACGTGAATGACGACGTCTATCGTGCCGCCGAACTTGTCATCGGCAACCTCAACGACGACGGCTACCTCATTGCCACCGAGGATGAGCTCCTGGGCCTGATGGGCTATGCGAAGAGCGTGCCTGACGCTCCCCCGCCCGCAGTGGCTCCGCCGCCGCCTACCATAGCAGCTACCTTGGAATCGCCACTCGCAGTCGCACTCGCGGTGGCCGAGCCCGTTGCCACGTCCCCCGGCCCCATCGCTGATGCCTCCGCGTCCATGTCGCCGCGTCCGGCTCTGGTACCGCCGCGTACCGAGCCTTCCCGTGTGCCCTTCAGCCGCGATGCCCTGCGCGAAGCCATCGACCTGGTCCGTCAGCTCGACCCCATTGGGGTTGGCGCCCGCGATTTGCGCGAGTGTCTGCTGGCCCAGCTTCATCACCTGAAAACCATCGAGCGCAAGAACGGCAACGGTAATCATCTTGCCGAAAAAGAATCGCTCGCCGACGCCATCATCATGGTGGACCAGCACCTTCACGCCCTCCAGAACAAGAATTACAAGGAAATCGCCAAGGCCATGGGACGCCCGCTCGAAGCCGTCACCAGCGCGCTCGATTTCATTCGTACCCTCGATCCCCGTCCCGGCCTGCGCTACAACAAGGTCGAGACCCGCCTGATCGAGCCTGATGTCGCATTCGTCAAGCACGGCGACGAGTTCATCGTCGTGATGAACGACGAAGAGGTCCCGCAGTTGCGCCTCAATCCGGCCTACCGCCGCCTCTTGAACCGCGACGCCGCCGAAAAAGACGTTCGCAATTACGTCAAGGAGCGTTACAAGTCCGCCATCCAGCTCATCAAGAACATTGAGCAGCGTAAGCAGACCATCCTGCGCGTGTGTTATGTCATCCTGGCCCGCCAGCGCGACTTCCTCGATCATGGCATCGACCAGCTCAAGCCCATGATGATCAAGGAAGTGGCCGAGGAGATCGGCGTGCACCCGTCGACCGTCAGCCGCGCCGTGGCCAACAAGTACGCCCACACTCCGCAAGGCGTCTTCGAACTGCGTTACTTCTTCACCGAGAGCGTCAATGGGCCCGAGGGCGGAGGCACTTCGCTGCTCATCCTCAAGCGCCGTGTCAAGAAGCTCATCGAGGAGGAAGATCCCGCCCACCCGTTGACCGACGAGCAGATCACCCTCATTCTCCAGAGGCAGGGCATTCAGGTCACTCGCCGCACGGTTGCGAAGTACAGGGAAGACATGCGCATTCCCAGCACCCACCAGCGCAGGGTAAAGGATTAGCTGTACCGGCTACCGGCAGACTTGCTTTGGGAGCGTTTTGAATCGGAACAGCATGACCGTCGCATCAAAACCCGCTATAAGAGATGATTTGAAACAGAACGGTTTTTCGACCGTCCAAGCAGATTGCGCTACTCGGATTTGGCGTCAGGGCACGACTTCAGTCGTGCCGCGTCACGCTCTTTTTTGTACCTCCGGCGCGGACTTTAGCCCGCTCCGATAGAAGGGAGCTCCATGAACGTAGAGTACCTGGCACGTCAGTACGAAATCACTCCCGCCGTTCGTGACGAGGTCGAGGAGGGCCTCGGCAAACTCAGCAAGATCCTGGGTGAAAGCATCAAGTCCAAGGTCATCCTGACCAACGAGAAGCACCGGTTCATCGCAGAAATCACGGTCAAGCGGCGCCGCGGCCAAATTGTCGGCCTCGCCGAGTCCACCGACATGGTCGTCGCCATCGGCCAGGCCCTGGAGCACATCGAGACCCAGGCGCTCAAGAGCAACGGCCGCCGCCGCGCCACCCACCGCAAGGCCAAGGACAAGAGCTGGAAGTCCCCGGTCGAAGCCGAGCCCGAGGTGCAGATCGCGGTTGGAGCCAACGCCTCCACGGCGGTTCCCGTCATGGTGCACAAGTTTCCTTCCATCGCCCGCACCACCGAGGCGCACTTGGTCAAGTCCTCCGACTCCATCGCGATGCGCCCCATGACGATCGAAGAAGCGGTGAAGGAGTGCGAGTTCCGCGACCGCGATGTCTTCGTTTTCCGCGACGGCAAGGGCCGCGTCAAAGTGCTGCACCGCCGCAAAGACGGCAAAATCGAGCTCATCGAAGTGCCGTAGTTATCAGAGACAACCGAACTCCAGCCAAGGGACGCCGAAAGGTGTCCCTTTCAAATTGGGAATAGCGTGTTGTGACATGGATACCTCCCCCTCCCCCCCACCTCGCAAATTCCTCGTTTTCATGAAGATGCACGGATTCCCGCGCAAATTCGTGCAGGCAAATGAGTTATACGTAAAATATTGATTCGTAAGGGGTTGCATAGCTAATCGGGGGAGGGTTTTGGGCGGCGAAAGGGGACGGCGGCTTGGTCGAGTTCGGATAGAATGCGTCCGGCGCGCTGGGTGGAAATTGTATTTAAGGAGATGGCATTTCCGACCTCGTAGAGCGCGAGCTGTACGTCGGCGAGGGATTTCATGCGGGGGAGGCGTGGGCCGAGGACGTCAGCGCGGCGGATGGCGCTGCCGAGATTTTCGAAGCGCTGCTGATCGCGGTGGTGGAAGTAGCAGAGATTCTCGTTCTTGAGAGCAGGGGAGCCGCAGGGGGCGCCGTCAGGCTTGGGAAAATTGCAAATGCGGAAGGACACGGATGCCTCCGGAAAACGGGCTAAGCTGTCAGCAACTAGCAATTAGCAACCAGCTACGAGCCAACAACGAATTGATACAGGCCGTTGGTATGCCTTCGGCAAAGTCGAACAGTGTTCGAGTGGAGGTAACCTCCACTTGGTTACCGTGCGCCTATTCGGATTTCGGTGTCAAGGAAAAAGTGGAAAAAGGCCAGGAGCGTTCCCGATTTGGGAAGGACGTCGTTCTGCGGCTGAGGCGACGGGGGGGCGTGGCAAAAGGCGAAAGCCAAATCTACCTCGGAGCCGCCGAACGCCGGACTAAAGAATCATCGGCGCTCAAAGCGCCTTGGGATTGCAGTGGCGCAGTGGCCAGGGCCTGACGTCGGTGGGCAGTTGTCAAAAGAACCACCCGGCCAAAATAAGGCGGGATGGGCCACCCGGCCTCATTATTCTTCCGAAATGTCGGGGCGCGGGTCGGCGACCCGCCCAAACGCAAGCAAGTCCTACTTCGTCAGCCGCCGGCGCACCCCGTAGCCCATGGTTAGAAGGCCGGAGCCGAGCAGCAAAAGGGTGGCAGGCTCGGGTACTGTCGAGACGTACGATTGTGCCAGCAGTTCCACATAGCCGCCTGAGTTGTTGTAAATGACCGCCCACTGCTCGGTACCGCCGTTGAAAATATCGTTCTGAATTGAGGAGAACATCCCGCTCAGCTCGCCAGGCGTGAACACGATAAACTCGTAGGTCGAACCCACAGCGGGGTTGAAGCCCGACTGCAGCAAGACGTTCAGGGTGCCATCCAGCGAGACGGCAGCGGGATCGACGGTGATCACGCCGAAGTTACTCATGTTGATGAATTCACCCAGAGTACCGTTTGCGAACTGGTAGTACCCGGGCGCGCCAGCCACGCCAGTGCCCACCACGAGCTGCGAGAGGCTGTCGATGATGATGCTTCCCCCGTTGTTCAAAACCGGCGGGTCGATGGAGGCTCCGCCGCTGACGCTGATGAAGCCGTTGTTGGTCAGCGTGCCAGTGACCTTAAGGCTGTCGCCCGCAGCGTTCATGGAGAAGTATCCGCCGGACGCGTTAGTCATGTTGCCGCCGACGGTCATAGTCTGGTTAGAACTCTGCGTGCTCGTCGTCGCGGAATTGGTGAAGTCGCCGTTAATGCTGGCGCTGTCACCGGGTTGGTTGAGCGTGAAGGTGCCGCTGTTGGTCAGGTTACCGCTGATGTTCAGCGTGTTTCCCCGCCACCGTTGACATAGCCCGTGGCCAGGAACCCGGAGTTGGTGACATTGCCGGTGATCTGCAGCGTGTCGCCGTCGAGCACATTCACCGTTCCGGAGTTGACCAGGCCGCCGACAGTTATCAGATCGGCGGGGCCGCTCCCGTACGATCTGAGATACCGCCCCGCCTGTTGGTCAGGGTACCGCTGATGTTCAGCGTATCGCCGCTGCCGCCGCAGTAGCCCGTGCGCAGCACTCCGGAGCTGTCGACATTGCCGGCGATGCCCACCGTTGAGGCATTGGACAGGTCGGGAACGTGCCGCTAGCGTGTGCTCAGACTCCCGCCGGGCGAGATCGCGTCGTTCTGGCCGAACAACTACACTTGGCCTTCAATGCTGGTTAAGTTGGCAAAGGCGCTGTTGAGGCCGGCGGTGAAGCTCCCGGCAATGCCGAAGCTCGAACCCGCCACTACATCGGTGATGCCGACCGGCTGGTTGGTCAGGTTGAGTCTCGCCCCGGTGGCGACAACGTTGGCGCCGTTGTTCAGTGTGCTACAGCCGCCATGTCCCCGGTGCTGTTCACCGAGAAGCTGGCCGCGTGTTGGTCAGGTTGCCGCTGATGTTGAGGGTGTTTCCGCCGCAACAGTTGACATAGCCCGTGGCCAGGAACCCGGAGTTGGTGACATTGCCGGTGATCTGCAGCGTGTCGCCGTTGAGCACATTCACCGTTCCGGAGTTGACCAGGCCGCCGAGAGTTGTCAGATCGGCGGGGCCGCTCCCGTACATACCTGAGAATCACCTGCCCGCCCACCTGGTTGGTCAGGGTACCGCTGATGTTGAGCGTATCGCCGCTGCCGCCGAGTAGCCCGTGCGCAGCACCCCGGAGCTGTGACAGTCGCCGGCGATGCCCACCGTAGAGCCATTGGCCAGGTCGAACAGTACCGCTGTTACTCTGGGACGTGCCCCCGCCCGGCGGTAATCGCATCGTTCTGGCCGAACAACTACACTTGGCCTTCAATGCTGGTTAAGTTGGCAAAGGCGCTGTTGAGGCCGGCGGTGAAGCTTCCGGCAACGCCGAACTCGAACCCGCCACTACATCGGTGATGCCGCCCGGCTGGCTGGTCAGGTTGAGGGACGCGCCGGTGACGAACGTGTCGCCGCCGTTGTTCAGTGTGCTACATGTCGCCTGTCACCGGGTGCGTTCACCGAGAAGGCTGCCGCGTGTTGGTCAGGTTGCCGCTGATGTTGAGGGTGTTGTTCCCGCCACCGTTTTGATAGCCCGTGGCCAGGAACCCGGAGTTGGTGACATTGCCGGTGATCTGCAGCGTGCCGCCGTTGAGCACACTCACGGTTCCCGAGTTGGCCAGGCCGCCGAGAGTTATCAGATCGGCGGGGCCGCTCCCGACGTACCTGAGAATACCTGCCCGCCACCTGGTTGGTCAGGGTACCGCTGATGTTCAGCGTGTCGCCGCCGCCGCCGACGTAGCCCGTGCGCAGCACCCCGGAGTTGTCGAATCGCCGGCGATGCCCACCGTGAGGCATTGTCCAGGTGGAACGTAGCCGCTGTTAGCCGTGGTCAACAGTACCCCCGCCCGGGGAGATCGCGTCGTTCTGGCCAAACAACTGCACTTGGCCTTCAATGCTGGTTAAGTTGGCAAAGGCGCTGTTGAGGCCGGCGGTGAAGCTCCCGGCAATGCCGAAGCTCGAACCCGCCACTACGTCGGTGATGCCGCCCGGCTGGCTGGTCAGGTTCAGTCACGCCCCGGTGACGAACCGTCGGCGCCATGTTGTTCAGTGTGCTACAGCTGGCGCTGTCACCGGGTGGTTGAGCTGGAGCCCGCGTTGTTGGTCAGGTTGCCGGTGATGTTCAGGGTGTTGTCCGCCGCCACAGTTTGCATAGCCGGTGGCCAGCAACCCGGAGTTGCTGACATCGCCGGTGATCTGCAGCGTGTCGCCGTTGGCCACACTCACGGTTCCCGAATTGGCCAGGCCGCCGAGAGTTATCAGATCGGCGGGGCCGCTCCCGTACGTACCCGAGAAGACCTGCCCGCCCACCTGGTTGGTCAGGGTACCGCTGATGTTCAGCGTGTTGCCGCCGCCGCCGACGTAGCCCGTCCCAGTACCCCGGAGTTGTCGACATCGCCGTTGATGCCGACCGAAGATGCATTGTCCAGGCGGACATAGCCGCTGCTAGCCGTGGCGACATACCCCCGCCGGGGTGATGGTGTCGTTCTGGCCGAACAACTGCACTTGGCCTTCAATGCTGGTCAGGTTGGCAAAGGCGCTGTTGAGGCCGGCGGTGAAGCTCCCGGCAATGCTGAAGCTCGAACCCGCTACCACGTCGGTGATGCCGTCCGGCTGGCTGGTCAGGTTCAGGCTCGCCCCGGTGACGACACCGACGGCGCCAGTGTTGTTCAGGGTGCTGCATGCTGGCGCTGTCACCGGGTTGGTTGAGCTGGAGGCTGCCGCTGTTGGTCAGGTTGCCGGTGATGGTCAGGGTGTTGTTCGCCGCCACAGTTTGCATAGCCGGTGGCCAGCAACCCGGAGTTGCTGACATCGCCGGTGATCTGCAGAGTGTCGCCGTTGGCCACACCCACGGTTCCCGAATTGGCCAGGCCGCCGAGAGTTACCAGATCGGCGGGGCCGCTCCCGTACACCCGAGAATCACCTCCCGCCCACCTGTTGGTCAGGGTACCGCTGATGTTCAGCGTGTCGCCGCCGCCGCCGACGTAGCCCGTGCCCAGCACTCCGGAGTTGTTGAAATTGCCACGTTGCCCACCGTTGGCCGTTGGCCAGTCGAACGTTCCGCTGTTGCTCGAGTCCGCGCCCGCGGTAACGGTCGCTTCCGCCAGTGAGGAACGACGCCCCGTTCTGTCCCACCGTTCAGAAATGTGGTGATGTTGAGAGTTTGCGCCGTGCCGCCATCCGTAAGCTGGGAGGAGAAGCCGTTGGAGACGCCTCCCAGCGTAAGCGAGTTGATGGTGGTGGTACCGAGATCCAGTGTGACATTGTCGTTGCCGCTGCTATAGATCAGGACGTCGCTTCCTGGGCCGGGACAGCCAGGGGTCCAGTCGGCGCAGGTGCTCCAGTTGCCGGGTCCGCCATTCCAGCTTTCTTGGGCGAAGCCTGGGTTGGCGGTGAAAGCGATTAGGAGGCACAGAACGATCGGGAAAGATTTCAACGTCATGGCTCTACAACTCCTGTAGGTTCAGAGTTCGGGAAACTGTGAGGCCCGACTAAGTTGCTGTATTTTGATATCGCTAGCGTAATGGTTCGCGAGCACGCCGAGCCTAGCACGAAGTCAAGCGATTGCATCCACTCGTCGAACGCAGTTGATATGAAGTTAGTATGAAATCGGGGTCACAGCGGCGGGTAGTAGCCTTCTGGCTCTAATTAGTTGTATTTCGTAACACTATTAAGGGCATCAAGTGGCCATACGCGCAGATAGTACAGGGTTCTCCGCGAGTAGTATCCGGCGCCGGGCGGTCTCCGAATGCATGGATAAGCATCCACTTTCGTGTCACTATCCATTGCAATCTCGTCGCGTCACTTAATGTCGAGGGGCACGAAGTCGGTTTCGCAGCCGACAAGGCAACGGACTTTCCGAAACTCCATTTCTTCCGCTGCACTGAACTGGTGATGTGGAGGGTTTCTGAGATAGAACTCGGCATGTGCGCCGCGGAAGGGATCGGCAGCTTCTACGGAAATCAAGTGGAAATCCTTGTCGAATTCATACCATATTTCGCAGCCTCTGACCTGCCAACACTCCACGACGGAGAGCCGGGTCTTGCCTTGATGAACGGAGGCTTCCGAGCCCTGGTTGTACATGAGTAGCGCCTTGTTCAGATCGCTGCGCGGGAACAGCAGGCGAAGCTTTTCCTGCGCGGCGCCCATGCCGTGGAGTTGAATCTCGGGGCGGGCGGCCTCGGTGGATGCGCCGAAAACCTTGTCAGGATCAAGCACGACAAGGGTAGCCTGGCGGTAGCCGTTGCTGATTCCGGGAGCGATGATCTCTTCCCGTCCGTCACCATCTATGTCGGCCAGGGTAAGGAAGTCTAAGTGACCGGAGTGCCAGTACTCGGAGACGGTCTTGCCGTTGGCGTCGAGCAGCGCAATCTGGTTGGGGTATTCCGGAATATGGTAGCTGGAGACGACAATGCGAGGCGGCCGGTTGGCAGTCGCCTTCAAGACCCCGAGGCCAACCGTGCGGTACGTGGGCGGGTTCCCGGCAAGTTCCGGTAAGTCCCTTCCGGGAGTCCAGCGCCACTGTTCTTTGCCGCGATCGGAGTAACAGATCAAGGTCGTCGACCGGGAGATCGGACTGATCGCCGGATGATAGAGGAAGAGCACGCTGGTGCGGCCGTTGCCCTCCAATTCGCCATACCACATGCGCGCCGCCAGACCTTGCGAGTAATACTCGGGCCAGAATCCTTCAGGGAAACCCTTGCGCCAGAGTTCTTCGCCCTTGGAATTCATGACGATCAGTGTCGAACCGTCGAATCGCGCCGATTGCGGTTGGCCAGGCGCAGCAAAGGTTCGAACGAGCAGGAAGCTGGCGACGACGATCGCGGCGGTGGCGGCAATGGCAGCGATGAGCTTCCGTTTGCCGCGGGTTGCCGCCTTGCGAAGCGGCAACGGCTGAGCTTGCGCAGGGGCCTCGCGCGGCTCGGCCACGATCCAGCGTTTCTCTTTCGGTCCATCGGCGGCGTGGGCGGAGCGGTTGGGAAGGCAAATAACAATAGGGTCGGCCTGGCCTTCGCCGTGGTAATAGCATTCCAGGGCCTTTCGCAGGCGGTTCATCTCGGTGGCCACGTCGGCCGAGCGCTTGGTGCGGGTTTCGTCGGGCCACAGTTCCCGAATCACACAGTCAGGCTTCAGAGTGGCCTGGGAATCCATGCGGGCGAACAAGACTTCCAGCAACTTTGCTAGCTGGGTTTTGCCGGCAAAGCTTGTGCTGTGCTGAATTCTCTCGACCTGTTCCCCGATGGCGGCGCGATCCATGGGATAGGTGACTCCAGGTGAAGGTGGCCCGAAGTAGCGGTACCGCTATATGTCAGCAAGGTGTCGTCGGCAATTATGGCACGTAGCACGACGATGTCAACAACGCATTACAGTAACGTGACAACGCTCGACACTTTAGTGGTTACTTGCTCGGGCTTGGGGGCGTTGACGGCTGCGACGCGCCCGGATTGCCGGGGGCCGCAGCTGGCGTTTCCCTCTGCGGAGGTAGCGGGTAGTAGCCGTGCTTGGCGGTCACCAGCAGCCCGGGACGCTTCACGCGCACTTCGATGTCGCGGTACGAACTCGACGCCCGCTGCGGGGTGGTGTAGCCGAGGGTGTACTGGTTGCGCGCTTGCGAAGTGATGGTCTGGTAGGCGCTCTCGATGGTCTCGCGGGAGAACGACTCGATCAGGTCTCCACCGGTCGCGTTGGCGTACTTGGGAAGAATGTCCGTGTAGCCCTGTCCGGGAATGTGCAGCTTGTCGAGCTTGTTCATGCCCGGGATGGCCGTACCCTCGACGCCCACGGCGTAAATGGCGATGCCGTTGGTGAGCAGCACCTTGAGCACCTGAGCGTAGCTGGCGCGGCTCCCGTATTCATAGCCGCTGCTGATGACGAAGATGATCTTGCGCGTGGTGCGCGGCTGGTGGGCGAGCTCCGTCGCCGCGTTCAGAATGGCGTCATTGAGCACGTGCGACTCGCGGCTGTTCACCTGGTTTGTCAGCGGAAGCTGTCCGGGATCGACCGGCTTGCCATTGGTGGTGGGGCCGGAGCCGAAGGGCCCGCCCACAACCGGGGTTCCGGGATTGGCGCCGCGCAGGTCGCGAATGCGCTGCAGCGCGATTTGCAGGCGCTGCGGGTTGCCGAAGTCGGCCTGCTTCTGGACCGTGTTGCCGTAGGTGAAGACGGCGACCTTGTCGAAAGGACCGAACGAGCCGTCGAGCGCCGAATAGGTCGCTCGCCACTTTTTTGAGCGTGTTTTCGGAGATGCCGAGGTCGATGATGACCGGCTGCCGAGAGCGGGAAGGGGTCGCTGGTGAAATAGGTGATCGCCTGCTTGACGTTGTCTTCGTAAATGCTGAAGTCCTGGGCGAGCAGGCCGTCGATCATCCTGCCGTCTTTATCTTTGACGGTCACCGGCACGCTGATGAAGTTGACGTTAACTTCCAACTTGAACAGTTCGTCATACGCGTTGCCGGGGCCGCCGCCAGCTTGTCCGGGAGGCATGGTCTTGATGCCCTGCGAACCGGGCGGCGGTGCCTGGGGATTGCTCCCGTTGGGTGCGGAATTTGCGTCGGGACGAGTGTTCTCCGTGCCCGCCGGGTTACTCTTGGAGGTGGGCGGGGCTTCGTCGTTCATGCCCGGAACCGGGGCGGTGACGTCTGGCAACGGCTCAGGCGCTGGCGCCGGGGCGTTTTTCTGCGGGCTCGGAGCATCCGGCAAAGGTTGCTGTGCCAGCGCAAAGGTCGCGGCCAGACACACTGCCGCCAGCAAGAAAGCCCAAGTCGCGCAAGCACGCTTCAACATAATCGGTGGCTGGTCTCCAAAAAGCCTGAACTCAGCCTCAGTATAACCGCAACCGGCGAGTGGCGATATCCCGGCCCGTGTTACAGCCAGTGGGATTGCAATACAATGAAGTCATCCGGAAAGAAGAAGGTAATTCGTTGACCCGTCTCCGTTACTTCGTATTCGCTGTGATGTTGCTGTTGCCCGCCGCGCCGCTGATGGCGCAGTTCACCGTGCATGACCAGGAACCGCCCCAGTCCAACGTGCCTCCGCAAAAGACGCAGGAACCGGAGGCCGAGGAGTCAGGCGAGGTTTTTAAGGCCCAGGTCAACGTCGTCAATATCTTCTTTAATGTGAAAGACAAGCACGGCCTGCTGATTCCCGGCCTGCAGAAAGACGATTTCGAGGTCTTCGAAGACGGCAAGCCGCAGACCATCAAGTACTTTGCCGGGGAGTCGGACCAGCCTCTGACTCTGGGCCTCCTGATCGACACCAGTCCAAGCCAGACCCGTGTCCTGACCATCGAGCAGGAATCGTGCGTGGAGTTTCTGCACAGCGTGCTGCGCCCCAAAGACCTCGCGTTCCTCATCAACTTCGACTCCGACATCGACCTCGATCAGGACTACACCAACAACGTCGCCTCGCTGAAACGCGCTCTCGACAAGCTGCAAATCGGTGGTGGCTCGGCCGGCGGAGGGCCCGTTGGGTTAGGCGGCGGTCCTGTACCGAATTCGCATCCGCGTAGTACAGCGCTGTATGACGGGATTTATCTGGCCGCCGACGAGAAGCTCAAGAACGAAGTCGGTCGCAAGGCCATGATCGTCTTCACCGACGGCGAGGACGAAGGCAGCCAGCTGCGAATTCGCGACGCCATCGAAGCCGCGCAAAAGGCCGACGCCATCTGCTACGTCATCCTGATTGCCGATCGCGGAGGCTGGTACCAGGGCTTCGGACTGGGCGACATGAAGAAGCTGGCCGAAGAAACCGGCGGCCGCGTCATCGAGGTCGGCAACAACCAGCAGAAACTGCGCTCCGCTTTCGACCAGATCCAGATGGAGCTGCGCAGCCAGTACAACGTGGGCTACACGCCCACCAACAAAAAGCTCGACGGCTCCTACCGCAAGATCCAAATCAAAACCAAGAGCAACGACTACAAGGTGCAGGCGCGCCAGGGCTACTACGCCCACGCGGGAGAGTAGCCGCTACCAGGTTGTAAACGGCTTTTTCACCAGGTTGGAGTTGAAGTAGTCCGGATTACCGGTCACTTCCTCTCCCAGCCAATCGGGTTTCGGGTAGGTTTGGTGCTCGTCCTTGAGCTCAACCTCGGCCACAATGAGTCCGCGATTGTCGCCCTCGAACTCGTCGATCTCCCAAACGATATCGTCCTGCGGAAGCCGGTAGCGGGTCTTCTCCACGATGGGGCGCTCGCACAGTTTGTCGAGCATTTCGTTGGCGTCGGCCAGAGGAATCTCGTACTCATACTCCGAGCGGCTGGCCCCGACGGTGATGCCCTTGATGGTGAGGAAACCCTGGTCTCCGGCCACGCGCGCGCGAACGGTGCGTTCTTTCACTGTACTCAGATAACCCTGCCGATAGCGCTTGCCGTGCGCCTGAGCGCGCCACGAATCACCCTTCACCAGAAACTTGCGTTCAATCTCTTTGCCCATAAGACTTTCTCCAATGCGGCTAGGCCCAGCCCAGAATGCGGCGGATCTCGCGAATGTAGCTGACGTTCGGTTCGTTGATGCCGAGCTTGGCCACCAACTCCAGTACAGCGTCAGGATCGGTGGATTCCACGGCGACCGTGTCCCTCGGAGTGCCGTTGATGGTGATCAGTGAGTACTCGGCGGCGCACACTCCGATGGTGAACTGGTAGCGCGTTTTGGTGACCTCGACCACCGCGATCTTCGGCTCCGGACGCACCACTGAATTTAGGAACTCATCGAAGGTGTAGGCCGATTTCACCAGCGTAGGAGCCATCACCTGCAGGCTAGGAAATACCTGGCTGGCGATGTCAAGTTGGCTGATTGGAAACCCGGCTTTCAGAATCGGCTTCCATTGTTCGAGGCCGCGGTATTCGCCGACCAGAACCTTGATGTCCATCAATTCGGCACGAATCTTGGCGTTGCAGCCTTCGGTGACCTTCGAGATGAGGTAGGTTTCCGCGCTCTTCGCCTCGCGCGGCTGGCCCAGTGCTTCCAGCTTGGCGCGCAACGGCGCGAGCGACTCTGCCCAGATGCGAAATTCATACCGTGGTTTGATTTCCGGCATCGCGTTCCTTTCCTGTCGTTCGACCACCGGCCAGTATAAGCCTGGGGAAGGGAACGCGGTGTGACCTGCACACACTGGCGCCGTGAGGGGAAGCGACTGCACCGGCTTACGCCCAGTTGCGTGTGCGTTCGAGAAACTCGGTGATCCACGCGGAGCGGATGGCGGCCAGCTTCTGCTCGTCGAACTTCTCCGGGTCGCCCTTGAACTCGTTGAGCTGGGTCACGTAGTCGTGCAACCGTTTCAGCTCGACCTTGTCCGGCTCAACCGCGGGATGCGTGTTGGAGAGCGTGATCCCGATTCTGCTGATGTCTTCCCACGTCAATTCCTGTGCCATGAGCTTCCTCCGGAATGTGTGAGGGATTATATCGCAAGTAGCGGCGCGCGGCGTTCCGGCGGACTGGCCCGCAACTGCCAGTTGCAATTGTGGTGCACCGTTTTACTTCGCTACCTACGTTTTCGCGCCTGCGCTGGCCACGCATTGCCATTGGCCACCCGGCATTTTGATCCAGGTGTCGGTCCAGCGCTCATGCTCCTCGAACGGCTTGCCGGCGTTGGTGCCAATGCCGTGATACATGCCGGTCGCGATGGCGGTGTCGCCATACACGAGTGACCTTCACGTCGGTGTTCTCGGCGGTCGTCCACGGTCTTCTTGTACTCCGCGACAGTCTCAGACTTACCGGTGACTTTGCCATCGCTCGAAGTGTTGATGAACTTCTCGGCGAGCAGCGGAATCAGCAGGTCAACGTTGTTGCTCTTCTGCGACTGCAGCCACTGGTTCTCCAGCGCGGCCACGGCCTTCTCAGTCGATTGCGACCACGCAGCAGTCGCCAGAACCAACATACCGACAACGCAGATCAGAACTTTCTTCATGCAGATTGCTCCTAACTTGATCTGGTTGAGATTGGGTGGAAATTGCAGCCGCGAGATCGGCGTCCGACGCGCCATCTGCATTGAATAAGGAAGGCGGGGAGATGTCAAACGGAGATGTGGATTGAGCGCCCGCTCGATGCCAGTGAGGAGAATGGCAGCCCAAGTTAGCGCCAAAAGAAGGGCGAACCCCAGCCGCGGCGGGCCTAGGTTAGGGTCTGGGGCACCTCGCAAATTCAAAACCGGGGACGATTTGGTCAAAGACGAAACCCCGGTTCAAGGTCGCTTCCTTAAACGGAGCACGCTCAGGGAGAATTCGGATTTAAGAAGGAAGCGTTGACCGGGTCACCCGCTCTGTCCTATTTTGGAACTCGGGTGAGTCTTCCTTGTGGTGTCCACATCCTATTCGACCTAGCATGAAGCTGAACACTACTTGGTTTCGTGTTGCTTCCACTCTGAGTAAGCAGCTATTGGTAGCCAAAAGGGAAATTTTCCAATTAACGTTTCGTGGAATTGAGGAAAGAAAGGAGGAGTGATGGAGCGTCTATTTTCACCCGGAGGCAAATACTACCGCTGGTTACTACTCGCGATCGTGGTGGTTGCCATTGTGCTCGGCATCCTATTGGTTCGGGCAGAAGAGCACAGTTGGTGGTATTTGGCACAGTCCAGCCTCGTGATCTTGATGCTGCTTTCAGTGGCAATGATTTGTGAATGGTGGAACTCGAGCCACGAGCCTCCCCGGATGTCCGACGAGGCTAAGATCTATCATCGCGCGATACACAAACTGCTGTTATTCGCGGGCGTTGGGTTCCTCGCGCTCATAATCAATGCCACTAGCCAGGAACATTGGCAAAACGGGATCGTGGCCAGAGCCATCGGCTTTGGGACTTTGTGTGCGGGTGCATTTTTCGTACTCGGAGTGCTGTTGGGTTACCTCTTTGGACTTCGCCCAACCGGTCCAGCCCAGGACTCCGGCGACAAGTCGCCAAGCGGGCGTCCGAACCCGCCGCACACTAATCTCGAGGAGGTTGCAGACTGGTTCACCAAACTGATATTGGGTGCTGGCCTGGTCGAGTTGACGAGTATGAGAGGTCCGCTTCGCGATTTTGCGCAATTCATGGCTACGGGGGTCGATCCTTCTCCGCGACCACCGAACGGCTATCAGGGTAGTCCTGCAGTCGCACTTGCCATCATGTTATTTTTCTCGGCAAGCGGCATTCTGTACGGTTATCTCTGGACGCGATATGAACTGGCGGTAAAACAGATGGCAGACTGTGAGGCATTGGCCCCGGCAGGTGGGTCGCCGGTTAAATCAGGCACTCTTGGCGGGTAGGCCAGTCAACCCTCCGTCTGCTGCAAAGATCTTCGATCGGGGGGCGATTCAAGCGGCCCGGTTTTGGCCGCTTGAGTGGGGTTTTTGGTTTGTACCACGACGGACATTCACGACGGACATTAGTGTGAGCGGTGATTTTCGATCCGAAGACAGCCGGCTGCCCCAGAGACTGTCCTCAGCCCACCGCGGCGGGGTTTCGCCCCTCTTTTGGGCGTTAGCCTGGATTTCTGGAAACTCGAAACTTGAAACTTCCTATCCACTATCCCCTCCCCTTATCACACTCCACCGTGACCCACGTCCTAGCGCGGTCTCCTGCCCATCTGCCTAGACCTGGCCGATGGAAGGATGAGAGAGAGCTGTCGTCTCAAGAACGGCAGCCGGACACTACCCCCATCCCCAGTAGGTGGTTCGACCTGTGACTGGTTCCATTTGCCCTTGCGTTCTTGCTCCTCCCGCCGCAAACCCCGCCGTCCATCCTTCAAAGCTACCGCCTAAGTCCTTTGTTAAGAAGAACTTGCCTCTAAGTCCAACGGGCTCAAAATTTTGCGCGGAATACGACCCGTATCTCCAATGGAATGAGGATTTTGCAATAAGGGAGGGGGAGGGGGGTACCGTCGCCGCGCATTCCCGTTGCGGCCTCGACTTACCAGCTACCAGTTACCAGTCACCGATTGCTACACGTCCTTCTTCGGCACTACCACCCCAATCCCCAAGCTCCTTCAACTGCTTGTCGCTCACGGGAGTCGGCGCGTCCATCATCAGGTCGATGGCTTTCGCCGTCTTGGGGAAAGGGATCACTTCGCGCAGACTGGTGGCGCCGGCGAGGATCATCACGATGCGATCGAGGCCGAGCGCGATACCGCCATGCGGAGGAGTTCCGTATTGCAGCGCCTCCAGGAAGTACCCGAAGCGCAGTTGCTGCTCTTCGGCGACATGCCCAGCGCCTTGAAGATGATGCTCTGGATGTCTTGCCGGTGAATACGAATGGAGCCCGAGCCCAGCTCGGTGCCGTTGAGCACCACGTCGTAGGCGAGCGAGCGCGCCGCGCCCGGGTCGCTTTCGAGGATCGCCCATGTCTTCTTCGTGCGGCGAGGTGAAGGGATGATGCGCCGCGTTCCAGCGTTTCTCGGTCTCGTCCCACTCGAACATGGGGAAGTCGGTGACCCAGAGGAAGCGGAAGTCGCGCTGGTCGAACGCCCCGTGCTTGGCGGCGAACTTCTGCCCGAGCGCGAGACGGAATTGTCCGGCGGCGGCATAGACGGCCGTGGCTTCTTTGCGCGATTTTGCAGCGTTGCCGACTTCGGCGCGCTTGGCTGCCGGCGACGATGACGAGCAGGTCGTCGTCGCCGGGCTTCGCAATCTCGCGAATCTTTGAGACAGCGTCAGGGAAAGTCTTTTCCAGGCGCTTGATGTCTTCGAAAACCTTCGCGTCTCTGCGGTCGCCGAAAAGCAGCTTGAGGTCGTCGCGCTCTTTGCGCGAAAGCTCGCCGACGTTCGGCGTAACGATCGCGACGATCGGCAACTCAGGATCGATGTTGAGTGTCTCAAGGTTCTCCGGCGCGAAGCCGACTTCACATCCGACATCGCCGGCAACCGCATGTCAGGCTTGTCGATGCCGTACAAGCGAATCGCTTCGTCATACGTCATGCGCGGAAACGGCGTGACAACATCAACGCCGATGGTCTTCCACGCCGCAGTGAGAAAGCCTTCGACGATGGCGTAAATGCCTTCGGGCCGCGCGAAGGTCATCTCAAGGTCGATCTGCGTGAACTCGGGCTGGCGATCGGCGCGCAGGTCTTCGTCGCGGAAGCAGCGCGCGATCTGGAAATACTTGTCGAAGCCCGCGATCATCAGGATCTGCTTGAACTGCTGCGGCGACTGCGGCAACGCGTAGAACTCGCCGGGATGAACGCGGCTCGGCACGAGATAATCGCGCGCGCCTTCGGGCGTGGAGCGCGTCATCATCGGCGTCTCGATCTCGTAGAAGCCCTGCGCGTTGAGGTATTCGCGGATGGCCAGCGTGACGCGATGGCGCAGCGCGATGTTGGCGTGCATCTCGGGACGGCGCAGGTCGAGATAGCGGTACTTGAGGCGCACCTCTTCGTTGGCGATGTCGTTGTCCGACGGCGAGAACGGCAGCGGCTTGGAGTCGTTGAGCAGGCGGAGCTCGTCGGCGACGACCTCGATTTCGCCCGTGGGAATGTTCGGGTTGATCGTGCTGGCGTCGCGCAGCTTGACGCGGCCGATGACGGCGATGACGTACTCGGAGCGCAGCGATTCGGCCTTCTTGTGCAGCTCGGCGATCGGCTTCAGCGCTGATGACGACTTGCGTGATGCCGGTGCGGTCGCGCAGGTCGAGGAAGATGAGGTTGCCGAGATCGCGGCGGCGGTTGACCCATCCCATGAGTACGACGTTGGAGCCTGCGTCGGAGGCGCGAAGGGCTCCCGCACATATGAGTACGCTTGAGATCACCAAGAAAATCGAGCATGAAGGGTCCTTAATAAGAGGAAAAGACAATTCTACTTGAATGAAGCCGGTGAGGGCTTGCAGAAGGACAGCTGATTCTTCGAGTCGCGCGCGCTCTTTTTTGGTGCCGTCGCTCAGGATGACGGATTTAGTTTGACGCGCGCAGGTACTCGGCCAGCTTCTCGCGGACGACGGGCTCCTGCTTGCCGGTGCCGAGTTCCTTCACCGCGAATTGGCCGGATGCGGCTTCGTTCTCGCCGACGATAACGATATAGTGCGCGCCCGCCTTCTCGGCGGACTCGAAGGACTTTTTCAGGCGGAAGCTCTCGTCGCCCAGATCGCAGCGGACGCCGGCGCGGCGAAGTTCGCGCGCGAGTTTCAGCGCGTGCGCGTTCATGTCTGCGCCGAGTGGAGCAATGTAGGCGTCGAGCCTCGTGTCGGCGGTGACGCCCTCGGCTTGCAGCGCCATGATGAGGCGGTCCTCGCCGATGGCGAATCCGATGCCGGGCGCTTTGGGGCCGTCGAGCGATTCGGAGAGGCCGTCGTAGCGTCCGCCGCCGAGGACGGCGCTCTGCGCGCCGAGGTCGCCGTGGGTGAACTCGAAGGTGGTTCGGGTGTAGTAGTCGAGTCCGCGCACCATTCTCTCGTTGATGGTGTAAGGCACGCCGACGGCGTCGAGCATGGCGAGCACCGCGGCGAAGTTGTCGCGGCAGGCGTCGTCGAGGTACTCGCTGATCTTGGGCAGCTTCTCGATGATGGGCTGATCTTCGGGGACTTTGCAGTCGAGCACGCGTAACGGGTTGGTTTCGGCGCGGCGCTGGCAGTCAGGGCACATGGTGGCGACGACGGGCTTCAACGCGTCGCGGAGGGCCTGGTTGTACCGAGCGCGGTCGGCGGCACAGCCGACGGAGTTGAGCTGCAGCGTCCAGCCGCGCAGGCCGAGCTCGTCGAGCAGCGTGGCCAGCATGTCGAGCACTTCGGCGTCGCGCGCAGGCGACTCGCTGCCGGCGCTGGGCGGTCCGATGATTTCGGCTCCGATTTGGTAGAACTGGCGATAGCGTCCCTTCTGCGGGCGCTCGCGGCGAAACTGCGGGCCGATGTAGTAGAGCTTTTGCAGCTTGCCGACCTTGTCGAGCTGGTGCTCGATGTAGGCGCGGACGACACCAGCGGTGTTCTCGGGGCGGAGGGTCAGCGATTGCGATTTTTCGCTGGCGGCGCGGCCTTTGTCTTCCCAGGTGAACATCTCCTTGGTGACGATGTCGGTCTCTTCGCCGACGCTGCGGGAGAACAGTTGGGTGTCTTCGAAAACAGGCGTGCGGATTTCGTGGAAGTTGTAGCGGGCGAAGACGTCGCGCACCGTGGCCTCGACCCGGTTCCAGAGGTCGGTGTCGGGCGGGAGAAGGTCACGGGTTCCGCGGATGGCTTTGATCATGGGAGCAATTAGCAACTAGCATTTAGCAATTAGCTAAAGCAAAAACGAAAACGCGAATAGCAATCATTTCTGTCTTTCCGCTAAGTACGTCTCTTTGTAGCCCAGATAATTCTTCGCGTAGCGCAAGATCGCCTGCTGCTCCTCTTCGCCAAGTTGCTTGCGAACTTTGCCGGGCACGCCCATGACGAGCGATCCCGGAGGAATCACGGTCTCCTCGGGAATCAGCGTGCCTGCTGCAATGATCGAGCCCGCGCCAATGCGCGCGCCGTTCAAGATGACGACACCCATGCCGACGAGGCAGCGGTCTTCGACCACGCAGCCGTGCAGCGTGACGCTGTGGCCCACGGTGACCCAGTCGCCGACGATGACGGGCCATTGGTTCAACATGCCGTGCATGACGGAGTTGTCCTGAATATTGCTGTTGGCGCCAATGCGGATGGAGTGCACGTCGCCGCGCACTACGGCGTTCATCCAGATGCTGGCGTTCTCGCCGAGCACTACGTCGCCGATCACCTGCGCCGACTCGTCCACGTAGCAGGAGTCGGGAATGGTGGGCCAGATGCCTTTATAGGAGCGGATCATAGCTGAAACTTTGAAAATATCATGCCGGGCGAGCGAAGCGAAACCTGCGCGGCTCGCAAGAGTCAAGCAGCGAGTAAAGTACTGGCATGAAGACGAACGCCAACCCGGCCCCAAAACTCAAGTCCGTGCCGAAATCGTTTCTGCGCAAGCACTCTCTGGGTCTGGGCGCCTTGGCAGTTGTTGTCACGCTAATTGTGGCCTACGCCCGCAGCGATCCCAGCACCCATCTCGGCTCGTTTTTCGGCAATGCCATCGCCGACTGGACAGGCGTGCTTGTCACCGTGATCATGACCAAGCACCTGTATGAAAAAGGATCGGCGGAGAGCAAACAGCCGAGAGGGAAGCTGCGATCTCCAGTCCTCGAGTTCCTGCGCGAACATTCGCTGACGGTGTTTCTAGTGATCACCTGGCTTGGATGGGTTTACCTCTTCCGCAGAATGGACACGGGCAGCCGCTGGGGACAGGTCGTGGGCAATGTGGTGTCGGAGTGGACGCAGATCCTCGGCTTGGTGTGGATGACGAAGATCCTGATGGAGGTGGGGTCGAAGGAAACGAAGTCGGAGCGGTAAGGGCACACGATTCATCTGCTGCGACCTGCGCCGATGTTAGGGCGCTTGGTCTACCTCTGGAGCTGGACGGCGAAGAAGGACTCCGCCTGGCGCATGGCGTCTTCCGTAGCCGCGTGATTCGCGGGGACCTCCTGCTTGCTCTTGGAGGGGTCGTCGAAGTTGTGCGCCGCGCCGGGATATACGACTACTTTAAAATTGTTGCCGTCGGCTTTGGCGCGCTGGGCGAACTTCTCGCAACGTTCGGGGGAAACCTCTTCATCGCTGCCCGCAATCATCAGCAGCAAGGGCGCATCGGCGTGGTAGGCGCCCTTGATAGCGTCCATGCCACAGCCTGGATACTCGGCGATTGCCGCGCGGAATCCGGGCTGGCCTGACGGCAGGGGAAGCCCCGGAGACTGGTCGCTGATCGTGACCAGCACGGTCATTCCGCCATTGGACCAACCCTGCACGCCGATGCGGTCTTTGACGACGTTGGATTGTTTGCGGAGATACAGCAGCGCGCCGTAAGCGTCGAGAGGACGGACCGTCTGCTCGCTGACCTCTGCGGGGCGCTCGTCGTAACTGCCTTTGGCGAACCCGGCGGGATACCCGCGAGGTCCGAAGCTATCGACGAGCAGAACCACGTAGTTCCGCTCGGACCAGAATTCGCCATAAGCCTTGTGGCGCTTCGAGAGCGTTTCGGCTGAGTACTCGCCTTTTGCCAGCGAAGAGTATGCGCCCGCACGGCCATGCAACAGGACGACGGCTGCATGCGGACCAGGACCGGACGGCTCCCAGAGATAGCCGACGAGCTGCGTTTTGTGGTCGGCGCTCTCGAAGTGGACTTGTCGCGGAGCGGCAAAAACCGTGGAAGCGGCGAGTACGCCCGACAACGTGGCGCAGTATGTGGCTGCTTTCAGGACGTTCGACATGACGAAATTCGGCTCCGCGAAATGGCGCCTTACAATAGCACGCGAACGTCGGCGGAACGGGTGAAAATAGGGATGTTTTCGACGCGCTCTCTGTGGTGTGGACTTATGCTTGACTCCGCAGTATCTTCTCCAGAGCACACTTTTGTGGGGATTCACCGAGAGGTCAATCTTAAATGTACTTCGAGCAGTTCTATCTCGGCTGTCTGGCGCATGCTTCTTACCTGCTGGGATCGGAGGGCGATGGGATTGTCGTCGATCCGCAGCGCGATGTGGACATCTACATCCAAGCTGCCGAGAAGCAAGGTCTGGCGATCCGCCACATCTTCGAGACGCACCTGCATGCCGACTTCGTCTCCGGCCATCGCGAACTGGCGGCGCGTACCGGGGCGACCATTTACTTGTCGCGGGAGGCGGGGGCGACGTTCCCGCACGTTGCCGTGGATAACGGCTTCAAGTTGCAGGTGGGCAAGCTCCGCGTCGAAGTACTGGCAACGCCCGGCCATACGCCGGAGAGCATCAGCCTGCTCGTGACCGACGAAGAGAAAGGCACGCAACCGTGGGCGGTGCTGACGGGCGACACGCTGTTCATCGGCGATGTGGGTCGGCCCGACTTGTCTCCTACGCACACGCCGATGCAACTGGCTGGCATGATGTTCGACTCGCTGCACAACCAGCTGATGACGCTGCCGAATTTCACGCTCGTCTATCCTGCGCACGGAGCGGGCTCGCTGTGCGGGCGCAACATGCGGGCAGAGCGCTTCTCCACGATTGGCACCGAGCGGCTCACCAATTACGCGCTGCAGATACGGGACCGCGACGAGTTCGTGCGGCAGATGACCTCGAACCTTCCGGCGCGGCCGGATTATTTCCTGGAAGACGCCGCCATCAATCGCGCCGGTGCGCCCGCGTTGGCGGAGCTGCCGGAGCCGAAGGCAGTTACGCCTCAAGAGCTCAGAGCGATGATCGGGAAAGGTGCGACGGCGGTGGATGTTCGTACGACCGATGAGTTTATCGCGGGGCACGTGCCAGGGTCGATCAGCATTGCGCTGTCGGGACAGTTCGCGTCGTGGGCGGGAGCGGTGCTGGGGTTGTCGTCGAATCCGGTACTGATTGCGGCGACGGCGGACCAGATTAGCGAGGCGCGGGTACGGCTGGCGCGGATTGGCGTTGAGGATGTCGCAGGATATCTGGACGGCGGCGTCGAGGGCTGGCGCGCTGCGGGTTTGCCGGTGGAGTCAGTTTCGCAAATCACGCCGCAGGAATTGGCTTCGCGCCTTCGAGACGGTGGTATCAGCGTGCTCGACGTACGGCGCGAGGGAGAGTTCCTGGCAGGGCACATTGCCGGAGCGGACTGGCATCCGTTGGACCGCATGAAGGCGGTGTTGCCGGAGATCCGCCGCGACGTTCCATTGGCGGTGCACTGCAAAGGAGGCTACCGCAGCGCGATTGCGTGCAGCCTGCTGAAACGGGCCGGGTACCACAATGTGGTAGATGTGGCGGGCGGCTTCGACGCGTGGGTGGCGGCAGGGTTGCCGGTCGAGGCATCCGAAGAGGTCGGCGCGCACTAGCTGCCGCCTTGTCGCACTAGCAAGAACGCCGCCTGCGAGCATTTTCGCCGGAAACGTAGGGTGCGCGCCGTATTTCGTCCGTAGAGTGCCCGTAGAGGTCGACAATCCTGCTCAAACAGGCAGTTTGAGCCGCTATAGTGGGACTCGCGGTTGAGTTCGAGAGTGCCGGAAAGTGGCTCTGCCGAACTGACATTTACGGAGGAAACATGCGTCCCTTGGCGATGATCGGATTGGTGGTTCTGGTTCTTGGCGTTTTGGCTTTCATTGTGCCGTTTCCGCAGAGCCAGACGCACGGAGCAAAAATCGGTGACACAACCATCGGAGTCACCACGCACAGCAGCCAGAAACTGCCTCCTGTAGCGGGCGGCGTGCTCTGCGTTGCCGGAGCCGCGATGCTGATCGCGGGAGCAAGAAAAAGCAGCTAGACTCTGCGGTTGACCGGGGCCCTTGCGGGCAACATCTTGAGAAGTTGGAGATTCGCTATGCCCAAGATTACTCCGTTCCTTTGGTACGACAACAATGCCGAAGAGGCGATGAACTTCTACGTCTCCATTTTCAAGAACTCACGTGTCGGCTACACCGGGCGCTACGGCGAAGGCGCTCCCGTGCCGAAGGGCACATTCATGGTCGGGACATTCTCTCTCGACGGACAGGAACTCATGGTCCTGAATGGCGGCCCGCACTACAAACTCACGCCGGCGTTTTCTCTGATGGTGAACTGCGAAACGCAGGCAGAAATCGACTACTACTGGGAGCGGCTCACAGCGGATGGTGGTAAGCCGGTGCAATGCGGGTGGCTGGAAGACAAGTTTGGGGTCTCGTGGCAGATCGTTCCCACCGTCTTCGGCGAGCTGATGGGCAAGGGCGATGCGCAAAAGTCCAGCCGGATGATGCAAGCGCTGATGGGCATGGTGAAGCTCGACATCGAGGGGCTGAAGCGGGCGTACGACGGCTAAGTCAGGCATGAAGAAGCTGGTATGGTCTGCGCTGCTGGGAAGCGTGCCGGTGTGCGCGCTGTACTGGTACAACCGGCTGTTCCACAGTACGGGCACGTCGAGTAACGCGTGGATTGAGTTTCTCAATGTTCTTCCTGATGCCCGGATATTACTTCCTGGCGGCCGTCAGTATTCCAGTTTCTGAGTCTCAGATCGGCCAGAAAATTGGGATTGCCTTGATAGTTGGGTTCGACTGCGTGTTCTGGTCGCTGGTAGCGCTGCTGTTGTGGGGTATGATCGAAAAGATCCGCGGGGCTGCGGCGAGTGATCAGCGCACATGAGCCGCCGCCAAGCACTGTGCCCGCCGCTGTGAAATACTAATCGACAACCCAATTCCACATGGTCCAACCAGGAATCGTGACGCAATTCGTGTATTCGGGTACAAGAGCCGGCGTATGAGTGACGCTCCCACAAGCGCTGCGGCGGTGACGCTGGCGACGGTACGGCAGGCGCGCGAGCGCATCAACGGGTTTATCGTCAACTCGCCGTGCCGGCAGTCTGTCGAGCTGTCAAGCATGACGGGCGCTGAGATTTACCTCAAGCTCGACAATGTGCAGCGCACCGGCGCGTTCAAGGAGCGCGGCGCGCTCAACAAGATTCTTACGCTCACTGACGATGAAAAGCGTCGCGGCGTGGTGGCGGCGAGCGCCGGCAATCATGCACAGGCGGTGGCGTATCACGCCTGCGCGCGCGACATCCGGGCGCAAATCGTGATGCCGCTGATGACTCCTCTAGTGAAGGTGGCAGCGACCAAGGGATTCGGCGCTGACGTGATTCTGCATGGCGCGAACTACGACGAGGCCTACTCTTTCGCGCTGGAAAGTTGCGCCGCACAGGGCATGACGTTCCTGCATCCGTTCGACGACGTGGCAGTCATCAACGGGCAGGGAAGCATTGGGCTGGAGTTGCTGGAGCAGGTTCCTGATCTCGAAGTCGTGGTCGTTCCTATCGGCGGCGGAGGATTGATCAGCGGCGTCGCCTGCGCACTGAAAGAAACCAATCCCAAAGTGCGCGTGATCGGCGTGCAGACCGAGCGGTTGCCGTCGATGTTGCGTGCGACCGAAGCCGGTCGCCCGGTAACCATTCCTGCGTCGGCGACCGTGGCGGACGGCATCGCGGTGCGGCGCGCCGGGGACCTCACTCTGCCGCTGGTGCAGCGATACGTCGATGAGATCGTCACCGTGGATGAGGAGGAGATCGCCAACGCCATTCTCGTTCTGCTCGAAAAAGAGAAGACGCTGGCTGAAGGAGCCGGCGCGGTGGCAATGGCGGCGCTGCTGCAACACAAGACCAATGTCGAGGGGAAGAAGACCGCGGCGCTGGTGTGCGGCGGCAACATTGACGTCAGCCTGCTGGCCAAGATTATCGAGCGCGGTCTGGCGAAAGACGGCAGGCGCCTGCGGCTACGCATTCATCTCACCGACCGTCCGGGCGCGCTGCATCAGTTGACCAAGATCATCGCCGACCTCCGCGCCAACATCGTGGAAACGCAGTACGATCGCACCTATTACGGCGTGAACCTCGGCGACACGGCGATCGACCTCTCGATGGAGACGCGCGGACAGGAGCATATTCAGCGGATTCTCGAAGAGCTGACGGCCGCCGGGTATAAGCACGAGAGGATTGAGTAGAAGCGCGTGCAGCTTTCCTGGAAAATTCGGACGCGCCTGCGCATCTTTGCCGTGGCGTTTGCTCTCGGCATAGTTGTGGGCGTGTGCGTTCTGCTGCCCATCAACGAGTTTGTGTACTACACGGAGTTTCACGAAGCGGGCAGGCCGGCCGTGGCATTTGCGGTTGATCAGCTTAGCCAGGCGCTGCGCGGCAACTTGCCTCGCAAGACCGGCTTTTACGCGCTAGTTGGCGTCGTGCTGAGTCTGGGTGGCGCCGGAATCTACGCCTCGATGGTGCGGCGGTCCGAGAAGATTCGGCAGCTCAGCGCAGTGTTGGAAGGCGATGTCCGGCAGCAGATTGCGGGCGGCGAAAGCGCGTCGCTAGAGTTCAAGTCCACGTTTCGCTGGGACCTTCGCGAGAACCGCGCCAATCGCTCACTGGAAACCGTGGTGCTGAAGACGCTCGCCGGCTTCATGAACGGGCAGGGCGGGACGCTGCTCATTGGAGTGGCCGATGACGGAAGCATCGTCGGCCTGGAGCACGACTACTCGGCGCTAAAGAAGCGCGACCGTGACGGATTCGAGCAGGCGCTGATGACCTCAGTAGCGGGACGGTTGGGTGGAGACGCGTGCCAATGGGTGCAGGCGGTGTTTCATTCGGTGGAAGGCCATGATGTCTGCCGCGCCATCATTGGCCGGTCGCAGCGTCCGGTTTACCTGCGCGACGGCGAGACTCCGAAATTGTACGTGCGTACCGGCGTAAGCACGCGGGAGTTGAACGTGCAGGAAGCGATTGATTACACCACGACGCGCTGGAAGAAGTAGCGTACCCCTGCGCAGCTAAGGCGATTCTGGATCGTTAAGGAACCGTGCGTTGCGGGCCTGCGGGGGCGACGGAAGACTCGTCACGCGGGTACCGCCTCCATAGCAGTTGTGCACTTCGGTTTCCCAGGCGGTCTGCAGGTGCCCTTGCCGGTCAACGTAATTGACCGGATACATCTCCATCGAAAAGCCGCAGCTGGAAGATCCGCCGGTTAGTCCCGACGTCGCAGTGTCGTACACGTAAGCCGGGCCGGCTGAGTGGGCCGCAGTCATCGCTGTAAAGATCACCGCCCATGCGCTGGAAACGAAGAGCATGGCGAGCGTAGTGAGCAAGACCCCGCGCAGGTGGCGATGGCGGTGCCATCTGCGGCGCGGATGATAGTGCATGGGAGCATGCGGCCGCTGCGCGTGTTCTCCGGCTCTGGGATGCCACTTGGCGTCATACTCAGCGCGACGAAGCGGGTCGCTCAGCACCTGATGGGCTTCGTTGATGTCCTGAAACTGCAGGGTCGCGCCGGGAGCGGGGTTGCGGTCAGGATGGTAGCGCCACGCCAGACGGCGAAACGCGGCATTGACTCCCGCAGTGTCGGCCATCGGTGTGATCTCGAGCACCAGGTAGTAGTCGAGTTGTGTGCGAACCACCTGCGGCATGACCGTCGCCTTCGTTAGTGCATGGGCGCGTAATAACCCTTGCGGGCACGCACCTTGTACTTCTTATTATCGGCCAGAATCTGAATCGTATGATACTTTCCGTTCAGCTGAAAGTCGGCTGGCTTATACGAAATGGCGTACTGGCTGCGTAACTCATCTTGAATCTGCGAGAAAGCGTCGGAAACGTCCTGAATCTTAAATGGGAAAAAGGCGCGGCCGCCGGTCTCTTCGGCAAAATACTCCAGCACCTTGTCTCCCTTCAGCTTCATTCCGCTGGTGTTGGTGGAGATGGTGTAAATGATGACCTCGGCTTTTTGCGCCATTTCCACGGCTTCATCGCGCGAAACGCGGCTCTGGTTGTCGTCGCCGTCGCTCAGCAGGATGATCGCGCGCCGCGTCTCGATCTTGCTCTGGTCCTTGGCCATAATCTCGTCACGGGCGGCGTAATATACCGCATCGTAGAGCGCGGTGCCGCCGCCGGGCCGCAGCATCCGCACCCCCTTCGCAAGCGCTTCGGTGTTGCTCGTGAAGTTCTGGGTGACTTCGGGCGTGGTGTCAAAGCCCAGCACAAACGCCTGGTCCTGCTGGTGGACGATCTGGTTGAGAAACTCGATCGCAGCTTCCTGCTCGAACTTAAAGCGATCGCGGATGGAGTTGCTGGCGTCGATCAGCAGGCCGACGCGCAGCGGCAGGTTGGTTTCCGCACGGAACGAGCGAATGGATTGTGCCGGCGTCTTGTCGTCGATTACCTGAAAGTCTTCTTTCTTCAGATCCGTGACGAACTTGCCGCGCTTGTCAGTCACGGTGAAGACGACGGCGACTTCGTCCACCTGCTTGACGATGGTGGTGAGCTTCTCTTCCTGATCGTCGGCGCTGGGCGGTTGTGGCGCGGGAGTGCCCAGCGTGCCGAGATTTCCTGTGGGGTTAGCGGGCTTGTCGGTCCCGGCCGGCGCAATGTCTTTCGAAGCATCGCTCGAGGCGGGCGAGGAAGTCGCTGCGGGCGCGGATGACGATGCCGGAGCTTGCGATTGCGCACCGGTGCCGAACTGGGCGGAGGCGTGGCTGGCTTGGGCGGATACTTCGTGGCCGAGGGCGCCGACGGCAGTGGCTGTTGGGTGGCGTCTTGCGCCGACCCGGCGAAGGCGAAGGAAATAGTCAGAAACAGGACCGCAATGGCTCGCATCTGGCTTTTCATTATAGCTGTTACAAGTGACGCAGCTTTTCCAGGAACGCGGTTAAGTCATCAGGAAGCGGCGCGCTAAACGACAGCGGCTGGCCGGTCCGCGGATGCGTCAGCTCGACCGATGCCGCATGCAGGAAGTTCCGGTTGAGGCGAAGCGCGCCGGGTTGGGAGTCTATCGCGGGTTCTCCGGTCTCGGGGTCGGCAACTTTGCGCTTGCGCGAGGCTTTGCCCGGCGCGGTTTGCGAGCGCAGCACTCCTGCCGCTCCGTAGAGCGTGTCTCCCACAACAGGGTGCCCGATAGAAGACATGTGCACGCGTATCTGGTGGGTACGTCCGGTTTCGATGCGGACATCGACCAGCGAGAACTTGCCGTAAGGCGTCTCAATGCGCTCGCGGACTTCGTAATGAGTAACAGCGGTGCGGCCCCCGCTGCCGCGCGTGGTCATGCGAATGCGGCGGATGGCGTCGCGGCTGATCTCGGCGGTGATGGTGCCGCGCGCTCGCTCGGGCCAGCCATGCACCAGCGCGATGTAGCGCTTCTTCACTTCGCGTCCCGAAAACTGCTTCGCAAGGTTGCGATGGGCGACGTCATTGCGCGCGACCAGAATCAGTCCGCTGGTTTCCTTGTCGAGACGATGCACGATGCCGGGACGCGTCTCTCCGCCTACCTCGGAAAGCTGGGTGAAATGGTACAGCAGCGCGTTGACCAGCGTGCCGCGATTGCGGTCGTCGTCGGTGGCGCCCGCTCCGGCGTGTACCATCATGCCGGCAGGCTTGTTGATAACGGCGAGGTCGTCGTCTTCAAAAATGATGTCGAGCGGGATGTCTTCCGCCATGGCGCGCAGTGCAGGAGGCGTGGAATCGCCGAGGACGGTGATGGTCTCGCCTCCTTTCAGCTTCAGCGATGGCTTCGACTGTGCTCCATTGACCAGCGCCTTATATTCTTCCAGTAACATCTGCACGCGCGCGCGGCTTGTGTCAGGCAATTGCGCGGCGAGGTACTGGTCGAGGCGCTGCCCAGCAGCCTCAGCAGAAACGGTGATGGTGATTGGGAACAGAGACGAGGGCATTGAGGAAGATGGTAGAACTCAGTCGCGAATTAAGCCACTCCAAGCCATCGGAAGTCTCCCACGCCCCTAGGGCGAGGGTCACACCTTCGGCGTTTTCCGGTGTCCCCGGTGCATTCCAAGAGGCAAAAATTCTCCCAACATGTGCAAATGTTTGCACTTTGGCCCGCAAAGCTCGATGCTAACTAATGTAAAAATAAAGAGATAGCGACTATTAGAGTGGAGAGTAACGTGCAGCGGTGACTTGCAGCAGTTCATCGACTTGGAGGAGGAAAGTATGCGAAAGCTTTGTCTTACGGTGCTATTGATTCTGGCGCTGCCGATGATCAGTTTTGCCACAGTTCTGACCTTTGGGCCTCTGTGCAACGGCAGTTGCGTCGGGACTTCGCTCGGCACGTACGGTGGATTCACGTGGAGCGGCGACATGTACGCCATAGGCGACGGCTACTATGACTCGACTTATGGGAACTCCTACGGCGCGCCGTCCGGCGGGGCTGCGTATAACGGCTTCGGGGACACACCGACTTCGCTTTCCAGCGCCACCCCATTCACGTTCAATGGCGCCGATTTCTCGTCTTTTGCAGGGAACGATTCCTACCAGTCGTACTCTTCGACCAGCATACTCATCGACGCGTACGATGCCAGCAGCATGTTCCTTGGCTCCTGCGGCGCGACCCTGTCGCCCAGCAGCTACAACTTTGTGAACTGCAATATCAGCAACGTGAGCGCCCTAGCCTTCTACAACAGCGGTGGTGGCGGGCTCTGGTGGCTCATGGACAACTTTACCTACAACGGCACCGCAACGCCGGAGCCTGGAACGTTGGTGATGTTTGGTTCCGGGATCGTTGGCCTTGCAGGCCTACTGCGCCGCAAGATCAACCTCTAGATGGTGTGATTTTTTGGTTCACAAAGCCGGGGGATGCTCCCCGGCTTTTTCCTGCCCGTTCGTCGCGCCAAATCCCTGATCAGTTGCAGAATGGAGTACATGTGGCTGCACTCTCTCAGTTCAAAGTAAGGATAGCTGGCGTGAACAGGCGACATCAGTCGAATCCGAATCGTGACAACTTCTAGTGGGCGAGGACTGCAACGACCCGACCTTTGTTTCACAGGTCCAACGACTGCTAAAGCTAACCCCTGCAAATGGAGGTCTTATGCGTGACGACGTAATCCGGGTGGTGGAGACATATATCGATGCGGTGCGGAGGAATGACGCCGCCGCGCTGCCCCTTCATCCCGACCTGGTGTTCGTAAGTCCGCTCGGTCGTTACGAAGGCCTCGCCGCCTTTCGAAAAGGACTGGCGGATTTCTTTTCCATCTTGAAGAGCATTGAGGTCGTGCGCCTCACGGCCGACGACGAGACCTGCGCCGCCGTGCTCAACATCGACACCGTCTTCGGAGTGATTCCGTTTCTCGAATACTTCCATGTCGCCAACGGGCAAATCGTCTCTATCCGCGTGTTCTACGATCCGCGTCCGATCCTGGAAGGCTTGAATAAACCCCGTAGCTGATAGGCACCGGCTTAGAGCCGCCGGCCCGGCGGACGGCATCTCTCGGAGTCGCAGCTCTGCTTCGAACCTCTACTTTTGCTGGCTGCTGAAAAACTCGCTTGCGCAACGGTTTCGCGTCAGGGTACGACTTCAGTCGTGCCGCAAGACTTTGAAAATACGATGGGGCTTTAGCCCCTGAGGTCCTTTCCAATCAGCGAAAAAGAGGGTTTTATGCAACCTCTTTCAACCGCTGCAGCCACCCTTCCCATGTTCACATTACTTTCATTTCCCGTTTTGGGCCGGAATGGTTACTAAAGTTTCTCAGCACCCAAGTTTTCTCTGGCGCGCTCCTCTCGGCTACGTTACAACTACTCCGTGGGCCAGGGGATTCGTGTCCCTGCCGCATCCCGCGCCCAGCGCGCCGGAGAATTTGTTCATTGACAATTTTTCCCTAGAGTCCATGGGGTCCGAGACGCCTCGGATTTGTATTGCAAGTATGACTAGTATGACAAATCTCGGTGCCAAGCCGCGATTTCGTGCCGCTAAGTCTTACGGGCACACATGGATACGTATAACCAGCTTATGAATCAATGGCATACGAGCAGTTTTCTCCTAAACCATTGATTCTAAACAGTCGTGATGTTTATTTTTTTCGTTATCGTGTTATAGATCACTAATGCACAACTCCACCCTCCGCAGCGGGCGGCATCTCGGCATCATCGTTCTGCTCGGGAAGGCCTTATCGCCGACGGCAGAATAACCCGTCCTCGGCTGCAACAATAACCGGGCTGCTCCGTACGTCTCGATTCGGAGTTCAGCATAAAATGGGGGCGTCGGAAACGAACATCCGCACACTATCGGAGATTCGCAATGATTAAGGTACTTTTCAAGGCGTCAGTATTCACGCTCCTGGCGGCCTGCTTGGTGATGGCGCAGAGCGGCAAGTCCAGCACAACTTCGGCAACCTTTACCGGCGAATGGAAGGTTGGACTGGGGGCCGGCGGCTCGACGTTCCTTATTACGCTGGACAAGGGCGGCAAGGCGACCAAGAGCCACGGATCACCCAACGGAACGTGGACGGTTTTCGGCGATGAGGCGCGAATTACCTGGGACGATGGCTGGCGCGACGTGATCCGCCGGTCGGGAAATCATTGGGAGAAAGCGGCCTTCGCGCCGGGTCAGTCGTTCGCCGATCCGCCGAACAATATCGCCTCAGCAATGCGAACGGAACCAATGTGAGGGCTGCAGGCGACCTGAACGGTGACCCGAACCAGGGGTGTGTGACTCCCTCAGCCGAGCTATGCAGCATTCGGGGCTGGAGCGACCTGCTCAAGACCGAAGCCTGGCATTCAACGGGGCACTGACAGAATTAACCTATTTGTAATCAGGGCCTTCGGGGCCCAAACCTGAGCATACCCGCAGGTCGAGGGACACTATCGCCACGACAAGAAAAGAGTTGACTTCGGAAGTGGAATGAAACATACTGCGGCTCCCTAATTCTTTGGGAACACTTCGACTGAAGATTAGGTTTTAGGAGGAAGTACATGCGGCCACTGAAGATGCTATTGCTTTTTGTTGCCATGTCCAGCACCGCCTATGCAAGCGTGGCGACGTTTGACTTTGAATCGACACCAGCCGGTTATTACCAAGGCTCGCTGATTCAAACCAACGGCGGCCTCACATTGACGGTTACGCCTGAGGGCGATCCGAGTGGCTTCCTAAATGTGGGAGGGCCCACAGGTGTTGCATTGCTGGGGAATCAATCCCTCGTAGGTTCCCAGACTAACCCATTGCAGAGCGATCGATTCGACCCGGTTCGGTTTGCCTTCTCCTCTCCAGTGACTTCAATTACCTTCGCTTTCGGGGACTCTGGCGGGGACGATGATTCGCCTGTGGTGATCACTGGCTTCGATGCCGGTGGCAACCCACTGGGCACCTTGACAACTTCTTATCCTGCGGGCTATGCCGCAGGCAAGACGCTTAGCGGTAATTTCGCGAATGCCGCGTACTTTATTCTGACCAGCGGACCCCACACTTCCGGTAGCAATTCGGACAGCATCTATTGGGAGGTGCCGACGGTACAGTTCGGCGCGACGCCTGAACCGGGAACCCTGATCATGTTCGGCTCCGGCGTGGTAGGACTGGCGGGCCTGTTGCGCCGCAAGGTCAACCTTTAGCTAAGTCGCATTTCGTACGGGAAACCGGGGAATTACCCCTCGGTTTCCCGTTGCCTTCCTTGCTACGAGGACTGAGCCGCTACAACAGCCCACGACAACTTACGCTCGCCCGGCGAACTCGCGAGTCTCTGTGGAGACTTTCACCTTCTCACCCTCTTTGATGAAGAGCGGCACGCGGATTTCGAGGCCGGTTTCGAGTTTGGCGGTCTTGGTCACATTGCCACCCGACGAATCGCCGCGGGCCCCGGGCTCGGAGTAGGTGATTGTCAACTCAACTTGGTTCGGCAGCTCCAAGCCAATCGGGTTGCCGTTGAATTTATGCAGCTGGATGATTGCGCCTTCGACCAGGAGGTCGAGAGCGTCGCCCATCATGTCCTCAGTGAGCGTGAGGGTTTCATAGGTTTCCTGGTCGAGGAAGTGCGAGCCGTCGTTGTCGCTGTAGAGGTACGAAGCGGGGCCGATCTGGAGGTCAGGTTCCTTGAACTTGTCACTCGCCTTGAAAGTCTTTTCAAACACCGCCTGCGTGAGCAGGTTGCGCATCTTCAGGCGCACCAGGGTCTGGCCGCCACGAGCGGTTGGGGTGGAAACCTCCGCCTCCATGCAGCAGTACGGGATGTTTTCCAACTCGAAGAATGCCTTGCGCTTAATGTCGATGGCGTCAATCAGTGCAGCCATAAGCTCCTCAGGGGAGTCACGGGTTCGAAAGATCCCCGTGCCGACGTGCTTTTCAATTATAGGGGGAAGTCCGAAGCAGCCACCCTCCGCTAGCTGTCCTTGCGATACAGGAGGTTACGCATCGCCTCCCGGCGGGCGGCATTCACTTCCGCCGAGGACTTACGGTCACCGCCGTCCAACGTCGCCTTCGCCTTAGGGTCGGAGTCGTCGGGTTCGCTGCACTCCGGGCAGCGATTGGCGAACCCGGGCTTATCCGGCTTCAGCTCAAACTCCTCGCCACAGGCAGCGCAAACTCGGATAGGAAAGGCCATACAGTTATCATTTTACAACCCGCGCCGCCCGACTCTCCACCTCGAGCACTCGCGGACCCCATCGCCGGAAGTCTCTGCTCTTTGCCCCCTTGTCCCCATCAATGCGAAAATCATGGATATGCGAAAACTAGCTCTTACGGCGGCAAGCACTCTTACCGTCGGCATTCTGATGCTGGGCACGATGGTTGCCCAGACAACCCCGGCTTCGACCCCGAAACCGGCAACCGCCACCAAGTCCGGCACCACCGGCGCAACCGCCAAAACCAGCTCCACGGCAAAGCCGCATACCGCGACGACGACTCCGAAGGCCCTTACCTTGACGACACAAAAAGAGAAGCTCAGCTACGCCATCGGCATGAACCTCGGCCAGAGCATGAAGAAGGACGCGGTCGACATCGATCCGACGGTCCTGGCACGCGCCATTAAAGACGCCTTGACCGGCGGCAAGATGGCCATGAGCGACGCCGAAGCCCAAACCGTCATCACGGCATTCCGCTCCGAGATGATGAAGAAGAAGGAAGCCGAGGCACACCAGGCCGGCGATGCCAATAAGCAGGCGGGTGAGAAGTTCCTCTCCGAAAACAAAACCAAGCCGGGAGTAGTGACGCTGCCCAGCGGGCTGCAGTACAAGATCATCAAACAGGGCGACGGGCCTAAGCCCACGGCCAGCGACACGGTGGTCACCAACTATCGCGGCACACTCATTAACGGCACCGAGTTCGACAGCTCCTACAAGCGCAACGAACCAGCAACGTTTCCGGTTGGTCAGGTCATCAAAGGCTGGACCGAGGCGCTGCAGCTGATGCCGGTGGGCTCGAAGTGGCAGCTCTTCATTCCTTCGAACCTGGCCTACGGCGAACGCAGCCCTGGACCGGAGATTGGCGCCGAACTCGACGCTGATCTTCGACATCGAGTTGCTGTCGATCCAGGACAAGAAGCCGGCCGACAAGCAGTAAGCGTGGCCGGTAGTAGCGAGAAGCACCGCAGCCACGGATTTCGCGGATGTGCGCGGATCGACGTTATCTAAATCTATCCGTGTGTATCCGTGAAATCCGCGGTTACCTTTGCTCTTGCCTTCACCGAGCCGAGGCCAGCTGGTCCGCCGGGCGCAGCGGCACGCGAAGCATCCACAGCAGCCCTCCGCCGATGACCAGCAAGAGGGCGATGCCTTGGGTGTCGGTCATGAACCCGAAGAGTTCTCCCCGTCCCGGATCGCCGCGGAACGCCTCGATGAAGAACCTGCCGACGCCGTAAAGGATGAGGTAGGTGCCGATGATCTGTCCCTCGAACTTCTTGCGCCGCAGCAGCCACACCAGGAAGAGGCAATTGGCGATTTCGAGCACGAATTCGTAGAGTTGCGTGGGATGCAACGGAACCCCCAGCGGCGTACCTACAATCTGTGCCGCCAGTGGATTTCTAAACGTCACCGCCCACGGCACATGGGTCTCGCGTCCCCAGCAGCATCCGGCCGCAAAGCAGCCCAGGCGGCCGAAGGCGTGTCCCAGGGCCAAGCCGGGAGCGAAGACGTCGCAACTGGCGAGTACCGGCATGTGATTGCGGCGCAGGTACCAGACGCACATCACGATGGCCAGCAAAAGTCCGCCGGACCATACGCCACCGGCCTGCAGCGTGGAGAGCGCGAATATCTCGCTGGGATGCTCGCTGTAATAGCCGAAATCCACCAGCAGCATCAACACCTTGGACCCGATAACGCCCGACAGGATGGCGACGATGCCGAGGTTCCACATCTTGTCGGGATCGAGGCCCCGGCTGCTGCCGAGCTTTACGATGAGCAGCAAGCCGCAAATGAGCCCCATCGCGGCCATGAAGCCGTAGGTGGGGAGACTGAAATTGCCAATATGGAGTAAGCGGGGAAACACGTCTCTATTGTAGATGCTGACGCAGAGCGCCGGGGCATCAGAAGCTCGCACCCAATTCGAGTACGACCGAAGTGCTGCTGGTGCCCGGATCAAATACGTACGTCGTGAACTCCAGTTGCTTGTGCATGAATCCGACAAAGAATCCGCGCGGCGTATCGTACTGGGACTGGCTGACCTTGGTGCGCTGGGCCACGCCGCCGAACTTGAACCAGTTCGTCGGCTGATAGGTGACTTGCGGCCAACTGTAATAGAAGTTGCCTGACTTTGACGTTGTGTCGAAGACATACTCGTTGTCGATGGAGAGCGTCAGCTTTTTCCATGCAAGCGACGCCTCGCATCCCGGGGCGATGCCGTTGGTGCGGCCAAAGACGCCACCAATCATCGGTGTCACTGCGAACTGCCAGGTCTTGCCCCAACTGAAGTTGTAGCCCGCCCAGAGCGACCCGGTGCGGAAGTTTTCGTAGTTGTAACGCGCTTCCAAATGTAGCCATTTGTGGTCGGCGGTGAAGGTGGGTTGGGCGTAGCCATCCTCCCCCTGGGTGATGTAGCCGTCGACGGTGAGTGAGTATTCCCACGGCTCGGCGCCCGCTCCCGTGGCGCCAGCGGCAGCACTGTGAGGCTCCGCCTTTTGCTGAGTTGACGACTGCGCCCAGCCGCTCACGGCCATCAGCCCGACGATTGCCCACAGCCAGGTCAGCCGCATGGTCATCCTCCCAGCACGATGGTCAGCGCAACCATTGCCACGCCTACCACGACCATCAGCAGCCCCACGTGCCACGAACGGTAGCCGGCGTGTTTTCCGTAGGCCAATCCGGTAAGGAAAAGCATGATTACAGCAATGAGGTTCGACACACGGAGCGCCCGCACCGGATGTCGCATGAACACGAACGGCAACACGACGGGCAGGGTCGAGAGAAACACCAGCAAGAAGACGCCGAGTGCGGCAAAGTAATCGCTCCGTCGCAAGCGCGCGTGGGTACCGCGACTGGGGAGGGTGGCCATGCGCGACCGGATGGACTCGATCTCGGTCTCTGTCAGAACCGTGGAGAGATCGTCGGAAATCGCGTCGCTGATCAGAAGACGTCCGCGCTCCGCGCTAGCTGCCTGCACGTCACGCAGTAGAGTGAGGTTGTGGCCTCGCTGGCTGAGAGTGGCGATGAGGTAAAAGATAGCGTCAATGATGCCCCACGCCAGGTTGCATCCCAGCGCCGCCAGTAACATGCGGTCGACGCTGTCGTGGTCGGCCCCAGAGACACGAAACGAGCCAGTGAACGTCAGAACCATGATTAGCCCGAACAACACCTCTGAGCTACGCTCGATGGGGTCGAGAAGTCGCTTACGGGCTTGATAGGCGGTGGTGGCCATGAGGTGCGCGGTCCTGAGGGCGCGGTGCTCGCCGGTGACGGGCAGACTAGCAGTAGAGCAGATGTTACACGGCCTGGCAACGCAGGTTTTGCGCGCAAAAAACGAACCGACCCGCGGGGCCGTGTTCAGTGGGCCGTCAATGAACCCGTCGTAACGGTGGGAACCCTCCGCAACTCTTTAGGCATCTCCGCATGGCGGAGCATCGCACACCGAATCGCGAGTGAGGCCCCCTGTTCATTGAGCATTGGTTCAAAAAACGGTTGCCACCAACACCAACTTTGCAGGCCGGTTGTCTGAGGGGATGCTACGAAAAACCGCGGGCGATGGCAAGGGAAAGACGTGCAAATCCGCAAAGATTTTTTGTATTCCGGGAAGTGAAAAAATGAATCCCGAATCGGGAGGGGAAAACGCAACTCGGAGTCGTTGCGGTATCCGTGAGTTCGGGGGAACTCCACGGTAGCTCTTATCCCACTCGGCGCGACTCTTCCAGCACTTCGTCCAGTGCGCCTGACAATTGGTCGGCGCGATTCTGGTAATCGCTGGCAATTGCGTCGTACTTCTGCTTCAGGATGAGGTATTCGTCGGCGATATTCAGCGCGGCCAGCACGGCGACCCGCAACGAGTCCACGGTAGATGCCTGCTGCGAGATGACCCGCATCTTGGTGTCCACGTAGTCGGCCAGCTTGCCGATGTACTCCGGGTCGGTGCCGCGAAGCTGATAGGTCTGGTCGTAGATTTCGACCCGCACGCTGCCGTTGCCGTTCGATTGCGCCAAGCTAGCCTCCTGCCATTACCGTGAACATGCAGCGTCCCCTTGATGGACGTTGCCCTGCAGCGATTATCGCCCCTATTCCTCGGCCGTTAAAGTCTCAATTTGACCCAGCATCTTTTCTACTCTGGTTCGTACCTCTTCGCGCTCTTTGCGCAGGGCGACCAGTTCGGCGCGTACCGAGTCGAGTTCTTCTTCGCGCACCGACAACTGCTCGCGCAGGCGCTCGGCGGCCCGCTCGGCCGTCGCCTTGGCGGTGCGCTCCACCTTCAGCAATTCGATGGTCTTGAGGACCTTCTCTTCCAGGGAATGAAAATCGGCGTTGGAGGCGGCTATGGGAGCTTCTGCGGTGTTGGATGGCATCGAAAAGATCGACCTCTAAATAACTGAAGTTGAGCGAAGTATAAATCAGATGCCTGTGCATCCTCGCGCTGATTGGAACTCTCCGACAAAGAAATCGCTCAGGGAACCGAAGGATGCAACACCAATGGTGCTGACGGGTCTCGCTGTGTAGAATCAAGGCCAAATCACATGGCCCTCAAACTGGAATACACGCCCGCAGAGTTTGTTGCCGAGCTTGACCGCCAGGCCGCGCAGGCACAGGAGCTGGCGAACGGCTTGGGCGAGCCAGCCCTCAACTGGCAGCCGAAGGGCGGCAAGGGCTGGAGCATCCTGCAGTGCCTCGATCATCTCGCCATCATGAACGCGAAATACGTAAAGGCTTTGCAGGATGCCGTGGCCAGCAACGAGGACCAGTTGGAGCCGCGCAAGAACGCTCATCCAGCCCTCGGGATGGTTCATGCGCTGGTTCGTTGGCATGGAGGAGCCTCCGCCGAAGATCAAGCTGCCGGCTCCGCGGAAGATCTCGCCACCGTCTAAGCTCACCAACGCCGTGGTGGGGGAGTTCTGTGGGCTGCAAAAGCAATTTGCCGACTTTGTTCGCGAGTGGGGCGATTCTGATCTCGGCGACCTGAAGGTGAAAGACCCGCTATTCCCGATGCATCTCACCGTCGATACGGAAATGCTAATCGTGGCGATTCACAACCGGCGACACCTGTGGCAGGCAGAGCAGGTGAAGAAGAGTTCGGGGTTTGCCGGTTGAGACCCGCTCCACGCGGAAAGAAATGATCACCACTGAGGCACTGAGAACACAGAGAATTCATATTCTGGCTTTTCTCTGTGCCTCAGTCTCTCTGTGGTGAATAGGCCTCTACGACGCTCTCAGCACCCCGCCCAGCCCTTCCAGCGCCTTCACGATCTGCGCTGACCACTGGGCTACCTCGTCGTCGCGAAGTGTGCGCTCCTGCGACTGGAACTCCGCGTGAAGAAGCGCTGAGTACTTGCCAGCTCCCATCTTTTCTCCGCGATAAATCTCTACTGGCGCAAACGACTGCATCTCCGCGACGCCCAGAGCTTCGACGGCAGAGTGAATCCGCTCAAACGTCACCGCATCGTCGAAGAAGAACGAGAAGTCGCGGCCGACGGCAGGGAACTTGGAGAAACGCCGATACTTGGGCTCGCGTAGCGGATGCTTGTAGAGCCGCTCAAGCATGATTTCGGCGAGAAACACATCCTGGCGCAGCTTGCGCGCCGCCGCCACCTCAGGATGCAATTGACCGAAGAATGCCACCGTTTCTCCGTCGAGCACCGCCGCGCGCCGAGCGTCCGGGGTGGAAATATTCGGGCGTCTTCTCGTCGAAGTACAGACTTGTGTGCTCGAACGCCGCCAGCAATTGCTCAACGTCGCCCTTGATGTGGAAGAACGAGTAGGCCTCGGCTCCGCCGTGGACGCTATGTGCCACCAGGTTGCCCGTGGCCGCGAACGCCAGCCGCCGGTGCTCGTCATGGCGCTCGCCCAGCTTCTCGAAGACTTCACCCGCCTCGAAAAGGCGAACGTCGCTTGATCCGCGATTGAGGTTGTACCCAACCATGTTGAGCAGCCCCGGCACCAGCGAGTTGCGCATGTAGCCCGCCTCTTCACTCAGCGGATTGGCCAGCGCCAGCGGCTCAGTGCCGCCGAACGTCTTCGCGTCGTCGGCTGAGATGAAAGTGATCGAGATGGCTTCGTCGTAGCCCAAGGCCAACATGGTCTCGCGAACGCGCGCGTCTTTCGCCTCGTTCGGCAACGCGACCACGGCACCAGTAAACGCCGGCAGCGTGTTGGGAAACTTGTTGAACCCATGGATGCGTGCAACTTCTTCCAGCACGTCAATCTCACGTTCCGCGTCGAGCCGCCACGTGGGAATGGTAACGCTGAAGTTGCCATCGCTACCCGCAACACCGAATCCCAGCGAACGCAGGATGCGTTCAACTTCGCTATCGCTGATATCAATCCCTAAAATACGTTTCACCTCGGTGCGTCGCAGGGCAATAGGCGCACGCTCAATCTTGCGCGCGACGGCGTCGATGCGATCGCCTGTAAGCTCGCCGCCTGCCGTTTCGAGAATCAGTTCAGCCACGCGATCGCACGCCGTGGGCGTGACGCCCCAGTCGGCGCCGCGTTCGAATCGGTGCGAAGCGTCGGTGTGCATGCCATGGCGCTTGGCCATGCTGCGCACCGTCGCCGGGTCGAACCACGCCGACTCAATCAGCACGTTCTTTGTTTTCTCGGTGATCATCGAGTCAAAGCCGCCCATAACGCCAGCCAGCGCTACAGGCTTGTTCGCGTCAGCAATAACCAAATCGTCGGTCGAAAGCTTGCGCTCGACGCCGTCCAGCGTCTTTAGCGCTTCGCGCTCACGGGCGCGGCGCACGATGATCGTCCCGCCAGCCAGCAGGTCGAGATCGAACGCATGCGTCGGATGTCCCAGCTCGCTGATCGCGTAATTGGTGGCGTCGGCAGCGTTGTTGATGGCGCGCGAGCCGAGCAGTTCCAGTCGTTTGACGATGTGCTCAGGCGAAGGCCCGATCTTCACTCCACGGACGACGCGCGCGGTGTACCGCGCACAGCCTGCAGCGTCTTCAATGACGATAGGGAAGTCGTTTGTCATCCCGAGCGCAGGCGGCCTTGCCGCCGTAGTCGAGGGACCTGCATTTCCGGGCAGCTTTGGCACAAACGGCTTCAACTCTCCGCCGTAAATCGCCGCCGCTTCCCGCGCCACGCCGTAGTGATTCATGGCGTCCACGCGATTGGTGGTCAGGTCCATCTCAAAGATGGTCGCGCCGTGCTCTTCGGCGACCGATTCGACTGCAATACCAGCAGAAGTCAGGTCTTCGGCGAGTTGACGGTCGTCGGCCTTGATGTCAACGAACTCACGCAGCCATGCGGGGAGGATCCTCATGCGAACTGCTCCAAGAACCGCACGTCGCCCTCGTAGAACAGCTGAATCTCTTCGACTCCATACTTCAGCATGGCGATGCGCTCCACGCCCATGCCGAAGGCAAAGCCAGAAATCTTCGACGAGTCGTAGCCATTGTGTTTCACGAACTCGAACACGTTGGGATCGACCATGCCGCAGCCCAGCAACTCGATCCAGCCGCTGAACTTGCACTTGCGGCAGCCCTTACCGCCGCAAAAGATGCAGCTCACCTGCATGTCGGCGCTCGGCTCGGTGAAAGGGAAGAACGACGGATAGAAACGCGTCTTCACCGACGAGCCGAACAGCGACTTCATGGCGTGATCTAGCGTGCCCTTAAGGTCGCAGAACGTAACGTTGGTATCGACCGCCAGACCCTCGACCTGGTGAAACACCGGCGAGTGTGTGGCGTCGAGCGGATCGTTGCGGTGTACCTTGCCCGGAATGACGATGCGCACCGGCGGCGGCTGCTTCTCCATGGTGCGGATCTGCACCGGCGAGGTGTGTGTGCGCAGCAGCAGGCGATCGCGCGCGGCCTTCGACTCCTGCCCGGCGATGAATAGCGTATCCTGCGTGTCGCGGGCCGGATGGTTCGGCGGAAAGTTCAGCGACTCGAAATTGTAGTAGTCGGTCTCGACTTCGGGACCTTCGCCGACCGAATAGCCCATCGCCTTGAAGACTGCGACGATCTCATCTTGTACCCGCAGCACAGGATGCTGAACTCCAATAGGGCGCCGCACGCCGGGCAACGTGACGTCGAGGCGCTCTGCAGCCAACTTCGAGCCCGACGACGAGGCGTGAATTCGATCTTGTGCACCCTCAATCGCCGCTTCGGCCCGCGCCTTCAACTCGTTTACGCGCTGCCCGACCTCGCGCTTCGCTTCTTTCGGAGCGGCCTTCAGCCACGTGTCGTTGACCTGCGTGAGGAGCCCGTTCTTGCGTGCCATCCAGCGGTCGCGAAAGTTCTTCCAGTCGGCCTCAGAATTCAGCGAATCAGTTTCGTTTTCCAGCGCCGCGAACAGGTCGGCTACAGCCTTATCCAGCGCGGCAGGAGAGAAATCTTCGAGTTTGGGAACGGTGTACATGGGTCTCGTCGGACAATCTGTGCTTGCTTTGAGTTCGGTTTCAGACTTAAGTCGTATCCGTGTGATCCGTGTAAATCCGCGGTTGCTTTTGATTTTCTTGCGGGCCGCGCCAACTCGAAACTTGAAACTGGAAACCCGAAACTTGTTCTAGACCACAACGGGCGGCCCTGCGGCCGCCCATCGCGTGATGACTGATTAACTCTGGGGTGAACGGCTTTAGGCGGCGGCTTTCTCTGCGGCTGCGTGAGCGGCTTTCGCCTGCTCGCACAGCGACGTAAACGCTGCTGCGTCCTTCACCGCGAGGTCGGCCAGGATCTTGCGGTCCAGTTCGATGCCGGCCTTCTTCAAGCCGTTGATGAGTTGGCTATAGCTGATGCCGTTCATCTTGGCGGCGGCGCCGATACGCACGATCCAGATCGACCGGTACTGGCGCTTCTTCTGTTTGCGGCCGCTGTAAGCGAACTTCAGTCCGCGCTCAACCGACTCTTTGGCCTGCCGGTAGAGCTTCGATTTTGTCAGGTAATAGCCACTTGCGCGCTCTAAAATCTTCTTGCGCTTGGCATGACGCTTGGTACCACGTTTTACGCGAGGCATTGCTGCTCCTTTTTACATCGTTTAGCGGCTGGAGGCAGGGACATCGACCACGCCCGCATTGGCGGGGGGCCCGGAATAGCCTCTTCACTCGCTGTTGCCCGTCACCGCTTAGAACGATGCCGGGTGCCGCACAATGCGGCCTTCTTCAGGACTAGTAGGGGATCATGCGGGCCACTTTTTTCTGGTCCGCCTTATCAACCATGCTGTCGGTATCGAGATGGCGCTTGCGCTTCGTCGTCTTCGAAGTCAGGATATGGCGCTTAAAAGCGTGTCCACGCTTGAATTTGCCCGTACCTGTCTTCTTGAAGCGCTTCGCCGCTCCACTGTGTGTCTTGAGCTTCGGCATAACCTTTCTAGTTTACAACAGAATTTCGGAGTTCCGCCACCCAACCGTCATGCCGCCCCCGCCCCGATCAGGCAATTTCACCGCAAAACAAATCCGCCCCGGCTCGCACTCGGGACGGATCGAATTCAGCCAAGTAGCTTGGTGTTGTTTCTACTGTGCCGGCGGCGCTTGTGGTGGCGGAGGGGCCGGAGGTTTCGGTGCCTTCGGCGGCTTCTGCGGGGCCTGCACCTTCGGTGGTGCCAGGATCAGGTGCAGCGTGTTGCCTTCCTGCCGCGGACGAAACTCCACGATCCCCTTCTCGCCGATGTCCTTGATGAGCCGCTCGAGAATCTCGCGCCCCAAACTCTGACGCGTCATTTCGCGTCCACGGAAGAAGATCGTGGCCTTGACCTTGTCGCCCTCAGCTAGGAAGCGCAGCACGTGGTTCTTCTTGGTGTCGTAGTCGTGATCGTCCACGTTGATGCGGAACTTCACTTCCTTGACCACGATCTGGTGCTGGTTTTTCTTGGCGGCACGTTCACGCTTTTCCTGCTCGTAGAGGTACTTGCCGTAGTCCATGATGCGGCATACCGGCGGCTGTGCCGTCGGTGAAACCTCGACCAGATCCAGGGTTCTTTCACGGGCGATCTTGAGCGCGTCGAAGGGGGTCATGATGCCCAGTTGGTTGCCTTCGTCGTCGATCACGCGAACTTCGCGGACGCGAATGCGCTCGTTTGTGCGGATAAAACGTTTATCGATACTGTCCTCCGATGAAACTGCTTTCAGCCGAAGTATAGCACGCTAATGGCCGCCGAATCCGCCACCAGGGTGTGACGAAACCCAAGTCCACCGCCGCTTTGGGGCGTAACAAAAGGCCGCCTGACGAGGCGGCCTTCGTTAAGTCCGAACACCATACTCTTAGCCGATCATCTTCTTGCGAAGAGCACCGGCCAGCGCCAGAATGCCGCTGCCCAGCAGAAGCATGCTGGAAGGCTCCGGAACCGGCGTGCTGGCGACCCAATCGAACTTACCGTCCATGTGCTCTTTCGCCCCGGCAATGTTGCCCGAGATGTTAGCTTCATCCTGGATGGTCAGCGTGTAACTCTGGTTCGCCGAGAGCAACGCCGTAAGCGTACCGGAGGTACCAACCCCGAATAACCCGCTCCAATTGCCGCCGGACAGAGTGATATAGAACCCATTGAGTCCGAAGTTGCTCGTGTTGTTGGCGTTCGGCGTGATGCTGTAGTTCAAGGTGAAGTCGATGGCGGTGGTTGGCGTGAACGTGTAATAGTAATCCAGACCAGCGTCGGCAACGGCCGCGCCGAGAGTCACGTTGTTGTTCACAGTCCAACCGATGTTGTTGAACTTGATCGTGCCCTTCTTGGTGTTATTGGTCCAAGTAGCAGTAACGTCGCCCGAAGTCGTTACCTTACGATTCGGACCGCTGCAGGTTGCCATCGCCGAAACCGACGAGGTTAAGTTACCTAACACCGGCGGATTGGTGGTCCAGTCTTGATACTGGCTATCGGACACGGTTCCGCATCCAGCGTTTGCAGTCATATGCAGATCGACCGCGGCGCTCCCGGGAGTGATCAGAGCGGCGAAGCTCAGCGAGCTGACGGCCATAACAAATACGAGGGTGAGTGCGAGACGCTGGAGTTTCATTTTTATTCCTTTCAATTTCCGATGTCTGAATTCTTTCGAAGTTAGCAGCTGTCTGCGGGGAATGTTCACCCGTCAGACGAAAGCGTTGCAATTTCTGACTCGATTTATATGCCGTCTTCGGCACACAACGTACAAAGAACCTGGTCAAGCGATCCGGCTGACTGTGAGCATACCACGTAACCTTCCAGTCATTACCAGAAAAATCTTCGCTTACGATTTGGTAAGATTACTCGCGCGTCGAAAAATGCGCAAGTGAATTTTTAGAAAAACTTGAAAATCAACTAAGTCTAGTGAAATGAGTCTATTGCATCGCCAACATTCGTCTTGGACTCAACCGCGCCCCCGCTCGAAGTCAGGTTTTTCGTCAAATTCCGTGAGCGCCGATCGGAACGCTCGCACTGGCACTATTGTGATTCACGTCACTGAATCGATGTGACTAACCAAAGACCCGCTCGCCACTCGGTCAATCCGGACCGCAACCAATTGGTTCGCCTTGTGGTTTCCAGCCACAATTACGTTGAGGTAGTTGTCGCTGAGCGCTTCAGTGCAACCGTTCTCCTGGCGGGTCAGCGTCAGCGCCTCAAGCTCACGTCCGACGAACGACTTCAGGAACTCGTGCTTCTTTCTCTCCGCCAGTTCGCGCAGCACACGATTGCGCTCGCGAGCTACCTGGACAGGTACCTGGTCGGGCATCTCCGCCGACGGCGTTCCCGGCCGCGACGAATACGTGAATACGTGCAGGTAAGTAAATGGCAGCCGCTCGATCAGCGCCCGGGTTTCCTCGAACTCCTCAACCGTCTCGCCCGGGAAGCCCACCATCACATCCGCGCCGATCGCGGCGTCGGGCATCGCTCGGCGGATGCGCTCAATGCGGTCGGCATAGTGCCACGGCCGATATTTGCGATGCATGCGGCGCAACACCCGGTCGCTCCCCGACTGCAGCGGCACATGCGCGTGCTTGGCGATGCGGGGCGACGTTGCGACCAGTTCAATCAGTTCATTTGTCCAGTCCATCGGCTCGACCGAACTGATCCGCAGCTTCTCAATCTCGGTATGGTCGAGGACGGCGCGCAGCATGGCGGCGAAATTCATGCGCGGCGTGAGCTCCCGTCCCCAGCGGCCCAGATTGATCCCCGACAGTACGACCTCGCGGTAGCCTCGCGCCACCAGTTCGTTGGCCTCGCGCACCACATGCTCCAGCTGCAGCGAGCGGCTGCGGCCGCGCACGAATGGGATGATGCAGAACGAGCAGCGATTATTGCAGCCGTCCTGCACCTTGAGGTTGGGTCGGGTCTTTTCGAAGGCGTCGTCGCCGTCGAAGACCGGGGCCGCGAGCAATTCGGTGTGGGCGAAGATGTCGCCGACCACGATGTTGCTGCCCTCCGCTCCGCCGATCTGAGTCAACGGTACGAACCCGCCTGCGCTGGCCAGCGGCACGGCGTAATCGGCGACCGCGTGTTTGTGGGAATTGCCCACCACCAGTGAGACACCCGGAATCGCCGAAATCTCTTCCGGGGCACGCTGCGCGTAGCAGCCGGTTACAACGATCTTCGTTTCGGGGTTATTACGGTGAATCCGGCGAATCGCGGAGCGTACGTCCTGGTCAGCCGACGCGGTCACAGTGCAGGTGTTGAGCACCACGACTTCGGCCTCAGCCGGTGACGCTGCGCGATCCAGCCCGCGGTCCAGCAGTTGCCGCTCAATGGCGGCGCCATCTGCCTGGGTTGCCCTGCAGCCAAAGTTTTCTACGAAATACCTTCCCACTCTTCAATTATAGGCGTGAAGGATTGGCGGACGAATCAGTGATCGGTCGCACCTTCACCCCCCAGGCACGATATGCTGCAGCCTTACCGACAGGCTTCCACTCCAAAGTCGACGACTTTAGCATGGCCGCGGATCGCGTGCTTCAGGGTCGTGCCGTCGAGGAACTCCATCACGATAAATGCACGGCTTTCCTCTTCGCCGACGCCGTAAATCGTGCAGATGTTGGGATGATTGAGCGCGGAAGCAGCCCGGCCTCACCGCGAAACCGTCTGATCCCACGCCTCCAACCGCCCGGCCACCAATGGTTTCTGCCATCACGTTGCGCACAACCGTAGCGGCGGCGGCTGGTTGGCCGGCAAACTGGTTAGGTTGAACCCGCCTGCGCTCAGGCCGTTGCCGCTGCTGTGCGTTTCTGCTGGAAGCACTCCCGGCAGAACACTGGACGCCCTTGGGTGGGCTTGAACGGCACCGTAGTCTCTTTGCCGCAACCAGAACAGTTGGTGCGGGTTTCGACCTTCGAGTAGTTTCCGGCCGAGGTCGGGCCCACGTTCGCAGCCCGCTTCGATTTGCAAGTCTTGCAACGCTTGGGCTCGTTCTTGAACTGCTTGTCGTGGAAGAACAGCTGCTCTCCGGCGGTGAAAACGAAATCGCTGCCGCAGTCAATGCACTTGAGGACCTTGTCCTGGAATTCCATGGAGTGTTGCTCCTTCAGCCCGTGATCCCGGCGACAGACGGGGGATTTCGCCTCCGCTACGCAGAAGAAACAGCTCGACGGCGGCGGTTCGCAAACCTGTCGCGCAGGTATTACCCTTGGGTTCGGCCCACCATGCCCCACGCATGGTCACATCTATTACTGCCAATTCCAGTTATGAAGGTTCCCAACAACCACTTGCAACGAAAAACACAGGGCCGCCTTTTTCTGGCGGCCCTGCGGGTTACATTAGTCCTGCTCTTTGCGAGCTTTTTTGCGACTGCGCTTGCGCGCCAGCGCTTCCTTCACGCGCTTCTTTTCGCCCGGCTTGAGGTAGAAGGAGTGACGCTTCACTTCCTTAATTATGTCCTCAGTCTGCACCTTGCGTTTGAAGCGACGTAGGGCGTTCTCTAACGACTCGCCCTCTTGAATACGTACTTCGGCCAACGGGAATACACCCCCAAACTCGTCCCAAACGGACTTCTCTGTTATCCCAATGTTCGCCTCGGAAGTCAAGTAAAGAGTCCCACCCTCCAGCCCCATGTTGCGGCCATCTCGGCTCGCACCAAGGTGCGCTACTATTCACCCAAGTCCTTCAAAAACTTGCCTTTAGCGAGAATTGCACCTGCCGCGGAGCATACGAATTGGTGGGGATCAGGAATTTCGAATTCTTCTCGAATTCGCCCGGATAAGACGACTTCCCGATGCTCGTGGAATACGCCACGAATTGGCCAGCCGAATTCAGGAATCCGTCGTCAGAAATATCATCGCGCCGGTTCACCCGATTGCATACGTTAAACGATTCGGCCAGCAGCGTGATCCGGACCCGCTCGCTTACCTGAAAGCTCTTGCTGAGTCGCAAGTCCATGGTGAAGTAATCCGGGCCGATGTAGGCATTGCGCACTGCTCCCGGCAACCGGTCATTGTAGGCATTGTCGTCGCGATTTGCGTCACCCGCCATGGTGGCATTCACCGGTCGCCCCGACCCCACGGTAAATATGGACGACGCCTTCCAGTGGTTCAGTAGCGCATTCAGCGCCCTCGCCTCGTAATGAATGGGCGCGGGCTCGTACACGGTGGAGGCCACCAACCGGTGCCGCTGGTCGGTCACGCTCAGTCCGCGCTCCAGTTGCGTGGCATACGCGTTCTGCACGTTGCCCGGTCGTCCCACCACCAACGAATCAGTGCCATCGTCAATCGCTTTTCCGAATGTGTATCCCGCGCGAATAAACACTTGCTTGCTAATCTGCCCCTTCAGCATCACGGTCAGACCGTTGTAAATGCTGCTCGCGGCGCTCTCGAACGAGTTGATCGTCCCCAGCCGCGGATCGGGCCGCTGAACATCATTGAGGCACGGCGGATACGGGCAATCCACCGTGCGAGTGGTCTGCCAGGTCGCGAACGACTCCACCGAGTAGTACTGGCCGGTGAAGATCGATTGATCGTCATACACCGGATACTCGGTGACCGTCGGCTTTGGCAGGTTGGCGTCCAGCGAGCGAATCAGGTGCTCGCCGTGAACATAGAGATAGCTCGTCGTCAGGTTGAGCTTTCGCGTCAATCCATATTCCACGGTGGCGCTCGCCTGCTCGGTATAGGGCGTCTGAAAATTCGCCGCAAACGCCGACACCTGCGTCGTCAGGTGGCTGGCCACCGACGCCGGTGCCGTGCACACCGTCGCTCCCGAGGGACAATTCACCAGAGCGTTGGGATATTTGGGGAAGATGGCTGCATCCGCCGGCTTCATGATGTCGAGAAATAGTTGGGTCTGCGTCAGACCGTTGTCCATCTCGACCTGCGAGGCGTAGATCGATGGAATCAGGCTGTAGAACCTTCCGAAACCGCCGCGCAGCACCACGGGGTGGTTTTCCCCCAGCGAGTACATGAAGCCAACCCGCGGCGAAAAGTTGTCCGTCACCATCGGCATCTTGCCCGACGGTTCATACAGCGGATTGTTCACCAGCCCGGGCACTTCGAACGTCTGCAGATCGTAGCGTAGCCCGGCATTAACAGTCAGTTTCCGCGTGACCCGCACCGTGTCCTGCAGGAAGAGCGAGTACGAGCGCGAGTTGGGATGGGTTTCGGCGTTACCGAAATCCTGCATGTAGTAGCGCGGTACGCCGTGGGCATAGGCTCGCAGCGGCGTCAGCGCATCGCCGTACTTGGCGGGCGTGAAGAACCACGGGTTTACTTTGACATTAGTGAAGTAGAACTCGCCGCCGAACATCGCCGGGTAGTAGTTGTAAATCCACGACTGCAGAAAATCCCCGCCGAACTTCCAGTTATTACGGCCGGTGTTGTAGTCCACCGTGTCGGCCATGTGCAGCTTGTGCTCGCGCGTCTGCCGCGGCAGGATGTTCGACCGCCCCATGCCGTCCACCAGACCGTAGATCTTGATTTTCGCCGCCTCCGAGTTGGCGAACGACTGCTCCACGTCGCGCGAGAACTGCGCCCGCAGATTGCTGGACCAGTGATTGCTCCAGATGCTCGTCCACGACGCGGCCAGGCTTTCCGTCCTTACGTCTTCGCTGCCATTGTTGTCTTCGGTGTACTGCGTGATCGGGCTCGCCGGGTCGAAGAACACGTTGTTCGTCCCCGAGTAGCGCGAGGTGCTCAGACGCAAGAACAGCAACTGTTTTGGCGAGAGGTTGAAATCGAGCTTGGCAAACCCGGCGTTGCCGCCCATGTTGGTTGGATACTCGCCCGCCATCGAATTCAACTGCGCCGCCGCCGCGAACACCATGTCCTGGTCCAACCGGTCGTAGTCTGCCGGCTGCGGTACTACCGTGCTGGCTCCATTGCCAAATTGCATGATGGCCGGCACCGTCAACTGGTGCTGGTCGTAACCCAGGTACAGGAACATCCGGTTCTTGACCAGCGGTCCGCTAAAGGTCCCGCCAAACTGCCGCTGATGTTCGTCGGGCTGGCTGCTCACATATGCCGATTGCGCATCAAAGGTGCGGTCGCGCGCATACAGAAATCCTGTGCCGTGCCAGCGGTTTCCGCCAGAGTTGGTCACCACGTTGAATACCGCGCCGCCCGCCCGCCCCAGCTCCGCGCTGTAGCCGTTCGACGACACACGAAACTCCTTGATCACCTCGTCGCTGAACTGGTAAGGGGCGCGATAGCGTCCGCGGGCCTGGGCGTAAAAGCTGTTGTTATCGTCGGCCCCGTCCACCAGATAGCTGTTCTGGTAGCCCCGTGTCCCGCCATACGACAAGTCGCCATTCGAGCCTGACGTCAGTCCCCGAGGGTCCTGGGTTACCCCGGGCAACAACAACGCGAGGTCGGTGTAGCGCCTTCCGTTGAGCGGCAGGTCGGCGATGGCCTGCTGGTCGATGATCTGCGAGACTTCGCCGCTTTCCGAGTCTGTTACCGGCGGAGGCGCTACTACCGTGATGCTTTCAGACCGGCCCTCCGGCCGCACGCGCAGTTGTACGTGCATCGAGCCGCCGACGTGCAGTTGCAGGCCGGCTTGCGATGTCTCCGCCATGCCCGCCGCCGACGCCGTCACTGTGTAGAGCCCCGGTGCCAGCATGGCGAACCGAAAGCGCCCTTCGCCGTCGGTAGTGGCAGCGCTACGAAAACCGTTGTCGGGATTCAGCAGCGACACGGCCGCACCCGCGATGCGCGCGCCACTCAGGTCTTCGACCAGTCCTTCCAGAGCCGTGCTGCCGTCTTGCGAGTGCGCCGGGAGCGTCAGCAGCAGCACGAGCGCCGCAAGCGGTAGCGCCCGACACATGACCGAACGGCGATAGTTGGCGGCCCGCGGAAGTGGCATGGGAATCCAGTCTTCCTCCGCAGTCATGCTGTCTGATGCCGGCCGGTAAACTCTGTGACCGCCGACACCAACTCCCTGTGTCAAGGGGTTACGAAGGTACAGGGAGTGGTTCTTCCATCCTGTACTTTCGTAACCAGAACGTTCCAAATCGGGAGGATTTTCCCGAAACGGCTCGCTCGCGGCTCAACCAGCGATGTCGGTGGCCGAGTGAGCCGCGCTGATAGTGCCGCCGTTTGTGACCTCGGTCACGCAATCTAGGAAGTGCTTTTCAGTAGAATGATGGCGTCATGATCGATGCCCAGCTCATTCCCGCCAACACCGTCATTTCCGCCAAAGGCGACAGCGAACCGCTCGACGTCAGCGGCGTCGCCAGCTCTGCGCTTCTCGCTACGCTCACCATTACCAAGTACGTCGAGCAGGAATCCATCGAGGTCACGTTCTTTACTTCCGTTGACGGCACGACTTGGGAGGCCAAGCCTTTGGCCTCGCTGCCGCAGAAGTTCTACGCCGGCGAATATCCTTTGCTAGTGGATCTTTCGCAAGCTGTCGGAGCGAAGTTCCTCCGCGCCCACTGGGAAGTCAACCGCTGGGGACGCGGTCCGGCTACGCCGAGCTTCGAAGCCGGCCTGCGCCTACGTGAAGTCCCGAACGACATGCTCCTGGAAGCCCGTACCGAAGCTGCAGCCCGTCGCTGATCGGTGACGTCGCGCCGCCTTACCGGCTACTCGCCATCACCGCCGGAGGTGGACACTTGATGCCCTTCTCTTTTGTCCACTTGCTGACCTTGACCGGTTTGCCAACGATGCATGAGTTCGCGCCGTGCTGTCGAGTTCCCGTGAACAGGATGGCGGTGCCCGACTTGGGAGTCTTGGCGGGGAACAGCAGGTTGTACAGTTGGCCCGTCTGGGAATCGATGACCACGCGGCAGGAGTTCTCCGCCGCTTTCTCAACGCAGCCCGAACCTGTCACGGTCTTTGACGCGGCAGTATGCGACGTGGAGCCGCCGCCGCCGGCAAACGCGCTGGCCGTCAACATCAACAGGACCACCGTAACGTGCTTCAACGGAACCTTGCCTCCGTGCGGGGAGAATTTGGTGGCGTAACGTGAATGATAGCGGGGACGAAAAGCGTTGACTATTCCCTCGCGAGGTTCCCCCTGACGGCTCGCGTCGAGTGCGTCACGTTGTACCACGTTGTCAGACCATCACCGTCACAGTAGATTGCCCGGAATTTGACCGCTGAAGCCTCTCCCGCGCCGTTCATAATCCTGTAACATTACGATGCAGCTTGATGTTGCAGGAGGATCTGTTTTTTCGATGGTTACTGCTGTAGGGACGACGCCGGCCGTTGTCAGTGCGCCGCCACGCAAAGCGCGATGGAAGAGGATCGGTCTGGTCCTGCTGTTGCTCGCGATCGGGTTCGCCGTGTACGCGACGGTGAGGCCTCTGTCGGTGTTGCGTGCCGTCGGTCACCTCACGCTGTGGACCGCCGGCATTCACAGCCACTACACCGAGGTCGGGCCCTATCGCGTTCACTACTACGAGGGCGGCGACGGGCCGCCGCTGGTCTTTGTCCACGGACTGGGCGCCGAGTCACTGAACTGGGTCCCGGCCATGCTGACCTTCCGCAAGCAGTACCACGTGTACGCCATCGACCTGCTTGGGCACGGCGAGACCCAAAAGCCCGACATCGCTTATTCCATCGAGCAGCAGTCGGAGATGCTGCACCAGTTTCTGGTGGACCGGAAGGCCGTTCCTGCTGACGTCGTCGGCGTCTCCATGGGCGGATGGGTCACTCTCAAGCTAGCCCTCGAGCATCCCGACGCGGTCAACCGCGTGGTCATCGCCGACGCCGCAGGACTGAAGTTCCAAACCAGCCTGACGGCCAAAAGCTTTCTTCCCGCGACGCACGAGGAGTTCCGGGCTTTCATGACCATGCTGACGCCCCGTGTGCAAGACGCACCTTATCCGCTGCGCCGCGACTTCCTCAACCAGGTCGCTGAGCACGCCTGGATTATTCACCGCATCTTCGATTCGTTCCTCACCTATCAGGATGTGCTCGACGGCAAGCTGCAAGACATCAAAGCGCCCGTGCTGATTGTCTGGGGAAAAGAAGAAAAACTGATTCCACTGTCGGTGGGCGAGAAGATGCAGCAGCAGATCCCCAATTCGTCGCTCGTACTGTGCGCCGACTCGGGCCACCTCGCCATCTATGAGTGTTGGAACCAGCTCACGCCCGACGTGGCAAAGTTCCTGTCGTCGCCCAATCCACCGACTCCGTATGTCGGCGAAGTTGCGATTGGCGCGGCGGCACATTAATAAGATGGACAGTGTTTGGGCCCCCTCGAATCCTTAGAACCAGCGACTTGCAGAGTGCTGTCGATCCGTCCACGCGACGCCGATAGCCAAAGGACACGAATCCCTTACCTGACGTTCCGTTGCGTCCTTCGGCCGCCGGACCGCGTTTTCCCGGCACTCGTATCGCCGCCCGGTCATGGCACTGCCAGCACATGCAGGGTCGCGACACTGCTCATCACACTGCCGGAGTTGTTGGTCACATCGACGCGGAACTGCAGACCATCCATCTGCAGCGTAGTCGCTGGAATGGTGTAGGAAGAAGATGTTGCCCCCGGGATGCTGACGCCATTCTGGGTCCACTGATAACTCAGCGGCGAGGACCCGGTGGCTGTCACCGAAAATGTGGCAGCATTTCCCGCCGGCACGCTGGCATCCTGCGGCTGCGCGGTGATGCTGGGCGGCATGCCCGAAGAACCTCCGCAAGACACCATACTTAACCAGAAACATGTGACTGCGGTAATGAGCAGAATTCGAAAACGCATCACGTCGTCACCTCGAATATTGGTTTGAGTGGCGCAGACGGCGTGGCGGGAACGAAGCGGCGAGAATCAGCAATACCAGCGAACCCGAATCCACCGGATTGCACTCGTATTGCTAGCTATCGATGGGATGCCGCAGGTCAGGCGCGAGATGCCAAATTATTCAGATCGGCCGATCACAAAACGTTTGGTATGCGTCTGAATTCTCTGAATCACGTAGGTTTCTGTGTCATAGCTGAGGCACCGCGCTGAATAAAACGTCGGACAGCTGGGTCTGCAATCTGCACGGGGCACCCGCATCGAGAACTCTTGGAAACTCAGAGGTGCGGGACGGGCCACAGCCGCCCGCCGAATGGTCCCGCCCTAAGACTCGCTGGCGCGAATCGTAGAACGGGGCACCCAAGTTAGATTGTGCGTTTACCGGGTCATCCGCTGTAGTTGCTACTCGCTTCGGTCTTCCTGCTGTCTCGACTGCAACTTAGGCCACTATCACCCCGCCGCGTGCGGTCGGTCACTAGAATCTGTGCCTGAAGACACTGACTTGAGTTTGCGGTCTGGCTACCCTGCAACAGTGGCCGGCTCCCTGAACTCCGGGGCGCGGCCGCAACGTGGGCCCCTTCTCGACCATCCGCAATCAGCAAGACAACCGAAATACCGAATTCGATGGAGGTAAGCATGTCTGCAAAAACCGCAAGAATTAGTTTTCAGCTACCTGCAGTGCCGCACTCTCTGAGGGCATTTATTGAGACAGCGGTAAAGAACGACCGCACTATGATGGGGTTTGTGGAATCGCCGGTGGCGGCGCTCCGCGGAGCCGGCGTACCCGTCCAGGCTGAGTCTCTCACCAAGAACGATTGTGACCGGCTGGTTCGTGTTCTTGGGAAACTTCGGAACCTAGTGGCGAGTGGCAAGATCGCGAAGGATTTTCGCTTTGAAGAGGTCTTTACGATCGGCGGGAACGTCGAGTACGAACAGACAAAGTCGTCGACAGACTCCTATATCGAGAAGAACTTCGACCATAGCACCGAAGGCCACGACTCCGAGCAGAAGAGTTCAACCGAAGAAGGCATCAAAACAAACTTCCAAACGTTTGGCTTGCCGCAAAGGCTCGGCGACGAGATTATTGCGCCGCTCTTGAGCCCTGGCAACCTGGTTGCAATCGCCACACTGATGCAAGCCAAGCTTGAACAGGTATACGAGGGCTAGGCGCGCCATGAGAGGACTCTCCGAACTTGTGTTTAGCACCACCAACCAATGCAACGCACGTTGCCGGGACTGCCCGGTCGTATCTGGTGGCCAGACGGCTGCGCGCCTGAAAGCAGAACAGATGATGTCGATCGTGGATGAAGTCCACGGCTGGGGTGCGCTGCGGTTGGTGGTGTTCACGGGAGGCGAGTCCCTTCTTCTAGGTAGGGACCTGCGCAGGACCGTTGAGTACGTTGCAAAAAAACAGGTCTTGACCCGCATAGTTACCAATGCGTACTGGGCCACTTCGAAGGAGAAAGCGCTGCAAGTATTGGGCGACTTGAAGGCTCTCGGTCTCACGGAAGTCAACGTCAGTTGCGATGACTATCACCAGGAGTTCATTCCTCTTGCGAACGTCAAGCACGCCAATGAAGCCGCTCTCGAGCTGGGCCTTCCTCTTCTGCTGGCGCATCGTCGCAAACCGGGCGGGCACGTCACGGTGGAATCCCTATCCGAATATCTCGGCGTACGCCTGCACGTCTATCGCAAAGGCGAGAAAAATCCGGACAACAATGTGATTTGCACGGGCCGCAACGTTCCGCTCGACACCAGCGATGCAGAGCTTGCCGCAGAGCCCTGGGAGGTGCCTGAGAACGACGGGGACTGGATGGGAGCGTGCGACTCAGTGCTCCGCAGCATCGTCGTTGGCTCCGACCTGAGCGTCCACATCTGCTGCGGGATCGCCATGATGACCATCCCAGAACTCACCATCGGCTCACTGGCGGGGGGCAAGCTGCTTCCCATTCTGCAGTACGGGAACCAGGACCTCATCGCTAATTGGCTGGCGCTCGAAGGCCCATCGTCAATCCTGAATTTCGTTCGCTCTGTTGATCCGAGCATCAAGCTGCCCGATCATTACGCGAACCGCTGTCATCTCTGCAACGAGTTATTCACCCGAAAAGACGTTCGACGCCTGCTCACACAACACGCGTACCAGCGGGCCGACGATCTGGTGCTCATGCGGGGCGCACTCGATTGGATCAGTGAGGATTGGGCTCCTTCGACTTGCGTTGCGGCAGGCCGCGTCACCGCATCATGACACAGCGGTTGGGCTTCGCAGGCCATCGAAGGGACCCCAGGTATCCCGGAGCCGCTCAGAGCGGACTCGACGGAGTCAAATCACCACCGTCTCCCGATACTCGCCATACACCCTTCTCATGGCGTCGGAGATTTCGCCGACTGTCGCGTTGGCATCGACCGCTTCGACAATCACGGGCATAAGATTCGCGCCGCCGCGCGCGGTGTCTTCGACGTGCTGGATCGCCGCCTTCCACTTCGCCTGGTCGCGTTTCGCGCGAAGGGCTTTCAGTCGCTCGACCTGCTTGGCTTCGAGCGTGGGATCGATGCGCTGCAGCGGAATTTCTTTTTCCTCGTCGATGCCGAAGGCGTTGACGCCCGACCACGATCGCCTCCAACGCGTCCACCGCCTTCTGATACTCGTACGCGGCGTTCTGGATTTCCGCCTGCACGTAGCCGCGCTCGATGGCCTTCAGCGTGCCTCCCATGGCGTCGATCTTGTCGAGGTACGCCCGCGCGCCCGCTTCGATCTGGTCAGTGAGCGACTCGATGTAGTACGAGCCAGCCAGCGGATCGATGGTCTGCGGCGCTCCCGATTCGTAGGCGATGATCTGCTGGGTGCGCAGCGCGATGCGCGCCGACTGCTCCGTCGGCAGCGCCAGCGCCTCGTCGAACGAGTTGGTGTGCAGCGACTGCGTTCCGCCCAGCACCGCCGCCAGCGCCTGCAACGCGGTGCGAACGATGTTGTTCTCCGGCTGCTGCGCGGTCAACGTCGATCCCGCGGTCTGGGTGTGGAAGCGCAGCATTTGCGACTTGGGATTCTTGGCCTTGAAATGATCGCGCATGATGCGCGCCCACATACGGCGGGCAGCACGGAACTTCGCCACCTCTTCCAGAAAATTGCTGTGCGCGTTGAAGAAGAACGACAGTCGCGGCGCGAACTTGTCCACGTCAAGCCCGGCGTCGATTGCCGCCTGCACGTAGGTCATGCCGTTGGCCAGAGTGAACGCGACCTCCTGTGTGGCGGTGCATCCCGCCTCGCGCATGTGATAGCCGGAGATCGAAATCGTGTTCCACTCGGGCACGTGCTGGTTGGCATAGGAAAAGATGTCGGTGATGATACGCATCGCCTGGTGAGGCGGATAAATGTAAGTGCCGCGCGCGATATATTCCTTCAGCACGTCATTCTGGATGGTGCCCGACAGTTTTACTACGTCGCGTCCGGTACGCCGCGCTACTCCGATGTAAAGCGCCAACAGGATCGACGCGGTGGCGTTGATGGTCATCGATGTGGATATTTTTTCCAGATTGATGCCGTCGAACAGCCGCATCATGTCTTCGATGGAGTCAATGGCCACGCCCACCTTGCCAACCTCGCCCATGGCGAGCGGATTGTCCGAGTCCAGGCCGATCTGCGTCGGCAGGTCGAAGGCGATGCTCAGGCCGGTGGTGCCCTGGCTCAGGAGATATTTGTAGCGGCGGTTCGACTCGTCGGCGTCGCCCATGCCGGCGTACTGCCGCATGGTCCACAGGCGTCCTCGGTACATCGAGGCCTGCACGCCGCGGGTGTAAGGGAACTGGCCGGGAGAGCTCAGCTGCTCGTCATAACTCCAGCCCTCGAGATCGGCAGGTGTGTACAGCGGCTTGACGACGACGTGGGAGGAAGTTTCCTGCTTCTCCGCCAGCTTGCCGGAGACGGTGGGCTTGGTCTTGGTTACGGTTTCGGCCATTTGAATGAGGGCCTCGATGAAAGTTTGCCGCCCAGACCGCGGCTCCCTCGATTATTGGGTGTCGGCCGGCCCCAGCGCAGTGAGGCGGGTCACAAGTCTGACTGGCTGGTAGGGCGGCCAAGGCGTCCGACTATGAAGGTAAATACTAGCGTGCAAAAAATCAGCGGAAGCCAGAAGCGCGAGTGGTTCATATACGGTATCGGATTCCACCCTGTCGGCACCATCTCTCCGGCCTCGCGCGCCACCTCGGCGGCCCGATGTTCGCCCACGATGACTCCCACGATCAGGCCGATGACGGCTCCAAGTATGGCCCTGCCAACTTTATTCTCGCTCATGGCGCTCTCCTCAAAATGCTGGCAAGAATCCTAGCCGAGACGAGGCGGGAAGGGAAGCGGTTAGCTGCGTTTGGCTTTCCGCCGCGCGCGCCAGAACGACTCGACGCCGAAATAAACAAATAGCAACGTGAAGACTATGCCCAGGACGACCCGGTTGCGTGCCGCCGTGCCCGCGAGATAGCGGTGGTATTCCCGGACCGTCGCGCCCGCTCCGATAACGGCCAGCACAAGAAACAGAAATCCGGTGACTTCCAGCCACAGTGCGCGGAGGACGTGGCCGACGCTGCCGAGAAACGTACTGCCGCCGCGATAGAAGGCTCGCGCCCAGCGATTTTCGCCGGCCTTGCGTCCGGCGACGCGCAGCGCGGCACGTCCCTGTCGCTGGTAATTTTCCGAGGCCGCGGACTTGTGTTCGCCGGATGCAGACATGCGCGTCAAAGGCGTATTCTAGCAGCCATAAGACTGGCGGCTGTTGCGCCCATCGGTGGAACACCAGCCCCGGTTTTGGGGTGGCAGTGTGGACGATCAACTCAAGCGACTTGTGAAGGAACTGGGAGAGGCCATCAATCAGGCGGTGGCCGACTCCGAACGCATTGCCGAAGTCATGGGGCGCATCCGGGCCAGTGGGCATGACGTTTTTCTGGCGCTGGAGGCGACCATCGGCTTTACCCAGCGCGACGACGGCGACGCAACAGCGCCGAGTTCGCATTCCAGCTCCACCGGAGAGCTGGAAATTACCTCGCAGGACATGCAGTTCCTGCGCTCGTTGCGGATTGCCGTGAATGACGAGAAGTGAAACCCGCGCAACGTGGCAGGCGCCGTTGGTATGCTAAGATTTCGACGCTCTGAAGTCAGGCGGATATGGCTTCGACGAAGCCGCCTGTAGTACAACCTAATGTTCACCCCGCGAGGGGAACGCAGTACTCGGGATAACGCCAACATGAGAGAGACCCTGGGAGTCTTACTGGCGGGAGGAGCGGGCGAGCGGTTGTACCCGTTGACCCGCGACCGCGCCAAGCCGGCCGTCACCTTCGGCGGCATCTATCGCATCATCGACATCACGCTCTCCAACTGCATCAACTCCGACCTTCGCCACGTTTATATCCTCACTCAGTACAAGGCGCTCTCACTCAATCGCCACGTCCGCGAGGGCTGGGGCAATGTCGTCGGCCGCGAACTGGGCGAGTTCATCGAAGTCCTGCCGCCCATGAAGCGCGTCAGCGATAGCTGGTACATGGGCACGGCCGACGCGGTTTACCAGAACATCTACTCCATCGGTTCCGAAGAGCCCAAATTCGTCCTCATCTTGTCCGGCGACCACATTTACAAGATGAACTATGAGTTGATGCTCAAGCAGCACAAGGACTCCGGCGCCGACGTTACACTCGCCACCATTCTGGTGGAACCCGCCGAGGTGCGCCATTTCGGCGTGGTCGAGATCGACCGCACCGGGCGCGTGACCGGCTTCCAGGAAAAGCCAAAAGAGACCGACCTGCGGTCGCCCTACAACCCGAGCATGGTTTCGGCCTCCATGGGCATCTACATTTTCAATGCCGACGTGCTCATTCCGGCGCTGCTGAAAGACGCCGAAGACCCCAACTCGCGCCATGACTTCGGGCACGACATTTTGCCGAAGATGGTTGATACCTCGAAGGTCTATTCCTTCAACTTCGTGGACGAGAACCGCAAAGAGGCCTTTTACTGGCGCGACGTGGGAACGCTCGACGCCTACTACGAGGCCAATATGGATCTCGTCTCCGTCGCCCCGGTCTTCAACCTCTACGACAAAGCCTGGCCCATCCGCACTCACATGCGGCAGTATCCTCCAGCCAAGTTCGTCTTCAATGACCCGGAGCGCACCGGTCAGGCCCACGACTCGATCGTGTCCATGGGTTGCGTGCTCTCCGGAGGTTCGGTGACCAGCTGTGTGCTCTCGCCGGATGTCCGCGTCAACTCCTATTCCCAGGTCGATAGCAGCATCCTGTTTTCGCATGTCGATGTCGGGCGGCACTGCAAGATCCGCAAGGCCATCATCGACCGCGACGTGCACGTGCCCGAAGGAACCGTCATCGGCTACGACACCGAGGCAGACCGCCAGAGATATCACGTCACCGAGAGCGGCATCACTGTGGTCACGCGCGACTACTCGCTCTTCGAAAATCCGGTCGCAGCCAACTATTTCGACCCGGAATAGCTTGAGCGCATGAATCCAATCGCCAAGGCCCGGAAAATTCCGGGCCTTCGCCGTTCCACCGCCGATTTCGTAGTTGTGCGGCCCGCCTATCTGCACTAACATTCCACCCACACATCGCGCTTTCGTGCCGGATGCCGTCCCGGGTTGGCTCGCACCCAGCCATGGAATGCGCATACTGTCGTCGATCGCGGGTAGGGGACTCCCATGAAGGAGCGAGGCGGACTCGCAACAACCATCGCGCTGGTGATAGCGACCATACTCGGGGTGTCATACATGCCCCGAAAGGCCGCCGACAGCCTGTCATCCGCCGATTCCCAAAGCTCCGGCGCCCGTACCGCTCACGCCGCGACCAAGACTCCTCCGCCAGCGACAAAAGAGGCGCCTACTGCTTCTTGCGACCAGATTGCCAAGCGCTTTTGGAGGATGTATCCCTCGGGAGCGACCGTGCCCATGCCCGACTCCTGCTATCCCTCGGGCACCACGCCTCCGGGAAAGCCGGCTGCGGCCCCGAGCGATTTGTACTTCGCCGTGGCCATCGTCCCCAACCCGGTGCAGACCCACCTGCCCCTGATGTTCGACCGCTCCATCGAAGCCATTCAACAGGCGGTGGAAGACGGCGGCTACTCCTACGACGAAAGCTGGTTTCCCTGGAACCAATCGGAAAAAGACTACGACACGCTGTCCGACGAAGAGCAAAGCGCGGAACTCGAAGCCGAGTTGCAGCAGCAGCCCGGCATCATGGTTTTCCGCCGCGGCATGAATCCGGAAAAGATTGCCCAAACCCTCGCCCAGTGCAGCAGCACCGGCGGCGGTCCGATTGATCCCAACTGTGTGTATCTCGATCGCGGCGAATTTGAAAACCACTTCGACCGCCAACTCGTCGTGTTCGTCGTCGCCGAGCAACCCACGGGGGGCATTAGCGACGCCCAATTCGAGCACGCGCTCGAGTGGATGCGCAGCATCAATCCCGGCCACGTGGAGCAGCCGCTGCTCATCCTTGGCCCAACATTTTCCGGCACCCTGCCGTCTCTGGCTCGCCAGCTCGACTCCGCAACCGTGAAGCCCTACGGCGCCGGTGTCGAGATTTACAGCGGCACAGCAAGTTCCGAATCCAGCGTGCAGTGGTTCCAGCTCTATCTGGCGAAGCTCCAGGGAGAGTTGCAGCAGGATGGCTGGAAGGGCTCGCTGAAATTCCGCACCTTCTTCGAAGGCGACTCGCTGATGACCGACCGCTTCCTCTGCTACCTGCAGCATGAGGGCTATCCCCTTAACCGGGTGGCGATCCTCTCGGAAGACGAGACCGCGTTCGGCAAGGCGGAATCGCCCGCAGCGCAGAATAGCCAGGCCACGCCGGATTTCCTCTGTCAGGACAGGCGGCCCGGCCAGCGCGAGGGCACCCCGCTATACCTGTACTATCCCCGCGACATCGCCGTCATGCGGTCCGCCTACGAGAAGCAGTCGATTTTCGCTGCCGGAAAGCCGCAAGCGGGCGCCCCGTCCACTTCGCTGCAAGGCGACCTGAGCGAGTCGGCCGGCAACGAACACGATACCGTCCGCAGCTATGGCGGGCAGCTCACGCCGCTGGCCCAGGAAGCAGAGCTGTTTGGCATCACAAACGTCCTCGACAGCAAGAAGATTGAATACGTCATCGTTCGCAGCAGCAATTCGCTCGATCAGCTCTTCCTCAGCGAATTCCTGCGGCGCTCCTATCCCGGCGGACGGGTCGTGATCGACGGCGCTGACCTGATGTTTCGCCGCGGCATGCAAGGAGCGTCCCTGCGCGGTGTCATTCTGCTCTCGCCCTATCCGCTGCTGAGCTGGACGCACGACCTCGTGCCCCCACTTGAGGGGCAGCGCAGTCACAGCTACCGCGTCTTCCCTCAGGACGCGTCCGAAGGCATCTACATCGCCGCCCGCGAGCTCTTCAAGAGTCTTCCCGGCGCCGGAAGCGGCGCTTCGGTTGCCGATTATGCCGCTCCGAAACTCGCCAGCGGCGCTGGACCCGAAAATGACGCCGACCGCCGCCCCGCCACCTGGGTGACGGTCGTGGGCCATCGCCAGTTCTGGCCGCTCGCCGTACTCAACGAGAACACCGAAACCGAACGCTCGGGACGCAATCCATTTGGCCCGAAAGACAAGTCTCTGCTCGAACCGGAAGCCCAACACGGTGACGTCGCGAAGTTGCAGTACGGCTTGCCCGGAGAGATGATCGCGCTGCTTGCATTCTGCAGTTTGCTTGCGCTGTGGCACTGGTATTGCTGCTCGAAAGGATCGATCTTCCGTCCGCCGCGCTTGCGCGCCTACTTCGCGCCTGTCCCGTACCTGCAACAGCCCACTTTGATCTTCCTCGGCAGCCTGCTGCTCGGATGCCTGGGTGTCACGCTGGTCTACGTCGCGGGGTTCAGCGTTACCGTCCTGTCGTGGCCCTACGCAACGGGAATGCTCGCGGCTGTCATCGGCATCTTCGCCCTGGCCTTCGCCGGATGCCTGCAGAACTTCCGCCTGAAGGTCGTCGCCGGCGACCGTATCCATGAGCGGCCCATACTGTCACGCTTGCGACGCTGGCGCAGGGTTTTCGCCGCGGCGTGGATCCCGGCGGTGCTGGCCTTCGCGCTGGCGCACTATTTGTTCCTTACTGCTCACCTTACGGCGGCCAACCGCTTTCCCACCTACTGGCGCAGCGTCTTCCTGCGTAGCGGCGTGTCGCCCCTGCTGCCCCAGGTGCTGCTGATTCTCGGCCTGTACGCCTGGTTCTGGTTCAATCTCCATGGCCTGGCTCTGTTTGGCGACGACCGTCCCGTCTTACCCAAAGCGAGTGATCTGCCCAGCTACCTGACTTCTGCCGACCCGGGTGAAGCGGAACACCAGCAAGCTTCACGCGTAGTTCAGATGTTTCGCATGTTCAGCCGCGAGGGCTCGGCAGACAACATCGAGCGCAATGCGCTGCCCTTGGGGCGTCGCTACCTGAAGTCGCTGCTGGTGCTGCTCCCGGTCGCTCTTTGCGTGCTGTGGGTGGCGCTTGGTGAGCCCAGTTTCAGTACCTTGGGCGATCGCCGCTTTGGAACCGCTATCTTTCTCGTGGTCGGCATCTACATTGCCCTCATCCTCGCCGACACCCTGCAACTGGTGAACACCTGGAGCCAGCTGCGCCAGCTTCTGATCTACATGGACCGCCTTCGCCTGCGCCGCACCCTGGGAACACTTCGCGGCCTCTACGGCGGTTCTGTTTGGAAGCTTAGCGGCAACGTGCTCGAAGAACGCTATCGCCTCATCTCGCGACAGTTCGAGAGCATGCGCAATCTGCAGAACGCTTTGGCCTCCTGGACCACGGCAAACGCTGTCGAGGCTCAGCGAAAGAATGTCGCGGTCGAGCAGATGACCCAGTGCGAGCAGCGCGGGCGCGACTTCGCCACCTGGTACGTTGACCTCCTGAATGACGACGAAAAACGGCCCGCGAAGGAATATGACATCTCCACTCTTGCCGAGTTTCAGGAGATGCTGGCAGCCACTGCCGGTTGCATCCTGCAGCAGGTCGTTATGCCCGAGTGGCAGACCGATAGCCAGTCGCTCATTCGCAGCAGCGGCGCCAATGACAAGGACGCCGAATTCGAGAAGCTGGTCGACGCGCTGCCGCCGCACGTGCGTGCCGCCGAAGAGTTCTTCCTGCTCCCCTATATGGGATTCATCCAGAACACGCTGGGGCGCGTGCGCACCATCGGCATCAGCATAGTGGTCATGTTTTTCGCGGTCACCATCGCCGTTTCCAGCTATCCCTTCGACCCGCTACCGGTGATCGGAGCGGTGTTCCTCATCCTGTTCGCGCTGGTGGGCGTGGCCGTGGTGTTCGCCTATGCCGAGATGAGCCGCAACGCGACCCTTAGCCGCATCGCCAATACCACTCCGGGTGAGCTTGGCTGGGATTTCTGGGTCAAAATGATCGCGCTCGGCGCAGGTCCGCTGCTCGGTTTGCTGTCGACCCTGTTCCCCTCCATGACCGACTTCATCGTCTCGTTCTTGCAACCCGGTGCCCAGGCGATCAAGTAGCGCGGAAGACGATGTTTCGCATCGGGGCAGGACGCTGCGCTTGACGGGCAAACCTGCGTGCCGCGATGATTTGGAAGGGTGCAACCCGATATGCTTTGTCATCCCGAGCGCAGGGACCGCGCGGAGCGGGGGCCCGGAGTCGAGGGACCTGCATTTCAACCCTCTCCACAACTCCGCTCAGCGGCTCAGTCAGAAAGATCAAAAACCTCTGTGTCTCTGTGCCTCTGTGGTGAATCCCCTAGCTCGTTAGCATCTTCGACTTCATCGTCACCGCGCCCACGCACCACAGCAGCGCGTCTTCCACGTGTCCGCGCAGGGCTTCGCTGGTGAAGACCTTCTTCAACGAGTCGCCTTCCGTCAGCCGCGCCGCCAACTCGGTCAACATTCCCTGGTAGCGCTCCGGCATGCTGAGCTGCGAGGCCCGCACCAGGTCATCGAAGATCAGCAGGCAATCGAGCACCACGCCGTCCGGGTCTTGGTCCTGCGAGTTGACGAGGTACAGCGTCTCGGCCACGTCGCACAGCGTTTCCATGTCACGCGGAGGATTGCCCAGCACCGCCATCGTCTTGTCCATGGCCAGCGCCTTGTGTGCCAGCGTTGTGCGGACAAAAAAGACTATGCGGCCATCAGCCACCAGCGGGCGCTCGTTGTCTCCGCCGACGGCGAGCAGCGTGTAAAACTGCGGCCCTACGTGCGTCGGGTCAAGACGGAACCCCGCCATCGCCAGCTCTTCGTGGCGACCGGAGCGGGGCCTATCGGAATCAAGTATCGGCAAGTCAGCCATGCCGTTATGGTAGCGGAAGGAGGGAACAGTATCCAGAGACCAGTTACCAGTTATTAGTCGCCAACCATCTCTCACGCTTCAACGCAGCGTGTCAACCCGCACCGCCCGCGCCACGTACCCCACGCTCAACCGGTACTTCGGCGACAGCGAACCCCAGATGCGCGCCATCTCATCTAGGCTCAACTCCTCCGCGACGATCTGCACCACATCCGACGCGGCCCATCCCGCATCCGCCGACAGAGTTGAACTGTCCAACACCGGATGCATCTCGATCGCCCGCATCGCCCACGTTAGGACGCTCTGTTCCATAACGGCATCGTCCGCCCATGCCGTCAGTAAGTAGTGCAGCTCAAGCGCCAGCGGAGCCGGCGCTCCGCCGTGGATGCCTGGAGTCGTTGGGCTCCGCGCTTCTGTCGCCTGCGTGATGCCATACAAAAAAAGTGTGAGGGTGTTACGCGCAGGCTCCGCCGAGCCAGCCAGTTCGCCAGAAGAGATCAGGCGAAAATCAAACGGCTGCTTGATTTCCTGCTGTGCTGCGTAAGCCTTGTTCAGGTAGCTCATCAGTGAGCTGCCTACCGAGTATGTCGCAAAAGAATTTGCCATAAGCTCCCGATCCCCGATGGGTGTTCGCTCCCCGCGCTTCGTCCGCCGGGACGAAGCGCACCTCAAAAAAGCCCCCGCGCGGTCGCCTTTCGGCTCAGCAAAAGGCATTATAATTTGTGTTATAAGTACGCCCTTTGCAGCGCCCCACTATTTCCCACCGAACAGCAGCGGCGTGAAGGCGATCAGGTTGGCGCGCCAGACCATCCAGGTGTGCGCGCCGGGCGTTTCGATTTCGGTAAACGGGATGTTCTTCGACTTCAGCCAGCTCCTTGAGGTTGCGATTATCGGCGATGAGGTGGTCGCTGGTGCCGCACGCGATCCACAGTGTTTTCAATTGCTTGGCCTGCTTGGCGTCAAGCGCGGGGAATTCTTGGCGTAGTCGTCACCCAGCCCGCCTGAGCTGAATGCGCCGACATAGGCGAACTTGTCGATATTGTTGAGTCCGGTGAGAAGCGATTCCGCCCCACCCATTGAGAGCCCGGCGATGGCCCGGTCCTCGCGCCTGGAGGACACTGGATATGCGCTGTCGACCTGAGGCATCACCTCTGTTATCAATGCCTTACGGAACTTGTCGAAGTTTTCCTGCCGAACCTCCGGATGCTGCCAGGCGTTCCATTTCAGCTTAATCATCTCCGGCGTGCCGTAGCCCAGCGGCATGACCACGATCATCGGTTTCACCTTGCCTTGGGCGATGAGATTATCCAGGATGACGTTGACCTTTCCTACGGCCGTCCACCCATCTGCGGCGTCGCTGTAGCCGTGTAACAAATACAAAACAGGATACTTAGTTTTGCTCTTGGGATCGAAGCCGGGCGGCGTGTACACGTAATAATCGCGCTCGTCACCCACGACCGTCGACTTGTAAAAGTGATGGTGGACCACGCCGTGCGGCACATCGGCGACGTCCCACAACTGCGGCGTCGCGCCGGGAACTTCGACCATATTCTGCGGCTGAATCAGGTTCGGCTTGATGACCGGATTGTTCGGATCCATCAGCGCAACTCCATCAGCCAGAAAGATATAGCCGTAGATCTCGGGTGCGAGCGGACCGTGCGTAATGCTCCACACACCGGCATCATCGCGCGTCATGGGTAGCGGATCGGGCTCGCCCTCGAACATGAGCTTCACGGATTTCGCGCCGGGATCAAGAAAACGAAAGGTGACCGTGCCATCGGGTTGAACATCAGGCGAAACCACGGCCGGCAGCGGTTGCTGTGCGAATGACACGCAGGCCAACAACAACAAAATAATCGGGATAGGAAGTTTCATGATGTGGGAATAGTAAACCCTCGAGGCCGCCTCTCGCCAGTAGCCCGTAGTCGCAGCGCCGACCCACGCTCAGTGCCAGAAGTTGCGCACCCAGCGGTGTGGGCGCAATTTCGCCAACACATCGGGCGGCGAGCGGCCCGGCGTCGGAGCGCCGCAACGTTAGCGGCCACGTGGCGGGGGTTGCGCATGCCGGGAATTACGGTTGAGACGGCCTTGGGCGTCAGGCAGAAGCGCAGCGCCAGCGCCGGTAAGTCGTTGATACCAATGCCGGTGTCGCGCACGATGGCCTGCACCGCGTCCCAGACTTCCTGCTTGCGGTTGCCCTTGAAGTAGTTGTGGCGGAAGTCGCCTTCAGGGAAAACGGTGTCAGGATCCAACTTGCCGGTGAGCGCTCCTTCGTCGAACGGCACGCGCACGATCACTCCGACACCGTGCTGCTCGCAGTAAGGGAAGAGTTCGTCTTCGGGCGACTGGTCAAAAATGTTGTAAATGACCTGTACACAGTCGATTAGGCCCGTAGCGAGTGCCTTGAGAACGTTGGCTGGCTGATGGTTCTGGACGGAAATGCCGACGAAACGGACTTTGCCGGAGGCCCTGAGAAGACGGACGGTTTCTTGCCATTCGGGATCGATGGCCCAGTCGTCCGTCCAGGTGTGGAACTGGTAGATGTCAATCTGCTCGCGGCCGAGCGAGCGCAGGGTCTTCTCCAGTGAAGCGAAGACGTGCTCGCGGTGGAAGGTGACATTGAGAGGTGCGCCGGGCTGCACCTCCCAAATGTAGTTGCGGGGCGGGACCTTGCTGGCGATGATGACGTCGGGCGATTTACCGAAGGCGCGGGCGATGAGTTTCTCGCTGTGACCGTCGCCGTAAACGAGAGCGGTATCGAAGAAGTTGACGCCGGCATCGCGGGCAGCGTGCAACGATTTGAGCGACTCATTGTCGTCAGCGCCAACCCACATGGCTTTGCCAATGCCCCAGGCGCCGTATCCAACGTCGCTGACGGTGAGTCCAGTCTTGCCGAACTTGCGGTATTGCATGAGGCCTCGATTCTGCGGCGATCCGCCGGAAAGACAATTCTACCCACGGATGGGCATGGATGACACGGATAAGAACAAGGCGGCTGGGGATGTGCCTCCGAAGTGACATGTTCCCAGATAGATAGGTTGCACGAAGTTGAGAATAGTCCCGGTAGTTTGGTGCTATGGCTGGATATAGTCGAAAAAAGTATTGCCAATAATAGTTTTCCGCTTGCAATTTTTATGAACTTCGAGCAAAGTATCTACTACGTAGGAAAATGCCCATGACATATCGAAACCACAAATCGATCCAATGGTTGACCCGGACCGTACTGGTCTCCGGCGACCCCCGGGCTATTGTTGAAAGCAGTCGCTAATCTTCAGGCGATAACACCTACGCAACTTGCAATCAACTAGATTCGCTGGGTAGCAAAGGACTATGGCTTCCCCCACAGGGAAGCGAAGTTCCATGGACGCGGGCCCTCCCAGCAAAGTTTGGCCATTGCGAAATAGACGATTATTTCGCGAAAGCTTCCTTCGGGCGAAGCTCGGGACCAGCAATTCGTCCGTGCTGGATTCATGGCCATAGACTCTCGCGAAAGACATTGCGGAGAGTCGATAAGCGCCGGTCGTGGACGAAGCAATCGTTACTCTCGCCCGGAAGAGTGTGGGGGCCGGAACCCCCGCCGGGCGCGGCGAAAGCCGCGTCTGAACCATCAGTTGCCTAAGTTCACCGGCGCAGTTTTGATTTCGAAAACGGCATGCCAAGAGCGTGCGAAAGGAGATGAGACATGGAATCCGTGATCTGTGCGGTGTTCTGGATGGTCGTGCTGGCCGCAGCCATGGTGCGCGCGCGCTGGAAGCCGCGTGACGCGGAGGAGTCGCTGTGTCTCATCTGCGTGAATGCAGTCGTAACACGCGGCCAGCGCGGCAAGGTCATGGTCGCATGTAACTTCGCGGGTGCGATGCGTCCGGTGAAGTTCACGGTTTGCCAGTGCAGCGGCTTCTGCGTGAAAGCCGGACCAGCAAAGCTGGTAAAGATTGAGGGCTTCGTGCGCGAAGAGCGCGAGGTATATACGGAGGTCGCGATCTCGTAGTGTGACGGACCCACCCTATCACCACAAGGCGGGGAAAAGGGTGGGCCCGTCGTATCCCTCGATGTGAGAGTTAATTGATGCGATGCCTGCCAGTGGATTCACTGAGTATTCACCTGTGCTTTATCAGGGCTTGAAGTGAATAGCACATCCTATGGTGCAGGGGACGAAAATTCGTTTGTGGCAACGGGTCATGGCGCATGGCGATTCGCGAAACCGTCCTGGCGGGCCCGCCGGGGCTGCGATGTAAAAGCGAGCTGCAGTTTGACGGCTTGCCATTCGCTCCGGGCGACGTAACCGCCGGTAGCGAAGACGAGCTGCAAGCCGTGGTGGTAGGCAACGCCGCCGCGTGTGACCTCCCTATCACCATCCGCGATTCCCGCTTCCTCAAAAACATTGCCCGCCGCAGCTCCAGCGGCGAAGCTCCGCGCAGCACCTACGTCGAGCTGCAAGCATTCCTCAACGACCACGAGCAGGTTTGGGAAAACAGTTGGGTGCGATATTCCCGAGCGGCGGCTGAGTACGCACGCACTCAACACATTTCTGGCCGACCTGAAGATTGGCGAGCGGGGACAACTGAAACGGCACCGCGCCGACTCGGTGAAGTTCACCTTCGAGCAGGCGGGCGAAACCTGGCTGCGCATTCCCATCAGCTATGCATTGAAGTTGGCGCTGGCCGACGTGGCAGGCACGCAGCCGCACATGCCCGAGAAAATGCAGGCGGAGGCAAAACGGCTGCTGCGGTGCTTCTCGAATGACAACACTTCGCCGGAGACGACCTCGTTCCACGTGGTGAAGTCGACTGAGCAGGTGCTGATCGGCGAAGCCGTGGCGCGGGAGTCGGCACGGCGGTTCCTGTTTACCTCGCTGCTGATGTCGTGGGCCAACCTGCGCTTCGGATTGCTGGAAACCGGGCAGCGCGCGCTGGTGTACCACGCGCCGCATCCGCCGGTGCGACAGACGGAGCTGTCGTCGTGCATCTCAGACTCGTTCTACCGCGAGCTGTTCATGAGCCCGTGCCTGTCGGGATGGGACGATGGCGAAGCCAAAGCGGACTACATGCACCTTTGCCACCAGGTGCTGAGCCGGAGCCAGTTGAATTCGGTGGCGAAGCTGCGCGAGGCGGGCATCATCTCGAACAATCTGATCGTGCTGCCCAGCCTGTCGAACGTGAGCCTGGCGAACAACGGTATCCACATCACGATGGGCAGCCGGGCGCTGACGCGCGCGATTGCGCATGGGCCTGACGAAACGCGGTCGCGGCGGGAAGAGAAGCGTCTCGGCGACCTGGCCATCAAGATTTACGAGCACTTTCTCGCGCTGTTTGTAGGTACGTATTCGGCTGCACCGTACCGCATCGACTTTGCGGAGTTCCATCCGGAGAAGCTGCTGTCATTCTTGCCGCATGAACTCGACTTTACGCACCTTCGACTGATGTGGCGGGAGTGGCGGGAGAAGGCCAAGATGCGCGTGATGGGGCGAGTGGTGGCCCCGTATGGGCCGCAGCGTGTGGATGATTTTCGCGCCCGCGCCTTCGGACTGCGTGGCGACCTGGTGCCCGACTACCGGCTGCTGAATTATCCAGTGGCATGGCTGGCGACCGAGCAATCGTCGGCACTCGATGGCACTCCTGGAAACGTCTCCCGGCTGGTGGCCGAGCTGGACGAGATGGGGATCGTGGATCGGCGGCTGTCGTTCTACATGCCGCTGCGGCTGCGGGAGTTTGGCAGCATGGGTTTCTCCGGATTCGAAGCCCGCTACTACAGCCTGTTTCCGGCGTTTCAACGCGACATGGCCCAGGCTGCCGACCTGCAGCAGCTCCTGCTGATGGCCGCGTACAAGATGGTGCTGGAAGGGACGGTGCAGGCCGCGGATATTCCCGACGATCCGACGTCGGAGAGTGAGCGGCGGCAGCCATTCTTCTTTGCGGCGGCGGGGCTGCCTGCGTTTTATGTGCACAAGCAGTCGCGCAACGGACTGCTGAAGCAGATACTCCCACATTGTAAGGGTATGCGGTCGAGCTGGCGGCATCCCGACTACCTGCGCGTGCCGCTACGCGATTACCGCGAGGCCCTGCTGATCTGGCTGGAGCAGAATGCGCGGGAGACCATCGCGATGGCCCAGGCGGAGCTGAACCTCGTCGAGTTGCGGTTCCGGCTTGCCGACAGAAGTCAGCAAGCACACCAGCGCATGGTGGACGGCATCCTGGCGGAGAGCGGCGACCGTGATCCCATGCGGCTGCGGGCGCGCGAGTTCAATCGAATGGCCGAGCAGCATTACCGCGAGACGCTTCGCCGCGCGAACCTGCGCGAGGCCTTCGGTCAACTGCGCGAGGATGCGCAAGCGCTAACGAAGTGCGAACACCCGGAACTGGCGGCCATGGTGCGCTTTAGCGTGCGCGTGCAAGACCCGGTGCGATTTCTCGAGAGCATTGGCGAGCGCCTGGTGAGTGAGGAGCTGTCAGCACACGAGGTGGCTACGGTGCTGAACCTTTTGCTGCTCCTAATCACACTGGAGGAAGAAAGAAACGCAAAATGCCGGGCATAAAGAGCGCTAGACACCAATACATTGACCGTGCCACCGGAGCGGTGGCTGATGAACGGCTGATAGCCAACCGCATCATCCGCACGCTGTACTCGCCCAAGCTGGAGAACGCGCCACTGCTGGCCAAGCTGGCATCGAGCCGCAAGATGTCGGAGGTGCTGGGCTATCTCAATTACGACAATGCGCTGTCGTCACGTTTGTCAGGGATGCGGCGATTCCTGCGCAGCTGCGGCATCGACATAAGTGAGTTGCTAGACGATCCCAAGATCCTCGACACGGCACGCAAGGTGTTCGAGAGGAAGATCAAGTACTGGGAGTTTCGCCCGATGCCTCGGATCCGGCACTGCGTGGTGTGTCCTGCCGACTCGCGGGTGATGATGGGCTCGTTGAACGATACTTCGGGACTATTCATCAAGGGCAAGTTCTTCGAGTTTCCCGAGTTGCTAGGCGGCAAGGGATCGCGCTGGACGCGGCGATTCGACGGCGGCGACTTCGCGGTCTTCCGACTGACGCCGGAGAAATATCACTACACGCACGTTCCGGCGGCGGGCGAGGTGGCGGACTTCTACAGCGTGAATGGCCGATATCACTCGTGTAATCCGCATGCAGCGGTGCGGCTACTGACGCCGTATTCCAAAAACCGCCGGGTGGTGACGGTGATCGATACCGACTGCGAGGGCGGGGACGGCGTGGGCTACGTCGCGATGATCGAAGTAGTGGCGCTCATGGTGGGGCAGATCGAGCAGCGCTACAGCGAAGAACGCTACGACGATCCGCAAGCGCTGGAAAAGGGAATGTTCTTGCGGCGGGGCGCACCAAAAGCGTTGTTCCGTCCGGGAAGCAGCACGGTGGTGCTGCTGTTTCAGCCGGGGCGGGTAACATTTGCCCGCGACTTGGTGCGCAATCAAAACAAGGACGGCGTGCGCAGCCGCTACTCGGCGGGCTTCGGCCAGCCGGTGGTCGAAACCGACGTGAAGGTGCGCTCGTTGCTGGCGCGCGCGCTGGAGGTGCAGCCATGATCGACGTGATTTTTGTGGCCGGATTGGCGACCGGGATGTTTTGCGTGCTGGCGTGGGGCATCAGGACGCTGCCGTCGGAGCGCTGGCAGATGATCGCCTCGGTTCCACTAGCCAAGAACGGCAACGGCAAGTGGCACGGTCTGAACCTGACGTATTACGGCTTCTTTAGCGCGACGGCGAGCACGTTTGGCGTGACGTTGGCGATTGTGCTGCTGTCGTCGGTGGGCACGCCGCTGCTGGCGTCGGCCGTTGTGATTGGGGTGATGCTTGCGATCTGCGTGCCGGCATCGAGGGTGCTGGCGTGGATGATTGAAGGCAAGCGCAATACGTTTACGATTGCGGGCGCGGCGTTCCTGGCGTCGGTGATTATGCCGCCGGGTCTGATATTGGCGCAGCGTTATCTTGCGGCGCAACTCGGTATGCGGATCAAGGTAATGCCGATTCTTGCGGCGGCGGCGATTGCCTATGCCCTGTCGGAAGCCATCGGACGCTTGGCCTGCCTGAGTTTCGGATGCTGCTACGGCAAACCGCTGCGCGAAGCCGGTCCGATGGTCGCGAGCGGCTGTTCGCGAAATTCCCGCTTGTGTTTCACGGCGACACGAAGAAGGTGGCTTATGCCTCTGGTCTAGCCGAGGAGCCGCTGGTTCCGGTGCAGACCATTACAGCGGTTGTCTTCACGGCGGCAGGACTGATCGGCTTGGGACTTTTTCTGGCGGGGCACTTTCGCCTGGCAGCCATCGTGCCGGCGTTGGCGACGTGGGGGTGGCGAGCAGCCTCAGAAACGCTGCGGGCCGACCATCGCGGCAGCTCGCGCATCTCGGTGTACCAGGTGATGGCACTGGTCGCGATGGCTTACCTGACGTTGATGATCACCATCATTCCAGGTGGCGGTTCCTTGCCGAACCTGGAGGCGGGACTGGCGACCCTAGCTTCAGCGGGTGTGATCGTAATGCTTCAGGCGCTGTGGGTTGGGCTCTTCCTCTTTTACGGACGCAGCAAAGTGACGGATTCGGTGGTGTCATTCCACGTGGTGACGGAGCGGGTGTAGCAAGAATTCAAAGCAAACCGGTCGATGGGCTTGCCGCTCTGCTTTACGAAGCTCATGCAATGCTTGTGTGCGAAAATAAACCGCTATGTCTATCGACCCTCGCGCCGGAAAGCCAGCCACGCCCGACATGCTGGTGGATGTGTCCCGGCTGATTGCTGCTTATTACGATCTAAAACCCGACGTTTCTGAGCCAACCCAGAGAGTTGCGTTCGGAACCTCGGGGCATCGTGGATCGTCGTTTGACATCACGTTCAACGAGAACCACATACTCGCAACATCGCAGGCTATCTGCGAGTATCGCAAGAACGAGGCCACCAGTGGGCCGCTGTTTCTGGCCAAAGACACGCACGCGTTGAGCGAACCGGCGTTCAAAAGCGCCATCGAGGTGATTGGCGGCCAACGGAGTTGAGGTCTTGGTAGACTGCGACCTCGGGTACACTCCGACGCCGGCGCTGTCGCACTCCATTTTGCAATACAACCGCGGACGAAAGGACGGCTCTCGCCGACGGAATCGTAATTACGCCGTCACACAATCCTCCGGAGGACGGCGGCTTCAAGTACAACCCGACCAACGGCGGGCCGGCGGACACCACGGCGACGAACTGGATTCAGGACAGGGCGAACGCCATCCTTGCTGACGGGATGAAAGAAGTGCGGCGCGTGGAGTATGAAAAAGCGCTCGCCGCGGCGCATCGCCATGATTTTGTCTCCGGCTATGTCAACGACTTGGGCGCTATCATCGACTTCGACCCAATACGTGCAGCGCAGCCGAAGCTCGGCGCTGATCCCCTTGGGGGAGCGTCGGTGGCCTACTGGCCGCGCATCGCCGAGAAGTACGGGCTCAACATGGACGTCGTGGACACGACCGTCGATCCCACCTTCAGCTTCATGCATGTCGATTGGGACGGCAAGATCCGCATGGACTGTTCTTCGCCTTACGCGATGGCAGGACTGATATCGTTGCGCAAGAAGTATCAGGTAGCGTTTGCCAACGATACCGACGCCGACCGTCACGGCATTGTGGCTAGTGTAGGACTACTGAATCCGAATCACTACCTCGCGGTCGCGATCAACTACCTGTTCCGCAACCGGCCGGGATGGAGCGCCAATGCCGGCGTCGGCAAAACGCTGGTCAGCAGCAGCATGATCGACTTTGTGGCGAAGAGCTTGGGACGCAAGCTGGTGGAAGTCCCTGTAGGCTTCAAGTGGTTTGTGGATGGGCTGCTCGACGGCTCGCTCGGTTTCGGCGGAGAAGAGAGCGCTGGCGCATCGTTCCTGCGGCGCGACGGCGGCGTGTGGACCACTGACAAGGACGGCCTCATCATGGGATTGCTGGCGGCGGAGATGCTGTCGCGCACCGGCAAAGATCCCGGCCAACTTTACTCCGAATTGACCGCTCAGTTTGGCGAGCCGGTCTATGAGCGCATCGACGCACCGGCCGATCCCGCACAGAAAGCTGTGCTGGCGAAGCTGTCGCCCAGCGACGTAAAGGCGACCACCTTGGCCGGCGACAAGATCGAGGCCATGTTGACCGAGGCTCCGGGCAACCACGCACCGATCGGCGGTCTAAAGGTGGTGACCAAGCGCGGATGGTTTGCGGCGCGGCCTTCCGGTACCGAAAACGTCTACAAGATTTACGCTGAGAGCTTCGCCGGCCCGGAGCACCTCGAGCGCCTGCAAACGGAGGCGCAGGATCTCATCTCGCAGACTTTCAAGGCAGCCGGCGCGTAAGCGGGCAGATTCTGGAGGTGGCATTTGATAAGCTGCCCCCGGGGAATAATCCGGTAAAGCTGGATCGTCCGCTCGGTGACACCCTGTAAGGCTCGGGTCAACATGAGAATCTGGGACACACGCCTGATCCGTATGACCACTGCCAGCGTCCTGGCCGGCGTCTTGATCGGGGTGGTAGGCGGAGCCTTCCGCTGGTGTCTCGAGCATGCTGAGCATCTTCGCGACGAGCTGGTTTCTTGGTCGCACGGCAACCCTTACATTGGATGGATTGTGCCTACGGCAGCCGCGCTGGTGGCAGTCGGCATCGCCCGGTTCCTGGTGATCAAACTCGCTCCCGAAGCCGCAGGCAGCGGTATCCACCGGGTCGAAGCGGTCATGGCAGGGGAGGTCGAACCGGAGAAGAACATGGTGCTGCCGGTGAAATTTGTCGGCGGGCTGCTGTCTATCGGGTCGGGAATGGCCTTGGGCCGCGAAGGTCCGACGGTACAGATGGGTTCGACCATCGCACGGCTGGTTGCGTCGCTGATTGTTCGCGAGAAAGACGATGAGAAGGTAGTGCTGGCCGCCGGGGCGGGCGCCGGCCTGGCGGTTGCCTTCAATGCCCCGATCGGCGGCTCTGTCTTCGTCTTCGAGGAACTGACATCGAGTTTCACCCCGTGGCTGCTGGTCGCGACCCTCAGCGCGGCCTCGTTTGCCGTTGCTGTCATGCGTTGGATGATCGGAAACCAGTATGTCTTCTTCGTCCTTCCCGGCAATCTGGTTGGAGGTTCGATCGATTCGTGGTTTCTTCTACTAGGTGCATTGCTGGGCGCGGCGGGAGCGGCCTACAACTTTGTCTCCCTGCGATTTCTCGACCTGACGGAAAAGATGTCGAGATTCCCGGCTGTCGTGCGCGCGGGTGTGGTGGGGGCCGTGGTCGGGTTGGTTGCGTTTCTCGCGCCCGCCATCGTAGGCAGCGGTGACACCCTGACACAGTCAATTCTGTCTGGAACGGTTCCGCTGCGTGCGCTTGGATTCGTGTTCTTGCTGCGCTTCGTGCTTGGCCCCTGGTCGTACGCAGCCGAGACTCCCGGCGGGATGTTCGCTCCGCTATTGCTCCTGGGCACGGCGTTCGGGGCCTTGTTTGGTGGAGTGATACGTCACTTTGTTCCCAACCTGACGGGGACAAATGTCGACTTCGCGATCGTCGGCATGGTCGCAATGTTCGCCGCCAGTGTGCGGGCTCCGCTGACCGGCATCGTGCTTGCTGTCGAAATGACCGGACGCGGCGACCTTACTCTCGCCATGCTAGGAGCGGCCTTGGGCGCCATGTTGGTGGCCATGCTGCTGAAGTCTCCACCCATCTACGAAAGCTTGCGAAAGAGAATGCTGGCGCAAGAAAGAAAGCAGGACATCGCCGTCAACGTAGATTCGCCAACCTTACATCGGGGTGAGACTTGAGTGAGATGATCACCCGCGCAGTCTCAGATCCGAAACGCGCACCTGTAGCGTCGCCCCTGCACAGCGCAGTGCATCGGGCCTGTTGAGTGCGTTGTCAGCGAACCAGGCGGCGGATCCCAATCGCGGAGCCGCATTTTGGTTTTTCCCGTTTTAGGAATTAAGGGAAAACTAAAGTAACCACCTAGCTTTATTTCGGTGGTACGACGCGCTCCCCACTCTATAATTCGATGTAGCCGTACCCTCCCTCTGTGGCAGTAAACCCTCGCAATCTCTATGCGCCGAGGACTGCATGCTGCCAACTTTGAATCTCGAAAGCCTATTTTCTGAGGCCATGGCTGAACATCTCGCCGTGGTCCATCAACTCGCGCGCCAGCGTCAGCGGATGGAAGAAATCGCCAACCGCATGACGCGGGCGCTTCTCGAAGGCAACAAAATCCTGTGGTGCGGCAACGGGGGCAGCGCCGCCGACGCGCAGCATCTTTCCGCCGAACTGGTGGGCCGCTTCCGCCGCGACCGTCCCGGACTCGCGTCGCTCGCCCTCACCGAGAACGCTGCCGCAGTGATCGGCATCTCCAACGATTACGGGTTTCACGAAGTCTTTGCCCGCCAGGTGGAAGCGCTGTGCCAGCGCGGCGACGTCTTCGTCGGCATCTCCACTTCAGGCAATAGCCGCAACGTAGCAGTCGCAGCCCTGCGGGCGCGAGCGATGGGTGCCTTCGTCGTGGCCATCACCGGCGAGCACGGCGGTAAGTTGGGCAGCGCCGCCGATGTGTGGCTGCGTGTGCCATCGCGCGAAACTCCGCGCATTCAAGAGGCCTACATGCTCTGCGGCCACATGATTTGTGACTGGGTGGAGCTGGCGGCGTGCATCAGTCATGCTGCGGAAGCCCAGAGGAACGCGGGATGACGAACTTCACTTTGCAATCGATCCGCGCGGTCGAGAACAACTTTGGCCGCCCGCAGGTGCTGGTGGTCGGCGACGTGATGCTCGACAAGTACATCTGGGGCGAGGTCGAGCGCATCTCGCCGGAAGCGCCGGTACCCGTCCTTCGTGCCGCACGCCAGAGCCAGCAGCCGGGGGGGGCCGCGAACGTCGCTATGAACCTGGCCGGTCTCGGTGCGCGTGTAACCCTGCTAGGCTTCGGCGGCGACGACGATGACCAACGCGCGCTTGAAACGCGGCTTACGGCAGCGGGAGTAAACGTTTCCATCGTTGCTTGTCCTGGCGTGCCCACTACCACGAAGATGCGTGTGCTTGCCGGTCACCAGCAACTATTGCGCCTCGACAACGAACCCAAGCCTGCCGACTTCAACGGCTCCGCAGACCTCCTGCTGCAACGCGCGATGCCCGAGTTGCCATGCCGCGTCGGTGCTGGTGCTGTCGGACTACGCAAAAGGCGTGCTGAGCGAGCGGGTATGTCGCGCACTCATCGCTGAGGCCCGACGGCTGCAAATTCCGGTGGTAGTCGATCCCAAGGGCTTCGATTTCACCCGCTACCGCGGCGCGACCACGATCTGTCCTAACGCCAAAGAACTGGCTGCGGTGACAGGTGAATCCGCCGGCGAGCTCCAGTGGCTTCTTGCGGCGGGGCAAAAGATGGTTGCGGCGCTCAACCTGCAACACATGCTGGTGACTCTCGGCGAAAAGGGCATCGCGATATTGCGGCAGGATTCGCAAACCCATGTTCCCGCCGCGGCGCGGCAGGTATTCGACGTATCAGGCGCAGGTGACACCGTGGCGGCGATGGTCGCGGCGGCTACGGCGGCGCGCCTGCCGATTGAGATGGCTGTCGAGCTGGCGAACGTTGCCGCCGGAATTGTCATCGGCCAGGTCGGTACAGTCCCCATTCAGCGCGAAGAGCTGCTGGGCGCGCTGTCCAAACAGATCGAGGACGCGCCCGAGAGCAAGGTTATGCAGCTCGATCTGCTGCGCTCGCGCGTGGCAGGCTGGCGTTCGCGTGGTCTCCAATTGGTGTTTACGAACGGCTGTTTCGATTTGCTGCATGTGGGGCACATCACTCTGCTGGAGCACGCGCGTCGTATGGGTGACCGCCTGATTGTTGCGGTCAATAGCGACCATTCGGTGCGACGGCTCAAGGGACGGCGGCGTCCGGTGGTGCGCGAGCAGGACCGCGCCCAGGTATTGGCGGCGCTGAGTGCGGTGGACGCGGTGGTGGTGTTTGACGAAGCCACGCCGCTTCGACTCATCGAGGCGCTGCGTCCCGATGTACTGGTGAAGGGCGGCGACTACACCGAGAACGATGTGGTTGGCGCCGCCGAGGTGCGCGGTTGGGGTGGACGCCTGGAACTGGTGCCGCTTGTCGAGGGACGCAGCACGACGACGCTTCTGGATCATTTGGTCGAACCGGTAGCGCTGGGGGCTCAGCTGTGATCTCGCTGCTCGCCTTTGTCGCTCTGCCGACGTGGCTGGTGGTATTGTGGCGCAAGTTTGTGGGGACGCAGGCGCTCGCGCCCAATTACCCCGACACGGTGCGCAGCATCCTCGTCATCCGTTTGGACCAGCTCGGCGACCTGGTACTGACTACACCTCTGTTTCGCGAACTGAAGCGCTTGTATCCCGGTTCCCACTGCACCGTCGTGGTGCGGCCGCAACATAGGGCCATCCTTACTACCAATCGAAATGTGGACGAGATCCTGGCGCTGGGCAGCTTGCAGACAAAATGGCTGCCGCAAGACGCGCGGCAGCTGGCCTCGACGCTCTGGTTCTACTGGGCCAAGTTGCGGCATCGACAGTTCGACCTCGTGATCTCGCCCCGATGGGACGCCGACGAAGACCTGGCGACCATGCTGTGTGCATTAGCGAATGCAATGAGCCGTGTTGGATACAGCTCGCGCGCTACTTCCGCCAAGCACCGATTCAATCGTGGGTTCGATGCGGCCTTCGACGTGTTGTTGCCGCCCGGTCCTCTACAGCACGAAGTCGAGCGCAACCTGGCCGTGGTGGAAGCGCTGGGTGGACACGTGAGCAGTCGGCGGTTGGAGATCCGCCTGAGTGAAAGCGATCGCAAGTTCGCCACCGAACTGTTGCAGCACCACGACGGCGGTCGGTTGCTGGTCGCGCTCGGCATTGGCGGCGGCGCCCCCGGACGCAAGTGGCCACTGGAGCGCTTTGCCCAGGCCGTCGCGCAACTCAACCAACTTCGCCCAGTGCAGCCGGTCATCGTCTGCTCCGGCGAAGAAGACAACGAAGCTTCGGCACTCTCCATACAGCTTCCTGTGCCGCCCTACATCCTGAGTGGGCTGCCTCTTCGCGCGGTATGCGCGGTGCTCGAGCGGTGTGACGTTTTCCTCGGCAATGACAGCGGCCCCGCCCACCTGGCAGCAGCGATGGATTGCCCCACCGTGGTGGTATCCCGCCATCCCGCCGACGGTGACCTTAGCCATGCCAACAGCCCGGTCCGCTTTGCGCCGCGCTGTTCGCGCTACCGGGTATTGCAGCCTGCGACGGGCCGTGACGAATGCATTGCCTCCTGCCGGTCAGCGGAGCCGCATTGCATTTTGCAGGTTACGGTCGAGCGGGCGGTAGAAGCGGCGCTGGAGCTGCTTCCACCGCCTGTCTCGGCACTGAAGGTCCGCGTGCCTTCCATGGCGGCCCAACCGCACGTGCAGCTCGAGTGCAGCCTCGCCGAGTTTGCGGTGCTGGCGTGATGTTCCACTGGCGTCGCTCCAGAGGCGGACGCATCGCCGCGGCGGTCTCCTCCGGGGCCGCCGCGCGCGGGCTTTCGTCGCTCGCCATGCTGGTATCGTTGCCGCAGACCGTAAGCTATCTCGGCGCTGAACGCTTCGGCGTTTGGGCCACCATCGCCAGTACGGTCGTCTTCCTCAACCTTCTCGATCTCGGCATTGCCAGCACGCTGACCAATCATGTGGCCCAGTCTTATGCTGTGGGAGACCGCCAGCACGCCGTCCGTTCTGTGACCAACGCGCTGGCGCTAACCGTGGTAGTCGCCGCCGGAGTGGGTCTGTTTGTGGCGGCACTGTGGCATTACCTCAATTGGGCGAAGTTGTTTAACGTCTCCGCCACGGTTCAGCCGGCGGAGGTGGGCCGCACGGTGGCGGCTGCGGTGGCTCTGGTGCTGCTCGGCATGCCTGCTTCGCTCAGCAACCGGATTCTTGCGGGGTTTCAAGAAGTTCACGTCAGCAACCTTGTAGTGGCCCTGGGCACGGTCACGAACCTCGCCGGGTTACTGGTCGGCATCGCCCTCCGGGCTTCGATGCCCGTCCTATTCGTGCTGGCAACGGGGTGGACCACCTTCGGTAACCTGGTTCTGCTTGCCGCCGTGTTTTTGTGGCGCAAGCCTTGGCTGCGTCCGCGGCGATCGCTCCTGGCCTGGGATGTAGCCCACGAGCTTCTCAGCTCGGGTTCTGGTTTTCTGCTGATACAAATTGCCGGCGCGGTCGTGTTCAGCTCTGACAATGTGGTACTAAGTCATTTCCTTGGTCCGGCGCAGGTTACTCCCTACAACGTTACCTGGCGGCTCGTCGGCCTGACGGCGGGAATGCAGGGCCTGCTGTTTCCGGCGCTGTGGCCCGCGTATGCCGAGGCCTACGCGCGAGGCGATTTTGCGTGGATGCGCCGCGCCTTCCGCCTGACCATGTGCGCCACTCTTGCTCTGAACCTTGCCGTGGCCGGCCTTCTGCTCAGCTTTGGACAAACTCTCATTCGCTCGTGGATTGGGTCCACCGCAGTACCTTCGTTCGCATTGCTCGTCCTGATGTCGCTGTGGGCCGTGCTCAGTGGCGCGATGACCGTGGAGTCGTGCCTGCTGGCCGCCGTCAACCGCACCCGCGAGCAGGGTGTACTTTCAGTGATTGCTGCAGGGCTGAACCTGGTGCTCTCCATTGTGCTGGTGCAGCGCGTCGGTGCCGTGGGGGTGATCGCAGGGACGATTGTGTCTTACCTTACGGTCTTGGTCGTGCCGCAGAGCCTGCTCGTGCGGCAGGTGCTTCGGCGCCAAACACAGGCCGGACTGAAAAGTCGCCAATCTGGCACTCTTTACCAGAGAGCCTCCGCCCCCATGCTATGATGTCTCCCTTTTAGGAGACCCCATGAAATCATCGCGCCGTCGCTTTCTGCAGAGCGCTGCCGGAGCAACCGCCCTCGGCATCACCGCATCCGCCAGTTCCTTTGGCAACACCCGTCTGCTGGGGATCGCGGCCAACTATCCCGCGCCCCCTGGACCCGACCGCCTGCCGCCGGAATGGTACCAGCGGAAGATCAAGCAGGTGCAGGCGAGGATGGCCGAGCGCAATCTGGATGCCCTTGTGCTGCTCAATGCGCACAACGTGGTCTACACCACCGGCTACTTTCACCTGCCTACCGAGCGCCCTCTGGCGGTTCTGATTCCTGCGAAAGGCGAACCGGCGTTGTTCGTGCCAGCGCTGGAATCCGACCAGGTCAAGCTGTGGTGGATCAAGGACGTCGAAGTTTACTTTGACTATCCCGGCCCGGTGAACCGGGTACAGTGGATCTTCGAGCGCATCAACGCCCGCGGATTGGGCGGCGGCGCCATTGGCATCGAGGAATGTACGCCCTCGCGCCTGGAGCACATCCAGAAGGGCGTGCCCAAAGCGAAGTTGATGGTGGCCGGAGACCTGGTTGAGCAGATGCGCTGGGTCAAGGAACCCGAAGAAATCGGTGTGATGCGCCGCGCTACCTACTTTGCCGATTACACCGTTGCCGCCGGTCGCGCCTACATCGAGGCCAACGGCAGCGTCACCGAGAACCAGATCCTCAAAGCCAGTGCCGACGCCGTCACCGACAAGATGGCCAAGGAACTCACCAGCGTCGTGGGCGTTGGAATCGATCCGCCGTTCGGGGGACTGGTTCCCTTCGGCAAGCGCTCGGCGTTTCCCCACGCAGTTCCGAGCAGCGACAAGCTAAAGAAGGGCGACGCGCTGATCCTGAGCTTCGGCGCCGAGGTGGGAGGCTACTTCGTCGAATGCGAGCGCTCGTTCTGCGTCGGCCCGCCCAGCGACCAGGCCAAGAAGCTGTTCGACGCCATGTTGGCGGCGCACGACACAGGAGTGGCCAATCTGAAAGACGGCATGGTCGCCGAAGAGGTGGACAAACTCAGTCTGGACCAGATACGCAAAGCTGGTTACGCGCAGTTTCTCAAGCACCGCACCGGACACGGCATCGGCCTCGAAGGCCACGAAGCGCCGTGGATCGCTGAGGGCGACAAGACTGTGCTGCAGGTCGGCATGACGTTCAGTTGCGAGCCTGGCGTTTACGATCCCGGCTGGGGCGGATTCCGCCACTCCGACACGGTGATTGTAGGCAAGACGCAAGGGGACGTCATCAACCGCTATCCTACGCGGCTGAACGACATGATCATCATGATTTAGGCGCCGGGTCCTGGGTTGCCATCGCACGGCGAGACCGCGTGCTCAAAGTGATCGCCAGTCCGTAGATCAATAACTCGATGCATAGCACCATCGTGCTGGCAACAAACGTTGTTACCAGGATGACCAGCGTCCTGATCGGTGCAGGGTGGTTAGCCAATCTCCACATGGCCAGCGGATACCCGCTGAGCAAAGCGATCGCGCACATGGTCAGGAGCACCGTGACCTTCAGCGTCGGCGAGAACGCTTCTGCATGAATTTGCTCTACCGGCGGAGTCCGGCGGTACCAGTCTGCCAACCACACCGCCAGAACGACCAATCCGCCGACCGTGCTGAGGTGCTGCAGCAGGCGCGCCACGCTAATGGAGTGGAATAGCGGCGGGCGCACCATTGTCCGCAGTATTGTCCAGTGGCTGGCGGTCCAGGAGTGTGCATGCGTGAGCTGGTCCCATGCCAGGTGGGTGCCGACACCCACGACAACCCACAACACGATCGACCCGAACTGCTTCAATCCCGCGAACGACAAGGGTTCCAGCTTGCCCTGCAACCGGCTCTGCAGCGCGCTGGGGAGCAACTCTATTGCCGGGCCTTTTACCACCCGCTCGAATATCCACATCACTAACAGCGCAAAGGGGATGGTGTACAGCAGGACCTGAGGGTAATGGTGTCCGCTGCGGTCTTCGTCCGATATCAGGATGAAGTACTGCAGGTCCGGCGCAAATGTTCCGACGATCAGCGCCGGCCAGACCGGCTTGAAGCGGCGAAAGGGCAGCGATGCGGCGGCATGAGATAGGGTGAAAGGCATTGGAGGGGCGCGATCTAACTTTCTATTCTAAGCGGCAGGGCATGAAGTCACCCCGCCAGGAAGGGATTGCTGTCACGCTCCTCGCCGATCGTGGTTAGAGGGCCGTGTCCCGGCACCACGACCGTTTCGTCAGGCAGCGCGAGCACAGGCCCGTGCAGCGATTCCATGATTTTCTTGTACGAGCCTCCGGGCAGGTCAGTTCGGCCAATTGATCCGGCAAACAGCGTGTCGCCCGCGATGAGTTTCCGCTCGGCAGCAAAATAGAGGCAGATGCTGCCCTCGGTGTGTCCCGGCGTATGCAACACTTCAGCCACTATGCTGCCAGCCTTGACCTTGTCGCCGGTGGTGATGCTGGCGTCGATGGAGGTTTCTTCCGGCGGCCGCATCCCGATCCAGCTTGCCTGCACGTCCAGCATCTTCAGCAGCATCTGGTCGTTGGCGTTGAGCAGCACCGGTGCGCCCGTCATCCGCTTTAGTTTGGCCGCACCGCCGATGTGGTCGATGTGCGCGTGGGTGATGACGATCTGTTTCAGAGTCAGGCCGTGCTTCTTCAGGATGGCCAGCACGTTCTCAATTTCGTCGCCCGGGTCGATGACCATCGCCTCATGGGTCTGCTCGTCCCCTACGACAGAGCAATTGCAGCCCAGCGGCCCGACCGGGAAAATCTCGTGGATCATGAATTCAAGCTAACACGACGAGCCGGGTCGGGTGAAAACCTGGTCAGGCGGCTTGTTCTTGCCATAAGGGTGCGGTAAACTTCGCCAACCCGTCGTTGATTCGGGCTTCGTTCTGAGAACGACCGGCAGGAGCAGCCCATGGATCGCATCTCTTACGTGACGCACCGCAACCAGCGTGTGCTGCTGGTTGACTGCAGCGACTGCTCGCCGGACGAGTTGGCGGCGGTCATTGACGAAGTACCCAAGCACGTCACCCGGGAGCCGCTCGGCTCCGTGCTGGCGTTGGGCGACTTCAGCCGCTCGGTGTTCAACAAGGAAACGGTGGAACACCTCAAACTCGCCGCCGTGTTTGACCGCCCGCATCTGAAGAAGTCCGCCTGGGTCTTCACGGAAAACCTGCCAAAGACACTGTTCGACTCAATACGTTCGTTCTCGGGACGCGAGATCCCGACGTTTACGACGCGCGAAGAGGCGCTGGAATTTCTAGTAAGCGACGAATAGTTACACGACCAAACCCCAGCGGCAAAAAGAAGGCCTCCGCCAATCGCGGAGGCCGGTTTCGTGAGAACTTCGAGCCAGCTTAGCGCGCCGGAGTTGCTGGTGCCGCTGGAGCTTTCTGCGTCGGAGCGCTCTTGGTGTTCCCCAACACAGACCCGCTACTCGCGCCGCGCCGCGTTGCCATTACAGACAGCGTGATCGAAGTTATCATGAAGGCAATGGCCGCATAGGTGGTTGCTCGGCTCAACACCGTGCCGGCCGTACGGGCGCCGAAAGCGGTCTGGCTGCCCGCCCCGCCGAAGGCGGCGGCGATATCCGCGCTCTGGCCATGCTGCAACAGTACGACGACGATCAGGAAGGCGCAAACCAGGACGTGGATGGTGGTAATCAGATAAATCATAATGGCTGTTTCAACTCTCGCTGTCAGCGGCCGGGCATGCAAACGCAGCCCATCCCGCGATCAAATTTCACTTTCTCGTTACGCCGCCCGGAGCTGGGGTGAACGATGGTGCGGAAGGGGGGACTTGAACCCCCATGCCTTTCGGCGCCACCCCCTCAAGATGGTGTGTCTGCCAATTTCACCACTTCCGCGCACAATCAGGACGGAAATTCCGTCGTCCGAGCAGATCGTCGAGGCCCTCTTAGTATAGCAAAGCCGATTACCGCAGCGCCGACGTCGCCGATGACCGCGCCCCGCCTGTGCCGCTATTCGCCGTATGCGCGGATGGCCCGTGCGGTTTCTTGTGGGTATGCTTTGGGGGTGGTCGCAGCACCGCTTGAATCCGGCGCTCGGCTCCCTTGGGGTCCTGCTCGTAGGTTGGATCGAACATGGCGATCACCGTTATGGCGCGGGTGCGATAGCGCCGGGCCCACTGGCTGTCGATCAACGTCTGCTGCACCGCCTTCCACTTATCCTCCCGACTGCCGGTATCGCTCTCGCTTAGCACGACGTTTTGCAGCAGCGGATCGTCATTCAGCACGGCGAGAAACTGTAAGAACTCCTCAAGATTGACGCCCATTTGGAACACTAACTGGCTCAACGCCATCTGTTGCGATGCGCTCAGCTGGTCATAGCTGCGGCAATATGCCTTGGCATTGTGAGTGGCCTGTAGCGCCGACACCCGCAGCAGCCGGCTAGCTTCTTCTTCCGTCAATTGTGGCTTAAGTTGGTGAGTCTTGATCTTCTTCCGGTAGCTCTTCTTGCTCCACTTGGCCAGGTCTCGGTCGAACTGCTCCAGAATTGCCTGCAACCGCTCTGCGTCCAACCCCGCCGCCTGCCAGAGCTGCGCCGACGAAGGCTCAACAAACAGGTGCGGATTCAGCGGGTCGCTCTGCGCATGATCGCGCGCCTCAACATCCAGGCTGAATCCCGCGCCAATTAGCGGACGCCTGGTCTTCGGGTCAGGATATGCCGCCAGCACCCAGCCTTCGTGTTCGCCGTCTTTTAGCACGTGCATCAGACTATTGATACTGAACTTCGTTCCAGAGACGTCGAAGTTCAAGGCGGGCGGCGTCGCTGGCGTTGCGGGTGCCGCGGTAAGCGACTCGGACGCCGCGGGCGAAAGTTGTCCGGCCGAGTACGGAGCGGCCAGCGCGGTTGCTGCGACCAGCGTACCCGCTACCATGATTTGGTGTATGCCTCTCATCCTGCCAGCAATCCCGCGTCTCGAGCCCCGTTACGCCCGAGCGCGAATGCATTGGGAATACAGTATTGCATTCCAGTAACCAATGGTCAGAAAAAGCAAAGAAGTACAAGAATTGCAATCAATCTAAGCGCAGCATAGATGCCAAAGAACTCACTCTTATCAGGCGACTGCATTCTCTTTGCACTTCAATACCCAATCGTCCCATGGCCTGGGGCTCTTGCCCGTGAGCTTCGCCACAGGAGACACAACCAGAGAGAAATCATTAGCCCTGTACTTCCTCGTTTAGCTTCTTGACATGATGAACCCGGCGGGTTCCATCTATTATTAGACGACTAAGGCTCGTGCCATACCGCGAGGGAAATGTCGCCATGAAATCTGCCGCCCAGCCAAGCACACCGTTGGATTACGTGGAAGTCACCGAACAGAAGCGCCTGAACGAGTCCCGCGAACAGGGGGTTCTCCTGGAAGAAGTGGGGGCCGTATCTCAGCGAGCGCCAGTGGGGCACGGTGCGCGAAGACTACAGCGAAGACGGCAACGCATGGGCCTACTTCTCTCATGACCAGTCGCGTTCCCGCGCGTACCACTGGGGCGAAGACGGGCTGGCGGGAATCTCCGACGACAAGCAGCAGCTTTGTTTCGCTTTGGCATTGTGGAACGGCAAAGATCCGATCCTGAAGGAACGTCTTTTCGGTCTCACCAACAGCGAGGGCAATCACGGCGAAGACGTCAAGGAATATTACTTCTACATCGATAGCACGCCGACGCACTCGTACATGAAATATCTGTACAAGTATCCCCAGCGCGAATATCCCTATCGCGACTTGCTGGAGACCAACCGCCGCCGCTCCCGTGAGGAAATGGAATACGAACTTCTGGACACCGGCATTTTCGACGACGATCGCTACTTTGACGTCTTCGTGGAGTATGCCAAGGACGATCCAGAGGACGTATTGGTCAAGATTTCCGTTCATAACCGTGGTCCCGAAGCGGCGCAAATTCACTTGCTTCCTACATTGTGGTATCGCAATGTCTGGTCGTGGGGAGATCTCGGGCCAAAAGGGAACTTACGCCAGGTGGATGACAAGACCATTCGGGCTTCGCATCCGCAACTGGGCGACTACACTTTGCAATGCGAAGGCGTGCCCGAGTTGCTGTTTACTGATAACGAATCAAATGCGCAGCGTTTGTGGGGTCAGCCCAATCCGGTGCCGTACGTGAAAGACGCTTTTCATGAGTACGTCATCGCCGGAAAGCATGACGCCGTCAATCCCGCAAAGTCGGGCACCAAAGCAGCCGCGCACTACCTTCTTAATGTGCCTCCCGGCGCAAGCAAAGTAGTTCGTCTTCGCCTGAACAAAAATCCCTCGGGCGATGCTTTCGCTGGCTTCGACCAGACATTCGCTGACCGCCTCGGCGACGCCGACGAGTTCTACCACCGAATTACGCCCGCCAATTTGAGTGAAGACGAAAAGCGTGTACACCGCCAGGCACTGGCGGGCATGTTGTGGTCAAAACAGTATTACTTCTTCGATCTCGACCGCTGGCTTATCGAGCACAATTCGCATCCCCTCACTGGTTCCGGCAAGGGAACGGCGCGCAATCCTGAATGGTACCACATGCTCAACAGTGACATCATCTCCATGCCCGACAAGTGGGAGTATCCTTGGTATGCGGCGTGGGACCTGGCGTTTCATACCATCTCGCTCTCGCTGGTCGACTTCGACTTCGCCAAAGAGCAGCTTCTGCTGATGCTGCGGACTCTCTACTCCCATCCCAACGGACAGATTCCGGCATACGAATGGAACTTCAGCGACGTTAACCCTCCCGTGCATGCTTGGGCGACTCTATTCCTCTACCGTGTCGAGACGGAACTGGGACGGGCCGACCTACGCTTTTTAGAGCGGTCGTTCCAGGGATTGCTACTGAACTTCAATTGGTGGGTGAACCGCAAAGACCCGCAAGGCCGCAATGTCTTCGCGGGCGGTTTCCTTGGCCTCGACAACATCGGCGTCTTCGACCGCAGTGCACCCTTGCCCACCGGAGGCCATCTCGACCAAGCCGACGGAACCGCATGGATGGCGTTCTACTGCCTCTGCATGTTGGAGATAGCGCTGATTCTTACCGAGTACGACCCGATGTACGAGGAGATCGCCTATCGATTCCTGGAGCACTTTGCTTGGATTACCTACGCCATGGATCGTATCGGCAACAACAAAGACGAAATGTGGGACTCGGCGGATGGGTTCTTCTATGATTTGTTGCATCTGCCCAGCGGCGATTCCGTGCGAATGAAGATTCGCTCCATGGTAGGGCTGCTGCCGCTCTGTGCAACCACCGTGTTCAATCCGGGCACACTGGCCCGCCATCCCCGGATTATCGAACTGATTGAGCTGTTCCGGAAGCGTCATCCAGACGTCATCCAGCACATTGGCGTAGTCGATGGAAGTTTCGCCGGGTATGGAGACCGTAAGCTGGCCTCAGTCTGCAATCAGGAAAAAGTACGGCGCATTCTGGCCTACATGCTCGACGAGAACGAGTTCCTCAGTCCCTACGGCATCCGCTCGTTATCGAAATATCACCTGGAGCATCCCTATGTGTTACACCTCGAGGGTCAGGAATACAAAGTGCAGTATTTGCCGGCCGAGTCGAATACAGGTATGTTTGGCGGCAATTCCAACTGGCGCGGCCCCGTCTGGATGCCGGTTAACGCGCTTATCGTCCGCGGGTTGCTGCTGATGTACCCCTTCTACGGAGACGACTTCAAAGTCGAATGTCCAACCGGGTCGGGGAACTATATGACGCTATTTGAGGTGGCGAAAGAGATCAGCGCGCGCCTGTCAAAGATCTTCTTGCGCGATGAAAACGGCAAACGGCCGGTCTATGGAGGCACCAGGAAATTCCAGGACGACCCGCACTGGCGCGATTACATCCTATTCTACGAGTACTTCCACGGCGACAATGGCGCCGGGTTGGGCGCAAGTCACCAAACTGGCTGGACTGGCCTGATTGCGCGCCTCCTCGATTTGTTCGAGCGCCTTGACCCTCAAGCCTACCTGCAGGAGGCCCAATCCTTCGTTGGCGAGATGACCCGGGAACAGGTGACCGGCGAGGACAAGTAGCGCCCACACTGGCTCTCAGACCAGCTCGGTCTTCGTCAGTCACAGGTTAGCGCCGAAAAACACGGCCCGAATCTGGGGCACTTGCAACTACAGTCACGAGGAGCTGTGATGAATTCCGATGTGACCGGCTTATGGCTAGGCAGTATGAAAAGTCCGGATGGCATCGAATTCCAGCTCACCTTCGCCTTCAACTTCCCGCAAGGAATTACCACGCCCACCCGCTCCTTACCCGACCAACTCAACTTCCGTTGCAGCAAAGCGACCGAGTGGGCGGCTGCTGGCACGCGCCAGCACCACACTGACCAACGAAACTCCTACCAGGAACGCTATGCATCCGGGCCACCCCAGCCGCTGCCAAAACCAATCCGTCAGCGTAGCGCCTATCGTTCCACCCAGGTAGTAAAAGGTCACGTATAAGCCTGCGGCCGAAGACCGAGCCCGCCCTGCAATGGCGCCGGTCTGGACAGTGGTTGCGGCCTGTGCCACAAACACGCCCGAGGAAAACAATGCCAGGCCGACGATGACGACCGGCAGCACCTTGATGAGCGTAAGCAGAAGCCCGACGACCATCATGCTGCAATACAAAGCAGTCGTGTGGCGAAATCCGAAGTGGTCCAGGAATCGGCCTGACTGCGGGGTGATCACGACGCCGAGCAGATAGACAAAAAAGATGCTGCCCAGTTGCGCTGAGTTCAGGTGAAAGGGCGGCCCTGCGAGGTAGAAATTGGCATAGGTGAAGCACCCGACGAGCGCGAGAAGTACGCTGGCGCCGGTGCCGAAGTTTGCCAACAGCCGTGGATTCCTGAGATGAGCTTTGGCATGCGCTACGACCTGATTCAGGCTTTCGGCAGGCACGAAATTCTTTGCCAGAGGCAGCCACGCGCGAACCAGAATCGCCCCCAGCACGTTCAGCGCAGCAAGCACCAGAAACGCCGTCCGCCAGTGCCAGTGAGTGGCGATGACTCCTGCGATAAACCTTCCCAGGAATCCGCCAATCACCGTACCCGTTATATACGACGACATGGCGCGGCCTACACCGCGACCTGACCACTCCTCGTTGACGTAGGCGAGCATCACGGCGATCACACCCGGCACAAAGAGTCCCTGCAGGAAACGCCAGAAAATCAGAGTGGGCAGCGTGGTTGAGGTCGAGGCTAGTGCTGTGGGAAGAGCCAGCAGAAACAACGAGGGCACAATGATCTTTTTACGGCCTTTGCGCTCGGCAATCATGCCGATGATCGGCGCCGTCAGGGCGGTGGCGAATATGGTGGCACTGACCGTCAGGCTGACGGCCAACTCCGAAGCGTGGAAGACGTTTCGCAGCAGGGGAAGTAAGGGTTGGGTCGAATAGACGTTGAGGAAGGTGCAAATCCCCGCCAACATCGTCGCTGCCCTTGTCTTGTCGAAATGTGCCAACACTCACCCTGAATCTCGATGATATGCCAACGCAACTCGTCAGCCGCCGCCGCCGGGCCGTTGCTGCACAAGCGGGTGCCGCCGCACTTCCTGAACGAGGGAAAAGAGCCTGCCCTGAGCGCAGCCGAAAGGATGGGGCACAGGCCACCCGATTCAAGGATCTGTTGAGATTTGAGTGCGGGCCGGCCCGCCGGCCAGGGCTCTTGACCGCACCTTCGAGTAGCCGCATAATTGCTACGCTTTCCCGCCACTTCGAGAGACGTGCGTCTCCATCCAACCTGAAACGAGGTGGCGCCTATGCCGACGGTAGCGGATTACAGCATTCTGACTGACAAATGGTGGACCGAGGGATCTAGCCCAAACCCAATCGAGTTCACTATCCCTCACAACATAAGTAAAGATTCCCGGTGCATTCTTGGGTTCATGTTCGGCCATTGGCAGGCGGACCACATGACGATCAAAATTCGTCTCAATTCCGTTACGGTATGGGAAAGAAATTTTCATCCAATGACAGTGCGACCTATTGCTACTGGCAAGAAGTCATTCCCAAGGGCCTGGCGGTTCCGGGCACGAACCGGCTGACCATCGACAGTGACACCGGCGATTTTCGTTGGGTCGCAGTCTCCGATGTAGTGCTCTGGTGGCAGGCAGACATCTAAGGGGAGGAGATAGGTCAGGCGAGTGGACTGGGCTACCGGCCGCTCAATCTACGCTCTCCCCGGCTGGAATTGCGAATAAAATTTATAGCGGTCGTTTGTTTTCAGCGTGTTAGGGGAAATTTGTTCGCAAGTCGCTGATTCCTATGATACTTATACGTATCCATTTGAGCCCGTGTGACTTAGAGGCGAAAATCCCGGTTTTGCCGGAGAATCTTGACATACTTTACATACATTCCATACAGCTTTTCGACATACATTACATACTTTACATACAGCTTTTTGACATACATTACATACTTTACATACAGATAATTGCCATACTAGACATACAAGTCATACAGGTTTAACTCGCCCGTGGAGGGCCAAAGGCTGTACCCACGGGAGCCGCGCTCGTCCTTCTGGGGAATTTTCAAAGACGCAGATACGTGCGCGCGCTGGGCGCGCAGGGGACGAGAGACACCTCTCCCTCGCCTCACTCTCGAAGAATTACGCGCGGCGAAGCAGGTCCGAAAGGACCCAGGGCACGTTGCGATGTGATAAAGGTCAAGCCCGCGCTATACGCCGGTGGCGCTGGAGACCATCTCACGCGCCGCAACATCCATGGACAAGCGCCTGCATTTCAGCCTGCGAGATGCCTCTCCAAATGTGACAAGAACTGCCAAACCCAAGACTGTTGTGGTCAGGGCGGCGCGCCGGAAGGTGGCGGTGTGAACAAAAACCCTCACCCCGCCAAAAGAAGGCGGGATTGGACAGCCGCCACTGATTTCCCATTGACGTTCTGAATTTGTAGTGCAATCATCCGAGGCACAGCGAGGGAACCATGAACTGCGCCATTTTGGGACTCTGCGTCTGGGTGTTCGCGGTCGTCTGTTTAGCCAAGGACAACCCTAAGATCACGATCCAGGTTGTTGGTTCGCAGAGCAGCACTCGGCAGTATACCTACGTCATTCCAGGAACGAACGAGCATTCGACTACAAATTGCAACGGCAGCGCCACTGCCACGGAGACAGGTGGTGGTACGGTCATTGCAAATGGCAGCTCTACCTGCAATACGACGACTACACCGGCAAGGCCACCGTCAACTGGGGCTATCAACATAGCGCAGTCTCACGTTCACGCAATTATGCCGAACGGGACCCACATCACGCTGTGGTGTCAAGCTGGATGGCGTCATTGCAGCACGCCCAATTCCGGAAACTACACGGCTGAGGTTGACGGGAATACCGTTTGGCTACATGTGTACGACCTCGGTGGGAAAGAGCACCGCATCAAGTACCACTACGTCGGCGGATGGTAACCGCTGGTGCCTGTGCGCATGTAATCGGAGCGACTGCCATGAGAATGTTTCTGCTCGCGTTTTTAGCACTTTTGATATCCCAGCCGGCATGGGCGCAGGGTTTTAGTGAGGATGAGGTTACGCTTTATAGCGCCAGAGGCAAGCCAGTCGCATACGTGGCGGACGACGACGATGCAACAATATATTTGTGGTCAGGCAAGCCGGTAGCATATCTTTATTCAGATAGCATTTATGGCTTCAATGGGAAGCACTTGGGCTGGTTTAAGTCAGGTATCATTTACGACCATGAGGGTTACAGAGTTGGCGCAACCGAGCAGAGACTCGGGACGATTGCTCAGATTAGTCCAATAAAATCCATCAAGGAAATTAAACCCATAAAGTCGATTCGTGAAATCCCGCCGATAAGGCCTATTTTGTCGCTGTCTTGGTCTGCAGACACCACCCTCAGGTTGTTTCTACTTGAAGGACGGGAGTGAGAACGCGCGCAATGGAAGCACGATGCCCTGGCGCTTTCAGATGCCCCATCGCGTAGGGAGTGGGTAATCCCGTTCGCAGAATTTGCACCTCTCGAATTTGGAGACTTGAATACGGCCGCTCTTCTCGACAGATACGCAAAGATTTGCGAAAGCCACCGTCTTCCAAGGCACTAATTCTTTCCCCAGCCGAACCCCATGAGCGATGTTTGCTTTGCTGAACGCAAGCTCACGCTCAAAATCCCTGTTCGGAATAATGACGAGTCCCCAACAGTCTTCGCAAGTCTTGAAGTTGTCCTTCTTTTGCATTTCGCGCATGAAGCGCAGAAAATCAACGCCGTTCGAAGTAACGATGGTGCGGCACTGATCGCGGGCCTCAAAGACCGTCTGCGGATCATGCCGGCACTGGGTCTGCTTCCCCGGACGGAAGTACTGTTGCACAACAGCCGAACAAGAGTCTTGATCGTAAAGGAAGCCCGACCAACCGTTCTCGTCTTGGCTCAGAGTGAATGGTTTTGGACACATGGCTGGATTCAACCCACGGAATTACTCGTCCGCCTTAGGGAAATTTCTATTTAGGCAGTCAAGAAACTCAACAGCAGACTGCGCCGCCATGAATCGGGAAAGATTGAGAGGCGTGACCCCCTCTTTATTCCAACCGATTTGCAGCTGCTGACTGGCAAGTAGTTGCTGGTACCTCAGTGGGAGGTTCACATCCACATGAGCACCGCCCTCTTTGTTGGAAAGCCCGAGGATGATTTCTTTGCGGCTGAAACCGCCCAACCCCGGAAGAACCAGGGCGGGCCGATTCCACCATCTACCTAGTATGGAAATCGAACGTGCCCCTGTGCCTAATTTCGGATTTAAGAATACCCCCTCGTCCGAGATTTGTATGCTGATCGGAACCACCATGACGACCGCTTTTCGGACGCCCGGAGGATGATTCTCATCTTGGTGTTCCGGATTGCTGTCCAGAATCTCCAATTGGAGATAGTTCGGCGTAAGCTGTGCCAGCAACGGCTTGGATGCACTGGTTTCGTGTATCAGTACGCGCGTCGCCGTAGCGAGGCGTACACCTTCTGCTAGGTCTCCCGATGCAAATTCATTGATCGACTTGCTGATGAGGTGTCGCTGTTCTTCGAGCTTTTCGAGCAAGAACTTCTTCTTTTCGTCGTCTTTCAGCTTTGGCATATTCTACTCACAGGAACACTTCTTAATGAGCAAGGGGAACACGGCGTGCCGTGTCCCCCTTCACAGTACGTCTTACTAAACTCCGATCAGCTTTCGACTGCCGAGCAACTAACAGCAGATCCCTCGCCCGCCTTGCGGCGGGCTCGTGATGACAATTCAAAAAACCGCGTAGACGCGGGCCTGAAGGCCCGCGCTACCTGACTACGAGCACCCGCTGGTACTGCCGCAGCTCATGCAGCGGTAGCAGCTGCCGTTGCGGGTCATGATGGCGCCGCAGACGGAGCAGCTGGGGGCGTCGCCCATGTCGATCAGCTCTTTCAGGGCGTCGGCGGCGTGGATGTGTCCGGTGACCGCTCCGCCGGGGGCCTTGCCGTAGGTGCTCTGAACGGGTTCGGTTCATGTGTGCCGAATGGGTCCGCGCCCCCCGAAGAAAATGCAGGTCCCTCGACTCCGCTTCGCTCCGCTCGGGATGCAAGTCAGAAGAGGGCTCCGCCTCGTGATGACAAATCATTTACATCATCGGGCGCGCCGACGGGGGCGATGCCACCCATGTACTTGGGGCGCAGGCCGTCGAAGAGCGCCTGCTGCTGTCCGGTGAGGAAGCGCAACTGCAGCCAGCGGAAGATGTAATCCATGATCGACTTGGCGTAGCCGATGTCGGGATTGTTGCTCCAGCCGCTGGGCTCGAAGCGGGTGTGCGCGAACTTCTCGCACAGCAGCTTGAGCGGTACGCCGTGCTGCAACGCGATCGAAGTCGCGCAGGCGAAGCTGTCCATCAGGCCGCTGACGGTGGAGCCTTCTTTGGCCATGGTGATGAAGAGCTCGCCGGGCATGCCGTCTTTGTAGAGGCCGACGGTGAGGTAGCCTTCGTGGCCTCCGACCTTGAACTTGTGGGTGATGGAGAGGCGCTCGTCGGGCAGGCGATGACGGATCGCCTTGCGGCGGAGCGGCGGACTCGTCTTCGGGCTCTGCGGTCCCACCTTGTGGGACTCCAGAGGACTGAGCCGTCGATTTATGCGTGGCCGAGCCCATCGAGCTGAGCGGCTGCGCCTTCTTGGAGCCGTCGCGGTAGATGGCGACCGCCTTCAGGCCGAGCTTCCAGGCCGAGATGTAGGCTTCCATGATTTCGTCCACGGTCGGCGTTCTCGGGCATGTTGATGGTCTTGGAGATGGCGCCCGAGATGAACGGCTGCGCCGCGGCCATCATGCGCAGGTGTCCGGTGTAGTGAATGGTGCGCGTGCCCTTGGTCGGCTTGAACGAGCAGTCGAAGACCGCGAGGTGCTCGTCTTTCACGGCGGGCGCGCCTTCGATGGTTCCGGTGGCGTCGATGTAGCTGACGATGGCGTTGGTCTGGTCGCTGGAGTAGCCGAGTTTGAACAGCGCGGCGGGCACGGTGTTGTTCACGATCTTGATCATGCCGCCGCCAACCAGCTTCTTATACTTCACCAGCGCGAGGTCGGGCTCGATGCCGGTGGTGTCGCAGTCCATCATGAAGCCGATGGTGCCGGTGGGCGCGAGCACGGTGACCTGCGCGTTGCGGTAGCCGAACCGCTCGCCGTGGGCGAGAGCTTCGTCCCAGGTGGCCGCGCTGGCCGCGTAGAGCGCCGCAGGCACGTTCTTCTGGTTGATGTTGTTCACCGAGGCGCGGTGCATGCGGATGACGTCGAGGAACGGCTCGCGGTTGACGTACCAGCCGGGGCAGGCTCCTCCGGTGATTTCGACGGTGTGGGTGAGCGGCGTGGCCGGCTCGAGCGACGGGCACAGCTCGGCGATCTTCGAGGACTGCAAGTACGCCTCGCCGCACATGATGGCGGTGACGCAGGCGGCATAGTCGCGTCCGGCGTCGGAGTCGTAGGGCAGGCCCGAGGCCATGAGCAGCGCGCCCAGGTTGGCGTAGCCGAGGCCGAGCGGACGGTAGTCGTGCGAGTTGCGCGAGATGGCTTCGGTCGGGTAGCCGCTGTTGTCCACCAGGATTTCCTGCGCGGTGATGACGATGGCGCAGGCGTGGCGGTAGGCTTCGACGTCGAAGGTTCCGTTGGGCGCGAACTTCATCAGGTTCAGCGAGGCCAGGTTGCAGGCGGAGTCGTCGAGGAACATGTACTCGCTGCAAGGATTGCTGGCGTTGATGCGCGCCGTGTTCTTCGAAGTGTGCCAGCGATTGGTGGTGGTGTCGTACTGCATGCCGGGATCGCCGCAATGCCAGGTGGCGTCGGAGATCTTGCGCAGCAGGTCGCGGGCCTTGAAGGTCTGCACCGGGCGGCCGTCTTTCACCGCGTGGGTGCTGAAGTCGCTGTCGCGCACGACGGAATACATGAAGTCGTCGGTAACGCGCACGGAGTTGTTGGCGTTCTGGAAGAACACCGACGCGTAGGCCTCGGAGTCGGGGCCGGAGCCGTCATAACCGTGCTCGACCAGCGCCCAGGCTTTGGCTTCTTCTTTCTGCTTGCACTCGACGAAGTCCATGATGTCAGGGTGGTCAACGTTGAGGATGACCATCTTGGCGGCGCGGCGGGTCTTGCCTCCGGACTTGATGACGCCGGCGAAGGCGTCGAAGCCCTTCATGAAGCTGAGCGGGCCGCTGGCGGTTCCGCCGCCTGAGAGGGATTCGGTGGAAGAGCGCAACGGCGAGAGGTTCGTGCCGGTGCCCGAGCCCCACTTGAAGAGCATGCCCTCGGTCTTGGCCAGCGTCAGGATGCTGTCGAGCGAATCGTGCACCGAGTTGATGAAGCAGGCCGAGCACTGCGGCTTGGTGTAGCCGACGGCGCTGAATTCGACCTTCTGCTCGGCGGCGTTCCAGTGCCAGTTCTGGGCCTGGGAGTCGGGCTCGATGCGGTCGCAGCCCACGTTGAACCACACCGGCGAGTTGAAGGCGGCCTTCTGCTGCAGGAGCAGGTGCGCGAGCTCGTCGTGGAAGGTGGCGGCGTCGTCGGCGGTGCGGAAGTATCCGCCCTTGACGCCCCAGTCGCGGATGGTCTCGGCCACGCGCGACGACGAGCTGGCGGACGCCGGTCTCGCGCTCGGGCGTGTCCATGGTGCCGTGCAGATACTTGCTGGCCACGATGTTGGTGGCGGTCATCGACCAGTCTTTGGGAGTCTCGACGTCCTTCTGCTCGAAGATCACGCCGCCCTGGGCGTCGGTGATCTGGGCGAGGCGGAGTTCCCACTCGATCTCGTCGTAGGGCGAGACGCCGGCCTTAGTGAAATACCGCTGGAAGGTCAGCCCGGGGGCCGGCTTCTTCTTGCTGGTGGTGGTCGTGGCGCTGGCGGATGCCGCTGCCGTGGTCTTGTCGATTGCTTCAGCCATGTTCTTGCTCCTGACGAAAATCGTTGCGGGGCGTCGGCCCCGACTGAAACTTGTGTTGCCCGTTGCGCGTCTGGTGCTGCCGCAATGTCACTCGCGCATGCGCACAAACGGCGTGAGCACGCGGCGCAGAGTTCGCAGTCTGGTTGGAGTGCGGCTGCCGGCGTCGAAACGGAACAGAACCTCCCCGTGGCCCATATTTGCCTTCTTTTGGCAAATGTGGGAACCGCACAGGGATAGTGCTACCTGGACTTGAAAAGGACCAAAACCGACGCGCCCGGCTGGCGATGCGCTACGGTGTGCTGCCTGGTTTGATGCTTGCCCAACTTCGGGGGAGCTGGATCAATCCTGAGCTAAAAACCCTCTTGCACGGGCACCCTATCGGTGAAATAGAAGCCGCGTGGAATGTGAAATTACGCCCACCATGTTGTGGATGTCAAGCAACAAACGCTATATCTGGTATTTTACGCTGCATTAATGGAACCTGCAGAGTAAACAATTCGCGGAGGCTTCGGCTAAGTGACAGAGTCCAAAGGAAATCCGAAAAACTGACCCCCAGTTCAACCCAGCAACCCGACTGTGGCGAATGTAGTCCGGTCTAAGGCGGGATACAACGCCCGATATTGGTGCAGTCCTGTGGATAGCTGTGGATTGGGAGGAAAAGGGGTGCGAATTCAGAAATATCACCCCATTTGCCACCCTGCAGCCCAACGAAGGCGATAAAAGACGGGGAACCAGTTGAGGCGCTAGTCACTTCCATCCTCGTCATCCTCCATGCTGTAATTCGTGGGTGCCCCGTCATCGGCTGTCTCCCGCGGTGCGTCGAACTCGCCCGCGAGCCTCACCACCGCCGAGGCCACGCTACGCATCCCCGGCACAACGAAAACCGATGATGTAGCTCCGGTACGTCGGCCCGTTCCTGTAACGGATCGAGACGCGGACAAGTTGTGGAAAGTAGTTCCACGAGCCCCCGCGCAGCATTTTAGTATTCCCTTCATTCGGGCCGGGAGGATTCGCCTGCGATCCAGTTTCATAGAGGCCAAACCAATCGCTACACCATTCCCAGACGTCCCCTAACATGTCGCACAACCCCTCTGGTGTGCTCCCGCTCGGGAACAGGCCGACCGGCGTGGCGTGCCCAATTGCATTGTCATAGTTCGCTCGCGAAGCATCGAGCGGCGGTTGATTGCCCCACGGATACCGCGTACCCTCCGGACCTCTCGCTGCGCGCTCCCATTCGGCTTCCGTCGGCAATCGCCCCCCCGCCCAAGTGCAGTACGCGGCGGCCTCGAACCAACTGACCCCCACCACCGGCCAGTTCGGATACTGCTTCTGCCGTTCCCAATCCTCGGGCTGCTCAAATTGGCCATACCCGTCGGCCCAGTATCTCCGCGACGAGTATCCGCCGTCCTTAATGAACGAGTCGAACTCCTGGACCGTTACCGGAAACTTACCAATGCGAAAGGGCGGCAGGTTCACGTCGTGCACCGGTGACTCTTCGTCCCAAGCCTCCGGATCATAGTTTTGGCCTTTCTTGTTCTGCTTCTGTGCTCCCATCCGGAAGGTCCCCGCCGGAATCGCGACCCAATTGTCCTCCTCCAACCGCGGGTCGCCCAATTGGCCCAACCAATCGGCTGCTTCGATCCGCGTTTTGCTGTCGATCGCGATGGCGGCCTGGGCGTCGAAAATCCGCATCGCGGTCTTCACCGTCCGCTCGTAATTCGGAGTTTTCGGTTGGTACCCCATGCGGGAGAGATCGCGCATCATCACGCCCAGCAGCGCGGCGCAACGCGCCTGGTCGGCGAGCGAAGGAGCTTCAGGGAGTCTGTCCAGTACCGCCTGGAAAAATCCTTCGATCTTGGCTTCACCCTGCTGGCGCAACACTCCGCCCAGCAGTCGCATCATCTCCCGCCATTCTGGGCGATAGAGCTTGCCGCTCTCCACGACTCTTTCGATTTGCTGCTTGTCAGACAGGCTCGCGATTTCGCGCGCAGCCAGATATTCCTGAAAGCTCAAATGCCAGAATCTCAGGTCGGCGCCCACGGATGAAACGATGCCACTGTCATGGGTTTCCCTTTCTAGCAGTTCTTCGTTGGCGTCCACGCTTCCGCCAAACTCCCGGGTGAGGAGCTCTGCTGCTGTGCGCTTGTTCACTTGCACGAGGCGCCCCTCCGGCGCATCCTGCATGTTCAACGCCAGTCTCCGCATGTATTCCAGGCATTTTTCGGCCGGGGGACGTCCCTCTTTGTACTCCCGTGCCGCAGCCAGCCAGCCGAGGATAGATCCGTACAACTCCACGCGGTACTCCGGCAGGCGCTGGTCGTTGTGCTGCAAGACGGCGAGGGCGGTCAGCATCACGGCGTTCCCGCTCATTTCGCGAATCTCGGGGCGGCTTTCGATTGCTAGCTCCAGCCCCTCCTTGAAGCTCTTCCCTTCGGTCTCACCCAGGGCCAAGGCACGAGCGAAATGATCGAAGAACGCCCTGATCTCGGGAAGCTGCAGATCGCCGATCCGGACAGGATGAAAACGCGCCAGCACCGAATCGCCCACATTCGTTTGGGGACGCGTTGTCACCAGGAAATCGCACTTGGGGAAGGCCGCTGTGGCGTGCTCGAACAGCCGCGCAATCCGCTCCCGCATGCGGCGATCCGGCGCTTCATCCAACCCGTCCACCATCACCACGCAGTTCCCGCCATCCAGCTTTTCGCGGAAGAAAGCCTCGTCGGCGCCCCACTTGTACTCATCGCTTTGCTTGCCCAGGAAGTAAGGAATCCAGTCGGGCGAATCGGGCGGTTTGGGCGACTCGTCCGTCGCCAGCAGTTTGGCCAGGTCCGCCACGCGAATCATGATGGGAAAACGCTTGTCGTCCTTGGCCAGAAAGGGCGTGGCATCCGCTGGCCGGTTGCCGCGGAGCGTGCGGCACAACTCGAAGGCCACCCGCCGCAGGAACGTCGATTTACCCGATCCCGGGGCCCCGATGATCACGACGTTGCGATGGGCAAGCGTTTCTTCTAGCACGATGCGCCGCTGTTGTTCTGTGTCCCCGACTGCGCTCTCGCGGATCATTTCGGGGCCCGCGACCGTCGTAAGAGGAATGTAGATTTCGTCGATCCCAAAGAAGTACGGCTCGGCCCGCTTCGTTTTCAGGCCTTTGATGCGAATCTGGCGCGTGTCTTCTTCGAGGGCTTTCAGATAGGTATCCGGGTCCCTGTATGACGCGACCGCGGCTGCCGGTTGGTGCCGTTGTTTCCACGCCCAGAGCGCCTCCGAGACCAGGGGGCGCACACTGGTGGCGTCGGTGAACGTGGCGCGGAAATACCGGCTCAGTTCCTGCTTGAATTGTGCCAGCTTCTTTTCGTTGCGATCGACTTCTTCCAGGATGCCGGGCGTTTTCCTTTCCGTCACCAGACGGTAGTCTTCCTTTGCTTCGACTGGCCAGGCGTAATCGGGATCCACCAGGAATGCCAACACCTCCTTGCGAGTCACGTCCCATGCGTGATCGCATTCGAGCCACGTAATGCTTTTCGCATCGCGGTTTGATGGATCGTCCGGAACCCAGCCGTAGCGGTGCGCCACGAGCACAACGACGACTTCGGCTTGGTCCACCATCGCGCGGCAAGCTTGTAGCGAAGGCGCATGTCCGCTGGCCGGGAAGTACTCCATCATAAGGGGAAAGAATCCGCTGGCTCGCGCGGCGCTGGCGGCCTGTTCACGGTGATCCTTCAAGTCGTCCGAAGTGGAAGAGATAAAGACGATGGGAGCATTGGCCATGTCACCGCCAATTCTAGCCGAAGCTGCGAACCAAGATCCCCAGGGTGTGGCTTTTCGCCTTGTCCACGCCCTCCGCGCAATCCGCGATCGCTTCCGATTTTTCTATCCACTATCCACTATCCACTGCCTTATCACGCTGCCACGTGACCCACGTCCTAGCCAACCGCTCCGCATCTTTCTAAACTCTCGCTCGTGAGGCACGGGAGAGCTGTCTCTCCATGAAGAGCCAGCCCGACACCTACCTTTCCTCACTAGGAGCTTTGACCCATGACGGGTCCTGTGCGTTTGCCATCTTCTACTGTTCCTCCCGCTCCCGCCACTCTCCGCCCCCACAAAGTCTCGCATAAGTCCTTTGTTAAGAAGAATTTGCCTCTAAGTCCCATGCGCTCAAGATTTTGCCGGGATTCGACCGCGCAAGTCCTTCAGAATGAGGATTTTGCAAAATACGGGGGGAGGGGGTATGCCTCCGGTACGGTACAGACCGGGCTAACCCCTACCGGAACCGCATTAACGGACTGCACCCCCTACTGCACGGGCGGCGGGGTCATGCCCATGAAGACGGTCCCAAGGAACTTGCCGGTGGGGCCAAACTTCCAGTTGAACTCGGCGAATCCGACGTTCTGGCAAGCGTGGCAGCCGTTCAGCAGCGGATAGCCCAGGGTGAACGACTTTCCGCCCTCGGAATTGGTATTGGCGTTGGGCCAGGTAGTGCCGTCGCGATCGCCGGGCCAGAGGCTGGCCTTGGGGAACTGGTTTTTGGTGTCTTGGAACTGGGGGCTCTGCTCCATGCCGGTCTGGTCGAGGAGTTTCGGGTTTTCGGCGTTGACGATCTTGGGAGTGCCGTTCACGAACAGGATGCCGTTGTTGGTGTTGGCGCGCAGGGGATAAGTCACAAAAGCGACATCAACCGGACCGACGGCGTTGAAGCCGCTCATAATGCCGAAATCTCCGCCACTCTGCTGGAGAAGGGTTTGGGTGAAGGCGACAGCCGCAGGAGGAGCGCCGGCCTTCGACATCTGGGCCACGAAGCACTGGATGAAAGCCTGCGGACTGGGCGCTTTGTCGCAGGCCGCATGGGCCGCCGGCAGGAACGTTGCCGGCATCTGCCAAACCGAAGCAGCCGTGATGCGGCCCATGACGCCGGCGGGTGGCACCGGCAGCTGGGATTGAGGAGCTTGAGCGAAAACGAAGGACGAGCACAGCAGTATGGCGGCTAGCAAAATGGGTTTCATGGGCATGGATTCCTTGAGGCTACAGTGTAATGCAGGGAAGCCGGGAAACGCCCCATTACGTTTCGGGACAGTTGCCGTCGAAAGAATGCACAACGGTGACGAAAATCACAGACCCGAAAGCCGGGGCAGGCGAGAATACAATCTCAACGTGAAGTCCCGTATCACATCTCGGAAGCTGCTGATCAGCCTGCTGACCCTGGCGGTCGCGCTGTGGGCCGAGGCCGGGCTGGCGCTGGTCGAGGGCGACCAAGTGATGCAGTGCTCGATGAGCGCGCACGAGATGCGGTCCATGGGAGGCATGCCTTGCTGCCCGGGCGAGGAAATGTTGTCACCGGCTTTGGGGCACGAGCGCCCGCCGTGCTGTTCGGTAAGCCAGACGCCGGAGCGGCCGCTGGGATTCGTGGTCAGCTCGATAAAAAGCAAGGCTGCTGCCCTGGAAGTTGTGGCCGTGCTGCCGGCAGCCACCGCCGCGCCAGCCGCGACTGGCTCGGAAGCCTGGCGGAGCGCCGACGCACCTCGCTTTGTGAAACCCGTCCTTGAAGTAAAGACCGACCTCAGAATCTAGAGCGCGCATCGCTGCGTCTCCGCGATGGCGGAGTCTGCCGTCGCAGGCTAGGACCAGCGGACGGAATTCGTCCGCGCAACCGAGATCAATGAGGAAAATCATGAAAACAAAGTGGATGGTATTGCTAGTTACCCTGGCGTTCGCGCTCGCAATGGCGGCGCAGACTGCATCACCGGCCGCGCCAGCCGCAGGCGACAAGGCAAGCTCGTGTGCCTGCTGCGGCCACGACATGGCCAACATGAAGCCGGGCGACAAATGCCCGATGATGAAAGACGGCAAGATGGCCAAGCGCGCGTCATGCTGCGGCAAGGATGCCGGCTGCTGCAAAGACGGCAAGTGCGACATGGCAGCCCACAAGGACGGCAAAGCGGCCTGCTGCGGTGACAAGTGCCCCATGATGAAGAAGGGCGACAAAACGGCTGCGGCGGCGTGCTGTAGCGAGGGAGCGGCCTGCTGTGAGGGCGGAGGCTCCTGCTGCGGCGGTCAGAAGACGGCCGCTTAAAACGGGCGATTGGACAGGAACGAGGAAGGGGTGCGGCGCAAGCCGTGCCCCGCTTCCGTCGTACCCGATGGAACGCTGGCCGCCGGTTCAGAGTCGCTACTGCTTCTTGTTGGCCTCTTCGATCAACTGGGCAACTTTCGAGTCGGTACCGACCGGCTCGACAAATACGATGCTGCTCGCGTTCAGGTACATGCGGTCCGGCCCGTGCAGCTCCTTGCCGCGCTTTACGAGCATGTTAGAAACCTGCTTAGTCTCAGGGTTGGTCTGGCTGACGATGTAGTACACGTCAGTCAAGACCGGGCTCGGAGTGCCAAAGCCCGCGAGCTTTCCGAAGTAGACGGAATTATTGCTGAGCAGCACCGCCTGATAGGGAGTAGTGAAGGAAACCGCTGTAGGCGGGGCTGCGCAGCCCGCCAACAGGGCAATCGAGGTGACAACCAATATGGACAGTACTGTGAGACGAAGTTTCATGCTGGGTTCTCCCGTGGGCCGAGTGGCTGGCCACAATGATTTTAGCGACGGAGCAGCGATTGCCGAAGTGAATTGCAAGCCTGCAGAAAGAAAAGCGGCCTGAGTGCATTGCATCAGGCCGCATCCGAGACGAAATCAAGCTACTTCTTCAAGAAGCGGCGACGAGCGGTGAAGGCGATGCCGATCAGGCCCGATCCCAGCATCAGGAAAGTGCCCGGTTCCGGGGTCGTGCCGACATTCGATGCCGCGGTGAGCTGCACATATCCGGCAGCGTCGTTGTAGTTAACCACCCACATCTCCGTACCGCCGTTGAAAATGTCATTGAGGATGGTGGAGTACGTGCCGGTAAGCTGTCCCGGGCTGAGCAGGAGGTAGGTGAAGGACGTGCCGACCGCCGGATTGTATCCGGACTGCAGCAGGATATCGAGCGTGCCATTCAACGAAGCCGGTCCGGCGACGTTGACGACGCCGAAGGCGGTTGCGGAGTTGATCATTTCGCCATAGGTTCCGTTGGCCAATTGAACGAAGCCCGGACCCGTCGCGGTGCCCGTACCCAATACGAAGGTTGAGGTGCCGTCGATGTTGAGGGTACCCAGGTTATTGAAGAAAGGCGGGTCAATGGTTGAGCCGTTCTTCACAGAGATAGCGCCGCTGTTGACGATTCCGGCGGTAGCCTTCAGCGTGTCATTCGATCCATTCACATTGATCTGTCCACTGCTGTTGTTGGTGAGCAGTGCAGTGAACGACATCGTATTTCCGCCCGTTCCGCCGAAGCCGGAAGTGGACAGCGTTCCGTTGTTGGTAGTTGCGCCGTTCACCGTGAGGCTGCTGGCGTTCTCAAGGTCGACCTGGCCGTTGTTGAGGAGAGTGCTGGTAAAGGTGGCCGCAGCGCCGCCGGTGACAGCGAACAGTGCAGCGCCGTTGTTAGTTACGCCACCGGTGACGGTGAATTTATCGCCCGTGCTCTCGAGGCCAATCATGCCGTTGTTGGTGAGGGTGCCGCCGATGCCGATGGTATTGCCGCCGGAGCCATTAAAGCTGGTGTAGATGCCTACCGGACCAACAGCGTTATTAACGACGTTGCCGGTGACGGTGAGCGTGCTGCCGCCTTCGACGTCAACGAAGCCGCCTGCGTTGTTGGTGAGGCTGGCCATGCTCGCAAGATCGACCGGGCCTTCAACGAGGAAATCGCCGCTGTTGTTCAGGGCGCCGGTGAGCGTGAGCGTGTTTCCACCGCCATTGATTCCGGTTACTAACCCGCCGGAGTTGCTTACACTCGACAGATCAAGCGTCGTTCCGCCATATATTTCGAGAACACTGTTGCTTGCAATTGTCAGCGATGGAGCAATCGTCTGACTTGCTCCGTTGTGCATTACGACAGCTCCTCCAACGCCGCCGCTGCCGATGCTCGACAAGTTCGCGAAGCCGGTGTTGGCGACCCCACCCACCGAGAAGTTCCCACCAATATTCCAGATCGCTCCGTCTGGCACGCTGGTGACGCCGTTGGGCTGACCGGTGAGGTTCAGGGTTGCGCCGTGGCCGATGGTGACGGCGCCGCTATTCGATACAGTGGCGGCGGTGATGGAGCTGCCGTTGCCGGTAAAGGACAGAATGCCTTGCTGGCCAACGTTCAGGCCGTTGGTGACGGTTAGCGTCTGCGTGAAGCCGCTATCGGCGAGAGTAGAGGTGAAGCCGTTGGTGGGACCACCGACGGTGAGCGAGTTCACGGTGGCGCTGCCGACGTTCATGGAGACGACGTCGTTGCCGCCGGAGTAGATGATGGTGTCAAACGCCGGCTGAGGCACGCCAATGCTCCATTGCGAACCGTTGCTCCAGACACCGGTTCCGCCGTTCCACAGATCGGTGGTGGAAGAGTACGACGTTGAGATCTCGACGTAATTTGAACCGTAAATGACGCTGAGGATCTCACCGCCTCCGATGTTCAGGCCGTTGACGGTTCCGAAGATGCCGCTGACCCCGCCAGTGGAATTTAGGAACGTGAACGTATTACCCACGGCCGGGAAGAAGGAGTTGATCAGGCTGATGTCGAGGGTACCACTGAGGCTGGTCGTGCCGGAGACGTTGAGCAGGTCGAACTGGCTGCCCGGGACAAGACCGCCGAGCTCGAGTTGGAAGACTCCAGCCGAGAGCTGCGCGTAATTGCCGACAATGCCGAGCGCGCCAGCAGCGCCGGGTGCGTCACCGGGTGAGATCGTTCCGCTCATGTTCACGTTGCCGGTAATGGTGCCGCCGTTGCCGAGCAAGGTGCCGCCGGCAAAGCTGGCCAAGCCTCCCGCCGGAGCGAGGGAGCCATCGACTTTGGTGCTTCCGCCGCTCTGGTTGTAGCTTCCAGAAGCCGTCGAGAAGGTGCTGCCCGAACCGATATTCACCGCGCCCGCGTTGCTGAAGACACCCGGGCTGGTGAAGTTGCGCCCATTCTGGATGGTGAAGCTGCCCGCAGCCATGTTGTTGTTGAAGCTGGACAGGGCATCCTTCGACGCCTGATCGTAGAAGTTCGAGTTCGGGCCGTTGAGCAGAATGGTGGCCGCATTGTTAACGATCTCACCGCCCGTGTTGCCCAGCTTGTTGATCTGCACGGTCGCGCCGGCATCGGCGATATAGGTTCCAGTAAGCAGGCTGTTGCCGGTGAAGGTGCTGGATGAAAGTCCCGACATGCTGGAAACCAACGTAGTACCTGCGGTGGCGTGCAGCGTACCGGTATTGGTCAGCGTGCCGGTCCCTCCCAGCGTCATTGTGCCGCCGCTGGAGACGATGACGCCGTTGTTGGTCACGTTGTTATTTCCGAATAGCGAGCCGATGTTCGACCCGATGAGGCCGCTCCCCTGAATCGTACTGTTATTGGTCAGCGTGTAAGCATTGCCGTTGGTGCCAATCTGGGCATTGCCGGACATCGTCAACGAACCTGGTCCTGACAAGGTCGTGTCGCCGACCAATCGCATATCACTGCTCAGCGTCAGCGTGCCACCGGTGGAAGTCCCGAAGATCAACGTGCCGAGAGTATCGGTCAGCGTGCTGGCCGCCCCTATCGCATACGTGCTGCCGTCGCTGATGGTGATTGCGCCATTGGTCACTCCATCCAACTTCGCGACGCCGACGGTCTGCATCACACCTCCACCTGAGGTGTTCAGCGTGCCGCCCTGAATGGTGGTGCTTGAGACGTCAACCGTGCTGCCAGCTCCCGTGGCGGTGATATTGCCGCCTGCGTTATTGATCGGGTTCGAGGTGGCGAGGTTCAATATGCCGCCATTCGTGGCCTCGAACAGACCGGTATTGACGATTGAGCTGCCCGAGCCTTGGATGGAGAGCGTGTTGCCGTTCGAGTTCGCGTCGATGGTGGCGGTATTGTCCAGCGACAGGTTCTGGTAGTCGGAGCCAAAGTTCGACCCGAGCACGCCGACACCCTCAATTGTGTCGTTGTTGGTCAGGGTGTAGTTGTTGCCGTTGGTTCCCACCAATCCGCCGTTGAGGACGATCAAGCCATTACCCGAGACCGTTGTATCGCCAACCAGGCGAAGGTACCCGAAGTTGCTTCCGACGCTGGTCACCTGCAGAGTGCTGCCGGTTACGGTCCCCAGGTTCAGTTGTCCGATGACCTGGGTGAGCGCTGTGGTCGTGCCGTTCCCCGCCACATAGGTACTGCCGTCGGTGAAAGTGATGGCACCCAAGGTGGTGGCATCGAGATTTACGGTGCCGATAGTCTGCATGACGCCGGTACCCAGGGTCGTCAGTGTTCCGCCCTGGATGGTGGTATTGATGAGATTGACCGTGGTGCCGTTGGCGGCCACAATGGAGCCGTTTTGGTTGTTGACTGCCGCCTGCGTCGCGATGTCCAGGGTTCCGCCGTTTGTGGCTTCAAACAGGCTGGCATTGATGATTGAGCTGCCGGTGCCTTGGATCGAGAGCGTGTTGCCGCTCGAGTTCGCGTTGATGGTCCCGTTGTTGTGCAGAGACAAGTTCTGGTAGTCGGACCCAGTGTTCGATCCGATGACGCCGCTTCCCTGAATCGTGTTGTTGTTGGTCAGGGTGAAGGTAGCGCCGTTGGTGCCGATCAGTCCGCCGTTCAACACAACCGAGCCGGGCCCGACCAGTGCCGTGTCGCCAACCAGGCGAAGGTACCCATAGTTGAGGCCGCTGGTCACCTTCAGGGTGCTGGCAGCGGTGGTTCCCAAGTTCAATTGTCCAGTTACATTGGTGAGCGCTGTGACCGTGCCGTCTCCCGCAACATAGGTACTGCCGTTGCTAAGAGTGATGGCGCCCAGGCTAGAGGCATCCAGCGTCACGGTGCCGGAAGTCTGCATCAGGCCGCCGCTCTGGGTCGTCAGTGTGCCGCCCGTGATTGTGTTGCTCAGGTCGACCACACTGTTGGTACCGGAGGACTTGATCGTCCCGGCGCTGTTATCGACAGCAGCCGAAGTCGCGACGTTCAAGGTGCCCCCGTTCGTGGCTTCAAACAGACCGGCGTTGGTGATCGCGCTGCCCGTGCCCTGAACCGAAAGCGTGTTGCCGCTTGAGTTCGCGTTGATGGTTCCGGTGTTGTTCAGGTTCAAATTCTGATATGTAGTGGCGTTGGAGCCAATGATGCCCCATCCCTGGATCAGGCCGTGGTTTGTCAGGGTGAAGGTGGCGCCGTTGGTGCCGATTTGGCCACTGGTCATGGTGATCGATCCAGATCCGGGCGTATTGACGGTTGTATCGCCGATCAGTTCCAGGGCCCCACCCAGAGCCATGGTGCTGCCGGTCGTGGTTCCAAGGTCCAGCGTGCCGGTGACTCGGGTAATGATGCTGCTGCCGCCCGGTCCAGCGGTGTAGGTACTCCCATTGCTGACGGTGATGGGCCCCTGGCTGGACGCATCGAGTGTCGCACCGCCGGAGGTTTGTAGGAGGCCTCCACTGGAGGTGGTCAGCGTACCGCCCTGGATCGTGGTGCTGATGTTTACCGTGCTGCCGGTGCCGGAGGCCGAGATGGTTCCACCATTGTTATTGATGGCGGCCGTAGTCGCGAGGGTCAGGATGCCGCCGTTGGTGGCCTCGAACGTCGCAGAGTTGACGATCGAGCTGCCGGCGCCCTGGATCGAGAGCGTAGCGGCGTTGATGTTCGCGTCGATGGTTCCGGCGTTATCCACGTTCAGATTCTGATACGTAAGGCCATTCGATCCAATGACGCCCGAGCCCTGGATCAGTCCGTTGTTGGTCAGGGTGAATGTGTTGCCGTTGGTGCCGATTTGCCCATTGGACATGCTGATCGACCCGGATCCTGGCGCCGCCACGGTTGTATCGCCAATCAGCTCGAGACCCCCGGCCAAGGCCAGAGTGCTGCCGGAAACGGTTCCAAGGTTCAGCGTGCCAGTGACTTTGGTAAGAAGGCCCGAACCGGCGGTGTACGTGCTGCCATCGGTGAGAGTGATGGCGCCCTGGCTCGACGCATCAAGCGTCGCGCCGCCGGAAGTTTGCAGGAGGCCACCTCCTGACGTGCTCAGCGTGCCGCCCTGGATCGTGGTGCTTACGTTGACCACACTGTTAGTACCCATGGCCGCGATGAGTCCGCCGTTGTTATTGATGGCAGCGCTGGTCGCGAGGGCCAGGATGCCGCCGTTGGTGGCTTCGAGCGTGCCGGAGTTGGTGATCGAGCTGCCCGTGCCCTGGATCGAGAGCGTGCTGGCCGTCGAGTCTGCGTCGATCGTGCCGGAGTTACTCAGGGACAGATTCTGATATGTAAGGCCATTCGAACCAATGATGCCCGAGCCGTCGATCGTCATCGCATTCGTCAGCGTGAAGCCGTTGCCGTTGGTGCCGATCTGGCCGTTGATCAGCGTCAGCACACCTGGTCCCAACAACGAAGTGTCGCCGACCAACTCGATACCGCCCCTGATAGTCATCGAGACATTGTCGGTCAACGCGCCGCTTGTGGTGGTCAGAGCACCGGTACCGTCGTCATAGGTGTTGAAGGATAAGGGCCCGATCAAGGTGCAGGTGACGGGGTTCGAGTCCAGTGTGCACACCGCGAACGCTGCGGTGGAAGCAAGGCAGAACATCACGAGGACCGCGAACGAGGCAGCGAACAGCCGGAGTAGGGCGGACGCGCAGGAACTCTCTGACGAACGGAGGCTGGAGGTACTCATTTTTGATGCTCCTTGAGGGTACTGGTCAGGGCTGGAATCTCTACGGCAAGGGCTCGGAAGCCGGCCGATGGCACCATGGCGTCGTGGCGTGTTGTGAATTAGTTCTAGGCGCAAAGTCATGCTCAAAAGCCTGAGTCACGAGCAAACAAGATCGAGAAGAGGGTAGCGATATCTCGCACCGGGTGCGACGTCGGGACGGTGAATGCGAACTGAAATCTGCATTCTGTTGCTGCTGCAGGCCCTTGCTTGGCAGATACGCTACCCCACGCAGCGATAGAACCGCAGGCCGACATAGACGGAACTTCCCTCACGCGACCTTCGCCCCAGAGGCCTGGATTGTCAATTCACCTGGCTACTCAACGTGTTTCACGCGTTAACCGAATGACAGGCAAGGTGTTGCAGGGAGATATCACGCCGAAAAACGGGTTTCCTGAGAGGAGCAAAACGGTGTTATAGTGGCTCCCTGCCGAACTTCGCTATGGATTCGCGAACTGAGCTGGCCGTGACAGTCCGCTTCGGAGTGTTTGAGGCAGACTTGCGTGCCGGCGAATTGCGCAAGAACGGAAGCAAGGTAAAGGTGCAGGAGTTGCCCTTCCGCGCCTTGAAGCTCTTCCTGTCGAGACCCAATGAAGTGTTGAGCCGGGAGGAATTCCGCCAGGCGCTGTGGCCCGAGGGAACGTTCGTCGATTTCGATCGCGGCATCAGCAGCACTATCAACCGGCTGCGCGAGGCGCTGGCCGACCCCGCCAGCAACCCCCGCTTTATCGAAACAGTAACGCGGACCGGGTACCGCTGGATCGCTCCGATTCAGGTCGTGACCCCTGCCGACGAGAGGGTCGCCAATCGGGGAATTGCGGCGCGGCGTTCGGCGCAACCGGCACCGGCAGCCGAACCAGCGGCTAAACTGCAGCGACATTTAAGCAAGAAACAAATATGGATGATAGCCGCCGGGCTGGCGATTTTCGCCTTGGCCGTCGTTTTTGGCGTGAAGTGGCGGGCTAGCTCATCGCGGGCCCAAACAGCAAAGGCCCGGCCTTTAGCGACGGTTCCAGTACACGTGCCCAACCCCGAGGTCGAAGATCTCTACTTAAAGGGACGCTACTTTTGGAACAAGCGGACCCCTGAATCGCTGCACCAGGCGGTGGATTATTTTTCGCAGGCGATCGCGCGCGACCCCAACTATGCAAAGGCTTACGTGGGGTTGGCTGATTCGTACAATTTGCTGCGAGAATTTGCCTCCATGCCGGAATCGGAGGCCTACGGACGCGCCTTCGCGGCGGCGTCTAAGGCAGTTGAACTCGACCCGTCCTCGGCCGAGGCGCACGCCACGCTAGGGTTTGTTTATTACTGGTCGAAGCGTGACCTGACGGCTGCCAGCCGAGAGTTTGAGCGCGCGATCGCGTTGAACCCAAATTATGTGGATGCCTACCATTGGTACGGTAACGTCCTAATCAGTGCAGGCCGAAGCGATGCAGGACTGATCGATTTAAAACGGGCCCAGCAATTGGATCCGGCCTCGCCCTCCATTCGCGCCGACAATGGATTGGGACTGGCGAGTGCGGGGCGGCGGGACGAAGGTGTTGCCGTACTGCGCCAGATGGAGGAGACCGATCCCAACTTCCTTTCGCCGCACTCCTACCTTGCCGCCGTTTACCTCGGCGAGCTGGACTGTCCGGACTTCCTGGAGGAGTCGCACATCAAGGCCCGGCTGCGGCGTGATCCCGACAGGCTGAAGCTGGTGCAAGCGGAAGAAAAAGGATTTACTTCCGGCGGGTGTCCAGGCATGCTAAGGAGCCGGCTCGAGGTCCCGAAGGAGCTCTACGCGCAAGGCCGGGCATCGGCCTTCGAAGTTGCGGAGACAGAAGCGTTGCTCGGCGATAAAGGTGGGGCCTTACAGTACCTGCGATTGTCGGTTGCCCAGAACGAGGCCGCGCTGGCCAATTTACGGGCGTGCTCCTATTTTCGCGGATTGCACGCGGAGCCGGAGTTCCGCCGCTTAGTGGTCGCTGCCGGTCTGCCGCCGGTGAGCTGACCGACCGCGGTGTAGGGTGAGAGGCTCTCGACGTTTTTCCCGGAGAATCGAGTCGTTCGAAATTGCGACTAACTTCCCATCCCCAACTTCTTCTTTGCCAGCGGACGCGCAAACGCGTTAGTCGGGTTGTGGCTGTTGATCGTCAGGATCTGGCGATAGAGCTTCATCGCCTCCTGGTTATTACCGCTCTTCTCATAGGCTTGCGCCAGCAGCGCGAGGATGAACGGGTCTTTCTGGTCAGCCTTCTGTAAATCATCGATGGCGGTCTTGTAGTTGTCGCCGTAGAAGGCGACGTATCCGGTGAGATATGGGTAGAAGCGCTGCTGGTCGGGGATCTTGCCCTTATCGAGAATTGCCTTAGCGGCGACGACGTCGGCATCGGCCTGCTTGGGCTTGCCCTCGCGGGCAGCGATGCGGGCCTTCGCGTTCTCCCAGCGGAAATTCCACAGATCACGATCGGCCTCGGAGAGGTCGGTCTTGCGAAGTGCGGTGTCGTAGCCGGTCTGGTACCACTGTCGCGTCGGAGGGTTGCCGCACTCCAGCTCAATGCGCGCCAGTTCGTTGGCGGTGCCGGCGGCGTCGGTGAACTTCTGGTCCTCGAGCTGAGAATCGTAGGCGAGTTTTTCATAGCGCAGCACCTGCGGCAGGTCGCAGTGAAGGCGTACGAAACGGCGGTGGTGCGCAGCGCCTGCACGCGGCGGTCGGGTGGAGCGAATTCCACGGCTTGCAGCAGATACTTGCGGGCATTGCTGTATTCGCCCTTGAGATCGAGCACGATGCCGGCACTCAGGTTGGCCTCGTAACTGTTGGGTTCGCTCGCGATAACTTGTTGAGGATAACGAGAGCTTCGTCTTGCTTACCTTCGCTGTTGAGTTGCTGCGCCTGCTTGATCTGGGGATTCACCGGAGCTTGCGGCGGGACAGCGGCTGGCGTCTGTGCCAGCAAGCCGATCGAGAGCACGAGGATGAACGCGACCGTGGTTTTCATGGCGGGTGGATTATGACACAACAGCGGCTTCGAGATTCGCGTTTCAAGAGCCTCGCAGCGGTGCAAATTCGCGCGCAGTGATAACGCACAGTACACACGGGAGTGATTGTCTCCGTTCCGAGCTTACTTCGGCTTGGTGGCGGCTCCTGCTTTCGGCGCGGTCTTCGCCGGGGCCTTGGTTGGTTTGCTCGCAGTCTTGGGATGGGCGTCGTCAGACACTTGCTGGGCGATTTTGTCTGACTCCAAGGCGAAGGTGGCCATCACTGCGTCAACGGCAAACTGGTTGGCGTCGGCGGCGAGGGGAAGGTCCTTGATCTCCGGCTGCGGCTTGTCCACCTTGTATAACGTCATCGCGGTAAGGGCCTGATACTTGGCGGGATCGAGGGTGACTCCCTTAGGTACGGAGGCGGGCGGCAGGCCGCCGGTGTTGGGATCTTTGACGGTGCTGGGGACGGTGAAAAGGATGTAGTCGCACTGCTTAGCGCGAGCCTCGGCTTCCACGTCGGCGTACGGTGCTTCGGCATCGAGCGGTACGGCCTCCATTTTGTTGCGCTCAATCTCGCTGATCAAATTGAGGCGCAGATTGTCGGTCGGCATCGACTGGCCGGTCATGTCCTTAATCTTGACCACACCAACGCGCACTACGCCGGTGGTCTTGGGCGCAACTAGGGCTGGCGCCGGCGCCGACCCAAAAACCGGCACCGGATGGGCTGCCGGCGCGCGCGTGGCAGTTTCGGGGGCCGGTGCAGAACTTGGCGCGGGCGGCGCGGCCCCGGTCATGGCCGACATGTCCATGACGCGGCATCCAGGCGGCATTCGAACAGAGGTTCCTCCAGCGATGTGTTGGAAATCTCCAGCACCTCCGTTGTCATGGTGAAGGTTCCCTGATCAGAAATCATGGTGGTGGTTTGCTTGAGAGGGTACCCGAGCGCGGCGGTGGCTGCGCCCTTCGTGACGATGCGGTCGGTGCATCCGGGCTTGCTGCCGGGTCCGCCGCAGGCCATGGCGCGATAGTTCTCGTTGGCGCAGGAGAACCCGGCGGAGATGTCGGCGTACCAGCCGTCAATTTCCATCTTCATGTGCGACTGATTACACGCGTCGGGAGTGGACTCCATCACCAGGGAGGACTTGATGTGTCGGGCTTTGTAGCCGAACATGTCCTGGCGCTCGCCGGTGTCATTGGCGGTATGGGTGATGGTGACGACGCCGCCCTTGCGTGGGGCCGCCGGTTCGCCGCCGGCCATGCCTCGCGCCATGTCACGCATGTTGGGGGTGGCCGGGCAGGAGGTTTCCCCGCCGCCGCCCATAGATGTGACCATGCATTGGTTGCCGACCACGTTGATCATCCGCTTCTGGTCGCATTGGGTGATCATGACCGAGCCGCCATGGCCTCCGAACGACATTTCGCGCCGCTCGCGCGCACCCTTGATGTAAACGGTGCTTTCCGTGGCGTGTCCCTGGACGGTGGTGCGGGTTTTGATCTTCAGATCGGCAGACGCGAAGGAAGAGAAAACTACCAGGACAGCAATGGCGTAACACGGCACTCGGGTCAAGGAAGGCCTCCTCACAGATAGAAAGGCGCGGGGGTTCACAGGGATGATACGACTTCAGGGCAAACCGGGGAACAGTAAAGACAGCGATTGCTGTCGCGGCGTCCCATTTTGGCGTCTGAGGGCCGATTGGCCAGTGAAGTTCACAGTCAGCCTGCGAGCCAGCATCTGGAACCTTTTGTCACGGTCGTGCGTAGAGTTCTGTGGGTTGCCTGCAATCCTATACAGTAGCGATACCGAATCTCACGAGGTGAAGGAATGACTTGGCGCGTTCGTACGTGGCTTGGCGCGGTGCTGTGTGCAGTTCTGTTCGTGGCGGGCGCGATGGCGCAGCCTGCACCCGAAGTTCCCGATATTACCGAGGTCCCGGCGGCGGCGCAACCATCTGACCATTTTGACGTGGATGCGGCTACCGATGCCTACCTCGCGCTCATGCCCGCCAGCGCCAAGGCCCGCTCCGATGCCTATTTCGAGGGTGGATATTGGCTGATCCTGTGGGACTTTCTGGTTGGCGCGATCATCTCGTTAATACTGCTGCAACTGGGCTGGTCAGCCTGGATGCGCAACCTCGCCGAGCGGATAACGCGGTTCAAGAATCTGCAAACGTTCCTGTACTGGGTGCAGTACCTCGTGCTGACGAGCATTCTCGGCTTCCCGCTGGCGGTTTACGAGGGATTTTTCCGCGAGTGGAAGTACGGGCTGGCGACCCAGACTTTCGGCCCGTGGATGTGGGACCAGACGAAGGGACTGCTGCTGGGCATCTTTTTGGGCGGCCTCATCGTCGTCGCGCTGTTTGCGGTCGTGCGCAGGCTGCCCCGCACGTGGTGGATCTGGGGCGCGATAGTGACGCTGCTGTTCATGATCTTCTCCATCATGATCGGCCCGGTCTTCCTGCAGCCCATTTTCAATAAGGTGACCCGGCTCGATGATCCGCGGGTGACGCAGCCCGTTCTCAAGATGGCTCGCGCCAACGGCATTCCCGCGACCGACGTGTGGGAGATCGACGCCTCAAAGCAGACCACGCGCATGAGTGCCAACGTCAGCGGTTTCGGCAAGACCATGCGCATCACCATGAACGACAACCTGCTGCGCCGAGGATCGCTGGAAGAGATCGAGGCCGTCATGGGCCACGAGATGGGACACTACGTCCTCAATCACATTGCAAAGTCGATAATGTTCTTCCTGATTGTGATTGTGGCAGCGTTTGCGTTCCTGAAGTGGTCGCTCGATTGGTCTCTCGCGCGCTGGGGCACGACGTGGGGCATCCGTGGCATCAGCGATCCGGCGGTGCTGCCGCTCGTTATGCTGCTCGTGTCGATCTTCTTCTTTGTGCTCACGCCGATTATGAACACCCAGATTCGCAGCCAGGAAGCCGAAGCCGACATGTTCGGCATCAACGCCAGCCGCCAGCCCGACGGCATGGCGCAAGCCGCGATCCATCTCGGCGAGTACCGCAAGATGAAGCCCGGCCCCGTGGAGGAGTGGATCTTCTTCGACCATCCCAGCGGCTACAACCGCATTCACAAGGCGATGCAGTGGAAGGCCGAGAACCTGCAGCTGTTCACGCCGTCGGCACAATAGACTCTGGACTCCGGGTGTCCCCGTCCTGCGACTCGCGAAGCGAGGCGCAGGACGGGGCGCCGCATCTTACTCTCCCGCCCCCTTCAGCTTCAGGCTGGGCTTGTTCTCTTCCAGGAACTCGCGCAACTGCGTGGCCTGGTCGAGCAGACGAATCCACTGCTCGTAATAGAGAGTGACAGGAAAGCGGCCCAGGCCGTATACGCTTACTCCACCTTTCTCACTCACCTTGAAGTCGATGGCGCGCGGGCCACGCGTCTTGGTTTTTTCCTGCAATGCAGCCAATTGAGCTTTGAGCTCTTCGTAGGTTGGTTCAGACATAAGATTCCTCTCGTTCGAATTAGCAGGCTCAGTCCACCACAGAATCTAACAACGGCTCGCAAGGCGAGCAGCGCTGCTACCTACACCAGTATGGTTTCGATGCCGGCTTTCTTCAAGGCGCGCAGATGCTGGCGCGGGAGTTCCTTGTCGGTAATGACGGCGTGAATGTTCGCCAGCGGCACGATCGACGATAGGCTCGACCGGCCAAACTTGCTCGAGTCGCATACTGCAATCACCCGCGCCGCGACCTGTACCATCAGGCGGTTGAGCTGCGCTTCCAACAGGTTTGGCGTGGAAACGCCGGACTGCGTGTCAAAGCCGTCCACCCCGAGAAAGAGGATGTCGGCCTTGAGGCGGCGCAAACTCTCCTCGGCAATGGGGCCGACCAGCGAGAACGAATTGGCACGCAGCATTCCGCCGGTGAGGATGACGTCGAGCGTGGTGCCCGATAGTTCACTGGCAATGTTGATGGCGTTGGTGATGACCGTGAGGTGCTGGAAGTCGCGCAGGGCGCGGGCGATGGCCGTGGTCGTACTTCCCGAATCGAGGACCACAGACTGGCCTTCGCGCACCAACTTCGCCGCCGCGACTGCTATACGCTGCTTCTCACGCGGGTGCTGCATCTCGCGCTCAGTAAGATTGCGGTCGCTCTCGGCCCCGGCGCGGATGGGCAGCGCGCCACCGTGAGTGCGATACACCAGGCCGCGATTGTGCAGCATCTCCAGGTCGCGGCGGATGGTAATTTCCGAGCTGCCGTACTTCTTCGCCAGCTCCCGCACCAGCGCCCGCCCGTTCTGGTTGACGAAATCCACAATGGAGCGGCGGCGTTCTTCGTTCAGCACAGACGTACGCTTGTTGGCCATGTTCGCATACGAGCATATTCGAGCAAAAACAACTTAGCAACCACGGATGACACGGATAATTCCAGAAGCGCGATGAGATTCATTAACCGCGGGCGAATGAAAAATAAGCCGACATGGGGCAGTTGGTTTCGACCTTATTTCCGATCCGTGTTCATCCGTGTCAATCCGTGGTTGGAATCTCTTCTTGTCAATCCACGGTAACGGATTTCACCAGATTGCGCGGATGGTCGACATCGAGGCCGTTGCGCAGCGCGATGTGGTACGCCAGGAACTGCAGCGGCACGATCTCCATGATGGGCAGCAGCAGCTCTTCCAGGTGCGGCAGGGTGAACGTGGCCACCCCCATGGCTCTGACGGTCTCATCGCCTTCCGATGCCAGGAGAATTTGGCGCTTGGAAATCAGGCGAATGTCTTCGATCAGCGCCATCGATTTTTCGTAGCGCACTACCGACTCGGGATCGTGCCGGTCGCAGGTCACGATCGCCACGACCGGCAGGGTTTCAGTGATCAGCGCCGTGGGGCCGTGGCGAAACTCGCCGGTCGGGTAGCCCTCCGCGTGGACATAGGAGATTTCCTTCAGCTTGAGCGCGCCTTCCAGCGCAATGGGATAGTGCACCCCACGGCCCAGGAATACGAAGTCTGGTCTTCAAAGAAATCGGCGGAGATGGCCTCAGCTTCGGCGTTGAAGCGGTCAAGCGAGCGCTCGATCAGGTCAGGCAACTGGGCCAGCGCTTCCACCCGCGCGGTGACTTCTGCGGCCGACAGCATTTCTTTCTGTGCCGCCAGGAACAGTGCCAGCATGTAAAGCGCGGTGAGTTGCGTGGTGAAGCTTTTGGTCGCCGGGATCGCCACTTCCTTTCCGGCGCGGGTGAAGAAGTTGGCGTCGGCCTCGTGTGAGATCGTGGAATCCAACACGTTGGAAATGGAAAGTGTCTTCATGCCATTTTCTTTGGCGGTGCGCTGCGCGGCCGTGGTGTCGGCGGTTTCGCCCGACTGGGTGATGGCGATGACCAGCGATCCCTTGCCGTTTGTCGGCTTACGGTACCCGTACTCGCTGGCGTGCTCCACGTCCACCGGGATGCCCGCGAGGTCTTCGATCATCAGCTTGCCGCACAGCCCGGCATGGCGGCTGGCCCCGCTGGCCACGATGGTGACGCGGCGGATGGCCGCGACTTCGGCCGCCGTCCAGGGGAAGCGGTCGGGCCGCACATGGCGCGTCGACGGATCAATGTGCTGATCGATGGTCTGGCGGACAGCGTCGGGCTGCTCGTAGATCTCCAGCAGCATGTGGGAGGAGAAATCGTGGTGGACGTCGGACGATTGCATGATGGCCTCCAAGACAGGATAGCAGAAAAAGAGCATAAATGAACATAACACCGAACAAAAACGAACAATAGCCTTCGTAGCGCCCGGTGGCCCGGTCTCGAGCCGCCGGAGAACGACTTTCCGGCGCGTCGCCCCGGCGCGACGGTCAGTGTAAATTCATAAGGATGACCATGCGACTTCTTGCCTTCCTTCTACTGTTACCGCTGCTTGCGTCTGCCACGGCTCAGCCGGCCGGAAATCCGCCTTCCACGCTAAACGTCATGCCGCTGCCCGCCTACGTAATAGTATCGCCGGGCAAGCTGAGATTCGACGCTTCATTTACGGTTGCGGTGAACGGCTACAGCGATTCGCGGCTGGAGCAGGGCATTTTCCGCATGCAGGAACGCCTGCGCCGCCGTACCGGGCTGGTGCTGCCACTCGGTGCGAAGGTCGGCGCGGACCAATCCGGCACTCTGAGAGTCAGCGTGCGCGACGGAGCCCCTCGTTATCCCAAGTTTGGCGAGGACGAGTCTTACGCGCTCGTCATTGACGGCGCGAATGCCACCCTTCAGGCCAACACTACAGTCGGCGCCCTGCGTGGCCTCGATACGCTCTCGCAACTCGTTGCTGGCGACGCCAGCGGCTACTACTTTCCGCTGGTCAACATACAGGACAAGCCGCGCTTTGCCTGGCGCGGCCTGATGATCGATGTCGGCCGCCACTTCGAGCCGATCGGCGTTATCGAGCGCACACTCGACGGCATGGCCGCGGTGAAGCTCAACGTCTTTCACTGGCATCTCAGCGATGACCAGGGCTTCCGCGTGGAAAGCAAAAAGTTTCCCGATGCTGCAGGAGTCGGTTCCGACGGCCAGTACTACACCCAGGACCAGATGCGGGAAGTCATCGCGTACGCGCGGGACCGCGGCATCCGCGTCGTTCCCGAGTTCGACATGCCCGGCCACACCACGGCCTGGCTGCGTCGGCTATCCCGAACTGGCAGCGGGCCCGGACCTTATCAGCGATCGAGCCGGCATGGGGCATCTTCGACCCCGCGATCGACCCCACGCAACGAGAAGACCTACAAGTTTCTCGACGGGTTCATCGGCGAGATGGCGGAGCTCTTTCCCGACGAGTATTTCCATATCGGCGGCGACGAGATCAACGGCAAGGGATGGCTGGAAAATCCGCGGATCCAGGCGTTCATGAAGGAGAACGACTTCACACAAGCACGGCCGAGCTGCAGACCTACTTCAACAAGCGCCTGCTGCCGATCGTGCAAACACGGCAAGAAGATGATGGGCTGGGACGAGATCCTCACCCCCGACCTGCCCAAGGATATCGTGGTGCAGTCCTGGCGCGGGCAGCAATCGCTCGCCCAGGCGGCGCGCCAGGGCTACATCGGCATCCTCTCGGCGGGCTACTATCTCGACCTGATGCAGCCGGCAGCGCAGCACTATCGGGGGATCCTCTGGAGCGCGACGGCGCTCACGCCCGAGCAGAAGTCGCACATCCTCGGCGGCGAGGCCTGCATGTGGGTGGAGTTCGCCACGCCGGAGAGCGTGGACACGCGCATCTGGCCGCGCATGGCCGCGATCGCCGAGCGGCTATGGTCGCCGGAGGACGTGAAGGATGTGGCTCGATGTACCGCCGCCTCGACCTCGTCAGCGTCTGGCTCGAGCAGCACAGACATGCAGCGCTTACTTCCAGCACCAACCGCGTGTTGCAGCAGATCGCGGGCACCGAAAACCTGGGACCGCTCGCCACTCTCGGTATGATCGCCTCGCCCGAAGGCATCAGCCACCCCCCAGCCGGAGATGACCAGTCACGAAGCGCAGCCTACGCGCAACTGGTTCCCATGGTGAAGTTGGTCGACGCCGTAGTGTGCCAGACCCACCATGCAGCACGTTTGCCGCCCTGGTCCTCGGCGGCAGCTGCTCCAGCGACGCGCCCAAGTTCTCCGCTGGCTCCGACGATCTGACCAGGATCTTCCAGCAATCGCGCCAACATGGGCCCCGGATTTGGCGTCCTACTCAGGCCAAAGCTCCAGCTCTCGACAACGGCACTCCACGGGGTATTGCAGTTGCAGAAGCTGGGCCGCGGCCGGGTTGGAAGCGCTGGAATATATTACACTCCGGCAAGTCTGCACCAGGTGACTGGAAAGCGGCGCAACTCGAACTTGTCGACCTGAGGACAAAGCCCAACGCATCGGCACTCAAGTTGCCCTGGCTCGGTTCCTATCGCGCGCTGATTCTCGCCGCGGCCACGCCAGCGCGGCCAAGTCCGGAATCCTGCTGAATGGAAGCGAACAGTGATGACCGAAGCTGCCAAGGACGAGCCGAAGCAAAAGTACACCTGGTAACTCGGCAACCGGAGCTGCAGTCACAAAGGGTGCGCTCACGGCGCACCCTTTTCTTACACTCGTTGCTGGCGGAAGCTACTTTCCTGTCTGGAAGCGATTGTTGACTTCCACCCAGTTCACCACGTTCCACCACGCCTTTAGGTAATCGGCGCGGCGGTTCTGGTACTTCAGGTAATAGGCGTGCTCCCACACGTCGTTGCCCATCACCGGATAGAAGCCCTGCGAATAGCGGGTTGTCCTGGTTCGGCGTGGCCATGACCTGCAGCTTGCCGTCGCGTCGACGCACCAGCCAGGCCCAGCCGCTGCCGAACTGCTCGAGGCCGGCAGTCGTTGAACTTCTCCTTGAAGCTGGCGAAGTCGCCGAACGTTCTCTTGATGGCGGCCGCAATGGCGCCGCTGGGCTCGCCGCCCGCGTTCGGGCCCATGATGCGTCCAGAACATGGTGTGGTTCACGTGGCCGCCGCCGTTGTTGCGCACGGCGGTGCGGACCGCCTCGGGCACGTTTTCCAGCTTCTTGACCAGATCTTCGACGGCTGAGTTCGCCGAGTTCCGGCGCCTTCTCGACGGCGGCGTTCAAATTGGTTACGTATGCCTGATGATGCTTGTCGTGATGCAGGTGCATGGTCTGCGTGTCGATGTAGGGTTCAAGGGCCGCGTAGTCGTAGGGCAGGGGCGGAACTTCATGTGCCATTCTCGTTATTTCCTCCGAAAGTTGTGATGCTACGGAAACTAGGGTGGATGCAAAAGCACGCCGACGCGGCGTCTGCTCGACACATTATAAGGCGAGTTCATTTCAGCGATATTTCTGGGCTTCCGCGCGCTCCTGCGGTGTCATCTGGTTCCACAACTGCTCGCGGTTCTGCTTTGCCCAGTCGCTGGATGGGTCGGCTTCCAGGGCCGACGACATCAACTGGTAAGCCTTCACCCGGTCGCGCGCCACGCACGTCCCGTTGGCATAGAGCGCCGCCAGTCGGTTGCGCGCCGGAGCGTTTTCTTTGGTCGCCGCCGAGCGCAACAACACCATTGCCTGCTCGCAACTCCGTGGTACGCCGTTGCCCTTGATGTACATGTCGGCCAGACGTACCGGGGCCTCGGAATTGCCGCGCGACGTAGCCTTCCACAGCCATGCCGCCGCTGCCGTGGCATCACTGGCGTTCAGCGCTTTGTCCAATTCCTGCTGCCCGGGCTGCGGTTTGCCGGCTGGTTTGGGCGGCGGGGAGCCTGGATTGGTTTTGGCGCCTCGACCTTAGCCGGCTCTTCTTTGGCCGCTGTGCTTGTCACTAGCTTGGCCTCGGTGTCGCTTGGCTTCGAGGTTGCCTGGTCTGGATTGGCGGGCTGCGCCGGAGTCACCGTCGGCTGGCTCGGCTGCGCCGCCGAGTCGGGTTGCGTCTTTTCTGCTGACAGTGCTGTTTGGCGAGGGCTTTACCTCCGGCTGTGTCGCACGATCGGGCGCATGGCTTTCGGAAACGGGCGCAGCTGGTTTATTGATCTCCGCTAACTGCTGTCGCAGCTGGTCATAGGCAGCGCGGGCCACTTCCACCGGTCCGGGGAAGGCGTGGGTACTTTGCGCGGCCTTCAAGGTAGCCCAATCCGCCGAACAGGGCCACCATCGCTGCGATCGTGGTCCACAGCCAGCCGCTGCTGCTGGCAGGCGGGGACCTCGCCCCCGAGAATTGCCGGAAACGCGCTTGGTTCCGCGGGAGCGGCTGGCGTATCCGAGATTTCCAGGAAATGCGGACGCTCGACGGTGCCTTTCGCCGAATAGTATTCCTGGCCGGTGGGATGCGGACCGGCTTCGGGCGGCGGTGGAACATCGTCGTCAAACGAAGGATGGTGAAACTCAGCCGGCGCCTCCTCGTCGATGACGGGCGCCTCGCTGCGCATGGTCAACTCGTCCGCCGTCTCCGCCGGCGGCGTGTAGCGGAAGCTGGCCACAAACTCCTGCAGTTCGCGGTCCTGGTCGGTGTGTTTTTCCGTGGGAGGCTCAAACGGGCTGATGGTCGGCGGTCCGGCTGCAGCAGCCACTTCCTGAAAGGTCGGCATTCCGGCTGAGGCGGGCGGAGGCGTGAACCGCTCAATGTCGGGCGAAGGATGCGGTGCAATCGGCTTGGCCACAGGCGGCGCGCTGGTTTCTGGCGGCGGGTACGACCTGGGCGCGGGCATTACCACCACGCGCGCCGCGGGCTTATGGACTTGCTCGGTAGGCTGCTCACGACCGGTTCGGCAGCGATTGGCGCTGGCTCGGGCTCGGCTGCGATGGTCGCCGGTTGCGTTTGCTCAACGACTTCTGCCTCGACTGGAACCGGTTCATCGGTCGCAACCGTCGCGGGCTCGTCGCGCGCCGCCTCAACCTGCGGCGCGATCTCGGGAGCAACCTCGGCAACCGGCTCGGCGATGTCAGCCGCGACTTTCGGCATCGAACGTCTGGCGGAGTTTCGGCAGGCGTGGCTCAGTAAATTCCGGCTCCGCCGCCGTCGCATCTTCCTTTTTTAGCTCAATCGGCTCTATCGCCGGAGGTTCTACTGAGGGTGCTTGCGGCTCCGATGGCTCGACTTCGGCTACCGGAATCGGCTCGTCGGCTACAGCTAACGACGGCTCCGCCAACGGAGGCGGAACTGGCTCGGCAACCTGAGGCGGCGGTGGTGGAGCGACCTCCAACGGCGCGCTGCTGAACGCTAATGTGCTCTGCGCCTCGGGAACGGTGAGGGCGCGGTACGGGAACGGCGTGCCGCACATTCCGCAGTAGCGATGTTCGCGCGGATTGTCATACCCGCAATTGCTGCAGAGCAAAGCGCCTCCTGGCGACGAAGAACATCGTAACTCATGCGCCGTCGTCTTACCGAACGCTCTTCCACTCTTGTGCAGGTATCGTGGGCGACAACAGCGAGACTCTATCCGCGGACGGCAACGCGCCCGACAATGAGTGCGGACTGCCGCGGGAGCCCGAGAACTTCGGTGAATTAGCCGGAGAAACCGGCAACCTGGCCGCTCTGACACCGGCGATTTCCGGCGCAATCCTGCGATTTCGGGTCTTGCCCCGAGCCGTGAAGCCGCGACGAAGGTGACCGGCCCCCGGTTTATCAGGTTCGAACGGACACTCGGGGAGGATCAGGCATGGCTGATGCACGCGAAGTAATGAATATCCGGCAGGCTTCGCAGTATCTCGGCGTCTCGCCCGACACGCTGTATAAGTATGTGTCCGAGGAACGCATTCCAGCGTTCAAGCTGGGCAACCGCTGGAAGTTCAAGAAAAGCATCCTCGACACCTGGATGGAAGACCAGAGCCTGAACTCGGAAATGGAGCGGCCCCGAAAACTGTCGCGAACCCGCGTTGCAGTGAGCTAGCGAGCTTTCCCGTCTTGCGCCCGGAACATCGGCTGGGAGTCACACCCGGTATTAGGTGACCGGAGACTCTGCGCATGGTGGAGATTGAATCGCTTGGACTCCGTAGTGTCGAAAGACCCTCCCCCTTCTCATTTCGTAAATTCCTGGAATTAAAGGCGTCCAAGTTACTGAGGTTGTCAACCGGGTTACCCGCAAATCGGGGCCAGCTATTCAATCCAAAGGGGTTGCAGGTAAATCAGGTTTCAGATCACAGCAACTTCCGCAGGTCCTTTGTTAGAATTCCGTTTCTTTATAAAATTCACCCCAAGGTCATTCAAAATCTCTGTAATTCTCATTCTTGCCATTATTCTTTCATTTTGTTGCTCGTGTGGAGGCTCCGGCGGCTCCAGTAGCGTCACAGCTTCGACCAGTTCCGGCGGAACGGGGGGAAGCACGGGCGGTGGAAACACCGGTGGTGGAAGCTCGGGCGGAAGCAACAATATTACTTCCCCCGCCAACCACACCGATTGGGAGCTGGTCGGCGCCAAGATCAAAGCTAGCGTCGAAACTCGTTCCCGATCCGTAAATGGTACTTACCGGCCACAAACAGGTCTTTGTGGCCCTGTCAAATCAGAGCGAAGTATTCGTGGCCGATGCAACGACGCACCGAAAGAAGACCACGATCCCGGTACCGTCCTCGACCGGCATGGAGATCTCTCCAGCTGGCTCGCGCCTTTATGTCGGAAGCCTGACCTGCTTCCTCTAGGTGATCGATCCCAGATCGCTGCAGATCCGGCAGGTAATCAATACGGTTCAAATCGGGTATGGCGGGTTTTCCGTAATTGCTCCCATTGTCCTGAATGATGGACGCCTACTCATGGTCCTTGGCGGCGGGGTGGACGGCGGCGGCCAATTCAATGACTGGTCACCTACCACCAATACCTCGGAAGTCTTCACCGCATCCGACGAGGTGCAGGCATGGGGCGGGCCGTTGCCAACGCAAGCCGCTCGACGGTAATGAATAGCTCGACCGTCGGTGCTCACCTGGTTGTGGGATGCGGGTCAAGGAATTGGGTCAGGTGGGCCCTCCAAATAGTGGAATCTTTGAACTCGCGGTAGCCAATCCTTCGAAGGATCAATTCGTAGCCTCCGATCTGGGCGGGAACATGTCCATATTCGACAGCACCGGGAAAATATTAGCGAACCTGCAGGAGCAACCCGCCGGGCAATCCGGCGGCGTACATCTAAACGGCATTGTGTTCAGCGATGACGGAACCAAGCTCTACGTAATGATCCAGGACATCATCCGGGTCTTTCGAAACTTCGGGATTCCAGCAATTCGGGGACGGCATGGAGCCCTTCGTTCTTGGCATGTTTGCGGAGCCCCTGTCATTTGCAGTAGATTCCGCTGGGATCATCTAAGGAGTGAATGAGAATGGGACTGGCCTTCATCGATGCTTCCCCGATTGGTCATAACGGCGTGACCGATCTGGATCTCAACTACGGCATCGTTGGCACCTATCTGTCTCCGAATAACGGTCCAGTCGCCGGCGGAACCAGCACCACGATGCTACTCAGTTGGGGTGTTGGTCTTCCAACTCCGGCGTACCTCAGCCATTTGTAGGGGAGGCTCAGCCTCGAATGCTGTCTTGAGTACGCCTTTGACGGCCCGCGCGCACCTCGATTTTACGGTTCCCCCGGGATTGGCTGCCGGACCAGCCGATGTTATTATCCAGCTTCCGGACGGTACGGCGCAGTATAATCCGCTCGCTTTCTCCTACGGCCCAAGCATTCTGGCGCTTTCTACCACCGACTCAACTTCTGACGGAGGCGCTACCGGCTTTCTCATGGGGTATGGCTTTGGCGACACCGTAGGCGGTGTCCAGCTAAGCGTCAACGGCACACCGGCGATTGTCACCCAGGTGCAGACCCAGCCCAGCGGAGTCGACAATCCCTACCCGACTCCTATCCGGGGCCTGGCCTACACCATTCCTCCAGGCACCGCTGGCCCTTCGGACATCACCGTAACCACCTCAAGCGGGACGGTGTCCCGTAAGGGAGCTTTGCAATACATAAACCCGGGTACTCTTCACAGCACGCCCGCTCCACTGCAGGCGGGAGTCTATGACGCTCTCCGCCATCGTATTTATTTCTCTGCGAAAGACCATGTCGCGGTCCTACGGTGCCGAATGGAGATTGGCTGGCTGGTACGCGTCCCGACGCCGCCACGGCTCAACTGGTGGCTGTATCTATTTCACCGTCAGGGAATACGGTAGCGGTCGCAGACCAGGGCAACCGGGCCATTGTCGTATTCAGCCCCGATAACCCTCCCGACATTCAAGCCTTTGCTGTTCCTTGTGGCACCGGCTCGCAGCCGGCAGGACTCGCTGTAACCGACCAGGGCTTGGTTTACTTCCTTTTGTCTGGCTCCGGGAGTTGCCTGAAGAATGCATTCTGGCAGCTCGACAAAACTACGGGAGTCATTCAGGACTTGGGTCTGTCAAGTGGCTGGTCTGCCGATCCTCAAAACCGGGTGCTTCTGTCGTCCAACGGAAGTCGTGTGTACATCGATGCCGACGGAATGCTGAAGGTCTATTCCCCGGGTTCAGTCGCTGTTGAATTCGTGGAATTGGCCTACCCAAAGTCTGATATGGCGCTATCCAAAGATGACGTCCGGCTGATTCAACAATCCGCTGTGATTACACAGGATGGCGACGTTCTCGGGACCCCGCTCGAAACCGAAACAGAGGCCTCCGATACCTTCAATTGGCGCTATGGTCAGAAACTTGATCGACATGGCTCATTAATGCTGCAGCCGTGGTCAACCTCTCTGGATTTGAATGACTTGGGACACTTCCAGGTACGCAAACGAATCGCACTGAATGTTCAGGTACAAGATGTTTACGATTCGCTGGTGTGGGACGACGACGACGATCGTGCGTTTCTTATTGTGAACGGAGGCGTATTGGAGTTGCCGGTCCCCTTGCCGCTGGTGCTGAGCTCGACGTTGCCCAACTCGCTCCCGCTTATTGGTGGTTCCGTTCAGTTATTCGGGGCTGGCTTTACATCTGACACGACAGCCACGCTAGATGGGCAATCGCTTCCAGTGACTTTCAGCGACGCAACCGCACTCGTTCTCCAGGCGCCAGCCCATGTCGAAGGTGCAGTTCAAATTAAGCTCACTCGAGGAGACGGCCAGATTACGTTTCTCGACGTACCTCTGTACAGTTCCAACAGTACCGGACAACAACAGGGGCAACAGTCGCGTGCCAAGAATATCGTGAGTCGTCACCAGGGCCTTCGGTCCATTCCGAGATCGCAGCCACACAGACAGTAGTCTCGAGTGTGGCCCACCCCGTTAACTCATTACTGCAAGTAGGCTTACATCGAGAGGGTGGCCCTTCCGCCTGCTTTTGGCGGGGTGGGTCTTTTGACCTTGGTTGTCTCCGCGTTACCCGCGTAGAGCCGCGACTGCCCCGTCTTCACCGTGTCCTCGGTGGTGAAGGCTCCCTACCGACGACTGACAACCCACAACTGAACACCACCAACTGACCACTTCCTTCGTTTATCCATCACATTGAACCGTGACTAAATCGCTTGGCGCTCAACCCTATCTGGAGTACACTTCCGTCGGAAGGATGAGGGAGAGCTGTCTTCCACCGAGTCGCCAGCCGGGCATGGCCCTCTTTCTCCAGTAAGGTGCTTCGACCTGTGATGGGTCATGTCCACTGCCGCGTTTTCGCCTTTCTCCCCTCCTCCGTCCCCTTCCGGACCCCAGAAACTCCGTCTAACTCCTTTGTTAAGAGGAATTTGCCTATAAGTCCCACGCGCTCAATATTTTACCGGAATTCGACCGCGCAAGTCCTTCAGAATGAGGATTTTGCAAAAGACAGAGGGGAGAGGGGGTACGCCTCCAGACCCGCACCCTGAACTTCGCCGCTCCGTTGCCGATTTCTACCTAGCGGCGGGGCTCTTGAATGAGGTGGGGGAGGCCGTTATGCTTGCGACACAGGGAACTGACATGGCCAAGCTCTACACCCCGCGAGATGCCGCACAAGTGCTGGGCATCAGCTATTCGTCGCTCAAGCAGTGGATCTACCAGGGCAGAATCAAGAGCGTTCCAACCGCGGGCGGGCATCATCGCATCCCGGAGGCGGAAGTGGATCGGCTGTTGCCGCGGGTGGCGGCATCGGCTTCGCTGGAAAAGCGCCGCCGCGCCTTCCGGCGGATCAGCGGACGGAACCAGCTCGTCGGGCGAATTACCGACATCAAGCTGAGCGGCCTGCTGGCGCAGGTCACGATGTCGATTGGAGAGCAACACATCACCTCGATCATCACCGCCGACGCGGTGCGAGAGCTACGGCTGAAAAAGGGCCAAATTGCTGCGGCGCTGATCAAGTCCACCGAAGTCATGATTATCCTTCCAGACTGAACCGTTTGACATTAACGGTTTGATTCGATTAAATCGACGAGAAGTCAGGTAGGCACGCCCGCATTGGGGGTGCGGTCGCGCATACCTGCAAATGTGTGACGGCGAAGGCGCTGGCTTTCGCCGTCACACTTTCCAGAACCCGTGTCCACAGCGAGCTTCGATTTGCCGGAACCCGATACCGGCAGGACTGGAGTCGATGGTGTCGATAATCTTGCGCGCCCGAGCGGCGTCTCTGGCATGCTTTTTCGCATTTTCCCTGTTCTCGATTTCGGTTAGTGCACAAGTCACAGCGGTATTGTCGGGGCGAGTAACGGACCCGACCGGGGCGGTGATCTCGGCCGCGACGGTGACGGCCACCAGCCTGGAAACCGGGATGGGGCGCGTGGCGACGACGAATTCGGAAGGGCTGTATGAGCTACTGGCGCTGCCGATTGGGCACTACCAGATCAGTGCGAAGAAGGACGGCTTCGCTGAACAAGTGCAGAGCGGAATCGTGCTGGTGGTGGGGCAGGATGCGACGGTGAACTTCACGCTGAAGGTCGGGCAGGTGACCGAGCAAGTGAAGGTGGAGTCGGATGCGGTGCTGGTGAACGCGACCACGCAGGACATCTCAGGCCTGGTCGGCGAGAAAGAAGTGAAGGCGCTGCCGCTAAACGGGCGGAGCTACGACCTGCTGCTGATGCTGAATCCGGGGATTGTGAATTTCACGGCGGAGAAGACGGGCGGTATCGGTGTGTCGAACTCGACCACGGGCAATAACTTTTCGGTATCGGGCAATCGTCCGCAGCAGAACCTTTTCCTGCTCAACGGAGTGGAATTCACGGGTGCGGCGGAAAACAACATGCAGCCCGGCGGGCCAAGCCAGAACCTGATGGGCGTGGAAGCGGTGCGGGAGTTTAACGTACTGCGCGACAACTACGGGGCGGAGTACGGCAAGCGTCCGGGCGCGCAGGTGACCATCGTGACCCAGTCGGGCAGCAACCAAGTGCATGGCTCGGTGTACGAGTTTTTACGGAACAACGCGCTGGACGCATCCCAACTATTTCGACCAGGGTTCGGCGCCGCCGTTCCAACGGAACCAGTTTGGGGCGGCAATAGGTGGGCCGGTGCAGAAGGACAAGACGTTTCTGTTCGCGAATTTTGAGGGCTACATCCAAAACCTGCACCAGACGTCGGTGGCGTTTGTGCCTGACCTGGCGTCGCGAGCAGCGGCGGTGCCGTCGGTACGGCCGCTGTTGAATTTGTGGCCGACGCCGCCGGCGAATGCGCCTGACTACAACGGAATCGCGCAGGTATTCAGCAGCCCGTTGCAGACGATCCGGGAATATTTCGGGAACGCGAAGGTGGACCATATTTTCTCAGCGAAGGACAGTGTGTCGGTGGCGTACACGATCGACAACGGCAATGATTTCACGCCGACAACGATCAATCCATACAGCACGGACATCCTGAGCCTGCAGGAGCAAGTGTTCAGCGTGGAGGAGACGCACGTGTTTTCGCCAACGCTGTTGAACACGGCGCGGTTCGGATTTTCGCGCGCGGGGTACTTCTTTACGGGCGAGCCGACGCCGGATACGCCGGCAGCGAGCGTGTCGGGGTTCCTGGTGGGGCGGCCGGTGGGAGCGGTGGTGGTGGGGGGAAGCGCGGCGTCGAACCCACAGGCGCAGATCGGACTTGCGGGCAGCAACAACGGAAGCAACCTGACCATGGCGCGCAACTTGTTCACGTATGAAGACCGGGTGAGCTGGACGAAAGGCAAACATCAACTGGACTTCGGGGTGTGGCTGCAACAGTTTCAGAGTAACGAAACGATTGCGTTGAGCCAGTACGGACAGGCGACGTTTACCAGCCTGCAGACGTTTTTGCAGGGAGTGACGTCGAGCTTTCTGTACGATCCGGCGCCGACGGAGATGAATTGGCGCTCGCTGTTTGGGGCGCTGTACGCGCAGGACACGATTCGCCTGTCTCCGGAGTGGACGGTGACGCTGGGGTTCCGGGGCGAGTTTTCGACGGGATGGAACGAAGCGCATTGCCGCGCCGCCAACTACACGTTCGCGAATGGCGTGATTTCGAACCAGCCACACATTGGTTGCGACGCGTTTACGACGAACAACGCGAAGTTCCTGCCGCAGCCGAGGGTGGGGGTGGCATGGAACCTGTATCCGGGAAAGACGGTGATTCGCGCGGGGTTCGGCATGTACAACGAAATGCAGGACGCGCTGGGCTACCGGATGGACCAAAATGCGCCGTTCAATCCGACATACAGCATTGCAGCGCTGCCGGTTTCGCAGCTTCCGATCAATCCGGCGGGGGCGGTGCCGGCGAAGGCGCTGCTGGTGCCGGGCGGCGTTCAGCCGGACCTGAAGATGCCGACGCTGATCTCGTACACGCTGGGCATCGAGCAGCAGTTGACGACGAACACGACGCTCACACTGCGGTACGTGGGCTCGCACGGCTATCACGAGGTTGTGGGCATCGATGCCAACACACCGTTTCCGACAATCTGTCCGGCGTCGCCGTGTCCCGCGACGTATCCGAGCAGCTTTCCGGTTGGATTAGCGGGGACGCCGGTGCCGGCGGGGAGCTATTACATCAAAGCGGGAGCGGCGAGAGCGAACCCGACGATCTCCAACACGTGGACGTGGTTTTCTTGGGGCGACAGCCTGTACAACGCGCTGCAGGTGGACGTGAACCGGCGGTTCAGCAATGGACTGTCGTTCCGCGGAGTGTACACGTGGTCGAAGGCACTGGACGACGGCGATTCGGTGAACGGCACCGCGGCGGGCAATGCGCCGGGACTGGTGGCGAATCCGTATGACATCAAGGCGGACTGGGGGCCGGCGACGTATGACGCGCGCAATGTCGGGGTGATCAGTGTGGTGTACGACCTGCCGTTTGGAAAGGGACAGAAGTATGGGAGCGGGGCGAGCGGCTTCGGCGAGGTGATGGCGAGTGGATGGTCGGTGGACAGCATCGTCACTCTGCAGAGCGGATTTCCGCTGACGGCTCAGTTGAGCTATAACCCTTCGAACGACGGCGACACACGCAATCCGGTGCGGCCGTTCAACAACCCGAACTTCCAGGGGAACCCGATCATCGGGTCGGTGAACCAGTGGTTCAATCCCGCGGTGTTTCTGCAACCGCCTGCCAATAGCGGGTTCTGGGGCAATGCGACGCGCGACGGGCTGACAGGGCCGGGGCTGGCGACGTGGGACTTCTCGGCGATTAAGAACACCCAACTGCGGGAACGGCTAAGCCTGCAGTTTCGGGCGGAGATTTTTAATCTGCTGGACCGGGCGAACTTCAACACGCCGAACCTGATCACGTTCACGCCGTCGGGGGTATCGGGTTCGGCGGGAGTGATTACGTCGACCGCGACGACGGCGCGGCAGGTGCAGTTTGGAGTGAAGCTGACGTGGTAGAGGGCGGTGGCGCAGCGGAGCTCAGCTGAGAGGTAATGATTTCGGGCGGTTGGCCGATGCAACCTGCAAGCGCGTTGAGCGCGCTCCCTGGAGGTTGCATGCGCCGTTGTGTGCTGGTCCTGCTGCTGTGTGCGAGTGCGATAGCCCAGACTACGAAGCCCGCGGAAGGGCCGGATTTCAGCCGCGCCGCGCGTCCGCGAGGCGGTTTCTATCTCAACGGCGTCGGACACCAATATCTGCAAGGCGCAAATTACACCGTCATCGCGGCAGCGATTCCCGTGCTGAATAACAAGTTCCTCGGGGTCAAGGTGCATGTGATCAATCGGGGAACGAAATCGGTGGACGTGCTGCCGGACGCGATCACGGCGGAAGATTCGGTCGGTGGCAAGCAGTTGGCGCTGTATTCGTCGAGCGAAGTGAATGAGAGGCTGCAGCGGCCATCGGGGATGGCGCGAATGGCGGGGATGGTCACCGGCGAGTCGCCGGTGCCGCCGCCGGCGGGAGGCAATGGGGGAGTTCCGACCATGGCCGACCTGCTGCGCGAGCTGATGAAAGACGCGAATGCGGAGAGTCCGGCGGGCTACATGGAGGCGTCGTATCCGACGCTGACGCCCCGGGGAGCAGGGAAGGTTCCAGCGAAGAGCTCGCCGGTGTGCGACTTGGGATGCGAGCTGCGTAATCGCGAAATCGGCGACGGAACGGGCCCGCAACTGGCAAGGCGGGCCATGCGGCCGGAGCAGATCGAGCAGGGCGAGTTCCTGGCGAATACGGTTCCTCCGGAGGGCGAGGCGGTGGGTGTGCTGTATTTCGCGATGCCGAAGATGACCGACCGCGCGCCGGTTTCGCGTAACGGGAGGAAGAGCTATCAGGTGACGGTGACGGTGGCGGTGGGGGACGAGAGGTTTCAGTTTGTGTTTCCGCCAGAGTAAGGAGGGGTGAGGGCGAATTACCGGAATGGGAATGGGGGGCCGGAAATTGCGATAAAGGCTTGTGCCACCTGAGAATGCGCGCCTATGCTTTGCCAAAAGGGCGAAGCCGCAGAGGAGACGCAAGTATGCCGCATGCGAAGGTCCGCTGGAAATCGAAAATGTCGTGGCGCGCCAAGCTGCAGAAGCCGGTGCGGCCCAAACTCGTACCCATCTCCGATGGTATGGCAAAGCGATTCGGCCACGGCATGATGTTGATTCCAACGGCCCTGGAAGTGGATGCCATGGTTCGTAAGATTGGTTACGGGCAGGTCAGCACGCTGGCGCAAATCCGCCAGAGGCTGGCCAGGTGGCACAACGTCGATGTGACGTGTCCGCTAGTGACGGGAATTTTCCTGCGGATTGTGGCGGAGGCCGCGGAAGAAGACCGGATGAGCGGCAAGGACGACATCGCGCCTTATTGGCGCGTAGTCCGCACCCACGGCCGGCTGAATCCCAAGTTTCCGGGGGGCGCTGAGTTGCAGGCGCAAAGGCTTATGGACGAGGGACATCGGGTTGAGAATGGCAGGGTGGTGAGTCCTGCTTCCACCGAGACCGCTGCATAAGGCGAGCTGGAATAATCTGAATCTACTATTCCCGAAGCGATGAGTTTCGCCATACACTTGCGAAACTCCTGATGCGAAAACCTTCGAAACGTACTCTTTCCGTCGTTGCCGTTTTCCTGCTGGTGCTGTGGAGCGGCTTCCTGCTGGTGATTGGCTGGGCGATGCGGCAGCCGCCGGAGAAATTCGGCCGGGTGATGTCGCACATGCCCGGACCGGCGTTCATGCTGTTTCCCTTCGAGACGATGTGGACGCAAGCGCGGGCCGGGACGGTGCAAACTGGCGAACCCGCGCCCGACTTCCGGCTGCCGACGCTGGACCATACGGCCGAGGTGGAACTCGCCGGGCTGCGAGGCAAGCCGGTAGTGCTGGTGTTCGGCAGCTACACTTGACCGCCCTTCCGGCGGGAGGTTCCCGCCCTCAACAAGCTGTATGAGCAGTACGGCGACAAGGTGCAGTTCTACGCGGTGTACATCCTTGAGGCGCATCCGACCGACGTGTGGCAGATGCAGAGCAACGTGAAAGACAACGTGCTGTTCGCCAGTCCGAAGAGCGAGCAAGAGCGCGAATATGTTGCGGGCGCATGCGTGCGCAAGCTGGGCATCAAGTTCCCGGCGGTGATTGACGGCTTCGAGAACACGACCGAAAAAGCCTATACCGGATGGCCGGACCGGCTGTACCTGATCGGCAGCGACGGTACGGTGTTGTTCAAGAGCAAGCCGGGGCCGTTCGGATTCAAACCGGACCAATTGGAGGCGGCGATCAAGAAGCTGCCGGAGACTCGAGCGGGGAAGTAGATCCTGCGTTCAGTCGGATCGTCCAACGTGGCGGCTGGTGTTGGTTGTATATTGACGGATACCCGGGTTGCAGGACAGATGTTCGAGAGTATTCCGCGAAATGCCCCAGACCGCCGTCCAGAACAGAGACGATTTGCTCCGGAAGGAGGAGGCGCACCAGCGCTTCCTCAGTCGCTATCCGGGATACGCTGACACCGCGATTCTCGACCAGTTGCGGTCGACCGAATACCGCCGACTGGATGAGCAGGGCCAGGTTTACCTCGACTACACCGGCGGGTCACTCTACGCCGAGTCGCAGCTTGAGCGGCACATGGAACTGCTGCGAGCGGGGACGTTTGGCAATCCGCACTCGACGAACCCGACATCGACTGCGATGACGGGACACATTGAGCGGACGCGTCGGGCGGTGCTGGAGCACTTCGGGACGAATGCAGCCGAGTATGTGCTGGTATTCACCCTGAATGCCTCCGGGGGGATGAAACTGCTGGCGGAGTCGTTTCCGTTCAGCCCCCGCAGCCGGCTGCTGCTGACCTTCGACAACCACAACTCAGTGAATGGCATCCGCGAGTTTGCGCGGGCGAAGGGCGCGGCAGTGAAGTATGCGCCGCTACTGGCACCCTCGCTGCGGCTCGACAGGACGCAGTTAGCGACGCTTCTGCAAGAGGCGGACCCGGCGTGCGAGAACCTGTTCGCCTATCCAGCGCAATCGAATTTCTCGGGGGTCAAGCATTCGCTTGATCTGGTGGCCGAGGCGCAGGAAAAGGGATGGCGGGTACTGCTGGATGCGGCGGCCTTCGTCCCGACCAACCGGCTGGACCTGGGCGCGGTGAAGCCTGATTTTGTCGCGGTGTCGTTCTACAAGATGTTTGGGTATCCAACGGGTATCGGGGCGCTACTGATTCGCAAGTCAACCTACGACGAACTGCGGCGGCCGTGGTTCGCAGGCGGGACGGTGAACTTCGCGTCGGTGCAGGGGAGATCGCATGTCTTGTCGCCAGGGGAGGCCGCGTTTGAGGACGGCACCCTGAATTACCTAGCGATTCCCGCGGTGGAGATCGGGCTACAGCACCTGCAGTCCATCGGCATCGAGCGGATTGCGGAACGGGTGCGGTGCCTGACGGGATGGATGCTCGAGGAGTTGCTGGTACTTCGGCACAGCAACGGGAAGCCTATGGTGCGCTTGTACGGTCCCGCAGGTACGGAGTCGCGCGGAGGGACAGTGACCTTCAATCTCTACGACCCAGACGGCCACCTGCTGGACTACCGCAGAGTGGAAGAGTTGGCAGGCGAACAGGGGCTGTCGCTGCGGAGCGGATGCTTCTGCAATCCGGGTGCCGGCGAGATCGCCGAGGGACTTACGGAAGACGATATGCAGGCGGCAGCGACACTCGGCGATGAGGCCAACCTGCTGAACTTCGTACGCCTGATGCAGGACCGGGGGAACAAGAGTGCCGGGGCGCTACGCGCTTCGGTTGGGCTGGCCAGCAATTTCGCGGATGTATGGCGATTTACGCAGTTCGTGGAGAGTTTCCGGGACCAGAGCAACCTGGCCATCGGGCCGGTGACCTTCGACATTGAGTCGTGCCGGATCATTCGCGACGGCAGCTAGCCGGGCCACAATTTACTCCACAACACGATACGGAACTTCCCCTCGTAAATCGCGTACCTATTGAGGAAGGGGTGTGCATCGTGAAGCGCCGTCTGCTGATGTTAATGATCGTCTTGTCCGTCAGCTTGGGTGGACTCGCACACGAGGCCAAACCGGATGCGGAGCTGACTGCGCAAGAGATCATGGCGCGGGTGGCGGCCAACCAGGACCGCAGCGAGCAGGCGCGCAAGCAGTATGTGTACCGGCAACACATTCACGTGATTACGCGCAAGACGAACGGCAGGCTCATGCGCGAAGAAACCACGGACTATCACATGGTCCCGGAGGCGGACAAAACCCAGCGAAAGCTGGAGAAGATCACGGGGAAGTACTGGGCCAAGGGGAAGTATGAGGAATTTTCCGGCGAGCCTGTGCCCGATGCCGACAGTCTCGACGCCGGACTGGTGAAAGACTTTCGCGAGGACCTGATGGAGCCGAAGACGAAAGACGGCTTTGGGCAGAACCAGTTTCCATTTTCGACGAAGAAGCTGCCGGACTACAGCTTCAAGCTGGTCGGGCGAGAGACGTATCGGGGACATGATGCTTACCGCATCGGTTTTGCCCCGGCGGACAAGAAAGAGTACGACTGGGCAGGCGAGGCCTACATCGACGCGGCCGATTTCGAGCCGATTTACGTGTACACGAAGCTCTCACGCAAGCTGCCTTTTGCGGTGAGGACGTTGCTGGGGACGGATGTGCCGGGCATCGGCTATAGCCTGACCTACGAGAAACAGGCAGGCGGGGTGTGGTTTCCCAAAACGTATGGGACGGAGTTTGGATTGCACGTGCTGTTCTTCCTGAACCGGGAAATCATGGTGTCGCTCGACAATAAGGACTTTCAGCAGACGCACGTGGAGACGAAGATCACGGCAGAGGCGCCGGGCGAGCGGTAATCCTATAATGACGCCACGATGAGTGGCTGGCTGTCATCACGGGCGCGCAGAATTTGCATCGTTCTCCTGGTGATCGTGGGCGCGGCTTTCAGTGCGCGCGCTCAAGGGTCGCTCTCGATCCGGACCGCCCGAGCGTGGGTGGTGACGGCCGGAAGCAATTTTAGGGGCAAAATTGCGGTCAGCGGTGGGTCGCAACCCTACACGTGGCAACTGGTGGAGGGCAGGCTGCCGCCCGGGTTGAGGTTGAATGCCGGGAGCGGCACGGTCTCAGGCGTTCCTTCGGCAGTTGGTTCCTACAGTTTTACGGTCGGAGTTACGGACTCCGGCATCCCTGCGCTGAGGACACAACGGACATTTAGTATCACCGTCAAGGCGGCATTGACTGTCGAATGGAAAGAGCCGCCCGCGGTGCATGGACAGACGCTGGAAGGTTCCGTGGTAGTGACGAACCTCGGGGAGCAAGATGTCACGTTGACGGTCATCGTGATGGGCGTTAACGACATTGGCCGGGCGACGGCGTTGGGCTACCAGGAGTTTGCGCTGAAGTCGGGTGCACAAAAAGTGATTCCGTTTGGGTCGAGCCCCGGGTCGGGGACGTATGTCGTTCATGCTGACGCCGTGGCCAAGGTCGTTCGCACCAGCGCAATTTATCGGGCGCGGAAACAGACGACTGAGCCGCTGGTGATTCAGCCACAAAATTAGAACTGCCGCGGCGTCGTATCTTCCCCGGCTCGCCCGTGCGTACAATATTGACGATGGACTACACGGCCCGACAGAAGAAATTCCAACAGACATTGCATGACGAGAAGCTGGATGGGTTTGTAGTGACCCATGCGGCGAACCTGCGCTACCTGTGCGGGTACACCGGGAGCAACGGGCTGCTTCTGTTTCTGGGCGGGCGGCGAGTGTTCCTTACCGACGGGCGCTACACCGAGCAGGCGCATGACGAGGTGAAAGGCGCGCGAGTGGAAATTCCTCGCGGGTCGCTGCTGTCGGCGGCGGCGATGCTGTTGGGGAAAGCGGGTTCTGCGGCGATCGGGTTTGAGGCGGACCTAACGACCGTGGCAGCCGCGGCGCAGATGAAGCGAGTTGCTCCGAAGGGCGTCCGGTGGAAGGCGACGGCAGGGCTGGTGATGCGGCAGCGAGTGATTAAGGACGCAGACGAGCTTTTGCTGATTCATGACGCCGTAAAGCTGGGCGCGAAGGTGTACGAGGAGGCGGCGCGGTTCATTCGTCCCGGCGTGAGCGAAGTCGAGGTAGCGGGCAAACTGGAATTTGCGGCGCGCCGTGGTGGAGCGGATGGAATGTCGTTTGAAACCATCGTCGCGGCGGGGCAACGGGGGGCGCTGCCCCATGGCAAAGCGTCGGGGCAGGCGATCCCGAAACGCGGATTCGTGGTGGTGGATTCGGGTGTTATACTGCGAGGCTATTGTTCGGACATGACCCGTACAGTGCATGTCGGGCGCATTGGCCGAGTGGAACGCAGGTGGTACGAATCGGTGCTGGAAGCGCAGTTGGTGGGAGTTGCGACGGTCAGAGCGGGGGTAACGGCGGGAGAAGTGGACGAAGCGACCCGTTCCGTGCTCCGAAAGGCTAAACTAGACCAGTACTTCACGCACTCGACCGGGCATGGCGTGGGGCTGGAAATTCACGAGCCTCCGCGGCTGGGGAACAAGCAGCCGGAACGGCTGCAGGCGGGCATGGTGATCACCATCGAGCCGGGGATTTATGTGCCGGGCAAGGGCGGCATTCGCATCGAAGATATGGTGGTGGTCACGGAGAAGGGCTGCGAAGTGCTGACTCCGGTGACGAAGGAACTGGTGGAAGTTTGAGCGGGGCGTGGTGCTCTGTATAAGATGTAGTGCCTCGCGGACTAAAGTTCGCTCGGAAATCAAATAAAGGACGCGGCTGGCACTCCTGAAGGCGTGCCCTTTCAAAGCGCAGATAGCGATGAATCAAAAAGAAATCAAAGAACTGATTGAGTTGCTGGTGGAGAAGGACATCGCCGAGTTTGAGATTGAACGCGGCGACGTGAAGCTGCACATCAAGCGCGGGGACCGCTCGCCGCAGATCGTGCAAATGGCGGCGGCTCCGGTGGCAGTGCCGATAGCCGCTCCGGCGACAACCTCGGTGGTGCCGGAGGCCGTGCGGCCTGCAACGGTGGTGCCGACAATGGTTGCGGATGATGACGCCAACCTGCACATTGTGAAGTCGCCGATTGTAGGGACGTTCTACGAGGCGGCGTCGCCCGGGACCCCTCCGTTTGTGGGAGTGGGCGACTCGGTGAAAGAGGGACAGGTGTTGTGCATCATCGAGGCGATGAAGCTGATGAACGAGATTGAAGCCGATGCCACGGGCGAGATCGTGAAACGGTTCGTGACGAACGGAAGCCCGGTGGAATACGGGATGCCGTTGTTCGGGATCAAGAAGAAGTAGAGTGCTTTTCGCTCGCGAAGGACGAACAGCAGGTCCTTCGACTCCGGCGTTCCAAAGAACGGAACGCCTCCGCTCAGGATGACAATTCTATTCACGTTTCGGAAGTACCAACGAATTCATGTTTAAAAAGATCCTGATAGCGAACCGCGGTGAAATTGCCCTGCGGGTGATTTGCGCGTGCAAAGAACTGGGCATCAAGGCGGTTGCGATCTACAGCGAGGCTGATCGCAATTCGCTGCACGTGCGCTTTGCCGACGAGGCCATCTGCATTGGGCCGCCGCGGCTGGCCGACAGCTACCTCAACATTCCGGCAGTGATCAGCGCGGCGGAGATCGCGAACGTGGACGCGATCCATCCGGGCTATGGGCTGCTGAGCGAGAATGCCAACTTTGCGGAAGTGTGCGGGGCGTGCGGCATCAAGTTCATTGGGCCTCCACCAGAAGTGACCCGCATGATGGGCGAGAAGGAGAAAGCCCGCGCTGCGATGAAGCGGGTGGGAGTGCCGATTCTGCCGGGGTCGGACGGCATTGTGCAGACCGCTGACGAAGCGCTGGAGTGGGCCAAAAGCATTGGTTACCCGGTGATCGTAAAGGCGTCGGCGGGCGGAGGCGGGCGCGGCATGCGGATCATCCGCAGCGCCGACGAATTGCCCAACCAGTTTCACGCGGCGCAGTCGGAGGCGGCAGCCGCGTTCGGGAACGGCGACCTCTACATGGAGAAGTTCATCGAGCGGCCGCGGCACATCGAGTTTCAGATCCTGGCCGACGAGCACGGCAACGTCATCAGCCTGGGCGAGCGCGAGTGCAGCATCCAGCGGCGTCACCAGAAGTTGGTGGAAGAGGCGCCGTCGGTGATGGTCAACCAGGAGTTGCGCGACCACATAGGCGGCATTCTGGTGAAGTCGTTAAGCGAGATTGGCTACATGAACGCGGGGACCATCGAGTTCCTGATGGATGAGGACCGCAGCCTGCACTTCATCGAAATGAACACGCGCATCCAGGTGGAGCATCCGGTGACGGAGATGACCACCGACGTTGACTTGGTGAAGTCGCAGATCCTGATCGCCGCGGGCGAGAAGCTGAGCGACGTGATCGGCAGCCATCCGGTGTACTTCAAGGGACACGCCATCGAGTGCCGCATCAATGCGGAGCATCCGGAGCGGTTCACGCCGTCGGCGGGAAAGATTACGGCACTGAACCTGCCGGGTGGCACGGGCATTCGAGTGGATACCGCGGCGTATGCCGAGGGCGTGATTCCGCCGTACTATGATTCCTTGATCGCCAAGTTGTGTGCGCGTGGTCGCGATCGCGAAGAGGCTATCTCACGGATGCAACGAGCGCTGGACATGTTCGTGGTGGAGGGGATTCATACGAGCATCCCGTTGCATAAGCGGATCATGGCCGACGAGGACTTTCGCGCGGGAAACTTTGACACGAAGTTTATGGAGCGGTTCCTGGTCCAGAGCAATAATAAAGAGGCCGCAAAGAAGTAGGCCGATATGCCGATGACGCTGCATTTACCGAAGCTGTACGCCATCCTTGATGTGACCTGTTTCGCGCCGCAGCTGCGGACGGTGAACTCCATCGTGGAGTTTGCCCGTGACTTGGCTGAAGGCGGCGTGACCCTGCTGCAGTATCGCAACAAGGACGGCGATACCCGGCAGATGGTACAGCACGCGCGAGAGATCAAGCGGGTGCTCGAAGGCAAGGCGCAGCTCATCATGAACGACCGCGCCGACATCTGTGTGGCGGTGGGCTACGACGGCGTTCACCTTGGTCAGGAAGATCTACCGGCGGAGGGCGCGCGCTTGGTAGTGGGTGAGCGCATCGTCGGCGTCTCGACGCATAATCTGCAACAGGTGATAGAAGCGGATTTGGGTCCGGCGGACTATATCGCGATTGGGCCGGTGTTCCCAACGACGGGGAAGAAGAACCCGGATGCCCTGGTTGGCCTTGACGGAGTGCGCAAAGCGCGGGCGGCGACCAAGAAGCCGCTGGTGGCAATTGGAGGCATTACTCGCCACAATGCTCGGTCGGTCATCGACGCGGGCGCCGATTCAGTGGCCGTAATTTCGGACCTGTTGAGCTCGCCACGACGGGCGGCAGAAGAATTTCTGAGGCTTTTGGTGTAGATTCGTCCGAAGACACCTTCCCGACCGAAGAGGCCGATTGAGCACCGAGACGAAGACTGTTTCCCTCACCAGCGGCGACAACGAATTCGTAAAAGGACTGGGCCTGACCAGCGCGACCACGCTGGTGATGGGTTCCATGATCGGCTCGGGCATCTTTATTGTCTCGGCCGAGATTGCGCGCGAGGTCGACTCGCCGGCGTTGCTGATTGCGGCATGGCTGGTGACCGGATTCATGACCATCACCGGCGCGCTGGCCTACGGCGAACTGGCGGCGATGATGCCGCACGCGGGCGGCCAGTACGTTTACCTGCGTGAATCGCTGGGGCGGCTGTGGGGATTTCTCTACGGCTGGACGCTGTACCTGGTGATCCAGACAGGGACCATCGCGGCGGTTGGCGTAGCGTGCGGCAAATTTCTAGGCGTCTTCTATCCATCAATTTCTTCGAGCAACTGGATCCTTCACCTGTGGAAGGTGCCGCCGATTCCGATTGGGCCGATGGTGCTGGGCAACATGGACGTCGGCCTGAACACACAGAACCTCGTCGCCGTGCTGGTGGTGATTTTCCTGTCGGTGCTGAACGTATTCGGCGTGCGGCTGGGTGCGGCGGTGCAGAACGTGTTCACCTTCGCTAAGACCGCGGCACTGCTTGGGCTGGTTGGGCTGGGATTGTTCATCGGGCGGAACGCGCAGGCCATTGCGGCGAACTTCGGTTCGAACTTCTGGCACAACGCAGGATTTGGGGCGTTGCATCCGGTGCAGGTGGGCGTGGGGGGCCCGATTGCGCTGGTCGGGACGATCACGATTCTGGCGGTGGCGCAGGTGGGGTCGCTGTTCTCGGCGGATGCGTGGAACAACGTGACCTTTACTGCGGGTGAGGTGCGCAATCCGCAGCGCAACCTGCCACTAGCGCTGGCGATTGGAACCGGCGCGGTCATCTTCCTGTACGTCATGGCCAATGTGGTGTACCTGACGGCGCTGCCACTGGTGGGCGACGCGAACGGCACGACGCTGGTGGCGAGAGGCATTCAGCATGCTTCGGAAGATCGAGTCGCCACGGCAGTGATGGAGCAAATCTTCAGCTCAAGCGGAGCGAAGATCATGGCCGTGCTGATCCTGATCTCGGGATTCGGCTGCAACAACGGACTGATTCTTGCGGGAGCACGCGTGTACTACGCGATGGCAAAGGACGGGCTGTTCTTCAAGAGCGCGGCCAAACTGCATCCCAAATACCGCACTCCGGCCCACTCGCTGATGATGCAATGCGTCTGGACGTGCGTGCTGTGCATCTCGGGCAGCTACGGGCAACTGCTGGACTACATCATCTTCGCGGTGCTGGTGTTCTACATCCTCACGATCGGGGGATTATTTGTGCTGCGAGTCAAGCGGCCGGATGCGCCGCGCCCGTATCGCGCGATTGGATATCCCGTGCTGCCGGCCATCTACATTCTGATGGCGGTCTTCATTGATATAGTGTTGTTACGCTACAAGCCGCAATACACGTGGCCAGGGCTGTTTATCGTGCTGCTGGGGATTCCGGTGTATTTTCTGTGGTCGCGGCAGAACCGAAGCGAACAAGCGCAAGCCTAGTCTTCAAGGAGAGCTAAAGCCGAATGGCGAATATTCTGAAATGCAAGCCTCTCGATCTGCTCATGAAAGAGGCATCCCACGAGGACGAACACAGTCTGAAGCGGGCCCTGGGGCCGCTCAACTTGATCACGCTGGGCATCGGCGCGATCATCGGCGCCGGCATCTTTGTACTCACCGGCTCGGCGGCGGCGCAATATGCGGGGCCGGCCATCGTGCTGTCGTTCATCCTCGCCGGATTGGGCTGCGTGTTCGCGGGATTGTGCTACTCGGAGTTTGCGTCGCTGATACCGATTGCGGGTTCGGCCTATACGTACGGCTATGCCACTCTGGGCGAAATTTTTGCCTGGATCATCGGATGGGACCTGGTGCTGGAATACGCCTTCGGCGCAGCGACGGTGGCTTCCGGATGGAGCGGATACTTCGTCAGTTTTCTGCAGGACTTTGGTATCTCGATTCCTCCGCAGTACACGGCAACTCCGTTCACTCACGTGGGTAACCACTGGATACCGAACATACTGGTGCAGTACCAGGGACGCTGGGAACTGCTGACGACGATGGCGCCGATGCTTAAGCAGAACGGCGTGGATGTGTCGACACTGCCGCAGGTGCAGGGCGTTTTCAATATCGTGGCGTTCCTGATCATCTGCGTGATTACCACGATTCTCGTGATCGGCATTCAGGAATCGGCGAATTTCAATTCCGCAATCGTGATCGTGAAAGTCACGATTGTACTGATCTTCATCGCGATTGCAGGCGCATTCGTGTTGAAGCATCCGACGGTAGCGACCGCTAACTGGCACCCGTTTATTCCACCCAACACGGGTACCTTTGGTGAGTATGGCTGGTCGGGTATTGCGCGCGCCGCGGGAGTGATCTTCTTCGCGTATATAGGATTCGACGCGGTTTCCACCGCTGCGCAGGAAGCGAAAAATCCGCAGCGTGATATGCCGATCGGCATTCTTGGATCGCTGGTGATCTGCACGATTCTGTACATTCTGGTGTCGGGGCTGTTGACGGGCATCGTCCCCTACTCGGCACTGAACGTGGCCGATCCGGTGGCGGTAGGCATTGATGCGACGGGCGTCCGCTGGGGATCGATTTTGGTCAAGCTGGGCGCTATCGCCGGATTGGGAAGCGTCATGCTGGTGATGTTGCTGGGACAGTCGCGAGTGTTTTACTCCATGTCGCGCGACGGCCTGCTGCCCGAATGGGCGGGGAAGGTGCATCCCAGGTTCCGCACACCTTATATCTCGTCGATTACCGTCGGACTGTTTGTAGCCGTCTTCGCGTCGGTGGTACCGATTGGAATTCTCGGCGAACTGGTGAGCATCGGAACGCTGCTGGCGTTCGTCATCGTGTGCGCGGGGGTTTGGATTCTGCGGAGACGGCGTCCGGAGTTGCATCGCCCCTTCCGCACTCCGCTTGTGCCACTGGTGCCGATCCTCGGCATCGTCATCTCGTTCGCCTTGATGGCGGCTCTTCCTCTGGCTACGTGGGTGCGTTTGTTCGTCTGGTTGGCTCTCGGTATGGCCATCTATTTTGGCTATGGGCGCCACCACAGCCATGTGCAGCGTCTCGGCAATGAGGGAAAAAAGTAATCGGCAGCATCAGCCGTTCGCTTCGAGCAACGCCCTTCCGCGAGGAAGGGCGTTTTGCTCAGAGCCCTGATGTGAGCAATGGCGTTGCGCAGAAGCGCGTGCATCGCGCAGAATGGCTGGCGTGAAGGTTCCATTTAATTTGAAGATCGTCTTCCTGGCGCTGATCGCACTGGTAGCGGTTGGCGTGCTGGGATTTCACTTTCTCGAAGGCTGGACCTACTTTGACGCGTTCTACATGGTCCTGACCACCATCACCAGCATCGGGTATGGAGAGATACATCCGCTGTCGCATGTGGGGCGGCTGTTCAACAGCTTCATCATTATTACGGGTGTGGGCCTGGTGCTGCTGTTCCTCGGAGGGGCCTCGCGCACTTTGCTAGAATTCGAACTTCAATCGGTAATGGGCAGGAGACGCATGGACCGCGACATCAGCCGGCTAACGGGACACTACATCATTTGCGGGGCCGGGCGCGTAGGGCGCAGCGCCGCGCGGGAATTGGCGCGCAAACCGCTGCCGTTCGTGGTCGTCGATACCAGCCAAGACAAGCTGCAAAAGTACGCCTCCGAAGGCTGGTTGTCGCTGGTGGGCGATGCGACAACGGCGAAAGTGCTGCAGGAAACGAACATCGAAAAAGCACGGGGTCTGGTCGCCGCGACGACCACCGACGCGATCAACATTTACATCATCCTCACGGCGCGAAGCTTGAATCCCAAATTGAAGATCATCGCGCGCGCCTCAGAGGACGACGCCGAAAAGCACTTGCTGACGGCGGGCGCCGATGCTGTCGTCTCGCCGTACAATTTCGCAGGTTATCGCATCGCGCAAACGTTTATGCGTCCCAATGTGGTTGATTTTTTCGACACCGCGATGAACCAGAAGCGTCCGCTGGAGATCGAGGAAATCAAGGTGGGAACCGGCGCCCGCGTTGCCGGACAGACGCTGGAGGGGTCGCGCATCCGGCAGGAGATGGGCGTGATCGTGCTGGCCATCAAGGGCGAGCACACGGAGATGCGCTTCAATCCTCCGCCTGACGAGGTAATTCATCCGGCCGATCACCTGATCGTCATGGGCGAGTCCGAAGGGCTGCGGCGACTGGAAGAATCGGCCGCGGAGCGCACATGAAGCTCACCACCGCAGCGGAGATGCGCGAGATCGACCGCGCCAGCACCCAGAAGTTCGGCGTGCCTTCGCTCACCCTAATGGAAAACGCCGGCAGCGCAGTGGCGCAGTTCATCCTGCAAAATTACAGAGACCTGGCGCGCATCGCCGTGGTGTGCGGCAAGGGTAACAACGGCGGAGATGGCTTCGTCGTCGCGCGTGAACTGCATCGCGCCGGGCGCGTGGTGGAGGTACTGCTGCTGGCGTCTCCGGCGGAGTTAAAGGGCGATGCGGCGGCGATGTTCGAGCGATTGCCGGTGAGGCCAGTTGTGGTGCAGACGTCGGCGGAGTTGCAGGCAGAGACCTCGCGCAGCCTGGCGAATTGCGGACTGATCGTCGATGCGCTGCTGGGGACGGGATTCAAGCCTCCGGTGAAAGGGCTGTATGCCGAGGCGATTGCTGCGATAAATTCTGCCGGCAAGCCGGTGGTCGCCGTCGACATACCCTCGGGCGCGGACTCGGACGCTCTGACGGCGCAAGCGGGCGAAGGTATTGCGCGGGCGGATGCGATGGTAACTTTTACGGCTCCGCGGCCGGCGCATGTGTACGGCGAGTTGACGCGCGGGCCGGTTGTGGTCGCGCCGATTGGATCGCCGGATGCGGCGATCGAGTCAAAGCTGAATCTGGAAGTGAGCACGCCGCGGGATATGGCTGCATTTCTTGCGCCGCGTCCGCGAGACAGTAACAAGGGGATGTATGGCCATGTGCTGGTCGTGGGCGGCTCGTTGGGGAAGTCGGGCGCGGCGGCGATGGCGGGCATGGCCGCATTGCGCGCGGGCGCGGGGCTAGTGACGGTGGCGACGGCGAAGAGCGCGCTTCCGAACGTGGCGGGATTCGCGGCGGAGTTAATGACCGAGCCGCTTGCGGAGACTGACGCGGGCAGCATCGGCATGGCGGCGGTGAAGAGCGGTGCGTTCGCGAAGCTGGCCGCGAGCATGACGGTGGTGGCGATTGGGCCGGGAATTGGACGGCATCCCGAAACCGTCGAGTTTGTGCGGGCGGCGGTCAGCGGGATCAATTGTCCATTGGTGATCGATGCTGACGGGCTCAACGCGTTCGACGGCAAGAAAGAGCTGCTCGACGGCAGCAAACGTGCGCTGGTGCTGACGCCGCATCCGGGAGAGATGTCGCGGCTGGCGGGGATTTCGACGAAGGCGGTGCAAGCTGATCGCCTCAACGTGGCGCGTACCTTCGCGCGCGAACACAAGCTGGTGTTGGTGCTCAAGGGAAACCTTACGGTGATCGCGCTGCCGGACGGGACGGCGTGGGTGAACCCGACGGGCAATCCAGGGATGGCGACCGGCGGGACCGGAGACATTTTGACGGGCATGACGGCGGGCATTCTGGCTCAGATGCCGAATGATGTGGCACGGGCAGCGATTGCCGCTGTGTATCTGCATGGGCTCGCGGGCGATGTCGCGGCGGAGAGTATGGGCGAGCACTCGCTGGTCGCGACCGACTTGCTCGCTGGGTTGCCGCAGGCGTTTCGGCGAGCGACGCGCTGGGCAGGCGAGAGCGTGGTGCGCATCAGCGGATGAGCACCGAAGAATACATCACGCGCTCAGCGGAGGAGACGATTGCCCTGGGGCGCGAGTTGGCGGCGAGACTTCGCGATCTTCGGCTGATCATTCTTCATGGCGACCTGGGGGCAGGGAAGACGACGCTAGTCAAAGGCATCGCCGAAGGACTGCAGGCGGCATCGCAGGACGATGTCACCAGTCCTACCTTCACGCTCATCCACGAATACCGCGGGCCGGAGGTGGCGCTGTATCACGTTGATCTGTACCGAATCGAGACGGAGCGGGAGCTGGCGACGCTGGGGCTCGACGAGATTTTCGCGGGAGAAGGAAATCTGGTAATCATCGAATGGGGCGAGAAGTTTCCGCGGCTGATGGCGGAGTGTGATGCGGAGATTCGGATTGAGCGGGTCGGGGACCAGGAGCGGAAGATTGTGGTTAAGAAGAATTCGAAAAACTAACCCTGACGTCCAAACATTTCGACCAGAACCGCCGACACGAGCTCGGCGGATTTCGCAGGTATCGTGCCGATCTTGCGCACTAGACGCACGCGATCGACGGCGCGAAGCTGGTCCAACGCAACCTGCCCGGATTTGCCGCGGAACGTCAGTCCAATGCGTGTGGGATACGCACGCTGGGTGGTTGTCATGGGAGCGACGATCACCGTCCGCAAGTGCTGGTTCATGTCATTGGGCGATACCACCAGACAAGGGCGCGTCTTTTTGATTTCAGAGCCGCGAGTGGGGTCGAGCGATACTAACCAGACCTCGTCGAGTTCGGGCTGACGAGCTACCACTTCCAATCGCTCCGATCAAACTCGTTTGCCTCAATAGACTCCAGCAAGAGCTCATCATTTTCGGAAGATCCAGCCTTCGTGAATGCCTCGGCCCATCCGTGCCGCAATTGGCGACCCGGAGATACCACCAGACGATGATTCTCGACCGACAGTTCAACCGCGCCTTCCAATCTGCACTGCTCAATCAGGGGCTTCGGAATGCGAATCCCGCGAGAGTTACCAATACGAATGAGTTCGGTCTTCATGGAGTGGAAGTTCCTTAGGTAATTACATTGTAGTCACAATAGTGACTTAGCCGCAAGCCGCAGCCTCAGAACCCCATAATGTTGTAGCCGCAATCAACGTAAATCGTCTCGCCGGTAATGCCGGTGCCGCCGCCGCTGGCGAGAAAGACCGCCGTCGCGGCCACTTCGTTTACATCCACATTGCGAGGAATGGGGGAGCGTTCGGCCTGGGCCTTCATCATGTCGCCGAGATTGCCAATGCCGCGCGCGGCCAGGGTCTTGATCGGTCCGGCGGATATGGCGTTGACGCGAATGTTGAGCTTGCCGAGGTCGTTCGCAAGATAGCGGACAGAGCACTCGAGAGCGGCCTTGGCCACTCCCATCACGTTGTAGTTGGGTACGACGCGCATCGCGCCGTAATAGGTGAGGGTGACGATGCTGCCGCCTTCGGTCATGAGCGGGGCGGCGCCGCGAGCCAGGGCCACGAGTGAGTAGGCGCTGGTGTCGAGCGCAACGCGGAAGGCCTCGCGCTGGGTCTGCACGAACTCGTTCTTCAGGGCCTCGGCGGGAGCGTAAGCGATGGAGTGCACGAGAGCGTCGATCTTGCCGTACTTGGATTTGAGGTGCTCGAAGAGGGCGGCGATTTCGTCATCGCCGGAAACGTCACACCGGAAGTCTTCGGCATTCGGGAGGCTGGCGATAAGCTCATCCGCTTCCTGCTTGAGGCGCTCGTTCTGGTAGGTGATGACGAGCCGTGCGCCCGCCTGCTGCATCTGCTGGGCGATGGCCCAGGCGATGCTGCGTTTGTTGGCTACGCCGAACACAACTACCGTGCGTCCTTCCATGCTACCTGCCATGCGTATGACGTCCTCCGAAGAAGCGTTCAAGGGGAATAGGGGCTAGTTTCTCAGGATATCAGCCGGACGGCGGAGATGTCTTGCTCGGCGCCACCGCCCGCCAATCCAGCTTTAACCGGCTCTCTGGCCAGATTTGTGCTTTCCTTCCCGGGAGGGCGGGTCTATACTCCCCCTCACCAACGAGGAGCCACTTCGAGGGAGGCACGATGGCGACGATCCGTGACTTGCTGATCAACCGCACCATTCACTACATCCAGCCGCAGCAAACCGTGCTGGAGGCCGCGAAATACATGGTCGATGCCAACATCGGCGCGGCGCCCGTGCTGGACGACACGACCTTGGTCGGCATCTTTTCCGAGCGCGACATCATGAGCAAGGTGGTGACGCATGGGCTCGATCCGCGGACCACGCATATCGCCGAGGTGATGAGCACCAACTTGCGCACGCTGGCGCCAGGATCGAGCGTGGATGAAGCGATGGTGATGATGCAGACGCACGGCATCCGACACCTGGCGGTCTGCGAAGGCAACACGCTGGTGGGCTTCCTCTCGCTGCGCGACCTGTTGCGGCATACGCTGGAGGAGAAGTCCGGCGAGGCTGACATGATGCGGGCCTACATCCAGACCTCCGCGGGTTAAGCGGCTGGCGTCACTGCCCGGGAGCAGCCGGGGTGCTAAACTCGGTGGCGTCGTATGCAACCCTCCGCCGTAGTGGAACAGCTTCGGAAGATTGCGGGACGCGATGCCGTACTCGACCGTCCCGAAGACCTGATGCTGTATGAGTACGACGCCGGAGTGCGCAAGTGCACTCCCACGGCGGTCGTATTTCCGCAAAATACAGAACATGTATCACAGATCCTGCGACTGGCCAGCGCGGGTGGATTTCCAGTGGTGGCACGTGGGGCCGGAACGGGGTTGAGCGGCGGCGCGATCGCTCCCGAGGGTGGCGTGGTGGTGGCGTTCGCCCGCATGCACCGCATCCTTGAGGTCGATGTGGACAACATGCGCGCTGTAGTGCAGCCGGGCGTAGTCAACCAGCAACTGTCCGAGAATGTAGCGCATCTCGGACTGTACTTCGCGCCCGATCCCTCGAGCCAGAAGGCCTGCACCATCGGCGGCAACGTGGCCGAGAACTCGGGCGGGCCCCACACACTGATGTACGGCGTCACGGTGAACCACGTGACCGGGCTGACGGTGGTGCTACCGAGCGGGGAAGTAGTTCGCTTCGGCGGCAAGGCCGCCGAGAGCAATGGGTACGACGTGACCGGCTTCATGGTTGGCTCCGAAGGCACGGTTGGAATTGTTACGGAGATCACGGTTCGACTGCTGCGACGGCCGGAGCGCATTGCCACGCTATTAGGGATTTTTGAAACCATTGACGACGGTGCAAAAACGGTCGCCGCGATTACGGCCGCGGGGATCACGCCGGCCGCGCTGGAGATGCTCGACGGCTGGACGCTGCGCGCGGTGGAGGCGGCTTGCCATGCCGGCTATCCGCTCGACGCCGGCGCCGTGCTGCTGATTGAGTTGGAAGGCCTGGCCGAGCAAGTGGAAGAGCAGGCGGAGGCGGTGCGCGAAGTTTGCCTCCAGCAGCGGGCGCGTGAGGTTCGGCGGGCCAAGGACGAGAACGAGCGAGCGCTACTGTGGAAAGGCCGCAAGAACGCATTCGCTGCGCTCGGACGGCTTGCCCCATCCTATTATTCGCAGGATGGCGTAGTGCCGCGCACCAAGATTCCGGCGGTGCTCGAATTTATTGGCAGCGTGTCGAAGAAATACGGGCTGCGCATCGGCAACATCTTCCACGCGGGCGATGGAAACCTGCATCCGCTGATCCTGTTTGATCCGCGCGATCCGCACCAGTTGGAACTGGTGCAGGCGGCTGGCGCGGAAATTCTGGAGTGGTGCGTTGCGGCGGGCGGATCCATCACCGGCGAACACGGCGTCGGACTGGAGAAGCGTAACCTGATGCCGTTGCTGTTCACCGACGACGACCTCGACGTGATGCTGAGCCTACGCAATGCATTTAACGCGGCGGGCGTACTGAACCCCGGCAAATTGTTCCCCACCACGCGAATGTGCCGCGAGACAATGGGGCCGTCCACTAATCCGGTGTTGCAGGCGGAGGGCATGTGACCGCGACGGGAGTTTCGCTCGACGTGACCCGCGAGTTGCGCGCGATTTGCGGTGACGAGAATGCCCGCGAGCGCCCGTGCCACGGAGTATACGTAAGCCCAGCATCGGCCGAGGAAGTGGCGGCAGTGCTTCAGCTTGCGAATCGGCACAATCTTACTGTCGGACCGACCGGGGGCTCGACCGAGTACAGCGCTACCTGTCTGCGCACTGACATTGTGCTGCACACCTGCCGGCTCACTCAGCTTGAGCATTATGACCATGCGGACCTCACGGTCGGCGTGGGCGCGGGAACGACAATCGCGCAACTGAGCGCGATGGTTGGCGGGGACAAGCTGATGTTTGCCGGCGATCCGCCGCTGCCTGAACGCTGCACGGTGGGCGGTTTGCTGGCCACGGCCAGCCACGGACCGTTGCGGCACGGCTTTGGCTCGGTTCGGGATTACTGCATTGGCGTGCGATTCGTGACTGGCGATGGCCGCCGCGCCAAGGGCGGGGGGCGGGTCGTGAAGAATGTAGCGGGTTACGACCTGATGAAGCTGCTGATTGGCAGCTACGGAACGCTGGCGGTGATCACTTCAGCGAGCTTCAAGCTGTTTCCCGCTCCGCGACAGACGCGGACGTTTCTCGCCGAGTTCGCTACAGCCAAACAGGCGGTAGAATTTCGCGACCGTGTGATGCATTCTCCGCTGTCACCCATGTGTCTGGAACTGGTTTCACCGGGCGCCCGCAAGATGATGCGCCCTGAGATGACCGACGATGCGTGGGTCATGTGCGTGCGGGCAGCCGGCAGTGACGCCGTGCTGGCTCGGTACCGGAAGGAGCTGGGTGCGGCGATCACACGCGAGCTAGAAGGCGACGGCGAGAGTAGGATGTGGCGGGCGATTGAGGATTTTCCGGCAGCGTCAAATCCGGCACCACACAATGGAGCAAGTGACGGCGACAATCTGACGATTAACATCACCGCGCTGCCGAAAGATACGGTCGCAATAATCGAGTGCATCGACGCCGCTGCGAGCCGCCGCGGAATCGCTGTCGGCATGATCGGGCGGGTCGGAGTTGGTCACATCCTTGCGAAAGTCCTGAGCCGGGGAAACGGGGATTCCGGTTCAACCGCCACGTTGATCGACGCGCTGCAAGAGATCTTTTCCGGCATCAGTATGAAGGCAGGGGCCGCGGCCAATCCCTGGCCGATGGCGCCCGCGAATCTTGCCAGCATGCGCGCCGTGAAGCAAGCGCTCGATCCCAATAACACTCTGCGCGGGAGGGAGATTTCTTGAGCACCGCTCCTGCCGTTACCGAAGCGCGTCTATCCAACTTCTCTCCGCACGAGAAGCCGACGTGGGACCTGTACTCGCGGTGTGTGCATTGCGGGCTGTGCCTGGACCAGTGCCCGACCTACCGCGCGCTGGGCACCGAGATGGATTCGCCGCGCGGGCGCATTTACCAGATCGTGCAGGTGGACGCGGGGCGGTTGGCGTTGAGCGATTCGTTCGTCACGCACATCGACCGCTGCCTCGGATGTTTGAACTGCCAGACGGCGTGCCCATCGGGCGTGGCCTACGGCAGCCTGCTGGAGCGGGCGCGTGCGCAGATCGCGGAGAATTATCGGCGCCCGTGGCTTGACACCAAACTGCGCGAGCATTTCTATGCCGACATTCTTCCATCGTCCGGAGCGCTGGCGCGCCATGCGCGGTTCATACGCTTCTATCAGCGTTCGGGGTTGCAGTCGCTGGCGCGCGCGACGGGACTGCTGAAACTGCTGGGCATGTCCGAATTGGATGCGCTATCACCCCGTATCGACAGCGAGTTTTCGTTCTCCGACTTGGGAAAGGTCTTTCCTGCGGAAGGCGAGCGGCGCGGCCGGGTGGCGATGCTCATCGGGTGCGTAGCCAGTGTTGCGTTTGCCGAGCTCAACCGCGCGACCGTCCGTGTGCTCACGAAGAACGGTATCGAAGTGCATGTGCCGGAGAAGCAATCGTGTTGCGGTGCGCTTCAGTTGCATGCCGGACATCTGGACCTGGCGCGCGAGCAGGCCCGGCGCAATATCGACGCCATGTTGCGTCCAGAGTTCAATGCCATTATCACGAATGCTGCGGGATGTGGCTCGACAATGAAGGAGTACGCATCTCTGCTGCAGGAAGATGAGACCTACAAGGAACGGGCGCAAGAATTCACCGCCAAGACGCGCGACATCAATGAGTACTTGGCGGAAGTTGGCCTCCTGGAGCCCAAGCGCAAGATATCTTCACGCGTGACCTACCAGGACTCGTGCCATCTGGCACACGCACAGGGTGTGCGCAGCGCGCCGCGGCAGTTGCTGAAGCACATTGGCGCGGAAGTGGTGGAGTCGCCGCGGGCAGATTCCTGCTGTGGCAGTGCCGGTGTGTACAACGTGGTGCAGAACGAGATCTCGATGAAAGTGCTCGACGAGAAGATGGAGTACGTCGCCAGCGTTGAGCCGGAAGTTATCGCCACAGCCAATGTTGGATGCATGCTGCAGTTCCGCGCCGGAGTGGAGCGAAAGCAGCTCAAGGCGCGTGTCGCGCACGTTGTGGAATTGCTGGATGAAGCCTACTGACCGGCCTACATTCAGGCTGGCAGCTCCTATTTAGCCGCGATCGCCTCGCGCAATACCTCAGTCAATTCTTTTGGGTCTTCGATCGGCGGCTGGCAAGTGAAGTTACTGCAGACGACCGCGAAGGACCACCCTTCTTTCAAGCTCGGCAAATTCGGAATCGTGTCGGCCAACGCTGGAGGCAGATTCTGCGCCACCGCCTCGCTGTCGGTGAGATGGACCACTGACAGATTCACCGCGTACGGCGCGCAAGCAGCCTTAAGTAGCGCTTCAGCTTTCTCGTCTTCACCCACCACAACCACCTGCGCGTAGGGCCGGGCGAGCCAGGAGGCAGCCAGTCCATAGGTCCCGGCATAGATGCCGAACTGTTCCGCGACTCCGCCAAATACTTCCAGCGTATCTTCAGCTTTATCGCGATACGTCGGGTCGTTGGTGTAGGCGTATAGGCGAAGAAGGGCGATGGCGGCGCACGGATTTCCTGCGGGTGTGGGCGCGTCCTGATAGGGCTTGCGTTGGGCGGAGAGAGCGCCCAGCTTCGGCTGCTCGTCGGGCGAACCTTCCGTGTCGAAGAATCCGCCGGAGGTAGCGTCGCCAAAGCGGCGAATCATTTCGTCTCCGATCTCGCGCGCGAAGCGGAAGTAGCTGAAGTCACCGCTGATTTCGTAGGCATCGAGACAAGCGATGACAGTGTAGGCGTAGTCATCGAGCAGTCCGGGAATGAAGCGCTTCTCAGCCGCCGGGTCGCTGTAGGCAATCACGTGCGACAGACCGCGCTCGGCATTCCACGCCTCAGCCAGAATCCGGTCCAGCGAGCGCAACGCAAAGTGGCGAGCGTCAGGCCGGCGCGTCACGCGCGCATAATGCAAGTAGGCCGAAACGCACAGCGCATTCCAGTTGGTGTAAACCGTCTTGTCGATGTACGGTGTCGGTCGGTGCAGGCGCGCCGCCGTCAGCTTGGCGCGGGCGATGGCAAGCAGATCGAGCACGTCGGTGATGTCGCGCGACATCTTGCCCGCGACTTCGTCGGCCGGCATGGCAATCCACAAAACGTTCTTGGCGGGATTGTGGTGCATCTCGCCCGTCTCGCCGATGTCGTAGTGCAGCGCAATCGCCTCGAACTCGTCGGGACTCAGTACGGCCTTCGCCTCTTCCGCCGTCCAGGTAAAGTAGTCGCCGTCGTCGTCGAGATTGATGTCGGCGTCCTGCGAGCCGTAGAAACCGCCGCGTTCGCGGTCAGTCAGCCACTCATCCATCCATCGCACGATGTCGCCCGCAACTCGCAGGTAGTGCTCGTAACCCAACACCTGATAGGCGTGGACGTAGTTCTTCAGCAGCTCCGAGTTGTCGTATGACATCTTTTCGAAGTGCGGGACGATCCAGCGCTCATCCACCGAGTAGCGATGGAATCCGCCGCCGAGCTGGTCGTACATGCCGCCCTTCGACATCTTGGTGAGCGTTGTAGTGATGGCCGTCGCGACCCGCTCTTCGCGGGTGCGGGCGTACCAGTCGAGCAACAGGTCAATGGCGGAGGCGTGGGGGAATTTGGGCGCCCCGCCGAATCCGCCATTCTTGTCGTCGAAAATGGCAACGGCCGACTGCACCATGACTCCCACGATGCGCGGTGATAATTCGCCCTGGCGCCCCGCGAAGCCTTCGGCGTGGTGCAGCATGTGCATGAATTCGTCGGCCGACTTCAGCACTTCATCGCGGCGCTCGCGATAGGCCTCGGAAATTGCCAGCAATATTTTCTGGAAGCTGGGGCGGCCGTAGCGGTCTTCCGGCGGGAAGTAAGTGCCACCGTAAAACGGCTTGCCATCCGGCGTGAGAAACACGGTAAGCGGCCACCCGCCGGTGCCTGAGATAGCGGAAACGGCAAGCTGGTAGCGGCTGTCCACATCGGGACGCTCGTCGCGATCGATCTTCACGGCAATGAACTCACGATTGATGATCGCGGCGGTCTCGGCGCTCTCGTACGATTCGCGGTCCATGACGTGGCACCAGTGGCACCATACCGCACCGATGTCGAGCAGCACCGGCTTGCCCTCGCGCTCGGCGGTGGCAAAGGCTTGCTCGCCCCACTCGTGCCACCGAATCGGCTGGTGCATGGCCGACCGCAAATACGAAGATGAAGCGCCTGACAGCGCGTTGTGAGCTTCCGTCATAAGGGTTCAGTCTAGCAGGGCACCATCTGCCCAGCGCTGTTGCGCATTCCCAGTATTGCGCTGCGTCGCACGAACGTCACGCAACGTCGGCGACATTCGTCCCACTAGAGTGGGGGTCGGTTTGATACCCTGAATATCGGCTGCGAGGCGGCCTTCCCAATTGGTGCGAAACCGTGGGCCAGGTTCCGCACGCTTTACCGGAGTCTGGGATGCAAAAACACGAAGCGCTGGCACGGATCACTCAAGGTGTCTCGAAGTTTCAGGCCGAGATCTTTCCGGCACAACGGGAAATGTTCGAACGTCTGCAACGCGGCCAGGATCCCCTGGCGCTGTTCATCACCTGCGCCGATTCGCGGGTGAATCCCAACCTCGTCACCCAAACCAACCCTGGGGAGATCTTCATTGAGCGCAATCCCGGCAATATGGTTCCGCCCTACGCGGAGTTTGTTGGCGGCGTGACCGCGGGCGTCGAGTACGCGATGCTGGTGCTGAAGGTCCCGGTGATCATCGTGTGCGGCCATAACGACTGCGGTGTCATGAAGGCGCTGTTGAATCCCGAAGGGGTTGAGAACATGCCCGGCGTGCGGCACTGGATGAGCCACGGCTTCTCCGCCCGTAACCGGATGCTGAAGCGATTCGGCGAGGCCCCGGAGGCCGATCAACTGCGGCACATGACGGAGCTCAACGTGCTGGCGCAGGTCGACCACCTGAAGTCCCATCCCAGTGTGCGCGCGCGACTGCAGGATGGAGAGATCGAGATTAGGGGTTGGGTCTACGACATTGGCGACGGATCAATTCGCCAGGCCAACGCGGCCACCGGAAGATTCGACCCGCTAAGCGCCACGGGATAGCGGCTCATTTCGCTACGAAGATCAACCACACTGCGCGCCTTCACCGGATAGCTGTCCTGTGAAGGCAGGGAGCACTCCTGCCCTTCATCGGCGATGTCGAACGGTGATTCAAGCGCCGTATCGACCAGTCGAAACCACTGGCGCGGACCGATCTCCGGTAACTCAAATAAAGCATCTTCCCAATGCGCGTGCGCAATGAAGTGCAGGTCGTCGCGCGTCCCGTCTTTGCGGGTTTGTGTCCACTGCATCGCCACCGAGCGCGACTCGGGTCCCCAGTCGGCCGACATTCGCTTGGTTCCGTGCCAGGTAACGTGGAAGCCGGTATCTCCGTCCATTGCAAACGTGTCGCGGCGCAGCATGGGGCAGCGCTTGCGGAAGGCGATCATGAGGCGAAAAAAACGCACCAGGCCTGCGTTCTCTTTGGTGAGGTCCCAGTTGATCCAGCTGATGTCATTGTCCTGGCAGTAGGCGTTATTGTTGCCCTGCTGTGTGCGGCCCATTTCGTCGCCGGCCAAGATCATGGGTACGCCGTGGGAGAAAAGCAGAATGGCCGTGAAGTTCTTGCGCTGGCGCGCTCGTAGTTCATGGATAGCGCCGTCCGTGGACGGACCTTCTATTCCGCAGTTCCAACTGAGGTTTGCATTGTTACCGTCGGTGTTGTTCTCACCATTGGCCAGGTTGTGCTTCTCGTTGTACGACACAAGATCGTTCAGGGTGAATCCGTCATGGCAAGTCACGAAGTTGATGCTGTGATAAGGTTCGCGCGCGCTGGTTTCGTATAGGTCGGGACTCCCCAGCAGACGGGTTGCCAACGCCGAAGTCATGCTGGCATCGCCCTTCACAAACTTCCGCACGTCGTCGCGAAAGATGCCGTTCCACTCCGCCCACCGTCCCCATGAGGGCAGCGTTCCCACCTGGTAGAGGCCGGCGGCGTCCCAGGCTTCAGCAATCAACTTGGAATTCGCCAGCACGGGATCGTAGGCCATGGTCTCCAATAGCGGAGGGTTCTTCAGCACGCTTCCGTCCTGCCCGCGCCCGAGAATCGAAGCGAGGTCAAACCGGAATCCGTCCACATGCATCTCGGTTACCCAGTAGCGCAGGCAATCGACGATAAACTCGCGAACCACCGGGTTGTTGCAGTTCACAGTATTGCCGCAGCCGGAGTAGTTCAGATACTTTCCGGTCTCGGGGTCGAGGATGTAATACGTCGCGTTGTCAATGCCGCGGAATGACCATGTCGGTCCGTCGTCGGCGCCTTCGGCAGTGTGGTTAAACACCATGTCGAGGATCACCTCGATGCCGGCGTCGTGCATGGCCTTCACCAGTAGCCGAAATTCGCGGACCTGTTCGCCATCGCCTCCGCTGGAGGAATAGGATGCATTGGGTGCGAAGAACGCAATCGGCTGATACCCCCACAGGTTCAGTAAAGTCTCTCCCGTAAAAGGATTGACTCGAGCCGTGTCGCTCTCTTCGAACTCGTTGACCGGCAGAAGCTCCACCGCGGTCACGCCAAGCTCCTTCAGGTACGGGATCTTCTCGATGAGTCCGGCAAACGTACCCGGATGTGCAGCGCCCGACGACGCATGACGCGTGAAGCCGCGCACGTGCATCTCGTAAATGACGCTGTCAACCAGAGGAATGTTCAGCGGTTGGTCATGCTCCCAGTCGAAGTGGTTTTCGGCTACTACGCTATGCCGCGGGCCGTCCGCCCGACTCGCAGACACTCCCCAGTGTTTGCCGCCGGAAATGACTCGCGCAAAGGGGTCAAGAAGCACATTCGACGTATTGAATCGGTAAACGCTGGGATCCGGATTCGGCTGCATATCGAAGCGGTAACCGTAATTTGCGCCCGCATCCAGTCCCGCTACAAAGGCGTGCCACACCTGTCCGGTACGGTGGACGTGAGGGTCGAGCGGCATCGTCGCAACGGGATCGGGGTTTCCCGGATCGAACAACAACAGGCTGCAGGCCGTTGCGTGCTTAGAGAAAATGGAGAAATTCACCCCCTCGCGGTGAACCGTGGCGCCCATGGGCAACGGATGTCCGCGCTTAATGCGATGGATACTTGGTTTATCAGGCGTCGCTAGCGGAGGTGCTGGAGCTTCTGGAACAGTCATGACAGACGGCCTTCTTTCCCTGGCCATTTATGGGATAACAGAAAGTCAGTGCTCCGCCAAGTGTAAGGGACTGGAAATCAACACCTCAGGACTATCCAGCATTCCGCAAAAGGAATCGCCCAATTCGGGCGTAAAGTTCCACCGCATCGAGCAACTGCTTCTTCTCAATGTACTCGCCTTCGGTATGCGCCACATGAATCGATCCAGGTCCGATCAGCACGGGCTGGCCCCAGTTGCCGAGCGCCGGAATGTCGGTGGTGAACGCTGCGACCATGGTCTCGATCCCCGGCACCGTGCCCAGCTCCATAAACGGAATCTCAAGAATGAAGTTGGCCTCGGCCTTGTCCGCACAAGCGGCGGCAATATCGCGCCGCAGTTGTTCCGTGGGCCCGACCAGGCGGATGAGCAAGTTGGCCACGGCGTGATCGGGAATCACGTTGGGTGCGCGCCCGCCTTCGATCAAGCCGATGTTCATGGTCGAAGGACCCGCCATGGGATGCGTGGGCAACTCGATCTTGCGAATGTTCTCCAGCACATCCAGCAGCTTCTCGATCGCCGACTCACCCAGCTCGGGATAAGCCGAGTGCGCCATGCGGCCTCTCGCGACGACCTCGACTCGCAGCGTCCCCTTCGAAGCCAGTGCGATTCGGTTTTCGGTCGGCTCGCCGTTAATTAAGAACCTCGCGCCGCGAGGATCGAGGTTGGCGGTCTGCGCGCCTTGGCTATCGCGTTCTTCGCCTACCAGAAACAGAAGCCCGGCATGGACGCCTTCGGCCCTCAACCTTTCCGCCGCTGCAATCTGCGCCACCATGATGCCCTTGGCATCGCACGATCCCCGCCCATAAATGCGCTCGGTGGTCTCCGTCGACGGGACGTGCGGCGGCACCGTGTCCATGTGAGTAGAGAAGACCAGTCCAGGGCGCGGCGTGCCGGGATGCGTTGCCCATATGTTGAACCGGTCTCCTTCCACGGGCATGCGCTCTACGGCATAGCCTTGCGCTGCGAGTTCGCCTACGATGGCGGCGCCGACTGCTGCCTCGTTGCCGGTGATGGATTCGATATCGATGAGCTTGCGGGTCAGGGCAAACAGGTCCATGCATCCAGCATAGAGGATGTGTACTCGCGAGACACAGGGGCACTACGAAAATCCGGAAGTCGGCGCTATGTGTCGGAAAGCTCAGGCTGCTGTTCTTCACCACCGAAGACGCGGTTTAGTGCCCGCTTGCGATGCTCGAAGATCGCGGCCATCATCCGCCGGAAAATCACTCTTTCCAGCATCGCGCCGACCGCTCCGAAGCCGATTTCATACTCCAGTTCGTCTCCCACAACCGTGCCATCGCGCCCATCGACTGTCTTGGCCTCGAAAAAGTGCGTGTGGTGCCACGATTTGAATGGGCCCTGCTTCTGGATATCGCAGAAGTACTCGTTAAACGAGAACTCCGTGATCTGCGCTGTCCAGCGCTCGTGGATGGGAATGTAGGGAAGCGCGCGAAACTTGAAATAGATCTCGGTGCCAGCCCCTGCCATGCGCTCGAAGCCCTTGGGTCTTGTGCCCTCAGCCAACCGCGGTGGCACCAGGTTCAGCTTCAGAATCTTGGCTCCCTGCGAAGGTGGCATGATGCGCGGAAGATTATGCGGGTCAGCAAAGAAGGCAAACACGCGTGCCAAAGGAACTGGAATCCAGTGCTCGACGTGCAGGCGCTCACTCATTGCGGAATGACTATAGCGCCTTGGATGGGAGTTCCCCAAGCGGGGAGTTGAGCACGCATCCCCAGCATAGGCACCGCTGCGCCGTTCAGCCAGTTCCCGACTGTGGAAAATGCGACACCTGTCGAGTTCCTTCCGCGTTTGCTGCCGGAATCTCCGGGTTTTGCATGCCCCGCAACCGGAGGCCTCGATAACAGTCCACCAACATCAACCCAATCTGTTGTGGTGGAGTGAGATCGCACCCACTAGGAATAGACGCCAGCCAAACAGAAAATTCGTACCGCAAAAATATTAGGGAAACTGCCACTTTTCCGCTTGACACGCAACGTAACGGGTATACACTTTGGACTCAAGAGTGGTAAGAAATGGGAGATCAGGGGTGATTGTGGTCCACTCTGGGAGCTTCTAGAGCGAATTGGTCGTAAACGCCAAACGCGCACAGAAAGCAATGAGTGGCTCCCGATTGGGGTGGAATCTCAGGTTTTTCTCCTCTCCCGTAAGTTTCCGGCGGAATGGCGCCGGCGGTTATGTTTCGTGGTTCGCACCTAACCCGGCTCGACGACAAGGGGCGTCTCAAGATGCCCGCGGAATACAAGCGCCTCGCCGACGAGAAGTACGGAAGCAAATTCTACATCACCAGCTGGGATGGCAAGAGTGCCTTTGTGTATCCCATTCAGGAGTGGGAGACGATCGAGCGCAAGCTGGTCGGGCTGCCCACCTTCAACGCTTCCAAGAACAAGTTATTGAAGCGCACCAGTTATTACGGCGGAGAAGTCGAATTCGACAACCAAGGGCGTCTGCTGCTGCCGGCGGTGTTGCGCGAGTCGGCCGGGTTGAAGGGCGAAGTTTCAGTAGCAGGACGTTTGACCTACCTCGAAGTTCAGAATGCCGAATCGCTTCGCGAAGAGGTGATCGAGCCCTTTACGGATGAGGATGCCAAAACTCTGGACGGTCTGGGGATTTAGTGACGCAAGGCGGTCCATTCAACATCTCGGAACGGGAGTGAATGGAACAAGAGAGTTCAGCGACGGACAGCGCCAGCGAGCGCGAACATGGCGAGACGGGAAGCCGGCGATTTGGCCATGTACCAGTTCTTTTACAACAAGCGATCGAATTCCTGGCCGTGCGGCGCGGCGGGACCATTATCGATTTGACCCTCGGCTTAGGCGGACACAGTTGGGAAATCGCAAAACGCCTCGGCGCAGCGGGTCGTTTGATTGGCTTCGATAAGGACCCGGCGGCGCTGGAACGGGCGCGCGAGCGGTTGACCAGCCCTCCCCCGGAGTTGGCTGCCGATTGGCCGCAGATCGAGCTGGTGCATGCGAGTTTTGCGGAAGTGGCGCAGCACGTCGCGCCCGCCAGTGCCGATGGATTGCTGGCCGACTTGGGCGTCAGTTCCATGCAGCTGGAGAACGCCGAGCGCGGATTTAGTTTTCAGGCGGATGGGCCCCTTGACATGCGGATGAATACGCAGTCGGGGCAGACCGCCGAACAAGTGGTAAATCGCTTCGATGAGCGCGAGCTTGCCGATGCGATTTACGAATTCGGTGAGGAAAGGAGGTCGCGGAGAATCGCCAGAGCCATTGTTCGGGCGCGGCCGATTCGCACTACCGCTCAACTTGCGGCAGTAGTATCGGCTGCGGCCCGGCCAATGAACCAGTCCGAACGGCGCATTCATCCGGCGACCAAGACCTTTCAAGCTCTCCGAATTCTGGTCAACCGTGAATTAGACGACCTGCAGGAGCTGCTGAGCATAGGCGCGGCGCCGCAGGTCCTGAAAAAGGGCGGCAGGCTGGTGGTCATCAGCTTTCACTCGTTGGAAGACCGGATTGTGAAAGACGTGTTACGAGACGGCTCCCACAGCGGGGTATTTCGCCTTTTGACCAAAAAGCCGGCTACGGCCGACGACGAAGAAATCGATCGCAATCCGCGGTCTCGCAGCGCGAAGCTGCGGGCGGCGGAGCGAATTTGAGTTTTAACGGGTTGTTTTTAGCAAGTTGCAGAAGTTATCAACATTTTCCGCAGGGAATTGCACAGGCTGCGGAAAAGTGCTCGGGAATTGTGAATAAGCGGCATCCCACACTGTATGGGGCGCGAGGAGAAGGCAATGGCGGCTGGAGTGATCTATCCCACAATGCAGGACGCGGCCAGTTGGGGCGAGTCGGTCTCTGACACCCGGGGCATGTTTTTGGGCACGCCCGAGATCTATTTTCCCAAGCGCATTGATAACACCCGCGTGCTGCGCGTGGTTGACCCCAAGCGCCGCCGCGAGATGCGGTCGTTCGGTGTCACCTTGGGCGTGTTCTTCGTGCTGGTCATGGTGTATTTGCTGCAGCACCTCAGCGCCATTGAATACGGCTATCGCATCGAGCAGGCCAAAGCCGAGCAAAGCGCCATCGTGCAGAGCAACCGCGCGCTGCAACTGGAAGTGTCGTCGCTCACCGACCTGCAGCGTATTGAGGTCGAGGCGCGGAAGTTAGGGATGATTCCACCGGTGGCGGGGCAATTGCAGCCCATCGAAAGCGGCAGTGGTGATCCCGCAGTCCCGGTCATGGCAAGGGCGAATCCCAGCGGCATCTCGGTGGTCTCGACCCAGCAGTAGCCGAAGCGGATTCGTGCATCGGGCTTAAGAAGGATCTGTAGATAACTACGGCGGTCCGCCGGCATCGGACCGCTACCTGTCCGTAAGTACCACAGCGTAGTAGTACCACAAAGTAAGATTTGCAACCCGGTCGCGGGATTGCTTGAAGGGCAGCGGGGGAGATGCGGGCAGGCGCAGCAGGGGCTACACCGTCGAAGAGGCTGTACGTATTGGCCGCGGTACTGTTGCTGTGGGTGGCGGCCGTCCTTTGCCGCCTGGTTGTCCTGCAGGTGGCCAAGTACGATTTCTTCCTCAACCTGGCCTCCCGTCAGCGCGGTCGGGATATCGCGGTCGATCCGCGCCGCGGCACCATCTACGACCGCAATGGCACTGAACTGGCCATGTCGATCGACGTCGATTCGGTGTTCGCCGTCCCCAGCCAGATTCCTGACCAGGAATCCACCGCACAAATCCTCGCCGATGTCTTACACATTGACGGGCAAGAGCTGCTAGCGCACATGCGCTCGCAGCGGAATTTCACCTGGGTCAAGCGCAAGATTGATGCGGAAACCAGCGCGCGTATCAGTCAACTGAATCTGCGCGGCATCTACTTCCGCACGGAACCCAAGCGTTTCTATCCCAAGCGCGACCTCGCCGCGCAAGTTGTTGGCTATGTAGGAACCGACGACGAGGGCCTGGGCGGTCTTGAGCTTGTATACGACGATGACCTGCGCGGCATCCCGGGCCGCGAAATCATTTCCGTCGACGCTCGCCGCAAGTACTACGGCCGTGTCGAGCGCCAGCCCGATCCCGGCCAGAACCTGGTCCTCACCATCGATGGGACCATCCAGTACATCGCCGAAAAAGAACTTGAGGCGGCGATGCTGGAAACCCACGCGGCTGCCGGAACCGTCGTCGTGCAGAACCCGCGTACCGGCGAGATCCTGGCCTTGGCCAACCGTCCTACCTTCAATCCCAACGTGTTCAACAGTGTGCCCAAGGAAGCACTCAAGAACCGCGCCGTCAGCGATGTCTATGAACCCGGCTCCGTGTTCAAGACCGTTACCTATTCAGCAGCGATTGAACAGGGCGTGGTCAAGCCTGACGACAAGGTCGATTGCCAGGGCGGCGCCATCACCATTTTCGGCATGACGATCCACGATGCCCACAAGATGGGCGTGCTGACGATTGCCGAGGCCTATGCCCACTCCAGCGACGTGGCCGCCATCAAGACTGGCATGAAGCTCGGCGATGTGAAGTTCGACGAGTACATCCGCGCTTACGGTTTCGGAGCGCAAACCGGAATCGAGCTTCCCGGCGAAAGCCGCGGCCTGAAGAAGCCGGTGAATCGCTGGTCGAAAGTCTCCATTGGCGCGATGTCGATGGGACAGGAAATCGGTGTCACTGCGGTGCAAATTGTGTCCATGGTCTCGAGCATCGCCAACGACGGCGTTTACACTCCGCCGCGCATCGTGGCCGGCGAGTTGCCACCCAACGCGGGGCCGAAGCCGGTGGTGTTCCATCCTCCGCAGCAGCGTCGTGTGATTTCCACGATGACTGCGGCGCAAATGAAGAAAATGATGGAAGAAGTTGTACTCGACGGCACGGCGCGCCGCGCTATCCTCGACGGCTATACCGTTGCCGGCAAAACGGGAACTGCCCAGAAGGTCGATCCCGCGACCGGCGCCTACTCCAAGACCAAGTATGTGGCTTCGTTCGTCGGTTTCGCCCCCGTGAACAACCCGGCCATCACCATTGCCGTGATTCTGGATTCGGCTCAGGGTCTGCACCAGGGCGGCCAGGTTTCCGCGCCCGTGTTCAAGCGCATCGCCGAGCAGGCGCTCGAGTACATGCACGTCCCGCACGACATTGAACCGAAAAATCAGCAGAGGCTGACGCTGCTGGCGTCCGCGAAGAGCGATGATGCAGCCGATGAGACCTCCGACCGCGTAGGGACTCCCGTGATGCCCGAAGCCGACGACTCTGCCGCGACCGGACCGTCCAACAAGGCACAGCCATCCGCCGGGGTCGTAAGCAAGACCCCAACACTCGTGGCGAACGCGGTAGATGCAGCGATGACCATACCGTCGCCTGCCGGTTCTGCAACCGACGACCCTGCCGCTTCTCCCCCAAGCTCGGGTGGCAATCCCGCGGGAGCGCCGCCAATGAATGGCACGGCAGTGCTTAACGTCGATAGCGGCATCGTCGTCCCGTCATTTATGGGGAAATCATTGCGTTCTGCGGTCGAAACCGCGCAGCAAAGCGGACTCGAGATCAGTGTTCTAGGCAGTGGTATTGCCAGGGCGCAATCGCCGCCGCCGGGCAGCCATCTCCTCGCCGGCCAAAAAATTACGGTGCGGTTTAGCCGCTAGCAAGAGCGGCGTGCCGATTTGGAACGGCTGCATCGAACCACGGAAACATGCGGCCCCGGCCTTCTCAGCGCGACTATAATTTAGCTGCCATGAACTTCCTACAACTACTTGACGGCGCAGAAGTACTCGACGAGAGAGGCGATCCGCCTATCGCCGGGCTCGACTATGACAGCCGGCGAGTCAGACCGGGCTGCTGCTTCGTGGCCATGCGCGGTGAGCACACCGACGGCAATCTTCATATCGACCAGGCCATCGCCAACGGCGCCGTGGCGATCGTGAGCGACTCCCTGCCGCCTCGTCCAGGCATAGCATGGGCGCGGGTACCGCACGGCCGACGTGCGCTGGCCCGGCTGAGCGCCAATTTCTATCGCCACCCCGCCGAGAAGCTGGAGATTACCGGCATCACCGGCACCAACGGAAAGACCACCACGTCGTTCATCTTGAGCCGCATGTTGCGCGCTGCCGCACGCAAGATCGCGCTGGTCGGTACCGTCGAGTATCGCATCGGCAACGAGACGTATCCCGCTCCTCGCACGACTCCCGAATCCCTGGAGCTGATGCACCTGTTTGCCAACGCCGTGCACGCCGGATGCACCGAGGCCGTGCTCGAGGTCTCCTCCCACGCATTGGAGCAGCAGCGCATCTTCGGGATCCAGTTCGCCGTGGCGATATTTACCAACCTTACCCGCGATCATCTCGACTATCACGGCACGATGGAGAACTATTTTCAGTCGAAGACCATCCTATTCAACGGGCTCGGCGCGGCGCCGCCCCGCGCGGTGGTGATCAATATCGACGACGAATACGGACGCCGCCTGGTCGAGCTCTGCAAGCGACGCCACGAAGTCATTACCTACGGATTGGACCAGGGAGATTTTCACGCCAAAGAACTGAAGATCAGCAACTCCGGCCTTGGCTTCAAGATGGCCACGCCGCAGGGCGACATCCCCATCTGGAGCCCCTTGCTGGGCCGCGTTAACGTGTACAACCTGCTGGCTGCTGCCGCCGCTGCCTATGCGCGCGACGTGCCCGCGAACGCGATCTCCGAAGCTGCCGACCAGATTGCCCACGTCGCCGGACGCTTCCAGCGGCTCGACCTCGGGCAGCCGTTCTCGGTGATCGTCGATTACGCCCATACCGACGACGCTCTCCGAAACCTGACCGCCGTCGCCCATGATTTCCTGCACCAGCGCGGCGGACCCGGACGCATCATTACCGTTTTCGGATGTGGTGGTGACCGCGACCGTTACAAGCGGCCTCTCATGGGAGAAGCGGCAGGCGGCGGAAGTGACTTCGTAATTCTGACCAGCGACAACCCTCGCAGCGAGGACCCCATCGCCATCATGAATGACGCCCTGCCCGGACTTCAGCGCACTGGAGTCCGCTATACCCTTGAGCCCGACCGCCGCAAGGCGATTGAGCTGGCGATTCACGAAGCGAATGACGGCGACATCGTCCTCATCGCAGGCAAGGGCCACGAGAAACATCAGGAAACTCGCGAGGGCTCCGCGCCGTTCGACGACGTCGAAGTGGCGCGTAAGGCCCTGCAGCACGCCGGATATGCGGCCGCGCATCCGGTTGGATCATGAAGCTCAGCCTGGCGCAGGTCGCTCAGTTCCTGCAGGCCACGGGTACAGACCACCTTGATGCCGTCGCCGTCGGCTATTCCATCGACTCACGCACCGTTCATCCGGGTGAGCTATTTCTTGCTGTCCGCGGAGAGCGCTTGGACGGCCACGATTTTGTCGAGGCCGCACTTGCCAAGGGCGCGGTCGCTGCCGTTGTCGCTCACGAACAGCTTCCACGCTACACCGATCAGTCACGCCTGCTGGCGGTAGACGACCCGCTGACCGCCTTGCAACAACTCGCGGCTTCCGTTCGGCGCTTGTGGGGCAAGCCCGTGATCGGCATCACCGGCTCGGCGGGTAAGACCACCACGAAGGATATTGTTGCCCACATCCTCGCAACCAGATACAACGTGCTCAAGTCGCTGGGCAACCTGAACAATCACTTCGGCCTGCCGCTGCAACTCCTCAAACTCGAGCCCGAACACGACATCGCCGTCATCGAAATGGGCATGTCCCACGCCGGCGAGATCACAGCGCTCGCCAAGCTGGCCAAGCCCGACTGCGGAGTAGTGACCCTGGTGGCGCCGGTGCATCTCGAATACTTCGACTCGATTGCTGCCATCGCCAAGGCCAAGCGGGAGTTGATTGAAGCGCTGCCACCGAATGGTATCGCCATGCTCAACGCCGACGACCCGTATGTCTCGCAATTCGCGCGCGATTTCCCCGGCAAGTCGGTATTCTTCGGATTGCAGAAGCCTGCGGATGTACTGGCGCGCGACATCGAAGCGCTTCGCCCCTTGGGTTCGTCATTTGACGTCGTCTTCGAAGGCAAGACCGCCCGCGCCACTCTGCCCTTGCTGGGCGAGCACAGCATCTACAACGCGCTGGCGGGAGTGGCCGTGGGCCTGCAGTACGGCGTGTCCCTCGACGAAGCCACTGCTTCTCTGGCCTCGCTGGCTGCAGGCGACAAGCGCGGCCAGATGCTGGAGTACGAAGGCGTAACCGTCATCAACGATTGCTACAACTCCAACCCCAAGGCTCTCGACAGCATGGTGCGTTCGCTCGCCCAAATGCCGGCGCAACGGCGTATCGTGGTGGCGGGCGAGATGCTGGAGTTGGGACCCAGCGGCGAGGCCATGCATCGCGATTGCGGCCAACTCATGGGAAACTATGCCGTGGACTTCGTGCTGGGTGTGCGAGGTCTGGCGAAGGCTCATTGTTGAAGGAGCGGCATCGGCTAACGTAGACGGCGAGTTCGTCGCCACTCCGGAAGAAGCCGGCGAGTGGCTGCGCCACAACGTGAAGCCCGGCGACTTGGTGCTGGTAAAGGCCTCGCGTGGGGTGCGGCTGGAGCGCGCTATCGATACCTGGATGGGCGTCACCGCGGAACGCCCCCACTGAGACAGCGAACGGGAAGATAATCTAGCGACGGGGAATAATTTGCTCTATTGGCTGCTCTACCAGAAGGGTTTCGTCGTACTTCATATCGGCCCGTTCCGAATCTTCCGCTATTTGACCTTTCGTACCGCCTTCGCCAGCCTCACCGCTCTCTTCATGGGCCTCGTGATCGGTCCGGCCGTGGTTCGCCGTCTGCGCGACTTCCAGATCGGACAGTACATCCGCGAAGACGGCCCCCAGGCCCACCAGCGCAAGGCGGGAACGCCCACCATGGGCGGCGTGCTCATCGTCGTGGCAATGGTCGTGCCGACCCTGCTCTGGGCCGACCTCAGCAACCGCTTCGTGTGGATTGCCGTGATCGCAACACTTGCATATGGCGCAATCGGCTTTGCCGACGACTATCTCAAGGTTGTGCATCGCCGCAACCTCGGTCTCACCGGACGCTCCAAGCTCTTCTACCAGTTTGCCGCCGCGCTCGCCATCGGCCTTACGCTCATCATCCTGCAGCGCTACGGGCTCTATTCCACTCGCCTGATCGTGCCGTTTCTCAAGCACTTCCGCCCCGATCTCGTCATCGGCAGCCTCTTGCACTCCGCCGTCTGGCCGCTGGCCTACCTGCCGTTTCTCCTCTTCGTCATGCTGATCATCGTCGGCTCCAGCAATGCCGTGAACCTCACCGACGGCCTCGACGGGCTGGCCATCGGCTGCACCGTCATCGCCGCCGGGGCCCTCACCGTGCTGACCTACGTCAGCGGGCACGCCCTGTTCGCCGATTACCTGGAAATCTCGAAAATCCCCCAGGTTTCGGAACTAACCATCTTTTGCGGTTCCATGGTCGGCGCCGCCATCGGCTTCCTCTGGTACAACGCTCATCCGGCCGAGGTCTTCATGGGAGACGTCGGTTCGCTTGCCCTCGGTGGGGCCATCGGCACCATTGCGGTGCTCATCAAGCAGGAGTTACTACTCCCGTTTATCGGCGGCGTTTTCGTGATCGAAGCCCTCTCCGTGATCCTCCAGGTCGGCTCCTACAAGTTGCGCAAAAAGCGCATCTTCAAAATGGCCCCCATCCACCACCACTTCGAGTTGTTGGGCTGGAGCGAGTCCAAGGTGATCGTTCGCTTTTGGATTGCCTCCCTCGTGTTTGCACTCTTTGCACTCACCACGTTGAAACTGCGTTAGCCGCCGCGTAAACGTGGCACAATGACCATTCGGACGGACTCTTCCATGGATGTCAAAGGCAAGCGCGTACTGGTCGTCGGCATGGGCAAGTCGGGCGTGGCCAGCGCCCTGTTTCTAGCCGGCAAGGGCGCGCGCGTTTCGGTTTCCGACACCAAATCAGAAGAAGAACTCCATCACGAGATCCCCCAGCTTCTTGATCGCGGCGTCGGTGTCGAGGCCGGCTACCACGGCGAGCGCACCTTCAAAGAGCAGGAACTCATCGTCATCAGCCCCGGCGTGCCCTACGACGTGCCGCAGTTGGTGCAAGCGCGCAGCGCCGGCATCCCGGTCATCGGCGAAATCGAACTCGCAGCCCGTTACTTGAAGGGCCATGTCATCGCCATCACCGGCTCCAACGGCAAAACTACAACTACGGCGCTCACCGGCGAAATCATCGCTGCCGGCGCCAAGAACACTCTGGTCGGCGGCAACATCGGCACTCCCGCCATCAGCTTTGTTGAAGACGCCACCGACGACACCTGGATTGTCCTCGAGGTCAGCAGCTTCCAGCTCGAAACCATCCAGACCTTCCACCCGAAGATTGCCGTCGTGCTCAACGTCACGCCCGATCACCTTGACCGTCACCGCACCTTTGACAACTACGCCGCCGCCAAAGCCCGCATCTTCGAAAACCAGGCCGCCGGCGACTTCACCGTTCTCAACGCTGATGACCCTACTTGTGCCGCCATGGCCGCGAAAACCAAGGCCGCCGTCTACCGTTTCAGCCGCCAGCATCCCGTCGACCGCGGAGCGTTCGTGCAGGATGACAACATCATCTGGATCGACGGCGCTCGCGAGCAGGAAATCATGCCTGTCTCCGGGATCGGCCTCAAGGGCGCGCACAACGTGGAGAACATCCTGGCCGGCGTTTGCGCTGGAATGTTAGCGGGCATCGCTCCGCCAGACATCCGCCGCGCCGTCTCGAATTTCAAGGCGGTCGAGCACCGCCTCGAATACGTGGCCACTGTCCGCGGCGTCGCCTATTACAACGATTCCAAGGCCACCAACGTTGACGCCACCATCAAGGCGTTGGAATCCTTCCCCGGACGCATCCACCTCATCCTTGGCGGCAAAGACAAGGGTAGCGATTACAGTATGCTCAATTCGCTGCTGGCCGAGCGCGTGAAGCGCGTTTACACGATCGGCGCCGCCGCTCCCAAGATCGAGTCGCAGATCAAGGGCGCTCCCTTCGTCAGCTCAGGAACAATTGACGCCGCCATACGCCAGGCCTGCGAAATGGCCGTTGCCGGAGACATCGTTCTGCTCGCTCCGGCCTGCGCCAGTTTCGACCAGTTCATGAGCTACGAGCACCGCGGTCGCGTGTTCAAAGATTTGGTCCGCCAGTTGGAATCCCGCGACGTGGTAAAGGCAGGCGGTGTCTGATGGCAATGCGTGTCAGTGTCGACAAGTGGCTGTTCACCGTGATCCTGCTCCTCGTGTTCATCGGATTGGTGATGGTCTTCAGCGCCTCCGCCGTCATGGCCCAGGTGCGCTTCGGATGGTCCTACAGTTTCCTGCTGCGGCAAATGGCGTGGGCAGCCGCAGGCATCGCCGCCATGCTGGTGGTGATGAACATCGATTACCGCCAGTACCAGCGCTCCACCGTCGTCTTCACGTTTCTTGGGTTCACCACGCTGCTGCTGGTCGCCGTTTTCGCCTTTCACGATTCGCACAACACCCACCGCTGGATCAAAGCCGGCCCGCTCTCATTCCAGCCTTCCGAGTTGGCCAAGCCGGCCATCATCCTCTACCTCGCCTTTTTTCTCGCGTCGCGCTGGCAAGACATCGCCGACTGGAAACGCATCCTCTTGCCCGCCGCCGCTCCCAGCGTGTTGCTGGCGCTGCTCATCGTCAAGGAGCCCGACCTCGGCACCGCCGTCACTTGCTTGGCCATCACCGCCGCCGTGCTCTACATCGCGGGCATGAAGATGCGGTACCTGGCCTACGGCTTTCTGGCGTCCTTGCTGCCTTTGTACTTCCTGATCGTGCGTGTGCCTTGGCGCTGGAACCGCATCGTCGCCTTCCTGAACCCCTGGAAAGATCCTCAGGGCCACGGCTTCCACATCATCCAGTCGATGATTGCCGTCAGTACCGGCGGCGTCATGGGCGCAGGCCTGATGGAAGGCAAACAAAAGCTCTTCTACCTGCCCGAGCCGCACACCGACTTCATCTTCGCCAATCTCGCCGAAGAACTTGGCCTCTGGGGTTCGGTGCTGGTGGTGCTGCTCTTTACTATCTTTCTGATTCGCGGAATGCGCGTCGCTCTGCGCACCCACGACCCGTTCGCCCGCTTCCTCGCGACCGGCATTACCTCCATGGTCGTGGTGCAGGCGCTCATTAACATCAGCGTCGTGCTCGGCATGATGCCGACCAAAGGCATTCCCTTGCCCTTCATCTCCTACGGCGGATCGTCGCTGTTCATCACCCTCGCCAGCGTCGGTGTTCTGCTCAACATCACTCAGCAGACTGACTAACGAGATGTCATGATGACCGCTGCGGAGAACAAGGGTTGAGCGCGCCTTCAGGCGTGCAGAAAAGCGGCTGCCGGCATGGCGGCTTTAGCCGCTGAGGTAATCTTTCAGAGGCCCATATCGGCTCGAAAAAAGCCATGACCATGCGCGTCATCATCGCAGGTGGAGGTACAGGCGGCCACGTCATTCCCGCCATCGCCATCGCTCAGGAACTCCGCTCGCGTTACAACGCTGAGGTTCTGTTCGTCGGCACCGCCCGCGGCATCGAGACGCGCCTGGTTCCGGGCGCAGGATTCCCGCTCGAATTAATCAACGTCGGCGCCCTCAACCGCGTCTCGCTGACCACCCGGCTCAAGACGCTCTTTGACCTGCCCCGCGCACTCGCCCAATCCGCCAGCCTCATACGTAAGTTCAAGCCCGATGTCATGATTGGCGTGGGCGGCTACGCTTCCGGCCCGGCGATGCTTGCCGGTGCGATGCTCCGCGTTCCTCTGATGATTTTTGAGCCCAACGTCGTCCCCGGTGTCGCCAACCGCATGGTGGCGAGATGGGTGAAAGCGGCGGCCGTGCACTTCGAGGCCACCCAGAGCTACTTTCCCAACGCCGTAGTCACCGGAGTTCCCGTGCGTCGGGAATTTTTCGCCGTTCCCGCGCGCTCGCTTGACGACCGTCCCACCCTGCTCGTCTTCGGTGGCAGCCAGGGAGCGCACGCCATCAACGTCGCGATCGTGCAGGCCATGCCTATCCTAGCGGCACAAATTCCAGTTCTTCACCTCATCCACCAAACCGGTCAGAGCGACTTCGAAGCCGCGCAGGCCGCCGCCATCAAAGCGGGAATCTCCGCCGAGGTCTCCCCGTTCATTGACGACATGCCTGCAGCCTTCGCTCGCGCCGACCTCCTGATCTGCCGTTCCGGCGCCAGCACCGTCGCCGAAGTCGCAGCCTCCGGGAAACCCGCCATCTTCGTTCCGCTTCCGACCGCTGCTGACGACCACCAGCGCCACAACGCCGAGACCCTTGCCAACGCCGGAGCCGCGCTCTTACTGCCGCAACCCGAATTGACGCCCGATCGTCTCGCGCAGAAAATCGCGTCCCTGCTGGCCGATCGCCCCCAGCTAGCGAAAATGGGAGAGTCAGCCCGCCACTTCGCCCACCCCAACGCCGCCACCGAAATCGCAGCCATGGCCGCCCGGCTCGCTGGCGTCGCACGCCCCGACCATGTAGCCTAGGAAGTCCGCGTCATTGCTTTTACTCATGGCCGAAAGCTGACGGCTGACAGCTACCCCATGTTCGCCAAAATTCAACGCATTCATTTCGTAGGCATCGGCGGCATCGGCATGAGCGGCATCGCCGAGGTCCTGCTGAACCTCGGCTATCAGGTTTCCGGCTCTGACCTCAAGGCCTCGGCCATCACCCATCGCCTCGCCGCACTCGGCGCGCTCACCTTCGAGGGCCATCGCGCCGAAAACATCGCCGGCGCTGACGTCGTCGTCACCAGTTCCGCCATCGCACGCAACAACCCCGAAGTCGCCGCCGCCCACACCAGCCACATTCCGGTAATCCCCCGTGCCGAAATGCTCGCCGAACTGATGCGCCTCAAGTACGGCATCGCCATCGCCGGCATGCATGGCAAGACCACCACCACCTCGATGGTCGCCGCCGTGCTCGCCGCCGGAGGGCTCGACCCCACGGTCGTCATCGGCGGCCGTGTTGACGCCATCGGCTCCAATGCCCGCGTCGGCAAGTCCGAGTACTTCGTCGCCGAGGCCGACGAAAGTGACCGCTCTTTTCTGAAGCTGTGGCCCATCCTCGCCGTCGTCACCAACATTGACCGCGAGCATATGGATTGCTACCGCGACATGGCCGACGTCGAGCGTACCTTTGTCGAATTCCTCGACCACGTCCCGTTTTACGGAATGGTCGTCGCCTGCAACGACAACGACGCGTTACGCGCGCATCCTTCCCGCCGTTCGCCGCCGCATTGTTACCTACGGAACGCGCGAAGGCTCGGACTTTCTCATCAGCGATATCCGCTGCGGACTGGCGGGCAACGGACACTTCGCCTCCAGTGCCTTTCGCGTGACCTATCAGGGACGCGATCTGGGCGAGTTTCTGATCCACGTCCCCGGCGAGCACAACGTGCGTAACGCGACTGCCGCCATCGCCGTCGGCATCGGCCTGGACATCCCCGCCGACCGCATCCGCGATGGCCTGGCAAACTTCAACGGCGTCGATCGCCGCTTCCAGCTCAGAGGCCGGGCCAACGGCGTCACCGTGATCGACGACTACGGCCACCATCCCACCGAGATTCGCGCCACCCTCGCCGCGGCGCGCCAGTGCGGCTTCCGCAAGATCCACGTCATCTTCCAACCCCACCGCTTCAGTCGGACGCAGTTGCTGCTCGACGAATTCGCCGCCGCGTTCCCCGACGCCGACACCGTCACCGTGCTCGACATCTACGCCGCCAGCGAATCCCCTGTCCCCGGAGTCACAGGAGAACTGCTGGCGGAACGCATCAGAAAGCAGGGAAGCGCTTGCGCGAACTATTCACCCTCATTCGCCGCAGCCGCGGAGTTGGCCGCTGCGAACGCACAGCCCGGCGACCTCGTGCTCACTCTGGGTGCGGGAAATGTGGTCCAGCTCGGGCCACTCGTGCTTCAGCAGTTGGAGCGGGGAGCAACCGTCAACTCCACGCCGTAGGCTCGATTAGCGGTTAATCCCAATATGTAAGGCCACCAACGCAACGATTGCGAACATCCCCCAGAAATGCCACAGCGTAAGCGTCTTCCGCTCGCGAGCCGCCAGACGCTGGCGGAGCATGAGCCCCATCCACAGTTGTATCCACACCAGCCCCAGTGCGACGGTCGCCATCCACAACCCCGCGGCGCTGGTGCGAATGTGGCCGGCCGACATCGGGAGCCACGCGTGCATCGTTGAAGCACCTGCGATCGAGTATCCAACCCAGTAATGCGGCCACATTCGGCTGAGGTAGGGCTGGCCGTTAACAAGCTCAATGCCGATCTTTCGTGAGAGGGCTGTGCGCCGCAACAAGAAGGGCAACAGGCTGCCGAGTGCGATACCGATCGCTCCTATCCACCCGCTGACCGCCGTTACGAGGTAGTTGATCATGGCAGCTCAATCTACCGACACATAACCAGTGAGGATGACGATCTGCGTTGCTTCCAGGCGCCGATCTTGCGCAACCGTCCCAGTCACGTGGACGACCGCTCCCTTGCGAAGGTCGTCGGCCGAACCCATCACGAACTTGGTTGCAGCAGCGAAGTCGATTTGCACCGTCGCCTTGCCCCGGCGGTAGGCGTTTTCGCTTTGTTTGTCGAGCACCAGACCTTCAGCCTTCCCGTCACCGGCAGACGTCAGCTCGACCACGGCTTTGACCTGCGAGCCCGGCTGGGCCTTTGCTAATTGGTCGTCGCCAGTTGCCGCAGCGGCAGTTTGCATGCGCATTGCGCGGCTTCCAACGCTCCATACGGCAACCACCGTTACCGCCAGTACCAGAACGATGAGGCCAATCCAACGCGCCATGCGCGATCTGCTTTTCTGCTGCATCTTTTCCCTCCGCGAGCGGTTTTCTCACAACCAGTGTGGTCCCTATACCTAAGTACAAGGTCAAGCGGAAAAGATGGCAGGCGGAAGGCTTATTTTTTCGCGGCGGGGCAGACCAGCTTTCGGGCTGACTGGTATTCGCGCACAAACCCGGAGAGCTGCTGTCGCATTGCGTTGAGGATCTCGATCTTCTGTTCGATCGCGGTAGTCTTTCTCGCGCCAAAGCCACCAGCCGCTCGGATTCACGGGATGACTTCTTGCCGGTGACTCTCACAGGAGAGTTGGCCAGGGATTGGTGCAACTCCAACAACTGCCCGATCTCGTGCAGCGTAAAGCCCAGGTTCTGGCTGCGCTTGATGAACCGGATTGTCTCCAGGTGGCTCTCGTTGTAACTGCGGTAGCCCGAGGCAGATCGCGGCGGCATCGGCAAAAGTCCCTTGCGTTCATAGAATCGGATGGACTGAATATTCAGCCCGGTCCGCTTCGCCATCTCTCCGATGCGCATGCCGAAAAGGTATCGCGAGTGCGCGGTCGACGCAACAACCGCCCCGCAAATCCGCGCGTCAGAGTCCCTTTCGCGCCCGCGTGTTTACTTGCAAGGTTCGCGCGGCCCAGATTGCTCAACTGCACCCAGTTCTGCACTCCGCAATCCCTGCGAAACCGGATATAGTGGGGCGAATAGCCGAAGTTTTCGGCATTTTCACTGTATCTGCATGGCGCGGAAGAGTTCGTCCACATTGCCGGATGAGGAGTTTGAAGCGGTCGCCGAACCGCGCGCCTCCTCGCGCTCTTACAACGAGTCTCCGCTCGATGCCCGCATTCTCGATCTTGACGACGAGGGCGAGTCGCCCTTTCTTCGCGCCCAAAAACGCGTTCCCGTGCGTCGCGGCGTGGTGCCTCGCAAAGCTGCGGACCGCATCAAGTGGCTGATGTTCGTGCTTCTGGTTGTTGGTGTACTCAGCTTCGTCGGCATCACCCTCTACCGCTATGGGACCCAGTCGTGGCGCTTCCGCGTCGATTCCAGTGACAATCTCGAGATTCTAGGCACGCAGAACGTCAGCCGCGCCCAGGTGCTCGATACACTCGGCGCCGACATCGAACGCAACATCTTCTTCGTGTCGCTGTCCGAGCAGAAGAAACAGCTCGAAGCTATCCCGTGGGTTGAATCGGCCACCGTCATGCGCTTCCTTCCCAACCGCCTGCGCATTGAATTACACGAGCGCGTCCCGGTGGCGTTCGTCGCCGTCAACGGGCGCATCGCCCTCATCGATGCCCATGGCGTCGTCATGGACATGCCCCCGGGCGCGCAAAGCCACCTTCTCGTTTCCCGTCATCGTAGGCATGGGCGACAGTGACCCGCTTTCCACGCGCGCTTCACGCATGAAGATTTACAGCGCACTCGTGCGCCAACTGGATTCGACCGGAGCTCAGTACTCGCACGACCTGAGCGAAGTTAATGTCTCCGATCCCGATGACATAAAGGTTCTCGTCGACGACCCCAAGGAGGCCGTGCTGGTGCATCTCGGCTCGGGAAACTATCTCCAGCGCTTCCAGTTGTACAAGGCGCACGTGCAGGAGTGGAGGTCGCAATTCACTCACCTGGATTCCGTTGACCTGCGTTATGACGGACAGGTCATCGTGAATCCCGATGCCGCTGCTGCCCGTGCCCGGGAATTTTCCAAGTCACCACTTGCGGCATCGGAAGGCACGCAACCAGCGCCACCCGCGCCCGCCAAGAAACCGTCACCAGCGAAGAAGACCGCGAAACACTAGGACAGAATGGGAAGCCAGACCGAAAACCTGCTGACAGTGATCGACATCGGAAGCGCCAAGACCTGTGTGCTCGTCGCCGAAGTCAACGAATACGCCTTGCGCTATCGCGGCCATGGCATCTCCGACTCCCGCGGCATGCGCAAGGGTGTAGTCGCTGACCTCGACAAAGCCGTAGGCTCCATCAAACAGGCAGTCGAGGAGGCAGAGAACGTCGCCCAGGCCCCCATCGGCCACGCCATCGTCGGCGTTGCCGGATCGCACATCCGTGGTGTCAACAGCCACGGCGGCATTACCTTGGCCGGTCGCACCCGCGAAATCAGCCGCGAAGACGTTCGTGCCGCGGTCGAGAAGGCCCGCTCCATTCCTCTACCCGACGATCGCGAGCCCCTCCATCTCCTCCCGCAGGAATTCATCGTTGATGGCCAGCCCGGCGTGCACGATCCCGCCGGACTGATGGGCAGGAAGGTCGAAGTCCGCGTCCACATGGTGACCGCCAGCGCCACCGCCACGCAGAACGTCGTCACCGCCGCCAATCGCGCCGGCATTCATGTGGACGATACCGTTTACGAAGCTCTCGCCTGCGCCGATTCCGTGCTGCAATCCGACGAGCGCGAGCTCGGGGTCTGTCTCGCCGACATCGGCGCTGGTTCCACCGACATCATCGTCTTCTACGAAGGCGTGGTCATTCACACCGGCGCAGTCCCCGTCGGAGGTGACCACTTCACCAACGATGTCGCCGTCGGCTTCCGCACGCCCATTCCCGACGCCGAAAACATCAAGAAGATGTTCGGTTGCTCCATGGTCACGCGCATTCCCGAAGGCAACGAAATCGAAGTCCCCTCCGTTGGCGACCGCCCTTCGCGCCTCATGCAGCAGCGTATGCTGGGCGAGATCCTCGAGCCCCGCTCCCGTGAGCTGATGGAGCTCCTCCGCGAGCACCTTCGCCAGGCCGGCGTGTACGAACTCCTCGGCGCCGGTGTGGTCTTCACCGGCGGCGCATCGCGATTGAACGCCCTCATCGACACCGCCGAGGACGTACTCCGGCGCCAGGCGCGCATCGGATATCCCGTGCCCATCGCCAAGCTGCCATCCAACTTGCTGGAGCCCGAGTTCTCCACCGCCATCGGCATGATTTTGTACGGACACCGCGTGCGCCAGGCGCGCACCAACGTTGATCGCGGACTCGGCGCCCGCCTGAAGGCCCTGTTCGCCAGCAAGGGAGTTTGATCCGGTTTGTAATTGTTCGGAAGTTATATCTTTTTTGGTATAATGATGTCTGCCCGATGGGTTGTAGAAACTCTGGATGAAACCGTCGACGCCGAACTCGAGTCGTTGCCTGCAGACATGCGTGCTCGGCTTGCGCACATTGCACAGCTCATCGAAGAGCAAGGATTCGAATTCGTCGGCCTGCCGCACGTGCGGCATATCGAGGGCCTCATTTGGGAAATGCGGCTGAAGGGCCGCGCTGGCATTGCCCGCGCGTTGTATGTCACAGCCTTCCAGCGTCGCGTCGTCATTGTCCGGGTTTTTGTGAAGAAGACGGAAAGCACGCCGCGACGCGAGATCGAGTTGGCACTTGCGCGCGCAAGAGTAATTGGGTGATGGAAGGTTGATATGACCCGTATCTCCGAACTCCATAAGCGGTGGTCAAAGGACCCGAAATTCCGGAAGTCCTATGACGCGCTCCAGGAAGAATTCGCTCTTGCTCGTGCTGTGATTGAGGCCCGCAAGAGTGCTGGTCTCACTCAGCAGCAATTGGCCCGGAAGATGGGCACCACGCAACCAGTCGTTGCTCGGCTCGAAGCCGGCCATACGCGTCCCTCCTTGCGTACGCTGGAGCGGCTGGCCCATGCCACAGGTTCGCGGCTGGTCATTACCTTTCAGCCGGGCAAGAAAACTGTCAAGAAGCGGGTAATCGCCAGCCAGACTTTCGAGATATCGTTCAGCCCCGCGGATATTGCGAAAGAGACGGTCTAGAAACTATTCAGGCCCATTCGACCGGCTCTAGCCGTACGTTGTACGCCACCAAAGATTGGAGTACGCCATGATCGAAGACTTCAACCAGCCCGAAAACGACCTTCGCATCCAGTTCAACGAAGACGCCATCAACAGCGCCAAGATCAAGGTCATCGGCGTCGGCGGCGGCGGTGGCAACGCCGTCAACCGCATGATCGAGTCGCACCTCGAAGGCATCGAGTTCGTGGTCGCCAACACCGACCTCCAGGCGCTCAAGCTTTCCCGCGCTCCAGTAAAAATTCAGCTCGGCGTCAAGCTCACCAACGGACTCGGCGCCGGCGCCAATCCCGACGTCGGCCGTAAGGCCGCCCTCGAAGATGCCGACAAAATCATCGAAGCCCTCGAAGGCGCAGACATGGTCTTCGTCACCACCGGACTCGGCGGCGGCACCGGCACCGGAGCCGCGCCCATCATCGCCTCGCTCGCCAGCGAAATGGGGGCCCTCACCGTCGCGGTCGTCACCAAGCCTTTCGCCTTTGAAGGCAAGCGCCGCCTCACCCAGGCCGAGCGCGGCCTCCAGGAGCTCATCGACTCCGTTGACACCACCATCGTCATCCCCAACGAAAAGCTGCTCGCTGTCGCCAAAGACGCCGGCTTCTTCGAGTCCTTCCGCGTGGCCGACGACATCCTCCGCCAGGCCGTGCAGGGCATCTCCGACATCATCACCATTCCCGGCATCATCAACCGCGACTTCGCTGACGTGAAGACCATCATGGCCGGCATGGGCTACGCCGTCATGGGAACCGCCACCGCGCGTGGTGAAGGACGCGCCACGCTTGCGGCTCAGGCCGCCATCGCCTCGCCGCTGCTCGAAGCCGGAGCCATCGACGGCGCTCGCGGCATCCTCATCAACATCACCGGCTCCAGTTCGCTACGCCTCGCCGAGGTCAACGAAGCCTCCACCATCATCCAGAGCGCCGCTCACGAAGACGCCAACATCATCTTCGGAGCCGTCATGGACGAGAAGATGAAAGACGAGGTCAAGATCACCGTCATCGCCACCGGATTCAAGGAGACGCCCAAGGGCCGCGAGCACGCTCACGAAGCTGCCAGCGCCGCTCTGAATCGGGTCCCCCAGGTTCGCGCCCCGCATTTGGGCGCTAACCTGGGAGATCGGACTGCGCAATTGCCCTTTGTCAGCAGCCGCGGAGAAATCGGCGCTCGTAACCCGCAATCCGAGGTGCCGCCGTCCGAAACTCGAAACTTGAAACCTGAAACTCCGGCTGTTGAAGCTCGAAACTTGAAACTTGAAACCGGCCTTTCCGGCTACATTCCCGATTCCGTCGACGACTACGAACTCGGCTCCGAAGTCGTCCGCCACGCCCAGGAAGTGGAAGACGTGGGTGGCCCACAATTGCCCTCTTCTGGCAATTGTGCGGAGTCATCCGACGAAGCTCTGCCCATCGACACCGTCACCAGCAGCGTGAACATCGACTACGACGCCAACGATCTCGAAATCCCCGCGTTCATGCGCAAGCGCGGCGACAGCTAGACGCGAGTTTCGAAGGGGGAAGTGGGTGCTACGGCGCCCCTCCAAAAATCCCCAGAATCACTTACCGCACACTGTCTCCGAGTGGTATTGCGGCCTGCATATTTGAGTTTCGACTCTCTCCACGGATAGACTCAAGTTCATATATGCCACGGCCCGAAGGTTCGGCGAAAAAACGCTGGGGATCTTTGTCCGTTTTGCTGTTGCTCGTGGTTGCAACGTCGGTGTTGCCCGGACTCGCACAGGCGCCGCCTGAGCCCGTGGACCAGCAACAAAGCGAGTATTCAACTAGCGACCCGCAACGGCAAGAATCTCAGTCTCGCGCAAACCAACCGACCCCGTCAGCACTTCCAGCGTCCAAGCCCGGCGACAGTCCTTTTTCCGACAATCCAGCTCTTCGCGACTTATATCGGCAATACTCGCTCCAAAGCGGCAAGAACATCGAAAGGTTCGGAGCGAGCCTGTTCAGGAATGAGTCAGGCAACGTGGACAAGTTGACCATGGATGTTCCGGTGGGTCCGGATTATGTCCTCGGACCCGGCGATACGGTCATCCTCGACGTCTCTGGCGGCGATCCTCAGCGAGTACGAGTAGTGGTGGACTCTGCCGGATCGCTTACCTTGCCGGGTGGCGGGACGCTCATGGTCAGTGGCATGACGATCGAGAACGCGGAACACTCCATCGAACGAGTCTTGGTTCGCAGGTTCAACAATGCCAAGGTTGACCTTTCCTTAGCGCGGGTCAAGACAGTTCGAATCTACCTGGTCGGGGAGGTGGAACGGCCAGGAGCATATCAACTGAGCGCTCTTTCGACGGTGCTCGATGGCCTTCTTGCCGCGGGAGGCCCCAATAGACGAGGTTCATTGCGGGTAATCCGCCATTACCGCGGAGACAAGCTGATCTCGACGATCGATCTCTACGATTTGTTGCTGCGCGGCACCCAGGCCGATACGCAGCGTCTGGAGTCGGGCGACTCGATCATGGTTCCCCCCGTTGGGGCCCAGGTCGCGGTAGACGGTGCCATTCGCCGGCCTGCAGCGTATGAGCTTCGTAACGAGCTGACGTTAGATCAGGTATTGGACTTGGCGGGAGGGCTGCGGCCCGAAGCATCGCTCTGGCAGATCTCAATCGATCGCGTGGAAGCGAACGATAAACATGTGACGCGAACGGTCCCCGTTCCGCCGAATGCCGATCCTGAGGCCATAAAGCTGGCTCTCTCCGCCAGCACCGTTCACGATGGAGATCGCATTTATGTTTTTCCCATCAGTGCTTATTCCGAAGCCAGCGTTTATCTGCAGGGCCACGCGTTTCGAGTAGGAAAGTATGCATTTCGCCAGGGCATGAGAGTCACAGACCTCATCCGCTCCTACTCGGATCTTCTTCCAGAACCGCGGGCACAGGCGGAGATCGTCCGCCTCACGGGCCCCGATCTGAGTCCCCATGCAGTCCAGTTCAACATTGTGGATGTGTTAGACGGCAAAGAGAGCGCGCCAGAGCTGCGCCCGTTCGATGTCATCCGCGTTTTCGGCCGGTACCAGATGGACGCTCCCAAAGTAACCATCGCGGGCGAGGTCCTGCGGCCAGGCGTCTATCCGATGGTAGCTGGCATGAGAGTCAGCGACCTGATTCGTATCGCTGGCGGCTTCCGGCGAAGCGCTTACCTCGGCGATGCGCTTCTCGCCAGCTACGAAATACAAAATGGCATGTCGGTCGAGATCGCAGTGAAGCAGGTCAATCTGCGCCAGATCGGCGGAGGCGACAAAGACGCTGATCTTTTGCTCAAGCCCGGCGACCGTCTGAGTATTCGTCAGATCGCGGGGTGGAAAGACATAGGCGCAGCCGTAACCGTCGCGGGACAGGTCCAATTTCCGGGCTCCTATGGCATCGATCCCGGAGAGCACCTCAGCTCGGTTATTCGCAGGGCGGGAGGATTCCTGCCGGAGGCGTATCCACAGGCTGTCGTGTTCGATCGTCCGGAGATTAAAGAACGCAGCGAGGAGACGAAGCTCACCATCATGAGGAAAGTTGAAACCATGGCGAATCCCGCGAGCTTGTCAGGTACCTCGGACGGCGGAGTCGCTCCGGCGCAGACCTTCGAACTTCAGCGAAAGGAAATCCTGACAGCGCTGCGGAGCCTGCCTACTTCCGGCCGAATGGTAATCAACATAACCCCCGATCTCGGGGAATGGGAAAATACGTCGAACGATCCGGAAATGCGCGGCGGAGATAGCCTCACCGTTCCCCAGCGTCCCGGGTTTGTCGCCATCACGGACGGCCTCAATAACACGACTGCGTTGATTTACCTGCCTGGCAAACGAGTGCGCGATTATCTCAAACAGGCGAGCGGTCTAACACGTCTCGCCGATATGAAATATCTTTACCTCATCCAGGCTGGCGGACACGTGACCGGGAAGGACAGCAATCCTGCTTTTAGCTCAGTCAAGGATGCGGTTGTGGGACCGGGCGACACAATCGTAGTTCCGTTAAAGATTCTGAGCGAATCCGAGACTTGGCGCGATGTCTTAAGCACGGCGCAGGAGATTTCTGCGCTGGCGGTCACTGCCCAGGCGATCAATTTTCTCAATAACCCCAGAATCAAGTCCCTCAAGCCTGACAGCGGCCCCGTAGGAACTACTGTGAACATCAGCGGATTACATTTTGGCGATAAACAAGGTACCAGCACGGTTGCATTTGGAAAACTCCTCGCGAAAGCGACCAAGTGGTCAGCCGATTTAATCGTTGTGACAGTTCCGGCCAAAGCGCCCGTCGGGAAGACGAATGTCGTAGTGACTGTCGGAGGCACTAGCAGCTTACCAGCCACCTTCACTGTGCAGTAATAGAGCTGCCTGCGCGCTGCCCGGTTCAACCTGTCAGCGATCCGCCCGGTCGGTGCCATCGCACCCCCCTCCCCCTCCCCCCTGAAATTCCTTGTTTTCATTGGGATACGAAGAATTTTTGGGCAAAGTCGTCTGCCCAAAGGAGTTACGGGTAAGTTCTTCTGCCGTAAGGAGTTGCGGGGATGTTTTTGCGTTCTCAGGCGAGATCGGCGGCCTTCTGGGGGACAACCGGGGCGGGAGCCGGAGGGGGTGGACCGTCGTCGGCGGCGTCGTCGTCGTCCGCAGTGGCGTCGGCGATGGCGACCTCCCAGCGACTGAGAGTGTAGGCCGTCTCATCGTGGGTCATGGGGGCGCGGGGATATTTGGGGATGTGGAAGTATTTGTCGGCCAACTGGACGGCGCGCGCGGGATTGCGCGGCAGAGAACGTCGCTCTTTGGGTTGCTGGGTGATGTCGTGCGGCTGCTGGGCGGCGTCGAGAGCGGCGTCGGGAGACAGGGAGAGATCGACGTTGGCGGGGAGCTCGTATTCCTCGGCGACGTCATGGGCTTCGAGGGCGCGGAGGGGCTCGGCGAATTCAACCTGAGGGCGGCGGCCCTCCCATTTGCGGGTGTTGTTGAGGTTGGCGGCGACCTGCTGGAGCAGGTAGAGCAAGGCATTGGCGCGGCGGAAGTCGATGCGGTCGTCGGCGAGGGCGTCGCCGACCTGCTGGAGCCCGACCTGCACGGCGTGCATGTTGTCGAGGACAGGGAGGCGCAGGCGGCAGGATTCGCCTTTCCGGCGGGACTGGGCCATCTGAACGCGACGGGCGCGGAGGTCGAGGTGGTAATAACAGAAGCGCTGGTTGCGAAGAGCGGGAGAGCTACAGAAGACGCCATCTGCCATGAGATGGTCGCAGGTTGCGTAGGACATGGATGCCTCCGAAAATCGGCTGCTAACGCTCTTGGCTTTTCGCTATTAACGCATTAGCGCTTCGCCAAGAGCCAGATTGATGCAGGCCGTCAGTATGCCTTCGGCAAGGTGGAACAGTGTCCAGCAGAGGGTAACCTCCGCTTGGTTACCTTGCACCTGTTGGGTTTTGGGTGTCAAGGGAAATTTGCGAAAAAGTTGAAGGGCGTTCCCGAAATGGGAAAGGCAGAACGTCCACCACAGAGACACAGAGGCACGGAGTAAGGATTGGGTAAAAGGCAAAAGCAAAAGCCACCGCGGAGATCAGTAGTCAGTTGCCAGTGGTCGGTTGTCAGTGAAAGGAAATGACCCACTAGGCCAAAATCAGGCCGGATGGGTCGCCCGTCGCGAGGTGCTGCGGGGAAGCGAAAGACGCCGCTCCGCGGCTGGGGGGATGAGGCGGCGGGGCACGCGGCCTTACGGCCACGTCTAAAAGCTAACCGGCGCTCCGCGCCTTGGGAAGCAGTTGTCAGTTGTTGGTGGGCAGTTGCCAGTGAAAGGCAAAACACCCACTCGGCCGAAATCAGGCCGGATGGGGCAACCGGCCGAAATGGAAAGACAAAACATTCACCACTGAGACACAGAGGCACAGAGTAAAGAAGGGCGAAAGACCAAAGCAACATCCACCACGGCGGCCACGGAGGGCACGGGAAGTCGGACAGATCTGTGTGCAGCGGAGGAAAGGCGCCCCGCCCTAGCCAAAATCCGGCAAGAGCGGGGCACGCGGTCAGAGGATCTAAACTCAGGGGGCAACCACAGGGGCCGATGCCACGACAGCACGGAAGGCCCCAGCAGCGGCCAGCGCGATAAGGGCAGGATCGACGACCTGCATCCAGATGCCGCTGGAGCATTGGGTGCAGCACTGTTCACAGCACTGGGTGCAGCACTGTTCACAGCACTGGGTGCAGCATTGTTCGCAGAGATTGACTCCGCCCGTGGGCCGGCTGATGATGTTCAGGATTCCGGCGATTCGGGAGGCGTTCGCCAGGGTTTTCTGGATGATCTTGGCGTCGTGTTTCACGCGAATGTGCGAGAGTCCTTCTTCGTTGTCCTTCACGGGGTTGGCGCTGAGGACACTTGCGGAGGGGATGGTGTAGAGCGCCGACGCAGTTTTCACGGTGGTGAACTGCTCGCCGCGCTCCACGATCCTGGCAGTAATGACAACCGAGTCGGACGTCTCACCAAGAAGGGAGAAGTCGTTGTTTACGTCTTGTGCTTTAGCCATGGGAAAGTTCCTATGCAAGAAGCTACTTGCGGGTTGTGGGCGACGATCAGTGCCCGACGTTGGGATGAACGGTGTTGTTTTGCATGATCTTTCTGCCTAAGAAGCGCACGTACCGCGGGACAAAATACTTGTAAAACGCGCAGAACGGAGATTTCGAAAAAGGCGCCCCGTTGATTCTCAAGTTGGTGGTGGGACAACCGCCCACACAAACGGGGTACCATTGGCAAGCGACACAGTCCTCCCCATCGGTTTGCTGCCGAGTTGCCGGAGAGTGAGGAAAAGCGAGGTGGCAGGCGGAAAGCAGGTCGTCCTCCATGGGAACGCCGCCTTCATGCACCGTCATGGGACAAGAAGCGACACGGCCGTCGGTGGTGATTACGACATGGTCGCGACCAATGCCGCAGGTGACCCCGGAAAAGGCCGGGTACTCAAAGGACAACTCGCACACCGCCAGCGAATTGGCCAGGTCAACGGGAATGGATGAGGCTTCCAAGCGGGTCAAGGCGCGTTCAAAATTGTCTTCGAGCTGCTTGCAGTAGCGGTCGTACCTCTGGGTTTCGATGGGGGAGTAATTCCAAGTGCAGTCGGGATTGCGAACGACGCTGATCCGGGTGGTGAGGCCGAGGTCAAAGACCCACTCCAGCAGCTCGGGCAGGGTCTGGAGAGTTTCCGGACCAATGGTGGTCATGATGTGGGGGCGGATGTCGTTTTGCAGCAAGCGGTGAATGTTTTCGACGATCACGTTCCACGAGCCGCGGTTAGACCCTTTGAACTTGCGATGGATGTCGTGGGCCTCGCCGTAACCATCGACGGAGATGCCGATGCTGGTCTTGGGACGCTTGAGGAATTCGATCAAACGCGGGGTGACCGCGGTACCGTTGCTAAGAACCGAAGTCATGAAGTTGACGTCGAGGCCGGCGAGTTGGGCGGCGACCTTGTCCTGAGCGCGTTCCATCAAGGGGACGTTGAGTGTCGGTTCGCCGCCGGCCAACTTGAGATTGACGCTCGTCAGGCCGCGTTTTTTCACGGTATGCGCGATGGCGGCAGCGACCCTGTCTTGCACGTCGTCAGCCATCAGCGTCCGGTGCTTTTCTTCGACAAAACAGTAGGAGCAGGCTAGATTGCAGTCGCCGTTCAGATGCAGCCAAATGGACATGGACGATGGAGCGGGCGCATGACCGGCCGGAGGATAGGGAAGGCCGGCTGGCTCCTGGCGCAAAAATCCTTTCTCTTCAAGACAGCCGATGCTCTCCAACACCGATTCAAAAGGGAGGCCGAATTTTTCGGTGCAGGTCGAGATGACTTGTCCGGCTGTCGCTCCGCCAGCGAACTGATTCAGGATGTTGTGGTGGACGTCACTCACAATCACCGGGAGGCCGGTGAAGTCGGGCGCGAAAAGCAGCCAGCCATCGCCAGCGCGCTCGTCGAGGATGGTGGAGGCGCGATGGAGACGCGCGGACAAGTTGAAAGAGAATTCAGTGGGAGCGGTGTCCGTCGAATTGCAGCAAGGCATGGCAGGGACCTGACAGTTAAGTTTGGCTGAAACTGTACTGCGGGCGGGAAATCGGTGCTGTGACTGGCATCACACAGGCGGTGTGACCTGACGGCGGGTTTTGCGCCCGATGCAGGGAGCGAGAATCTGGTGCGAAAGGAGACAGTGGCCGGGTAAGAACAAAGGCAGTCGCGAATGCGGGGAGGAAGGGAAGACGCCGCTCTTCGGCTAGGGGGATTGGAGGAAGGGAGCGCGGCCTTGCGGCCACGTCTAACAGCTAACCGGCGCTCCGCGCCTTCTTATTGAGGCGGAACCGGCTACTGAATTGCCTGCGGTTTTTGGGCCATTAATTCGGTGAAGCGCGGGTCGGTGCGCAGAGTGGCGAACTCGTTCTCCTTATAAACGTTGTTGATGTTCTTGTAGCCCTGTTCCATGGCTTTGCGCAGGTAGGCGAGGGAATGTTCGTTGTCGCCGGCCTGGGCGTACATCTTGGCCACCATGAAGTCGAAGGCGGCGCGGTCTTCCGGGGAAGAGGTCTGCACCATAATTCCCATGCGAGAGACGCGCTGGAAGATTTCGGGGTCGAGATCGTAAGCGGCGCGGTATTGAACGGCGGCCTTGTCGAACTGGTGCTTGGCGAAGTAGGCGGCGCCCATGTTGTAGTGAAACGTGGCGGAGTTGGGGCGGACGACGAGGGCTTTCTGGTAGAACTTGAGGGCGCGGTTGTAGCGCTGCTCGAGTTGAGAAATGTATCCCAGGTTATTGAGGCCTTCCGGCGAGTTCTTGTCGATAGTGAGGGACTGCTCGAAGCACTTCTTCGCCACGTTGACGTGCTGAAGGAAAAGTTCGGACATGCCCTTCTTGTTCCAGAGCAGCGCGGTGGGCTGTTTGGCGATGGCGGCGTCGTAGTAGTCGATGGCGTCGAGGAAGCGCTTTTGGGAGCGGAACTGATCACCCTGCCTCTCGAGTTGTTCGGGCGTGCCGGAGACGAGCGAAACCGGCGGCGTAGTTGGTTCCTGTGTGGGCTGCGGCGTCGAAGCCTGAACGATGGAAATGCCGCTGGCAGTCCAGAGCACCACGGCGGTGATTGCAACAGCGATCCCTACGGAGCGAAAACGGCGTGACTCGAAGCGCGGAGCCATAACCACACCCCCAAACCCAATCTGCCTAAGATATTAGACCTAAATCTGGGGCGGTAAGTTCCTATTATCAGGAGAAGAATTTGGGGGAGGGCTTTTGGGGTTGGTGTCCGGGGGCTTGTCGCCGCCTTTGCCGCCGAAGACTTTGCTGAAAAATCCCTTCTTTTTCTTCTGTTCGGCAGCGGGATCGCCGGGAACGGGCGCGGCAGCCTGCGGGGCGTTGGCGGGCGAATTCGGCGGTTGGGGGCAGCCCGTTGGTGGTGGTTGGCGGAGGAGCGGGTTCGGGCGACCCTAATCCGAGGATCCTGGAGAAGACTCCGCGATGGTCGGCGAAGGAGTCTTCGCAGGTCTGAGTCGGCTGAGTGCCGGCGATGAAGGCGACATAGTAGGTCTGCGGACACGACGGGGTCGCGAGCCGGTTGGTGACCTTGTCGATCTGGAGGTCAACTACGCCGGAGGGCGCGGAGAATGGCTTCATGTCGGAGTAGCGGGGAATTTTCTGGGCACGCTTCATGAACTCGGCCCAGATGGGAGCGGCGGTGGTGCCTCCGGCGAGCTTGATGTCGGTGTAGTCGTCGTTGCCGACCCAGACGATGCAGAGCAGGTTGCTGGTGTATCCGGCGAACCAGGCGTCGTGGGAGGTTCCGGTCTTGCCGGCGGCGGGAGCGGTGAAGCCACGAGCGCGAACGGGGTAGCCGGTGCCGCTGTCGATCACGGACTGCATCATCGTGGTCATGACGTAGGCGACGCGAGGATCGAGGACGGTCTTGGGATCGTTGTGATAATCGTTGAGGACCGCGCCGTGAGCGTCGCGGATGGACTTGAGCATCATGGGCGAGAGACGAGTGCCGCCGTTGCCGAAGACGGTGTAAGCTTCGGACATTTCCAGAGGGCTGGCACCGTAGGAGCCGAGGGCGATCGAAGGGGTGGCGGCCACGCTGGTGATTCCGGCGGCCTTGGCGAGAGAAGCCACCGCACCGAATCCGACTCCCTGAGCCACGCGCACGGTGGCGTTGTTCAGCGACATGGCGAGGGCGTAACGGGCGGTGACTTCGCCGTGGAAGGCCTCGTGATAGTTGCGAGGTTCGTAAACCTGATCGCCATAGGCGATGCTGACCTGCTCGTCGTCAACCAGGGTGGCGGGGGTGAAGATGGCCGGAGCGCCGCTGGTGTCAACGGTGGGCGGAGCGTTGCCGCCGGTTTCAGGGGCGCTGTGTCCGACGGAGATCATCTGGCCGGTCAGGGCGGTGTTGATGGCCGCGGCGTAAACAAACGGCTTGAAGATGGAGCCGGTGGGGCGCTTGGCGACGGCGTGGTCGAGCTGGCTTTGGCCGTAGTTGCGTCCGCCGACGAGGGCAAGGACTTCTCCGGTATGGGGATCGAGGACGACGACGGCGACTTGGGGCAAAGGGCCGGAATCGACGGTGGTTTCGGTGGTGGTTCCGACCTTGGTTTTGTGGGTGCGCTGCTTGAGCACCTGCTCGTCGACGACTTTCATGCCGACTTCGACGGCGTCGGCGGCAGCGCGCTGCAAGTCAGGGTCGAGCGTAGTGTAGATGCGCATGGCCTGCTCGTTGAGCTCGCTCTCGTTGTACTGGCTGGAGAGCTGGTCTTTGACGAGGTCAACGAAGTAGGGGGCGTCACTGGCCTCGACGTTGGGGGCGGCGAGGTTGAGGGGAGTGGCCTTGGCGCGGTCGGCCTGATCGCGGGTGATGGCTTCGGTTTCGACCATGGAGTCGAGGACGAGATTGCGGCGTTCGAGGGCGCGCTCAGGATGGCGGTAGGGCGAGAGGTAGCTGGGACGCTGAATGATTCCGGCGAGCAGGGCGCACTCGGGGAGGGTGAGGTCTTTCATTTCCTTGCCGAAGTAGGCGCGGGAGGCTTCGCCGAAGCCGTTGATGCTGAAGGAGCCGCGCTGGCCCATGGGAACCTGGTTGGCGTACATCTCGAAGATGCGTGGCTTGGAGAATTTCTGCTCAAGCTCGATGGCGATGAGCATTTCGGTGAGCTTGCGCTTCATGGTTTTTTCCGGGGTGAGGAAAAAACCGCGAGATAGCTGCATGGTGAGGGTGGAGCCGCCCTGTCCGCGATGTCCGTGGAGAATATCGGTGACGCCGGCTTCCATGAGGCGGTAATAGTTGACGCCGCTGTGCTGGAAGAAGCGGCGGTCTTCGATGGCGATGACGGCGTTGACCAAGTTGTTGGGGATTTGGTCAAAGGTAACGATTTGCCGCTTGGAACGGTCCTCGCTACCGAAGAGGGAGGTAATCATCTGCGGCTCGAGTTCGTAGGCGTTCAGGGTCTGACCGGTCCTGCCGGATAGGGTGATGGAACTGACCTTGCCGGCTTCGAAGCGAAGGGTCGCGGTGTCGGAGGAATGGAACGATTCCTCGCCGGGCATGATTTCCAAACTGGTGCCGGTGGCGCGAAAGCGTCCGATGGGAGAGTCGTTCTCCTTGCCCTGCTCGGTGTAGCCGGCGCGGCGGAGATAGGAGATTACTTCCTGCTCGGAGGTTTTGTCGCCGACGTCGACAATTTGAGGACGGGCGTAGATCTTGGCCGCATTGTTGAAGATTTGTCCGGACATGCGGCGGTCGACGATGCCCTCGTACTTGACATAGAGGAACGCGAAGACGGCCATCAGAAGGATGCCGGAGACGAGGAAGGCGGCCACCAGCGTCTTCACGATGGGATCGCCGAGGTTGAGGTGATGCGAGGGGGCGGGTTTGCGCGAACCGGGGCGCGAAGGTCCTCGAGGGGCGGTGCGCGGCCGATTTCCGGCCATTTTCACTTTGATTGCCACGATAGTCGGTTAGCGGAGCCGCCGTCTATTGTATGACGGTTACCGGGGAGAATGTGTTATCGGAGAATGCAACCTGCCCGCCAGAGCTGGTACTGGTGCCGTTTGATTGTCCACAGGCCGTAAAACGCTTGCCGCTTGTGGCAGGGCCACTAGCCGGGAATGGCGATAAATTCGAACTCATGCCGAACCAATTTCGATGATTTCGATGCGGTAATTGCTGTCGTTGTTCCTGTTGGTTGCGGTCCTATCCGAGTCGGCCTGCAGCCGACAGACGGTGCGCGACCTTCGCTGAGCGTCGCGTTCGCTGAGCACCTGCTGAAGCCCACCAACCCGGTCAGACGAGCGAGGACTCAAGCCGAGCTGCTCTCCGAGTCGTGCCTGAAGCCACCGAGAACAAGTAGGTTTATTTTTCTTCATCGGCAATCATCTCCTGCATCGCCAGAAAGTGCTCGTACTTCAGGAGCACTGCTAACGGCTTGTCGTTGTCCTGAATCACCAGCGTCTTGTCCAGCTCTGCCAGTTGGGTTACGTTCAATGCCCGCAGTCGGCTGATGCCGACGTGCTGCACGCTTGGGTCAAGGTATGGAATCGAAACTTTAGGCTTCGGCATAAATCCTCTCAGGCCAGCTTTTCTAGCGCCTTCGTAATCGTTTCCTCAGCTGATTCATGCCCTTATAGTAGCACTATAACGGCGAATGTAAAGCTAAATCTGGCTGTTAGAAAGATTTTTAATGCTTTCTTTAATGCCTATGGTAAACTCCCATTTACATAAGGCTGAGTCGATAACGTAAATAGATCCAGCCACTTCGAGAAATGATAGAAGGAAGTCGTTACGATCAATGTTTCGATTATTTGCTTCCGCGCTACCGCCTGAACTGACAAGCCAGCTAGACAAGTCGATGCGGGTAGATTTGGATGCATGGTCGAACTTGTGGTTCTGGATTCTTGTCGGTTCAACGATTGCAGTGGTTATCGGCATCATCTGCGAAGCCCCAGAGGTCTGGCAGGCAATCAGCTTCGGACGCAAGGCTGTCCAAAAGATGGACGATCTGAACGGTTGGGAAAGACTCTGCCCAGAATTGCTTTCCAAGAATGACCGTCCTCGAAAATGGATAGCGGCAATAGGTCTCGTAGGCTGGACGTTTGTCGCGCTCGGAGTAGCAGGCGAAGGAGTTGCGGAATACTTTGTCAATGACGCGGAAACTGGCATCCGTGCCTTCGACGAAGCATCGCTGTCCGAAACCACTAGGACAGCGGGCGACGCTGAAGACATCCGCCGAAACCGCCGCACTGGCAGCATCTCGCGCTAACAGAGAGGCAGCGGACATCGAAGAGCGGATTCTCGAAATGGGGCCGCGTGACAAAATGTTGTCAGGGTCACGCGCTGATGCCATAGTGAAGGCATTGAAGCAGTCACAGTTCCGTGGACAACGGGTGGATATAGGCGACGGACGATCGGGATGGGTATATCGTTCTACAGACCAAGAGGTGCTAGATACGGTTCTAATCCTCAAAAACCTTGTCTCAGAAGCAAGCTGGAATGTGCAGCGGGAAGGCGCGTCCACGAATCCAGGGCCAGGAAGGGGAATTTGGGTCGCGGTATCTGCGTGTGCATCTCCTAACACAGTGTCGGCTGCAAAAGCCTTGGTTGGAGCATTAGGTAGCGCAGGAGTTATGGCGGAGTTGCATAGCTTCGGGTATGTGCTTGAACCCGATGACGAAGTTTTCGTATCCGTTCTAGCAAACCCAGAGCAATCGTCGCATAACAGGCCAACCCGATTTCCGGCAGCGATATTGTCGCAGTAACTCAGAGACGGGAAGAAGAACAGGCACAAAAAGCCACACGCCAACCAAAAGGACTGTGGACGCGAAACGGCACCACTACCTGACCAAAAATCTGGTTGGTATAGTCAGAGGCAGAGACTTCTTTTTCGAGGTGAGTGACGATGCGAAACCTGTGGTATGTGGCAATGCTGTTGTTGATCCTGGGCAGCGCTGGGGTGGCGGCAAATAAAGAGTCGGGTAGCACTACGCTGAAAGACGTGCAGCCTGCCGGCACCACCGACAAGAAGCACAAGAAGCAGCAGTATGACCTGACCTTCGTATCCACGAAAAACGAGTACACCTGCCGCACCAATGAGAACGAAAAGGTGTCGGCGACCAGCTTCGTGGTGGGTACCGGAATCACATACAAGGTCGACGGCAACAAGGGGCAAGTGAAGAGCACGCAGAGCGGCAAGGATGTGAAGTGCACGCTGGTGCGGGTAGCGGCACTGCCCGTCGGTGTCCCTGTCCAACAATAGGGGAATAGCTATCAAAAAGCGCGGCGGCAGCACGATACTGCTGTGCCACCGCCGCTGGGGAAGGGATGTTAGCCCGCAGTAAGTTCTACTACTGGCAACGTCCCGGAGTGTCGCCGTCGGCCAAGTGCTGATCGAACGCCTTGGGGAAATCGACGCTGATGGTCTGCGGCTGTTCCGCCGGGGTCAGCGTGACAGACGAACGCCTTGTGCATGTCGAGCACCCAGCCGCCGTAGTACTGGAAACCAACTCCCGTACCAGCGATGGTTGTGCCGTCCGCTGAAATGGAACCCGGGGACCAGAGGCTATACCACTGTTCCATGGCCGTGCCCTGATGCTTGACGAAGTCATCGAGGCTGACGGCACCCAGTTCCTTGGTCCAGATGAAGGGCAACGGCTGGAAGCTGAACCAGGGGCTTCCGCTGAACCCGACCATGACGCTGCCATCGCCGGAAAGAGCGTACGGTACCAGCGGTGAGGCGTCGGAGTTGAGCGGCTGAACGTATTCCAGAGTCGTGGAATTGGTGTCCCTGCGCCAGCCGCTGCCGTCGAAGGGATACTGGCCGTCGAAGACCTGACCGGCGAGCTTCGATCCATCGGCGCTTACCGCCAAGGCTTCGCTGACGGGGTCGCCATTGGCGTCGGTGATCAGCTCGGGCTTGTGGTTGTGCCAGACGGACCCGAGCCATCCACCCCACTCGGCTTCCTGCCAGCCAACGGCAATCGAGCCGTCGGCCGATACCTGGTCAATTCGCGAATTGGCCCAGGTGCCGTCCGAACGCTTGAAAGAGGATTTGTATTCGAACGTACCGTTGGAGTTCGGGTTCCAGCGAAACGCCTTGTAGTCAGTGCAGGTGTTGTAAGTGACGCCGAAGACCGAACCGTCGTTGCTGACGGCTTCGTTCCAGGTGGTGTCGGTGCCGCAGCTACCCGTGGGGGCGGTGGCGAGCCAGCCGCTCTTGGCATCCCAGCGAAATGCGCCAAGGTCGGTGTCGGCGTTGACGTCGAGGAGGTCGCTGGACATGTAGCGGCCGTTGGAAGAGATGGAAACGACTCCGCCTACGCCGGCCACATTCATTGGCACCAGACCGTTTTTCGCGGTCCAGCGGAAGATGGGCCCACCGCGACTATATCCGCCAACGGCGACGCTTCCGTCTCCACTGAGTGCGCTAACGAAGGCGCCATATCCAAGCTGGTGCAGGACGGGCGCTCCGGGAGTGAGGGCGAAAGTGATGTTCGCCTTGGTGGGACTGCCGGGAGTCGCCGTGACCGTGGTGTACTGGCACGGATCAAAGCTGCCGGTGGACTGGTTGCCATTCCAGAAGCGCTCGGCCCCAGGCAGGAACCAGAGGGGAGGAGTGGGGAATCCGCCGGCGAGAATCGCGTCAACGTAAACGACGTATTGCGCACCGGGCTTGAGTCCGTCGAGGGTGTAGCTTCCATCGGGACCGAGCAGGCCTTGGGTCATCTGGCCGCTGACGGCAGAAGTGGAATCGACGAACGGGTCGGAGATGTTGCGGGCGATGACGTTGACGCCGGTCAGTTCAGTCTTGCCGTCGATGTCATAGACCTTGCCCTTGATGGTGCCGTAGGAGCGGGACCATCCTTTCCCGGGATAGATGTCGGAGAAGGAGGCCAAGGTGTCGGTGGTGTGGAGATTCGCCTGAGCCATACCGGTGCCGCCGACACTGGGGTCGATGTAGGGGTACATGGTTTCGACGTCAGCGCTGGTCAGGTTCGTGGAGTACGGCAAGTTGGTGCAGCTACTCGGGCCGACTCCCTCGGCGTTGTACCAGCTGTAGAAGTAAGCGGCGCCGTTGGTCTGGGTGTGAGCCATGCCGAGGGCGTGTCCGAACTCGTGGGTGGCGACGCCCTGGAAGTACTGGGCGTTGGTGTCGGCCGGGTCAATGGCGCTGCCATTCAGCACGGCAAAACTCTCGGTGATGATGGTGGTGTCGGTAATGCTGAACTGCGGACTGGAGATTCCGAGAACACCGTCGCCGGCGCCGAAGAAGTTCTGCATGATGCTGCCATCGGCGTCGAACACGACGTAGATGCCGCGGCCATGCGAGGTGCCAATGATGCTGGTGATGTTGGTGGAGTCGATGTCGGGCAGGCCAATCAGCGAGAAATCGCCGACGACGTTGGCGCGCAAGGAGGCCGTCTTGATGGCGGACCAATCGTTGAATCCCTTGGTGACGAGGTTCTTGCCGACGGTGTTGTCGAAGGTGACGGTGGTCGGGGGGTTAGTGGAGTAATCGGTGACCACGCCGAGGTTGCCGAGATCGAAGTAGACGGGCACGGGCGTCGTGGTGTCGTAGTGATAGGCCGACTTGGTGTTGGGATCGACGATGAGCGGGCCTCCGGCGAATGCCGAGGCAGCGACCAACAACAGCAGGGACAACGAGAGAAGGTTCTTACTTCTGGACATGTTTCATCCTTCCTGACTCGACCCACTGGCCGCTGACTGCCTGCTTGACGAGGCTGACGAATGCGTTGGCGTTGACCGGGCCTTCCTGAGTAAGCAGGGCGCGTTGTTCCTTGGTGCCGAGCAGCGAGGGATCGACCGCGACGTTCTTGAAGAGGCCGGCATTGTTGGACTGATTGGTTGCGCCAGCCATGGAAACCTTGAACTTGCCCTGGCCGAGACCGACGGTGGTCTGAAGGCCGGTCCAGGCGGCTTTCTTGTTGAGGAAGAGGATGGTGTCTTCGCCCTTGGTGTAGGTGGCCCAGCCAGCGGGAGTGACCATGAGGTTAGTCATGCCGTTGCCCATGTCGCGGGGCTTGAGCAGGCCGAATTGACGGAAGGTGTAATCACCGGCAACCTGGCCACGAATGGCTTCGGCGACGTGCAGGGTGACTTCGGTGTAGGGAATGCCGCGGGAGTCGATTCCGTCGGTGACGCTGGTCACGGTGCCGCGAAGGATCAGCTCGGATTTGGCGACCAGGTCAACCACGTTGACCTCGCGCCGTGAGGTGGTGGCGTTCGCGACAACCGAGGCGAACAGCAGGGTCAAAAGGGCACAGGCGAACAGATGTCCGCGGCCCGAGAGAGTTTTCATCGGTGGTGCTCCTGACTGCGAGATTTTGGCGTCGTAGCAGGGCTGCCCGATTTCTCCGCGAGCGGCCGGAACGCACGACGAAGTACTGACGAGGTGGCCCGAAGTGCGAGATTGGTGAACTGGATCAGACGAGATGGGAGCGAGCGGCCGCGTGTAGCCGTCCTGCTCCTATTTCTTGTACAGCGTCATTTATACAACGTTAAACGAACAGCGTCAATGCTAAAATGACGCAACTTACAGAGCCCAGGACGTGCGATGCCAAGAATGCCGGATGCCGAGCTGGAGCAGAGAATTGTTGCCGGAGCCGTGCGGCTGCTTGATGCGGGGGGAGAAGGCGCGATCACGCTAAGGGCGGTGGCGAAAGAGGCCGGCACCACAACTCCGACAATTTACAAACGATTCCGCGACCGAGACGTGCTGATGCAGCGGCTGGTGGACGGGCTCACCGATGAAATGATGGCCGTATTCCAGTCCACACGATCAGTTGAGGCGATGGTGCGCGCTTTCCTGGACGAGTCGCGGGCACGGCCGATGCGAGTGAACCTGATGGTGACCACGTTCGGCGAGCGGTACGCGGCGGGCGAGTCCATGCCGGCGTTTGAGTTGCTGCAGTCGCGGATCGAGCTGGAAGTTGGAACCAGGGGAAAAGAATGCGAGGACCTGGCGCTGGCTATAGCGTCCTTGGCATTTGGCACGGCGCAAGGGATGATCGCCGCAGGGAGCGATACCCGGCATGCCGCGCAGTTTCGGCGGACCGCCTTACATGCGCTGCGAATGTTGCTGGCGGGGTTCCGGAAGAGCGGGAAGGGACGGACGCCGGGCCGAGGGTCAGGGAGCGAGAAGGCGCGCTCGAGTTAGTGAAGGGTCGCGGCCAGCTTGCCGCTGGCGATGAGTTCCGCCACCCGGCGGAAGTCTTCCGTAAGAATACGATCGTGAGCGATGGTGGGCGAGACGGCGCGAATGGCCGCATGGGCCTGCTGCGCACGCTTGCCGGTTTTCAGCGGGGCGCGGAAATCGAGAGCCTGCGCGACGGCGAGCGCTTCGATGGCCAGCACATGGCGGGTGTTGTCGATGACGCGCAGCAGCTTGTTGGCGGCGGTCATGCCCATGGAGACGAAGTCTTCCTTGTTGCCCGAGGTGGTGATGGAATCGACCGACGCGGGATGGGCGAGGACCTTGTTCTCGCTGACGAGGGCGGCGGCGGTGACTTGCGGCATCATGAATCCGGAGTTGAGGCCTGCGCCGGGCGCGAGGAAGGGCGGCAGGTCTTCGTTGAGAGCGGGGTTCACGAGGCGCTCCAGACGGCGCTCGGAGATGCCGGCGAGGGCGCTAAGGGCGATGGCGAGGAAATCGAGGGCGAAGGCCAGAGGTTCTCCGTGGAAATTGCCGCCGGAGAGGATGTCGCCGTTGGCGCCCAGGTTAGCGCCCAACTGAGGGGCGCGAACCTGGGGCACCCACTGAGGGGCCCCGACCTTTTTGGGCTCGGGGAAGACCAGGGGGTTGTCAACCGCGGAGTTCATTTCGATTTCGAAGACGGCGCGGCAATGCTCGAGGGTGTCGCGCACGGCCCCGTGGACTTGCGGTATGCAGCGCAAAGAGTACGCGTCCTGCACCTTGCCGCAGTCGCGGTGGGACTCGCGGATTTCGCTGCCGTCCAGCATGCGGATGAGGTTGCGGGCTACGCGGGCCTGGCCGGGGTGAGGTCGGGCGGCCTGGATACGCTCATCGAAAGCGACGATGGTGCCTTTGAGGGCGTCGACCGCCAAGGCGCCGAGGACATCGGCGGTGTCGGCGAGGACCTCGACTTGCAATGTGGCCAGGAGTCCTATGGCGAGCATCGCCTGAGTGCCGTTGATGAGCGAGATGGTTTCCTTGGCTTCGAGTACGAGTGGCTTGATGTCGGCTTGTTTCAGGGCGTCGGCAGCGGGTATGCGTTGGCCCTTGAAATACGCTTCGCCCTCGCCGATGAGCACGAGTCCGAGGTGGGAGAGGGGCGCGAGGTCTCCGCTGGCGCCAACGCTGCCCTGCGAGGGAATGACGGGATGAACGCCGCGGTTGAGCAGCTCGCATAGGGTGTCAATGACCAGAGCCCGGACACCGGAAAAGCCCTTGGCCAACGAGTTGGCGCGGAGCAGGATCATGGCGCGGGTGACGTCTTCGCGGAGTGGCTCGCCGACGCCTACGGCGTGCGAGCGCATAAGATTGACTTGCAGCTTGCGGATGTCGTCCGGGGGGATGCGCACGTCGCTGAGCTGGCCGACGCCGGTAGTGACGGCGTAGGCTAGGCGATTGTTGACCACCAGGTCTTCGACGACGGAGCGGGCGCGATCGACCGCGAGGCGAGCTTCGGGGTCGAGCATGAGAGGGCGGCGCTGGTAGACGACGGCGGAGAGATCATCCAACGTGAGATTGTTACCGTTGATGTGCAGAACTTTCATCGAGTTTCATCCCGCCGCAAAACGTGGCGCTGAGTGAGCGCCAGCTGCGGCTGCCAATCCGACGGAGTATGGTTCAGCTTTTTCCCGCGGCCTGCAAGAACGGTCCCAAGTATTTCTGTGGCAGATGCATGCGGTGGAAGCGCGAGTCCACGACAATATGGACGCTCTCGCCTTCGGCCAGCATCGTGCCGTCTTCTGCCCGCACGATCTGATATCCAAAGTGCAGGACGGAGCCGCGAACGTTGACCAGACGGGTGCGAATCGTAAGCAGGTCATCGTACCGGGCGGGCGCTTTGTAGCGGCAGTGGACATCGGCCACGGCGATATGGATGTCATCGATCTTTTCCATATCGCGATAGGTGAAACCTAACTGGCGGAGCATCTCGACGCGTCCCACCTCGAACCAAACGATGTAGTTGGAGTGGTAGACGACGCCCATCTGGTCGGTTTCCGCGTAACGGACACGGAGCTGCGCTTCGTAAACACTTGCTGCGGACTCTGACTGCATGATGGCCTCGTTCCAACTTATCATGCAGCGCGAACCTCGGGCCTGGAATGACGGAGCAACGCGGGGCTGAGGCAACGCCTATTTCGGTTGCGCAGCGGTCTGCACAGCGTCGTTGCCGTTGCTGACAAACTGGCCGCGAACGGGGCCGCCCGCCGCCACCGGCTTGCCGTCGGCCACGTAATCGACGAACTCCACCGGCAGGGTGAAGGGATAGGGCGTGCCTCTGGTATTTTGCAGGCGGTATTCAAAATGTGGAACAGGGGAATTACCGCTATTGCCGCACTCCGCCACCACGTCGCCCTGCTTGACCTTGTCTCCGGACTTGACCTTGATGCTGTTTTGCTTGAGGTGCAGCAGCAAGGAGTACTCCTGGTTGCCGTGGGAGATTAGCACTCGATTGCCGTTGGGCAGCACTTGATCCGAATGGCCGGGGGTGTTGTCGGCAAAAGTATCGTTCACCATGACGACGGTGCCGTCGGCGGGAGCAGTGACGGGCGTGCCGTAGCAATAAAACTGCTCGTTCTTGCTGCCGTCGCCGGAAAAGGGCTGACCGTTCTTCAGGACGGTAAAAATGAGAGAGTAGCGCTCAGCGTCACGGTAGGCGTCTCCGTTCTGGTAAGCAACGGCGCCGCCCTGATACACGAACCACTCGCCAGTAAAGGGCAACTTGAGTTTTGTCTTGACTTTGTAATCGACGAAGCGGTTTCCGGGCGGGGGCGGGGCAGGGCGGAACTGGAACATGGCGACCTGTCCTTGCGGGTCGATCGTGATCACAGTAAACACGGGATCTTTGCTCTTGGAGAATTGCGAAAACCTGGAGTAAATCGTCTGCTTAGAGAGGAGATCGGGGGCGAAGTTGTCGCCGATCATCTTTTCCTCCCGTCCGAGCTGGCTGGCGACTTCTTTCGCCATGGTGGAGACCTTGGCAGAACTGCTGTTCTTTTTCATCTGCGGCGAGAAGGCGGCGAAGAGTTGGGCGGACTGTCCAGTCTCGAAATAGCCGAAGATCTGGCGGGCGCGGTCCTTGGCGGCCAGGCTCATCACGGGATAGCTACCTGCGGAGGCCTGGGATTCCGGCTTGCCGGCAGGCGACGCGACCTGGGCAAGCAGCAGGGACGGGAACATCAACGTTGCGACGACAACCAGGTGACGAAGTTTCACAATCTACCTCCCTGTCCAATTTGGTTTGCGCTTCTCAAGAAAAGCAGTGACGCCCTCGCGGAAGTCGTGAGTGGTACGAATACGAGCGTTTTCGTCGACGGCCGCGGCGATCTGGTGGTCGAGTTCAGCATGAGAATACATCCGCAGCAGCCTTTTGGTGGAAAGCAACGAAGCCGGACTGTTGGCAGCCAAGGTGGCGGCGAGCGTCGCGGGCACGCGGAATGAGATTTTCTGGCGCAACGACTTCGTTGACCATGCCAAGGCGGAGGGCCTCGTCGGCGGCGATGATCCGGCCAGTGAGCAACAGGTCGCGCGCCTGCTTCTCGCCGACCTGACGCAAGAGAAACGTGGAGACAATCGCGGGCACGAAGCCAATGCGCACTTCCGTGTAGCCGAACTTGGCCTCAGAAGAAGCCAGTGTGAAGTCGCAGAGAGTGGCGAGTCCGCAGCCGCCAGCCAGCGCCGGGCCGTTAACGGCGGCGATGGTCACCTTGGGAAAGTCGTAGAGCGTGCGGAACATGTGCGCCATGCGACCGGAGTCGGCGAGGTTCTCCTCCTCGGTGAGGTGGGTTACTTCGCGTAGGATTTCGAGGTCCATGCCGGAGCAGAAGGCGGTGCCGGATCCGGTGAGGATGAGGATAAAAGAGCTGGACTTCTGCACTTCATGAAGGGCGTGATGCAACTCTTCGATGAGCGCGTGGCTGATGGCATTGCGCTTGTCGGGGCGGTTGAGGGTGAGGGTGGCGACGGGGCCGTCGAATCCAAGAGTCAGCGTGGCGTACTGGTGAGGCTGTTGGGACATCGTCAGGTCTCGCTGCGTCTTGCGCTGAACGCCGGTGGGGCCGACTGCGATAACGAGCCGCGTCCGGGTTGTGCTCCGCAAGGCATTATCACACCGATAAGGACTTCCTTAACCGACTTCTTTCGCGAGAGAGTTCAAAATGTTGAAATCGTGCCCATTTTGGGAGCCGGGGGAAGGCCGCACGGCTACACTTTCGGGCCGCCGAACACCTCGGCAAGGTTAGCCGAAAGGCTGACGAGATCGCCAATGGGCTTGATTGCCGGGAGGGCGACCCCACGTTGCCGCAGCGCTTCCAGAACGCTTTCGGTGGGAATATTGCCGACCAGGACGTCTTGCGCGAAGGGGCATCCGCCGAGGCCTCCGATGGCGGAGTCGAAGCGGCGGCAACCGGCGTCGTAGGCGGCCAAGAACCTTAGCTGCGGCGTCAGCGGGACGGCTGTGCAGGTGGACGCCGATCTCAAGGCCAGCAAATGTCTGCAGAACCGGTCCGACAAGGTCGGCGATCTGTTGAGGGGTGGCAAGACCGACGGTGTCGGCCAGAGAAATCGCCTGCAGGTCCATGTCGGCGAGCAGGCCGATGCCTTCGATGAGTTCTTCGGCATTCCACAAGTCGTCGTAAGGATTGCCGAACGCCATGGAGATGTAGGCGATAGTGTCGAGTCCGCCTTCGTCGGCTTTCAGCTTTACCTTTTCGAGGATGTCGAGATTCTCTTCGGGCGTCTGGTTCTGATTGTTCTTGAGGAACGTTGGGGACAGGGAGTACGGGAAGCCTACGGTCCGAACGGCTTCGGTGGCGATGGCGCGCTCGACTCCGCGCTCGTTGACGACGATGGCGATAATCTCAACGTCGTCAGGAGGGTCGAGTTCGCGCAGGACGGTTTCCGAGTCTGCCATTTGCGGGACGGCCTTGGGTGAGACGAAGGAGACGGCGTCGATGTGCTTGAATCCGGCGGCGACGAGTGCCTTCAGGTATTCGACCTTGGTAGCGGTAGGAATCTGGCCGGGAAGACCTTGCCAGGCGTCGCGGGGACATTCGATGAGAGTGAGCATAAAAAGTGGATAGTGGTTAGTGGATAGTGGATAGTTTACGAGCACCGGCACCCAGCGAGGTCAAAAGTCCATTCAGGATGCGGGCGACTTCTTGTGCTTTAAGTTCGAGCTCGCGGGTGTGGTCAGAAGAGAGATAACCGAGTTTGCCAGCGATGCACAATTGAGTTTCGAGCTCAAACAGCGAGCCACGCGCGTGTGAAAGGAACTGGATGAATTCGCCCTTCGTTGCGCGGCCTTGGCCTTCTGCGATGTTGCTCGGCACCGATACAGAACAGCGTCGCAATTGGGAAGTGAGGCCGAAGATTTCATGTTTCGGAAAGCTGGCAGTGGCCGCATATATCGCGGTTACGAGTTCAACCGCTTTCTGCCACACAACGAGGTCCCGATAGCTGCTAATCCTCTTTTGATGTGCTTCCATTGGCACCTCCGAAACTAACCACTATCCACTGACCACTATCCACTGGCTTACGTCTGCAGCACTCCTACGCTGAACTTGGGCACATCCGGATTCAGCGCTGCGGCGTCGAGGGCGGTGATCAGGGCGTCGCGGGTTTCCATGGGGTCGATGATCTTGTCGATCCAGAGGCGGGCGGCGCCGTAGCGCGGGTCCATTTGCTCGTCGTAAGTGGCCTTCACCTCGTCGAAGAGTTGTTTGCGATCTTCTTCGCTCAGTTTCTTGCCGCCGCGCTCAAGCTGCTTGATCTTGATTTCCACCAGCGTGCCGGCCGCGGAGGCGCCGCTCATCACGGAATACTTGGCGGTTGGCCAGGCGAAGACGAAGCGGGGATCGAAGGCCTTGCCGCACATGGCGTAGTGTCCCGCGCCAAAGGAGCCGCCGAAAATCACCGAGATCTTCGGCACCACGGAATTCGATACGGCATTCACCATTTTGGCGCCAGCGCGGATGATGCCGCTCCACTCGGCATCGCGGCCGACCATAAAGCCGTTGACGTCGTGCAGAAAAATCAGCGGCACCAGGTTCTGATTGCAGTCCATGATGAAGCGCGCCGCCTTCTCGGCAGATTCGGTGTAGATGACGCCGCCGAACTCGATGCGCTTGTTGCCGCTGCGGTCCACCTGATTGACGTGGGTCTTCTGGTTGGCGACGATGCCGACGGCGTAGCCGCCGATGCGAGCGTAACCGCACAGTACGGTCTCGCCGTACTCGGACTTGTACTCGTCAAATTCGCTGGCGTCGACGATGCGGGCGATGATCTCCTTCATGTCGTACTGGCGGGCGGGGTCGTCGTCGAAGATGCCGTAGATTTCATCGGCGGGATAGAGCGGCTCGCGCGTGGGTTTGCGGTCGAAGACGCCTAGCTGGCGGTTGCCCATCTTGTCGACCAGCGAGCGGATGCGGGCGATGCAGTGGTCGTCGTCGGGCTCGCGGAAGTCAACGGTCCCGCTGATCTGGGAGTGCATGGCGGCGCCGCCCAGCTCTTCGGCGGTGTATTTTGCGCCAATGGCCGCCTGCACGAGAGCGGGTCCGGCGAGAAACAGCCCGCTGCCTTCGGTCATGAGGATGTGATCGCACATGACGGGCAGGTAGGCTCCGCCGGCGACGCACATGCCCATGATGGCCGTGATCTGGGGGATTCCCATGGCCGACATGACGGCATTGTTGCGGAAGACGCGGCCGAAGTCGTCGGTGTCAGGGAAGACGTCTTCCTGCAGCGGTAGAAACACTCCGGCGGAATCGACGAGGTAAATCGTGGGGATGCGGTTGTCGATGGCGATGTTCTGGGCGCGGATGACTTTCTTGGCGGTCATCGGAAAGAACGCGCCGGCCTTGACGGTTGCGTCGTTCACGATGAGCATGACGAGTCGCCCTTGCACACGCGCCAGTCCGGTGACAACTCCCGCCGAAGGCGCGCCGCCCCACTCTTCATACATGCGCCAGGCCGCGTAGGAGCCCAGCTCAAAGAGTTCGGTGCCGGGGTCGACCAACTTCGCGATACGCTCGCGCGCAGTGAGGCGGCCTTTGGCGTGTTGGGAATCGATGGCTTTTTCACCACCGCCGAGATCGATTTGCTCCTCGTCCATGCGGAGCCGTCCCACCAGATCGGCGACGGCATGCTGGTTGCGTTCGAAACGAGGCGAGGAGGGTTTCACCTGTGTGGCGAATTGGGCGGAAGTTCCGGCGTGCTTGGGGTCACTCATAAGGATGGCTCGTCGGCCCGTAGGCAGACCGATAACGATAAAGCAGCGACGGGTTAGCGTGCAATGCGCCGCAGCTTAGCTGGAGCCGACTGCCGTCGCGGCGAGCGCGAAGGCGACGATGGTGTTTCCACTCGTACCGGCTGTGTTCAAGTCGTTGACCAGCCGAGCCTGCAATTCGTGGGCGTCGTCGAGGTTCAGTTCGCAGGCGGAAATTTCGTCGGCACTGGCGCCGTGGTAGCAGAGTTCACAAACCCCAAGCCCGCCGTCGGTTCGCAAGGGCGGGCCGAAGACACGACACGTAACGGGCCGCCAGGCATAGACGTCACACGTGCCATGCTCGGGATCGAGCGCTGGACAAGGTTCGTAATCGGCGAACTTTTCGAACTCGGCGGCAGCCTCGTCATCGTCGGCCAGAATTCCCGTCTGCGGATCGCCGGGAAAGTCAGGTGCGAGCCGCGCCCAAGACTCACGCGCCCGCTGGCGAATTCGCTCGGCGCGCTCTGGGTCGCTATTGTCGAGATTCGCCAGGCCTGCATGGAGCCGCAGTACGTCGAGTTGGTCGATGGCGAAGACCCCGATGCAACATGGGGTGCAGCCCGGCTTGCAAATCAGCCAGTCGCCGCTGCGCCACTCCGAGTTGAGAAGGGCGGCATCCACGATCTGGATCAGCTTCTTGTCATCCGGGGGGAGGAGGGTTGACACCGCATTAGGATAGCGCACGAGCGCGGTGATCGCGTTATGTGGTCACCGATTCGCGGGCGAAGGTCAATGCTGCGGCGACGGGATCGTCGGCAATCGCGTCAACCAGCCCATAACGCAGCGCGTCGGAAGCGTGGAGCTTCTCCGCGGCCAGAAACATCTGCAGGGCGCGGGCCTTGCCAATCAGTCGGGGAAGGCGCTGGGTGCCGCCCCATCCGGTGATGAGCCCCAGGGCGGCCCCGCGATGGCCAAAGATGGCGTGCGGGGAGGCGATGCGGTGCTGACAGGCCAGAGCCAGGTCGAGTCCGCCACCCATACAGTAGCCTTGAACGGCGGCGATGGTTGGAGCGGGGAAGTCGGCGATGGCCTGCATCAGACGTTGTCCCATCTGGGCAAAGCGAAAGGCTTCAGCGCCATGCAATTGGGCGATTTCGTTCAGGTCGGCTCCGGCGGAGAAAAAGTGGGCGTTGCCGGCGAGGATGAGTTTGCGAGGGGGCTTTTCGGCGAGATCGGCGAGCGCTGCCGTCAGAGCCGCTACCCTCGCGCGGGTGAGGCGGTTCGTGCCGTCGGTGGAAATCAAGCGCAATACGAACGCGCTGCCGCACTCCTCAACGGAGCAGAGTATGTCATCACATTGTGCGGGCTGGTCCAATACAAAGCAGGGTAACAAATGGCATGTGGCCGGGGCGGTTCGGACTTCAGGCCTCGATCATGTAGGCCAGCTCGCAGCCGTCCTCGGTCAACTCGAAGCTGCCGAAACGCATGGCTTCGCCGACGATGCGGTGGCTGACGGGGTCGCGCACGAGGCGGGTGATCCACTGCATGCCGACGTCGAACTGGCTGGAGGTGAACCAGCGCTGGGGAAGCACCTCCACCAGGCCGGCATGAGGATAGACCACGTAGATCGCTGCGGCCGCGTCGTCTTTGGACTTTGCGCCATATTGCGCTGGTATCAAGATCTCTTCGACACCGTGGAACTCCGCTGGCGCGTCGATGGGGTGAGTGCCTTCCTTGAGCATGGCGCTAACGGCGAACTCGGTGAGCGGCGGCGTTGCGGAGTAGATGCGCTCCGGCGAAGGCTTGAACCAACCGGCAATCTCCTCGTAAGCGAACGGTTTCAGGGAATCCAACTCGAAAACGACGAAGCGCAGATTGCGGCCGTCGGGACACCAGATGCCCAGCCGGTGCGGCTCGACAGCAAAGGGACGGCAATAAGAGTTCAGCGCGAGAAGTGGTTTGTCGGGTTGTGAGCGCAGATGCAGCGTGACCACGTAGGCGAGTTGGCCTTCTGCGCCGTGATGTTGCCAGGTGAAGACCTGCCCGGAGCCGCTGCGGAGCTCGGGGAATGTTTCCCAGTACCACGGGGACGGGCCAACCGTTTGTTGCAGGAGGCGGTGGAGTCGGCTGCTGTGGGGATGGGGAGGCGCCATCAGCCGCCGGCCGTTACGCCGCGTGGCTTCACGTTGGTGCGGATGAAGTCGATGATGGAGTCCATGGGCGTGCCCGGCTGGAAGACCGCCGCCACACCAGCCTGCTTGAGGCCTTCGACATCCTGGTCAGGAATGATTCCGCCGACCACCAGCAGCACGTCATCCATTTGGTTCTGCTTCAGAAGGTCCATTACGCGGGGGACGATGGCGTTGTGCGCGCCGGAGAGAATGCTGAGTCCGATGACATCCACGTCCTCCTGCAGCGAGGCGGTGACGACCATCTCCGGGGTCTGACGCAGCCCGGTGTAGATGACTTCCATTCCGGCGTCGCGGAGGGCGCGGGCAATGACTTTGGCGCCGCGGTCATGGCCGTCGAGGCCGGGTTTGGCGACCAGTACGCGAATCTTGCGGTCCGTGGGCATGTTGGGGGCTCTCCACAGTCAGCCGACAGCATTTTGCTGAACTAAGAATCATAAACCTTGTTCGTGAGTTTCGTAACTAGCGGGTGAGCTTCGCCGGGCAAACCGTAAGTGTTAGGCGCTTCGGCACCCAGATCATCGCGTCGGATGAGTAGGTGCTGGGGAGGAGCCAGTAGGGGCGGTTGACGGTGATGGCGTAGCTTCGCAATCCGCTGGGAGACGTCCAGGTGTACTCGCGGAGGGCGACAGCTTCACGCGCCAGGCGAAGGTTGGTCGCCACGTCTTCGGGTTTGAGCTGCTCGTTGGCGGCGATTGCGCGGACGGCGACCTGTTGGGGATCGGAGAGGTAGTCGAGATTTTCGGAAGGCTCGCGGCTGAGTCGCTGGATTCTGTCTTCTTCGTCGCGCGAGGGCACGGCGAGCGCGGTAGCGGTGCAGTTTTTGGGCGCCGGCGGAACAGTACTTGTCTCGGGCGTAAAGTCCACGGCATCTTCGGGCTTGCTCGAGACCAGCTCGATCTCGGAGATCACGAGGCGGGCGTTGGGATGCTTGATCTCGCCGGACTTGGTGCCGAACGCCGGGCCGGCAAAGAACCGCCCGATGAGCGTCGCGCGGATCATCTGGACCCTTCCCGAAGCGTCGATCGTCTTCATCAAGCGCTGCATGGTGGCGTAGTCGGCGTCTTGCTTGAGTGGCACGGTGCCCGCTTCGAGTTGCGCCTCCGGCAATCTGAATTGATCTTTTGGGTCGGTGGGATGGCCGCCGAATTCAATCTGCAGTGCGCCGCTGTCGTCGGCGCAATCGAAACCGTGGGTGGTGAACTGGTTGGGGCCGTAGAGAACAAGGCCGGGGACGCTGACGAGAGTATCGCCGTACATGCCGGGGTTCTTGAGCAGCTCGCAGGGCGAGACGGACCACGGGCGTTCCTGGGAGGCAAGCGGCAGAGCCACTAAGAGCAGCGCGGCCAGGAGGCGAAGGGGCATGGTACGAGTTTAACCGCGGGGCGGCGTTCGCGGACTGCGATGGGCGATGTCGTACACTCAGCTTCGGAGTTTAGGAGCAGGCATGCCGGAATCATCCGAGGTTTACATCGGAGTGGACATTGGCGGAACCAAGGTCGCCGCTGGACTGGTGAATTCGCGCGGGGAAATCCTGCACAAGACGCGCACGCCGATGCAGGCGCGGGGAACCGCCGAAGAGGCGCTGGGATGTGTGAAAGCGGCGATTGATGCGATCCGCGCGGAGCATCCAGACGTGCGAGTTGGCGGCATCGGGTTGATCTCGCCTGGGCCTGTCGATCCGCAGACGGGCATGGTGCTGAATCCGTCGAATTTGCCGTGCTGGCAGAATTATCCGCTGCAGGATGAGGTCAAGCAGGCGTATGGGCTGCCAACGCATGTGCACAACGACGCCAATGCGGCCGGACTGGCTGAGGCACTGTGGGGAGCGGGCGCGGGCTACAAGTGCATGTTCTACGCGACGCTGGGTACCGGTGTGGGGACGGCGATCACATACAACACACAGCTTTATCTCGGGCGTACTGGCGCGGCGGGCGAGGGCGGACACATGAGCATCGACTATCGCGGAGTGCGGTGCCGGTGCGGAAAGTCGGGTTGTATCGAGACGTTTGCCGCGGGATGGGCCATCGCAGCGCGCGCGCAGGAGAAGCTGACGCGAGAGGCCACGCGCGGCAAGCGCATCGTTGAACTGGCGGGCGGCAAGGTGGAAAAAGTTACGAGCGAAACGCTGGCGCAAGCTTGGGAAGAAGGCGATCCACTGGCGACCGAGATGCTGCGCGAGACTGCGGACGTTCTCGCGGTGTGGTTCGGCAACGTGGTCGATCTGCTGGAGCCCGACATCATTGTGGTCGGCGGCGGGTTGAGTGGGCTGATGGCGAAGTGGTTCGACCGCATCGCATCGCAACTGCCGTTCTGGTCGGTGAATGCGCGGTGCGGGGAAATTCCGTTCGCGGAAGCAAAGTACCGGGCTGACTCAGGAATTGCGGGAGCGGCGGCGCTGTGCGTGTCCCGCGCACTCCTGTGAAGGACGAAATCAGCCGCGGATCGTCACGGATGAACACGGATCAGGACAAAAGCAACCGCGGATTGCGCGGATCTCGCGGATGATTCTCAAGTCTTCAAGACGCTTGGTTTTCTGAGTTGAACGATCCGCGTCATCCGCGAAATCCGCTGTTAGTGTTTTTCTTTCCCTTCCACTTCCGAAAGCTTGGTTTCCTCGGGCACATCGGTCGTACTTTCGAAGTCGAGCTTGTAGCCGTCAGGGTCGCTGAAGCATGTGACCCACATGGAGTTGCCGACAAACGGCTCTTGAGCTTCGATGCCGCGTGAGCGGAACTCGCGATAGAGCGCGACCGCGTCTTCGCACTGGAAGCAGACTGAGACGCCCTGGCCTAACACGCCGTCAGGACTGCGGCCACCGTGGCCTTCCTTGACGAACTCTTGCAACATGATGGACGCGCCGCCGCGGGTGAGCCAGCACCAGCGGATGCTTCCTTCGGGCTCCCACTTGTTTTTCAAGGCGAAGCCGAGGCCGTCAAGGTAGAAGCGCAGCGAACGCGCCATATCGGTGACGCCGAGGAGCGGAACGACCTGTTTCAGGTTGTCGCGACTTGATTCGGTTGGTGCCATTTTCAATGCCCCGATGTCGCTGGTTTCTCGACCCAGTCGGGAACGGTACCCGGTGCGTCTTCGGATTCGTCGGCAAAATTGCGGACTACCCCGCGATAGAGCAAGCCGGCGCAAATTGCTGAAAAGAATAGCAAAATCGCACCCAGGCCTGACTCGTGGAGAAGGATCTTTCCAGTGCCGAAGAGGCAGAGGTAAACCATGGCGCAGCCGAGTGCCCAGGCCCACAGGTTGCGTCCGAGGTCGCGGTTTTGCGGGACGGACGGCTCTAAATCGGCGATGCGCTGCCAGCCGCGGACGTCGGGACGGACGTTGCGGTAGAAGCGCGCCAAGACCTCCTGTGGCTCGGGTTTGGTGAGCAGGGTGACTGCGACCCAAACCAGCGTTGTTATAATGGTAGTTATAATGGCTCCCTTGGCGAAAACGACGGAGCTGTTTCCGGTGAAGGGATGCCAGCGGCTGAGCACAAGGCTGACCGCGAGCGAGCATGCCATGGCCGAAATTTCGCTCCAGGCGTTGATGCGCCACCAGTACCAGCGGAGGATGTACACCGCGCCGGTGCCCGCGCCGACTTGCAGCACGATTTCCCAGCCGGAGGCGATGGAGCCGAGCTGCACGGAGATGTAGGCGGCGGCGATCACGAGCAGCACGGTGCAGAGGCGCGAGATCAAAACGTAGTGGCTCTCGGTTGCGGTCTTGTTGACGAAGCGGCGGTAGAAGTCCGAGACGAGGTACGACGCGCCCCAATTCAACTGCGTGGCGATGGTGGACATGAAGGCGGCGAGGAATCCGGCAATGGCGATGCCGCGATACTGGTGGGGCAGATAGTTGTTGAGCACCAGCATGTATCCGGTTTCGGGATGCGCCAGCCCCGGGTAGAGCACAATGACGGCGATGCCGGTAAGGATCCACGGCCAGGGGCGGATGGCATAGTGGGCGATGTTGAACCAGAGGACGGAGAGCAGGCCCTGCTTCTCGTCGCGGGCGCTGAAGATGCGCTGGGCGATGTAGCCTCCGCCGCCGGGCTCGGCGCCGGGATACCAGAAGGCCCACCATTGCAGTCCGATGAAGACGAAGAAGTTGGCGAGGGGGACCATCCACATGGGTTCGGAGGTCACCCCGCGCGAAAAGTTGGGCAGGAAGTTCAGCGGGCTCTCGGCGTTTCCGCCCGCATGCGCCTGCATCTGCTGCAGGCTGGCGATGACGGCGGACATGCCTCCGCAGGCCGCGATGGCGTAGTAGGCCACGGCGATGACGATGCTCATCTTCAGCACGAACTGGAAGAGGTCGGTCCAGAGCACGCCCCACAGGCCGCCCAGCGCGACGTAGAGGCCGGTGAAGGGGATGAGGAAGAGCACGCAGATGGCGAGGGCGGCGCCGTCGTTGCCGCTCCACACCGAGCCGAAACGCGACATGAAGGCGCTGATGTTGTTTAGCATCGGCGTGTTGGCCAGCGTGGTGCTGACGATGGAGGTCATCGCCTTGGTGACCCATCCGAGGATGACGCAGTTCATCAGCAGACCGAGATAGATGGCGCGAAAGCCGCGCAGAAACGCCGCTGGCTTGCCGGAGTAGCGGATCTCAGCGAACTGTACGTCGGTGAGCAGCCCTGAGCGACGCCACAGGCGGGCGAAGAGGAAGACCGTCATCATCCCAGAGAAAAGGAAGCCCCACCACAGCCAGTTGCCGGAGATGCCCTGCGAATAGACGAGGCCGGTGACGACCAGCGGCGTGTCGGCGGCGAAGGTGGTGGCGACCATCGAGGTGCCGGCCAGCCACCAGTTCACGTTGCGTCCGGAGACGAAATAGTCGTCAACGCTCTTGCCGGAGCGCCCGCGAAACCACAGGCCGAGGATGAGTGTGATGGCGAGATAGCCGACGATGGCCGACCAGTCGAGGAGGGTGAAGGACATAAGTGGCAATTATCGTTCAAGCGCAGAGAAAAGCAACAGCTCTGCCTCGGGCTGCGCGTTCCATCGTTTAGCGTTCATTCCTACGCTTGGCTACTTTATCGCGCTCGGCTGGCCCGGTTGCCGCAATCCCTTAATCAGAAGCCAAAAGCCCATTGTGAGTTCGAAAATCGCGATAGGGAGGTAACAGACCGGAAAGCTCACGTCCTGGAAGTTGGGAAAAATGACGGAAGCAAAAGTACATGTCGCGACCAGCAAAGACGAAAATACTCCCCAGGCTGCCAATACTCTGGGAATATATCTTGACTTAAACCACAGATAGCCAAAAACTGTGGATCCCAATCCCAAAAAAATTTCGGCAACATTGTATCCGGCGCCGTGCGCGCCAAGGTATATGCTCGTCAAGGCCCGCAGTTGATCTGCTTGAAATACCCGCGTGTAATCAGCACTGCTCAAGACCCGCAAAACGTCAAAGCTGCTGAGCGTCATAACCACACAAATTGCTGCCTCCATGAGCCTCCAAAACGCCGCGAGCAAGGCGAGGCTTTGGTTTACCGGCTTGAGAACAACGTAAAGAGCCGTGAGGAGCACCACCATGGAAGCCATTTCAATTAGATCGACGGCGATGCCGAGGCGAAAGAGTGTTTCGTGCGCAATGATATTCCGAGCTGTCTCCGCAGCATTGTTGTCGATAATGAGACGGCCGCGGACATAAAGCTCATCGAAGACCGCTACAAAGCCGAATAGGTACATTGCCCCTACAACCTTTGCAGCTTTGCGTTGTGACTCATCCACTGTGTAGATCGCCATTTCGTTTCCTCTTTTCAACGCCGCATAGAGGTTGATACTCAACCGGACTTAGTCTCTGCGCATAGCCGGAAAAAACTCCACCCACAAGCGCCAGTGCTGACCAGTATACGGTTTTAGAAATGTCCCTATAATTATGCAATCTCAATAGAGCATCGGTTTCTGCAGGCGGTGCACGTGTGCACTTTCTATTTCAAACGATCCGAAGACCCGACTATTTTGCGAATTTTAGTTTCACCGTCTTGATCTCGTAGGCGTTGGTTGGGACGGTGACCACCTTGCCGGTAGAGTCGAGCGTAAGCGTACCCGACGCTACCTCCATTAGGTTCGTCTGCCACGCTGCTGAAGCGGCTTGCGGCAGCCTCAGATGGATGTCGCCGCCCTTTCCGGCCCACTCGTAGAAGCGCACGATGAGTGAGTTGTCGTCTTCGTCTTTCTTGATGGCGGTGATGACGACATTGTCTTCCTGCGTTCCGAAGAACGACTGCGACGGCGGCAGAGTGCCCGGTGGCGCGTGGTGGTCGTCGCCATCAGTGGATAGTTCACCTCGTATCCCTGGCGCACGGTCATCGCCTCGCGCCATGTTCCCGCGTGCGGATACAGCGAGTAGGTGAATTCGTGATGGCCCTGGTCGGCGTTCGGGTCGGGATACTCAGGCCCGCGCAGAAGCGAGAGGCGCAAGACGTTGTCCTTGGCGTCGTAGCCGTATTTCGAGTCGTTGAGCAGGCTGAAGCCGTGGGTTGAGTCCGACAGGTCGGCCCAGCGTAGCGCTGGGACCTCGAACTGTGCTTTCTCGGCAGGAGTGTTGCGCGTCGTCGGGCGCTGACCGTTCCGTACGGAATCTCGAAGGTGGCTTTGTCGCTGCGCGCGCTGAGCGGGAACGCGACTTTCAGCAAGATGTGCTTCTCGTGCCATTCGGCCTGCATATGTACGTCTACGCGCGGCGAGTAAGCATTGAGCGTGATGTCCTGAATGAAGCTGGAGTTCTGCCAGGTATGCTTCACTCGGACGACGGCGTGAATCGGCGAACTCTCGATGAGCTTTACTTCGTCGGCTTTGAGGATGTCGGTGTGGTGCTCGATGAAGTCAGCGTCCACGTTCCACGCGTCCCACTGCTTGGGCTTGTCAACGAAGGCCTGCAGTAGGTTTCCGCAGGGCTTGCCGTCGGGCAGGTTCGGTGGTGCGCCGACGCCGGGAATAGCGGGCGCGAGCGCTTCGATCCTGTTGATTTTGTCGTAGAGGCTGGTGATGCAGCCAGTGGCTGGGTCTATGGTGACCTTCAGAATGTTGTTTTCGATTGACGATGAAGTTGCGACGACGATGGGAGCGGCTTCGAACTTCGACGTTGTAGGCCGGGGTTTGACGATGAATGTTCTGTAGCCTGTTGCCGGGATGGCCGAAGCGACAATGCGAAGCTTTACACTGCTCGTTTGCGCGTCGCGGGACAATACTTCTGACTCTGCCTGCATGCCGTCCGGATCAATCACATCCAGTGTTGATGCATTTCGCGGAAGCTGAAAGTGATGTCGACTGCTCCTGTGCGCGTCCACGACAGCGGATTGAACACCAGCACAGTTACGCCATCCTCGTCTGTCTTCACCCGCGCCGCCAGATCAGCCAGCGCGGCCTTCATCGTGTCGTTACTGAAGCGCTGCACTTCCGCGTACTTCCTCGCGGCGTCCACGTAGTTGATGCCGATACCGGAGCCCGGCAAGATGTCGTGGAACTGGTTGAAGAGCACTTTCTTCCACGACGAATCGAAGTCGGCCTGCGGATACGGCTGGCCGAACAGTGTGCCGATCGACGCCAGCTTTTCGGCGTCGAGCAGCGCGACTTCGCTCTTGCGGTTGCCACGCTTGGTTTCTGACTGCGTGGTCTGCACTCCGCGGTGGTACTGGAAGTAGAGTTCGCCGTTCCACACCGGTAGATTGAGCTCACCCTCGTTCTTCGTGAGGTTGTTGAGGAAGCTGGCGGCGGTCGAGAACTCGAACTTGGGGAAAACGACATCCGGCTTCTGCCAGCGCTGCGCCGTATCGAGATCGACGCGGGTGGGGCCGCCTCCGTGGTCGCCGACGCCGTAGAGGTACATCATTTGCACGGCACCGTCAGGCGCTGAGTTCGTGCCCGCGTTGTACTTCCACATCATCGGCCCGTACACCGACGAATCGCGCGCCATGCGAACGGGCTCGATGGCGTTACCGTAGTCGCTCGGGAAATACGTCATCATGCGCGAGCCGTCGGGCGCCTGCCACCAGAAGAGGCGGTAGGGAAACTTGGTGAACTCGGAGGCCCACAAGCAGTTTTTGGGTGACGAAATAGTCGATGCCCGCGCGCTTGTAGATTTGCGGCAACTGCGCGTTGTAGCCGAACGAGTCGGGGTTCCAGCCGATGTTCACGTCCACGTCGAACTTCTGCTTGAAGTAGCGCTTGCCGTAGAGGATTTGGCGCACCAGCGATTCGCCGTCGGGCATGTTGAGGTCGGGCTCGACCCACATGCCGCCGACGATCTCCCAGCGGCCTTCTTTCACGCGCTGCTCGATTTCGTGGAAGATGGCCGGGTATTTTTCTTCCATCCAGACGTAGGCCTGCGCGGCCGAGGCGGTGAACTTGAAGTCGGGATACTCGCGAATCAACGCGAGCGCGGTGCCGAAGGTGTTGCGCACGACCTCGACAGTTTCGGTTTCAGGCCAGAGCCATGCCATGTCGATGTGACTGTTGCCGACGGCCTTTACGGTGAACTGCTTCATGTAGGGCCGCAGCGGATCGAGCTTGGCCTGAGCGGACTTGAGCGAGGCGTCGAAGGCAGCCTGATCGCCCTTGTCGAGCGCGGCGAGGTCGATGGCTTGCACGGCGGCGTCGAGTTGCTGCTGGCGTTGGGCCTTGCCGTCGGGATAGGCGGCGATGAGCAATTCAGCGGCCATGATTTCCTGGCGGAGGATGGCGGGGTCGGGACGGGCCTCGGTTGGCGTGAACATCAGCGAAGCCGCGGCGAGGTCGGTAACCGGCGGCCCGCCGCAGCACCCGACGGTGCCGGAAGGCAGAATGCGAACAGCAATCAGCAGCCTTTGTCCGGGCGTAGCGTTCTGCGTCAGCGCGATCGGAACCTGGGAGTCCTCATCACCGCGCGAGACCATGTTGCCGTTCACGAAGACCGTGATCAGTATGCCGGTGTTGCCGCCAATGTCGAGATTGAGAGAGACACGCGAGCCGTTCACCGAGTAGCCGCTCAGCGCCGACGGAACCTCAACGGTGGCGTAAAGCCAAACTGGAAGGCTCAAGTCCTGCTTGAGGGCGAGCGGCTTCGCCCCAGCCAGCGCGCTAACGGGAGTCTCTCCGTGCGCCAAGTCGGTGGTGATGACCTTCCAGTTTTCTAGCGGAAGCGTGACAGCGGCCTGCAAGCGGTCGAGCACCTGCTTGTAGGGGTCGGCGGGGGCTGGGTTTTGGGCAACGGCGAACAGAGTGGACGAAATCAGAAGGACTACAACGCGACGGAAGAATTTCATGTCTTGGCCTCAATGCAACGGCGCACGCCGCGACATTCCTCCTAGCGCGCGCCCTGCCGTTAATACTCGATACCCAGTTTGTGCTGCATCTCTTCCAGCGTCACGCCCTTGGTTTCGGGGAAGGTGAACATCACGACGAAGAACATGAGCGCCATCATGGCGGCGAAGAAGACGAATGGAAACGCGCCGCCGTAGCGCTGCACGAACACCGGGAAGATGAACGCGATCAAGGCATTCATGATCCAGTGGGTGGAGCTGCCCAGAGCCTGGCCCTTGGAGCGCACGCGATTGGGGAAAACCTCGCTGATGTACACCCAGATGACTGCGCCCTGCGAGATGGCGAAGAACGCGATGTAGGCTACCAGCAGCCACACCAGCAAGTTTTGGTGATGTTTGCGTGTAGAACACGGCGGCGACCCCGCTCAGAGCAGAAACGTCATGCCGAAGCCGCCGATCATCAGTAGCGTTTTGCGGCCGAGCTTGTCGATGAGCGACATGCCCAGCAGGCGTCGCAAGCAGGTTCATTGCCCCAACGGCCACAGCCTGCAAGTCGCCGGACACCTTGTCGAAGCCGGCCATGGCGAAGATGTAGTTCAAGTAATAGAGGATGGCATTGATGCCGGCGAGCTGATTGAACGCCGCAACGGTGAATGCGAGATAGATGGGCAGGCGATACTTGCGCTGAAACAGTGGCTCGGAGTGTACCTGGCCGTCGACATGAATCGAGGCGATGATGTCGTCGAGTTCGCTGGCGCCGTCGGGCGAGCCGAGGCGGTCGATTACTTCGCGTGCTTCGGGGATGCGGTTCTTGGTCACCAGCCAGCGTGCGCTGCGAGGGATACCGAACAGCATGATGAGGAACAGCAGCGCGGGAAGCGCCGCTACACCCAACTGCCAGCGCCATTCGTTCATGCCGAAGTTGGCAAGGCCCGAGCAGGAAATTGGATAGATAGGCGACCAGAATGCCGATGACGATATTGATCTGGAACGAGCCGACCAGCAAGCCGCGCCATTTGGCGGGCGCAATTTCGGCGATGTACACGGGACCGAGAACGGAGGAGCCGCCAATGCCGAGACCGCCGATGAAACGGAAGATGAGCAGCGAAGGCCAGTTCCAGGCGAAGGCACATCCGAGCGCGGAGATCACATAGAAGAGAGCAAGGATGCGAAGGCTTTCGCGGCCGCCCAGATGGTCGCCGAGAACCCCGGAACTCATGGCGCCGATGATGGTGCCGACGAGCGCGATGGAGACCGTCCAACCCAATTCGGTGGGTGAGAGATGGAACACGGTCGTCAACTGCTGTGTGGTACCGGCAATTACCGCAGTGTCGAATCCGAAGAGCAGGCCGCCGAGCGCGCCGACGATAATGCTTTTCACCAGATAGAAGTTGAGTTTGCCTGGGCCGCCCGGCACCTTCGAACTCGTGCTGACATAGTGCATCATTCGCTCCACACTGCCAGTTCATTGCCATTCGGATCAGCGAAATGAAAGCGCCGTCCGCCGGGAAACTCAAACGGCTCGATGACGATCTTGCCGCCTGCGGCAACCACCTTCTGTTGTGATTCCTCCAACGCCTTCGCGTATAGGACGACCAGCGGGCCGCCTTTCACCGGCTTGGCACTGGTGGTGAAACCACCGGCCAGGCGCCCGTCGTGAAAGCTGGTGTAGTTGGGGCCATAATCGGTGAAACTCCAGCCGAACACCGCCGAGTAAAAGCGCTTGGTCGCCTCAATGTCGGTGGCGGGGAATTCAATGTAGTCCATCTGATTGTTGTGGTCCGGCTCGGTCATGGCAATCCTCGTGCTAGGTATCAGCGGGCAAGATTAGCACATCGGCATTGTCGGTATAATCCGCCCGTGGAGAACGATACGCCTTCTGCCGCGGTTCCGCGCTCGGCGGTGCTGCACCGTGCCCTGAACAAGTCGTATCCCGTCGCGATTCGCGGCGAAGGAGTGTGGCTGTATGACGCCGCCGGTGGCAAAGTTCTCGACTTCGCCGGCAGCGCCATCGTGAACTTTATCGGGCACGGCGACCCGGCGATCGCGCGCGTCATGGCTGAACAGGCGTCGCGGCTCGAGTTTGCGCATTCGAGCAATTTCACGACAGAAGTTGCGGAGGAGTTCGCGCACGAGTTGCTGGAGTTCGCAGGGCCTGCGTTTGAAGGCGGTGCGGTTTTCTTCACCAGCGGAGGCTCCGAGTCGGTCGAGAGCGCGTTGAAGCTGGCGCGTCAGTATCAGGTGGAGAGTGGACATTCGGAGCGCTACCAGGTGGTCAGCCGTCGTCAGAGCTACCACGGCGCGACACTGGGTGCGATGGCGGTGAGCGGCAATCCTGCGCGGCGCGGGATCTACCTGCCCATGCTGCGGGAGTTTCCGAAAGCGGGCATCCCTTACTGCTACCGCTGCCCATACGAATGCGGAAACGGCTGCGCCGATTGCGGACTGAAATATGCCGCGGAGGTGGAGCGGGCCATCGCAGAGACGAATGGAGAAGCCGCCGCGTTCATCATGGAGCCGGTGAGCGGAGCCACGTTGGGCGCCGCTGCGCCTCCGCCGTCGTACGTAAAGCGCGTCGCGGAAATCTGTCGCGAGCATGGCGCCTTGCTGATCTCCGACGAGGTGATGACCGGCTTCGGCCGCACAGGACGCCGCTTTGCGATGGACCACTGTGGAGTCGCGCCGGACATCATTGCGGCCGGGAAGGGCATCTCCAGCGGCTACGCGCCGCTGGGGGCGGTCATCGCCCAGCGCCACGTGGTCGATGCCATCGCCAACGGCACGGGTACGCTGCTGCACGGCTTCACCTACAACGGACATCCGGTATCGGTTGCGGCTGGACGCGCCGTGCTGCGCGCCTTCTCGAAAAGAACCTCGTCGCAGCCGCCGACTCTGATTCTGGCGGGCAGCGTCGCGTCGGTTCTGAAAGACGAATTGCAGAAACTCTGGCAGACTCGACTGCGTGGGTGATGTGCGCGGGCTGGGCTTGATGTGGGCGGTCGAGTTTGTCACCAACAGGCAGACGAAAGAGCCGTACCCTGCAGAAAGGAAATTTGCTGCCCGCGTGAACGAGTGCGCGCTCAAAGCGCGGCGTCATGCTTTACCCCATGCAGGGCTGCGTCGATGGACTTGCGCGGCGACCACGTGATGATCGCTCCGCCGGCGGTTATTACTGCCGAGGAAATTCGCTGGGCGGTGGAGAAGTTGGGCGAGGCGATCCAAGAGGCGGCCTCGCTTAAGTTACCAGGCAAAAAAGAAGGCGCGGATTGCTCCGCGCCTCAGCCAATCGAAAACGACTGACGCTACTGTGTCACGGTCTTGCAAGCGTCGCCGACCTTGACACCCGATCCGGTCACAATTGAACCTACCGCGGACACGTCGTCAACATCGGTGAGCTTAATCACCGCCACCTGAGACGACATGCGGCGTAACACCTGACCGGTGGCCGGATCTTTGATTTCCTTGGTTACGCGTTCCACTGAGAGCTGATCGCCGACTTTGAGGCCCGCCTTGGCACCCACGTTCAGGACGATTTGGCCGCCATCCACGGAGGCCACAAGGCCCTCGACTTTCACAGTACGAGTCTGGAGTTTGCTATTGTCGGCAATCAATTCGCCGCTCATTTGCTTGACCGAGGCGTTTACGGCTTCACCGAGGATGGTCTGCTGGAAATCGCTGCTGCCGAAGTCCACCGCGCCGCCGCCCCATCCGTGCCAGCCGCCGCCACCGCCGAGCAGCGAGGTGCTTTCGCGGCTGGACTCTCCCTTACCCTCAGCAACGCCCAGGATCTCGGCGGTATCGATGTCGACAATGCGCGCATCGACCGCCACGATCGCCTTGCTCTTCGAGTGGCCGAAGCCGCCGACGCCATAAGCGCCCCACGGCCCGCCTCCACCGCCGACCTTGGTGTTCTTAGTGTCGTTGCCAAACTGCGTCACGCTGCCCACGATGATTGCGTCCACACCCAGAAGTTTGCCGAGCTTGGCTGCCGACGTCGGATTAGCGCGGTCGCTGTTCGAGAAGTTCTGCTCGGCAAGGATTTTGTCCATTGCCTTGCGCTCGATCACCGAATAGGTGCCGTCCTGCACCAGGTACTTCACGGTCAAGTCCGCGATTCCTCTTCCTACATCCACATTGCTGCCGAAGGCCGCCGCTGAGGCTGTCTGCACGGTCGCGTAATCGAAATCAAACACAGCGACCCGCTTCTTGCGGCCCTGCGCCGGGGTAGACGCAGCGGGAGCCGCTGTCGCCGTCGTTTGTGCGTCAGCAACAATCGCAGCCAGCGTTAGCAGGACGAGCGCGGTGAGGAAGATTCTGCTTTTCACGGATATGCTCCTTTCGGCAAAGAACGGGGGTAACTAGTGCCATGTCAATTCGGTGGACGATGTAGGCACTCGAATCCGCACGAAATCAAAGCCAGCAAATTGTACAACGAAAGTGCCAAATTGCCCCACTGAGACGGAAAACCGCCCGTCGAGGTTGTGGGGCTGTGCACGAACCAAAAGTCGAAAGGCGCGGAATCTTCCGCGCCGGGGCTGACTTTCAGGGTTCGGTTCGCTGTTTACTGCTGCGCCGAACCTCCCGGCTGCGCACCTTGGGACGCCCCCAACTCGTGCGGAGCGGTCATCACGGCGGTATCGGGATTCAGCAGCCCCGTTTTGTCCGGTCCCAGGCCGAGCTTAATCAACGCCCGCGAATCGGGAACAGACTTGGTCTGCCAGCCGTTGACTTCCTGGAAGTGGGTCAAGGCATCTTTGGTGGATTGGTCCCATTTCCCCGTCGGCTCGCCGCTAAGATAATGCTCGCGGATCAACGCTTCCTGGATTTCTCGCGTTCGGTCCGCGTCGATCCCATGTTGCCCGTGGGACGAGGACTTAGCCGACGTCTTTTTCTTCCCTGACTTTCCAGACTTGCTGCCGGACTTGGAGGACTTCGACGACTTATGGGATTTGGAAGGCGGCTTGGTGGGCTTGGTGGTGTCGGAGGCGGTTGCCGTGCCCAAAAGAAGCAGCGAAACCGCAGCTATTGTGAGCGAACGGAGAATTCCAAGACTCAAGCGCAAGTACCGCACCTCGGGGGAGAATCTATGAATTCCAATAGAACAACCAGATTGTAAACGTGCATTCACACTTTTGGGAACAGGAAAAATGGCCTTCGTGCTCGAATTTGGCAACCCCTGACAAACCACAGCGCTCCCGGATGTAACACCCCGGGAGCGCCTTGGAACCTGTCAGCCAATCGACCGCCGTGTTATTGCAGCGTGCCGCCCATGAAGACCGTACCCGCATTCGGGCCCAGACCTCGTGGCCGTACCAGGAACACCACGTCTTGTCCCGACTTCAGTTGCGACTGCATCTTGCTGAAGTCAGACTCGCTGTTGACGGGCTGCTTGTTGATCTCCAGGATGACGTCGCCGCGGCTGACGCCAACGGTATCGCCGAATCCTCCCGGCTTGACGTCCTGGACAAGCACGCCCTTGGTGTTTGGCAGCTTCATTTTGTCGGCCAAATCAGGAGTAATGTCGCGGACATTGATGCCCAGCTTGTTCTCCTGCGGTTTGGCTTCTTCGCCGCCCTCTTCGTCGTCGCCTAAGCGCGTGGCGAAGAGTTTCTGGCGGTCAGCTATCGTGACATCCACGGTGCTTTGCTTGCCGTTGCGGACGTAGCCCAACTTGGCGGTGGTGCCGGGTTTAAGGACCGAGATTTCCGCCACAAGTTCGTCGCCCGATGTCACGGCCTTGCCGTTGACCGAGACGATGGTGTCACCGGTGAGCAATCCAGCCTTGGCGGAGGGACCGTTGGGGGTCACGTTGGCGATGGTCACGCCGCTCGATACGCCGTAAACGCGCTGTACCGCCGGATTGGGAACGGCGTTGAACTCCACACCGATGGAGCCGCGCGAAACCTTATGGTCGGGGCCAATCAGCTGGTTGTATACCGAAACGACGGTGTTCGACGGCATGGCGAATCCCACGCCCTGGTAGCCCCCGCCGCTGCTGAAGATAGCGGTATTGATGCCGATGACTTCACTGTTCATGTTGACCAGCGGACCGCCGGAATTGCCGGGGTTGATGGCCGCGTCGGTCTGGATGAACGACTGGAACTGCCGCTGCGGGACGATATTGCGGCCGCGCGCCGATACGATGCCGGCGGTCACGGTCTCTTCCAATCCGAACGGGCTGCCGATGGCCAGCACCCAGTCACCCACCTGCATGGCGTCGGAGTTGCCCATCTTAGCAGCGGGAAGCGGCTTCTTGGTCTCAATCTTGAGGACCGCCAGGTCCGTCTCTTTGTCGGAGCCGACGACCGTGGCTTCGTAAGTCACAGTAGCCGGGTCGTTCATCAGCTTTACGCGGATGCGGTCGGCCTTCTCGACCACGTGAGCATTGGTGACGATATAGCCCTTGGAATCGACGATCACGCCCGAGCCCGTTGCGCGTTCGCGCATGTCATCGCCGCCGGGAGCGCCCGGCATCTGCCCGCCCTGGCCGGGCTGGCCGCCGAAGAAGCGGTTGAAGAAGTCCTGCATGGAGTTGTCGTCGGAGCCGTCGTCGGGTGATTGCTGCCCGCCCCGTCCATGCGGGTTTTTGATGGTTATCTCCGAGCTGATGTTGACCACCGAGGGCTCCAACTGGCGAGCAATCTGCGAGAACTGGCTGGAAAGCTGCTGCGGCGAGGGCACGGTCAGAGGGGTTGCGTCCGAAGATGCAACCGCCTTCTCTTTGCCCTTAACGCCGGCCGACACCACCGTGCCGATCAAAATACCCAGCGACAGAGTCGCCAGAATGACCAGGGTCGAGCTGAAGCGGTTGGCCTTCCATCTCTCCCTGAAACCCATCGGTTGCCGATCCATTGCATCTCCTCCAACGAAGAAACCCGAACTTAAATTATACGTTGTTGTGCGGTGCGGCCATTTTGGCGGGGGGAACCGTCTAAGACGATGATTTACTTCGGTTAGACGCACGTGGCGACCACTAGGTTATCGCCGGAGGCCAGGTTTCTGAGGCTAGTTTGGCACCTCAAACACGGTCTTTCCGCCCACCACGGTCCGCAGGACTTCCGTCTTCAGTATCTCCGGCGGCGAAACCTTGGTCAGGTCGCGGTCCAAAACCACAAAGTCCGCCAGCATGCCCGGAGCCAGCGTTCCTTTTTCCTTCTCGGCGAACTCCGCAAAGGCTGAGCCAGTTGTATAGGCCGCCAGGGCCTGCTCGATGGTCAGCTTCTGCTCTGGATAGTATTCCTTGGTTCCCGCCTCGTTCTTGCGAGTCACAGCGGCGTAGACACCACGGAACGGCGTGATGGGCTCGACCGGGTAATCGGTGCCGAACGCCAGCGGAATGCCGCTGTCGAGAAACTGCTTCCATGGATAAGACGTCTTGGCTCGCTCCGGCCCGATGCGCTCTTGCGCCCAGTTCATGTCGGTCAGAAGATGAGAAGGCTGTACCGAGGCAATCACGCCAAGCTTCTTGTACTGCGCGAACTGGCTGGGCGCGATGACCTGGTCGTGCTCGATGCGATAGCGAAAGTCCCGTGGCTTTGGAGCCGCGGCGGGAGCGTGCGCCTTGGGACTCGCTTCGGCAGCGGCAAAAGCATCCAGAGCCATCTGCGCGGCGCGATCGCCAATGGCGTGGAAGCCCATCTGAAAGCCGGCATCTGCCCGCTCCACCGCCATCTTGTTGAGCGGGCCCTGCTCATACTGCGGCAGGCCTGAGTTTCCGGGGTCATCCGCGTAGGGAGACAGCAGCGCCGCCGTCCGCGAGCCGAGAGAACCGTCCATGAAGCCCTTGAGCATCGTGGTATGCAGCATGGGATCGCCGGCGGGGTGATGAGCACGGTGCTCCACCAACTCACTCACCGAATCCTTGAAGGAAAGCCATTCGCTGATGCGCAGGGTAAGCTTGCCGTCGCGTTCCAGCTCCTCATAAACCAGAAAATCGTCCCACGACGAATTGTCTTGCGCCGAGGTCACACCCCAACGGGATGCGTTCGCTAGCGCCAACTCGGCGGCTTCACGGCGTTGCGCCGGGGTGGGCGGCGGAACTTTGGCGAACACCAGTCCCTGGGCCCCTTCGCGCAGAATTCCTGTCGGCTCGCCGCTGGCGTCAAGGTCGATCTTGCCGCCCTGCGGGGCTGGCGTCTTGCCGGTGATGCCCGCCGCTTGTAGCGCTGCGGTATTGGCGATGGCGATGTGCCCGTCCACTCGCACGAAAATCGCAGGATGCCCGTTTGTCATCACGTCGATGTCGTGGCGAGTGGGCAGCGTCTGCCCCGGCCACAACGTGTGGTCCCAGCCCTCGCCGACAATCCACACTCCGGGCTCGGCAGTGCTTACTTTCAATCCGATACGGTGCTGCATCTCGCGCAGCGATTGCGAGCCGACCAGGTTCACATTCATCTTTTCGAAGCCGCCCGAAGCCAGGTGCACGTGCGCGTCGTTGAACCCCGGCATCACGAAGTGCCCGCCGAGATCGACTTCCTTGGTCTGGCTGCCCTTGAGCTTGCGAATTCCGTCGTTCATGCCCACGGCTACGATGCGGCCGTCACGCACCGCCAGGGCCTGCGCGCGGGCGGGTTTCGCCTGGGTGTAGATGTCGCCATTGACGAAGATGACGTCAGCGGACTTGGAGGCGTCCTGCGAAAAAGCAAAAATGCCACTTAGAAAAGTCGCGACAAGAAGGGAAATAACGGCCGGCAATCTCATTCTTCGGGGACTCCGCTCAGAGCCAGGGTCAGCAGCAGGATTCGTTTCAGGCCAAGGTCGCGGCCCGCGGCATCGTACCACTCGTTGACGGTATGCGCGCCGCCGCCGCTGCCACCTGCGCCGATGGCGATCGCCTCGCGGCCGAGTGAGAGAGGGATGTTCGCGTCCGTGGACGCCCGTTGCAGGCGCGCGCTGTTGTGGAGCTGGGCATCCACCGCGCGAATCGTCTTCAGCAGCCCGGAATCCGAAGGCAACTCCGCCGCCGGACGGCTGCCGATCACTCGGACTTCAGCGGTGAGCCCCGGTTTTTTCCGTCCATTCGTCGCAGCAACGCCGTCTTTTACGGCTTCGCGCAGCGCCCGTTCCAAGTGGTCGAGTTGCTCCACGGAAGCCGAGCGCGTATCGACACGCATGGTCGCCGACTGCGGAATCGAATTTACTGACGTTCCGCCTTCGATCGTTCCGATGTTAAACGTCGTCTTCGGGTTCGTGGGCACCGACGTGCCGCTGAACTGGTCGATGATTCTCGCGAGGGCCACCACGGGATTGGGTACGCCGAAGTCGCTCCACGAATGTCCGCCCATGCCGCGGACCGTGACCTCGTACCGGCGGCTACCAAGCCCTTCGGAGATGACGGTATCGGTGCCGGCGCCATCCAGGACGACCAGGGAGCCAATCGAATCAGCCCAGCGCGCCTGCTGGAAAATGTGCCGCATCCCGCGCAGGTCGCCTTCGCCCTCCTCGCCAACGTTTGCGATGAACAGGATCGGGGCGGCATGCTCGATGCCGGTCTCGCGCAACACACCGGCAATAGCGAGAAGGGCTGTCAGTCCGGCTCCGTTGTCAGCGATGCCCGGCCCGTAAAGCTTGCCGCCCTCGCGGGCGACGTTGATTGGCGTGCCGGGAGGGAACACTGTATCCAAGTGCGCGCTCAGGGCTACGTAAGCGGCGTCGTTATCCGTGCCGGGCAAGACGCCAAGCACGTTGCCCAGTTCGTCCTGCTGAATTTCGGCCAGCCCGAGTGCTTCAAATCGCCCGCGCATCCAATCGGCGCGTGCCGCCTCGCCCCACGGGGGAGCAGGAATGGCTGTCAATTCAAGCTGTAGGTCCTCCAGCTCACGGGCGCGAGACCGAAACCATGCAAACGCGTCGTGTACAGCACGCACCTCCGCCAGCCTTGCTACTTCCTGTTGCGCGGTACGCAGCCCGCGCGAATCGTCGCCATCACCAGACACCATTCGGGCAAGAGAAGCGCGCGGGGGGAGTCCAAGGGCCATGCCCGATGGTAATACGAATGAAGGTAGCAGGAGAAAGCGATTACGAGGCGACTGCCCCAGCGGCCCGGCAGCACTCCAGAATCTCGGCCTCCGTTAACATACGGGCCGATTTCTTGGCGCGGGCAAAGATGCGATCCACAAGGTCTTCGGAATCAGGAATTCCCCGCTGCTGCAGCCAGAAGTGCACGTTCGACTTGCCGCTCATGGGGCCGATCTCGATGATCTGCTTGAGTCCGAAGAAGTGAGACGGTACGCCGGAATAGATGGTGTTCGCGAGGATTTCGTCGTTCTTGCGGTACGCCTTGATGACCGCCGCTGCATGTACGCCGGTTGCGGTCTTGAAGGCATCTTCGCCCACCACCGGGTAGTTATGCGGAATTGGGATTCCGGTCGCACGCGAGACCGCGACGCAATACTCCTTCAGCTTGCTCAGGTCTTGATCGACCCACGGCTCGATGCCCATTAGTTTCAGGTTCACCAGCATCTGGTCGATCTGCGTGTTCCCGACGCGCTCGCCGATTCCGCAACCTGTTCCGTGGACGACGTCGGCCCCGGCCACCAGGGCCGCGATGGAATTGGCCACGGCCAGTCCGCGGTCGCAGTGTCCGTGCCACTCAACGCGAATCTCGCGACCTGAGGGCTTCACGACCTCGTTGACTACGAAGTGCATCAGCGCCGCGGTGCCCATGGGTGTGGCATGTCCGGCGGTATCGCAAATAACGATGGCGTGGGCCCCGCAGTTGATCGCCGTCGTGTACATCCGCTGGATCGTTTCTGGATCGCAGCGTGTGGTGTCTTCGGTGACAAACATCACCTCGAGACCCTGGGACACAGCGAACGTGACTGCGTGCTCGGTGGTGCGCAGCAGGAAGTCGTCTGTCCAGTCTTCGGTATAGCGCCGGATGGGGCTCGACCCTATAAACGTGGCCGCCTCGATCGCAACGCCGGTTCGCTGCACGATCTCGGCGATGGGACGAATGTCGTTCTCGTGCGTTCGGGCAGCGCAGTTCGGCTTGATCTTCAGCTTGGCGCGGCCAATCTCTCGGGCCAGCGCCTCGCAGTGCGCGACCGCGCGCGGCCCCGCACCCGGCAGGCCGAGGTCGAGCATGTTGATGCCCAGCGCTTCCATCAGGTGGAGAATTTCGATTTTGTCTTCGATGAAGGGATCACTTACGGAAGGCGACTGCAGGCCGTCGCGAAGCGACTCGTCGTTCAACAGCACCGGGCCTGCGGGCTTTGCGGAAGCCCCGTAGACCTTATTCCAGTCGTAAATCAGATTGGAGACTTCTGCCGACACGGTCCTCTTCCGCGATCGAAGTTACAGATGAACCAACAAATCGGCGCCCCCACGGCGCCGAACGAATCCGATGTTCTTACCGCCCGCCCTTTACCGCTCGCGGAAGGGAACTACTCTTTCACTTCCGCCGCTGCCGCTTTGGGCACTACCGTCACGCCAAAGATCGACAGCTTGCCGACCCCGGCCACGTTCTTTCCGCGGGGCTCGTCTTCATTCGGAAGGTACAGAGTCTTGCAATGCTCGCAGCGGTAAACTTCGCCGCTGTCTCCGTAGGCCTCGCGCACATCGCCGCAGGTCTGCTCCAACACGTCAGCGGTGTAAAACCAGCGCTTCAGATGGCCGCCGCACAGCTTGCCTTTCGCGTCTTTTTCATTGCAGGCGCGCTGCAGAGGCATCTTGTACTTGACTTTGTGTTTGGGTAACTGGGCGGGCTCGTTGATTTCCGGCATGATGATTGCGGGTCCTTCAGCGCGAGTTTCACGATTTCGCAACTAGCACGACAGTCGCTACTCGCAACGATATCGGTAACCCAACATTTTACCGCAGTTCACACTCGGTTCTTGCGCAGCAGCGCTCCCGTCGCTGCCAGAGCGCCCTTGATGCGCGCGCCGATGCCTCTCCCAAACAGCATGTCGAGGAAGCCCGACATCTGCTGTTGAAACGCCTTGCCATATCCGAACCACCACACCTTCGGCATCCGCGGCAGCAAGTCCACGTCCACGTACTTCACCTGAACCATCTCCGCCAAGCCGAGCTTGCCGTGGGTGCGTCCGATGCCACTTTGCTTAAAGCCGCCGTGCGGAGCCTCGGAGATACCAAAGCCCGTGATCGCGTCATTCACCATTACCGTGCCGGCCTTGATGCGAGCCGCCACCGCCTCGCCGCGCTTTCGGTTGGTCGTCCAAACGCTGGCCGCCAGCCCGAACTCGGTATCGTTCGCCAGTCTGACCGCATCATCGTCGGTGTCGAAAGGCGCCACGGGCAACGCGGGCCCGAAGGTCTCCTCCTGCATGATGCGCATGTCGTGCCTGACGTCGGCCAGGAGTGTGGGTGCGTAGAAATTAGGCCCCAGCTCCGTCAGGCGCCGTCCGCCCGCCAGCAGCCTCGCGCCTTTGGCAACCGCGTCATTTACATGGTCCTCCACGGTCCGCAGCTGGCGGTCGTGGATGAGCGGCCCCATTTCGACCTCGGAGCCTAATCCTTCGCCAACGCGAAGCTTTTCGATCTTCTGCCGGCAAAGCTCCAGGAAATTCTCGTACACGCTGCGCTGCACATAGCAACGCTCGATGGAGAGGCACGTCTGGCCGCAATTCATCATCGCGCCCCAAACCGCGCCGCTGGAGGCGACGTCGAGGTCAGCATCCTCCAGCACGATCATGGGATCTTTGCTGCCCAGCTCGAGCACCACGGGCAGCAGGCGTTTCGCGGCAGCTTCGGCAATGCGTTTGCCGGTGGCAACGCTTCCGGTGAAGATCACTTTGTCGATGTCGGCTTCCAGCAGCGCCCCGCCAACCGAACCAGCGCCGATCAACACTTGCAGCAGGTCCGGGTTCAGTCCGGCGGAATACAGGAGCTTCTGAAACTCCAGCGCCACCAGCGGGGTGAACTCCGAGGGCTTCAGCACAACCGCGTTCCCCAATCGCCAGCGCTCCCAGCGTCTCAATTGCCGGGGTCGAGAATGGATAGTTCCACGGAGCAATGATCCCGATTACTCCGTACGGCTCGCGCACCAGCCGTCCGCGCTTGGTCTTCATGATTAGGTTGCCGTGGGGTACGGGTTCGTCCCGCAGAAAGCTGTGAGCGTTGCGAATGGAGAACTCCGCCGCATCCAGCACCACCAGGACTTCGGTATTCAGTGCCTCGACAGTGGGTTTGCCAGCCTCGCGAGAGATCAGCTCCGCAATCTCATTGCGCCTTTCCATGAGCTTCTGCTGGAAGCGCTTCAGTACCGCGACACGCACTTTCACCGGCAGATTTCCCCATGCCGGCTGCGCCTCTCTCGCACGCCTTACTGCTTCGTGAACTTCCTCGGGCGTGGCGCACGCCAACTCGCCCAGCGTCTCGCCGGTCGCCGGATTGGTGCTGACAATGGTTTCCCGTACTGCGACTTCAGTGGCCGTGTTCATAACGCTCCGTACTCCACGCTGACGAGGTAAAGCCCACACGCCGGTGCGGTCGCACCGGCAGCGCTCCGGTTCTTGGCGGCAAGAATGGCGGGGATATCGTCGGCCTGCAGCGAGCCTTTGCCCACCTGCAAGAACGTCCCCACCAGGTTGCGCACCATGTGATGCAAGAATCCGTTACCGCGAATCGTATAGCTGAACTCGTCCGGCGTCCGCGCCCACAGCGACGAATGTACCGTCCGAACGTTGCCCTGTTTCTGCGTCAGGGAGTCGCTCGGCATCTTCCTCATCGACATCGTTGCCCGCGCTTCCACCGTTTGACTCGCTGCGATGCGCGCCTGCCGCTCCGGATCCGACGCCGCGAACGACGTGAAGTCGAACGTCCCAACGATGTGTTCCGAGGCCCGAATCATGGCTTCTTCGTTCATGGGATAAGGATCGTGATAAACGTAGCGCGCCAGAAACGGCGGACAAATGTCTCCCCGATAAATTCGGTAGCGGTAGGTCTTTGCCGTTGCCGAGTGGCGTGCGTGAAACTTGTCTTCGACCCTTTCTACACCCGTCACCCGCACGGCGGCCGGAAGAATATCATTCAGCGCGATTTGCAGGTTCCGTTCTGGGATAGGCGACTCGATCCGCACCGAGGCCACTTGGGCCAGAGCGTGCACCCCGGCGTCGGTCCGCCCTGAACCTTGGGGCAGTACTTTCTCGGCCGTAATCCGTCCAAGGCACTCAGCAAGAACGCCTTGCACGGTGGTGACCCCGGGTTGCACCTGCCATCCGTGAAACTCGGAGCCGTCATAAGTCAGGGTGATTTTCAGGTTGCGACTCACGTACTCGTCCTTGGAGCGAATTCAACCCGCGCACGGCAATGTTAAGAGGTGTAAAGCTCTACCAGGCCTCGCGCCCCAGCCGTGCGGTGTCAGCTATACTAAGCCATTACTGCAACTTACGTGGCCCAATTTGACTCAGCCGCGCCCGGAGCCCGAAAGATCGTGAACCTTCCGGGCCTCTGGCTCGTATTAGAGACAGGCGACAGGAATTCTCACGAAGGACATTAGAGTTCACATGCATTTTTCTGGAGATGAGGGAATGCCGGTATTTCGCTCGGTGAATATCACACTCCGTAAAGCCCTGACGCTCAGCGTCGTGGGACTGCTGGCCACCGCTGTTTTCGCGCAGGAAGCTGCTGCACCTCCCGCACAGGTCGTGCCCGCTCCTAATTTGTTGTCAGACGCCGTTAAGCCCTTGCCCCAGGCGCCTGCGCCTCAGGGCAATGGGTACAAGCAGTACTCGGACCAGAACTACTCGAAGGGGCAGTCACAATTGCCCAAGTTCTGGTCGGTCTGGGGAGTACGACACGTACCGTTGGCGAATTTCACGAATTCGGCGCTGATCGACCAGGTCATTCACGACGGCAAGATGTACTTGTCGTTGGACGACGCGGTCTCGCTCGCGCTGGAAAACAATCTCGACATCGCGATTCAGCGCTATAACCTGATCACTGCCGATGTGGACATCCTGCGCACAAGCTCCGGCGCAGTCTCACTCGGCGTGAATACGGGATTGGTACAAGGAACGCCCGGTGGGGCCGGTAGCACAGCTACATCCAGCACGGTCGGCGGGGGAGCAGGCGGCACGTCTATTGGTGTCGGCGGAGCTGGCGCGGGCGCGGCTGGCATTGTTACTTCAACCCAGGGCGAAGGCGCGCCGATTGACAACTTCGATCCGGTACTCACCGGAACCGGAGAAGAACAGCACCAGATCTCTCCCACCACGAATGTTTTCGCTGGTGGCACGGTGCTGAATCAGGCCACGACGACCGCAAACCTGCTCTACACACAGGGCTTTCCCACCGGCACGCTCATGTCGGTCGGCTACAACAACACGCGCACCAGTTCGAATTCAAACTTCAACACGGTCAACCCATACACGAGCGCCAACTTCCAGTTCCAATTGCGCCAGCACCTGCTGCAGGGGTTCGGTTTTAACTCGAACCTGCGCTGGATCCGCATCGCGCGCAATGACCGCGCCATTATGGACGCCGCCTATCAGAACCAGATTATGAATACGGTTTCCCAGATCGAGAACATTTACTGGGACCTGGTGAATGCCTACGAGAACGTGCAGGTGCAGCAGCGGGCATTGGAGCTGGCAGACAAGACCCTTTCCGACACCCAGAAACAGGTCGAAATCGGCACCTTGGCGCCGATCATGGTGGTGCAGTCTCAAAGCTCGGTGGCCAGCGCCAAGCAAAACCTGATCCTCGCGCAAACCAATCTGCAATTGCAGCAGTTGCTGATGAAAAACGCCATTACGCGAAATAACACGGATTCGATTCTGGCTACAGCTCCGGTCATTCCGACCGACACTCTGCAAATCAAAGAGCCATTCCAGACGCCTCCGGTCGAGGAGCTCATCGATACCGCCCTGAAGAACCGTCCGGAAATCATCCAATCCCGATTGAACCTGACGAACCGGCAAGTCGGACTGAGGGCGATCAAGAACCTGCAGTTGCCTTCCGTGGACGTCTTCGCTTTCTATGGTGGCACCGGCCTGGCGGGCGCCCAGAACCCGTACCTTACCTGCGGCGATCCAGCCGCGCCTCCAGGCCAATGCCTCCCGCCCGGAACGATTCCCGATACTGGCTACGGCCATGCCTTTGGAAACATGTTCAACAGCTCAGCGCCTGACAAGGGAGTCGGCGTCAACATCAATATCCCGCTGCGCAACCGCCAGAACCAGGCCGACCAGGTTCGCTCAGTGATTGAGTACCGGCAGGCGGAATTGTCGGCGCAGCAGCAGGCGAACACCATTACCCTGCAGGTCCGCAATGCGCAATTTCAGTTGACGCAGAACTATGCAGCCCTCCAGGCGGCAACTGCCGCCCGTGACTACGCCTCCCAGAACCTGGATGCCGAGCAGAAGAAATACTCGCTCGGAGCTTCCACTTCGACGCTTGTATTACAGGCATCGAGTGCCCTCACGCAGGCCGAGTCCAACGTGTTGGCCGCCGCTACCAATTACGAAAAGTCCAGGGTGCAACTCGACCTTTACACCGCCGGAACGCTGACCAAACTTGGCATTTCCATGCAGGACGCCCAATCCGGCAAGGTCACGAAGACACCCAACGTGCCGGGCATCGTTCCCGCAACCGATCAGGGGACCGTCCCGCCGAAGCAGTAGACGAGAGCTTGGATCCGATTACTGAATGCCGTCCTTGGACGGCATTCTTTTTTGTTTCTCCGATCTTGCTTGCGCGGTTAGCATGGGACTGCTTGACTCTCACCGTCGTCATCATCGCCCTGAACGAGGAAGTCAACCTCGCCCGCACCCTGGCTAGCGTTGCCTGGGCGGACGAAATCGTTGTCCTCGATTCCGGCTCGACCGACCGCACCCGCGAAGTCGCCGAGTCGTTTCACGCCAGGTTCTTCGTTGAGCCGTGGAAAGGCTTCGCTGCGCACAAGAACTCCGCGTTAGGTAAAGCGACCGGCGACTGGATACTTTCGCTCGACGCCGACGAAGAAGTCGAACCGGCGCTGGCCGAAGAAATTCGTGGGGTATTAAGTGCTAACCCGTCCGTGGCAGGATTTTGGATCCCGCGCAAGAACTTCTTCCTCGGCCGCTGGATCAAGCACGGCGGCTTCTATCCGGACTCCAAACTGCGCCTCTTCCGTCGTGGAGTCGGCCAGTTCGAAGACCGCCTCGTACACGAAGACCTGCGCCTCGACGGCACAACGGCTTCGCTGAAGAACAATCTTCTGCACCACGCCTATCCCACGCTCGATAGCTACATCTCGCACATGAACCGCTACTCGTCGCTGGGGGCCGAGATGGCCGTTGCCAAGCGCCAGCGCGGCTTCAGCCTGATCGACATCGTCGCTGCGCCCCAAACTGACCTTCCTCTACAACTACGTGCTTCGACTTGGCTTCCTCGACGGCCGCGAGGGCCTGCTGCTGAACGCCTACCACGCCACCTACGTGAGCTGGAAATACGCCAAGGCGTGGGAGATCAGCCGCAAGCAGTGATGCACGGCTAAACCGGCTTCATTCAGACCCGCCGCCCTTCAGGGCGTTCGGCAGGGTACTGATTCCCATTTTGGTCTGCCGTGGTTACTTAAGTTTTATTGCTCGGTCGATTTTTCTGGCGGCGTTTCTCGCTAGCCTTTACAACTAGATTGAGGGGGGCCATGGGACTTGGGTCTCTGGCCGCCGGGCGCTCAGTGCGCGCTGAAGGCATCTCTTTGAAAAATTGCAAATTCTGGCCTGACCTTCGGTTCAGTCCTGAAAAGTTACCGCTAACTCCCACGGGCACACATGGATACGTATAACCAGCTTATTAATCAATGACATGAGAACAATTTACTCCTAAATTATTGATTCTAAACAGTCGTGATGTTTTTTATTTTGTTATTGTGTTTTACACCACTAATACGCCAATGCGGTTCAAGTTACCCCATCGAGCTGTTGGTGGATTGCTTATTCGTCTCCCGGCCGCAGGTCCTCGAAATGCACATCGTACGAAAGGCCGCAGGTGCCGCACACCACCCGGTACACCATCTTTTCGTTGTCGCTAAAGGGACGATGGTCCGCACCGATATCGACAGCGATCTCGCTGTTGCACTCCGGACAATCGCAAACATATTGGCTGATGCTCATGGCGAGGATTATGGTATCGCTTCGACGCGCTTTGCCGCGCTGCCGCCGCGCTCCCTTGCTCCTCATCGAGGCATCTACTACACTGCAACGTCCGCCGCTCGCGCGAACATCGTGGGGTAATTCATGCCTGAAAGCACCAAGCCGACCGGGAAAGTCCGCTCGCCGAATCGCCAATTGCCGATCTCTCTGCCAATGGCCGCCAGCCTTCTGTTTCCGAGCAGAACTGGGCCGAGAAGACGCTGGCTCCGACGCTGGAGAAGTCCCCGGAAAAGCCCATTGGCGCGGCCACCGGCGTCAACCTTGACGAACACGGCCACGCCCGCTTCACCACCATCTCAGGCATGCCCATTCGCCGCCTCTACACGCCCGCCGACCTGCCCGCCGACTGGAATTACGACGAGTATCTGAACTATCCCGGCCAGCCGCCCTACACCCGCGGCATTCACGCTACCGGCTATCGCGGCAAGATGTGGACCATGCGCCAGTTCTCGGGCTTCGCCTCGCCCGAGGAGACGAACCAGCGCTACAAGTACCTGCTGGAGCACGGCGGCCAGGGCCTCTCCGTCGCCTTCGACCTGCCGACGCTGATGGGCTACGACAGCGACCACATGATGAGCGAAGGCGAGGTCGGCAAATGCGGCGTCGCCATCGATTCGCTCGAAGACATGGAGATCCTTTTCGACGGCATCGACCTGGAGAAAACCACGGTCTCCATGACCATCAACTCGCCCGCATCCGTGCTGTGGGCGATGTATCTCGCGGTCGCTGAGAAGCAAGGCGCTGACCTCAAGAAGATCTCCGGCACCATCCAGAACGACATCCTCAAGGAATACATCGCGCAGAAGGAATACATTTATCCGCCGGCGCCCTCGATGCGGCTGGTGATCGACACCTTCGAGTTCGGCACGAAGTTCACCCCGCGCTTCAACACCGTTTCCATCAGCGGATACCACATTCGCGAAGCCGGCTCGACCGCGCTGCAGGAGCTGGCCTTCACCATCTACGACGGCGTCGAATACGTGGAGTGGGCGCAGCGTCGAGGCCTCGACGTGGATGAGTTCGGCCCGCGTCTCAGCTTCTTCTTCAACGCCCACAACGATTTCTTCGAAGAGATCGGCAAGTACCGGGCGGCGCGCAAAATCTGGTACCGCCTGATGAAGGACCGCTTCGGCGCCAAGAACGCCCGCACCTGGCTAATGCGCTTCCACACCCAGACCGCCGGTGTTTCGCTGACCGCGCAGCAGCCGATGAACAACATCGCGCGCGTGGCCATCCAGGCGCTGGCCGCGGTGCTGGGCGGCACGCAGTCGCTACATACCGACAGCTACGACGAAGCGCTGGCGCTGCCGACCGAAGAAGCCGTACGCATCGCGCTGCGCACGCAGCAGGTCATCGCCTACGAGTCGGGAGTTGCCCAGACCGTCGATCCTCTCGCTGGTTCTTACTTCGTCGAGCGTATGACCCTCGACATGGAAAAGGGCGCCTTTGATTACTTCGACAAGCTCGATGCCATGGGCGGCATGGTCAAGGCGATTGAGAAGGGCTATCCGCAGAAGGAAATTGCCGAGGCGAGCTATCAATTTCAGCGCGCGACCGAGGCGAAGGAAAAAATCACGGTCGGCGCCAATGAGTTTGTCGTCGAAGAGCCGTCGCCGAGCATCCTCTACATCGGCGAAGAAGTTGCTCAGGCCCAGACGAAGAAGCTCAACTCGCTGCGTCAACGCCGTTCGAACGACGAAGTGCGCCGGTACCCTCGATGCACTGAAGAAAGCGGCCGCGCAAGAGCCGCAAGCTCCGGCCAAGGGAAATTTCTCCGGTCAACACTATGCCGTTCATTCTCGACGCGGTAAAGGCTTACGCCACGGTCGGCGAAATCTGCCAAGCGTTGCGGGAAGTTTACGGCACGTACGAGGAGAGCGCGTTCGCCTGACACACCGCTTCCACCCGCTCTGCAAAAGGCGCACAATAATCCCGGGCAACGCCATGACCGAACCTCGCCGACGCGCGTGGTACCCGCAATCGCCAAAGTCCCCGGCGTTGAAGACTGCACCGCCGTCATCAACGGCATCCGCTGGCGCTATCTCCATGCTGGCAGCGGCCCGGCGCTGCTCGTAGTCCACGGCTTCATGGGCTACTCGTTTTCCTGGCGCTTCGTCATCCAGGGTCTTGCGCAGCATTATTCGGTTTACGCGGTCGATCTGCCCGGCACCGGATTTTCCCAGCGCAGTGCCTCGCTCCCCGGCACCCTTGTCAGCGATGCCGAACACTTGCTCAGTTTCATCGACCACCTCGGCATCGAACAGTGCGACGTACTCGGCACATCGCGCGGCGGCGGAGCCACGATAGCTCTCGCTGGACTGCTCGCCGAGCGCGGCATGCTGCATCGCAGTTCGCAAACTTGTGTTGTCAGCCCCCATCAGTCCGTGGATGCGATATGGGCTGGGCCGCATCCGTTTCCTGCGCACCCGCGTCGGCCGCATTTATGTGGTGCACCTCGCGCGCAAGTTCCCCTTCATCCTCAAAGACTTTTTTCGCAACCTCTACTCTGAACCGGCGGCCATTCCCCCCGATGCCTTCGCTGGCTACGAGGCCGGGCTCGATCCTCCGGGAAGTTTTGAGCACTTGTGGAACATTGTCCGTTCGTGGATGAGCGACCTAAGACTCATCGAGAGCGTTCTGCCGCTGGTGGCATCGATACCCACACTGTTTTTATGGGGTGAGATGGACAGGGCGGTTGCGCCCGATTCCATGCACGAACTGCATCGCCGCTGGAAGAACAGCGCCGAGCACTTGATGAAGCACATCGGGCACATGCCTTACGAAGAGGTTCCTGAAGAGTTCAACCGCATCGTGCTCGACTTCCTGCTGCGCGACGCTCCCTCCACACCGCTGCAGAGCGAGACGCACGCAGCCGTTGCCCATGCTACGACGGAGTCCAGCTAATCCTGATGCTTCCTGACCTGTTCGAGGTGCTGCGCTCGCACTTCACCACCCACGGCTACTGGACCCTGGCTATTACGCTACTGCTGGAGAACGCCGGCATTCCTCTTCCCGGAGAGACCATGCTGCTCTTCGCCAGTTTTCTCGCCTTCCAAAGTCACGAACTGAATCTTGGAATGATCATTCTGGTTGGCACCGCCGCCTGTACTCTCGGCGACAACCTCGGCTACTGGATTGGCTTCCACGGAGGAAGGCCACTGCTGCTGCATTATCAGAAGTTTTTCCGCGTTTCCGACGAAAAAATTGCGAATGGCGAGAAAATGTTCGACCGCTTCGGCGCGGCGACTATTTTCTTCGCCCGTTTCGTCTTCGGCATGAGAATCATTGCCGGACCGCTGGCGGGCGTGCTGCGGATGCAGTGGCGCCGCTTTGTGCTTTTCAATTTCCTCGGCGCCGCCACTTGGGTAACCGTGATTTCCTCTGTGGGCTACATCTTCGGCAGGCACTGGCAGCACCTGCTGCGTTTGGTCGGCCGCGCCAATGCGGTGGCGTTCGTGGTGGCGGCGATCGTCGCGGTTTACGCCTTGAGGAAGTACGGCACCCAGACGCCCAGCTAGGTCCTCGTCAGCCGGCCTGCCTATCCGGTTCCATCGCGGTTTCGGGTTCCTTCACTGCTCGCCACGCTGTGAATGCGGCCCCAAAGTACATCGCCGAAACGATGTAGAAGCCGAACCGCAAGCCGTCGCGATGCGCCGCCTCGCCGGCCAGCAGCGCGGTAAAAATCTGCAGCGCGCTCGCGAGAAAGAAGAATGTGTTCTGCGTTCGTCCCATGAAGTACTTGGGCACCATCTCCATCATTTCCGATTGGATGGCAATGCCGCCGACGCCGCGCCCCGATCCCATGAAGAAATAAATCGGCACCGCGAGAATGATCCAGGGAATTGCCGGTAGCAGTAGCAACGACGCACCAATCACGCACATGGTCAGCGTTACCGAGCGGTGCGTTCCATTTCGTCGGATGAATTGCGCCGCGTAAAACATGCTGGTAAACGCCCCAAACGCCCATCCTGCGTTGAGCCACCCATAACCCACTGCGCCGCGATGCAGAATGCGCTCGCTGAGCGGCGCCGAGATCACCCCCTGCGTCATCATGGCCGCGATAAACAGCGCCCACGCCATGCCCAGCAACCTCACCTGACGGTGGCGGTGCACGTATCGGAAGCCCTCCGCCAGCTCGTGAAGATAGCGGCCCACGGCGGTATCCGGCGCTTCTTCTTGTTGCGCCGACTCCGGCTTGAGGTGCGTCACGGTTACGCGGCCTTTCCGCACCTGATAGACACACGCGATCGATACCGCATAGGTTGCGCAATCGAGCAGGAGAATTCCGCCCAGCCCGATCTTGTTGTACACAAATCCGACTACTGCGCCGGCCAGCACCCATCCACCTTGGACGGCAGCCAGCATCAGCGAATTCGAATCCAGCAACTTCGCTTCCGGAGAGAGTTCCTGCACCAGCGCGTTGATCGTGGGCCAAAACATCCAGAAGCCCACCGAGACCAGTATCACCATTCCGTACAGTTGCCACACCTGTGCGCGATGGGTGAGAGCCAGCACCGCGACCACCAGAACCACCAACCCGCGCGCCACGTCCAGCCACATCATCAAGTGGCGGCGGTCCTCGCGGTCAATGATTACGCCGGTGAAGGGAAGTAGTACCAGCGACGGCAACGTCTGCAGTGCTACCAGCAGTCCCAGCGACACTTCGCTGTGCGTTGCCTGCAGGATGTACCAGATCACTGCCGCAGCATTCAATCCGCTGCCGACCATCGAGATCAGGTTGGCCGCAAACAACAGCCTCATTCCGCGATGCTGGAACACCTCGCGCATAATTCAACTCTAACCCAGCCAGAGCGGTCGAGATCGTCGCTTATACTGAACAGGCCTTTCGCTAATCGCTGTTCGCCATTCGCTTCTCAAAATGAGGCGGCGGAACGGAAACGCGGAGATGCAAAGGCGCTTTTGCCATCTCTGTACGACAGGTGCCAACTTGGGTTTCAAACGCCTCTTCCGGAAAAAAGAAAAGCAGGAACACCGCATCATGCGCGAGGCCCAGCAGCGTGCCGGGGCGCTGGTGCCCGAGTACCACCGCGCCACCCCCGAGTGCCCGCATCCCGAGCGCTGGAGCATGTACGACTCCATGACAGCGGAGATCGAAGTGTTGGAGTTCCTGCGCACCCTGGTCACCACCATCAAGCCTGAACTGGTCGTCGAAACCGGAACATTTATGGGCGTCAGCACTCTCTGGATCGCTGAGGCCATGCGCATGAACGGCTTCGGCCGCATCGTCACCTGCGAATTCGACCCGAAGGTCTATGAGACGGCGAAGGAGAAGTTTGCCGCCTCACCATTCGGTGACCTCATCGACTTGCGCAACGAGTCCAGCCTCGAGATGAAAGTTGACGGCACAATAGACCTCTTTTTCAGCGACAGCGACATGCCCATCCGCGAGGAAGAAGTCCGCCGCTTTCTGCCCCAGATTTCGCCCTTTGGAGTGATCCTGATGCACGACGCCAGCTCTCACCTGAAGCAGGTGCGCGATGCCGCCCTCAAGATGGAACGCGATGACCTCATCTCGGTTGTCTTGCTGCCCACGCCGCGCGGGCTGGTGGTTGCACAAAAGCGCGATGGCCGAAAATAGGTTTCGAACCAGCCAGGCTTCTCACTTATCTCTGTGCGCTAGCACATAGCCTTCCGCCAACAAAAGCGTTAGGATTCCTGCGAAACACGAGATCGCGGTGCTCGTGCCCCGTTCGTCAGTGCGCCGGTACGGCATCTCGCGTCGCTGAGGTGCAATATGCGGAAAGCCTGCTTGTTCGTTGTGGTCGTCATTTGCTTTCTGTGGGTATGCAACGCTTCCTGGTCCCAGAACACTCAGATCGTCATTCCCGCCGGGACCCCGGAAGACAAAGACCTGGCCGCGATTACCGCAGAGAGTGACAACCAGAAACGTATCGTCGCGTACCAAAAATTCATCACGAAGTATGCCGGCAACACGCCGGCCGTGGCCTACGCGGAGTGGCAGCTTTCGCAGTTGTATCTGGCTGCGGGCGATGCCGATAAAGCGATGGACGCGGGCAGCAAGGCACTCGCGGCCTATCCCGGTAACCTCGACATCATCATGTCGCAGGCCAATATCGCGCAGGCCATGAAAGACAACGGCAAGGTTGTGGACTATGCCGTGCAAGGCGCGGGCATCTACAACTCAATCGCCAAACAGCCAAGGCCGGCCGACATCTCAGATGCTGAATGGACCACCAGGATCAGCAGCGAGCAAAGCTCAGCGCGGAATGCCTACGATTTTCTCGAGACCTCTGCCTATAATGCCATCGCCTCCGAACAGGATCCTGGCAAGCGCATGACCGAGATCGAGAAGTTCACTCCCGCTTTTCCAAAGTCAAAGTTTGAAGGACAGATTTCGCAACTTGCGCTCTACAGCCTGCGCCAGCTCAACCAGCCCCAGCGACTAGTGGCCTACGGCGAAAAGGCCCTCGAGGCCAACCCCGACAGCGTTTCCACACTTCTCATGGTGGCCGACGCCTATGCTGGCGACCCCAAGGAAGCTGCGAAGGCCGCAACTTATGCGAACCGAGTCCTCACCGTTCTCGGACCGAATCCTGAAAATGGCGACAAGGAAAAGAAGACATACGCCGGTCTAGCGCATATTACTTTGGGCCGTGCTGACCTGAACCAGGAAAAACTGGTTCCCGCCGTGACCGACCTGAAGACCGCCGTTGGGTTGTTGCAAGAGGATGCTGCTGATCAACAGCAGGCACTCTACTATCTCGGCTACGCCTACGCCAAGCAGAATAAGAAGGCGGACGCGATTGCGACGCTGCAGAAAGCGGCTGCGCTAGACGGACCATACCAGGGGCCGGCCAAAGACATGTTGGCGAAGATCAAGGCCGCTGGACCGGCCCGGAAATAACTCTCAGCGGGCATCAGCTTCTTGAGACTTACTTCTTCACCAGCGCGTCGGCCAGCAACTGCGCCTTCTTGGCGAGGTTGTAGGCGCGTTCGAAATCGCCTTCCGTCGTAGCTTTGCGCGACTGCTGCAGGTACGACTGGATCTGGGCGCGCATCGACTTCTCGTCATCGCTAAGCGAGCGATTGATTTCCTTGAGCGCATTTTCGGTGGCATCCACCATTCGCGTAGTCTCTTCTTTTTGCTGCAGCGCTACCGAGCTAGGAATCGCGGTGGCCAGGGCAGATGGCGGCACTGCTTCTGGCTCGGGACTCTTCGGAGGACGAAGGCTGGCGACCGTTTGGGTATTCGACGACTGAGTCTGCGGCGGAGGCATGGCGGGACTTGCGGGCGGTGTGCCCTTTTTTGCGCTGCTGGTCGAATTCCGCCCTGACTTCTTTGGCTTGCTCTTGGCGACGGGTGCGGGCGGTGCCGGTTTGGGCTCGGGTACGGACACTTCCGCAGGTTCTTCCTCGAGCGGAAGTCCGTCCGGCAGCACCACCGCCACCGTCGGCGCAATCGTCTTCGGCGGAAGGCTGGCTTTCTTTTTCTCGCAGCCAACAAACAGGAGAATCGGCAGAAAGAAAAACAAACAGACGAATTTGCGCGTTGACGTCATTCTGTGTGTGCGTGTGTTTCGCCTTAGCGAAAACCTGGAGCCAGAGTACCGATGGTCTTATCTACATAATAAATTCTTCGCCAGCCCTAAGCGAGCCACCGATGCCAAAAAGCTCCGCAAGATTTCGACCGTCTCTGCAAGATGTTTATAACCTACTAGTTTTCATGGGCCTGACGCGTTGACAGCGGCAACGTCAAGCGGAAGACGGTGCCAGCCCCGTCGGCCGACTTGAAACTCAGGGAACCGCCGTGCATCTGCAAAATCCGATAGCTGATGGCCAAGCCGATTCCCGTGCCTTCCTTTTTCGTTGTGAAAAAGAGGTTAAACACTTTGTCGCCTATCTCTGGGACAATGCCCTTGCCTTGGTCGCGCACTTCTATCGTGCTGCTGCCCTCGTCGCGGCGCGATACCAGTTCGAGGCTTCCGCCGTTTTCCATCGCCTGCACTCCGTTCAGCACCACATTCAGCAGCGCCTGTTTCAGTAAATCGCCGTCGGCTTTCACGGGTAACGCCTCCGTCCCCAGACTCGCTTCGATCTTCACTCCATTGCGCGCCGCATCGGGCGCAGCCAGCGTCGTAACGTCCTCCACAAGTCGGCGTAGATCAAAGGAGGTGAATCGCAGTTCAATTGGCCGATTGAAGTCCGCCAACGTTTTCACCACGCGGTCGAGGCGATGGATTTCATTGCCAATGATGTCCAAGTGCCGGGTCGAGTCGCCGTTGGGTGCGCTCATCTTCTCCCGCAACAATTCCAGGTGCACGACGATTGCGTTGATCGGGTTCTTGACCTCGTGCGCCACTCCCGAGGTCAAGCGTCCGATTGCAGCCATGCGCTGTGACACTTCGAGTTCGTTTTCCAGTAGCCGCACAGATTCCGCATCGCGCATGGTCAATACCGCGCCGATTCGCTCTTCACGCTCCGCAATGAACTCCAAGGCAAACTGCACCCGTCGCCCATCTTCCAGTTCGATTTCGCGCTGCGGAATCGCTTGGTGCAGAGCGAAGGAGTCCAGTACGATTTGTCCGAGCTTTGTCGCATCCGTGAAGATCTGTTCAACCGGCCTTCCCAGCATCTCGTCGCGCTGTCGCCCGAGGAAGCGCTCCGCCGCCGCGCTGACCATCACGACATGGTTCTCTCGCGTGAACAGCACGACGCCTTCCTGCAGCGATCCCAGCACCTGCTCCAGGTTGCCCTTCATCGTCGTGAACACTTGCTTCACATCGCGGATCTGGCGCCCCAATCGGTCAATCTTGGTGTTCACTGCCCCAAATTCGTCAACCCGCCTCAAGTCAGGCGGAGGATGGCCGTCAGGCACCTCGGCGGTCATTTGATCTAGGCGCCTGCCGATAGCTTCCAGCGGGCGCAACACCAGATTCGATACCAGCGCTGCCAGGGCCAACGAAAATAAAATCGCGATCGCCGAGTACGTCAGCGCCCGGTTCAATTGCGGCGTCACCTCGTTCTTCAAAAGGACGGTAGAAATCCCAACCCGGATGAAGCCGAAGAGCTGGTCCGATCCGCTCTTGATCGGAACATATAGGTCATAAACCCGCGGCGGTCCGTAGATGAGCCTTAACTGACGGAACGAGTTTGCCGCCAACAGGTCGTTGTAACTCTCACGACGTTCCAGACGGCTCCCCACCAGTGAAGTGTCGGTGTGCACGATCGCGCGCCCCTCGGTGTCGGTGATCCCTGCGTCGTAGACCGTGTATGAATACGCGAGGATAGACTGCAACAGCGTGTTGAGTCCGGCGTCCTCTTGGAGCCGGCGCTCCAGCGCGGCCTGCACCAGATGCGGGTCATCGGTGTCGACACCAAGTTTTCGGAGGTCTACCTGGGTGGCCTTGCGTGCGCTGTCGCTGATCTGTTTCGCCACAAAGTCGGCGCCCGTATACGCTTCGGTCGTGCTTTGTCTCAGGCGGTGCGAGACATAGATGTAGCTGAACAGCCCAACCAGGACAAGCACCATGCCCATAATGGCACTGACCAGCTTAGTCTTTAAACGGAGTCTTCCCATGAGAGCGCTCGCGGCGAGCGTGGCGATGGGGGCATCATAGCAGCATCCGACCCTCAGCCAGTATCCGGGCCCTTCCGTGCTGTGAGATTGAAAGTGCAGGAACGCATTGACTTCAGCGCATCGACGCCAAACTTTGTGTTAAGGTTTTCGAGGTGTATTGGCGGCCGAATCGCGCCAGTGCGTTGCGCTACGCGGCCACGTTACGCCCCGCCGGGCCGGCAATTCCTTTCCCGGGTAGTCATGATGGCAGATAAAACCAAGAATCTAGATGAGGACACCGTCGCCACTTTGCGTCGGTTGTCTCACGATCTCAGTAACGCTATCGAAAACGTCATGCAGGCGTCCTATCTGCTGTCGCAGGCCAAACTGGGTGACCAAAACGCGAAATGGTTGGCGTTGATCGACTCCGCGATCGCCGATGCCGCGCGTATGAACCGAGAAATCCGCGAAATTCTCCGTTCGCAGAAATAAGCTGCCGTACTGCCCCGCGTGCGACCAATCCTCTGAGCGGAGCTCCGTTGACCGAACCTTCGTCCCCGAGAGCCCCGCGCCACGACCTCACGTTCATTCATAGCTCGATCCTGTGCCGAACCGTTTCGGACAGGCCCCCTCACGAGATCAACTTCGCGTCCATGCTGATCCGGGCCTTCAGAACCCTCGACACCGGGCATCCTGCTTCCGCCGCCTTGGCGGCCTCTGCGAACTTCGCCTGGTCACCGCCCGGTATCTTGACGGTTACATCCAGGTGCGACGCCGTAATGCTGAATCCAGCATCGGTCTTTTCCAACGTGACGGTTGCCGTTGTGTCGATGCTCTCGGCCGTCATGCCTGCGGTGCCCAATTGCACCGACAGTGCCATGCTGAAACATCCTGCATGCGCCGCTGCAATCAGTTCCTCCGGATTGGTTCCAGTACCATTTTCAAAGCGTGTGCTGAATGAATATTGAGTGTCGTGCAAAACTCCGCTCGCTGTCGAGATCGTACCTTTTCCGTCTTTGAGACCACCCGACCAGTGCGCGCTACCTGTGCGTTGCATACCGCCTCCTTCTGTCTTTGACGACTGCTGTTTTCAAAGGTACACCAGGCCACTGGACGGGTGCCCAGTCAGTCACGAAAAACTACCCTTAAGTGCCCTTGCGCCAGTACACTTCTCAGTGGTATTGGTGACTGGCGACAGGCACGTCGTGTTTCTGCGATGAGGCGGGGAGTCAGCAGCATGGATGAGGTTCTGGATCGACTGGGGTAACCACACCAATGCCCAAAGGTACATGTACTACGGAGTCTCTGGCGCCCGGCAAATGCTGTGAGCCCGTCAGAGCCGGGCTCTCTATAATTCCAGCAGAGGGAGTCTGATTGCGTGCCACCGAAAGGGTTGTTGAGGGGCGTTCGATACAATGTGATCCTGAGCTCCCGAATCTGCGGATGCTGTCATTCTTGCTATTTTTGATTACTTTTTAGTTACCCGAACGCCCCCTCTCGAACCCGCTGGCTTCTTAGACCGAGTGAAGTGAAACGAATTCCGTGCTCCTGGATCGCAGACGGCGGTTTGGGCGTTTCTCGCTACGACAACCTGTAAGGAGAGTATATCCGTGAAAAAAGTGCTTCTTGGTGCTCTTGCGAGCCTCATGTTAGCCGGCGCGATTTCTGCTGCCAGTGGCCTGACCGGCGATCGTACCACTCCCGCTGATATCGCTCTTATCGGAGACGGAACGGCCCCCATTGCCGTGCTTGCATGCCCAACTCCCGAACCATGTGACCCTGCGTCGCAAAACAAATAATCCCCCAACTTAGACCATGAACCAGTTCTTAGGAGACAAGACCATGAAGAAGCTTACCTTCGTATCAGCTCTGATGTTGATTGCGTTGTCCACCACAGCCTTCGCGGCTATTTCATCCAGCCAGTCCGCATCGCGTGCCGTTAGTGCGCAAAGCGACGGTGGACCGATCGCGTGGTGCCGACCGGGGGTGCAGTGCGACCCGTTGACGCAGGCCAAGCAGATTGCCAGCGACGGTGGACCAATCGCATGGTGCCGTCCGGGCGTGCAGTGCGACCCACTGACCAAGCAGATTGCCAGCGACGGTGGACCGATCGCGTGGTGCCGGCCTGGAGTGCAGTGCGACCCACTGACCAAGCAGATTGCCAGTGATGGTGGGCCGATCGCGTGGTGCCGGCCGGGCGTGCAATGCGACCCACTGACCAAGCAGATTGCCAGCGACGGTGGCCCGATCGCGTGGTGCCGGCCGGGCGTGCAATGCGACCCACTGACCAAGCAGATTGCCAGCGACGGTGGCCCGATCGCATGGTGCCGGCCTGGAGTGCAGTGCGACCCGTTGACGCAAGCCAAGCAGATTGCCAGTGATGGCGGGCCAATCGCGTGGTGCCGGCCTGGAGTGCAGTGCGACCCGTTGACGCAGGCCAAGCAGATTGCCAGCGACGGTGGACCAATCGCGTGGTGCCGTCCGGGCGTGAAATGTGATCCGTTGACGCAAGTCAAGCAGATTGCCAGTGATGGTGGACCGATCGCGTGGTGCCGGCCTGGAGTGCAGTGCGACCCACTGACCAAGCAGATCGCCAGCGACGGTGGCCCGATCGCATGGTGCCGGCCTGGAGTGCAGTGCGACCCGTTGACGCAAGCCAAGCAGATTGCCAGCGATGGCGGACCAATCGCATGGTGCCGGCCTGGAGTGCAGTGCGACCCACTGACCAAGCAGATTGCCAGCGATGGTGGGCCAATCGCGTGGTGCCGTCCTGGAGTACAGTGCGACCCACAGGCCAAGCAGATTGCCAGTGACGGTGGACCGATCGCGTGGTGCCGTCCGGGTGTGCAATGTGATCCGTTAACGCAAGTCCGGCAGATTGCCAGCGACGGTAGACCCATCGAGACTATGCTAAGTATTTGACCCTAAAGGAATTGGCTTATCGTGCGATTGATCGAGCTTGAGATTGATCACCCCTGACTGCGGCGTGGCAAGCCGATGCTGACATCGGAAATACCTGTTGTGTCACAACGACTTCAGGGCTACCATCAGTAATACGCCATGGGACTGCAGACGGTCGACTTTATAATCTGGTGGGGCACGCCCGTCCTGATGCTGTTAATCGCGATGGCGATGCATCACCGCCAATTGCATCGCGAATTTCCGGCATTTTTCAATTACGTCTTGTTCCAGATTATTTCTTTCCCGATCGAGTACACCCTATTTGGACGCAACAGCTATTATTACGTCTCGTGGATTCTTACCGCCCTCAGCATAGCCATCTCCTTTGCCGTATTGCTGGAAATTTTTAAGGATGCGTTTCGGCCTTATGAGGCCTTACGCGACCTGAGTATCATCCTTTTTCGCTGGTGCGCCTTGGTAGTCCTTCTGGTCTCAGCGATGTGGGCCATGACGTCGTGGCACGGCAATCAGATCGATAACCTCGGGGCCACCATCTTCCTCGTCGATCGCAGCATCCGCATGATGCAGTGCGGATTAGTCTTCTTCATGCTGCTCTTCAGTGAGTATCTTCACATCTCGCGTAGAAATGCAGTATTTGGCATTTCCATCGGTTTCGGTTTTTATGCATCGGTGAAGATGCTGGTTTTGACCGCGGCAAACCATCAGACCCTGCTCACAAAGCATGAGCTCGGTCGGATAAGCTCCCTTTCCTATTTGGTCGCCATGTTGATCTGGTTGGTTTATGCCGTCATGCCTGCGAAGGCTCGCGTGCTTGCCAGGCAGCCTGCACTAGCCTCCGAGAAGTGGGACTCCGCTCTGGACGAAGTCCGCAATCCTCTTCCCGCCGTAAGCCTGTTAGACAGCATGGACCAGACCGTCGAGCGCTTGCTGTACCATCGCGCCGACGAAGCCACCGTCACCGTACCCAATCGCCAATAATCTCGGCAATCAGAACCGCATCGCCCCCGTCCTGCCGGGCGGTTTTGTTTGTTGCCAGAGTAATTTGGGCAGAAACTCGTCGCGTCTTATACCGGCGTCCTGGTCTTTCGCGGCGGATTAAAGAACGGCAGGTCCCTCACAATTGCCGTGGCGCGATGACGCACTGCCTCCACCGTCAGCTCAATCTGCAGCTTTGTTCCCGGCTTCGCGTGTTGCGGTTCAACGCTCGCCAGAGCAATGAGCTGTTTCAGTAGCGGAGACCATGTGGTCGAGGTCGCCTTGCCCACTTGTTCGCGGCCTCGGTACACCGGCACATGAACTCGCGACGCTGTGGCCGGAGTCTGCGGGGCCAGCCCAACGTCATCGAACAGCTCCTCCACTTCGTTCCAGCTGATCTCCAAGCCCACCAGCACTCGCTCCGGCCCGCGCTTCTTCTCCTTCAGCAATGCCTGCTTGCCGATGAAGTTATCCTTTTCCAGATGGATCAGCTTGCCCAGCCCGATCTCGTACGGCGTGTACTTCTGCGAGGCAATCAATGCTTTCTTGCTGCTGACAAAATCCACATCGGCCAGGATCAACCCCGCTTCAATCCGCGCCACATCGAGCGCCAGCATCCCCGTCGGATGAATGTCGAACCTCCGGCCCGCATCCATCAGCGAATCCCAAACCTTCACCGCGTCCTGCCACGGAATCCATACCTCATACCCGAGGTCGCCGGTGTAGCCGGTTCGTGAAATGTCCACCTGTACGCCGGCGATCGTCCCGGCGGTCTTCCGGAAGTACTTCAGGTTTTCAATGTCCGCTTCAGCGAGGTTCTTCAGCAACTTGCCTGACGTCGGCCCCTGCAGCGCCAGCGCGGCTAACTGCTCAGTGATGTCTTCAATTTCGACCTGCAGCCCAATCGCATTCTGCCGGAACCACCGCAGGTTCGGATCGGCAGCCGTCCATCGATACGTGCTCTCTTCCAACCGCGTGATGGTGCCATCGTCGATGACCTTGCCCTCTTCATCGCACCAGCAGCAATAAATGACCTGGTTCACCGCGACCTTGTTGATGTCGCGTGCCACCACCCGGTTCACGAACTTGGTCGCATCGCGTCCCGTGATGAGGTACTTGAAGAGTGGAGTCACATCGATCAGGGCTGTAGCATTGCGGATGGCGTTGTACTCGTGCTCGTGGTGCGTCTCGTACACGCTGACCGCGTAGAAGCCCGACCACTCGCGATAGTTCAGGCTGGTGCACAAGGGAAGCGTGCGTTCGTGAACGGCGGTACCGATAGGCAAGTGATTTCCTCGCAGGAGTCGATCAGCGCGGATTATAACGACGCGCCTAAGCTTGCGGCAAGGACGCCTGCCGCTGTCTCGATCCACCATCCACGCTACAGACAAACCCGCCGTGCGCCATTTAGAATTGCGCTGCCTTCATCGCGCCAAAGTTTCTACTGCAGGAACCCTATGTCTTCATCATCCGGACACTACGACGCCATCGTAATCGGCGGCGGTCATAACGGCCTCGTCAATGCCGCTTACCTCGCCAAGGCTGGCAAGAAAGTTCTTGTCCTCGAGCGGCGTTACGTCCTCGGCGGAGCCGCCTGCACCGAGGAGATTTTCCCCGGCTTCAAGTTCTCCGTTTGCTCCTACGTGGTGTCGTTGCTGCGGCCTGAAATTATCCGAGAACTCGACCTGCCGCGCCACGGACTGGAAATTCTTCCTCTCGACGGCACCTTCACCCCCATGCCTAACGGTGACCATCTCTGGCGCGTGAACGACCATGGCGTGACCCGCCGCGAAATAGCGCGCCACTCCAAGCTCGACGCCGAGGCCTACGACGAATTCGGCAAGGCCATGGTGCAGATGTGCCGATTCGTGAAGCCCATCCTCAGCATGGTGCCGCCCGATCCCACCACGCTGAACCCAAAAGACCTGATGAAGCTTCTTTTCCTCGGCCGTCGCTTCAAGGACCTCAACGGCGAGGACAAGTACAACCAGGTTCAGCTCATGACCATGAGCGCCATCGATTTCCTCGATCAGTGGTTTGAGACCGATGTGCTCAAGGCCACGATGTCGGCGTCCGGAATCATCGGAACCTTTCTCGGTGTACGCTCGCCGGGTACCGCATACGTTTTACTCCATCACTACATGGGTGAAATTGACGGCGCTTTCCGCGCCTGGGGCTTCGCCCGCGGTGGCACCGGCGCAATCTCCAACGCCATCGCCGATGCTGCCCGCGAAGCCGGTGTTGAAATTCGCACGCAAGTCGGCGTGGCACAGATTCTCGTGAAAGACGGCAAGGCCGTCGGCGTCGCTACGACCAATGGCGACGAATTTTTCGCGCCCGTCATTTCTTCCAGTGTCGATCCGAACTTGACGTTCCTGAAGATGCTCGACCCGAAGCACCTGCCCGACGATTTTCGCGAAGAGATCAAACGCTACAAATTCCGCGGCTCCTCCGGCAAGGTCAACCTCGCGCTCGACGGTCTTCCCAACTTCACCTGCATGCCGGGCGAAGGCAAGCACCTGCGCGGCGCCATCTCCATCTCTCCCAGCGTCGATTACATGGAGCGCGCCTACGACGACGCCAAGTACGGACGCTATTCCCGCCGCCCCTACATCGACATGGTCATCCCCAGCCTGACCGATCCATCCGTCGCGCCTCCCGGCAAGCACGTGATGTCGTGCTTCGTGCAGTACGCGCCCTACAAGCTCAAAGAAGGCACCTGGGACGAGAAGAAAGAAGAGTTCGGCGACAACGTCATCAATACCATCGCCGAATACGCGCCGAACATCAAGGACATCATCGTCGGCCGCCAGATCGTGACCCCGCTCGATCTCGAACGCGAATGGGGACTGACGGAAGGCAACATCTTCCAGGGCGAGCTCACCCTCGAGCAGTTGTTCTTCCTCCGCCCGGTGCCCGGCTACGCCCAATACAAGACGCCCATCAAGAATCTGTGGATGTGCGGCTCCGCCACCCATCCCGGTGGCGGCATCATGGGCGCCAACGGTCGTCTCGCGGCAATGGAAATCCTCAAGCAGGGGAAGGGAAGCAACTAGGCCATGGCGGAGACTCGCGACGTCGTCATCATCGGTGCCGGGCACAACGGTTTAGTCACCGCCTTCTATTTGGCCAAAGCCGGTCTCAAGCCGCTCGTCCTCGAGCGCCGCCCGCAAGTCGGCGGCTGTGCCATTACCAATGAATTTCATGCCGGTTTCCGCTGTTCGACGTTGGCCCATGCTACCGGACCCGTTCGCGCCGAAGTCATCAGCGACATGAACCTCGCGGCGCACGGCCTCAAGACCTATGTGCCTGACGTCCGCGTGTTGTCGCTATCGCCCGACGGCCATCACCTCGCGCTCTTCTCCGACGCAGGGCGAACCCAGCAGGAAATCGCAAAGTACTCCACCAAGGAAGCCGCGAACTACGCCCGGTTCCAGACAGCCCTCGCCAGCATCGCCGCCGTGGTCGATCACCTGATGCGCATGACGCCGCCCGACATCGATGCTCCGGCCTCGGGCAACGTCTTCGACCTGCTCAACACCGGCCGCAAGATTCGAGGCCTCGACGAGAAAGATTTCTACCGTCTGCTCCGCTGGATGCCGATGGCCGCCGCCGATCTGGTCGCCGAATGGTTCGATACTGAACTCCTGCGCGCCACCATCGCGGCGCAAGGCATCTTTGGAACCTTCCTTGGCCCCTGGTCCGCCGGATCGGGAGCCTCGCTGCTGTTGCGCGCCGCCGCCGACGGCAATCCCGCAGGCGGCGCTACCTACGTGATGGGCGGCACAGGAGCGCTCACCACTGCCATGGCCATCGCCGCTCAAGCCGCGGGCGTCGAGATTCGCACGAACGTCGAAGTCGCTCGAGGTTAAGGTGAAAGACGGTGTCGCCACCGGAGTCGTGCTCAGCGACGGCAGCGAGATCGAAACTCGCGCCGTCATTTCCAACGCCGACCCCAAGCGCACGCTGCTCGGCTTCGTCGATCCGCAGCACCTCGCGCCAAGCTTTCTGCAGCGCCTGCAGCACTACCGTATGAACGGCACCGTCGCCAAAGTGAACTTGGCGCTTAGCGGTCTTACCGTCTTCAACGGTCTGAGCGGAGACGCCAGCTCGCTGCTCGGCGGCCGCATTCAAGTCTCGCCCGAAGTCGACTACCTGGAGCGCGCCTTCGATGCTTCCAAATACGGCGAGTTCTCGCAGCATCCTTACCTGGAAGCCACCATCCCCACGTTGCACGACCCATCGCTCGCCCCCGTGGGTAAGCACGTGATGTCGATCTACATGCAATACGCGCCCTACAAACTGCGTAATGCCGATTGGGACACGCAACGCGACGCGCTCGGCGACGTAGTGGTCAGCACGCTGGCGCAGTACGCGCCCGACCTACCGAGTCTGATCGAAGCTCGCGAGATCATCACTCCCAAAGATCTGGAGCAGACCTACGGCCTCACTGGCGGACAGATTTTCCACGGCGAGCTTGCCCTCGACCAACTCTTCACTATGCGTCCGCTGCTCGATTGGGCGCAGTACGGCACGCCCGTAAAACGCCTGTATTTATGCGGCTCCGGCACGCATCCCGGCAACGGGCTGACCGGCGGTTCCGGCGCCAACGCCGCCCGCGAAATCGCCAAAGACCTTCGCAAGCGATAAAGAGATCGAGAAGCACTCGCCCCGGAGGGGCGAAAGAGCTGAGGTGCCCCAGGTTCGCGCCCGTTTTTTGGGCGCTAACCTGGGAAGCCGGCTACAACCCCCTCTTCAAATCTCCCGCCAGCAACCGATGAAACAAGTGCTCTCCCGCCTCGCGTCGTACCGACAACCTTCCGGCCTGATACGCTCGCGAATGTAGCCCGCGCTGCACCGACTCGCAGATCCCCACGTCTTCGTCGTTCACGCGTTCACCTACGGCAATGCTCTGCCGGTTCCGCTCCGCAGCCGCCTCGCTCACGTCATCGAAGTAGAAATCGAAAATCACCTTGCAACGGTCCACCCCATCAGGCAGCACCAGGTTGGTGTCCATGTATCCCGCGTAAAGATTGATCATGAAGTTGGGATACTGCCAGAAGTACCATGCCCGCTCGCCCTGTCGCGTCGCCGACGTCGCCGCATCCATATCCGACGCCACCATGGGACTCGACTGCAGACAATATCGGTCTTCGTTCTCGATGGTGTATTGCCGGTAATCCAGCACGCTGTTCAGCGCCTTGTGCAGGTGCGGAACGTGGTAGCCGCCATCGAGATAGTTATCGACGAACACCTTCCAGTTGCAGCCCAACGTGTAAGTACGCCGCTCGAAGAAATGCAGCCCCGCAAGATTCAATGGCGCAACGCGACGCACCAGCCCGCCGAGAAAGCCCTCAAGCGGCGCACCTGAAGGTATCGAGGTTGACGAATACAAACTGCTCCCACTCCGCCACTTGCACCGGCACCAGCCCATTGTTTCCGCGATCGAATCCGCAGACGCCCTCAAACTCTGGCGCGCCCTTCAGCGCTCCATCTAGCCCGTAACTCCACCCATGATACGGACACCGAAAGATGCTGGCACTGCCCTCGGCCTCGCTGACCACCGCCGCCGCATGATGCCGGCACACGTTGTAAAACGCACGCAATTCGCCATCATTCGTGCGCACTACCACCAGCGGTTCGCCCGCCAAGTCAGCGGTTACAAACTGTCCCGGCTGTTGAACCTGGTCGGCTCGTGCCACCACCTGCCACGTCCCACCGAACACAAACCGCCGCTCCAGCGCAGCCACACGCTCGTCCACGTACCACGACGCGGGAATGGTGTACGCCTCTTCCAGCGGGCTCTTCTCGTTATAAGATTGCAGGATTTCTTGCAGCGAGCGCTCCATCGCACCCCCGATATTGCATGCGGGAGGCATCATAACAGGAGCGCCGATTCCGGACTACGACTGCGGACTGCCGATCGCCCCGCGAAGCACCGTCACGAACTGGCCGATCACCCGCTCTCGGTTGCCGTTGACGTTCCCGATGCGGTGAAACAGCTCGCGGTCGCCATCCGCCGTGAACAACGCGTCCTGTATGCGCTCAAACGTGCACTCGAGGATCGACGTTATCAGCACCGCATCGACGTCGCTGCGCACTTCACCCCGCTCGATTCCCATCTGTACGAACGCCGCCGTTCCCAGCGGGTCCTCCGTCGCTACGAAGTGCGAGATGCGCTTCTTGAGGCTCAGCTCGGAGCCATAATTCCCTACCAGCACGATCCGGTAAGGCACGCGGTACCGCTCCCAGTACTCGACGGGCAGCGATAGCCGGTAGCGCACCACGGCAAAGAAACCCGCGTCTTTGACCTCGGCCGGAACGTCTAGGTACGGAGGCAGCTCGCGCAACGCAGCCTTGTAGGCCTCGAAGAACAGGCCGTCCTTGCTGCCGAAATGCTGGAACACCGAGCCCTTCGCGATGCCCAACTGGCTGGCCATGTCGCCCACGCGCGCCGCTTCGTACCCGTGATGGGCGAAGTGGTGCATGGCGGCGGAGAGAATCAGCGAACGCTTTTGCACAGACCGTTTCACCGGCAACGATGCAACGGCGCCGCGGGATGGGGCGTATTCAGGCATGCGGTTCCCCCACTACTTTCAGACGTTACCAAAGAGTCGGAAGTTACATTGGCCCGAATGCGGGATTCATCCGCCAGCGCGGACTCGGCTCACCCACACTTTCTTACTTGCGCGAATCATAAACCAAAATCGCCGCTCGACGGTAGTCGCGGTAGGAATATTTGCCGGTCGACCGAGGGCTTGTTTCCCGGCCACCCCCGGCCTTCAAGACCACCCCCGCGTGAAAAATGGTTGACGCCGCGCCTCCGCCGTGTTCCCTTGTCGGCATGTACTCGGAAGCATTCGAAGTCGAAGTCCTGCAGGCAACTCCGGCCGATGTCGGGCTCCTGGCCCCGCTGTTCGACGCCTACCGGCAGTTCTATAAAAGGCCCTCCAACGAAGAGGCGGCGCGACGCTTTCTCTTTGCCCGCCTGAGCAAAAGCGAATCCGTACTCTTCTTTGCCCAGCACGGAAACGCTGCACAGGGATTCGTGCATCTCTATCCTGTGTTCTCATCGCTAAACTTGGCGCGACAGTGGATTCTTAGCGACCTCTATGTGGTCCCTGAAGCGCGCAAGCAGAGCGTGGGCTACGCTCTGATGAGTCGCGCCCGCCAGTTTGCCGAGAGCACCCAGGCCGACGGGCTCATGCTCGAAACCGCCACCGACAACCTCGCCGCTCAGCGTCTGTACGAACGCCTCGGCTGGAAGCGCGACGACGAGTTCTACCGCTATTTCCTGGCGCTCTAGGCTCCTACTCCATGGACCAATCACCCGTCGCGACCAACACCATCGACGCCACCGCCCAAAACACCCCAAACGCGTTCTCGGCTTTCGCGACCTCGTCTTGTTCTATTTGGTCACCACCCTTAGCCTGCGCTGGATACCTGTGGCTGCCAGCAGCGGGCCCAGCTCCATCGCCATCTGGATCATCGGCCTCCTGACCATCTTCATCCCCCTCGCCCTCTGCGTCATGGAACTCTCCTCGCGCTATCCCCAGGAAGGCGGGATGTACGTCTGGATCAAGCGCGCCTTTGGCGACGGCCCCGCCTTCCTCACCGGCTGGATTTACTGGACCAGCAACCTGCCTTACTTTCCCGCCGTGCTCTACTTCGCCGCCAGCAACGCGCTCTATGTCGGCGGCACCCGCTGGAACGCTCTCCAGCGCAGCCCGTGGTACTTCGTTGCGTTCTCGTTCTTTGGCGTCGGCCTCGCCCTCGCACTCAACGTCGTTGGCCTCAACATCGGCAAGTGGCTCAGCAACCTCGGAGCGCTCGGCGTCTGGATTCCCGTCAGCCTCCTTTGTCTCGTCGCTATCATCGCGTTCGCGAAGTTCGGCTCTGCCACCAGGTTCACTGCGTCCACCATGCGCCCCTCACTGAGCTTGGGAACGCTTGGCGTCTGGGCGACCATCCTTTACGCCTTCAGTGGCGCCGAGTGCGGCTTCGTTCATGGGCGACGAAATCAAAGACGCCCGCCGCACCATCCCCCGCGCGCTTATCACCGGCGGAGCGCTCATCACTGGCGGCTACATTCTGGGCACGGTTGCCATCCTGGTGGCGCTGCCCCCGGCGCAGGTCAACAGCATGGAAGGCATCATGCAGGCCATCACCAGCGCCGCCGCCCGCGTCGGTTGGAACGGCCTTGGCCCCGCCATCGCCCTGCTCATCTGTCTCGCCAATCTGGGCGGCGTGGGTGCCTACCTCGCCGCCCTCGCGCGTATCCCGTTCGTCGTCGGCATCGACCGCTACCTGCCGCCCGCTTTCGGACGCATACATCCCAAGTGGGGGACCCCCGCCGTCTCGCTGGTCACGCAAGCCGTTTGCTGCATGGTCTTCATCCTGATGGGACAAGCCGGCAGCACGGTTCGCGGCGCCTATCAAATCCTGGTGACCATGACCATCATCACCAACTTCGGGCCCTATCTGTTCATGTTTGCGGCCATGATTCGCCTGCAACGCGAGCCGGTCGAGCCCGGCGTAATCACTGTCCCCGGCGGCAAGCCCGTCGCCATTGCCCTCGCCGTAGTCGCGCTCATTACCACCTGCGCCGTAATCGTCGCGTCGGTGGTTCCGGACCCCACCGAACCCAACAAAGTCCTCGCGGTCGCGAAGGTGATTTTCTTCAGCGTGCTTCTGATTGGCGGAGGCATGTTGCTGTATGCAGTAGGAAAGAGGCGTGCGAGAGCCGATTGATCAGATGGTCTCCCTTATCACCGGCCTCTGTGCTCCACGTCCTATTGCCGTGATTTTCGTTGTGCAATAAAGGCTTCGTGAGGCAAGGGGATTGGTGTCTCCTGCCTGGCTGGATCGCTCGTTGAAAACTGAATACGCCGTGTGCGTAAAATGCCATGTAGTGAGACCGCGATGTAGTTAGATAGTGATATACGTATGTATATCACAGTAGCTCGTTACGGCGACTAACTTGTGTTTTATCAATAACATAAAATCTGTGATTTAGTGTTGTAACTACGTGGTGCTCATCTTTTTCGCTCGTGATTCGGGTGGTGCAGTTCGAGCGGGATCAGCCTTCGAAGCCAAATTTCCGGTTCCTCACTTCGCTTGCTTTACGTTCTTGGCCGCCAGCGACTTCACCAGCATCGCCTCCAGCACTTTCTGGTCCACGTCACTCAGCTTCTTGATGTAGAGACAGCCCTTGCCGGTCGTATGTTTGCCGAGCTTCCCGAGCAGCGCATCCGCTCCTTGGAAGCCAATCGCGCCATACAACACGCTCGCCGGCTTTCGCGGCGAGAATCCAATCATCGGCATATCGCCTTCGCGTCCGCTGTCGTACTTGTAGTGGATACTGCCGAAGCCAATGATCGACGGCCCCCACATCTTCGGCTTCTCGCCCGATGCGCTCTGCATCATCTTGACGAGCGCCTTCGCATCGGCGCGCTTGGCCTCATCCGTGATCGCCTCGATATACGCCGACACGCTCACTTCAGTGGGCTTGGTCTTGTTCTCCGCCATCGTCTCTCCTCCAATTTATTCGGAAGGCTAACATCCCTTTGAAGCGAAACCTAGCGAGAAAAGAGTCAGCCCGGCGGCGCTATAATACTCATTAAGTCCGGAGGGGTAATCCCAATCTTATGAGTGATAACAATGGCAGCAACGGCAATGGTGCGAGTGTGTTGAAGCCCCGCGCCGAGTGGATTACCAAGCGCCGCGAAGAGGCCGCGCGAACTGGCGACACCAACATGTCGCAGATGCACTTTGCCCGCAAGGGCCTGCTCACCGAAGAGATGGTCTTCGTCGCCGAGCGCGAAAAAGTCGCGCCCGAGCTCATCCGCGACGAAGTTGCCGCCGGACGCATGATCATCCCGGCCAACGTCAACCATCCCGAACTTGAGCCGATGGCCATCGGCATCGAGTCGCGCTGCAAGATCAACTCCAACATCGGCAATTCCGCCATCACCAGCAACGTCGATGAAGAGCTGAAGAAGCTGCACACCTCGGTGCACTACGGCGCCGACACCGTGATGGACCTCTCCACCGGCGGCGGTATTCACGAAATTCGCGAAGCTATCCTGCGCCACTCGCCTGTGCCCATCGGCACCGTCCCGATTTACGAGGCCGTCTCGCGCGTGAAGCGCATCGAAGACCTCGACATCAACGTCATGCTCGAAGTCATCGAAGAGCAGGCCGAGCAGGGCGTCGATTACATGACCATCCACGCCGGCGTGCTGGTCGAGTTCCTGCCCATGATCACCAGCCGCATCACCGGCATCGTCAGCCGTGGCGGCGCGATCCTGGCCCAGTGGATGGCCCACCACCACAAGCAGAACTTCCTCTACGAGCGTTTTGACGACATCACCAAGATCCTTGCAAAGCACGACGTCAGCTACTCACTGGGCGACGGCCTACGCCCAGGCTGCATCGCCGACGCCAGCGACGAAGCGCAGTTCGCCGAACTCAAAACCCTCGGCGAGCTAACCAAGAAAGCTTGGGAATACGACGTCCAGACGATGATCGAAGGCCCCGGCCACGTTCCGCTCGACAAGATCAAGGAGCAGGTCGACAAGGAAGTTGAGCTTTGCCACGGCGCGCCTTTCTATACCCTCGGGCCGCTCGTCATCGACATCGCCCCCGGCTACGACCACATCACGTCGGCGATAGGTGCGGCGATGATCGGATGGCATGGCGCCTCGATGCTCTGCTATGTCACACCCAAAGAGCACCTCGGCCTCCCCAACGACAAGGACGTGAAAGACGGCATCATCGCCTACAAGATCGCCGCTCACGCAGCCGACGTCGCGCGTCACCGCCCCGGCGCGCAAGACCGCGACAACGCCATAAGCTACGCTCGCTACACCTTCGACTGGGACAAGCAGTTCGAGTTGTCGCTCGATCCCGAAACCGCTCGCTCCATGCACGACGAAACGCTGCCCGATGCCTATTACAAAGAGGCGGCGTTCTGCTCAATGTGCGGCCCGAAATTCTGCTCGATGAACTACTCGGCCAAGGTGGACGAGTACAACAAGCAGGTCCACGGCATCGAGAAGAAAGATTACTCGGAGCTGGTGAACAAGCTGGTGGCGATTAAATAGTGGAGTTCAATTTTGAGATGAGGAACTCGAACGTGCCGCGTTTTGTGGTGTTGATCCTTATCTGTTTGATTGGTACCTCGACACAACTGTTGCTAGCGCTCAAATTCCAAAGTTATCGAGCGGGCGCGCTGGTGCTTCTTGCGTTCGCAGTAGTCGCTGTTCTGATTTATCGCTCGATGCCGGCTGTGCCCAGCGAAAAGAGGCGACTTGCGAATAAGAGCCAACGAGAAATCACCAGACCGATTCGCCGCTTGGCATACCTCTACATGTTTGGATTCGTCGTTTTCATAGTTTCTGGCCAATACAAGATGCTTCCCGGTTGGCATGGTCTCTTATGTGCTGTTCCCGGACTGATTATCATCGTTTACGCCCTTTGGTCAGCCCGTCTAATCGAGCAGATTCCTGTAGACGAATGGAAGAAACGAATCGAATAGCCAAGACCAATCACCAGTTATCGTTCTCGCCTTTGCTACACTCAAATCGTGACCCGAATCCGCCGCAACGCCTGGATGCTGGCCGCCGCATCGGGCGTGCTTCAGGTCCTCATCTTTCCTGAACCCGCGCTCTACTTACCTTAGCTGGATCGCCGCTCGCTCCGCTCATCTACGCCATCCTCCAATGCCGCAATCAAGACGCACTTCTCACCATGGTCGAAGACGGCAAGTGGTACGCGCCTGCCACCGCGTGGCAGGGCTTCTGGCTTGGCTATCTGAGCGGCGTGATCTGGTACCTCGGCAGTTGCTACTGGGTCTTCCACGTGATGCACGTGTATGGCAACCTCGGCACTGCAACCTCAGTTCTGTTGCTGTTAGCCTACTCGCTCTACCTCGCTCTCTATCACGGACTCTTCGGCCTGCTGCTCGCGCTCATCGCCCGTCGCCGCAATGGTTATAGCCTGCGCGCGTTAGTGTTCGCACCCTTTGCCTGGGTCGCCGTCGAACTAGCCCGCACCTACATCACAGGATTCCCCTGGGACCTGCTCGGCACCACGCAGATCGACAACATCCCACTCACGCGACTCGCCACCTTCACTGGCGTCTACGGCCTGTCGTTTGAGATCGCGCTGGTGAATACCGCTGTCGCCGCAGCTTTTCTGGTCCCCCGCGCCCGCCGCAAGTTGATGTTCGCAGCCTCGCTCAGTGCCGCAGTGGTTTTGCAGGCGGGCCAGTTCGTGAAGCCCCCCAAACTCATCGGCGATCACGGCGTCACGCTGGTGCAGTCAAACATCCCGATCCTCGACGACCCATGGTCACTCGACTACCTACAACAAACTCTCAGCGAGCTCCGTGCCCTGAGTACACGCCCGCTGCAATCACTACCCGGAACTCCCGGGCTCATCATCTGGCCGGAGTCGCCCGCGCCATTCTTCGCCACGGATCTTCACCTGCGGGGAACGCTGGGCGAAGTTGCGCGCGCCACCGATTCGTATATCGTCGCCGGTTCCATGGGCATCGACCATGCCGGCGATCCCGCGCGCCAGCCTGACATCTACAACTCGGCGTCGCTCATCGCTCCCAGCGGCGCATGGGTCCAGCGCTACGACAAGATTCATCTCGTGCCGTTCGGCGAGTACATCCCGTTGGAGAAGCTCATTGCATTTGCCAAGCCGCTGACCCGCGAGATCGGAACGTTCGCCCGCGGCACCCAGCGCATACCCGCTAGAAGAAGATGGCGTGAGGCTCGGCACATTCATCTGCTACGAATCCGTCTTCCCCAACGAAGTCCGCCAGTTTGCCCTGCACGGCGCGACTGTGTTCGTGAACATCTCCAACGACGGATGGTATGGCCCAACCGGCGCGCCGGGGCAGCATCTCAACATGGCCCGCATGCGCGCCGTGGAGAACGATCGATGGCTGTTGCGCGACACCAACACCGGTATTACAGCGGTCATCGATCCCTATGGACGCATCGTCGCTCAAGCGCCACGTAGCGAGCGCACGGCACTACAAGGCGCGTATTCATTGATCGACGCCACCACGTTCTACACCCGCCACGGCGACTGGTTCCCGTTTCTTTGTGCGATAATCACCTTGACCGGTGTCGTGCTGCGCTTCCGCGAACCTGCGGAAATCATGCAGCCCGCGCCGGTTTAGAGAGGCTTCTCACCAATCATGGTCGAAGAACTGGAACAGGAATTTTCCGCACTCCGCGATAAGGTCCACGACCTTCAGGAGTATCTTTGACGCGCCCAAGCTGCGCGACAGGCTGAGCGAAGTCGAAAAGCAAACGGCCGATCCTACGCTCTGGTCCAATCCCGAAAAATCCCAGCAAGTCATGCGCGAGAAGAAGCGGCTGGAAACGGCGCTCGCGACTGAGTCGGAACTGGCCCGCCGTTCGGGCGACATCGTCGCCTACTTCGAACTGGCGCAGGAAGGCGAAAATGTCTCCGCCGACCTCCGCCGCGAGATCGACACACTTCGCGCGCTGGTGGACAAACTCGAGATCGAGACATTGCTCTCCGGTGCTAACGATGAGCGTAGCGCCATCGTCACCATTCATCCCGGCGCGGGCGGCACCGAGTCGCAGGACTGGGCCGAAATGCTGATGCGCATGTATTTGCGCTGGGCCGAGCGCGAAGGCTTCACCACGTCGATGTACGAATACCAGCCGGGCGAGGAAGCAGGCATCAAGTCGGCCACGTTCGGCGTCAACGGCGAACACGCGTATGGGTTGCTGACCAGCGAAATCGGTGTGCATCGGCTCGTCCGCATCTCGCCCTTTGATCAGGCCAAGCGCCGCCACACCTCGTTTGCCAGCGTGTACGTTTCGCCCGAGATCGACGAGAGCATCGAGATCGATATCAAGCCCGACGACATCCGCATCGACACGTACCGTTCAGGCGGCAAGGGCGGGCAACATGTGAACACTACGGACTCGGCAGTGCGGATCACGCACATTCCCACAAACATCGTCGTCGCCTGCCAGAACGAGCGTTCCCAGCACAAGAACAAAGAGAAGGCGATGAGCATTCTGCGTTCGCGGCTCTATGAATATGAGCTTGAGAAGAAGAAAGCTGCGACGAAGCAGGTCGAGGACTCCAAGCTCGACATCGACTTCGGCTCGCAGATTCGCTCGTATGTGCTGCAGCCTTATCGCATGGTAAAGGACCTGCGCACGCGCGAGGAAATCGGCGACGTTGACCGCGTGCTTGACGGCGATCTCAACCAGTTAATCCGCGCCTACCTGCTGGCGCGCCGCAACGAGCAACGCTAAAGGAGCAGTACTCATGGACAACTGCCTCTTCTGCAAGATCATCGCCGGCAAGATTTCGGCGACGAAAGTCTACGAAGACGACAAAGTGTTCGTCTTCGAAGACATCAATCCTAAGGCGCCGACCCATGTGCTGATCATCCCCAAGAAGCACATAGTGGGGTTGAAGGAAGCGACGCCCGAAGACGCTGAGATCATCGGATACTGCCAATTGATAGCCGCCAAGATTGGCCGCGAGCGCGGCATTGAAGACGGATATCGCACGGTTTATAACGTGGGCCCGAAATCCGGACAGTCAGTGTTTCACCTGCACTTGCACCTGCTCGGTGGCCGCGACCTGAAGTGGCCTCCAGGATAACCGTCACTCGAGGGAAGCGCGCAATTTCAGCGCGCGGCGTACAATCATGCGTTCCCTGAGTTTCCACTCTCGTCGGCGCCGGAGGTCTTATGGGCAAGGGATCCAAGAAGAAGGACAAGGACAAGCCGAAGGCAGCGCCCGCAGCGTCTGAGGAAGCAAAGGGCACTGTGGAGAAGATGAAGAACAAGGACTATGAGCGCGAGATGTTCAAGCTGCAGACCGAGCTGGTCAAATTGCAGGAGTGGGCAAAGGCGACCGGCGCGCGCGTTGTCATCATCTTCGAGGGGCGCGACGCCGCGGGCAAAGGAGGCATTATCAAGCGCATCGCTGAGCGCACCAGTCCGCGGGCGTTTCGCGTTGTGGCGTTGCCCGCGCCGACCGAGCGGCAGAAGTCGCAGATCTACTTGCAGCGCTACATCGAGCATTTGCCTGCGGGCGGGGAGATCGTTATCTTCGACCGAAGCTGGTACAACCGCGCAGGCGTGGAATACGTGATGGGCTTCTGTAGCAAGGACGCCTACACGAAGTTCCTCAAGAACACTCCCAACTTCGAGGCGTCGCTGGTGAATGACGGGATCATTCTGTTGAAGTATTGGCTCGAGGTGAGCGAGAAGGAGCAGCACAAGCGGTTCCTGGCGCGCATCGATGACACGTCGAAACGGTGGAAGCTGAGCCCGATGGATTTGGAGTCGCATCGGCGCTGGTACGACTATTCACGGGCGCGGGACGCGATGCTGGCAGCGACCGACACGGCGCAGAATCCTTGGTACATCGTTCCTTCGGACGACAAGAAGCGGGCGAGATTGAATTGCATCGCCGATATTCTCAGCCGCATTCCGTACGAGGAGATTCCGTACAAGCCACCAAAGCTTCCGGCGCGGCAAAAAGCGCACGGCTACGAAGAGCCGAAGCTGCAGCACAAGCAGGTGGCGCAGCGCTTTTGATTGGTTGATAGTTTAGACAGATTGAAACTATGGCGGGTCGCGCAAAGCGATCCGCCATAATATTTGTCGAAGCCAGGGTTAGCGCGGTTGAATTCCCGGGTTGCCGTTGTTGAAGTTGACGCTCGAGTCGGCCACGTTTCCGTTGGGATGCATGGTGCATTGATAGGTGAAAATCCCCTGCCTGCCATTGTTGGCTCGGGCATTGCCATTGCCACCTACCATGACAAACGACCCAGCCTGGTTGCGGGTAGGCTGACCATTAAAGTTGACGTTGGCGCCGCCGACCTGCTGCTGGATTTTGCGGCGAACCGCGTTCTGGCAGTTAGGAACGATGTTATTGCTCCAGTCCTGGTTCGGAGGAGGAGGCATCGGGCCGCCGCCCCCGCCATTCCACCCCCCGCCGCCGTTCCAGTTGTCGTTCCACCAGCCGCCATTCCAGTTGCCGCCGTTGTTGTTGCCGCCATTCCAGAAGATGTCGCCGGTGTAGCCTTCCATGCCGTTGCGGTTATCTTCAATGCGAATGACAGCCACGCCATTGTTCTGGGCCGGGTTCTTCAGCATGTACTGCTTGCCGCGGCCGTCGACGCCGGCGAAGCGGAAGTTGTTCGGATTGCGGGGCAGGGGCTGGTTGCACTTGAGGCGGACCCATTGCGCGGGCATGCCACTCTTGGTCTGGATGAATCCCTGGTTGCCGCGTATCTGCACATTGGCAACGCCGTCAACGCGGACTTCGAAAGTACACTTGCCGTTGCCATTGCCATTGCCGCCGGTGATGTTGGCGTTAATGGTGTTCTGAGCCATGGCAGGTACCGCGAGCAATACGAGAGCCGCCAGAAATGTGTGGTAGAGCAATGCCTTCTGAGTCATGTGGTGATCTCCCTGCAACATGAATTGTTCTGGCCAAGAGGATAACAGCGGAGTGAGGGGGCTGGAAGGCGACCTGGGTTTTCCCGAAATGGAAACCGCTGAGTGGATGGGTGCCCCCTTCCCCCTCACTTTTGCAAAGTCCTCATTCCATTGGAGATAGCGGTCATGACCCGCGCAAACGGAATTATCCCTTTCGCAAACCGAACACTAAGGTGGTGAGTATATGGAGCTGAAATTAGATAGTGATGTGCAAAAAGTATTGGAGTTCATGCAGGACAAACTCCCGGCATCTAAGCTCGTAGGGGTAGCCGAACGTTTGCCTGAGATAGCAAGGCTCCTATGGGATCGGTATCCACAGGAGCCGGTTGATGTGCTTACATTTTCGCTTACGAAGCACTGTCTGTCATAGCCAAGCGCCACCGAATCCTTCCCTGCGTTGGCGTGTGCTGGTGATGGTTCTGCGGTGGAAGGGGATGCCCGGTAGTGTGGACAACCTCTTTTCCGCACCCTTCACAGCGGTATATGCCGGACCACGCAGCAGTCGAACCAGGGTCATAAATCTTGTCGAACTCGGCGTGGTTAACTTGAGCGAGAAATTTCGCGTACATGTACAGGGCCATTGGTGATTAGCCTTTGCCCTTCTTCCCGCTTTTCACCGGAACGTGTTGACGCTCCGTTGTGGCGGGATGGTGCTCGGCGTACCGGCGTGTTGTGATTTGACCGCTCTTGGAGTCTCGGTATATTACTTTCTTGTCGGCCATTTCGGCTCCTGATGTGGGCAACTCCGCCCACCGGTTGAAATGGTGGAACCGCTACCCTCTGCGTGTGGTGGTTCAGACCACACGCAGAGGGGGCATCTGCACCGAACCGATGCAGTAAACTTTTGGGCAGACTTCACCCTTGACTGGATATCGGGGATTTTGTAAGGTAGGGATGTCTAGTTCCTACCAACCCAATATCGAGTTTGCAGAGAGAGCCTTGCCGGGCTCTTTTTCTGCATCACTACACAGCTATAGCAAATAGAAGGCGAAGATTCAATCTGTGGAAGGGTGTACTCAGAGGCAATTGCTAGATTGGCCGGAAACAGTATTAACTACTTAGATTCTACCGCCTGACTATCCTCCCCAAACCCATTTTACGAAACGGATGACGCCGATCAAAGCGCAAATCGCTCCGGCTAGTCCGCTGAGGTATGCGAGAAATAACGCTAGGCATCCACCGTCGCCGGAATCGTCCGACTTCACGTAGGCGATCAGGCAAACGACAAAACACCCCACAGCGCAAAGCAGCCATCCCCACCACGGAAGATCGGAAGGATTGATTGGGAGTGAGTCCACGGCCTAGCCCTTTGCCTTTTTCTTCGCTGGTTTCTTCCGCTCTGGCTTAGTTTCCAGCGCCGCCGCTACCGCGTCCTCAAACTTCAATGGAGCTAGCGTTATCGTTTTGTCTTTCACGGGCTTTCCTTTTGTCATATTAGTTCGGTGCAGCGGCAGAATTGGCGGCTGCGGAAAATAGGGACGGTTTGCTAGGTTCTGGCTTCAAAAACGCCATGCCAGAAATATTGAACTGTTGTCTCCTCTTGAGTTGTTTCTTGTCGGCGGTATAAAACGCCGAGCAACTCAGGGCCATAGCGGTAGCTATATGGAAGCAGTCCCACTTCCTGCGTGGGTTCTCTGCGTTGTCGGCAGTTTGTGTTTGGTCTTTGATGTGCGCTTCATATTTTGCGGCGGTCAGCGCGATCTCTTTCGATACGCCTTCAATTCTAGCTATCTTGTCGATCTTGGCACAGCGATCCTCGGCCAGCGTTCCTTTCCGATAGGGTTGGACGCATACCTCCTGCACAGTAATAATCGACGTGTAGATTTTTACCCTGTCGCGCTTCAACTCCAGCAGCAGTTCCTTGATGGCGGCACTGCTTTCATCCCCCATGAAGATGGAAATGAAGACGCTGCTGTCAAAGTAAACAGGTTGCATTAGTCTTCGCCTCCTCGCACTTCCTTTAACGCGCTGGCAAGGTCACTCGGATAAATGTCTTTGTCGCAACCGATCAGTTCATCGAAGGCCGCTTCATAATCTCGCTCTTTGTCCAGCGCCACATCGTCAGCAATCAACTTGGGTGCAGCTATGCGGTAATACTTCGCCACGCCTCGGACGCTTACCTGTTTTCTGAAAAGGCTTGCCGCCTTTTCAGCGTCGTGACTCTTGAATTGAATTCTCCATACGTCGCCATTGTCGCGCCGCAGCTCTCCCCAAAAACCATGTTCCTGCTCATCGTCGGAATCGGAGTCCTTCAGTTCGTACAGTTTCCCGTACAGCACCATATCTTCCATCTTGAAGACAGGGGCCTGAATAGACCACGCGGTTGCGGCAGCAGCCTCCCCAAACACAGCCTTGTCCTGAATCTTTAACGCCCCAGGTCGCGCCAAAGAAAGTCGCATCTCCGTCTTGTCAGTCTGTTGAATCTTGGCGATGCGATTCAGTCGCCTGACGATGCTTCTGTCTCCTTCTGTCGTCGGAGAGTATTTGCTTGCCGCTAGGGAATTAACGGTGCCTACGATGTGCTGAGCAGCCAACATGCCAGCTTGCGTGTTCGCCGTGATGGCGATCTGAGCCTGAACGCTCCCGGCCCGAATCAGAACGCCCTTCTCTCCGGCTACAAGCTCCAGCCCAAATTCGATTGGGCCCCTCTCAACGCCCCTGTCGCGCTCAATTTCCCTTCCAGCATCCAGCACCATCTGCCGCACTTCCTCCAACACTCGAATAACGTGGTCGAGCGGGAGCATTTGCCTATCGGCCAGACCCTTTTGGATCGTGACGATAAGCACCGGGGCGTCTAACTTATTGATGGTCTTATTGCCCTTTGGCATGGCGGCCTCCCATGATACACTTCACCCATCACGGTTGCCCATAGCCGTTTTATCAACAAGTTCAAGCCCTCTTGCCGGAGGGCTTTTCACTTTGCCGCTTTCATTTTCCGCCACAGCCAACGAGACATTGGCTTGGGCGGTTCAAACAGTTCTAGCTGACGCTGTCCGTAACGCCAGTACGGGACTCGGATGATTCCCGCAGTTGCAATCTCTTTCCCTCCGCTTGGCTCAATGCCAGTTCGGTGCGTTCGCTGTCGCTGATCTTCCGTGCGTTGTATCGGAAGTCAAATTCTGCGAGGTATCTGTGCAGGTGATGGCTTCCAACTTGGTGATACGTCCCGATGATTCCACGCTTGAGGATGCCAAACACTCCCTCAATTGTATTGGTGTGAATCGTGGGCAATCCCTCTTCCTTTCGAGAGTACTGACCCGCGCTGTGGTTGATAACGCGATGCGTCCCGAACCGCGCTCCAACTCCATCGTAAGAGGCGAAGCCGTCCGTCATCACAATGCTGCTCTGCTTCACATGCTTTGCCATGACGCTCAGCAGGTTGTCGCCAGTGACGCGGTGAACGTGGAAAGAACGCACGTTGCCATCGCGCTGTACGACAGAGAACACCGCTTGCTTGTGGCTGTATGCATCAGGGCGTCCAACTCCGCCCTGATTGCGTCGCTTACCGCCCACATAAGTTTCGTCTGCTTCGACTACGCCTTTCAGCTTGGACTTGTATGATGGCTGGCTCATCATGTAGCGAATACGATGAGCCATAAACCACGCAGACTTGTACGTCACGCCCAACATGCGGTGCATTTGGTGGGCGCTCATCCCCTTCTTAGACGCACAGAGAAGATGGATAGCCAGTAGCCATTTGTTGAGGGGAATGTGGCTATCCTCGAAGATCGTGTTGACCGTGACGGTGAATTGCTGCTCACAAGCCTTGCACTTGTAAACGCCCTTACGGACAGGGCGCTTGCTCCCCGGCTTAGCCGTGAGCTTGTAGGCGACCGTTCCATCGCAGTGAGGACATACAGCGCCAGTCGGCCAACGCTGCGCTTCTAGGTACTCACGCGCTGCATCGGCATCTTGAAAGTGGGGCGTATCAGCAAGGTTGAAAGTCATGGCGGACCTCGATCTCAGTTGCTAGTATTCGCCTTTTCTTCCGGTTTGTCAAGTATATAATTACGCGCGCAAAATATTCTCAGCAAAGGAGTTAGAGGCAAAATCGTCTTAATAAAGGAGTTCGGTGAGATTTTTAGAGGCTGGACGAGGGTGTGGACGGCGGGACGGACAGAAAGGCAACAGCGAATGGAACCAGTCACAGGTCGAACCACCTTGCTGGGAACGGGGTAGTGCCTGGCTGTCAACTCGGTGGAAGACAGCTCTTCCTCATCCTTCCGTGCGGAAGTGTACTCCTGTTGGGGGTGAGCACCAAGCGATTTAGTCACGGTTCAATGTGATGGGTGAACAGCGTCAGTTGCCAGTCGCCGGTCGCCAGTTGCCAGCAAAAAGCTCTCACTACCGAGGACACGGAGATCACGGCGAAGACAGGGCAGTCGCGGATTTAAGTGGACCGCGCGGAGACGACCAAGTCAAAAGACCCACCCCGCCAAAAGCAGGCGGGATGGGCCACCCTCTCGTGTAAGTTTATTTTTATCAATAAGTTAACTTGGTTGGCCACCCGCAGTGGACGACCACGTAGCTCCGCAATCGCATGCTGATTCTGGTCACTGCAACCGGAGCTCCTTCAGGACACCGCTCTCAAGTTGCTGCGGAAGCGAAATCGACGCCAGAGACCTTGACGACGGCCTGCCACGCGGCTTCCTGGCTGGCGCGATCGTTGAGGTGCGGGTGACTCATCGCTTCAATTGGGCCGGTGAGCTTCTTCGGCGCCGAGGCGAAGAATTGCCCTGAGACGTCGGTTCCGAACTCCGATGCCTGGAGGTACCGACGAGCGGCGGTCTCAGGCGTCTGGGTCATGCCGGGGATGAGCTTCACCAGCGGAATAAACAGATACTTCAACGCCGGGCCAGCGTTACGCACCGCCTTGGTGTCGGTCGCCGCACCGGGCGAGACAGCGTATACGGCCATGCCGGAGGGTAGCCGGCGCGCCAGCGCCGCGGCCCACCAAGCGATGATGAGCTTCGCGTCGGCATACGCCCGGTTGGGCACGTACTTCACGTTCGGCCTGTTGCGCAGCAGGGCTTCAACAGCGGCGGTTCGGTCACCCTGGTGGTTGTTTGGCCGCGAAGGCCGCCACGTCGGTGAAGCTGAACATGGGCACGTCCCCTCGGGCAGGTTCCGCGCCGGCGATAACAATCCGGGCGTTAGGGCTCAGCAGGCTGGCGCGGAGCAACCCGACAGTCAGTTGATGATGGCCGATCAGCGGGGCCTGAGAAGCCTCGACGCCCGCCGCTGTGAGCACGCGCTTCTTCCCTGGGACCATCCCTGCATTGAGCAGCAGGAAATCGATCGGCTGACCTCGCTTGACGAGCTTGACGAGCGCGGACTGAACGCTGGACGGCGTGTCCAGATCCAGCTCCAGCGGCGTGAAGACCTGTGTATTGGTCTCAGCCGCGAGTTGAGCGGCCGCTTGCTGGGCCCCGGCCAGGCTGCGCCCGGTGACGATGATCTCGTGCCAGCCCTCTCCGGCGAGCAGGCGGGCTGCCGCATAACCGAGCCCAGAGGTGGCGCCGGTGACGAGCGCGATCGAATGTTCCATGGGCATCTCCGTGGTGAAGTGTGAAGTCCTAGCCCTGAGGCCCCGCGAGGCCAGAGCCGGCTTGCTAATTTTGAACTATTCAGTTGTATAATGGTTCAATGGAATTGTAAAGGAGTTTTGAACTAAATGATTCAAAATGTCGCAAGGCCGCGGGGTCGACCGCGCAGCTTCGACGAGACGGGGGCGCTGGGAAAGGCGACTCAGGTGTTCTGGTCGAAAGGCTACGACGGAGCGACGATTGACGATCTCGTTGCCGGGATGGGTGTGGGACGGCCGAGCCTGTATGCCGTCTTTGGGGACAAGCGGGCGATATTCCTGCGCGTCCTTAGGGCGTACGCAGAACGGAAGGGCGCATCAGCCGCGAAGGCACTCCTCTCGCCACAGAGTCTTCGCGACTCGATCGCGGATTTTCTGAGGTACGCCGTCGAAAGTGCGACCGAGAAAGGGTCCGCCCGGGGCTGCCTTCTGATGTGCGTCGCGCCGCTTGTGAACGACGCGGAGGTCCGGCGGTTCCTGCAGAACGCGGCCAAGGGCGGCGCGGCGCTGGTGGAACGCCGTTTCCGGGACGGGATCAGCGCGGGAGAAATCCCATCTGACTTTCCCATAGCCGAGCGCGCAACCCAAGTAACGGATTTAGCGCGTGGGCTGACCATGCGTGCGCAGATAGGCACGCCGCGCAAGACGCTCCTCAACGAAGCTGCGGAAGCTGCCGAATTGGTGCTCCTGCCGCGGCGTAGGGACAGTCGGAGTCGTAGAGGCCAAAAGCCCACTCAAAGGCGTCCGCCCGCGCGGGGTGGCGTGAACCCAGGTTAGCGCGCAAAGAACGCGCGCGGGCCCCTTCGACTTCGCTCAAGGCAGGCTCTGGGGCACCTACAACGTTATTGTTCTGGGGCAAATCGGTTACCGGGGCAGCTCTTGCGAGCTGCCCGGTTGTTTAACTACTGCGCCACGGAGATAGCCGGTGGCTTCCAGGTCCCGTCAATGATCGATGGAGGCGTTTCTTTCGGCCAGTACAGGCGCATCATGGGAATGAATTGCGCTTTCGGTGCAGGCAGCCAGTTGGCTTCCTTCGCCTTGCCCGGCGAATCGGCTTGCAGATACAAATCGACCGAGCCATCGGCATTGGCCACGAACTTGTTGCGTGCGCTGAGGGTGTAGCGGTTCAGTGGATTGGGAACGAAGAAGTAATCCTTGTCATACATGGTGATCGACCAGAAACCGTTCACCGGAGGCATCTGACCTTTGTCGAAGTGGATGACGTACTTCTTGGAAGCGCCGTCATATTCGTGCCCGTCGGCGTCTTTCTGCGTTGTTGGATAAATCGCATCCTGCGGACGGTTGGCGCCCAGTCCGATGGCCGTTACCAGCGCCCGCTGAATGTAATTCGTACCGTAGACGCCGATGTCTTTGGTGAGATATGTCCAACCATTGACGGGCTCGGCAGCCTTCTTGAAGTACTCCATGATTTTGACCTGCGCCAGCTTCGGTACGGTCTTGATGACTTCCTTGTCGAACGCGCTCAACTTGCTTGGATCGAAGTCCTTGCCGGGCTCGATACCGATTGCCTTCATCTTTTCGAGCATCGGGCCGTCGGCAGCTGCAGGAGGATTGGTCTTCATCAGCCGCGCGAGATAGGTGAAGTAGTCGGTGACGCTGAGAGCGTCCACCTGGTCGCGGACACCAGTCTTCATGTCAAAGCTGGCGTCCACGGTTCCCGGAACCGGCGTGTAGGGTTTGCCATAGGAGCTGAGTGGAACCAGCGAGAACTTGTCCTGTAATGCGTGCACCGCTGCATAGTCCGCTGGCGTGCCGGTGCAGTAAATGCGGCCGAGAATCCAAACCAGGCCGGTAGGCGATTTATATTCGGTCACGCCTTCCGGCAGGGTCCCGGACCAGCCGGGGCCGGTGATGGCATACTTCTGTGCCTTGCCGCCGGTAGTGCGCTTGCCCGGAACCTGGAAGACATCCGTCCAGCCGCTCAGCATCGGCAGCAGGTAATAACGATCGCCCATGTCCGGAACGCTGAATATCCACGGCTCGGCGGAAACGTCAATCCAAGCAGTCGTATAAAGCGTGTCAGCGTTGGGAGCAGTCACAGCGTGATAGTCCACGGGTGGATAGGTGCGCATCCTGACGAGCTGACCCATTGGCGCATGCCCCGCGTCCGCTGCAGCGACGTTGGTCATCTGGCGGCGCGTCATGTCCATAGTGACGAGCGAGTAGCCGTAAACGTAAGTATCAATGGCGTTGCTTACTGCCTCTTCTACACCGGGAGTCTTGGTAGTGGCCTGCTCTGATGGTTTGGAGCATCCGACCAGCGTCAACAATGCGGCACACATACATATTCCGAGCACATTTTTCTTAAGCATCGAGCGTTCCTAGCCTTTCGGGTTTGGTTTCAAATGGATATTGGGGCCATATAGGGCGCCGCCGCGAGTACGAGTGCGGAGATTGAGTTTGATTCCACCAGGGCAACGAAGGACGTGGGAGTCATGAGCTCATCCCGATCTCGCCGGTAAACACACTTTCACCATGGGCATCCGGCTATTGCGATACTCACGGGACTAATTTGCAAAACTGCTTGTGGATTTCCCTAAAATTCTATGTCCCGCAATATGGTGAATGCAAGGAAAGAAATGGCGGTCCGCATCCGTGGAGATGTTGGATACGTTCGGCTCAATTTGGTGCTTGCGGTGAGGGATGTAGAGGATCGTAGGTGCACAGAGAGTCGAGCATGCATCGCGGGGGCTGGTATTTGGTACACCGGCGGTAACCCTCGGGGCACTGGGGCGGCGGAGGCCCGCTGGAGCCGCCGCTGGGACATTGATTGGAGGGAGCTGTTGCCGTCGGGTTGATACAGTTCTGGAACGGTCCATCGGTGGTGCAAGCCTCAACGGAATTGGAGCTGCCGATGGTTCCTTCGAAGGACGCCGTGGGTCCTTGCGAGTGCGAGGCAGATGCTGAAGACCGATGCATCCGGCCAGGGCTACATCTGAGCAACTTGCCAGCGCCCGTACGCAGGGCAATTCAGAGGCGTGATTACCCGCGATTCTTGATGCGGCACGTGGGGGGCAGCATAGCACGGTTTCGCAACCGAACACAGGCGCAAAGGTGGATGTATGCGCTTGCGTCGCCGACTTCGCGGATAGGGGTTGCGCCACGACGGGGGCGTCGCTCGTGATCAGGGCATGACGGGCAAGACCAGGTGTGAAGGCATGGCGGGAGTGGAGTAGATGCGCTGGATGGCGGGAACGAAATCGGCGGCGGTGGCCTTATAGATGCTCGGCACGAACTTCTGGGGATTGCGATCGATGACCGGGAACCAGGTGGACTGAATCTGGACCATGATGCGATGGCCCTTGAGGAAGACGTAGTCGTGATCGCGGAGAGGGATGTCCCACGCTGTGGGAGTATTGGCTTTGAGCGCCTCGGGTTTTTCGAAACTCTTCAAGTAGCGGCCGCGACGGACTTCCATGGCGACGGGTAGCTCGTACCCGTTGAGCGACTTCGCGTATTCGCCGGGAGCGGGGCCGTCATCGTCCTTCCAAGCGTTCTTCTGGGCGTTCTGCGGGTAGACGTCGATGAGCTTCACAACGAAGTCGCTGTCGGTGCCGGAGGTGGAAGCGAACAGCTTCGCGGCGAGCGGGCCGGTGATAGTCAGGTCGTGATCGAGCGGCGCACTGACAAAGGTGAGGACGTCGGGACGGTTGTCAACAAAGCGCTGGTCGGCGACTTCCCAGAGACGCCAGTCGCCTGCGGGATAAGTGGGCGAGATGGGCCGTTCACGGTAGGGTACAGGGTTGGCGGGATCGGACACATACTCGCGGTAGCCCTTGGAACCGGCGGAAGGCGCAGCGGGAGCGGTGAACGACAGCGTGCCGTCGGTGTGGAGATATAGGTTGGTGGGCTTGGCTTCGGCGGGAGGCCATGTGGCATAAGTGCGCCAGGTGTTGGAGCCGGGCTGGAATGTTGTGGCTTGCCACGCAGGCTTCTGGCCCTCGCCGTGGAGATAGTAGCGGAAGAAGGGGGCTTCGATGTTTTCGCGGAACTCGAGGGAAGTGTTGTGCCCTCCGTTTTGGACGAGGCCGATGCTCTCGGCTTTTTCGGTCTGCCACTGGCCGTGGAACCACGGGCCGGCGACGATGAAGTTGGTGCGGCCGGGGTCGCTTTCTTCGGCGTTGCGAAAGATCTTCCACGGGCCCCACGGGTCTTCCTGGTCCCAAAAGCCGGCGACGTTGAGGTTGGGGACGGTGGAGGAGTGAAGCTGGTTGACCCAGGCTTCCTTCTTCCAGAATTCGTCGTAGTCGGGATGATCGACGGAGGAGTTCCAGTAGGGAATGGAGCCATGGAGATACTTCGAGTTGATGTTGGCGAGCGGGCCGAGGTCGAGATACCACGAGTAGGTGTCGTAGGTATCGAAGTCGAAGTGGGTGTTCTTCTCCTTGTCGGCCTGCTCCATGACGGCGTATTCGAAGTCGTAGCTTTCGCGGAGAGCGCCATAGCGGTGGTCGTCATCGTTCATCCATTGGTCGGCGGGCGAGGCCTGTTCGCTGACAGCTTTGAGCGCGGGATGAGGGTGGAGCAGCGGCAGGGCAGCGGTGAGTCCGGAGTAAGAGACGCCGAAGATTCCGACATTGCCGTTGTTGTTGGGGACGTTCTTCACGAGCCACTCGATGGAGTCGTAGGCGTCGGTGGTCTCGTTGGTGGCCTTGGGGTCGTTGAGATCCACGTAGGAACTCAGGTTGAAGACGCCTTCGGACTTGAAGCGGCCGCGCAGGTTCTGGGAGACGAAGATGTAGCCGTCCTGTGCGAGTTCTTTGATCGATGCGGGCATCTTGTCGGGGGCCTTGTCGCGGACGCCGTAGGGCGTGCGAGTCACGAGGATCGGCAGAGGGCCCTTCTGATCGACCGGCGTGAGTATGACGGTCTGCAGCCGAACGCCATCGCGCATGGGAATCATGACTTCCTGATAGGTGAAGAGTGGCTTTGCGGGCTCGGCGGCGGGTTGCTGGGCGGAGGCTGAGGCAACGACGGCGGCGAGCAAGAAAACGCGAATCAGTATGCGCATGGCGATCTCCCCGCGGATGTGACTGGCGGTGCAGCGATTGTAACGCGACCGGGTTAGAGGCACCGAGCCGTATTTTCAATCGGTTACATCGGTCCAAGAAATTCCGGAATTCGCGCTTGACATATTCTTATATAGGAATATATATTCTCGAAACATGGCACGAGCGGCGACAACTTCGGATGCGTTCAATGCAGTGGCGGAACCGCGGCGGCGGGCGATCCTGATTCATCTGGCGGGCGAAGAACGCTCGGTGAACGACATCGTCATCGCACTGAGAATGGAACAGCCCTCGGTTTCGAAACACCTGAAAGTTCTGAGGAACGTGGGACTGGTAAGAGTGCGGCGGAATGGCCGGCACATGATGTATCGGACGAATGCCGAGGCAATACGGCCCCTGTACGAATGGACGAAGACGTTTGAGCAATTCTGGAGTCTCCAACTGCTTCGGGTGAAAGAACGCGCCGAAGCCAAGAGCCTGGAGAAACTGAATCAACCAAAGAAAAGCAACGAGGAGGAAGTATGAGCACGATGCAAACGGTGGCCGGGATCGAGAGTCTGACGTTGGTCGTGGCCCTGGAAACTCATGTGAACGCGAGTCTGGAGGACACATTCGAGGCGCTGTTGGAACAGCTGGGGCCGGGAAACAGCACGCCCGAAGGAGTGGGGTTTCCCATGAAGCTGGAGGCGTGGCCGGGGGGGCGATGGTTCCGCGACCTGGGCGACGGGAACGGGCATTTCTGGGGGAACGTACAGGCGATCAAGCGGCCGACATTGCTGGAATTCGCGGGGCCACTGTTCATGTCGTACGCGGTGGTGTCGAATGTGCAATACCGGCTGAGCGAAGAGAACGGCGGGACGCTGATCCGCTTTCATCACAGGGCGTTCGGCGCAATCCAGGAAGATCACCGCAGGGGAGTGACCGGCGGATGGACGCACATGCTGGAAGGCGCCCGCCAGCGAGCGGAAGCGCGGAAGAGGTGAAGCCATGTGTCCGGCGTGCGCGGCAATGGCTTTGTGGGTGATAGGCGGCGCGATTTCGGCCGGCGGGTCGGGAGCTCTATTGGCCAGAGCCTTTCGCGCGAAGGACAACACGCAATCCATAACGAGGAGAGATGACGATGGCGACGGCAACGATGAATACGAAAGTGGTTTCACCGGCAGAGTGGCTCGCAGCGCGGAAGGAGCTGCTGAAGAAGGAGAAAGAGTTTACCCGGCTGCGTGATGAGTTAAGCCAGCAACGGCGCGAACTGCCGTGGGAGAAGGTGGAGAAGGATTACGTATTTGAAGGGCCGACAGGGAAAGTCGCGCTGACGGAGCTCTTCAAAGGGCGGAGCCAGCTAATTGTGTATCACTTTATGTTCGGGCCGGGATGGGAGCAGGGCTGCCCGAGCTGCTCGTTCATCGCCGACAACTTCGACGGCATGCGGGTCCATCTGGAACAGCGTGATGTGGCGTTCACGGCGATTTCACGCGCGACGCTGCCGGAGATCGAGGGATTCAAGAAACGGATGGGATGGAAGTTTCCCTGGGTGTCGTCGTTCGGGACGGATTTTAACTACGACTATAAGGTGTCGTTCACGAAAGATGACATGACGCCGGGGAAGCGGCCGTACAACTACGGCACGGTGGACTTCCCGATGGAGGAGGGCCCCGGCTTGAGCGTGTTTTACAAGGATGCGGACGGTCAGATCTTCCATACGTACTCGACGTACCAGCGTGGGCTCGACATTCTGCTGACGACCTACAACTACCTCGACATGACGCCAAAGGGCCGCGACGAAGAAGGAATGACACCGCACGCGATGGCGTGGGTGCGGCATCATGACCGGTATGCGGGAGGCGAGGAAGCGGGGTGCTGCTCGGGGGAGGCGGAGAAGTCGCACAAGATGATGGAGGCGACGATCGGGGAGTATCAGGCGGAGGTCGAAATTACGCGGCGGATTCTGGGGAAGGTGCCGGCGGACAAGCTGATGTGGCAGCCGCACGGGAAGTCGATGACGCTGGGGCAGCTGGCGCTGCACATTGCGACGATTCCGGACCGGGTTTCGGCGTTGGCGCAAATGGACGGCATCGACGGGTCGCAGGTGAACTTTGTTCCGGCACAGCCGAAGGACCTCGCCGAAGTGTTGACCTCGTTTGAGGCAGGTGTGGTGGAAGGCGAACAAAGGTTGCGGTCGATGACCGACGAGACCGCGATGGGACCGTGGACGATGCGGGTCGGCGATAAGGAGATTTTTACCATGCCGCGCGCTGGAATCGTGCGCACGATCATGCTGAACCACTGGTATCACCATCGGGGACAGTTGTCGGTGTACCTGCGGCTGCTGGAGGTTCCGGTGCCGGTGATCTACGGTCGAAGTGCGGACGAGAATCCGTTCGGGTAAGTATCGTAATACCCACCCTGTCGTCCCGCCGAGCGGGACGACAGGGGTGGGGCAGCCGGATGTTATTGTTTCGGGGCGAAGTCGGCGAGGGTGCGGAGGCAGAGCTTCTGATCCATGCGGACGTCTTGCTGGAGCCAGCCGAGGTGTCCAGCTCCGTAGATGACGAGGATGTGATCGGTGGGCTGCTGGATGAGTTTCACCAGATTGCCGTAGATGCGGATGTTGCGGGTGTACCAGGCGCCGATGAGGTCGGGGCCGGCATAGTCTCCGGACTCGCCAAAGGGAGCGACGGCCATGTAGAAGTGGACGTCGGCGGCGATGTGGTCGGGGGCGTTCATGTACAGCAGCGATTGCAAGACGGTGTGCGACTTCACGTAGTCGGTTTGCGCGGCGACCAATTGTCCGGTGGTTGCCATGAGCTTGTCGATCTCGGCGGAGCGGCCAGTGGCCTTGGCGTAGTCGATGACGCGCTGGAAGGGGAAGTCGCCTTCGACATCGATGGGGTAGAGCTGCGGGTGGCCGAGTTGGCGGGCGAGACGGAATCCGACCTGCTCGATTTCATTTTGCGTAAGCTCGTGCTTGCCGGCGAGGTAGTCCTTGAAGGCGGCGGGGACGCGCGCGCTGTCGGGATCGGCTTCGATGGCGATCTTGGTGGGCGCGAACTTCGCCAGAACGTTTGCGAGGTCGGCGAGTTCCTTTTGGCGCTGGGGCGAGCGCACGTCGTCAACCTGCATGTTGTACATGTCACGGCCGGGGTTGGCCATGTGATAGGTGCCGAGGATGAGGACTTGCGGCTTGTCGGCGCAAGGGTCCTGAGCGAAGCAGGACAGGGTCAGAGTGAAAAGGACGAGCAGGAGTCTGCGCAGGGACATCGGGTTGGCCTCGTGAGTAGAGTTCATCGAGTGATACGCAGGCGATACCCGAGAGGTTCCTGCCTGATAGGTCGGGGCGCGGCGGGTTAGCCGCTTAAATTCCGCATTTGGGCGGGGTTTCGTTCAGTCCGTGCAAGAGGTGCTTTGCAGAGTCGAGGTCGGGATTGAATTCCAGGACGCGCATCGTGAAATCGCGGGCAGCGTCGATTTGGCCTGAGCCGCAGAAGGCGCGGGCGAGGTTCATGCCGACGCTGCTCTTGCCTGGCTCGCGATGGAATGCGCCTTCCCAAAGGGCGACGGCTTCGTGCATGTGGCCGGTCTTGGCTTCGAGGACGCCGAGATTGGTGGCGGCGTCAACCAGGTTGGGATCGCGCGCCAAGGCCCGCTGGTAGAGTTCGAGCGCCTCGTTCGTGTGACCGTGTTTCTGCTCGATGTATCCCAAGGCGGATAAAAGCGCAGGGTCGTTGGGTGACTGGGCCAGCGCCTTGCGCAAGAGTTGCTCGGCAGTCTTGGCGGCCGTATCGTCGCCGTTTTCGACCATGGTTTCCCATGCGAGAGCTGTGTCGCGCAGGTCCTTTTCAGCGGCAGGCGAATCGGGAAAGGGAACGAGTCGCGGCGCGGAAGGCGGAGAATTCGCGCGAGCTGCTTCCATCGGCGGCATGGTGCCAGGGCGGCGGGGAATGCGGTGGTCGGTGACTTCGGTGTGCGCGACGTCAGAGCTGGGGTTGGCGGGCATGTGGCAAGAGGTGCAGTCGGGCTGATTGGGATGGTGCTTTTCGCCGAAAGCGGCGCCGTGACAGGCGAGGCATTTCGCTCGATAGAAAGCCACGCGCTCGGCGGGTGGCGTGGAGCGATGGGGATCGTGACAACTCGTGCACGACATGGCGTCGCCCGACTTCTTCTTACAGGTGCTTTGAGCCAGGGCTTCGAATTGGCTGTTGGCACCTAATCGCCCGGTGGTTTCGTCGACCTTGACGTAGTAGCGGACGTAGTTGGAGAGGTCGTCGCCGGGGCGGAACTCATAGAGATGCTTGCCGGGCTGCTCGATGGCCGCGTTGCCCTCGAGATGACACTGCATGCAGGCGGCGTCGCGGCGGGCGGGAGCGAGCTTGGCCGGATTGACGATGGCTCCGCCATTGACGTGGGATGATGCGGGGCCGTGACAGCGTTCGCAACTGACGCCTGATTGCGAAAACAGCGGCGCTTTGTAACGGTTCTCGGTGCCGTCGATCGGAGGCCGGAGCCCGCTGACGTGACAGTCAAGGCACGACATCACAGCGGGGAGGTTCATCGGAGCTTCGGCGGCGTTGTGATAGGCAGGCGCCATGTCCCACATGTGCTGGTCGGTGTACCAGTTGACCGGCGACTCGAAGACGAAGCCATCGACGGAAAACAGGTAGGTGCGGCCGCGGCGGCCCTGGCCGATGTAGTACAGCAGCTCCCGTTTGCCGTGCATGAGTGGGTCGCCGGGCCGGTCGAAGCTGAGCCATACCTTTCCGTTCTCCTGGTAGACGCGGTAGGCGACACCCGACTTCTTATGTACGAATTCACCGGCGATGAGGTTTTCAGTAGCTGGACCGCTGGCATGGGCCATCGGGGTCTGACGGTAGGACTCGTAAATGGCGGCGTGACATTTCGCGCAGGCTTGGTTGCCGACGTAGGAGGGATCAGGCGATGCGGCGGCAGCGGGGATGGCGGAGACAGAGAAGACGAGCACGACTAGAGCGAATCTCGAAAGACAGCTTGGCCGCAGTCGCCTGGACAACGCGATATCTCCGGCTCTGAGGATAGCAGAGGGGGAAGACGCTGATTGGCGGTGAAGCTTGCCGATTCAGGTCGGCAATTCCCGGACGATCTCAAAGAACGGGCGATAAGGGCGCCGCGCCCGTGATCACGTCAGTCGGTAGTACTGTGGCCGTTACAGTGAAGGACTCCGAGGAACTTGCTCCACGAGCCGACGGCGTCGCGGTACGGATACGCCAGGATGCGGGAGAGCTGGTGAAGGTGAGTGAGGTCGTGTGCGGCCCAAGTGGCTAACAGTTGCGAGAGCGTGACTTTACCCTGGGAGGGATGCATCCCGGGCTTGTCGAGGTCGGAGGGCTTGAGCTTCCAGGAACGCAGCTCGAACAGATTGTTGGAGCGGAGATCGGCGAACTCATCGAGCAACTGCGGGAGCGACTTGCCTTCGATTTCGCGAAGATGTCCTTGCATGTCGAAAGGATCGAAGGTGCGCGACTCACCGTGCTGCAGGATGATGCGTGCGCGGGGAAGCCAGTCGGTGCGCTCTCCGCTGATGAGGTGGCCGACGACGTCGACGGGTGTCCAGGTGTCGGCGCCTTCGTTCGCACCAGTGAATTCGACAGGCAGGTCGCGAAGGAGAGCGTTGAGAGTGGCGGGGGCGCGGGAGAGAAGAGCGATAGAGTCGGCAAGAGTGGGTTGCATAGGGACTCCGTTTAGGTGTCGTGGAGTTTGATGGTAAAGGTGGTGAGTTGGATGCGGAGGGACGTGCGAGGATTCTCTGATAAGCGGGAGGAAAAACCCCACTCAAGCCCGCTGCGCGTGCTTGAATGATTTCACGACAACGTCGACTCCAGCCAGCGAGTAAATTGGTGGTGCTGAACGACCAAGGCTCGGGAGGAAGGAGTTGACGCGATGATCATTATAGGCTGCGATTTTCACCCGAGCGCGCAGATGATGGCGTGGAAGAACCTGGAAACCGGAGAGTGTGGCCAGCGCGAGCTAAAGCACGACGGCGAGGTCCAAGGCTACTACCGCGGGCTGCGCGAGCAGAAGGTGCGGGTAGGCATGGAAGCGACGGGGCATGCGCGTTGGTTCGAGCGGCTACTGGCGGAATGCGGGATCGAGTTGTGGGTGGCCGATCCGGCGCAGGTACGGGCGGCGGCGACACGCAAGCAGAAGACGGACAAGCGCGACGCCGAGTTGCTGCTGGAGTTGCTGAGCGACGGGCGGCTGGAGAAGATGCGCATCCACATGCCCACGCCAGCGGAGCGCGATGTGCGGCGGCTGGTGCTGCATCGTCACCGGTTGGTGCAGATGCGCACGCGAGTGATGAACCAGTTGCAAGCTATCGCGCTGAACGAGGGCTTGCGCAAGAAGCGGGCGCTGTGGACGAAGTCAGGGCGGGAGCAGTTGCTGGGGCTGGAGCTGATGCCCTGGGCGGCGACGGCGCGCGCGGACCTGCTGGTGCTGCTGGAGGATCTGAACCGGCGCATTGCGGAACTGGATCGGGCAGTGGAGCGAGAGGCCGAGGCGCGGCCGGAGGTGCGGCGCTTGCGCACCCAGCACGGGGTGGGCCCTATCGTGGGATTGCTGTACGTGCTGACCATCCTGGATCCGACGCGTTTTCAGAGCAGCCGCCAAGTGGCCAGCTATCTGGGGCTGATTCCCAGCGAACGCAGCTCGGGCGAGCGGCAGCGGTTGGGACACCTGACCAAGCAAGGCAACGCGGTATTGCGTGGGTTGCTGACGGAAGCGGCGCACACCGCGGTGCGTTTCGACGCCGAGTGGCGGCGGCAGTATGTGCGGCTGGCGATGAAGAAGAACCGCTCGATTGCGGCGGTGGCGATCGCCCGCAAGCTGGCGGTGCGGTTGTGGTGGATGTGGAAGTTGGGACTCGAGCCGGGGCAGGTGATCGAGTCCGGTTCGCATGTCGGGCAGCCTGCGGTGCCCCATGGGGTGGAGTTTGATCCCCGCTCGAATGAATAGGCGCCCGGCCTCCCTCGCGTGGCGAGGGAGTTCGAAGTAGGAATCATGGTGGAGTGACCGAATAGATGGTTGGTGGAACCTGGGTTCCATCGAGAGATTCAGGAAACGAGCCTTGGTCGGCAAAGCAGAGTTTCAGGGCAGAACACACCGGGGATTTTCCCATAGAGCGAAATGGCGCTCGGAAAAGCTCGTGCGGCGGAGTGCGCTCAAAAAGCCCTTGACGCGGGGCAGGGTTGTCATAGATGGGGCACCCGGAGGTCCTTCGAGAATGACAGCTACTCCAAGAGCGTAACGGCGCCGGTGCCGAGGTCGTAGTAGGCGGCTGTGACCTTCACGGTGCCAGCCTTCACCATGCCCGCGATTACAGTAGATGACTCGCGCAAGAGCTTGGCTTGCACCACGGCGTTGGCCTTGGTGGCGGCTGCGAGGTCGTGGCCGCCTTGATCGACTCCGGGCTGGATATGAGGGAAGAGCGAACTGATTTGTCCGGGAACTTCCTTGCCCTGCATGGTCGCCTTTACCGCGCCACAGTTGGCGTGGCCCATCACGAGGATTACCTTCGTGCCGAGCACGGCGGCGCCATATTCGAGACTGCCAATGATTTCCGGAGTGATGATGTTGCCGGCGACACGGGTCACAAAGATGTGTCCGATGGTCTGGTCAAAGACGAGTTCGACGGGCACGCGCGAGTCGGCGCAGGAGAGAACAGCGGCGAAGGGCTCCTGCTTTTCTTCCGTGTGCTGTTTGAGAATCGCGAGGTCGTGGTCGTGCGCGGTCATCTTGCCGGAGGTGAAGCGCTTGTTGCCCTCCATCAACTCGGCAAGTGCGGCGTCGGGAGTGAGCTTCGATTGCCCGTGCGCGGCGGATGGGAAGGTGAGATCAAGGGCGCTCGCCAAAAAAGCAGCGGCGGTAGCGGTGAGTCCAGTGCGAAGTAACTGGCGACGGGACAGTTCGGGTTGCGAAGGTAATTTCATGATCGGCTCCTGGCTAGAGATTTTGGACTAAGTGGGCCGCAAAAAGAAGCTCTAATTTGCGTTTCGTGCCGGAACCAGCGGGACGCTGTGGGGGCGCTCGGTCAACCGGCGAAGTGACCTGTGGTTACACAGAGTGCGTCGGTAATAGACGACCGTCCAATTTGTAGCGCCGAAACAAGAGTTAGGGTTTGTGGCTGGCCTTCTCGCCTTGGACACGCTGCTGGTAGAGCGCCAGCATGCGTATTTCGGGGCGCTGTGGACGAGCATCTGGTTGTGCACCGTGACACTTCTCTTGCGCCCGGCGGTCCGTCCGGTGATGCTAGAATCGCTGGCCTGACGAGATATCGGCGTAGTAAACGGAGCGCTCGTGCCATGAATCGGCGAACATTGATTTGCACATTGGGTGGATTTGCGATGGCATGGAAATTGGCAGATCTTAATCCAGCCGAAGCACTTGTGAAGGGCCCGGTTGTGGTGGCGGCGGGGCGGCGGGTGGATGCTCCTGACGCACAGGCTGCGCGATTTCCTGCGGCGAACGTTGATGCGGTGAGACAGAAGATCGGCGAATTTTTTGCCCGCGAGAAGGCAAGCGCGCTGGTGTGCTCGGGAGCGTGCGGGGCGGACTTGCTGGCGCTTCAAGTGGCTGGTCAGCGGCATATGAAACGCTACATGGTGTTGGGCGCCGAGCCGGCGGAGTTTCGCAAATCGTCGGTGACGGACCGACCCGGGAATTGGGGAGAGCTGTTCGACCAAGCGATGAAGGCTTCGAAGGTAGAAGTGCTTAAGGTTCCAGACGGCCAGGAAGGATACCTGGAAACCAACCTCAAGCTACTGGATCGGGCACAAGCGGTGGCGAAGCACTCGGGTACAGCGGTGGTGGCGCTGGTCATCTGGAACGAACAATTGCGCGGAGCAGACGACGTTACGGGTCATTTCCTGCAGCAAGCGCAGTTCCGGAAGATTCCAGTGACACAGATCTCGACGCTATGAGTTTCGATACAAGTTCACTGAGGAGTCTCAAACGGGATCAGCTCAAGAACTTCGCTAGGGGCTCCCAGTAGTGGGCCTTCCATCCTATGGCCAAATGTTCGCCATTGCCGCTGGGAAATCCGGTGTGGTCGAAAACGAGCTTGGTACCTGAACCCTGCGGATCCAGCTGGAAACGCACGACCGAATAGATGCCCGGGGCCCAACTCGTTTCGCGCCAGGACTGAACGATGCGCTGGTTGGGCACAAGCTCGAGCTGGCGGCCGATGATGTAGTCGCCAAAGATGCTGAATGCGCCTCCGGGCGTCGCGCTGATTTTCACCGGCCGGGCGTTCAGTTCGGTATCTTTCATTGCTCCGCCAAGTAACTCGATCTGTTGGAACTGTTTGGCGTCTAGCAGGGCGTCGTAGAGGCGCTGCGGACTGGCTTTGAACACAGTCTCCTGATGGATGGCTTCGGCGTTGTGAGATAGACCGTTGTCGGCGGCGGCCCAGGACGCCTTCGGGCTGACGGCAAGGCTGCCAAAGGCAAGTGTGGCGCCCGTTACCCATTGGCGCCTGGTGAAAGAAGTAGGCAACGTCGGAATGCTAAGGCGATTCTCCACGATTACCTCCGGCGACGAGCAGTTCGAAAACTGTCCTTCCGAACCGCAGTCAGCGAGTGGGAGCGTCAAAGCAAAGTATTCTTAATGGTGCGCTTTCGTCAAGCATATCTCTTGCGGCGAAAACTGCCGCGCGTCATAAAAACCCTTGAGAGTCGGTCGGTATGGTTCCGGCCCCGTCGCTGCGCAATACGGGTCGGGCACCGACATCATCGGTGGTAGCAACGAAAAACCCCGTTCTATGCCGCTTCGCGTCCGTGAACGGGGTACCCAACTCGTTGAAAGTTGCTAGTCGCTAGTTGCTGTTAGTCGCCGAAAGCGGGCTCTTCTACTTCCTTGGCGGGGGCGGGCTTGATACCGCCGATCGAGCCGAGAGGAACGAAGGTGCCCTTGTCTTCTGGAGCCTTCTCGCCTAATACGTGCTCTTTGTAGAGAGCGAGCATTTTGGCATTTTCGGCATCCTGCTTGATCTTTTCATCGCGCGCCTTGAACTTCTCCTGACGAGCGTTCTTGGCGATACCGAGATCGTCGAGCGTGTGGTTGGCTTCGGCGTCAACGTGTTCCTGCACCAGCTTGAGGGTGTGGTCGGTGGTTGCCAGACTCACCTTCTTGTTGCCGGCGAAGATCTCGTGACGGCCGTGCTCTTCGTACCACTTGGTCAGAGTCGCGGTCATGTGCATCTTCTCGACAATGTTGCGCCAGCCCACGCCAGTGTTGTACGCGCAGAAGCTGATTTCGCCTTCCTGCGTGGCGTATGGAATGATGCACTGCTCGGTGCGGCGGAAGTCGTAGTTGAACAAGTCCTGGAACCACATTCCTGCGATGAACAGGAAGTTCCAGCGATCGCGACGGCGCTTCTCGATGTCGGTTTCTGTGCGGTCTCCGCTGACCTTGCCGTAGTCTTTGCCGGTCGCGCCGAAGGTCTTGTCGAACTTCTTCAGCAGGTCGGTGAACTGAAAGTGCTTGGGCGACTTGAAGGGATCGTAGTTCTTCAAGAGCGCGAGAGTCATGCCGGCGATGGACATCCACTTGCCGCGGGCCGCGTCGTTGACCTTGGCGATGTCTTTCGCGATGGTATCGCCGTTGAGGAACGCGGTGACGGGAACGGCTTCCTTGGTTTCCTTGTCGATCATGACAGCCATGCCGACGCCGCAGTTCGGGTGGCAACCGCAGCTCAGAGCGCCCCAGTCCTTGTCAGGCCCGTGAACCAGGTCGGCCCAGTCGGAGAAGGTGCTCATGAACGAGATGGGGAACCAGTCGCGGGTGGGCTCGCCCAGTCCGGTCTGGTTCTTCACGTCGTGCGCGAGATGCGACAAGTGTGTAGCGCTGCGCGTGACGGCGCTCGTCGGTGATGGCCTCGTCGCGTCCGGTAAACGAAACCGGCTGGAACGAGAGGAACGAGATGCGCTTCGGATTATCGAGCGCGAACTGGATGATGCGTCCGACCTGCTCGTTGTTGAGATCGTTGACGATGGTGACCACCGGAACGATGTCCACACCAGCGGCGTGCAGGTTCTCGATGGCCTGCAACTTTACGTCGAACAGATTGCCGACCAAGCGGTGCGAGTTGGCAGCGTTGCCGATGCCGTCGAACTGGAGGTAGGCGTAACGCAAGCCGGCTTCAAACGCCTGCTTGGCGAACTCGGGGCTCTTCGCGAATTCGATGCCGTTGGTCGCAGCCTGCACGCTGTTGTAGCCAACCTTGCGCGAATAAGCGACGGCATCAAGGAAGTACGGCGAAAGCGTGGGCTCGCCGCCGGAGAACTGCACCGACATCTGGCGCCGCGGCTTGATAGTGATGGCGTTGTCCAACATGGTCTTGATTTCTTCCCACGTGAGTTCGTGGACGAAGCCGACCTGATTGGCGTCCATGAAACAGGGATCGCACATCATGTTGCAGCGGTTGGTGAGATCGATAGTCAACACGGAGCCGCGACCGTGAAGTACGGTGCTGCTGCCGTGGTGATGGAGCTTTTCGTCGTTGTGGGCGCGAATGTCGCGGCCGGGGAAGACTTCCTCGAGGTGCTTGAAGAAGGCGGTGTCCATGGCCATAACGTCTTCAAAGTGGCCGTGCTCAGGGCAGTCTTTCACCATCAGGATTTTGCCGTCGCGCTCGATGATCTGGGCCTTGATTTCGCCGGCCTTTTCGTTCATCAGGACTTCGACGGGCAACTTGCCGTCGATGATCTGCTGGCGGATTTCAGGCACGCACTTGGGGCAGAGAGAGTCGGTGGTGCGGGGCCAGCCGAGCGGGGGCTTGGATTTCTGGTAGGACTTCAGCAGCGGCTTGTCAGACCACTTGGGCGTAAACGAAGGATTCTGATTGATGCTGTTCAGCTTGTCGAATACCGCCCATGCGCCCTTGGCGGCAACGGTGACGGCCTTTTCAACGTACTTGATCGGTTTATGCATTTACGCCTCGCGATGAAGTTGTGGCGGCGGCTTGTCTGATGGGAAGGCAAATCGCACACCTTACGACAGTTACAGATTACGGGGCAGGGGCATAGCGGCCAACCAACTTAGGCCAAATGGGAGGAAATGGCACTTTAGCGGAGATATGGGACAGCGAATGGTGTGGGCGTGCTAGGGCTATGTTATTGAAAAGGCAAGAATAGTTGCGACTCTTGGGTACTAAACGAGAGACTTCGGAGTGGCGCCTTCCGCAAGAAATCGAGGTTCATACGGGTTGGGTTGGCGCATTGGACTATGATTCGGGATTCCGACATCAACCGTTAAATCGACTAACGGCATCCGAGACTAGGCAGACGGAGAAGACTATGAACGATTTGAACGGCAAAGTGGCTCTGGTTACAGGAGCCAGCAGTGGCATCGGGCGGGCGACCAGCGAGTTGTTCGCGGCCCGAGGAGCAAGCGTTGTGTTGGCCGCACGGCGTGAGGAGGAACTCGCCGGTGCGGTGCGAGCCATCGAGGCCGCTGGTGGCCGAGCCAGCTTTGTGCGCGCCGACATGAGCGTCGCCGCCGACGTGGAGAAGATGGTAGCGCACGCGTTGGCGACATTCGGCAGGCTCGACTATGCCGTCAACAACGCTGGCTACGAGGGCACGGCCGCCAGCATTGCGGACACCACGGAAGAAGAGTGGGACCGGGTGATGGACACGAACCTGAAGGGTGTCTTTCTGTGCCTTAAGCACGAAGCGCGTGCCATGCTGGCCGCAGGCCGCGCTGCTGTGATCGTGAACTTAGGCTCCATTAACTCGTTTCTTGGATACGCTGGATTCTCCGCCTATGTTGCGTCGAAGCACGCTCTCATCGGACTAACGAGCAGCGTTTCCGCGGAATTGGCGCCGAAGGGAATCCGGGTGAACCTGCTTTGCCCGGGGATTATCGACACCCCAATGCACCACCGTGGACGGGCCTTGTTTGGCGATGAGGTTTACGACGCAATCCTCTCGCAGCGCGTTCACCTTCGACGCGCGGGCCGACCCGAGGAGATCGCGAAGACGATTGTCTTTCTTTGCTCCGATGAAGCCAGCTACATCACCGGCACGACCCTGACTCCCGACGGCGGACTGACACTTACCTTCTGACGTCTTGATGCCGCGCCGCAGTGCCTACGATGGGACTCAACGGACGGCCTGAAGGCCGTCCCCTTCAAGCCCCGAGTTGGTCAGACGTTCCCTAAGGCACTCTCTCACCAAAAAACGCCCCTCGCGTGCGGCGAGGGGCGTGCAGCGTTTCAGCGACGCATCAGGAGGACTAACTCAACTTGCCGGTGGCCGCTAGTTTGGCGTACCACTTGCCCGATTCCTTGATCGTGCGCTTGAGGGTGCGGAAATCGACGAAGACGAAGCCGAAGCGCTGCGAATAGCCTTCGGCCCACTCGTAGTTGTCCATCAAACTCCAGGCATGATATGCGCGGATGGGGACACCGTCCTTGTGAGCGCGGGCCACGGCGCCAATGTATCCGCGGAAGAAGGCGATGCGACGATCGTCGGGGACGACACCTTTTTCGTCAGGGACGTCGCCGTACGAGCAGCCGTTCTCGGTGACTTCGATGGCCTTGGGTTTGTAGCGGGCATTGATCTTGGTGAGCAGGTTGTAGTATCCGTCGGGCCAAACCTCCCATCCATTTTCAGTCTTGGGACCCTGTTCGCCCTGCTGGGTGTCGAAACCCGCCGGCGCCTCCGGCGAGGCAAAGCAGATGGCGCGGTCGTAGTAGTTGATGGCGAGGTAGTCCAGCGGCACCTTGATGATTTCCATGTCGCCCGCGCGGACGTCCATCGAGGCCAATAATTTCTCCGTCGCCAGCGGCTTGGGGTACTCACCTTTGAGTGCGGGATCGAGGAACCAGTAATTGCGATAGGCTTCGTAGCCGGCGGTCGCGGCTTTGTCGGCTTCGGAGTTGGAGCGCGGGATGCAGTCAGCCATGGTGATGGCGGAGCTGGCTTCGGCTTTCGGCGTCGCCGCCTTGATGGCGCGGAAGGCGTGGCCCTGCGCGAGCAACACTACATGCGTGGACTTCATGAAGTCGGTCCAGTTGGTTCGGCCGGGGGCGTGGATGCCTATGCCGTAGCCCAGCCAGGTAAAGATGTTGGGCTCGTTGAAAATGCACCAGGCATTGATGCGGTCGCCGAGAGACTTGACCAGGATGTCGGCGTAATCGGCGAAGTATTTGGCGGTATCACGATTGGGCCAGCCGCCCTTGTCTTCAAGTGCCTGGGGCAGGTCCCAGTGATACATGGTGACCAAGGGACGGATGTTGGCCTGATGCAACTCATCGAGGACGCGCTTGTAGTAATCAAGTCCCTTGGGATTGGCGGGGCCAGTTCCGTTGGCCTGAATACGCGGCCAGCTTATGGAGAAGCGATAGCTGCCCAAGTTGAGCTGCTTCGAAATTGCGACATCTTCTTTGTAGCGGTGATAGGAGTCGCAGGCGATGTCGCCGGTGGCCGCGCCCTTAATCTTGCCGACGGTGTGGGCGTAGGTGTCCCAGACAGAAGGGCCCTTGCCGTCAGCCTGCCAGGCACCCTCGACCTGATAAGCAGCGGTTGCGGAGCCCCACAGGAAATTCTTTGGGAACTGGTAGGGCTCGGGCGGAACTCCGGGTGCGAAGGGAAGGTAATCGGCCTGAAACTTGGTGTCGGAATCAAGAGGGAGGGGCGAGGCGAGCAGCGACGGCTTTGACAACAGCGTGAAGGCCATGCCAGTGGCCGAGACACCGAGGAACTTTCTGCGGTCCATGGGGGCTCCTAAGAAGGCAACGAGACGATTTGTGTAACCCGCTATGGAACAACAAAAACGATTCTGTAGCAAGGGAAAAAGAGAGGTAAGTGCTTTAGGTTATCGATTTTTCTCGAAATGGGAAGGGAGTGGCCGGAGATGTACCCGAGGCGCGGCTCCCACCCTATCGTCCGCAACAGAAGACGATACCGGGTGGGGCACGCAAACGGTTCGGGACACGGGCTTAGTTATTCGGCGGGCGACCCATGCCCGGAGGCATCATGCCCCCCATGTCCATCTTTTGAAAGTCGGCGGGAATCTTGAAGAGGCTGGCGTCGGGTTCGCCTTCCTTGATATTGGTGAGCAGGATGGTGCTGTCCTGCGTAACCGTTTTCACGGGGAAGTGAAGTTTGGGATCAACCCAGACGTTGGCGACCTTGCCGTTCTTGTCGGTGATCTCCCAATGCTCGCAGTTTCGGCCGCTGACGGTTTCTTCACCGATCTTTTTACAGGTAATGTCGGGCTGGTTGGCGCAGGGGTTCTCCGGGTCGAAGGGTTTGAGATCTTCGGTGGAGCGGCCGGGACCGCGGCCGGGCATCTGCCCCATTTTGTGCTCCATGTACATCTTGGGCTGAATCATGAGGACGTCCACCGTCTTGGTCGCGAAGTCTGTGATCATGGCGGTCTCATGACCCTGCATGTCCATGTTGAGGCGCATGTGACCGCTGCCGACGAAGAGTTTGCCGGCCATGTCGCTGGGGCCGCGGCTGCTCGTCGAGGTCATTTGCATGTCGGCGCTAAAGGGGGTGAATTGCGGGACCTGCGCGATACAGACTGAACGATAAAGCACGGCGAGAGAGAAGAGGAAGAATTCGGTATGCAGAGTTTCATGACGGGCCTCCTGGCTGAAGATGCGGCATAAGTCCGCGAACAACGATCCGCCTGACAGTTTACGACAGAGCGGGCAGGCGGAGGCTGGAGTTGACCGGGGCTCCAACTGAGAAGTCGAGAGAAGTCGCCGTTGTGAGGAACGGCTGAGAATTGGCGTGAAAAAGGCGACGGCTATACTAAAATGATTCGGCTACGATTGGAATATAGTTTCGGGCACAAATCCCGTAAAGATTGACAGGCGGTAAGCAGGAGGAAGACCCGAATATGGGTGCAACAGGAATGTGGGTGCGGAAAGTTGACCTGACGACGGGCAGCGATCCGCTAACGTTAGTGCTGGTGGAGGGGACCGACCGCCGCAAGATCGTGCTGGACCACTTTCCGTTCACGGTGGGGCGGTTGAAGGACCGCGACCTGGTGCTGACCGACCCGAGGGTGTCGCGCGAGCACGCGGTATTCACTCGCGAGGTGGATGGCATCTACCTCGAAGACAACAACAGCCGGCAGGGTACGTTCGTCAACAACGAGCGGACTACGCGACGCCGGTTGATGCGCAACGATCGGCTGGAGTTCGGGGTGCAAGGAGCGTCATTCGCGCTGTTCAATCCCGACCGCAGCGATTCCAGCATTGCGCAGCAGTTCATGAGCCAGTTGTCGTCGTGGAAACCGTCGACGGGCTCAGGCTCGGACCTGGAACTGCTCAACAAGTTTCTGGATGCGGCGCGGAAGCTTAGCTCGGCTAACGTGCTGGACGACGTTCTGCATACGCTGCTGGAGTTTTCGCTGGGGCTAACGAAGGCGGAACGGGGCTTCGTGTTCCTGCGAGACGTGAACAACGGCGAATTTATCATGACCGCCGGACGGAACAAGACGGGCGAAAAGATATACGACGACAGCACGATCTCGAAGTCGGCCCTGCGGGATGCGGCGAGCAGCAACTCCGAGTTCCTTGTGACCGATACGTCGCAGGCCGAGCAATTCCTGAATCGCGAAAGCGTGGTGGCGCAGAATTTGAAGAGCATTATCTGCATTCCGCTACGGCGAACCGGGATCCAGGGAAAGCCGGCGGAGACGGCCAGGCCGAGCGCGGCTGACTTGCTGGGCGTGATGTATCTGGATTCGCACTTTCTGGCCGGCAAGCTGACCTCGGTAAGCCAGGACATTTTGCGCAATATTGCCAGCGGGGCGGCGGCCCTGGTGGAAAATGCGGCGCTGGTGGAAGCGGAAGAAGCCGCGCGCCGGGTGCAGCAGGAGATGCAGATCGCGGCGGAGATCCAACAAAGGTTGATGACCGTCACGGTGCCGGAAGTGCCGTACGCCAAGGTCAGCGCTGTCAGTTATGCCTGCAAAGACATCGGAGGAGACTTCTTCGACCTAGTACAGACGGAGAAGGGACTCTCGCTGATTGTGGCCGACGTGTCGGGTAAGGGAGTGTCGGCGGCCGTGGTGGCGTCGATTCTGCAGGGGATGCTGTATTCGCACCTCGCGGAAGATGCGGAGTTGTCGGAGATGATTGGGACGGTGAACCGCTTCCTGTTTGAGAAAATTGGCGGGCAGAAGTACGCGACGCTAGTGATTGCGCGTATCTCTCCCAGCGGAGAGATGGAGCTTATGAATTGCGGACATGTGCCCCCCGTGGTCGTATCGGGCGAAAAGGTCATAAAACTGGAAGACGGCAACCTGCCCGTGGGGCTGATTCCGTTTGCCCAGTTCCAGTCGGCCAAGCACCAGTTGAAGCCGGGTGACCGCATCGTGGTGGTGACTGACGGTGTGACCGAGGCGGAAGATGCGACCGGAGAGTTCTTCGGGAACGACCGGCTGGAGAAGTGCTGTCCGGGCGGGTTCGAGGGAATTGAGCGGGCGGTGACTGCGTTCCGGGGGGCCACCCCGTTGAGTGACGACTGCACGATGACCGAAATCCTGTTCCGCGGTATCTAGGTTTCTCTAATCTATTGAAATATAAGTCGTTAGCCGAGTTTCGTTCGCGTGCCACTTTAGGGGTAGAAATTGCGTGCCGAAGTGCTTGGTAGCAGCGGTGCCGATGTGTTTTAATGCGAGAGTCATAAAAGAGTACGCCCTCCTCTTTCGCCTGATGGTGACTATGAGCGTACGAAGCGAGCAGACTTCATTGATTTCTGGCCAAGCTATTATTTCGGGTCAACCGCGCGCCGTCATTCCATGGCGGGCATTCATGCCAGTACTCGCCGCACTGCTCCTCAGCGCCTCGTCGCTGGCGGCGGTGCAGAGTACCCAGTCGAGCAAGAGCCACCACAAGACCTCCAAGAGTATGTCCGCAAGCGCGACCGCGCGTTCCAGCAAGCACCGTTCGTATTACGCTAAGTGGACGCCCATGTTTCCGGGGTCGCACGACAAACTGGTGGAGCAGAATGCGCAACTAGACAAGTCGCAGGTTCCGCGGATGAACAGCGAGTACGAACTGGTGCAGTCGGAACTAGCGAACGACCTGGTGCTCGTCAACGAGACTGAGGCCCTGAAAATTGCGGACAACCTTTTGGACACACGGCGCTACTGTCGTCCGTGGACGCTCGATTTTCTGCACGACTTCAGCCAGGCGTACTTTGAGGCGTTCCACACTCCCCTGCAGGTGAACTCGTTAGTACGTACTGCCGACCAGCAGGCGTGGTTGCGCCGGCACAACCGCTTTGCCGCGCCGGCAACCGGTGACACCGCTTCCACCCACCTGGCGGGCGTCGCGGTCGACCTCTCGCGCCGTGGACTGACTACAACGCAGTACCAGTGGATCCGAGGATATCTGCAGCCTCTGCAGCAGAACGGTATGGTGGATCCGATCGAAGAGCGCCAGCCGGTGCTACACATCGTGGTGTTCGAGAAGTACTCGGGCAAATCTTCGCGGCCACAAAGTAACTCGGAGGCCAGTGAGCCGACCGAGTTAGATCTGTTGGGACTTGCGGGAAGTCAGCCGTAGATTCCGGCAGAATAAGGACAGATTGGGCGCGAGGGCAGAAGCCTTCGCGCCTTTTGTTTTGCTATGGTGCGCGCAACGCCATGACCATCAACTTCAGTTCGGTCATGTCCTCGATGGAGTAGCGCAAACCCTCGCGTCCGAGACCTGACTCCTTAGTCCCGCCGTAGGGCATCTGGTCCACGCGGAAGCTGGGGACGTCGCCGACAATCACGCCGCCGACCTCGAGTTCCTCAAAAGCCATCTGGATGAGACGGGCATCGTTGGTGAGCACGCCGGCCTGCAATCCGTAAGCGGAGTGGTTGACCTGGTGAATGGCGTCGCGGAAGCCGTCGTACGGTTCGACGGTGACCACGGGCGCGAAAACCTCGGCGCAGTTCACGCGCATGTCGGGACTGGTGTTGGTTAGCACCGTAGGCTCGACGAACGCGCCATGGTGTTTGCCTCCGGCAAGCAACTTGGCTCCGTCGTGCACGGCTTCGTCGATCCACTCGGCGGCGCGGACGGCGTCGGACTCGCGGATGAGCGGCGGGATGTCGGTGTCTTCGAGCATCGGATCGCCGGACTTGAGCTTGTGCACGCCTTCGAGCAGGAGCTTGGTGAACTTGTCGCAGACAGAACGCTCGACCAGGATGCGCTGCACGGAGATGCAGGTTTGACCGCCGTAGGCAAAGCCTCCGACGACACAACGCTGCGCGGCGTAGGAGAGGTCGGCGTCGCTGTGAACGATGACTGCGGCATTGCCGCCGAGCTCGAGGGTCACCCGCTTCTTGCCGGCCTTGCTCTTCAAAGCCCACCCGACGGCAGCGCTGCCGGTGAAAGTGAGCAGCTTGATGCGGTCGTCGGAGACCAGAAGTGAGGCGTCATCGTTCGCGAGTGGCAAAACCGCCAAAGCGCCGAGCGGCCATCCGGATTCCTGAACGACCTCGGCGAGCATAAGAGAGGTTATCGGGGTTTGGGGCGCGGGCTTGAGAATGAGCGGGCATCCGGCGGCAATGGCGGGGGCGACTTTGTGGGCCACGAGATTGAGCGGGAAGTTGAAAGGGGTGATGGCAAAGACCGGGCCAAGCGGGAAACGGCGCACCAAGCCCCAACGCCCGGCGGTGGCTTCCACAGTGTCGAGCGGAATGTACTCGCCGTAAATGCGGGAGGCTTCCTCGGCGGCGACCTCGAAGGTGTAGATGCCGCGATCGACCTCAAGGCGCGCGACCTTGATGGGTTTGCCTGCCTCCTGGCAGATGGTGCGGGCAAACTCCTCGTGGCGATGCCGTATGCCGTCCGCGATCTTGCGGAGGATTGAAGCCCGCTGGTGCGAGGTCAGCTTGCGTGTGGCGACGAAGGCTTCGACGCCGGACTGTATGGCGGTTTCGACATCGTCACGGGTGGCCTCATTCACGACCGCCACGATGCTGCGGTCGAAAGGCGAGGTGATAACCACCTCGCGGCCGTGGTTCAGCCAATCGCCATTGAGATAAAAGCCGAAACTGCGGGTGGGAGCGGAACTCGTGTGGCTCATGGATACCTCGTACGGTGTTGCAGATTCCGGAGCGGCGCGGGCGGATGCAAGATGAATCCAACCCTCCTTCCGCTGGGACTAAAGCCTGTGCGGACGGGAGAAATTTGGCTCTGTTACAGCTCAGCTTAGGTCGGGCCTCTTCAAAGCGCTGGTGTCGAATTTTAGCGTGCCGCCGCCGCGTGCTTCGCTTGCACTTGCTCGAGGGCGTGAGCAATGGCAGCGATCGCGTGGTCGAGTTGCGGCTCGGTTATCACCAGCGGCGGCTGCACGCGAACGACGTTGCCGTAAACGCCACCGACCCCAACGAGCACTCCGTTTGCGAGGCATAGGTCGCGGACAGCCTCGGCCTCGGCGGTGCCGGGAGTGCGCGCGTCGTCGGTAATCAGTTCGATGCCGACCATCAGGCCAAGGCCGCGGACCTCGCCGATCAGCGGTTGGGTGCGCTTGAGCTGGTTGAGGCGGTTCATGAGATACGTTCCCTTTTCGACAGCCAGCTCGCAAAGGCGTTCTTCCAGGATGTATTCGATGTTGGCGAGCGAAGCAGCGCAGGAAACCGGGTTGCCTCCGAAGGTGGAGAGATGGTCGCCGGGCTTAAACGACGCGGCGATTTCGTCGCGGGTGGTGAACGCCGCCAAAGGAAAGCCATCGGCGATGCCCTTGGCGGTGCAGAGAATGTCAGGCTCAACGCCATAGTGCTCGATGGCGAACATTTTGCCGGTGCGGCCGAAGCCAGATTGCACTTCGTCGCAAATGAAAAGGATGCCATGGCGGTCGAGGACTTTCTTGACCTCGCGGAAATAGTCGGCCGGAGGAACGATGATGCCGCCCTCGCCCATGACAGGCTCGGCGATGAAGGCGGCCACGTCTCCGGCGGTGGAGAAGCGAATGACGTCTTCGAGCGACTGAGCCCAGAAGTCAACGCAGCGATGGGGATCGTCGGGCCAGGGAGAACGGTAGACGTAAGGCGCCGACGTGAAGTGGACACCGGGGGCGTATGGGCCACCGCGCCTCTTGCGTCCCTGGTTGCCTGTGATGGAGAGAGTGCCCCAGGTGCGGCCGTGGAAGGAGGCGTGTAGCGAGATGATCTCGTGCTTGCCAGTGTAGAGGCGCGCGACCTTCATGGCACCTTCTATGGCTTCGGCGCCGCTGTTCGCGAAAAACGATTTGCGCAGGCGAGGCGAGGGCATGATGCCGGCGAGCTCCTCGGCCAGCGCACCGGTGGCGGGCGAGTAATAGATGTAGGAGGCGCAGTGGACGAGCTGGTCCATCTGGGCTTTGGCGGCGGCGATGACCTTGGGGTTGCAGTGTCCGGCGTTTACGACGGAGATGCCGGCAAAACAGTCGAGGTAATCCTTGCCGGAGGCATCGTGGATGACGCAGCCTTCGGCGCTGGAGACGACGACGGGCTGCACGGCCTTCACGAAGCCGGTGATGACGAAGTCCTTGTACTGCTGGATGGTGTCGCTCATGAATCGTATCCTCTGTGGGGCCTATGCCCAGCGCTCGATCACAACTTTCTTTTCCGTGTAGAACTCGATGGCGTCGCGACCCTGCGCGTGGAGGTCGCCGAAGAAGCTGGCCTTCCATCCGCTGAAGGGGAAGTAGGCGATGGGAGCGGCGACGCCGATGTTGATGCCGATGTTGCCCGCCGGGGCTTCGTACTTGAAGCGGCGGGCGGTGGTGCCGTTGTCGGTGAACAAAGAAGCGGCGTTGCCGTATTCGCTCTGGCTGATGATGCGGATGGCCTCTTCCAGCGTGTTGGCATGCACCAGGCTCAGCACGGGGCCGAAGACCTCGGTGGTCGCGAGTTCGCTGGCAGGGGCGACGCCGTCAATCACGGTGGGGCCGACGAAGTTGCCGGACTCGTAGCGAGAGACCTTCGCACCGCGGCCGTCATGCGCGAGGATGGCTCCGTCGGCAGCGCCTTTAGAGATCAGGCCTTCAATGCGGGCTCGGCTGTCTGACGTGATGACGGGACCCATCCGGACCCCTTCGTCAAGGCCATAGCCCATCTTGATTGAGGCGGCGAGATCGCAGATGGAGTCGTGGAACTTCTTCTGCGCGTCGCCGACAGTCACGGCGACGGCGACAGCAAGACAGCGCTGTCCGGCGCAAGCAAAGGCACTCTCGCCGACGACCGAGGTCGCAGTGTCAAGATTGGCGTCGGGCAGCACGATAGCGTGGTTCTTGGCTCCGCCCTGGCACTGCACGCGCTTGCCGTTGGCAGCAGCACGCGAGTAGATGTACTTCGCGACTGCGGTCGAGCCGACGAAACTGATGGCGCGAATCTTGGGGTGATCGAGTATTGCGTCTACGGCCTCGCGTCCACCGTTGATGAGGCCGATGACGCCTTTGGGAAGGTTGAGGCGCTCGAGCAACCGGAAGGCAAGCTGCATAGTGAGCGGGACCTTCTCTGAGGGCTTGAGCAGGAAGCAGTTGCCGCAGGCGATGGCATAGGGCAGATACCAGAAAGGGATCATCGCTGGGAAATTGAAAGGCGTGATGGCGGCGACGATACCCACCGGCTGGCGAATCATCGACTCGTCGATTCCCGGCGAGATGTCTTCGAGGTTGTAGCCCTGCATGAGCATCGGAATGCCACAGGCGACTTCGACGTTTTCGATGGCGCGGCGGACTTCGCCCTTGGCTTCGGCGAAGGTTTTGCCGTTTTCCACGACGACGGTGCGGGCGAGTTCGTCGATGTGGTCTTCGAGCAGCTGCTTGAGGGCAAAGAGATACTGCACGCGGTCGCCGGGAGGCGTGCGACGCCACTCATCCTTGACGTTTGCGGCTGCGGTGACAGCGGCGTCGACCTCGGTGGCCAAGGACAGCCGAACGCACGCGATGGTTTCGGCAGTTGCGGGGTTGACCACGTTTAGCATCTCAGATGATGTGCTCTTGCGCCATTCACCGTTCGCGTAATTGAGGACGTCTGTGATTTGGGATGGTGTGGTGGTAGTCATCAAAACTCCTACAGTGCGGTGCATGCGACGCTGTGTCACATCAACCGGGTTCAATCTACAAATGCACGGCCCGAGTAACTTCGGCCGTCGCACCAACTGCGGCGGAAATGAGCGGCTTCCAAGACGTCGAGCGCCTCATCGAGCTGCGCGTCAGTGATCACCAGTGGCATCAGAATGCGAATGACGTTGCTGAACGATCCGGCGGAAAGGGCGATAACGCCGTGCTCGCAGCAATAGCGGGTGATCTGACCGGTTTCTTCCGCAGCCGGCTTGTGCGTACCGGGTTCCACCAGCTCGATAGCGCACATGCCACCCAAGCCGCGGACATCGCCGATGAGGGGCCAGTGCCTCTGCCATTCGCCGGCGCGCTGCTTGAAATGGTCGCCGAGTTGTTCGGCGCGGTCGCAGAGTCTCTCTTTCTCGATGGCATCGATCACGGCGAGGCCCGCGGCGCAGGAGACGGGATTGCCAGCGAAAGTGCCGCCAAGTCCGCCCGGGCCGGCAGCGTCCATGATCTCGGCCTTGCCGGTGACGGCGGCGAGAGGTAAACCTCCACCGAGCGACTTTGCAGTGATGAGTATGTCAGGCACCAATCCTAAGCGCTTGCAAGCGAACATGGCGCCGGTGCGCGCGAATCCGGTTTGGACTTCGTCGGCGATGAGCACGATGCTGTGTTTATCGCAGACAGCGCGAAGTTCGGCGAAGAACTCAGGCGGCGGCACAACGAATCCGCCTTCGCCGAGGACCGGTTCGACGACGATGGCGGCGACGTTCTCCTGCGCGACGTGGCGGCGGAAGAATTCGTCGAAGGCTTCTGTGGCGCAGTGAATCTTGCAGTCTGGGTACTTCTTGCCGTACGAGCAGCGAAAACAGTAGGCGTAGGGGACGCGGTAAATCTCACTGGGGAAGGGTCCGAATCCAGCCTTGTAGGGATGCGTTTTGCTGGTGAGCGCCATGGTCAGTAACGTGCGGCCGTGGAACGCGTCTTCGAAGCACACGATGGCAGGGCGCCCGGTGTAGGCGCGCGCAATCTTCACGGCGTTTTCGGCTGCCTCAGCGCCGGTGTTGAGGAAGAATGTTTTCTTAGCAAAGTCGCCGGGAGCGATACGGTTCATCGCTTCGGCGAGCAGGACGTAGTCTTCGTAGGGCGTGACCTGGGCGCATGTATGGAGGAAGCGATCGACCTGCTGGTGAATGGCTGAGGTGACCGCGGAATGGCGATGTCCCACATTGAGGCATCCGATGCCTCCAGCGAGGTCGATGAAGACGTTGCCGTCAACGTCTTCGATGAGCGCGCCTTCGGATTTGGCGACGTATACCGGGGTAGCGTGTGAGAGTCCGCGTGGGACGGCCTGCTCGCGGCGGCGGTGCAACTCTCGCGAGCGTGGGCCCGGGACTGCGGTGCGCAGTTGAATCGCGGCCATCTCAGTACCACCCGATAGGAGATTCGTTGAGGTTGACGTGGACGAGCTTGGTTTCGAGGTATTCCTCAAGGCCCCAGGGGCCGAGTTCGCGACCGAAGCCGGACTGCTTGAATCCTCCCCAGGGGGCTTCGACGTAGGTGGGCTGCATGTGGTTGACCCAGACGATGCCAGCGCGAATCTTCTTCACGGTACGGAAGGCCTTGAAGATGTCGCGTGTCCAGACAGCGGCGGCGAGGCCGTAGGGCGAATCGTTGGCGATCTTGATGGCGTCGGCTTCGTCGTCAAAAGGAATAACGCTCGCGACGGGCCCGAAAATTTCTTCGCGCGCGATGCGGGCAGAGTTGTCCACGTCGTAGAAGATGGTCGGCGAGACGTAATAGCCTTTGGCAAAGCCAGCGGGGCGATCGCCGCCGGAGGCAAGCTTGGCTTCTTTCTTGCCGATTTCGAGGTAGGAGCACACACGGTCGTACTGCTCTTTGCTCACCAGGGGGCCCATCTTGGTGTCGCGTTCGAGCGGAGGACCGAGCTCAATGGTCTTGGCTTTCTCGGCCATGGCTTCGACGAACTTGCTATAGATCGGGCGCTGCACCAGGATGCGGCTTCCGGCTGAGCAGACTTCTCCCTGGTTGATGAAGACGCCGAAGAGCGCGCCATCGATGGCGGCTTCGAAATCGGCGTCGGCAAAGAAAATGTTGGGGGACTTGCCGCCAAGTTCCAGGGTGACGCGCTTGACTGTGTCGGCGGCCATCTTAACGATCTGCTTGCCGACAGCGGCGCTCCCAGTGAAGGCGATCTTGTTGACGTCGGGATGTTGCACGAGCGGTGCGCCGGTGGTCTCGCCGAAGCCGGTGATGATGTTGACCACGCCGGCAGGAATTGCGCAGGCCTCGAAGTGCTTGGCGAGTTCAAGAATCGTGAGCGGCGTTTGCTCGGCAGGCTTGAGGATGCAGGTACATCCGGCGGCTAGCGCGGGAGCGAGTTTCCATGCGGCCATCAGCAGAGGGTAGTTCCACGGAATGATTTGTCCGGCGACGCCGACGGGTTCCTTGAGCGAGAGACTCAGGGCGTTGTCGGGAACGGGATTCACATGGCCGGAGACCTTGGTGGCCAGTCCGCCGTAGTACTCGAAACAGGTGGCGACGTCGCCGATGTCGTATTCGGCTTCGACGATGGGCTTGCCGCTGTTGCGACACTCCAGTTCGGCGAGGGCGAGCGTGTTCTGGCGGACAGCGTCGGCCAGCTTGAAGAGCACGCGACCGCGGTCCTGAGCGGTGCTGGAGGCCCAGGGACCGTTCTCGAACGCGTTCTTGGCGGCGGCGACGGCGCGGTTTACGTCTTCGGCGGTGCCGTCGGGGACTTCTGCGATGACCTGCTCAGTCGAAGGGTCGTACACCGGAAAGGTCTTGCCGGTTTCGCCGGCGACCCACTCGCCGTTGATGAACATTTGATACTTCTGCACGCTCATAAAATCTCCGAACAATCAGGCCCCGTTGGATCGACCTGTGGGGCGGTTTTACGGTTGCCATACACAAAGAAGAAAAACCCTGCCAGCAGCAGAAGGGCGATGGTGCCGACCCACATCTTGATTTCGAAGGTGAGCTTCGAGGTGATGTTGGGGGGCGGAACAAACGCCAGCGCGATGCCGAAACAGGTGACGATGAAACCGCTCAGTCCAGCCAGACGCAGCGTCAGAGGGCTGTAATAGCCGCCTTCGCGCGAGTCTCTTGCGGAAAGTCGAAGCAATGCCGCGAACACGTACAGGAATGGAATGAGGTTCAGCACTACGGCCAGGTCAAGTAGTGTCTGAAAGGCCTCTTTGACCTGCGCTCCAATAAAGCTCATCGCCAGGAACACGATGGAGATGGCAGTCTGCACGAGAAGCGCGACGTAAGGCGTCGAGAACTTAGGGTGTAGCTTTCCGAGAGCGCTGGGGAGATAGGAGTCGAGTCCTGCCACGAATGGTATGCGGGCGGAACCGGAAAGCCATGCCGAAGCAATTCCGGCGATGGAAATGGCCAGTACGAACGCGAATGGCGAGATGAGCCAGGGAAGTCCCACTCGATCGGCCATGCTGCTCACGGCTTGAGGAACGCCCTGCAAGGCCGAAATCTGGTCGCGCGGTACGGCGATGAGCAGCGCCACCGTGCAGCCGATATAGAGGAACCCTGAGATGAAGCCCCCGAATGCGACGGCGAACGGCACGTTCTTGCGCGGTTCCTGAATCTCGTCGCCCATGACGGAAGCAAGCTCAAGCCCGATCAGGGCGAAACAAACAACTCCGAAGGCGGAGAGCAAGCTAAGGTCGAATGGGACTCGCATGTCGTGCAGCGTGAGGTTCATTCCGCAACGGCGGGTAATGGCAACGCCCAGCGAGATAAGAATGAGCGAGGCAATCGCGGTGCCGATGCCCCCGATGTTGCTGATCCACTTGCCCACGCCAAGGCCGACGACGTTCAGCAGCGCAAGCAGGACCAGAAGGATAAGAGCGCTGAGGAACGTGAACAGAGGATTGTTCGCAAGTGCCACCGCCTTTTGTCCCGCGGTGAACACCGCGATACCTACAAAGATCATCACCACGGTGGGGACGTAAAAGATATTGTTCGTCCAATAGCACCAGCCGGAGAGGAATCCGTGGAAGTCGCCGAAGATGTTTTTGGTCCAGAGGTAGATGCCCCCTTCTCCGGGGTAGCGGTGGGAGAGTTCGACGACAGCCATGCCCTGCGGCCAGAAGAAAAAGACCAGCGAAATGAGCCACAGCCAGACGGTCATTCCGCCGGAGGCGGAGACGGACGGAACCACGTTCAGGTTGACGATGGCGACGACGAAGAGCAGGACAAGGTCCCAGCGTCCGAGGACCCGTTTGAGGTGTGCCGCTTCGGGTTGTGAGTTGGTGGACATTGGTCGAGTGCCGCGCGGGCTAACGCCCGTGCGGGGTTCAATCGTAGGAGCAATGCTCGGCACGTTTCACACCGTGCCATTCAAACCAGTCCGCCTAGTGTGCAGCTACAGCGACCGGCTTTTCCCTCTGCGCTTCGGCCAAGGCCGGCGCGATTTCAGCGAAGACCTGGAGGTGCTGGTCGATGTCCTGCTCGGTGTGCTGCACCGAGATGGTCCACTGCTCGTCCCACCAGTAGGGCTGAGGCATGACGCCGCGGTTGACCATCGCGAACCAGTACTGCCTCCACAGTTCGGTATCCACCTTGAGCCAGTCACGGTAGTTGCGAACTTCCTTGGGTGCAAACATCAGCGCGCCATTGGCTCCGGCGAAGACGACGTAAGCATCGAGTCCCACTTTGGCAACCGTTTCTCTGTATCCCGTGGCGAGCTTGTGCGAGAGCTTTTCGATGTGCGCATAGTTGTCGCGAGTGAGGACTTCGCGGAAGGTCGCCAGTCCGGCTGCCATCGAGACCGGGTTGGTGTTGTAGGTGCCGCCATGGAAGACCTTATGCTGCGAGATGAGATCCATGACGGCTTTCGATGCGCCAAATGCGGCTAAGGGGAAGCCTCCGCCGATGGACTTGGCGAGGCAGATCATGTCAGGTTTGACGCTGAAGTATTCGGACGCACCGCCCCAGCAAAGCTTCGCGCCGGTCTTAACTTCGTCGAAGATGAGCAGCGCGCCATGCTCGTCACAGAGTCTGCGCAGTCCCTCAAGGAACCCCGGCTCAGGCATGCAGAGGCCGACGTTCATCATGATGGGTTCAAGGATGATGGCAGCGATCTCGCCGGGATACTGCTCGAAGCGGTAGGCGACGGAGTCGAGGTCGTTGAAGCTGGCGATAACGACGTTGGCAATGCTGGCTTTCGGCACGCCGAGTCCGCCCGGTACGGAGTTGGGCGTCTTGAAATCGCCGACTTCGTCGGCGTGAGGTTTGACGCTAACCAGGGCGGCGTCGTGCAGACCGTGATAGCCGCCTTCGAACTTAATGATGCGGTCGCGTCCGGTAGCTGCACGGGCGATGCGTACGGAGTGCATGGTGGCTTCGGTGCCGCTGTTGCCGAAGCGAATCATGTCGATGGGGTAGCGGGCGCAGATTTCTTCGGCGAGTTCCCATTCCATGTCGTGCGGCATGCCGAACATGGTTCCGGTCGAGAGGCGCTTCTCGACAGCCTTCATGACTGCGGGGTGGCAGTGGCCTGCCATCAGCGCTCCGAAGGTGAGGTTGTGATCGAGATATTCGTTGCCGTCGAGGTCGCGGAAGCGGCTGCCCTTGGCCTCCTTCACGAAAATGGGATGCGGGTCGTAAGCGCGGTAATTACTGGCTACGCCGAGCGGGATGCGCTGCAGGTTGTGTTTGTGGGCCTCGGCGGACTTTGGGGTGCGCTTTTCGAAAATCGCGATTTCATTGCGCAACTGCTCGTGCATAAAAATCTCCTGAGAATCGTCGAGTATGCGGGACCGGACTGCAGGCCCCGGCCTTCGGGTTAGAACGATACCTTCAACGCGAACTGGATCAACCGCGGGTCGCGGGCGGTTGTGACTTGTCCGAATTGCAGACTGGTAGCGTCGCCGACCGGGTTGTAGAACTGGGTGTGATTAAACAGATTGAAGAAATCGACGCGGAAGAGCGTGTTGAAGCGCTCGCCGACCTTGGTCGACTTTTCCAGTGTCATGTCAAAGTTGGCGATACCGGGACCGCAGCAAATAGTGCGCTGGGTGTTGCCGTAAGTGCCGAGCAGCGGCTGTCCGGTAAGGTAATTGATAGAGTTCGGATCAATCGAGAAAACATTCGGATTGAAGTAGTAATTGCCGTTGCTTTGCGGCGCGACCGTCTTGAAGGGCAGCATCTGGTTGGGCTCCCCGGCCGACTCGAAGAAGTAGCTGGTATTCAACTCGTTATCCTGCCCGCCCGCGGTGATGCGAATGGGGAAACCGGACTGCAGGGTGAGGATGCCAGACATGGCCCAGCCATCTAGGATCACGCCCTTCGCACCCTGGTACTTCGGGACAGGGAACTCCCAGTAGCCGTTGACCACCAGGCGCTGGCGGGCGTCGAACTCGGAAAGGCCGTAGCTCAATCGGGGATCGACTGGGTTGAGCTGGCCTTCGAAGCTGGATCCCTGGTCGAAGGACTTGGCCCAGGTGTAAGCGACCTGGAACTGCAGCCCGCGAGTGAAATTCCGCTGCACCATGGCCTGGAAGGAGTTGTAGTTGGAGTTGCCGATGGTGTCTTCGGCAAAGATGCTGGAGAAGACCGGGATGCCGTCATACGGGCATCCCGATCCAGTTAAAGGTTGGCAGAGGGGCGAGGAATAGCGCCGCAAACCAACGAGGGTGATGCCATTGGGAGCGAAGGTCGAGACGGGCGTTCCATTGGGGCCGCCGCTCAAGGTAAACGGCCCGCCTCCGCTAGGTGAGCCGTAGGGGAGATGCAGTGTGAAGTTGGCCGGAAGCGTCGCGGATCCGGGGATGAAGTACGAGTTGTCCGAGGAGTTTTGGCCACAGCTGTAGCTGGGATCGTTGTTGGTCGCTGAAAGGTTCATCAGGTCCAGGCACGATTGTGCGTTTCCATAGTTGATGTCGTGCGAGACCAACAGGCGGTGTCCCTGCGAGCCAACGTAGCCGATCTGCATCATCATGTCTTTGCCGAGCGCCCGCTGGATCGTGAGGTTGTACTGCTCGGAGTACTGCGTCCGAATGTGCGGCTGCATGTCGCCATAGAGCAATATCGGGCGGTACGTCGACCAATCAATCGGGGTACCCGGCTTCGGCGAGATGATGCCGTTGAACGGGTTGGGATACTGCGTCCCCGTTTGATCGACGAAGGGAGTATTGAACGCGGTGTTGTAAATGGTGCTGCTGCCGCCAAAAGGAGGCTCAGCGCCGAACTGTTCGAGGACCAACTGTTCAATGGGGTTGTAGAAGACACCGAAACCGCCCTTAATGGTGAAGGTTCCGGGATCGCCGGTTATTTTATGCAACCAGCCTGTGCTGACACTCGGACTCCAAGCCAGACCAATGCGCGGCGCCCAGGCGTAGTAGTAGGTCTGAGTCAAACCCGGCGGGACGCCTTTGTCGCCAGGCACAACCAGGCCCAGTGGGTTCATAGCGTTGGCAGGGCCGGTGGGGCTGCAATCTGTGGAACCGTAATACAGTGCGGCCGAGCTACCGGGAGTGAGCTGGCACGGATACTGCGTCGTGGCCTGGCCGGGGCGGAAGGTTTGCACGTGGCCTAGAATGTCGGCGAGTGGCGTGTCCAATTCCCAACGGAGGCCGTAGTTGAGGGTCACATTCGGCTTGACGCGCCAACTGTCCTGCCCAAAGAAGTAGTAGGCGTTGTTGCGGACGTGTTCGGTTTGCGCTGAGCCCTGTGAGTAGCTATAGGGCAGTCCCAGCAGGTAGTCCGGTAGATAGTTGTAGATGCCATTGGCGGGGTCGGCGAGCAGCCCCGGGCTGTTGGGATCGGTGCTGCTGTACTGGAAGTATCCGTTTACGTTGTAGTAAAGCGTCTGGTTGAACTGCATGTAGCGAATGTCAGCGCCGAACTTCAAAGCGTGTGTGCCCAATTGCTTGCTGATGTTGTCGGTCCAGACGTAGCTGTTGCCAATCTGCGGAAGCTGGCCTTCAAAATTGTTGCCGATAGAGAATGAGCCGGGAACAACGATGAAGGGCACACCTTCGTAATTCTTTCCGAGGCCCGGGGTGATGCCCCCGCTGGGGTTGTTGGGGTCGCTAAAGCATTGGCTTGCAGGCACCAGGTTACCGCAGGAATTCTGCACTAGGTTGGTCTGGGCAGGCTGCTGGAAGCCGGTCTGGTTCTCGCGCATGTACGTGAAGCGGGCTTCGTTGACCAGGGTGTTGTTGATGGTCCAGATGTGGGCGACGTTTAGTTGCTGGACTGCCGTGGGAATCTTCGCGCCGAAGCCGGGCACGTTCGCACCGGCAGCTTGGAAGAACGAGAACGCCTGATTCGTAATCGAATCGTTCACGTAGTAATAAATGTTCAGATTCTGATTGTTTGTGAGGCGGTAGTCGAACTTTACCGAGCCCTGGTCGCCGTTGACGATTTGATTGGGGACGGACTGATATAGGTTGCCGGGCTGGTTGGGCAGCGGAACATAGAGCTTCATGAGCGCCACGGCCGTCTGGTCCATGCATGGCGTTGGGATCACGCTTGTCGGAAAGATTGCCGAGTAGCTTACCCCGGGGGCCGGCATTGCGCCTCCTAGGCCAGCGATTGCGCTCGCACAGCCCGCACGACCGTTGAGTGTGTCAGCTACAAACCGGTCCTGGATTGATCCGGAGAAGCCGCCGGTGACGGTGCCGAAGTCTCCGTTGCGCTGGTTTTTATCTGGCACGTAGAACTGCGAACTGGGGATTCCCTGTTTGATGCGGCGCCCTTCATACGAAAGGAAGAAGAAGGCGCGGTCTTTCTTGATGGGCCCCCCAAATGTTCCGCCGAACTGGTTCTGCTGGAACTGCGGCTTCACTACATTGAAGTAGCCTTGGGCGTTTAGCACACTGTTGCGGAAAAACTCGAAGGCGTTGCCATGGAATTCGTTGGTACCCGACTTGGTGACGACGTTGATGACTGCACCGGAGTTGCGTCCGTATTCGGCGTCGAAGGTGTTGGTAAGAACACGGAATTCCGCGATGCTGTCAGGGCTGGGCTGAACTGTGGGCAAGTTAGCAAATAGATCGTTGGCGTCACCGCCGTTGACGTTGAAATTGTTAGAGCGTCCGCGGCCGCCATTGACCGAAACTACGCCTGGCTGATCACTTCCGTAGGCGATGGAATTACTGCCTCCCACGTTGGACATGACGCCGGGCTGCAGCTGCAGAAGCTGATAGGTGTCGCGTGTGTTGAGCGGCAATTGCGTCGCCATCAGCGAGTCGACCGTGGCGCCGAGTTGCGTGGAGCTGGTGTCGATCAGCGGAGCTTCCGAGGTGACCTCAACGGTTTCCGTGTTGGAACCGAGTTCCAAGGTGCCGTTGACCGTAAGAGTCTGGTTCAGGTCGAGGGCGACCTGCTTGCGGGTGAGTTTCTTGAATCCCGCCGCTTCAAATTCGATAGTGTAGGTGCCAACTGCTACCGTGGGGAAGGAGAAGTCACCGCTCTTATTGGACTCGGTGCGATTGCTAATCTGGGTGGCGTCGTTGGTTAGAGTGATGGTGGCGTCGGGGACAACCGCGCCTGAGGGATCGGTGACACGGCCGATGATTCTTCCGCCGGTGCTTTGGGCGGGCGCGCTTGTCGCAAAGGTGACCGCAAGCAGCGCGGCAAGAGCGACACGGGCGCAGAAACGAGAAGCGAACCTGATCATAAACCCCCTTTAAAGGAAGCTCTGGAGTGGTGAACGCCGGCGCGTGGCTGACCGCATTGGTTGTCAGAGAAAGCAACCTTGCTATAATCACGCAAGGTTAGAGAACCCCATTCCCGCTTGTCAAGCGAATCATTGAAAAACAGCAGGCAAAATTCCGGCATCCGTCAGTCGACAGATACAAGTTCAGGAGGGCACCTGAAGATCGGCGAGGTGGCCGAGCTCGCTGGGATCTCAGCGTCGGTTATCCGGTCATGGGAAAGGCTGGGCATTATTCATCCCGTTCGGACCGAGAGCAAGTACCGAATGTACTCGAAAGAGGACGTTAGGGTGCTCAAGCGAGCGCGGTACTTGAGCCGGGTGCGGGGTTTGAACGCGCCTGCGATCTTGGAGTCGTTGAGGTCACAGGGAGTAGTGAAGCCCGCGCGCAGCCAGTCCACAGGTGCGACGGGGATGAGGCTGCGACAGTTGCGGTTGGGCCGCCATTTGCCGCTGGCGGAGGTAGCGGCGGGAGTCGGGATTTCTGTGGGCTTCCTGAGTGCCATTGAACGCTCGCACATGACGGCGTCAGTGGGAACGCTGCGCAAGCTGGCGCGCTACTACAAGCTGAACATCCTCGACTTTTTCGATCCGGCGCAGGCGAACCCTTACCGGGTCCGTCCAGCGGAGAGGAAGCGACTGCACGCGGGTCCAGGAGTGGAAATGGAGCTCCTCGCGTGGGGAAACACCGTCATGGAGCCACATCTGTTCACCCTTGCGCCCAGCGCCGGCAGCGGCGAGTCCTATTCGCACGAAGGCGAGGAATTTCTGTTCATTCTGCGTGGGTCGCTGGACATCGATCTCGAAGGTCAGAGTCATCGGTTGCGCGCCGGCGATAGCTTCTACTTTGAAAGCAACACGCCGCACACATGGCGGAATTCCGGCAAGACCGAAACGGTTGTGTTGTGGGTCAACACCCCGCCTACGTTCTAACGGAAAATCGCATTGAGGTGAGCGGACCACTGGAGTCTCTGGGTGCGAAACGGTTCGCGCTTTCCGTCCCACGTGGCAGCATCGACAGGGGTCACGCTCACCACCGGCGAGGGCAGAGTGGGCTACAAGTCCGAACAGTCGAAATCTGAAGTGCAACGACACAAGAAACTGGCGAAGTTGCTCAGCCTGGTGCGCTGGGGATGTTTACGGACAATTTACCTCGGCTTTACCAATGGTTTTGGCGATTGAAGTAACGTAATGTCTGTGAACGCAGTACGTGGAAAGGCACGGCCAACGAGCCGTGCCTTTCCGATTTGGGCGTAGTCTCGTTTCACGGCCGTGCGAAGCGAACTAAGGCTGGGTGGCGAGGCGGTTTTTCCACGTCCGAGTGGAATAGAATCGCGGACAAGATGGCATCCCTGCAGCGCACCATTTTTCACGTGGACATGGACGCGTTCTTCGTTTCTGTCGAGGAGCTGTTCGATCCGTCGCTGAAGGGGAAACCCGTAGTGGTGGGCGGACAGGCGAACGAGCGCGGGGTAGTATCGGCGGCGTCTTACGCGGCACGTGAGTTTGGTGTGCATTCGGCGATGCCGTTGCGCACCGCCGCCAAGCTTTGCCCGCAGGCTGTGTTTGTCAACGGGCATCCCGAGCGGTATCGCGAGTATTCCGCCAAGGTGTATGCGGTGTTGGGCCAGTTCTCGCCCAAGCTGGAAATGGTTTCCATCGACGAGGCCTACGTGGACATGACAGGTACTGACCGGTTGTACGGACCGCCATTGCGCGCGGCGCAAAAGCTGCACGAGGCGATGAAAGCGGAGACCAAGCTGAATTGCTCGATTGGTATTGGAACATCGCGGTTGATTGCCAAGGTCTGCTCAGACCAGGCCAAACCGAATGGTATGCTGTGCATTTTGCCGGGCGGGGAGATAGCGTTTCTCGCGCCTCTCGATGTACGCAAGATCCCCGGCGTCGGCAAGGTGATGGAGAGACGGCTACACGATCGAGGTATCCGCACGGTGGGAGATCTGGCCGGCCAAGATGAGCGCTGGCTGGAACGGAACTTCGGTGCCCTAGGCGTTGCCCTTGCGGGGAAATCGCGCGGGCTCGACGCAGGTGCGTGGTTTGGCAACGAAATTGGAGAGGATGACGGCCCACGCTCAGTGAGCCATGAACACACGTTCAACGAAGATACGGCCGAGCCTGAAAAGCTTGAGGCGATGCTCGCGCGACTATCAGAGATGGTCTGCCGGCGGCTGCGCGAGCAAAATCTGCACGCGCGAACGTTGCAACTCAAACTGCGCTATTCCGACTTCACCACCATCACGCGGGCGCGAACACTGCCTGAGCCGACGGCGGTCGACTCGGAGGTTGTTGGGACTATTCGGGACCTGTTCCGCACGAACTGGAACCGGGGCGCCGTTCGGTTGCTGGGAGTGCATGCTGCGCACTTCGAGGAAGAGAGCGAGCAGCTCAGCCTTGAAGGCCGAACAACCCACGACAAATGGAACCAAGCGCTTTCGGCTGCCGATCGGATGCGGGAAAGGTTCGGCGAGAGCGCTGTTTCCATGGCGACTGGGATGAAAGCACGCTTCCGGGAGCGCACTCATGAGAACCCGGCGGCTCTGCCAGGCAAGAAGAAGGACAGCTAGCCATGGGTAACCGGGTGACCTTTGGGGACGGTCACAAGTCACAGACGGGGGTGACAGGGGGACAGTAATCTCGACCAGTGGGCAGCGGCCACATCCAGCGGCTCAGGGTTGTAATCCGCGGCGCCGTGCAGGGCGTCGGGTTTCGCCCGTTCATCTACCGTCTCGCCGAAGAAATGCGGCTCAACGGCTGGGTCATCAACAACGCCGAGGGCGTGTTCATCGAGGCCGAGGCCGAGCCGGAGATGTTACAGCAGTTTCTGCTGCGGATCGGGGCCGAGAAACCAGCGATATCGTTCATCCAAAGCTTCGAGCACAGCTACCTGGACCCGGTCGGCTACGACAAGTTTGAGATTCGCGAGAGCATCGGGGGGGCCAAGACTGCCCTAATCCTGCCGGACATTGCCACTTGCAGTGAATGCCGACGCGAGATTTTCGATCCTACGAACCATCGTTACCGCTATCCATTCACGAACTGCACGAATTGCGGGCCTCGATTCAGCATCCTCGAGGCACTGCCGTACGACCGCGCGCGCACCTCGATGAAGATGTTCGAAATGTGTCCGGCGTGCGCGGAGGAGTATCACAATCCCCACGACCGGCGCTTCCACGCGCAACCTAATGCTTGTCCGCAGTGCGGGCCGCATCTTGAACTTTGGGAGCCGAGTGGCTTGGTCGTTAGGACCGGCGACGACGCTCTGCTGCACGCGGCGGCGGCTATCCGTGGCGGAATGGTCGTCGCGGTCAAGGGGCTGGGCGGGTTTCACTTGATGGTGGATGCGCGCAACGAGCCGGCGGTGTGCCGCCTGCGTTTGCGCAAGCGCAGGGAAGAGAAGCCGCTTGCGCTCATGTTTCCGTCACTCGCTGCCGTCACGGAATTTGCATGGGTCGAGCCACTGGAAGAGCGACTCTTGCTTTCTCCCGAGGCACCAATTGTCTTGCTGCGACGCGCCGATCGCGAGGGACTGGCGGAGTCGATTGCGCCGGGGAATCCGTATCTCGGCGTCATGCTGCCGTACACGCCGCTGCATCATCTCCTGATGCGAGAAACGGGCTTCCCGGTGGTGGCTACCAGCGGCAACGTAGCTGACGAGCCGATTTGCACGGACGAACACGACGCGTTGCTGCGGTTGCAGGGAATCGCCGACTTGTTCCTGGTACATAATCGGCCGATCGTGCGGCATGTGGATGATTCAGTATTGCGGGTGATGGCAGGCAGAGAACTGGTGGTGCGGCGTGCGCGCGGATTTGCGCCGCTGCCGGTTCTTCTGCGTGAAGTTGCGCCGAAAGTGATTGCAGTGGGACCCCATCAGAAGAATGCTATTGCCGCTGCCGTCGGGCGGCAGGTGTTCATAAGCCAACACATCGGCGACCTGGAGACCGTCCCCGCGTACGGTGCATTTCAGCAGGTGCTGGCCGACTTTGCCGGTCTGTATGAGCTTCACCCCGAGGTGGTGGCTTGCGATCAGCATCCCGACTATTTTTCGACGCAGTACGCCCAAAAGCAGCGCGATACCGACGTGTTTACCGTGCAGCACCACTATGCCCACGCGATGTCATGCATGGCAGAGAATCAAATCGAGGTGCCTGCACTGGGCATTTCTTGGGATGGCTCCGGCTATGGCCCGGATGGGACGGTCTGGGGCGGAGAGTTTCTGCGAATCACGTCCGAAGGGTTCGAGCGGTTTGCTCATCTACGGACGTTTCGCTTGCCCGGCGGCGAGAAAGCGGTGAAAGAGCCACGGCGGGTGGCGCTGTCGGTATTGCGCGAGGCGTTTGGGGCGGAGCTGCAAGGAACCGGTGCGTTGCCGACGCTGGAAGCATTCACAGCCGACGAGCGCCGCCTGCTCGACGAGATGCTGGAGCATGGACTGCGCAATCCGCGAACTTCCAGCGCCGGAAGGTTGTTCGATGCGGTGGCGTCAATCATCGGGCTGCGGCAGGTGTGCCGGTTCGAGGGACAGGCGGCAATGGAACTGGAATTTCTGACTCACGGAGCCGCCACCGAGCAGACCTATCAATTCGAAATGGTTGGGGGCGACAACGGTAAAGTTGTGGATTGGGCGCCGATGATTCGCGCGATCGTCGCTGATGTCTACCAGGCCACCGATACCGGCAAAATTGCAGCGAAGTTCCACAACACGCTGGCGGAGGTGATGGTGCGCGTGGCCAAAGAGAGTGGCGAGAAGAAGATTGTGCTGAGCGGTGGCTGCTTCCAAAATCGTTATCTCACGGAGTGGGCTGTAATGCGGCTGCGCAGCGAGGGCTTCCGACCCTATTGGCACCAGCGCGTGCCCCCCAACGACGGAGGAATTGCGCTGGGGCAAGTGGCCGCGGTGGCGCGCGCAAAGGCGAATTTAAGAGATCGAAAGAGGCAAACCGTATGTGCTTAGCGGTTCCGGGAAAGATACTGCACATCAGTGGAGAAGATTTCGCGCGCATGGCGCGGGTGAGCTTCGGCGGGATCGTCAAGGAGGTAAGCCTGGCCTATGTTCCTGAGGCTCGCGGAGGGCAGTACGTGCTGGTGCATGTCGGCTTTGCCATCAGCGTGGTGGACGAGGTAGAAGCCATGCGGACGTTCGAAATACTGAAGCAGATGGGCGAGTTGGAGGAGCTCGAACCCCTGGCTGGTGAAGTGTGAAGTACGTCGAAGAGTATCGCGATCCGGTCGCGGCGCAGCAGTACGCTGAGGCTATCGGAAGGACCGTAACACGCCCGTGGACATTGATGGAAATCTGTGGCGGGCAGACCCACTCGACTGTGAAATACGGCATCGATGAATTGCTGCCCAGGCAAGTCACACTCGTGCATGGGCCGGGATGTCCGGTGTGCGTGACACCGCTGGAACTGATCGACAAAGCCCTGCAAATCGCTTCGCAGTCGAATGTAATCTTTTGCTCATTCGGAGACATGCTGCGGGTGCCGGGCTCAGCGGGCGATCTGTTCTCGGTGAAGGCGGCGGGCGGCGATGTGCGCATCGTGTACTCCCCGAGTGATGCGGTGAAGATTGCGGCGCAACACCCGGACAAGCAGGTCGTGTTTTTTGCCGTTGGCTTTGAGACCACCGCTCCGGCGAATGCCATGTCGGTGTACCAGGCGGAGCAAATGGGTCTGACAAACTACTCGATCCTCGTTTCCCACGTACTGGTGCCGCCGGCGATGGAAGCCATCCTGGGCTCGCCGGACAACCACGTACAAGGGTTTCTCGCTGCCGGCCATGTATGCACAGTGATGGGGTTTAACGAGTACGAGCCCCTCGCGCAGAAATACAAAGTCCCGATTGTTGTAAGCGGATTTGAACCGCTCGATCTGCTGCAAGGCATTTACATGTGTGTCAAGCAACTCGAGGAAGGTCGCCACGAAGTCGAGAACCAGTATGCGAGGGCAGTTCGGCGGGAAGGAAACCGTCCGGCTCAGAAATTGGTGGCCAAGGTATTTCGCGTGGTGCACCGCAAGTGGCGCGGGATCGGTGAGATTCCGTGGAGCGGCTTGGGACTGGCACCGGACTACGCGGAGTTCGACGCCGAGACCCGCTTCGGCGTCGCAGCCTATACCACAGAAGAGGATCGTGAGTGCATCAGCGGGTTGGTGATGCAGGGAGCGAAGAAACCGGAGGAATGTATGGCCTATGCCCAGCGTTGCACCCCCGACCACCCGCTGGGCGCTCCGATGGTGTCATCCGAAGGCGCGTGTGCAGCCTATTATCGCTACCGCCGCTTGCGCGAGCCCGAACTGGTGACATTGGGGAGCACGAATCGTGGCTGAGCCGAAGAGCGTTCAATTGCAGTGTCCGGTGCCGCTAAACGACGGCGAGCGTGTGCAACTCGCCCACGGCGGCGGCGGCCGGCGCATGCATGAACTGCTGGAAGGATTGCTGTTACCGAGTTTCAGCAGCCAACAATTGCTGGAACGCCATGACGGCGCGATCCTCAATATCGCTGGCGCGCGATTGGCATTCACCACGGATTCCTATGTGGTCAAGCCAGTTTTTTTCCCCGGTGGGGACATCGGGAAGCTCGCTATCAACGGCACGGTCAACGACCTGGCCATGTGTGGTGCTCGGCCGCTATACCTTAGCTCAGCGTTCATACTTGAAGAAGGGTTTCCGATGGAATCGCTGCGAAGAGTGGTGGAGTCCATGCGGATCACTGCCGTCGAAGCGCAGGTCCAACTGGTTACAGGCGACACCAAGGTCGTGGACAATGGCAAGGGCGACGGAATATTCGTGAACACAGCAGGCATTGGCGTGGTGGAGCACAGCCTTACGGTCGCACCATCAGCCGTGCGGCCAGGAGACGCGATTCTGCTGAGCGGCGACATGGGGCGGCATGGCATCGCCATCATGGCGAAGCGCGAGGGAATGTCATTCGAGACGGTAATCGAATCCGATTGTGCGCCGCTATGGGAGCCTGTCGCAGCCCTGCTGCAAGCCGGAATCGAAATTCATTGCCTGCGCGACCTGACGCGGGGCGGCCTGAGCAGCGGATTGATCGAGATCGCCGAGACTGCGAAAGTACGCATCAGCATCGACGAGCTATCGGTGCCGGTGCGCGAGGATGTGACGGGGGCCTGCGAAATTCTGGGACTCGATCCGCTCTACCTTGCCAACGAAGGACGTTTTATCGCGGTCGTGCCCAAGCACGAAACCGCGCAGGCGCTGGACATCCTACGTCAACACGCGGTGAGTAGCGGGGCGGTGAAGATCGGCCAAGTATCGGACAGACCAGCGGGCATGGTCACGATGAAAAGCCGGCTGGGTACCGAGCGGGTTATCGATATGCTGAGCGGAGAGCAACTGCCGCGAATCTGTTAGGCGCCGACCAGTTTCTCGAGGATGGCCTTGTTGCGGATGGTCAGCGTCGATCCCTTCAGCACTGCAATCTGGCGTTTGCGAAAATCGGCTAACACGCGAGTGACGGTTTCGCGCGAGGTGCCGATAATTTGCGCAATCTCTTCATGCGTCAAGGCCAGCTTTACCTTAGGCTCCGACTGGTCGGCGCTGGTCGCGGTCCATTCCAACAACAGACGAGCCAGGCGTTCCGGCGCGGAATGTGAAAGTCCGAGGCTGCGGATCTGCTGATAAGCGCTTTGGCAATCCTTGCTGAGATGCTGGGCTGCCTTCAGGCAGGCATCGCCGTGATTCTGCAGGAACTTCAGAAAGTCTTCGCGCTTGATGAAGTTGAGCTGACAGGGTTGCCCGGTCTCCGCAGTAATTTCGTACGGAGTGCCCGAAACCGTGGCGTGCATCCCTAGCACTTCCCCGGGCTGCGCGATCTTTAGAATTAGCGTCTTGCCCTCGGCGGAAGTGGTAGAAAGCTTGACCCGGCCCTTGCACAGCATATAGATGCCGCGAGGCGACTGCCCTTCCACGAACAGCACCGCTCCTGCCGGATAAGAAGCGGTGTACTTGATTTTGTCGAAGGCTTCGAGAGCACCCTTTGGCAGCGTGCAGAAGAAACTATCACTCCGCAGCTTACAAATTACGCAATTCTCCACCAGTTCAAAACCGTATGGTGACCCCACAGGTGCCTCCGTAACGATTACTTATTATGTTATCACCGAGTGCTCGAAAGGCCTAGACCGCCATTGCGTTGCAAGCCAGCCTCCGCAGCGTCAGCCATGAAATGAATTGATTGGAGCAATCTTGGCTGGCAAGACTTGTCAGTCTCGGCAATGTACCGTAACCCGGCTCTTAATTCCGGCATGCAAGTGATGTATATCACATGGAACCGTATTCTGCGTCACAGACCCTCTGCCAACCCGTGACAGAAAATCCCGCCCACAACGGCTCAATACAAAGGCGGGAGGCGATACGGTCTAATCGCCGCAACACGTTGGGCCCGGCAGAGGATCTTCCGATCCCGGTCGGGCATCCGGAATTCTGGTTCCGGTTTGCATCATGCAACAGACGTTTGCGGATAACGACCACTCTCCTCTACCCCAAGCGCCTCCCGCCCCTGGTTTTGACCGTTGGTCTGTACGCCCAGGGAGAACGATTGAAGTGGTAATAGATGCCGTACCGCCGACGGTCGGCCGTAAGAACATAAGCCTGTCCGGCCATTGCCGGCGGAGTCGAGTTGGGATTGTGAAGTAGCCATAAGATTTAGGTTGTTGTCGGTTCGAACAGAGTGGTATTTTTCTCACGCCGTTTAAAGGGGGACTTTCGATGAGCGCTACAACAGCAGGGAAAGCTGACTCGGTCGAGATCGGCAGCACGGGACTGAACCGTTGGTGGCGGGTAGTGGGCGGACTACTCATGAACATCGCTCTCGGCACACTCTATGCCTGGAGCGTTTTTGTTGCGCCGCTGGAAAAAGAGTTTGGATGGAAGCGGAGCGAAACCTCGAATGTGTTCACCATCGCCGTGGTGGTCTTCGCGCTAACCTTCATCGTTGCCGGACGACTGCAAGATAAGTTTGGTCCGTTCTGGGTATCACTGACCGGCGCAGTCCTCGTAAGTCTGGGCTTCTTCTTATGTAGTTTTACCCACAGCCTCAACTGGCTCTACGTCTGCTTCGGAGTGATTGCCGGCTTGGGTAACGGCTTTGGATACGCAACTCCAATACCGGTGATGGCCAAATGGTTCCCCGACAAACGTGGCCTGGCTGTGGGTCTCGCAGTGGGTGGCTATGGAGCCGGCTCGGCTCTGTTCGGGCCGCTTGCCGGTAAGGTACTCATCCCGGGCTATGGCGTCCACACCACCTTCACAATCCTGGGAGCCATCTTCCTGGTCATGACCGTGATCGGCGCGTTCCTGCTGAAGAATCCTCCGGTGGGCTACCGTCCGCAGGGCTGGACTCCTCCGCCAGTGACGGCGAAGACCGGGGCCACGACGCAAGAATTTACTCCCGGTGAAGTTCTGCGGACTCCGACTTTCTGGTTCATGTGGGTTGCTTACGCACTAGGTACCTCGGCGGGCCTTATGGTCATCAGCCAACTGGTTCCTTTCGCCAAGAGCATGCAGATTCCCAGCGAGGCGCTCGCGTTGATCGGACTAGTAGTGGGTGCGGTTGGCAACGCTTCCGGCCGCATTTTATCGGGATGGATGTCTGACACCTTGGGCAGGCTCAATGTGCTTCGGCTGATGATTGCCATCTCCATGGTGTCAATGCCCATTCTCTACGCAACGGGCGGCAGTGTGGGCATGCTCTATGTCATGGTCTTCATCGTGTACTGGTGCTACGGTACGCAGCTCTCGGTGAATGCTGCCGCGACGGCCGACTTCTTCGGCGCGAAGAACGCCGGCATGAACTACGGCATGTTGTTTACCGCGTGGGGCGTGGCCGGAATCATCGGTCCCCGCATCGCCGGTGTGTTGTTCGACAAGTACAAGAACTATCAGATGGCGTTTTATACCGCAGCGGTTCTGGCGGCGGTGGCCTTGGTTGCTGAGTTAATGGCAAAGCGGCCGAAGCACGTATAGCCGCGTTGCGAGCAGGAAGCTTTTGCAGGGACATAAAGGCGGGATGCGCGAGAGCGCATCCACGCCGTTTGTTTGGGAGTTTCGTAGCACTACGCACGGACTAATTCATTCATCGTAAGGAGTTCTCATATGGGCACCGCAACTAAAGTGTCGGAGCCCCTGGAAACGACCAAGACGGCAGTCGAGGAGTATCCGGCTCCCGCTATCGTCCGTCAGCAGGCCCTGTTGCAGGACTGGCCCGCTGAGTTCAAACGCTTCCAGAGCGATCCCGACAAATTCTGGGAAGACATAGCCAAACAGTTCGTCTGGTCGAAGCCGTGGGACAAGGTCTTCGAGTGGGACGGCATCCATCACAAGTGGTTCACCGGGGCCCGCACCAACATCACCGTCAATGCACTGGATCGGCATGCGTACTCCGAGAATCGCAACAAGGCTGCCTTCATTTGGCTGGGTGAAGACGGCACTGAAAAGATTGTCACCTACGGCCAGTTGCACCGCGACGTCTGCCGCTTCGCGAATGGTCTGAAGTCGCTGGGAGTGAAAAAGGGCGACCGCGTTGTTATTTATATGCCGCTGACGCTGGAAGGCACGATTTCCATGCTGGCCTGTGCCCGCATTGGAGCCATCCACTCCGTGGTATATGCGGGCCTCGGCCATACTTCACTGCGTGACCGCGTGGAAGATGCGCAGGCCAAGGTAGTGATTGTCGGCGACCAGGGCTTCCGCCGCGGAAAGCCGGTACCACTCAAGCCGATAGTTGATGAAGCGTTGGACGGCGTAGAGATCGTCCAGAAAGTAGTAGTGTTTACCCGCGACCCCGCTGCCTTCAACCCGATCAGCCATCGCGAAGTGGACTTCCGCGAGCTAATGAAATTTCCGGTCGACTGCCCGGCTGAGGACATGGATGCCGAAGATCCGTTGTTCATCCTGTACACCTCGGGCACGACCGGTAAGCCCAAGGGCGTGGTACATGTGCATGGCGGCTACATGGTCGGCATCACTTATTACCTGTCGTCGTTCTTCGACGTCGGCCCGAAAGACATTTTCTGGTGCACGTCTGACATCGGTTGGATCGTGGGGCACTCCTACATTGTTTACGGGCCCTTGTGCGCCGGAGTTACCACTCTGTTTCGTGAAGGTGCAATCGATTATCCCGATCCATCGATTGCATGGAAGATCGTCGAGCACTACGGCGTAACCAAGATGTTCACCGCTCCGACGGCGTTGCGCATGTTTATGCGCTTCGGCGAGAAGTATCCGCAGGCTCATGACATCAGCAGCTTGCGAGTAATTGCCTGCGCCGGCGAACCATTGAATCCCGAGGCATGGCGCTGGGCACAGACTTATCTTGCCGGCGACGGTAAGTGGGGCTATGTGGTGGACAATTGGTGGCAGACTGAGTTGGGTGGTCCGGCGCTGGGAACTCCTCCAACCATGCCGATGCGAGCGGGCAAGGCCGGCTTGGCACTCCCAGGTTGGGGCGCCGACGTGGTGGACATTGATGGAAAGCCGGTCGCGCCGGGGGTGAATGGGCGCCTGGTGCTGAAGCGTCCGGCCCCCATGATGATGCGCACCGTATGGGGCAATCCTGCGCGCTACGAAAAGGACTGGCTGGAAATACCCGGCACCTACATCACCGGGGACCTTGCGGTAAAGGATGCGGATGGGTACATCAGCGTCATCGGCCGCGCCGACGATGTGCTGAACGTCGCTGGCCATCGGATTGGTACAGCGGAAGTGGAAAGCGCACTGGTGTCGCATCCGGCTGTAGCGGAGGCGGCAGCCATCGGAATTCCCGATGCGCTAAAGGGCGAAGCGATTGTGGCCTTTGTGCAATTGCGGTCGGGCCATACGGCGTCGGACGCGCTGCTGGCCGGCTTGATTGACCACGTGCGGCGGGAAATGGGGCCGATTGCAACGCCGTCAGCGATAAAGTTTGTCGCGGCGCTGCCTAAGACGCGGTCGGGCAAAATCATGCGTCGTCTGTTGAAGGCGCAGGAAACCGGCGCGGAGATCGGAGATCTTTCAACTCTGGAGCAGTAGGTCAATAGGAACTATTTGGCCCGCTGCCGGGCTGGCCCGTGACATGTGAGGATCTAACTTTAATGCTGAAGTGCGAGCTAGGGCATTTCCGTAGCGTATAGAATGTTCGACGATGCGGGCCTGAACGGAGCGGAAGGGCGCGCGGCGTCAACCCAGGAAACAACGGCGATGGACTGTCGAAATTGCAATTCAAATTCAGAAAACTTAAGGAGTGAATGATATGCCTCGAACTCTTCCTGAACAGAACGCGGTAGTCGAGACCAGCGCAGCTCAGATTGCGGTCCATTGGAGGGAGGAAGAATATTACTACCCTTCCGCGAAATTCATCGGTCAGGCAAATCTGACCGATCCCAGTATCGATGAACGGTTCAGCGAGAAAAACTTCCCAGAGTGCTTTCGGGAGTACGCCGACCTGTTGACCTGGGACAAGTACTGGGACACTACTCTCGACACTAGCGATCCGCCATTCTGGAAGTGGTTCGTGGGCGGCAAACTCAACGCCTCCTACAACTGCGTGGACCGGCACCTCGACAAGTACAAGAACAAAGCGGCGCTCATCTTTGTTCCAGAGCCCGAGACGGAAGCCCCCGTTTCCGTCACCTACCGTGAACTGTATGTGAGAGTGAATGAATTCGCAGCGCTCCTCCGCGATTTCTGTGGCTTGAAGAGTGGCGATCGCGTCACCATTCACATGCCGATGGTTCCTGAGCTGCCGATCACAATGCTGGCATGCGCCCGCCTGGGCGTGATTCACTCCGTGGTATTCGGAGGTTTCAGCGGTGAGGCTTGCGGCCGGCGTGTCGCCGATTCCGGCAGCCACATCTTGATCACGATGGATGGTTACTACCGCAACGGCAAGTTGCTTGACCACAAAGCCGGCGCCGATATTGCGATCGACATCGCCAAGCAAGAAGGCCAGACGATCGAGAAGGTCTTGGTCTGGAGGCGTCACCCAGGCCAGAACGCGTCCGCGTCCCCGTTCGTGGAAGGGCGCGATCACTGGGTTGACGAAATCCTGCCGAACTATTCGGGGGAGATCGTCGCACCGGTTCCGATGGACGCAGAAGCGCCGCTGTTCCTGATGTACACCAGCGGCAGCACCGGGAAGCCCAAAGGCTGTCAACACCGCACTGGCGGTTACATGGCTTATGTGACGGGCTGCTCCAAGTACATCCAGGACATTCACCCCGAAGATGTGTATTGGTGTATGGCCGATATTGGCTGGATCACCGGTCACTCGTTCATTGTCTATGGACCACTCGCCCTGGCCGCAACCAGTGTCATCTACGAAGGTGTTCCGACATATCCCGATTCCGGCAGGGTTTGGAGAATCGCCGAGCGCCTGGATGTGAACATCTTCCACACTTCGCCGACGGCGATCCGCATGTTGCGCAAGGCCGGTCACGATGAGCCTGCCAAGTACAACTATCACTTCAAGCACATGACCACGGTCGGCGAGCCCATCGAGCCCGAGGTTTGGCGCTGGTACTACGAAACCGTAGGCAAAGGCGAGGCCGTAATCGTTGACACTTGGTGGCAGACCGAGAACGGAGGCTTTCTCTGTACCACCAAACCGGCGCTGAATCCCATGAAGCCGGGCAGCGCAGGCCCCGGAATGCCGGGAATCTATCCCACGATCATCGACGAAATGGGAGAGGATGTGCCGGCCGGTTCTGGGAAGGCCGGGAATATCTGCATTCGGAATCCGTGGCCAGGAATCATGCAAACCATTTGGGGTGATCGCCAGCGGTTCGTTGACCAGTACTATGCCAAGTACTGCAAGAATCCTCAGAGCAAGGACTGGCGCGACTGGCCGTATTTTGCGGCGGACGGAGCAGTGCTGGCCGTTGACGGTTACTTCCGCATATTGGGTCGCGTAGATGACGTCATCAACGTCGCCGGCCATCGCCTGGGCACCAAGGAAATCGAGTCAGCGTGCTTGACGGTTCCCGAGGTCGCAGAGGCAGCGGTGGTTCCGGTCGTAGATGAGATCAAGGGCCGCGTGCCTGAGGTTTACATCGTCTTACAGCCGGATGTTATGCCGACGCAGCATCAGGAAATCCTCACCAAGGTCAATCACGTCATTGAGACGATGATCGGCAAGATTGCCCGCCCGCGGCGGATTCTCATTGTTCCGGACATGCCGAAGACCAGGTCCGGAAAGCTCATGCGGCGCGTTCTAGCTGCGCTCTCCAACAACATGAATACCGGAGACATCACGACCTTGGCGAATCCGGATGTTGTGGAATCGGTTCGGGTTATGGTTCAGGGCAAGGAGAAGGTTGCGATCCAAGATGGACCGGAAGACCTGAAGTCGTTTGGATCGGTAGACTAAAAGTCGGGCTCAGTGGCACAAAGCTGCTGCGCAAGCTGAAGTATGAATCGGGGCGCTCGAGGCGCCCCGATTTCTTATGCGCTGGATTCAGTTGGTTCGCTGCGATCTCCGTCCTGCGGGGCATCAGGTTGCTCGATCGTCGGCTGCTCTGCCGAGATTGTTCCATCTTCGACCAGCTCAACCGGCAACGGCGTGGTGAAATCCACGGCATCTGCCGGAACCATTACCGCGTGCCGCTGATACCAAGTTACAGCACTGGCGCGTTGCCACAGCCGCGTCAGTAGCTGCATCAAAATGATGAACTCCAGCAGCAAAAAAGTTACCGGAGTGGCAGTGGGTGGCAACTTCGTCCACAGCCACAAGCCTCCAGCCAGAGTCACCCAGGCAACTCCGCTGATGCACAGGTAGACGCGAAAGAGCGTCACGGCGTGGCGCCAAGTGATGCCCAATGCCTTCCAGAGGTTTGGCCACATTTTGGGCTCGTTCTGAACGACGGCCCGGACCTGCGCTATGTCAAACCACAGCCTGACAAACAACAAAAGCAGTATGACGACAATCGCGCCCGCCAAGAGAATGATAGAAACCCGTCTGCGCCGCAGTTGCGCGGTCGCCGAGGTAGTCGGACAGCTTGTTTACGCCAGAGAGGATTCCGAACAGAATGCCGAACGGAACAAGCGAGAACAATGCCAACCGCACGAAGCGCCAGAAAAATACGCCCGACGCCGCGAAAAAATCTCCGGCCGTGAATCGACGATCTTGGCGGTACACCTCCAAGATGCCGCCGGTCACAAAGATCATGAAAAGCGGAAACAGGCATGCAAACAGGACTGAGCTTCCGGCCGAGCGCAGCAGATTGGCCTCGGGCCGTGCCACCAGCTCAAGAAACATGCCGAAGTCGAAGCCTTTGGTTAACCCTTCGCCGGCGAGGCTGAACTTCAACAACTTATCTAATTGAGAGTGTGCTCCGGCGGCTCCGAGGAGTCCGAGCACCAGGTTGACCGCATACACCCACCACAACACTCGCTGGCGGCGCCACACCAGGGAGGCACCGGCAGCTACCAATCCTTTGTTTTCGTCTGCCATTGTCGTCTCCTCGGTTAAGTCAACCAACTCAACATCTGGGCCAGGAACTGTGTCAAGAAATGTCCAGTAGGTCGCGATCTTTTCAGTAGCGCCCCGCTGCGGCTCGGTGGCGATACTGTTGTTCAGGTAGTCGCGGTCCAGGGTGATTTGGTGGTCAGGATCAATCTCGACCGAGAGCAGCTTGGCCTTCTTCACGTACACGAAACGCTTCCAGCGGTCGCGGCCGTCCCATGTCTCCCGTACTTTTTCTCCGTTATCGAACTTGATTCTGCGCGGTGACCGGAAAGATGAAATCCCCCAGTCGTCTGCAGCAGAACGTTAGTTTCGTAAACGGTTTCACCCTTCTTTTCGTCCGGAGCATCTTTCGTCGCCCAATCGACCCTTGTGGAATCGGCCCGGCGGACCTTGTAATCCAGTACCTGGGTCCCGTAGACCGCCTGTTGCCAGTACCAGCCCAAGGTCTTGTCCGGCGACCTCGTTCACCGTGCGCAGAAAATCTTCCTGCGTGGGATGGGTGAAGCGGTATTTCATGAAATAGGCGTGCAGCGCCTTCTTGAGCGTCTCCTCGCCGACCACGTTTTCCAAGGTGACCAGCATGGTGGCCGTCTTGCCGTAAGTGACGCCGCCATACGCACTCATACTCATGTCCTGGTAGCTGGGACGCGACAGAGGATCGGTCTCCGCCACTCCGATATACGACATGCGTTGCGTGGCGGCATCGCCCATTTGCGCGCCCAGCCAGTTCAGCACGCTGGTGTTCTTGCCGTAGAGGCTGCCCATGACCTTCACCTCTGTGTAGCTGTTGATGCCTTCATCCAACCAGGCATTTTCGAATTCGTTGGTAGCCACCATGCCGTACCAGTACTGGTGGCCGAATTCGTGCTCGGTCACTCCTTCTGGCAACTCCTTCTGGCCCTTTGGGCGCCCACCACACCGTGTCCCCCGTGATGAACGTCGGATACTCCATGCCGCCGGCTTCCATGGCCCCGTGCGGCGGATCGACTACAGTGATTTGCGCGTACGGATAAGGCCCGTACCATTCGTCGAAGCGCTTCATCGTGCCTTGCATCACGTCGAGATAGCGCTGCCATGTGCTCCTGTAGCTGTCATAGGTCAGCAGGCGAACTTTTACGGGACCTACGCTGCCGGTGAACGTCTCTTCCAGCACCTTGAAGTTCGGGTCGGCGGTCCAGGCGAAGTCGTGTACGTCTTCAGCGTGAAAGGCGACGGTCTTGGTTCCATTGCCGTTGTCGGCGTCGCTCACCTGCACGCCGGTAGCGCCGATTATGTAGTTTTTCGGCAGCGTGATCTTGACGTCGTAGGTGCCGAAGTCCGAGAAAAACTCGGTCATGGCATGGAACTGATGGCAATTCCACGCGCCATTCCAGAACACACCCACCTTGGGGAACCACTGCCCCGCCAGCAGGAAGGTCCGCTTGTACCCGGTGCGCGCGATGACCTCCGGGAAGGTCGCCTTGAACTTGATTTTGAACACCACATCCTGGCCGGCCTCGATCGGCCGCGGCAGGGCGATATCGAATACGGTCTTGTCGTTCGTGTTGCCGTCATCGGGCGCGATGAACTTGACGGCCTTGGTCAAATCGCCCATTCCAACCGCTTCCAGCGACAGGATTTCGTTGGAACCGCTTTCCTTCGGGTCCCAGCCATTGTCGAACCTGCTGCTGCGGAAGCTTCCATCGCGGTGGGCTTCGCGCACCCAGGTGGCCTCCGGCTGAAAGCCGTTGAGGTAGAGATGGAACGGGAAGTGGTCGAGTCGCTGTCCGGTGAGGTTGTGGTAGGTGAGGGTTTCGGTGGCTTCGACGGTATGTTTTTCCGGGTTGTACTTGGCGTCGATGTCATAAGCGACGACCCGCTGCGACAGCGGGCCCTTCACCAACGGCGCAAACGGGCTCTGGGCCTGCAGCGGGGCAAGCAAGGCAACGCTGACCGCAACTGCTATGAGAATCAGGCTGCCTAGCGGGCCGGCTATTGCAGATCCGGGTCTATTGGATAGGGTCAATCAGCGCCTCGCTTTCCGGTCGATGTGCGGGGAGGATGCTTCGACCCCCCTCCCCTCTGGCAATTAGAATCATAGACTTAGGGGGCAAACTCGATGCAAGTTCGGGATACCACGGGACTTGTGGGTACTTAATAGTAAAGAAAGGACTTAGCCGCTCTAACGTATGACCGAAGGTATGCGCGATGGGGGGGGTACGGGAAGTACGGCGTCGAGTATTTGACACGCCCGACGTGCGAATTAAAGGACCGTTTGGGGACAAAACTCCCTCATCCTCTCCGGCGAATTCTACGAGCGTGGGTTCCGGGCGGGAAGGGCAGGCATCACGCAGGGGCGTGATAAGCCCGAGCGAAACTCCAGACGAACAACCTGCGGTTTCAATCCCGGCCACGCAGCTACCTTTTCTCACTCTTCAGCGGCTCGCTTAAGCCCAGCGCCACGTCCACCAGGGACGGGTCGACCAACCGGTTTTTGTTAATGGCCTCGGTCAGGGGCACTGAGACGATCTGGTTGCCGCGCAGAGCGACCATGCAGCCGAACTCGCCGCGGTGCACCATATCGATCGCTCCGATGCCATAGCGCGAGGCCAGCACACGGTCAAAGGCACTGGGAGATCCGCCGCGTTGAATGTGGCCGAGGACGACATAGCGGGTTTCCAGTCCGGTGCGGCGCTCGACTTCACGCGCCAGAATCTGACCCACACCACCCAGTCGCACGTGCCCAAACTCATCTTTGCCCATCTCTGTCACGACCGGAGCGCCATGGGGGTCAACGTCGCTGGCGAACTTGGCGCCTTCGGCCACCACGATGATGCTGAAGTAGCGACCGCGGGCATGCCGGAGTCGGATGCGCTCGGCGACTTCCTCGATGTCAAACGGCTTCTCGGGGATCAGGATGACATCCGCGCCGCCGGCGATGCCGCTATACATGGCGATCCATCCCGCATCGCGACCCATGACCTCGACGACCATGACGCGCTGGTGTGCCTCGGCGGTGGTATGGACGCGGTCGATAGCTTCCATCGCGGTGTTGACGGCCGTGTCGAAACCGAAACAGAAGTCGGTTCCGCTCAGGTCGTTGTCGATGGTCTTCGGCACACCGACCACGTTGATGCCCTGCTCAAAGAGCTTTTGCCCGACGCTGTTGGTATCGTCGCCGCCGATGGCAATCAAGGCATCGATGCTGTGTTGCTTCAGGGATTCGATGCAACGCACCAGACCACCCTCGCGCTTGGCCGGGTTCGTCCGCGAGGTGCGCAGAATGGTTCCGCCTCGGGGCAGAATGCCGGAAATCGAGTCGTAATCCAGTACCATCGTCTTATTCTCGAGCACGCCGCGCCAGCCTTCCAAGAAGCCGACAAACTCGTCCTCGTAATGGAGAATGCCCTTGCGGACCACGGCGCGGATCACTGCATTGAGACCGGGACAATCGCCGCCGCCCGTCAAAATGCCAATTCTCATGACCTCTGAGCCATCCTTCCTGGGAGTTGTTGCTACTGATAGTAACGTATGCGAATGCGCTGCCCTGCGTAGTACACTTCTGGCCGAGTGGGGCTCACTTCTCGAGGAGCGTGGCGCCGTGGCATCAGACCGAAAATTCGATTCGTACGACGAGTTCTTTACCTTCTACCTGCAACAGCACAGCGACCCGCGCAATCGTTTCTTGCATGCGGTTGGCACCACGCTTGGCATCGCCATCGTGGTCTGGGCGTTTGTGTCGGGCCATCCCTGGTACGCACTGTTGTTTTTCCCCATCGGCTACGGGTTCGCCTGGACCGGCCATTTTGGCCTGGAGAAGAATAAGCCCGCTACCTTCGGGCATCCTTTCTGGTCGTTCATCAGCGACTTCCGAATGTTGGGACTGATGTTCACGGGCCGTTTGGCCGCACGCATGAAGTCGCAGATGCCTCAGTCGTAACTACCGCGCACTCTTGCCGACTGCTACACTCGGCGCGAGACCTTCGTCATGCGAGTGCTGGGCATCGATTGCGGCGGCGAGTTTACCGGATACGGCGTTGTCGAGCAGGATGAACGTGGCAGTCTGCGTCACGTCTGTAGCGGAGCCATCCGCCTACCTCCCCGGCAAGCGCTGGAGCTGCGTCTGCTGAAGATTTGTCAGGGTCTGAGCGACGTGATCGCCGGAAATTCGCCCGAGGTAGTGGCGATCGAAGACGTGTTTTATGCGGTCAATGCCAAGTCGGCGCTCAAGCTCGGGCACGTTCGAGGCGTTGCCATGATGACCGCGGCGCAAGCTGGCCTGGCGGTGGTTGCCTATTCGCCGCTGTCCATCAAATCGGCGGTGGTCGGATATGGCCGCGCGGAAAAGTCTCAGGTGCAGCTCATGGTGGCGCGGTTGCTGCAACTCCCCGAGCCTCCGGAGCCGCCAGACGTTGCCGATGCACTGGCGATTGCGATTTGCCATCTGCACACCGCCGCGACTCTGCAGCGCCAAGCCGCTCCGGCGCGCTGACCGCAGCGCCTTTCGATTAGAATCTAACCGAGCATGCGCCTGTGGCTAATCCAGATGGGAATCGTCGTCAGTCTGCTGGCGACAGCCGGCATTTCGGCGCAAGTCGTCCACCAGTTAGTTCCGGTGCCGCCGCCTTCCGGCTCGTATGTCGCCTTCAAGTTCGAATGGAACCAGGGGCGGCCATGGCTCACGTACACAATCACCGTGGACGACGCCGGCAAGGCTCACTTCGAAGGCGTCGGCAGCCCGATTGAGAGCGGCGACAGTGATACCTTCTCCCAGGATTTCACCGTGTCGGATGGCAATCGCCAGAAGATCTTCGACCTCGCGAAGAAAGCCAACTTCTTCCAGGGCGAGCTCGAAGCCAAACAAAAGAACATCGCTAAGACCGGCCAGAAAACACTTGAGTTTCACGGTACGTCTCCGGGCGGAGGCGCGGCGGTCCAATCCTCGGCGATCTACAACTACTCGTCGAACGCCGACGTGCAAGAACTAACACGTTTTTTCCAGGCGGTGGCGATGACCGTCGATTTTGGCCGTAAGCTGGCGTTCCAATATCGCTACGACAAACTCGGTTTGGACGCCCGGCTTTACTCGCTGCAGGAGATGCAGGCCAGCCACTTTGCGGAAGAGTTGCAGGCGATCGAGCCGATCCTGCAGAAAATCGCGAACGACCCCAATATGATGCACATCAATCGCGTGACAGCGAAGCAGTTGTTGAAATCCATAGGCCCGACCCTGCCTCCGAACCTTCCGCCGACACAACCCTGAGCGCGATCAGGCAGGCCGGTCGCGATTCATCAGGTTTTTCACCAGCGGAAAGTGCCATGTGCGCAGTGCCCGATTTAAAGTCTTGAATTGCAGCAACTTCAAGTGATAAGGGTGTTTAATAAGGGTGGGCGGGGAAGAGTCGGGCGTGCAAGCGCGCTATTAGCCTGTTTTCCCACGGACAAAAGGAGTAGGGACAATGTCACGGCGCAAAATTTGTTGGCTGGCCGTCTGGGCTGGAATGTTGCTGGTTGCGGTTTCGGCGCAGGCAACGTCGCACGTCAGGATCGTCCGCTTGAGCTACGTTGACGGAACGGTGCAGATGGATCGCGGCACCGGACAGGGACTGGACCGCGCCATCTTGAATTCGCCGGTGGTGGAAGGCTCGCGCATTGTCACCGGTGGCAACGGCCTCGTCGAGATCGAGTTCGAAGACAACACTGCCGTGCGGCTGGGGGAAGCTACCGACATCAAGTTTAGCCAGTTGCTCGTCAACGATGCAGGCGACAAGGTGAACGAAGTCTCGTTGGTGCGCGGAACTTTGTACTTCGACACGCGCAACAATAAGACTGACATCAATCGCGTCATCGCTGCCGGTCAGACCTTTCTTATAAGTCGCGACTCGCAGGCGCGCTTTCAAATGATCGGCGACCAGGTTCAGGTCGCGCTATTCAGCGGCGAAGCAACGATGGCACAGGACGGACAGTTCGTCCGCGTGAAGAAGAACGATACCGTGACGGTGGATGCCACGAACCCCTCCGGCTACCTCCTTGCAAAGGGGGCAGACAGCCTTCCGCTCGATCGCTGGAACAGCGAGCGGCACTCGTACCAGGAGGCTTACGCGTATAACAACGTAGGCTCCGGCAGCAAGGCAATGTCAGGATCTGGATATTCCGACCTCGCCTACTATGGCGCATTTATGAATGTCCCGGGCTACGGGCTTGCATGGCAACCTTTTGGAGCTTCCAGCTGGGCTGGATGGAACCCCTACCTTTCGGGGGCCTGGAATTATATGGGCGGCGCGGGGTATGTGTGGGCCTCCGCGTATCCGTGGGGATGGATGCCTTATCATTACGGCTCGTGGGCTTATCTGGGGCAAACAGGTTGGTTCTGGGTGCCTGGAAACTCTCTCGGGAATGGCGGAGTGTATACCAACTGGCAGGCAACCGCGCCTGTCGTGAAGGCGCCGGCGGGCTATGCAGCTCCGACGCCACCCCTGGTTTCAGCCGGAGGCGCCCACTCGGCCATCATGGTCGGGAGAATCGGTAACGCCCCCGCGTACCTTCCGGACGGGCCGGTTCCGCCCAATTTCCGCAGCGTGATTCAAGACCATTCCGGTCTGGCGGGAATGAACTCGCGAAACTCCTTCGGTGGCAACTCGGGCTCGTCGTTTGCCTCTCCGACATCGAGGGCAATCGGCGCCTCTCATGCAAACACCATGCAGGGCGGCCACGTCTTCGCGAGTCCGACCCCGCGGATGATGCCGGGCATGATGGATTATGGTTACGAGAGTCGTGGTTGGGCTGGCGGGGGAGGGAGCGGAAATTCCGGCCATGCTTGGGCGTCTCAGGGGCACAGGGCGGGCGGTGCGGCCCACACGGGAGGGGCGACCGCAGCTTCCGGTGCGGCAGCGGCCAGCCCGAAGTAGTCTTGTGATTGATTCAGCGAAAAGGCGGCTCGTCGAGGCCGCCTTTTTTATTGCTGCTCGTCACGGCTCAATACACCGCGATACCCGCGTAGCCCACCACCATGTCGCGATCGCCTGAAACGTCGCCCGATGTCGCATACCGGATGAGTTCGGCCTTGGTCGCACCCAGTTTGCGTGCGGCCGTCAGCATGATGGTCGCCGGCGCGTAGCCGCACATGCTGATCTGTCCCTGGCGCACCGTCTCAAAAAGGCCTCGCGGATCAAGCGCCAGTACCTGTTCGATGGCGCGGCGGTCCTTGGTCCGGGTGATCGCGTCGTTCTCGTAGTGGTTCATGTCACTGGAGGCTATGATGAGCACCGGTTCGGCCAGTTCTGCCAGCACCGTCGCCATGGCCTCGCCCAGCGCATTCAACGATTCAAAGTTGCTGGTTCCAACCGCGATTGGCACAAATTGGAAATCCGGCCGCAATATCTGCAGAAAGGGAAGCTGGACTTCGAGCGCATGCTCGTACTGGTGGGCTTGCGGATCTTCGCTGAGCAGCGGCGTTTCCGCCTTGAGTGAGGTGGCGATTTCCTCATCGATGGGCGCATCCCCCAATGGCGTGTGCCATGCGCCCTCGCTCATGATGGCCAACGCCTCTCCCTGACCGGTGTGGTTAGGGCAGAGGATGACGCAGCGGCGGGGCAACTGCAAACGCCGGTACAAGGCCCCCGCGACCGCGCCCGAGTATACGTATCCAGCATGCGGAGCGATGCAGCCGATGGCTGCAATTTTCGCTTCTGCTACGTCCGGTTCCGGCGTCGCCGGTGGTGTGATGAAAGTCTCGACTTCGGCGCGCAGGCGCTGCGCATTGGCCGGGTAGAATCGGCCGGCAACCGCTGGCCGGCGAATCGTGGTCGTCATGACGCAACCTTCTTCTCATTCCTGAACTAGATCGTTTCGCCCATGGGTCCACCGTGGATTCTACGCCATTGGCAGGGCGCGAAATACAGCCGCCATCTTTTCCAGCGGAAGGGCCTCGGCGCGTGCGGCTGGCTGCACTTGCGCCACCTTGAATGCCGCGGCAATCGACTTGCTGTCGTACCGCGCCTTTAGATTATTCGCGAGCGTTTTTCGTTTCTGCGCAAAGGCCAGCTTCAGCATCTCCTGGAACGGTCCCGCTTCGACCTGCAATTCTTCCACCCGCGGCGACATGGTCAGTCGCACCACGCTGGAGTGCACTTGCGGCGGCGGATCGAACGCGCCAGGCGCCAGCGTGAACAGCAGATCGGCGCGAGCGAACAGCTGCACCGTCGCGGAAAGCAGTCCGTAGTCCCGGCTTCCGGGGCTGGCCGCGATTCGCTCGGCTACTTCGCGCTGCACCATGATGACGGCCCGCCCGATGTTCTGGTGTTCCTGCAAAATGCGCAGCACAATGTCGGTCGTCACGTAGTACGGCAGGTTGCCGATCAAATCCACGGTTTCGGGTTGCGTAGGCCGCAGGTCGTGCAAGGGGCCGGGGCGACGTCCCACCATGGAGCGCCATTCCACCGTTACAAAGTCTGACTCCAGGATCTCGACGTTGCCCAGCGTGGCATAGCGCATCCGCATTTGTGCGGCGAGCACATGGTCGAGTTCGATGCCGATGACTTTTTTTGCGCGTCTTACGAGCAAGTCCGTGAGCATGCCGCGTCCCGGCCCGACTTCGATGACGGTGCGATCCGAGATGTTGCCGAGCGCGTCAACGATGCGCTGCGCCGCCGAGTGGTCGGTCAGAAAGTTTTGTCCGAGCTTGGGCTTGCGCTTGCTTCCTCCGCCGGTATCCGTTTCCTTCGACCCCGACTTGGCCACGTTGACCCTCTTTCGATTCCGCGATTAGACTCAAGTGTCTTGCTCGAACCAATATCATAGTCGCGTGGCAGGCGTCCCGCCGCGCGTTAGGATTTCTGCACAGGGCCGACCGCGCCCGGAGGATTCATGCATATCGTTTTTGCGGCATCGGAATGTGTTCCGTATTCCAAGACCGGCGGCTTGGCCGATGTCGTCGGATCGCTGCCGCAGGCGCTAGCCGTACTGGGCCATCAAGTCACGGTGTACGTGCCCCGCTATCGTTCCACCCGTCTGGAGGGCCCCAAAGTGGTGATCCCCAGCATCACCGTTCCCTTCGACGATCGCTATCGCTTTTGTTCCGTGCTCGACGGCGGCGTGCGCGGGGGCGTGCAGCACTACTTTGTGGACTACCCTCCGTTCTTCGACCGCGATGCCCTGTACGGAACTGCCTTGGGAGACTATCACGACAATGCCGAGCGCTTTGCCTTGTTCTGCCGGGCGGTTTTGGAAGCGACCAAGGTCCTGGGCGCGCCGGAGATTTTTCATTGCCACGACTGGCAAACAGCGCTCATTCCGATTTTGTTAAAGACGTTGTATAGCGAAGACCCGGCCTTTTCCCACACTCATTGTGTGTTTACCATCCACAATCTGGGGTATCAGGGCCTGTTCCCGGCGGAGGTTCTGCCGCTGCTCATGCTCCCCTGGGACCTGTTCAGCATGGCGAAGCTGGAATTTTACGGCAAGGTGAATTTCCTTAAGGGCGCGATTGACGCCGCAGATTTTCTCACCACGGTGAGCCGCAAGTATGCCCAGGAAATTCAGACCACTGAGTACGGCTTTGGCTTGGAAGGTGTGTTGCGAGCCCGGGCCGGCACCCTCGCCGGCATTCTCAACGGCGTCGATTACTCCGAATGGAACCCGGCGACGGATGCAATGATCGATGCCAACTACTCGGCTGACGACCTTGCGGGCAAGGCCAAGTGCAAGCAGGACCTTCTGAAAGAGTTTGGCCTCGCCCCGGAGACGCAACTTCCGGTCATCGGCATCGTGTCGCGTTTTGCCGGACAGAAGGGCTTCGACCTGATCCATGCCGTCGCGGACCGCATGGCGCGGGAAGAACTCATCGTCATCGCGCTCGGCACCGGCGACCGCGAATACGAAGACATGTTCCGCCGCCTGAACAAGCAGTATCCCCAGAAATTCGCCGTGAAGATCGAGTTCAACAATCGCATGGCCCACAAGATCGAGGCCGGAGCCGACATGTTCCTGATGCCCTCGAAGTACGAGCCTGCCGGACTGAACCAACTTTATAGCCTCAAATACGGCACTGTGCCCATTGTCCGCGCTACCGGCGGACTCGACGACACCATCGACCAATACGACTCCGCCACGGGCAAGGGCACGGGATTCAAGTTCAGGGATTACAACGGAGAGGCACTGCTCGATACCGTGAAAGTCGCGGTCGTGGCCTATCGCGACCAGCCGAAATGGCAGCGCCTGATGCGGAACGGCATGCTGAAGGACTATTCCTGGCCAGTCGCCGCGAAAGAGTACGTCAAGGTGTACGAACGAGCCAACCAGGGAAGGCTGACACCGATCGTGCCGCAGTGATCGAGCATCTCGCGGTCGATGATTTCCAAGGCCGCATCGCAGCAGCCGCATTGGGCGCCGAAACTCCGCTAAAATTCTAGACAATGCATAAGACGCTTATCTGTTTGGTTGTCCTGTCACTGTTGGTGTCGTGCTCGTCTGATAAGAAGACGGGCTCCGAGACTCCTTCGAATCCGCCCGCCAAACCAGTGGTGAAGGAAGCCCAATACGAAACGGGCCGCACCGCGTTTCAAAAGATGTTTCTTGCGGCAAGGCTATGGGCGCCAGATCTGCGGCCCTTCCGGTTGCAGTCGCAATTTACGGCGGACGCTCCAACCGCTGACGGCAAAGCCGGTTTGTGGCGCGCCTCGTTTGCCTCGCCTTCGAAGCGGATGATGAAATTGTTTTCCTGGTCCGGACTGGTCGGCCCCGACGCGCCCGAGCCGGGAGTCAGTTTCTCGGCGGAAGACAGTTGGAGCCCCTCCAACACTTCGACGGAACCGTTCGATATCGCCTTCCTCAAGGTCGATAGTGACAAAGCCTACGAAGTCGCACAGAAGAACGGGGGCGACAAGCTGACGAAGAAAGATCCCAAGCAGCCTGTGACCTTCCTTCTCGCGTGGGATGGAACCAAGAACCAACTGGTCTGGCACGTGCTCTATGGCGACAATCCATCGGAAGCCAAACTCCGGATCGCCGTCGATGCCACGTCGGGTGAGTTTCTGCGCGTCGAGAAGTAATCCGCTTCCGGACATGGCCGCCGCGACGACAGCCTGCGCGTTTACAGCTTGTAAACTCGCGCCTCCCAGGCTTTGAGGTGCAACATCTCGCCGCTCTCCGTTGTCTTGTCCAGGTTCGCAATCAGCAGGCGCCCTGACTTCAAGCCGTCGGGCAGTTTGTACGTGATCGGCGTCGGTGGAGAAATTCAGCACCACCAGATATTTCTCGCTGCCGATCGAGCGCGTGTAAGCGAAGACCTGCGGATTCGCCGGATCGAGATCCTTGTAATCCCCGTACGTGAACGCTGGCGCACTTCGACGCAAGTCGGTCATTGCGCGGAAGTAGTGATAAATCGATCCCTTGTCGGTCAATTCCTGCGCGGCGTTGATCTCGAGGTAATTCGGATTCACGGCCAGCCACGGCTTTGCTGCCGTCGTGAATCCGGCGTTGGCCGTTGTGTCCCATTGCATCGGAGTGCGTGCATTGTCGCGACCGGTCTTGCGCGTCTCGCTGAGAAAGTATTCCGCCGGGACCTGCTTCGTCTCGACGTAAGCCTTCCACGCGTTCTTCACTGCGATGTCGTCGAATTGGTCAATGCTGGTGAACGGGAAGTTCGTCATCCCCAGTTCGTCACCCTGGTAAATGAACGGCGTTCCCTTCAGCGTCAGCAACAGCGTCGCCAGCGCCTTGGCCGAAGCCACACGGTACTGTGGCGAGTCGTTGCCGAATGCCGACACCACCCTCGGGTTGTCGTGGTTCGACAAAAACACCGTGTTCCAGCTGTGCACGTCCGTTGCCTGGTCCTGCTTGCTGTAGATGGCCTTCAACTCGGTCAGCTTCCAATCGCGCCACAGGTCGCCGTTGCGGTTCAAGCGCACGGCATCGAAGTTGAAGATCATGTTCAACTCATTGCGGCGCTCGTCCACCAGCGACGGTGTCTGTTCCTGGGTCACGCCGAACGCCTCACCTACGGTCATCACGTCGTATTTCGACAGCACCTCGCGGTTCATCTCCTGCATGTATTCATGCAAGTGCGGGCCCATGGCATAGAAATACTGTGGCTTCGCCACATACTCCGGCGGGAGGTCGGGAAGTCCCTCGCGCTTCGAGATGAACGGAATCACGTCCATGCGGAAGCCGTCCACGCCCTTGTCGAGCCAGAACTTCATCAGGTCATACACTTCCTGCCGGACCTTGGGATTGTCCCAGTTGAGGTCGGGTTGCTTCTCCGCGAACAGATGCAGGTAATAGTCGCCGGTCGTGGGATCCAGCTTCCATGCCGACCCGGAGAAAAACGACGTCCAGTTGTTCGGGACTGTCCCGTCTTTGGGTGACCGCCAGATGTAGTAGTCGCGATAAGGATTGTCTTTCGACTTGCGGCTCTCCACGAACCACGCGTGCTCGTCACTTGTGTGGTTGACCACGAGGTCGAGAATTAGCCGCATGTGCCGCTGCTTGACGCCCTTGAGTAACTCGTCGAAGTCGGCCATGGTGCCGAACTCGGTCATCACCTTGCGGTAGTCTCGGATGTCATAACCGTTGTCGGCGTTCGGAGAATCGTAGTGCGGGCTCAGCCAGATGACGTTTACGCCGAGTCCCTGGATGTAGTCCAACTTCGAGGTAATGCCTTTCAGGTCGCCGATCCCGTCGCCATTCGAATCTTTGAATGACCGCGGGTACACCTGATACACGATGGCTTCTTTCCACCAGCGGGGCTGATAGCCGTTGACCGTGGCTGGCCGATGCGGCTCGAGCCGGTGACTTCTCCGGCTTCTGTGACCCAAAGGACAGCATTGGAAGCGTTGTCAGAGGGAAACAGACCACCAGAGCTGCGATGCGGGCATAATTCACGGCGTCACCATTTTCCATGGACATTCGGCTAAGTTCATCAATGAAAGAATGTTATCGCAAATCCATCAAGGCTGAACCGAGTTTGGTCCGTTGCGACATCCACCAGAGTTGCATTGCGAATCGGCGCTATGGTGTGCATAATCTTGCAGCATCGGTTTCGCTTTTGTGAACATGTGAATGGATGTTCTTGTGCGCCAGACCCTCTTTGCTCCTCGGTTCTTAGCACGTCTCCGGGCCACCGGACTGCTGTATGAAAACCCTCGAGTGGAGCGGGTCTTGGCCGTGTCGCGCGTGTCGCTGGGCGCCACCGCCCTGATTGTCGATCTCACCCACCCGCTCGCGCCAGAGCCATACAACCAGTTGTTGATTTTGATGTTGCTGGTGTACTGCGTGCAAAACCTGGGGTTCGTCATCTGGATGCTCATGAACCCCGACCCCAGCTCGGCGTCGGTGAAGATCATGCAGGCGAGCGACGTCTTCTGGCCGGTGGTCTTTTGCCTTTTCGCCGACCCTCCGAGCAGCCTGGTTTTCGTTTTCTTCCTCTTTGCGCTGATGACAACGGCATTTCGCTTCGGGGTGCAAGAAACTGTGATTACTGCCGTCGCTTGCAGTGTCATCCTCGTGCTTCAGGAGAGTGTGGTTGCATTCGGGCCGAAAGGCCTCGGACAGCTGATTTATACTCCGTTGAACGTTTCGCGCCTGGTGCTGCGATGCGCTTTCCTGCTGATGTCCGGCTTCCTCTTGGGCTATCTCGCCGAGCGCGAGAAGGAACTTCGTGCCGAGATCGGTTTGACCAATTACCTGCTGTCGCTGACCCGGGTCGGGAACCCGTTGAATGAGGTGGTTACGGAAATCTCGGCGGAGCTGGCCCAGGTTTTTGGCGCTCAGCGGGCATTTGCGGTGGTGGCCCAGGCGGGCAGCGGGCGTTATTTTCGTTGGGAAATCACGCTCCACCCGCAGCGCCGCCATGAGGTTCGCGAGATAAAAGCGGCAAACTATGCAACCGAGATGATGGAGGGCTACCCCGACACCTTCTATATCGAACGACAGGACGATGGGGGCACGACTATGGAAGCGGTCGACGATGAGGGCCGCCGCCTCCAGACCGAAGGCTCGAGCGACTTGCCAATCCCGGTAAGCGGAGTTAACTCGCTGATCGTGACCACCCTAGAAGTCGGCCGCGAATGGACCGGACGTTTCGTTCTGGTGGATGGACGGCTGGGTTGGAACCGCGAGCGCGAGCTCCGTTTCGCCCAGAATGTGTGGCGCCAAATCGCCCCCGCACTGTATTCCATCTATCTGTTTCGCCGCTTGCGTTCGCGCGCCGGAGCTATGGAACGCGCTCGGGTGGCGCGGGAGTTGCATGACACGGCCATCCAGTCACTCATCGGGATCGAGATGCAGATCGACGTGTTGCGCCGTACCACCAACGGCCGCCCCCAGACCGGCGAACTCGAACGCATCCAGCAGCTGCTGCGCGAAGAAGTCCTCAACCTGCGCGAATTGATGCAGAGTATGCGGCCGATTGAAATTGGTCCAAATCAATTCCTTGACTTTATCGCCCAACTCGTAGAACGTTTTCGCAGCGACACTGGTTTGGATGCTAGGTTCGTGTCGGAGCTGGAAGAGGTATCCCTCCCTGCTTCCGCCTGCAGGGAACTGGTGCGGGTGGTTCAGGAAGGGCTGGTGAACATACGGAAGCACAGTGCCGCCAGGTCGGTATACGTGCGATTTGGCGCTCAAAACGGCCTGTGGCGGTTGGTGATTGACGATGACGGCAAGGGGTTTCCGTTCAGCGGCCGTCTGACGCTAGGCGAACTCGATGGCCTCCATCGCGGGCCTGCGGTCATTAAAGAACGGGTCCGGGCCATCGGTGGAGACATGGTGATCGAATCCAGTCCGGGCCACGGTTCCAGACTAGAAATTACGGTTCCTCAGAAAGGGTATGAATTCTATGGATAGCAATGTCGCGACAGTCCGTATTGTCATTGCCGATGACCACACCATCTTTCGCGATGGCCTGCGCCGGTTGCTCGAGGCTGAATCCGAACTTCAGGTCGTAGGCGAAGCCGCCGACGGCAATGAGGCCGTGTCGCAGACCCGCCAGCTCGCGCCTGACGTCCTCCTGCTCGACCTCAACATGCCCCGGCTGCCCGGCATGGAGGCCATGCGCGAGCTCTCGGCCGCTGGCGATGGCAAGACCACCAAGATCATTGTCCTAACCGCGGCCATCGAGCGCATCCAGATTGTGCAGGCCCTCCAATTGGGCGCCCGCGGCGTGGTGATGAAAGAAGCCGCCACCCAGTTGCTCATGAAGGCGATTCGCACCGTCATGGCCGGTGAATACTGGATCGGACGCGAAGCCGTCGGCGACATCGTCGAGTTCATGCGCCTCAACGCCTCTGGCGATCGCCCGCCCAAGAACTTTGGCCTCACCAGGCGCGAGATGGACATCCTTACCACCATCGTTGCCGGCCTCAGCAACAAGGAGATCGCCCGCAAGTTCGCCCTCAGCGAAGACACCGTCAAGCACCACCTGACCAATATCTTCGACAAGGTGGGTGTCGGCAGCCGTCTCGAGTTGGCTCTTTTCGCCATCAATAACCACATTACGGACCAGCCCGGCTAAACCTTGCCATCGGGTTGCCGCTGCATCTGGACCGGCGTCTTCGCCGGTCTTTTTTTGCTGCACTCTTCTCAGCGACTCCTGCCGAGGATTGGGGTTAACCATCCAGGAGGTTTCCCGCAGTCCGCATGAAGTCCGAGCCTTTGGTCGCGTGTGTCCTTACCTTGGCAGCACTGGCCGGGTTTACCGGTTGCAGTCGTGCCCCGGCTCTCACTGACGCTCAGGTGGCTGCAGAGGTCCAGGGCAAAATCGTCCGCGATTCGAAAATCGACAGCCGCGAGATTGGCGTTCAGGCCGAACAAGGCGTAGTTACGCTTACCGGTGCCGTGTCGAACGACCAGGAACGGACCATGGCTGCCGCCGATGCCGCCACCGTTGACGGAGTCAAAACCGTCATCAACAACATGGTCGTGCAGCCTGCACAAGCCGCCGCCGCTTCGTCGCCCGAATCGCCTCCCGTCCCGCAATCAAAAGTCCGGCCGGCTAGAAGGGCTTCGCCCGGCGATATGGGGGACTCTAGCTCCTATGTCGGCGGATTGCCCAAAGCGAACGGAGAGCTATCGAGCGCGCCCGAAAACGCACCGGCCGCGGACCCCGTCGCTGCGCAGTCCGCTCCCCCAACACAGTCGAAGACATTCGTCATTCCGGCTGGTACCCAGCTGACAGTACGGCTCAACGACGGACTCGACACTGAGCGCAATCAGATTGGGGACCAGTTCCATGGGTCCTTAAGCGCTCCCATCGTGGTTGACGACGAGACCGTGATTCCTTCCGGCGCCGACATTCTCGGCAGAGTGGTGGACGTCAAGAGCTCCGGTCGCTTTGCCGGTAATTCCGTCCTCACCCTCGAACTCACTTCGCTCTCCATTAATGGCCGGACCTACAACCTCCAGACCAACCAGTGGTCGCGCCAAGGGAAAGGCGAGGGCAAGAACACGGCTGTCAAGGCTGGCGGCGGCGCCGCTCTGGGCTCCATCATCGGAGGTCTCGCTGGTGGCGGCAAGGGTGCAGCCATCGGTTCCGTTGCTGGTGCCGGAGCAGGTACGGGCGTCGCCGCAACCAAGAAGGGCGAGCAGATCAAGCTCGCGCCGGAAGCCTCACTCAGCTTCCTTCTGGTCAACACCGTCACCGTGACCCAGCAGCCGGCTAACAATCGCAACGCCGGACGCGCGCCCTTGCAGTAGCCGACGCTTTCCTCGCCTCATCGGCCACTTCCAACCGCCCATCTTCTTGCTACTTCACCTCTCGACGTAATCTAGAAGGGCTTGGACCCACTCTTCGCCATCGCGTTCTTCGTTGCAGGTCTGGCCTTCGGGAGCTTCCTGAACGTCTGCATCAGCCGGCTGCCGCGCCAACTTTCTGTCGTCTTCCCGCGCTCGTATTGCTTCGCCTGCCGCGCGCCTATCGCGTGGCGCGACAATATTCCGGTCCTGAGCTGGGTTCTTCTGCGCGGGCGCTGCAAGGCGTGCGGAGCGCAAATCTCTCTGCGCTATCCCGCGGTCGAATTGCTCTTAGGTGCTCTATTCGTGGCCTGCTACGCATCTTTCGGCCTCAGTGGCCCGACCGCAAAGGCTTGCGTGCTTTGCTTCCTGGTCGTTGGCCTGATCTTTATGGATGCCGAGACAGGCCTGCTTCCAGCGGAGTTTACTTACTCCGGAATTGTGCTGGGGTTTGTGTTTGCATGGTTTGTGCCGGTGGATTCGCAGGCGACCAGCTTGTGGTTGCGGGCTTACGGTTCGAGCTTCGCTGCTTCGGGCCCGCTGCTTTCGCTGCTGGATGCGGCTCTGGCAGTTTTGTGCACCGCGGGCTTCTTCTTTCTGGCGTGGGCGGCTTACTATCTGGTCCGCAAGCGCGATGGCTTGGGCTTTGGCGACATAGCGCTGATAGCGATGGTGGCAGCATTCCTCGGCTTGAAACTTGCGGCGCTTGTGGTATTTCTGGCGCCGGTGACGGCGACGATTTATGCGATTGGGATGCTACTGACAAGTCCGAGCCAAGAGAATCGCAGCGGGTCTGTCAGGCCGTCATTTTTTTCGCGTTCCATTCCGTTTGGAGTTTTCCTCGGCGTCAGCGCCCTGGTTGCGCTCTTTGCGGGTGAAAACATTTGGCGCTGGTATCTCGGCTTGTTCCGCTGATCGAACACTTCCACTAACTCTTGCGGTGCAGCCTCGCCACGATTTGTTTGAAATGGTGGCGTCCATGCACGAGGTGGAATCGCCTCCACTGCTGCGCGGTCAGCGGCCCGAGGACGGGATGGACCAGAACGCGGGTGCGATGCCCAAACCGCCTTTCAGAGTCGGCCAGAGAGGCGTCCATGGCCACCAAAGCATCGTTAAAGTGGCGCAGCGGATCGCTCGCCAATCTGTCTCCCGGAACGGTATGTTTCGGAGCTTCCATTCCCGCCGGAAACCGTCCGAATCCGAGCACATATACGCTCTTGAGGCGATGGCCGACCGTCCGCTGTGCCCGCTGCGGCCGGCCTGCGTCCATCGCGCGCAGCAGTCCCTTCGTGGTCGCGGTGTAGGTCAGCATCAGGTGTTCCAGCACCTGCAGCGGAGTCCATTTTCCCTCGGGAGCCTGCGATAGCGCATCAGCCGATGCGGCGCCGGTTGCATCGGCGGCTTCCCGGCGCACAAACTCAAGTTCTGGAGACACTGGAACCATCCCGAGGAAAGGTTACGAACACTAGCCGGTAGATGACAATATATGAAGCCGCGGCCGATTAGACAAGCAGGGGCCACGTGAAAGAACCCGCGTGGGCAATCGTTTATAGTTCCAATCTGTCGCATTCCTCATCCTGCGGAGACCGATGTCGCAAAATCCGGAATCGCATTCCCACACGCCGGGGCTGCTGCGCGAGCTGGGCGTCAGCCAGGCCAGCGCGATCGTCGTCGGGACCATCATCGGCAGCGGCATCTTCCTGGTGCCCGCCGAAATGATGCAGGCGGTCGGGTCGGCGCGGCTGGTTTACCTGGCGTGGATCGTGGGCGGCGTGCTCTCGCTGGCGGGCGCGATCACCTATGCGGAGCTGGGCGCGATGAAGCCGCAAGCCGGTGGCGAGTACATCTACATCCGCGACGCCTACGGTCCGCTGCCGGCTTTTCTGTATGGGTGGACGTGGTTCATCGTCGCCAAACCGGGATCCATCGCAACTATCGCGGTTGGGATCGTGCGGATTCTCGGCACGTTTCCGGCGCTGGCATTCTTCAGCGATGCAGCCATCCGGTCGCCGTTCACCGTTACGTATGGCCAAGTTGTGGCGATCCTGGCAGCAGCGCTCATCACCTGGTTGAACTACCTGGGAGTGAAAAAAGCCAGTGAGTTCCAGCTGGTCTTCACCATCCTGAAAATAGCGATGATCGTCGGCATAGGCATCGTCGGGTTCACTGCGGCCAGTGGAACTTGGAAGAACTTCGGTACGCACTTTGCCGGCGCAACCGGAGGCATCGCCGGATTCATGGCAGCGCTGGTTGCCGCGCTGTGGGCGTATGACGGCTGGAACGACCTCAACATGGTCAGCGGAGAGATCAAGCATCCGGAGCGCACGATTCCAATTGCGTTGATTGCCGGCGTCAGCATTGTGGGTGTGCTGTACATGCTCAATAATGCGGCCGTGCAGTACGTTTTGCCGGCTTCGCAAATTGCGGTAACGGAACGCCCTTCGTCGGAGGCAACAGCGATTGCCGTCGGAGTTTGGGGCGCGGCGATTGTGTCGATCGGCATGGCGGTGTCGATGCTGGTTGGGCTGAACGGCACGATTATGAGCGGCGCGCGGATTCCCTACGCGATGGCGCGTGACGGATATTTCTTCAAATCGCTGGCTGATGTGCATCCGCGGTTTCATACGCCTTCGGTCGCGCTCCTGGTGCAGCTTGCGTTGTCAATCGTGCTGCTGCTTTTCGGCGGCAACTTCCGCCAGTTGTTTTCCCTCACCATCTTTGCCGAATGGCTGTTCTACATGATCGCCGCCAGCACCGTGTTCGTTCTGCGGTGGAAGGAACCGGATGCTCCTCGGCCGTACAAGACATGGGGATATCCAGTGGTGCCCGCGGTGTTCGTCATGGTGGCGGCGGTGTTGTTGTACTTTACCTTCACCGAAAACCTGCGCAATTCGATTTGGGGCTGCGTGCTCATCCTCTGGGGAATTCCGCTCTACGCATACTTTGCGCGTGAGCGAGCACGTGCGGAGTAGGCGTCATTAAGGTGTACCCCCCTCCCTCACCCATAGTGTTTTCAGGCACTTGTGAGGGGGTTTGGATACAGCTTCGGGAAAACAAAGACTTTATAGGTACGTAATAGAAAACGTTGGGGTTACTGGCGCGGCGCAGACGGGTCTTGGGCTCGGCGGGGAGGGCAGCGGCGGTGAGATCCATAGCCCAGAGCATCAGGCGGGCGGTGGCGAAATCGACGTAGCCGGAGTTTATGACGCGGAGGACTTCAGCCCGGTTCAGGGCAAGATCGCGGCGGTTGATGGGCGTGCGAAGACGAGGGATGCAGGCGAGGCGGCGGGCTCTTGCCATATTATGGAGGCGGGCGCGGGTGTCGAGATGATGGCGGCAGCAGGCGCGTCCTCGAACGGCAGGGCCGTGGCAGCGGTGGCCGTCGGGAAAAGTATGGCAGCAGAGACGGATGATCAAGTGCGAATTCATTGAGACCTCCGCAGGGTCATTACGCCAGACTAAGGGATGGTTGGGATGGAGTGAAGGGAAAATGTTGAGCCCGATGTTACGAAGGTAACCAAATTTCCCGAAACGGGAAGAATGCGAAAAGAGCCAGGCGGCGGTAGGAAAAACCCCACATATCCCAATCGAAGGGATATGTGTGAGCCACCGGCCCGACGGAAAGAGCCCCACATTTGCCAAAAGAAGGCAAATATAAGCCACGGGAGGTGTGGGCCACCGGCCTGGCACTTAGTAAGCTATCCTGCGGAAAATCGCGGTGTTCGCTGGCGCGGCGGTCAGGCTTCAAGCAGGGCTTGCGAGGCGGATCCGCCTTGGGAATCCAGCCGCGCGAATAAGGAGAAGAAAAATGCTTGCCCGGCGGTCCGTTCAAGAGCTGATGTTTCTAGTCGTCATCGTTTCTACGCTGATGTCGTCCCTCCAGTCCTTCGCTGCCGACATCAAAGGCCAGGTGCTGGGAGGAGGCGCGCCGATCGCCCAATCAACCGTAACGGTATGGGCAGCGAGCGCAGGGGCACCCAAACAACTCGCGCAAACCAAGACCGACGCCAATGGCAATTTTTCGCTCCAAGGAACCGCGGCTCCCGACGCAAGCCTCTACCTCGTAGCCACGGGTGGAGTTCCTGCTGCGAACAAGGCAGCGGGCAACAATCCGGCGATTGTGCTGCTGACGGTGGTTGGCAGCAAGCCACCGGCGCGCGTCGTCATCAACGAATTCACTACTATCGCGTCAGTGGTGACGCATGCGCAGTTTATCGATAACACCACCGTCAAAGGCTCGGCGCTGCAACTGCGGATTGCCGCAAACAACGTGCCGAACTTCGTCGATCTCGAGACCGGCGGCTGGGGGGCGACGATTCTGGACGCGCTCAACAGCGCGCAGACTCCTACGATGGCCAACTTTGGCACGTTGGCGGACGTGATGGCCGGCTGCATCACGCGAGTGCAGCCAGACGCCTGCAGCCAATTCTTCGCGGCGACAACACCTCCCAGCGGTGGCGTTCCGCCGGATACACTTCTCGCGGCCGAAGTGGTGGCGTTTTTCCCGTGGCACAACCCTGACAAGATTTTCGCCTTGCTGAATGAGTTCTATCCGCTGCCGAAGCCGGGAACCCCCGGCAAGCTCTTTCGGGATACGCCGTACCTGCCGTATCTGACGTTTGCTCCCAGCGCCTTCGTGTTTCCGCTCAAGTTCACAGGTGGAGGCTACAGTGGAGGCGGCAAGCTGATGATCGACAGCGAAGGCAATGCCTGGGTGGCCGATAACTTCACGGTTGGCGCGCAGAATCTGGACGCCTCATGGACAGGCGGTCTCAGCAAGTTCGCCCCCAACGGCAAACCGCTCTCCCCCAGTCCTATGGGCTTCAGGGGCGGAGGCATCGCAGGCCCCGGTTTCGGATTGACGCTGGACGCGCAGGACAACGCCTGGGCCACCAGCTTCACCGGCCAGAACATCACGAAATTCGACAAGAACGGTAAGCCGGTATCACCGCCCGAGGGCTGGAACTTCAACCGCCAGATCAGCCAGATGCAGGGCATCATCGCCACGCCAAGCGGAGATATCTGGACACTCGACCTGATCAAGGGCCAGGTCGTGAAGCTTCCCCAGGGCGACCCATCGAAGGTGCAGTTTTTCTGTCAGAACAAGACAGGCGATCCGCTGAAGAATCCCTGCCAACTGGTCGGGCCGTTCGCTCTTGCTATTGATCAGCAGGACCGCATTTGGGTCACGAACGCCATCGCCGACCACGTGGTCCGGTTCCCCGCATCCGATCCCAGCAAAGTCGAAACCTTCAAAGTGGGTTATTCCGCCAGTGGTCTCGCCGTTGACAGCCAGGGGAACGTCTGGATCACCAACAAACTGGGCAGTTCGCCCCGGGGCGCAGTGAAGTTCGCCGAAATGCTGGCCGCGTTCAAATTCAATTTTGACAACGATCCAGACGCCGGAGCAAGAGCTACGAAGGTGTTGATACCTGCCTTAGCTGGACAAACGGCAGGCTATGAGTCTGGCGGCAGCATTACCGTGTTGCGCCCTGATGGCACCGAGGCGTCCTTCTCCCCGGTGTCTGGCAATGGCCTCACTGCGCCTTGGGCGGCTTCCGTGGATGGCAACGACAACATCTGGATCTCCAATTTCAGCACTGCGTCGGCCGGAATCGTAGAGTTGTGCGGCTTCCGCACTGAGCATTGCCCGCCGGGTGTGAAGACAGGGGATGCGATTTCGCCTTCGGGCGGCTATGTCGGCGGCGGATTGCAGTTGCAGGTTGACGTGGGAATCGGTCCGGCAGGAGATGTCTGGGTTACCAACAACTGGCAGAACTACTTGGACGCAATGGGGAAGGTTGATGAAGCAGTACAAACGCAAGGCGCGGGCCAGGGCGTGGTGGTGTTCTACGGGATGGCGAAACCGGTGAAGACGCCGCTGATCGGGCCGCCGCGGCAGCCATAGGTGAAAGTCCTCGTCGTATCCAAGATAGCCGGCGAGAAATCGCCAAGCCATACATATTCCTGCGGGCTGTTTGTTGTCCAATTTGGTTAACAGTTGGCTTGTTAGGGACATCTATTTCGGAATCGCTCAGCGCTAAGCGTAGAGTGCACGACGGGTATGATCGCGGGAAGGAGAATTCCATGCAGCAGAGACTTATCAAGCTCATTGCCTTGGCATTACTTGCGCAGGTTGTCTTGCCCGGAGCATTCTGCCAGGCACAAGCGCACACCGAGAAGGTTTTCTATCCCGACATGGCTCCGGTCGATCAGTATTTGATGGCCGATGCGAATTCTGAGATTGCGCTGGCTCGCAGCGCCGCTCCAGCGTCGATCTCGGACGGAGCCGAAGTGATGGTGCTGGGACCGAAGGGCTACACGACCGCGGTGAAGGGCACGAATGGCTTCTTGTGCCTAGTCGAACGAGGATGGGGCGCGGCCACCGATAGTCCCGAGTTCTGGAACCCGAAAGTGCGTGCGCCCCATTGTTTCAATCAGGCAGCCGCAAAGACCTTTGCGCCCATTTTCTTGATGAAGACGAGACTGGTGCTGGCGGGAAAATCGAAGGAAGAGATCGCCTCGGCGACGGCATCGGCACTGGACAAGAAGGAACTGCCGGCGCTGGAGCCGGGTGCGATGGCGTACATGATGTCGAAGCAGCAGTATTTGAACGATCGAGGCAAGAGCTGGCATCCGCATTTGATGTTTTTTGTTGCGGGCGATGTGGCGAAAAGCTGGGGAGCCGATCTGCCGGGGTCTCCGATTATTGCGGCAAATGACCCGGAAGAACGGGTCACCATAATGATGGTCTGTGGTGGGCAAATGGTCGGATGGGACGGCGGCGGCGCCGGGGATGCAGTGACGGGTTTGAAGTTGCAGTGGTGATTTACTGACGGCCTGAAGGCTGTCCCCTTCAAGGCCAGATTTAATTGGATCCCGCTAATTACTCATGGCCCGGCGTTGCGGCGGCTTTGGGTGTATGCTCCATTGAATTGCAAGAAACTGGAAGTGCGCCTCTCCCGTCGGAAGGAGGTCTCGCCATGAGCGAACAGACACCTCAGCGCATCGGCGACTACGAGATTATCCGCGAGCTGGGCCGCGGGGGCATGGGCAAGGTGTACCAGGTGCGCAATGTGCTCACCGGCCGCGTGGAGGCCATGAAGCTGCTGCTGCCTGATCTGGCGGACCGCAGTGAGTTTGTGGCACGCTTCATGCGCGAGATCAAGACGCTCGCCGGACTCGACCATCCCAATATCGCTGCGCTTCGAACGGCGTTCAGCTCAGGCGACCAGTTTGCCATGATCATGGAATACGTTGAGGGGGTCACGCTGGCCGAGCGTCTGGAGGGAGGGCGGTTTACGACCGACGAAGCGCTCAACTACACGGGCCAGGCGTTGGCGGCGTTGAGCTATGCGCACGGCAAGCACGTCATTCATCGGGACATCAAGCCGGGAAATATGATGCTGACGCCGCAGGGCGTGGTGAAGTTGATGGACTTCGGGCTGGCGCGTTCGGCGGATGAAATCGGGCTGACCATGACCGGCATGACGCTGGGGTCGCTCGACTACTCGTCGCCGGAGCAGGTGCAGTCACAACCGACGGACGAACGCTCTGACCTGTATTCGGTTGGGGTGTCGCTGTACCAGATGGTGACCGGGCAGCGAATGTTCAGCGCGACCAGCAACTTTTCGATCATGCAGGCGCAGGTGAAGGAGATTCCGCGGCAGCCGATCGAGGTGGTGCCGACGATTCCGAAGGCGCTGAACGACATCATCATGATGTCGATTGCGAAGGAGCCGGGGCAACGATTTCAGTCGGCGGACGCGTTTCGGAATGCGTTGTCGCAGATGGCGGGAGCGGCGGCGGCGCAGGCGGTTGCAGGGCAAGGCGCGACTATCGGCGGAGAGGCGGTTCCGAATGCGGCGCAGCCCGCCTTCGACCCAGGATTCGTTCCGCGTTCGAGCGAGCCTGCGTCGCGGGTGAATCGCAGTCTCCTGATACTCGTCGGAGTGGTGCTGGTGGCAGCGCTGGTGGCGGGGGATGCGGTGTATAAAGCGCATCGTCAACGCCAGGTCGAGCAGGCGGTTGAAGCGCCTGCGCCGCCGACGACTCCGCCGCAGACAGCGCCGGCGAGCGCTGGAAGTTCTGCCGAAAGTACGACGGCTCAGAACCAAACACCGACTGCAACTGCGGCGCTCCCGCCATCGGATGCCGAGCCCGGCGCTCCTCCGCAACAACCTACGACGCACAAGCCGAAGGTGCAAGCGGCGATTCCCGACACGGCGCCGGGTCCTTCGGCCGCGGAGATCGAGGCGGAGCAGCAGGCGGCGATGGAGCAGAAGAAGCTGCTCGACGCCATGGAAACGGAGGTTGACCAGCTGGATGGCCGTGCCGCGTCGGTGGAGAGCAGCCTCGACGCGCTGGAGCAGCAAATGCACCAAAGCGGCATGGGCTTGCGCGGAGATATGGTCGCAGCCCGCGCAAATCTGCGGACCGATCTTGCCAAAGCCAAGCAGGCGATGGATTCCGCGGACACAGAGCGAGCCCGGCATTACCTCGACCTCGCGCACCGCGAAGTCGAGAAGCTGGAAGCGTTTCTCGGCCGACGTTAGACGAGATTAGTTTTTTTGTGGAGTCGCGTGCAGTTTTTGTGTCGCCGGCTGAAGCCCGCTCGGGCATCAAAAACAACGTGCGGACGCCGGCCCCGCCAAGCGGGGTCGGCTCTACCCGCCCGCACAGCGGCTACAGAATTTCTTGAAGGGAACTAGAACCGGCTTATCGAGTCAGCAGGGCGACGCCGCCAGCTACGCAGAGGGCGGCCATCCAGCGGCGGCGGTCTACGTTTTCCTTGAGGTAGATGTGTGCGACCAACGCGTTGGCGAGGAACGTAAGCGAGGCGGAAGCAGGGCCGATGACACTGACGTCACCCCACGACAAGGTGACGAGGAGGCAGAAGAAGCCGATGGCCATGAAGGCGAGGCCGAGCATGAAGCGGCTGTTGGTGACGACGCGGCGGATGACGGAAGCAAGCCCATTGGATTTGAGGATGAGTCCGAGGTCGCCGATTTCTTTCATAGCGCGGGACTGCAGGACGTCGCCGAGAGTTGAGGCGATGACGACGGAGGCGATGCCGCTCCACACGGCGAAGTGGCTCACGGTTTGTCTCCGGGATCGACGACTTCGCCCAAGGCTCCGACTGGGCCGTACACGGTCTCGATACGATTGTGGCGGTGGGCGCCGGGAGTAGCTTCAGGACCACTCGCCACGAATCCCACGCCAGCGACGATGAGGGCGACGCCGAGCCAGCGCCAGATGGTGACGTGTTCGTGGAGGAAGAACTTCGCCAGCAGCACCATGAGGATGTAGCTGAGCGAGGTGGCGGGAAGGACGTAAGTCAGGTCAGCCCAGGAGAGAGCGGAGAGGTAGGTGGCAAAGAATCCGACGAGAAGGAGAATGCCGAGGACGATCCAGGGATTCAGCAACGCGGTATAGAGGCTGGGAAGGTTGGTCGAGTGTGACGGCTCCGAAGGATTTCATGCCGCGTGCGAGGGAGACATCGCCGCAGGCGGCGCAGAGGATGACGGCAGCGAGAGTGAGGTATTTGCGGAGGGTCAAGGGAAGCAATTAGCAACTAGCAATTAGCAATTAGTAAAAACAATGCACGGGCCGAAGAGGCCGCGGAAGAAGTCGGGAAAGCCAGCGCCTCGCGGACTAAAGTCCGCGAGGAATGACAAAAATAGGCGACATGTGCGGCATGACTGAAGTCGTGGCCTGACGCAGCCGTCGTCCCCAAAATGCTAAAGCCAGCCTCGATCTTTGGAGGAAAAACCCCGCTCAAGCTGCGCTTGAACGGGGCACCCAACATCGAGGTTCTTAGTCGTGGCCGCTGGTGCCGGCTTGTGACGCTGCCGTGGTCAGCGTGCCTTGAATCTTGCGGGCTTCCTTGACGGCCTTGTTGCGGGCAGCGCGCAGGGTCATGAACTGCTTGGCTTCCACGTAGAGGCGCTTGCGCTCCTCGTTAGTTAAAGATCGCCTTGCGCACGATGCGGAAGATGGCCTTGGGACGGAAGTAGTACTCGTCGTAGAAGCGGTGCACCATCTCCATGACGTAGTCGCGCGGGCAGGCCGGGATATTCGATCATGGCGACCTGGTGTCCGCCTTCGTCGACCATGGCTGCGCCTTCGCTGAGGATGAAGCCGTTGGCCTTGGCGTAGTCGTAAAGCTCGGTGCCGGGATAAGCGTGCGCGACGGAGACCTGAATGGTCTCGACGTCGAGTTCCTTGGCGAAGTCGATGGTGGTGCGAATGGTTTCCTTGGTCTCGCCGGGAAGGCCGAGGATGAAGTCGCCGTGAACGAGCAGTCCCAGCTTCTTGCAATCCTTGGTGAACTGGCGGGCGCGCTCGACGGTGGCGCCCTTCTTCATGTTCTTGAGAATCTGCGGGTCGCCGGACTCGTAGCCCACGATGAGCAGGCGGCAGCCCGCTTCCTTCATGGCCTTGAGGGTTTCGTAATCGGTGGTGACGCGCGAGGTGCAGGACCAGGTCATCTTCAGCGGCTTCAGCTTCTCGCAAAGCTCGATGGTGCGCGCCTTCTGGATGTTGAAGGTGTCGTCGTCGAAGAAGAATTCCTTCACCCAGGGCCAGTATTCCATCGCCTTCTTCATTTCGGCGGCGACGGCGTCGGAGGAGCGCTTGCGCCAGGGGTGTCCGCTGAGGGTCTGGGGCCAGAGGCAGAAGGTACACTGCGCCGGGCAGCCGCGCGTGGTGTAGAGCGAGACGAACGGGTAAAGCAGAAAAGGCACGTTGTACTTGCGGGGATCGATGTCGCGCTTGTAAACGTCAACCACGTCGGGCAGGGCGTCGAGATCGGAAACGGCCGGACGGTCGGGATTGTGAATGACGGTGCCGTTGGGGCCACGGTAGGAGGCGCCCAGGATTTCGCTGAGCGGCTTGCCGTTGGCGTATTCCACGGTGGCGTAGTCGAACTCGCGGCGCACGATGAAGTCGATGGCTGTGCCGTCGGCGAGTGACTTCTCGGGAAGCGTGGTGACGTGAGGGCCGACGAAGCAGACCTTGAGATTGGGGTTGGCTTCTTTCATGCGCGCGGCGAGCTTGATGTCGCCGGGGAAGCCGGGGGTGCTGGTGAACAGCACCAGGAAGTCGAAGGACTTGCCGATTTCGATGGTCTCCTCGGCCGAGATGTGGTGCGGCGGGGCGTCGAGCATGCGGGAACCCTCCAGCATGCCGGCGGGATAGGCCAGCCAGACGGGGTACCAGTAGGACTCGATTTCACGGGTAGCCGGCCAGCGCGAGCTGGCGCCGCCGTCGTAATTCTCGAACGAGGGTGGATTCAGGAAAAGCGTTTTCAAAGGCATAGTGGTGTCCTTGATTTTACCATTTGTTAGATGCAGGAGACTACATGGAAGCGCTTGAAAATGTAATAGTTAGGTGCGGTTTGTGAGGTGCAGTGAACGGGGAATTACGGGGCCGGAATGGCCCAATTCTCGAGTTCTCCGGTAAGACGGAGCAATTGCAGTTCGGAGCGGGTGAGCTCAAACTCGGCATCGAGGTAGGCGGAGTACTTGTCGTTGACGCGCAAGCTGCGCCATTTGGGCTTCGCGGAGGTTGGCGCTGCCGGCCTGAACGTGGGCGTTTATACCTTCCAATTCGCCCTGAGAAACCTGCCAATCGAGCTTGGCGACGTCGCGGGCGGCCTGCAACTGGCGTAAAGGAACGTTGCAGTTTGAGGGTATCTTCGCTGACCTGATTGCGAGTTAGGTCAGCCTGCTTGTGGGCCACGACGGAGTCGGCGTCGGCTTGCGCAGCATGCGCCTTTTGCACCGGATTGAAAAAGGGGAAGCGGATGACCAGTCCGGCGGCAAGGTTGTTGGCGTTGTAGTTGAGGAAGTACTGCTCGTAATTGTTGAAACGCGCGAGATAAGCGTACTGCGAGGCGATGTCGGCGGAAGGCATCGTGGCCTTGTGTTCACCTTTGGCGCGCAGAGCGGCGGCCTCGGCCTTCTGGTCGGCCAGTTTGACGACAGGACTGTTCTCGATGGCGCGGACGGACAGATTGTCGTCTTGCGAAATGAGAGGAAGCGGCGGCATGGACTCGGCGTCGGGCTGGATTTCAGCGGGCATGAGTCCAGTGAGCTTGGCGAGGTGCTCGCGCAGAACGTCGCATTGGCCCTGGGCGTCGGCGATGCGGAGACGGATGCGGGCGGCGGAGAGCTGGCTCCTGGTCAGGTCGAGCTTGCTGTCCACACCTTCGGTCAAACGCTGTTCGGTGATGGATTGCGCTTTGTCGGCGGCGCGTTGGGCGTCGGAGAGCGTGTTGAGTTTGCCGGCCAAGTTGACCAGCTGTGCGTAAGAGACAGCGGTGTCGAGAATGACTTCGGCGCGCTTGTCTTGAATGTCGAAGGAAGCCGCTTGCCAGTCGATCTTGGCGGCCTTGAGAAATTGCCGCAGCGAAAGGTTGAAGAGCGATTGTTGCGAGGTGAAGTTTGCGATGGCGGGCGCTGAGCCTTCCAGCGTCAGGGGAAAGCCGTAGGAGTAACCGATGCCCGAGCCGGCCGTGAGTTGCGGCAGGTAGTGATTGCGGACCTCTTCGTAGGCCTTGCGCGAACGCAACTGGCTGGCAGCGGCAATGCCCATTACGCCGCTGTGTTGCAGTGCCAGGTCAATGGCGCGGTGGAAGGTAAGCGGGTCCGCGGGCGGATCGTCGGAGGCTGGTAGCAGGGACGAGGCAAGAACAAGAATGGCGCAGACGGCCATGGTCCGGCGGATGAATCGCGAGTTATTCGGAGCCGTGGACGATGTCATGCGCACATTCCGTTACTACACCCGGACCAAAGCCTTTGAGGCAGGAGCAAAACCGGAAGCCAACGCGAGGGATGCTTTGTACTGCGCTGCGGCTTCCGGCTTGTTACTCATCTTCTCGTAAATCTGTCCCAACAAATAGTGAGCGCGAAAGGCGGGAGCGTCTTCCACCATCGCCGCGGAGCGGAGGTACTCCTTCAGATACTCGATTGCGGACTGGAAGTCTCTGCCCGATTGAAATAATTCGCTGGCTGCATTGTAGTAAACCTCGGCGGACTTGTTGGGTTGCGCGAGGGCCTGCGAAATCGCCTTCTGCATGTCGTCGAGGCGGGCGCGACGGCGATAGAAGGAGGCGAGGTTCATCCAGTATTGCGCGGGATTCTTCGCGACCTTGATGGCCTGCTGAAGCTGGCTTTCGGCTGCGGTATAGTTCTTTTCCTTCTCGGCGACGATGGCGAGGATCCAGTGCGAGGTGGCTTCGTCGTACCTAGCGACCTGAGCGGCCTGATCGCGGGCCTTGTCAAGGCCTCCCCCCATGATGGAGGGAGCGTCGGTGTAGTACTCGGAGAGATCGGCGCGGGCTGGTACGTTGGCGGGATCGAGTTTCACGGCCTGCTCGAATTCGTTCTTCGTCTTCTTGGCCAAGGAAGCGGCGGACAAAGGATTGACCGCAGCGGCTTTCTCTCCGTATTCGCGACCGAGCCAGAGGTGATACTTGGAATTGTTCTGGTCGAGCGCAACGGCCTTCTCGCCGTTAGCGATGGCGTTGTCCCACTGCTCGATGGCGTAATAGGCGCGGGAGAGCAAGTTGAGCGAGGCTGGGTCGCTGCGGCCCGTCAGGGTGCGGATGGCCTCGTCGACGCTACCCGAGGCAATCAACTGTTCGGGGGAGGCGGCAGCGCAAGCCATTGGTGGGCCGCCGAGTGCTGCCAGCATCAGGCTTGCGAGAATGAGTGAGCGGCGGCGCATCAGTTCGGGTTCTTGACCGGAATACCGTCGCGCAGCGGCTGCATGTTGACTGCGCCGAGTGCGAGGACAGCACCGTCTGGAATGCCGCTGGTGATCTCGACGCGCGTAAGGTTCGAGATCGAGGTCTGCACATTGCGGCGCTTGAGCTTGCCGCCGACGATCTGAAAGACGTACTTGCCCTGAGCGTCCTGGCGGACGGCCTCGCGGGGAACAGTAAGGGCGTTGTCGTGACGCGACTGGATGATGGCCACGGCGACGTTGGTGTTCGGCAGCAGCCGTAGGTCTTCGTTATCGAGAAGGCAGGTGACCTCACCCACCATGCGGGTGCCGTGCTGAACGATGTTGGTGGGCAGGTACTCGACGGTGCCCTTCCAGGAGCGTTCGGGGAGCGCGTCCCAATTTACCTCGACCTGCTGGCCGACTTGCAGGCGGCCGATCTCGGGCTCGTCGACAAAGGCACGCACCCGGACGCGACGAAGGTCGGCGACCTCGACGAGCATATCGCCGGCGGCGACGAAGGTGTCTGGGTGGACGGGGAGGTTGTAAGCAATGCCGGCAAAGGGCGAAACCACATTCATGTTACGCAGCAGATCGGAGGCGGCAGAGACAGCAGCCTGGGCCTCGGCGACCTGGGACTGGGCGTGGGCGACTTCGTCTTTGGAGAAGCGGTCGTGGAGCTTTTGCTCGAGCATGTGGACGTTGGCGTCGGCGACTTTGGCCTGGGACTGGGCGGCTTCGAGCTCGGCCTGGGAGGCAGCGCCGGTTTGCACGAGACGCTGCATGGCCTGCAAGTTCCGCTGAGTGGCATCACGGTCGGCACGGGCCTTGATCAGGTCATTCTGGCTGGTAAGGACCTCTTCCTGGGTTCCGCCGCCGGAGACGGACTGTAAGGCGGTTTGAGCGCCCTTGAGCTGGGCCTGGGCGCGGGCGAGTTGGGCGCGGGCGTCGGCGTCGTCGAGTTGGAGCAACAACTGGCCGGCCTTGACCGATGCTCCCTGCAAAATGTTGACGTGCTTGACGGTCGTCGCCAGCGGGGCGTGGGCCTCGAAGTTGGTGATGGGCTCGATGCGACCGTTGGTGGCGATGCTGGAGGTGATGGTCTCGCGGTAGGCAAGGGCCGAGCGGACCTGAACCTCGGTACGGCGGAAGGAGAGCCAGAGGATCACGGCGAGTGCGGCCAGGACGACACCGATGAGGATGATCCAGCGGGGATACAGACTACTGCGGGGTCGGCCACTTTCAGTGAGTTCGGGCATCGGCGTCCAAAGTGACCAGTATAGCGTAGCCAGGGGGAACGGAGAGAGTGGTTAAGCTGAGGCTGCCGCGACAGGCAGTTACAATATCCGCATGGCGAAGAGCAAGCGCTACACCGACGAGCATGCGCAGTCTGGGCTGGACGCAAAGCTGCCGGAGATCGAAACCTGGCCCAACCAATTTCCCGGCTACGAGATCGTGATTGATGTGCCGGAGTTCACGTCGGTCTGTCCCAAGACGGGTTTGCCCGACTTCGGGATTCTGTGGATCCGCTACGAGCCCAACCGCGACTGCCTGGAGTTGAAGTCGCTGAAGGAATACCTGACGTCGTACCGCAATCTGGGCATCTTCCAGGAAAACATCGTGAACCGGGTGCTGGAAGATGTGGTGCGGGCGACGAAGCCGAAGTGGGCCGAGGTGAAGGGCGAGTTTCGTCCGCGAGGGGGCATCGGGACGGTGGTGGTGGCGCGGTATCCGAGAGTGAAAAAGGGCAGCAACTAGCAGCTAGCAACCAGTTCCTGGCGCTTGGACTGGGTGAAGAGGTTACGCTCGCGGCTAACGCTGACGTGATATCCTCCGCCAACCGATGACTGAGCAGTCCAATGCCCGATTTGCGCTCCTGCTGCTGACGCTGCTGAATTTCTTCAACTACGTTGACCGCAATGTGTTGTTCGCGGTGCAGCCGCTGATCCAGCGCGAATTCAAGATCGACGATGCGCAGATTGGATTTCTCACCTCGGCGTTCTTCATCTGCTACATGGTGGCCGCGCCGCTGATTGCGCCGCTGGCAGACCGCTATCCACGGAAGTGGATTATGGGAGCAGGCGCCGTCGTGTGGAGCGTGGCAACGCTGCTGTCGGCGGTGACGCACAGCTACAACGAATTGCTTCTGCGGCACCTGGTAGTCGGCATCGGCGAGGCGACGTTCGTCGTGATCGCGCCGGCGTTTCTGTCGGACATGTTTCCGGAAACGGTTCGCGGGCGCGTGATGGGGCTTTTCTATTTATCGCTGCCGGTGGGCTCGGCGGTGGGGTATGTCGTGGGCGGGGTGCTGGGCCACCATTTCGGGTGGCGCATGCCGTTTCTGGTGGGCGCAATTCCCGGGCTGGTTCTGGCGCTAGGTATGTTCTATGTTCGCGAACCGGAACGCGGAGCCAGCGACCATTTGCCGGATACGGTGGAGCGCGGTACGATCCTGGGGCTGTTGCGCAACAAAGGCTATTGGACGATCAGCCTGGGCATGGCGATGATGACGTTCGCGGTGGGTGGCATGCAGGTGTGGATGCCCACGTTTCTCACTCGAGTGCGAGGCGTGCCGCTGGATCGGGCGAACCTGATCTTTGGCGGAATGACGGTCATCGCAGGGACGGTCGCGACGCTGTTTGGCGGGTGGCTGGGAGACCGGCTGCTGAAGCGGACTCCGGCTGCGTATCAACTGGTGTCGGCGGCGGGGATGCTGCTGTCGATCCCGGCCGTGGTGGGCGCGATTTATCTCACCGGGTCGGTGATGTACGCGGCCATACTGGTGGGAGAGTTTTTCATCCTGCTCAACACTGCGCCGCTGAATGCAGCGCTGGTGAACTCGGTGTCGGCACCGATTCGGGCCACCGCGATCGCCGTGAACTTGTTCACCATCCATTTACTTGGGGATGCGTTCTCTCCGACGCTGATTGGATTCATCTCCGACCGAACAAATCTGCAAATGGGAATGGTGGCGATGATTGTGGCGGTTGCCCTGTCGGGGGTGATTCTGGTGTACGGCATGCGGTTCGCGCCCAAACTGCCGCCCAACCTTGAAAATCGCATTGTTGCTGAGGGCGAGACCGCTTGATAGTGGCAGCGCTGATGCAGCACCCGGTTGCGTGGAGTCTCGGCGTGTTTCTGGCTGCGGCATGGTGGTCGCGGCTCATTGCTGTCACGTTGAACATGCACACGGTCGCGGAGATCACTCGCGCTGAGTACGATGTGCCTCCGGTGGATGCGACAGGGAGGGTTCCGCGGGTCAGCATCGTGGTCCCGGCACGCAACGAGGCCGAACACATTGGGGCGGCACTGACGTCGCTGCTGCAGCTCGACTATCCAGACTACGAAGTCATCGTGGTGGATGATCGATCCGACGACGCGACCGGCGAGATTCTGGATCGATTGCAGGAGGAGTGGCGCGAACGCGGAGAAAAATTGCACCATCGGCTGAAGGTGATGCACATCCGCGAGCTGCCGCCGGGATGGCTGGGTAAAACGCACGCCATGTGGCAGGCAGGGAAGCAGGCGACGGGCGACTGGATCTTGTTTACCGATGCTGACGTGGTCTATCGCCCGGGCGCCCTGCGGCGGGCGGTGGTTTTTGCCGAGCGCGAGCGGGCCGACCACTGCGTGCTATTTCCGACCATGGTGATGCGTTCGCCGGGCGAGCGCATGATGATTGGGTTCTTCCAGTCGCAATTCGTGTTTGCGCGGAGGCCGTGGAAGGTCGCCGACCCGAAATCGCGCGACGCGATCGGGGTGGGGGCGTTCAACATGATTCGCCGCGAAGTGTATGAACGGATCGGCACGTACGAGCGGATGCGGCTGGAAATCCTGGATGACATGCGGCTGGGCGAACTGGTGAAACAGGAAGGATTTCGTCAGAGGGTGGCGTTTGGGCGCGACCTGCTGCGATTGCGATGGGTGTTTGGGGCGGGCGGCATGGTGCAGAACCTTACCAAGAACGGATTCGCCATTCTGAAATTTAACGCGTGGTTCGCAGTGCTGGCGGTGTGCGGCAATTTATTGGTGAATGCGGGTCCGTTCGTTGGCGCCGTGATCGCGGTGGGTTGGGCGAAGGCGGGGTTTATCGCCGCACTGGCCGCAATTGGGCTGATCTATGTGGGTATGTCGTGGCATAGCGACATCTCGCCGGTGTATGTCGTGCTGCATCCTTTTGGCGCGGTGGTGTTTTGCTATGCGTTAGCGCGGTCGGCGGTACTGACGGTGTCACGGGGCGGAGTGGAGTGGCGCGGGACGTTTTATTCGCTGGATGAGCTGCGGGAGTTTCTTCGCCGTGAGCCCCGGTCTAGCTGGCTGTAGGGATCGCTGAAATATTCCAAAAAGCAGATCCCCCGCGGGCTGAAGCCCGCGAGGGAAGCCAACAGCAAACTACTTGTACGGCGCGGCTGAAGCCGCGCCCCTTCAAGGCGCGAGCGTGGCGACTATTTGGTCGGCTCCATGCGTAGGGCATCGTTGAAGCGGTTGAAGTAGTTGAACAGCCCGATGGCAGCGAGCAACTCGATGACCTCGCCTTCGTCGTAGTGACGGCGGAGCTCAGCCCAGAAGGTGTCGTCAATTTCGTGGGGATCGCGGGTGGCGCGCTCGGCGAGTTCCAGAGCTGCCTTCCAGGCATCGGTGAAGTCGTTTCGATTGCGGAAATCGGCGAGGTTCGCCAGTTGTTCTTCGGTCCAGCCGTGCCGCCTTGCCAAGGCGGCGTGGGAGGAGAGTCAATACTCGCAGCGATTGATCTGGGAGGTGCGGACGATCACCAGTTCTTTCAGTTTCGCAGGGAGAGTTCCGGTGTTCATGACCGCGCGGAAGTGGGCGATCATGGTGCGTAAGATCTCAGGCCGGTGCGCCGCGGTGCGGAACATGTTGGGGACCGTTCCCCGCTCCTGCAAGTAAACGTCGTAAATCCTGGCGGTTTCGGGATCGACCTGGTCTTTCTCGAGACGTGGAATTCGCGGCATGAGGGAATTGTACGGCAGCGCTGCGAGCCGGGCGATCACGCAAAAATGCAAACACCCTCCCGCGTCAGGCGAGAGGGCGTCCGGCGTTATCGCAAGAGACTGGAGGGAAGCGGCAGTCTACTTGTTGAAGGCCTTGATGGCGGTTGCTTCTTCTTCCTGCACATCGAAGACGGTGTAGAGCTTGGTGATCTGCAGCAGGTCGTGGACCTTCTTGGTCAGGTTGAGCAGCTTGAGTTCGCCGCCCTGGCGCTGCACCGAGGTGAAAGCGCTGACCAGTTCGCCGATGCCGGAGCTGTCAATGTAGCTGACGTCGCCGAGATTCAGGAGAATGTTCTTCGCGCCCTTGCCGAGCAGGTCCTTGATGGTGTCGCGCAGGACCACGCTGCCTTCGCCCAGAGTGATTCGCCCGCTCAAGTCAACGATGGTGACGCCGTCCACCTGCCGGGTGCTTGCTTTCATACTCACGTGGAAGCCTCCTGGCGGCCCAGTTCAGAGCCTGGGATCCGCTTGATCAAAGTAATTTCAGTGCCCGGTTCCAGGTTGCGGAACCGTACTTCGTCCATAAACGCCCGGATGAGGAAAATACCACGCCCGGACTGTTTCATTAGATTTTCTGGCGCGAGGGGGTCGGGCACTTCTTCAGGCTCGAGACCCTTGCCTTCGTCCCCAATGGTGACAATTAACTCGCGGCCGTTTTGTTCCAAGGTCAAGTTTACACGCTTACCGGGATCATAGGCATTGCCGTGCAGAACGGCGTTAATCATGGCCTCGCGAACGGCCATCGCGATGCCGTCACGCGAATCCTCGTCAAAGCCTGCCTGCTTTGCGAGCTGGCCGACCATTTCCTCTGCCTTGTTCACGCTTTCCAGCGTGGACTCCATCCGGTAAGAGACCTTTGATTGCGCAGTCATGAGTTGGCTGGTGCCACCCGGTCCAGGGGAGAAACCGTCAGCGGAACCGAATCGTCAAGATTCTGCAGTTTGCCTTGTTGGGGAGAGACTTGTCAATGCGAAGATTGGGTGAGGAAGTTGGGCGCAGGGAAGGAGAGGCTGAAGTTGATTAAGGACGCAGGTCCGGGGTTGCCCGCTGGGCAGGCCACGTACTATGCTTAGAACGAACGTTCGTACGTAATTGCTACGCGATTCCCGAACTGCTCCCCGGAGAAGTATGGCAGCGCCCACGACTAGTTCCCAAGGTCCGCTTCAGAATAAATCCGCGCCGGATACGCGCCATGACCGGCGCTTTGCGGAAATTCTCGACTTCGCGACCGAAGTCTTTGCCGAGAAAGGATACGAAGGTGCTTCCATGCGCGACCTGTCGCGCCTGAGCGGCATGTCACTGGCCGGACTGTACTACTACTTCGACTCCAAAGAGAAGCTACTCTACCTGATTCAGAAGCACACGTTCACGACGATTGTTGCCCGACTGCGCGAGCGCCTGGAAACCAGCAGCGATGTCGAGGAGCGGATTCGCATCTTTGTGCACAACCATGTGGACTACGCAGTGGCCCGGCAGAAAGCGATGAAGGTACTGTCGCATGAAGATGACGTGCTGCGAGACGAGCATGGCGCGGAGGTGGCCGCGCTGAAGAAGGAGTACTACAAAATCTGCGTCGAACTGGTGGATGACCTGGCCAAGGCCGAAAAGCTTGCGCGGCTCGGCCCTAAGGCGGCAAAAAGAGGCGGGGTATCGACGCGAACCGCCGTCATGGGACTGTTCGGCATGATGAACTGGCTTTACACCTGGTACAAGCCGAGCGTGGACCCTGGCGCGGAGATCATCGCGCGCGAGATCAGCGACATCTTTTTGCAGGGTGTAAGGGGCAAGGAAAGCTCAACCTGGAGCCCGGAACAATTCCAGGTGGAAACCGTCGCCGACGAGGCCAGCCAAAGCGCTGCCGGCCGGAGAAGCAGAAAGAAGACGTAGGCCCATGATGACTCTTGCTGCAAAGCCCGCATTTCGCCGCATCGTGGTTGACCTGCAGTTGCCGGTGCTGCGGATTACGCTGAACAATCCGCCGCTGAATGTGATTGATCTGGAGATGATGGGAGAGCTGCAGGCAGCGCTGGAGCAGGCGGAGGCGATCCCGCAGATCGCGGCCATCGTGCTTGCCGGAGGGGAGCGAGCTTTTTCCTCGGGCGTTGACATTGCGGCGCACACGGACGAGAACGTGCGAGTGATGCTGGGGGCGTTTCATGGCGTGATCCGAATGCTGGTGAAGAGCCGAAAGCTGACGATTGCGGTGGTGCGGCGGCATTGTCTGGGTGGGGGTGCGGAACTCGCGCTGGTGTGCGATCTGGTATATGCGTCGCAGGACGCAGTGTTTGGTTTTCCAGAAATCAAGCTGGCCAGCTTCCCGCCGGTGGCGAGTGTCGCGTTGGCGGCGGTGGTAGGACAAAAGCTGGCGGCGGAGATGGTATTGACGGGCCGCACACTCTCGGGGAGCGAAGCACTGGCTGCCGGGTTCGTGAATGGCTTGGCCGATGATCCGGAGACGCTGGTCAGCGAATGTCTGGCGCGGGTGTCGCAGTTGAGTCCTGCGGCGCTGGCGGTGGCCAAGAAGGCGTTTTACGCCTGGGATGCGATGCACTTTGAGAAGGGGCTGGCCCGGGCAGAGCAGATTTATCTCGACGATTTGATGACAACCAGTGACGCGCACGAGGGGATTCGGGCGCACCTGGAGCGGCGGCGGCCGCAGTGGACGGGGAAGTAGCGGACCAGAAAAGGGGACACATGGCCTTGGACTACGAGATTTCTGTGGCAGAGTTGAAGACCATCCGGGATGCGGGCGGTGAGTTCACGCTGCTTGATGTGCGCGAAGCGTGGGAGGTCCAGGCGTCGCAAATTACGGGAAGCAAGCACATTCCCATGGGCGACGTGCCGGCACGCTTTCAGCAGGAACTCGACCCGGAAGATCATATCGTCGTAGTTTGCCATCACGGCGTGAGGTCAATGAATGTGACGGCTTGGTTGCGGCAACAGGGATTTGAAAAAGTGCAATCGCTGCGCGGCGGAATCGATCGCTGGTCGCGCGAGATCGATCCCTCGGTGCCGCTGTACTAGGAACTTTATTGATGAAAAAAGAACTCATTGAATTGCGAGTGAATGGGCGCACACATGAACTGGCGGTCCAGAACAACGCTGTGTTGCTCGACGTTTTACGGCAGGACCTGAACCTCACCGGCTCGAAGAAAGGCTGTGACGATTCTTCCTGCGGGGCCTGTATGGTGCAAGTGGACGACACGCCAATGCTGGCGTGTACCATGCTGGCCGCGAGCTTTCAAGGTTGCGAGATCACGACGGTGGAAGGTATCTCCGACGGCGGCGGACTAGCAGCGCTGCAAAAAGCGTATGGCGACTTCGGCGGCTCGCAGTGCGGCTACTGTACACCGGGGTTCATGATCACGGTGCGGGGATTGCTGACCAGTAATCCCGATCCCACTGAACAGGAAATTCGCGAGGCCTTGAGCAGCAATTTGTGCCGCTGCACGGGATATTCGCAGATGTACGAGGCGATCAGGGCGGTGATCGAAGCCGAGCGCGCGGATCGGCAGAAAGTAGCGGTGGAGTGATGAGCGAGTTTTCCGTCATCGGGAAGTCGATCGCCATGGTGGACGCCGCCGGCAAATCCACCGGCGCCGGAAAGTACGCCGACGACTTCAGCCTGCCGGGCATGCTGGTGGGGAAGATTCTGCATTCGCCATATCCTCATGCGCTGATCAAGCGCATTGACGCCAGTCGGGCGCGGGCTTTGGAAGGCGTCGTGGCCGTGGTTACGGGCGAGGACGCTCCGAATAGTTACGGCATTTTGCCGGTTGGGCACGACGAGACGGCCCTGGCGGTGGAGAAGGTCCGCTATGTTGGCGACAACGTCGCCTGTGTGGCGGCGATCAGCGAAGAGATTGCCGAGCAGGCGCTGGAATTGATCGATGTCGAATACGAGCCGTTGCCGGCATACTTCGATCCCGAGCAGTCGATGAAGGCGCAGAGTCAGCTCATCCACCCGAACCGGGCCAACAACATCGAGAAGGACTATCACCACGTATTCGGTGACCCGGAGCAGGGATTTGCCGAGGCTGATTATGTGGCTGAGGCGCGTTATATCGCGAACGAAGTGACGCATGCGGCGATGGAGCCGCATTGCACGCTGGCGAGTTTCGAGATCGATCCGCACACCGGCAAGCAGGGGCGGCTGACGGTGTGGTCTTCAACGCAGGTGCCGTATTACCTGCAGCACAAGCTGTCGCTGGTGCTGGAACTGCCGATGTCGCAGATCAGGGTGATCAAACCGCTGGTCGGCGGAGGATTCGGCGGCAAGAGCGAGATCATTCCGCTGGAGATCATTGCGGCGGTGACGGCGCGCGCGGCCAAGGCTCCGGTGAAGATCACGTACACGCGGGAAGAAGTGTTCTGGGCACATCGCGGGCGCCCGCGCACCATCATCGATCTGAAGACTGGAGTAACGAAGGATGGGCGCATCACTTCCGTAGCCTGCAAAGTCATTCAGGATGGCGGGGCCTACTGCTCGT
>CAVRWH010000005.1:0-585452 GCA_963724855.1 uncultured Acidobacteriaceae bacterium | reverse complement strand
GACCCGCCAGCAGCGAGTAATCCTGTACCGCTCCGATTTTTTCCTTCACTACGTCTGAGAAGTAGGAAATCGCCACGTTGGCTTCCGGAAATTATGCTCAGAACGAGAATATAGCAGAGCGGGCACTGCGCGCCGTCCGTCGAGTCTGACATAGCGCTCGGTCGTGGGCCGAATTGCCCCACCATGAGGGGACTTCAGTGAGAATTGGTGGAGTGTTGGCGAGCATGATTCCCGGCTGCGGGTCACGCTTAATTGCGCGCCGTCGCCCTGTGATTTAGTATCGAAGTCCAGATGTTGTGCCGTAGTCCAATAGGAGGCACGCGAATGGCGTTTCAAGTGGATCGGAGCGCGTTCGATCCCGATTCCGGGTTCGAGTACTACATCTGCTTCAAGCCGCCGAGCCAGGTGGATGGCGACGAAGTCACGGCGCGGATCTCGATTGAGGTCGCCGTGTCGGTGTCGGAGAATGGTGACATTGCCGACCTGAGTTTCGTGCTGCCCAAGGCGTGCCGCACCGAATACTCGCTGACATATATCAAGAAAGACCCAACTGCGCTCTGCGTCGACAACCGCGTCTTCGTTTCGTTGCCCGGTCTGAGCGGAGACAGCGTGCTGGCCGCTCCTGGAACCGTCGAACTCGACAATGCCGGGCGCATTGTGGCCATCGAGATCAACGGTTGCATTCCTCACACCACTACGTTTAAGCCCGCCCGGGCGTAAGTCATCGGGTAGCCTCGTATTGCCGTCGGGTATGATGACGGCGTGGATGAAGTGTCTGCATTCGTTCTCGCGGGTGGAAAAAGTTCGCGCATGGGCGCCGACAAGGCGCTGTTGCCGCTCGGTGATGGGAATTTCCTTACGGTGGCATTGCGTAACGCGCGGTCGGTTTGTTCTGAGCCAGTCATTGTTGGCGACTCGATCCGCTACGGCAAGTTTGGGACCGCGGTGGACGACCGTTTCAACGGATGCGGCCCCCTCGGAGGAATTCATGCCGCGCTGTGTGGGTCCCGGCGCGACTGGAACCTGGTGTTGTCAGTAGACTTGCCCATGATGACGCCGGAGTTTCTTCACTGGTTGGTGCGCCAGGCAGCGGCGGGAGACGATCTGGTTACCGTGCCGCGACTGCATGGCCGCAGCCAGACGGTGTGCGCCGTTTATCGCAAGTCGATCTTGCCAGTCGTGGAGCAGGCTTTGATCGCGGGCGATTTCAAGGTCGGACGGATTTATTCGGCTGTGCCGGTCCGGTATATTTCGGAAGAAGAGATCGGCGCGGCAGGCTTCCAGGAGGACATCTTTCGGAACGTGAATACGCCGGAGGATTACGAGTGGGCGAAGCGGCACTTCCACGAAACCGGGACCACGACCGACACGGGTAAGCGCTGATGAACGATCACAAACCGTACATCGAATTTGAACACGTCCATAAGGCGTTCGGCAGCAAGGTCGTGATTAGCGACCTCAGCTTCGATGTGATGCCGGGAGAGACGGTATGCATTCTGGGCCGAAGCGGCGTGGGCAAGTCGGTCTCCCTGCAAATGATCATGGGCTTCTTGCGCGCCGACAGCGGTACCGTTCGTGTTGCCTACGAAGACGTCACCAACTTCAGCGAAGCCAAGATGGAAGAGGTCCGCAAGAAAGTCACCATGGTCTTCCAGAACGGCGCCCTCTTTGATTCGCTGACGGTCGGCGAAAACGTCGCGTTTCCTCTGCGCGAGCGTGGCGGACTCGAGGAAGAACAGATCTACCAGATCATCGACGGCTTGCTCGACATGGTGGGTGTGCGCGAGTACCGCGACCTGGTGCCGTCAGATCTTTCGACCGGAATGAAGCGTTCGGTGGCCATCGCGCGGGCGCTGGCAGCACAGCCGGAGGCGGTGCTCTACGATGAGCCGACGACGATGGTCGATCCGCTGATGGCGCACCTGCTGGGCGACCTGATCAAGAAGCTCAAACGCCAACTCAAACTTACCAGCATCGTCGTGACGCACGACATGGCCTTGGCCAAGAAACTGGCCGACCGTCTGCTGTTCCTGCATGAAGCGCGGTCCATTTTCTTTGGCACGTACGACGAAATGCAGAATTGCAATGAGCCCATCGTGCAAGAATTTCTGGAGCTGGACTCGCTCGATTTTGAGAAGTATTTCGGAGCAGAGCGCCCGCCACACGCCGCGGCGTTCTGAACTCTGCTCCTAAGCTAGAACCCCTGCGCCACCAGTCGCTCCATCGTCAGGGCGTTTGACTGGCCGTCGCGGCGGGTCCACTTCTCCAGGTACTTGGCCACGATATCGGTCTCGATGTTGACCGGATCGCCCGGCTTCAGCGACTGCAGGTTGGTCATCTTAACCGTGTGCGGAATGATGGCGATGGTCAGGCGCAGTCCTTCGAGTCTGGCGACTGTCAGGCTGATGCCCTCGATGGCGATCGACCCCTTGAACACCAGGTACCTCTCCAGTTCGTCGGGAATGTCGATGTGCATCCAGAAGTCGTCAGCGTTGGGAATCGGCTCCAGCCCCGCTAAACGGCCGGTGCCATCCACGTGGCCCTGCACGATATGGCCGCCCATGCGAGCGTCGACCTTCAACGGCAACTCCAGGTTAATTTGAGCACCTTCCGTGATGCGTGAAAACGACGTGCGCGTCCAGGTCTCTTTGGCCAGGTCGGCGCAAAACGTCTCGGGGGTGATGTCGAGTGCAGTCAGGCAAACGCCGCTGACTGCGACGCTGTTGCCCTGCTTCAGTTCTTTGGCCGACTGCGGGGCCTTGATGGTGATGCGATGGTTGCCGCCGTTCTCGACGATGCTGACGACGGTGCCGACTTCTTCCACTAAACCAGTAAACATGATGACCTCAAGAAACGCCCGCGCGTGCGAGCGAGCTATGAATGATTGGGTACAACGTGAATCTCGTCCGCGTACGGGTCACGCAAATAGCCTTCGACGGCAAAGTCCTCGCCAAAGCGGTGCAGGGTGAGCGAGCGCACATAGGCCGCTTCGCTGATCCTGCGATAGCCCGTGCCCAGTGCCAGCGGGATCGAGCCAGTTCCCGCCAGGATCTTGGGCGCGTAGTAAAAGAAAATCTTATCTACGATCCCCGCTGACAGCGCCGCCCAGTTGACCATGGCGCCGCCCTCGATAATGACGCTGGTAATTTCGCGTTCACCCAGCCGGGCGATGACGCGCTCAAGATCAGGGCGTCCATCCGCCGCAGGCGTGCCGCTGGGGAAGGGAATCGTCCCGTCCTCCAGAGGTTGGCGCATCGGGACTTGCTCTACCAGGATGCCTCGTTCCTCCAGCGCCTGCCGTTTGTGTTCCTCCGCAAAACAGCAGAAGACCACGACGTCATAATCAGCAGTGCGAACTACGCGGGAGTCGAGCGGGATCCGCAGTCGTGAATCGAGTATGACGCGTAGGAGCGGTCGCCGCCGCGCTAGACCGGTGCGGTCCGTCAGCAGCGGATCGTCGGCGATGACTGTGCCCACGCCGACCATGATGGCGTCGTTGGCGTGGCGCATTTCATGAACGTGGGCGCGCGCCACTTCACTGGTGATCCATCCGCCGGTCGACGCCAGCGAACTCATCGTGCCCGTCGTGATGCCGTCACCCGGAGGAGGCGCGATCTTGCCGTCCAGGGTCATCGCGGTCTTAAGAGTCACAAATGGCGTCTTGAACCGGATGTATTTCGCAAAAGCCTCGTTCAGCTTGCGCGCTTCCGGCTCGTAGAGTCCTTCCTGTACTTCGACTCCGGAGGCCAGCAATCGCTCGAAGCCGCGTCCAGCGACCAGCGGATTGGGATCGCGCATGGCGCATACGACGCGCTTGATTCCTGCTGCGATGATCGCTTCAACGCACGGTCCGGTTCGCCCCACGTGCGAGCACGGCTCCAAGTTGAGGTAGAGCGTGCCGCCGCGCGCCTTCTCGCCCGCTGCCTCGATGGCCAGCACTTCCGCGTGCTTGATGCCGTCGTAGGCATGAGAACCTTTGCCTGCGACCTTGCCCTCCGCCGACAGCAACACGGCCCCAACGCGAGGGTTGGGAGAGCTGAGCGCGATGCCGCGGCGGGCAAGCTCAAGAGCCTGATGCATGTAGCGTGAGTCGTTGGGCTTGGCTGGCATCGTCAGTTGAACAGCGAATCCACGAAATCCTTGGAATTAAATGGCAACAGATCACCGGCCTTTTCCCCGACGCCGACGTAGCGCACCGGCAGGCCAAGCTCCTTCGAGATGGCGACTACCACGCCACCCTTGGCGGTGCCGTCGAGCTTGGTCAGCAGGATGCCCGTCACTCCCGCTGACTGTGTGAACAGCCGCGCCTGCTGCAGGCCGTTTTGCCCGGTCGTGGCGTCCATCACCAGCAATGTCTCGTGCGGCGCCGTCGCGATAAACCGCTGTGCGGTGCGCCGCATCTTTTCCAGTTCGGTCATGAGGTTGCTCTTGGTGTGCAGGCGTCCGGCAGTGTCGACGATGACGTAGTCGATGTTGCGTGCCTTGGCCGCCTGCAGCGCGTCGAAGAGCACGGCCGAGGGGTCCCCTCCGGGCTTGTTCTTGATGACTTCAACCCCGGCGCGATCGCCCCAAATCTCCAGTTGCTCGATGGCCGCCGCGCGAAACGTATCGGCCGCCGCCAGCAACACGCTCTTGCCCTGAGCGCGCAGCGCGTAAGCGAGCTTGCCAGTCGAAGTGGTCTTGCCGGTGCCGTTCACGCCGACCACAAGGATGACCTCAGGCTCGCCTTCAACCTTCTGCACTGGCTGCTTGTCGGTAACTTCCAGGATCTTGAGTAACTCGTCCTTCAGCACCCGCTTCAGCTCGTCGATGTCGCCAATCTGCTTGCGGTCCACCTTATTGCGGAGGGTTTCCAGCACGGCTGTCGTGGTGGCGGTGCCGAGGTCGGCGCTGATCAGTGTCGCCTCGAGTTCGTCGAGGGTGTCGCGGTCAATTTCCTTGCCAATCGAGGCCAGGTCGTCGATGCGCTCAGTCAGGCTTTCACGTGTTCGCGTGACCGCCTGCTTCATTCGATCCAGAAAACTCGGTTTTTCTTCGGAACTGCCGAACAGGGTTTGAATCATCAAAGGGTCCGTCGCGGGCCTTCCACGGCGAGATCGTGCGGTGGGCCCCGAATCTTCCATTATAGTCAACCGCCCGCCGGCGCTGGTTCGAATCCGTCCGAATCCCCGAACGGAAGTGACTCATCTATATGCACTTGCGAACCAATCGGCGCCGAGTCAGAGGAAACGAACCCGCAATCCAGCCATCCGTGGCGGCTCTATCGCGCAGGCGGCGTGGTTTGTGTAGTCTGTAACTCAGCGTTGTTCCCAGGTGCGAGGCCGTCTTTCAATTGATGCGATTCTTTCGAACCCATACAACCGGCAGATTGCTCCGTAGCCTCGCCGCATTCCTCCTCGTCGCACTGACGGCCGCAACCGGGCAGGTCCCTTCGCCTTGGGTTGACACCAAGCCGCTTCCCGTGGACAGCGGCGTCGTTGGCCTGAAGCTGACCTTGCGCCGGCTTCACACTACTGCGCGGTTGATGCACACCACAGCGCATCCCGATGACGAAGACGGCGGTATGTTAACGCTAGAGTCGCGGGGACGAGGCGTTACGGCGCTGCAGTTGACCCTCAATCGCGGAGAGGGTGGACAGAACAAAGTCGGCAGCAATTTACTCGACGAACTCGGCATCCTCCGCACGCTCGAACTTCTGGGCGCAGACCGCTACTACGGCGTCGAGCAGCGTTTCACTCGCGTGGCCGACTTCGGCTTCTCCAAGACGCCCGAGGAAACCTTCGAGAAGTGGGGTGGGCACGACGTGGCGTTAGGCGACATGGTGCGCATCATCCGCACCTTCCGCCCCGATGTTATCTGCACTCGCTTCCAGGGCGCATCGCGCGACGGCCATGGCAACCATCAGGCGTCAGGCATCCTGACCCGCGAGGCGTTTCGTGCGGCGGCCGATCCCACGAAGTTTCCCGAGCAGATCCGCGAGGGCCTGCAGCCCTGGCAGGCCAAGAAGCTCTACATGGACAACGTGCGCGCCAACGAAGAGTGGAACGTCGAGCTCGACACTTCGCAAGACGATCCGCTGTTGGGCGAGTCCTATGTAAAGTTTGCCTGGAAGGGCCTGCAGCACCAGCTTTCCCAGGGCGCAGGCGGGTGGACGCTCACCGAAGGCCGCCGCACCAGCTATTACAAGCTCATCGATTCAACCTTGCCGGGAACGCCCGTCAGCGCGACGCATGAGAAAGATTTCTTTGACGGGATTGACACCTCGCTGCCCGCGTTGACATCGCGCCTCGGCGCAGATGCCGCCAAGGTTCCGTGGCTCCGTCCTGGGCTCGAACAAATCGCCAAGTCTGTGGACGAGGCCACCGCGTCGATAGACAGGATCCCGGAAGCCGCCGGCAAACCTCTACTTCACGGGTTGGAGCTGACGCGAGACCTCATCGCCAAGGTGGAGACTTCGACCCTCCCGGCGAATGAGAAGGCTGATCTCCTGGTCGATCTCCGCACCAAGCAGCAGCAATTTGAGGACGCCGCCAACCTCGCCTACTCGCTCGACATCGGCATCGGCCCCGGGACTCCCGATGGCCGTCCGATGGCCGAGGAATTTAGCACGGCCAACGGCAACATCCTGGCAGGTGTGATCACAGCGGGGAAGTCGTTCCTGCTGCTGGCCAAGCTCCATAACAGCAGCACCGTTCCCATGGACATCAAGCAGTTCGCACTCGACGTTCCCATGGGCTGGCACTACGAGCTCTTTATGGACAAACTGCCTCCGCGCATTGCGCCGGGCGATGGCTGTGCTCTCACGTTTAAGGTGACGCCTCCCGCGAACGCGCTGCCCACCAAGGCCTACTTCCACAGAGGCGATCCTGAGACCGATTCGATCTACACGATCGATCAGCCGGAGTACCAGACGCTGCCGCTGCCGCCTCCACCCGTCGCGGCTCGCGTAACGTATGCCATCGAAGGACAGGAAGGCGTGATTCGCGCGGTCGCGCGCACTCCCGTACACGACACGCATGGCGACGCCTGGTCAATGCCCCTGGCCGTGGTTCCGCGCTTGTCGGTGCAAGCCGACCCGACAACCCAAATCATTCCTGCCGGCACAAACCCTTCGGCTGAGCTGAGCGTGGTGGTGCGCGCCAACTCTGACCATTCGACCGCCTCCGTGCAGCCGCAGCTGCCTAAGGATTGGAAGGCCGAACCGAAGTCATCTGAGCTGGAATTCTCCAAGTCCGGGGAGCGCACGGCGCAGTTCAAGGTATCGCCCGACGGTGCAGCGGAAGGCCGCTACCTGGTTCGCGCCGTCGCTACCGCCGATGGCCACGAATTCGGCGAGGGTTACAGCCTGGTCACTCGCGCCGATATTGGCGGATTCTTCTATTACCAGCCCGCTTCCCAGCGCGCAGCGGTCGTAAACGTCAAAGTTCCCGCGGATCTCAAGGTCGGTTACGTCATGGGCGCGGGCGACGACATTCCCACCGTGTTGCGGCAGTTGGGTCTCGGCGTGACGTTGCTGAACCCCGACGACATCGAGCACGGCAACTTGCAGCGCTTCGGCACCATCGTTCTTGGCATCCGCGCCTACGACACCCGCGACGACGTGAAGAAGTTCAACCAGCGGCTCTTGGGATATGTCCACGACGGCGGCACGCTGATGGTGCAATACAACACCGAGCCGGCCAATTTCAATCCCGGAAACTACACGCCCTATCCGGCGCAACTCAGCCGCGCTCGCGTCTCCGTCGAAGAGGCGCCGATCACCATTCTCGACCCTAAGAGCCCGGTCTTCCGCTATCCCAACCCAATCGGCAACAGCGATTTCGCAGGATGGGTGCAGGAGCGCGGTCTCTACTTCATGGACAAGTGGGACGACCACTACACTCCACTGCTGGCCTGCAATGATCCGGGCGAGCCTCCGCAAAAAGGTGGACTGCTGGTCGCACCTTACGGCAAGGGCTTTTACATCTACAACGGCTACGCCTTCTTCCGGCAATTGCCCTTCGGAGTGCCCGGCGCGATTCGTCTCTACGTCAATCTGCTCAGCGTGGGACATGAGCCGAAGTGACGCCTCGCCTCAACCTGAATTGATTCGCGGTGTCAGCCTTGCCGGCGCCACCACGCTGAACATGATCGACATGATCGGTGTGGGGCCGTTCATCACCATTCCCCTCATCATCAGTGCCGCAGGAGGCCCACAGGCCATGCTCGGCTGGATTGCCGGGGCCATTTTCGCGCTGTGCGATGGCCTCGTCTGGGCCGAACTCGGCGCCGCGATGCCCCAAGCTGGCGGATCGTACCAGTACCTCAAGCAGAGCTACGGCCCCAATTCGCTCGGTCGCCTGCTGTCATTCCTCTTCATCTGGCAGTTGTCGTTTAGCGCGCCGCTCTCTATCGCGTCCGGCTGTGTCGGGCTCGCGCATTATGCCGGATACATCTGGCCCGGCTTGGGCCACACTTGGTTCGCCCACACCTGGCACGCCGGATTGCCTCTACTCGGATCAATGGAGGCCACGACAAGCCTGACCTCGGGCACGTTGGTCGCGATGGCCGTATGCGCGTTCATTGTGTTCCTGCTTTATCGGCGCATCACCGTGATCGCCAAATTGGCGGAGTTTCTCTGGTTTGGGGTCGCAGCCGCAATGGCCTGGGTCATCTTCGCCGGACTCACCCACTTCCATGCCGCGACAGCATTTGATTTCCCGCCCGGCGCGTTCCATCTCAACAGCGCGTTTTTCACGGGCATGGGAGCGGCCATGCTGATCGCCACCTACGACTATTGGGGCTACTACAACGTCTGCTTTCTGGGCGGGGAAGTGAAGGACCCTGGCCGCACGATTCCTCGCGCTCTGATCCTGTCGATTGTCGCAGTGGCCGCGCTCTACATCGTGATGAACATCAGCGTGCTGGGCGTCGTGCCCTGGCGCGAGATGTTGGGCCACACCGGGGAGCAGAACAACTACATCATCTCCGTGTTCATGGAACGCATCTACGGCTCGTGGGCGGGGCGCGCCATTGCCGTGTTGATCATCTGGACCGCCTTCGCTTCAGTATTCTCGCTCCTGTTGGGATACTCCCGCGTGCCGTACGCGGCGGCGCTCGATGGCAACTACTTCGCAATCTTCAAGCGGGTGCATCCGGAAAAGCGCTTCCCCAACGTGTCACTTCTTGTCCTTGGCGCCGTAGCCATCGTCTTCTGCCTGCTACGGCTGGCCGACATCATCGCTGCGCTGGTAGTGATTCGTATCCTGCTGCAATTCATTGTGCAGGCGGTAGGAGTGATGGTGCTTCGCCACCGGCGGCCCGACATGCCGCGGCCCTTCCGTATGTGGCTGTATCCTTTGCCTGCTCTGCTGGCGATCGTGGGCTTCCTCTATATTCTGCTGGCCCGCAAGAACTTCCAACGCGAGATCAAGTACGCCGTCGTGCTGTTGATCGCCGGACTCATTGTGTACTTCGTGCGCGCCCGGAAGCGCCGCGAGTGGCCGTTCTCCCCTTCGCCGTCGCAAGCCGGATAACCCTGTCCGCGAAGGGTGCTGAACGCTGGCATGGTCTACAATGCGTAGGCACCCATCCAATTATCAAGATCCCCAAGTTCGAGGAGAATCCCACATGAAGCTACGTTTCGCCGCCTGCTGCCTGGTGCTCGCCCTAACCGTGACCGGCCTCGCCGCCGCCCAAGCCAAGCCCGCCGAAAAGGCAACCATCGCCTCCGTTCTCGACCACCAGTTCAGCGGCGTCGAGTCCGAGCTGGTTCCGGCTGCCGAAGCCATGCCTGCCGACAAGTTCTCTTTCGCGCCGTCGCAGGGTGAGTTTAAAGGTGTGCGCACCTTCGGAGCCCAGCTTAAACACATCGCGGCAGTGAATTACCTTATCGGCGCCTCCATTCTCGGCACCAAACCGCCGGCAGAAGCAGGAGAAGGCGAAGACGGCCCGGCCAGCGTCAAGTCGAAAGAAGAAATCGTGAAGTACTTGAAAGACTCTTTCGCGTACACCCACAAGGCCATCACCAGCATTACTGCATCGAATCTGGTGGAGCCCATCAAAGCCCCTTGGGGCACTGCTCCCACAACCCGCCTTGCCATGGCGGTCATCGCGGTCAGTCACCCCTTTGACCACTACGGCCAGCTCGTCGAATACCTCCGGATGAACGGCATCATTCCGCCTGCCAGTCGCAGCTAGATTCGCTCTGATGTCTGCCGCGAGGGGCGTGAGAAATCGCGCCCCTTTTTTCCGGTTGAACCGATTTCTCCTGAATGGGCTAAAATGCTGTGGCACGTCGGCCCCGGATTCCGCGTTGTAATCCATGAAGGAGCTCTCCATGAAGTCTCGAATTGCAATTAGTTGTGTGTTGCTCAGCCTGTCGGTGTCGATAGCGGCGCTAGCCGCCGACACGCCGGCCAAGCCGACGTTTGCCTCCGTTATCGATCACCAGCTCAGCGGCACCGAGAAGGCGGTTGTTCCTGCCGCCGAGGCCATGCCCGCGGATAAATACGACTTTGCTCCCACTCAGGGCGAATTCAAGGGCGTTCGCACCTTCGGCGCTGAGGTGAAGCACATGGCTGTCGCAAACTACGCGATTGGCGCCGGCATTCTCGGCGAAAAGTCCCCGGTCGAGCTGGGCGGTGGTCCAGACGGGCCAGCCAACATTAAGTCGAAAGACGAAATCGTGAAGTTCCTCAAAGATTCGTTTGTCTATGCGCACAAGGCCGTCAACAGCATCAACGAGAACAATATTCTCGAACCCGTCAAGAGCCCGTTTGGCTCCTCCATGACCACTCGCCTTGCCCTGGCCATGGGCCTTACCGGTCACCCCTACGATCACTACGGACAGATGGTCGAGTACCTTCGCATGAACAGCATCATTCCCCCAGCTAGCCGAAAATAGAACGTTTCTTGCGAAACCATCTTCAGGGGCGCGAGCAATCGCGCCCTTTGCTGCGGCGTGGAGCGCATTTCCCTCGGTTACAATCGCCTACAGTAACTGCCACCCAAAGCCATGCACATTCCCGACGGATACCTGAGCCCCTCCACTTGCGCCGTGCTCTACGGCGGAGCCGGTGTGGGATGGTACGCCGCTCTGCGACGCGTGAAGCGAGCAGTAAATGCCCGCATGGTGCCGCTAATCGCAGTTTTTGCCGCCTTCTCCTTCCTCGTCATGATGTTCAATCTGCCTCTGCCCGGAGGCACCACGGGACACGCTCTGGGAGTGACCATCGCGGCCATCGTTTTGGGCCCCTCAGGCGCAATCCTGGCGATGTCGATCGCCATCGCTATCCAAGCCTTGTTTTTCGGCGACGGCGGGATCACTACTCTTGGCGCCAACTGTTTCAACATGGCCGTCGCAGGCTCGCTGGTTGCCTATTTCTCGTACCGGCTGATCGCTGCCGGCTCTGCGCTCTCATCTCGTCGGAGAGTCATTGCCGCAGCCCTTGCAGGATATCTCGCGGTCAATGTCTCGGCCCTGTTTGCGGCCATCGAGTTCGGCATCCAGCCTATGTTGTTTCACGATGCCAATGGCGTTCCGCTTTACGCTCCTTATTCGCTGCGAGTCGCGCTACCGGCGATGATGGCCGGCCATCTTGCCATTGCCGGTGTAGCCGAGGCGCTCATCGCCGCCGGGCTGGTAGCGTACCTGCAGGCTGGTGACCCCGCTCTCCTGCGAAACACCTCCGGCCTCACCGCGAGTTCTGACGAAGTGCCGCGCGGCTCCCTACGCCGCCTCTGGATTTCCGTTGCCCTCTTGCTGCTGCTTACCCCGCTGGGCGTTCTGGCAGCGGGTGCGGCCTGGGGAGAATGGTCAGCCCGCGACTTCTCGCGGCCGCAAGCCCATGCTCAAATTGAAGCGTCCTCGCTGAATCAACCAGCGCCGGAGTCGGCTCCCGCTGGCCTGCGGCGCCTCTCCACCGTCTGGACTGCGCCCGTCCCGTCTTACGCGCCCCAGTTCATCAAGAGCCGGTCGTTTGGATACTTTCTCTCCGCCATGTTTGGCGTGGGCTGCGTGCTGGCAGTCTCGCTGGCCATCCAGACCGTGCTGCGACACAACGGCTCCACGGGTTCGCCACAATGAAAACGCAGGGCGCGTTTGCCTCGACGGCCGTCAGCGTCACGCGTGCCCTGAGCCGAGCGCTGATGTCGGACGCCGTCGCGCGTCAGCGTGGACTGCTACAAGGGCTCGACCCTCGCGTTCGCCTCATCGGACTGTTCTCTCTTCTACTGGCGGCCACGTTGTCGCACACCATAACCGCCTTACTTCTGCTATTTATGCTTGCGGCGGTAATCGGATTGCTTTCACGGGTGAGCCTGGCGGCTATGGCCACCCGCGTCTGGTTCGTGGTACTTCTCTTCACCGGAGTGATCGCCCTACCAGCTCTACTTCTCACCCCCGGCACGCCGCTGTCGGTGAGCTCTTGGTGGGGCCAGCGCATTACCGTGCAGGGAGCGACTACGGCCACGCTCCTCGTCCTCAGGGTTGAAACCGCAGCGACCCTGACAACACTGTTCGTCCTCACCACTCCGTGGATGCACATCCTGAAATCATTGCGCAGCCTCTACGTCCCACAGGAAGTCGTGATGATGCTGGCCATGACTCACCGTTATGTCTTTCTGCTCGCCGAGACCGCTGGCCAGATGTTCGAATCGCGCCAGAGTCGGACCGTCGGCCAACTCAGTCGCGCGCAGCAGAGGCATGTGACGGCGCAGACCGCAGGAGTCCTACTGAGCAAGAGCATCGAACTGAGTGGAGACGTGTACCAGGCAATGCAGTCGCGCGGCTTTCGCGGAGACGCGCACGTGCTGATTGATTTCCGAATGCGCGCTCGCGATTATTTGGGGTTAGCGGCATTTCTCGCGATCGGTGTTTCTGCTGCGTGGATGGGCCGGCCATGACCTGCGACTACCGTCTTCGCCGTCGAGAACATCAACTTCACTTACGACCAGATCCCCGCCCTGCGCGACTTCTCTCTCAACATTGAGCGAGGACAATCGGTAGCACTGGTGGGCGCCAATGGCTCCGGCAAATCGACGTTTCTGCGCTTGCTCGACGCGCTCTGTTTCCCGACGTCGGGAACGCTCAGCTTCTGCGATGTCCCACTCACGGAAGAAGCGCTGCGCAATCCGAGCTTCTTCTTCTCGTTTCGCCGCCGCGTCGGTCTCGTCTTCCAGAATCCCGACGTACAGCTCTTCAATCCCACAGTGTTCGACGAAGTTGCCTTCGGGCCGCTACAGATGGGATGGTCACGCGAGGAAGTCATCGCGCGTGTCAATGGCGCGCTGGAGCAAATGGGCATCACTCAGCTTCGCGACCGTCCGCCCTACCGGCTCTCCGGAGGCGAAAAGAAGCGGGTGGCGCTGGCGTCGGTGATCGTGCTCGATCCCGAGGTCCTTCTGCTCGACGAGCCCACATCCATGCTCGATCCCCGCAGCCAGAGCCAGTTGATCGACCTCATCCAGAACTGGAAGGGTTCGTCAAAGACGGTTGTCACCGCGACCCATCAACTCGAAATCATCGAGGACATCGCTGATCGAGTTGTGGTGCTGGAGCAGGGGAGTGCCACCGCGGACGGCGCGCCGCGTGAGATTCTCGCCAACTACGAGCTATTGCTTCGCGCCAACCTTGTCCACGCCCACCGCCATCGCCACGGCGACGTGGTGCACTCTCATCCGCACCTGCACTCTCACGGCGAGCACAAGCATTGACTCGCATCAGTAGTGAAACCGGAACTTCACCTGCACCGAGCACATGAACGGATCGGCCCAGTGCGTGCCGCCGAACGTATTACTCGTGTCGAGCATGTAGCGCTGGTTGGTAATGTTGGTGCCACTGAAGCGCAGCGTCCAGTTTTCGCCGAACGACTTGCCCACCGACAGATCCAGCGTGTAGTAGGCCGGCAAGTGATCCGGACCGTCGCCGTTCAGGAAGCCCGAACCATAGTTGATGGTCACCGCCGCGAAGCTGCGCCACGGCAGGTTCCCATCGAAGCCCGCGGAAAGCGTATTGCGCTGATCGTGGTCGAGATAGAACGCCCCGCCTTCGGGCGGCGAAAAATCCGTAAGCCCGCCGGTGACGTTCCCCACCCCTTGGGCAATTTGGTGCGAGTACACCAGGTGCGCATGATAGCGATGGAGAATCAGAGGCGACCGTAGCGTGGCTTCCTCACCCTCGATGATGGCTCCCTCAATCGTCAGAGGCAGGAAAATGTTGCTGTTACCAATGACGTCATGGTCAAAGAAATTCCGCACGCTGGTGTGGAAATACGTGACGCTTGAGACCCAGTTCTTGATCGGAATCGTGACGCCGTATTCCTGCTGTATATCGCGCTCACCCTGCAGCGGAAGGAATCCCAGTCCTTGAGTGTTGGCGAAATCCAGTAGTGAGCCCGACACGGTGTCCAGCGGCGGCGGCTGGTAATAATACGAATACGCGGCCCGCAATACCCAGTTCAGTTTCGGTACTGTTACCGCCACACCCAGCCGCGGATCAATGGCATTCTCTGTGATGTTGCCGGAAAAATGGGTCATCCGGAGTCCGCCCGTAAACGTCAACCAATTCGTCGCTCTGAACTGGTCCTCCAGGAATCCGGCAAACACAAAACCGCCGGGATGGACCCGCTGATCGAATTGCTGTCCAGTGCCGTCATTCGCAACCACCGAAAAATAAGAGTTGTCCTGCTGCGCAAACGCGTAAATCCCCGGCGCGGGCATTGTTCCGTTTATTGAGCCATGCCAGCGTGACCTGTCCGCCCTCGTAGTTGGAGGCGCGATTGTCCGTCGTGATGGGTACATCGCTCGGTCCGCCCTCATAGGCCGCGCGGTTGAAGTGGTAAAACGGCGACGTGATCAGCATCAGTCCCGGCGAAAAAGTGTGGGCCCATGTGCCCGTCGCAAAAATATCCTGTTCGCGCTGGCGGTCGTTGATCCCGGCGGCCTGCATGTCGGGATCGTTCGGCACCTGGTAATAGTCGAGCCTGAGTCCGGCATCGAAGCGAATCTGGTCCTTGGGATTGCGGTTGAAAATCAAGGACGTGAATGCCGCCGCCGCCATCAGCCTGATTGTGCAGGTTCACGCTGGTGGGCGGTTCCAATCCCCAGTTCGTATTGTTGCCGCCGGCGCTCACGTAATACGCGAACTTCGACGTATGGTCGCCGAAGCTCAGCCAGTCGTCGGTTTGGTTGTAGTTTCCGTAACTGGCAATGAGCTCGGCCTGCCGGTCGCGTTCGAAACCCGGTATTCGGGGCCACGTTGAACACGCCGTATGTACGGTCTCCGTATTCGGCCGCATAGCTGCCGGTCTCCGCCTGCAGATACGAAACGTCCTTGGGATTGAACTGTGGTCCGACGTTCGAGGCAATATTGGTGTTGGGAATGGGCACGCCATCGATCGCCCACGTTACCTGATGCCCGCCGCGAACGTGCAGTTGGTCGTGCACCATGTACGAGCCGGGAACAAACTCGGTGATGATCTTGAAGCTGTTGGCGGCGTCCACACCTGCGTAGCGCGATATCTGTTCCTGGCTGATGAGAATATCCCGCCGCGGCGAATCCGGATTCAGGTCCTCCGGCGACGCCGTGACCGTAACCTCCTCCTTCGCCGAGGCGACCGCGAGCTGGTAGTGCAGCACCGGCGCAGAACCCGACACCACGACCAGTATCTGCGACTCCGGGGTGAATCCGTCGGCCTCCGCGGTAACGGTGTACTTGCCAAGCGGCACGGCGTCGAAGTGGAACTGGCCGTCATCGCCCGTAACGGCGGTCAGTTTGAACGTCGAGTCGCTCGCCTGCATGGTGGCATGTGCGCCGCTGAGCGGACGGTGTTGGGGATCGTGCACCACGCCGCGCACGTTCCCAAATACCGTGGCAAACGCATGGCCAGCGAACAAAATCGCCAGGGCTGCGCCGGCGACTAGCCCCCGAGCGCGGTGTTGCGTAGATTTTCCGTGAGTCATGAATTCCGGTCCCTACGATTGACTGGCCGCTAAAGCGGGCTTCGTAATTCACCTGAGTGCGTCCGCGGCAACACCGCAACGTGCGCTCATGCGAGCTGCTGAAAAATGATTCTTGGCTGAATGCGCTGGGGTCTAAGCGGTGGGAGGGCCGCGCTTCTGGATGACTCCAAAAGCCACAGATATCGCTACAGGGTTCGGAAGGAAAACGCTCGAAGACTTAGCCGCCAGGATGGAGGCTCGCGGGCTCTCCGTCGCCAGAGCCGCAACACTGCTAGTGACCGCGGGAGCCACGTGGTGCGGACACCGACTCGGCACGGAATGGAACCCGTCCATTCCCTGCACTCCCATGCAATGGTGTTGACCGCCGGTCCGGCAGCAGGCGGGGACCGACGACACACCACCCTGTGCCAGCGGCACAAGAATGCCGCTCATCAGCACGAGCAGTACTGCAATGGAGGCCCCACGCCGCATGGTTAGCGAGAGTCTAGCACAACTGCATCCGCCCCGGACTTTCGGCAATGCGTCGCAACGGCGTATCGTAAACAAGACGCCGCGGCTTGCGATTTCATGTCGCGAGTCACGCTTTTGCCTTTGGAGGCTGCCGTTGCGCTATGTGCTCGCTCTTCTCGCTCTGGCCGGAATCGTTGTGTCAGTGCTTGCTCTTCGCGTCCATTACAGCACCGACAGCGCGCCCTGCAGCATCAACGAAAAGTGGGACTGCGGCATCGTCAACCACAGCCCCTACGCCGTTATTTCCGGTGTTCCGGTCGCTGCCATAGGTATCGCCGGCTATCTCGTGATTTTCGTTCTCGCGTGGCTGCGCCGCCGCGGCCTGCTGCTGCTGGCCACGATAGTCGGCATGTCTTTCGCCCTCTACCTGACCCACATCGAAGCCAAGGTGCTGGGCGTGTGGTGCGTCTATTGCGTAACTTCGCAAGCGATCATCGCCGCGTTGCTGCTGCTCTCCATCGGATGGCTGGTCTGGCACACTCTTCGGCACACCGCCGCCTGAGGCCCTACGCGTCGACTTCGCCCGGCATAACTTCGTCCACGTAGCACCAGATCCAGCGCTCGCCCGGTTCAATCGACCGAATCAGCGGATGCCCCACATGGCGAAAGTGCTTGGTGGCGTGCTTGTTCTTGGAGGAATCGCAACAGCCGACATTCCCACAAACAAGGCACAGGCGCAAATGGACCCAGGTGTCGCCCATTTTCACGCACTCTTCACAAACGTGGGTCTTGGTTTTGGTCAGTTTGATTTGGTCGAGATGAGTGCAGTTGGCTGCCATCGGGCTCCTCCATTACACGACTGAACGCTCTAACGCCTTGCGGTCCCATTTTCCCAGGCTTGCCGCGGCGTCGTACGTCGTCTGCAAAAATTGCATTAGCGTTTCCTTCGGCGACTCTGCGCGGCGCACGTCGTCGTACATCAGCAGGTACTCGTGGAGTTGCGGATCATAAAACGCTGCGCCGGGTTTCACTTTGTATTCCGCAAATCCTGCTGGCTCAGGTGCCGCGTAGGCGTAGTACGCCGCGCCGTCCACGCCGCCGCCTCCAGGCCAGAATCCCGCGCTGCTCACCTCATGCGAATAAGCCTCAGCTGTAACTGGATCAGCATCCGGTCGCGGCGGCGCCTCTCGGCCGCTGAATCGAGTCACGGCCAAGTCAAAGCTTCCCCAGAAGAAATGAACCGGGCTGGCCTTGCCAATGAACTGTGCGCGGAACTCTTTGAAAACCGCGTCGCTCCACAGGAGTATTCGCCAGAACCGATTCACAGCATCCGCATCGTACGCCGCGTGCACTTCGTCCTTTTCAAAGCGAATGGGATTTGGGAACTCAACCGGCATCGTATGAATGTGGATGTCGAGACCGAGCTCGCGCATCGCGGCCATGAACTTCCGGTAAAACTCGGCTACCGTTTGCGGCTCCAGCTTCATTTCACGGATGTCGCCTGCGCTGGTCTCGATTACCAACTTGTGCTCCACGAAATCGAAGCGAATCTCAAAGGAACCGCGGCCGTACGGAATCGGTGAAGTCGTCAGGCCGTTCGCCGTGACATACAGCGCGACGCCCCACCAGTGATTGACCGCGGGACATTGTTTCAAACGCACTTTGCCCACGATTTGCGTCCACATGTGCAGCGTGTCGTAGGTGGCTTGCCAGTCGGACAGCGGCAGCGTCCGGCAGATCGATCTCGGTTGACGCAGAATGTTGGGGGTCTGTGGGCATGACGTCCCTCACCTTTTATGCAGTGCAGATTGTAGATGAGCGAGGGAGCGAAAAGCTGCGGGATTTCTTGCAAGGGACAGGCCGCGCAGTACCCTCTCGCGGCCCATCCGCTGACTAGCGAGGTTCTCCGGTCTGCTGAAATTGCACTCCTGCAAACTGCGCGCCGGAGGCCAGTGCGCCGCGGATTTGTGCCCGGTTCAGCCCCGCCTGCTGTTCTGCTGCGGCCAGCGTCTTAAGCGCCTGCTCCAGCGAGGTTCCCTCCGGCAACCGGAAGATCCACGGTATGTTGATCGAGGTCAACACCTTGTCCGAAGAAATGGCAATCACCGGCACAAACGCTTTTACGCCAATCTGCTCCGCCAGATGGCTGGAAGCGCGGTCGAGGGCGATGATGGCGACGACGTCCTGGTCATACACTGCCTGCACCAACTCGTTCGACGCCTTGCCCCAAGGCACGTCTGACGAGATACCAACCAACTCGATCTTCCGGCCTGCCGAATCGCTTGCTGCAACCTGCCCCACGCTCTTGTCCGCCTGCGGCCCAAACACGGCCACCTTCAGAGTTTTTCCTCTGGCGTCGGCCACAGCAGGCCCAGCATACGGAACGCCTTCCTCGCCTACGCGCGCATATTCCTTCTGCATCGAGATTTTGCGGTACGTGATGCGTCCGTCATGTACCGTGCCCAGGTACATGTCGCGAAGTTGTTTGTCGTTCGGATCAAACTGCATCGGCCCGGTCACGCCGTTGTAGTTCACCGTTCCATACAGCGCATCGCGAATCATCGCCCGGTTCAAGCCGGCTTCGCAGATCGCCCGCAACAGAATTTGCATCTGGTCATAAGCCAGGGCAGAGAACTGCTCCGGCTGTTCGTGGTACTTCGCTTCATAGCGCGACTTGAACGCCAGCCACGCCGCGTCGGTGCTGTCTGGGTTGTACGGGTACACCGCTTCGAACCCTTCGGCGGCGGGGCCGGCCAGCTTCACCAGCTCGCTGCCCAACGTGCGATGGCTGCCGAAGACCCTCTGTTTCATCCCCAGTTCCTGCATCTGCTTCAGGATCATGGCGGCCTGCGGCTGGTCCGTCCATAGCACGATGCCGTCCACGCGCGAGTCGCTGATGACCTTCAACTGCCGCGTGAAGTCGGTGTCGTACTGCATGAACTTTTGTTCGATCACCACGGGGTGGCCCAGTCTGCGCGAGGCATCACGAAATTTACCAACCCCAAAGCGTCCGTATCGGTCGTTCACGCGCAAGATGGCGACACGCTTCAGTCCCAGGTCGGTATAGATAAGCCGCGCCAGAGTATAGTTCTGCGTCCGGTCGTCCTGCAGCACCGAGAAATACCACGGGATGGTGGTCTCGACGATCGTCGGGTCGGTCGAGGCGCTGTTAACGATGGGAAGTTCCGCTCGAAGCGACGCTCGAAGCGCGATGTGCGTCGTGTCGCCGCTGATGGAGCCGAACATGGCCCAATCCTTGTCGTCATACACCATTTTGACGACCTCGTTGCTCGACGCGCCCCAGATTGCCGAATCGTTGTGCAGCATGAGCTTGAACGGCTTGCCGCCGTATCCTCCCGCCGCATTCGCTTCGTCAATGGCCATCTGCGCGCCGTTGAGCATGCGTTTGCCCAGCGCGGCGTCAGGATGGTTCTCCAGCGGCGCGATGAACCCGATCCGCACCTCGCTAACATCATTGGGTATCGGAAGATCTCGTGCAGCGCCGTTGTACTCCACCTGGTCCACATAATTCTCGTAGTACGGCTCGGTGAACTTGGAGAACGGCTGCATGTCCGCGGGCTCCTGCGCGTACGGTTTCATCGACCGCGCCGCAGGTCGTCCCGGCGGGTTCTTGCCGCACGCACAACCCTGGAACGTCTGCGCGTTCGCTGTGCACGCGAGCGCAACTAGGAGGAGTGCCAGCGTCGCAATGGCTCGCGACATCAACGCGTCAGGGCACGACTTCAGTCGTGCCGAATCACCGCGCCAACAGGACGGGGGCTTTAGCCCCGGAGCGAACTCGGATGCAACCGACACGGCCCTACTCCTCAGACTTCGTCTTGCGGAACATCGCAATCGCTTCCATTTCGATGAGCAGCTCAGGACGGCACAGCTTTGCCTCGATCCCGGTGGAAGCCGGCAGCGGGTCGAGCCCCTGCTGCTTGAAGAAAACGGTGCGCTCCTCGTTGAAATCCGCATAGTCGCGGTCGATGTCGCGCAAGTAGCACGTCGTCCGCACGATGTCGTGCCACGTCGCACCTTCCGCCGCCAGCAGCGCGGTGATGTTCTGGTAGGTCCGGTGCATTTGTGCCCGGAAGTCGCCAATGTGTACCGATACACCCTGCTCGTCGATGCTCGCTGTGCCCGAGATCAGAAGGATCACGACGTTTCCGATGTCGATCCTCATGCCCCGCGAAAATGAACTGGGCTTGGCGTAGTCGTACGCTTCGTTGAGCACGCCGAGGTTGGTGATGGCCCGCTTCTCTATTGGCTCGTTGCCGACTTTAGCCAGTTCCGCGATTACGTCCTGCACTGCCATGATGCCTCCTGAAAAGTTGAACTCTTATTTCTGCCGTATTCCGTGACTCAGGCCTTTCGCCGTCGCCACCCATATATCGTCGCCTTGAAAATCAATCGCGAGAACGTAGTTATGTGCCGGCGCCGTATCCACGGCGATGTTGGTGACGTTGCCGTCAGCGTCGCGCACATACATCTCCGGCGCCCCGGTCTTGAGGTTTGGCCGATACACCGCCCAGTTGGTGCCGTCGTAGTAAGCCAGGCCCTTGTCGGTGCAGAACCACGCACGATTGGCGTCGATCGCCTTCACCGAGTTGGTAAAGTTACTGGGCAGGCCGCTGTCCTTGGTCAGAAAGTTGTGCCAATTGCGCCCGTCGTAGCGGCTGTCGCCGAAGTAGGTTGCCACCCACAGAATCTTGTCCACGTAGCTCACCGACGTCGTGATCTCGTGAATCAGACCCTGGTCTTTGAACAGCACAATCTCCGTCTCGCCGTCGGGATCGTTGTAGTCCTTCCAGCGCTCGGTCTTGATGTCGTACTCCAGCACCCCTGCGCCCCACACTGCCAGGTACACCTTGTCCGGGCCGACCGACACTCCATACGTCCAGATTTCGTACATGGGCGTGTTGCGCTCGTTGAACAGGCTCCACTGTCCCGTGCGCGTGTTGTAGCGGCTGGCGCCCGCTGCGGTTGCTGTCCAGACATAGTCGCCCTGCACCGCGACGCCGTACACCACATCGTTACTCAGCCCGGAGTTGAGCTGGTTAAAAGTGTCGATCCGACCTGCCGAAATGCGGCTCAGCCCGCCCATCGTGGCCGCCCATACGTCGCCCGTGCGCGGATCGAGCGCCAGTCCAAGCACCGCGCGATGCGCCAACCCGTCCGCCGGCGTGAACACCTTCCACTTGCCGTTTTCGTACACCCCGACGCCGTTTTCCGTGGCCGCCCAGATGCGGTTGCCGTCCACAAGCACGCTGAAGACATGGTTGTCGGGCAGGCCGTTCGCCGTCGTAAAGTTTTCCCAGCGATACCGCGGCATGTCCGGCATCGCCGCGTACAGCGGAACGGCTGCAACCAACATCGCCACCATCAGAAGTAGTGCGACCTTCGCCTTCTTTCCAGGTGAGGTGGCGATATTTACTGACAACCGACAACTGGCGACTGACAACTGTCATAAGGTCCTCAAATACTCGATGAGGTCATTCAGCTCATCCTTTTGCAGATCGTTCGTTACGCCGTGCGTGTCGTGCGGATTGAAAATCGTCCAGATCTCTTCCATCGACTTCGCCGACCCGTCGTGCAGATACGGCGCCGAATACGCCACGTTCGGCAACTGCGGCACATCCACCAGCGGCGAACGGTCCGTTGGCTTGCCGCTGCCTACGTCGGCTAGTTTCGTGTTCGTATACTTCGGCCCGCTGTGGCAGTAAGCGCACTGATTGGCTTGCGGAATCGGTTCGCCCCGCTTCGTCGTCGTCCGCTCAAAGATCGCTTTCCCTCGCTCCTGCGACGACGTCACCTCGCCGCCCGGCAATCGGTACCGATTGGGACGGTAGGGAAGCGCCATCACGTACGTCACCAGGTCAGCCAGTTCGGCGCTGTTGTAGCTCTGCGACCGATAGAAGTATTTTTCCGTGCGCGGCCCGCACTCCGTGGCCATGTTGGGATTGCCGCCATTCCACTTGAACGGCTCGGTTCCGCCGAGGTCTTCGATCGACCGGTTGTCCACAATATCGACGCCGAAGCCGTCGGGCTCCAGGTCCCACTGCAGGCCGTCAAACGTCGAGTCGATATGGCAGTTGGCGCAGCTGAATTGGCCCTGGAAAGCGAAGCGAGCGTTGTTGAATATCCGCTCGCCTCGCCTCAGGGACGTCATGTCCGGCTTCCCACCCAAGCCTATCGTGGACACGACAACATCGCTGGCGGTGTCGATCACGCTGACGCTGTCATCCATCCGGTTGGCCACGAAGAGCCTGGTTCCGTCGCGGGAAAGCACAAGGCCCTTCGGGTTACGGCCAACCGGGATTCGGCCCAGCACGTAATTCGCTGAAGCCGAAAGATCGTTCGAGATCGGCGCGCTCGTCTCTCGTACGAAGCGCAGCATCTTTTGGATGTCAATGACCGTGATTAAATCGGAACCTGCGCTGCTCACATAGAGCTTCTTCTTGTCGGGCGTGATCGCCACAGCGAATGGCATCGCCACATACCGCTCCAGTTCGTCCAGCGGGACCTGCACCACCCCGTTTACGTCCTCACCAAACAGGGCCAGCGAATCGCCGAACGCCCAACCATGCTCCACATGCGCCAGTGGCACCAAATTCTTTGGACGAAGCTGCGCCGCCACCACCAGCTTGCCGTCGCTCGACACCGCGGCATGAAATACTCCGGCCACGTTGTGCAACTGCCGGCGCTCCACTACCACCCGCCGCTGCGTGTCGATCACCGTTACTTCCGACTCCGGCGGAGCGCGGTGAGTTCCTATCTTCGGATACACATGCGTCGCATACAGCTGCGTGCCATTCGGTGAGAGCGCGAGAAAGCTCGCCCCGCGTCCTGCCGACAGCCGCTTGATCTCCTGCCCGCTGGTGAGATCGATGACCGAAATGTCGTTACTCAGCCGGTTCGCCACATACAGCGTCTTGCCCTGCAGATCGGGTTGCACTCCGTTCGGCTCAAATCCCGTCGTTAGCGTCCTCACAACTTTGAAACTGCCCGTATCTATCTCCGATACCGTGTCGTCCCACGAGTTCGCCACGTACAAACGCGTGCCGTCTGCCGACAACGCAATCCCGCGCGGTATGTGCCCCACTCCAACCGATTTCACGACCGTGCCGTGCTGCGTGTCCACGACCCGCACTTCATCGCCGGCCTCGCACATCACGAACAGCCATCGTCCATCGTTCGACAGCACCATCTCCCGCGGCGAAAGGTACTTCGGCTCGCCGGAATCGGACCTGGCCCCTGCGAAGCTTGCCAGTATGAGCGCCGACAATCCTACGGCCACAATGAGCGCCGCTGCCCTTGCTTGCGACCTGCGAGGCACTTCGAATTGGATCAGAGTCTTCATCACGCTGTTCTAGCCACTATTTCGGTTCTTCTAAAGTAACAATGCGATCGACCGTGAGATTTTGCAGCACCTGCTCGCGCCCGCTCGGCCACTTTACCGTCAACTTCTCCACCTTCGTTGCCGCGCCCAGCCCGAAGTGCATTCGTCCGTCGTCCTGCGACAGATATCCCGAGCCCGCGACGCGCTCCGCCATCTGCTTCTTGCCGCCAGCCGTTACTTCCAGCCGCGCCCCAATGCCATCGCGGTTGCTCTTCGTCCCCTTGAGCTGAAATTCGATCCAGTGTCCCGTATTTGCCGACACGTTATGAAACAGCTCGCCCGGCGCTCCCAGGTTCACCACGAACGCATCGACCTTGCCGTCGTTGTCGTAATCGCCAAAGCACGCGCCCCGCGCCACCGTCTTCACGTCAAACACTGGCCCTGCCTGCCGCGATACGTCCGCGAACTTCGCGTTCCCCAGGCCGCGGTACACCGAATGCTCTTCCGGAACCAGGTGAATCAACCCGCCGTGAAACGTGAGGATGTCCAGCCACCCATCGTTGTCGAAGTCGTAGATCCCCGATCCCCAACTGGTGTACTGCGCCGTGATCGGCGAAATCCCCGATGCCGCTCCGATATCCTCAAACGTCTTGTTGCCCATGTTCCGCATCAGCCGGTTGTACTTCGCATCGGTTACCCACAAGTCGAGCCGCCCGTTGCCCTCGATGTCGGAGAACACCGGCCCCATGGCTGACGTCGACTCCCCGTTTTGCCCGTACGCCACACCCGCGTCCACCGCGATCTCTTCGAAGGTCCCGTCTTTTTTGTTGTGGAACAGGAAATTCTCCGTGCGGTCATTCGCTACGTAAATATCTGGGTACCCATCGCCATCAAAATCCGCTGCCGTCACGCCCATCGTGCGTCCCACAAACGCGCTGATGCCCGACTTCTCGCTGACATCCGTGAACGTTCCGTCGCAGTTGTTGTGATACAGCTTGTTCGTCGTGCCTTCATAATCCAGCGGCCCCGGATAGTTGTCCGCCGCGTAGTACGCCCGGTACTTCGGATCAAACTTCACATACCGTCCGACGAACAGATCGACGCACCCGTCCTTGTCGTAATCCAGCCACGTTGAGCTGATCGACCATCCATCGACGTTGATCCCCGCCTTCGTCGTAACGTCTGTAAACGTCCCATCGCCGTTGTTGTGGTACAGAATCGCCTTGCCGTAGCCGGTCACGAAAAGATCTTCACGGCCGTCGTTGTCATAATCGGCCGCAATCGCCGCCATGCCGTAAATGTTGGCCGCCACACCCGCCTGCTCGGTCACGTCCGTGAACTTGCCGTTACCATCATTTCTAAAAAGATGATTGTGCGGCGGATTCTCCGGCTGCTGCTTCAGCGGATACGGATGCATTCCTGCTTCGAGCGGTTTGCCGCTGGTGACATACAAGTCAGGCTTGCCATCGTTGTTGTAGTCGAGCCACACGCACCCGCCGCCCGTGCCTTCCAGCAACGACCCCAGCTTTTGCGACCCGAAACTGTGCGTGAATTGGATTCCCGCCGAGGCCGTCGCGTCCTCAAACTTGATCGTCGAATTCGACGGCGCCTGCGCCATCATCCCCGCCGATAACATCACGACACTCAACCCACGAAACAGCACCAATTTCTCCCCAGCCTCTGTTGTGTTTTCTAGCCATCATCCACTAACCACTAGCCACTACTTCATCACCACCGGCTTAATCGACTTCACCAGCACTGCCGGCACCGCGTTCTCGGGCGACCGCTCCGGCCCCGCATGGCATCCCACGCAGATGCGTTGTTCGCCCTTGCGCGCCCACCACCATCCCTGCTCGCGCTGCAGCGTCCTCCCCTTGCTGTCCAGTAGCTCTACCTGCAGCGGCCTGTCGCCGGGAACCTGCACGTAAAACGAACCATCCGCTTCCACCGGGGAGCTGCCCAGCAACCGCGGCTTGCCTTTGCCATCCGTGGTGTACATCTTCATCGCCGCTACCGATCCCTGCGCGAACTTGTACTTCGACGTGTAAGCATTCAGGCAGAGAAGGTTGGCGTAGCTCCAATCGTGCAAGCCCGATGGATGCAGGTTCGGCACCGGCCGCGGCGCGACCAACGCGGGCTGCAGCAAATTGCCTTCGCTGGCACCCGCCAACGCGGTGAAGCTGCCGGTCTTTGTGTTCCAGCTCTGCAGTGTGTAAGTGGCCTTTGCATCCGGACGCCACGTCACCAGCCACTCGTCCGCTCCCACCTGTACCGCGTCACCGGCAAACTCGCCAGTGGGAGCCTTCACCTCGACCTCGTGCGCTAGCGCCGAAGTAAACCGTCCCAGGCCATGCTCGCTGGCGAAAATGATGTCGCCAGATGCCGCCTGTTTGCCCGCCTGGCGCTTCGGCCCGTGATCGCAGCGATACGACTCCACTCCGCTGCCATCGGAGTACACCGTGTAAATCTCCGGCGCCATTCCGCTGCCCATCGGGTACGACGCCTCAAACAGAATCCGCCCATCTCGCAACACATCGGTCGACATCGCATTGCCCGGCGCGTAGGAAAGGGGCAAAGTCTTGCCCGACTCGACCTCCGCGCTCTGCAGCACAAAGCGCCCCTGCGTCTTCTCGGAGTACACCAACCGCCCGCCGGGAAGATAAAACGGCCGCACGCAATCGCCGTCGCATGTGGTGACGCGCTTTGCCTCGCCGCCCGTTAGGCCGATCTCCCATACTTGCCACGCGTCCTTGGCGTCTCGTTTGCCTGCGAACAAGACTTTCATTCCGTCGAACGAGACCGCAGGGTCCGCCGTTGCCGCGAATCCCGCCACCAACCTGCGCGAATGGCCACCCTCGAGCACCATCACCTGCGCACCAGACGGGAACCGCTCTCCTCCGCGTAGCCATGCATCGCGGTCGTACTGTGCCGCCGACGTGTACAGCACCGTAGGTAAGATCTGGCTCGGGGAAGAGTCCGCTGAGACGCTTAACCAAGCGGCGCCAGCCGCCATGGTCAACAACAGAAAAATGATGGCCAAACCCCGCACTACGCCATCCCTCCGGCAGTCGCGCAGGCTTTCTCACTTGCCGCTCGAAGGCTAAGGTACGGCTCAAGGTCCGCCATCATCGCATCAAACTGATCAAAGGTGAGCGACTGTTCGCCGTCGCTGGCTGCCTTCTCGGGCTGCGGATGCACCTCCACTAGCAATCCATCCGCCCCAACCACCACCGCAGCTCGCGCCAGTATCGGCACCAGCGCCTGCACGCCGGCGGCGTGGCTTGGGTCCACAATTACCGGCAGGTGGCTCACCGTCTTTAGAACCGGCACCGCGGCCACGTCAAACGTATTTCGCGTTGCCGTCTCGAACGTCCGAATGCCACGCTCGCAAAGAATCACGTCCGGGTTGCCGCTGGCCACCAGGAACTGTGCTGAACACAGCAGGTCTTCAAGCGTTGCCGTCATGCCCCGCTTCAGCAGCACTGGACGCCCACACATGCCCAGCTTTTCCAGGAGGGCAAAGTTTTCCATGCTGCGCGCGCCCACCTGCATGATGTCGGCGTATTCCGCCACTACCTCGACGTCGGTCTCTGACATGACCTCAGTGATGATCGCCAGCCCCGTTAGCTCGCGCGCCTTGCTGAGTATCTTCAGTCCTTCCACGCCCAGTCCCTGAAACGAGTATGGCGACGAGCGCGGTTTGTACGCTCCGCCCCGCAGGATCCGCGCGCCCGCTTGCACGACCGACACGGCTGTATCCAGAACCTGCCGCTCCGATTCGACAGCGCAGGGACCAGCCATCACGACGAACTCTTCGCCGCCGATGGCGATATCGCCCACGCGTACCACGGACCGCGGCCGGCCCTCCGTCTGGGCGACCAGGTCAAAACATGAGTATTGTCCGTTCCAGCGTTTATTCACGATGGCAGCAACCGTTTCACTTCGTGTAAGTACCGTAGTGATTTACCTGCCGCACAGTCGGTGATGTATGACCATTGCAGGTGTGATGTCAGGTCACAAGCGGGTTCTAGTATGTTTGGATTATTGATTTCAGGATACGAAACAGGTAGATAGAACAGTATCGTGGAGCGTGTCTCTCTTGAACACGTCGCGCGTCGCGCCGCACTTCACCATTCTCCTCATCGCTCCGCGGTGCGCGATATCCGGATGTGAAACAAATGTTTCATTATTGAATGAGGCGATCCCTGTCTGTTTCTGGCGGGCGGGGCTGCCCCGGCTGAAGATCCGTCTGGCTAGATCCATCCGGCGTCAATAACCAGGCTCTGGTTCGTGATGGCAGCGCTGTCGTCTGCGGCGAGAAATAACACCAGCCGCGCGACCTCCCCAGGCTCAATCATCCGCTTGATCGCTTGGCCACTCATAATCTCCGCCATATAGGCTTCCGTAAGCCACAGCCGTTTTTGTCGCTCGGTCCACACAGCACCCGGCATAACGCAGTTGACGCGAATGTTGTCGCCCCCGAGTTCGTGAGCCAGGGTGCGGGTTAACCCCACAACACCGGCTTTGGCGGTGACATATACCGCAGCGTTCGTCGAGGGTATGGCCCAAACGATGGAACTCAGGTTAACGATGGAGCCTCGGCCCGCTCTTTTCATGCTGGGGATAAGGCCTTGCGCCATGAAGAATTGGGCCTTCAGGTTGATGGCCATGCACTGGTCCCAGTAGCTTGAGGTGACCTCAGCAATGGAGTGCCGCGTGTCATTGCCGGCATTGTTGACCAGGACATCGACCGTATCGAACCGTTCGAGAATCCCCGCGATCGCAGATTGCAGCTCGTCGATGTCTGTTAGATCGCAGTGAACATAGGTCGCCGCCGCGCCGCCCGCGATTTGCAACCGCTCAATTAACTGCGCTGCTGCACTATCTTGAATGTCGAGAAATGCGACCGTTGCCTGTTGCATGGCGAATGCTTCCACGATCGCCGCACCGATGCCGCTTGCGCCACCGGTCACAACCACGACGCGGTTCCGCAAGCTAGGGTAGGTCGCGAAAGTAGAGCTGCTTTCCATGACTCGACTTTTCAGCTACGCTACGGGCTCCAGATGCGCCGTGAAGTGCCTTAAGAAAGGGGCCTCGTAGGTAATGTTCATCCCCTTGATCTGCTCCCGCCGCTCCCACACCCGCAGGATGATCTCCACCACGTAATCAATGTGGCTCTGCGTGTACACGCGCCGCGGGATCGCCAGCCGCACCAGGTCCATCTTGGCGGCATCGGCAAACATCAGCATGCCGATCTCCACCGAACGGATGCCGCCTTCCAGGTACAGCTCCGCCGCCAGCGCGACTCCCGGAAACTGCGACTGCGGAACGTGCGCCAGAAACGCCCGCGCATCCAGATAGATCGCGTGTCCGCCCGGAGGCTCCACGATCGGCACGCCGTGCTCAGAGAGGTGGTTGCCGAGATATCCCGTCGATGCGATGCGGTAGCGCAGATAATCCTCTTCCAGCGACTCCTGCACGCCGACGGCGATGGCCTCCAGGTCGCGGCCCGCCAATCCGCCATAAGTCGGATAGCCTTCCGTGAGAATCAGCAGGTCTTTCTCCTGCCGCGCCAGCACTTCGTCATTGGTACACAGGAACCCGCCGATGTTAGCCATGCCATCTTTCTTGGCCGACATGGTGCAGCCGTCGCCCAGCGCAAACATCTCCTGTGCGATCTGCTTGGGCGTCTTGTTCTCGTAACCTTTCTCGCGCAGCTTGATGAAGTACGCATTCTCCGCGAAGCGGCAGGCGTCGAAGTACAGCGGAATCTTGTGCTTCTTGCACACCGCGCTCACGGCCTTGGCGTTCGCCATCGAGACCGGTTGTCCGCCGCCGGAGTTGTTGGTGATCGTCAGCATGACCAGCGGAATGCGCTGGCTGCCAACGCGCGCGATCGTCTCCTCCAGCGCCGCAACATCCATGTTGCCCTTGAACGGCAGCTTGGCCGACGGCTGCTGCGACTCGATCGGCAGCAGGTCGAGCGCTTCCGCGCCCACGAACTCCACGTTGGCGCGCGTGGTGTCGAAGTGCGTGTTGTTGGGCACGACGTCGCCCTTCTTGCACATCACGTTGAACAGGATGCGCTCGGCCGCGCGTCCCTGATGCGTCGGAATCACGTGCTTGTAGCCGAAGATGTCTTGCACCGAATCGCGGAAGCGGTTAAAGCTGCGGCTTCCGGCGTAGCTCTCGTCGCCTTCCATGATCGCGGCCCACTGATGCGTTGACATTGCGCCCGTTCCGGAATCGGTCAGCAGGTCAATCAGCACATCGTCGGCGGGAAGAAGGAAGAGGTTGTAATGCGCGGCCTTGAGCAACTGCTCGCGCTGCGCTCTGGTTGTCCAGCGAATCGGTTCAACACTCTTAATGCGAAAGGGTTCAATGATGGTTTTGGTCGACATAAGTTTCCCGACCGATTGTACTCATACCGCAATGCGGCGTCAGCAGCGGGACACCCCAGTCGCCTCCATCGCTCCCGGCCGCAGTTCTTCTACCCTTGCCGCACGAACAGGTACCCCACCAGCATTCGTTTCATTTCCTCGATGATGCGCGCCCGTGCCTCCCGCGACGGCTGCTCATACGCATAGGCCAGCAGTCGCTCGCCCGCCTCGGTCGCCACCGACAGCATCATCTCCAGCTCCGGCGTGCTCGGCACCCGCATCCACTCCAGCAAAAAGTTCTTCAGCACCGACGGCAACCCCGAAATCGTCGAAGCCTCTCGCGCCCTGGTCCCCGCGCTGATCAGCTGTCCCAGAGCCAGCGCCCGAAAGTCCGGATACCGATCCATATACGTGACGTAGTGATCAATCACGTCTTCCAGAAACTTCGCCACGTTGATCCCCGGCCCGTGCGTCGCCCATTCCTTCTGTAGCGGTTGCATCACGCCAATCTCCAGCCACTCCCGAAACCGCTCCACATGCCGCACCGCCACCGCGTCAAATATCGTCTGCTTGTCCGGATAGAACCGGTACAGCGCCCCCACCGACAGCCCTGCCTCCTTCGCAATCCGGCTCGTCGTCACAAACTCCAGCGGAATCGTGCACAGCAGCGTCCCCGCCGCGTCCAGGATTCGCCGCACCGTCTCCTCACCCCGCTTCTGTTGCGGCGCTTTTCGCGGTATTGCCATCACTTCTGCCATGAATGTCACCCAGTCCCCGTTCTTCTATCCCCGAAGTTCTTCTATCCCCGAATCGCCAGCCTCTGTAGGATGCGAGGCAGCCGTCCGACGTCCACTTTCTCGCCCCTCCCCCTCAGCATGAAAGCCCGCCCCACCTTCGTCAAGTTACGAAAGTAACCTGCTGCCCAGGCGTGTCATCCTGAGCGGAGGCGGTCCCGCTCAGCGGGACCGCCGAAGTCGAAGGACCCCTTTTGCCGCGATAATCCCCAAGGTTTTCATCCTGAGCGAGATCGCTCCGCAGAGAGTGCGACCGAGTCGAACGAGTCGCTGTCTTTGGTGGAAGCACCGGCCTTTTGGCCGGTGAATACAGTCCCCCAATACGAAGGGGCCTTAGAGTCTGTGTGAGAACTCGGTTTTCGATATTCGAGTGGAACGACTTCGATTTTCGGCGTTCTGTCGTTTATGAGACCACCTCTACGACTTGGCTTTCTTCGCCGGTTTCGTCTTGGCGGAATGGTTGTGGGCGACGGCCTGGCGGATGAGCGCCTTGAAGGCGGAATCGTCAACCTTCTCGCCTTCAGGAATGTCTATGGCGCGGCGCACGTTTCCCGCGAGACTGGAGTTGAAGAGCCGGGCGGGATCGGGCAGGAACGCTCCCTTGGCGAAGGTAAGCTTCACGACCTTTTTATAGGTTTCGCCGGTGCAGAGGATGCCGTCGTGCGACCAGACGGGGATGCCCCACTTCCACTCCTCGACGACATCGGGGTCGGCTTGCCGGATGAGCTTGCGCATGCGGCTGAGGGTCTCGCCGCGCCAGTCGCCGAGTTCGGCAATTCGTTTCGAGATGAGCTCGGAGGCCGGCTGGCCAGGGCTCGCGTCTGATTTCTTCATGTTGTCACCCGCGAAGATACAGAGATCGATGGTAGCGGGAATAATAGCGCGGTACGGGGAGACGCGGCCAGCTGGGAGTGAAAGCCAAGTGAGACTACCCAGCCAAAGGCAGGCTGGATTTGCACATGGCGATATCGAGGGTCGCCGCTTTGCGGGTGTGGCTCAATCACCGCGTTCGGCATTCCGACTTCGAGACAAGCCCCTGCATAGCCTTGTCGGTCACTGAATTGGCCTTCAGGCGTGATGTAAGATACCACTTTATGTATTTACAGGGACCCCAATGGCAAAACTGTTAGGCGCAAGTGTAATCGTTATTTTGATTTTTATTCTTACGGGATGTGGCGGGGGTGGTAGCAGTTCATCCTCAGCGAGTCAGCAAGCCCCACCGCCACCAGCGAACTTCTCGATCTCGCTATCGCCCTCCAGTGTTGCCATGGCGCAAGGCGGGAACGCATCCGTTAACGTGTCGGTCATTCCCCAGAACGGTTTCAGCGGCAATGTTTCGGTGACCGTGCAGGGATTGCCGACAGGTGTAACGGTAGCGCCGTCAACCCTATCGGTGACGGCTTCCAGTTCCGGAACGTTGACCTTCACAGCTTCGGGCAACGCCCTGGTTTCGCAGAACACAGGCACGGTTCAGGCGGTTTCGGGCGCGCTGCAGGCTTCCGCCGGCCTTCCGCTCACGGTAAGTGGTGCGGCGAAGCCGGTTCGGTACCACTCGATCGGCGGAAGCCTCGGTCATGGCTACTATGACGAAAAGCGCGGGCTTCTCTTCGTTACCAATCTCGGGCTCAACGAAGTGGACGTCGTCTCGGCTACCGATTTTTCCGTTGTAGCGAGAGTCAGCGCACCTCAGCCGTGGGGCATTGACCAGATGGCAGACGGCAAGACGCTGGTGATCGGTACGCTAGCCCAACAAATCGTGACGGTCGATGAAGACACGCTGGCGCTGACCTCGCATCCCGTGCCAAACGGATTCTCCATGTTTGGACTGTTCTATCCCAACGTAGTGGCGATGGCGAACGGCAAAGTTTTCATCATTGGACAAGAGGAAGGAATCTCTTCCAACAACATTACGGAAGGTGGGCAGTATTTGCTGGAATGGGACTCTATCGCCGATAGCTTCCGGCAGATAGAGCCTACGGACCAATTGGGGTGGGAAGTAGATTCCCTGATTCGCAGTGCGGACCACAAGTGGATGGTGTTTTCGGCCGACCAGTTCTACTTGTATAGCTCCGACGCGGACACGCTTACTCCGGTGCCTTTGAGCACAGTAAATCCTCCCCAAACCGGACAGAACGACTCCAACGTTCGTGGCTACGCCATCAACGCAGACGGAAGCAAGATCGCCGTTGCCAACGCGTATAAGGTGACCGTACTGGATCGCTCCTTGAACGTGCTTGGGACGGTACAGATTCCGACTGCGTTCCAGTCCTCAAGAACTGCCGTAATGTTTAGCCACGACGGAAGCAAATTGATTGTGCAATATCCGATTCCCACAGCCCTCGAGATGCTGGACTTGAATAGCTACACTGCGCTTGGGTTCTACTCCGGAGCTGTCTCTCCCGAGGACAACGGAGACGTGCTGATCGCGGTGGACGCAGCAGGTAGGGCGTTGGTGGCCGCTCCTAGCGGCGTTGTGACGGTGGATACGACGGGGACGCCGGTCCCAAATTCAACGGACCCCGCGCCGATGCCGAGGGCCTACTGTCCGTCCCTCCTTCAGTTCGCAGCGCCTCTGAATACTTCGACGCAGCTACCGGTGTATGGAACGCTCACGCAGGGCGTCAGCGTCTACCTGGGAGGCCAGCCGGCGCCGCTCGTCTCCGGTGGGACCGCGATGGCCGTTCCGCCCTCGTCGGTTCCCGGGCCAGTTGATATGGAATGCGTAGGCCCGGACGGCAACAGCGTGGTTAATGCTTTTGGCTTCTCGTACGGCGCGGTGCCTATCGCTATGAATGCGAACTTATTGCCGCCGGTGGGGAGCTACGCGCTGAACCTGATTGGGTTTGGACTGATGGCCACGGAAGGCGACCAACCCGCGATAACGTTCGGCGGCCAAGGTGTGAAATCGGTCACGAAACTGGGCAATTACAAGCTGGGCGGTCTTGGGTCACTGCAAGGAGTTTCGATGGTAGTTCCGCCGGGGAGTCCGGGCGAGGTCGCGGACGTGACGTTCGCGGGAGCCTACGGCAATGGCATGCTTCAAGCGGCTGTCAGCTACATTCCTTCGGCTACGATTCTTCCGGCATCCGGGGTACTTCAACTTCTGTACGACACCCATCGCAATCTGCTGTATGCGCTAAAGCCCACCGAGGTCGATGTTCTGAACCCATCCACCTTGCAGTGGCAAACTCCGATTCCATTGCCGCCGTCCGGGACTAGCAACAATTACAGTGTGATTGCATTGAGTCCCGACGGCTCGCACTTGGTAGCTGCGTCCAGGGGCAGGTACGTGGCAGTGATAGACCCTGACAATCCATCGCAGGCTTCGGTGGTCACATTCGCCGCCACGATCTACGATGTAAACCCGCTTTCTCTGGCGATCACGCGATACAACAAAGCCATCATTCCGGGCTGGCCCGTGACGGAAATTGACCTGGGCAGCCTGAGCGTCAATTCTTTCGTCTCTCAAATCGGCAAGCTGGTTCGAGCTTCGGCGGATGGAAGCGCTCTTTACGGCGTGGACACGGAACTCTCGTCTGGCCAGGTGTACAACATCGACCCGGCAAGCTACGCCGTTAGCACCCAAAGCTTCGGCCAGATCTTCTGGAGTGACATGGCGGTGTCGGCGGATGGAAGCCAGTTCGCGCCGGTCAGTGGGTCGATTCAATTGCCCGGAGATTTAGTCGGGTTCTTTGATACCAGCTTGCATTACTTGAACATGACTGAGTATCCACTGTTGAGTGCCCCGAGCGATCTTTTTGTGTATGGGCCGCAGTACAGTCCCCGGAGCAAGGTCTTGGTGGTCGCACTCGGAAACTCGATCGAGTTTTGGGATACGGCGAAGGGAACGCTGCGGTCGCTCCTGATGACTCCGGAAGAATTGCAAACGCCGGTCGCTCCGCTATCAACATCAGGAGGGTTGCTGGCGCTGGACTCTGCCGGACAGACCATCTTTGCAGTTTCAGTTTCGGGCATCACTGTCTTGAAGCTTCCGGAACCGGTGGATGACATGCCGCTATTTTCGTGGGTGAACACCCTTGGAGTTGCCAGTGGACGCACTTCACCCACCGGAATTGCCGCTCGAACGCGTGCTATGCATGAGGGGCAGGCCAAGTCGAAGATGCTGTCCCGCGCGGCGGTGCCATCGAAGCACTAACCGTCGAAAGCGCGGACGTTTGTAGGACGCCCATCGCCCACGGGGTATGTCGCGACACGCGGGTGGCTTACTAACTCCCAGGATGGAAGCCGGGTGCCCCAGGTTCGCGCCGCGCTTTTCGGCGCTAACCTCGGCCTGTCGCCCACGCAGAACGGAGACATCAATTGACTCCGGACTAACGGCGCTCATCTCCCGCCCCGCGAGGGACAGCTCTTGACGTGTCATCCCGAGCAACGATGCCGGCCCGCAATCCAATCGCTAGACTGTGTCGTCTAGGTCATCTCCACCCTCGTGCCATTGACATTCCATCTATCTGGGCTAGACTTGCGTCACTTTCGAATGTCTGAGTACGACTAGGAGGGGCTCACATGCGTCAGAGTCTCGTCTTCCGCGAAGCGCTCAGCAACTCCATTAAGCAAGAGATTGCCGAGCGCACCCAACTTCATCAAGCTAAAATGGCTGCCCTCAAGGCACAGCAGGCCGTTCACCCTGACTTTGCCTTGGCTGAGCCAGCAACTCGGCAGCCCGCTCCCCTTGTCCTCCTCGCGCACGGTGATTCTTGGTTCGACTACCCCCTGAATGGGAACCTTCCATCCTTGAACCCCACTGATATCGTCGCGCAATTGGAGAGCCTCGGCACCCCCAGCCCGCTCATCCTGAACATCTCGCACTATGGCGACGCCACCTCCGACGAGTTAGCGTGGCCCAAGCAACAGCGCATGATCGATGCGCTCAACGATCCGGCTAACTGGCCTGCTTCCGGGAAGCCCGACGCCATCCTGTTTTCCGGCGGCGGTAACGATATCGCCGGCAATCAGTTCTGTATCTATCTCGACTACGTCGGCACGCCCGGCGGTGGACTAAACCGGCAGCGCTTTCAAGGCGTTCTCGACATGGTGATGGCGTCTTACCTTGATCTGTTTCTCTTCCGCGACCGCAACGCAAAAGGTGTACCCGTCATCGGTCATTGCTATGACTTCGCTATTCCCAATGGCGTTCCGGCAGCCTGCATCGGACCGTGGTTGCTGCCGTCGCTCAAATTCAATGGCTGGGACACGCCGCAGGGGACCGCCATCCTGCACGATGCTTTGACGGCATTTCACGATATGTTGCACACGCTTGCCGCCGACGCTCAGAACAATTTCATCCTTGTCGAGACGCAAGGCACGCTGGCTCCTGCGCAATGGGCCAATGAACTTCATCCCACTGCCGCGGGCTTTCAACTGATTGCCGGGAAATTCGTAGCTGCGTTGCGCGCGCAGTTCCACGGCAGGATCTAGTGGAAAACGGGTGGCCCATTCAAGGACGCGCAGCGGCCTTGAGTGGGGTTTTTCGTTGGAAGTGCTGACAATCTCTGTTCCCGCTCGGGTGGGACGGGTGCCCATCCGGCCTGATTTTGGCCGGGTGGGTCTTTTGACTCTCACTGACAACTGACCACCGATCCCAGCCGAACCCACGACACTCCTGTCCCGCCGCGTGGAACGGCATTTCTTGCCCATCCCGACGGGGTTCCGCGGACCCTCTGAACCAACAAGTCCTCGTGACATATGCTTTCGCGCTTGGGAGCCTGTGCGCCTGTTATCATGCGCAGCTATGGTTGCAATGAGTCGGGAGTTGGAAGCGTCAAAGCTGGAGCCGCGATGGCCCATCGTGCTGATGGCGTTGCTGGTGTATGCGTTAGGCCTGTTACCCGGCCGGGTGAAGGTGCTTCCGCACTGGGTCATCGTGCTGTTGATGGCTTCGCTGATCGTGCCCATGGTGGGGGTGCATCTGGCTCCGGTGAGACAGCGGTGGCTGAAGTTGGAGAAAGCCGCGATAGCGGTTTTTCTGGCGGTCGCCGCCTTCGGTATCGTGCTTGATCTCAAAGATCTGTTTCACGCAATGCTGCAACCTCCCGTCGGCCTTACCGGGATCGAGTTGCTGAATTCCACCGTCTCGTTGTGGGCGTCGAATGTGCTGATGTTCTCGGTAGCGTACTGGTGGATCGATCGAGGCGGGGCCGAGTCGCGCGTGAGCGGGTTGGAACAAATGCCCGATTGGCGCTTCCCGCGCGAAGACTTCGACGAAGAAGGCGCGCCGCCCTGGCAGCCGACCTACGTGGACTACCTGTTCCTGGCGTTTTGTACCGCTACATCGTTCGGTCCGACCGAGGCCATGCCGATGACCTCGCGCGCCAAATTGCTGATGATGGCGGAAAGCCTCATCTCGCTGGTCACGGTGCTGGCAATCGCTTCGCGGGCCATTGGACTGCTGGGGAGTTGAAGGGCATCCGCGAAACTACAGCGCAGGGAACAGGTACGCCGCCAACATCTTTTTCATCTCGGCGATGATGCGGTCGCGCTCGTCGCGGGTGGGTTGCTCGTAGGCGAAGGCGATGAGCCGCTCTCCGGCTTCGCTGACCACGCGGAGCGCGAGGTCGAGCTCGGGCGAGTTCGGAATCGCGAGTCGCTCGAGCATGAAGCTCTTGAGCATCGCGGGCAGTCCGACGGCAGGCGAAGCTTCGCGCTCTTTGGTAGCGGCGCTGATGTGTCGGCCGAAGGAAATCGCGCGAAAGTCGGGGTGCTCATCGAGATAGGCGACGTAGGCATCGACCACCAGGTTCAGCATGCTGGCCGGGTGAAAGTCGTTGAGGTTGCGCATCTCCTGCTCGAGCTTCGGCAGGACCTGCTTCTCGACGACTCCGCGAAAACGCTCGACGTGGCGCACGGCTACGGCGTCGATGATCATCTGCTTATCGGGAAAGAAACGGTAAAGCGCTCCGATGGAGATGCCGGCCTCGGCGGCGATGCGGGTGGTGGTGACGTCTTCGAGCGGCGTGCGGCCGAGCAGGGAACTGGCGGCGTCAACCACGCGCTGGATGGTCTGCACGCTGCGTGGCTGCAGCGGCGTCCGCCGCGACGCCGGGGCGCTCGCGACGATTTCAAGCACGCTGTCGAGCTCTTCTTGGTCAGGCATTGGTTGGTCAGTCATGGGCGCGTAGGTTGTATTGACATCGTGCCACAAATGAGGTAAAAACGAAAGCGAATTCGCTTTCGCGTTTCAGAACGGCAGGTTTGCAGGATGGGTGTTCCGGTTTCGCAGATGTGGACGGTGGCGTCGTATGTCTTGACGCAGAAAATCAAGGGACGCAAGCGGTATCCGCTGGTGCTGATGCTCGAGCCGCTGTTTCGCTGCAATCTGGCGTGCGCGGGCTGCGGGAAGATCCAGTACCCGGCGCACGTTTTGAAGCAACAACTTACGCCGGAAGAGTGCTTTAAGGCGGTGGACGAGTGCGGCGCGCCGATGGTGTCGATTCCGGGCGGGGAGCCGTTGCTGCATCCGCAGATTGCCGAGATCGTCGAGGGGCTGGTTGCGCGGAAGAAGTATATCTACCTTGTGTACCAATGCTTTACTGCTGAAGCAGAAGCTGCACCTGTTCAAGCCGAGCAAGTACCTGACGTTTTCGGTACACGTGGACGGGCAGAGCGAGCATCACGATTTCAGCGTCTGCCTTGAGGGCGGATACGACCAGGCAATTGAAGGCGTTAAGGTCGCGGTCGAGCGCGGGTTCCGGGTGACGACCAATACCACGCTGTTCGACGGCGCCGACCCCAACAGCGTGCGGGCCTTCTTCACGGAAATGATGGACTTAGGCGTCGAGGGGATGATGCTGTCGCCGGGGTACTCGTACGACAAAGCGCCCGACCAGAGCCACTTTCTGGGACGTGCGCGGACGAGGCGGCTGTTCCGCGCGATGCTGTCGAACCGCAAGAAAGATTGGGTATTTAACCAGTCGCCGCTGTTTCTGGAATTCCTGATGGGCAAGCGCGATTACCCGTGCACACCGTGGGGCATGCCGACGTTTAATTTGTTCGGCTGGCAGAAGCCGTGCTACCTGCTGCAGGACGGCTATGCCGATACGTTTGAAGAACTGATGCAGGCGACCGAGTGGGAGAAGTACGGCACCGAGTCGGGCAATCCGAAGTGTGCGAATTGCATGGTGCACAGCGGGTACGAGGCTTCGGCGGTTCACGATACGTTCGGCTCGCTGAGCGGATTCTGGGGTACGGTGAAGGCGACGTTCTCAACTGCTTATAAGGATGCCGAGGCGGCGGAGATGCTCAAGGAACCGGTTCGACCAGTGCATGAGCATAATCCGCTGGTGCAGATTGGAAATCCCACCCTTTCGCCAGAATTGGGCGGAAGCATGGGGCATGCAATTAGCGAAGACGCGTATTCATGAGTGAGCCGCAACGACATCTCACGGCCGACGATCTGGAAGTGGTGGAAGGAGCCGACGCACCATAATATAGAGGGCTGGGTGCCCGAGCTTGGCGACCGATGACGGAGTTGCGGCAGGCGCTCGAGTTGGCGTTCGATTATCGCGGCGATGTGACCATTACGCGCAAGGACGGCGCGCGGGTGGAGGGCTATATCTTCGACCGGCGCAACGGCGCGACGCTTGGCGGAGTCGGTGGTGCGCGTGATTCCGAAGGACTCACGCGAGAAGATCTGGATTGCGTTCTCTGATATTGCCGCACTGGCATTCAGCGGACGCGATATGGCTGCCGGCAAAAGCTGGGAAGCATGGGTCACGAAGTACTGGGAAAAGAAAGCCGCCGGCGAGAAGGGATTCTCACTGCAGCCGGAAGCGCTGGAGTAAGCGTCGCAAGAATTCGACCACAGAGGCACTGAGACCCAGAGGAAGCATTGGCAACAAATAACCTGCAAAGTTTGCGGGTTATTTGTTGCGATCTGAACGTATCAACGCGAGTCCGCGGGGGTACTCAGTTCAAATTGACAACAGGGAAGTGATTAGTCCGGATGACGGGAGCTTGCCGTTGATTTGCTCGAGCAGACTCACGATGGCCAGCAGCACTCGGTAGATGAAGACCCCGCCGCAGACAAGCACGAGAAGAATCGCCCCCAGAAGGACAGCAGTCAGAGTCATGGTTCCTCCTGCGGGTTAGGTTAGCATCACGCAGTTTGTCGCAATGCCATGGACGTGGGGGCGCCCGCTTCTGTCGATATATTTGACACGACCACACTGCAGCGGCTAGTTTGCTGGAATGCCTAAGCCCTCGCTGCAAGAGCAATTTGGACAGATCGATATCTATCTTTTCGACCAGTTGCTGAAAGACCGCATCAGACCCGGAATGAAAATTCTGGATGCGGGATGCGGCTCTGGCCGGAACCTCGTGTACTTTCTGCGAGAAGGGTATGAGGTTTTCGCGGCGGATGCGGATGAGCAGGCGGTGGAGAGCGTACGGTCGCTGGCGTGGGAGTTCGCGCCAGGGATTCCGGCGACGAACTTTCGAGTCGAGCCGGTCGAGGAGTTGTCGTTCGACGATGGCTGCGCAGATGTCGTGATCAGCAACACGGTGCTGCATTTCGCACGTGACGACGCGCACTTCGAACGGATGCTGCGAGGAACATGGCGTCCGCTGAAGCCGGGTGGGCTATTCTTCTGCCGGCTGGCTTCAACTATAGGCATGGAAAGCGAATTCAAACGCGTGCAGGGACGGCGCTTCCTGTCGCCGGATGGAGCGGAGAGGTATCTGGTCGATGCGGAGTTGCTCGCTGCGATGGCGGAACGAATCGGCGGGGAATTGGCCGAGCCGCTGAAGACCACCGTAGTGCAGAATCAGCGGGCGATGACGACGTGGGTGCTTGTGAAGAAAGTGGTTAGTGGCTAGTAGGCGAGAAGTCAAAAGACCCACTCAAGCAAAACCGGCTTGAGTGGGGCACGCGATTAGGTTGACGATTACGTTTCCGTAAAGCGCCAGGGTGAGAACGGAGCGAGGTCGAAGAACGGCTGCTGCCCGGTGATGAGCTGGGCCATGGCATCGGCGGTGCCGGGGGCGAGCATGATGCCGTCGCGGTAGTGTCCGGTGGCGGCGAAGTAGCCGGGAATCGCAGTCTCGCCGAGAATCGGAAGATTGTCGGGTGAGCCGGGACGAAGTCCGGCCCAGGCATCGTGAATGCGCGTGCTCGACAGAGCTGGGCGCGACGTGCAGTCCGGCCTGGTAGAGACGCTGGATGGTGCGCGGGTCGGTGCGCTTGTCGAATCCGGCGTCTTCGACGGTAGCGCCGAGCAGAATGCGGCCGTCGGAGCGGGGAATGATGTAGATGTCGGGCGTGCGGACGACGTGCTGAACCAGTCTTCTCACGTATCCCAGGAGAAGGGATACCTGCGGCACCCGTTGGGGATTGCGGGACGACGCAGACCATCTGGCCTTTGACTGGACGAGTCGGAATCGAGAGCGGTTGAATCTTCGCAGCCCAGGCTCCGGCGCAGTTGACTACCGCGCCTGCATGATAGGTGGCGTGCGAGGTGCGAACGCCCATCGCGCGTCCGGCGGCGGTGAGGACTTCCAGCGCTTCGGAGCCGGTAGCGAAATCGACGGCACGCTTCTTGCAGGTCTTGGTGAGAGCTTTGCCCAGCCCGCGAGGATCGACGCAGCGCTCGGGCAGGTACCAGGCGGCACCAGTCAGGCGCAGCGACGGTTCGAGGCGGGCAAGTTGGTCGGCGCTGAGCTGGCGAACTCCTGCGTGCGCCGGCGCATTCGCCATCGGCGAATACAGCGATGGTTCCGACGTCGCGAAGGTCGGCGGACTCGCCGGATTCCGACTCAATCTCGCGCACAAATTCCGGGTACAGGGCGGCGCTGGCATCGGCGAGCGGCTGCAGCAGGGCCGGAGTGTGGGGGTCGCAGTTGGCGATCATGCCTCCGGCAGCGTGGGTGGCCTCGCCAGCGGGCTCGTGGCGCTCAACCAGCAGCACGGAGCGGTGCTGATCGCGGAGGCGCAAAGCCAGCGACAGGCCGATCACTCCGGCGCCAAGGATCACGACATCCCAGTTCTTCACCGTTCGATTGTAGTGCAGCGGGATGCGCGGTTTCGGGGCAAGGAGCGGCGAATGTGCAACTTAGGTGGAGGATTTGGGTTGATAGAAACGGTATAATCAGGGTTAATCGAAAAGCGAATTGCCCGCCGTTTTTCATAGGGTTGGCGTCGTTCTCTGGAATGAGGGCGCAAAGTACCGAGCGCAACCCATAGCGCTACTTTCAATCAGATAGCACCCGGTTGCGAAGCAGGGCGAGACCGCATAACCCAATCAGTTGCGACGAAAGGATTCTGGATGTACGAAGAAGACGTTACCCCCCAAATAGAGACTCATCCCCGCAGCGGCGGTGGAGAGCACAGCGCGGTAGTGAAGTACCTGCTGTTGGCCGTGGCGCTGATTTATGTGCTGGCCTCACTGTACTTCATGTACACGCTGAAGGGCCGGCTGGACGCGCTGGACGCGAAACAGCAGTCACTGGATGCGGCGCAGACTGAACTGGCGGCGCGGCTGCACACGACGAAGGCAGAGCTGAAAGAAGCTTTGACGACGGAAGTGGGACAGACGAAAGAAGAAATCGCCCGCCGCGCAGCCGATTTGGAACGGCAGCAGAAAGCCGGAGAGGCGAAGCTGACAGCCGCGCAGTCGCAGCAGGGCCAGCAGATCGCCGCCGTCAGCGGAGAAGTGAGCGGCGTAAAGTCGGAAGTTGGCGCGCAGAAGACAGAGATCAACAAGACCCAGACGGACTTGCAGGCGACCAATCAGAAGCTAGAGCGCACTATTGGCGACCTGGGCGTACAGAGCGGACTGATCGCGCATACGTCGTCGGAGCTGGATATCCTGAAGCACAGGGGCGATCGGAACTATTACGAATTCACGCTGAAGAAGGGCGCGAAGACCCCGATCTCGACGATCAGCCTGGAGCTGAAGAAGGTCGATCCCAAGAAGAGCCGGTTTAACCTGAACGTGTACGCGGACGATAAGACGATCGAGAAGAAAGACCGCACGGTGGGTGAGCCCCTGCAACTGTACACAGGGCGCGATCACCTGCTGTATGAGATCGTTGCGTTCTCGGCGTCCAAGGACACCATCACCGGGTATGTGAGCACGCCGAAGAACGCACCCAAGCCAGTGACGCCGTAGTAGTGGTTAGTGGATAGTGAGAAGGCAAAGGCCAGAGGAGACTCTGGCCTTTTCCTTTGAAATCGGGGCGCGGGGCCAACTTACTTGGGCGGCGCGGCGCCTTTTTCATGCAGCTCGATCACCTTCTGATCGTACGGAAGGATGGTGACGTTGAGGTCCTTGCGGGCGAAGAACTGCTCTTTGGTGATGGGAAAAGCCACCATCACTGAGCCCTGGGCCTCAGCCCCGGGAGCGATCTTGGTTTCAACCTTGAGCGGTTCGGTAGCGTACATCTGCAGGTCGGGGAAGGCCTGCAGGTAGCGGGAGTAGTCGACGGCGGAGGCCGCGTCATCGACCGAGGAACCCTGGTCGGTGACGATCTCGGCCTTGATGGCCTTGATGAACAGCGGCTTGCTGGTGACGTTACGAACGGTGACCTGAATCAGCACCATGGAATAAGGCTTGTCTTCCTGCTGCATGGCAAAAGCGTGATCGATTTGTCCTTGAGCGACGGGCTGGCTGCGGAAGATGTAGGCCACGCCGACAATAAAGACGACGACCACGACCAGCGCAGCGGCCAATGGCGCAACCGGTGGCAGGGAGCGTTTGGCGCTGTCAAATTCTTCGGTGATGGGGACATGCCCGGCATCGAATGCGACGCCGGGTTTGGGGAAATTCGTGTCCTGTTGTGGAACAGGCGGGGGGACCTTCGAGTCCGGCATGGGGCACCTCCTTCAGGAAGCGGCACTTAAAGCTTACGCCTGGCGGGGCGGCGAATCACCTAGTTTGTGGGCCAGTGGTGCTTCATGGCGCGGCGGAATTCTTTTTCAGGAAGAGTGTTGAGGACATCTTTTGCAGTGAGCCAGGCGCGACGCGCCTGCAGGATGCCGTACTTGATCTTTTCGAAATGCGAGGTGTGGTGGGCGTCGGTGTTGATGACGATCTTCACGCCGCGGTCGCGGGCCAGGCGCAGGTGAACATCGTTGAGGTCGAGGCGGTCCGGGTAGGCGTTGAGCTCCATCGCCACCTGCTTTTCGCGGGCCAGCTTGAGCAGGGCCTCGAAGTCGAAGTCGTAGGCCTCGCGGCGTAGCTGCAGGCGACCGGTGGGATGGCCGAGGATGGACACGTTCGGGTTGCTGATGGCCGACAGCAGGCGGTCGGTCATCTGTGATTTTTCCTGGTTGAAGTGGGAGTGCACGCTGGCCACTACGACGTCCATCTGCTCGAGCACGGAGTCGGAGAGGTCGAGCGAGCCGTCAGCGAGGATGTCGACCTCGATGCCCGGCATTACGGTGATGCCGTCGATGCGTTCGTTGGCCGCGCGAATGCGCGCGATGTGCTGCACCGCGCGCTTGTCGTCGAGACCGTTGGCCATGGCGAGGTTCTTGCTGTGGTCGGTGATGGCGATGTAGCGGTAGCCACGCAGCTTGGCGGCTTCCGCCATTTCCTCGATGGTGTTCTTGCCGTCGGTTTCGACGGTGTGCATGTGGACTTCGCCACGAAGGTCCTTGAGCGTGATTAATTCAGGCAGTTCGTGGGCTGCGGCGGCTTCGATTTCTCCTGTGTTTTCGCGGAGCTCCGGAGGGATCCAGTCGAGCTTGAGCTTGCTATAGATCTCTTCCTCGGTCTTGCCGGCGACGCACTGGTTGTCCTTCAGGCGATAGAGTCCGTACTCGTTGAGGGTAAAGCCCATCTTCAGGGCGCGCTGGCGCAGGGCGACGCTGTGGTTCTTCGAGCCGGTGAAGTATTGCAGACCCGCTCCGTAAGAGTCGGGGGAGAGTGTGCGGACATCGACTTGCAAGCCGGTTTGCAACTTGAAGCTGACCTTGTTGTCGCCCTTGGCAAGTATTTGGTCGATGCCAGGAAACTTGACGATTTCGTCGATGAGGGCGGCGCGGCGGGCGTCGTCGACACAAACCGGGCCGGTGATGAGGACGTCGAGGTCGCCAACGGTTTCACGTCCGCGGCGCAGGGATCCGGCCGGGGTGATGGCGTCGATGCCCTTGATGTGCTTCAGGAAAGCGGCGAGTCGTTCGGCGGTCCGGTCGGCTTCGTCAATGAGGAAGCGGCCCGAGATGCGGCGGTAGTCCTCGATGGCCTTGACGATCTTCTGCTCGCTCTTTTCGCTCATGCGGGGAAGCGTGCGCAGCTTGCCGTCTTGGGCGAGCTTGACGATGCCGTCGAGATCGCTGACCTGGAAGGCGCTCCAGATGAGCGCGATGGTCTTGGGCCCGAGGCCCTGGATTTTGAAGAGTTCGAGTATGCAGGGGTGAAATTTCCGCAGCAGTTCCTGGTGGAGCTGGAGCTTTCCGGTTTGTGCGAGCTCCTGGATGTTCGCTGCCATGCCCTTGCCGATGCCGGGAATCTCGAGGAGCTTCTTGACGTCATCGGCGAGACCGGTGGCCGGGTGGGGATAGCCCTCGAGCGTGTCGGCGGCGCGGCGGTAGGAGCGGATGCGGAAGGGGTCGTCGCCGTTGATCTCCATGAGATCGGCGGTTTGGTTGAAGACGGTGGCGAGCGATTTGTTGTCCACAGGGATAGTCCGGGGCAATTGTAACGCGGCGCGGCGGCGAAGGACGATCCGAAGATGTGTCGGGAATCCGGGGCGGCGTCGGGCAGAAATAAGACCCAGCGCGGGCGGCTGGGTCGGCAGAGATCAAGAGCAGCTTTAGCTAAACTTTCACGACATTCGCGGCCTGCGGCCCCTTCTGGCCATCGACAATCTCAAATTCTACGGCATCGCCTTCCTGCAGGCTCTTGTAGCCCTCAGCAATCAAGGCACTGTAATGCACAAACACGTCTGGCCCGTCCTCACGACCGATGAAGCCGAAGCCCTTTGCGTTGTTGAACCACTTCACGGTTCCTTTCAATTTCACGTTACTTTCCTCCGGAAGGCGGACTCCGAGTCTGGTGGGCACGGGGCCGTCAGCAAATTGCGATGTGTCAGATGAACTCAACTGCATCCTAACCCGAACGCTAAACGTTCGTTGCTCAAACGGGTCGGAATGGCACGTTAGTTGGCCGACCTGGGACAATTGTTTAAGAATTCTCAGGTGTTGTCAATGGAGTATACAAAATCGTTGAAGCGGGGAGAAATCATGGCGATTTTAAGCAATCAGAGCCGTTTAATGCAGAATTAATGGCTCACGACGGCAAAATCGCATTTTCTTCTCACTCAAAATAGCTCCGCATCAGCTTTTGATCAGACGCGACGTAGCACTTTATTGCTGAACCAAAGGACGCTGGCGATAGTTTTTCCGTCGCGAATCTTACCGGACATGATCGACTTCAGGACGCGGGAGAGGGGAACAAGATGGTGGTCGATCCGTTCGTCATCCTCGGGTTGGGCAATGCCGGGCCGTAGCAGGCGCGCCAGGTAAACGGTCATGGTCTCTTCCAGAAAGCCGGGGCTGGGATAGAAGAAGAGTGCCTTGCTCCACTTTCGTGCGGTATAGCCGGTTTCTTCCAGCAGCTCGCGCTTGCCAGCCGCAAGTGAGGATTCGCCGGGATCGATGCGGCCTGCAGGTAGCTCCAGCATGAAGTCCTGGGCGGCATAGCGGTATTGGCGTTCGAGAAGCACTCGGGGCTCGAGGCCGGTTTCGTCCACGGCAAGGATCACAACCGAGCCCGAGTGGCGGATGACTTCGCGGATGGCGGTGACGCCGTTGGGCTCTCGCACACGGTCGCGAGTGACGTGGAAGACGCACCCCTCAAAGACGTTCGCTGAGGACAGGACCTTGGGCTTCGATTGGGAACTGCGGCCGGAGGCTGGCCGGGACGATTTGGGCTTCGCGGCAGGTGATTTCCGGGTGGTCATAGACCCCAACTATAAAGCAGTCGCGAGCAGGCCGCCCGACGAGTTGTTTGCACTTTGATATGCTGCCGCCATGCCTGCGAGTGCGTCGAAGCGTGTCAGGGTGAGCGTGGTTGGTCCGGGTCGGTTGGGCACGGCGTTGCTGTTCAATCTGGCGAGTGCGGGCTGGGACATCGCGGAAGTGGTGGTGCGGGCCAAGACAAGAAGGGCGCGCAAGGTGGTGCAGCTTGGCCGCAAGTTGGGAGCGAAGGTAGTTGGGTTGGGGGAGTCGACGCTGGCAGCAGGCTTGATTTGGATCACGGTGCCGGATGACGCGATTGGTTCATGTGGCTGCAGAGTTGGCGGCGCAACAGGACTGGAGTGGCAGAACGGTGTTTCATTCCAGCGGCGCGCTGACCAGCGATGTGCTTCAGCATTTGCGGGCGAAGGGAGCGCGAGTGGCGTCGGTGCATCCGGGAATGACGTTTGTGGCGAAGTCGGTTCCGTCGCTGAAAGGCGTGCCATTCGGAATTGAAGGCGATGCGGGCGCATTGCGGCTTGCGCGAACGATTATTGCCGGGCTGTGCGGCACGGCGGTGACGATCCGCAAACAGAACAAGGTGCTATATCACGCCTTCGATACATTCGCTTCACCGCTACTGATCGCGCTGATGGCGGCGATGGAATCCGTGGGGCAAGCGGCGGGAATCCCGGAGAACAAGCTCAGAACGATGGCCGGACCGCTGCTGCAGCAGACGCTCGACAATTACCTGGAGCATGGTTCTGCAGGGGCGTTTAGTGGGCCGTTTGTGCGCGGGGACGTGGCGGTAGTGCGGAAACACCTCGAAGCGTTGCGAGAATTGCCGGAAGCTCGCGCGGCTTACATGGAGCTGGCGCGGGCCGCGGGCAAGCATCTACAGGGCAAGAACCGGGCTGCGATGGCAAAGCTGTTGCGGAGCGCGGGCTGAGACTGGACGGGTTAAAGACTCGAGAACAGATGGCCCATGCGGTCTTTCTTGGTTTGCAGATATTTCTCGGCGTGCTCGTAGGGCTCGACTTCGGCGGAGACGCGCTCAACGACTTGGATGCCAGCCTTTTCTAACGCAGAGACTTTCTCCGGGTTATTGGAGATGAGCCGCACGGCGCGCACGCCCAACTGCTTCAGCATCCCGGCAGGCAGGGTGTACTGGCGATAATCGGCGTCGTAACCGAGTTCTTCGTTGGCCTCGATGGTGTCAAGGCCTTTGTCTTGCAGTTCGTAGGCCTGGATTTTGGCCATCAAGCCGATGCCACGGCCTTCCTGTTGCTCGTAAAGCAGGATGCCCGCGCCGGCGTCGGCGATCATAGCCAGCGACATTTCGAGCTGCTGGCGGCAATCGCAGCGCATGGAGGCGAAAACGTCGCCGGTCAGGCATTGGGAGTGAATGCGAACCAGGGGTGGGGACGACAGCACGTCGCCCATCACCAGGGCGACCGCTTCTTCTTTGCGGTTCTCATCGCCGGGGCCGGAGAATTCACCGACGAATCCGTAGATGCGGAACTGTCCCCAGCGAGTGGGGAAGTTGGCCTCAGCCACTTTTCGGATGTGAGCGGTCGTCACTCTACGATTATAAGCGGTGGACTGTATTTGCGTTGCGACGCGGTGCGTCCGCGCGTTTGCTGCGACGCAGGTTGCCCCAAAAAAAAGGGCGGTTCCGCTAAACGGGACCGCCCAGGATTTCAGGAGAAAGACGAGTTTCTAGCGGTGATTGCCGCCGCCGTGTCCGCCGGAAGAGCTGGAATGTCCACCTCCGCCAGAAGAGTGGCTGCCGCCTGAATACGACGTTGCCGACGAGTGCGGAGGGGCGGGAACATTTGCCCTCGCACTGTAGCGCGGAGCAGCGGAGTATTCCGCGCCGCCCGTCCGATAGGTCGCTGCTGGAGCCGAGTAGGTGCTGCGATTGCCGGAGTACGGCGAGGCGTTTGCCGAATAGCTCCGCGAACCGCCACCATAGCTGTTCCCGCCGGCGTACGATGAAGCCGTCGCGGCGGGTGCAGCATGGTAAGAGTATCCGGCAGGAGGGCGTGGAACATTTGAGTACGCCATGCCGGGGTTGCCTTTCGGAGCCTCTTTCGGTTTGCTCTCTTTATTGTTGTTCTGCGCCGGCTTTTCGTTGTGGTAAGTGGGCGCGGCAGTCGGAGTCGCGTGAGTTGCCTCGTGCGACTGCGCCGTTCCCTGGGTTGAAGGATGCGCAGACGGATAGGCGGATCCGTAGTTGCGATTGGCCGCTTCGGTGGCAGTGGGGGCGTGACCACCTGCGTAAGGCGGCTTGGGAACAACGCGCTGCGATCCGGCTTGCGAAGCGTAGGCCGAATTGGAAGCTGCGTTCTGCCCCGGACGCGGAGCTTCGGAAGCCTGCGTCGCCTGACTGTTCGCCGGGTTGTGGACGCCCAACGATGCGGGCGCCGCAGGGACATTATGAGTGCCCGCAGTCTGCTGGTTTGTGGCCTGAGTTGGCGCGCCATTGTGAGTCACAACCGGGCGGTCGAAAGCCCTCTGCGGAGGAACACCGGTGGTCGTGGGAGCGTGGCCGCCCAGCACGGCTTCCCGAGTGGGAGTGACGTTCGCGCTGCGCAGCACCTGGCCGCTGTTCAACGCTGATTTGGGTACCGCCATTCCGTAGCGGGCGATATTCTGTCCGTTGGCCAGTGCAGACTTGGGCGCTGCCGTAACCGCGCCCGCGATGCTACGGTTGGCGTAGTGCGTATCGTTGATCGTGCCGTTGTGGTAATTGTTGGCGACATTGTTGATGTTGTTGATGTGAGTGTTCGTGATGTTTACGTTGCGGATGTAGGTGTTGCTGACATATCCGCCGTGGTAGCCGTGATACCAGGGGTAGTACGCTTCACCCCAGCCCAACGGGAACCAGCCACAGCCGCCGCCGATACCAAAGCCGACTCCGAAAGAAATGCCGAAGCCCCAGCCCGCGCCTCCGACCCAGCCGACGAGCGCGGGTGCATAGTAAGGACGCCAGCCGACATAGACTGGTCCAGGTGCCCATCCCCAACCGCCGCCATAGTTGACCCAGCGGCCGTAGTGGAACGGAGCGAAGCCCCAAGGCGCACTATCCACCCAGGTCCAGCCCCAGGGATTGACCCACGCCCAGTGACCGTAGCGGTAGGGGGCCCATCCGACGGCAACACTGGTGGGAACCCAGATAGCGCCGTAAGTGGGAACCACTCGCCAAGTTCCGTAGTAGTCAAGGTCTTCATAGCCGATCACGCCAGGAGCGACGTAGCGGGCGGAGACCGAGCTATCGAGGCGTTTGTCGCGAACCTGTGCCCAATCATCGAAGCCGTCCGGCGCCGGAGCAGCGTAAGAGGCATTCTGTAGGGAACCCTGTCCTGTGAAGCGGACCTGTTCGCCGCTACTGACTTTGACAGCGGGGCCCTGACCAGTGGCTTGGCCGCTGCCCTTGCGGACAGTCACCCAAGTTTGGTTGTCGTTGGGCGGCACGTCGATGCGATACACGCCCGCCTTCATCACGGTGAACGCGAGGTTGGGGGTGTCGATCTCGAATATCTCACCTGGTTCCAGGTGCCGGACGGTCAGCTCCAGCGTGCCCTGATCGAGCTGCATCTGCACGGTGTTGTCGCTGACGTTGGTGAAGGTCAGACTGCTCTCGGAGCTCAAACGGATGAATCCGGTACCGACGTTCAGCTCGGCGCGGGAATCCTTGTCGGTCCACACTCGGTCAGAGGTGGTCAGCGGGCTGTTGAGGCTGGCGGCGACCCAATCGTTCACGCCACCGGGTTGCATGGATACTTCGCCGGAGATGTATTGCAGGCGCGCCACTCGTGCCGGCGGATCGCCGCCGTTTGGGTTTCCGGCATTGGCCTGACCGTTCGGATTGTTTGGATAGTCAATATTCGTCGGAATACCGGCGTTCTCCCCGGACTGGCCGAACAAGCTCAACGGACTGAGCGCAAACAAAAGCAGCGCCGTGATGATCCATCCCAACTGCCGCTGTGATTTCATGACCTTCGTGCTCCTCGGGCTTCCGCACGCGGCGGAAGCGCTACCACCGGCACCGCAACCAACTGGCAGTCGCTCGTGCCACTACTCTAAACCCTATGTCCCAGGGGGTGTTTCGCGGTCACCAGCCTGCGCGACCCCTGAATTGGGTAAATAAATGTGAAGAATAGCCGCTGGTGGCCGGTCGAAGTGCGGATTCGCAGACACTTGCGGCATTTTCGCGGATGCGCGGGCCATACGGCCTCTGCTATGCTCAACGGTTCGCCCGGAGGATGCCCTTGTCATTCTTACGAGTTGTCGTGGTTTTTACAGTTTTGTCCGTCATTGCTGCCGCCCAGACGCCGAAGTCCGGTCCGGCGCGGTCATCCGCAACCAGTGCAGGCGGTGCGGCGGAGCCTACGCTGCCGTACACTCCCAGCCTCGATCCTACGGCGATGGACCGCACGGTGGATCCGTGCGTGGATTTCTATCAGTATTCCTGCGGCGGCTGGCAGAAGCACAACCCGATCCCCCCCGACCAGACATCGTGGAGTGTTTACGGAAAGTTGTACGTGGACAACCTTGGCTATCTGAAGGAGCTGTTGCAAGACGCCGCGGCACAAAAAGACCGCGACCCGGCAACGCAGAAGATTGGCGATTTCTATGCTTCGTGCATGGACGAAACGCTGGTCGAGAAGCTTGGGGCGAAGCCCATGCAGCCCGAGCTTGCGGCCGTAGCAGGACTCAAGAGCAAGAAGCAGTTGGCCGGGCTCATATCCGACCTGCAGATGAAGGGCATGTCGGCGCCGTTTGGCTACGGGCCGACGCAAGACCCGGACGACTCCGACAAGATGATCGTCGGGCTCGACCAGGCGGGACTGGGCCTGCCGGACCGCGATTACTACTTCAAGGACGACGCCAAGTCGAAAGAGACGCGGGAACGGTATGTGCAGCATGTTCAGCAAATGTTTGAACTGATGGGCGACAGCAGCGACGTGGCGAAGAAGAACGCCGCCACCGTGATGCGCATGGAGACCAGCCTGGCCAAGGCGTCGCTGACGCGAGTTGAACGGCGGGACCCATACAAGCAAAAGCACAAGATGACGGTGCCGGAACTCTACAAGGTGGCGCCCGACTTTGACTGGAATGCCTTCTTTGCCGGATCCGGCGTGCCGAAGTTTGAGATCTTGAATGTTTCTTGGCCGGGCTTTTTCCAGGACGTGAATGCGCAAATCACGTCGGCGTCGTTGGACGACTGGAAAACCTACCTGCGCTGGCATGTGGCGCATGCGCGGGCGCCGTTCCTGTCGTCGGCGTTCGTAAATGCGAACTTCGAGTTTTATCGCAAATATCTGCGCGGAGCCACGGAGCTGCAGCCGCGGTGGAAGCGCTGCGTGCAGTACACCGACGGCGATCTGGGCGATGCGCTGGGCCAGGTCTATGTGCGCATGACGTTCGGGCCGGAGTTGAAAGCTTCGACGGTGGAGATGACCCGGCAAATCGAGGACGCGATGGCAGTGCGCATCCAGCAGCTTGACTGGATGAGCCCGACTACCAAGCAGCAGGCGCTGGTCAAACTGAAGTCCATCCGCAACAAGGTGGGCTATCCCGACAAATGGCGTGATTACAGCTCGCTGAAGATCGTGCGCGACGACTTTTACGGGAACGACATTCGCGCCGATGAATTTGAGATGAAGCGGCAGTTGGCGAAGGTCGGGCAGCCAGTGGACCGGAGCGAGTGGGACATGTCTCCGCCGACGGTCAATGCGTATTACAACCCGCAAATGAACGACATCAACTTTCCGGCAGGCGTGCTGCAGCCTCCGTTGTATGACGCCAAGATGGATGCCGCGCCGAACTATGGCAACACCGGCTCGACCATCGGCCACGAGCTGACCCATGCGTTCGACGACGAAGGGCGGCAGTTCGACGCCAAGGGCAATCTCAAGGACTGGTGGACGAAAGAAGATGCCGACCAGTTCGTGACGCACGCGAACTGCGTGGTGGATCAGTACGGGCAGTACGTGGCGGTGGATGACATCAAGATTAACTCGAAGCTGACGGAAGGCGAAGACGTGGCGGACCTGGGCGGCACGATCCTTGCCTACGCTGCGTGGAAAGACGACACCAAAGGCGCGAATCTACAAAGCAAGGATGGACTCACCCCGGACCAGCGATTTTTCATCGGCTTCGCGCAATGGGCCTGCGAGAACCAGCGACCCGAAAACCAGCGCTTGCTTGCGTTGACCAACGAACATTCGCCAGGGAAGTACCGCATTAACGGCGTGGTGGTGAACATGCCGGAGTTCGGCCAGGCCTTCGGATGCAAAGCGGGGCAGCCGATGTTGAAGCCAACCGACAAAGTGTGCCGAGTCTGGTAGGAAAGCAAACGCGAAATGCGAAAGGGGGGTGCCTGTCGGCATCCCCTGATTTCTTGCGGCCTACGTGGACTGAATCCAGGCGGTATGGAAGACGATGAGAGGATCGTCTTCGTAAACCGGCCCCACCTCGATGTAAGCGTCGGCCACAATCCAGTAGTAACGTCGCACGCAGTCGGCGAGTAGATCGATGGCTCGATCGAGTTCGCGGTTCGAGGTCGTGAGGGCAGCGGGAGTGCGCTCACGGGCAGAAAAATGCGGGTCGAGTTTTTCCTTGAGCACGGTGGCGATGCGGTCCAACTCCGCGATATCGGCGGAGAGCTCTTTGTTGGTCACCTTGTCGTGCAGCATCTCGGGGTATTCTGCGATCTGGCCGACCAAGCGGCGCAGCGAAATGTTCGCTTCCGGCGCAAACAATCGACGCAGGCGCATGGTGACGGCATCCGTGTAGGCGCCGCGAATCATGAGCAGATAAAGATTGGAGGATTCGGCGAGCTGGGCATTGGGGCCGATGACTTCCGATTCGAGCTTGCGGTAGAGGTCCCGGTCCGTGGCCAGGCTCTGCACCTGCTTGCCGATCTCCCGAAACTCCCGGACGGCGCGGTCGCGGAATTGCTTTTCGTTGAGCATACATAAATAGTTTATCGAAGAATTCATCGCGGCCGCTCAATTGTGTTGCTAACGCGGGCGCAAAAAGAGGGCGACGAGGATTCGTCGCCCGATGGGATTGAGGAACTCCGGCTCGCCCCGGCCTCCGGCAAAGGCTTCACGGCGAAGATGTCGCGGTAACTCGTTTGCCTGAGCGGAAGCGCGCGGCCGTAGTTATCTCTTTTTCTTCTTGGCTGCCTTCTTCGCTGGCTTCTTCGCGGCCTTGGCCTTGACGGCCTTCTTCGCCGGTTTCTTCGTAGCTGGCTTCTTCTTGGCTGGCTTCGCGGCCTGTTCGCCGATGCCGCCTCTCTTCGCCGCGGGTTTGGCGGCCTGCTCGCCGATGCCGCGACTCCTCGCCATGGGATTGACGGCCTGCTCGCCAATACCGCGTGCCGATTGCTCGCCAATTCCGCGTCGTGACTGCTCTCCCATTGGGGACATGCGTGTTCTCCTGTCAGTTGTTTCTGCTGTTAAGTGACGCACAACAAAACATCTTGAGCACGATATCACGATTGTTTGCGCGATCACGACTTTTCTTCGAAGACAGCCGGACGGTTTCGCCCGTTTCCTGAGTTCACTTCAGTACGACATGCGACCGCCGGGCAAAGCCCACGGTGAATGCAAGCGCACACATTCTCCGCCAGATTGACGGGCGGTAAGCGCATTCACAAATTTTCCTTCCCCTACGCAGGAATTCACTTGACCATGCGAATTTTATTACCTAACCTACCGTCACACTCCTGCATGTTGATTGCGATGAGTTGGGTTCGTGTGGCAAGGCGTGGCTTGCACGGAATGCTCAGGGATCGGTTTTGACACCTGTTTCGGCGGGCACTCTGAGAATTGGCACCCAGGAGCGGCGGCGGTAGCGGGTCATACGGATGGTCTGCTCGAGGGATTTCCCCCCCGGAAATACTGATCTTGCATCGGCGGGCGAACGACTCGTGATTCATGTGAGTCGCTGGACCTGGAAACACCTTACTAAGTGAGGATGGCGAAGCTTTGTCCGCTTTCGTATCTACACACCGTGACGCAGGGAAGCTGCGTTGGTTCCGCTGAAGCGGCGCGGGTGTTTCCTGCCGGGACCGCTCCCGTGTGGCTGGCGGCCTACACAACGCCGCGCCACGAGAAGGTTGTGGCCCGCCATTTCGAAGTGCGCAACGTCGAGCACTATCTGCCACTGTACAAGTCCATTCGACGCTGGAAGAACGGCTGCAAGGTTGCTGTGGACTTCCCGGTTTTTCCGAGCTACATTTTCGTGCGCACAGCCCAGCGCGCCACTTCTGGCCTGCTCGAGATCCCCGGCCTGCTCACGTTTGTGGGGGCCGGCCGCACAGCCATCGCGATCCCAGACGCTGAGATGGAATGGTTGCGCCGGGAACTCCCGCTGCGCAACTTCGAGCCGCATGCGTACCTCACGATTGGCCACAAGGTCCGCATTGCCGCGGGGCCGATGACCGGGGCTTGCGGCATTCTAGTCCGCCGGAAGAGCGGATTGCGCGTCGTGCTCTCCGTCGACCTGATTCGCCAGAGTCTGGCGGTGGAAGTCGGCGCAGAAGAGATTGAAGCCCTGTAATTTTCCGACCTGCTTTACCGATCAACAGCCCAACCTCAAGGAGCCAGCCCATGAAGAAAAAGGCAGGCAAAACTGTCACCGAGCTTCGTATCGTAGAAGCAGCCGTTCAGCTTTTCGCTCGTGACGGGTTCAAGGGGACCAGCACGCGCGACATCGCACGGCTCGCCCGGGTCAATGAAGTGACGCTGTTCCGCTACTTTTCGCGCAAGTCAGACTTGTTCCGCGCTGCGGCCGAGTCCCGCCTGGGCCGCGTTCGCATGGGCCGGGACTTGCAAAGTAAGCTGGCTGGCGACGCCGCGCTGCAGGTGACGGTCCCGATGCTGACCGAGTTCCTGCTCAAGAATTTCTTTTATCCGCCGGACCTTCTGCGGCTCATCTTGGTCGCGGGACTGGAGGTTCCGGCTGCCGACCTCATGGTGCGCGAGTACCTTGGCCCATTCTTCGACGTCATTCACGGCTACTTTGACCGGTGCTCGACCAGAGGCATCATCGGAAATGTTGATCCAACCGTGGCAACCCTTGGGCTCGTGGGAATTGTGGCGGCACACCAGAATTTCTACCGCCTGTTCACCGACCGAGATTTGGGATGGAGCGTGGAACGCTCTGTGCCGGCATATGCAGGCTTTCTGCTGAGCGCACTGAACCACGTGGATTTGCGCCCGGCCCTCGCCCGGGAATCGTAGCACCTCAGCCATCAACGACACACTGGAAGCTCAGGCAACGGAGTAATAGAGGATCAAAGCAATGCGAACCGCACTCGCTTACTTGCTGGTAATGACGATTTCCTTGGGCGCTGCTGGCCAAGCCGCGCCCAAAGGTATTCAGTCCCAGGTTCAGACGTTCCTGGGGAGCCATCCTGGAGTCGTGGATCAACTTAAGGAACTACTGTCGCGGCAACTACAACGGGAAGGCAGCGCCGTGGAACCGCAGACGATCACGGATGCGACAGTGGCCGCGCGGTTGCAATCGGACACAGCCTTTCGAGTTTCTGCGCTTCGCTTCCTGGTGGAGCAGGGAACGCTCACCGAGGAGCAGGCCCGCACCCTTGGAGGGCAGCTTGCCGAGGCCGGCGCCGTATCGAGCGGGGGGGAGCCGGGCGAGGCTGCGCCTGAAAGCCGCACCGCTGGCCCGGACAGAGCCACTCCAAGCACCGCGACCAGGTCGGGAGCGCCCCCGCAGCAATATGACGATTCCGTGCTCAATCCGCGTACCGTAGCGCAACCCAATCCTTACCCCAATCTGCCGTCAACGGCTGCGCTGTATTCGCAATTTCCCGATAACACAAAAGGTCTGGCGCGCTTCGGCTCCGAAATCTTCCGGCCCGACGTAGTCGGACTAAGCCAGTTCCCCATGGACCTCCCGGCCGGACCCGAGTATGTGCTGGGCCCGGGCGACACTTTGACGCTTGACATCTGGGGTGGCGTTTCGCAGAACTTGACGCGAACGGTGGACAGGGAAGGCCGCATCTCTCTGCCTGATGCCGGACCGGTGGTGGTGTCGGGATTGTCGCTGGCACAGGCGCAAAAGCTGATTCAGGAGAAACTGGAGCCGCAGTTCCGCAATGCAAGGGTCGATGTCGCCGTGACCCGTGTGCGCACGCTGCGCATCTACGTGGTGGGCGATGTGCAACGTCCCGGAGCCTACGACATTAGCGCGCTGTCGACCCCGCTGAACGCCCTATACGCGGCCGGCGGACCAACCGCCACCGGTTCGCTTGCGTGTCGTCAAGCACATGCGGGGGACGCGCGTCATGGGGGAAACGGATTTGTACGATCTCCTGCTGCGAGGAGTCCGGCAGGGAATCGAGCACTTGGAGCCCGGCGACACCATCCTGGTGCCGACGGTTGGCCCGCTGGTGGCGGTGACCGGCAGCGTTCGACGTCCCGCGATCTACGAGTTGCTGGCTGATACTCAGTTGGCCGACGTGTTGGAAATGGCGGGTGGCGTGCCGGTCTCGGCCAGCATGGACAATATCAAGGTCGAGCGCATCCAAGCGCACGACCAGCGGGTCATGCTGAACGTCAAGCTTCCCGGCGGATCGGGACAGCTTCCGCTGCGCGAGGCCGTCGGCTCGTTCTGGGTCAAAGATGGCGATCGAGTTTCGGTGTCGCCGATTCTCCCCTATAGCGACCGCACGATCTACCTGCAGGGCCACGTGTATCGGCCCGGCAGCTATCCCTATCGTGACGGGATGCAAGTCACCGACCTGTTGCATTCGTATCAGGACGTGCTGCCCGAGCCGGCAATCCACGCAGAAATCGTTCGGCTGCAGCCTCCCGACTTTCATCCCGTGACCATCGAGTTCAACCTGGCGAGTGCGTTGGCCGGTGACTCGGGCGTTGCCTTGCAGCAGTTCGACACCGTAAGGATCTTCGGACGCTACGAACTGGACGCGCCGAAGGTGGCGATTTACGGCGAGGTGCTGCGACCGGGAGAGTATCCGATGAGCGCGGGCATGACGGCATCGGCGCTGGTCCAGATGGCTGGCGGGTTTAAGCGCAGTGCGTTTCGAGATTCGGCCAGCCTGGCGAGCTATGTGGTGGACAACGGGCAGAGGGTTTCGACCGACCAGAAGACCGTGCGCATCGGCGCCGCCTTTGCCGGCGAGACGTCAGCCGACGTAAGGCTGCAGCCCGGCGACGTGTTGACCGTGTTGCAGATTCCCGGATGGAGCGACATCGGCCGGTCGGTCGTAATTCGCGGGGAGGTAATGTACCCCGGCAACTACGGAATCAATGAAGGCGAGAGGCTGAGCACTTTCCTTCGCCGCGTGGGTGGCTTTACCGCTTCTGCTTATCCGGCGGGAATCGTGTTGGAACGGGACGACGTTCGCAAGCTGGAAGAGCAGGGCCGGCGGGAGTTGATTCAACGGCTGGAGACCAGCGGAGCCTCGGTCCATATTTCTCCCGGCACCACTGGCAAAGACCAGGCGGACGTCATGCAGGCTGTGCAGCAACAGCAGGCGCAAGCCATCGCGCGGTTGCGCGACCAGCCCGTTCCGGGACGGCTGGTCGTCACCATCAGCGGCGACATCGCAGAATGGGAGAACACGCCCAGCGATATCATGCTGCGTGCTGGCGATTCGATTACCGTGCCCAAGGTCCCGAATTTTGTCCTCTCCTACGGGCAGGTCTATCACGCCGATGCCATTACCTATAAGCCCGGCAAGACCGCGGAATGGTATCTCAAACAGGCTGGCGGAACGACTCAGATTGCGAACAAGAAAGGCATCTACATTATCCGGGCCAATGGCTCTGTCGTTTCGTCCGGCGGCACAACGGACCTCTTCTCGGGCGGCGTGCTGAATACGAAGATGCACCCCGGCGATGTGTTGGTCGTGCCCGAGAAGTTCATCACCGGATCTTCAGCTTGGCAAACGTCCTTGCAGACCGCCCAATTTCTCGCCTCGTTGGCGCTTGCGGCCGCGGCAATCGCGCATCTCTAGCTAGAAGTATTGACGCCGGCTGAGAACTGATCCCTTGAATGCGAACCTCATTTGGAGATGGCTCTCCTGCTTGCTGCTGGGTGGCTGCCTTGGCTCGCTTCAGGCGCAGACTAGCCCGGCTTCGGCCCAGACGGACACAGGAGATGCTCCCGCTTCTGCGGCTCACACCGTTTCAACGCCGTCGGTTGACAGCACCCGGTTGCTGCAACTCCTGCAAAGCCGCCCGGAATTGATGTCGCTGGTTAAGACCTACTGCTCGCGATACACGATGGAAGCTGGCAAAAGTGTGACGGCCGAGGCCGTGACCGACGAGGTTGTCGTGGACCGCATTCGCACCGATCCGGCCTTCGCTCGCGCCGCGTCGCAGTGGCTGGTCGAGCTGGCGAAGCAGGCTTCAGCCAGTTTGCAGGGGCCGGTTCCTTCGGCACCCCAGTCAGATCGGCCCATTGCCGGTTCCAGCTCGGCTTCGGGCTCGCATACCTCGAGCAAAACCGTGGCGAATCCGGCGCCGGTAGCCGTCTCGCCCGATCGCGTTCTCGCGCAAAGCGATTTGACTGTGCGCAATCTGCCCAAGTTCCTTGCGCAGGATCAGCTTGCCTTCTGGACTCTGCCCCTGCATTCGAGCGTGCAGTCTCTGGCGTTCTGGGTGCCGGCGACTTTTGGCACAGCTGCACTGGTAGGAAACGATACGGCGATTGAGGCGAAACTGCCTACGTCTCCGACTACGGTGAGCCGCGCAGCGAATGCTTCGACCGCCGGGATGCTGGCGCTGCTAGGAGTAGGCGGCGGACTGTACATGATGGGACAGGCCCAACACGATGATCATCAGCGCGAGACGGGCTTCCTGGTTGGCGAGGCCGCCATCGACGCCTACGCAGCTTCCACCGCCGTGCAGTACACCACACAACGCGAGCGGCCATTCACTGGGAACAACAAGGGACAGTTCTTCTACGGCGGGAATTCCTTTCCGTCGAATACCGCAGCGGTGAGCTGGGCGGCCGCCAGCGTGATTGCTCACGAGTATCCGGGCACTCTTACTAAGCTGCTGGTGTACGGGCTTGCCGCCGGTGTCAGCGCCGGGCGGGTCATCGGCGAGAAACACTGGACCTCTGACGCCGTGATCGGCAGCGCGATGGGATGGTACATGGGCACGCAAGTCTACCGCGCCCGCTCGCAAGGGCCGGAAATTGATGCGGCCAACTGGGGTACGTTCGAACGCGCTCCCAGGGAAGAAGGATACGACCCGGCCTACATGGGCTCTACCTACATGCCTTTGGACAGCTGGGTCTATCCCGCGTTCGAACGCCTTGCCGCCCTCGGGTATCTCCCGACGGAAATCATCGCCATCCGTCCATGGCCGAGTTTGGAGTGCGCGCGGTTAGTGCAGGAGGCTGAAGAGCAGATTCGAGACCGGGGAGAAGAGAACCACTCGGTCGAGAGCGTCGTCCGTACCCTTCGCCAGGAATTTGCCATGGAATTGGCGAACCTCGAGGGCACTCGCAATCTCGGCGTGCAACTGGAGTCGGCTTACGCCCGCGGCGACGAAATCGCCGGCCGCGCTCTACGCGACAGCTACGACAACGCCCAGACCCTCTACGACGACTTTGGCCGTCCCTACGGACGCGGATTCAACGCCATCGCCGGCGGTTCCGTACGCGCCGAAGCCGGCCCGCTGGCGTTCTACTTTCGCGGAGAATTTCAGCACGGCGCCGCCCTGCCCAACTACACCCCGCAGCAGGCGCTGGCCATCGTGCAAGCCAACCCAAACGAGCCTCCCTACCTGCCGCTTTCCTCGGTCCCCACCTTCAATGCGGCGAACCAGTTTCGTCCCATCGAAGCCTACGTTGCCCTCAACATCGCCAACTATCAGCTCTCGTTTGGTTATCAGACCTACTTCTGGGGGCCGGACGACAGCACCTCGCTGATGTTCTCGAACAACGCTCCCACCGAGCCCATGCTCAAGATCGGTCGGCTCGTACCGTATGAGCCGCAGGGCGCATTCCGTTGGCTGGGCAAAGTCCGCAACACCGCCTTTGTAGGAGCGCTACCGAATTACTACTGGGTGCGCGGCCCCTATCCTCAGTTTCCCGTGTACGGAAGTCCTTATCAGACCGTGAGTCCGTTGCCTTACACCTGGGGTGACAAACTCGCGCTCAAGATGACGGAAAACCTCGAGATCGGCGTTTCGCTCTCCGTCATCTGGGCGGGATACGGGCGTCCTGCGACGTTGCACACCTGGCTGCACACCCTCAACACCAACGGCAACGCCCAGACCAACGATCCCGGCAAGCGTTACACCGGATTCAACTTCTCCTATCGTCTGCCCAAGCTCCGCGACAAGGTGCTGTTCTACGCCGACGGCATGGCCAACGACGAGCCCAATCCCATCGCTTACTTCCACCAGTCGGCGTGGTATTCAGGGCTCTATTTTCCGCGCCTGCCCATGCTGCCCAACCTCGATCTTCGCGTCGAGGGCGGCTACACCAACGTTCCCGATTTCCCTAACCTCGGCCCCTACTATCAGAACGACCACTACGCCCAGGGTTACACCAACTACTGGCAAATCATCGGCAGTTGGATCGGCCGTCAGGGCGACGCCATCCAAGCCTGGTCCACCTACTGGTTCTCGCCCCGCAACAAGCTGCAAATCGGATACCGTCGTCTCTGGGTCGATCCCATCTTCCTGCAAGGCGGCAATCTCAACGACTTCTCCACTTCGGTGGACTGGCTCTTCAAGCACGACCTCCAGCTTTCCTCCACGCTGCAGTATGAGCGCTGGAACTTCCCGCTCCTCAGTCCGACTCCGGTTCATAACGTCAGCGCTTCGCTGCAACTGATGTTCTGGCCCACGCACGGCACCTCATCGGGAAGATTCGACCGCGTCGCACACTAAGCCGCCACTCCGACAACTCGCATGACTGAAACTCTCAAAACCGAAGCCGACCCAACCGGCAGCTATCCAGCCGACCCTTCCAGCGCCGCCGGTTACGCACTTAGCGTCCTCGACGTGCTCGCCAACCATCGCCGGCAGATCGTTCGTGTCCTCATCGCCGCCCTGATCGCCTTCACCGTCCTCGCCTTCGCCATTCCCAAGCGCTACGAGGCCACGGCCCGGCTGATGCCGCCCGACCAAGCCGGATCCAGCGCCGCGCTGATGGGCGCTCTCATGTCGCGTGGCGGAGACGTCTTCGGCGCCGCCGCCGGAGAAGCTCTCGGCCTCCGCACCCCCGGCGCCACCGTCGTCGGCGTCCTCAACAGCCGCACCATCCAAGACGACCTCATCAACCAGTTCGACCTCCGCAAGATCTACTCACTCCGCAATTACGAAGACACCCGCAAGCTCCTGCAGAAGCGCACCGACATCTCCGAAGACAAGAAGAGCGGCATCATCACCATCAGCGTGCAAGACCGCGACGCCGAGCGCTCCGCCCAATTGGCGCGCGCCTATATTGACGACCTCAACCGCCGCATCGCCCAACTGACCACTTCCGCCGCCCGCCGCGAGCGCGAATTCCTCGAGCAACGCCTCGTGTCGGTGAAGTCGCAGCTCGACGAAGCCACCCTGAAGCTCAGCCACTTTTCCAGCAAGAACATGACCTTCGACCCGCAGATCCAGGGCAAAGCCATGATCGAAGCCGCCTCCACCTTGCAGGGCCAGCTCATCGCCGCCGAAACCGAGCTCAGCGGATTGCAACAGATTTACGGTCCCGAAAACTCCCGCGTGAAGGCCGCCTCCGCCCGCGTCGGCGAACTTCGCGCCAAACTGCACACACTCAGCGGAGGCGAAGCCTCTGCCTCGCAACTCGGCCCGTCGCTGGAGCAGCTTCCCCTTCTCGGCAATACCTACTACGACCTCGCCCGCCAGGCCAAAATCGACGAGACCGTTTACGAAGTCCTCACCAAGCAATACGAGCTTGCCAAGGTTGAGGAGGCCAAGGAAGTTCCCTCCATTCGCGTTCTTGACGAGCCGGTCGTGCCCGAGAAGAAAGTCTGGCCGCCGCGCCTGATCATCATCCTCTTCGGCACGGCTCTGATCTTCTTCGCCACCATCGCTTTCTACCTGGCACGCGCCGGCTCCGATCGCCTCTCCCCCGACGATCCCCGCCGCCTGCTGCTGGCCAAACTCACTCGCGCGTTCGCGAGTAACCGGACCACACCGTGACCGCCTCTCCGGAAATCCCCGCCGCTGCCGCTTCCGCCGCCATCGGAAGCACGCGCCGCACCTTCGCCAACCTCGTCCATGTTGTGGGAGGCGAGGCCATGCTGCGCGTCGCCAACTTCGTGGCGGCGATTGTGATTGCCCGCATCGGAGGTGCAACAGTCTTTGGCATTTACGCGACCGCCCTGGCCTACGCCACGGTCGCCGCGATGCTTGCCGACAACGGACTCGGCATTGCCACCGTGCGTCGCATCGGCGCCGCGCCCCACCGCGTCAATGAGGCCTTCACTCACTACGCGGTTGCCAAAACGTTGCTGTTCGCGCCAATGATTGTGGCGCTCGCCGTCATTGGAAGCCTGGCTCATCTGTCCCCGCTCGAGTGGACTATCGGTTCGCTCATCGTGCTCCGGACCATCTTGCAGCAGTATTCCCAGATGAACGTTACCGTGCTGAAGGCCCTCGACCGCATGAAGGTCATCGGGCCGATTCAGGCGCTGCACTCCGCTTTGCTCTTGTCATTGCTGGCAGCTTGTTACTTCCACTGGCGTTCCATCTATCTCGTCCTCGCATCGATGGTAGTGGCCCAAAGCGTCGAGCTTATTTTGGAGGTCGCGGCAGTGACCCGCTCCGGGGTTAGGGTTGTGCCCGTTGCAGTGCGTGACGCCGGTCGCCTCATGCTCTCGTCCACCTCCGCCGGCGTCACTCTTAGCATCGGTGCGGCCATCATGCGCATGGACGTCATCATCCTTTCGTCCATCGCCGGTGCTGCCGTCGCCGGCGTCTTCGCCGCTGCACAAAGCGTCATCGTCATCGTGTATCTACTTGGAGCGCTGCTCGCTAGTGTCCTGTTTCCCGAGATGGCGCGCTTGGCGCACGATCCAGACGCCCTGCGTCATTACATCCGCCACTGGGTCATCATCGTCGTGGCCGTGGGCGTACCCGTAACGATCGTGTCCATCTTCGTCGGCCCCGAGGCCATCCGCGTCCTCTTTGGTCGCTCGTTCTCCGGTTCCGGAACCATCCTCGCCGTTATGCTGGCAGCTTCGCCTGCTATCGTGCTCAATGCGTTGTTCCTCCACCGGGCGTTTGCACTCCATCTGGTCCGAACCTACCTCGGCATTTACGCTCTGGCGGCCGTGTTCTCGGCTGCCCTGGAAATAACCCTTGCTCGTAATATGGGCGCTGCCGGAGTTGCGCTCGCCGTAATCACACGCGAGTATCTTGTCCTGGCCTGCTTCTGCCTCCTCTGGCAGCAGCCCGCAAGGCTGGGCGCCACGGCGATCGAGTGCGTTCCCGCTGCGGCGGCGCAAAGTTCCGATTCGCAAAGTTTGATTGTTTGAACCCAGCCATGCGGCCTCTCTTTTCCATCTGTATCCCGGCCTACAACCGTGCCAGTCACTTAACCGCGCTGCTCGACTCCATCTACGCGCAAGACTGCCGCGATTTCGAGGTCGTGATCTGCGAGGATGCCTCCCCTGAGCGCCTCCAGATTGCCGCCATCGCGCGTGATTACGCCGTTCGGTATCCCCGTAGCCTCCGCTACCACCAGAACGAACTCAACCTTGGCTACGACGCCAACATCCGTCGCTTGGTCGAGCAGGCGGCTGGCGAGTACTGCTTCTTCATGGGCAACGACGACCTCATGTGTCCCGGAGCGCTCAGTACCGTGGCCGGCATTCTCGAGCGCCACACCAATGTCGGACTCGTGCTGAAAAGCTATGCCTGGTTCGATGAGTCGCCCGCCAAAATCAATCAGGAGGTCCGCTACTTCAGCGAGGAACGCGAGTTTGCCCCCGGGCGGGACGCCATCCGCATCTGCTTCCGCCGCTCTGGCGTCATCTCCGGCTACATCGTCCACCGCGACAGTGCTCACGCCTGCGCCACTGACAAGTTCGACGGCACGCTCTATTACCAGATGCATCTGACGGCCAACGTGTTGGTGGACCGCTGCGCCGTCTGCACCCCACAGGTTCTTGTCCTGTGCCGCAATAGCGAACCGCCCGAGTTCGGCTCCAGCGTCAGCGAGAAAGGGAAGTTTGTCCCCGGCCGCTATACCCCCGCGGCGCGCTTGCAGATGATCTCCGGTGCTCTTTCCATCGTCCGCGACCTGCGAGACACTCGCGGGGTTGACGCCGTCGACGATGTCACCCACGACTACGCCAACTACTTCTACCCGTACATCAAAGACCAGCTCAATCTTCGCTTCGAAGATTTCATGCACCTGTATCGCGGATACGGCCGGCTGGGGTTTGCGCGCTACCCCATGTTCCACCTTTACTGCTTCGTGGGATACCTGCTCGGAGAACAGAATTTCGATGCTGTAACCCGGTTGGTGCGCGGGGCCTTAGGCCGCAGCCCGCAATTTTCATCTGTCCGGAAATTGAGTGGAGCGTGATTCGGTGACTGTGCGCGATAAGCGAGAGCTGCAAGCAGGAGGGTTCTTACTTTCGCCGTACGGTCTTGCTTTTGTATCGACGCTTGTGTTCCTGCTTGCGTGGCTCACCCCGCCTGATTACTACTCCAACATCGTTGGCGAGAAAGACCTCGTCTTTCTCGAACCGACCTCGCTCCTATTTTTCACTCTTTGCGTGGCGGCTTTTCTTGCTGGCATCGCTGCCACCGACATCTTCTTTCCGGCGGCGACACTCCCAATGTCAAGAATGCGCGTTCGGTTTTCGCCGTTACTATTCCTGCTGCTGCCGCTGCTGATCGGCCTGCTTGTTACCTTCCAGGCAATCGCACTCCTTCTTCGCGATAACCCCGACATCTTTGACTTGATCATTGCCCAACAGGGATCACAATTGAAGGAGAATCTCGATATCCACCAGCCGCTGGGCCTCGCCAGCATTTGGCTCCTCGGCATCTGCTGGTGGGCGTCGTGGCGTCGCGACCAATTGGAACTTGACCGTCGCTGGAAGCGCTGGCTGGTTACCAGCACGATTTCGATTGGTATCCTCGCCATTCTCGCGTACTCCGCCCTGAAGCTTGGCCGGGGTGAGTTTATGCCTGTCGTGATAGGGACAGTCTTGCTCTATTTGGTTCGCCGGCGGGCGCTAGGCAGCCTGAGCCGCCGCACTTTTCTCCGGACCGTGTTGGTCAGCGCGTTCTTATTGGTCGTGGCGTTTCTGCTGTTTTCCTCGGTTCGCGGCGCGGAAGACCCTCTGCCCGAGATCGTGAGGTACACCGTTACTTCCTACAACCGCCTGGCGGCTCTCGTCACCGGCAGAATGCACTACCCCCACGCAGGCAATGGCGTTTACTTCAGCTCGTTCCTGAGCTTCAATGCAACGCTGAATCAATTGCTTCCGATTCGCGAGTTCTTTCATTGGCCGACTTTCCAGGAGATGTGGGATTCCGAATTCACCTCCACATGGCAGGCGGGGCTCGACGGATACTTCATTTGGAGTGGCACTTTTGGGTATCTCTTTGCCGACTTTGGTTGGTTTGCACCATTGGTGGTCTTACTCCACGGATTACTGTGCGGATGGCTGTGGCGGTCAATAAGGATCGGCGGAACGGCCGGGATCATCCTTTACCCGTGGTTCGCGTTCTGCGTCCTGTTTTGGTTTGGCACCAACTTCTTCTTCGATACAAAGATGATCGTTCTGGTTTTGGTTTCGTTTGGACTGGCGGGCTACGAACATATCTCCGACGCAAAACTGAGTTCTGCTTTCGCGTAGACTCTCCCATGCGGGAGGCCTTCCAAGATGTTAAAAAAATGTCCGAGATAGAGAACATGAACGACGTTGCACGCGAACGTGAGGCCCTACTCCGAAAGAGGGTTAACGAGGACACCCATTTGTCGTCCATCGTTGCGCAAACCCCTTCCCACAAGTTCTTGTGCCGGAGCACGCAAGCGGTCATCATCCGGCAGATCGACTTCCTTTCGGCTCTGCTCAGCGAAGGCATGAATCTCGCTCCGCCAGCGACGAAGGTACTGGACTGGGGATGTGGCAAAGGTCACATCACGTATCTCCTTCACCAGAAGGGGTTCGAAGTAACAAGCTGCGACCTCGCTCGCTCGCATGACGATTCGGCTTTCGGACAACCGACACCGATCATTGACGCGTCGCATTTCCAGCTTGTCCCGTTGGAAGATCCGGTCGACCTCCCATTTCCTTCTGCGTCATTCGATTGCGTGGTCAGTTTTGGTGTGCTGGAGCACGTCACCTCGGACGCGAAGTCGCTGGTCGAACTCCGTCGAGTGCTCAGGCCAGGAGGGCTGCTGTTCGTCGCGTTTCTTCCCTACGTCCTTTCCTGGACGCAGGCAGTCGCTAGGGTTCGCGGAGACAACTACCACGACCGGCTATACACCCGCGAGAGCATCCGGGACTTGGCCGTGTCGGCTGGCTTTACCCCCTTTGCTCTTAGACACGCGCAGTTGTTTCCCAAGAACTCCGTGCCATTGTCTCTCGACCGCTGGCTGGAACCCGTTGACCGTTTCCTTTGCGCCTATACACCGCTGAAGTTCTTCGCAACTAACCTCGAATTGGCTATGCTTGCTACCCCCTAACGAGCCTATTGTCCTGTGCTCGTTATCAATTTGCCCGCACCTGGTTAGTTCGGCCTCATGACAATCTCCGCAGAAGTCCCAGAACGGCTCGTGACTTTCATTTTGTGCAACCACTTGCGCGTGGCCATCGCGCACGGTGTGCGTTCCTGTGGTTTGTGGCGATCGATTCGGCAAGCTGGCGTAGCGGGAATTGTTCTCCATCCTTGGAGTGCCTTTTGCGTGCTGTTTCGGTTTAGCATCAATTTCCTCTTTAAATACCAAGGTGCTCGTTCTGGCAGTCGTTGTAATTTTGTTGGCAAGCTAAGAACGAATAGCGACTGCACAGCCGATTACGGTGCCGGCTGCACTACAGAAGAGGTCACTGCGTCATGACGGGATCTAGCACTTTTCGGCGGTACTTAAACGCATCGAAACTTGCGACGCTCAGTTTCTTGAGCCGAGCTAAGCGACGTCTTTTGGGGTCGCATGTCGAAGCTGTGCTCGTGAGCACCCGGAATGGCCTCCTGCTGGTCAACGCGGATGACGTGACGGTTGGCCGCAAACTGGCTTACTCCGGCGAATATGGCTTGGACGAGTTGCAGCGGATCTACCCGGTGATTGGCCCCGCGAGCGCCGTTTTGGTAGTGGGAGCGCATGTGGGGGCACTGGCCGTGGCAGCATCTAAGCGGTGCGCGCACCTGACCGCGGTTGAGGCCAACCCCAAGACCTTTCGTCTGCTCAAATGGAACTTGCACATCAATGACTGCTCGAATGTGACCGCTATCAATATCGCCGCCAGCGACAAGATGGAGAATATCGAGTTCGTAATGAACCGCGTCAACTCTGGTGGTTCGAAGCGCGCCCCTGCCACGCGGGACTACGCTTATTTCTACGACTCGCCCGACATCGTCAGCGTACCCGCCGCTCCGCTCGACGAAGAATTGGCTGGGCAACACTTCGACGCCATTCTGATGGACATCGAGGGCTCAGAGTACTTCGCCCTCAAAGGCATGCCCGGGATACTTGCTTCAGCGCAGTCCCTTTTTGTTGAGTTCGTCCCCCACCACCTTCGCAATGTCAGTGGGGTAAGCGTTGTCGAATTCGTCGCAACCATCAGTCCGTATTTCTCCAATCTCTTCATCCCCAGCAAGCAAGTGCATGTTGCGAGCGAAGGATTCGTGCGGGAACTGCAGAAAATGTTCGACCGCGACGAGTGCGACGATGGCTTGCAGTTTTCCAAGTAGCCGCTCGCTAGAAGTGTTCTCATAAATTCGATTTGAAAGGGCACGGCTTCAGCCGTGCCGCTGCGGGCGTGGTCAATACAGGGCTTCAGCCCCTGAGGGGCCTCGACTCGCGCCCGGCTGGCGTTTATGAGACAGCGCCTGGTGGTTACGGATTTGCGCGCTCATGGTTACTAAAGTTTTTTCGCCGTGCAGATTTTGCTAGACATCCCCAAGCAGCCTGGCGTATCACTAACGTCGGACTGTTGTGCCTGCGGGCGAGAGCCGTCTCATTGGCGCGTCGGCTAAGTTCTTTGTTAACACGAATTTACCGCTAACTCCTTTGGTCGTATGCAGTTACCGAAAAATTCCCCGTAAGTTCTTGATTCTAAAGAATTCGGGGGAGGGGGGGAGGGGGGTACTCCCAGCCTCCATTCCCGATTTGGGAAGTTCGAATTCCGCCTCTCTTCCGTTCATGACAGTCTCCGCAGAAGTCCCTGAACAGCTTGTAAGTCCCAGCTTTTGCAATGGCTTGCGTGTCGCTTTGGTGCACGACTGGCTCACCGGCATGCGCGGCGGCGAAAAAGCCCTCGAAGCCATCTGCGAGCTCTTTCCCGATGCGCCACTTTGGACGCTGCTCTGCTGTCCCGACAGCGTCAGCAAAATAATCACCTCAAGGCGAATCACGACTAGTTGGTTGCAACACCTGCCGCTGGCGCGCACCAAGTATCGCTATTATCTGCCGCTGTTCCCGTTGTTGGCCGAGACCACCAAAGTCGGCATCGAGGACGCCGACATCGTGATCTCCACTTCCCACGCAGTCGCCAAGTCCATGGTCAGCCGGACAGGAAAGCGTCCCCTGCATGTCTGCTACATTCACACCCCGATGCGTTACGCCTGGGACCGCTTCGACGACTACTTCGGCCCCGAACAGGTCGGCAGTTTCCTCTCCCGCTTCCTCTTCCGGCCGGTGACTAAGCTGCTCCAGAAGTACGACTTGGCAACGCTCGATCGGGTCGACGTATTCACCACCAACTCCAGCTATGTCGCCGAACAGGTGAAGCGGATTTACGGGCGCGAAGCCGAGGTTATCTACGGCCCCGCGGATGTCACCCGCTGGGAAAAGGTAGTGCGCAAGCCCGAGGATTGGTACCTGATGGTCAGCGCCCTGGCTCCCTATAAGCGCGTCGATCACGCCATCGAGGCCTGCGCCGAGCTCGGGCGAAGCCTGAAGATCGTCGGCTCCGGCCCCGAGGAAGGGAAGTTGCGGGTCTTAGCCGCCACGCTCGGCGCCGATGTGGAGTTCCATGGCTTCGTCTCCGACGACCAGCTGGCCGACTTCTACGCCCGCGGAAGGGCCCTGATCTTCCCGGGGGTCGAAGACATGGGGCTGGTCCCCTTGGAGGCCATCTCCGCCGGCTGCCCTGTCATCGCCCTTGCCGAGGGCGGCGTGCTCGACACCATGTCCCCCGACACGGCGGTCTTCTACCGCGAGGCGACCCCTGCGGGGCTCAAACAAGCTCTCACCGAATTCGAGGACCGCAGCTTTGATGTCACGGTGATGCGAAACAGGGCCCGAGGATTCTCAAAAAGAAAGTTCCAGGAGCGTTTTCTAGCCGCGCTGGCAGAGGCGATGACGAGTGCGGAGTTTGAAATCACAAGGTGAAGAAATTGATGATCGACGCGCGCTGGCTAGATAGCGGCTTGGGTGCCTACACGCTGAACGTCATCCGGGGACTGGATAAGACAGAAGGTTTTGACACGTGCTTACTCACGCTTCCGAAGCATGTTGGGGCCCTCAAGGAGTTTGGGTACGAAGTGATTCCGGCAAGCGCACCGATCTATTCGCTGCGAGAGCAAGCTGAAGTGTTATGGGCAGCACGAAATTGCGACGTTCTGCACGTGCCGCACTACAACGCCCCACTCCTGAGGCGAGGATGCATGCTCATCACCATCCACGATCTCACTCACATCATCGATCCAACCCAAAGACGTCGCCTTGCGAGTTGGGTCTATGCACAGCCGGTACTTCGTCTGGCGGCAAAGCGGGCTGACCATCTGTTTACCGTTTCCGAATACACCAAAAGCATGATTGTGAACCATCTGTCCGTGAGGCCAGACAAGATTACCGTGACCTACAGCGGTGTTGGCCCGCACATCTACCAAGAAGATCGCGAGAAATCCAAGGCGAAGATCGCCGCCGACTTCGGGTGTTCAGAGCCGTTTGTTCTATTCGTCGGGAATCTAAAGCCGAACAAGAATGTATCCGGCCTGTTGCGGGCGTTTGATCAGTTGATAAGGCGCAATCGGTTGCCCCATCGACTCATAATCGTCGGCGACGACACATATTGGCGCGCCGTGCTGCAGAAGACCGCGAATGATTTAGGGATGGAGTCGAAGGTCATTTTTGCCGGACGAGTTTCAGACGAACAGGTTCGCGCTGCTTATTCAGCGGCCGAATTAACAGTGCTACCGTCATTCGAAGAGGGGTTTGGACTCCCTGTGCTCGAATCCATGGCATGCGGAACTCCGGTAGCATGTTCTGCAGTCGCATCGTTGCCAGAGGTCGGTGGCAATGCGGCCGAGTATTTTGTACCGGGAGAATTGGATTCTCTCGTTTCCGCCATGGAACACGTACTCCTGGACCAGGACCGCTGGAACCACCTGCAACTGCTCGGGTTCGAACAGGCAGCTAGATTTACATGGGATGGCTGCGCGACTCGACACTTCTCCACTTACTGCGAGTATTTGATTAATTAGGCGTATCCCGATCTGGAACTAAGCGCGACTGCCTCTCATGACAACGAGTGATGAACTCTCCAAGTGTCCGGCGCTGGTGTTGGTCGGCGGTATGGGCACTCGCTTGCGGCCAGCCTATTCGGAAGGGCCGAAGGCGATGGCCCCAATTGGCGAACGGCCGTTTCTGTTCTATCTGGTGAGGCAATTAGCTCGTGCTGGCTTTACGAAAGTGGTTTTATGCTTGGGCCACGAAAATGAACAGATCATTGAGTGGGCGGAAGGCGAGAAAGAGCTCGGGATAGACTTTTTGTACTCGGTGGAAGAGGAGCCTCTTGGAACTGGCGGGGCGATCAGGCTCGCAGCGTCAGAATTAGGAATAAACGATAGTTTTTTTGTGATGAATGGCGATTCGATCCTGCAATTGGACTTCGAAGGCATGCTCCAGTCGCATCAGGGGCACGGCAAAACTGGAACTGTGGCACTTGCTCACGTTTTGGACACAGGGCGTTACGGCGCAGTGCAAACGGATGAACCTCGGCCGGATCACCGAATTTCGCGAGAAGTCGGTGGCTGGCAGCCCGGGTTACATCAACGGCGGTACATACCTCTTCGAACCAAGAGTGGTCGAGTTGATCGCGAAGGAAGGGCCAGTGTCGGTTGAGCGGTCGGTCCTTCCCGCACTGTGCCCCGACGAGTTGTATGGCTTCCCGTGTCACGGCTACTTCATCGACATCGGAATTCCGCAAGACTACCAACGCGCACAGAACGAACTGAGGGGACTTTCATGGCTATGACCATCCGCGCAAAGGCACCATTACGCATCAGTTTCGCGGGTGGAGGCACAGACGTGCCTCCCTATCCGGAGACCTATGGCGGTTGTGTGCTGAATGCGACCATCGATAGCTATGCATGGGGCAGCCTACGACCACGGCAGGACAAGCGAATCAGCATCGAGTCGGCTGACTTGGATCTGCAAGTTGAGTTCGCGGTCGGCGATGCACTGCACATGGATGGGAACCTCGACCTGGCAAAGGCCGCTCTTATGCGGCTCGAAGCGGTGAATTCCACTGGCTTCGATATTTTCTTGCAGAGTGATGCACCTCCAGGGTCAGGACTTGGATCCTCATCGGCGCTGGTGGTTGCCCTGGTCGGTCTGGTGCGTGAACTTCGAGCGACGCCTCTGAGCAACTACGAAGTAGCGGAAATTGCGTACCTGATTGAACGCAAGGACTTGCAGATTACGGGTGGCTTGCAGGACCAATATGCAGCTTCGTTTGGCGGCTTCAATTTTATGGAGTTCGGAAAGGACCACGTCGTAGTGAACCCGCTGCGCGTCCATTCCGCTACGATCAACGAACTCGAGCACAACTTACTACTCTGCTTTACCGGCAAAACTCGGCGTTCCGACCACATTATCGACGACCAGACCTCCCGGTTGCTGTCTGAGCAACGCGAAACTCTGGAGGGGCTCCAGTCGCAGAAAGAACTGGCCGTGGCCATGAAGAACGCGCTGCTCACGAATCGCCTGTCGCAGTTCGGCGACCTGCTGGATTCCGCCTGGCAAGCCAAGAAGCAGATGTCGGACCGGATATCCAATCCGCAGATCGACGAATTGTACGAGGCAGCTCGAAAGAACGGAGCCCTGGGCGGGAAGATTACCGGCGCGGGAGGCGGAGGTTACATGATGTTCTATTGCGAGTTTGAACGTAAACATAAGGTGGCGGAGCAGTTGCGTAAGATGGGCGCCGTCACGACGGAATTTGCGTTCGACAGGGAAGGGCTGCAAACCTGGAGGAACCAAGAATCCAATCTGCCGAAGGCAATTTGAATATCGGAACGCGGAACGGATGGAAGATCGCAGGCATCGGGGATGCTTGCTATGAGGACGAATGAGCCAGAGTGTAAGCAACGCTGCCAGATTAGTCTGCGCTAGACGCATTGCCGAGAGCATTTCGGTCAAGCAACTGCTTCTTCAGGATCACGTATTTCAGTCGATGGTGGAAGACATTGCGAGCCGCATCAGCGCGGCGTTCAGGGGAGGACACAAAGTGATGTTCATGGGCAACGGAGGAAGCGCTGCCGATTCCCAGCATCTCGCGGCTGAATTTACAGGCCACTATTTGCATGAGCGTCGCGCACTACCCGCGATGGCACTCAGCGCAAACACGTCCGCAATTACGGCTATCGGCAACGACACCTCGTTCGACATGATTTTTGTACGCCAGATTGAAGCGCTGGGCCTGCCAGGCGACGTGGCTATTGGATTGAGCACGAGCGGCAACTCTCGCAATGTTCTGCTTGCCATGCAGGTAGCACAGGAGAGGAAGATTACGACGGTGGCATTGACGGGCGAGTCCGGCGGTCTCTTAAAAGATGTGGTGGACGTTTGCCTGCGAGTCCCTTCTGCCGAAACTCCGCGTATCCAGGAGTGCCATATTATGGTGGGCCACATCGTTTGCGAGATTGTGGAACAGGAAGTCTGTGGCTAGGGCTGTCTTTCTTGATCGCGACGGAGTTATCAACCGCCCGGCGCCGGAAGGGCTGTACATCACTTCGCCAGATGACTTAATTCTGCTGCCCGGAGCATCGGAAGCGATCAGCAGCCTCAATCAAAGCGGGTTTCGCGTGATCGTCATAACGAATCAGCGTGGCATCGCACGAGGTCTAGTCGCGGCCGAGGCCGTGGAGCAAATCCATGCACGATTGCGACAGGTAGTTGGTGAATCCAGCGGCTGGATTGACCACATCTACGTATGTCCTCACGATTACAAGGATGCATGTGAGTGCCGCAAACCGAAGCCCGGGATGTTGCAGCAGGCGGCCCGCGAGTACTCGCTAGAAATGGACCGCTGCTGGATGGTGGGCGACAAGGACTCGGACGTGGAGGCCGGCCGCGCTGCCGGATGCCGCACGATTCTCCTGGGTGCGACCCAAGGCTCGGCCGCCGACGTCGCGGTAAAAAGCCTGGCCGCGGCGGTGGAGCACATCCTGGGAGATGCGTCCTCGCGGGACAGATCTTGTTGACTGCCAGCCCTGGTACTTCCTCATTCGAGCTCTCAAGATTCCCGAGTTGTTGACTCTGCTCTGACAGCCATCCGCATCTGATGGAAGTACCGCGAGCCGGAACGTCTTGTCGTTCGGAACCCCTTGTACACGACTCTCGCAAACCTGAGCGAATCGCCACGGTCTGAGGAACGGTTTTCACTGAGGTGATGAAATGTCTCTTCGCCTGAAATCACTCGGTTTCTACATTCGCCTCTGGCACTACATGCTGCCGCTGCTGGCGTTCACGATCGCTGCATACGTACGCTTGCGGATGATGGATCTGCAGCAGCACCCCGCCGATTTTGATCCGTGGTTCTATTTCGCAGTCCTCCTGTTCATCACGATGGTGTGGGCCATCGCTGCCGAGCGGCAGCATTTATGTGACACGGATGAGCTTTTCCGCGAAAACACCGGCATTCGCAAGTCTCTCAGCGCCTGCTTCGCCACCTACACCGTGTTGCTTGCCGTTCTCTTCTTCTATCGGCAACAGAATTTCTCGCGGGTGTTTTTCGTGGTCAGCTCGATTGCGCTGCTTCTTCTAACGCTGGGGACGCGAGTAGTAATGCGCCGGATGTTGCACGTCTCGCACTTCGCCTCCCCGGCGATAAGGGTGCTGATGGTCGGGGCGAGTCGCCGGGCCGGTCGCATCGCCACTCGCCTGGCGCGTGTTCCCGTGGTCACGTCCGAAGTGGTGGGCTACATCAGCATTGGCGACGAACCAGTTCAGGTTCAGGACGCACCGGTGTTTCAATTCGATGACATCGGCTTCGGAAGAGTACCAGCGTTTCAGGAGATCGTCATCGCAGCCAGCCCCGAGCAACTCTCGGAAATGGACGATTTGTTGGTACGGATAGGAGATCTCTGCGTCCCTACGCGGGTGGTTCTGGACTTGGGCAGCCTCCCAGTTGTGAGAGAGCGCCTGTTTCAGTTAGGTGACCTGCAGATGCTCGACTTGGCCACCACTCCTCTGGAGTCGCCGGCTTATTTCTTCTTGAAGCGGGCCTTCGATGTGGCATGTTCGCTCGGAGTGCTGGTCTTCTTGTTCCCATTCATGGGCTTGATCGCGGCAATCATAAAGTTGTCATCTCCGGGACCGGTGATGTTCCGTCAGGAGCGCGTCGGCTTGAATGGAATGCCGTTCACTATGTACAAGTTTCGTACCATGAGGCAGGCCGAGCCGAGCGAGAGTGATCATCAGTGGACGGTCAAGGATGATCCGCGTTGCACGGCTATCGGGAGCTTCCTGCGCAAGACCAGCCTTGACGAAGTCCCGCAGTTCTTTAACGTCCTGCGCGGAGATATGAGTGTAGTCGGGCCCCGCCCAGAGCGGCCGCACTTTGTAAGGCGCTTTCTGGAGGAGATATCGCACTACGAAAGCCGCCATCGCTTAAAGGTGGGAATCACCGGCTGGGCGCAAGTGAATGGCTGGCGCGGCGATACCTCCATCCAAAAAAGATTTGAGTTCGACCTGTACTACCTGCAGAATTGGAGCTTCTGGTTCGACCTGCGGATCATTCTTCTCACAGCGTGGTCGGGCATGTTTGGAAAGAACGCCTACTGACTCGACAACCGCATTTCCAGTTTGTGAGGAGAGATATCGGCCCGCTGCCTCAAGTGCAGCGGGCCGTTTTATTTTCGAGGTTAACTTCCGCGTGGGCTTTGATGGGAAATCTCAACAGCAGAATCGGAATCGAGGTCACGTCAGTGTCGGAGATTCCAAAACCCCGCGCAAATATTTTCCATAGCCGCTGTTGTGAAGGACCGCGGCAAGGGATTCGAGTTGTTCGGCGTTGATATATCCGGCGCGAAACGCAATTTCCTCGGGACAGGCAATCTTTAGCCCCTGCCGCTTCTCGATAGTCTGAATGAACGAGGCGGCTTCGAGCAGAGAGTCGTGCGTGCCGGTATCGAGCCATGCCATGCCTCGGCCCATGATCTCAGCGTGCAACTCTCCGCGTTCCAGGTAAGTGCGATTTAGATCCGTGATCTCCAGTTCCTTGCGGGCCGAGGGCTTGACGCTGCGGGTGAAATCGACAACGCGATTATCGTAAAAATACAGCCCGGTTACCGCGTAGCGGGAACGGGGCTGCTTGAGGCTTTTCTTCCAGGGTGAGGGCGCGTCCGTCGCTGGAAAGTTCGACCACGCCGTAGCGCTCCGGGTCATGCACCGGATAGGCGAACACGGTTGCGCCGGTTTCCCGCTGGGCAGCCGCTTGCATCATGCGCGACAGATTGTGGCCGTAAAAGATGTTGTCGCCCAGCACCAGGGCGCAACGTTGCCCTGCGATGAAGTCCGCGCCCACTAGAAATGCCTGCGCGATGCCTTCGGGTCGGGGCTGCACTGCGTAGGAAAAGTTCAGGCCCCAGCGAGCGCCGTCGCCCAAGAGTTGCTCGAATCGCGGCGTATCTTGCGGCGTGGAGATGACGAGTATGTCGCGAATGCCCGCCAGCATCAGCACGCTGAGCGGGTAGTAAATCATCGGCTTGTCGTAAACCGGCAGAAGCTGCTTAGAGACGCATTGAGTGGCCGGGTAGAGGCGGGTGCCGGAACCCCCGGCAAGAATGATTCCCTTGAGCGGCGTGGTCATGCTAAATGGCGCCTCCGCGGCTGGCATATTGGGTGGCGATCCAGGACCGATAGTCGCTACCCGTGACGCTGGCGACCCAGTCCTGATGTTCCAGATACCAGGCCACGGTCTTGCGAATGCCGGCCTCGAAGCTGACTTGCGGCTTCCAATTCAACTCCTGCTCAATGCGGGAACAGTCAATCGCATACCGCCAATCATGGCCGGGGCGGTCGGTCACAAAGCTGATCAGGTTGGCGTGTGGTTGAAACGGCGACTCCGGGCACAACTCGTCGATGACGGCGCAGATGGTCTTGACCACGTCAAAGTTGCGGCGCTCGCTGCGGCCGCCAATGTTGTAGGTTTCGCCGGGCTTGCCATTGCGCAGAACGCAGCGGATGGCGTCGCAGTGGTCCTCCACGTACAGCCAATCGCGGACGTTCTGGCCATCACCATAGACCGGAAGCTTCTCGCCCAGGAGGGCATTGCGGACCATCAGCGGGATAAGTTTCTCCGGGAGCTGAAACGGGCCGTAGTTGTTGGAACAGTTCGTGGTCAGCGTGGGTAGGTTGTAAGTGTGAAACCACGCCCGGACAAGGTGGTCAGAAGCGGCTTTCGAGGCGGCATAAGGGCTGTTAGGCGCGTAAGCTGTGCTTTCGGTGAAAGGATGATCGTCCGGGCCTAGCGAGCCATACACTTCGTCAGTAGAGACGTGCAGAAAGCGAAAGCGCTTCTTGTCTTCGGCCGAAAGGGAATCGAAGTATGACTTGGCCTCTGCCAACAGCGTAAAGGTGCCGTGAATATTAGTGCGAATAAACTCTTCCGGGCCTGTGATCGAGCGATCCACATGGCTTTCGGCGGCGAAGTGGACGACCGCTCCAGGCCGATGTTCACGGAAAAGTCGTTCGACCAGTTCGCGGTCGTTGACGTCTCCGCGAACGAAGTCGTACTTGGGATGGTTAGCGACCGAGGCAAGGCTGGACAAGTGTCCGGCGTAAGTAAGACAGATCCAGGTTGATGAGTGGCGCCGACTCGCGCGCCAGCCACTGCATTACAAAATTTGAGCCGATAAACCCGGCCCCGCCCGTAACCAGAATTGAGTCATTCATAAATTGTGCCGATTCTTCATTCTGGCCTATGGGTTCTCAAATTGTCCAACTTTGCAGGGAACCGACTGTGCCCCCCGCGGAAGCACCAGAGCTAACAACTGCGACGTTGCCCTGAAAGCCGACTGTCGAGAAAATCAGGTCAGCTTCCATGCGGGAATCGGGCAGGTCGGAGCCAGAGTGCCCCAGAGCGGCGAGTCGCGAGTACGAGAATCAGCGCCGAGATACCCTCACAAATCCTGGCTTCCGGCCCTCATTTCCTATTGTGTCATGACATTGTAGGTATTTGCCGACGGCGTTACATCGGCAACCGCACACAGTTGTACCGTTATCGTGTCGGACGCTGTAACTGCGGCGCTTAGGATGACCAATGGGTTCGGAAGTGTTCCGTCAGAGGCGCTTACGGAGACAGGATGGCCCACTGCGGCGCCATTGACCGAGGCCGTGCCGGCAGCACAACTGCCCGCGGACACAAGGGCCCCGCCGATGCTGGAAGTCGTGCCAGTCAACGTTGCCGCAGTATTACAAGTGGGGCATGACAGGGTTGGCGTCGTTCCGCCACTGGAAACCAAGGGGGGCGCCGCGTTCACAGCCGTGACCGTTCCCTGAGCGGTTTGGGGATTGAGCAGTTCCCATTTGTTTCCGTCGAAAAAGAGATGAGCATATGCCGTAGTCGTCAGATCATTTGGCGCCAGGGGCTGATTTCCGAATTTGGTGACGTGATACGCTCCCAATCCATTCACATTCAAGGTGGGGGTCGTGATTGTGTTGTTATGGATCGGGAGCAGGTAAAACATGGTGCCTTGTGCGAGCCCAAAATCCATACCATTGCGGAAGGTCGTCGTCATTGCATTCTGTGATCCAGTGTCAACGGTTTTGAGCCAAGGCCCGATTTCGCTCACGCCATTTTGAGCGAACCCCAGCCGGTAATAGCCGGTGCCGTCGGAGCAATAGAAGTAGGCCGCGCGCCGAGGATGCGTCGGGGTGTAGCTCGAAGTAGCGTCGACCATCAGTCCATTCGGATTGATCGTCAGAAATGTGTTTGTTCCTGAATTTATGCCGGCATCGATTACGTTTCCGATCGCCACGCAGTCACCGTTGGGCGGCGCCGGATTCGGCAGTGTAAACGTGCGCGAAACAGTCCCCGTTGCGATAAGAAAGTTGCCAACCGTCGTTGGAGTCGAAAAGTCGGTGGCCAGAATCGTGTAATTGGCAGATTTGGTAACGATAGGCCAGGCCAATCCCGAAGGAACACTTGTCAGCCCAGCACCATTGCCCACAAAGGATCCGTCAATGACGTTCGCAGTATTCGATAGCGTAACCGCATTGCTATACGGGCCGCTCAACTGCGAGCCGATCAGCGTCCCATTAATCTGCGAGAAGCTATAATCGTTCGTCGCCGAGACCACAGCTCCGGTGCGGCCGTTGAACGACGTCACGCCGATCCCGGCCGTCGTGGTTCCAAGCTGTCCGCTGGAGTTGATCACCACTGGTAACGCCCCGCTGCGGCGCGTTGCCGTAGATGCCTGCCATGTACGCCGCTGTCTGGCTCGTCGCGCCGATGCGGATCACCCCGGTCTCATTCCCCGCTCCCGGACTGGAAATGTAAACGTCATTATTCGACGTCGTTCCCCCAGCCGATCCCGCGTTGTACCCCAAAAACAGGTTGTTGCTTCCGGTGACGTTGAATCTGCCCCGCTTGCCATCCGGCGAAGGTATTCTGGGCTCCCGTCGTTGTCGCCGCCCCGCTAAATCCCCCCAGGAAGGTATTGAAGTTGGCCGTACTGGCGGCGCCCGCATTAGCACCGAAAAAACTATTTCCGGTTCCCGTGGTATTGGCAATCCCGGCGGCCCTGCCAACGAAGGCGTTGCGCGTTCCGGTGGTATTGTTGTATCCCGCCAGCGAGCCCACGAACATGTTGTAGCTGCCCGTGGTGTTGTGATAGCCGGCGGTAGCTCCCAGCATGAAGTTCTGCGTGCCGGTGGTATTGAAGTATCCCGCGTCGGTGCCAATGAAGGTGTTGTAGTCGGCTGCAGTGGTATTGTGTCCCGCCGCGATGCCGAGAAACAGGTTGTAGGTTCCGGTGTTGTTCGTCCCCGCCCCTGCCCCCAAGAACATACCCTGCGTCCCGCTATTGCCCAACACCGGCGCGCCTGCCAGGTTGTAGTTGCTGGTGGCATTGAGGGTAGCTGCCGTCCCGTTGCCGTCGATGTTGAAGTTGGCGCCTGTCTGCAACAGGGTCCCGTTGTCAATGTAGGGGTCGGTATTCAAGGGCCCGCTCGGGGACTTCGAAGTCTGCGCCGCTGAAACGACCACGGCACCCACGACCGGGGTCGAAGCAGCGGATTCGTATGAGATTTCAATCTCAGGGTAATGGCCCGTGCCGGAACTCTCTTTGCTGTCGAAAGAAAAGCTTCCGGCCGTACTGGTTAGCGCCAGGGCGATGCCGTTGTTTAGCGCCGAGCCATTAACCCACGATTGCACCAGCGGAGTTATGTCTACTAATAGAAATTGGTTTTGAGTGGCTGCCGTGATCGACACTGGACTTCCGCCCGTCGCAGATGGCCCAAGTTGCGGGGCTCCAACGAAGTTGATCGTTCGCTCTGCCCATTGGGTTTGGACTTCATATACGTCAAATGAGCCGGGCGCCGAGACGGCGTTAACGTATAACCGCAGCGTAGCTTTGGCAATGGTCGCGTTGGCCGGCACCACGCCGAGGTTCAGCCGAATATAGCTGGTGGTTCCTGCCTGCACCGCCAGCAGCGGGCTGTCGCCAAAGTTTGCGACAGGCTGCGTGTTGGTGACGTATGCGTCGGCACTAGGAGGCGCTTGAGCTACGCCCGATATGGACACCATTATGGCAATAGCTAGTAATGAGAGGACAATGAGGTAGCGGTGCATCGGCAGGGTCACCTTAGCGAATAGTTTTCGACGGCCAAATTAAAGGAGATGTTCCGATTCTGCTGGCACTTAGGGCATCTGTCAACCGCACGACCGACCCGAGTAGATATTCTCGGTGTGGTCATGCCTCGATACCACTGAAGAGGCTCTATTTCCGCAAGCCGCCGAGGCGCATGAACGCCACTGTCTATAAGACCGTGCCGCTGCACATGCCGGAGTTCGGCTGAATGGACAACATGCCGAGATGCATTTTGCCCTGGCATAAGCCTTCTGGCGAAGCGATGACGACTTCTTCGGCGGGATTACGGGCGCAACTTGCGGCGCATCACGGCGGCGATAGCTCCCATCGCCGATCCCAGCAACAGTAGGCTCGAAGGTTCGGGCGTCGGGGCGAACGCATCCTGCCCTGGAAGCGCGGAGGGAGCGAGAGCTGTCACGTACTCGAGGTTATCAATTTCGAAGGCCGGGAGACATACTGGGGTGGTGTCAAGACCGCAGGACGAAAAGGTTACGTACGCCCAGGGGTTGTTGCCCCCGTCTTTAAAATCGACAACTGCCGATGCAAGATCACAGGAGGGACTCCCAAACGGAGCGCCGCACGGTGCATTGCCCGCTGCCGTTGAGTCTGTGGGCGTAAAGCCGTTGAGACTTGAGCCGTAAAAATAATCACAGTTTCCAGAGCTATAGCAGAATCCCACCTTGTTCCAGGTGTCGATACTTCCCCAGTAGAACGCCAGCTCTTTTATGCCGAGCTGACCCGAAGTGAGGCTCGTTGGGCAAGTTGTGACGCCCACTCCCTGGCCCGCACACAGCGTGATTGCGTCTGAATCGGGCGAATTGTAGGTTGACAGATAGTATCCGTAGTCGGACGACGGCGCCCTCCAAGGTTCCGAAGAGCTTGCTTGATTCGAATCCCACCGATGAATTGCCGCAGTGCCCATCGTAAGAGTAAAGGTCAAGCCACCGTTGAGACTATCGAGGTAAGTTTGAGAGTCGTCGGTCCCATTGTATCCGTGCCAGCCGCTGGGAGAGGTGGGATTAAACAACGTGGGCGGATTTTGTGTGGGATCGTAAAACAATCCACAGTTAGTACCGCCATTGGTCATCCCGCAGTCACCCGTCGGTAGAAATTGGGCTGGTCCTATGGCGGCGCCGTTCTGGTTCGTGATCAGAGCGTACCAAGTCCCTTTTGTGTTACCCACCTGAAAGCAATGAGTTCCGCAGTTTTGCGCCGACAGATTCGGAACGGCGAAAACGACGAAGACGAGGACGCCGCACAAAGTCAACCATCGACCGAGCCTCCGCATCGCGCAAAACCCCATTTCGGGCACTCAGGTCGGAGCCACCACGCTACGACTGGTGCTATTGTGCAGGATGCTAACGTCCCTCGGACATCGTGTCAACAGATAGATTTTAGAGCGATCCGTAGAGGGCACATGGTGATTCCACAAAACAAGCGAACCAGTCCCGTCAACGCCGATGGAAGTTTTTTCGTTTGGCGAAAATCACCTGGAGGCCTCCGAGCCCAATGGATTACATGCAAAATCGCATAGAGACTGTATCGCACCAACGGAAGTGGCGCCACGCGAGCCAAAGTGTGCTAATGTCTTCCCATTCGAACGTGACTGGTGGTGCATGTCGCCAGGAGACGGAGTTAAACTGCGGGAATCCAGCCACTTTGGGTCGTTTCCCGACTGCGATCTGTCCCAGTGCGTCAATGGGACACGGAAGTTTGGGGGTTGTCCTTATGCGGCACGGCACGCTTCTAGCCTTGCTGGTGATTGTCGCCTCGTCTTTCAGTTTGGCCCAGGATCGGGCCCTCATCAGTGGTGATGCTGAGGACCATCAGGATACCCCGGTCCCAGGCGTCCGGGTTACGTTGCACAATGAGTCTCTAAGGATCGAGCGTTCTACCACGACCAACTCCGACGGGTTCTATTTCTTTGCCGAAGTCGCGCCCGCCGAAGGCTACGCCATTACGGCGGAGGCGTCGGGGATGGCGTTTGCACCGCAGAAAGTCAAGTTCGACGTGGAGGTAGGTGAGACTCGACATATCCTCCCGTCGTTTATCGCCGACAAATCGCCAAGTCCGGTTTCCCAGCTGCGCAACGGGACTGGACACACTCGCCCAAGTACTGCTGGTTGGTTGCCGCCGCAGTTGGGACAATCGGAATCGCCTGTCCTCGTTGGCTCCTCGCCTCGCAAGCCTCGACTGGTAGCCTACGTTGGCAGTCGACCGGAAGCTCCGGGCAGTCGTTGGACCGACGGCGATGACGGCTCGACCGGGGAGGGCAAGAACACCGGTTCGTCGAGTCCGCCACAGAAGGGCACGGCGACTCCAGCAGGCGTTCCGCAAACTGCGCCATCGTCTTCTAGTTCAGGTGGAAAGAAAGCTCATGCAACCCAGCGGGGAACTGCCGAGTCCCCACGCGTGACGCTTGACACGTTGTCCACGGCGGTCAGTTCGGTCATTACCAGCAATCAATTGCGAAATCTTCCATTCTTCAATCGCAACTTTCTGGTCCTGGGTTTATTGGACTCCAGCGCGCACGACCTTCCAGCATGGTCGGAGTTGAAAGACACGACATTCAGCATTTCCGGGCAGCGGCCGACCGCGAACTTGTTCCTGCTTGATGGCATGGACAACCAGGCATCCAGCAGCAACCAAGCCATTCCTTTTCAGGTGAACGATGCGATCCAGGAGTTCCGGGTGGTCACGGCCACAGCGGACGCGCAATTTGGACGCACCATGGGGGGCGTGGTCAACGTGGTGACCCGGCGTGGCACCGCTAAGTTTCATGGCAGCGCATTCGGTTTTTTTGCGACGGACTCGATCGATGCTAGTTCACCGCTGTCGGTCTACAACGGCTCAGGTTTCGATCAAGCGGCAGCCTTTGCAGGACCGTTAAACGTGCCGGCAGCCTCCAACACGAACGGCCCGGGCTACTCGCCGATCTATGAGCCTAATTCGTACAACCAATACGTTAAGACGGTTCAGATGCTCAATGCGAACCCACAGTATGGAGTGAACTACTGTACTACTCCAAATTCAGCACCCACTACGGCCGATTGCAATCCACTCTTTGATCCGGCGTCCATTCTGGCGCAAAATAGCAGCCACACTCAGCCGTTCTCGTCCCAGCAATTCGGGGCACAGGCTGGCGGCTCCTTTCTCAAGCGGTGGTACTGGTTTGGAGACTACGAAGGAACGCGCATTAATAATCCCAATCCCATCTTCGACCGGGTGCCTAGTTCGTATGATCGCAGCCACCTGAGCGAGTTCCAGCCGGGCACATCGGAGTACCAGGACGCCCAGTTCGCGCAGAGCGTTCTCTCGCTGTATCCGCAATCGAACGTAGTCGCCGTTCCTGACGTGCTGGAGTTCTACCGCGGCTACGCCCCCAATTACACCAATGTGGGCAACTATCTAGGTCGAGTGGATTTCACTCAGTCGGACCGTACCGATTGGACATTTCGGTATAACCTTCAAAACTTATCGCAACTGCACGATGACACGCTCCCCAGCTCGTCAGCATATCCCGGGAACGGGTCGCAGCGTGCCGTCCTGAACCAGAACCTGGTGGTTACGTTCACCCATCGATTTTCCGACCATTTCAGCAACGTCTTGCGCGGCGGGTTCACCCGGTTTCAAGTCACGGAAACCCCGCAGGACGCGCAATTTAACTCTGCGGGCGCAGGATTACCCAGCGGACCCATGCAGACCTATCTACTGTCAGGTCTGGATCCGCAATATGCCGGCGCCAGCAGCGGAGTCAATGGGGCGTTCGGAGGATGGAATGACGCGGTATGGTCCCCGAGCTATTACTTTACGGGCGTGCCGGTGATCACACCTTCCCTTGACGGGTTGTTTCCCTTTGCTCGCATCGGCGCGCCGCTCAGCTCCCCGGGAAAGCGCCGCGATACCGAAGGCGAGCTGGTGGACAACATTGTTTGGTTCAAGGGAAAACACACCGTGCGTTCCGGGTTTGATCTACAGCGGCTGCAGAATATCTTTGACAACGGCGGCTTTAGCCGAGGTATGGTCGTTTCCGGCGATATCGGTGAGTTTACCAGCGATAGCGAAACCTGCGTCGGCTGCTTTCCACCTGCATTTACCAGCCCATCCTACGACTACGCGCTTAAACAGCCCAGCCCATACAACACCGCATTTCATTCCTACGTTATAGCCGGATACCTGCAGGACACCTGGCGGGTGAAGCCAAACCTGACGGTCAACCTGGGAATCCGATACGAGTATTTTTCTCCGTCGTCCGAAACGAATCACCAGCTGTGGAATTACGACCTTGCGGCGAACGGACTGGTCAGACAGGATGAAACTCAGGTAGTAGACACTTTCGGCCACCCGTGCGATCACGGGTTCAGCGGAATGGGGTCGATCTACGGGCTGACCACGCCTCTGCCGTGGACCTGCAGTCCCAACGGAAACGGAAGCTTCGTCGTCGCCAATACCACAAACTTTGAACCGCGGGTTGGAATAGCCTGGTCAACGCCCAGCGGAGACACCGTGATTCGCGGCGGATTTGGAATCTACTACGACAAGATTCCAGCCAGCGTGATGGCGCAACTTGCTTTTAATCGCCCGACGACGAAATCCGCCACGAACCCGCAGACGCTTTATGGACAGAACTTTTCCAGCTTTTATTGCTCCAGCGGACAGTGCGGATTGGGCAACTCGAGCCTGCTCAGCTCGAGTTATCAGGTTCCGAGTTCGCAGGCTGCGAGTGTCCCATTCGCCCTTAGTGCGATCGACCCGTCCAATTTGAACAATCCACTTACCCGGCAGGTGAGTTTCTCACTGGAACGCCAGATTACGCGGAATATCTCGGCGGAAGTTGCCTACATCGGAAATTTCATGGGGAACCTGCCTACGACGACCAACACTGGTTTTAACAACGAGTGGTTTTGCACTAATTCGGCGCCGGGCCTGTTTGGTAACCCGTGCGATGCATTCAGCTACGTTCCGGTATTTACAACCGCCAATATCGGTTACGGCAACTACAACGCGTTCGTGGCAAAACTGACCACCAAAGGCTGGCACGGATTTCAGGCGCGAGCTTGGTACACCTATTCCAAAGCGCTCGATAACGGTTCAAGCGCGGGCGCTCCGCTGATTCCCGGGCCTCTTATGACCCAGGTACTTGGCCTGCAATCTTACGGAACGGGCAATCCCGTCTATTTCTCCCTGGGCACCAACAACAGCGTTTTCGCTCCGCCGGTGGGACTTTTCACTCCTGGCGCGATCTCGGCAAATCTCTCGGCGCTTACAGGGCTGTTGACCGCAGGAGTCAATACCACGGGGGCGGGGCAGGCGCAGGTGACGCCGTATACGATTCCGCAGGACCCATATAACTTCCTGAGAAACGATTACGGTCCCTCCGATTACAACCAAACGAACAGGTTCATCCTGGAGTACACCTGGGAGATCCCAACGTCAAAACCATCGCAGCTTCGCAGTGGCTGGTTAGTGAGCGGGGTCTTGACGGCTGAGAGTGGGCAGCCATTTACCATTTTTAGCGGCCCCGTCGCAGGCGAACTCACGCAGCGGGTGGACATCAACGGGCAACTGACTACTACCGGGAATCCGTACGGCTATTTTGGAAATACCGCGGCAATCACCTTGCCCGGTCAGGATTGCGCCAGTCAGCCGGGAGCGCAATCCGGATATATCATCCAGACGACGGTTGGAATACGCAGCGGCGAAGCCGGTACGCCGTGCCTCGGTACATCGTCGCGCAACCAGTTTACCGGGCCCGGTTACGTCGACTACGACATGGCGCTCCAGAAGGCATTCAAGCTGAGCGAGCGAATTGCCCTTAACCTTCGCGCCGAATCCTACAATCTCTTCAATCATCCCAATTATTACAACCCAATCAGCACCTACAGCCTTGATGGCGTAACGCTCTACTCCCAATTTGGTCAGATCAAGTCGTCCCACAATCCCCGCCAATTCCAGTTTGCCGTCCGAATGGGATGGTAAGGAAATATGCGACACTAGCTCTGCAATTGCGGGTGATGCCCTTCGATGGCCTTCGAGAAACAAGTTTTCATCAGCTACGCGCACATTGACAATGAGCCGCTGACGCCCAATCAGCAGGGCTGGATTAGCCGTTTCCATGCCTCGCTTTCGGCCATGCTCAGCATGCGCTTGGGCCGCAAGGCCGAGATATGGCGCGACGTAAAGCTCACGGGCAACGACATCTTTGCCGACGAGATCATCCAGCAGTTTCCCAAGACCGCCTTATTGGTTTCTGTGCTGACGCCACGCTACGTCGAGTCGGAGTGGTGTACACGCGAAGTCAAGGAGTTCTGCAAGACTGCCGAAACTACCGGCGGTATCCTGGTCGACAACAAGTCGCGGGTGTTGAAGGTCATCAAGATTCCGGTTGAGAGTGAGAACGCTCTCCCCGACGTCATGAAGATGGCCCTCGGTTACCCCTTCTTCATCTTCGACGAACAGCAAACACCCCTTGAACTCGACCCGGCTTACGGCGAAGACTTCAACCAGAAGTTCAATCTCAAAATGGCCAAGCTGGCCTTCGATGTTGCCGAACTGATCAAGAAGATGGATGTGATGGCAGCAGCCGGCCCCGATCCTCAGCGTGGCGTGATTGCGGAAAAGCCCTCGGTATTTGTGGCAGATTGCAGCGGGGACCGCAGGGAAGATCGCGAAGCGGTAATCTCCGACCTCCGTCTCCATGGCTATCCGACCCTGGCGGACGTGCAGTTGCCGACAGATGAGGCCAGCTTTATCGGGGAACTCGCGGCAGTGTTGGGTCGCTGCAAGCTATCGGTGCACATCATTGGCGGCGGGTACGGGGCCGTCCCCGACGGTCCCAGCGAGAAGTCCGTCACCGTCCTGGAAAACGAGCTGGCTATTGAGTACTGCAAGATTTTCGGTCTCAAGCGCATCATTTGGCTACCATCTGGCACCAAGGCCAGTTCGTCCCGGCAGCAGGAGTTTATTGACCAGCTTCTGAATAATCCGGAATCTCAGCGGGGCGCAGACCTCATCACGGGCGACGTGGAGGAACTGAAAGCCGCCGTTCACACGGCCCTGAAGAAACTAGAGACTCCCCCGCCGCCCGCTCCGGTTTTGCAAGAGCCCGGTGAGCCGGGAAGCAAGCTGGTGTACATCGTGTGTGACGAGCGTGATCGCAAAGCGACCATTCCGCTGCGAAAGTTTCTCAAGGGCCAGGGAATTGACTCCAGCGTCCCCGCATTCGAGGGAGATGCCGCCAGTGTCCGCCAATCGAATCAAGACATGCTCGCCGCCTGCGATGCGGTGGTCGTGTTCTATGGTGCCGGCGACGATGCCTGGAAGCGTTCGGTGGACGCTGAAATCCGCAAGTCGCCGGGATATCGCTCCGGCAAACCGCTGCTGACGCCATTCACCTGTCTGGCTGAGCCAGCCACCGGCGACAAGACCGACCTCGTGGACCTCGAGGAGCCACGGCTGATCAACTGCCTGCAAGGGTTCAGCGATGCCGCCATGACGGAATTCATCACTGCCCTCGCCGGAAAGGCGAAGCCGTGAGCGCCGCGCCGGTAACAGGCGTAACGCTGGCTAATCCATTTCCCGGTCTCCGTCCTTTTTACGAGAGCGAGCAGCATCTCTTCTTCGGTCGCGAGAGCCAGATCGACACCATGATCGACAAGCTCGCGGCCAACCGGTTCCTTGCGGTCGTCGGGACTTCAGGCAGCGGCAAGTCGTCACTGGTGAATTGCGGTCTCAAGCCGGCCCTGCGTCGCGGCCTGATGTCGTCCGCGGGAACTTCCTGGCGCATGGCGCACTTCCGCCCGGGCAGCGACCCGATCAAGGCCATGGCACAGTCCCTCGTGCAACCCGACGGCCTGTTCCGCACGCCTCAAGTCGAAGGCATGTCGGTGGAGGACATCGTCGAAGCCACCCTGCGGATGAGCAAACTAGGCTTGGTGGACGCCTACGAACAGGCTGTCTCCAGTGACCCGCCGAATTTGCTGGTGATCGTGGACCAGTTCGAGGAACTCTTCCGGTACCGCAACTTGCAGGCTACCTCCGATGGCGCGCAGGGCTCCGAGGAGAAGGCAGTAGCGTTTGTGAACCTGCTGCTGGAAGCCGCCGCCTCGCCGCATGCGATCTACGTCGCCATTACCATGCGCTCCGACTTCCTGGGCGACTGTGCGCAGTTTCCCGGACTTCCCGAGGCCATCAACCGCAGCCAGTATCTTGTCCCGCGGATGTCGCGCGATGAGCGACGCGCGGCCGTATCCGGCCCAGTCGCCGTCGCGGGCGGGGAGATCAGCCCCATCCTGCTGACCCGTCTGGTTAACGACGTGGGCGATAATCCCGATCAGCTTTCCATCCTGCAACATGCTCTGAACCGAACCTGGGCTGAATGGCAGCGCCAGGGCGGCGCAGGCGCCATGGATCTGCCGCACTACGAAGCCATTGGCACCATGACTCACGCCCTCGACTACCACGCCGAGAGGGCCTTCGGCGAATTGCAGGGCGATGTTCAGAAAACGATTTGCGAAAAAATCTTTCAGGCCATTACTGACAAAGGCACCGACGCTCGCGGCATCCGCCGTCCCACAAATGCGAGTACACTCTGCGCCATTACCGGCGTGGGTCTGGAAGATCTGACGTCCGTTCTCGCCGCCTTTCGCAAACCCAGTCGCTCATTCGTCATGCCGCCGGTCACGGACACACTCGCGCCGGACACTGTCATCGACATCTCGCACGAGAGCTTGATGCGCGTGTGGAACCGCTTGAAGGAGTGGGTGGAAGATGAAGCCGATTCCGCGGCACAGTACCAGCGCCTGGTGCAGAACGCCGCGCTCCACGCCAAGGGTGCAGCCGGGCTGATGACGGACCCCGAGTTGTCGCTCACGCTCGATTGGCAGCAGAAGCGGCGGCCCAATGCAGCATGGGGAGAGCGCTATCGTCCCGGCTTCGATGGCGCAATCAAATTTCTCGAGGAAAGCCACGCGGCCCACGAAGCCTCGATCGAAGCCGAGAAAGTGCGCCAGAGAAGGGAACTCCGCCGCGCCCGCGTCGTTGCAGCTGTACTGGGTACGGCCTTCCTACTGTCCGTCGGTTTTGGCGGCTACGCGCTCTATCAGCAGCGCCGCGCGTCCGCTGAAGAGGCCCGGCGCGTACAGTCGGACAAACTTCGCGACGCTGAGCAGAAACTCGCTGAAGAGCAGGAACGCGGCCGTAAGCAAGCGGAGGAACTCAACCAGAAGTTAAGCGTTGCGCTCGACGAAGCTAAAGCGGCCAAAGCCGAGGCTGAAGCTGCCGATGCGCGCGCAGAGTTTGAACGAAAGATGGTGATAGCCGCTATCAACGCGCAGGCGGCGGCGCAATTGGCAGAAAATCAGCAGCTCGAGAAGGACGAAATTCTCGAGGGCGATCAGAACTCGGGGAAGGACGCGGCCACCCTTGCCCGCGATACTCAGCTTCGCGATGCCGCGGCTGCCCGCAAATTAGCGGTGAAAGTTGATGCCGCCCACAAGTCGGCGGAAGCGGCGGCCATCGTGGCTCACGCCAGTCTGCTGAGTCCCAGTCAGATCAGCGGGTCTGATTTGTTCGATATCGCAAAGGGCACAGTCATCACCGATTGGAGTGGCCGTGCCGATGACAGCACTGTTAAGGGCAGCTCCTCGCCGCCGGTGTGCGGCGAGTTCTCTCCGGCGACGAAGTATCCGGCGGATATGTTTAGCGGGGCCGCGGGTTCTCCTTGCAAGGCGACCGTATTTGCCGACAAGCAACCTGTCGGTACCGAGCATTGGATTACCTGGAAAACCAATCATGAGGTCACAGTCAGGAGCTTGGCGCTCTTCGCGGCGCATGACGAGATTCGCTTGCGGCGCTCGTTCAGCAGCTTTAAGTTTTACGTTAAGAAACAGGGCCAGTGGGATGAAATAAAATACTATAGCCCACAGCTTAGTCCAGCCTATTCGTACGGCGGAAGTTGCGGCCCGCAATCATGTTCCCCCGCACCCGCCAAGAAATACGCTCCCGGATCGGTGCTTGCCGTCTGTCTCGAACTCCCGCCGACCACCGGACAGGAGTTCCGCGCCGTGTTCGTCCAGAACGTCAGTTCCGTCGAGCGCAACTCTGCGCCGCGCGTGCTGCAACTCGACGGATACAGCCAGCCGGAGTGTAAGAAATAGCCGGGGCGACAAAGTGCTTCCACGACTTCACGCCGTATAATCAAGACTTCTCTCCATGAGTTATCAGGTTCTCGCCCGCAAGTATCGTCCGCAGAAGTTCTCCGATGTCATCGGGCAGGACCACGTCACCCGTACCCTGAAGAACGCCATTGAGCAGCAGCGTATTGCCCATGGCTACATCTTCAGCGGACACCGCGGAATCGGCAAGACCACCATCGCCCGCATCCTGGCCATGGCACTGAACTGCCGCTCTACCGATCATCCTGTGCCCGAGCCTTGTGGGGTGTGCGACTCCTGCGTGGAAATTCGTGCCGGCAACGCGGTGGATGTGATCGAGATCGACGCCGCCACCAACCGGGGCATCGACGAGATTCGGGAATTGCGCGAGGCAGCACGCTATCGTCCGGCGCGCGATCGCTTCAAAATCTGGATACTCGACGAGGCCCACCAGATCACCGACGCCGCCTTCAATGCGCTGCTGAAGACGCTGGAAGAGCCGCCGTCGCACGTAATTTTCATGATGGCGACCACGCAGCCCGAGGACATTCCGCAGACCATCCGCTCGCGTTGCCAGCATTTCAGCTTTCACGCCGTCAGCTTTGACGACATCGTGGGCCAGCTGCGCGACATCGCTAAGCAGGAGGGCATCCAGGCCGACGACCTTGCGCTGGCGATGCTCGCCGAAGCGGGCGACGGCTCCATGCGAGACGCCCTCAGCATCATGGACCAGGCCATCGCCAGCTGCGGCGATACGCTGAGCGCCGACGTTGTGCGCGGGCTGGTCGGCACCGTCGGCTCCGACATTCTCGAAGACATTATGGACGCCGTGGCCCGCAATTCCAGCGAAGACGTATTGCGCACCGTAGATCGCCTGTTGGTCGAGGGCCAGAGCGCGCAGCACTTCGCGCGCCAGATGGTGCGCTTCCTGCGTAATGCCATGGTTGCGAAGGTGGCGGGCGGCGATTCGCCGCTGCTGCAGATTTCTTCCGATGAGCGCGCCCGGGTTTCACGCGTTGCCGAACGATTCAGCGAAGAAGACCTTACTCGCTTTCTGCAGATCATGTTGCGCACCCACTCGGACCTTGGCTATAAGCAGGAGCAGCGTTTCCACCTTGAGCTCGGACTGCTGAAGCTCGTTCATGCGCAGCGCCTGTTGCCACTCGAGCAGTTGCTGAGTGGGGAAGTGGCGCGAGCAGCTTCGGCGCCCGCCCGCAGCGGTGCGTCGTCGAGCACGGCAAGTCCATCGTCGTCACGCGCGCCGCTGCCCGCTGCACGCCCGTCGGCGCCTTTCACTCCGCCAGAGCGCACGGCCGCAGTCGCACCGTTCAAAGGTCCGTCGCCCTTCGAGGCTGATCGTAGCCGCAAGGGCGAGCCCAAGGCCGAAGTGCCGAAAATCACCGTTCCTTCGGTCAGCCGCGACGTCGGCTCCACCGGTAAAGTTGAGCCGGTTGCGGAAGCGGCTACGGTCGCCACTTCGGCAGGAATTTCAGTAGCTGTTGTCGATGAGCTGCCGCCTTCTTCGGAAGTAGCTGAGCCTTCGATCGAGTTGCTCCGCAATGAGGTTCTTTCCGCCCTGGAAGAGGCCGGGCAACAGATGCTGGCGCACAACCTTGAAGGCGGCGAGTGGAGCCTGCGGGGCAATGAAGTATCCGTGAAAGTCGCGATGTCGCAAGTGATGTGCGATGTGGCGCTTGGCGACGTCCCCAAGCGCATCGTCGGCGCAGCCCTGGCTAAAGCGGCGGGAAAGCCCTTGAAGTTCAAGATGGTCAGCGGCGGCGCGCAGTTCGCAGCCAAACCTGCGTCCTCGGTGCCGCGCCCGGCGAACGGAGCCGGCGCTCGCAGCCGTGCAATGTCCGATCCGGTGGTGCAGCGCATGCAGGAGAAGTTCGGGGCTGAGATTCGCTCCGTAATCGACAACAAGGATCGCGGATAAGCCCGAAAGCCCGCACGAATTGGAGCACTATGAGCGGAATGAATATCCAGGAAATGCTTTCGCAGGCCAGGGAGCAGGCCGAAAAACTGCAAGAGAAAATGCAGCAGACGGTGGTCGAGGCTTCCTCGGGCGGCGGCAGCGTCACTGTCAAAATGAATGGCCAGAAACAGGTGCTGAGCGTGGTGATCGAGCCGGACGTTATTAAGTCTGGCGATATCGAGATGCTGCAGGATCTCATTACGGCCGCTGTGAATGCCGCTTCGCAAAAGGTGGAAGAGGCCATGAAGTCCAGCCTCGGCGGAATGCTGGGCGGGCTGGGTTTGCCCGGCATGTAACGCCACAATTCCACGTGAACGATGGAACGAGGTACACGTTGTCCCGATTTGCCGAGCCGATGGCTCGCCTCATTGACGAATTCAAGAAGCTGCCCAGCGTGGGCAGCAAGACGGCGCAGCGTTTTGCCTTCCACATCCTGCGCTCCACCGATGAGGATGCCGCGCAACTCGCCGACGCCATCCGCGACCTCAAGGCTAGCCTGCATCTGTGCTCGGTGTGCAACAACATCACCGACGTCGATCCCTGCGTCTATTGTGCCAGCCCAACCCGCAACCTGCGGCTGGTTTGCGTGGTCGAGGAGCCCACCAACATCGCCGCCATCGAAAAGACGCGCAATTACAACGGCGTTTACCACGTGCTGCACGGAACGCTTTCTCCCCTGCATGGCGTCGGCCCCGACCAGCTACGCATCGCCAGCCTTGCCAAGCGCATCGAAGCGGGCAACGTGGACGAGCTTATCCTCGCCACCAATCCCACGGTCGAAGGCGAAGCCACGGCGAACTACATTTCACGCTTGTTGAAATCTGGCGCCGTGAAGGTCACCCGCATCGCCACCGGCGTCCCCGCCGGCAGCGACATCGAATATGCCGACGAAGTCACCATGCAGAAGGCTCTCGAAGGCCGTCGCGAGATCTAAACCCCGTCGCAATATCGCCCGGATTGGCCTGGGTACTGACGCCTCATCCACCGCTACGGATATGGTACCCCCCTCCCCTGTCCCCCTAATGGAATCAGTCGGTTGAGGGTGCTTTCCTGTCTAAGATCGGCGATTGATTGAAGTTATACGTACTTAATAGAAATTAAAAGGTTTAACCAAGGTGAGTGGACGGGCGATTTTTTTCGGGCGCCTGAGGTTGGCTTCCGAAACCAAATTGTCAAAGAGCCTTTCTGCGGGGCGCATTGTGCGCACCGAGGTGCGCAGACACTAATACCGTCGCCTCACAATCCAGCTATAGCGCAGCGGTGGCCTATGAAGCCAGCAAAATCAACACTGCGAAAAAACTAAAGTAACCTTGCCTTCCCGAATTGGAACGGCTGTGCTGGTTGCGCCCGTCTGTCACCGGGGAGAGTTATCTCGATCCCGTGCGGGAGAAGAGTCCATTAATCATTTCCGCCCACCGCGGTCCGCTGTTGGAGTCGGCCTGGGCCATGCGGACTACTTGCTCGTTGGCTTCGGGGCGCAACGCTGTGCGCTCGTAGGTAACGTCCACTTTTGTTGCGTTGATCCCCGACCGCGTGACGTGAATGTCGATGAGCGCCGTCATGACGTCTGCGATCCAGTAAACGTACTGGACATGTCCGGTGGCAACGTCGAAGGCGGTGTTGACCCACACCCGAGGCATGCCTTCCTGAACGGTAGTGAAGGCCATGCCGGGCTGATCGTGTGCGGGAAGCGGATGGATAAATTTCGGCTCGAAGCCTTTGGCCCATTTTCTTTCCTCATAGGCACCGAAGAGCGGAAAGACATCCGCATAGGGCGCGGATACCACAAAGCTGAATGACTCGTGGGTATGCGCGGGCTTTGTGGTATCTGTTGCCAGTGATTGAGGAGCGGACGAGGAGATGACCCCTGCGAAGGCAACGAGCAGAGAAAATGCCAGCGCGTGGTTCATTTCCGCTTCTCCTTCAACTGATGGCTGTCGGTGGCTTTTAAGGTCAGGCCGTAGATGCCGCGCAGTTTCTCGATCTCCTTCAGGGTTGACTCCCCAAACGGCGCCTTTCCTTCGAAGGCGTGCAGCACGATCCCTTCCAGCAAGTCGCCGAGTGTCATGTCTTTCAGTTCCGCCAGTCCCTTCAGGACCTTCAGCAGGCGTTTTTCCATGCGTACGCCGGTTTGGACGCGTTCCACCACGATGGGATGTTCGGCTTGTTCTCTCATGGTACAAACATACCAATGTACCAAGATATTGTCAACTCGGGCGCAAACGGTCGCCCATGTGCCGGCCTGATCGCGTTGTGCGTTCGCTCACAACAGCAAAGTGACGAATATCACCGACCCCCTGTGCGCTTACTTTGTACATTGAAGTTGGCGGAAGGACCGCCAAGGCTGCTGCCGGTGAGGGTGGCAGGCACAAAAAGATCGAGGAGAACAGCAATCATGGCGTACACAATCACTGATACCTGCACCAAAGACGAACTCTGCGTAGAAGCTTGCCCGACAGATTGCATCCACCCCAAGAAGGACGAGGAGAAGTTCGAGGCCGAGACCCAGCTGTATGTAGACCCCAACGGCTGCATCGATTGCGGCGCCTGCGTGCCCGTTTGCCCGACCAACTCCATCTTCCCCAACGATGAAGTTCCAGCCGACAAGGCGGAGTTCATCGACAAGAACGCCGCGTACTACGCGTAAAAAGCTTTTCGCGCCGGCTCCCTGCGGCCCGGTCTCATGCCGGGCCGCCCGGCGCACTGACTCATATCCATTCATACCGGGCATAGCTGCGGCTATGCCTTTTTGCTTGGTGTAAACCGTTTTCTGATCCCATCCGCCGCTTGACTGCCGTCGGGTTATGGTTAGACTTAACTCTTGCCGCCGGAGCTCGAAAACCCCGGCGTCTGCAGGAGTCTTCATGAGAATTACGCCGACCAAAGCTATCGTGACACTGACTGTGTTGCTAACGACACTGGCCGCTCAGGCCCAGTGGGTTGCCGTCGCTCGCGCTGTTTCCGGCCGCATCCAGCGGATGCAGCAGAAGGGCGCCAACGGCCAGGGTGGATACGACGTTGCCACGGTGGTCATTGAGGCACCAGCGCAGAAGGTGTACGAGGTGGCCCTGCAGCGGGCTCAGGCCCACGCCTCGGAGGTGAAGTTGCTGGAGCAGAATCCTCGCCAGCGCATTGTTGCCTTCACCAACGGCACTCAGACCGCCAGTCTGCAGGCGAATCCTCTGGGCGACAAACTTACCCAACTTGTCGTGGCCTCAACGCTTGACCCCGCGCAGCCCAGCGCAACGTCGCTGGTAATCAAAAGCATCCAAAACGTGTGCACCGAGCTAAAGGTGGAGTGCACCCTGCAGACGGACTAGCGCCGGCGGCTTGCAGTCTGTTTACCACCACGTCTCCCCCTGTACGCCAAAGTTCCAACCTGAGGTCTTAGTTTTGAAGGCCTCGCCGCCGACGTATCCCTTCAGACCCTCTGACCAGTTGGCATAGGTCACGAACGCCCGCAGCACCGGACGGCTGAAGAACTTCCTTCCCGCTCCGATCTGGGGCGCGAGGGTGAACTTCCGTAGCCATCCGTCGTACATCCCCAGCCCATTCGAGGTGTGGTCGAAGCCCGCCTCGAAAGCCAGCGAGAGATGGTCGGTGAAGAACCACACCGGCCGTGCGCCTAGCGAAATCCATGTGTTCGTCCCATCCGCCGGATTGCCATTCGTCTGCGATTGGTAGATGAACACCGGCTGAACCGCAAATTTATTGTTCGGCTGGATGACTGCGCTATCGGTAAAGCGGAACGTATGCGCGTTCGGCAGGTAAACCGTAGGTTCGTCAATCGAGGTCGAGAAGTTCGCGGCGTTGCCTACTCCGTATTGCAGCGAGATGCGGTTGTAGCCGCCGAGCCATTCCTGTCGCGTGTGGCCGATCCCGATGGCCCATCCTCCTGCGGACGGCACGGTGCTTCCGTCAGCCAGCGTGCCGCCCTTCGAGTACGAATAGTCGTACCAGACTCCCAATTGCCCGACTGGCGTCTTGATGCCGTACAGCCGCACGTCCAGCAGGCTTTTCGGATAGGTGCCATTGTTGGTGACCAGCGAATCGTCGGCCCCGCCGAGATAGGCCACCGACATTTGCCCGATCTTCACGTCGAGGTTTTCCACGCCTCCGCCGTAGCCGCTGGTGTCAAGGATGTAGAAGTCGTTGATGTCGATGTTGAGCCGCCGATAGTAGCGCTCGCCGGCCCAGAACTGCGCTCCCGGATTGGAATTCAGCACGTTGCCCACTTCGATGAACGCCTCGCGGAAGCGGAACTGGTCAGTGCTTGAGTAAGTTTGTGCCTGGGTGGTGTTGGCCTCGACCAGCACTTCCGTCTTCATCCAGGCCTTGTCGGGATCGTGACTGGGGTTGATCCAATTGTTGACGAAGATCATTTCGCCGTAGGTCTCGGCCTCGTTACCGAGACGATATTTTGCGGGCGTTCCCGGCGCCTGGAAGGCAACCATCTGTCCACCTTCGCTGTTGAGTCCCTGGCCTGAGCGCATGTACCCATGAAACTCGAACGCCTTGACTTGCTGCTTCAGTTCGGCCACGACTTGCTCGGAGTCCTGCACGGTGTCATAGCGAGGCGTATTGGCCAACTCCGTCTGCTCCAGCTCGGTCTTTTGCGCCCGCGTGAGCTTGGGTTCTTCATGCGCCGTGACCTGCTTGTCCACTTCGCTTTGCAAGTCTTTTACCGTGACGACATTTTCCTGTGTGGCATGTGCCACCGCTCGATTGGCTTGCTCCAACGAGGCGATGCGGCCCTCGAGTGCGGCGATCTGCTGCTCGTAGAGCTGCTTCATCTGCTGGATCTGCTGTTGCAAGTCCTGGGTGGATTGGGCCCATGCCGATGATGCGACGAGGAATACTACGGCTGCAAGCAACGAAAGAACTACCAAACTCCGACGAGGCATAACGACACGCTCCTGTTTGAGCTGCAGTACAACCGCGGATTATTGCATCCCGCAGACGTGAGAGCTAGGCCGACTGTCACTTCCGCCTTGTTCGCAGGTGACCTTCGGCTGGGCAGGCTTTCTCATCGTCAACCGCACCAGCTATAATCCGGCGACATGCAATCCTTGAGCCGTCGCACTCTCTCTCCGCAATTTGTCCGCGTGTTGGGCGCACTGGCGATTGCTGCCGCCCTGGCGTCGTCGCTAGCAGCGCAAGCAGCACCGCAGCGGCAGAACATCCTCCCCTACATCAAGAATGCCTGGAATACGCTGGGGCGTTCGATGAATGAGTGCTCCTCCATCTCCGACCCGAAGTTCGGGGCGGGCGCGACCTCCGTCATCTACCTGCCATACGGAGTAACGCCGCCACCTGCCGTGGCGGCGCTCAGCAAGTGCGGCGTGAAGGTCGAAAACCTGCCGAAGAAGATCACCGGTCTCGGCACCATCCCGGTGGGGGATTTGAATGCGCACGGGTTGCTCTATCTGCCCAACAAGTACGTCGTGCCTGGCGGCCGCTTCAATGAAATGTACGGCTGGGACAGCTACTTCATCATCATCGGCCTGCTCGAAGACGGCGAGCGAGATTACGCGCGCGGCATCATCGAAAACTTTTTCTACGAGATCGAAAACTATGGCGCAGTGCTGAATGCCAATCGTGCCTATTACCTCACACGCTCACAGCCGCCGTTTCTGACATCGATGATCATGGCGCAATACTCAGCCGACAAGAAGGCCGGTCGCGACGACAAGAAGTGGCTCGCCACGGCCTACGACTATGCGGTGCGCGACCACGACCTGTGGATCAAGCCTCCCAAACTGGCGGGCGACACCGGACTGGCGCGCTACTTTGACGTGGGCGAAGGCCCGGTGCCCGACATTGCTGACCACCCTGAGTACTATGCCGCCATTGCTGACTGGCTGGTCAAGCATCCCGACGAGGAATCGAAGTACGGCTACATTGCGCCTACGCTGGAGAAGGGAATCGGCCCCGAGCTGATGGTTCCGCTGTGCGACAACAAGGCGTGTCCGAACGCGCATGCGGTGAAACTGACGGCCGACTTCTACCAGGGCGACCGCGCCATGCGCGAGTCAGGCTTCGACCCATCGTTCCGCTGGGGGCCCTTTGACGGCTCCACGCAGCACTACGCGCCTGTCTGCCTCAATAGCCTGCTCTACAAGGCCGAGATGGATCTCGCTGAAATGGCTACGATGCTGGGCAAGCCCGCGGAAGCCAAGAAGTGGAAGGCGGCGAGCGAGGCCCGTAAGCAGCTCATCAACAAATACTTGTGGAACGCCGACAAGGGCATGTTCTTCGACTGGAACTTCACCACCGGCAAGCAGTCAACTTACGACTACGTGACTACCTTCTATCCGTTGTGGGTCGGACTGGCGACGCCGGAGCAGGCCAAGGCGGTGATGAAGAATCTCGGCGTTTTCGAGCACGAGGGCGGCCTCGCCATGAGCGACCAGCAGACGGGTGTGCAGTGGGACCTGCCCTACGGATGGGCGCCCACCAACTTGCTTGCCGTGGAAGGCATGCGCCGCTTCGGCTTCAGCAAGGATGCGGACCGGGTGTCGGTAGAGTTCCTCAACACCATTAACCAGAACTACCAGCGCACGGGCACTATCCGCGAGAAGTACAACGTGGTCACCGGAAGCGATGAGGCTCCAGTGCTGGCGGGCTATCACGAGAACCTGATCGGCTTCGGATGGACCAACGGGACGTTCCTGGCGCTCTATCACGCGCTCCCGCCTGAGTTGCAGAAGAAGGTGATGGCGGGAGCGGAAAAGCCTTAGACCGGTAGCGGGAATCGCGCGCTCTTGTCGATTTGTCATCCTTCGCGGTTCCGCTTGGCGGGACCGCGGGAGCAGCTTTTTCCGACGAATGACAACCGCCAACTGCGTTTCCGGCTTTCTGATATTCTTTGCCTTTCCAGGTCTGTTGTCCGTTCTGTGGCAGGTGCGGCGTGGACCGCGCGCCAAGCTGGCGAGGCTGACCTCGGCCCGCGGGCGTTCCACTCAAATTCATTTTTCAAGATAGGAGCGGTTCTTATGGCAAAAAGCGTCAACAAGGTAACTCTTCTCGGCAATCTGGGTAAAGATCCGGAAATGAAGTCCACACCGAGTGGTTTCAACGTCGCCCGTTTCTCCATCGCCACCACCGACCGCGTCAAAGACAAAGATGGCAACTGGCAGGACCGCACCGAATGGCACAACGTCGTGGCCTTCCAGCGCACCGCCGAAATCGCCTCCCAGTACCTCAAGAAGGGCAGCAAGGTTTATATCGAAGGCCGTCTGCACAATGACTCCTGGGACGACAAGGAAACCGGCCAGAAGAAGTACAAGACCGAAATCATCGTTAATGACCTGGTCCTCATCGGCGGCGGACAGCGCGAGGGCGGAGCAGAAGGCGGTGGCGGAGGCTATAGCTCCAACCGCTCCGGTGGCGCGAAGTCCAACAACTACGACCAGCGCACCCCCGAGCACGACGAGAGCCAAGCTCCTGCTCCGGCTGGAGAGATTACGGACGAGGACATACCGTTCTAGCGCGCCCAACGTTTAGCCAATCAGTCGCCCCGCTCATGCGTTGCATGGACGGGGCTTTTGTTGGTAGCGTCCCTCTCTGGCCAACGGCACAAGCCGCAGCTGCCGGTCGATCCGTCCTCGCAGTTCGCATAGCTACCGCTGCGTCACTGTGATTTCAACCGGTAGCCGTTTGCCAATTCGCCGCTCCCATGCGTAAATGCAAGGTTGATATTTCCTACGGATAAGGAGATAGCCGTATCCCGGATTCGCGCCGGTGACGTCATCCTAGACAAGTCGCTCAAGCTTCCCGAGAAGCCTGCTTTAGGTTCCGATCACAGGAGAAATCAAATGCCCGCTGCTGAATCCACGGAGAAGGAAGTCGAAATTTCTCGCGAACGTCTAGCTGCTCTACTGAACGAAGACCTGTCCCGCGAATATCAAGCCATCATCGCCTACGTCGTCTATTCGCAGGTCCTGAGCGGCGCTCAATATATGGACATCGCCGCCCAGCTGGAACTTCATGCCAAGCAGGAGCTTGATCATGCCCTCATTCTGTCCCGGCAGATCGACTACCTCGGCGCGATGCCAGTGGTCACGCCCAAGCCGGTACGCACCTCAAAGGACGCGAAGGAGATGCTTCGCTTTGACCTCGACAATGAAAACGAGACGATTCGGAACTACCGCGAGCGCGTCCGCCAGTGCGAAGCGCTGGGGGAGTATGCCATGGCGGAGCAGATACGCCAGATCCTCATGCAGGAACAGGACCATCAGATCGATCTAGCCACTGCTCTCGGCGTGGACGTTCCCAACCTCGCCATGGGCCCCAAGTCGCGCAGCTTGCGTAAGAAGCGCTGATGTTCGTTGTCGACGCCCGCGAGCCTGCGCAGCGGTGCGCGGAAGGCTCGCGGTTACTTTCGTTCCCACACCGCGATTTCACTTGGTCTCTTCTTAGCCCGCGCTAGAAGCGTTTGATGACGCACAGGACTTTGTGTGTCTGGCCGCTTCGCGTCCCGAGCACAAACTGATATTTGACAATGCACGCCCCTCGATTAAGCTGGTCGCACGAGGACACGAATGTTCCCAGTCGAGGTTTCGTTCCGCCACTTCCTGCGATTCGTATTGCTCTTAACGGCTTGTCTTGTGCTGTCCGCCTGCGGGAAGAAGCCTGCGCCTGCTGCGGCTACCGACCAGCCGCAGCCGCAGGCTCAAAAGTCGGCGGCCTCGTCCGGTTCAGAAACAGTCGCCTGACGAAGTTCCTGCGCCGTCCAGCGAGGTCAAGCTGCCAACGGTATTCGGGAGGCGCACTGGCGATCTCGATGAGATGGCCAAGAGCCGCAACATTCGGGCCCTCGTCCTCATCAACCCCATCGCGTTCTTTTACGACAAGGGCCATCCCAAAGGCATCACCTACGAGGCGCTGGAGGAGTTCCAGAAGTTCGTCAACCAGAAGCTGAAGACCGGAACGCTGGACGTGAAGGTCACGTTCATTCCTTTGCGTCCCGACCAGGTGGAAGCCGCCCTGAACGAGGGCGTCGGAGACTTGATCGCATACGGACTCGTGGTGACGCCTGAGCGCGAAAAGCAGGTTGCCTTCTCGACGCCGATTCAAAAGGACGTCTCCCAGATTGTCGTCACGGGCCCGGACTTCGGCCCGGTGTCCACGCTCGCCGACCTCGGCGGCAAAGAGGTGTATGCCAACCCGTTGACGACCTATTACACCAACCTCCAGAAGATAAACGAGACTCTGCAAAAGGAAGGCAAGACGCTGATCGTCATCAAGAAGGCGGACCCACAGCTGCTGGACGACGATTTGGTGCAGATGGTGAACGCCGGATTGATCCCGGCCACGGTCACGACCAAGCTGAAGGCAGACCTGTGGTCGAAAGTGCTCGACAAGATTCAGCCGCACCCGGACTTGGTGATCGCCAGCGGTACAAACCTGGCGTGGGCGATGCGCAAGAACAACCCGCAGTTGAAGCAACTGGTCGATGAGTTTGTCGCATCCCATGCTGCGGGAACGTCGTTTGGAAACACCCTGCTGCGGCGCTACCTGCAGAACACCAAGTGGGTCAAGAACTCGACTTCCGGCGAAGAAATGAAGAAGTTCCAGGAGAACCTCGCATTCATTCAGAAGTACGCCGGCGAGTACGACTTCGACTACCTGATGATTGCCGCTCAGGGCTATCAGGAGTCTTTACTCGACCAGAGCCGCAAGAACCCCAGCGGCGCGGTCGGTATCATGCAAGTGATTCCCAAATATGCTGCGGCTCCGCCCATCAGCATCCCGAATGTGGGCACCGCCGACGCCAACATTCATGCCGGCGTCAAGATGCTGCGCGATATCGATAACAGGTACTTTAACGACCCCGGCATCACGCCTTTCAACCAGACCCTGTTCGTCTTCGCCAGCTACAACGCCGGGCCGAATCGTATCGCCCGGTTGCGCAAACAGGCGGCCGGCATGGGACTTGATCCCAACGTCTGGTTCGGCAACGTGGAGCTGGTTGCGGCCAAAGACATTGGCCAGGAGACGGTCACCTACGTCGCGAATATTTACAAGTACTACATCGCCTACAAATTGGCGGTCGAGCAGCGCCAGGTCCGCGATAAGGCCAAAGGACTGCCGACCAGCTAAGCCGAGAGCCTACAGACGGGACGAACCGTGTCCGCGCCCAGCCAGGTGCGACGGATTACCCAACCCCGAGCCTTTCCCCAGTAACCCTAGCTGACGAAGATCTTGTAGAGCATTACGTAGATCACGACCCCCGTGACCGAGACGTACAGCCAGATGGGGAACGTCCAGCGCGCGACGGCCTTGTGTCGGGCGAAGTCGCCTTTGAGCGCTCGGTACAGTGTCACGAGGATAAATGGGACGACCACCACCGCTAGGAAAGTGTGCGACAGCAGGATGGCAAAGTACACCGGTCGCCAGATGCCTTCACCTTTGAAGTGTGTGACCCCCGCGCGCAACACGAGGTGGTAGTAAAGGTACGAGATCAGGAACAGCGTTGAGGTGACGAACGCCGTCAGCATGAAACGCTTGTGGGCCTCGCGGCGTCCGTGCTTGATGCAGTAGTAACCGGCCCCGATCAACACCGCACTGGTGCCGTTGAGAAAGGCGTTGAGGGTAGGGAAAAAAGTGGGGCCCAGTGCCATGACGAACTATACGCCCGGCTTCGTACTGCGCCGGTTGGCCACCAGGAAGCAGAAGCCGAACATGACCAGAGCGAAGACGGCGAGAACGACCAGGTTCGTATTGAGCGGAAAAATTGTTGCCAGTTCTCCCGGATAGAGCAACATGCGCAGCGCGTCCGTCCCGTAGGTCAGCGGGTTGATGCGCATCAGGGCGCGAATCCAAATGGATGCGCCGGCCAACGGAAACATCGACCCCGAGAGAAGCCACAGAGGGATCAGGAACAGGTTGATGACGGCGTGGAATCCTCCGGTCGAGTCCATGGGCCACGCGATGATGAAGCCGAGCGCGGTCAGCGAGAACGAAACCAGGAAAATCACCAGCACGGTCAGCGCGAAGCTGACCAGGGTGAAGTGAATCCCGAGGAAGGGCGCGAAGACGAGAAAGATGAGTCCCTGCAGCGTCGCCAGAGTGGCTCCGCCGAGCACTTTTCCCAGCACAATCACCGAGCGGCTCACAGGCGCGACGAGTACGGAGAGCAGGAAGCCTTCCTTGCGGTCTTCGATCACTGTCATCATCGTGAAGATGGCGGTGAAGAGCACGATCATGATGAGCGCGCCGGGGAAGAAGTAGCCAAGGTAAGTCTGGTCACCGGCTCCGCTGGAGCGGAACGATTTGTTAAAACCCGAACCAATCACCAGCCAGAAGAGCAGCGGCGAGGCGATGACTCCGACGACCCGGCTGCGCTGCCGATAGAAGCGCACGATCTCGCGCCACCAGAGGGAAATAGAGGGAAGCACGATGCCCACGCGGGTGGGAGCGTGCACGGAGGATGCCGGTAGTGTTGCGGTATTCGATGCCATATAAACCTAGAAATCCACCACAGAGACACTGAGACACAGAGAACTTGAATTCACAAACCCTAGCGGGGCGAAGTACATTTCAAGACTCCGCTTCCTCAGTGTGCCAGTGTCTGTGTGGTTCAATTCTTCTCTTCTTCCTGCTCGGTCCAGAAGCGATGCCCGGTGCGGCGGATGAAGACGTCTTCGAGGCTCGGTTTGTGCACCGAGACGCCTTCGATTTCGCCGGGAAACGCCTCGACCACGTCGGTGACGAAGCGGTGGCCGTGCTCGATTTCGAGCCGCACCCTGTTGTCGATGACTGAAGCCTGCAATGCGAAGCGCTGCTCGATGTGCTGCGCGAGCGCGTCAGGCTCATTGGCTTCCAGCAAGATGACGTCGCCGCCGATTTCGCTCTTCAACTCCGCCGGAGTGCCGAGCGCGACAACGTTGCCTTCGGCGTAGATCGCGAGGCGGTCGCAGCGCTCGGCCTCTTCCATCAGGTGCGTGGTGACCAGCACCGAGACATGCTCTTCGTCGCGCAGAATCTGCAGGTACTGCCACAGATCGCGGCGAGCGCCCGGGTCGAGTCCGGTAGTCGGCTCGTCGAGCAGCAGCACCGACGGATGATGGAGCAGGCCTTTGGCGAGTTCGAGGCGGCGCTTCATGCCTCCGGAGAATGTCTCGGCTCTCTCTTTGGCGCGGTCGGCGAGGCCCACACGCGCGAGCATCTCGGCGACGCGGGCCTTGAGCGCTGCTCCGTGGAGGCCGTACACGTGGCCGATTAGCATAAGGTTTTCTTCGGCAGACAGCTTGATGTCGATGCTCTGCTCCTGGAAGACCACGCCGATTGAACTGCGAACCTTACCCGGTTCCTTGGCGACGTCGTGACCCATGATGAGCGCGCGTCCACCGGAAGGAACCATCAGCGTCGAGAGGATGCGGAAGGTCGTGGTTTTACCGCTGCCGTTGGGGCCGAGCAGGCCGAAGATCTCGGCAGGGCGCACCTCAAACGACACGCCCGCCAGGGCGGTGCGGTCGCCGTACTGGTGGCGGAGGTCCTGCAATTGAATGACTGGCGCTGCGTTGCTGCGCGGCGAGGAGGCTTGCTGTTCTTCCGACTCGGATGTAGCTGTCTTTAAATTCACTATGCTTCTATTCTATGCGCCGCGGTTGAGCATCATGAGCGCAAACAGCAGCGGCAGATACAGTCACTGTCGCTTTGAGCAAATGACGCGCATGAGGTTTTGACTCGGGTGCAATGGGGGCCAGCTTCATCGTCCACATGCGGAGGCTGAACCACAACAGGCCGCAACCCAGCAGCAGCGCTCCGGCGAAGTAGGTCCATCCGGCCATGCCCATCAGCGTCGGGGCCAGCGTGACGGGAATCAACGCAACCGCGTAAAGCACGATGGCGCGAACCGTGGAGCGGCCGTCGCTTTGAACGACCGGCAACATGCGCACGCCGGCGTTTTCGTAGTCCTCGCGGTAGAGCCACGCGATGGAGTGGAAATGCGGGAACTGCCAGAAGAACATGATGGCGAACAGCACGATCGCTTCGGGATCGATGCGGCCGCGAACCGCCACCCATCCGAGCAGCGGAGGCATCGCGCCGGGAAATGCGCCCAGGAAGGTGCAGATGGGATGCACCTGCTTCATCGGCGTGTAGACCATCAGGTAGCTGGCTGAGGTGAGGCCGGTTAGCAGCGCGGCCTGCCAGTTGGTCGTGAGCCAAAGATAAATCAGGCCGCTGAAGGTCATGCCGAACGCGATCACGGAAGCGTGCAGCACGCTCAGGCTGCCGGTCACCAGCGGTCGCCCAGCCGTGCGCCGCATCCGGGCGTCGAGTTCACGCTCCATGACCTCGTTAATGGCTGCGGTGCCGCCGCTTACCAGACCGATGCCGACCAGCGCGTGGAGAATTACCCAGGACAGCCCCGGAAGTCCGGATTTCACCGCCGCCAGGTACGCGCCGCACCACGCCGTCAGGATGATCAGCGTGGTCACGCGGGCTTTCACCAGCACGGAATAGTCGCGCAGCAGGGAAGACAGGCCGACGCGGGGAATCGCCAAGGGTTGGGTTGCTGTGCTCATGCGGCTACGGCCTTTCGCGAGGAAGGGGGCATAACGTGTTCATGGCATCCGGCGCTAAGCGAACGGTGCGACTGGATAGCCAGCACAACCGTGGTGGCCAGAACGATTGCGCCTCCGGCGACGTGCGCGACGGTGCTGAGCACGATGTAGATGGTCGGCGCGGGAGCATTCAGCATCCAGATGAGACGGCTGGCATACGCGGCAAATCCCAGCCCGAGCTGCACTACCAACATGGCAAGCAGCAGTTGGGCCGGACGTCGCAGATGGTCAACGTAGGGGAAACGGGTAAGGATGCGCACGACCGTCCAGCAAAGAACAGCGGTTACTACGCAGGCACCGATGATGTGCGGCAGCAGGCGGATACCGGTGTGGCGGAAAGCCGCGCCGAGAATCAACTGTACCCACACGCAGACAGCTGCGAAGGTAGTAACGCCCGGGGTACTTGGGATAAGACAGGATTCGGTGACAGGCTCGGCATCTTGCAGCCAGCTTCTGCTGGTGAACAGCGCCATCGCCGTGACTACGCAGAAAATCGTTTGCGCCAGCGTGGCGTGTGCGGTCGAAATGTACCAGGGTAGGCCGAAGAGAACTGTCAGACCTCCGAGCACGCCCTGGCCGATTACCGCACCCAAGGCGATCCAGCCGAGCACCTTCATCCACTGACGCTGTTCTACACGCTGCGTCCAAACTGCCATGACGATGATCAGCAGGCCGACGAACTCGGCAAACATGCGGTGGCTGTGCTCATACTGCACGCCGTTCACCATTGGCGGAATCTTGTAGAAGGAGCCGAAGGAGGTTGGCCAGTCGGGGACGGAAAGTCCTGCCGAGTTGCTGGTGACCAGCGCACCCATCACGATGAGCACCAGCGTCATGCTCGCGAGGAAGACGGCGAAGCGGTGGTACCCCTGGTCATACGGAATCATTCGCGAAGTCAGAACCAGCTCCTGTTGCACCCAGACTTAGCGCAGCGCGGTCCGAGCGTTTGCAGACCCAAAACAAGTTAGATGTTGGCGTAAGGAAGTACGACCCAATACGTGCTCGTTCGACGTGCTGCCATCCGCATGCTAGATGACCCGCCGTAGCGACATTGTATCAAAAGGGTTAACGGGAACTTGTTGCCTAAGATGGCGATAGCTGTAGCCGATGATGCTGCCAGTCCAAATGTCGGGTTACTAGCGCGGTCCGCCCATCTCATAATAGGCCGGAGGCTGGTCCAGCTCCAATCCGCCACGGTGTGGTTGCTGGACATAGCCTTGAGCGGGTGTAGGCAATCTGTTAATGCACTCCGCGCAGCAAGCGTGTACTAGTAGAGGTAGCACGTCCCTGGCCACGCGGAGGGAGATCCAGACTTGGAGGGGCCCGTCCTCTTGGAATGGACCGGCGCACACGCTGCATGACCGAGGTGTGAGTTCGGCTAGATTCGCCGGGAGGCGGGGGAATGGCGGCCGGTGCTTGAAGTTCCCGTAGAGTGCGCGGGTGCTCACGGTGCTTCGTTCGAGCTTTGGACAGCGGGTGATTTCGTAAGGAAACCAATGCAGACGGTACGATGTGTATGGAGTGAACTCTTCGAGGCTACTTAACTCACCTATTTCCGGAGGGATTCTCACCAACGCGCTTCGATACAGATTGAAGCGCTTGACCGATTGCAGTTTCACGATGGAAGCGGGAAGCGTCTTGATTTGCCCCCACAGCTCGTACCCTATGCCCTGTTTGGGATCGAATTCGTCGCTCCCCTTGGTCGCGATGGCATCGATGTAGTCTTTCAGCGCCGACCAGGCGGCGCAATTACGGTCCTGCTCATCGGCGTGAAGCTTAAGTTCTCCCCAGTCTTCTGACTTCTGTTCCTCCCACTCTTCTCCCTCTGCTCCCTCGCGGTCGAAGCGGATGAAACTCAGGCAATCACAAGTCGGATCACGGCGGACAGGATTCGGCCGCAACTGGGAATCTGGTGTGCCTTCGCGCTGGTCGAAGTTGGCACCGTGAGGCTTGCGTTTTCGTTCCTCGTTCATGGGCGAAGCCCGACTCTTGCCGCTACAGTTCCGCTTCCCGGGTTACCGGCGCCGGCACCGGAATGGTTTGCAGCGCCTCGATGACGGCATCGGCAAACTCGCTGGTGCTGGCCGTGCCGCCCACGTCGCGCGTGACATGCTTTTTCTCGGTGTAAACGTGCGCCAGGGCAGCGTTGATGTGATTGGCGGCGCTGTGTTCGTTCAAGTGATGCAGCATGAGAACGGCAGAGCGCAGCACCGCCGTCGGGTTGGCCATGTTCTTGCCCGCGATATCGGGGGCCGAGCCATGTACCGCCTCGAAGATGGCGCAATCGGTGCCGAAGTTCGCGCCCGCCACCAGTCCCAGCCCGCCGACGAATGCGGAGCAAAGGTCCGAGATGATGTCGCCGTAGAGATTCTCCAGCAGTAGGACATCGTACTGGTAGGGATTCATCACCAACTGCATGCAGGTATTGTCCACGATGTGCTCGCCGTAGATGATCTCGGGATAGCCGCGCGAAACAGTGCGCGAGCACTTGATGAACAGTCCATCGGACAACTTCATGATGTTGGCCTTGTGGATGGCATGAATGCGCTTGCGCTTGAACTTGCGTGCGTATTCGAATGCAAACTTGGAGATTCGCGTCGATGCCTTCTCGGTAATGATCTTCAGGCTCTCCACCACGCCGGGAACGACCTCGTGCTCGATCCCCGAGTAGAGCCCTTCGGTGTTCTCGCGCACCACGATCAAATCCACGCCCGGATACTTGGTCGGAACTCCGGGCAGGTTGATGATGGGCCTGAAGTTGGCGAATAGCTCGAACTTCTTGCGCAGGGCAACATTGATGCTGGAAAAGCCTCCGCCCACGGGGGTCGTCACCGGGCCCTTTAGCCCGATGTGAGTCCGCTCAATCGACTCGGTCAATTCCTTGGGGATGTACTCCTGATATTTTGCGAAGGCCTCGGCGCCTGCGGCGAAGCTCTCCCACTCAAATTTCACGCCGGTGTTTTCCAGGATTCGTACGGTCGCTTGTACAACTTCGGGCCCGATCCCGTCGCCGGGAATCAACGTAACGGTATATGCCATAGGATTTCGCGCTCAATTAACAGACTTCGACTTATTTGCCGTGCTTTCTTTAGTATCCAGTAATTCCTTCAACTCTTCCATAAACTCGCGGACGTCCTTGAAGTCCAGATATACGGAGGCGAACCGTACGTAGGCGACCTTATCGATGCGCTTGAGCCGGTTCATGATTAGCTCGCCGACCTCGCTGGCTTTGCGCTCGCGCTCCGGAGAATCGACAACCAGGCCTTCGGCGTCATTGACGATCTGCTCCAGCTTGCTCATCGAGACGGGACGCTTTTCGCAGGCGCGAAGGAGTCCGTTGAGCACCTTGTGGCGCTCGAATTTTTCGCGGCGGCCATCTTTCTTGATGACCATGTAAGGAATTTCGTCGATGCGTTCGTAGGTGGTGAAGCGCTTCTCGCACTTCAAGCACTCGCGCCGGCGGCGGATGGATTCGCCTTCTTTGCTCTCGCGCGAATCGACCACCTTGTCGTTTTCAAAGCCGCAGAACGGACATTTCATGGATAAAGGAAACGGCGGAGGTATTTCTCCCGCGAATTTAATTGTAGCAGGGCGAAGAATGGCTTCTCCGCGCTACAGAGGCTACTGAGAAAATCCGACGTGCAAATCCCTCGGGGGCTGAATCTCTCTCGAGATGACAAAGAAAGGAGTTGAACAGTGCATGCAACGGTGCGCCCTTCAAAACCGCTCAAGCCCTGCAGTATTCAACAACCTCGCGCGCCCGGGACCGAACAGGGTCATACACTTTTCCGCAGACAGAAAAGCCGGAGGCAGGCTCCGGCTTAGACGGGCATTTATGACTAAGAATTACAGGTTAATCTTGCGGCGCAATACGCTGATCGCACCCAGAATGCCTGTGCCGAGCATGGCCAGCGTGCCCGGCTCAGGGACTGAATTTCCCTGGCGCAGTTCGCCGATGGAGAAGTCATCTCCGGCTGTGTCAACGATGTTGATGAAGCTAATGTAACTTCCCGGCGTGTCGTCCTGCAACGCGAACAGCAATGCTCCACCGCTGCCATTCACGTCCCGGTCAATGTCCGCAATCAGCATACCGTTCTGGTTATAAAACTGGACTGAAACCGTCTCGACCGCAAATTGATCGGGTTCGAGTTCGAATCCCGCGGTGTTGTCCTTTGCAGTCAGGGTGAGGCTTAAGACGGACTGACCGTTGGTATACAGCACGTTTGGTGTGCAGCTCTCGGTGGCTGGTGGGCAACCCCAGGTGGACCAACTGCCTGGCACGGAAAGCTCCGTTAGCGGAAAGAAGAAGCTGAATGTCCCCAGCGAGCCGATGGTGCCCCCGGAACCGTCGCCACCCCCATAGTTGGTGGTCGATGGGAGGTAAACGCCGTCTGTCGGCTGGTTGAAGATTGTGTACGTGTCACCCGCGAGCATCGGAAGACTTGCCAGCAAGACGATGCCGAGAGCTAAGAGTGAGGTTCTGCATAGACGCATAAATGGCTCCTTTCGAAAAGTAGCCATCCTACGCCCCTCAGTTCTAAGTCTTTGGGGTTACCATATGCAATTCTATGGCCAAATTAAATTATTGAAAACACAAGCGCTGCATCCGAAGGCACTCCGGGGAAACGAACAAAACTTGCAACTTTTGAGTAATTGTTTTCCCTGGCGTTACGGTAGAGGGTATCGGACATTACTCTGTCGACGACGCTTCTTCGTTTTGTTCTGCCAATGCGACAGCCCGGATCGAGAGTCGCTCCCGTTGGGCCAAAAACAGGCCGGGCGGAATCACGACCATGAAGGAAGCCAGCCAGATAAGCATGCCGCAACTGACAGCGACCTCGCTCCCGACGCCAAATATCCCGGTGAGCACGGCAATGCTGGCCAACTGCGATCCGCCTCCAACGCCGGGCAGTTGAAGCAGAGAACCAAACATTGCGCCAACCATCAACACCAGGATGCTCGCCAGACCCAACTCTGCCAGGCGGCCGCCGTAGGAGTGGAGAATCAGCCAGTAAATGCACACGACCAGGGACCACATTAGGAACGACAGGGCTGAAAGTTGCAGGAACGAATTCCCATCGCTGATGATCTCCAGCCCATCGGTGAATGCCACGATCTTGGCTCGCAATCCGTGCGCTAGCTTCGGGCTTCGGCCGGAGAGCCAGCGTTCCAGGTTGTCGCCAATGGCATGCCCGGAGCGGCGCAACACCATGGCCACAGCCACCAGGCCGACGATCCCAGCCAGAAATATCATGGCCGACCAGCGCACTTCGGCCTGCAGATGGGTATTGGGCAGGGTTGCCCACAGCGGATCGCCGATGAAACCAACCACAACGAACATCAGGGCGACGGAGGCCATGTCGAAGATGCGCTCCACGGTCCAAACACCCAACTGGGAGCTCAGAGTGAGGTTTTCTTTTTTGGCAATGAGGTAGGGGCGGACCACCTCGCCGGCGCGGCCGAGCAGTGCAAGACCCGTAAACCCGATGAACTGCGGAGCAATCAGCCTCGCCGTTGTCGTCTGGCACATCGGCTTGAGGAAAATGCGCCAGCGGGCGGCGCGCAGGACGTACATGAAATAGGTGATGGCCACGGCCAGCACCACATAAGTCCAGTTGATGTGCTCGGTGTTGCTCCAGAACGTTGCCCAGTCGAACTTTTTCCAGGCGTGGACCTGCAGGTACACGAGGAGGCCGAGCACGGCCACCACGGCCAAGGTCAACAGGGTTTTCTTCTTGTTCATGAGGAATTCAGCCGCCTTGCGACCAGCGGCCGCCGTGTGTGTACAAACTCAAAAGGTAAACGACCGGTTGGGTGGGGTCAATGACCGGCTAGTTGCCGCTCGTCGGCGAGGGCGGCGATGCTGCCGCGTTTTGCGCGGAAGCTGCACGTGGAGCTGATGTCTTCGGGGCGGACTGCTTGGCCTCTGCCGCCTTCTTGCGGTTGTAGTCGGTAATCACCCGCGCCACATACGCATGGGTCTCACGGTAGGGGGGCACGCCGCCATACTGTTTCACCCGCAACGGACCGGCGTTGTAGGCCGCCAGCGCCTTTGCGGCATCGCCGTTGTATTGCAGCAGTAACTCGCGCAGGTAGCGCGTACCGGCGTCAACATTTTCTGCCGGATCATAGCTATTCCTCACGCCCAAGGTACTTGCAGTGTGGGGCATGAGCTGCATCAGCCCCTGAGCGCCTTTGGGGGAAACCGCCCGGGGGTTGTTGCCGCTTTCGGCGTGAATCACGCTGGCGATGAAGTCGGCATCGATGCGGCTGCGCGCGCTGGCATCGCCGATGATGGACGGCAGGTCACGCGTCGAAGATGCACGTTCGGTTGTTCCCGACTCCGGAGGTGCGGCCTCGAAGGTCTCGATCTGCGCGGTGGCGAATGTCGAGGTAACTTCCGGAAGCCTCGCCGGTGAGATAGAGCCTCGTAGTTTCGCCCTGCGTCTCATGCCGTTCGTGGCGAATGCTGAACCCATTGCGGAGATTCGCCATCTCTGCGGCTGGCAACTGGGTCGCCGCCAGTGCGAGTGCAAATCCGATTTGGAAAGCTCTACGCATTCAGAATCGCCGCGTTCGACTCCAGCACCTGTTCGATGGTTGCCGCTACGCCGTGTTCATCGTGGTGCAGCGTCACCGTCCAGCCGTTCTGCTTCAAATCGTCACAGGCATTGCCCATGATCACCGGATGTCCGGCAAAGGTCAACATCTCCACATCATTGTAATTGTCGCCGATGGCCATGACCTCGGTGCGGTCAAACCCGCGATGACGTGTCCAGCGTTCCAGTGCGTGGCCCTTGGAGCAGCCCGCATTCAGCAGGTCCACAATGCAGAGATTGCGGTGGTCATACTGCGTGCGCAGGTACGTAAAATCCCGGCGGAAGTCGAGCGCTTCGAGGTCGGACCTGCGCGCGGTCCATCAACTCGATCGGGCCGCATACCATCGCCTGGATGGGGTCTTCGGTCAGCGCGTTCTCGATGGGGCTCACGTACTCGATGAATGGCGCGTTCTTTTCCATCCAGCGCTGAATCACGCCGTAAAGCCAACTCGTGGTTTTCGCAAACGATGGCGCCCATGCCCGGCCGATCGAAGGTCAGCACCATGTAATTGCGGTACTGCGGCAGCGCTCGCGCCAGACGAATCGCGGTTTCTCTTGGCAGCAGGTCGCGATGAAAAGTTTCGCCGCGCGTCGACCGCGTAACCGCCCCGTTGGAGCTGAACAGCCACAGGTCGAACCCAGCGATGCCGCAATGGGCATGGCGAAGTCATGCCGCCTGCCCGTGCCCAGCACAATCTCGATGTCCGCCTCGTGGGCGCGACGCAGTGCGTCGCGGTTTTCGTGCGAGAGCTCGACCTTCGAGTTGAGGAGGGTGCCATCGATGTCAATGGCGATAAGGCGGATGGGGCGCGTCACGTCCTTATTCTACCAACGCAGGAACGCCCGGCAGCTGTCGCCGGAAGCAAGGCTATTCCGAAGGAGACACATCGCAGCTCCGCAAAAATCGAATCGTAACAAACGGAAAAGCGGTTTGCCCCCGTCGCTTCCCGCAACGTAAAGTAACAGCACCATGGAGCTGCGCAAGGACCCCATCACCCGATCCTGGGTCATCACCGGTGACGAGCAGGACACGGAACGCGGCAATGATTTTCTCTGTCCCTTTTGCCCCGAGTCGGGCCAGCAGTTGCAGGTGCTGACGTCGATGGCAACGGTGAACGGAAATCCCTGGTCGGCGCGCGCCGTTGTGCATCCCAAGCCGCTTTACCGTGTCGAGGGCGATCCCGGCCGGGCCGGAAACGGCCTCTACGACACCATGCAGCCGGTGGGCGCGCACGAGGTCATCATCGAAAATGCGCGGCATGACCGCCATCTGTGGAACGCCGACGACCGCGAGATCGAGCAGTATCTTGCTCTCTGCGCGCAACGGATAGTAGACCTGAAGAAAGACGGGCGCTTCAAGTTTGTCAGCGTGATCAAGAATGTCGGGCCGCACTCCGGCCAGGAATTCGATCACCCAACGTCAGAGATTGTCGCGACGACGTTTGTTCCGCGCCGGGTACTGTATGAGTTGCGCGCGGCCCGCGAGCATTACCGGGTGAAGGAGCGCTGCGTGTTTTGCGACATCTTCTCCCAGGAGCTCAAGCAGGAGAAGCGTATCGTCGAGGCCCGCGGCGATTACCTTGTCTCGTGCCCTTACGCCTCGCGCACGCCTTATGAGACGTGGATCGCCCCGCGCATCCACGAAGCTTATTTCGAGCGGCTCGCCACCCGTTCAGGTGCGCTGCGCGACCTCGCAGCGCTGCTGCGCCGCACGCTCCACCGCGTTCGCAGTATCGCCGACGGATTCCACATGGTGCTGCACACGTCGCCTAACACGCAGCACAAGTCCGAAACGCTGGGCTACTGGAAGTCGATCGAAGACGATTACCACTGGCACATCGAGATCCTGCCGATTCTCGGTCCCAAAGCCAAGTCGTATGCGTTCAAGGAAGTCTATGCCTCGCCGGTAAGCCCCGAATCGGCTGCGGCGCGTTTGCGCGAACGGCCGACGGAAAGTTAATTCGCAGGAGTACAATCGCCCGTCGGGAGGAGCGATGTCCGTCCGCCGCGTTAAGACCTATTCCGCTCAAACCGGCTTCGTGTATGAGTATTACTTTGTCGGCCAGCGGGCAGCGCTGGACGGCGACCCGTTTGCGCCCGCGACTGAGTTCATCTTCGACGTCAGCCCTGACCGCAAGACAGTATTTGCCGTAAGCATATTTCTTCTGCCGCGCGCGCTGGAAGCATTTGCCGCCGAACGTGGGCGGACGCTCAGCGATCCTGAACAGTACGCCGCCGCCAAGCTCCGTCTGCAACAGGCTTTCGATGAAATCGCCAACCTGTTACAAGACGGACGCCGCCTGACCCTTGACTCCCAAATGCTGCTTACCCTGCTGGAGTCAGTGGGCATCGACTGAAACTCGCTTACCGGCTGGGGTACACTTCGTCTAAGAGACAAGGGTGAGGTATGCGCGCGTTCCGTAAGCTCACAATCGAACGCAAGCGTTGGGACTTGGCGCTGCTTGCGTCGTTCGCGGCTCACCTGGCGGTCTTGTTCCTCCTCACGCACCGCTCTGCACCGATCTTCGTCATGCCATCCGACGTCGCGCTCGGCACACCCGGGTCGTCCGGCACCATAACCTATCTGGCTCCAACCGGCGCCGAAAAGCTTCAGCTTCCGAGGGAGAAACCGAAACTCGTTCTGCATCGCTCCGAGGCCCGGTTGACTCGCCCTCCGGAGCCCAAACCGCCCGGCCACGAAAATGAGGACGGAAGTCCGGGCGCAACCATCGACGCAACAGCCCGAGGCGGTTCGCTCTATGGCGCGCGCATTCCCGGAGCGCCGCTTACGGGCCACGAGGTTATCCCGGCCCTTCCGCAGGTGTTTCCGGATCCCGCGGTTTCGCGCGCCGATCTGCCGCCGGGAGTCCAGGGCGACGTCGTTGTAGAGGTCACCATCGACGAGCACGGAAATGTGGTCGAGCTCAAACTCGTCCGCGGCATCGGCTATGGCATCGAGGAGCGGGTGCTGGCCACGTTGCGCCAGTGGCGGTTTCAGCCCCGCATCGAAAGACGGCGTGACCATCGCCTCGCAGCACATCGTGACCTTTCATTACCCCAGCTAGTTGCGGAAGAGCATCCCCCTTGTGACCCGTATCACACCCTCTTGTGATAGGCATACTCGGCCCCGGAGCGCTCCCATTTATACTGGCTCTTACAGAATCGATTCAGGACCTATCCTTACGGGTCTGTGGGGTTTATGCCTCTAGTTTGGTTGCGAGTCGCGGTGGCCTTTTATGCAGTAGGGCTGGTCTATTCCTTGCTTCTACTGGGGAAGAGGGGCAACCTGCTGGCCAAAGTCGTGGAGCCCGCCGTCGGCCTGGGACTTATCTTTCATTTCGTTTCCCTTGTCGAATACACCGTCCTGATTGGACGCCTCTCCTGGGCTTCGATTCACTACTCCGAGTCCCTGCTGGCGTTCATCGCGATGGTGGTGTTCTTCATCTTTTTCGTGGGATACCGAACAACTTCGCTCGGCGTCGTCATCTTTCCCATCGTCTTCGTCTTGACGTTTGCCTCGGCAATGGGGCAAAAGCCGGTCACTTTCGCCTCGCCCGCGCTGCGCAGCAGTTGGATCTTCGTCCATGTGGCGATGATCTTTACCGGGTACGCTGGGCTGTTTCTGAGTTTTGGCGCCAGCCTGCTCTACCTTATGGAAGAAAAGGCGCTGAAGTCGAAGAGCACGTTCGCTGTCATCTCGAAGCTGCCGCCGCTGCAGACCATCGACGACATCGGCTACAACTCGTTGCTGTTCGGCTTTCCATTCATGACCTTCGGCCTGATCGCCGGCTCAGTACTGGCCATCGCCAAGTACGGTCCACTGTTCTTCATGGATCCGAAGATCCTGCTGTCGTTCATCATGTGGATCGTGTACCTGCTGCTGCTGTACACGCGGTGGAGTTCCGGATGGCGCGGCCGCCGTGCAGCTTTGCTCGCAACCTTCGCCTTCGTTATCGCGCTGGGCGTGTGGGCCGCCAACAGCCTCAGCCGAGTGCATAGGTTCCCGCCGCTATGAACCTGATTGTCATCGGCGTGAACCACCAGACGGCACCTGTCGAGGTGCGCGAGCAATTCGCCATCTCGGAAGCGCGCCTGCCCGAGGCCGTGAAGACGCTGGCATCGCAGCCTGGCATCGAAGAGGCGATGATCGTCTCCACCTGCAACCGGGTGGAATTGGTGGCGCGGGTCACCGACAGCGCAGCGGACGTCAGCGGCTGTCTGAACCAACTGTATGGATTCGACACCCAGGCCTATCGGAAATATCTCTATGAGTATCGCGAGCGTGACGCCGTGCGTCATGTCTTCCGTGTGGCGTCGAGCCTGGACTCGATGGTCGTCGGAGAGCCGCAGATTCTCGGCCAGGTGAAGGAAGCCTACGCCACTGCGCGGGCCGTAGGTGCGGTGAACTCTCAGCTTGACGCGCTGTATTCCCGGGCGTTTGCCGTGGCCAAGCGGGTGCGCACCGAAACCGCGATTGCGTCGTCCGCCGTTTCTATCGCTTCGGTCGCGGTCGAACTAGCCAAGAAGATCTTCGGCAATCTCGAGGGCAAGAGCGTGTATCTGGTGGGCGCAGGCAAGATGTGCGAACTTGCTGCGCGTCATCTGCTGGCCCACGGAGCGAGCAAGATTTACGTCGGCAACCGCACGTTCGAGCGCGCCGCGGCGCTGGCCAAGAAGTTCAATGGCGAGCCTATCGCCTTCGAGCAGCTCTACGACACCGTCGATCGCGCCGACATCGTCATCACGTCAACCGGCGCGCCGCACACCATCTTCCGCAAAGAGCACGGCGAGAAGTTCCTGAGCCGCCGCAAGAACCGCCCGATGTTCTTCATCGACATCGCGGTGCCGCGCGACGTCGATCCGGAGATGAACAAGCTCGACGGCATGTTCGTCTACGACATCGACGACCTGCAACAGGTTGTTGCGTCGCACATCTCCGACCGCCGCGTCGAAGCCGACCGCGCCGAAGCCATCGTGCAGCTCGAGGTCGATAAGTTTCAGGCGCGTCTCCAAACGCTGGACGTTGTGCCGACTATCGTTTCGCTGCAGGAGCACCTCGAAACCGTTCGCCAGGCGGAGATCGACCGCGTACGCGGACGGCTCGGCACGCTGACGCCGGAGCAGGAGATGGCCGTCGAAGCGCTTTCCCGCGGCATCATCAACAAGATCATGCATACACCGATTACCACGCTTAAGAGCGCGGCGCGCGAATCGTCGGAGTCCACCACGATCGTTGACCTGGTCCGCAAACTCTTTAACCTGCGCGATGCACGCAAAGCCGACGCCGACGAAGACGCGGCTGTCGGCGAGAAGACGGGAGCGCGACGCTAATGGCGCGACTGCGAATTGGCTCACGCGGTTCCATGCTTGCCCTGTGGCAAGCCAAACACATTACCGCTCTGCTGGTTGAGCAGGGACACGAAGTCGAACTGGAGATCATCAAGACTACCGGCGACAAGATACTCGATGTGGCGCTGGCGCAGGTTGGGACCAAGGGCATGTTTACCAAGGAGATTGAAGAGGCCTTGGCGGAAGGGAAGGTCGATCTGGCAGTGCACAGCCTCAAAGATTTGCCGACAGAGTTGCCTCCGGGGTTTGAGATCGCGGCAATTACCGAACGGGTCAATCCGCACGACGCTTTTCTCTCGGTGAACTTCGACTCCGTGGACGCGCTGCCCAAGGGCGCGAAGGTTGGAACTAGCAGCCTGCGGCGACAGGCGCAGTTAAAGGCGTTCCGGCCTGACCTCGAGGTCTTTCCGTTGCGCGGCAATGTGGACACGCGGGTCCGCAAGCTGGAAGAGGGCGAGTACGATGCGATTATCCTCGCGGCCGCAGGTCTTGACGCGATTGGGCAAGACGCAACTGGTGCGCGAGTATTTGCCGGTCGAGTTCATGTGTCCGGCGGCTGGGCAAGGAGCGCTTGGCATTGAGATACGCGAGGGCGATGTGGAGATGCGGAAGCATCTGGCGTTCCTCAACAACGCAGATGCGCGCGCGGCGACCGTGTGCGAGCGGGCGCTACTCAACAAGCTCGGCGGCGGATGTCAGGTTCCCATCGGCGCGTTCGCCGAGGTGAAGGACGGCAAGCTGCACTTGACTGGTGTGGTTGCGCGGCCCGACGGATCCGAGGTGCTGCGCGAACAGCAGAGCGGAAGCGATCCGGTTGCGCTCGGCGAACTGGTTGGCGAGACGCTGCTGAAGCGCGGCGGAGCCAAGATACTGGAAGACGTTTACGCGGCGGGACTGCCGCAGAAGCCTTAATCTCAATGGCCACTGACAAGCCACTTGCTGGATGTCGAGTTCTGGTGTCGCGCGCCAAGAAGCAGGCGGGCGCGCTGTCGTCCACACTCAAGACGATGGGTTGCGAGGTCATCGAGATTCCCTTCATCGAGATCCGCAAGCCCAAGTCATTTGCCGCACTTGATACGGTGCTGCACAATCTCGCCAATTACGACTGGCTCATTCTTACCAGCGTGAATGGCGTTGAGGCCATGTTCGAGCGCATGGCAAAGCACAGGATTAATAAGTCGCAGCTCGCGCACCTGAAGATCGCAGCGATCGGTCCGGCGACGAAGGCAGCGATCGAGAAGCATGGATTGTCGGTGACAGCGACTCCGAAAGAGTATGTTGCGGAATCTGTGGTGAACATGTTGCAGACGCGGGTGAAAGGGAAGCGCGTGCTGCTGGTGCGGGCGAAGGTCGCGCGCGATGTGATTCCGCGGGAGTTGCGCAAGGCGGGAGCAACGGTTGATGTGATCGAGGCGTATGAAACTGTTGCGCCGAAGTCGTCGGAGCGCAAATTGCGCGCGGTGTTGAAGAGCAAGCGCAAGCCGCATGCGATTACGTTCACCAGTTCCTCGACGGTGAAGAACTTCGTCGGCCTGCTCGGGCTGCGAAGCGCAAGAGCGGCACTGAAGAAGGCCGCGCCGAATCATGGAGTTCATTCGGCATCGATTGGGCCGGTGACTTCGGCGACGCTGCGCGAGTTCGGATTGCCGGTCGATATCGAAGCCAAGAGCTTTGATATTCCGGGGCTGGTCGCGGCGATTGTCGCGCAGAAGAAGGACATTCGGTAGCCCAGCAAAAGCAGGTCCTTCGACTCCGCAACTCCGTCCGCTAACGCGGACGGAGTTACTCCGCTCAGGATGACAAATCGTATAAAACAATAGTTGCGAAAACTAGCAACTGATTCAGCCTACTCGTAAATCGAACATCCGCAGCCGGGTGAGGGTGCGCGGACTTTCAGAAAATCCGAGACGCGCTGGTAGGCGTCTTTCGTGGTTTCGATACGCGAGAAGTTGTGACCTTCGTTTTCGTAAATCTTCAACTGCACAACGCCGCCATTCTTCTTGATGGCCGCGGCGACCTGTTGGGCCTCGGTTGCGGGGCAGCGGGCATCATTGCCGCCCGCGAGCAATAACAGCGGCGCCTTGATGCGGTCGATGAAATTGATGGGCGAGCGGTCGGCGTAGAGCGTCCTTGTTTGTCGGCCGGATCACCCATGATGGCGATGTCGGTTTGGCGGATGTTGGGATCAACGTTGGCGAGCTCGGTCGTCCAATTTACAAAGGGAGTGATGGCGATTCCAGCGGCCCAAATATCGGGCGCCTTGGTCAGCGCCATCATGGTCAGATAGCCGCCGTAACTGCCGCCCATGACAACCAGCTTCTTGGGATCGACGAAGGGCGACTTCTTGATCCACCCGGCGGCATCGAGCACGTCGGCGAGATCGCTGCCACCCAAGTCGTGCTCATTGGCGTACAGAAATTCTTTGCCATATCCGGTGGAGCCGCGATAGTTGGGCGCAATCACCAGATAGCCCTGATTCACGACATATTGAATCAGCGGATCGAACCCATCCACAAACTGCGACGCCGGGCCGCCATGAATCGAAACGATGGCAGGGAATTTGCCGTTGGGCGTGATGTTGTTCGGCACGTAAACAAACGCCGAGATGGTGAACTTGCCGTCGCGACTGGGATAGTGCACGAGAACCGGCTGGACCATGTCGGCCGCGCGCAGTCCACCGATCAAGGCATGGGTCACCTGCTGCGACTCGCGCGAAGCGGCGTCGTAGGTCCAGGCGTCGTTGGGCGAGTCTCCGCCCTGATGAAAGAAAAGCAGCTTGGAGCCGTCGGGCGAGTACGGACGCGGATTGCCGGCAAGAGTATTTACGCCACTCTGCAGCGGCAGCGCCTGGGTCTGTTTGCTCGAGCGATCGTAGCTGTAGATGACGGTCTGGCCGTCAATGTTGGAGGTCCAGCAGAGCGAGCGGCCGTTGGGGGCGAACGACCCGCCGCGCGTTTCCCATTTGTCGTCGGTGAGCCAATTGATCTCGCTGGAAGCGATTTCGAGCAGCCCAACGTTCCAGTAGCCGTTGTGGGCATCGGAGGTAATCAATGCAGTTTTGCCGTCGGGCGAGAGGTCGGTGGCGTAATAGAGATGATCGTCGTCGTGGGGCGTTAGCTTGCGGCTTTTGCCGGTGGCGAGGTCGAACAGGAAAACGTTGGCGGCTTTGCCATCGGCGCGAACCTGCGTGTAGGCGACGGACTTGCCGTCGTGCGTGAATACCGGCAAGACGTTCGATAAGTTCGCCGGAGTATTTTGCGTAACGTGCCTGACATGGCGGGTGTATACGTCGATCACGTCGATTTCGTAGCTAGTGCCGTCTTTGGCCTTCGCGGTGTAGGCGAGTTGCTTGCTGTCGGGCGACCAGACGGGGGATTGCTCGGAGATTTCCTTGGTGGTGGTGAGATTCAAGACCTCGCCGGTTTTGGGGGAGACGAGGAAGATGTCCCAGACCTCGTTGCCGTCGTAGTCGGAGGCGTAGGCGATCCAGTTGCCGTCGGGCGACCAGGCGGGCTGGGTTTGGCGCTGGTCGCTGATGGAGAGTTGGGTAGGCCAACCGCTAGTGGCGGGGACGAGCCAGATATTGTCACGGCCGCTGATGTTGGTGACGAAGGCGATCTGCTTCCCGTCCGGCGACCAGGTGGTGCCGCCTATGGAGCGTGTCATGTAGAGCTTGTCGACGGTGAAGTTCTGCATGTTGTCGACGGTGCGGCTTTGGAGCTTGGCGGGGTCGGCGAGGGGGGGCTGGGCGAGGGCAGGGAGTGTGGTGAGAATTACGAACACACCAAAGGTCAGCAGCGCAAAAGGGGTCCTTGGACTCCGCTCTCCCGCCTTCGCGGGATCGCTACGCTCAGGATGACTCCGTCGAGAGTTTGATTCTGGCGGTACCCCCCCTCCCCTCTAATTTCCCAAAATCGTCAAAACAAAGGAGTTGCGAGGTGGGGGGTGGGCAAAATATTGAGCGCGTAGGAGTTACGGGTAAATTCGTCCAGCGAAAGGACTTACGGGAAGTCATGACAGGATGAAGATATTCCGGCGGGTGGGAGGTTGGCAAGAGCGGCCGTTGCGTAGGTGTCTGCATGCGGTCTCGATGGCGAGGGACAAGAATTCCCTCGTTCTCTGCAAGGGTGAGTTTACGGCCGTTGGGAGGGGTGGCGATAGGACGTGGGTCACGGAGGTGTGTGATAACGAAGTGGCCAGTGGCGAATGGCTGGTGGCTAGCAAAAGCAGATCCCTCGCCCGCTGCGCGGACTCGTGATGACAGATTCAAATGAGAGATTGTCGCGGAAGAAACAGCAGGTCCTTCGACTGCGCGCTCGCCCGATCCGCAAAGGACGCGGATCGAAGAAGGATCAGGCGAGCGCTCCGCTCAGGATGACGGGTCAATTGTGAGTATTGGAACCCCAGGTTAGCGCGCAAAGAACGCGCGCGAACCTGGGGCACCTCATGTCATTCGTTCTTCGTTGCGGCGAAGTGGAGGACGCCGTCGTCGATTTTGGCGAGTTTCATGGTGATGGCGTCGCGGATGTAGTTCTGGCGGATGAACCAGGGCTTCTTCGAACCCTGCTTGGGCAGGTCGGCGATGGCGCGCAGGACGTAGCCGGAGTTGAAGTCGAGCAGGGGCTTGGGGTCGAGTGTGGACGGATCGCAGGCAGGTACCACATTGTGGTACTGGTGGCGCTGCATGTGATTGAGGAGGCGGGTAACGAAGATCGAGGAGAGGTCGGCGCGGAGCGTCCACGAGGCGTTGGTGTAGCCGACGCAGAAGGCGAAATTGGGGACGTTGCTGAGCATTACGCCCTTGTAGATGAAGGAGTGGCCGGGATCGACAGGGATGCCGTCGACGGAGAGGGGGACGCCGCCGAGGGCGAGCATCTGCAGGCCGGTGGCGGAGACGACGATGTCGGCGGGGAGTTCTTCGCCGGACTTGAGGCGAATGCCGTCGGCGGTGAAGGTTTCGATTTCGCCGGTGGTGATGGAGGCGCTACCCGACGAGATGGACTTGAAGAGGTCGGAGTCGGGGACGAGGCAGAGGCGCTGGTCCCAGGGGTTGTAGCGTGGGTTGAAGTGGGTATCGACGTCGTAGCCGGGCGGGAGGTTTTTCGCGGCAGCGCCTTTCATGAGGCGCCTGGTGAAGTCGGGAGCACGGCGAGCGAGCTGGAAGATACCGAGGCTGACGAGAATGTTCTTCCAGCGGACGATGCCATGGGCGGTGTGCTCGGGCAGCGTGCGGCGCAGGAAGTCGGCGATGGGGTCGCGCGCGGGCAGGGTGAGGATGTAGCTGGGCGAGCGCTGCAACATGGTGACGTGCGCGGCGGTCGAGGCCATGGCGGGGACGAGGGTGACGGCGGTGGCTCCGCTGCCGATGACGACGACGTGTTTGCCGGCATAGTCGAGATTTTCGGGCCAGTGCTGCGGGTGGATGAACTGTCCGCGGAACTGGTCGAGGCCGGGGAAGTCGGGCTGGTATCCGGCGTCGTAACGGTAGTAGCCGGTGCATCCGTAGAGGAAGGAGCAGGTGTATTCGGCGGTGGCGTCGCCGCTTTGGGCGGTGACGCGCCAGCGAGAGTCATCGGACGACCACGCGGCAGCGACGACGCGGTGATTGAAGCGAATGTACTGATCGATGCCGTAGACGCGCGCGGTCTCGCGAACATAGTTGAGGATGGAGGGGCCGTCGGCGATGGCCTTGGCTTCTTTCCATGGGCGGAAGGGATAGCCGAGGGTGAACATGTCGGAGTCGGAGCGGATGCCGGGGTAGCGGAAGAGGTCCCAGGTGCCGCCGATGGCGGGGCGGGCTTCGAAGATGGCGTAGGTTTTGCCGGGGCAGCGGGTCTGCAGGCGGTAGGCGGCTCCGATGCCAGAGAGGCCGGCGCCCATGATGACGACGTCAAAGTGCTCGACGGACATGGGGGTAATTTACAGGAAGAAGCGGATAGTGGTTAGTGGATAGTGGATAGAAAATGCGAGACAAAAGAAGTTTCAAGTTTCGAGTTTCAAAAGACCTGCCAGTGGTGGAGATTCTCGTTCCTACCCTATCGTCTGCCGCAATAAAGGTGGGGAACCCGGCACCGGCGGGCAATTTTCCCGAGGCGGCGAGTGACCTAGCTCACAGACGGGCGAGGCGGGGCGTCGCTATGGTTTAGGGTAGGTTTTCTATTCATAGCGAAAGGCAGCAATCATGGCTACAGCGGTGCAGGGTACGTCTCGCATTCACAACTCCAAACTCGCAGAAAAAATCATGAGCGCCGAAGAGGCTGCGGCGCTGATCAAGTCGGGCGACCAGGTTGGCATGAGCGGCTTCACCGGGTCGGGCTATCCGAAGGAAGTTCCGATCGCGCTGGCGCGGCGGATTGCCGAGGCACACATCCACGGGCAGAAGTTTCAGGTGAGCGTGTTCACGGGCGCCTCGACGGGGCCGGAGCTGGACGGTGCGCTCGCTATGGCGGGCGGCATCAACCTGCGGCTGCCGTATCAGTCGGACCCGGAGACGCGGAAGCGCATCAACGCGGGCGAGATGGAGTACATGGACATCCATCTGAGCCACGTGGCGCAGTTTATGGAGTACGGCTTCCTGGGCAAGCTGAATGTGGCGCTGATTGAGGTGGCGGCGGTGCTGGAAGATGGGCGCCTGCTGCCGAGCTCGTCGATTGGCAACAACAAGACGTGGATCGACCAGGCGGAGCGGGTGATTCTCGAAGTGAATGCGTGGCAGCCGATGGAACTGGAAGGCATGCACGACATTTATTACGGGTTGCAGCCGCCGCCGAATCGCGGGCCGATTCCACTGGTGCATGCGGGACAGCGCATTGGGTCGCCGTATCTCGAGTGTCCGCCGGAGAAGGTGGCCGCGATCGTAGTGACGAATTCGCCGGACCGGAATAGTCCGTTCAAGGCGCCAGATGCGGCATCCAAGAAAATTGCCGGGCACATTCTGGAGTTTTTGAGCTGGGAAGTGAAAAAAGGACGCATGCCGGAGAACCTGTTTCCGCTGCAGTCGGGCGTGGGGAATATCGCCAATGCGGTGCTGTTTGGACTGGAAGAAGGGCCGTTCGAGGGGCTGACGTCGTACACGGAAGTGATTCAGGACGGGATGATCGGGCTGCTGCAGTCGGGCAAGCTGACGTGTGCCTCGGCGACGGCGTTTTCCATGAGCCCGGACATGCTGATGAAAGTGAATGCCGATATGGCGAGCTATCGAGACCGCATCGTGCTGCGGCCGCAGGAGATTTCGAACCATCCGGAGATCATTCGGCGGTTGGGCGTGGTCGCGATGAATGCGATGATCGAGGCCGATATGTACGGCAACGTGAACTCGACACACGTGATGGGATCGCGGATTCAGAATGGCATCGGCGGGTCGGGCGACTTTGCGCGGAACGGGTACCTGTCGATCTTCATGGCTCCGTCGATCGCGCAGAAGGGAACGATCTCGACGATTGTGCCAATGGTTTCGCACGTGGACCATACCGAGCATGATGTACAGGTGATCGTGACGGAGCAGGGGCTGGCGGATTTGCGCGGGCTGTCGCCACGGCAGCGGGCGAAGCTGATCATCGAGAAGTGCGCCAACCCGGATTACAAGGGCACGCTGCTGGATTACCTGAACCGGGCGGAGCGGCTGTCGTATGGGAAACATACGCCGCATTTGCTGACGGAGTCGCTGGGCTGGCATAGCCGGTATCTGCGGAGCGGGAGCATGAAGGTGAGGGAAGAGAATTAAGAGCAGTGGATAGTGGGTAGTGGGTAGTGGATAGAGAAGACAAGAGCGTTTCGAGTTTCAGGTTTCATTTTCAAAGGCCTCACGCGATCCGGAATCTGGATTGTGTGGGGCGATCTTTTTGAACAGTTTGAATGCCGTAGTCAGCTGAAGTATCCAGCCCTCAGACGACTTCGTAGATGAGCATCGCCCATCGAGTTTCTATCTGGATGCATTGTTCTGCCGGGTGGTCAATTCCGGGCGCGGTGATGTCTGGAGTCAAAGCAGGGTTACTTGTAGCTGCCGAGGAATAAGACTTCAAAACTACGGCGCTTACCTTATGGTGCGGAGCTGGGCCGCAGTGACACAGTTTGAGGGGAGGCCTATGCCGAAAATCAAAGTCTTGATTGCGTTTCTTACGTGCGTCGCCAGCTTGGGCCTGGCGCAGAGCAGCAGTGCTCCGCAGGAACCGGCAGCGCAAGGGCAGACAGTGCAGGTTTCTGCCACTGAGTTGACCGGAATGGTGGAACACAAGTCTTTGCCGCAATATCCCAAGGCAGCGTTGCTGAAAGGAATCGAAGGTGACGTCGTCTTTAAGGTCGATGTGGACGAGAACGGAAAAATCGTTCACAGTGAGCCGGTCAAGGGGGACGCCTTGCTAGTTGCGGCAAGCAAGGATGCGCTGGAGGACTACCGCTTTCGTCCCTACGTGGTTGATGGAACACCGGTCGCGTTCAAGAGCGAGTTGGGGTATCACTTCGCGGTGAAGCGAGAAGGCGACACGACCGAGGGAACAGTGGATTGCCTGTCTACGATTCCTTAGGTAGCGGAGTGGGAGCCTGAGCGATTTAGCTACGGCTTGGCGCTCTTGTGTATCTCGACCGTGGACCAGGTTTTGTCGGCGGCGTGGCAGAGGGTTTCCATCGGGCAGTCGGCGCACCTGGGTTTGCGAGCGATGCAGATGGCGCGGCCGTGATGGATGATCTGGTGGGAGAAGGCGATCCACTTGCTCTGGGGTATGACCTTCATGAGGTCCTGCTCGATTTTGGGCGGGGCCTCTTGTTTTGTAAGTTCAAGGCGGCGGGAGATGCGCTGGACGTGGGTATCCACTACCACGCCGGCGGCAATGCCGAACCAGGAGCCGAGGACGACGTTGGCAGTCTTGCGGGCGGCGCCGGGGATGGTGAGGAGATCTTCCATCGTCTGCGGGACTTGGCCGCCGAAATCATTCACGATGCGTTTTGCGGCTCCGACAATGGATTTCGATTTGTTGCGGAAGAATCCAGTGGAGCGAATGTCGGGCTCGAGCTCTTCGGGTTGAAGCGCGGCGAAGTGTTGTGGCGTAGGGTACTTCTTGAACAGCTCGGGCGTGACCATGTTGACGCGCACGTCGGTGCATTGCGCGGAAAGGATGGTGGCGACGAGCAACTCCCACGCGCTGTTGTGGTGCAGTGCGCATTCAACGTTGGGGTAGAGATCATCGAGGTGGCGCAGGATGGCGGCAATGCGCCCGGGGGCGAGCGGGTTGTAGCCCTTTGCAGGGGGCGGGGCTTTTGGCTTGGGCGCTTTCGCGGGGGTTGTCTTTAGCGGCTTGGTGGCGATGCGGGTGGTCTTCGCACGATCGTGGCGTCCGGCTTTGGAGGGCTGGCGGGGGATGTTGCCGCGGGGCATGGGGAGTCTCCGTGGTGACGGAACAGTTTACAACGGGAACGAGAGCTGTCAGCAGCCAGTAGCCAGTGAAAAGCGAGTCCTTCGACTGCGGTTGCCACGGTGACCTCGGTTCAGGACGACAACGCGTGTTAGCCTCGCGAGCCCACCCTGTCCCAAAAGAAGGGACAGGATGGGGCACCCGCCTCGTCGAGATTCGTGCGCAGATTACAATGAAAGATTGAACTGTATTCATTCTTGAGAGTGTGGGGTTTGTGAATGGCGAGTAAGTCCGAAGTACAGGTAGGCGCGGCAGAGTTGCCGGCGGTTCCGTTGACGCTGGAAGGTTACAGCGTGCTGCACCAGATGTTCCGCTTCCGCTGGGCGGAGTGGCGGAAACTGGACGCGGCGCGGCGGGTGGAGTTTGTGCGCGAAGTTGCGGCGGCATTCAGTGAACTGGAGGCGGCTGGGCAGTTTGCGGCGTACTCGATGGTGGGGCACAAGGGCGACCTGATGCTCGTGCACTTTCGCGACTCGTTCGACGATTTGAACCAGGCGGAGTTGACGCTGGACCACACCGGGCTGCGCGAGTTTCTGGAGCCGGTGCACTCGTATGTGTCGGTGATTGAGCTGGGGCTGTATGACTCGAGCGTAAAGCTGTTCCGGCAGTTGGCGGAGCGGGGCGTGGCTCCGCTGAGCGAAGAGTGGAACAAGGAGATTGCCGAGACGATGGAGCGGCAGAAGGCGGCAATGCGGGTGCGGCTGTTTCCGAAGATTCCCGAGAGCCGGTATCTGTGCTTCTATCCCATGGATCGCAAGCGCGGCGAAGATAAGAACTGGTACATGCTGCCGATTGAAGAACGACAGCGGCAGATGGAAGAACACGGCATGGTGGGGCGGCGGTATGCGGGCAGGGTACAGCAGATCATCACGGGATCGATTGGCTTCGACGACTGGGAGTGGGGCGTGGATTTGTTTGCGCCGGATCCGGCGGTGTTCAAGAAGCTGATCTACGAGATGCGGTTTGACCAGGTGAGCGCGGTGTATGCGCTGTTTGGGCAGTTCTTTCTCGGGTTGCGGGTTCCGCTGTCGAAGTTGGGGGAGTGGGCCACAGGGAAGCTGCCGCGGTAGCAATTAGCAATTAGCAATTAGCAATTAGCAATTAGCAATTAGCAATTAGCAATTAGCCAACACCAAAACCGATTGGGTGTTGTGCGTCGTGTGATACTTCTTGGGTTCGGAGTCTTCTTACTTCTCATGATCGCTCATATCATTGAAATTCTGGCGCAATTCATTACGTCCGTGATTTCGGCTGCGGGCTACGGTGGCGTGACGCTGCTGATGGCCATCGAGTCGGCGTGCATTCCGTTGCCGTCGGAGATCATCATGCCGTTCTCGGGCTACCTGGTTTATACGGGGCGATTTTCTCTGCTTGCGGTGGCGACGTGGGGCGCGATCGGATGCAACCTCGGCTCGGTGCTGGCCTACGAGGTGGGGTATTTCGGCGGGCGTCCGCTGGCATTGCGCTACGGGCATTACATCTTTGTCACACAGCACGAATTGAATCGGGCGGACAGCTTTTTCGCGCGCTGGGGATCGCTGGCGGTGCTGATCGGGCGCCTGCTGCCGGTGATCCGGACGTTCATTGCTCTGCCGGCGGGAATTGCGCGGATGCCTCGGCTGAAGTTTCACCTGTATACGTTCATCGGTTCGTGGCCGTGGTGCTTCGTGCTGGCGTACGTCGGCATGCGACTGGGCGAGCAGTGGGACAAGGACCCACGGTTGAAGTTGTGGTTCCATCGCATGGACGGAGTGATTCTCGCGGTGTTGATTGTGGGCGTGGCATATTTTCTTTGGTCACACCTGAAGGACAGAGTGCGAGAGGCAGCGTAAGAATCCCACCCTTTCCCAATGGAAGGGAAAGGATGGGCACCCACAATCATGTTTCTGCTAGGCAGCTTTGCCGATCTGAGTGGCCTCCTCGACTTCAATTAGCTTGCCGCTCTTCACATCATAGATATATCCGTAGATGGCGATGTTCGCGGGAACGAGCGGGTGCTCGCGAATGCGGGCCACGTCGTCGCGGACGCTTTCGGCCTGGTCCCTGATGGTCAACCAGTCGATGAACTCACCGGCGCGCGAGCCAGGACCGTTGCCGACGTCGTGGAAGCCGTGCCCGGTGAGCGCCGCGGTTTGGAGGCTGCTGGCCAGCAGTCCGCGAATGACTTCGTTGGTGAAGAACTCCATGCCGCAGTTGGAGTGATGGATGACAAACCATTCGCGCGTACCCAGGAGTTTGTAGGAGATGACGAGGGAGCGGATGGCGTCATCGCTGGCGCGTCCGCCGGCGTTGCGGATGACGTGGGCATCGCCTTCAGAGAGACCCGCGAATTTGGCGGGGTCGAGGCGGGCGTCCATGCAGGTGAGGATGGCGAAGTGGCGGGCAGGCGGCATAGCGAGATCGGCTTTGCTACCGAAGTCGGCGCTGTAATGCTGGTTCGCGGTGAGGACTTCCTGAAGGATACTGCTGCTCATGAGAATCGGCTCCTTGGATTGAGATGTAGTGGTGTACCGCCAATGTGGCTGGCGGGTCCGGTTGCGAATATGCCGGTATCAGCTAGTTGTTTGAAAATGAAATGAGAATTCCGCAGGCGCGGAGGGGCGTTGTTAGCGACAACAACAACAGGGGCGGGTGTAGAGGACGGAGTTCATTGGTTTCGTCAGTTGTGCAAACATCTTGCGAACAACTTACCGCTGATCATACGGACGTCGGCTGGCACGTCAACTGATGCGAGATGGGATGAGTGGAGGTCAGCCGGGGATTCTATAAATCGATCTTCACGAATTTCGCGACCATGCGTTCGTAACGGCGCCAGGGCATGAGGCGCTTGAGCCAGACCTGCATTTTGGCGTCGCCGCCTATGAGGTAGCGGAGCTTGGGGTTGGGGTTGTTGGCGATGCGCAAGATGAGCTGCGCAACTTCGCGGGCGTCGCGGCGGTTCTTCGAGTTTTGTTTCACGAACTCGGTAAACCGCTGGCTGCGTTCTTTGTTGGGCGAGTTGGGATCGAGCGCGCCAGCGGCGACGGTGACGTTGCGGGTCCAGATGTCAGTGTCGAAGGCGCCGGGCTCGACCAGGACAACCCGGATGCCGAGGGCGTGAGTTTCGATGCGGAGCGATTCGCTGAAGCCTTCCAGAGCGTACTTGGAGCTGCAATAGGCGCTGAGCAGCGGCGTCCCGACGCGTCCTCCGACGGAGGCGACCTGAATGATATGTCCGGACTTCTGCCGCCGCATTACCGGGAGTACGGCCTTGCTCATGGCGACGGTGGCGAAGAAGTTGGTCTCGAACTGATGGCGGTAATCGCTGAGGGCAAGGTCCTCGCTGAAACCGGCGACACTGAATCCCGCGTTGTTGACCAGCACGTCGATGCGGCCGTGATCGCGGACGATGGCGTCGATCACGCCGGGGATGGAGTCGAATTCGGTGACATCGAGGCGGCGGAGGTCGAGGCGTTCGCGAACGCCGGCCTGCTTGCGCTGCCTCATCGAGACGCGAGCTGCGGCGAGGTCGCGCATGGTGGCGACGACGCTGGTAGCCGTTACCGGCGAATTCGATGGCTGTGAGCAGTCCGATGCCGCTGGAGCTGCCGGTGATTACCGCTATTTTCTGGTCAGGCATAGTTCCCGCCGAATCCGTGATATTGCCAACGAAGGGTGAAATGGTTCCGTTCAGGCCGCGTACATTGCCATTCGTGGCTTGAATACGAGAAGATAGCAGGTTTGTACACACTTCATGAAACGGATTGATAAGCATGCCAACCGATAATCAGCAGGAGAAGATCAAGAACGGCCGCAGCGAAGTGGCACCCGCCAAGGGCAAACTTGGCATCATGATCCCCGGGATGGGGGCCGTGGCGACGACGTTTGTCGCGGGCGTAGAGGCGGTGCGCAAGGGCATCTCGAGTCCCATCGGCTCGGTGACGCAGATGGGGACTATTCGGCTGGGCAAGCGCACCGATGGACGCTCGCCGAAGTTGAAAGATTTTGTGCCGCTGGCCGGGCTGAACGACCTGGTCTTTACGGGATGGGACATTTTTGAAGACGACATGTACGCCGCTGCCGGCAAGGCCGGAGTGCTGGACCGCTCGCTGCTGGAACAGGTGAAGCCGTTTTTGTCGTCGATCAAGCCGCGGAAGGCGGTGTTCGACAAGAACTACGTGAAGAAGCTCGACGGGCCCAACGTAAAGAAGGGCAAGAACAAGAAGGAGCTGGTCGAGCAGGTGCGGGCGGACATTCACGACTTCAAGAAGACGAGTGGAGCCGACCGTCTGGCGATGATATGGTGCGGCTCGACGGAGACATTCATCGAGGCGGGTCCGGTACACCAGTCAGTGGATTCGTTCGAGAAGGGACTGATGGCGAATGACGAGAGCATCGCGCCGTCGATGATTTACGCGTATGCCGCGATGCAGGAGGGTGTGCCATTCGCGAATGGCGCGCCGAACCTGACGGTGGACATTCCGGTGATGCAGGAGCTGTCGCGCAAGAACGAAGCCCCGATCTGCGGCAAGGACTACAAGACGGGACAGACGCTACTCAAGACGATTCTGGCGCCGGGGTTCAAGGCGCGCATGCTGGGGCTCAACGGATGGTTTTCAACCAACATCCTGGGTAATCGTGACGGCGAAGTGCTGGACGATCCGGGGTCGTTCAAGACGAAGGAAGAGTCGAAGCTTTCGGTGCTGGAGCACATTCTGCAGCCGGAGCTTTATCCCGAGTTGTACGGCAACATTTACCACAAGGTTCGCATTAACTATTATCCTCCACGTGGTGATAACAAAGAGGGTTGGGACAACATCGACATCTTCGGGTGGCTCGGCTATCCGATGCAGATCAAGGTCGATTTCCTGTGTCGCGACTCGATTCTGGCGGCGCCGATTGTGCTCGACCTGGTGCTGTTCATGGACCTGGCAAAGCGGTCTTCGGCGCTGCGGGGAATCGGCATTCAGGAGTGGCTGAGCTTCTTCTTCAAGTCGCCGATGACGGCGCCGGGGCTGTATCCGGAGCACGATTTGTTCATCCAGTCGATGAAGCTGAAGAACACGCTGCGCCACCTGATGGGCGAGGATATGATTACGCATCTGGGGCTGGAGTATTACGACTAAGACCAGTGGCTAGTGGATAGCGGCTAGAAAAGAGAAGGGCTCCGCGAGGCGGGGCCCTTTTTGCGTCAGGGCTACTTGCAATGCGGGGTAGAATATCGTAATGAGTGCTGAAACATCCGATCTTTTGCGACGCGCGCTGGCCCTGCCGGTCGATGAGCGAGCTGCGCTGGCCAATACTCTGCTCGAAAGCATCGAGCCTCCGACGCAATCTGTACAAGAGGCCTGGGATGCGGAGGTTGCGCGCCGAATCGACGACCTGAAGGCAGGGAAGGCGGTCACTGTTCCTTGGGAAGACCTGCATCGCGAACTTCTGGCCATGGTGAATGAACGCGAAGCGCGTTGAGTACCACGACGGCGCCGTTTCAGATGTCAAAAACGGAGTCTCGTGGTATCGCGAGCGGAGTCCTCAAACCGCTCTGGACTTCATCGACGAACTCATGCGTGCAACACAGACGATCCGCGAAGCACCGGATCGATGGCCCATCGGCAAGAACAACACCCCGCGGTTTCTGCTTTGGCGGTTCCCATTCGCCATAATCTATTCGGTAGGTGAATCCGCGATCACCATCTGGGCAGTTGCTCACGGCAGCCGGCGACCTGAGTATTGGGCTGGCCGCCGCTGGACGCTGAAGAACGCTCCGCATTGCCCTCTTGCGTTAGGGAGCGGAATGTACTTCTGGCGGAGCGTGAACCGCAGGCTTTTCCAGGACAGCGATGCTGTGCAGGATGGTGTCAACCGCATTGCCTTCGCCCATCGACGAGTTGACCATGAGGTGGAACTTGCTGCGATCAGGCCATTCGACGTCGAAGTACTGCTTGATAAAGGCCGCACGCTCCTGGTCGACTGTCTCAGCGAGATGGGCGGCATCGGCGTCGGTCTTGCCACGGGCGCGCAGGCGGCGAATCTTGTCTTTGCGCGGGGCGTAAATGAAGACGTGGAACGCATCGGGGCGGTCCTGCAGGTAGTAGGCGGAGCCGCGTCCCACGATGACGCAATTACCACCCGCCGCGGCCTGTTTCACCACCCGCTCCGTCGCTTCGCGGATGCAGTCGGTATCGGCCATCTGTACGCGATGAATGTTCTGGCTGCCTTCGTAGCTGCCGCGCATGAACGATTTGAGCAGGCGATAGTAAAGCGGGTCGCGCTTCTCTTCGTGGTCTTCAACGACGCGGCAGTCGCACTCCATAAAGCGCGCGATTTCGTTGGTGAGCGACTGGTCCCACAGCTTCCAGTGGAGGCGCTCAGCCAGCGCCTGGGCGATCTCGGCGCCCCCGCTGCCGTACTCACGCTCGACGGTGATTACTCTTACCATGTCATGGACCTGTGCATCTGTTTTGCGCGATACCGAACCCTGCGCCTCGGGAATCATAGCCTATTCCACCATAACCCGGTGGCCGCCGAGCTGATTTTTCTTGAGGAAGAAAGCGAGGATGCACATGATGACAGAAATTACCGCCAGAATCATGAACATGTCAACGTAGGCCAGGGTGGTTGCCTGCAAGATCACATTGCGATAGAGAATCGCGTAGGCCACGCGGGAGGCCTGTACCGCATCCATCCCGGAGGCGGCCAAGCGCGCGGTGAGTCCGCTGATGGCGTTGGTGACCGAAGTGGCGCCGGGTGTGACGTCCGCGGCCAGATATACCTGATGAACCTGCGACCGCCGAGCAATGATTGCGGTAACCATTGAGGTCCCGACGCTACTGCCGATGTTACGCATGAAATTGACGATGCCGGCTATGCTGCTGCTTTTGTCCTGCGGCATGCCGACGTAGGAGCTGAGATTGACGGGTACAAACAAGAATGCCAGGCCGAAGACCTGCACAATTCGCAGGATGGCGGCGCTGCGGAAGCTCATCCCCAGTTCCAGTCTCAGGCTTGAGTAATACATGGCGATGGCGAGCGAGAACCATCCGAAGGCGATGAGGTAACGAGCCTGGATCTTGGACGACAGCACGCCGATCACGGGCATCATGAAGAGCAAGAGCACGCCTCCACCGGAGAGCACCAGCCCCGCCGATTCCGCGGTGTAGCCCAGAATCGACTGCAGGAAGAGGGGCAACATCACCAGGCTGGCAAAGAGTACGACGCCCAGAACGAACATCATTCCGTTGGCGCCCAGAAAATTGAGGTTCCTGAACAGCCGCACGTCGATGATTGGCTCTTTGTGGAACCACTCCCATAGTACGAGGCCCACCAGGCCAACGACCGCGAGCACCGCCAGAATGACGATGAAGTGCGAGCCGAACCAGTCGTCTTCCTGGCCCTTATCGAGCATGATCTGCAGGGCGCCGACTCCGAGCACGAGCAACGAGACGCCGATGTAATCGATCCGGGCCGCGGCACCGGCTTTGCGCATTGCCCAGGGCGGGTCTTCGATCATGCGGTATACCAGAAACAGCGCCAGGATGCCGACCGGGATGTTGATGAAGAAGATCCAGCGCCAGGAATAATTGTCGGTGATAAAGCCGCCGAGCGTCGGCCCTATGGTTGGGGCAACGATGACAGTTACGCCGTAGAGGGCGAAGGCGAGGCCGCGTTTTTCAGGGGGGAAGGTATCGGCCAGGATGGCTTGGGCCATAGGTTGCAGACCGCCACCGCCAGCGCCTTGCAAAATGCGGAAGAAGATAATGGCGCTGAGGCTGGGAGCGAATCCGCAGAGCAGCGAACTAATGGTGAAGATGGTGAGACAAACCATGAAGAAGCGCTTGCGGCCGAGCACGTTGGAAAACCATCCGCTTATGGGCAGCACAATGGCGTTGGACACAAGATACGAAGTCAGCACCCAAGTGGACTGATCGGTGGTAGCGCCGAGGTTGCCGCCGATATAGGGAAGCGCGACGTTGGCGATGCTGGTGTCGAGCACTTCCATGAAGGCCGCGACGGCGACGACAACGCCGATCACCCAAGGATTAAACTTGGGGCGCCAAACCGGCGCGAACGACAGTGCACCGCCCTCTGCGACGACTGGTTCGGAAGATGCGGCATTGTCAGGAGTGCTGGCAGTGGCTCCCATACGGTGAAGTCAATAGATGCATCGGCCATGCAAGGGGATGCGAGCTTCGACGCGGCCCGACCCGGGCATGCATGTATATCGCTGTCGAGCGTGCGGCCTGCCAGTTCTGATCCATCAGCGACATCTCACCCGGCTGGACGAATATTTTGATTTACCCGAAAGAAGTTCGTCGGGTCGTATTTCTTCTTGATCTCAGCCAGGCGCGGATAGTTGTCACGGTAGGTCGCCTGCACGCGGTCTTGGCCTTCGTCCATCATGAAGTTAACGTAGGCGCCGCCAGCGGAGTAGGGATGGAGCGCGTCCCAGTAGCTCTTGCACCAGTCGGAAATGGTTGCGGCGTTGGCCGGATCTGGATCGACGCCCACGATCACCTCGGCAAACAGCGCTTCGCGGAAGCTGTAGGCGGTATCGTTCTTCCCGACGCGCTGCGCCGCACCGTTCACCGGGTACAAATGCATAGTGGAGAGCATGGAGGGCAGCTTCGAGCCATGTTCAACGTGGCGCGCTATGGCTTCGTCGCTCAGCTCGGTGAAATTGTCGGCACGCCAATACCACTGCAGGCCGGTCACGAAGAGGCCGTCAAACATGCTCTGCGCCGCGGGGAACGGAGCGGGGCCGACGTGATCGAGCAGGGGATGGCCGAGCGACCGGATAGCCTTTGTGGCGGCATCGGTCTCTTCCGCTGTCCCTGTGGAGCACCACACGATGCCGCAAACTTTCTTCAGATGAAGAGGCTCGGGAAACGGCGGGCCGGGAGGGACGGTCAGAAATCCGAAAAACCCGCCGATGTATTCGGGAGCAGTCTGGATGAAGTCGCGGTACGCCTTGAGTACCATGGCAGCTTCGTCCAGCGGCCAGAACGTTGGCCCAAATTGGACCGTGTCGACGGGATGCAGCCGGAATTCGAAGGAAGTCACAACCCCGAAGTTGCCGCCGCCACCGCGTAGTGCCCAGAACAGGTCTGAGTTTTCGGTGCTGCTCGCGCTGACCAAGCGACCGTCAGCGAGTACCACGTCGGCGGAGACGAGGTTGTCGATGGTCAGTCCGTAGCGACGGGTGAGGTAGCCGATGCCGCCGCCCAAGGTAAGGCCAGCCACGCCGGTGGTGGAGATGAACCCGCAGGGCGCGGCCATGCCGAAGGCGTGAGTGGCGTGGTCTACGTCGCCCCAGACGCAGCCTCCTTCGGCTCGCACTGTCTTCGCGGCGGGATTAACCCGCACGCCTTTCATGCGCGACAGATCGATGACCAGGCCGTCGTCGCAGGTGCCGAGTCCGGCGCCGTTGTGACCCCCGCCGCGAATTGCCGTAAGCAGGTTGTTGCTGGAACCATATTTCACTGCGGCAATGACGTCGGCTACGTCTACACAGCGGGCAATGAGACGGGGGCGTTTGTCGATCATCCCGTTGTACACCTTGCGAGCTGAGTCGTAAGAGGTGTCTGACGGCTGAATTAGCTCGCCGCGCAATGCGGACTTCAACTCATCGAGAGACTGTGCAGGCATGGGAACCTCCAAGACGAAAGAGTTTGGTGCGAAGTGGCAGCAGGGTTCCTGAACTGCCGTAGAAGTGCAACTACCAGACTTGCCGAGCTGGAATCGCGGGCAGAAGCATACCACATTAGTGGCGAATATTTCGAGAGTTGTCGATGATTACGGGGCTGGAAAAGAGATTTCCAGTTCAAGTCGGGGGGATGGATTCGGCGGGGCAGTGGCAGTATGGTTGAGAAGTCGAACGCTCCCATCCCTTCGCCCGAAGGCGGAAAGGATGGGGCGCGATTCGTTGACCATTGCCGGGTTACTGCGGCTTGGTAGAGGGCGTGGCCTTCTTTGTGCTCGTGGTGCTCTTGTGCGTGGTCGAAGTCGCCGGCTTCTTGGCAGGAGTCGCCGGCTTGTTGGGATCGACGATCTTCACGTGCGTGATCTTAACCGGGCTGAAGGGCCGATCATTACGCGGATCGGTGGAGGCACGGGCAATCTGTTTCACCAGGTCGTTGTTATCGCACTGTCCGAAGATGTTGTAGTGGCCGTTGAGGTGAGGTGTGGGAACTTCGGTGATGAAGAACTGGGAGCCGTTGGTGTTCGGTCCACTGTTGGCCATGGCCAGGCGGCCGGGTTGGTCGAACGTGAGATCACTCTGCTCATCTCGGAAACTATAGCCCGGGCCGCCGGAGCCGTTGCCCAGCGGGTCGCCGCCCTGGATCATGAAGTTGGGGATCACGCGATGAAAAATGGTTCCGTCGTAGAGCGGCTTGTTGTGCATGGGCGCGCCACTGGAAGGGTTCTTCCAGTCTTTAGTGCCGGTGGCGAGGCCGATGAAATTGGCGACAGTGATCGGCGCCTTGTCGGGGAAGAGCGTGCAGTTGATGTCGCCCGCGGTGGTCTGGAAGGTGGCCTGGATTGGCAGCTTGGGAGCTGGCGCGGTCGCTGGCTTCGCCGCCGCCGGCTTCGCAGTTGTGGACTTGGGAGCGGTGGTGCCGGTTTGAGCTGCAGCGAATCCGGCCAGAGCAAGAACGAGAATTGCAGAAAGAAAATTACGCATGGTACCTCCGAAAGAAATTGTCTCAGCGGCTGACGCCGCGTGTTTCCACATCAAATGAATGCACCGCTAACGCGGTACCCCAACCGATTATCTACTGCTTCGATGGCGCATCGGGCGCAATTTCGCGACGCTTGTCCGTTGGTGGTGCGGCATCCTCCGCCTGAATCTGTTTGGCGGTCTTCTCTACCTCGGCGAAGACGCGCATCAAGTTGCCGCCGAGAATCTTCTGCAAGTCAGCGGGCTTGTAGCCGCGCTGGTAGAGCGCTTCCGTGATCTTGGGCAGGTCGGCGACCGAGTCGATGCCCTGGGGCGAGCAGTCAATACCGTCGAAGTCAGAGCCGATGCCGACGTGATCCACGCCTGCAATCTTCACCATGTGATCAATGTGGTCAATGAGGTCACTGAGCGGCGGACGAGGCACCTTCTTTTCGAGGACGACCTCGGCTTCGTAAAGCTGCTTCGCCATCTCCGGGGTACGCTCGGTCATGAACAGCGACTGGACCTTCTCATAGTCTGGGTCCTTTTCGTCTTTGAGCTTTTTCATACCGTCGGCCCACTGCTGCGAGATGAAGCCGCAGTAGAAATTCACCTGGGCCACGCCGCCGTTGCGGGCGAGCGCGACCAGCATGTCGTCGGTCATGTTGCGCGGCGCGTTGGTGAGCGCGCGCGACGACGAATGCGAAGCGATCACGGGCGCGCGACTCGACACCAGCGCCTGATAGAACGTGCGGTCGGCGACGTGCGAGATGTCAACTATCATGCCCATGCGGTTCATCTCGCGCACCACCTGGCGTCCGAAGGGAGTGATGCCGTTGTGGTGCTCGATGGTCTTGTCGGTGAGGTCGCCGCTTGAGTCACCGAGCTCATTCGTGTTGGACCAGGTGAGCGTCATGTAGCGCACGCCGAGGCGGTAGTAGTCGCGCAGTACGCGGATGTCGCCCTGTAGCGCGTGTCCGCCCTCTACGCCCATGAGAGCGGCGAACTTGTGCTGGCGGTGCGCGGCCTGAATATCGGCGGTGCTGAAGGCCATCATCATCTTGTCAGGATGGAGCCGGGCCTGCTCGTACACCGAGTCGATCATGTCGAGCGCGCGCTTGATTTCCTTGCCCTTGAAATCCTTAGGATCGACCCAGATGGAGAAGAACTCAGCGCCCAGGTTACCGGCCTTGATCTCCTTGAAGTCCATGTAGCCGTGACCGGCGTCCTGGGAAAGATCGAAGTTCTCGTCCACAAAGCGGCCGGGCGTGTCGGCGTGGGTGTCGATGACGAGCGCGGAGTTGTGGATGGCTTGCGCGCCAGTGGCGACGCCGTTGGAAGAAACGGTGATGGCCTTCGCCTTCGGCTTAGGGGGCGGAGGCGTCGCCGGTGTGGCGCTTTGGGCAACAGAAAACGTTGAGAGCAGGAATGAGAGAGCGAAGAGTCGGGGAATGCGGACCATGTAGAGGAATGGGCTCCAACCACGAAATCAAGATGCGATTGGATTGTAAATGAACCTTCGCATTACAAATAAATGAGGCTCGCGGTCGCGAGCCTCGGGTTAACCGTGTAAGGGCTCGCTACGTCCGGAACAAGTCCTTCACTGCCTGCCACATGACCTGTCCTCCGACGTCGGCGATGGACTGGGTGAGCGGGATGTCTTTGGGGCAGACTTCGACGCAGTTCTGGGCGTAGCCACACTCCTGGATGCCGCCATCACCCATCAAGGCCTTCAGGCGATCGACCTTCAGTGCTGAGCCGGTGGGGTGATTGTTGAACAGGCGCACCTGCGAGATGGTCGCCGCACCCACGAAGCCCGTGTGCTCGTTGAACTGTGGACAGGCTTCCATGCAGCAGCAGCACGAGATGCAACGAGAGAGAGGATAGTTGACTTCCTGCTCCGCCGCTGACTGGCGCGGGCCGGAGCCGAGGTCGTACGTCCCATCCGTCGGTACCCAGGCCTTCACCTTCTTCAGGTTCTCGAAGAGCACGCTGCGGTCGACCGACAGGTCGCGCACGACGGGGAACTTGGAGAACGGCTCGAGCTTGATGGGTTGCTCGAGCTTATCGATGAGCGCCGAGCATGCCATCCGCGCCTGGCCATTGACCAGCATAGCGCAGGAGCCGCAGACCTCTTCCAGACAGTTGGAGTCGTAGGTCACCGGCGCCGTCGTCTTGCCGTCTTTGGTCACCGGGTTGGCCGCGATGTCCATCAGCGACGAGGTGACGTTCATGCCGGGGCGGTAGGGAAGCTCGAACTCCTCCCAGTAGGGCTTGGAGGCCGGGTCGTCCTGGCGCTTGATCTTGATGAGTACGGTTTTTCCGTTGGTAGCCATAATCGCAATTCGCTTTTCGGTAAACAAGCCGTCAGCTATCAGCTTTCAGCTAAATTCGTGCCATTTCAAAACCATCCACTATCCACTGACCACTAGCCACTCTCTTACGTCGCCGCGTCGTAACGCCGCGGACGCGGAGGAATCAGCGACGTATCCACCGCCTCGAATTCGAAGCGGGGCTCGTCGGCATCGGCCGCAAAGTACGCCTTCGTTGTCTTGAGGAAGTTGGCGTCGTCGCGATCCGGAAAATCAGGCTTATAGTGCGCGCCGCGTGACTCATTGCGCCAGGCAGCGCCCTGCGTTATCACGCGTGCCAGTTGCAGCATGTTGTAAAGCTGGCGGGCGAAGGCGAACGACGTGTTCGCCCACTGGGTGCGGTCGCTCAGGTTGACGTGGCGGTAGCGCTCCAGCAGCTCGACCAGCTTGGCGTCGCACTCCTGCAGGTTCTTGTTGTAGCGGATCACCGTGCAGTTTTTGGTCATGGTGTCGCCCAACTCGCGCCACAGGCGGAACGGATTCTCCGTGCCGTCGTTATTCATAAGGCGGTGGTTGATCTCTTCCTGGCGCTTCTTTTCCGACTGGTACACGTGCTGCGGCGATTCGTAACCACTCTTGTGGACGCCACGCGCGTAATTCATGGCGTTCGGTCCGGCCTGGAATCCGCCGGTGATGCACGACATCAGCGAGTTCGCGCCGAGGCGGTTGGCGCCGTGAATGGAGTAGTCAGCCTCACCGCACGCGAACAGGCCGTCGATATTGGTTTTCTGATTGGAGTCAACCCACATGCCGCCCATGGTGTAGTGCATGCCAGGGAAAATCTTCATGGGCACGTCACGGGGATCGTCGCCGACGAACTTCTCGTAAATCTCGAGAATGCCTTCCAGCTTGCGGTCGAGTGTGGCGCGGTCGATGTGCGTCAGGTCGAGGTAGACCATTGGCGAGCCATCGATGCCGAGGTTGTGTTCGAACACGACTTTGTGAATCGCGCGGGTCGCGATGTCGCGCGGGACGAGGTTGCCGTACTTCGGATACCACTCTTCCAGGAAGTACCAGCGATCGCTGTCAGGAATGCTCTTGAAGTCGCGCTTGTCGCCCTGCTTCCTTGGTACCCAGACGCGGCCACCTTCGCCGCGCGCCGATTCCGACATCAGGCGCAGCTTGTCTTCGCCCGGAATACAGGTGGGGTGCACCTGGATGAACTCGCCGTTGGCATAGAATGCGCCCTGCTGGTACAGCGCCGACTGCGCCGACCCTGTGCACACCACCGAGTTGGTCGACTTGCCGAAGATCGCGCCATTGCCGCCGGTGGCGATGATGACCGCCTCGGCGGGGAAGGCCACGACTTCCATGCTGCGCAGATCCATGGCACAGATGCCGCGGCAAACGCGGTTGTCATCCATCACGCCGGAGAGGAACTCCCAGCCTTCGTACTTGGTGACCTTGCCCTCGGACTCGTAGCGGCGAACCTGCTCATCGAGCGCATACAGAAGCTGCTGCCCAGTGGTCGCTCCTGCGAAAGCGGTGCGGTTGTAAAGCGTCCCGCCGAAGCGGCGGAAGTCGAGCACGCCTTCGGGAGTGCGGTTAAACGGCACGCCCATGCGGTCGAGCAGGTCGATGACGCCGGGCGCCATGTCGCACATGACCTTGACTGCCGGCTGGTTGGCGAGAAAGTCGCCGCCATACACGGTGTCGTCAAAGTGCTGCCAGGTGGAGTCGCCCTCGCCCTTCAGGTTCTTCGCGGCGTTAATGCCGCCCTGGGCGCAGACCGAGTGAGACCGCTTAACCGGGACGATGGAAAAGAGGTCAACGTGACCTCCCATCTCGGCAATCTTGATGGTGGCGGAAAGTCCCGCCAGTCCACCACCGACAACGATGATCTTAGGATTGGCCATGATGCTCTCTACGAATCAAAAACGTGGCAGCCGCAGCCGCCGGAATTAATGTAACTGCGTAGTCTCCAGCGATTCGACCGCACTCGGCTGCGGCACCAGCGGGTGGCTGACAAAGCCGTAAATCGACGCCAGGCCGACGGCAACCAGGAGCACCGCCAGGCCCAGGCAAACGTAGCCCAGCTTCTTGCGGGCGTGCTCGCCGACCGTGATGCCCCACTTCGCGCAAAACAGCCAGATTCCGTAGGAAAAGTGCCACGAAGCCGCAGTGATGCCGATGACATAAGCGGCGATGGCCCAGGGATTCTGGAACTCGTGCTGCACTTTCCAGAAAGCCGAGTCGTATCCGCCGCCCATCAGGTGGACGCCGCTGAAGCGCATGTAATAAAGGTGGTAGCAGATGTAGAGGAAGGCGATCATGCCGGTCCAGCGCTGAGACGTGTACAGCCAGTTGCCGGTCCAGGGATATTCGCCGACGTTCGACTCGCCGCGATACCAGATGTAGAAGCCATATAGCGCGTGATAGAGCAGGGGGAGAAAGATGAAGCCCCACTCCAACACAGCGACGAACGGCAGGCCGGTCAGGAACTTCACCTGGTCGTTGTAGGCGGCAGCGCCCTTCAGGGACTCGGAGTTGGAGATGAAATGCTCCACCAGAAACGCGCCGATGGGAACGATGCCGGTGAGCGAATGCAGGCGGCGGAACAGGAAGGAATTGCCCTCCCCGGCGCGCAGTGCGGGAACGCCCTTGGCAACCTGTACTGAGTTCTTGCTAATAGGACTGGCGGATGAAGCCACGACGCCGACTCCTTATGGTTCGCGAGTGAGGAACGCGAACCTTGCATTATCAATTTCGCCAACTGCGCAAGTCAAGAAATGCTGCAACCCAATTTGAAGCCGAGGAAACGGCTGGGTGCAACACGCGCCGTTCCTCCACAACACCTGTGCACAAGACCGATAACTTCGAACGCCCGTTCAGAATAGCGGAGGGGGTGGGCAACCGCATGGTGACGAACGTCACTGAGCGTTGTGAGGATGCAGTTCCTCGCGATGGTCGGCCCAGTCCAGAAACTGCCGGAACGCCGCCCCGCGATGGCTGTACTGGGCTTTTTCTTCGGCCGTTAACTCAGCGAATGTCTTGCTAATCTCGGGAAATAAGAACAGCGGGTCGTAGCCGAAACCGCCGGTCCCGCGCCGCGCGTGCAGCAGAATCCCCTCGGCCTTGCCGTGAAACGTGGCCAGTGTATGTCCGTTGCGGGCCACGGCGATCACGCAGACGAAGCGGGCGCTGCGGTATTCGTCGGGAACGTCGTGCAACTCCCGCAGCAAGCGGCTGTTGTTGGCTTCGTCGTCGGAGTTGCCGGACTCCTCGTCCGGATTGTGCTCGTCGGCGGCGTACCGGGCCGACCGCACCCCCGGCGCACCCTGCAACGCGTCCACTTCCAGGCCGGAATCGTCGGCGATGACCAACTCGCCGTCGCTGTAATGGCTGTAATACTCGGCTTTCTTGCTCGCGTTGGCCTCGAACGTCAGCCCGTCTTCGATGACCGTCGGAAGGGAGGCGAAGCCCCGCAATGTGGCGATCTCAATGCCGTGCGCGGCGGCCGCGCCGATAAGGTCGCGGATCTTTCCCGGATTCGAGGTGGCCACCAGGACCCTCTGCTTCGCCATTTAAGCGTGCCTGTGGGCGTGCTCGAGGTGGCCGAGGCTCTGGATCGACTGGTAGAACTTCCAAAGGGTGAGGAGCAACGCCACGGCCGTCAGCAGCAATCCAAGATTGATCATCATGATGGCGAAGCCGAGCGAGACGAGGTAGCGGGCAATCCCGAGAATCCCAAAGAATCCTGCCGCAATGAAGACGCCGCCTGTGGCGCGACGCATGGGTGAGGTGTGGCGGTTCAGCGCCATTGACAATCCGAGCAACACGGCCCCCATGAAGAAGAATGCCCACTTGGACTGCGAAAATTCGGAAATGTCCACGGCCACCGCGTCGGTAAACGACTTCACGTTCATGGCGACGAGGATGGCTTGGTTCTCCAGAACATCGGCGATGGCGGCAACGGTGATGCTGGCAGCCGCACACAGCGCCAGAGCGCGCTGCCCGAGCTTGCCTGCCAGGTAAGCGAGGCCGACAAAGGCCAGCCAATAGAGCACGATGAAGACGAAATCGAGGTAGGTGTTGCGCACCACCATCTGAATATTGTGGGCGCTGCCTTCGCGGTCGGTGTAGCCGTTGGCTTCTACCGCCCGATTGAGGGCGGCGGCGTCAGTACCCAGTTGAACCAGGAGAATCCGGTTCGATTGGCTGCCTTGAAAGCCGGTAGCAAACATCATGAGCGCTGCCCATGCGGCAAGGGCAACAATTAAGACAGCAACGAGTTTTTCAGTTGAACGCATGAGCGCGCCTCCGGCTATCAGCAGATCGGATCATGACTACGCAAGAAGGGACGCGAGTGCCGCACCCGCGGAGTAAGTAGGATCCGTCAGCGGCGTGGTAAGGTAACACGACTGACGAGGGTAGCGGCCGAACTGGGGGCTGTACTGGTGCCATGAGACTCCATGATGGTTGTACACGGGCGGCGGATGAGCCGCAACAGTTTGCCCACCTTACTAATCAGGCACCTGCGAGGACTGCAAGCGGATGACTGAGATCCAGCGCGCCGCTATTTCGGACCACCAACAAATTATGGAGAGGGAGCAGGGGCTGGCGCGCCAACTGTCGCAGCGGCAGCTCAGCATGATCGCCATTGGTGGTGCGATTGGCACGGGCCTGTTCCTGGGCAGCGCCATAGCAGTGCGTACGGCAGGGCCGGGCGTGATTCTGACCTACGTCTTCGCAGCAATCATCACCTTGCTGCTGATGGCCTGCCTGGCCGAGATGGCCGTAGCACATCCGACGGTGGGATCGTTCGGAGTGTATGCCGAGTTGTACGTGTCGCGGTGGGCGGGCTTCGTGATCCGCTACACCTATTGGGCGGCGCAGTCCATCGCCATCGGGGGCGAGGCGGTGGCGGCGGCAATCTACACTCAGTGGTGGTTTCCCAACACTCCGGCGTGGATGTGGGTGCTGGTGTATTCGGCGGCGCTGATTGCGATCAACTCGATGAGCATCGGGGCCTTCGGAACTTTTGAGTATTGGTTCGCCATGATCAAGGTCACGGCGATCCTGGTATTCATCGTGCTGGGCGTGGCGATGATGTTTGGTGTGCATCAAGACCATCCCATCGGATTTGCCAACTTCCACCGCTACGGCGGGTTCCTGCCGCACGGATTCACCGGCGTATGGCTCGCCCTCGCGGTGGTCATCTATAGCTTTATCGGAGCAGAAGTGGTGGCGGTCACCGCGGGCGAAGCGAAGGACCCGGAGAAGAGCGTGCCCCGCGCCATGCGCACACTGCTGGCACGGCTGGCCATCTTCTATGTTGGGGCAATCGCGGTTTTGGTCGGCGTGGTTCCTTGGACGCAGATCGAGCCCGGCCAGAACATCACGGTCAGCCCGTTTGTGCGGGTCTTTGAAATCATGCACGTTCCCGCTGCGGCGCAGGTCATCAACTTCGTGGTGCTTACGGCGGCGCTGTCGAGCATGAACTGCAACCTGTACATGGCCACCCGGATGATTTTTTCCTTATCGCGCGGAGGCTATGCGCCGGAAAGCCTCGGGCGGGTGACGCACAAAGGAACTCCGTTTGCCGCGCTGCTGTTCTCCGCCGGAGGATTGCTCGCAGCGGTGCTGCTGGCCTATCTGTTCCCCGGATCGGCTTACGTCTACATGTTGGGGATTTCTCTGTTCGGCGGATTGTTCGCTTGGCTGATGATCTTCGTCACCCACTTGCGCTTCCGTAAACATTGGGATGCGCGCACCGGCCAGGTGCTGCCCGTGCGGGTGAAGTATTTCCCCTATACCACCATCGTCGGCGGGCTGGCCGTGCTCGCGGTGTTGCTTTCAACTTGGTGGGTGGACGGGATGCGCGTGACCCTGCAAGCCGGAGTGCCGTGGCTTGCGTTCATCACGATTGCGTACTACGCAGTGGGACGACCGAGAGAAATAGCCGCGCAGGCCCGGCTGGTCCGGGAAGCCGAAGCCTCCCGGAACAGTGAGACCTAACCGCGATCCTACGGTTTCTTGAACGTTCCATACGGCGATTGCGCGGGTGCCGCCGCTTCCGGCAACACGTGCTTGCGGACTGCGGCATCGCACACCGCATAGCCCCAATCGATCAACTGCTCCTGCAGTGAATTCTCGACCGCCGCGAGGCGCGTAGGCGTTTGCGCCAACTTGGTCGTTACATCAATCGGGCAGACCAGCGCGTCGGGCAGGGAGTAGTTCAGGATGTTCGACCCGATGCCCCAGTACGAACCGTCGCGAATCCCGATTTTGTACATCTCCACGATGTCGCGGGTACGCAGGGTGACCACCTGGCTATAGATGATCATGAGCACGCGATTGGTCTGGCTCAGCCAGTCATGCTTGGGATCGACGTCGGGCGTGAGTGCTCCGCCGCCATTGCTCACCAGAACGGTCTTGCAGGTCTTCCACGCGGTTTCGAGGCCGAGGTTGTCATACACGCCGCCGTCGGCGAGGACGATCTGCTGCCGAAAGTCCGAAAGCTTGATGCCGGGAGCTGGGGGAGTCGCGGGGTCGAAGGTGCTGGGGTCGAGATTGAGCACACAGGGCGAGAGCAGAGGAGGGAAGGCCGATGATGCGGCTACGGCTGTGGCCAGCTCAACATTCGGGTTATTCACCAACCCGACCTTCCAGTCGCCCATGTAGGGTTTGGAGAAGCGCCAGAGTACCCCGGTTTGCAGGCTGGTAGCGTTGAACACAAACCGCGGCGCGTCGGGTATATGCTGCAGCGTGGCGTTGTGGAAGAGATACTGGTTGTAGTGGTCGACGATGTGTTTGGAGACGCCTCCGAAAACGCCATCGAGGATGGAACTCACATCCACGGTCTGCGACGCCATGTTCCGGATGGGTTGGGTCACTTGCTGATCGAAATTCGCCGCGAAGCCGTTGCCATCGAATCCGAGATTGTTCCAGTTCAACGCGAGTGTTCCGCTCGTGATGGAGCCACCCGAAACACTTGAAATGCGATCGAGTTTCGACAGGTAGTTCAGCTCATTCAGCCGCCACAACGTGCCGAGATGGAAGAGCATGGCGCGGTAGCCGCCCCCCGAGAGACAAAGTGCGTTACCGTCGGTAGGCTGCTGGGGATCGCCGGGGTGGTCGTGGACCGGAGAAATCGCTGCAATGTCGGGCATAGCGCCTCCTCAATGACTGGTGGAATGACGGCTGTTTGATGGACACGCGCACTTTAGCACTGATTGCAGCTCGGGGAAAGCGGCAAGCGCAGCTTTCGTCAGTAAATCGTTCCAATTGAGGACTGGAGTTTGCCATCAACGGCAGACAGCGTGTAGGAAACGCCTCCGCTGCCGACCCATTCCTTGATCGCAAAAGTCCCGCGGCGCGTGATCTTGTAGACCTCGATGTTGCGGAAGGTGAGCGGCTTGCCCGGTTGGCAAACCTCTGGCTTTGCGGTCGGGCGCAGGAAGTAAGCCGCGCCTTTACCTACGAGCGTGGCGTTACCGTGCTCGTCGACCAGCACAACATTGCGCTCGTCCACGGCGATTTCACGGATCGAGCCGGCCATGCCGTCTTGCAGGATGCGGGCCAGGAAACCAACCGAGCGGCCCAGGCGATTGCGCTTCACGAAGTGTTGGTCCGTGAGGATGCCTTGCATATACGGAACGTCAGACGAAGTCCGCTGCTCGAGCGTAACTTGTTTGTTGTAAGGATCGGCTAGCGTTTCGCTTGAGAGAGCGGTGTCGTACAGGGCGGTGAAGACAAACTCTCCGAGCACGGCGAGGCCCGCGCTGGTGCCGCCGATGGGCACGCCGTCGCGGAGGCGTTCGTTGATGGCTGTCTGTACCGGAGTGCCTTGCCAGAACTTGATGTAGTTCGATTGGTCGCCGCCGGTAATGAAAATAGCTTCGGCGTGGCGAATAGTATCGGCGACGAATGGCGCTTCGGCAGCAGCGCGGCTGGGCAGAATCAGCGTCGCGACTGAGTTCACTTCGCAGAGTTTTTGGATGTACGAGTTGTACTCGTCATCGTTTGCCGCCGTGAGAATCAGGAAGTCGCCGCCACGGGCGCGCTGGCACAGCCAGCGGAAGGCAGGGTCCTGGTCATTGCCGCCACCCATCAAGGCAGCGCCTTGCAGAGGAGTAGTTTGGCGATCATTGGTGTTGCCGACGCGAACGTAGCGGTATGACGGCTGAGAGGCGAAGGATTCAGTCTGCGCCGTGGCAGCGATAGGCAGCCCAATGAGAAACGTGACTACGGCGTGTAGTAGTGTCGTGCTTACGTGGCGAGAGCAAACGACAAAGATTTTTTCCACAAAACTGGGCAAAAAGACTCCCAAAATGGTAAAAAACTACCAGAAAAGGCTCGCAATGTGAAGAACTGTAAAATATATCCGTTTTCTTGGTGCGCACAGCGACTTTTTGGGGCAAAATGCGTCTAAGCTAGTAACCCAAATCAGGTGGGCGCCGCAACCCCGACAGCAACCCCAATAGGCGCCCACCGCCCCCTTAAAAATCCTGATCGACCAACCAACGCGACTTGCATACATACTGTATTGGTCGTACCCCAACGATCCCTTTCTCCTCGGACTAAAATAGACAGCGTAGGCGGTGGCCGTGAAGGCAGTGATGCATCCAGCCCGCTGGTGGGAGACGATGGCCGATGGCCGTCTGCACTGCTACCTTTGTCCGCGCCACTGCCACATCGGCGAAGGCCAGCACGGCTTCTGCTTCATCCGCAAGAACGACGCCGGCAAGCTGCGTGCAACTCGCCTACGGGCATCCGGCCGCGCATGGCCATCGATCCCATCGAGAAGAAGCCACTCAACCATTTCTTTCCCGGCAGCAAAATACTTTCCATGGGAACCGCCGGCTGCAACATGGGCTGCTTCTTCTGCCAGAACTGGGACATCTCCAAGGCTAAGTCCGATCAGGTGCGCTCCGCCGACCTTTCACCGCACGACGTAGTGAATCTGGCGCTCGAACATCACTCGCCCCACATCGCATTCACGTACAACGAGCCCACCATCTGGGGCGAGTACGTCATCGACATCGCTCGCGAAGCGCACGCCGCCGGGCTCAACACCGTGATGGTCACCAACGGCTACATCACCCGCGAAGCGTTCTTCGACATTTACCGCTACATCGACGCCGCCAATGTTGATCTCAAGGCCTTCACCGAGAAGTTTTACTCGAAGGTCACTCTGACGCATCTGCAGCCCGTGCTCGATGTGCTGCGGTGGCTGCGCCACGAAACCGGCGTATGGTTCGAACTTACCAACCTCATCATCCCCACGCTGAATGACGACGATTCCGAGTTCAAGCAACTCTGCGACTGGGTGCTCGAGAACCTTGGCGACGACGTACCGCTACACTTCACCGCGTTTCATCCCGACTTCAAGCTGCAAGACAAGCCTGCCACGCCGCCTGATACGCTACACCGCGCCCGCCGCATAGCGATGCAGATGGGCCTGAAATACGTTTATGAAGGCAACATCTGGTCTGACGGCGGCAACACGGTCTGTCCCGGGTGCCAGCAGGTCGTGATCAAACGTTCGTGGCATGCAGTGACGGCCAACAAGCTGAAGAATGGATGCTGCCCAAAGTGCGGAACGCGCCTCGCCGGAGTCTTCGCGCAAGCGGAAGCAGAGCAGCGGCGGGAGTGGGCGGAGAGGCTGCCAGCCGTGCAGTCGTTCCGCAAGTGATATTAGTGTCGATCATGGTGCAGAAATGAATTTCAAGACGCTTCGTGCATGGATTTTAATTTCGCTTGCCGCACTGGCAGTGTCTTTGTCGTCATTCGCTCAGGTCACGGTAATCCTCACCCGCCACGCCGAAAAGGCCGCCTCACCCGCTAAAGACCCGCCGTTGACCGAAGCCGGCAAGCACCGGGCCGAATTACTCGCTTCCATGCTGGCTGACTCCGGCGTAAGCGCCATTTATATAACCGAATTCCAGCGTACGCAGCAGACCGCTGAACCGCTGGCTACGCGCGCGCACATCACTCCCATCGTGATCTCCGCCAATGACACGGAGGCCTTGGTGAAAGCGATTCGCGCCCACCAAAGCGGAGTGGTGGTCGTGGTCGGACACAGCAATAAGTTGCCGGAAATTATCGCGGCCCTCGGTGGAGCCGAAAGTGAAGATTCCTGAGTCCGACTACGACAATCTCTTCGTGCTCACCCTGGGCGCCTCGCAGACTTCTCTCCTGCGCCTGCACTACGGAGACACAACTCCGGTGGCTGCTCCCGACGGCAGCATGAAAGACATGCAGGCCCCCGCTCCCAAGAATTGAAACGGTCTCTAGTGCGCTGGCGCGTTCGCGGGCTTGTTGTTCAGTGCCTCAGCAAAGACCTCGCATTGTTTCTGCCTCAACTGCGCGCCGGCCACTGGTCCGCTGTCGGTAAATTCCAGAAACTTCCTCGACTGCACCTTATACGCAGGCCACGGAGGCAAGCCCGTTTCATCCGGATTGCCCGTCTTCGCGAAGTTCGTCCAGTACTCCTGCATCGCCTTTGAAATGGCGTAGTCGGCAGCCTCATACTTCGGACGCATCGGGTTGGGCTGATCCAGATTGCCGAACACGTACACCACCTCACTCGCGTGAATGGCGCCAATCTCCGGATGCCCCGGAATCCCCCGGCTGAACTGGAACTCATAGGTTGGAATTCCGGCTTGGCTGTTCCAGTCCGCCACCATCATCGCCGGGCATCGAAAGTTCGTATCCGTTGCAAACTGATCTCCGGCTTTTCCGTAAATCGGATCGGGCGCACTTTGTGAGACCGTTCCATCCGCGGCCGTGCTGATTCCATACAGCGGCAACGCCTTTGCTGCGAGACTGCCGTAGTCCTGTTCGATTTGCTTCTTGACCTGTGCCGCCTCCGCGGGCCCGCCGAACTCTCGAGCATTGATGCCGATGATCAGCGCCGCCGGAATCTGTTTCCCCGAGGCAAACACCTCCGCCGGCGACTTCGGCAAGACGTGCCCATCCACCGCGACCATTAGGCTCGAAGGCACCCCGCTTGGCCCGGCGAACTTGCCGAAGGCTTCAAGCAGTTGCTCCACGCTGGCCGCGCGCAGTGCCTTCACCGCACTGCCGCCCGTGCCCACGCCCGCCAACTCCGCAAATTTCACACCGCGCTGTTCGGCAACGGTCAGCGGCGCTGCTCCTCCAGCCAGAAGGATGCTCCCACTCTCCGCGATCACCCGGTGGAACAATCCCTTCGCGCCAGGCGATGCCATGAGAAGGTTGACATCCATCGCCCCCGCCGACTCTCCGAAGATGGTCACGTTGGCTGGGTCACCCCCAAACTTCTTGATGTTCTCCTGCACCCATTGCAAGGCCGCGATCTGGTCCATTAGCCCGTAATTGCCCGAGGCGTGGTCCGCCGACTCTGCCGTCAGCTCCGGATGCGCCAGGAACCCGAAGATGTCCAACCGGTAGTTGAAGCTAACCAGCACGATCCCATGCCGCGCCAGGCTCTCCCCGTTCTCATTTCCCGATCCGGCCACATTGCCGCCGCCGTGAATCCACACCATCACTGGCTTCAAACTCTTCGCCGGCCATTCCTGCGTCCAGACGTTTACGTACAGGCAGTCTTCGTTCACCACCTTCGGATGTCCCCACATCGGGTTCTGTGCGCACTCCCCGCCAAATTGCACGGCGTCCCGCACTCTGTTCCAGGGCTTTACCGGCGCGGGTTTCCGCCAGCGCAAGTCAGCCAGCGGCGGCTGCGCATACGGAATCCCCTTGAAAACCGCACCGCCGTCCTTCAGCGACTGGCCGCGCACCTGCCCGCCCGTCACCGTAACTACCGGAGCCTCTTGAGACCGGGAAAAGCTCGTGCCAAGCAATAGGAACACGGCAAGGCAGGCTGGAAACTGCAGGCGGCAAACTCGATTCATGAGGTTTCTCTCCAGAGAACACAGTGAACTGCATACGGCCTTGGGCAGGTTAGCGCCCCAGCACGCCAGTGTAAACCGATTCCGAGCTAGCGTTCTTTGTCCACGATCCACTTATCAACCGACGGGGCACGGAACTCCGCCATCGCATACAACAGTCCCTCAGCCTCGTGATGCGACAACACCAGCCGACGGTTCTCTTCGCGAAGAAAGCCCTCCGCTACGGCATGATCGAACAACTGCAATAGCGGATCGTAGTACCCCTCGACATTCAGCAGACCGCAGGGCTTCGACTGAATACCAAGCTGCGACCAGGTGACCACCTCGCAGAATTCTTCGAACGTCCCGAACCCGCCGGGCATTGCGATGAAGCCGTCCGACAGGTCCGACATCAACGCTTTGCGCTCGTGCATCGATTGCACGACGCGCAACTCCGTCAGGTCGCGGTGTCCGACTTCCTTCGCCAGCAGCGACTCCGGGATCACTCCAATGACTCTACCTTTGGCCTGCAGTACGGCATCAGCGATGATCCCCATCAGCCCGATGTTGCCGCCGCCATAGACCATTTCGATGCCGCGTCCAGCCAGTAATTGCCCCATGGCGACGGCGGCATCTCGGTAAGAGGGATTGTTTCCTGAACTGGAGCCGCAAAAGACGCAAATTCGCTGGAACTTCATGGCAACCTGACACGCGAGGAATAGGCGGTCAGTTTACCGCACTGCGGTTCTCGCACGAGTGTGGACAATTGAGGAGCGCAGCGGCGATGCCACTGCGCTCCATTTATCGTCTCAACGTACTGATCAATTCGGCTCGTTCCGACCTCAGGCCAGGTCGTAGCGATCGAGGTTCATCACCTTGCCCCATGCTGTCGCGAAGTCCTTCACAAACGTCTCCTTCGAGTCGTTCGATGCATAGACTTCGGCGAGCGCGCGAAGTTGGGAGTGCGAACCGAAGATAAGGTCCACACGCGTGCCGGTCCACTTGACTTCGCCGGTCTTGCGATCACGTCCCTCATAGACATCGGCGGAGGTAGACGAAGGTTCCCATGTCGTCCCCATGTCGAGCAGGTTGACGAAGAAATCATTCGTCAGCGCGCCCGGGCGCTTGGTGAAGACGCCGTGCTTCGACTGACCATAGTTCGTATTCAGCGCACGCAGACCGCCGATGAGGACCGTCATCTCGGGAGCAGTCAGATTCAGCAACTGCGCCTTATCGACGAGCAACTCCTCGGCCGTACTTCCATGTCCATTGCGGCAGTAGTTGCGGAACCCGTCCGCCTTCGGCTCCATTACGGCGAAGGCGTGTACGTCGGTCTGCTCCTGCGACGCATCGGAGCGGCCCGGAGAGAAGGGAACCTTCACTTCGTGCCCCCCCTTTTTCGCAGCTTCTTCCACCGCCGCGCAGCCACCCAGAACGATCAGGTCAGCCAGCGAGACTTTCTTCTTTCCGCCGGAGCTGTTGAATTCCTTCTGGATCCCCTCCAGCTTCTCCAGCACCTTGCCCAGTTCTGCCGGCTGGTTCACTTCCCAATACTTCTGCGGCGCCAGGCGAATGCGCGCCCCATTTGCGCCGCCACGCTTGTCGGATCCGCGGAAGGTTGCCGCCGATGCCCAGGCGGTTGTGACCAGCTGGGAGATCGACAGTCCGGACGCAAGTATTTTGGCCTTCAGAGCCGCGATGTCCGCATCTCCGATCAATTCGTGATCGACCGCGGGAACCGGGTCTTGCCAGAGCTGGTGCTCCTTGGGAACCAGCGGGCCAAGGTAGCGCGAGATCGGCCCCATGTCGCGGTGCGTCAGCTTGAACCAGGCCTTGGCAAACGCGTCTGCTAGCTCCTCCGGATGCTCGTAGAAGCGCCGCGAGATTTTTTCGTAAGCCGGGTCGAACCGCAACGAAAGGTCCGTCGTCAACATCGTCGGGGCGTGCTTCTTCGACGGATCGTGCGCATCCGGAATCGTTCCCGATCCATTACCATTCTTGGCCACCCACTGGTTCGCGCCTGCCGGGCTCTTCGTCAACTCCCATTCGTGCCCGAACAGGTTCTCGAAGAAGTTATTGCTCCATTTGGTGGGCGTCGTGGTCCAAGTGACTTCCAACCCGCTGCCGATGCTGCTGCCCGCGTTGCCGGTGCCAAAGGTGTTCTTCCAGCCGAATCCCTGCTGTTCGATCGGAGCGGCTTCAGGTTCGGGGCCAACATACTTCAGCGGATCGGCTGCGCCGTGAGTTTTGCCGAAAGTGTGCCCGCCGGCAATCAGGGCAACCGTCTCCTCGTCATTCATCGCCATGCGGGCGAAGGTTTCGCGGATGTCGCGTGCTGCAGCTAAGGGATCCGGGTTTCCGTTGGGCCCTTCCGGATTGACGTAAATCAGGCCCATCTGCACGGCAGCGAGGGGATTCTCGAGGTCACGGTCCCCGCTGTAGCGCTCGTCCGCCAGCCACTTGCCCTCCGAGCCCCAGTAAATGTCTTCTCCGGGCTCCCAGACGTCCTCGCGTCCGCCGCCGAATCCAAAGGTCTTGAAGCCCATGGACTCCAGCGCGACGTTGCCGGCGAGGACCATCAGGTCGGCCCATGAGATTTTCTTGCCGTACTTCTGCTTGATCGGCCACAGCAGGCGGCGCGCTTTATCGAGGTTCACGTTGTCGGGCCAGCTATTGAGGGGTGCAAAACGCTGTTCGCCAGAGCCTGCTCCGCCGCGACCGTCGCCGATGCGGTACGTACCCGCGCTGTGCCACGCCATCCGGATGAACAGCGGCCCGTAGTGGCCAAAGTCTGCCGGCCACCACTCTTGCGAGTCCGTCATCAGGGCATGCAGGTCCTTGATCACCGCATTCAGGTCAAGGCTCTTGAATTCCGCGGCATAATTGAAGTTCTTGTCCATGGGATCGGACTTGGATGAGTGCTGGTGGAGGATGTTTACGTTCAGCTGGTTTGGCCACCATTCCGCATTGCCTACCACCCCAGCTGCTGTAAATGTGCGAGCTCCGCCCGCTACCGGGCACTTGGATTCAGTTGCCACCTTTGGCTCCTTTTGATCGGGGACAGGGTACCCCGTTGGGTTAGTGAGTTGTTCTGCGATAAGTTCATCGTGCTTCGAACTACTTCAATAAACTGTGACGGGCCTCGAACCCGTCCTGGCTTTCTCTTGCGTGTCATCGCCGGTGGCGGTTGCCGCCGCGCGCCGGTCGTCCAGTCTCCATAAGCCTACGATAGGGAACGGGAAGCCTGCCGCCGTGGAGCGCATTTCGTACACAAGCCTCTGAAAATAAGTTCGCATTCGCGCAGAACCCGCTTGCCCAGCGAGGCCGAGGCCGGCTTGGGAACGTCGTACCACTCGAGGTCGTCAACATGGCCGCAGCGGTCGCAGATGAAGTGGTGATGCTGCATGCCTCTCGCGTCGAATCGCGCGGCGCGGCCCTCGACCGCCACTTCACGCACCAAACCCGCATGCACCAGGTCCCTTAAATTGTTATAGGTCGTAGCTCTGGAGGAGCGCGGGTCCGCGCGGTTCACGGCTTCGAAGATTTCGGCAGCCGTGGGATGCCGGTTGTGTTCCATCAGGAACGCCATCACGGCGTAACGCTGCGGAGTGCACCTCAGCCCGCTGCCCTCTAAGGACCGTTTGATAGCTTCGGCGTTCACCACGGAGTTAGATTATGTCTAATGTGACATTTTGTCAAGTCATGCGACCCAGCTGGGCGCTGCGAACGAAGGACAGGACGATACCGTGTGCGGTGTCCTCGTCGAGCGCTCGCACCGCAAATGCCCAGCCGCGAACGCCTTTTCATGGCATTATAATTAACATTATAACAATGTCATTTTGGTCCGTTTGATCCTCGCCGGCGACTCGCCGCCGGTCTCCACAAACGTTGTAACCATTCATGGTCGATTCGTGGAAGACCGGGGTTCCACGTAAGCGCCATCGAGAAGGCTTTGCGCGACAGGGATTGTCTTGACGGACTGCGGCATACAACCAGGTCGGTCACCGCAGTGCTGTGACCGGCAACCGGAAGCCGGGGCCGTCTGTAATTTTGCTGATGCACTGCTAACGACCAGAGTAATAAAGAGTTAGGTCATATCAACCAAGCGATCGCAATGGGAACCGCGGGTCAGTTGTCACACGAACATGTGATTAATGTACTTGTTCCATGTGCGCTGTCAGCGGTCTGCTAGGGAGGTCAGGAGCGGAGCCAGACTGACGGCTGCTCTACGGAGATCGCCAACTGCCCGAAATTCAACGGCAGCAGCGACTTCCATCAGTCACAACGATTCGTGACCGAGCGCACGGTGCAGAGTTTGCTGTTGGGCTGCTGGCGTTAAAGAGAATCCGCTTCCAGATGCGCGCCTCGCGCGCAGGGCCCACGCCGTGCCAGATTGGGGGACTACGTGCTATCACCTTATGGTCTGGACATCATCGAAAATTGTTTGACCTGCAAAATACGGGCTGACCATATCTTTTGCGATCTTCCCGCGGCAGCCTTGCAGTCGTTCGAGAACATGAAGTACGCCACAGCTTATCCCAAGGGCGCAGTGTTATTTGTGGAAGGCCAGTCGCCGCGAGGCATTTTTGTCTTGTGCAAGGGTCGGGTAAAGCTTTCGATCTGTTCCACTGATGGCAAGACGCTGATCCTGAAGATCGCCGAACCGGGCGAAGTGCTGGGGTTGAGCGCTTCCGTAAGCGGCAAACCGTACGAGTTGACCGCGGAAACCGTCGATCCGTGCCAGGTCAACTTCGTGAAACGCGAGGACTTCCTGCGGTTCCTGCGCGAGAACGCCGACGCCTGCCTGCGCGTGGCCGAGCAACTAAGCGAAAAGTACAACACTGCGTGCCGGGAGATCCGGTCGCTCGGGCTTTCGCACTCAGCTGCCGAGAAGCTCGCCAAGCTGTTATTGGAGTGGAGCGTAAAGAACGGTGAATCGGCGAAGGCGGAGCCACGCCTAAAGCTGGCGCTGACACACGAAGAGATCGCGCAGATGATCGGCACCTCGCGAGAGACAGTAACTCGTTTGTTCGCAGACCTCAAGAAGCGGCAGATCGTGCAAGCGAAGGGATCGACGCTGCTGATCCGGAACAAGGCTGCGCTCAAGGCGATGGCGATCACTCAATAAGACCTGCCCGCAATGGGAAATGGCAGCGCTTGCTGCCGAACCGTGCGCAAATTGTCGCTAAAAACGCGGCGATTTCTGAGCCTCAGTGCGCTAGCTCGCGTAGCGGTGTGAAGAAGGTCACGGAAAACGGTGACTGGAATCACTGCACCGGGCGCGGGGCAGGACGTATCACCTAAGCATGGAAAGCGTGCTACAGCAGAGCTGCATGAGCTGTGAGTTCCGTCCTGACCGGGCGTTCTGCGATATGCCGGCCGACTCTCTTCGGGACTTCGAAGCGATCAAGTCATCTGGTTCGTATCCGCGCAATGCGGTTTTATTCGCCGAAGGCAGGCCGGTTCGCGGCATCTACCTGCTGTGCGATGGACGCGCCAAGCTATCAATTTGCGCCGAGGGCGGGAAGCGCCTGACGCTGCGAGTGGCAGGGCCGGGGGAAGTCCTCGGCCTGGGTGCAGCACTGTCGAACACTCGCTACGAGATTACGGCCGAACTCCTCGATGCGTCGCAGGTAGTCTTTGTGCGCCGCAAGGACCTGACGAAGTTCCTGCGAGAGCATCCTGAAGTGTGTATGCAGGTGGTGCGCATGTTGAGCCAGGACCTGCACGGCGCTTACGAGCGAGTCCGGAGTATCGGCATGGTACACAGCCGCCGTCCGCGAACGATCGTGAGGCCGCGCGTCCTGATGGTCTAGTTTTGCTGGTCCTCCGTTAACGCTCGCAGCTTTTCGCGGGCGTTTTTCTGCGCCTGTAATGGTGAGCACCGCCGCACGACTCGGGAGCCGCACGTAGCGGGGATCCGAAGGGATTGTGACCATTGTCACGAGTAGAGGTGAGCCGACTCACTGCCGCTTTTCGACTGCAACTGCGAAGGTTGAAAGTAACCTGTTCGGACCCTTGTCGCTGCCGTATATTCTTATGCGGCTGCCAATACGGGGCCAATACAGCAACGCATCAACTTAACGGAGGAAAGAGGAAACCATGAAAACCAAAGCTGTGATCCTAATTGCATGTCTGGCGCTGGCCAGCACGGCGTTCGCCGCCGCCGATGGTGCAGCAACGTTCAAGGCAAAGTGCGCGATGTGTCACGGTCCGAACGGCGATGCCAGCACAGGCATGGCGAAGAGCATGGGATTGAAGCCGCTCAGCAGCCCGGACGTCCAGAAGATGTCTGCGGCCGACCTGACCGGGGTGGTGACGAACGGCAAGGGCAAGATGCCGGCGTACAAAGGCAAGCTGAGCGACGAAGAAATCAGCGCCGTGGTGTCGTACGTCAAGACCCTGAAGTAAGCCTGACCCGCAAGTCTGGAGACTGAACCACCCAGCCCGCGCCGGCTGGGTGGACTTGAAGTGAGAGGATTTTTCGTGAAACGTAGCGGTTGGATTGTTCTACTTGCTTCGTTGCTCACGGTAGTAGCGGTGGCGGCCCCTAAACCGGCCGCCAAAGCGACGAAAATGAGCAATGAAGATTGTCTGGCCTGTCATAGCGACCCGACATTGACGAAAGACGAGAACGGGAAGCAGATCAGTCTGCATGTGGATGACGCAAAGTTCAAAGGGTCAATCCACAGCACGTTCGGTTGTACGGATTGCCACACCGACATCAAAGCATTCCCGCACGAGCCCGCGCCCGCCAAGCCGGTGTGCGCGACCTGCCACGCCGACGAGCAGACTGCTTATGAGCACGGGATCCACGCCAAAGCTGCGGCGGCGGGTAACGCCAACGTGGCGAAGTGCCAAGATTGTCACGGCAACGTACACGAAATTCTGCCGCCAAGCGATCCCAAGTCGAAGGTAGCGCACGGCAACATTCCCGACACCTGCGGGACGTGCCATGGCAAACAACTGGTGATGGCCAGCAGCGGAGTGAGTTCCGCTCCCTTCACATCTTACGAATTAAGCGTGCATGGCAAGGCGGTCAATGGAGGTTCGGAGTATGCAGCGGTCTGTACCGACTGCCACGGTGCGCACGACATCCTGCCTGGCTCCGATCCCAAGTCGCCCATAGCCAAGTTCAACGTACCCACCACCTGCGCCAAGTGCCACGGGAAGGTGGAGACGGAGTTCATGCAGAGCGTGCACGGTACAGCGCTCACCCGCGGGAATTGGAACGCTCCGGTGTGCACGGACTGCCACGGCATCCATACCATTAAGGCGCCCAGCGATCCAAATTCGTCGGTGGCGGCGGGAAACGTCGGAAATACATGTGCCACCTGCCACGCCAGTGTGAAGCTCACGGCTGAGTTCGGCGTTCCCGGAAACCGGGTCTCATCGTATCTGGCCAGCTACCACGGTATGGCTTCGAAGGTCGGCTCCGCGACAGTTGCGAACTGCGCCAGTTGCCACGGAGTACACAATATTTTGCCTTCGAGCGATCCGCGCTCGACGATCAATCCGGACAATCTCGCCAAGACCTGCGGAAAGTGCCACCCCGGGGCAAACGCGAAGTTCATCACTGCCAAAGTCCACCTCGATGGCTCGGCACAGAAAGCGGACGTCGGTACCAAGGTACTTGGTTTCATCAGCAAGTTTTACGTCTGGATGATCGTTGTAGTGATCGGCGGCATGTTGCTGCATAACTTGCTGATCTTCCGCAAGAAACTGGCGCTGCACCGCATCGGTCATCCCCGCATTCTGTTCCGCATGACGCTGGCCCAGCGTGCACAGCATCTGACGTTGCTCATTAGCTTCTTCACCCTTGTGCTCACGGGCTTTGCCCTGCGCTATCCGTCTTCCTGGCTGGCGATCGCCTTCTTGAACGAACATGTGCGCAGCCTGATTCATCGGATTGCCGGCGTGGTGTTGATTTCGGTGAGCATGTTCCACATCTGGTACGTCAGCAGCAATTCCGATGGGCGTCAACTCATCAAGGACATGCTGCCCGACTGGAAGGACGCAACGGATGTCCGCGACGCCATGCTGTACTACCTTGGGCTGAGCGAGCAGCGGCCGATGTTCCGGCGCTTCTCCTATGCCGAGAAAGCTGAATACTGGGCGCTGGTGTGGGGAATGTTCGTCATGGCCGCCACCGGCCTGATGATCTGGTTCAAAGTGCTGATCGGCGATCGGGTGCCGGGTTGGTGGATCGACGTAGCCATCGCCATCCACTGGTACGAGGCGATTCTGGCGACGCTGGCCATCGTCGTGTGGCACATCTATGCGGTGATCTTCGATCCTGAGGCCTACCCAATGAATTGGGCGTGGTTTGACGGCAGGATGTCGATTGAGCACTACGAGCACGAGCACCCACTCGATACCCTGGCTATCGAGAAGGCCAATGCCGGTGAGGCCGAAATCGAGCCTGTGGGCGACGAGGATAAGCCGGTCGGGAGTCAAAAGTAAGAACTGGATGCGGAGCGTGGGGCTCCGCATCACAGATTTGGGTCACAGCTGACCAGCGCGGGACTTCAATTTCAAATATATTCCTGATGACATGTGGTAACTTCGAAATCATTTTTAACTTGATCGAACCAGAGGTGGTTCAATGGCCGAGGACTCGAAGGAAGTGAATTCCAATCTCTCGCACCCCCCCGTGAGCGTGAAGCTCTACAGGAACCCCATCAGCCTGGTTGGCATGGCGCTGGCTGCCGTCGCATTTACCAATATTCTGTTCCTGATCTTTCTAGATGCTTTCAGCCACATCTCAAGTCCGTACGTAGGAATCCTCGCCTTCATGGTGGCCCCGGCCATCATGATCGTGGGATTGGTGATGATTCCCACCGGCATGATCCTTGAGCGACGGCGGCGTCTTAAGGAGGTGGGCGTTCCGCACCACATTCCCCGCCTCGATCTGAACAATCCCGCGCAGCGCAGCACGGCGGCATTTTTACTGAGTTTCGTCGTTATTTTTGCCTTGATGAGTGCGGTTGGCAGCTACAAAGCATACGAGTTCACGGACTCGATACAGTTCTGCGGACAACTTTGTCACTCGGTCATGAGCCCGGAGTACACGGCGTATAAGGCATCGCCACACGCGCGCGTGGCATGTGTGGAATGCCATGTAGGCTCGGGCGCAGGGTGGTACGTGAAGTCGAAGCTCTCGGGGCTGAGGCAGGTGTATTACACCGCCATGGGGACGTATCCCCGACCCATTCCGACACCAGTGCACGATTTGCGTCCTGCGGCCGATACCTGCGAGCAGTGCCACTGGCCCAAGAAGTTTTGGGGCGCGCAGATGAAAGTCTTCTCGCACTATGGTTCGGATGAGCAAAACACACCTCGTGTCATTCGCATGCTCATCAAGACTGGCGGAGGTGATCCCGGTTTAGGGCAGTCTACGGGCGGCATCCACTGGCACATGAACATCGCCTACAAGTACTCGTACTTCGCCACTGACGATCACCGGCAGGTGATTCCTTGGGTCCGAATGGAAGACAACAAAGGGAATGTCACCGACTTCATCAACAAGGACGCCCCTCCGACGCAGGAGCAAATCGACAAGGCTGACAAACGCCGAATGGATTGCATTGACTGCCACGACCGGCCGTCGCACGTCTTCACTCCGCCGGACCTCTCGGTGGACCAGAGCATGGTGGCCGGCAGCATCGATCCCAGCCTGCCATTCATCAAGGCACAGGGTGTCGAGGTCCTCACCGGCAACTACAAAACAGCCGACGAAGCCAAGAATGCCATCGCGGAGAAGATTCCAAAGTTCTACACCGACAAGTACCCGCAGGTCGCTGCCGCGAAAGCCGCAAGTATTAGTAAAGCAGTCACAGAGCTACAGGTCATCTATGGCAATACGTTTTTCCCAACGATGAAAGTCGACTGGAAGACGCACCCCAACAACATCGGACACATGTACTACCCGGGATGTTTCCGCTGCCACGATGGAAACCACGTCAGCAAGGACGGTAAAGTCATCAGCAAGGATTGCAACTCGTGCCATACGGTGCTGGACGAACAGGTTGGCGCCACGCATGTAGCGCAAATGCCGGTTGAGCAATTCAAGCATCCGGTTGATATTGGCGACCTGGCGACTGTGAATTGCGCGGATTGCCACTCGGGTGGCGTCGGGCCGTAGCCGGAAAACGCCCCTGAAGCGATTCAACTACAGGACGGCCTTCGGTGGCCGTCCTGATTGTTTGCTGGGCGGATTGCGGCCGCGCAAGCTGCTCGGTGCGGAAACTGCCAAGTGACATACATCACAGGATCGAGTGATAAGACTCACGGCTTGATGCCCATCTGGAACCCTATTGTGGAACACAGAACGATGAGCCGGGAGAGCGGAAACGCTGAGGAGAGCACGATGTCAGACGGGAATGGCACCAAGTACGCTGAGGGCGCAACGGAACTGAAGCCGCGTTTGATTTTCTGGGAAGTCACCAAGGGCTGCAACTTGCGCTGCATCCACTGTCGCGCCACCGCGACGGAGTTGATGTCGCCCGCGGATCTGCCCACTGCGAAGGCGCTGGACATCATCAAGCAGATCGCCGATTTCGGCAACCCGATCCTGGTGCTGAGTGGCGGCGAGCCTTTGTATCGCCCAGACATTTTCGAGCTTGCGGAATATGGCACGAGCCTCGGTCTTCGTATGGCGCTGGCAACCAACGGCACCCTGGTCACCAAGGACGTGGCGGAGAAGGTGAAACATTCCGGCATCAAGCGGGTTTCGATTTCCCTTGACGGGTCGGACGCCGCTACCCACGACTCCTTCCGTGGCATCCCAGGCGCGTTCGATGCGGCCGTGTACGGAATGCGTAACCTGCAGGACGTCGGCGTCTCCGTGCAGATCAATACGACCATCGCGCGTCACAACGCGCACCAGCTGCCCGAGGTCCTCGATCTCGCGCGTCGCTTGGGTGCGGATGCGCTGCACACCTTCCTGCTGGTCCCGGTAGGCTGCGGAGTGGACATCGCCGAAGAGCAGATGGTCGCGCCCGACGAGTACGAACGCATGCTCAACTGGTTCTACGACCAGTCACTGACCGGCGACATCGAAATGAAGGCGACCTGTGCGCCGCACTACTTCCGCGTGGCGCGCCAGCGCCGCGCCGCCGATCGCCGTGCCGGAAAGCCGGTGCCGGACGCACCCATCGCGCACCATCCGCAACCGATCGGTCCTACAGACATGACGATGCCGGGTTCGACTGGCATTTCACTTCGTCCGGGTACAGGTGCACCGGTGGGTCACACTGGACACCCGGGAGGTCATCCCAGTGATATGAACGCCATGACCAAGGGCTGCCTGGCGGGCACCGGAGTCTGCTTCCTCTCGCACGAAGGAGAGGTTTTCCCGTGCGGCTACCTGCCGGCGCTGGCAGGGGACCTGCGCAAACAGAGCTTCGCGGATGTTTGGATCAATTCCGTAGTATTCAACCAACTGCGCGACGACGGCAACTTGAAAGGGAAGTGCGGCTGTTGCGAGTTCCGCCATGTTTGCATGGGATGCCGCGCCCGCGCCTTCGCCGCAACCGGCGACTTCCTTGCGGAAGAGCCCTTTTGCGTGTATGAGCCGGGCACGTCGGCGAAGATGATTCAAGAGATTGCCGAGGCCAAGAAGTAACAAACTTCGAGGCCATTTTCCTCCGCCGGGCTCCACGAGGGGCCCGGTTTTTTGCGTGCAGCCGAGAGGGTGGCGCATCCGGCGAGTCAACGTGCGCCAGTCCCCTCAAGTTCCGTTATGGTCGCGTGCCTCGCGACTGATGGGGTATCTTAGAGGTCATAACCGTGAGCGGGCTGAAATTACGTGTCATTAGGCGGCTTCGTTTGCCGCAGACCACGAATGGATCCGATGGCTACCAAAACACTGACCCAGGCTAGCGCAGCTCCCATTGCCACCATTGTTGTGGAACCTCGGAGGGCCTTCTGGAACCTCGAACTGGGCCACCTTTGGGAGTACCACGAGTTGCTGTTCTTCATGGTCTGGCGCGATGTGAAGGTTCGTTACAAGCAAACGGCCCTGGGCGTGGCTTGGGCGGTGCTGCAGCCGCTGATGGCCACCCTTATCTTCAGTGTTTTCTTTGGCAGGCTTGCGCGCATGCCGTCGGACGGCATCCCGTATCCGGTCTTTGCCTACCTGGGGATGGTGCCGTGGCAGTATTTTTCCAATGCAATCACCGAGTCGTCGAATAGCCTGGTAGCGAGCCAGAATCTGATCAAGAAGGTCTACTTTCCGCGTTTGATTATTCCTATGGGTTCTGTGATTGCGGGACTGGTGGACTTTTCGTTTGCATTCATCGTTCTGATCGGCATGATGTTTTATTACGGCATCCGGCCGAGCGCGACGATCTTTCTGGCCCCCGTATTCCTGCTCTTGGCGGTGTTTACGGCGTTGGCGGCGGGTTTATGGTTGTCGGCACTGAACGTGCAATTCCGAGACGTCAAGCACACGATCCCTTTCTTGGTGCAGTTCTGGTTCTTCATGACGCCGGTGGTGTATCCGGCCAGCCTAGTCCCAGGCAAATACCGCATGTTGTACGGGCTTAACCCCATGGCAGGTGTGGTGGCAGGATTTCGCTACTCCGTACTGGGTAAGACTGCCAAGCCGGATCCCCTGATCATGGTGTCTGCGCTAGCCGTCGCCGTGATGTTGGTGGGCGGGGTGCTGTATTTCCGTCGCATGGAATCGACATTTGCCGACGTTGTATAGGTTCTGAACAGTTTCCATTGTGACGGCTGGTTAAGGAGCGCCATTGAGTTCGATTGCAATTCGGTCGGAGGGGTTGGGAAAGCGTTATCGTTTGGGTGAGAGTGGGCCCTATAAGACCCTGCGAGAGTCAGTGACCGACATCTTTCGGGGTGCGGCGCGCAAAGCACGGGCATTGGGATCAGGTGGTTCAAGGGAGGACACCTTCTGGGCGCTGCGTGACGTATCGTTCGATGTTGACTACGGCGAAGTCGTCGGAGTCATTGGGCGAAATGGCGCGGGCAAGAGCACACTCTTAAAGATTTTGTCCCGTATTACCTGGCCGACCGAGGGACGCGCGCTAATAAACGGGCGGGTGGGATCGTTACTGGAAGTAGGAACCGGATTTCATCCCGAGCTCACGGGCCGCGAGAACATCTTTCTGAACGGCGCCATCATGGGCATGCGGCGAGCGGAGATCGCGGCCAAGTTCGACGAGATCGTCGCTTTTGCAGAAGTCGAAAAATTTGTGGACACAGCGGTAAAGCACTACTCCAGCGGTATGTATGTGCGACTTGCGTTTGCTATTGCCGCCCACCTCGAACCGGAGATACTGATTATCGACGAAGTTCTGGCGGTGGGCGATCTTGCCTTTCAGCAAAAGTGCCTGGGCAAGATGAGCGAAGTGAGCCAGTCAGGGCGGACCATCCTGTTTGTGTCGCACAATATGGCCGTGGTGGAAAAGCTTTGTACCCGCTGTATCGTGCTGCATGATGGTCAGGTGGATTTTCAGGGTGAGACGAGCGACGCAGTTCACCACTATCTCAATCGGATGATGTCGCACCATGACGAACACAGCCACGTATTTGATCTGAGCGAATGCAGCGATCGCCGATCAAACGTCGGCAAGCTGATGCAGCGAATCGAACTCTATACGGACGAGGATTTGCCGGTACGCGAAGGCATTCGGATTGGCAAAGGGTTGAAGGTGAAAGTGTTTTTCGACTTGCCCAAGCCAACTCGAAGTTTCGATATGGGTTTGGCTTTCGACAGCATGTTCGGGCAGAGGATATTCACCGCACACAGCCTGTTTGAGCCGAATCGTCCTGAAGGAGAACGCGTTGGAACGCAGGTGTTTGTATGCGAGATTCCAAGTTTCTCCCTGATGCCGGGGTTGTATAACATCCGGATCTGGCTAGATATCAACCACTCTGAGGCCGATCTGATAAATTACGCCGCGCGGCTAACCGTGATCGAGTCAGACTACTACGGGACCGGGAAGGCGCCGTGGGCGGGAACGTGCGTTTTGCCACATCGCTGGCATATTGAAGCGGCCGGAGATTAAAGCTCGCGAAGGTGATCTGCGCGGTGATGTCGGCTTGGCTTGCGTTGGTCGTGTCCTTGCTCCGGGAAGGGAGTACGTAAGGATCACCTTCGCTTGAGTAGCTTCCGGGGTAATCGTGAGCTCAATGCGATTAACATGCCTTGGCTACGCGGGTTTAGGCCCGGCCGACGCCCACGTGGATCGTGCAGAATCCTCGCTGCTTGACAATTTCCGCTGGTAGTAATCCCGCAGCTCGCGATGAAGGATTTTCTTGGTCGGGCCCTTGGGCAGCTCCGGCATATCCGCTAGTTGGTTGGTGATGACGATACGCTTGGGCTGTTTGAATCGTGCCAACGATTGAGCACAAAAAGCCAGTAGTTCGCTCTCGGTGGTTGCCGCTTCATCCCTTACCCGGACGAAAGCGCAAATCTCTTGCCCCAGAATGGCGTCGTTGACGCCGACAACTGCCGATTCGGCAACATTCGGATGGAGGGACAGGACATTCTCAACCTCCGCCGGGTAGATTTTTTCTCCACCTTTTACGATGAGATCATCTTTACGGCTGCGGAAGTAATAAAAGCCATCGTGATCTCGGTAGCCGAAGTCTCCGCTGTGATACCAGCCATTGCGAAATCTTAGCCTCTGAAGTTCCGGAAGGTTAAGGTAGCCAATCGCAACATTGATGCCACGAATGCACAGTTCTCCTTCAGTTCCATCGGGAACTTCCACGTCGGTGTCATCCACAACCTTCATTTCGCAAACTGGAAGCACTTTGCCCACTGATCCGAGTTTGCGATTTTCAGCAGGGTAGGGATTGAAACTTGAATACGAAGACGCTTCCGTCGAGCCAAAGCCCTCAAAGATAGGCACGCCAAACCGGGCTTCGAAACGTTCCGCCAGACTCAGCGGCAGCAACTGGCCTCCGCAGATGATGCCTTGCAGTGAGCTACGCCGCCCTTCTAACCCAAACGCGAGGATGGCTGCGAGAACGGAAGGCATCACGCTGGTGAACGTCGCCTGATACTTCTCCACCAGCGGCCAAAATGAGCGAAGGCTCGACTTGGGATCGGTCCATACGATCGATCCGCCCTGGTAGAGCGTAGTCGTAAGCGACATCACCAGCCCATTGTTGTGAAAGAGAGGCAGAATACAAAGGCTTCTCGTGTCCGGAGTGAACTGAAACCACTCAGACACGGCCCTTCCGTCAGCCAGGAAGTTCATGTGGCTGAGGATGACCCCCTTGGGATTGCCGGTTGTTCCCGAGGTATAAATAATTACCGCCGGAGTAGTCGGCTCGACTTTCGGCAATCGCGCCTCCACGCCCGTGGGGTCCACCTCCGGCAAGTCGGCCACATCTCCGAAGGCAAGGAACTTCACCGCCGAAGCCATTTCTTCCTCGAGAACAGCAATTTTCGGTCGGAACACTGGGTCAAAGAAGACCGTCGTACTTTCGCTGTTTTCAATGATGAATCGAATTTCTCGCGCCGCCAAATCAGGGTTGATTGGTACTACGGTCATGCCGAGAAAGACTGCGCCAAAATAAACAGCCAGGAATTCCGGTGTATTGCGTAACACGAGCGCAATGGTCGTCTGGCCTGGAGCAATGACCTTCAACCAATCAGCTGCAGCCAGCGCGACTTCAAAGAATTGTCGGTACGTGTATTCGCGTCCAGTCTCCGGGAACAGGAGGAAGGAGCGCCCAGGACCTCTATCGGTGTGGGCCTTAAGGAGTTCGAAATAGTTTGAATACTGCAGGTTGACGGGTCGCTCCAACTGCTGATGAGGCAGTAGGGACTGCGTCATCCCCGCACCTCCTGCTGGAGTCTGGCGTGCAGATACTGAACGAGTTTGTCAGCGGATGTGAGTCGGAAGGAATCGTCGCCACTTATTTCTATACCGAACTTTCTTTCAACGGCTCCGAGCAACTGAATGTGCCTGAGAGAGTCCCACGAGGGAGTGGAGGTCATATTCGTAGCGCTATCGAACTGCGGAATATGGAGTACCTGCTCGGCAAGCGGCGAAACTAGGGTGAATACCTCTTCAGCGGTCATCGGGCCTCCAGTGTGGACAGTGTCTTTGCCATTCGGCCGATCGGCGCTGCCCGTCTTCACGGGACCCACAGTCGCAGACAGCTTTTCCAGCGCGTCGCGCAGCTTTCTGGAGCCCACGGCGATACCTCCCGGTTCCTCGAACATGGCTGAACCAGCGACGAAACCGTAGTCGAAGTTACCGAGAATCGAGAAGCACTGGCTGACGTCCTCAGCCCGGTTTCCGCCCGTCGGGAATGGGAAAGCTGGAAGCACAGAACCGAGCGGCGACCCGGCCACTCTCAGGTTCTCACCAAACTCTTCTGCCGATACATCAAATCGCACATTGGGCCTCGGGAACGTGACGATGTCGGCCCCGGACAGACGAAACAGTTTGAGCATCAGTGGCATCTCAATGCCAACGTGGACATAGCGAGTGAAAAGGGTCAGCATCGAATAATGCGCAATCAGCGGCAGTTCGGTGCGGCTGCGCATGAGGGTCAAAAGGCTCGGGGTAAGCCGTGGTTGCACCATGTAACCATCGACTTTCGTTTCCTCACCGATCTTCAGGAACTCGTCGAAGCGGCTGACGTCACAGCCCAGATGCAGAACCCACATCTTGCGCTCGCCGGTCTTTTGCTCCGCCTCTCGGGCTGCCTTGGCGCAAAGCGCAGCTCGTTCTCGCATTGGGCAGTAGGGGGGATCGACCAGCAACTCGTCATCTTTCACGATATCGCTGCCGGCTGAAAGGGCCTCAAGGGTAATCTTGGCGTATTCCTCAGGCGCCAGGCCAACTTCGGGGCGCATCGGTCCCATCAGGAGAGGTCGATTGTTGACGCCCAGAATTCCGCGGACCCCCGGTACACCATGACGGGGACCGGAAAGAGTCCGCATCATGTGGTCCGGAAACGTCAGATCGACCATCTTGAGTTTGAGCATGCCCTTAACATGACTTGACTCACCCATCACGAAGCACAGGGCGTCTTCGATGGGGTTCCCCGTCTGACTCAGCGACTCCCAGGGGAAATCGATCTCGGCGAATCCGCAATCGACTCCATCGGCCGAAGGCATCAGCCGGAGCTTTTGAACGGACGCCTGGTAGGGCGCGAGACGCGGAGCGGCTGCGCGACCCTCCAATGTGTCGTAGCCCGAAGTTGTCTGCTCGAGGCACATGCGGGTCAGCACTTCTTCCGGCGTGCCCTCGGCGCGCGCAGTCTCGAAATAAAAAGTCACGGTAATCGCTGTAGACGAAGTGCTCATACTGATGCCCCCTAGGTTCTTCTACGTTTGGCCGTGCACTAAATCTCCCGCTTGGCCGAATCCTGTGTTCGCGAGTTCGACGTGCGGAAGCGCCCTACTTTACAACGGCTTTTCCTTATTGGGCAACTGGCCGATATTGCCTCTACCATCGCGCATTAAAATCAGCGGCGTTCAACTGCAGTTCCGAGGGTGGCGCTACCGTGCGGTAATTCCAGCAACCCCTCGCTCCAATTCGATCGTCCAGGCTCCGGCGCTGACGGCCGCTGCTCGCAATCTCTCTTCTGCGACTGCCAGCGGAAGTACAAACCGCGTTTCCGACGCGCCTTCCGCCACCGACTGAAGGAAACGTAGTGTTGGCTGGTTGCGACTCGTCGGATTGAACTCAAACACGATGTTGTTGACCTTGAGGTCGGAAGCGATTTCTGTCAAGGCCGACAAGACCGCATACTCGACTTGCTTGCCAAGGACGGTGCAACTTAACGACATCGATTCGATGATGAGCGCGTCTGGCGCCGGTCGAAGTGCCAGGATCCCAGAGACACCATAGTCGGCAAGTCGGTTGGATACTACGATTCGCATGCACCAGCCCGTCGCTAGGAGCCGATCAATCTCCGCGTCTGGTAGCTCCCGGTTCTGCCCATTAAGAGTGAAATCAGCTGCTATGCGCAGTACGCGATCAAGTTTGTCACGGTCACTATCGTCCGCCGGGGCGACTTGAACGTGGACTTTGAGGCCGGCGAGATACCCAGCCAATTCAGCCGAAGATGAGGGCGCTACAGGCGCCGAGCACAAATCTCTGCGCAGCGACGAGCGGGCAATTTGAGAGCCTAGGAATTCGCCGAGTCGATCAAACGTATCTTGAGTGAACGGTATCCGCCCGAGCCGGTCTGAGTGGGAATCCGCTACATCGCCGGGGAAAGAACCTGACGGCCACTGAAGAGTTGTGATCTGACGGTTGCTCCGGACTCTGGCGATGACCAGGTTGGTCTGCGTCTGGCACAGGGCGCCCATTTTGTGCCTCTCAACAATCCATCCCGCGGAAGGGCACGCCAAGAACCATACCTGCTTTCCACGGCTGGCCAAAATAGCGATCTGGCTCACAAAATCGTTCACCCTGGATCGCATAAGGGACTGAAACTCCTGGGGCGATCTAGGCAAAGGACCTTCCGGCGGCACCAATTTCAGGTCCTCCAGCAACCAGTCTTCGACTCGTAGAAGGACCAGAGTGCCAAGAATTTCCGGAGAATCCGACGCGGATCCGAGCATGTACTGGCTCATCTGCTCGTACTGGCAAAAACGAACGCGCTCTCCAACTCTTGCGGCCGCGATTGCTGCCCGAAGTGAAGGTTCGAGGGGTGTCGAAGTGAAGCTCGACGCGACTTGGACGATCAATCCGGCTTGTGTATTCATGGGATTAGAGGCGATTACTATATCATGGTTACGTTGGATTTTTCGCTTCTGATGGGACGTTTCGCGAGAGGCAACTGCTCCGAAAGGGGAGGCCTCCGGATCCGGCAAACTACTGGGATTCATATACTTACAGATTAATCCGGATTGATACGAGCAATTCGCGCTATAGGTATATCCAGTAACCCGCACAGGAGTACCATTGGCTTTTATCTCTTCTGAAATCCCGTTGACCGTTATTCGGGAATCGTTAAAGATGAAAGCCATGGCCGGATTGGACAGGGGTAGAAAGCTCTAGAGTAGACGGGCTTTGGGCTCCCCGACGGCCAAGATTTGCCCACGAAATCTCATTAGATTGACGACCAAATTGCATGCAGGGCGTGGCACCTTTAGCTAACAGTTCTAGAAGTGTCCGCATCCCAAGTTGACGGTGATCTCAGCATGGAGTTCTGGAAGCTCCGACATCCCGACGTAGGGCCGGCAGCGGCTGACGCCCGCAGTGGAGCAACGTGGAGTTACGGAGACCTAGCCCGCGATGTGGCAAGCCTGCAGGAGGCGATTCCACGTCTGGGGCGTAAGACACTTGGGTTGCTGCTGGCGCAGAATCGCTATGAGTCCTTGGTGGCATATCTTGCGGCGCTTAACGCAGGATCGGGCTTGATCCTGCTGGATTCGGCACTCAACCCAGAACTCCAGCGCCAAATTCTTGCCGTGTACCAACCGGACTGGGTGTTTGCCGCTGACACGGTGCCACAGCCGCGTTACCGTGCGAGCCGCTCCGGAATTTCGGCGTTGTGGGAGAACGAATGCCCAAAGGACGTCGCCCTTCATCCCGATCTTTCGCTGCTGCTCACAACATCAGGTTCTACTGGCAGTCCGAAACTGGTACGGCTCTCGCTTAGCAACCTCGCCGCCAATGCGGCGTCGATTGCCGAGTACCTGCAGTTGACGCCGGAAGAGCGTCCGATTACTTCATTGCCGATAGCATATTCGTACGGACTCTCGGTCATTAACAGCCACCTGGCAGTCGGAGCCTGCGTAGTATTGACGGATGAGGGTGTGCTGCAGCGCGGCTTTTGGGACGCGATTGACCGCCATTCATGTACTTCGTTTGCGGGTGTGCCATACACCTACCAGATGCTGTTACAAACTGGCCTTCTGAAAGTAAAGGGGGCGACGCTGAAGACCTTGACGCAGGCCGGTGGCCGTCTTGACGAGCGATTCATCCGGCAGGTGCTCGATCTGGCGAAGTTGCGCGGTTGGAAGTTCTTTGTGATGTACGGACAAACCGAGGCGACAGCTCGGATATCCTTCGTTCCCTTTGAGCGGCTCGGCGGCAAGATCGGATCGGTTGGCGTAGCGATTCCCAACGGGGTGCTCGAGGTAGATGAGGTATCGGGAGAGCTGGTGTATCGCGGTCCCAACGTGATGATGGGTTATGCCGAGTGCCGTGAGGACCTAGCGAAAGGCGATGAACTGTGCACCGTGCTGCGGACCGGCGACCTGGCGCGCCGTGATGGCGACGGCTATTTCTATATCACGGGGCGATTGAAGCGATTCATCAAGATGTTCGGCAAGCGTTTCAACCTTGACGATGTGGAGAAGGTCTTGGCCCGGCGCTGCGAGACCACCGTGGCATGCTACGGCCGTGATGATTTGCTGATGGTGGCGGTAGAACACGGAACAAACTGTGATGGGATTCACAGCATCGTTTGCGAAGCCTTTGACCTGCCGCGCCCAGCGGTCAAAGTTGTTGCGATGGCAGATTTGCCGCGAACTCCAAATGGAAAATTGGATTACCGGCGTCTGCTGGAATTGAGCCAAGAACAGGGCATAGGGGCTACTCATTAGAACGAATATGGCGGAAGAAAAGGCAAATTCCAGACTTCGGTCGGCAGCGGTGACCACCGGTAACCGGGATGGCGTCGCAGTCGCGCTCACAAATATTTGGGCGGCGGTGCTGCGTCTGCCGGATATGGATCAGCACGCGAACTTCTTCGAGATCGGCGGCGACTCGCTGAAGGCGATGGAAGTGATCTCTCAAGTCAGCGAAGTCTTGAAAGTAGACCTCCCTTTGATTGCGTTCTTCGAGGAACCGACCATCTATCATCTGGTCGAGGTACTGTCTGGGGCGCAGAAAGACACTTCTGCCAGACTCGCCAAAATCTGGGAAGAAGTCTTGGGTGTTCCTTACGTTGACCACACCGCTAGTTTTTTCGACATCGGCGGCGATTCGCTGAAGGTGATGGAGGTCATTTCTCGAATTAGTGAAGTGCTGGCGGTGGACCTGCCGCTGGTCGCCTTCTTTGAAGACCCCACCGTCACACACCTCGCGGCGGTGGTTGACAATCTCGTCGCCGCTGATGCCACCCCGGCGGTCACGCGAGTTGAAGACCGCGGCGAATTTCCGCTCTCGCACGCACAGTTGATGTTCTGGCTCCTCGAACAGCAGAACCCTGAGACCGGCATTTACAACAAGCCGCGCGTCTTCCGGATCCACGGAAAGATCGATCCAGCCGTGATGGAGCGCAGCCTCAATGAATTGCGCCGCCGTCACGAGATTCTCCGAGTGCGATTCTTGTCGGGCGTAAACGGCCCGGTGCAGATCGTCGAAGATGGCGGCGCAGTGCAGTTCGTGCATACCGACCTGTCAGCGCTCGAAGCCGCCGTGCGCGAGCCGAGAGCAATGAAACTGGCTCTCGAAACCGTGCGGAAGCCACTCAACTTGGCAGGCGGCGAGGTTCAGAGGTCCCACCTGCTTCGTTTCTCCGATGAGGAGTTCCTGCTCTGCATTTCCGAGCACCACGTGGTGAATGATGGATTTACCGGCAGTATCTTGCTGGATGAGTTGGGCGCGATCTACGACGCATTTGCCTCCGGCGGATCTAGTCCGCTGCCTCCTCCCGAGCTGCATTACACCGATTACGCGGCATGGGAGCGCCAGTGGATGCAGGGCCAGCGCCTCGAGGACGAGATGGCGCACTGGCGCTTAGTGCTCCAAGATGCACCGACGACGGTTGCGCTTCCCACGGATTCTGGGGCCAGTGGGGGAATCGACCGGCAGGGAAACTTGCGCACGTCTCTGCTGTCCGCCGAACTGCTGAATGACGTACAGGTGTTGGCGCAGGTCAATGGCACGACCCAGTTCACCATTATGGCTGCTGCCCTGCGACTTCTGCTGGCGCGGTGGTCGGGGCAGAGCGAGTTTTTACTGGGCACAACGGCCAGCAACCGCAGTCGCAGCGGAACGGCGCGGATGCCCGGACCGCTGGTGAACACTCTGCCCTTGCGCAATGCGATCTTCGAAAGTGAAACCGTTGCCGACCTGCTGGGGCGCGAAAAACTTGTCGTAATGGAGGCGTTCGCCCACCAGGATTGTCCATTTGCCAATATTGTCGAAGCCGTTAATCCAGATCGCACCACTAGCGACAATCCGTTGTTCAACGTCGGCCTGGTGATGGAGAACTTCCCGGAGATCGAACTCACGGGCCGCCATTTTGAGGCAGAGTACCTGAATTTCGATCCCGAAGTATCGCTTCTGGACCTGCGCTTCATCGCTGTCGAAAAGCATGGGCAGCTGCGCCTCTCGTGTGAGTACAAGAGCGCGCTCTTCGCGCCGGAGACGGTCGATGCTCTTCTGGGTGGCTACGCTTATATTCTGGCGGCGATGGTCGCCAACCCCGCGCAAGCTGTTTCTGCGATTGCGTTGCCTGAGTCGCTACAGCGGCAGGCGAATGCAAGCACGAACGCTCGCCAGCAGGCCGTGGCGATTGCTGCGACGTACACGGCTGAGCCGATCCAGGAAGCACTGGAGTTCTGGCTTCACCAGCTTGGCTTGCCCCTAAAGGTTGAGTTTGCGCCATTCAATCAAGTGTTCCAGCAGCTATTGGACGAATCGAGCCTGTTGGGGCGGAATCAATTTGGCGCGAACGTCGTGTTGCTTCGCATGGATGACCTGCGGACGAATAACGATGCGGGCCTGAAGGCCGGAGTCGACGAACTTCTCGCGGCATTGCGGGCCGCGGCACAGCGTGCTGCTGCGCCACTGATTGTTGTGGTGGGCCCGGCTTCGGAGAAGTTGAGATCCGACCCTGCGCAGCCGGAGAGCATTGCGGATGCAGAATCCAATTTGATCTATGGTGCGCGAGAAATAGCGGGCGTGCATGCCACAAGCTCGGCCGAATTGCTCCGTTTCTACCCAGTGGCAGATTATGCCGACGAATACAGTTATTCCGTCAGCCACATACCATACAAGCCCGCCATGTTTACCGCCATGGCGACGATGATCGCGCGGGGCATTTATGCTTCGCGGCGTGCGGCAGTCGACGTCATCGTGCTTGATGGCGACAGCGACCTGGCCGGTGAACCGCTGCACCGCTTCCTGTTGGCGCAAGAAGAGGCTGGCGTAATCCTCGGAGTTTGCAGCAGAGCATCGGAGGCGGACGTTTTGTCGCAATTCGGACGTGCGACGGGAACTTCTCTCCAATGGCAAAATATCGCGGCCTCGCGCTGCGGCGCTAGTGTCAAGTCGCAGGCTGTGACGGAACTCGTCGCGGAACTGGGCCTCGACCTCAGTCGCTGTATCTTTCTGACCAGTGACGAATTGGACGCGGACGAAGTGCGTGCAAACAGTCCTCACCTCGTTGTGGCGGAGTTGCCCGCCGACGCCGCGGAGATTCCGGCGTTCCTCGAGCATTTCTGGGCTTTCGATCGCAACTGGACGGCAGCCACTGGCCAGCCTGCGATCTTGGGTCACGGGGAGTGGTTGCGCCGTATCGCTACGCACTTCACGACTGTTGACGACGTGATGCACGCCGTTGAGTCGTCGAGGGTAGTGCGCGCACGAGTGTCAGCCGAGTACGTCGCGCCACGCTCGCCGATCGAAGAGTTTCTGGCTGATGCGTGGGCCTCTTTGTTGCACGTCAAGCGTCCAAGCATCCACGACAATTTCTTCAGCTTGGGCGGTCATTCGCTGATGGCGGCCCAGATCATCGCTCGTGTGCGGCACGCATTGCGCGTGGAGTTGCCCTTGCGCGCGATGTTCGAGGCGCCGACGATCGCACAATTCGCAGGCCGGATCGAGGTCGAACGAATCGGTTACACAGGGGTCGTCCTGCCGCCGATTGTGCCAGTCGCGAGGCAGGGCACGTCGCTTCTATCCTATTCGCAGAAGCGTCTGTGGTTCATCGACCAGCTCGATCCCGGCAGCCCGCTATATAACATTTCGGCGATGTATCGCATGCGGGGGAGCCTTAACTTGCCCGCGCTGGAACGCACGATCAACGAAATTGTGCGGCGCCATGAGTCGCTCCGGACGACTTTCCGGAACGTTGACGGACATCCTGTTGCGGTGCTTTCGCCGGAAGTAAGGATCAAGCTTTCGGCCACACCAGTGCCTGGCTTTTGCGACGCGGAGAGGGAAGAGGAACTAAGTCGTCTGGCGCACGCTGAGGCCGCCACGCCATTCGATTTGGCAGAAGGCCCGCTTATTCGCGCACGTCTCCTGCGCTTGAGTGATGACGACCATGCGCTTCTGATCATTGTGCACCATATCGTCGGCGATGGATGGTCAGGCAGCTTGATCGCGGGCGAATTGGCCGCGCTTTACGAAGCTCTCTCGCACGACCGACCGTCGCCGTTGCCTGAGCTGGCGATTCAATACAGCGACTTTGCGGTGTGGCAGCGACAATGGCTGCAAGGAGAGGTGCGCGACCGTCAGGTGAATTACTGGCGAGGCCAACTGAAAGATGCACCCGCGGTGCTTGAACTTCCCACCGACCGGCAACGACCGGCGGTCCAAAGTCACCGTGGGGATGTACGGACACACGTCATCGCAACCGAACTGATTGAACGCCTTACCAGCTTGAGCCACGCAGACGGTGGCACCTTGTTTATGGCACTGTTGGCCGCGTTTCAAGTTCTGCTGTCGCGCTATTCAGGGCAGCAGGACGTTGTGGTTGGGTCGCCGGTGGCCGGCCGCAACTATGCGGAAATCGAGCCACTGATCGGATTCTTCGTCAACACTCTGGCTCTGCGTACCGACCTCTCCGGCGACCCGACCTTTCGGGAATTGCTGGCGAGGGTAAAGCAAGTCGCACTCGATGGCTATGGTCATCAAGAGTTGCCGTTTGAGAAGCTGGTGGAGGAACTTCAGCCTGAGCGCAGCCTCAGCTACAACCCGATTTTCCAGGTCTTGTTCGGTCTTCAGAATATGCCGCGACGCTATTTTGAAGCGTCGGGGCTAGTCGTCGAGCGCTCATCGATTCATCAATCGACTTCTATCCTCGACATCTCTTGGTTTGCGTTTCCGGTAGCCGACGGCCTTCTACTGCGGGTGGAGTACGACACCGACTTGTTCGACAGCGCAACAATCGAGCGCATGATTGGCCATTACCAGACGCTTCTGGAAGGCATCGTTGCGTACCCGAATGCTCGCATCGGCAAACTTTCCCTGCTGAGTGGGGCGGAGCAATGCCAATTGCTGGTTGAGTTCAACCAAACCGACGCCCCCTATCCAACGAGCGACCGGTTGCACGATTTTGTCGCGCGGCAGGCCGAGGCCACGCCCGACGCGGTCGCGTTGATCGCCGGCGAAAAGCACCTGACGTATCGCGAACTCAATGCGTGGGCCAATCAGGTCGCGCATTACCTTATTAAGCGTGGTGCCGGTCCGGAAGTGCTGGTTGGCATTTACACCGAGCGGTCGATCGACATGTTGGTTGGGATCCTCGGCATCCTCAAGTCGGGCAGCGCTTATGTGCCGCTCGATCCGAAGTATCCGAAAGAGCGGATAGGAACCATCCTGCAAGATGCCAAAGCACCGTTGATTCTGACACAGAGCGCAATCGCCGGCGACTTGCCAAGTGTTGCCGGTGAGCGCATCTGTCTTGACCGCGACTGGCCTTTGATTTCACAAGAGCCCGCGACGGAGCCCGAGACGGCGGTACAGCCTGACAATCTAGCCTACGTGTTGTTCACTTCTGGCTCGACCGGGAGGCCGAAAGGTGTCGCCATTGAACACCGCAGTGCCGCTACCTTCATTCACTGGACTCGCGACGCATTCGAGCCGACCGAATTGGAAGGTGTGCTGTTCTCTACCTCCATGTGCTTTGATCTCTCGGTCTTCGAGATATTTGCGCCGCTCAGTTCAGGCGGATGTGTGATCCTCGCCGAGAACGCACTCTATCTGCCGATGCTGCCAGCAAAAGACATGGTGACGCTAATTAACACCGTGCCTTCCGCGATTGCAGAGTTGGTAAGAATGGGCGGAGTTCCGGACTCAGTGAGAACCGTGAATCTTGCCGGTGAGGCGCTGTCGGAGTCTCTCGTCGAGTCGATCTACGAGAACACGAAAGTATCGCGAGTTTATAACCTTTATGGTCCCACCGAGGATACGACCTATTCGACCTACACACTCGTTCCTCGCGGAGCGTCTGTCACGGTAGGGCGACCGATCGCCAATTCACAGGCGTACATCCTCGACTCCAATTTCAGTCCAATGGCGATCGGTGTTCCGGGTGAGCTGTACTTGGCGGGTGACGGTTTGGCGCGCGGCTACTATGGGCGCGACGATCTGACGACAGAACGGTTCGTGCCCAATCCTTTCAGTGCAAAACGTGCGGCGCGCATGTATCGCACGGGAGACTTGTGCCGGTACCTGCCAAACGGGGAAATTGAGTACCTCGGACGCACCGACCACCAGGTGAAGCTGCGTGGTTTTCGCATCGAGCTGGGAGAAATCGAGACGGCAATCAATAGCCATCCGGGAGTTCGGCAGTGCGTCGTAATGGCCAGAGAGGATGTACCCGGCGATAAGCGCCTAGTGGCGTACGTCGTTCCCGAGACCGGATCTGCAAACGACGGCGGATTGCTTGGCGACCTGCGTCTTCGAATGTCCGAACGACTGCCTGAATTCATGATTCCTGCGGCAATCGTTGTCCTTGAGGCGATGCCGCTATCACCGAACGGGAAGATCAATCGCAGTGCATTGCCCGAGCCAGAACTTTCCCGTGAAGATGCGGATGCCTTCGTTGCCCCGCGCAATCCTGTAGAAGAGAAGTTGGCGGAGATCTGGTCCGAGGTGTTGCGACTTCCGCAGGTCAGTGTTCATGACAACTTCTTCCGGTCGGGTGGCCATTCGCTGCTGGCGACGCAAGTGGTCTCGCGAATCCGTAAATGGGCGCGTGTGGAAGTTCCACTTCGGGCAATGTTCGAAGCGCCGACGATCGCTGAATTGGCAGTACGCGTTGAGAACCTGACCGGAAGCGCAGGTGGGCTACCGCCGATACGGCGCGCCTCGCGTGATCGTGCGCTACCGCTGTCTTTTGCCCAGCGGCGACTCTGGTTCCTCAATCAACTCGACCCGGATAGTCCGCATTACAACATTCCGATGGCGCTGCGGCTGAGCGGAGCGTTGGACACGGATGCGCTGACGCGGGCACTGAATGAGATTATTCGACGCCATGAAGTGCTGCGCTCCACGTATCAACTAGATAGCGACAGCCCAGTCCAGGTGATCGCTGCTGAACTGAAAATTGACATGCCGCTCGTCGACCTCACTTACGTCCCCGCCGGACGTAAGGAGGCGGCGGTCCGGCAGTTTGCCATCGAGAATGGCCGCCACATTTTCAACTTGCAGAGAGGACCATTGGTCCGCGCCAGCTTGCTCCAGCTCGCTGATCACGACCATGTTCTGCTGTTGAACTTCCATCACATTGCCAATGATGGATGGTCGATATGGCAATTCGCCAACGAACTTGCTCCGCTCTATGAAGCGTTTCGTGAGAACGGGCCGTCACCTTTGCCAGAGTTACCCGTGCAGTATGGCGATTTTGCAGTGTGGCAACACGAATGGCTGCAGGGCGAGACCATCTCGCGCCAGCTTGACTACTGGAAGCAGCAACTTGCCGGGGCACCCGATACTCTCGAACTGCCGACGGACCATCGCCGCCCTGATGTTCTGAGCCTGCGCGGAACCACCGAAAAAGCGGTCTTCCCGCGCGAACTAGTGGACCGCCTCAACGGGTTCAGCCGTCAGCAGGGGGCAACCCTGTTCATGGCCCTGTTGGCCGCCTACCAGACCTTACTTCACCGCTACACCAGACAGGAAGACATCGTTGTTGGCTCTCCCATCGCGGGTCGCACGCGGGCTGAGATCGAAGACTTGATGGGGTTCTTCGTAAACACCCTGCTGATGCGAACGGACCTGTCCGGCGATCCGACTTTTGTTGAGTTGCTGCAGCGTGTGCGCACTACTGCGCTGGGCGCTTATAGCAACCAGGACTTGCCTTTCGAAAAGCTGGTGGAAGTGCTGCAACCGGATCGCGAACTTGGGAGAATACCGCTGTTCCAGGTCTGGTTCGTCCTGCAGAATGCCCCGCGTATCAGCCTGCAACTCCCGGGACTCGAGTTGCGCAGCATGGATGTGCACAACGGGACAGCCAAGTTTGATTTGGGCCTGTTCACCGTCGAAAAACCGGATGGTCTGCACTGCACGGTGGAGTACTCGACGGACTTGTTTGAAACAGCGACTATAAGGCGCTTTCTTGGCCACTACCGCGTGCTGCTGGAGGCCATCGCCGACGCTCCGGGCAGCCGCCTGAGTGAGTTACCGCTGCTGACGGAAGGGGAGCGGCAGCAAATTGTTGTGGAATGGAATGAGACGGCGCACGAGTATGCGCGGGAGCGTTCGCTGCAGCAGTACATCGAAGAGCAGGTGGAGCGCACGCCAGACGCGCCCGCACTTCAGTTCGAGTCGGAACAGCTCAGCTATCGCGAGCTGAACGCGCGTGCCAACCAGTTGGCCCACCGGTTGCGCAAGTTGGGCGTGGGTCCTGAGAAGCTGGTGGCGGTGTGCGCGCAGCGTTCGGTGGAGATGGTGGTGGCGCTGCTGGGCACGATGAAGGCGGGCGGTGCCTACGTGCCGATCGATCCTGACTATCCGAAGTCGCGGCTGGCGGTGATGCTGGAAGACGCCGATCCGCCGGTGCTGTTGACCCAGGAACATCTGCTGGAGGCACTGCCGGAGCACAAGATTCCTACGATCTGCTTGGACCGCGACTGGCCCACTCTGGCCGATGAGCCGAAGGAGAATCCTGCTCTCATCACCACGGGCAAAGACCAGGCATACATGATCTACACGTCGGGTTCGACGGGAAAGCCGAAAGGCGTACCCAACGTGCACGAGGGGATTGCGAACCGGCTGCTGTGGATGCAGGACAGCTACCAGCTAGACGGCAGCGACCGGGTGCTGCAGAAGACGCCGTACAGCTTTGACGTGTCGGTGTGGGAGTTCTTCTGGCCGCTGATGACGGGAGCGTGCCTGGTGGTGGCGCGTCCAGAGGGCCACAAAGATCCGAGCTACCTGGTGGAACTGATCCAGCAGCAAGGGATCACGACGATGCACTTTGTGCCGTCAATGCTGCGGATCTTCCTGGAAGCCGAAGGAGTGGAGGGGTGCAGGAGCCTGCGGCGGGTGATCTGCAGCGGAGAGGCGCTGACGATGGATCTGCAGCAGCGCTTCTTTGAGCGGCTGGGCGGGTGCGAGTTGCATAATCTCTACGGTCCGACGGAAGCGGCAGTGGACGTAAGCTATTGGAAGTGCCGGCGGGAGACGGCGATGACGACGGTGCCGATTGGGCGTCCGGTGTGGAACACGCAGCTGTATGTACTGGACAGCTATTTGCAGCCGGTACCGGTAGGGGTGCCGGGGGAGCTGCATATTGGCGGCGTACAGTTGGCGCGCGGGTATCTGAAGCAGCCGGAGCTGACGGCGCAGAAGTTTATTGCCGACCCATATTCGACAGAGCCGGGAGCACGGTTATACAAGACGGGCGACCTGGCGCGGTTCTTGCCCGACGGCAACATCGAGTACCTGGGCCGCATTGACCATCAGGTAAAGCTGCGCGGCTTCCGCATCGAGTTGGGCGAGATTGAGACGACACTCGAGGCTCATCCCGGCGTGATGCAGAGTGTCGTCACGGCGCGTGAAGATGTCCCTGGCGACAGGCGGCTGGTTGCCTACGTCGTGCCCGATCCTGACTACCGTGGCGATGATTCCGATCCGGTGCTGTCGGTTGAGGCTGAGCAGGTTTCCCGGTGGTCAGAGGCCTTCGACGAAGCCTACCGACGGGGAGGCAGCGTCGAAGAGGCCACATTCAATATCAAGGGTTGGGACAGCAGCTACACGGGTGAGCCTATCCCCAGTGAAGAGATGCGGGTCTGGGTGGAAACCACCGCAGACCGGATTAGAGCCCTGCGTCCGCGAAGTGTTTGGGAAATCGGCTGCGGCACGGGTTTGCTTTTGTTCCGCGTCGCCCCCGGCACGGAACGATACTATGGCACGGACATTTCGCAAGCAGCTATCCGATTTCTTGAGCAGCAATTGCAGCGCCCGGAGTCTCAACTCACGCACGTCGAACTGGAGCGTAAGGCGGCGCATGAGTTCGACAAAAATGCCACACGGGAACAATTCGATACAGTCGTGTTGAACTCTGTCATCCAGTATTTTCCGGATTTGGATTACTTCATGAACGTGCTGGAAGGGGCAATCGAGTCAACTCGCCCAGGAGGCGCGGTATTCGTCGGTGATGTGCGTAGCTTGCCCCTCCAGGAAGCCTTCCACACGTCGGTCGAGGTATTCAAGGCCGACGATGGTATGAGCCGGCAGGAACTTTCGAATCGAGTGCGAAAAGGCATCCAGCAGGAGGGCGAGTTTCTGGTGGAGCCAGCGTTCTTCAACGCCATTTGCCAAAGCTCGGCGCGCGTGACATATGTTGAGATGCAGCTCAAGCGCGGGCGCGCGCACAACGAGCTGACGCGCTTCCGGTACGACGTTGTGATTCATGTCGGCGATCAGGCTCCGTCGCGCGTCGAGTGCCCTTGGCTCGACTGGAAAAAACAAGCACTCACCCGGGCTTCGCTGGCGCACATCCTCCACACGACACAACCCGAGTTGCTCGGCCTTACGGGAATTCCCAATCCACGCTTGCATGGAGAAGCCATCGCCGTAAGCTGGCTTAACGGGGACGAGGGATGTGGTACGGTAACCGACCTGCGGCGGAACATCGCCCAGGCTTCGGCCGACGGGATCGAACCGGAAGATCTGTGGAGCTTCGCGGAGGAGTTTCCGTACCACGTCGAAGTGCGCGAATCAAAGCAGGCCGTCGATGGTTGTTACGACGTGGTGTTGCGCCGTCGTAACGGGTCCGGCGTTCTGGGGAATTATTCTGCCGTGCGCTTCCCGGGCGAAACAGATAATCTCCGCTCCTGGGCATCGTATGCCAATAACCCGTTAAGGCAAAAGGTGGTGGGCAAGCTCGTTCCGCAGCTGAGATTGTACGTAGGTGCCAAGTTGCCGGAATACATGGTGCCGTCGGCCTTTGTTTTGATGGATTCCATGCCGCTCACCTCCAGCGGGAAGGTGGATCGGCGTGCGCTGCCGCCTCCAGAGCAGGGGACCACTGCGGGTCTCGGTGTTAGTCGAGCACCGCACAGTCCTTCTGAAGAAATAATCGCCTCCATATTCGCAGACGTGCTCAGGCTCGAGCGAGTCGGGATGGACGACAATTTCTTCGAGCTGGGCGGCCACTCGTTGTCGGCTACGCAAGTTGTATCGCGCATCCGCCAGAACCTGCGGATTGACTTGCCCGTGCGTACGGTTTTCGAGTCGCCCACGGTTGCCACACTCGCTCGGGCCGCCGAGGAGAAACAGCGCAGCGAGCAGGGCGCCATTGTACCCCCCATCGAACGGACGCCGCGCGATCGGCGTCTGCCACTGTCGTTTGCACAGCGACGACTGTGGGTGCTCGACCAGATTGGTCCCGACAACGCCCTCTACAACATCCCGCGGCCGCTGCGCTTGACGGGCTCGCTGAATGTCGATGCGCTCCAAACTGCACTCAACGGAATCGTCGCACGACATGAGATATTGCGTACGAATTACGATTCTGAAAAGGGCGAACCCTTCCAGATGATTGCTAGCGACCTAAAGCAGCCGCTGAAGGTGGTCGATTTCACCTCTGTGCCCCCTAGCGAGCGCGAGAGAGAAGCGCGCCGCCTGGTGGAGAGCGAGGCTGCGACTCCGTTCGATCTGGCGAAAAATCCGATCATCCGCTACATTCTCACTAAGTTGGGTGAGGATGACCACATCCTTCTGGTCACCACGCACCACATTGCAGACGACGGATGGTCCACCGGGATCCTACTACGCGAAATTGCGGAACTATACGAAGCTGCGCTGGAAGATAGACCCTCGCAGCTCCCGCCTCTCAACATTCAGTACGTCGACTACGCGGTCTGGCAACGCAACTGGTTGCAGGGCGAAGTCCTCGAACGGCAAGTTGCATACTGGCGCGAAAAGCTCCGCGGAGCTCCGGCCGTATTGCAGCTTCCTATCGATCGCCCGCGCCCGGAGAAGCCAAGCTTTCGTGGGGCGATGCACCGCTTTCTATTGCCGGCGAGTCTCCTCGAGTCTGTCCGCATGCTCAGCCGCCAGCTGGGGAGCACCACCTTCATGACACTGCTCGCTGGCTTTCAGGCCCTGATTTTGCATTATGCCCGGCAGACCGACATCGTGCTCGGAACGGATCTGGCTAACCGTGGTACGGTAGAGACCGAAGCGCTGATAGGTTTTTTTGTGAACTTACTGGCCTTGCGTACTGATCTGTCAGGCGATCCGGGGTTTACGGATCTGCTGGCGCGCGTGCGTGAAACCGCCCTGGGCGCCTATGCCCATCAGGATGTACCTTTCGACAAACTGGTGGAGGAACTCCAGCCCGAGCGGAGTCTGAGTCACAATCCCATCGTGCAGGTGTTGTTCGTGCAGCAAAATACACCGCGCTCGGCCAAGCCGATGCCCGGCCTCACGGTGAACTGGTTCCCCATGGATGTGCCCTCGAAATTTGACATGGCATTGTTTGTCGCAGAGACGGACAGCGGTCTAGCAGGGAATTGGGTCTACAGTGCCGATTTGTTCGACTCACCTACGATTGTGCGCATGGCGGGGCAGTACCAACTGGTACTGGAGAAGGTGACGGCCAATCCGTTAATGCGCCTGAGCGAATTGCTGGCTGTTCTGGCGGAGGAAGATCAGAAGCACCGTGCCACGCAACATACAGAATTCCGGCAGGCCGGCGGCCAGCGGTTGAAGACGGCCAAGCGCAAGTCGTTGACCTAGTGATTAAGGAGATTGGGCCCTAATGAGTCACCCGACCGTCGCAGGTTTTCGCCTTTCCATCCAACAGGAGCGGATGTGGTCGCAGCAAGCTGGCGCCAAAACGCCCTTCTGGGCCGAATGTGAGCTCGCCGTTGGCGGTCCCCTTGATCCGGAGAAGCTTCGGGCCACGCTCCGCGCTGTGGTGGAACGAAATGAAATCCTAAGGACGGCATTTCATCGCCAGACCGGTGTGAAAGTTCCGTTCCAAGTCATTCTTGATGCCCCCAACTTCGTGTGGGAGTTCATTGACGTTTCTGGTGTTGACATCTCTACGCAGCGCTCCAGGCTCTCGAACCTGGTGAACCATCGAGAAGATGTGGTCGACTTGGAGAAGGGCCCGACTCTGCACGTTGTGCTGGCCAAGACGGGAACAGACCGGTACTCGCTTGTCCTCAGCCTCCCAGCATTAACCTCTGACCTGCAATCGCTGCGAAACCTCCGAGCCACCATCGCGGTCGGTTATGCCCTCGGAATCGATGTGGCAGACGAGGTACTTCAGTATCCCGACGCGGCGCAATGGCAGCATGAGCTTCTTGCCAGCGAGGAGTCTAAGCCAGCCCGCGATTACTGGCGGCTGCATGGCCGCAAGATTGACGTTGGCGCTTTGAGGACTGTCCTGGACGCATTTGAGCTGAAACCGGTTCGGGACTTCGCCCCCGCCGAAATCGAAAAACAGATCGAAGCGAAAGCGCTCGGTTCCCCCGCAGGCACGGCGTTGCCGCGATTCCTGCTGGCTGCCTGGTTTGCATTTCTATCTCGAATGACGGGACGCACAACGCTAACGATTGGCTGCCATTTCGATGGCCGAAATTATGACGAGTTATCAAGTGCGATTGGCGCGTTTGCGAGGAACCTGCCGCTGACGGCTGAATGTTTAGAAGGCGAGGCATTCGGCGGCCTACAAGCGCAGGTCGAGCGCGAGGTCAGCGACTTTCGCAACTGGCAAGACAGTTTCACCTGGGGCAGCCCGGAGCATTCTGTCGGGGAAGAGCACGGCCCCATCTTACCGCTGGCCTTCGAGTACGCGGTGCAGCCCGACCCAATTGTCGGTGGCGGATTGACCTTCACGACCGTGCGCGAACAGGTTTGCAGCGAGCGCTTCGCCCTGAAGCTGGCTGTGCGGTGTCTCGGAGAGCGACTAGCTTTGTCCTTTCAGTACGACTCTGGACGCATAGATGCCACAATGGTCGAGCGCTGGAGCAGCCATTTCATCACGTTGTTGCAGTCTGCTGCCGCTGCTCCTACGACGCTCGTGTCTCACCTTCCATTGTTGAATCAGGCCGACCGGGAAAAACTGCTTGTCGAGTGGAACCACACTTCGGCAGATTATCCGCGCGAGCACTGTATCCACGACTTGTTTGAGACTCAGGCTGCCCGCACCCCCAACGCACCGGCGGTCCGCTTTGAGGACGACTGCTTGTCGTACCGCGAGTTGAACGAGCGCGCCAATCGTCTGGCCCGTTACCTGCGCACAATAGGAGTCGGCTCCGGGTCGCTGGTCGCACTGTCGTTGGACCGTAGCACGAACATGATGGTTGCGGTCCTCGGGATCCTCAAGGCGGGCGGAGCCTATGTTCCGCTCAGCGCCGATCATCCCAAACCGCGGCTGGCGCAGCAACTCAACGGGACGGTGGCGCTGCTCACTGAAAGTAAGTTCGAGTGTCTGATGCCCGAATTTGGCGGGGCGACGATCGTGCTTGATCGAGATCAGGAGCGATGGGCGCAGCAAGCGGCGGACAACCCTCGTCCGATAGCGGATCCAGAAAGTCTTGCTTATGTGATCTACACCTCAGGCTCAACCGGGACGCCTAAGGGTGTGGCCGTGCGCCATCGCAATCTGGTGAACTACACGACGTTTATTCAACGGCGCCTTGAGTTGGAGACGTACGCCGAACCGCTGCACTTCGCGACCGTTTCGACGCTGGGCGCTGACTTAGGCAATACTTGCATTTATCCGGCACTGGTTTCGGGTGGATGTCTGCACGTCATCGGTACAGATGTGGCCGCAGACAGTTTGCGGCTGAGCGAATACATGGCGAACTATCCGGTAGACGTGCTGAAGATCGTCCCCTCCCATCTCATGGCGTTGCTCAATGCCGGCGGAGGTTCCGAGGTGCTGCCGCGCAAGCATCTGATTCTGGGTGGCGAGGCTTTCACCACGGCTATGCTGGAGAAGATCAGCGCTGTGGGCAGCGCTTGCCGGGTGTTCAATCATTACGGACCCACCGAAGCGACTGTCGGCTCGCTTATGCTGCGGGTACTGGACTTCGACCCGAAAAAGTCCGTGGCCAGGACTGTACCTATCGGAAGGCCGATAGCAAACACCCGTCTGTATGTGCTTGACTCGGGCGGCGAACCTGTTCCAATCGGCGTTGCGGGTGAGCTGTATATTGCAGGCGATGGTGTCGCCGAGGGCTATGTCGGCCAACCAGAACCTACCGCGGAGCGCTTCCCGGCGGAACGGCTTGGTCCGAATCCCTCTGCAACCATGTATCGCACCGGCGACTTAGTTCGCTATTTACCGGACGGGAACGTCGAATTCCTTGGCCGCGCCGACGATCAGCTCAAGATTCGCGGCTTCCGCATCGAGTTGGGGGAAGTGGAGGCCGTGCTGTTGAAGCATGCCGGGGTGAGTCAGGCTGTGGTCTTGGCGCTCGCCGACGAGCGCGGCGAAAAATCGCTTGTTGCGTATTTCGTCGGTACGGCAAGTTCCGACGATCTCCGCGGCTACCTCCGTACTCAATTGCCTGACTACATGGTCCCTCCGGCCATCCTCGAATTGCCCAGGCTGCCTCTGAATGCCAACGGCAAAATCGACCGCCAGGTGCTACCGAATCCGGCCGAGATGAAGAGCGTGACGAAGGAGGTGCTGGCGCCGCGTACCCCAAGTGAAGAGGTTGTGGCAGCGATCTGGGCTGAGGTTCTGAAACGCGAGGATGTCGGCGTGGAGCACAACTTCTTCGAAATCGGTGGACACTCGCTGCTAGCCACGCAGATAGCCTCCCGCCTGCGCGAACACTTTCACACTCCTGTGCCGGTGCGGGCGTTGTTTGAATGTCCGACAATTTCTTCGCTGGCCAAGCGCATGGACGCGGTCCGCCGCGAGGCGGAAGGGATGATTCCGCCGCCCATTGTGCCGGTGTCGCGAAATGGAGGGTTCGCGCTTTCATTTGCACAGGAACGGCTGTGGCTTCTCGACCAAATTGAGCCCAATAATCCGCTCTACAACATTCCGAGAGCGTTGCGGCTGCGCGGGGCTCTGCGTACCGATGCTCTGGAGCGGGCTATCAATGAGATCGTCCGGCGCCATGAATCGCAGCGCACCACGTTTGCGGTTCGCGACGGGCATCCCGTGCAAGTCACCTTGAAGACACTGAACATCCCTCTGGAACAGCACGACCTTACATCGCTTCTCGAAGACGCCCGCGAGTCCGAAGCGCGGCGTCTCGCCTGCGCCGAAGCCGCGCGCCCATTTAACCTCGCGCGAGCGCCGCTAGTGCGTGCTCAACTTCTCCGTCTGGATTCCGAAGATCATGTGTTGCAATTGACCATGCATCACATCATCAGTGATGCCTGGTCAGCCGGCCTCTTCCTGCAGGAACTGACGATCTTGTACGAAGCCTTCTGCTCAGGCAAGCAGTCTCCACTGCCCGAGCCGAAAGTGCAATACGCCGACTATGCCGTCCAGGAGCGAGCTTGGATGCAGGGCGAAGTGATCGAGAAGCAGCTTTCCTTCTGGCGCAACCGCCTGAAGGGAATTCCCCCCGTAGTGGCGTTGCCGCTGGATCGCGAGCGGCCTCATACGAGGACTTTTGCGGGCTCATGCGAGATGCTGCATATCGTTCCCGAAAGACTGGCGGCGATGAGAGAATTGGCCCGCCGCGAAGGCGCGACGCTATTCATGGCTCTGATGGCCGTGTTTCAGACGATGCTGGCAAAGTATTCCGGAGAGGATCAGATCGTCGTAGGTACCGACCTGGCAAATCGCATGATGCCGGAAACTGAGAGCATGCTTGGATTCTTCATTAACCTAATGGCGGTGCGTTCCGATCTGTCCGGTAATCCTTCATTCCGGGAATTGCTTAGTCGTGTGCGTGAGGGACTGCTTGAATCCTACGCGCACCAGGACGTTCCGTTCCCCAAAATCGTGCAAGAGCTGCAGCCCGACCGCCGTGCCACCCATAACCCACTCGTACAGGTTTTGTTCGTAATGCAGAACACCCCGCGAGCCAGAAGAGAGCTTGCCGGCTTGCAGGTGGAACCGTTCGAGGTCCCAGTCACCACTTCGAAGTTTGACATGGCGGTCTTTGTTTCCGAGCGGCCAGAAGGTCTGAATGGATATTGGGTCTACAGTACGGAAATCTTTGAACGAGCCACGATTCTTCGCATGCTGAGTCATTTCTCCAACTTGGTGGACAGCGTGCTGGCCCAGCCGGATGCACGTCTTAGCGCTCTGACCATGTTGAGTGCCCAGGAACTCGCCCAGCAGGAGGCAGACATCATGCAGAGAAAGCAGTCGCAGTTCAAGAAGTTGAAAGCCACTACGCCATCTGAAGTCAGGCTGGCGGGAGATATCGGCGATAGTTAGCGGTCCCAGTGCCATTTCCCTTCCGGTGAATGGGTAGAGCACCGCAGTCCGGTCGGCAGCAGACTCCGAAGGGGTATTCCACTCGGCGCCAACACGCCGGGATTGAAACTGCACTGATGAGCGCGTTATTTGACCGCTGCCGCGAGCGCTGCGGTATACCCGCTCGGAACGGAAACATCCCACATTCCCCACCGCGCTGCGTCATCCCCGTCGGGTCGGGTGGCCATCAATTGTGCAGGTTCCCCGGGCTTGACTGAAACGTCGAAGGAATCGAGAGGGTGCGATAGTCCTTCGCCCAATACCTTGATGAAGGCTTCTTTTCTAGTCCAACAATCGAAGAAGGCCTGGGATCGCTGCTCGGATGGTAGTGCATGCAGCTCATCTCTCTCGGCCTGCGAAAAAAAGCGCTGAGCGATTTCGAGAATGCTGAAATTACAACGTATTTGTTCTATGTCAATGCCGATCCTGCGACCCCGGGCGAACGCCAGCAAGGCAATGCCGCCGCTATGGGAGATGTTGAATTCGATCGTTCCTTGCTCGGCATTCGCAGCGAGAGCAGGTTTCCCAAATTCGCTATAAACAAACTGCAACGCATCCGGTGGCCGGGACAGATAACGTCCGAGGACGACGCGAAGGGTCCCTCGGGCTACGATAAACTCGTTTCGGTCGGACGCGAAGCGGAAGCGCGCTGCGCGCTTTGATTCGTCGGGGGAGAGAAGTGAGCGGCAATGCTCAAGCTCGTCAGAGTGGGACGGTAAGTGCTTCTCCCATACGTGGATTTCGCTATCGATAAGCGTCGGTATTGTGCGGTCAGCAGAAAGGGCGGAATACTCGCCCGCAACCAAACACTTCAGGGCTGGCAGAGGCGGGCTCATGTCGAATGCATGTCACTGGTGGGTTGCGACTTCAGTTCCTGCGGGAACAGCGGCCATCTCCGAAATTGGTTCGATGGCAGGGCTGATGTTGAGATTCATATGCGCCAACAGCACTCGGCTCACAAACTGCACGTGTGGTTCGCGAAGCACTTCGTGATGTTTGGAATCGACCTCAAAAGTGCGAATGCCGGCCACGCTGCGGGGACCCCAGCCAAGCAAGGGATCCTCAAGGTAGACGTAGGGCTGCTTCGGTCGCTTGAATAGAATGATAGGCGCGTGGAAGCGTGGCGGTTTGAAGTCCCGCGGCCAATATGCATTGTCCCAGGACCACATACGTTCCGTCCTGCCCGTCCATATGCGGGCTCGGAAGTGCAGCGCCCGGCGCGCCCACTCCAACTTTTCTCGCAGGCTTGTCTGGCGCATTCGGACCAGGCGTTGATAATTGCTATATAGGCGCGAAAACCAGCGACGGCGAGAATGCTCAAGGACCCAGGTATCGAAAACCGCGAAGAGAGCCACAGTCTGTCCCTGCGATTCGAGTTGCAATATCATCTGCTCGGCGATATGGCAGCCGACGCACATCGCAGCAAGATAATAGGGCCCTTGAGGTTGAACCGCGCGCATTCCTGCAACGCACTGTGTTGCGAGCGTGCGAATCTCTTCCGAGGTCAACGGACGATTCAACGCGACGGGGTCCTGGGCCTGCAGCTTGTAGAACGGCTGATCCTCGCCCACGCTTCGGGCCAATACCGCGTAACCCAACGAGTGCACGCCAGGCGCAGCAACCACAAAAAGCGCCGGCATTCCGGGACTTCCGGGCTGGAATTCCATGACCAGAGGTTCTGGTACTGCCTCGGTTCCCCCGCGTAGCAACTTGGCCTGAGCAGCGACGGTCGCTCCTCGGAACAAGCTCGCCAGCGGAACAGTTCTTCCGACTACTTTTTCCACTTCCGACAGTAACTTGATCGCCAAAAGGGAGTGGCCTCCGAGGTCGAAGAAATTGTCATCAACTCCGATGTTCGAGACCCCAAGCACCCGTTCCCAAGTTCTGAGTAAGGTGACCTCAAGCGGGTCTCCGGGGGACTCTTAATCCCGCTGCCAAGTTGTGACCATTCTGGAACCGGGAGAGCGCTGCGGTTAATCTTGCCATTAGCATTGACTGGCAACTCGTCCAGCCGTACGAACGCCGCCGGGACCATGAACGCCGGAATTCGCTCGTCCAGATGGGTCCGCAGCGCCATGTTGTCCAGGTCAATTCCATCCTTCATCACGACATAAGCTGCGAGCTTATTATCGCCGGGACGGTCCTCACGAAGCATCACCACCGCGTGGTCGACATCCGGATGTTCCTGCAATACGGATTCAATCTCGCCCAACTCGATGCGGAAGCCGCGCAGCTTTACCTGATGGTCAATGCGGCCCAGGTACTCGATGTTGCCGTCGGGCAAGAACCGCGCCAGGTCGCCCGTCTTGTATAACCGTGCTCCCGGCTCTGTCGAATATGGGTCGGCAATAAACTTCTGCGCCGTCAGCTCCGGCTGCTTCAGATACCCGCGCGCCAACTGTACGCCGCCAATATGCAGATCCCCCGGCACCCCTACCGGTACCGGCTGCAAATAGCTGTCCAGTACATACAGCTGCGTGTTCCACACCGGACGCCCAATCGGCACCGTCGTCATCGCCGTCTCCCGCCGGCACTTCCAATAGCTTACGTCCACTGCCGCTTCCGTCGGACCGTAGAGATTATGCAACTCGCACCCGCCCAGCCGCTCAAAGAAGCGCTGCTGCAGATCCATCGTCAGCGCCTCTCCGCTGCAGATCACCCGCCGCAGGCTCCTGCACCCCTCCACTCCTTCGGCTTCCAGGAAGATCCGCAGCATTGACGGCACAAAGTGCATCGTCGTGATCCCTTGCTGCTGGATCAGTTCCACCAGGTAGCTCGGATCTTTGTGGCCCTCTGGACGCGCCACCACCAGGCACGCTCCCGTCATCAGCGGCCAGAAGAACTCCCACACCGACACGTCAAAGCTGTATGGCGTCTTCTGCAGCACCCGGTCGCTGCCGTCTAGCTGGTAGCTGTCCTGCATCCATAGCAGCCGGTTCGCAATCCCCTCGTGCACGTTGGGTACTCCCTTCGGCTTTCCCGTGGAACCCGACGTGTAAATCATGTATGCCTGGTCCTTGCCCGTGGTGATGAGAGCAGGATTCTCCTTCGGCTCATCGGCCAGAGTGGGCCAGTCGCGGTCCAGGCAGATCGTAGGAATCTTGTGCTCCGGCAGTACCTCCAGCAGATGTTCCTGGGTCAACAGCACTGGCGGATCGGCGTCTTCCAGCATCACCGCCAGCCGCGACTTCGGATAGTCAGGATCGATCGGCACGTAGGCACCGCCCGCCTTCATCGTGCCCAGCAGCGCCACCACCATCTCCACCGAACGCTGCGCGCACACCGCCACCAGCTTCTCAGGACCCACGCCCAACTTGCGCAACCGGTGGGCCAACTGGTTGGCACGCGCGTTCAGCTCGCGATAGCTGAGCTGTTCCGACTCGAACCGCACTGCGGGTGCGTCGGGCGTACGCTCCACCTGCTCTTCGATGTACTGCTGCAGCGAACGCTCCCGCGCATACTCGTGCGCCGTCTCATTCCATTCCACAACAATTTGCTGCCGCTCCCCTTCCGTCAGCAGCGGTAACTGCGAGACGGGGATCTCGGGCTCTCCCAACGACACCTCCAGCAGTCGCAGGTAATGATGCAGCATACGATCAACAGTTTCGGCCTCGAACAGATCCGTGTTGTACTCAATTCTTCCACTCAGACCGTCTGCGCCTTCCAACACGAAGAACGACAGGTCGAACTTTGACGTTCCGCCAACGGAACCGCCGAGCGGCTTCAACTGCAAGCCATTGAGTTCGAACTCTCTCCTCGCGGAGCTTTGCAGCGAGAACATAACTTGGAATAGCGGGTTATAGCTTAGGCTTCGGTCCGGTCGCAGGTACTCCACCAGCCGATCGAAGGGCATATCCTCGTGCGCGTATGCACCAAGAGCTGTTTCCTTTACTCGTGCCAGGAGCTCACGGAATGTGGGATCGCCGTTAAGTCGCATGCGCAGCGGAAGGGTATTGGCGAAAAGACCGATCAGCCCCTCCAACTCTGCCCGATTCCGATTGGCGACGACGGCTCCGACGAGAATGTCATCCCGGCCCGAGTAGCGCGCGAGCAAAACATTGAACGCTGCAAGCAACGTCATAAAGGTCGTGACCCCATACCGCTGGCTGGCACGAACGACCTCGTCGGCTAGCGCCTTGGGGAAAACAAACGACTGACTGGCGCCGCAGTATCGCTGCACGGCAGGGCGAGGATGGTCGGTCGGTAGATCCAAGGTAGTAGGTGCGTTCGCAAGTTGCTGCTTCCAGTAAGACAGCAACGTTTCCAGCCGCTCTCCCTCCAAGTAGCTTTGTTGCCACACGGCGTAGTCAGCGTACTGTAGTGGCAACTCGGCCAGAGGAGAGGGTTGGCCGTTGCAATAGGCGTAATAAAGAGCGCCGAATTCTCCCACCAGAACACGGCGTGACCAGCCATCGAATGCAATGTGATGGGTCGTAATCAGCAGTGCGTATTCTGTTTCGCTCTGCCGCAGCAGGCGGGTTCGAACTAGGGGGCCGGTCTTCAAGTTCAGGGGCGTACCAGCCTCTTCCTTGGCTGCTGCCAAAATTGCAGCCTCCGGGTCAGGAGCGTTCCGCAAGTCTTCTTGCGCAAGGATGAGGTGCCGCGGCGGCGAGACGATCTGCACCGCGTTGCCTTCGATCACGTCGAAAGACGTATGCAGAATCTCATGGCGGCGCACGACTTCGTTAAGGCTGCGTTCCAGTGCCTCGACGTTCGGTTCGCCATTCATACGTATGGACCAAGCAATGTTGTAGGACGTATTCTGTGGGTCTATCTGGTTCAAAAACCACAGGCGCTGCTGGGCGGACGACAGCGGGAACACGTACACCTGCTCGTCGATCGACGTCGTCGATGACTGTGCCCCGTAAGCCTCTGGTTCCACCTTCACATCCCCGTTCATTCGTGCGCGGACCTATCCTTTCGTTAGAGTCAGTTCTGCCCGCCTAAGCCCGTGCATTATTGGTGCGGTCAACATCAGCCCCGTCCACCAGGTCGCCCAGTGCAACCACGATCTTGCGGGGTCCAACAAAGGAATCGCGGCCGTGGGCCGTTAACATGTTGTCGAGCGAGACTATGTCGCCGACACGCCATGTGAAGCGAACGGCATTTCTCTCATAGATTTCGCCAACATGGTCCATCTCGGCATCTGAAATCTCCGAACCGTCACCGTAGTACACGTGTCGCGGCAAGTCTTCGCGCTTATAGATCGAAAGCAGTGAGTTGCGCACGTCGGGGTCGAGGCTGTGGACGTGATGCAACTGCACCTGGTTGAAGAACGACAACTCGCCCGTCACGGGATGTCGCAGTACGCCACGGCAGCATTGTTTTACCCGCAGCTGGTCTGCACTCACCCATTCGCAGATGAACCCTTGCCGTGTGCACGCTTCTTCGACTACCGCCTTATCTTTAGTCTGGAAGAAGTGTTGCCAATTCACGTCCAGACCATCGGAGAAGTTGCGCACGTACATCAATCCCTTTTCTTCGAACTTCCCGCGAACCGCCGGATCCAGCTGCTGGTAAACTTTTCGGCAATCGACCACCGGAGAACATCCGCCCTCCTTGGCTGCGATAACGCAGAAAAAGCTGATTCGAGTTGCCCATCGGTTCATGTGCGAGCTTTCGTTGTGATACAGGATGCACTTGTCTTCGGGATAAGGCGTAGAAGTATAGATATTCCCTCCCGCACTCTCCCGCGGCAGGTCGCCGTAGTCGGAATAAATCTCGTTGTAAATCCCCGCGGCCACCTCCTCGAAGTCCGATGGCCCTTTTAGGTTGAATCCCCGGAACAGGATGCCGCCGTGCTTATGCAGCTTTTGTGCGATGTAGTCACGGTTGTTTCTTGCCCATTCGGCGAGATCCACCTGATCGGTCGCAGGCTCCATTACCAGGGGCAACGGCTGATCGGCCCCCATTGTGCTCTCCTTAATGGGGTTGAAGTGCGACAGATCCACCGCCTTGCGTCGGATTGCGCCCAGGCTCTTAGTCGGCGTGCTCTGTTCCATGTCCATACCTCAGTTCGTCTGCGATGACGCTGCCGGGAGCCGGGCTCCGTCGGATTCGCCGAGGTAGCACGCCAGCTGTCTGGCCAGTGTTCCCACCAACGGCTCATTCATCATGTCGCGACGGCTGTCGAGATTACCGTCGCCGATCAAACAGTGATCAAAACTTCCGGCTAAGCCGTCCCAGCCGAGGTTCGGGCCGAACTCCAAGGCCTCTTCACCATGAAACAACGTCAATCTGCCCGTGTACGGTCTGGGACGGTACGTTCTTTCCGCCCTCCCTAGCGCTTCCTTTACGTACATCGTGCGCATGGCCGGAGGAAGGCGGTACCCGAGTCCAAATACAAGCCCACGAACGTAATCGCGACTGACAGGAACCGTTCGCCAATACAGCCCAAGTGCCACATTTCGAGTGGTTCGAATCGGCGACATGGCCGCACTCGCGATGCGGGTTGCCAGGGGCTTGCGCTCCGGTGCATCGTGCAACAGAGACGGCGGAGGCACCACATGATTGAATCGCAGGGCCGCACTAAACAACGCCAGCAACGCCGGAGGCTCTCCTGCTTGACTGAGGGTTCTGGCCATCTCAAAAGCAACCAAGCCGCCAAAACAGTATCCGCCAATGTAATGGGGCCCATGCGGTTGCACCTTGCGAATCTCCGCGAGGTAATAGGTTGCCATCGCTTCCACAGTGGTTCGTCGGAAAGGCTTGCCATCCATCCCTTCGGGCTCAATTGCGTAGAACGGCTGATCAGGACCTAGATGCCGGGCCAATTGCTGGAGGAATAACGTGCTGCCGGCACCACCATGCACACAGAAGAACGGCGGATTCGAGCCCCTCGTTTGAATCGGAACCAGCGTCGGATACCCGGCATCCCGGTGGGCTGGCGCCAGTTCCTCGGCGAGTCGCTCTAAGGTTGCCGAACGAAACAGCGTAGAGAGCGGCAATTCTTTGCCAAAAGTCCGCAGGATTTTGGTGAACAAGCGCGCAGCCAAAACCGATCGGCCGCCTAAGTCGAAGAAATTCGCCGTCACGCTGATCGGGCTCACACCCAGAGTCTCTTCCCACAGACCAACCATTTTGCGTTCTATGTCATTCCTCGGGGCAACGTAGTTCGTCTGGGCTTCGAAGTCCCGAATGCTTGGCGCCGGCAGAGCGTTCCGGTCGACCTTGCCGTTGGGCGTCAGCGGAAACTTACTCATCTGCACAAAGGCCGAGGGCGTCATGTAATCTGGCAATTGCGTGGCGACGAATTCCCGTAAGTTCAGTAGCAGCCACAGTGCACGCAGTATCGGGAACGCAGTAAGCCACCAACCGCTTGTCGCCAGGCGTATCTTCACGCGCTACCACTACGGCTTGATGAATCCCTGTGTGCTGTTCTAGTACCGCTTCGATTTCACCCAACTCGATGCGGAAGCCGCGGATCTTCACTTGGTGGTCGATTCTTCCCAGGAACTCCACATTGCCATCAGCCTTGCAGCGTGCCAGATCGCCCGTGCGATACATACGTGCGCCTTGCCGTGAACTAAACGGGTCGGCAACGAACTTCTCCGCTGTCATCTCGTCTCGCTCGAAATAGCCGCGAGCCAGCCCTTCACCACCAATGTAAAGCTCGCCTTCGGTGCCATCGGCCACCGGTTGGCCGTTGGCGTCGAGGATGTAAAACGTCGTATTAGCGATGGGCTTGCCGATCGGTACAATCCTGGCATCCTTGCCCTCGACCGGATACACGCTCGACCAGATGGTAGTTTCCGTCGGTCCGTACATGTTCCATACGGGTCCGCAGTTCAGCACCAATTGTCGTGCCAATTCGGCAGGAAGTGCTTCTCCGCCAACAAGGACCTTCATGCTCCGGTCGCCGTCCCACCCTGATTCAAATAACACGCGCCACGTTGTGGGAGTGGCCTGCATGATGGTTACGCCGCTCGCGGCCATCAACTGCTTCAACAACCGCCCATCCATCGTTGTCTCTCGAGGGACGACTACCAGCCGAGCACCAGTGAGTAGTGGGAGGTAAATCTCCAGTCCTGCGATGTCGAACGATAGCGTGGTCACGGCGACCAGGACATCTGCCGCCGTCATTCCGGGCTTCTGCAGCATCGAGCAAAGGAAATTCACGACGCTGCGATGCTCCAGTTGCACGCCTTTCGGCTTCCCGGTAGAGCCGGACGTATATATGACGTAGGCTAGGTTTTCTGGCCTGGCTTCAGATGAAACGGGTCCGCTCTCCTCGCTTGAGAAGGTCCCGCCATCTTCCTCGACGCATACCACGCTAGCTGAGGTTTGCGGTAAGGAGGGAAGCAGCGCTTCCTGCGTAATCAGAATGGGGACGCGCGCATCCTCCAGCACGTACTTGATTCGATCGGCGGGATATGCGGGGTCCAACGGTACATATGCCCCACCGGCCTTCAGTATTCCGAGCAGGGCAACGATCATTTCTAGCGACCGTTCCACGCAAAGCCCAACCAGAGACTCCGGTCCCACGCCCATTCGCTGCAGCCGCCGGGCGAGCTGGTTAGAACGGGCATCCAACTCCATGTAAGTCAGAGACTTGTCACGGAACTGAATGGCAACCTTGTCAGGGTTTTCGCAGGCGGTTTTGGTTAGAAGCTGGTGAAGACACCTGTTCCGGGGATAGTCCGCATAGGTCTGATTAGCCTCCCACGCTGCACCCGCAGGCGCGGAGAGGGGCGCCGATTCCGCAGGCTTGGTTCGGCCCTCCCCCGCATCGCCAGTCTTTGCAGCCTTCTGCACATCCGAGGCACACAGTCCCATGGTTTTGGCCAGGCTCAAATCACCGCTTCAGGCTGAAGAACCCAAAGCGCACAGGTATTCAACTTATAGGGCGATTTTTCCCTAATGTCAACTGGATTGTAGGCATTCGCGCTTCGGTTAACTATATATGAATCAATGAGGTATGGCGATCCTCGGTTTTCATGGGACGTATTGGCGGTGCCCTATGGCACTTACGGGACAGATTGGCTTATGCGTGAACTTTTCACTGCGAGTATTCACTAACTTGGCATCGGTCATTGGCTAGCTTCGCTTTGCCCGGTAGGCTGCACGGGACACCTTGACGATGGGGGGCGCAACTGGTTGCGGAGGACTTTGATTTGCAACCTGAACCGCCTCTGCCAAACCCGCGATTGTGGGATGGTCGAACATCGCACGAATTGGCAGCTCTACCCGAAACTGCTCGCGGACTCGAGAAATGACCTGCGTCGCCAGCAAAGAGTGTCCACCCAACTCGAAGAAGTTCTCGTCCGTGCCGAGGCGTTCTCGGTGCAGCACTTGCTCCCAGATCTTCGCTACCCCCTCCTCGGCGGCATTCTTGGGAGCAATATAGGCTCGCGGCTGGACAGTCTCCGATTCAGGAAGAGCCTGCCGGTCGACTTTGCCGTTTGGCGTCAGTGGAATTTTCGCAAGTGGGACAATCGCTGCCGGCAGCATGAATTCTGGCAGTTGCTCCTTTAAATGTGACCGTAGCTCGTCCAGAGAGGTTCCGCGGACTTGATCGGTGACCACATATGCGAATAAGCGCTTGTTGCCGTGGATATCGTCCTTGGCGACTACAACGGCCTGTTTCACACCGGGGCGGGCCGCAAGCACCGACTCAATCTCTCCCAATTCGATACGAAAGCCTCGAATCTTCACTTGGTCGTCGCTGCGCCCCAGAAACTCCACATTGCCGTCGGGCAAGTGGCGAGCCAGATCTCCGGTGCGGTACATGCGAGAATTCATCATCGCACGGCAAACGGGTTTCGAACAAATCGTTCGTCCGTCAGCTTGGACTGGCTCAGGTAGCCAGCGGTGACCCCGTCGCCCGCGATATACAGTTCTCCTACAACGCCCGCCGGGACCGGCTGCAGCATCCCATCGAGAATGTAAATCTGGGTATTGGCAATCGGACGGCCGATTGGAATGCTTGCTGCCTGTGACCTCTTCCAGTCGTAGTCAGCGAGCCGCAAGGTCAGCGAACCGACGGTGGTCTCCGTTGGTCCGTAATGGTTGAATACTTCGCACGTGCCACCGAGCGAAAAAATCTTTTCTGCCAGTTGCGGCGTGAAAGTCTCTCCCCCGAGCACCAGGTACTTCCGGGGCAAGAGCCGAGCTGCTTGCGGAGAATCCAGCATCGCCTGCAGATGTGACGGAACGATCTTCAGTACATCTACTGAATGTTGGCTTGAGTACTCTGCCATACGCTGCGCATCGGTCGAAGCCCCATAGCCGACGATGTGGACGCATCCGCCCGAGATCAGTGCCGGGAATATACATGTGTTACCCAAGTCCGCTCTGATCGTCGAAACTGTGGCGAAGTTCAACCCCTCGGGAATATTCCTCCAGCTGGAGTCTTTTTGCAATGAAGCAGCTGTAATTTACGAGATTGCGGTGTCGGACCGCCACGCCCTTCGGTACGCCCGTCGAGCCCGAAGTGTAAATCACGTAAACAAGGTTCTCCGGCGTCGTGCGGTTGGCCGGATTGCTGCTCGGCTGATCGGCCCAAAGGCTGGCGTCGCGATCAAGGCACAGAGTCCTGCCCGAGAAGGCCGGCAAATGCTCCAGTAGCGGCTGCTCGGTTATCAACAGCAGCGCCCCGGCAAGTTGTAGCGCGGTACGAGGCTTAGGGTTGTCGGGGTTAAGCGGCACATATGCGCCACCGGCCTTGAGAATGCCGACAACGGCGACCATCATCTCCGCCGATCGTTCCACGCACAGGCCAACCAGGGAGTCAGGTCCCACGCCTAGCCCGCGGAGGTAATGTGCCAGTTGATTTGCGCGATCGTTCAACTCGCGATAGCTCAGCAACGACGTCGTGCGAGCGCAGTGCTGGACGGTCCGGTGTTGCCACCGCTTGCGCCTCAAATAGTTCTTGATAACACTTGCTGCGCGGGTACTCCTCTCGCGGTCTGATTCCACTCGACCAGCAGTTGCCGACGCTCAGCGTCATCGAGCAGCTGTATCTGGCTCACGCGAACTTCAGGTTCGACCAGCCCCGCTTCCAGGACCTTTGTAAAATATGCTGCAATTCGCCCAACCGTTGTACGTGCCAGTCGCGCCTCGTCGTACTGGAATTCCGCCGCCAGCCCGCTCGCATTCCGTGTCACACGACATCTTGAGCTTGGTTGCGCCGTTCCATACGGCGATTCGCTGCAGCTCCACTGCCGAGCGATATTCGAAGCCAATCGCAGGCTCATTCCCGAAGCCAGTGCCGGGGATATAGAATTCCTGCCACTCCGCAGCTTGAACGACGGCGGCGCGGACATGTTCCACTACTTCGCGAAAACGCGAATCACCGTCAAAACGTGCTTCGATCGGGATGTTCTTCGCAATCAACCCGACGGCGTCGCGCAACTCTTCGTGTTCCCGAAAATCAAAGAGCACTCCCGTCTGAAATCTTGCCTGCCCTGTTAACTTCCATAACACCGATTGCCACGCCGCCAGCAACGTATCAGAGCTCGACGCCTTTAATAGTGCCGCCAGCGTCCTCGATTTTCTCCGCAATCTGCCCGATCCAGCCTGTGGGTCAAGGCTTGCGGCGAAAATGTCCCGGCGTGTTTGATTTCGTGGGGCAGCGGCGGCGCAGTCGCGTCTTCAAGACGGCCGTTCCAGAAATCTCGTCCCTTCGACTGAGTTCTCGCTCAGTGTCTTCCAGCAACTCGTCTTGCCACTGCGCAAACTGGACATAGCGCAAGGGATCGTCAGAAATGGCCGCCGGTCCCCCTGCCACGAGCTGCATCAATTCGCGAGCGAGGATGTCGAGCGAAGCAGCGTCGGCAGTCATGGCGGGCACGCTCAAGAGAATGGCGGTACGACCTCGCCCAGGCGCGCCAGTTTCACCGCGATGATGGGAGGCTGTTCTGGCCCTGTGCTGCCGATGCGTTCGCAGTCGAATACCTCGCTCAGCCTCGACACCTGCTCTGCCGTGGGAAGGCGGTAATGTCGATGATTTGTAAATAAGGCTTCGCCGTATCCAGCACTGCTTGGAACGGAAACTTCATGCCGGCCTGCCGAACGTACACCGTCCGCAAAATCTCGTGGCGCGCTGTGAGGTGATGCAACGCTGCTGACAACGTCGCCTCGTCGAATTCCCCCTCGATCTCGAACAGGCAGACTGAACGGAGGGCTTTGCCTTCTTGCTGCAGAGTCCAAACATGCTTCTGCTGCGGGGAAAGCCAGAATCCCGCAGTCGGGGCAGTCTCCATCGATCTTGTACTCCTCATCCGTACCGTCGTAGCGGGCAGCACCCGTACGCTTTTTGCTGCGCTGTTTCTAGGGAGAAATGCCTTGCGGCGGCAGCTTGTAGAAGAGCTAAATAAAATCGTCAATTCAGCTACACGCCCTTTAAATGCACGCACAGACAAACATCTGTGCACGTGGCTGGTCTCGATTAAAACTTTCGCATGAATGAAAGCCGTTGTCCACCTTTGGATGAACCACGCTGATCCCGGTTTACCACAACCATGGAATTCTGCCGCGGGCATACCTGAGACTTATGTCATAGTCTCCTGCTGCCCGAATTCTTAGCATGGAAGCGTGGCAATCCCGGCAAGTGCGTTGCAAAACCCGAGACTGAAAGCGATGGTCATTCCCCGCGAGCATGGCGCTTGGGGAATGTTGCTGGTTCCGCTTGTGACTGGCGCGGTTGTGGCCTCGGTACTCGGCGTAAGTGTTTATGCCCTGGGGCTCTTCGCTGTCGCGGCCCTTGCCTTGTTCTGGATGCGCACTCCCGTTGAGGCGTGGCTTGGCACCACGGCTATCAAGGCGCAAGCGGCCCAAGAGCGCGCCACAGTTCTTGCTGTGTCGGTGGGCCTTGCACTACTCGCAGTCGCCACAATTGGCGGACTCTTCTATCTGGGACTGTCGCGCGGCTTATTGTTCATCGGCGCTGTCGCAGCTGGGGCGTTCGGCATACAGGCTGTGGTCAAAGGCCTCGGACGAACCGGACGGATGCCTGCGCAGATCATCGGCGCCATCGGACTTACCTCGACTTCCGCAGCGGCCTACTACGTCTGTACTGGAGTCCTCGACCGCACGGCGATTGCCCTGTGGCTTGCTAACTGGCTTTTTGCCGGCGACCAGGTGCACTTTGTCCAGGTACGCATTCGCGGTAGTCGGCTCGACAGCTCCGGAGGAAAACTACGCCGGGCGTACGGATTCTTCACTGGACAAATTGTGCTGCTGATTGTCGTTATCGGCCTCGCTCGATTTGGAGTTTTCCCCAGATTTGCGGTTTTGGCATTCCTTCCGGCGCTAGTTCGAGGATTCTCGTGGTTTTTGCGGGGGGCGGAGCCTCTCAATGTGCACAGGCTCGGCTTTTCGGAGTTAGCTCAGGCGCTCGTCTTTGGCGCGCTGCTCTGCGTCGTGTTCCGAGTGTGACCGGAAGTTTTCACGAGTGTCGAAAGCTGAACTGCGCGGCACGATTCTGCCGTCGCCCTTTCGAGTTCGCGTTAGGTAGGGTTAGTTCGTCAGCGGAGCCACTTTGTCCACGTGTACGGCACCGTCGGCCGTAAGCTTTCCGGTAACCTTTACGTGCTGACCTTCGTGTCCGGCAACCGCTGCCGCGTTCTCGATGGGAACCACTTTCTGGTCTTTGTCGGTCACGAGCACTGGCTTCTCGCCGCCTTCGATGCACTTCTTGGCGCACTGCGCGTGTGCCGAATTGGCGCCCTTGGCACCGCACTTCGAGTCACTGATCCACCCATCCCAACTTGTTGTCGGGCTGGCCGCGGCCCATACCGCTAGCACCATCAATACAGATGCCATCAGAGCAATTCGTTTCACGACGCCTCCATTGTCCGCGTTAGGCTGCGGACCGCCATCCCAACAGCTTTGTGCCTTTGGATTGTAATCCAGGAGCGAACGATGCAATGTTGTTGGCGATCGAAGGTTTGTCGAACGAAGATCTCTGGCTGCAAGAGCTGGCGCCTACTTGCCGGCAAGATTGGGGGTGGGAATCGCTTGCGCAACCGCACCGGTGCGCACATCAGCTTTAGGTTGCGGCTGCACCAGCACCACTTCACCGGGCCTCACGTAGCCTAACTTCTCTCGGGCTTCTTGCACGATGGTGTCGCTATCGCTTTGCAACTTGCGAACGCGCTCTTCCAGCGCCTGGTGTTCGGCATTGGCCTGTTCGATATCGTGCTGCAACTGCAGGTACTCCGCGCGTTTGCCCCGCCACTCGACAGTTCCGTTGGCGCCGTATACCACCTTGTAGCCGATCATCAACGCCAATAGGCCGATGCATGTCGTCGCGAGAATGCGACGCATGCGATGCAACCAGATGCCGACTTTGCTCGTTGCTTCCAAATCGTTAACCCATCGAACTGGCGATTGCGATGTTTGCGGCCAAACCCTCATGCATTACTGCAAGCCTAGCCTGAAACGCGCACGACCTACATTAGCTAGTGAACGGCGGAATGAATGCTCGCGCAAGCGAAGGGCTGGCGAAAGTCCCGGGAGGAACCAACTTCGACAATGCGGTTCCGAGCGTCTTTCTTGACACTCCGACTTCCGGGCGAGTACCGAGCCTCCGGTGCTAGAGTCTGGAAGCAGAACCGGATCGAATCAAGCTCTGTAGGAGGATTTCGCATGTCAACGGTCCGAATCGTTCTTACCACCGTCGGATTGCACCAGAGGGCCGAAGAGTTGGCGCACGCGCTGGTCGAGCGCCGACTCGCTGCCTGCGTAAACATCATTGGCCCTATTCGCTCCATCTATCGCTGGAAGGGCGACGTCCAAAACGAGCAGGAGTACCTCCTTCTGATCAAAACTACCTCCGACCGAGCCTCCAGTCTGGCTGCAGCGTTTGACGAACTGCATCCTTTCGAACTGCCAGAGCGTGTCGAACTCGATGTCTTGGGTGGTAGCGCCGAGTATCTGTCGTGGGTTATTCAGCAGGTAGCTCCTTCGGATCAGTAAGCCAGCAACACACGCAGGTCGCGCACGTTGTTGCCGGTAGGTCCGGTCATGATCGTGTCGCCAATGGTTTCAAACAATCGAAACGCATCGAACTCGCCTAGCACTCTCGCAGGGGAGAACTCCTTCGCCGCTGCCCTTGAGGCTGATGTGCCGTCTACCAGCGCTCCTGCGGCCGGGCTGTTGCCGTCGATGCCGTCAGTTCCGGCACTGAGCACGGTGATGCTCTCGCCCGCTATCTGCTGAGCGCAATACAGCGCGAACTGCTGGTTGCGTCCGCCGACGCCCGAATTCGCGCCAACTTTCACGGTAACTTCGCCGCCTGAGATCAAGCACACGCGCGGCGAATGCGCTCGAAGTTGACGTAGCCGGTCGAGCAGGTAGTCGGCTGCGCGGGCGTAGTCCCAGTCGTCGCAGCGGTTGTCCACCTCTACCGCTGAAGTTCAGGGCTTTCGCGTGCTCGACCGCAGCGCTAACTGCCGTATGGTTGGACAGCAACGTTACGAATCGGCTGCTGGAGAACGTCCCATCGCCTGGTTTTGGTGTCTCCTGCAGAGCGTGATCCGCGAAGATTGTCTGTACCCGACCCGGAAATTGCTCCAGCAAGTCGTAACATTGCGCGATGGCGTAGCAGTCGGCTACCGTGCTGCCGTCGGGCATGGTTGGGCCCGACGCGAGCGCATCCAGCGCTGAGTCCGGCACGTCGGACACGAGGAGCGAGATCTGCTTCGCGGGAGCCGCTGCCAGTGCCATGCGTCCTCCCTTGATGGCCGACAGATGCTTGCGGACGGCGTTGATCTCGGCAATCGGCGCTCCGGAATGAACCAGCGCGCGATTGGTAGCCACGATATCTGACAATGTCAGAGCCTCGTCCAGCGGCCATTCGGCGATGGCCGATGCCCCGCCGCTAATCAGAAATACGGCAAGTGTGCCCTTCGGTCGCTCCTCGCAGCAGTTCGAGGATCGCCTTGCCTGCCCGCAGTGAGTCTTCGTTCGGCATGGGATGCCCGCCTGTGAAATACCGCATCGCCTCAACCGGCGATGCCGGTGCCGTTGGGCAGGAGACGATGCCCGCGAACTTCACGGGGACAATCTGCGCGAGCGCCTCGGCCATGCTGTGCCCGGCCTTGCCGATCGACACCACAGCCAGTTGCGAGAATCGTGCGAGCTCGTAAGCTTCACCACCCACACGAAGGACGCCATCGGACCAGTGAACTTCGCGCGCAAATGCCCGCGTGATGCTACATTCGGCCAGAGCATGGTCGAAGATTGATCTCGCTGCCGCACGCATTTCCGAGACGACGGCTGCATGGGGCGGCGTTGTCGATGATTCTGTCATTTCACCCCCAACAACTCCTGCAGCCAGCTCTCGATGGTCAGCCGCATCTCGTCGAGATGACCTTCGAAAAAGTGATCACCGGGAATGAACACGAGTTCCTTTGGTCCAGATGCGCTGGCTACCACCCGTTCGAGTGCTTCGTGCGGGCCGAACTGGTCGCGGTCGCCGCTCAAAAAAAGCTTGGGCTTGGCGCACTCGGCCAGGAACTTGTAAGAGTACCAGCGACCTTCTGCCTCGACCGGAGTGCCAAGCGAAATCAACGCCCGGACGTCGGGATCCGGACAACAAGCGCGCAGCCCACGGGCAGCGCCGAAGGAAAATCCCGCGAAAATAACAGGCAGCCCGAACTCCTGTTTGAGCCACGCCAACGCAGTCTCGACGTCGCGGACCTCATCGCGCCCATCGTGAACGCCCTCGCTCAAACCGGTGCCCCGAAAGTTGAAGCGCAGCACGGGAAAACCGAATCCATGCAGCGCCTTCATGGCGTGAAACACGACCTTGTTATGCATGGTTCCGCCGAACATCGGGTGCGGATGAGTGACCAATCCCACGTGCGTTGCATCGGGCGAGCCAACGTTGAGCAGAGCCTCCAAACGTCCAGCGGGCCCGTCGAGAAAGAGAGTGCGAATGGCGGTGTGGGGTGCGGGCAAGGCTTCCTCAGGGCGTGGTCTCTGCCGATGATACCAACTCGCGGTATCTTGGAACTGCATCGCATGCGGCCCCTCGCGCCGCTAGATCGTCTTCATAGGAGTCTCCATGGTCCGTTTCGGAATCGCTGGCTTTGGATTGCATGCCGTTAAGCGCTTGATGCCCGCATTCGCCGCCGCCGGCAATTGCACCGTCACCGCGTTGACCCGGCGGGACCTTGAGCGCGCGCAGCAGTCCGCTCTGGAGTACGGCATCCAGTACGCCTTCACCTCGACCGCAGAAATGTGCGCGTGCCCCGAAGTCGATGCTGTCTTCATCGCCACCCCAGACGCACTGCACCTCGATGACGTCCTCGCAGCCGCCGGTGCGGGGAAGCACATCCTGGTGGAGAAGCCGATGGCGATGAACGCCAGCGAAGCGCGCCAGATGGTAGAGGCGGCCCGTTCTGCCGGAGTGACCCTCGGCGTGGCGCACGTGATGCGGTTTGAAGCCAGTGTGCGCTGGTTTCGCGAGCGTATTGCCGGCGGGGCCATCGGTAAACCCTTGCTGGCGCGGGCTGCGTTCGTGGCCCCTCTCCTGAGCAGCGCCCGCACCTGGATTAATGATCCGGCGCTGGCCACGGGAGGCCCGCTGGCCGACATTGGCGTCCACTGCTTCGATACCTTGAAGTACATCCTCGACGATGAGGTACTTAGCGTGATGGCACAGGCGCAATACGACCAGCATTGGACCGTCGAGGCTTCAGGCACGACGCTGTTTCAGTTCGCCAATGGCGCGCTGGGGACCATGTCAGTCTCGGCTCGGGCTCCGTACCAGACCCTCCTTGAGGTCATCGGAGAAGAAGGCATTCTGTCGGCTGTCAATGCTTTGAATGTTGAACATCCAGTAATACTTGAGCACCGCAGAGGCTTCGAACTGGTGGAGAGGATCGAAGTTTCAAACGCCCACGCCTACACAGCACAGGTCGAATCGTTTGCCGCTGCGGTTGAATCCGGCCGGCCCTTCGAGATTCCCGGAGAGGTCGGTCTTTCGAACCAGCTCATCCTCGATGCCATCTTCCGCAGTGTGAAGACCGCGAAGTCGGAGCGACTTTAGGCTAGGCTATTCACTGGTCCACCATTTTCAGATCCGATTTTCCGCAACGAGTCTGGGCTTAAATTGCTTAAATTATGCGTTATACACAGCTATTACACCATAACTAGCAGCTAATGTTACTTAAAATAAGCCAGTTACTAAGGTTATCGCAGTAACCTTATGTGAAATAAATAACCAGCTAGCTACGTCAGTATAACACCACAATAGTAGAACACTAAGTCTTCACCCCATCGCTCGTTGGACGCTGCGCGGGGAACAAAGCAGCACATTCAGATTTCAAAGAGCGGTCCCGCCGGGGCAAGAGACACGCAATCCCTTCGCCTCACGAAGCATTATTTGCAGAACGAACCTCAAGGGGATAGGACGTAGGACACAGAAGCTAGTGATAAGGCGGAGTGGCTGCGGCCAACGTTGCAAAACGGCGTACCCGACTTGAACATTTCCAGGAATGGGGTATGCCCGTCCAAGAGCCGGAGCGGCGCAGAGTTAAGGGCCGGCCGCCATCAAATTGCTGCGCTAGACGCGGCGCTGAAGCGCCTGTTACGAAGGCAAGAACGCCGCTCCGCGGCTCCGGTCAACATCGCGCTTTACCCCCGGCTTACGAGGTCGTTACGAAATTCCTGTCGCCGCTATGCGGCTCCGGGATATCTCCCACTTGCCCCGGCGTTTGCACGCCGGGCTAACCCCGAAGCCGCCGCTCCGCGGCTCATGCGTTCACGATTCGCAGTGTTTGTTCCACCATGCAACATGTGACCGTAGTTTCGTAACAACCTCTTACGCCCGGGTGTAACACCACTTCGCCGCTTCGCGGCTAAATTGTGCACTCCCATGCGTACTTCGCTCCACCGCGCAGGTTTGCGATCGGAGTTTCGTAACCGACTTTGAATCGCCGCTCGACTATGATCGCCCGCAGGGTCCGCTACTCTGGAACCGCTTTAGCCTCATGGTGAGGAAGGGGCGGCGGCATCTCCGAGACGTTCCACGCCCACGCTGCCAGGAATGCTGCACCTTCGTTGATCTGGTCCGGAATCACTTTGTCGAAAGTGTCGGTCTGGCTGTGGTGCGCCTGCCGGTATTGCGCGGGAAGCTGAATGCAGAAGTACGCCGGGACACCTTTGTCGAGAAACTCCACGTGATCGGATGACCCGAAGTAGCGCGTACTCAACGGCTGCATATCAAACACTTCCTGAAGCGGCTGATAGATCTCTGAGAGCAGAGGGCCGGTTTCCCATAGGTTCTCGAGCGCGATGCTGAACACCTTGCCGGTTCCGGTATCGTGAATTAGTACGGCGTCGATCTTGGGGATATCAGCGGCGTGGTTCTTCAGAAAGGTATCGGCGCCGATACCGCCTTCTTCCTCGCCGGTGAAGAGCACGAACGTAATCGTTCGCTTAGGTTTCCATCCCAGCGCTTTGAGCGTGCGCGCCGCTTCCAGCACCGCCATGGCCCCGGTACCGTTGTCGAGCGCACCCTGCCCCAGGTCCCAGGAGTCGAGGTGTCCGCCGATGATGACGCGTTCGTCGGGCAACTCGGAACCCTTAATCTCTGCCACGGTGATCGATGCCGGCGCGGGCTTGTCGCTGAAGGTATTTTGCAGGTTTGCCGTGACCGTGACCGGGCCGCTCTGGAGTAATCGCCACATCAGGTCGTAGTCCTCATGGGTGACGAAAGCCTGCGGCGCCTGGCTCGGGTTGTACGCGGGATGGGTGCCCGTCATGTTGTAGAGGCTGTCGGGCTTACCGCTGTCGACCAGCACGAGTGCAGGCTGTTCGTCAGCGATTTGCCGCATGAGGTCCTGGCGCTCGCGCCACGACATGCCTGCGGGCTTCACTCCGTGAGGCGGGGGAATTACCGCATCGTAGGCGTTCTCCGGATTCGGGTCGGCTTTCGACAGGTCGGCGGGCTTGCCCAGCATGACAATGGCGCCCTTCAGTTGGACTTTGATCTTGTCGAAGTCCATACCACTCTTGAGTTCTACCGCGACCACCTTGCCACTGACGTCGCCGTTGGTGGCTTTGCTCCAGCCAAAGGCGTGGATGCCGATGCGCTGCTGTATGGGGCTGGTGATCTCGGCGCTTTCAGGGCCGCGGGTCCAAGCGTGGTCGATCCTGGTTGTCTCGAGGTGAGAATCCACGCCATAGTCGTCGAAGCGCTTGCGTGTCCAGTCACTGGCCTGCTGCATTTGCGACGAGCCGGTCAGACGCGGGCCGATCTGCGTGGTCAGGTACTCCAGGTTCTTCATCAGTTCGGAGTGCGCCTTCACCTCATCGGAGATGTGTTGGTCGGCCGTCTCCATGGCTCTGCGGTAATCCTGCTTCTGTTCGGGAGTGCGTACCGGGGTTTGAGCCGACACGAGTCCGCTCAGCACTGCCGCCCACAACAGGGTCGCCAGTAAACGCTGCGATCGAATCATTGCACCATCCTTGCGGAAGAAACCTATCAGCATCATAGCGGGCGCTTTAGCAGGCTCCAAGCTGCGGAGCGGCATCCCGTTGCTGGTACGGGCAGTGATAAACTAACGAAACTAGACGCTCGGCAAATGGAACTGCTGCTCAATCTCGTGTGGGTGACCGTGGCCCTGATGGCGCTTGGCGCCTTCCTGCGTCAGCGGCGCTCCGGCTCGAGGATTGCTCGGATACCTTATACGAAGGCGCTGCTGGCGCTGGCGTGCGTGCTGGTGCTGCTGTTCCCGGTGGTTTCGGCCAGCGATGACCTGCATCCTACGCAAGCCGTGCTCGAGGACGCCACGAAGCGCATAAGTCAGATGGCTGCGCCCCTGCAGCACTTGCACGGGAATGGTCCGATGACTGGGTTGCCGGCGATGCTGGCAGTCCTTTTGCTTTGCTCTCTCCCAGTACTGCAATGGCGGCAGCCGGAAGTTCAGGACGCCCGAGTTCTTGCTCGCGAGCATCTTCCTCGCGTTGGGCGGGCTCCCCCCTCTCTCTAATCAGGTCTGCAATGCTGTGTCGCCTCGCGGCGCAGTTTTGTGTTGATGTAGCACGCTAACAGGCAGCGCTCGGAGTCCATTTCTGCAGTGCCTGCCCAACCGGCCTGATACCGGATGAAAGAGCTCTTGATGCTGTATTGCAAACTCCCGCGCTCGCGCGCCGGGCTTGGTTTTATTTTCATCGTGTCCGGATTGCTGGCGACGCTCGTTCTGGCCGGCTGCACCAGCCGGAAGGGCCCGCCCGCCGACACCACAGTCGAGATCAACTCCGACCCTAACGTCTTTCAATTGCAGCACCCCGACCAGTTTCCGCTGGTGGAAGTTCAAGTGCGCAAAGTTGTTGACGAGCTGCACGTCAACGGCGTGATCGCGCCGGACGTGAACCGCACAGTACCTGTGGTGTCGCTTGGCGGAGGGCGGGTGGTCGACATTAAGGCCAAGCTGGGTGACAACGTAAAGAAGGGCCAGACGCTGCTGCTCATTAACAGTCCCGACATCTCGCAGGCCTTCTCCGATTACCAGAAGTTCAGGGCCGACGAGCAACTAGCGGACAAGCAACTCGCTCGAGCGCAACTGCTTTACGACAAGGGCGCCATTGCGCAGGCGGAGTTGGAGACCGCTCAGGATGCTGACGCCAAGGCCAAGGTTGACACGCAGACAGCTGCCCAGCGGGTCAAAGTCTTGGGTGGCAGCCTGAACAATCCGTCTCCTCTGTTGCCGGTGGTCGCACCAATTTCCGGGACAATCGTCGATCAGCAGATTACCGGCGGCACCGGTGTGAAGTCGCTCGACAACTCGCCCAATCTGTTCATCATCGCCGACCTTTCCACGGTGTGGGCGCTGTGTGACGTCTATGAAGACAAGCTTTCGCAGGTGCTGGTGGGCGACACTGCGCAAATAAGCCTCAATGCGTATCCCGACCGCACTTTGACGGGCAAGGTGGTCAATATGAGCGCCGTGCTCGATCCCACAACCCGCACCGCGAAGGTGCGGATCGAGTTGCCCAATCCGCAGGGCATCCTGCGTCCTGGAATGTTTGTCACGGCCACGTTTAAGGCGCAGAAGGTAAGTGACCGAACGGTGATTCCGGCTACCTCCGTGGTGCACCTGCACGACAAAGACTGGGTCTTCGTTCCGGCAGGCGGCAACAAATTCCGAAGACTCGCGGTCGAACTCGGTCCTCAGTCGGGGGAGGGAAGCGTGCAGGTGCTCAGTGGCCTGAAGAGCGGCGAGAAGGTCGTCAGTAACGCGCTGCAGTTGTCCAGCGAAGCCGAGGAGCGATAGCGCATGATTGGCTACCTCGTCAATTTCGCGCTGCGCAACCGCATGCTCGTGATGGCGCTGGGCGTCATGTTGCTGATCTGGGGCATCATTTCATTTCACGACCTCCCGGTAGAAGCCTATCCCGACGTGGCCGACAAGTACGTGTGGGTCATCACCCAGTGGCCGGGCCGGGCTGCGGAAGAAGTCGAGCAGCAGGTCACCATTCCCATCGAGACGCAGTTGAACGGCGTGGCGCATCTCACTCACCTGCGCTCGACGTCGATCTCTGGGCTGTCGTTCATCACGGTGTTGTTCGACGACGAATCCGACAACCACCAGAACCGCCAGCAGGTTCTGGAGAAGCTCACGCTGGCCAACCTGCCGCCGGGAATCAATCCGCAGATCGGGCCTGACTTCAGTCCAGCCGGGCAGATCTACTTCTACACCTTGCAGAGTACGGACCCACGATACGACGTTATGGACTTGAAGGCGATGCAAGACTGGGTGGTCTTTAAGCACCTCATGTCGGTGCCCGATGTCGCCGCCGTTTCCATCTTTGGAGGACAGACGCGGGAGTATCAGGTGCAGGTCGATCCGGACAAGCTGATCTCCTACGGCCTGAACATGGCGCAGGTCGAGCAGGCGCTAGCCAATAACAACCTCAATGGTGGCGGGAGCTTCATTGAAAAGGGCCAGCAGGCCTATAACGTCCGCGCGATCGGCCTGATGCAGAACACCGAGGACATCGGGGCCACCGTCATCGCTGCCAAGAACGGGACTCCGGTGCATATTCGCGATGTTGCGGTGGTCACACAGGGCGCGAAAATCCGGCTGGGAAGGCTTGGAAAGGCCATCCGCCACGATGATGGGCGGGTGACTGACAACAGCGATGTAGTCGAAGGCATCGTGCAGATGCGTAAGGGTGCTGAAGCTGAGGCCGTACTGCGTGACATCGACGCGAAGGTGAAGTTTCTTAACGAGCGCGTTCTGCCCAAGGGCGTGACGATCGTTCCGCACATTGACCGCGACGACCTGGTGCACCTCACTACCCACACCGTTTTGCACAACCTCACCGAAGGCATTCTGCTGGTAGTGCTGGTGCTGTTTTTCTTCCTTGGGAACCTGCGCTCTTCGCTGATTGTGGCGCTCACGATTCCGTTCTCCCTGTTTTTCGCTTCGATCCTGCTGGATCTGCGTCACATCCCGGCGAACTTACTGTCGCTGGGCGCGCTCGACTTCGGGATGATCGTGGAAGGCGCCGCCGTGATGGTCGAAAACATCCAGCGCAGGCTCGAAGGCTGGAAAGAAGGCCACGCGTCGGTGGACGAAACTATTCGCTCGGCCGCACACGAAGTGCAGCGCCCGGTGTTTTACGCCATCGCCATCATCATCATCACGTACCTGCCAATCTTTACCCTGCAGCGGGTTGAGGGCCGACTCTTCAGGCCGATGGCCTGGACCGTGACCTTCGCCCTGCTCGGGGCATTGTTTTTTTCCATCATCATTGCTCCGGTGCTTGCCAGCTACATCTTCCGCAAAGGCGCACACGCCTGGGACAATCCGATCGTCAAGTGGATCACCATCAACTATGAGCGCACCCTGAGCTGGATCATTGCACGTCGCCCGGTGGTGCTGGGATCGGCGCTCGCGGTTTTTGCTCTTACGGCTTACCTCGGGTTCGGCGGAGTGATTGGCTCCGAGTTTCTCCCGCATCTCGACGAAGGCTCAATCTGGGCCCGCGGCACACTCTCGCCCAGCGTCGGGCCCACTACCGGCGGCGAGGTGATGGATAGGGCGCGCATCATCTTCGCGAGCTTCCCCGAGGTGACCAAAGTGGTCTCGCAGGTCGGGCGCTCCGATGACGGCACCGACGCCACCGGCTTTTTCAACACCGAGTACTTCGTGGATCTCAAGCCCCGCAGTGAATGGCGTCCTCAATTCCGTGGCCGCAAGGAACTCCTCATCGATGCCATGGACAAGCAAGTCGAGAAGATTCCCGGCGTAAGCTGGGGCTTCTCGCAACCAATCGCCGACAACATGGAAGAGGCTGTCAGCGGGGTTAAAGGTGAGTTGGCGGTCAAGATATTCGGTTCTGACCTCAAAGACCTCGAGCAAAAGGGTGAAGAAATCATGTCGGTGATGCGGACGGTTCCCGGTGTCGCCGACCTCGGGCTCTTCCGCGTGCTCGGCCAGCCCAACGTCAACATCGTAGTCAACCGGCAGAAGGCCGACCGCTTCGGGATTAACGCCTCAGATATTCAGGACGCCATCCAGACCGCGGTTGGTGGCAATCCCGTGAGCCAGATTCTCATCGGAGAGCAGCGCTTTGACCTGGTGCCGCGCTATCAGGAGCAATTTCGCCGCTCCGTGGAAGACATCGGCAACATTCGCATCCTTGCCCCGAGTGGCGAGCGGGTAGCTCTGGCCGACGTTACCGACATCAAGATCGAAGACGGCGCTTCGATGATCAACCGGGAAGGGAACCAGCGTTACATCGCCATCAAGTACAGCGTACGTGGCAGCGACCTAGGCAGCACCGTCGAGCAAGCCATGATGAAGGTCAATCGCGAGGTCAAGTTGCCGCAAGGCTACACGTTAGAGTGGGCTGGCGAGTACGAGAGCCAGAAGCGCGCCAATCACCGGCTCGCACTCGTTATCCCGCTGACCCTCCTGGTCATCATGCTGGTGCTCTACTCGATGTTCCGCTCGTTTAAGTGGGGGTTCCTCGTTCTACTGAATCTGGGACTTGCTCCCATCGGCGGGCTCATCGCGCTTCTGCTGACTGGCGAGCACTTCAGCGTTTCCACGGGTGTGGGATTTCTGGCGCTCTTTGGCGTTTCGGTGCAGACCGGAGTTGTCATGATTGAGTACATCAACCAGCTCCGCGCCCGCGGATTGCCGCTGCATGAAGCTGTAATCGTCGGCTCGACTCGCCGCCTGCGACCCATCATGATGACCATGCTCGTAGCCAGCCTTGGACTTCTGCCGGCTGCCATGTCGCACGACATCGGCTCCGACTCGCAGCGGCCATTTGCCATCGTCATTGTCGGCGGATTGCTGACCGAGTTATTCCTCAGCCTGGTGCTTCTGCCGGCGTTCTATGCCTGGATCGCCGGGCCCAACGACGTCTTGCCCGAAGAGGCCGAGGAGGTGACCGAATGATGCCTCGAATCGTGCCAGTGCTGAAATTGCGTGCTGTGTTCATCGTGGCCGCGCTCGTCACCACCGTCGGCGTTTCCGGAGCGAACGGCCAGCAGGCAACCGGGCTGCCTGATGCTCCCGGCGCGAGCCGCGAATTGATTGCACAGTCGCAGACTCCGCCGCCGCTGCCGTCCGCTCCGCAGTCGCCCGCAGTACCGAAACCACTGCCGCAGGCCATCACGCTAGAGCAGGCTTTGGAACTTGCCCGGCAAAACAATCCCACGCTGCGCGCCAATGACATGCTGGTGTCGCAGAACCAGGCACAGGAAGTCACTGCCAACCTTCGCCCCAACCCGGTGTTGTCGCTGGACTCGCAGTATTTACCGCTGTTTTCGCCAAGCCTGTTTACCGACTCCAATTACTGGAACAACCAGTCGGAATACGATGCGGGCGTCGGCTACCTCTTCGAGCGGGGCAAGAAGCGCCAGCACCGGCTCGACGCCGCGCGTTCCACGACGGCAGTCACCGAGGCGCAGGTGTCTGACGTCCAGCGCACTACGCTGGCGAGCGCAGCGCAACTGTTCGTCGCCGCTCTGCTGGCCAAGTCGAACCTGGATTTTGCCGAGGGCCTGCTCGACAGCTATCGCAAGACCGTGGGCCTGACTGAGGAGCAGCTCAAGGCCGGGGCCATTAGCCGCAACGATGCGCTCAAGATTCATCTGCAGCAACTGCAGTTCGAAACTGATGCCAACATCGCGCGCCTGGCAAGAATTCAGGCGTTGGATTCGCTACGTCAGTTCCTCGGTTTTGACTCCGTGCCCGCGGATTACGACATTGCCGGGAATCTGATGTACGAGCCGGTGGACTTGCACCTGGAAGACTTGCAGGCTCGCGCTCTCAACAATCGTCCAGACTTGCTTGCGGCACAACGCTCTGTCACCGCATCCCAAAGTCAAGTCGGACTTGCGAAGGCCAACGGCAGAGTCAACTTTAACTTGAGCTTCGATTACACCCGCTACAACCAGGAAAACCTCGGGGCGTTTTACTTCAATATTCCTCTCGCCATCTTCAACAAGAACCAGGGAGAAATCGCGCGCACACAGTATGCCGTCACACAATCGCAGTTTCAGCAGAAGGCCGCCGAACAGCAGGCGCTGACCGATGTGAAGAACTCCTACGAAGCGCTGCGCAGCAGCGAGCAGGTGGTACAGCTCTTTGACAAGGGCTACCTCGATCAGGCCACCCAATCGCTGGAGATCACCAAGTTTTCTTATGAACACGGCGCTACATCGTTGATCGACTTCCTCGACGCTGAACGCAGCTACCGTTCTACCCAGTTGAGCTACCGCCAGGCGCTCGCGTCGTACATGACCGCACTCGAGCAGCTTCGCCAGGCCGTCGGAAGCAGGGAATTGCATTGAGCCTAGCTGGCAGCGAACCGCAGACGCGGGGGTTTCTCGCCGCGCTTCCTGTATCCTGAAGGCTCGCGCATGCTCAGCCATCGTTCCGTGAAACAGTTGTTCTTTCGCCCGCTGTCCCTCCTCTTTCTATCCCTATCATTGGTGCTCGGTGTGGCCTACGGTCAATCGGTCTCGCAGCCGGCAGACCAAACCAAGCCAACGCCTCCACCGCCGCCCGTCGCCCAGCCAGATACCGAGCCGCAGAAGCCCATCACAAAGGCGCAGGCCAAGGCCCTGTTTCGCTCCGTTGATGAAATCTTGCAGTTTGTCAGCCATGACACCGGACTTCCCATCAAGCACAAGGTGAAGCGCAAGCTCATCACCCGCGAGCAGGTCGAGCGTTATGTTGCCAAGGGCCTTGCCGACGACAAAGACGCGCAGCGGCTCGAGCGATCCCAACTTGTATTGGAAAAATTTGGCCTGGTTCCGCGCGGCTATGATTTACACGGCGAGTTCCTGAAACTGCTGGGTGAGCAGGTTGCCGCTTACTACGACCCCAAGACGAAAACCGTCAACCTGCTCGACTGGGTGCAGCCTGAGTTGCAGAGGCCCGTGCTCGCCCACGAACTTACTCACGCGTTGCAGGATCAGACCATCGGCCTTACGCAATGGTTGCGCGCCGGCGGCAACGACCACGGATCGTTGCCAGACCAGCAGGAACAGGTGGTTGAAGAGGCCCAGGCCGCGCGCCAGAACCTTACAGAAGGCCAGGCTATGCTGGCCATGCTTGATTACACCCTGGCGCCCGCAGGACTCAACGTTCTCAAATCCCCCGATGTTGTCGATGCCATGCGCGCTTCCATGACCACCGGCACCGACCTGCCGGTCATGGCTACAGCGCCCATGTACTTGCGCGAATCCCTCTACATGCCCTACACCTTCGGCCTCGACTTCGCCCGCGTTGTGCTGCAGAAGGATGGCACGCAAGCTGCGTACGCCGGCGCGCTCGAGCATCCCCCTATCGACACGCTGCAGATCATGCGGCCGCAGACCTACCTCGACAAGCAGATGGTTCCGCCACTCAACATCCCCGACCTCGACAATCTGATTGCTCCCGATTACGAGCGTTACGACTTCGCCGGGATGGGAGCCTTCGACGTGTACCTTCTGGCCAAACAGTACGCCCCGCAGAGCGACGCCAAACAGTACTACTCGCACTGGAGAGGCGGCTATTATCTGGCGGCCCATTCGAAGGCCGCGCCTAAGAATCAGATCGCGCTGGTTTACTTTTCGCGCTGGGATTCACCAGAGGCGGCGCGAGCGTTTGCCATGATGTACTCCGATTACGTGCCTCGGCGATATCCAGATCAGGATTCAGCAATGTTCCCGGGCCGCGGTGACACCGACGACGCGACCTTCCTGTGGCCGTTGCAGAATGTCGTGATCCAGATCCATAAGCAGGACGTTCTCATTCTCGAGGGCTTGGACGACTCGACAAGGCAACGCGTCTCGGGCACATTATTGCCTGGTTTGCGGCTAGCTCGATAACGTCTCCTCAGTGCAAACTTAATCCGTTCGCGGTTGTGGGGTGTCTTCCGCTTGCACGTCCTACCCCTCTCAATCCGCGCCTTCCACGCTGCTTTTCAGCCGAACATCGCTGTGTGTCCCACATCACAAACCCCTGTGACACAAGTATTACAATGCCCCGTCTCCAAAGTTGCTAGTCTGGAAATGGCTCTTCCGCGCATTACCGCGGAACGGGAATCCACACAACAAGGGGTCTCATGGTTCGACAGGACAAACGCATCAACTGGATCACCAGCATCTTCATGGTGCTCTTCCATATCGGCGCAGTTGCCGCTCTCTTCATGTTCAGCTGGAAGGCTTTGTTCGTCGGGCTGTTTCTCTACTGGATCGCGGGCAGCTTCGGCATTGGTCTCGGTTACCACCGCCTGCTTACGCATCGTGGGTTTAAGTGTCCGAAATGGGTTGAGTACTTCCTCACGGTCTGCGCGACGTTGGCGCTCGAGGGCGGCCCGATTTTCTGGGTGGGTACGCATCGCGTGCACCATCAGCTGACGGACAAGCCCGGCGATCCGCACAGCCCCCGCGACGGCGGCTACTGGTCGCACATGGGCTGGATCATGAGCGGCGAGCCTTTGCACAACAAGGTCGAAAAGCTGCTGCCCTATGTTCCCGATCTCCGCAAAGACAAGTTTCACGTTTGGATCAGCGAGTGGCATTGGGTCCCGATGCTCGTAGTCGGCTTGTTGCTTCTGGCGGTCGGCGGCTGGAAGGTCATGTTCTGGGGCATCTTCCTGCGCACGGTGTTCCTCCTGCACAGCACCTGGTTCGTGAATTCGGCGACCCACATGTGGGGATCGAAGCGCTTCGCCACCGACGACGACTCCCGCAACCTGTGGTGGGTCGCGCTGCTGAGCTTCGGCGAAGGCTGGCACAACAATCATCATGCGCATCCGCAGTCGGCGCGTCACGGGCTGGCTTGGTACGAAGTGGACTTCAACTGGTACCTGATTGGTGCGCTCAGGGCGGTTGGTCTTATTTGGGACGTGAAACTCCCCAAGCTGCGTGAAGCCCGCATCAAGACGGTGGAAGAAACGCTGGCGAAGCCCGAAGAGGTTTTGGTCGGCGCTTACAGCGGCGACTAATAGGCTCGCAGATTCGATTTCTTCAGACGGCGCACTTCGCGCCGTCTTTCTTTTGTGCGGTGCTATGCTTCGATTGAGAGTTTCATGCGCATCACCAGCCGCAAGAAGACCATTGCATTTGCCATCACGCTCGGCGTGCTCGTCGCCGCGGTGGCACTGGTGCTCAACGTCAGTTGGATCGTCCTCAACTGGCGTGAGGTCGTTCCGCTCATCCTCGGTGTTCTCTTTTTCGGATTTATCATCGCGGGCGTGATTCTCAATACCATCTTTCTGGTTCGCGAAGTCAAACGCAACGAGCAGCAGGACAGCTTCCTCAACGCCGTTACCCACGAGCTAAAGACGCCCATTACCTCCATCCGTCTGTATCTTGAGACTCTGCAGCAGCGCCCAACCGATGAAACCCAGCGTCGCGAGTTCTACCAGATCATGATGGACGACACCCACCGCCTGATGACCACGGTTGAACAAGTGCTGCGTGCTGCTCGGGTCACCCAGAAGAACGCCGTCCTGCAAAAATCCGAGATTGAGGTCGGCCCTTTGGTGCAAGATGCCGTGGACCTTGCCCGCCTCCGCCACCACCTTTCGGCGGAGTCTCTGGTGTGGGACCTTGACGGTCTTCCCGCCGAGCGCCTCAGCATCGTCGGCGATCGTGAAGAGCTTTCAGCTGTGCTCTCCAATGTGCTCGACAATGCCGTGAAGTACTCGCCGAAACCGCCGCAGATTCGGGTTGAGGTCGTGACTCCTGACCTGAAGCATGTTCAGATTCGCGTGAACGACAGCGGCGTCGGAATCCCCAGCGGCGAGTTGAAGCGCGTCTTTAAGCGCTTCTATCGCGTGCTCACGCCCGGGGCAACTCAGGTGAAGGGCAGCGGCCTCGGACTCTTTATTGTGCGCGCCGTAATTCAGCGCCACGGCGGCCGCACTTTCGCAGAAAGCGAGGGCGCGGGCAAGGGAACTACCGTTACCATCGAACTGCCCAGATACCACGTATGAACGCCAATATCCTTGTTGTCGAAGATGAAGAGCACCTAGCGCGCGGCCTGAAGTTCAACCTCGAAGCCGAGGGCTACACCACGAGACTCGCGGGTGACGGCGAGACTGCTCTCGACCTGTTACTTCATCAGCATGCCGCGTTCGATCTACTCGTGCTCGATATCATGCTGCCGGGCAAAGACGGATTCACGGTGGCCGCCGAGTTGCGCCAGGCCAACCAGTTCATCCCGCTGCTGATGTTGACGGCACGCGGCCGCCCTGAAGATGTACTCAAGGGCTTCGCGGCTGGCGCAGACGACTACTTGCCCAAGCCCTTTGACCTGAACATCCTGCTGGCGCGCATCCGGAGCCTGCTGCGCCGGAAGGACTGGATTCGCTCGCTCGTTAAGGAGGAGCCACCGCAGATCGCGGTCGCTGAGGGTGTCAGTTCGTCGGCGCCGTGCGAGTTCGATGTGTATGCCTTCGCGGGACGCCAGGTGGACTTTGCGACCCTCGAATTGCGTGCTAACGGCAAGATATTCCGCCTAACTTTGATGGAGGCCGAATTACTCCGTCACCTCATTCGCAACAGCGGTAAAGTGGTTTCGCGCAAGCAAATCCTCGAGCAGGTGTGGAACCTTCACGAAGACACCGACACTCGCGCCATCGATAACTTCATCGTTCGCTTACGCAAGTACATTGAGAAGGACCCGTCGAATCCGCAGCATCTGCTTACGGCCCGCGGCATAGGTTACCGATTCGTTCCCTCTCCGGCCGCAAACAAGTAGGGCGGGAACTGGCTCGGTTGTTCGGTGAAGTGTGGGGCTACCGTGCGCGCGCCAGCACCAGCGTGACGTCGTCGGGTTGCTCGTTGCCGCCGATCCAGTCGGCCACGGCTTGTGTCAGCAGGTCGCTGATGCGCGCCAGGGGCTGTTGGCGGTGGGCGCGAATCAAGTCGATCAGCCGGTCCTCGCCAAACTCGCCGAATTCGTTTTCCGGTTCGGTGACGCCGTCGCTGAAGGCGACAAAGATGTCGCCGGGGTGAAGCGGCAGGCGGCTCTCGCCGTAAGTGATCCCGTCGAACAGTCCCACTACGGTGCCCGAGACCTCGAGCCGCTGCACACTGCCGTCGTGGCACACGATGATGGGCGGCAGGTGTCCGGCGTTCGAATAGGTCAACATGCGCGACCCGCCGTCGTAGCAACCCAGGAACATCGTTGCGTATTTTTCCGGAGGAGTGGATCGGAATATCTGGTAATTCAGTGTCGCCATCAGCGAGCCCGGAGCGCACTCACCTTGCGGCAGATCGAGCGTGAGGCATTGTCCGCCGCCTACGTCAGCGCCCGATACCAGCGCCGCTGGCTCCATAGCGTGCTGCGGTTCCAGCGAATACGCCCGCACAAACGCATGCACCGTGGCCATCAGAAGCGCTGCCGAAATGCCCTTGCCGCTGATGTCGCCCACCGCCAGCATGAGCCGATCGTTGCGCAGCGGAATGAAGTCGTAATAATCCCCGCTCACCGTCCTGGCCGGACGGCATACGCCGTGTACTTCCAACCCCGCGAGCCCCGAAGCCTGGCCGGGAAACAGCAGTTCCTGTACCTCGTGGGCGATCGCCAGCTCGCTCTCCATCCTCTGCTTTTCCTGTTGTTCGGCCATCAGCTTCGAGAGCGACGCCGACATCGAGTTGAACGACTCTTCCAGCGTCGCCAGCTGGTCGTGCGTCCGCAACTTTATGCGGTGCGAGAAGTCGCCACGGTTCACGTGCTGTGTGGCGGTGTAGAGCTCGGCCACCGACTTCGTCATGCTGCGCGTCAGCCGCATGCCGATGTAAAGCGCCACCAGTTCGATCAAGCCGAGGAATACCGCGATCCCGGCCAGCACCTGGATGAAGATTCCTGCTTTGGTGCCCACCGTGCCGAACAGCACGTTGTACAACATCGAAGGACGGCTTCCGACGACGATCGCGCCCGTTAGTTCCTTGCCGCTCTTCCACTCGACGGCGTTGAACAGCGTCCACCAGCGAAACTCGGGATCGAAGCGGCTCGAAGCTGGAGCGACCTTTCCGGCTTCGACATTTTGCAAATTATTGACGACACTGTTGCCGGCGATTTTGACCGTAGATTTTTCTCCGCCAAGGTTGATCGTGACCGAGTCGTTACGTGGAGCGGTTCGTTGTGTACTCGATGCGTCTGCGGGGCCTTCGGTCTCACTCTCGGTGTTGGGCGGATACAGGTCCACCGACCCTACCCGCGCCGCTCGCGAAAGCAGGTCAGCGGTCATGGGGACATTTGAGATGACGGTCAGGCGTCGCCCACCGGCATCGATCTGCCTGAGCGCTCGCATGTGCAGCCGTCCGTTGTCCATCACGAAGCTGCTGACTTCTTTGGCCTTGATGCTTGGCGGCAGCTTCTCGTGAATTTCCATGACCTTGCCTCCCGGCTCGATCACGAAGCCGGTGTCACCCTCCAGAACCTTTACCGTTCTCTGGATAAACATTTCATTTGAGGCGCTGGCAATCTCGGCCGCTAACTGCGGGGTAAGCCTTCCCGTCTGGCTCAGGACGCGATACTGCGACGCGAGGGCATCATTGGCGGCGGTGAGATGCTGCAGTTCGATGTCCAGGTCGGCCAGTGCGATGTACGTCGCGAACTGTCCGGCAAACAGGTAAGTCGCCAGCAGAAACATCGAGATCAAAAGCACTATCGGAATGACGCCGATGAAGACATAAGTCACGATCAGCCGATTGCGCAGGCGCCACATGAGCTCTTTTCGTGCCCAGCGGTACCCCCTTATGACGAGACAGGCGGCAAATACATAGGTGATCAGCGAGGCCCAGACACTCAGCATCGTTCCGCTGGCGGCCCGTGCCACCATGCTCCAGATTTGCAGAAGCAGTGCGAGCAAGCCGAACCCCAGGGTGATTTTGCCGAGCTTGCTCCTGGGGCGGATCAATCGCTTTACCAGTGCCTGGGCCTGCGCGAGTTTGGGTAGGTCGTTCAAAGTCTGCTGTGTGTATGTTAGCCCGCTTACGGATTATAGATGCCGCTTATTGCAGTCCCGCACTACTTGTTACGAGGCGGGCGGCCAGAACGTTCCGCAGCGGATCCGTATCATCAATCCGCCCCGATCGCGGCGTGGGTCCGCACTGCTAGATCTCCGGATACAGGTCGAAAAAAGCGTCAATGCTGCTCTGCAACTGCTTTTCGATATCTTCCTTCGATCCTTCGACAATGTGCATCGTTACTGCGGCCTCGTGCCCGTTCTTCAGCTTGATAGGCGCTTGGCCTACCTCCACGATCTCATCGGAAGGCAGAAGACGCATGCCATACACCAACGTGAGCTTTGCCATGTTGAACATTGTATCTCCGCCCTGGATCGCCCCTTGCGGCCCGAGAATTTCCCATTCCGTCCCCACTTGTTAGAATCCACACAGCGGCCCGCCGTCCACTGCAACCTTTTGTCCGCCGCAGGAATCTACCTCATACATCCATGACTGAAAACATTCGCAACGTCATCATCCTCGGGTCTGGCTGTTCCGGACTCACTGCCGCCATTTACGCCTCCCGCGCCAACCTCAACCCGCTGGTGATTGAGGGTCATGAGCCGGGAGGCCAGCTTTCCATGACAACGCTGGTCGAGAATTTCCCCGGCTTTCCGGAAGGCATCCAAGGGCCAGAGCTGATCGACAATATGCGCCAGCAGGCGGCGCGTTTCGGCGCAGAGTATCTCACGGGTCATGCCGTCACGGTGGACCTTAGCCAGAAGGCTGCCGATGGCTCGAGCAAGCCCATCGAAGTGAATCTTGGCCGCGAAACCCTGCTTGCCCGATCGCTCATCATGGCGAGCGGGGCCTCTGCCCGCTGGCTCGGCCTGGCAAACGAGAAGGCTCTTATTGGCTATGGCGTCTCCTCCTGTGCCACCTGCGACGGCTTCTTTTTCTCAGGCAAGGAAATCACCGTCATCGGCGGCGGCGACTCCGCGATGGAGGAGGCGCTCTTCCTCACACGTTTCGCCTCCAAGGTCACGCTGATTCACCGGCGCAGCGAGTTTCGAGCCTCTAAAATCATGCTCGACCGTGCCCGACACAACGAGAAGATTGCCTTTCTCACCGATACAGTGGTTGACGACGTCTACGACGTCGAGAAGAAGGAAGTCACCGGACTGCGCCTGCGCAACCTGAAGTCCGGCGAGCAATGGGACCTGCCAACCAGTGCGATGTTCCTCGGCATCGGCCACACCCCCAACGCCGATTTCGTCGGCGATCAATTGAGGCGCGACGGCGACGGTTACATTGTTCCCACCGACGGTCACGTCTGCACCAACGCGCCCGGCGTGTTCGTTTCAGGTGACGTCGCCGACCGTCATTACCGGCAAGCTGTCACCGCCGCAGGAACAGGCTGTATGGCCGCCCTCGAAGTGGAGAAGTACCTCGAAGAGATCGGAAAGTGACGCGGACACGGGGATGACCTCGAACGACCAGTTCGCGTCCGCGCAGGCCGCCGCACGACTCGTCCAGTCGCGCACCGCTTTGCGCCCCCGCATCTCGCTGGTGCTCGGCTCCGGACTTGGAGACTTCGCCGACGAACTCGCCAACCCAACACGCATCCCGTACGCGGATATTCCGGAATTTCCGCTGAGCACCGCGGTCGGCCACGCCGGCACGCTCGTTATCGGTGAGGCCGCCGGAGTCCCCGTCGCCGCCATGCAGGGCCGCGTGCATCTCTACGAGGGATACTCGGCTCACGAGGTCGCTTTTCCCGTGCGCGTTTTCGCGGCCATGGGCGTTAAGGCCGTGGTCCTCACGAACGCCGCCGGAGGCATTAATGCCGGCTACGGCCAAGGCGCGCTGGTCGCCATCCGTGACCACATCAACCTGCAGGGACACAACCCGCTGGTCGGTGCCAATGACGACCGCTTCGGCCCGCGCTTTCCCGACATGACCGACGCCTACGATCCCCGGTTGCGGCGCTTTGCCGCCGAAGAGGCCGCGCGTGCCGGCATCGAACTGTTTGAAGGGATCTACGCCGCCATGCTCGGCCCCAGTTACGAGACCCCCGCCGAAATTCGCTTTCTACGCACCATCGGCGCTGACCTCGTTGGCATGTCCACCGTGCCGGAAGTTATTGCGGCCCGTCACATGGGGATTGCCGTTCTGGCGATCTCCTGCGTGACTAACATGGCCGCGGGTATGAGCGGGGAGAAGATCAACCACGACGAAGTCTTGGAAACCGGCCAGCGCGTTCGCGCCAAGTTTCTCGCACTCTTGCGCGCTGTATTGCCCAGGATTGCAAATTCTCTGTAACCACTTATCTACGAACCAGTATCCGCTGATTTACACTGTACCCGCATGGCCGTGAAGTCCTATCTGATCGGCATCGCCGGCCCCTCGGGAGCAGGGAAGAGCTATCTCGCCTTTCATCTGGCGCAGATGCTGAAGGCCCCCGTACTGTCACTCGACCATTACTATCGCGACCTTTCGCACTTGCCGCTGGAAGAGCGCGCCCGTTCCAACTTCGATGAACCTGCCGCCCTCGAGCATGAATTGCTGATCAACCAGGTCGCCGGTCTCTACGCCGGACGCTCCATTCCCGTGCCAACCTACGATTTCGCCGTCCACACCCGTACCGGCGTCACTCAGCGGTTTGAATCTGCCCCCGTTGTCATCATCGAAGGTCTGTTCACTCTTTATTGGCCTGAATTGCGCCGCCTGCTCGCCACCGGCGTTTACGTGGAGATGGGCGACGACATCTGCCTGCATCGCCGCCAGCAGCGCGATGTTCGCGAGCGCGGACGCACGCCTGAGTCCGTCGTCCAGCAGTTCCGCGCCACCGTTGCCCCCATGGCCGAGCTTTATGTCCGGCCCACGCGACAGCACGCCGACGTGGTGCTTTCCGGCGATACTCCAATCGACGAAGGCGTGGCTCGCGTTCTCGATCACCTGCGGCGCCAAATCGGCGATGCCGCCCCCGACCTTCTTCTGGCGCATCACGCGCCCGATTAGCCGATGAGGAACACCATGCATCTGCGTCGCCTCAATATCGCAATCCTGACTTTAGTCGTCGCTGTCGCTGCGTTGGCGCAGGCCCAGCAGCGCACCACAAATCTCTCTACCAGCAAGGCACTTGATGAGCCTGTCCTCGGTGCGCCCCAGCGAACCAACAGCCTGCCCGTCACGGCTGTATTAAGCCCGGATGGCAAGTTTCTGGCGCTGTTGAATAACGGCTACGGTTCGGCTGAGTCCGAATATCGCCAGTCCGTCGCCATTCTCGATCTCACTACCAACAAGCTGACTGACTTTCCCGATGCCCGCCTCGCCGTCCACGCTAAGCAATCCTATTTTGTGGGGCTCGCTTGGGACTCCACTGGAAGCGAACTGTACGCCTCCATTGGCTCGCTCACCGATCCTGAGGGAAAGAAACCGGGTAGCACCGGCAATGGCATTGCGGTCTATCGCTTTGCCAATGGAAGTCTTACGCCCGATCGCTTTCTCAAGCTGCCGCTTGTCCCGATTACCCAGAAGCGAAAGAACACTTACGGCGCGGAGTACGTTCCGGCGGGACAGAGCATCTCGTATCCGACGGGGATCACGTTTGTAAAGCGCCCCACGGGCGACGCTCTTCTGATTGCCGAAAATCTGGCGGACGACGCAGTCCTCATCGATGCGCACGACGGACGCGTGCTGCAGCGTTTTGATCTAGGCCGCGGGAAGTCGGTGCCGAGCACCTTCCCCTACACCGTAGCTGTGAATCGCGAGGGCACCCGCGGCTGGTGTTCGCTGTGGAACGGGTCGTCGGTCGCCGAACTTGACCTTCGCGCTGGCAAAGTAGTGCGTGAAACTGCGCTACTCGCACCGAAGGTTGAGACCGACGCCTCTTCGCATCCAACGGCCCTACTGCTCAGCCCCGACGAGAAGCGTCTTTACGTCACTCTTGCCAATCGCGACAAGGTGGCCGTGCTCTCCGCCGCTGACGGCAAGCTGCAACGGTATCTCGATGCGCGTCTCCCGCACCAAACCTACGGCGGCAACTATCCGCTTGCGCTGGCTATCTCCGCTGATGGCAACATGCTTTACGTCGCCGACTCGAGCTCTGATGCCATTGCCGTCTTCGACCTGCGCGAGAGCAAGGGTACACACGCGCAAGCCAACGCCGACCGCGCCTTCTACTTCATCCCGACGGAGTGGTATCCCACGGCAGTGGCCGTGCACGGAGACGATTTATTCATTGCAACTGGCAAGGGCAGTGGCACGGGCCCAAACTCAGGCACTGAGTCCGTCACCTCGCGAGGCGAGAAGCAAGGCCATCCCTACATAGCGTCGTTAATTCGCGGCTCCGTGGCCCGAGTCAACCTGAAAGATGCGGAGCGCGATCACGAAAACTTAACCGCCGAAGTTCTGCACAGTAACCGCATGGAAGGCCGCAGTCAGGACATCGCATTTGCCAGCGGCAGCAATCCCATTCGCCACGTGATTTACATCATCAAAGAGAACCGAACCTACGACCAGATTTTCGGTGACATCAAGGGTGCCAATGGCGACCCTTCGCTGGTGATGTACGGCGACGACATTACGCCCAACCTGCACAAACTCGCGCTGCAGTTCGGCGTTCTCGATAATTTCTACGATAGCGGCGAAGTTTCCGGCGACGGACATCCCTGGTCGATGGCCGCCATCACCACCGATTACAACGAGAAGGCGTGGCCTGTCGCCTATCGAGGAAACGAGCGCGAATACGACTCCGAGGGCACCATTGGCGACAGCAAGCCCCTCGACGAAGGCATCCCCGACGTCAATGAGCCGGCCACTGGGTACATCTTCGACAATGTCGCCCGCCACCATCTGACTTACCGCCACTACGGCGAGTACATCGAGACCCGCTGGTGCGAGGACCTGGACCAGAGCTACACGCCCGCTGCGACCGGTGCGCCGAAGGGCGACCGACCCAAGTGCGCGCGCACAGCCATCAAGCCGGGGGAAGACCTGCCCTCCGCGCTGGGCGGAGGTAAGAGCCCGTATCAATACACGATTCCCCTCATGGCGTATAACACCGCCACCAAAGCCGATCTCCGTGACCACTTCGACCCGCACTATCCCGACTTCAAAGTCGAGTATCCTGACCAGTTCCGTGCGGATGAGTTTCTTCGCGAGTTTGCCGGTTTCGTCGAAGCGCGCAAGACCGGCAAGGGTGAACAACTGCCCAGCTTCGCGGTGGTGCGACTGCCCAACGATCACACCGCAGGTACCAAGGTTGGCTCGCCGACTCCCAAAGCGGCCGTTTCCGACAACGATCTCGCCGTCGGCCGGGTTGCAGAAGCAGTCTCTAATAGCCCTTACTGGGACGACACCGCCATCTTCGTCATTGAAGACGATGCGCAGGCCGGAGCCGACCACGTCGACGCCCACCGCAGCATCGCCCTTGCCATCAGCAAGTACTCGCCGCGCGGGCCCCAGCCTTTCATGGACCACAACTTCTACACCACGGTGAACATGATCCACACCATGGAGAGCCTGCTCGGATTGCCGCCCATGAACAACAACGACGCTCACGCCGCGGTGATGGCTCCGTTGTTCAGCGGCTCGGGTGATCAGCCGGCGTTTCAGGCCGACTACCGCAATCGCGACAATAGCCTGATCTACACCGCGAACAACAAGGACGCGCCCGGCGCCAAAGAGTCCTCAAAGCTCGACTTCTCTGTCGCCGATGCCGCCGACACCGCTACGCTTAACGCTATTTTGTGGCGCGATGCCCGCGGCGACGCGCCCATGCCCGCGCCCCAGCACGCGGTCTTTCCGGTCTCGGGGCAGGATAAATAAACTGTCAGGTCGTTTCGTGAGTGACCGAGCGTGACTGACTTCCGCCTGATTCGCATCTCGCGCGCGTTCGCAACTCATTGAAAGCGCAACCTGCTGCTCTCCAACTCCACCGAAGTGGTGACTCTCATCCCCCGGTTGGGGAATTCCCAAAATCGATTCTGCATTAGAATATGAATCAGATTCCGCGTCGGGGTGCCGCGCCATCGGTATTAACGAACCATCCACGGGCTCACAGCTAAACAAGTTCGAGCGCCACGGGAGCAGTCCCTCGCAAAACAGCGAGAGCGAACGCTTCGGCCCGCCTGCCGCCGAAGCCAGCTCCGACTTCATGGAGCCCTCCCATGCCCCGCTGACCCTGCGCGAAGCCATCCTGAACCACGTGCAGTACACTCTGGTTCGGCCCACCACCGGACTCAAGCCGGTTGATTACCTGAAGCCGCTCTCGCTCGCCATCCGCGACCGCATCGTGGACCGCATGATGTCCACTGAGTCGAAGTTTCGCCATAAAGACGCCAAGCGCCTCTACTACCTCTCCATGGAATTCCTCATGGGGCGTTCCCTGGGCGACAACGTGTCCAACCTCCGCATTGAGGAACAGTGTCGCGGCGTACTTGCCGGGTTGGGCGTCGACCTGGACGAAGTGCTCGACAGCGAGTCCGATGCCGGCCTCGGCAACGGCGGCCTCGGTCGTCTGGCCGCATGTTTCCTCGAATCGCTAGCCACTCTTGGTATGCCCGGCTACGGCTACGGCATCGACTACGAGTTCGGACTGTTCAAGCAGGAAATCGTAGGCGGCTTTCAGCGCGAGAAACCCGATCGCTGGAAGGCCAACGGAACTCCTTTCGAGATCGAGCATCCCGAAGAAGCGGTCAGCATCCCGATGTATGGCCGCATGGACTCGCAGCGCGACGCCGACGGCAATCTCAAGCAGACGTGGATCAACTACAAGGTCGTCCTCGGCATTCCCTCCGACATGCCTATCGTCGGCTATCTCGGTCAGACGGTGAACTGGCTGCGCCTGTTCACCGCGCGCGCTTCGGAAGACTTCGACATCGAAATCTTCAACCGCGGTGACTACCTGAATGCCGTCGAGCAGAAGATCGCCAGCGAAAACATCTCGCGCGTCTTGTATCCCTCCGACGCGGCCGTTGCCGGCAAGGAGCTACGCTTGGTGCAGGAGTACTTCCTGGTCGCCTGTGCCATCGGTGACATCATGCGCCGCTTCCGCCAGCAGCACGACGACATGGAGCTGCTGCCCGAAAAGGCCGCCATCCAGATGAACGACACGCATCCCAGCCTGGCCGTGGCTGAACTCATGCGCGTCCTGCTCGACCAGTACAGCCTTCCGTTCGAGAAGGCATGGGACATCACTCGGCGCACTCTCGCCTACACCAACCACACTCTGTTGCCCGAGGCGCTGGAAAAGTGGTCGGTACCGCTCATGGAAAAGGTCCTGCCGCGCCACGTCCAGATCATTTTCAGCATCAACGAGCGCTTCCTGAAGAGCATCACCGACTTGCCATTCATGAACGCCGAGAAGCTGCGCAAGATGTCCATCATTGAGGAAGGCTATGAGAAGCAGGTGCGCATGGCCAACCTCTGCATCGTCGGCAGCCATTCCGTCAATGGCGTCTCCCAGCTGCACAGCGAACTGGTCGTGACTTCGCTGGTGCCCGAGTTCGCCGAGCTTTGGCCCGAAAAGTTTAACAACAAGACCAACGGCGTGGCCCCGCGGCGCTGGATCATGAAGGCCAATCCCGGCCTCACCGATCTAATCAGCCAAGCCCTCAACGAGAACAAGTGGATCACTGACCTTAGCCGGTTGCGCGACCTTGAGCCTTTTGCTGACGACGAGAATTTCCGCGCGGCATTTAAGGCCGTTAAGCGCCGCAACAAACTCAATCTGGCCGAAAGCATTGCCGACCAGCTCGGCGTCACGGTCGATACCGATTCCATCTTCGATGTGCAAATCAAGCGCATCCACGAGTACAAACGCCAGTTGCTCGCGGTCATGCACCTGATTCACGACTACCTGCGTATCGTCGAACATGGCGAGACGCCCGCCTCCGCCCGCACCTACATCTTTGCCGGCAAGGCTGCGCCCGGATACTGGGCCGCCAAGCAGATCATCAAGCTCATTCACAGCGTCGCTGCCGTGGTGAACAACGATCCCCGTGTGCACGACGCCATCAAAGTCGCTTTCCTGCCGGACTATCGCGTCTCGCTCGCAACCCTCATCATTCCCGGCGCCGACCTGAGCGAGCAAATCTCCACCGCCGGGATGGAAGCCTCCGGCACCGGCAATATGAAGCTCTCCATGAACGGCGCGCTGACCGTCGGCACCTGGGACGGCGCCAATATTGAAATCGCCGAAGAGGTCGGCCTCGATAACATTTTCATCTTCGGGCTCCGCGCCGAAGAGATCCTCGCCATGCGGCAGAACGGCAGCTACAACCCGCGCGAACGTTACGACAACGATCCGGTGATCAAGGAAGTCATGGACGCCCTTGCCTCCGACATGTTTTGCCCCAACGAGCACGGCCTCTTCCGCTGGATCTTCGATGAGCTCGTCCACCGCGGCGACAAGTACTACCACATCGCCGATTTTCCCAGTTATGTCGAGGTCCAGAAGGAAATCAGCGAGGCTTACCAGAAGGACGAAATCTGGTGTCGGAAGTCCATCCTCAACGTGGCCCGCATCGGCAAATTCTCGAGCGATCGCACAGTGCTGGAGTATGCCCGCGACATCTGGCACATTGGACCGTACGAAAAGTCCGCCAAGGGCTTCAAGCCCGCGATCAAGGCCGTCGCAGCCGTCACGTCAGAGCCGTCAGTACTCAACGGCGAAGCCATCCCGGTCGCGAAGCTCGAGCAGTAGGGAACTGGATGCCCAGAACCGTCCGGGCGAAAATCGCCTATGCAAGATCTTCCGCAGCCAGGCTCAGTCCGCCTGCCGAGCCTTCCTCTACAGGCAGCACTTCCACCAGCGGGAATCCTAAATCCTTCCACGCATAGTAGCCGCCCAGCAATGGACGCACGTTCTGGATGCCGTATCGCCTGAGTTGCAGCGCCGCACGGGCGCTGGTGGCTTCGTTGGGTCAAGTACAGAAGAGCACGATTTCGCCGCCGCGGGTGACCTCACTGTGCCTGCGCTCCAGGTCTTCCGGTGAGATGCGGAGCGCGCCGGGCAACGTGCGCGGATCGGGCAGCAGGTCCAGCGGATGCCGCAGGTCGATGATGGTGACGGATTCTCCGCCATCGAGCTTGGCCTTCAATTCCTCAGGTTCAATGCGCGCGCCCGCTACGTCCTTCAAAAATCGCCAGCGTTGGTAGAACTTGTAGGCGATGTAGCCGGCAACGGACGCCAACAACAGCACAATCGTCCAGGAACCGAAGCGCGCCACATCGTAAGCAACGCGATCCAGCTGCTTGCTGAACATCAGTCCCAGTCCCGCGAATGTGCTGGCCCACAGCAGCGCGCCCAGCCACGCAAACAGCACAAACTGGGTCAGGCTGATTCCTGCCGTCGCCGCCAGTGCCGGAGCCGCCGTGTTCAGTCCAGGGACGAACTTGCAGATCAGAAGCGTGGTCCGGCCCATGCGGGTAAAGGCGGATTCTGTTCGCCGCACACACGAGTCTGGCTCCAGCGCAATTTTGCACAGCCAGCTCAGTACGACCGCGCCTTTGCGCTTGCCGACGAAATACCAGAACGTATCCGAAACCAGCGATCCTGTCGCGGCCACAATGACCGCAAGCACAAAGTTGATTTGATGCTGGCCTGCCAGTGCGCCCACGCCGAGCAGCAGTGGGGCCGCTGGAATCGGCAGCCCTGCCTGCTCGATCAACACCCAGAAGAACAGCAGCACATACCCGTGCTGTACTACGAATTGAATTATCTCTGCCATGGAAAAGCGAACGTGACCGCAACACTCATTCAGATGCTACGAACCACGGAAAGTTGCTTGCGAAGGCAGACTCCGACAATGAATCGGCTTTCGGTTCCGAGGACCAGTGCAGCTTCTGATCCTACTCGCCCGCTGCCGCCGCATAATCGCGCGAAACTTCGGCGGGCGTCCATTGGTTGCCCGAATACACCTTTACCACCTTCCCGTCGGCGCCAATCAACACGGTTCGCAGGTTGTGAACGATCTGGCCTTCCTTTTCGTTGTACGACATGCCAAAGAAGTCCGCCGCCTTGCGCACTTCCTTCGGAGACCCTGATGCAAACTGCCAATGCTGAAACTTCGGATCGATCTGGCCCACAAAGATCTCGCCGTAGTCATGCAATACCTTGGGCGTGTCGAACTCGGGATCGATGCTCACACTCAGCAATTGTGCCTTGGCGTACACCGCCGGGTTCGCCTGCAGTTGCTGCAGGATCTTCCGAAAGTTGCTGCTCATTCGGGGACAGTAATCTGGCAGCGGACATCGCGTGTAAATGAAAGTCAGCAGCAGCGGCCTTCCACGGAATTGCTGCAACTCGATGGTCTTACCCGACTGGTTCACCAAGCGGAAGTTCGGTACCTCGTCGCCGACGTCGGGCAGGCGCAGCGCGGTCGTCCCGTCGCTCTCCGGTCTCGCTACCTTTGGTGAACGATATGCCTTGCAGCTCGGCGTGGTCGGTCATCACAAGTGTCGCGTGAATGTGGTCGCCCGGTAGCGATCTTGCCGAAGACCCAATCCTCGCTGTGCGCAACCTGGAATGGCATCGTCATCCCCGGCATCAGGCCCGCTACTTCCTGGTGGGCCACGGTGATGAGTCGGCTGCGCCGAATCTACCGCCACCACGCGCCCCTCGATCTCATACCGCTTGCCCTCGGGCTTTTTCTCGCACGCCGCCAGCCCGAGCAGCAGCAAAACCATCAGCAGCGCGATCAGCTGTTTTACGCGCAGCATGTATTGAATTCGCAATTACAACACCTCGGTCGACCGCCCGAGTTCTCCGCAGACTGCTTCGGCGGCGCGTCGTCCGGCCAGCATGGCCCCATTGAGCGACGCCGTCCCGCAGTGATCGCCGCAGTAGTACAAACCCGGCCGCACTTGCACCGGCGACATGGCCACTCCGCCGTGCTCCAGCGACTGATCAGGCAGTGCGTGCTCAATGTGATACGAGCGCAGAAACTCCCACCCAGCCGCACTTTCGCCGAACCAGTCGATGAGTTGCTGCCGCACGTCGCGTATCAGATGTTCTTCGCTAAGCGGCGTGTGCAGTACTGTCACCGACACGAGGTGATGGCCGCGTGGCGCGTAGCCCGGCGCCACCACGCTGGGCACGCACAAATTATTAATTGGGCCTTCCCCCTCGCCGTTTAAGACCAGGAAAGGCTCGCCCACGGGCGCATCGGCTGCCGCAAAGTACAAGCACCGGACACCGCGCATCGCCGTGCGAATCCCTGCATCGGGCAGCAATCGCGCAGCGCGTACCGGATCGCACGCCACCACCACTGCTCCCGCAAACAGCTCTTCGCCGCTCTCCAGCCGCACTCCCCCGTCCCACACATGCTGCACTGTAGCGTGGATAGCGGATTGCCCCCTCGCCGAGTTGCGACGCCAGTTGGCGTGGAATCTCGCCCATGCCGCCGTTCGGTATCGCCGCCATCCCTTGCGCGAACATGCGATAAACGAACCTGAACATCCGACTTGAAGTGGCTAACTCCGGATCGAGAAAGATCCCTCCCAGAAATGGCCGGAAGAATCGCTCGATGATGTGTTCGGAGAACCCATACTCGCCGAAGTGCCGCAAGGGTTGACGTCTCCGGCGCGCTTAGCACCTGGTCGATCTCCAAGTCGAGCAACTCGCCGCTTAGTCGCGCTATCAGCAGCTTGTCGTTTACAGCGTTCCCACCGGAGAGAACGCCGACGCAGATCATGTCGCGTCGCCGCCGCATCGGGTCCGAAATCGTATGGAACCGCCCGCCATGGCGCACTATGGCTCCCGGCGCAAACTCCCGCAACTCGAGCGCCGCGAAGTTCAGGCAGCGCCGAGCCTCCGGATACGCCGTCAGCAGCACCTGAAAGCCGCGGTCCAGCAAAAATCCGTCCACCACGTCGGTTCGCACTCGACCGCCCACGCCGTCCGATGCTTCCAGTACCTGCACCGAAAAGCCGCGGCGCTGAAGTTCCACCGCCGCCACCAAGCCTGACACACCTGCTCCCACTACCAGAACGTCGGGATTCATCTCGCGTCCAGTTTACGTGAACCAGCACAAGTGGAGAACGGAACCTCCGCATCTGTGCCGCGCAAGGAGTTTACCGGTGGCCAACTCCCCCAAGCTGGCCACCGCTTCGGACCGCAGGAACTGTGATTCCCTGACGTTCAGCCCGATCGGCAACTGGACAAGTGCGAATCCAATCGTCGGAGACTTGAATCTAAGTGAAATAGTTTTGAGGAAGAAGAGAAATCCCCGCAAGTCGGCGATCGATTTGCGTGCCGAGTAAAAGCGACGTGCTTGATTTTCTTCCCGCGACAATTGGAGGCACATCGTGGTCAGCAAAACAATCGAAGAGAACTTGCGGCCCTATCAAATCGGCCCCAAGCTCCGCGCCCTGCGCTTGAAAAAGAGCATGGGCCTCGTAGAACTCGGTCAGCACACCGGACTCTCTCCCGCGCTGCTCTCTAAACTGGAGCGCGACAAGCTTTATCCCACTCTGCCCACGCTGCTGCGCATTGCCATGGTCTTCAGCGTGGGCCTCGACTACTTCTTCACCGATGAACGCAAGCGCCATGTTGTTTCGGTGGTTCAGGAAAGACGAGCGCATTAAGCTTCCTGACCGCCCTGGCACCTCCGAGATTGCCTACCGCTTCGAGAGTCTCGACTTCAAATCGAACGAGCGCCGCACGAACGCCTACCTTGCCGAGTTCGAGCCGATCGCCGAGGAGAAGCTCAAGCCGCACCAGCATCCCGGCTCCGAGTTTCTGCACGTCATGAAGGGCAAGCTCGGTCTTCGCATCGGAATGGACGACTACGAACTCGACGCGGGTGATTCGATCTATTTCGATCCCAGCGTGCCGCATACTTACCGCCGCGTGGGTAAACAGCCTTGCCAGGCCATGATCGTCACTGCCGGATAGTCTGCTTTCCGCCGCAACTGGTTGCCGTGGTCTTGGTACACTGCTTGGGCAGCATCGCGAGCCCTTCCATGAATTCCCTTCGTGTCGTTCTGCCCTTGCTTCTCGTCACGTTTTCCTTCGCTCAATCTCAGCCCCGCGCCCGCGATCTTGGCATTCCGTTTGACGGCTCTCCGGCCCCGTTCAACGCGATCACCGATGTCGCCGGGGTCGAAGTCGGCTTCACGACGCTGATCTCCGGCGAAGGCAAGCTCGTCGTCGGCAAAGGGCCAGTTCGCACCGGAGTTACGGCCGTGCTGCCGCGTGGTAAGCAGAGCATCAACGATCCCGTTTTCGCCGGATGGTACTCGCTCAATGGCAACGGCGAGATGACCGGGACAACGTGGGTCGAAGAGTCCGGCTTCCTCGAGGGTCCGGTGATGATTACCAATACGCACAGCGTTGGAGTGGTGCGCGACGCTACCATCAAGTGGCGGTTCGAGCATGGCGCGGCCGACCTCAGCGGTTACTGGTGGTCGCTGCCTGTTGTCGCCGAAACCTGGGACGGCGAACTCAACGACATCAACGGCTTCCACGTGACGGCTGACGACGCGTTCCACGCGCTCAATAGCGCTGCCAGCGGCGCGGTCGCCGAAGGCAACGTTGGCGGCGGAACCGGAATGATCTGCAACGGCTTCAAGGGCGGAACTGGAACCGCATCGCGCAAGCTGTCGGCGAAAGACGGCGGTTATACAGTCGGCGTTCTGGTGCAATGCAATTACGGAGTGCAATCGCAGTTGCGCATCGCCGGCATCGCCGTGGGCCGCGAGCTTCCTCCGGGAATTCCGCACAACGATGACACTGGCTCGATCATCGTCATCGTCGCGACTGACGCGCCTTTGCTGCCCTCGCAGCTGAAGCGACTGGCGCGGCGGGTTCCGCTTGGTTTGGGACGCATGGGCAGCTATTCCGGCGATGGATCCGGTGACATCTTTATGGCTTTCTCGACGGCCAATCCTGGCGCTTGGGGCGGAGGCAAAGTGAAGCACATCGATATGGTTCCCAATGACGACATGAACCCAATCTTTCTTGCCACGGTGCAGAGCGTCGAGGAAGCTGTTGTCAACGCTATGATCGCCGCGAAGACGATGAAGGGCATCAACGACTTCGAGGTCCGCGCGATTCCGCACGCCGAACTGCAACAGGTGCTGAAGAAATACAACCGACTCGTCGACCCTGCAAAGACTCATTAATCAGCGCGAGCATTGCGAGAAACCTAGCGCTGGAAATATCGTTCGCCAGCAGTTGCAGGGCGCGCAAAGCAACGCTTCTACGGCGTTTTCCCTAATTTCTTTTCACTAAGAAAAAAAGTAATTCGTTTTACAAAATACTTGCGCAATCATGCGACGTTCCGACACCGGACCCGTCTAGAAAAGTAGACGTGCCGCGGCTGGCCGGTCGGCGGGGGCCCCCGCCCGCTGCTAGCCCGGCACCACGACAACTTGTCGACGGAGGTCACGTATGAAACGCGCGTTTTTCCTTTCAGCCGCTGCGGTTCTTTTGTTTGGTACCGCCGGACTGACCAACCTGTTTGCTTCTCCCAAGGCTGAGGCTACGCATACCCAGGGGATCGAAGTCACGGGGTGCCTGCAACCCGGTCCTATAGCCAAGGAGTACCTTCTCCACGCCAGTGACGGCACGACATGGGGCGTCAACGAAACCGACATGCTGTTGAACGACTATATCGGGAAGTCGGTGACGGTCGCCGGCGATGCGAGTCACATGACCACAAGTGAGCGCAAGGCCGGAGGCGCGAGCCACTATCTGCTGGCCCGCGATGTGGTCGTCGAACACCAATCCTGCCAGAACTAGGCTGGGGAGCAGGTGAAACCCCGCCCGTTCTGCCGTCCCGCTGCAGCGGGACGGTAGGGCGGGATCGTGGTTGATGCGGCAAGCTGCACCATGGATGGTGCAAGGTACCCCCTCCCCCCTATCTGTAAATTCCTCGTTTTCACGGAGATGCACGGATTTCCTCGCAAAGTCGTGCAGGCAAATGAGTTATAGCTAAAATATTGAAAAATAGGGAGTTGCATGGCTAGTCTGGAGCCGGCGTTTGCTGGCGGAAGGGGATGGCGGCCTGCTGAAGGTCGAACAAGATGCGGCCGGCACGCTGGTGGAGATGCGATGGTCGAGCCATGGCGTTCAGGACTTCGGAGAGCGCCGCCTGGATCTCGTCAAGAGACTTCATGTGGGGAAGGCGGGGACCGAGGACGTCGGCGCGGCGGAGGACATCCGCGACGTGCTGGCGGCGCTGGTTGTCACGGTGGTGGAAGAAGCAGAGACGCTTGCCGTGCAGGGCAGGAGAGCCGCAGGGGAGGCCGTCGGCCTTGGGGAAGTTGCAGATGCGGACAGACATGGGGGCCTCCAAAATCGAGCAATTGCATCGCCTTTCGCAATTCGCTTTTCGCTCTTCGCCAAAAGGCACGGCGCAATTGATTCACGCTCCCGGTGTTCTGGCAGCAAGGTCGAGCAGAGTTCGTGTTGAGGGTAACCTCAGCGTTGTTACCTTGCACTTATTCGGTTTGGGGTGTCAAGAAAAAAGTGGGAAAATATGGGGTTCATTCCCGAAACGGGAAGGACGCCGAATCAGTTTACTCGCTCTCACCTATTACCTTTCTTCGCAATCCGGCAATTACCGGTCCTCCCACGGCAAAAAGAAATAGAGTGTCCGGTTCTGGCGCTGGCATGATGTGGAGCGCGAGATCGGTACTGTAATTGTCGCCGTAGTAACTATCATTGACGCTGAAGAATAGGTAATTCGCCCCAGTCGGTATCGTCACCCATGTGAATGGCCCGGACGGATATTCACCAATCGATGAGATGGAGAAATCTTGCGGTATATCCGTAAGGATGTTCCCGTTGTTTGTCGGTAGGGTCACGATCGGCGGACCGTTGGAAGCTATGGAGCCTGTCACTCGGTTCAACATGTTAAATGGACCGAGCTGGGAGGTTGAACTGAATACGCCGGCGACAGAAGGAATCCCAAACCCGCCGGGGCATGTGCTTCCATCCCAGTGGTAACAAAAGATTCCTGTTGCTTGCAGGCCGATCGTCATTCCGCTTGAAAAACCAATGCTAGAGAGGGTCACGGGAGTCGCGTCTAAAGCTCCTGGATCGTTGTAGGTCAAGAGATAGGTCTGCCGCGAATCGAATGGGATGATCGTTGTACCCGCTGATAACGGCAGCGCCGTGAGCAGAAGTCCACCGACGAGGATAACGAAGATTCGCAGGTAAATGTTTGTCTTGATGTGTGGCATTGCAGTTCTCCTTCTAAGGCAGCGCGCTGTGTTTCGCGCAGATAGTTTCGAAACTCTGCTGGAACGACGAGCGGCGCACGGGCTACGAGCCGAGCCTTAAACAAGGGGGTATGAGTTCTTTCGAATTGTTGGTGACATAGCCCGAAGGTTGTCTCCTGTCCTTGCCGCATTCCCCTCATTAATCGCAGTTCGGTGTGGCCCGACTTCTCGCCGAGTTAGCGTCCAAGAGAGGGGCGCGAACCTGGGCACCCGGCACCGAGTCGGGATCCTAGCGCTTGATCGTATCCGTTCTTCCTGGAACGGTGACTGGACCGATGGTGGCGGGGTCGGTACCCCAGCTGACTTTAATCGATCCGCGGATTGGATAAGGCTGGTTGTCGTCTATGGTCACTTCTGTAATCCCTGGCAAAGTATCGGCGAACCGCTGGATGTCTGGCGGCTCCGCATAGTTAGGATCAATCGTATATTGGTCGGTCTGTACACCTTTTTGGAGCACTGCGGCCGCGGCGGGGTTAGCAAGTACCAGTGTTCCACCGGCTTGAGCGCCTTTGATAAAGGGACCTAAATTGTGCTCCTGCTCGATCGCGCTCAGAGGAACGGTCACGTTAGTCCTTTGTGTGAGAGTAGCCGGTTTGTACCCAATCTGGTTTAGGACCACGATCATCGTAACGGTGCCGTCAGTATCTCCGACATTCGAAAGTTGAACAGCGACGGAGCTCTTTACCGTGAAGTGGTATGAGACGAGTAGTTTCATGTTCGGCGGCCTTTGGACCGGTGGCCGCACCTTGTAAATAAAGATGTGCAAGCCGGAGAATGGGGTGGTCAAGACGTTGGTTCTCGCGGAGAGCGTATCGATAAGGGCAAAGGGGCCAGTACCTAGCGACAAGCCCACCAACTGGCCTAGCTGCTTCAGGAGGTAATCGTAGAGACCCTCGCCGTCAAAATCTTGACCGGCAAGAAAAGGTCGGGAGATAACGTGCGACTGAGTGCTGAGGTCGCCATTTGGCGCGGCCCTGACGAGCAGGAGGGGCGGATGAATTTCCGACTGATAAACGTCGTGGCCACAATCAATGATCCAGCGGCCGAAGGCGGCAACCGAGTCGTTGAGTTGGGGTTGGTAAACTTTAGGTAGTAGACCGCTCTCCATTTCCACGTGGATGGCTTTTCCGCCAGGGCCAAACTGCTTGATAGCGGCTTGATTACGATTATTTTGCTCAACATAGTCCGGATCGTTGAGATCGGTTGTAACCGGCGGCGACACCAGGAAATCTTGGTTTGCATTAGCTGGCCAGGCTACGTCCATGTCGTAATCGCTGCCGAAGGGATGATCGAACCAGACGTCGCCGAAAGAAACCCCGGGCTTCGAGTCGCCCGACGTTTCCGCTGCTTGAATTACGCCGATGATGCCCACGGTTCTATCTTCCGTGGCTGCGGTGGGACTTAGAACCGGCGTCCATTCCCAGCGAGGTGAGCTGGCGGTGAGCCAAATGTTGTTGGAACAAATCGCTGGCGACCATGCCTTCGTTGTGTCGAAGGTGGGCTTAGGGTTGACGTACTGGATCTCGAGAATTGATCCATTCCTCTGATACCTGATAGGCGTAGGAATGGAAACAGGCTTGACTTGCGCTTCTGCGAGCGGAATTGAGATGAAAAGAAGAAGTAGATTCACTGCGTATTCAATTCGGTGGAATCGAGACATAAACAAAACGCCTTTCCATTCTTCAACAAGGTTGAACAGCGCCAAGGCCCCGGACCAATTCGGCAGAGTCTTTGCGTGGCGAAGGAACAACATTTTCCCGATTTTGATACGCCTTTCCGAATCGTTCTTCGTCAACTCTCCCTCCGTAGCGCAGAGTGGTTCGCCTCGCCACCCCGCCCACCGATTTGGCGGTCGCGACACGGGCTCCGCATACTTCCAAACAAGCGCCACTTGAGATGGCGGCTGGAACTAGCCTTCGAATTGTGGTGATATACCGCCGGTGAGCACGCCACCGCAAGGGACTGGGCAGCCCCTATTCCTCCTCAAGTAGTCCCCTAGCTGTTTCAATGGGTTACATGCCGTTCCTCTGGCGCGAGAGAGTTCTTTGACATAAACTCTCGGCTACAGGAATCGCGTATGGGGTCGCAAGCTTCCCACAGCAGAGTTCGTTTTGCGGGGTTCGAGCTTGATCTTCGCACTGGCGAGCTCAGGAAGAATGGCCGCAGAGTCCGTTTGCAGGCGCAGCCCCTGAAGGCCCTACGGGTTTTGCTGGAGCACCCGGGGGAACTTGTGACCCGGGAACAACTACGTAAAGAAGTCTGGCCGGAGGACACATTCGTTGACTTCGACCACGGACTGAACAAGGCAGTGGCCAAGCTGCGTGACGCGGTTGACGAGTCGGGCACTTCGCCGAGTATCATCGAAACTCTGCCGCGCCTGGGTTATCGGTTTATCCCTACAGTGGAATGGTCTGACGACGACCTTTCCTCCAACAAAGTTGCCGGGACGAGCAGCGAAGGCCACGATGAGGAGGCCAATGGAGAAGCCAGCCAGCCCGTCGTGGCGGAGCGTTCTCGCGTCCACAAAAGGTCAAGTGGCTCAGGCCGGCGAATCGCTCTTTTGATAGCGGCGGCGCTGGTTCTAGTCCTTGTGGCCATTCCGATCGTCAAACGGATTCGCGAGACCCGTTCTGCAAAGCAGCCGCTGCTCATCAAATCCATCGCTGTACTGCCTCTGGAGAACCTGTCTGGAGATCCCGCCCAGGAGTACTTCGCGGACGGCATGACCGACGAGCTGATCACAATGCTGGCGAAGAACCCCGGGTTGCGGGTTATCTCCCGGACCTCTGTGATGCAGTACAAGAAGGTCCACCGACCGCTGCGGGAGATCGCGCAGGAGCTCGGAGTGGATGGGATTCTGGAAGGTTCGGTGGACCGGTCCGGAAGTCGAGTACACATGACAGCACAACTGATCGATGCTGCCAGCGACACGCATGTCTGGGCGGAAAGCTTCGATCGCGATTTGAGTGACGTAGGTTCTCTGCAGACCGAGCTGGCGCAAACCATAGCGCAACAAGTCGGGGCGAAGACTTCCGGTACAGCCAAACCGCCACGACGAATCAGCTCGGAGGCCCACGAGGCTTATCTGATGGGTAAGTATTTCTGGTTTGGGAGCGATGACGACGAGAAGAGCCGGGAATACTTTCAGAAGGCGATTGACCTCCAACCAGACTATGCCGACGCCTGGAGCGGCTTGGCCGATTACTACATCGCGAGTGCGGTGGAAGGGAAATTTCGTCCAGACGCGGTGATGCCGCAAGGTGGGGCGGCTGCCAGGAAAGCCTTGGAACTGGATGATTCGAGTGCTGAGGCGTACAACTCTATGGCCGCCTTCCAGCTTTTCTACCAGTGGGATTGGGAAGCCGCCGACCGAGACTCCGCGCGCGCGATCGAACTCAATCCTAGCTTTGCCGAAGGTCACCATCTACGTGGGTATGTGCTGAGAACCATGAACCGCATGGACGAAGCGTTACAGGAGCAGAGGAAGGCAATGGAGCTCGATCCGCTTGCCAGGCCCTGGGCCTTGGGCTACGCCCTCCTCCGCGCGCGTCAGTATGATGCCGCACTGAATGAAGCACGGGTGCGCAGCGAGGCCCAGCCGAATAACGCCGATCTACACGATCTACTGTCCCAGGCGTTCTTCATGAAAGGGATGGAGAAAGAGGCGGAGGAAGAAAAGGAACGTTCCCTGCAGCTTTCAGGCGAAAAGGAATTGCTGGCCGAACGTGTGCAAGTTTACCGTCGTGGGGGTTTTCGAGCTGTGCTCGAGTGGAGACTAGAGGTGGCTAAGCGACGGGCTGCCAAAGAGTACGTTTCCCCGATGGAGTTCGCTAACATCTACGGTCAACTCGGACGCAGGGAAGAAACCCTTCGGTACCTGGAAGAGGCGTACGAAGAGCGCTCGCCGTTCCTGGTGTTCGTGCAAAGCGATGCAAATTTTGATTTTTTGCATGCCGAACCTCGCTATCGCGCCATCATCAAAAAGATGGGACTCCCTCCGGCGTACTGAGGATCAGTTCGCGTCTGGATCCGCAGAACTTGTTGTGAGATAGACGCTCAGCGGCCGATGACTTTGCGCGCGGTCGAGACGGGGACTTGTTCGACGATTTCGATGCCGAAGCCTTCGAGGGCGGCGACTTTGCGCGGGTGGTTGGTGAGCAGGCGGATGCGCTTGAGGTTGAGGTCGCTGAGGATTTGCGCTCCGATGCCGATTTCGCGCTGGGTGCGGCGCTGGCTTTCGGGCAGCGTGGGCAGGCGCTGTTCGTGATGGAACTGCAGCGTGAGCTTGTCGCCGAGCTTCTCGACGGAATAGCCCTTCGTGGTCTGGTGCAAATAGATCAGCGCTCCGCGGCCTTCGTCGGCGATACGCTGCATGGAGCCTTCAATGGCGTCACGGCAGCCGCACCAGGTGGCGCCGAAGACGTCTCCCATTAAGCAATGCGCGTGCATGCGGACGAGGACGGGATCGTCGCCGGCATGCTCGACGTCGCCTTTGATTAGCGCGATGTGCGTCTCGTCATTGATATCCGACTCGTAAACGATCATGCGGAAGTCGCCGAAAGCGGTGGGGACTTCGGTCTCGATGAGGCGGCGGACGTAGCGCTCGTGTGCCATGCGGTAGCGGATGAGCTCGGCCACCGTCAGCATCTTGAGATTGTGCTCGCGGCAGAACTCGGCGAGCTGCGGCACGCGCGCCATGGTGCCGTCGTCGTTCATGATCTCGCAGATGACGCCGGCGGGGACGAGGCCGGCGAGGCGGGCGAGATCGACGGAGGCTTCGGTTTGTCCGGCGCGGACGAGGACTCCACCCTTGCGGGCACGGAGCGGGAAGGTGTGGCCGGGACGCGCGAGATCGTTGGGGCGCGTGGCGGGATCGATGGCGACCTGGATGGTGCGGGAGCGGTCGTAGGCGGAGATGCCGGTGGAGACGCCGTCGCGGGCGTCGATGGATTCGGTGAAGGCGGTGCCGAAGTTGGAGGTGTTCTCGGCCGACATGGGCGGCAGGCGGAGGTAGTCGAGGCGCTCTTCGGTCATGGCGAGGCAGATAAGGCCGCGTCCGAAGCGGGCCATGAAGTTGATGGCGTCGGGAGTGATTTTCTCGGCGGCCATGGTGAGGTCGCCTTCGTTCTCGCGGTCTTCGTCGTCAATGACGATGATCATGCGGCCGGCGCGGATCTCGTCGATCGCGGTCGGGACGTCGCAGAAGAGGGCATCGGTGGGCATGGGGGGCAACTTGAGATTTTAGCAGGGGCGCAGAGTAGGAGTCTTGAAAGAAGCTCTTAGCGCAACCCCGTTGACCCTGACCAAGAAAATATTCGTGCGCTTCCGTATCGAAACCGGTATATAGTAGTCGGGCTACTCTCGGCCAGAAATGGGAATTTCCATTGAGACTTGCCGTGCAGTAGCCGTCTCAGTTCCAGAGTGATTTCAATCCATTCCGACCTACAGGAGACTCATGCGCACTCGCCTCGCCGCTGTTTTGGCCATCGCAGTTGTCTTGTGCATTACCCCGGCTTTCGCCTCAACCGTCACCGTAGTGGTCCCGGACCCCAGTCCACTGCAGTTTATCTCTTACGGAACTGGTGACGCGTCCGTCATCTATAACAACGTGCAGTTCGTTCAGCAGGCAGCTCTTGGCAACGCCAGCCTGTTCGATGTAGGCCCGCTTTTTCCTTACAGCGGCCTTCCGGCTGTCCTGTCGTCGCAGACGGCCAACGTCGGCGCTGACAACATTATGATCGTGTTCCCGAACGCAACCACGTTCTTCTCGGTGGATTTTGGGACCTACTTTCCAGCCACTGTGACTTTCCTGCTGGGCAACGGCGATAGCTTCACGCAGGCGGGCACTGGCGCGGGCTACCACACGCCGGACTTCTTCTCGGTGACCGACACACCCTTCAGCACGGTGCTGATGACCGCCAGCAGCACCGACCTGGCGATGCATATCAGAGACATTACGTACAACACTAGCGGCGCCACCCCAGAGCCTGGCACGTTGATCATGCTGGGGTCGGGTGGGTTGGCTGTGGCCTGCGCAGTCCGCCGCAAGCTGCGGTTGTAAGAACGCGGCAGGTATTTTGGTCGGTAAAGCGAGCCGGGGCTATATAGCTCCGGCTTTGTCGTGCGCGATTAACTTCGAATGAATGACGGTAATAGGTGCGTGCCTCAGGCGGCGGGGTTGAAGAGGCGGATGAGCCAGAAGGTGAGCATGGCGACTGCGGCGGAAGCGGGGATGGTGAAGATCCAGGCCCAGACGATGCGGGTGGCGACTCCCCAGCGCACGGCGGAGAGGCGATGGGTGGTGCCGACGCCGACGATGGCTCCGGTGATGGTGTGGGTGGTGGAGACGGGGATTCCGGCGAGAGCAGTGCCGAAGAGGGTGATGGCGCCAGCGGTTTCGGCGCAGAATCCGCCGACGGGCTTGAGCTTGGTGATCTTGGAGCCCATGGTGTGGACGATGCGCCATCCGCCGAGATAGGTGCCGAGAGCGATGGCGGCGTTGGCGGCGAGAATGATGGGCCAGTGCCAGTGTCCCCAGTTGGCGGCGAAGTCGTTCTTGTTCATGACGCCGGCGGTGTAGAGCGCACCAGCGACGATGCCCATGGTCTTTTGCGCGTCGTTGCCGCCGTGTCCGAGGGAGTAGGCGGCGGCGGAGACGAGCTGCAATTTGCGGAAGAGCTTGTCGACCTGGCGGGGCGATTTGCGCTGGAAGATCCAGGAGACGGCGACCATCATGCCAAAGCCCATGGCGAATCCCATGAGGGGAGCGACGACGATGAAGATGAGGGTCTTGGTCCAGCCGGAGGCAATGATGACGTGGGGAGCCGAACGCCAACCGTACAAGAAGGTGGCACGAGCAATGGCGGCACCGGCGTATCCACCGATAAGGGCGTGCGAGGAGGAAGTGGGGAGTCCCCATAACCAAGTGAGGATGTCCCAGACGATGGCGCCGATGAGTCCGGCAAGGACGACGTATTGGGTGACGATGTCGAGTTGGACCATGCCCTTGCCGATGGTTTTGGCGACGGCGGTACCGAGAAGGAAGGCGGCGAGGAAATTGAAAGCTGCAGCCCAGATCACTGCCAGGCGCGGGGAAAGCACGCGGGTGGAAACGACGGTGGCGATGCTGTTGGCGGCGTCGTGAAAGCCGTTGAGGAAATCGAAGACGAGGGCGGTGACAACCGTGATGACCAGCAAAATCATGCCGGTGCTCATGCTCGTTGGCTCCGTCTGGATGGGTCAATGAGGGACACGGGAAGTGGTCTCAGGCGTTCTTGAGGATGACAGTTTCTAAAACGTCGGCGACGTCTTCGGCCTTGTCGCTGGCCTCTTCGAGGACTTCGAGAAGTTCTTTGAGTTTGATGAGGGTGATGGGGTCGGGCTCGCCGTCGAAGAGGCGTCCGATGGCTTCGCGGCTGACCTTGTCAGCCTCATTCTCGAGGCGGTTGACCTCGACGCAGTGCTTCAGGACGTTGCCGTCTTTGCCCAACAAGGTGAGGGCTATGGTGAGCTCCTCGGCCTGCTTGAGGATGATGCCGGCGAGGACCTTGGCCGACGGTGAAGGGTGAGTGATCTTGTAGTTCAACAGGCGGTCGGCAGCGGAGAAGATGAAATCGAGAACGTCATCGAGGGAAGACGTGAGCAGGTGAATGTCTTCGCGATCGAATGGAGTGATGAAGGTTTGGTTGAGCTTGACGAGCATCTTGTGGGTCATCTCATCGCCGCGATGCTCGATGTCGGTGATGCGCGCAATAGCTGCGGGCATCTTTTCGTAGTCGTAGTCGTTGAGCAACTCGGCGAGAGCGCGGGCACCGTCGGTGACGTTGCTGGCAATCTCAACAAACATATCGAAAAACTTGACTTCTCGCGGTATCAGACGAGCCATGAATGCGTCTCTTGGGAGATGAGGGTCAAGGGAATCCGCGCGGTACGACTGCGCTGGTTACTACATCATTACAAAACGATGAACACTAACTATGGCACGCAGCCAAGCGAGAGGTCAAACGAGGGGTTGGAAAGGAAGCAGAAGGCCGAGCGGTCAGGTGTATGTATATGAATAAAAAGCAGTAATGGGCTAGCTGCGGAGTTTGGGGTCGACGGCGGCTGGTAGGCAGGAAGACACCAACTCGAGCTTGGAGACAGTGCGGAGACGGCTGGCGACAGCGGCGAGCAGGAGGGCCGGCGAATTGTGTTCGGCGTCCAGTAGAAGAACAGGGACTTGCGGTCGAACCTGGCGAAGGCGGGCGCGAATCGAGATTTGCTGGTCGTAGGTGAAGGTGGAACAGACGATCGCCAGATGATAGCGCGACTTACTGATGCGTCGAACAGCATCGTCGATCTTCAAGACCAAGTCGGCCCGGTAGCCCGCCTGGGTGAGCAGGTTGGCGCCGGAGCTGAGACGTGAGATGTCGGCACCGATGGCCAGAATGCGGGCGGGTAGCGAATTGTTGGAGGGGCTCATCTTGAGAGGGGTGCGCCTTATAAGAAAACAGGTCAGGAGCAAAAAAGCAAGAAATCTTTGATCGTGGAGCAAAAAGCCGGAACCGCCGAGTCAACTGCCGGAAGGCTTGCGATGTTCGCAGGCGGCGGAATTGAGGCAGGTCGTCGGCGATTTGCAGACGCTCGACCGGCTGGCCGCCGAGGACATGCGATTGGACGATCTCGTCAACATCGGCGAGGGTGACGTGGCCGTACCATACGGCCTCGGGATAGACGACGACCGTAGGACCATGTTCGCACTGATCGAGGCATCCGGATTTGTTGGCGCGCACGGTGGCGCGAGCCGAGGTGGCAGCCAGGCGCGACTTAAAGGCGCGATGCAACTCACCGGAGGCAGATGGATCGCAACTGCCGCGGGGATGATCGAGAGGGCGCTGGTTGCCGCAGATGAAAATGTGTTTGCTGAACTTGGGCATTGGATTCGTGGAGACCGGAATTAAGATTTAGGCTACGAAAAAATTGGGCCGCATTTCGCGGCCCGCTGATGGTTCTCGAGGAGAAAACTAAAGGGTCGATTCGATCTCGAAGCCCCAGGCTTCCAGAAGGGGTTCGGGGATGTACTTCGAGTTTTTGTTCTTGCGTGCCCACTCGCGCAGTCGGGTCGAGCGGATGTACTGATCAGGAGCCAGCTTGAACTCCTTGACCACCTGCTCGAATTCGGTGATGGTGGGGACTACCGGCCCGATGGGTTCCGGCTTTCCCCAGTTCGGATTGCCGCGTCGCTTTGCCATAATGGAGAGTTTCCTGTCTTTTTAGATGATCTTAGGCCTGCTTGGGAGTGCTGATTTCGTCACAATCGGATGAATCAGTTACAAGTTGTTGTAAATCAAGCACATCCGAAGCCCTGCGTGTAATTGCCCGAGTCTGGCCGGGCGGGAGTGAGTACTATGTGCAGGAAAACCACAGCTCTCAAATCAATCCAGTGTACCGTGATTCGTATCCCAAACTCAAGAAAAAACCACAGTTTCGCCAACTAGTTATGCACAGGTGAAATCGGCCGCACCTGCCTGTATCTCACTCACAAGATAGACGGTTAGGGAGGAAATGGGTAAGCAACACGGGGTGTTGAACCCTGCGATTACGACAAAAGTAGCACGGGCATGTTGCGAAACTGGCGCAACCGTCAAATAGCGCAAAAGACTATTGGGCGACCGTTAGGGTGGCGGAGTTGGAGGTCACACCGTTGGCGGTAGCGGTGACGGTGGAGGTGCCAACAGCTGCGGCGGTGGCCAAGCCGGTACTGGAGATGGTGGCGACGGAACTGGGAAGAGCGTTCCAGGTTGAGGTGGTTGTAACATCACCGGTCGAGCCATCCGCGTAGGTGGCTGTGGCGGTGTACTGGACTGAGGTCGGGCCAAGGGAGAGGCTGAGGGTCTGAGTAAGGGGAGCGATGGCGATGCTACTTATGGTCTTGGTAGTCACGGTGACGCCGGTGGAGGCGATGACGCTGCCGCTTTGCGCCTTGATGGTGGCGACGCCAAGAGAAACTCCGGTGACGAGACCCTTGCTAGAGACGGTGGCCACATTGGTGGGAGTCGTGCTCCAAGTGACGCTGCTGGTGACATCTGCGGTGGTGTTATTGCCGTAGGTCGCGGTGGCGGTGTACTGCTGCGAGACGCCGGGGGCAACGGTAGCGTTCTGGGGCGCGACGGCCAGCGCGGTGATGCTGTCAGCGCCCGGGAAGAATTGTCCGCAACCGAGGGCGAATAGGAGGAATACGGAAATCAGGGCAGCGAGGGGAATATTTCGGAACCGTTGCACCAAAATATGGTAACACCGGCGACGACGGAGCGAGAAGCGACGGGTGGCAAGTCGGAGGGAAAAGGAGTGAGTGGTGCCGGGAGGGGGACTTGAACCCCCACAACCCTTTCGGGTCTGCGGATTTTAAGTCCGCTGCGTCTGCCAGTTTCGCCATCCCGGCGTCGTGGGTCGGCAGATTCAGTATCGCATGGGTGGAGAGGTGATTGTCCCACCCTTTCGCAAAGAACGCGAAAGGATGGGGCACCCAGATCTGTCGCGAACGTGGCGAAAAGCAGGTCCTTCGACTTCGCGAGTGCGCTGCGCGGACTCGCTTCGCTCAGGATGACATTCAAATGGCACAACTCGGCGGAAGCTATTCGTTTGTTAGATCAGTGGGCGCCGGCTTCGGGGGCTTCGCCGGGCTTGGGCTTCTTGAGCAGGAAGGGCATGGGGACGAGGCAGGCGACGATGAGGGCGGCCCACCAGAAGGCGTTGACATAGGACAGGAGCGCGGCTTGTTGCTGGATGAGTCCCATGATCTGGTTGTAGCCCTGCTGCAGGGCGAGCGCGGGGCCGGAGCCCGATTTCGCCATGTTGGCGGCACTGCCATGCAGCATCTGGTTGAACTGGGGGTTGGCCGAAGTAGCGTGGGCGACAAGGTTGGTCTGGTGTACCTGGCTCTGGCGCGCGAGGAACGTGGTCAGCATAGAGATGCCAATGCTGCCGCCGAGATTGCGGATGAAGTTGGAAATGCCGGAGACCTGGTTGCTCATGTTGCGAGGGACGCCGACGTAACTGAGGATGCTGATGGGGATGAAGATGAAGGCCAGTCCGGACATCTGGTAGCAACGCCACATAATCATAGTGCGGAAATCGACGGCGAGGCTGAGGTTGGTGATGTGATAGAGGGCCATCGAGGTCATGGCGAAGCCGCAGGCGATCATGTAGCGTGGGTCGATCTTGCTGGACAGGATGCCGGCGATGGGGAACAGGAGCATCAGCATGAAGCCGGCGGGAGACAGGACTTCGCCAGCCTGCTGCGCGGTGTAGCCCATCATGGACTGGAGGAACAGGGGTATCAGTACGGTGGTGCCGAAGAGTACCGATCCGAGGATGAAATTAAAAAGCACGGTGGCGGAGAAGTTGCGGTTTTTGAGCAGCTTCAACTCGAGAATGGGATGAGGGTGATGCCACTCATGGAAGACGAGCACCAAGAGCGAGAGCATGGCGATGGCGAAGAACGCGGTGATGTAAGGAGTGCTGAACCAGTCTTCCTGCTGACCCTTGTCGAGGACGACCTGCAGCAAGCCGAGGCCGACGACAATGAGTGAGAGTCCGATGTAATCGACTTTGATCTTCTTGCCCTGACGGCCGCGTAGCCAGGGCGGATCTTCGACGATCTGCGAGGTGAGTAAGAGAGAGATGATGCCGACCGGGATGTTGATGAAGAAGATCCAGCGCCAGTCGTAGTTGTCGGTGATCCAGCCACCGAGCGTTGGGCCGATGGCAGGGGCGACGACAACAGCCATACCGAAGACAGAGAAGGCAAGCCCGCGCTTTTCGGGCGGAAAGGTGTCGGCGAGGATGGCCTGCTCACTGGGGCCCATGCCGCCTCCGCCCGCGCCCTGCAGGATGCGGAAGAAGATGAGGAAGGGCAGGGTGGGGGCGAGTCCGCACAAGAAAGACGAGGCAGTGAAGATGGCGACGCAGGTCATGTAGAAGCGCTTGCGTCCAATCATGGTGGTGAGCCATCCCGACATGGGCAGGACAATGGCGTTGGAGACCAGATAACTGGTGAGCACCCAGGTGGATTCGTCGGCACTGGCGCTGAAGCCGCCAGCGATGTGACGCAGCGCGACGTTGGCGATGGAGGTGTCGAGGACCTCCATGAAGGTGGCCATGGTGACAACAAGTGCGATGATCCACGGGTTGTAACGTGGCTTCCAGGTGGAGATCGCGTGTTGTTCGGCGTCAGTCATGAAGAAGTTGTCAGTTGCCAGTCGTCAGTTGTCGGTTACGACTGCGCAAGCGAGGGAAAGGCTGTCGCGGTCGTGTGATGGCTCGAAGTGAGCGGGAAAAATGCCGATGGAGGTTACCGAGGCGTGCCCTCCGGCGCGGCGGAAACGTTCACGTCGGGGGTGACAGACATGCCGGGACGCAAGAGTCCATCGGAGTTAAAGTCAGGCTTGTCGTTGTTGTCGAACTCGATGCGAACCGGGATGCGCTGCACCACCTTGACGTAGTTGCCCGTGGCGTTCTCTGGAGGCAGCAGGCTGTACTTGGCGCCAGTAGCGGCGCCGAGGCTGCCAACGTGGCCTCCCCATTTGCGGCCTCCGTAGGTGTCAACCTTGATGGTGACGGGCTGGCCGGGGCGCATGTGAGCGAGCTGGGTTTCCTTGAAGTTGGCGGTAACCCAGATTTCGCGCAGGGGGACGACGGCCATGAGGTCCTGTCCGGGGCCGACGTTTTGTCCAACCTGGACGGAGCGCTTGCCGACGACGCCGTCGACGGGAGCGACGATGGTGGTGTAGCCCAGATTGAGCTGCGCCTGTTCGAGCGCGGACTTGGAGCGCTGCGACAGGGCCTCGGCTGCGGCGGCACGGGCGCGGATGGCTTCGACCTGCCTGGGTGTGACCTGGGCATTGCGCAGTCCGGCGTTGGCTTGATCCACGTGCGATTGGGCCACGCGAATTTGTTCTTGCGCCGCGACCAGCGAGGCTTCGCGGGCAGTGACAGTAGCGTTGGCCGATGTCGCGGCTGCGGTCGCTTGGTCAAACTGCTGTTGCGAGATTTCATGCTTGTCGAGGAGCATCTTATAGCGACCAACGTCGGCGTTGAGCTTCTTGGCGTTTGCCTCAGCTTCGACGACCTGGGCCTGCGCGGCTTCCATTTGCTTTTGGGCGGCGAGAACACCAGCCTGAGCTCCGGTGACATCGGCAGACGCAGAGTGGATCTGGCTGGAGGAGCCGACGTCGGCGATTGGGACACCAGCCTGGGCCGCGGCAAGATTGGCTAAGGCGTCCTGATAGTCGGCCTGAGCGCGATCGACAGCGACCTTGTAGTCAGTGGAATCGATCTGCACGAGGACGTCGCCCTTGTGGACGAATGCTCCGTCATCGAACGTGACCTTCACGACCTGTCCGCCGACGCGGGCGCTGATGGGATAGATGTGGCCGTCGACTTGGGCGTCGTCCGTGCTTTCCCAGCGGCGGCTGTCCCACCAAAACCAGCCCACGACCACCAAGACGGCGAGGACGGCAATCACGAGGACAAACTTGGCCTTGGGGTTGCGCTGGAACAGGCTGCGACCTTGCTCTTCGCCATTGCCGTTATCGACTTCAGCGGCATCGGGGAGGGTGGGTTTCGTTTCGGTTTGTTCAGTGCTCGTCGGACTCATCTGTTATTCACCTGTTACTTAGGTTGCGGAGGATTGGGCGATGATTGCGGAACGTCAGGGGGCACGGCCGGTGGTGTGTCGGGTTTTACGACCGACGGCGGCAGTGCCTGGCTCCCGGCTAAATACTGTTTGACCATCTGCTCGGCATTGCCGATGGCGCGCGCCAGCAGCACTTTGGCGATGTTGTGGGCAAACAGGCTACTGATGTAGACGTCGTTGGCGGCGGCCAACTGCTGCTGCGCCTGTATGACTTCGACGTTATTGGTGACTCCGGCGGCAAAGCGGTCCTGCGACTGGTCGACGGTCTGCTGGGCCAACTCGAGGCCGATTTTGGCGACTTCGACCTGACGGGCGGCGGCTTTCAGATCGAGGATGGAATCCTGTACTTCCTGCTCAATGCGGCCCTTGAGGCTATCCGCTTGCTCCTGGCGCGTCTTGAGCGCGACGTCTGCTTCTTTCACGTCGGCCTGCACTCGTCCACCCTGAAAGATCGGAATGTTCAGAGAGGCGGCAGCGAGTAGTTAGGGCGCCATGGAGTCCGCAGTGTAGCCCAAGACCCCGTAGGTTCCGGAGACTCCGACGGAAGGGAGATAGCCCTTCCACGCAGCGGACCGGCGCAGTTCGGCGGCACGCAACTGGGCGAGCGCAGCCTTGTAGTCGGGACGAGTTTGCAACGCGAGGCCGAACGCTCCTTCGGTTGCTATGTTGGGAACAGGGGCGTAGGGGACACGGTCGACCAGGCGGAACTTCTGCTGGATTGGTAATCCGATAACGCGCGAGAGGGCGATACGCTGCTTTTCGAGATCGTTCTCAGCCTGAATGAGGGCTTCCTGCTGAGCCTGTAACTGGACACGAGCGCGGAGCGTGTCGATGTTGGGAGACAGGCCGGCGGCTTCCTGGTCCTTGGCCAACTGGTAGAGCGCCTCGGCGGTGTTGACTTCGGCGTGGATGGCTTCGACGCGGGATTCCTGGGCGATGACGAGGAGATAATTCGCGCCGACGGTGAGGACGACGGTGTCACGGGCGTCCTGATAGTTGAACTCGGCGGCCTTCACTGTCTGTCCGGCGGCACGGTAGCTGTCGATCGAGGAAGCGTTGAGAGGTTCCCACGTGCCGGTGGCCGAAGTGGCGGTTATGCCGAACGGGCCGACGGAGCTGGGAAAACCAGCGAATTTGAAGCCGAAGGACTTGAGGTTAATGCGCTGCAACTCCTCGGCGAAGGAACCATTGATGTTGGGCAAGAGCCGGCTGAGAGACTGCATGCGCAGGGCGCGCGCCTCGGCGGTGGTGTTGCTGCTCAGCAACAGGCCAAGGTTGTACTTGAGGCCCCGGTCGAGAGCGTCAATGATGGTGAGGTCAAGCGTCTCGCCGGTGAGCTTGCCCTGCTGAACCGACCCGGAATAAGGATCGGTGCTGCGGTTGATGACGGATTCGGCGCGGGGCAAGGGGGCAATCCCGGCCGAAGAGGGAAGCTGGGCGGCGAGCCGGGTGACGGGCAAGGCGATCACCACGGCAAGAGTCAGCAGGTAGGTCGAGTTGAAAGAATTGCGTCGCATGCGTTTCATGTTATATCTAATACATACATGCATGTATGTCATGATACATGAAACTATTGATGTCAAAAGCGGGAAGCGGGTCGCAAAAAAGTTCGTAGGAATTTCCTGGTAAAGAGTCATGGGCGTGAAAATGGAAAAGGTCAGGCCGGCCGGAACATCGAGCCGCAGCGAGCGCACGGAGATCACACGTGCGCGCTTCATTCAATCAGCGGAAAAGATCTTTGCGCGCGACGGGTTTGAAGCCGCGAAGCTGGAGGAGATAGCCGCTGACGCGGGCTATACGCGCGGCGCCTTCTACGCTAATTTCGACAGCAAGGAAGACCTGTTTTTCGCTTTGCTGGAAAAGGAGATATCCACCCGCATTGCGGCGCTGGAGCGGGAAATGGATAAAGTGCGCGGGCCCGAGGCAAAACTGCGGACGATGCGCGATTTCTTCCTGAGAAAAACATTGGACAGGCGCTGGTGCCTGCTGGCTCTGGAGTTCAAGCTGTTTGCGGTGCGGCATCCGGAGGTGAGGCGACGGTTGGCGACCATGCACCGGCGCTTCGTGGGGCCGAGAGTCGGCTTTCTCGACGACGTGATGAAGGCGCTGGGCCGGGAACTTCCGGCGTCAGCGTACGTTACCGGGGTGTCGATGGCGGCACTGGGTACTGCGCTGACCCTGGAATCGATGCTCGACCCGGCAATGATGCCGGAGGGTGACGTATTGCGCATCACCTCGAACTTCTTCGATAGCCTGACTTCGGCGAAGAGACTGTAGTCCGCTCAAAATCTTCGCGGAGACTATCGGCCGCGGCCCAATCCCAATTCGCTGGTGGAAGGGCGCGACATCAGGTCGCGTATGGCTTCTTGCGGTGACTTGCCGTCGTGCAGAATCGCATGCATCTGCTCGGTGATAGGCATCTCGACGCCCATCTTGCGGGCGAGCCCGATGGCGGCGTTGGTGGTGAGCACGCCTTCAGCGACCATGCCATGCATACCGGCGATGATGTCGCTGAGGCGGCGTCCGTGGCCGAGTTCGACGCCTACGCTGCGGTTACGCGAGAGACCCCCTGTGCAGGTGAGGACGAGATCGCCGAGTCCGGCGAGACCAGCCATGGTCTCGGGACGTCCACCGCATGCGACGACGAGGCGGGTGATCTCCGCCAGTCCGCGAGTGATGAGGGCGGCCACGCTGTTGTGGCCGAGTCCGAGACCGTCGCAGACGCCGGCGGCGATGGCGACAATGTTCTTGAGCGAACCGCCGAGCTCGACTCCGACTACGTCATCGTTGGTATAGACGCGGAAGCGAGGGTCGCTGAATTCCCGCTGGACGATGGCGGCGAGTTCGGTGTCTTTGGATGCTACGGTCAGGGCTGTTGGCTGGTTGAGCGCGACTTCCTTGGCGAAGGTCGGGCCGCTAAGCGCGCCGATGCGGGGAGCTAGCGGGCCGAGTACGTCGGTGATGACCTCGCTCATGCGGAGGTGGGTGTCGTTCTCAATGCCCTTGGTGGCGCTGACGAATAGCATGTGGTTGCCGAGGTGCGGCAGCATGGCGGTGAAGACTCGGCGGGTGTGATGAGAAGGCATGACGCTGACCACGATGAAGACGTCGCGCAACGCTTCTTCGAGGCTGTTGGTGGCGACAACGGCAGAGGGGATGGGACAATCGGCCAGGAAGAGTTCGTTCACGCGGCGAGAGTTGATGCTCTCGCAGACCTCGGTTTCGTGCGCCCAGAGACGGACTTCGTGACCGCCGCGTCTTCCGAGAACGATGGCGATAGCGGTGCCCCAGGCACCGGCTCCGATGACGGCAATGCGACTCACTCGGCACCTGATTTCTTTCCGCCGAAACGGTTTTCGTTGCCAGCCAGCAGGCGGCGGATGTTGTCTTTGTGGCGAACGATGATGAGTAGGGAAGAGGCACACATAAAGAGAAGGACGACTGGATCGCGCAAGTCGGGATTGAGCCACCACGCCGCAGCGGGGAAGACGGCTGCGCCGACGATGCTGCCGAGGGAAACGTAGCGCGTGACGGCGACGATGGCAACGAAGAAGAGCAGAGCGACTGCGACTGCGGCGGGAGCAATACCGAAAAATGACCCGACGGCGGTGGCGACGCCTTTTCCACCCTTGAAACGCAGCCAGATGGGGAACATGTGTCCGAGGATGGCACAGACTCCGGCGAGGGCGGCGAGGATGGAGACGGTGTGTGGACCGAATGACGGCAAGTGATCAAAATGACGATCTGCGAAATAGAAAACGTGAAGGACGGCGACGTAACCCTTGAGGGCGTCGAGCAGCAGGGTGGCGATAGCCAGCCCCTTGGAGCCGGTGCGCGCGACGTTGGTGGCGCCGATGTTGCCGCTGCCGGTCTGGCGGACATCTTCGCCGCGAAAGATGCGGACTAACAGATAGCCGAAGGGGATCGAGCCGAGGAGGTAAGAGACGACGGCGATGAGAATTGTGTGGATCAAAAGGTCTCTGGTTGTGATCGCTTTGCGGGCTCAAGCCCACTCGGCGGCTAATTCGTAACGGGCCATACGGCAGGCCAGCTCCGTGCGCATTCAATGCTCCAGTTCATAGGCCGCGAGCTTTTCGTAACGCGGCCCCGCCGACGACAAGTGACTCTCGTACAGAAAGAACTGGTGCGCCGTCATTGTACCGAAGTCTGGTGACGGGGACTTAGCGAGTTCGTCGCGGACGCGTTGCAAACTTGGTGCGAAGCGTTCGCCGGGGACCGGTTTCGGGCGACCGCTGCCGGAGCGGGCGAGGGTGAGGTGCGGGGTAAACCCGCCGGGGTCACGCTTGAAGCTGAGGGGTGCGAGGGCCAGCGCGATCGCTGAGACGAGTTCCGGCAAATGGGCGTCAGCTTCCATGCTGACCCAGAAGACGCGGGGTGCTTTCGGGTTGGGGAAGAATCCCGCGCCGCGAAACGTGAGCGAGACGGGCGCGGCATGCACTTGCTGCAAGGCGTCGCGGATCTCGTCGAACTTGCGGGTCTCGCCGAGGAACTGCAATGTGATGTGAAAGGTTTCGGGGCTGACCCAGCGAATGTCGGGGGCGAGCGGACGCAATCGATCACGGAACGCGGTGATTCGGTCGCGGATGCCGGGGTCGATGTCGAAGGCGACGAAGAGGCGCATGCGGTCACATCACCATGCGGCGGACGAGGTCGAGGGCCTGCTGGCTGGCCCAGCGGCGAATGCGCTCACGGTCGCCGGGGAAGCGGCGGTGCACCACTTCGTTCTTCGTGCCGTCGGTGACGGCGATCCATACGGTGCCGACCGGCTTTTCTTCGGTGCCTCCGGTGGGACCGGCGATGCCGGTGATGCCGAGTCCGATGTCAGCATTGCAAATCTCGCGAATGTTTTCGGCGAGGGCGAGGGCGACTTCTTTGCTGACCGCGCCGTGGGCTTCGATCAAGAGCGGAGGCACGTCGGCGAAAAGCGTTTTGAGCTCGTTGGAGTAGACCACGGCCCCGCCGAGGAAGAAGCGCGAACTGCCGGGCACAGAGGTGATGCGCTCGGCGACCATGCCTCCGGTGCAGGACTCGGCGACGGCGAGTTTGAGGTCGCGCATCTGCAGGAAGTAGCCGACGATTTCTTCGAGCGACTCGCCGCAGGTAGAGAACACGGCGTCGTCGAGTTCGTCTTCGAGTTCACCTGCGAGCTTGTCGACGGCGGCCTGGGCTTCTTCCATCGTGGGTGCGGTGGAGCGGAGATGAAATTCGACCTGGCCCTGGCCGGCGAGCACGGTGGTTTCGACGTTAGGGTGCTGCTTGTAGATGGGAGCGGTGCGAAGGTCAACGGCCGACTCGCCCATCATCGCTGTCTTGAGCACCTTGGTCGCGATGGCTGCCGGGTGGAAGTATCTCCTGCAGGCGAGGTTCGCACTCCATCCGCCACAGCGCTTCGAGTTCGTGCGGCGGGCCGGGGAGAAGAATCACAATGCGCGGCCTGCCCTGCAACGATGGTCTCCAAGTATTGCCCGGGCGCGGTGCCGCGCGGATTGGGCAGAACGGTGGCGCCTTCCACGACGTCGGCCTGCTTGGCGTTGTTGGGCGGCATCTGGATGCGATGCTCGGCGAAAGCGCTTGTACATGGCGGTGATGATTTCGTGATCGCGGCGCAGGTCTACGCCCAGCGCGGCGGCGACGCATTCGCGAGTGAGGTCGTCTTCGGTGGGGCCGAGTCCACCGGAGAAGATGATGAGGTCGGAGCGTTCGAAGGAGGCGCGTGCCACGCCCACAAGATGATCGAAGGTATCGCCGACGATGGTCTTGAAGGCGACGACGACGCCCATCTGGTTGAGCTGGCGGGTCAGGAACAGGGAATTGGTGTCCTGACGGAACGGAGTGAGCATCTCCGAGCCGACCGCAATGATTTCAGCGATCACCTAGCCAGTCTAGCATTGCGAAAAATGCGCCTAGAACGCAGGAAGGAGGTTGCGGCCTTCGATGTTGCAGTCGAGGCGATAGACGGCGCTGTGGGTGGCAAGCACCATTGACTTGCCGGGGGCGAAGGCCAGGCCGACGAGATTTTGTCCAGCGACTGCGAGCGATGCCCTACGGTCGGGGGATATTTTGACGATGCCGCGGCGGCCATGGAAGGAGGCAGCGACGTAAAGATTGCCCGCGACATCGAAGGCGAGGCCCTGGGGGCGGCCCAATCCGCGGTAGAAGACTTCGACGTGCCCGTGGGGATCGACCTGGTAGACAGCGTCGAAGCTGGAGGTCGTGGGGCCGGCGACGTAAAGGTTGCCGGCGTCGTCGAAGGCCAGGTGATAGGCGGAGACGCTTGGCTCGATGGTGGCGACGACGAAAATCTGGCGGTCGCGCCCGATTTTGAAGATGGTGCCGCTGCGGTCGCCGACGTAGAGATTGCCATCGCGGTCAAAGGCGATGCCGGTGGCCACACCCATGCCTTCGGCGTAGGCGGTCATAGCGCCGTTGCGGGAGACGCGATAGACGGTGCCGTCATAACGCGAGGAGACGTAGAGGCTGCCGTCGTGTCCGAACGCCATGCCTGTGGGATTCATCATTTCGTCGACAAAGGGCTTGGCGACGCCGGAATCGTCGATGCGAAAGATGGCGACGGGGACCTTCTGCCCGCGGGAGCCGGAAAAGGTGACGTAAATGTTGCCGGCGGCGTCGACAGCGGGATTGGCAACGGGATGCAGGCTCTCGGCAAGGGGCGCGGCGACGTGGACCGGGCAAGGGTTGCTGCGATGGCCGTTGATGGCGACGACGAGTTCGCTAGAGGCCGCTCCTTCGGGGACGCGGGCCACGAGGAATTCATCGGAGCTGACAACGACGGAGCCGTCGGTCTCGCCGAAATGAACAGCAGGACGGCGCAGTTCTTGGGGGCGCAAGCTGTGGCCGAGGATGCGAATTTCACCGCCGGGCAGGGCGCAGTCAGGTTCAATGGAGTCGATGCGAGGCGTGCCGTTGGGGTTGATGACTGCCATGATGAGGACCCGTAGTGCTTAGCCTGCCGTTCAGCCCAGCAGGCGGAAATGCAGCAATAGCTGCAAGACGATGAAGCCGTAAACGCCGGCACCGAGGTCGTCCACCACGATGCCGGTGCCCTCGGGAAGTTTTTCGAGGCTGCGGATCGGCGGCGGCTTCACGATGTCGAACGCACGGAAGAGTATAAAGCCGGCCAGCAGGGGTTTCCAAAGAATCGGGCAGGCAATGAGCGTGACCAGTTGTCCGGCGACCTCGTCGATGACTACATGCTGAGGATCTTTGCGTCCACAGCCGCGGGCTTCAAGGGTGGCGGCGGGGATGCCGATGGCCGTGGAAGCAACGATCAGCGCGAGAATTGTGGGCAATTGCCACGGTGCTGGAAGATGCGAGGCCAGCAGCCACCAGAGCAGAGCGGCGGCGAGCGATCCCCAGGTGCCGGGGCCGGGGCGAAGGCGTCCAGCGCCGAAGAAAGTGGCGACCACGGTGGCCCATCGAGGGGCAGTGGAGTTAGTTGGGCTTTTTGCCATGGTCGTCCGATTGAAGCAGTTCGATGTCTTCCGGATCATTCAGCGGCGCCGAGATGACGTAAGCACCGCTCGCCCACTTGCCGAGGTCGATCAAGCGGCAGCGGTCGCTACAGAACGGGAATTCGGGGTCTTTCGCCGAGCACGATCTTTCGTGCAAGTTGGGCATCGCAGAGCTAACGGCGCGTTTCCTGGGCATCGAAGAACCTACAGAATGCGGGCCACGAGGTCGTAGTCGTGGGCCTCGGTGATTTCGCAGCGGTAGAACTCGCCCTCGCGCACGTCTTCGCGGTCGCCGATGTCGTTGACGTAGACCGTGCCGTCGATCTCCGGAGCGTGCATGGCGGTGCGAGCTTGCCAGAGCAGTTCGGTTTCTTCCGACGGGCCCTCGAGCAGCAGGTCGAACTGGCGGCCGATGAGGGCGCGCTTCTTCTTGCGGCTGATCTGTTTCTGAATCGACATCAGCTTCTTGCGGCGGCGTTCGATCTCTTTGCGGGGCGACTTTTTCGCCGAGTTCGTAGGCGCGCGCGCCCTCTTCGTCGGAGTAGCCGAAGACGCCCAGCCAGTCGAATTGCGCCTCGCGAACGAAGTCGCAGAGCAGGTCGAAGTCCTCGGCGGTTTCGCCGGGAAAGCCGACGATGAACGAGGTGCGCAAGGTCAGTTCCGGAATTTGGCGGCGCATTTTGGCAATCGACTTGAGGAAGATGTCGGCGCCGGCGCCGCGCTTCATGCTCTTGAGGACCGAGGGCGAAGCATGCTGCAGCGGCACGTCGATGTAGGAGCAGATCTTGTCGTTGGCTGCGATGGTCTCGAGCAGCTTGCCGGTGATCTTGTTGGGATAGGCGTAGAGGAAGCGCACCCAGCGAATGTCTTCGATCTGCGCGAGGCGTTCGAGCAGCAGGGCGAGGCCGTCTTTGAGGCCGAGGTCTTCGCCGTAGCAGGTGGTGTCTTGCCCGATGAGGGTGATTTCGCGGACGCCCTGCTTGGCCAGATGCTGCGCTTCAGCGATGACCGATTCGAAGCGGCGCGAGCGAAACTTGCCGCGCAACTGCGGAATGATGCAGAACGAGCAAGGGTGGTCGCAGCCTTCGGCGATCTTGATGTAGGCGGTGTATTTCGGCGTGGCGAGCAGCCGCGGCGTGTTCTCGTCGTAAAGATAGTTGGGCAGATCGGCGATGGCGCCGTCCCAGCCGTCTTTAGAAAAGCGTCCGGCAGATTCGCGGGCATCGCCTTCGGGGCGCGAGTTGAGGATGACGAACGGGCCGGTTTGGTTGCCGGGCCGCGCGATTCCGGCAGCGGCGAGGATTTGCTGCAACTCGCCGGTGCCGACCACGGCGTCCACTTCGGGGATGTTCTTCTGGATCTCGTTGCGATAGCGCTCGACGAGGCATCCGGCAACGATGAGCTTCTTGGCCCGGCCGGAGGATCTTGTGCTGGGCCATTTCGAGGATGGCGTCAACGGATTCCTGCTTGGCGGTGTCGATGAACGAGCAGGTGTTGACCACGATGATGTCGGCGTCTTCGGCGCGGGGGGTGATCTGGGCACCGCCCTGGGAAAGCAGTCCCATCATCACTTCGCTGTCGACCAGGTTCTTGGGACAGCCGAGGCTGACGAAGCCGATTTTCTGGGGCACGGCCACGGTTTCCGGCACGTCGAGCAAGGCTACAGATTCTTCTTTGTGAGGCATGGAATCCCTTGATTTTAGCATCTTTAGCTGTCGGCGGAGGGAGCGTTCGTCAGGCGCGAAATGGTATGATGCAGAAGGTCGGGCGCTGGTCCCGCGCAACGCACCCTGTGAACCCCGCCAGGTCCGGAAGGAAGCAACGGTAACAGGTCACTGCTGTGTGCAGCGGTCAACTGGCGCCTGACTTTTTGGCTTTCAGCCGTCAGCCCTCAGCTTTTGGCGGTGAGCTCCGTGGTTATCAGCTCGCTACATCGCATAGACATTCTTCCCGTCATCCTTCAAAATTAGGTTTCTGTAATTTTTCTGTAACTTCTGACGGAGAAATCGATTGTCCAGTCCTGTTCGCGCCAAAATTACTGCCCTCGGCACCTACGTCCCTCCCCGCATCCTTTCCAACAAAGACCTTGAAACCATGGTGGAAACCACCGACCAGTGGATCCTGGATCGTACTGGTATCCGCGAACGGCATATTGCTGCTCCCGGCGTCGCCGCCAGCGACCTGGCGGTGGAAGCGGTAAAGAAGCTGCTGGAGAGCCATCCGTTCGACCTGCAGGAAGTGGACCTTATCGTGGTGGGCACTGTAACCCCGGACATGATGTTTCCTTCAACGGCTTGCTTGGTACAGGACAAACTTGGCATTCAGCACACCTGGGGATTTGACGTGTCGGCCGGATGCTCGGGCTTCCTGTACGCGCTGAATACTGGAGTGGCTTTCGTTGAAACGGGCAGGTACAAGAAAGTGCTGGCCATCGGCACCGACAAGAATTCCGTGATGGTGAATTACCAGGACCGTGCGGTGTGCATCATTTTCGGCGATGGCGCTGGCGCGGTGCTGCTGGAACCGGCGAAGGAAGGCGAGGCCGGAGTCATCGATCATGTGGCCCAAATCGAAGGGGCAGGCGGGCAGTATCTGTACATGCCTGCGGGGGGCAGCCTGAATCCGGCGACTCACGAAACCGTTGACAAGAAGATGCATTATATTCATCAGGATGGGCAGCAAGTCTTCAAGTATGCGGTGAAGAAAATGTCGGAGATGACCAGCCGAGTTCTGGAGCGCAATCATTTGACCGGCAGCCGACATCGACTGCTTCATTTCACATCAGGCGAATCGGCGCATCATCATGGCTACCGCTGACCGGTTAAAGATGCCGGAAGACAAGGTCGTTATCAACATCGACCGCTACGGCAACACGACGGCTGGGACGATTCCGCTGGCCATGCAAACGGCGTTGGAAACCGGCAAGCTGAAGAAGGGCGACACGGTGATGCTGGCGGCGGTGGGGGCAGGGTTCACGTCGGGCGCAACGCTGTTGAAGTGGGCGTACTAGCGGAGTCAGGTCCGGAGCTGAATCATCGATAAACGTCACCCCGGTGGCCTACCTTAAGAACCAGAACCAACGAGGCGATCATCTTCGATCTTGGCGATTAGGCGATAAGTCGCCGACGCGATATCTCCAGAGTTCTCCAAATCGTTCGCCTTGCAAGGCGTGTCCCAGTTTACGGGGATTTTCGAGCCGAGCTACGCGCGTATTGAGATATTTCCAGATGCGGCGCTGGACCTCATGATCGAGTTTCTCAAACTGTCGCAAGCGCAGTGCCGGTGAACTCAATCGCCCAAGTCAAGGTGTTTGGCCACCTCACTTCAGCGAATGGGTTTTTTCCTTGCCCGACCTCACGCGCTCCAGGACGTGCTCCGCCTCGTAAACGTCCTCCAGGTCCTCAAGGTGCTTCAGGATGGCCTCGCGGGCATAGAAAGTCTTGGTGCGGCCCGTGCGCTTGGCCAGCCTTTCAAGGCGTTTTTCAATGGACTCGGAAAGCCTGATAGCCAGCATAAGAACCTCGCTATACAAGTATAGCACTGCACGACCTCTCGGCCCCGCCTATCTACTTCCTTTGATCTTCTCGCGATCATTCGCGGCGTCGAGCGGGAGCTGCGGTTCGGTCATCCGCGCCGGATCGAGAATTTCTCGAATCTGTTCCTCGCTGAGATAGCCCTTCGAGCGGGCAATCTCGATGATGGTCTTTCCGGTCGCGACTGATTCCTTCGCGATTTCTGCGGCTTTCGCATAACCAATGTAGGGATTCAGCGCTGTCGCCAGAGAGACGGTGCTGTGGGCATAGGTTTCGCAGCGCTGCTGGTTGGCGGTGATTCCCTTGATGCAGAATTCCGTGAACTGGCGAAGCGTGTTGGTCATGATGGTGATGGCCATGAGAACGCTGTGCGCCATGGTCGGCATCATCACGTTGAGTTCGAGCTGTCCGGCCTGCACGGCGAGGGCGACGGCGGTGTCGTAGCCGATGACCTGGAACGAGACCATGGCAGCGAGTTCGGCCATCACCGGGTTGATCTTGCCCGGCATGATCGACGAGCCGGGTTGCAGTGCGGGCAGGTTGATTTCGGCGAGGCCGGTGTTGGGACCGGAAGCCAGCAGGCGGAGGTCGTTGGAGATACGGATGACCTCGAGCGCGAGATTGCGCAGGCCTCCGCTGACCGACGACATCGCTAGGTTCGACTGCATCGCGTAACGCATGTCGTCCACGGGCGTGAGCTCTTGGCCGGAGATGCGAGCGAGGTTAGCGATAGCCTTCTCGCGATAGCCGGGATGGGTGTTGATGCCGGTGCCGACGGCGGAGCCTCCCAGGCCGAGTTCGCGGAGCAATTCGGCTTGCTGTTCGATGGACTTCTTGGCGCGCGAAATGGCTGCAGCGTAGGCGGTAAACTCCTGGCCGAGGCGCATGGGAACGGCGTCCATCATGTGGGTGCGGCCGGATTTCAGGATGTGGTGAAATTCCTTTCCTTTGGCTTCGAGCGCGGCGACGAGCTCGTCGAGTGCTGAGTAGAGCTTTTGCAATTCGAGCAGCGCGGCCAGCCGCATGGCGGTAGGGAAGACGTCGTTCGTGGACTGGCCGTAGTTGACGTGGTCGTTGGGGTGGGCGAGTTTATAGTCGCCCAGCTTGCCGCCCAGCAACTCTGACGCGCGGTTGGCTATGACCTCGTTAGTATTCATGTGGAAGCTGACGCCCGCGCCTGCCTGAAAGACGTCGACCACAAAATGCTCGTGCCATTGGCCGCGCTGAATCTCCTGGGCCGCTTGGATAATGGCATCGGCGGTCTTGGCGTCGAGCAGCCCGAGGTCGCGGTTAGCCTCGGCGGCGGCTTCCTTCACCATGGCGATGGCGCGAATCAAGGTTGCATGGGCGCGGAGTCCGCTGATGGGGAAGTTCTCGACCGCGCGAGCGGTCTGGATGCCGTAATAGGCGTCGGAAGGAACTTCTTTGAGTCCGAGTGAATCTTTTTCGGTACGGGTGGACGGCTTCGACATGCGGTGCCTCCGGTAGAGAGATGATAGCGAAGGGCGCTGCGGTTCAGGCACCTCGGGATGCCGCCCTATCCCCACCAGCGGGCGATAGGTGAGGCACCCAGACTCCTGACAACATGCCGCACATTACGCGGTAATCGCCACCAACTCCGCGATCCTAGCCTGCCATTCTTTCGGGCCGGACTGGTGCACGGCGTTGCCGTTGCTATCGACTGCGACGGTGACTGGCATGTCCTCGACCTCGAACTCGTAGATAGCTTCCATGCCGAGGTCAGCGAAGCCCAGCACCCGCGACTTCTTAATTGCCTTCGAAACGAGGTAGGCCGCGCCGCCGACGGCCATGAGGTACACAGCCTTGTTATCGCGGATGGCCTCGATCGCCGTCGGGCCGCGTTCGGCCTTGCCCACCATGCCGAGCAGTCCGGTCTGCTCGAGCATCTGGCGGGTGAATTTGTCCATGCGGGTGGCGGTAGTGGGACCGGCGGGACCCATCACTTCGTCGCGTACGGGATCGACTGGGCCGACGTAGTAGATGAAGCGGTTGGTGAAGTCCACAGGGAGTTTTTCGCCGCGGTTGAGCATGTCAGTCATGCGCTTGTGTGCGGCATCGCGTCCGGTGAGGAGCTTGCCATTCAGCAGGAGTACCTCGCCGGGCTTCCAGGTCGCGACTTCTTCGCGGGTGACGGTATCAAGGTTCACGCGACGCGCACCGCTGCCCATCGGGTCGTAAGTCAGCTTAGGCCACTCATCGAGCGACGGCGGAGTGAGCGCGACCGGGCCGGTGCCATCAAGCACGAAGTGCGCGTGACGGGTGGCAGCGCAATTAGGAATCAGGGCTACGGGAAGATTGGCGGCGTGGGTGGGATACTCAGCCACTTTCACGTCGAGCACGGTAGTGAGACCGCCGAGCCCTTGCGCGCCGATGCCGAGAGCGTTGACCTTGTTATAGAGCTCAACCCGCAGTTCTTCGGTGCGATTCTTGGGGCCGCGAGCAATGAGCTCCTGAATGTCGATGGGCTCCATCAGGGCTTCTTTGGCTATGAGCATTGCCTTCTCAGCGGTGCCGCCGATGCCGAGGCCGAGAATTCCTGGAGGACACCAGCCGGCGCCCATGGTGGGCACGGTCTTGAGCACCCAATCGACGATCGAGTCGGATGGATTCAGCATGACGAACTTCGACTTGGCCTCGGAGCCTCCACCTTTGGCGGCGACGATAACGTCGAGATTGTCGCCGGGGACGATGGTCATGTTGATGACGGCGGGCGTATTGTCTTTGGTGTTCTTGCGGCTGGCGCCGGGATCAGCCAGCACGCTGGCACGGAGCTTGTTGTCGGGATCAAGATAGGCGCGGCGCACGCCTTCGTTCACCATCTCTTCGACGCTCATGGTGGCGTCCCACTGCACGTTCATGCCAACGCGAAGGAAGACGGTGACAATGCCGGTGTCTTGGCAGATGGGGCGGTGACCTTCGGCGCACATGCGCGAGTTGATGAGCAACTGGGCGATGGCATCACGCGCGGCCGGCGACTGCTCTCTCTCGTAAGCGCGGGTGAGGGCGCGGATGAAATCGACGGGGTGGTAGTAAGAGATAAACTGCAGCGCGTCAGCCACGCTCTGAATAAGGTCGTCTTGTCGAATGATGGTCATTGGTGCCTCGTGAGGAAGGACAAAGTTAAAAGAAAAGTTTACTCCCCTGTGCGGTCTCAGTGGGGTTGCGGCGGTGCGGTGCCAACTGATAGCTCGGAACTTTGCGCGGGCGGCCTCCGTACCACCAGCACCAACCTTGGGGAGGCTGCTGCATGCACCTGAGCATCGAAAATGTAAGCAAAACCTATCGCACAGGAGTCCGGGCGTTGCATAACTTCTCGCTCGAACTGGGGCCAGGAGTGCTTGGGCTGCTGGGGCCGAATGGAGCGGGGAAGAGCACGCTCATGAGCATCCTGGCGACGATCACGCAGCCCAGCGGAGGGCGGGTGATCTGGCACGACGGCATCTCCAGCTTCGATATCGTGCAGCATCCCAATACGCTGCGGAGGGTGCTGGGATACTTGCCACAAGATTTCGGAATTTATCCCAAGCTGACGGCGGTTGAGTTTCTGGAATACCTGGCGGCGGTGAAGGGCTTGCCGCCGCACTGGCAAAGACGCGGGTGCAGGAACTGCTGGCGGTAGTGAACCTGGAGGAGGCACAGAAACGTCCGCTGGGCGGATTTTCAGGCGGCATGAAACAGCGGGTGGGAATCGCCCAGGCGCTGCTCAACGATCCCAAGCTGCTGATTGTGGATGAGCCGACGGCGGGGCTTGATCCCGAAGAGCGAGTGCGTTTCCGCAATTTAATTTCGGAGTTGGCTGCCGACCGGATCGTGATTCTCTCGACCCACATCGTGTCGGACGTGGAGTCAACCGCTAACCAGATCGTGCTGGTGAACAAGGGCGAGCTGGTCTCCCACAGCTCTCCTGAGGAATTGCTGATGGCAGTTGAGGGCCGGGTGTGGGAGTGCGTGGTGTCGGCGACGGATTTTCCTCTGTTCAAGCAACATCACAAGGTGAGCGGGATTGTGCGGCGCAGCGACGGTTTCCACGTGCGCGTGGTGTCGGAAAACAGGCCGTGGGAGAACGCGTTGCTGCAGATCGCGCAGTTGGAAGACGCCTATCTCTATTGCCTGAACGCTCCGGTTGAGGTGGCAGCGTGACGGCAGCCGCTTCGCAACTGCACGTTATTTGGCAGATTGCGCAGGCGGATTACCGCGAGCGGACACGTCGATATCCCTTCTGGGTGGTGATAGCTGGGTGCGCCTGGATGGCGTACATGATCTATCTCGACAAGGCGCAGGTCACCCTGGGCGAGAACTACGGCTACTTCAACTCGGCGTGGTCCACGGGCGTGGTGGCGATGATGACCAACACGGTATTGACGCTGTTCGGATTCTTCGTGGTGAAGAACACGATCGAGCGCGATGAGCGGACGCGAGTGGGGGTGCTGGTGGCAGCCACTCCGATGAGCAACGCCGAGTACTTGCTGGGTAAGCTGGTGAGCAATTTCCTTACGCTGGGATCAATGGCGTTGGTGTTCCTGTTCTCGGTACCGATGCTGCAGAGGCATCGTGGGCCGGAGTATGCCATTGAACCGCTAACCATCGTAGCGCAATTTCTGCCGATGGTGGTGCCGACTCTGGCGTTCGTAGCGGCGCTGGCGGTGTTGTGGGAGTGCATCCCACTGCTGAAGCGGGGATTGGGGAACGTGGCCTATTTCGCTGGCTGGATCTACATTGTGACGGCATCGGGCTTTCGGCAGAACAAATGGCTCGACTGGCTTGGCTACCAGGCCTTCATGGACAGCGGACACGCGGCAGCGCGCGCGCAGGGCATCGCTGGGGTAAGGGATTTCGAGCTCAACGTCGGGCACATGACGTCAGACCATCCGGGACGGTTCTTGTGGAATGGGATTCCCTGGAACATGGCGACGATGGCAGCACGACTCGAATGGTTGGTGTTGGCCGTGGGTGTGGGCCTGCTGGGAATGCACTTCTTCCGGCGATTCGATCCGGACTTCGGAAGCGCACCCGCGAACAGCGCGTGGCAGAGGTTTCTGGGACGTTTCCAGAGCAAACAGAGTGGGCCGCAACCGGAGAGCAAGTGGGCCACGGCTGCGTTACCGCGCTCCCTGGTCGAGGGCTATTCGCAGATTGACCGCCTCGGGCAGCGGTTCCAGTTCGTGAGCGTGCTGAAGGCGGAGTTGAAACTGATGCTCCGCAGCGTGCCGTGGCCCGTCTATGGAGTGATGGGAATCATCAACTTCATCGCGATCGTTGCTCCTGCGCAGGAGCATATGAATGTGTTGCCGCTGGTTTGGATTGCTCCGGTGCTGCTGTGGTCGCAGATGGGCACACGCGAGCGGCGGGAGAACACGGCAGGATTGCTGTTTTCAGCGCCCCACTCATTCCTGCGGCAGTTGCCCACGTTGTGGATGGCGGGAGCGCTAGTCACGCTGCTGTCGGCATTCGGCATGGTGGGGCGGGCGTGGATACATCACGATTCCATATGCTGGCAACATGCTTTGCCGGCGCGGTGTTCATTCCATCACTGGCGTTGGCGTGCGGAGTGTGGTCGACCTCGCCACGGTTGTTCGAGGCGCTCTATTGCACGTGGTGGTATATCGCCGTGAACGGCGCGCCGTTCGCGGATTTTGTTGGCATGACGCCTGACTCGTCGCCTTCGATGTACGCTGTCCTCGGAGCGGCGTTGTTTGCGGCTGCTATGTTGCGGCGGTGGTGGGACGTGGAACGCGGTCCTGCGCAACGTGTGCTGGGCGTGCGACCGAGTGCGTGAGGGAAATCAGCGTTTCGAGTTAAGTCTCTAAGGCGCGAACGCCTTCGGGTGAACGCTCACGGTATGCTAGGTGCATGGAACGCGACGTGCGGGATGGTGTGGAAGAGTTCTTTTTCGATGTGCTGGTGATTGGCGCTGGCCCAACCGGGCTGGCCTGCGGCATCGAGGCCAAGCGCGCCGGTTTTGCAGTGGCCAATATCGAGAAGGGATGTCTGGTCAATTCGCTTTACAACTACCCGAGCAATATGACGTTTTTCACCACGCCGGAGCTGCTGGAAATCGGCGACATTCCATTTGCCAGCCCCAATCAGAAGCCCACGCGGCAGGAGGCGCTGGAGTACTACCGCAAGGTCGCTGAGTATTACAAGCTCGACGTGCGGCAGTATGAGACAGTGCTGGGAATAGACGGCAGTGATGGCGACTTCGTTGTTCGGACGCATGACCATCATGACCGTGACCGCGAGTACCATGCGCGCAAACTGATCCTGGCCACGGGGTACTACGACCTGCCCAATCTGATGAAGATTCCGGGCGAGGAGTTGTCCAAGGTCATGCACTATTACCGCGAGCCACATCCTTTCTATGGGCTGGACGTGATGGTGGTGGGCGGAAAGAACTCAGCGGCGATTGCGGCTTTGGAACTTTGGCGTCACGGAGCAAAAGTCACGCTGATCCATCGGCGCGACGGTATCAGCTCGTCAGTGAAGTACTGGATCAAGCCCGACATCGAAAATCGCATCAAGGCCGGCCAGATCAAGGCCTACTTCAACAGCACAGTGAAAGAGATCGCTGCAGACCACGTGATCGTGCAGACACCCGACGGCGAGGTGAAGCTGGCGAATGATTTTGTTTTCGCCCTGACCGGATATCACCCGGATTTCGAGTTCATCTGCAACCTGGGCTGTCGTTTGCGCGGTGACGACGACAGGAAGCCGGTGGTGAATCCCAAGACTCTGGAAAGCAGCGTGCCGGGTATTTACCTGGCTGGTGTGATTGTGGCGGGAATGCGCACCAACGAGATCTTCATCGAGAACGGCCGCTTCCATGGCCAAGCGATTGCGGCGGACTTAAAGGCCAAGCTGTTGCCGGAACCTAGTACAGTCTGAATCCGCAATTGTTTGGGATAGACTCAGTGGGCGGTTCACGGCCGAGTACGAAGGTACCTATTTTACGAAGGAGAGTCATGATTCGAGCTTTGCGGAGTGGTCTGTGTGCAGTAGTGCTACTAATGGCGGTGGCAGGTGCGGCCGGGGCGCAGGAAGCCCATCACTGGGGTTATTCGGGAGCCTCAGGCCCGAGCCACTGGTCGGAATTCAGCCCAACCTGCAAGACGGGCCATGCGCAGTCCCCGATCAACATCATGCACGCGGAGTTAAAGGACATGCCCGCGCTCCAGTTCGCCTATCTCCCTGGCGCACTCAATATCATCGACAACGGGCACACCGTCCAGGTCAATTACGCTCCCGGCAGCACGCTGAAGGTCGGTGGCAAGAGCTACGAGCTTGTGCAGTTCCATTTCCACCACTTGAGCGAGACCGCCATCCGCGGAAAGCATTCGCCGCTCGAGGCCCACTTGGTCCACAAGGACAAGGATGGCAACCTGGCCGTCGTCGCGGTGCTGCTAGGGGAGGGAGAGGCCAATCCCGCGGTGACAACGGCGTGGGCAAACATCCCTGCGGAAAAAGAAATGGCTGTCTCTCCGGCCAATGTGAAGGTGGACGCCGCGCAGCTTCTTCCGGCGAACCGTCGTTACTACACCTTCACCGGCTCGCTGACCACGCCGCCGTGTTCGGAAAACGTAACGTGGTACGTGATGGTCGATCCCGTGACTGTCTCGAAGGCGCAGATTGAGAAGTTCGCTAAGCTCTACCCCAGCGACGAGCGCCCGGTGCAGCCGCTCTACGGCCGAGTAGTGTTGGAAAGCAAGTAGGAAGCCAATCGTGATTGCGCCGCGCGGGCCCACGTCCGCGCGGCTTTGTTTTCTGAGGTGCAAAGTGAACATCCAAAGCGGGTGCTTCTCAATCAGCGCCTTACTCGGCACCAATCTCTGATAAACTCTTGCGCGGGGTGAGGCTGGGCGATTCCAAGCCAGACCTCTCAAGTGTTTGGGTAATTCAATATCGGTGTGGTCCGCTTCGGCGGGTTACGCCACGGAGGATCGCAATGGCTACAGTCGTGAGTGCTGCTCCCATGCACAGCCGCGTTGAGGAGTTCATTAGCAAGCCGCGGCAGATGTTCATCAACAACCAATTTGTGAATTCGGCGTCGGGCAAGACGTTTCCGACCTACAATCCGGCGACCGGCGAAGTGCTGGCGCAAGTGGCGGAAGGCGATCGCGAGGACGTGGATCGTGCCGTGAAAGCTGCGCGGAAGGCGTTTGAGGGTGATGCGTGGGCTTATATGTCGGCCTCGCAACGCGGCCGCCTCATGTGGAAGCTCGCTGACTTATTGGAGGCGCACACAGAAGAGTTCGCCCAACTGGAGAGCCTCGATAACGGCAAACCGCTGGCGGTGGCGCGTGTGGCAGATGTGCCTCTGGCGGTGGACCTGTTCCGCTACATGGCAGGATGGGCGACCAAGATCGAAGGCAACACCATTCCGATTTCGGCCGGGAACAAGCGTACGCAGTTTCTGGCTTACACGCGGCGTGAGCCGGTGGGCGTGGTAGGGCAGATTATTCCATGGAACTTTCCGCTGCTGATGGCGGCATGGAAGCTGGGTCCGGCGCTGGCGACGGGGTGCACGGTAGTGTTGAAGCCCGCCGAGCAGACTCCGCTGTCGGCGTTGATGCTGGCCGAACTGATTGCCGAAGCCGGGTTCCCCGAGGGAGTGGTCAACGTCGTACCGGGCTATGGAGAAACGGCGGGCGCGGCGTTGGCGGCACATCCAGATGTGGACAAGGTGGCGTTCACCGGCTCGACCGAGGTGGGCAAGCTGATCCTGCAGGCGGCGGCAGGGAACCTGAAGAAAGTCTCGCTGGAGTTGGGCGGGAAGTCCCCGAACATCGTGTTCGACGACGCCGATCCGCGCTCGACGATCGCGGGTGCATCGATGGCCATCTTCTTCAACCATGGGCAGTGCTGCTGCGCTGGCTCACGTCTCTATGTGCAGAAGGACATGTTCGATCAGGTTGTCGAAGGTGTGGCCGAGCAGGCCAAGAAGATCAAGGTCGGTCCGGGCTTCGAGCCCGATACGAGCATGGGGCCGTTGGTGTCGTCCGAGCAACTGAACCGTGTCTGCAGCTACCTGGAGTCGGGGCTCAGCGAGGGCGCGGAAGCGGTGGTCGGCGGCAAAAAGAAAGAAGGCGCGGGATACTTTGTAGAGCCTACCGTCCTGGTCAACACCAACCCGAATATGAAGGTGGTTCGTGAAGAGATTTTCGGGCCGGTGGTGGTGGCGTCGCCGTTCACCGATCTTGACCAACTGGTAGCCGAGGCCAATAACAGCGAGTACGGTTTGGCCGCCGGAGTCTGGACCAAGGACATCAGCAAGGCCCACCGGGTGGCGCACAAGTTGCGCGCCGGCACGGTGTGGATCAACTGCTACAACGTATTCGACGCGGCGCTGCCATTCGGCGGGTACAAGCAATCGGGCTGGGGCCGCGAGATGGGCCACGAAGCGCTCGAGATGTACACCGAAGTCAAAGCCATCTGCGCTGCGATCTAAGATCTTGCGGTACTTGGGGCGGTTCTTCACAAGCTCCCGGTACCGCATTTTTGTGCTCGCGCGAGAACACCGCCAGAGCACGACTGACCGTTGTAGTGTTCTAGTGCTGTAGCGCAGGTAAATCACTAAAAAATATTCTCCTCTTGTTTATAATCAGTGAGTTAGCAAGAAAATGTTTGCAACTCATTGGTTTATAATGTGGTTATATCTATCCATGTGATTTACAAGGTAGTTGCAGCGACGATTTTCGCTGATTGTTCGCTGGCGAAGGCACATCTCTGTATTTTTTCAAAGAGCCGATACTGCCGCGGCCTAGGCGCGGTCCGGGAGAGACACCTTTCCCTCTCCCTCACAATTGTCTTCTTACGCGACAGGTTAGAGGGCTGCAAGGACGCAGGTCACATCGCTCATGTGATAAGGGCATGGGCTGCTTGCTCGCTACCGAGAAGCGAAAATCGTTTAGTCTCCAATGGTGGTAAGCGCCGGCTCTTTCGGTAAAGCCACGCTGGCGGCGATATTCTCCAGCGACGGGCGGAAGCCGCGCTGAGCCATTGTCACCACCTTGAACTTGGTACCCTCGCCGGCTTGTTCCGCCCAGTGATGGCGTTCGACGAACGTTTGCGGCTCGTAGGTGACGCCTGCAGCCAGGCGGCGGTCTTCGCGCTTTGACGTCCACAGCAGTATTGGGCCGAGGGCCATGCGGAACAGTCGGGTTGAGATCCCGAAAGCCGATTCGACCTGGCGCCGCAGATTGGAGATCCGCGCTGAAACTTCCGGATTCGAGGTCTTGAGGCGCTTCTCCATCGCCCACAATGACGCGTTGTAGGTCGTGCGCAACTTGCTTGCCTCGTGGGCGAAGCGGGCGCGGACCCGTTGCTCAGGATGGTTGTGGTAGCGCTGCCATCCGTTGAAGAGTGTCTGGCAGATACGGAACAGGCTGGGGCCGTTGACTTGGAGGTCGTAGCGGAAGGCGCCATCCAGCAGATGCTGCGACTGGTCGCGGGATATCGCGGCATGTCGGAAGTTGAACTTGAACTGGCCGTGAATGTCGGCAAGGTCGATGCCGTCGAGCATGCGGCCTTCGGCCATCATCTGGTGGTAGAGCGGCGTGCCCGGTACCGGGGTATAGAGCATGAACTGATGGAAGTCGGTTCCGTGGGCGACGGCGTAGTCGATGTCTTCCTGGATGTTCTCCGGCGTGTGGTGCTCCAGGCCGACGATGGTCGAGCCGAGCATCTTGATGCCGTGATCGCGCAGGTTAGCAATGATCGCTTGGGTGTCGGAGTCCTTCAGCTTGGCGTAGCTGGATTTGGGCGACTCGAGGCCGACCCAGATCCACGAGATGCCGAGCTGCACCAGCTCTTCCATCGAATATTTGCGGATCGCGTTGATGGAGGAAAAAACATAGAGCGCCCAGCTCTTGTTGTGCTCCTGCATGCGTTGCAGTAACTGCAGCGCGCGCGGGCGGTTGAGCAGGAAGTTCTCGTCCATGACAAAGAACGACTGCACACCGATGCTGTGCTCCATGTGCTGCATCACTTCAAATAATTGGTCGCCGGATTCGTAAAAATGGTGAGTCTTGCCCTTGCCGCCAAAAAAGGCCGATGTCGTGCAGAAGTTGCATCCCATGGGGCATCCGACAGAAGGGATGATGGTAGCGGCGGTATCGCGTGTGTTGTCGGGTACCTTCATGCCCAGGATGCGGAAACCGAAGCCGGAAAGGATTTCGGGATGAATGACGGGCGCCGTGGCGTCTTCGCCGAGATAGCGGCGCATCCAGGCAATACCCTCGCCCTTGACGACGTGGTCGGCTTCAATCATGTCTTCGATGCCGGGAATGCCGGCTACGTGTCCGCCGACGATGATGGTCGAGTGCGGTGACAGCTTGCGCACGCGACGACACATCTCGCGCACCTTGCCGAAGTTGGGGATGATTCCCGAGATGCCGACAATGTCGTAGTGGTGCGAGGTCAGCTCGCTCTCGAATTTATCGAGGGTAGGGAAGTCGAGCAAGGTGCTGGGAGCGGAGATGTTCTGCTGGATCATCATCAGTCCCCACGAGCGGTGGAACATGCGCAGCGAAAAACTGCCCTGCTCGCGCGTGACCTGGTTGTGATAGAGCTCCATGGGATTGATGGAACGACTGCCGAATTCGTCGTCTTGCGCGTAGGGACCGAAAACGGAGGTTAGGAGGACTTTTGCTTGAACGCCTTTAGGATGTCGTGGTGCGAATTCAGGGCCGATTGAAACCATGACACTATCGTAGAAACCGAGAGGGGCGAAGTATGTGATATGCGCCCGTCGGAGGCCGGTATGACAGAAGTATTACATTGAGTAATTCGGTGAAAAAGTCAGGCGCAGCGACGAAAAAAAGGCAGGGCCGAAGCCCTGCCTTGCCGAACGGATGGGAATAGACTACTCAGCCGGCGGAGGCGGCGCGTCAGTTCCGTTCGCCATCTTTTGCAAACGCTGGTTAATGCGATTGATCTGCTCGGTGCGCATCTGCTCAGCTTTGGCTTGCTGGTCCGACGTCAGAACCTGGGTGTAAATCTGGTGCTGTACGGACTCATGATTCACGATCATGAGAGCATGCAACTGAGCCTGCTGATTCGCCAATGCCTGAATCTTGGCTGCGTCATAGGCGCCGTTAGCAGTGGCAGCCAGCATTGCGGCGCGATTCTGCTCCGTCTGCTGCATGACCGTCTTCATGGTGGCGTGGTTCGCCTGCATGATCGTCTTGACCTGCGCCTTCTGGGCATCAGTCAGGTTGAGTTCGTGCAGCATCATCCCCATGCCGGGTCCGCCGCCTGGTCCGTCCCATCCGTGGCCCTTGCCGCCCGGTCCGGGGCCCTGGGCATTGGCGATCATCGCAGTGCCGCACAACAACAGGGCCATTACGCTCGCAACTACCATCAACTTCGTCTTCATACTCTCGACTCCTTGTGATCTCGACAGTGTTACTGTCCCTTCTAAGAACCCCAGCCTTGCTACTTCCACCGTTAAGTCCAGTTACGTGAGGTAAAGATTTGTAGCCCTTCGCAAACCTGCTTTCGGATGGGGCGAAGCGACTTACCAGGAACTCACTGTGTTCGGCTGTCACTCGAGTTTCCACTTGCAGGCCAGCGGAGTTCCAAAATCTTCACCGCGAGCTGATATGAGGTCGGGATGGGCCGCGGAAGGAAGGGGGTGGTTCTCCATTCGAGGATGCAAAGCTTTCTCATGACGCCGAAGTTGTAGTCGCACGACTCTACATCTCGATGTCTTCACCAGGGTTCGTTTTGTTTGCGCCGTGGCGGTCATCTTTCGTTGGACGTCTGAATAAGCGAACCCATACAGGTCGATTTCCAATAGAATGATTTGCGCGTCAGCCCGAGGAGGCTCTCGATGCGCAATGTGCTACGACTCACCGCCCTGATCGTCGTTTCTGCCGTTTGCTTGCAAGCAGAATTGGCGGGTCCGCCTTCGGACAAGAGCCAGACATCTTTTGAGTCGACCACCCTACAAGGGTGCCTGAAGGTTGTGCAAAGCCAGTACATTCTGACCGAAGACGACGGTACGGTGCATGCGCTGTCCGGAGCAGCCCGGAAGCTCGGCCCGCAAGTCGGCCACGAAGTTGCCATAACCGGCAAGCCCGGGACGAGGACTGAAGACGCCACGAGCTCGGGCGGCGCCTCGAGCGTGAGAGAGTATGTCGTCTTTGAAGTGAAAACCGTGACGCATGTTGCCGACACGTGCAAGACGGTCGCCCACTAACCGATCTTCTGTTTTGAATTATGACAGTGCGCTATGCCTGCGGCGGAAGTGGTGGCGACCGTAACACTGCGCCGGCCTCTCACTGTCCAAAAGGAAAACGGGGTGGAGCGCTTCCACGCCCACCCCGTTTGGTTCGAAGCCAGTTGCCTGGCTGTTAGAAGGTGAAGATCGGACCGAACTCCGACCGCCAATCGGTGGAAGTACAAGACGGCACACCAGCGACTTTCGTCGTGCAAACACCCTTGGTATCCGGAAGGGCGAAGCCCTGGTATTTGCCCTCTTCAAAGCCAAACTGGACCCAAGGGTTCATCTTGTAGAAGATGGTTACGCCCTTGAGCGTGTCCTTGATGGGACCAGCGCCGGTGGTTGCGTTAATGCCCTTGGCCAATTTGAAGTCGTTGGCATTTGCGGCGTCGACACCGTATTCAATGTAGGCCTGCCAGCCGGCATTTCTGCCCGCCGGATTGGCGTTGAACCAACGCGAAAGCGGCATCCCGAGCTGAACAAATCCGCCGTAGCCGCGCACCGGAAGCTGGGGAGCGGCGACTGCTTGGCCTGCCGAGTTGGTTCCGAACACCACCGTCGAAGAGCGATCCACCGAGAAGCCACTTGCTGTAGCGACCAAACCGCCCGCCTGGTTGTAGTTAGACAGAGTCTCGCCGCCGAAGAAGAACCGCAGATCTGCGCCCTGGTAGCCGCTGGCCACGACTGTAAACCAGCGAGTTGGAAGTGAGACAGCCAGCTGGTTGCCATAACCGTTACTTGTGGCGTCGTACCCCTTCGGGAAGGCCGTCCTATAGAAGTCGGGATTCGCGGAGTTGGCCGTATCCAATGGAACGGACGAAGCCAGTACGGTCGCCTGACGTCCAGTGTAGAAGCCGCTCCAGAGTATCTGTGCGGGAACCACGCCTGGGGCCTTGTCTAGCTGGAACTGCAATACAACGCGCGATTCCAACTCGGGTTTCGCGTAGTCTGCGCCTTGGCGCTCGCCGTAACCAAGCTGGTTCGCCAGTCCGTTTACAACGGTGCAGGAGGAGCCCGCCGTGATATTCGCGGCAGTGCAGGTGACAGCCGTGGCCGGGACATTGCCCTCGGACGGCATCATGATGGCGAACTCGGGAGAGATCTTGAAATTCCTCGAGCCGCCGAGCTTCTGTACGAATCCGAGACGGAACTGGGGAGAGCGCTCGTACAAGTTGCCCCAGTAAGCGCCGTAGAAAGTAGTCTCGAACAAGTTCATCATCGCGCTGGAGCCAAAGATGGTCCAGTCTTGTCCGCCTTCGAAGAAGACGTCCGTATTCGGTCTCACGTTCCAATCGATGCGCCCGTAGGCCAGACGCAATTGCACGGCATTGCTGCGGATGGTGGAAACGTTGCGGTTGTCAGCGGCGCTGAAGTTGCCTTCGAAGTCAGCTTCGATTTGCCCGGTGACCACGATGTTTTTTGAAGCATCGGGCCACTCGAACTTCGAACCGAACCGAGTTGAGCGCGCCTTCAGGTGAAACTCAGGATTGTTGTTCGGGCCGGTATCGGCGGCGGAGAATGCCGGCCGGGGAAAATCATCGCCCGTTGGATCGAGTGAATCGTAGGCTGCGGTCGCCTTGATGAAGCCGTAAGGCGTCAGGGTCACTCCGCCTAACATGATGCCGGGAGTGAGACCCTCTTTCTTCGCCGGATCAAACGAGAGCACCCGGACGGGCGCGATGGCGGGGACGACCTTTGGTGCAGCCGGAACCATGTAGGGTTTTTCCAGCTTTACGAGCGATTTCTTGGCATTGGCTAAGTCCTGCGTATTGGTCTGCGTGGCGCTCTGCAAGTCAACCACGGAGGAGTGCAGTGTGCTCATCGCAGCTGCGTCCTCGGTGTCATAGCCATTGGCTTTGTTGGCGGCGGCTGCCGCTTGTTGGGCCGTTGCCGCTGCCTGTTTTGCGTCGGCAGCGTTTTGATCGGTCTCTTGCTTGACCTGTCGCATGGCGTTATCGCGACTTTCGATCTGCTGCTGGAGTTGCTGGATCTGCTGCTGTTGCGCAGCAACTGCGTCCTTGAGTTGCTTGATCTCGTCCGAGCTTGAGCTCGGTGCGGCTTTTGCTTTTGATGTATGGGTGGTTTTCGCGGTGGTCGATTTGGCCGTATTCTGATCATCCGACTGCGGCTGTGCCGCAGAGCTTGAACCCGGCATCAAGAAGAATGCCAGGAGCAACATGATCGAAGCGGCTACCACAGTTCGTACCCTTGATTGGAAAGAATGCATCGTCGCCTCCAAAGTTGGGGCATTTGCTGTGGGACAGAACTGCCCTAAGTGCCAGTGGGCCTCGAGTCGCGCCGTTCCCAGCTGCAAGGTTGCCTTGGTCGAGAAACTTATGTGAATGGCACATTACTGGCTGCGACGCGGGTCACCGATTCTTGTGACATTCCTCACATTTCTGCGGATGAACCGGGTTCCATGCGATTGGCAAGGGCGACGAATCTGCCTCTGGACGGGCAGAACCTTCGTGCGGTGGGAGGATTGGCGTTCGCCTACAACTTTGGTGGGTTCGGAGGGCGAACGCTTCGCAGGCATGTTTACCGGGTAGCACCGTGTGGGCGAAGCAAGACCACCGGACAGGGCTAGAGTGCCTACCAAATAGGGCAACCCTCAATGGGCCGGGTCGAAGCAAGACTGGCTATTTGAGGGTTGCGCGGTAATGTAACCGTTGGTCAAGTCACTTCCAACGTTTCAGCAACAAGTCATGTCAACTTCCGCCCCGTCGGTGACGGGCCCGAACGCCTCTTCGGGGATCTTCTCGCCATGCAGAGTCTTCCAACACCGCTTGGCAGCTTCGATCAGCACGATTACCACGCCGAGAATAAAGATCACCATTAGCGCAGAGTCCAGATATCCGGTAAATTCTTTGCCTGGTGTGTGCGCCAGCGGCCAATAGATGTTCTCAATCGAGAGCACGCCCGCAGTCAGCGTTGTTACTCCGACAAAGCACATGGGAACCGCCGTCACCCACGCATACTTCACCTTGCCCATGTTCACCAGAAATGTGGTGACCACGGCGAGGGCGATGGTGGCCAGAAGTTGATTTCCCGTGCCAAACAGCGGCCACAGAGTGGAAATATTTCCGGTGTAGATCAGATAGCCCCAGGCCGAGACCACGACGGCGGAAGTGACGAGATTTCCCGGCAACCAGGCCGTATTGCTGAACGGCTTGTGCACCTTGCCCAGCAGTTCGTGCATGACGTAACGGGCCACGCGGGTTCCCGTGTCGACCGTGGTCAGAATGAACAGCGCCTCAAACATGATGGCGTAGTGATACCAGTAGCCGGTCAGCGTTTTCATGCCGGGCAGGCCTTTGAAGATTTGCGCCATGCCGACCGCCAGCGAAACGGCACCGCCTGTTCGTCCGGCGAGTTTTTCACCCACTTCGGCAGAGAACATGTCCAGATTGACGGTGTGCATGCCGAGCTTTGCAAATACCGCAGGCGCAGTGTTGATGGCGAAGTAGTCTCCGGGATACATCGAGGTCGCTGCAATCAGGGCCAGCACGGCGACCATGCCTTCACATATCATGGCCCCGTAGCCGATGAACCGCGCATCAGTTTCTTTCCACAACATCTTTGGCGTGGTGCCCGACGATACCAGGGCGTGAAAACCGGAAATCGCGCCGCAGGCGATGGTAACGAAAAGGAAGGGAAAGAGCTTGCCCTTGATGATCGGCCCGCCGCCGTGGATGAATTGGGTTACGGCCGGAAACTGGATGTCGGGATGAACGATGAACACGCCGATGATGAGTAGTGCAATCGTTCCGAGCTTCATGTACGTGGAGAGATAATCGCGCGGCTCCAGCAGGAACCAGACGGGCAATACGGAGGCGATGAATCCATAAGCCGCCATCAGGTAGATGATCTGGTGCGCACTGAAGGTGAGCATGCTGGCGTAGGGCGAGGCGGCGAACCAGTGGCCACCGATCACGGCCCCGATCAGCAGAACGACGCCAGCCGCGCTGGGACCTGCGATTTTAATCTGGCCTGGCGTGCTCTTGAACATGTAAAGGCCCATTCCGATTGCGATCGGAATTGTCCACCCGATGGTGAATACGCCCCACGGACTGTCGGCCAGCGCGTTGACCACCACTACTCCCAGACCAGCCAGCGTAACCAGCAGAATGAACAGGAGGGCGATCATCGTGACCAGGCCGGCTCCCGGGCCGATCTCGGTGCGCGCCACGTCCGCCAGCGATTTGCCCTTGTGGCGCACCGAAGCTACCAGCACGGTAAAGTCGTGAACGCACCCGGCCAACACCGCACCGATCAGGATCCAGAGGAAGCCTGGCGCAAAGCCGAATTGCGCCGCAAGCGTGGGACCAACCAGCGGACCGGCGCCGGCTATGGCGGCGAAGTGATGTCCGAAGAGAACCCACTTTGGCGAGGGCACATAGTTATGTCCATCTTCGTAGGTGTGTGACGGTGTGACGCGGCGATCGTCGAGCATCAGCACCTTGGCTGCAATGAATGCGCTGTAGTAGCGATAACCCAGCGCAAACACGCACAACGTTCCCAGCATGATTGGAAATGTGTTCATCAGCTTTCTCCTCGATGAATGGGAGAACGCTTGGGTTGGATGCGCGAGCGTTCACCCAAAAATCACGAACGACAGCACCACGCAGACTTGAGACGCAATGGCGTCGGCATAACCGCCATTCGAAACGAATATATACTCCGACTTGTTTTCAACGCAGCAAATAATTTCTACGGACCCCCTCGGCCCTCCACGATAGCCGCCTATTCGTAGATTTGCAGCTCTTTTCCTCTCGTCTCGGGGAGCATCAGCACGGCAAGGATCATGACAAGGTAGGCCGCCACGGCAAAGACGGAAATCGCGTGTCCCAGACTGATCCGTGCGCTGAGGTATCCGACCAGGGTGGGGAAGAGCGCCCCGACACCACGGCCGAAGTTGTACGAAAACCCCTGTCCTGATCCCCTCAACCGGCTGGGAAACAGTTCTGTGAAGAACGCACCGACAGGGCTGAACGATCCCGACGCGAAGAATCCGAGAGGAAATCCCAGCACCAGCATGAGTTGATTGCTGATGGGCAGATAGGTGTACGCCGTCACCGTGAGAAACGAGCAGACTGCGAACAGGATCAGCGTCCTCTTGCGGCCGAGGCGATCGGCCAGCCATGCGCTCACCATGTAGCCGATGAACGACCCCACGATCACCACGAAGAGATACCCGCCGGTATTGAACACCGAGAGGCCACGCACCGTTTTCAGAAACGTGGGCAACCAGGTTGTGATTGCGTAGTATCCGCCTTGCACGCCGGTGGCCAGCAACGCTGTGAGGAGGGTGATCTTCAGCAATTCGGGGCTGAATATTTCCAGAAAGCGGCTACTTCTCCCGAGGGCCGCTTCTCTCTGCTGTGTCTGTTGGAACACCGCAGGCTCAGGAACGGATCGTCGAATGTAGAACACCAGCAGCGCCGGCAAAATGCCAATCCAGAACATTGCCCGCCACGCGATGGCGGCAGGGAATTTCGAGAAGAGAACCGTATAGCAGATGGCCGCAATGCCCCAGCCCACGGCCCAACCGCCTTGCACCGTGCCGACGGCCTTGCCGCGATGCTGTGCGCGGATGGCCTCTCCCATGAGCACCGAGCCAACCGCCCACTCGCCTCCAAAGCCGAGGCCTTGCAGGCCGCGCGTCATCAGCAATTGCCAGAACGAATTGGTAAATCCGCTCAAGAAGGTGAAGAACGCGAACCACACGATGGTGATTTGCAGCACCCGAACCCGGCCGAAGCGGTCGGCCAGTAGTCCGGCGAGCCATCCGCCGACGGCTGAAATCAGCAGCGCGGCTGTGCCCAGCAACCCTGCTTGTCCCTTGCTGATGTGCCAGGCGGCGATCAGCGCGGGAATCACGAAGCTATAGACCATCACATCCATGCCGTCGAGCGCCCATCCCAGGAAGGTCGCGATCAGAGTGCTGCGTTCCGGCGCGGTGAGCTCGAGGATCCAGGGCCTCTGCATGGCGGTGTTTGAGACTACAGGCGGTGTAGCACTCATGGAAGCTCCTCGCGGTCGCGGATGGTCTTCCGGCGACAGAAGTCAGTGGCGCTCATTGTAGCTCGCGGCCCTGCTACGTTCTGGGTGTTCTAATTTGTGCGCTACATCACATCGGCCAGTGAGCCATGTCCGCCTTCACTTATTACTAGCTAACGTAAAGTTTCACGCGTACTATTCTCGCGAACTTTATACCGAATTTCGCAGCTCGATTGCGCTCTCTCAGGAGGAGTACGCATGGCAGGTTCCGCGCACGCAGCAAAGCAGTCTAAACCAGCCGCAGCAGGTTGGACTGATATTATTTTCGCCGTAGTGGCCGTAGTTGCCGCGATCATTGTCCTGCGATTGCCTGAACTCACCGCAGGATGGCAGCAGCAATACGATCCCACCGGGCACTGGTTTTTCTCGACGCTCATCGCTGCATTGCCCGTTGTAGTGCTGCTCGGCGCCCTCGCGTTCGGCCATACCAAGGCCCACTATGCGGCCCTGGCTGGGCTTGTGACCGCGCTACTCACTGCTACCGTCGGATTTCATATGCCGGCTCGCATGGCGGCCGCTACCACTGTCTACGGTCTAGCGTATGGACTGTTTCCCATCGGCTGGATCGTGCTCAACGTCATCTTCCTGTATCAGCTAACCGTGGAAGCCGGACGTTTTGAGGTGTTGAAGCACAGCCTCACCGGCATTACCCAGGACCGCCGCCTGCAACTACTGCTGATCGCGTTCTGTTTTGGAGCGTTTTTCGAAGGGGCCGCTGGATTCGGCACTCCGGTCGCCGTTACTGCCGCGCTTCTCATCGGGTTGGGGTTCCGTCCCTTGCAGGCTTCGGGACTGTCGCTAATCGCAAATACCGCGCCGGTTGCGTATGGTGCGCTGGGCACTCCCATCATCGCGCTGGCAGGCGTCACAGGATTCAGCGAATTCACGCTCGGCGCCATGGTCGGTCGCATTCTTGCATTGTTCGCGTTGCTGGTTCCGTTCTGGCTGATCTGGGCCTTCGCCGGGTTCTCCGAGATGATCGAAATCTGGCCCGCTATTCTCGTAGCTGGAGCGTCATTTGCTACCACCGAGTTCCTGGTCTCCAACTATCACGGACCATGGCTCGCAGGAGTGATTTCCGCTGTTGTCTCCATGCTTTGCCTGATTGCCTTTCTCCAGGTATGGCACCCGAAGCGGGTCTGGACCTTCGAAGGCGAGGAGCAGAAGACCGACCACCGCGCCAGTCATGGCTATAGCCGCGGAGAGGTCGCCCGCGCATGGCTGCCCTGGCTCGTTCTGAGCATCATCGTTTTCTGCTGGGGCACGGTCAGCGTCAAGAAAATGCTCAATACGCCGGAGAAGGTATTCACCTCCATGGCAACCTGGGCCACGCCACCCAGCAAGATCACCAGCCCGACATTCCCGGTGCATGGCTTGAATAAGCTCGTCGAGCGCATGCCTCCGGTGGTGGTCAAGAACACCAAAGAGTCGGCGGTCTTCAGTCTCAATTGGCTCAGCGCCACCGGAACCGGTATCTTCATCGCCGCCATTATTTCCGGACTGATCATGGGCTTCAGCGTCGGCCAGATCTTCAAGATTTACTTGAAGACCATCGTTCGCGTGCGCTTCTCCCTGTTGACGATTTCCGCGATGATGGCTGTCGGCTTCCTGACGCGCTACGCAGGACTCGATGCCACTATGGGACTGGCCTTCGCTCGCACCGGCCACCTCTATCCGTTCTTCGGAACGTTGCTGGGATGGATGGGCGTTGCGCTGACCGGCTCTGACACTTCGTCCAATGTGCTCTTCGGCAGTCTACAGAAGATTTCTGCTCAACAGGTCGGCGTTTCGCCGGTTCTCATGGCGTCCGCGAATAGTGCCGGTGGCGTTATGGGCAAGATGATCGACGCCCAGAGCATCGTTGTCGCCAGCACCGCTACTGAGTGGTACGGGCATGAGGGTGACATTTTGCGCTACGTGTTCTTCCACAGCATTGCGCTGGCGTGCCTGGTAGGCATCCTGGTGTTCCTGATGGCTTACGTCGCGCCGTTCACGCAGCTTGTCATTCATTAAGCGCATGGGAGCAGGAGTCTTCGTGACCAAGTTGTAGCTTCGTCTGGTTCTTCCGGGGAACGCTGGTGGCGTTCTCCGGGAGAATTCCACTGCGCCTTATCTGAAACGCGCAAGTTCGAGCCTCAAGCAGGGAACCGATCATCATGTCCGCAAGTGTTGTGACCTCCGGAGTGGAAACGTCTTCGCAAATCAAAGCGGCGCTCAGCGCACAGCTTGATGCAGACCGCATCCTTATTCGGCCTATCGACCTCATCGCGTTCGCTTCCGATGCCAGCTTCTATCGGCTCATTCCCCGCGCCGTGGTGCTGGCGAAGGATGAAGAAGAGGTCCACAAGCTTTTTCAGTTCAGCCAGAGTCACGGAATTCCCATGACCTTTCGCGCCGCAGGTTCCAGCCTGTCGGGGCAGTCGATTTCCGACGGGCTGCTGGTGGAGGTAGCGCGTAACTGGCGCAATGCGGCCGTGGAAGACAGCGGGAAGAAGATCCGGCTGCAGCCCGGCGTAATCGGCGCCCGCGCCAACCAATTGCTGGTTCCTTATGGTGCCAAAATTGGGCCCGACCCTGCTTCCATCGCGACCTGTACCATCGGCGGAATCCTCTCGAACAACTCCAGCGGGATGTGCTGCGGTGTCGAGCAGAACGCTTATCACACGCTGCACTCCATGATCTTCATGCTGCCGTCGGGCACCGTGATTGACACCGCACAGCCCGATGCTGACGAAAAGTTTCACGCGCTCGAGCCACAGCTGGCGCAAGGCGTTCTCGATCTTAAGGCGCACTTGGAATCTAACGCGGCACTTCGCGAGCGGGTGCGCGGTAAGTACCGCATGAAGAACACCACCGGCTACTCGCTGAATGCGTTCCTCGATTACGACTGCGCCGTGGACATCTTCCAGCACGTACTGATCGGTGCGGAAGGAACGCTCGCCTTTATCGCCGAGGCCGTGCTGAACACCGTGCCTGATCTGCCGGTGAAGTACACCGGGCTGCTGCTATTTCCTGACTTGTACGCAGCGGCCGAGTCCATCGTCCCCTTGCGCCAGGCAGGCGCGAAGGCACTGGAAGTGATGGATCGCGCCTCGCTGCGATCCGTCGAGACCCAAGCCGGAGTTCCGCCTTCACTGCGCACGCTGCCGGATGGCGCAGCGGGATTGCTGGCAGAGTTTCAGTCCGCGGAAGAAAGGGAGCGGCGGCAACTCGAAGAACTGGCAGCCGATGCGGTGGGTTCGCTTAAGCTCGTGGAACCCGCCACATTTACCCATGCTGCGGCCGAACAGGCGCTACTGTGGAAGATTCGTTCCGGCATGTTCCCGTCAGTCGGCTCTGTTCGCAAGACTGGCACGACCGTGATCATCGAGGATGTCGCATTTCCCATCGAACGGCTGGCTGACGGCGCACTTGATCTAAACAAGCTCTTTCGCAAGCACGACTACGACAACGCCATCATCTTCGGCCATGCCAAAGACGGCAACCTGCACTTTGTCATCACACAAGGCTTTAATGATCAGGCGGCGGTTGATCAGTACGCGCACTTCATCGACGACGTCGTGGAACTGGTGGTCAAGCGGTATGACGGCGCACTGAAGGCCGAACATGGCACCGGCCGTAACATGGCGCCGTTCGTCGAGACGGAGTGGGGTACCGAGGGCTTCGAGATCATGCGGCGGCTGAAACAGCTGGCGGATCCGCACGGTCTGCTGAATCCGGGCGTGATCGTAAATTCTGATCCCCGCGCGCACCTGCAGAACCTCAAGCGCATTCCAACCGTGGAGCCGGAAGTCGACAAGTGCATTGAGTGCGGCTACTGCGAGTCGAAGTGTCCCAGCCGCGAGCTGACGCTAACCCCGCGGCAGCGCATTGTCGTCCGGCGCGAGATAGAGCGGCTTGCACAGATCGTAGATCCTTCTGCTGTGGGCGAACTTCCCGAACCGGTTGATCCCTCTACCAAGCGTGCTGCGATCGAGCTCTTCCAAAGTTTGAATCGCGACTTCCCATATTCGGCGCTCGACACCTGCGCCACCGATGGACTGTGCGCCACAGCTTGTCCGGTAAGTATCGACACGGGACAACTGGTGAAACGTTTCCGCAGATTACGGCAAACGCCCGCGTCGCAGAAGTGGGCAGCCAAGATTGCTTCTCATTTCGCGGCGACCGAGACCATGCTTCGCGTGATGCTGCGCATGGGACACGCGGCGCAGTCGGTACTCGGCGCATCGGCTGTGCATTGGATGTCGCAGGCCATGAAGAGCGTTGTCGGCGACAACATGGCCGAGTGGACAGCCGACATACCGCACGCGGCGGAGGGCGTTCCGAAGACCACGCGAAGCGGCGCACAGGCAATCTATTTCCCGTCATGCATCTCGCGGACGATGGGGAGACTGCCAAGCGAGCCGGGCGACCGTTCGCTGATGCAGGTCATGCTGGAGCTGGGCCGGCGCGCGGGCGTGCCGCTCTATATTCCAGACGATGTCGCGGGAACTTGTTGCGGAACGCCGTTCTCGTCGAAAGGATTTGTCGACGCCAACAAGATAGCGCTCAACCACGCCATAGATAAATTCTGGTCGTGGTCGGAGCAGGGAAGACTGCCGATCGTGGTTGATACCAGCCCTTGCACTTATGGCTTCCGCAATGCTCGCGGATATCTCAGTGAAGAGAACCAGCAGCGCTTTGACCGGATGACGTTTCTGGATTCCATCGAGTTCGCCCATGACACGCTGTTGCCCAAGCTGCGGGTGAGTGCGAAGACTTCTTCCGTGGCGTTGCATCCGGTGTGTTCGGTCACCAAGCTCGGCCTGACGGCGAAACTCACGGCGATTGCGAAGGCCTGCAGCGATGATGTGCTGGTTCCGCTGGACGCAGGTTGCTGTGCCTTCGCCGGCGATCGCGGTTTTCTGGTTCCTGAACTGACAGCGGCAGCGACCCGGTTGGAAGCCGGCGAGGTGAAGGCTAAGCATCCCGAGGCGTGTTACTCGAGCAGTCGAACCTGTGAAATCGGCATGACGCGTGCGACGGGGCAAGTCTATCGTTCCTATTTGTATTTGCTGGAGAAGGCGACGCGGTAGCGCTCGAACCAGCTACAGCGAAGTCACTCGCGCTCGCGTGAGGATGAAATAGGACGCGAGCAGAACCAGCAGCAGGCCGTTTACGCCAAGCACCAAGGGCGCTCCGAACATCGGCACCAGCCATCCTGACATGAGGTTGCCCATCGGCATTCCGCCGCGGAAGGCGAAGTTGTAAACGCTCATCACGCGGCCGCGCATCTCGTTGGTGGTGATGAGCTGCACCAGCGAATTGACGGTGGCAAAGACGGCCATCATCGAAAACCCGACCAGCAGCACCACCACATAACTCACCGCCAGCGATTTCGACCAGGCGAAGGCCGAGATGCCCAAGCCAAGACAGATAAGCATGAGCACTGCAATGCGGCCCTTGTGCCGGAAGTTGCCGAGGCTGGCGATGGCGAGCGAACCACAGATCGAACCGATGCCCATCATCGATAGAAGCTGGCCGTAAGTCTCCGGGCCGCGTTTGAAAATGTCCTTCACGAACACGGGGAAGTAGGTGCGCATCGGCATGCTCAGCGCAGTCATGCAGAACGCCAGAAAAATCAGCGCTTCCATCGAGCCCTGCTTGCGCACAAAGCGAATGCCCTGCTTGAAGCTGCTGAGCATCGAGTCCGTCGTCTTCTCCGGCAGGAAGCGCGTCCTGATCATGAGGAGCGCAAGGACAGGAGCAAGAAACGACAGCGCATTGAGTCCGAAGCACCACTTTTCACCAAAGCGCGCGAGAACCATTCCACCCAAGGCAGGTCCAACGGTGACCGCCAGGTTGAACTGGATCGAGTTCAAGGCGATGGCGTTGGGCATGTCGTCGCGTTCAACCAGGGTGGGAATCAGCGCCTGGTAGGCTGGGCCGCCGAAGGCCTGCGCGAATCCGGAGACCAGCGAGAGGGCCAAAATCTCCCAGACGTGAACCGTCCCCGTTGCCACCAGAATGGTCAGCAGCGCGGCGCTGCAAAGTTGGACATACTGGGAGCCCAGCAGGATGCGACGGCGTTCAATGCGGTCAGCAATCACGCCGCCGACCAGCGAAAACAAAAAGATGGGAATGCCGCCGAGGAACTGGTCAAGAGCCAGCAGGAAAGCGGAGTGGCTCAGGCGGTAAATCAGCCAGCCTTGCGCCACGATCTGCATCCAGGTGCCGATGCTGGAGGTGCAGGCGCCAATCCACATGAGGCGGAAGTCGCGGTACTGGAATGCCTTGAAGATCCTGCGGAGTGTCGTCCCCATCAGCGCGGCGCCCACCTCATCGGCAACCCTCTCGGTACAGTATCAGAATGGACGAATGAGCGGGTATTCGGGTATCGGATGCGGGCGAATGTTTACTGTTCAGCAATCATCCGAGGCGGAAAGCCGAAAAAGTCGAGCAGCCGTCGGGCACGGCACCCCCCTCCCCCTGCCCTCTGCCTTAGAATCAGAAGCTTAGCGACATTTTCCGCGCAAGATCGGCGAACTAAACGGGTTACCGGTACGTGATTGCATCCAAAGGACTTGCAGCGTCTAGTCCATCCTTCGTACTGCATCAGCGGCGAATCCGGCGGCTCCGCAGATAACCAGAAAGTAATCGAGATTGTCAAAGAGCCGGGTACTCAAGCGGGCGCATGAACGGCGCACAGGGGGACAAAAACACTAATCCCCACGGCCGCAGTGTAGCGCTGTGGCGGAGGTCGTCAAGTTACGAAGGTACATGTACCAAAGGCAGTTTCGAGTTTCAAGTTTCGAGTTTCGAAAAGGCCGGCGGCGGGTGACTGCGACAGAAGTCTGCCGGGTTCAGCCTTGCGCTACGGTTGCGGCCGGGTGAAGACGGCGTTGTGTTCGGGTGTGAGCATCTCGATCAGCACCTCACCTTTGTCTGGCCAGAACTTTGCGCCGCGGCGGCCGAGGCCGGTGTTTTCGCTAGCGAAGTAATAGGTGAAAGTGTCGCCGTCCCAGTGGGCGAGTTCGTGGTAGCTGCCGAGCGCCGGAAGCCGCAGGATCAAACGGCCTTCCTCAACGGAAACTTCCAGCGTCCCAAAGTACTCATTCGTATATTTTCCGACGTAGGAGCTGAGCGGTTTGGCCGCTGTGGCAGTCTTGGGCGGAGTCAGAGTGGCGTAATTGGGTGAGGCGTCCTGAGACTCGGCGATCATGCCGGAGAAGAGTTTCTGGAGCAGCGGAAGGTAGTCGCGCTGCGGCTTGCCGTAGTGGACCATATCGAGGAAGTAGAGGCAGATAGACTCGGGCACGCCGACGGGCATGCTATTGGTGAGGACCAGGACGCCGAGGTGCTCCTGGGGAATGAGGTAAACGCTGGTGGACGCGCCGAGGAAGAATGCGCCGCTATGGCCGAGTTGCAGGTGGCCGTCGGCAGTGGTCCCGACATCCCAGCCAAGGCCGTAATACTTGTTGCCAACGCATTCACCGGGCTTCGCGGGGTCGGGAGGACTGGTACACATCTGGGGCTTGTGGGTTTCGGCTAGGGCAGTGGCGTCGATGAGCTGTTTGCCATTCCACTTGCCGTCATTGAGCTGCAGGCGCGCCCATTGGGCGAGGTCGCGGGCGCTGGAGGAGACTCCGCCGGCGGGGGCCTCGGCGTCAGCCTCGCGTACGAAGCGGTTGACCGGCTCTCCGTTGATAAAGATGTGCAGCGCGGCCTTGTTGGCGCGGTCTTCGTAGTCGGAGAAGCGCGAGCTGGTAGAGGTCATGCCGAGGCGGGAGTACAGTTGCTCGTCGGCGATGGTCTCCCAGGGCTTGCCCAGCTTGACGGCGGCGGCGATGGCTCCAGTGGTGTAGCCGAAGTTGCTATAGGCGTACGACTTGCGGAACTGGCCGGGCAGCGGCAAGTAGCGCATGCGATACAAGATATCTGGGCGGGAGTAGCCGAGGTCTTCGAGTAGGTCGCCGGATTCGGTGGCGAGGCCGCTGCGGTGCGAGAGGAAGTCGCGGATGGTGATCTGCTTCGTGGTCTCGGGGCTCGACAGCTGGAAGCCGGGATTGAGGTCCACGATGCGGTCGTCCCAGCCGATTTTGCCTTCTCCCACGAGCGAGGCGAGGATCGTCGAGGTGATGGGCTTGGAGAACGAAGCGATCTCGAAGGCGGTATCGGGATCGACCGCGGCGGGGTCTCCGACCTTGCGCACTCCGTAGCCGCGCAAGAAGACGACCTGATCGTTGTAGATGACGGCGACGGCGACTCCGGGAACCTTGGTGCTGGCCATAGTGGAGTGGATGAAGGGTTCGAGCGCGGTGAGGGCAGCGGCGACGCGCTCGGGAGTTACGGCCGGCGGCGGTTGGGCAGCGCAGACGATGCTGGCGCAGCATATATACAAAGCGGCGATACAGTTGCAAATAGGCGTCACGGGAGCGAAATCCTCGCGGATAGTATTAGAACATGTGCGGCTAATCGATAGGCTAGTGACAGTAACTATGAGTTTCCGGCAGCATGCAAGGATACTTCGGAGACTTGCGACTGGCGGATGAAAGGCATACCCAGTTTTTAGTTACACCTCAATACCTCCTTGAATGTAAATTTCTAAGCATCGAGAGAAAATAAATTGCTTTCCCATAAAGATGGTGGCATTATGGGGCACCTCCCGGGGAATATCAAAATCCGGGAGTATATCTTCAGGAGGAAGTAATGAGACTTCGGACGCTCCGTTTCACCGCGCTGGCTGCTGTTGCGGCATGGCTCTTCGCTGTTGCAGCTCCTGCTTCCGCTGGTACGTTAGCTCGCCAGAGTGCACCGTCGGGGTACGGTAACTTTGCCACCACCTACGACAATTTCACGCTCGGTTCTACCTCAGACATTGCGGAATTTCAATGGATTGGCGCCTACTTCAATCCTCCCGTTCAGGGTCCCATCACTGGCTTCACGCTGAACTTCTACGCCGATAACGGCGGAGCTCCTGGCGCCACGCTGGCCAGCTATTCCGGTCCCGGCACTTTCGGCGAGACCTCCGTTGGTCCCGACGCTTCTGGCGATCCTTCTTTCTTCTATGACGGCTTCCTCGGTTCTGCGTTCACCGCGCAGGCGGGGACGACCTACTGGGTTTCGATCGTAGCCGACTTGGTGTTTCCTCCGCAGTGGGGCTGGGAAACTGGTGTGGGCGGCGACGGCGCTGGTTATCAATGCTTCTTTGGCGCCTGCGGCGCCACCCCGAACGATTTGTCCTTCGCGATTTTGGATTCCGGCGGGAATGCGCTCTACGCGCAGGATTGGAATGGCGGTGGCGCCTATGCGTCGCAAAACGATAGCGGTGCCCCGACTCCTGAGCCGGGCACTCTCGTGATGCTGGGCAGCGGCATACTCGGTATCGCGGGTACCCTCCGTCGAAAACTGTTCTGACCGTCTGCTTGACGACCTGATTTCTAACGAGCCGCCCGTCGGGGCGGCTTTTCTCTTTAGACTTGGCTTCGCCTGCTGGCGGTCAGCCGATCCTCCAAGTACGACGTCTTGATAGTCCACAGCCACCTGGCCAGTCATAAACAACGTTTGCAGGAGAGCACGGTCTGAGATAGTCTTACCGCTCATCAACGACAATCCTTCCAGAGAACCGGTACAAGACAGGAAAATACTGCATGGCGCGCATCTTTATCTCCCATTCGGGTCGAGATAACGAGTTGGCTGCAAGCATCAAGATGTGGCTGATGGGCCAGGGCTTTGAAACCAGCTTTCTGGACTTCGACAAGGACTCGGGGATTCCTCCGGGGGCCGATTGGGAAAAGACGCTCTATCGCGAGGTGGAGCAGTCGCAAGCCATCATCATTATTCAGACGCCGAACTGGCTGGCCTCGAAGTGGTGCTTTGCCGAGTTCACGCAAGCCAGGGCGCTGGGAAAAGCGATCTTTCCGGTGATCGAAGCGCCTACCGGCGATACCTTGATTTCGCCGGACATTCAGGCGCTGAATCTGCTGCAAGATCGCGAGGGCGGACTGGAGCGGCTGTCGCGGGAGTTAGTGCGGATCGCGCTTGACGCACAGGGCGGCTTTCCCTGGGACGCCAGCCGGCCGCCGTTTCCGGGGCTGCTAGCGTTCCAGGAAGAGGACGCGGCGATCTACTTTGGGCGCGACGACGACATCCGGCGGCTGATCGAGCGACTGGAAGCGCGCCGGGCCCAGGGCGGCGCCAAGCTGATTGCGCTGCTTGGATCGTCGGGATCGGGCAAGTCGTCGCTGCTGCGGGCCGGCGTCATTCCGAGACTGAAGCGCGCCGGGCACAACTGGATCGTGGTCCCGCCGATGCGGCCGCGAACCCACCCGGTCGATGAGTTGGCGATGTCGTTGGCTGTGGCCTGCGGTCCAGAGACGGACTTCGCCAAGCTGCAGGAAAATCTAACGAGCGGCGATCCGGCACGAGTGATGAATGATGTTGCGAACGCGCTGCGCGTGAAAGCGGGAGTCAATGACGCGCAGATTCTGATCCCGATCGACCAGGCGGAGGAGTTGTTCGGCGTCTCCGAGCCCGGGCAAGTGCGGCGGTTTTTCGAGATCATCAACCAGACGACATCCGCGGACTTACCGTTCATGGGGGTGCTGGCGCTTCGGTCGGACTTCCTGGGAGAGCTTCAGTCGGCGGCTGCGCTGAGAGCGAAGTTTGAGGAGTTTTCGCTGGGACCAATGCCGCAGAGCCGCATCCCGCAGATCATCCAGGGGCCGGCACGGGTAGCGTGTCTGGGCGTGGAAGACGCGTTCGTACAACAGGCGACGCGCGATGCCGAGACCGAGGATGCGCTGCCGCTTCTGGCCTTCGCGCTGCGGGAGCTGTTTGACCGCTCGCCGAACAAGTATCTCAGCCTCTATGGCTACCAGGCGCTGGGTGACGAGAAAGCCGGGCTGAGCCCGCTGGAGAACGCGGTCCGGAAGGCGGCTGACGACGTGCTGGCGCAGGCTAAGCCCGCCGATGAGGAGCTGTCGGCGCTACGCGAGGCGTTTGTTCCCGGCCATGGTGAGGGTCAACGATCAGGGCGAGTATGTGCGGCGTCCGGCGCGGCTGGACGAACTGCCGGCCAAGGCCCAGCCGCTGTTGGAGCTGCTGGCCAAAGCGCGGCTGCTGATCATTCGGCAGGACGGCGATGCTCCGCGCGTAGTGGAAGTGGCGCATGAGGCGCTGCTGCGCAAATGGCCGTTGTTGCGGTCATGGCTGGATGCGGCACGCGAGTTCCTGATAGGCAAGCAGCAACTGGAGCAGGAGCTGCAAGATTGGCAACACGCCTCGGAGGCGGACAAGAGCAGCGCCCTGTTGACCGGCTTGAAGCTGAACCGCGCGCGAGGGTGGCTGGTGCAGCATCCGAATCAACTGACGGCGCAGGAGCGCGAATTCATACAAGCCAGCAGCGAGGCCGCCGAAGCGGAGGAACTCCGCAAGGTGAAACTTCGCCGCCGAATTGCGCAGGTATCGATTGCGGCATTCGCAGTACTGGCGTTCGTTGCAGGTTATGCATTGGTGCAGCGACACAAAGCGGCGGCGCAACTGGTGGAGACGCAGCACGCCCTGGAGAAAGCGGATGCGGCACGAGAGCAAACAGCGCAGGAGGTCATTCGCTACACATGGATAGACCTGGGAGCGAAAGAGGCCGAGGTTGTCAGGCTGACCCAGCTGGCCCAACAACTCAACCAGCCGCCGGATGCACTGTTGCCCGACATCCTCTGCGCCAACAAAGATTGCACGGTAACCAAGAAACAGGAGCCGGGCGATTTTGACTGCCAGACGTATTTGAAGATGGGCTTCCGCTACCTTTACTGCACGGTGAGAAACGTCGTGAGTTTCGACAAGGTGGCGGCGATCTCGGGGCTAAGCATTTTTGTTCAGGCCGGGCCGCAGGATCCGAAGAAACTCGACCTTCTCGACCCGGTCGGATTCGGCCACTACAATCCGAAGTTCCTTGACTGGCTAGACCAACACATCGTTCCAGACCAAACGGATCCATGGTTCCGTGGCGTGACCCAGGAAGTTTATCAAGCCTACATCGGACCGACGGTGCGCGCGTTGTATCGATCCCATGAGATTTTGTTTGCCACGCCGGACCAATATCACAATTTCGAAGGCCGGTATCAAGCCGTCAAGAAAGACTACGCTGACGCGAACCACCAATGGGCAAGGTTTTCCGGCGACCCGATTCCGCTGGAGACGATCAAGGCCAACTATCTCCTGCACATTGAAAAGAAACGCACGCAAGGGATCAGCCCGGAACGGGCAGAACAAGAACGCATGAACTTCCAGGATGTCGGGACGCAGCTCAATGCGGACTGCACGTGGCTGAGCGACTTTCTTTCCAGCTACCCGACAGTCCGAGAAGATGGTGATGACTGGTATTTGGCCAGCACCGCTGCGGGGTTTTGGGTGAGGCGCTCGATTGATGGCACGGAACCCAATATCTTCGAAATTGTGAAGAAAGTGCTACGGGCGTATGAGCCCAACGTGCTGAATTCGCCGTCGTACTGAAGTGGCTCGGCAGCAGGGTTTGGTGGAAGGCGCAGTTGCGTGTTATTCTTTATGGCGTAACAACATACGACAAAAACAAGAGTAGGAGCGCACCCGAAGCAGTGTTAGCCCGAGAGAAAAAAACCGCCCTGATTGACCAGTACCGTACTCACGACACGGATACCGGTTCGCCGGAAGTCCAGATCGCGATACTGAGTACGCGTATTAGTGAACTGACGGAGCATTTTAAGACGCATAAGAAGGACCATGCCTCCCGGCGCGGTCTTCTCATGATGGTCAGCCGGCGTCGTAGCCTGCTGGACTACCTCAGAAAGTCCGACCCTGAACGCTACAAAGAGGTCATTCAGAGACTGGGCATCCGTAAGTAAACGGCAGCCGATTCTGAATTCCCGCTCTACCAGCGTGTTGTGCGTCACGATTTCGCCTGCCATGGCCCATGGTGCCGTGGCGGGCAGTTCGAATTGGGTGTTCAGGAAACTTCCACCCCGCGAAAAGAAGGCGGGATGGGGCACCCACAAGAACCAAGTTTCAGCCTCTCTCGGCTGACATGATCTCCAATCCCTCCATGCCGCTGCCGCATCCATCCTGTCTCGGGGTACGTTCCATTTCGTCGAGTAGCAGGACCAATCACAGTCAGGGCCGCAGCGGGCCAGGGACCTCATCGGTTGCGTTTTCCACGAAGGGAAAATAAATGAAACCAGAAGCATTAGAAGTAACAGTAGAGCTGCACGGCGGTAAGTCCATTCGCTTTGAGACTGGAAAGTATGCCAAGCAGGCACACGGATCCTGCATTGTGCACATTGGCGAAAACGCGGTTCTCGCCACAGCCTGCGCCAACGCCGACCCCCGCGAGGGCATCGACTTTTTCCCGCTCACGGTGGATTACCGCGAGTACACCTACGCCGCGGGCCGCATTCCGGGCGGATTCATCAAGCGCGAAGGACGACCCAGCGAGCGCGAGATTCTCACCAGCCGCCAGATCGACCGGCCGATTCGTCCGCTGTTCCCGGAAGGCTTCCGCTGCGAGACGCAGGTCATCGCGATGGTGCTGTCGGCGGATACGACGAACGACCCTGACGTTGCCGGCATCAACGGCGCTTCGGTAGCGCTGAGCGTGTCGGACATTCCGTTCCACGGGCCGATCGGCGCGGTGCGCGTCGGACAGGTGGACGGCGAGTTTGTCATCAATCCGACTTACGACGAGCAGCGCGCTGGCAAGTTGAACCTGATGGTCGTCGGCACCATGGACGGCATCGTGATGATCGAGTCGGGCGCCAAGGAAGTTTCGGAAGAGACGGTCGTCAACGCGATCGAGTTCGGCCACCAGGAAGTCAAGAAGATTGTTGCCGCGATTAATGAGCTGGCGGCGAAGGTGGGCAAGGCGAAGCGCGTGGTCGAGCCGGTAGTTACCGATGAAGCGTACCTCGGCGGACTGCGGGCGAAATACGGCGCGCAGCTGACCGACGCCGTAAACACCGAGAAGTATCCCAAGAACGACAGCTACGCGATGATTAAGAAGCTGAAGACGGAAGTGAAGGAAAGCGTGCCGGAAGAAGACGAGGCAGGCCGCAAGAAGGCCGGCAAGTACTTCGACCTGCTGCGCGAACAGATCTTCCGCGAGCAGGTGATCAACGACAAGCGGCGTCCGGACGGGCGCAAATTCGACCAGATCCGTGACATCTGGGTCGAGGTTGGGGTGCTGCCGCGCACGCACGGGTCTGCGATCTTCACTCGTGGCGAGACGCAGGCACTGGTCACGACCACGCTGGGCACCGGCGAAGACAAGCAGCGGCTGGAAGCGTTCGAAGGCGAAACCAAGAAGCGCTTCATGCTGCACTACAACTTCCCGCCGTTCTCGGTGGGCGAAGTGGCGTTCCTGCGTGGCGCGGGACGTCGTGAGATCGGTCACGGAGCATTGGCTGAGCGGGCGTTGTCGGCGGTGTTGCCGGACGAGACCGATTGGCCGTACGCGATGCGAGTGGTTTCTGACATTCTGGAGTCGAACGGCTCGTCGTCGATGGCGACGGTTTGCGGCGGTTCGCTGAGCTTGATGGATGCCGGCGTTCCGCTCAAGGCCTCGGTCGCCGGTGTGGCGATGGGACTGGTGAAGGAAGGCGACGCGTATGCCATCCTGACCGACATCGCGGGCGCGGAAGATCACTACGGCGACATGGATTTCAAGGTTGCCGGCACGCGCGAGGGCATCACGGCGCTGCAGATGGACATCAAGGTGATGGGCATCACGGCGCAGATCATGCGCGAAGCGCTGGAGCAGGCACGGCATGGCCGGTTGTACATCCTCGACAAGATGAACGAGGTGATCGCTGAGCCGCGCACTGCGATCAGTGAATTTGCGCCGCGCTTCTATACGGTGCAGATTTCCACCGACAAGATTCGCGATCTGATCGGGCCGGGCGGAAAGGTTATCCGCGGCATCATTGAGCAGACTGGCGTCAAGATCGACGTGGACGACACCGGCAAGGTGAACGTTTCGTCGAGCGATCAGGAAGCGGCAGCGAAGGCGCTGCAGATGATCTCCGACATCACCGCCACCGCCGAAGTGGGCAAGACCTACTTGGGCAAAGTGACGCGGCTTGCGGACTTCGGCGCGTTCGTCGAGATTATTCCGGGCACCGACGGCCTATTGCACATCAGCGAAGTGGCGGAGCATCGCATTAATGACGTGCGCGATGAGCTGAAGGAAGGCGACCAGATCATGGTGAAGGTGCTGGCCGTCGAAGGCAACCGCATTAAGTTGTCGCGCAAGGCCATCCTGAAGGAGCAGCGCGCCAAGATGGGCGGCGGCGAGCTTCCGGAAGACGCCGAAGCCGGTGAAGAGTCCGGCGGACAGCCGGGCGGGCAGGTGGCGTTTGAAGGTGGACACGAATCTGCCGACGAGCCCAACTTTAACCGCGATAGCAGCCGTCCTCCGCGGCGCGATGGCGGTGGCGATCGCGGTCCGCGCCGGGGCGGCCCGGGCGGTGGACGCGGCGGCGACCGTGGCGGTCGTGGACGCGGCCCGCGGCGGTAGGTTAGTGGCTAGTGATTAGTGGATAGTGGATCGTTAAAAACTGCCCCACTCTTGCTTCATGCTCGAGTGGGTTTTTTGTTTCTGGCGAAGAGCGAAAGGCGAAGAGCGAATAGCGAATAGCGGTTTGCGCTCGTGATAGGCTGAATTTTGGCCTGCCTGCTCTATTGCGTATCCCTGATTCACGCGGATCCGATGCCCGAATTGACGGGCGTTGCGGAGCTTCCTGTGCTCACGCATGACGTCAGTGGCTTGCGCGTCTGGTGGAGCGAGGTGGCGAATCCGGAGACGCTGGCCGAGGGGCCATCACGCAAGGTGGCGGAAGGGAAATACCGCCAGGTGCTGCGCGAGCTGGTGGCGCACTCCACGACGCTGGCGTTCCCATTTCCGGCGATGGTCGAGAGTGTCGAGGCCGTCGAAGGATTGCTAGGCGAGCACGGCGCAGACTTATACCGAAGCGCTGACGCGGCTGTCCGGCATGGTGCAATACGAACTGACGGCCACCTGGGCAGACGACGAGCGCGCCGACCTGGCGACTCCCGTAAGCGGACGTGAATATCAGAAGCGGCGTCAGGAAACTGAGGCGCGGGCGGCCGCTATCGATACCAAGCTGAAGACCGTTTGCGCCGGAATTGTTCGTGAATGGCGGTCACGGCAGGAGCGCCGTACCCGCATCTGGTATGCGCTGATGGCACGCGGCGACCGCGAGCGTTTTATCGCAGCCCTACGCAGCGCCGGTCCGTCCGAGGGCGTGCGGCTCAGGCTGAGCGGGCCGTGGCCGCCGAATGAATTCGCAGCCACTCAGGCCGCAACCGATTGAGAGTCAACCCGCGCGTTCTCGCCGCCCGGGTTTCTTGCCTGATTTCCAATCGCAGCCTTACCGCGTAACATATCTCACAGAACCTATCCATATGCGCACAGTTCGGATTGCCCTCTTCCTCTCTTGCCTCTTGCCTGCTTTTCTCCTGGCGCAAGCGCCTGCCCCGGCTCCAAAGCCGGGCGCTGACTACTCGCAGGAAGCCTTCGTCACCGAGTTGTATCGCGAGGCGTTTCGCTTCGAGAATGACGGCACCGGGCGGGAGCAGATTGATGTCCGCATGAAGATCAACAGCGATGCCGGCGTGCAGGCGCTGGGTCAGCTCAAGGTAGGGTATAGCGCGCTGAGCGACAAGATTGAGATTCCCTATGTGCGCGTCACCAAGCCCGACGGGACGGTAGTGACTGCGCAGGAATCGGCCATCCAGGACGTCACCTACCCGAACGCCCTGATGTACAGCGACTACCACGAGAAGCACATCAGCGTTCCGTCGCTGCGGCCGGGCGATGTACTGGAGTATCGCTTTGTCCGTACCATCGTGGACCCGCTTGACGCCCGGGCAGTTCTGGATCAGCTACGACTTCCGCGATCGCGGCATCGTGCTGGATGAGCAACTGGAAATCGACGTTCCCAAGTCGCGCGCCATCAAGCTAAAGACCGAACCTGGCGCTGACCCCACGATCAGCGACGAAGGCGACCGGCGCATCTATCGCTGGAAGCACTCGCACCTCGAAGACGAGGACGACGCCGACATTACGAAGAGAAAGAAGCATCCCTCTCGGCGGCGGCGCGACGATGACGAAACGCCCTCGGTGCAGCTCACCACCTACGAGAGCTGGCAGCAGATGGGCGACTGGTATGCGGGCCTGGAGAAGGACCGCCGCGAGCCCACCGACGCCATCAAGATTAAGGCCGCAGCATTGGTTGAGGGCAAGACCACCGACATGGACAAGGTGAAGGCACTCTACGACTATGTTTCGCGCGACTTCCGCTACGTGAGTTTGTCGTTTGGCCTGGGACGCTACCAGCCCCACGCCGCTTCCGAAGTCCTCGCCAATGGCTACGGCGACTGCAAAGACAAGAACACGTTACTCGCAGCGCTGCTGGCGGCCCAGGGCTTCAGCTCGACCTCGGTGCTCATCGGCTCGCAGCACAAGCTCGATCCCGATGTTCCTTCGCCGATGCAGTTCGACCATGTCATCACGCGGGTCAATGTCGATGGCCAGGAGATCTGGCTCGACAGCACCAACGGGGTTGCACCCTTCCGCATGCTGTCGTATCCGCTGCGCGACAAGCAGGCTCTGGCAGTTGCGCCGGATGGCGAGTTCGGCGCTCGTGACCACACCGGCCAACCTGCCGTTTGCGAGTTTCGACCGCAGCACCATCGAAGGCTCGCTGAACGACACGGGCAAGCTGACCGCCCACATGCACGCGGCGGCTCGCGGCGATACTGAGCTCGGTCTCCGGTTTGCCATGCGCCAGATCCCCAATAACAAATGGAAGAACCTGTTTGACATGATGCTGGCGAGTACTCCCATGAAAGGGGCGGAGATCACCAACCTGAAGGTCAGCGATCCTGCGAACTCAGACGATCCTTTTGAAGTGGATTTCGACCTCACGGTGAGCACCTACTTTGACTGGTCGGCTGCCGACCCCAAGCTGCCGTTGCCCATGACCTCGTTCCAGATCGCGCCAGTGCCGGATGACGACAGCAAGAATCCCAAGCCCATCAAGCTGGGCGCGCTCAGTGAGGCTTCGATCGAGGTCAAGCTGACCGTCCCGTCAAAGTATGGCGTTCGTCTGCCGATCGGCGTGGACGTGAAGCGCGATTATGCGGAGTATCACTCCAGCTACAAATTCGAGCCCGGGTTTGGCACTGGACAGCTAAACTCCCTACGCAAGATGCAAGTGCTGATGACGGAGATCCCCTACGGCCGGCGCGACGATTATGCGTCGTTCCGCCGCAACGTCGATGCCGACCAGGTGCAGAGCATCGTGCTCGATAACAAATCTCCGGGGACGGCTGGCATGGGAGCGGGGCAGTCGCCCGACGACCTGTTCGACTCGGCCAGTCAGGCGGCAAATAACGGCAACTTTACCCTGGCCATCCAGCTCTTTGAGCGGGTGGCGAAGGACGACCCCAAGCACAAGGAGCTGTGGAACAACCTGGGCCGCGCCTACCTGGCTGACAACCAATATCAAAAGGCCGCCGACACCTTCCAGAAGCAAATCGAGGCCAATCCGTACGATGAGTATGCCTACGCCGGGTTGGGGCAAGCGTATGAGGGTATGCAGCGCTATGACGACGCCATCGCGCAGTACCAGAAGGCGATCGAAGTCAGCCCGCTGGATGTGTTCGCCCACGGCGGACTCGGCGTGCTCTACAGCAAGCTCAAGCGCTGGAACGACGCCGTGCCCGAGCTGGAGAAGGCGGCATCGTTGCAGGACCAGAACCCGTTGATCCAGGTCTCACTCGGCCAGGCCTACATCGCCACCGGGCAAACCGAAAAGGGCATGGCCGCGTTTGAGAGGGCCATCGCGATTTCGCCAACCGCGGTGGTGTGGAACAACATCGCGTATTCTCTCGCCGAGCAGGATGTGCAGCTGGATCGCGCCAGCCAGTACTCCGACGCCGCCATCAGCGCGCTGGAGACTCAGTTGCGCGACGTGAACCTCGACAACTTGCGCCCGCAGGATTTGTTTACTGCCAACTTGCTCTATGCGGTGTGGGACACGAAAGGCTGGGTGGAATACAAGCGCGGCAACCTCGACGCCGCCGACCGATATATTCTTGCCGCGTTGAATGCACGCGGAGGCGGGGACGTTAGCCTGCACTTGGGCGAGATCGCCGAGAAGCGCGGAAATAAAGAGCAAGCCATCCGCTATTACATTGATTCGTTGACGGGGCAGTCGCCCAGCGTAGAGGCCCGCGCGAAACTGGCAGCGCTCGGTGTGACAGATGGCATCGATGGCCGCGTGGATAAGGCGCGCGCCGAAGAGAAGATGGCGAGCACTCGCAAGCTCAATGCAACCGGCAAGGGAAGCGGCGACTTCTTCGTGCTGGCGTCTCCTACAGGCAATCAGCAGGTAAAGTTCGTCAGCGGCGATGCGTCGATCCGAGGACTGGCGGATGTGGTGAAGGCCGACAACCTGGGGATCGTCTTTCCTGATCCATCGTCGGTGCGGGCGCTGCGCCGCGGCACGGTTACGTGCGGGACCGCTCCGCCGCCGCCGAAGGCGAAAGCCTCCGGCAAGAAGGCAGGGAAGAGTAATAAGGAAGCTGCGGCGGCGGAGACGACCGCTCCCGCGGTGACACCGGAGTTACTCCCCGGGCCGTGTACGGTCGAGTTGATTCCGTCTGAGAACGTTCGCACGGTCGATTAGAATTTGGGCGAGATCAGACCATCGAGGAGTGGTGACCATGGAAGATCTGCGTTTTCCGATTGGCAAGTTCGAGTGGGTTCCGCCGCACAACGAAGCGGAGATGGCGAAGCGCCGCGGGCAGTACATCGAGGTGCTGGCGCAATTGCCGGAGGCCTTCGGCAGGGCCGTCTCAGGTCTCACGCCGGAGCAGCTCGAAACACCGTACCGGCCTGACGGCTGGACCGTGCGCCAGCTGATCGGTCACGTTCCCGACAGCCACGCCAATGCCTACATCCGCTTCAAACTTGCGCTGACCGAGTATGAGCCCGCAATCAAGCCGTACAAGGAAGATATGTGGGCACGGCTGCCTGACACCGCGAACACTCCCGTGGACGTTTCGCTGCAGCTCCTCAGTGCCCTGCACGCGCGCTGGGTCGCGTTGCTGCGCGGCATGGACTCCTCCGACTTTGCCCGCACCCTGCGGCACCCCGACCTGGGCGTGCTGGAATTGAATCGCATGCTGGCGCTCTACGCGTGGCATTCGGCGCATCACACCGCGCACGTTACTTCCTTGCGCAAGCGGATGGGCTGGGAATAGCATCCGCCCACTGTTTTAATTTGCCCACCATGTCGCTTCCATCCGGGAACTTTCTTCGTCTACATACGTAGATACGACAACGGCGTCTAGCGCGCGGACGTCGAAACCTGCTGTGACGCGCCGACGCTGGTGTTGGCGCGGCCGCGGCGGATTGCGTACAAAAAGAGGAGAAGTAACCATGAACAAACTGATCACTCGATTCACACTGGTGGCGCTTGCCCTGGGCCTCTCTTTAACAGCCTGGGCCAAGCCGAACTATGGCAACGTGACGCTTTATCACGATGCTACCGTGAACGGCGCGAACCTACCTGCAGGCGACTACGTCGTGAAATACGACAGCGACGGAAATACCGCGCAGGTGCAATTCCTGAAAGACGGGAAGCAGATTGCAACCACCAACGCCCAGGTGAAGACACTACCGAAGAAATACGGGAGCAGCAGGGTAGTGTATGCCGAAGGGGCGAACCAACGCAGCGTTAGCGAGATTGACTTCGCCGGAAAAGACAAGGCGATCACGTTTGGAGAGCCGGGGACAGCAACCGGCAAGTAACCAATCGAACGCGGCGGAGGCTGTACAGCGCAGTCTCCGCTGCCCGCATTATTACTACCTCTGGGCGGCCATCGAAACCCGCCATGCCAGCGCAAGCAGGATCATAGCCGCGCCCAGCATGCCAAGTCCTCCGAAGCGAAAAATCATTGCGGCCCCGGCTGCGGCTCCGGCCACAAACGCAATCCATATCCCCGCCAGAATCTGGTTCGACTGCTGAAGTGTCGGGAAACTCGAGGCGGTGGCTGACGCCATTGTCGCGTCCTGCGACACTCGCGATGAGGTTGGTCGTCATCCCCGTGAGGTAGGTAGTGTGGACGCTGGTTCCACCGGCGTGGCGAAAGGCGCCGTTCTGCAGGCCCAGCGCCAGCGCCGTGCAGGCCAGAAAGATTCCCACGCGGAAGTTCAGTTGCGATGACAGAACGAAAGCGCCCGTGCCCATCAGCACGACTTCGACCAGCATGATGTAGGGAAGCACGCGCGGCGCGGAACGAGCACTGCGCGTCCGTGCCGCCAGGCTGCTGACGACAACTCCGAGCAGAAACAGGGCAATCGCCACTAGTTGTCGAAACACCGATCGCACGTCACGCGCGACCAGCGAAATTGCAACCAGCACCAGATTGCCGGTCACGTGCCCGGTGAAAGTCTTGCCGAGGATGAATCCGGCGGCATCACCATAGCCGCCGACAAATGCCAGCCCAAAGGTGAGCCACCGGTCGTTTTCAATGCTGTAGGAAGTCACCGAGCGTCCTGCGTGGGCATCGGCTCACCACAAGTTCCAAACTACGGTTACGCGCTCATCCTCGCCGGCTCCTCATGGAAGCGCACCGACACCAGCCGCGACACGCCCGGCTCCTGCATGGTTACGCCATACATGGTCGGCGCGATCCCCATGGTCTTCTTGCTGTGAGTGATGATGATGAACTGCGTCTGTCCGCTCATCTCCTCGATCAGCTTGGTGAAGCGGCCGATGTTGGCTTCGTCGAGCGGCGCATCCACCTCGTCAAGGATGCAGAACGGGCTGGGCTGATACTGGAAGATGCCCACCAGCAGCGCCAGCGCGGTCAGCGCCTTCTCCCCGCCCGAAAGCAGCAGTACGTTCTGCAGCTTCTTGCCCGGAGGCGACGCCACCACATCGATACCGCTCTCGGCTGTGTTCTCCAGGTCGGTCAGCCGCATGAAGGCCTGTCCGCCGCCGAACAGTTTCATAAACGTGGCGGAGAAGTTCTCGTTGATGCGGTTGAATGCCTCTTCGAATTTCTGCCGTGAGATGGTGTCGATTTCCTTGATGGTGTTCAGCGTGTTCTCGATGGACTGCAGCAGGTCTAGACGCTGGGTCTCGAGGAACTCGTGGCGCTGCGCTGTCTCCTGGTACTCTTCGAGCGCCATCATGTTCACCGGACCCATGTTCTCCAGCCGGGTGCGCATCTCTTTGTAGAGCGACGTCTTCGCTGGTGAGTTCGACACCGGAGAGGCGCGCCAGAGTCTCGTCGGCCAGCAGATCTTCGCGCGGCTGGCTCAACTCCTGGATGCACGTCTCGGCCATATGCTGCGCGTCGGACTGCAGGCGCGCCTGCTCGGCCGCCAATTCGCCGCGGCGATCGCGCGCGGCATCGAGCTCGTGGCGGGCCGTCTTGAGAGCCTCCTCCAGTTCCGCGAGTCGCACGCGGACGGATTGCAACTCGTCCTGTAACTCGCGATCGCGCAATTGCGCGGCGTCGCGCTCGGCAGTCCACTGGACTTCCTGTTCGGCCAAGCGGACGTTCTCCTGCTCACGTTGCTCTTTCTCCGCCGCGGCAGACTCGATCTGCCCCTTCAGCTTGTCGAGACGCGACGCCACTTCGGCAACCATCGCCTCGAGGCGTTGGACGGTAACGGCTGAGCCGCGTCGCCGCTCTTCCAGCGTGGCCAGCTTGGCACGGGCGTCGCTGGCATGTTGTGCGGCCGCGTCGCGCCGCTGTCGTAGCTCGTCGAGACTGCTTTGCGCCGCCTGCATCTGCCGCTTCCAGCGACGCCTTGCGGTCGTCATGCGCCAACAGTTCGGTGCGGTGCGCAGCAATGCCGACTTCGCACTGACCGCACTCGGCCACGAGTCGGGTCATTTCGCGCTCGTACGTACCGAGACGTTCACGGACCCGCGCCATCTCGCTGTCCAGTTGCCGCAGGGTGTGGCCAGACGTCATTGCCTGGCGCTCGGCCTCGCGTTTGTCGTCTTCCAAACGCTGCAGCAGAGAAGTGAGATCGCCAATATCGCGGGTCAGGACGGCCACTCGCGTCTGCTCGGAAGCCATCATGCGCTTCGACATCCGCCGCCTGCCGCAGCACTTCACGCAGCTCGCGCTTCAGCGCCAGCGGACCTTCACTGCGTTGCTTGCCGCCCGTGACGGTCACGTTGTGGAAGCATTCGCCCGACTGCGACAGGAAGAACGCATCCGGATTCTGCAACGCCAGAGTCGCGGCCCACTTCCGGATCGGGCACGATATATCCGTTGCCCAGCTTCGGCAGAATGACTTCGAGTGACTTGCCGAAACCATCGAGCACGCGGATGCAATGCTTCAGCGGCACCACCGTGTCGCGCTGCACGCCGTGATAGCTGCCTTCTTCACTCAGGAACGAAAACTTGGCCTGCGAATCTTCGGGATGCACCAGGAAAGTCGCCCGGCCGTCAACGTCGCTGCGCAGCAGGCGCAGTCCTTCGTCGGCGGCGTCCCATGACTTTACGACGATGTAGTTCAACTCGTCGCGCAGGAAGTCGTCCACCACGTGCTCGTAGCGGTCTTCCACTTCGAGGAAGTCGGCCAGCACTCCGACCGGCGCGCGCCCCGCCGCTCATTGCGCCCGACTTGAACAGCCGCCGTCACCGAGTCGGTCGAGTAGCCGTGCTCGGTGATGACCGCTTCCAGCGAGCCTTTCTTGCCGATCAGTCCAGCGTATTCAGCGCGCAGGGTGTCGAGGTGCTGCTTGCCGTGGGTTTCGTCGGCGTGCTTCTGTGCGAGCAGGCGGCGGCTCTCGTCGATCTGGCCCGCCAGCGCCTCGACTCGTTGCGACGACGATTCAAACTCCAGACCAAGCTGTCCGCGCTGTCCGCCGAAGCTCTCCAGTTGCTGGTGCGCCGAGCTGCGTCTCTTCCTCCAGCCGGCGAGACTCGCGGTCGAGGGCGGCGATGCGCTCTTCCGCCTGAGTAATACGGTTGCGCACCGACGATGCCGCCGACACGCTCTGCAGGATGGCGGCCCGCCGCTCCTCCTGCTGGCGCTCAACGTCCATCAGCGTGCCCGACGCTTCCGTGGCTTCGTGCTGGCGCTGCTGCAACTCTTCCTGCGCCAGAGCGACGTCGGCGCTTGCCGACTCGAGAATTGCGCGGTTCGTTTCCAGTTCCTGATGATGGCGCGTGATCTGCTCTTCGGTGCTGGCCAACTCGGCCTGCGCCCCCGCGGAACGTGCATCCAACTCGGCGCAACGCTCGTCATTGGTGCGACGGCGGGCGATGGCGCGGTCGATCTCCATGACCACGGCATTCAGCTTGTCGCGGTTTTCGTTGGCCTCACGTTCGATGGCATAGCCGCGCTGCGTACGCTCGCCGTGCTCGCACTCCATCGTTTCGACGGCCTCGCCCTTAACGCGCATTTCTTCGCCGATCGTAGTCAGCTCTTGCTCCAGAGTCGCTGCTTCCGCATCCAACTGGGCAAACTTGCTGGCCAATACCACGCGCAACTTGGCGCGCATTTCGTCGCGCAGCTTCGCATAGCGCTCGGCCTTGCTGGCCTGGCGTTTGAGTGAGTTCATCTGCCGCGTCACTTCGTCGAAAATGTCGTTGATGCGGGCGAGGTTGAGCTTGGCGTCTTCGAGTCGCGCTTCGGCCAGCCGCTTGCGCGTCTTGAACTTGGTAATGCCAGCGGCTTCTTCGATGATCGCCCGCCGGTCGGTGGGCTTGCTGCTCAGAATCTGTCCGATACGGCCCTGCTCGATGATCGCGTACGATTCCGGCCCCAGGCCGGTGCCCATGAAGATGTCCTGGATATCGCGTAACCGGCACAATTTGCCGTTGAGCAGGTATTCGCTCTCTCCCGAGCGGAAAAGCCGCCGCGTCACTGCGATTTCCCCGGCCTTGAAGGTCCGCTTGAACTTGCGGCGCCGAATCTTCAGCACCACGTGCTGCCCGATGTTCTCTACAGCAGCAGCCTCGACCGGCGGTACACTGCCAGCTTCCGCGGCTTCTGCGGATTCCTCGTCACCCTGCCCCGGACGCACCTCTTCCGTGTATCGCTCGGCGTCTTCCGCCTTGGCGGATCGCATCGCCGACTCGTCCCAATCCGATTCCGGCAGATCGTCCTGGATATCGATCTCCGGCTCACCGGCGTCACCGAACACTTCAGGATCGACGAGGGTGAGTGTGACCTCGGCCATGCCAGTTGGTTTACGCTCGCGCGTACCGGCAAAGATCACGTCCTGCATGTTCACGCCGCGCAGGGAACGGGCCGATTGCTCGCCAAGCACCCAGGAAATCGCATCCGAGATATTCGACTTGCCACAGCCGTTCGGACCGACGATGGCAGCCACTCCGTCGCCTTGGAACTTCAGTTCCGTGCGGTCGCAGAACGACTTGAATCCCAGAATTTGTAGCTTCTTTAGTTTGAGCAAGTTACACTCCTATTCGCGAGCGTCACATGAGCCTTGTCGATTTTCTCAATCCGGCCGTCGCTCCCGCCCGGGGAGTGGACACAGGCCGACACCAGTGCAACTTTACTTGCCTTCCCGGGGGGCGTCAACTTAGAAAACCCAATATTTTGTGTGTATCTAGAAAATACCACACCATATTGCACCGACATTGCAGCATATGGGAACAATGCGGACATGGCGCACATCTGACAGGCCCGCCGGATTAAGCCACAGCGAAGCACAAGAAGGAAGGAAGAACCCACTAGAGCTGGATCGATTCTAGGTGTTCAGGGCAGCGCATTCAAGGCAAAACGGCACCAGTTCTCATCTGGTAAACAGGCAAACAAGGATAATTCTCGGCCGGTTTCGGACCTCATTCGAGATGCTTCAGCTGGAACACCTGCACCCGTCCATTTCCCGAATCGGCCACGTATAGGCGGTCCTGACGGTTGACCCACAAGCCTTGTGGAGCGACAAACTGGCCAGCTCGTCCGCCGGATGTTCCAAATGTCGCGAGCGGCACGCCGTCTGCACTAAACACCCGGATCACGGCCCCACGACAGTAGCTGACGTAGAGATTGCCCTCCTGGTCCGCAGCCAGTCCGTTGTCGCGCGTGAGTGCGGGATCGCGAGGCCGGGGCAGGTCAAACGTGCGTGATGGGCTGAAGTCCACACCCAATACCTGGATCCGCGTACCCGAGCGATCGAGGACATAAATCCGTCCGTGATTCAGGGTAATTTCCGTGGGAGCGTCGAACTCGCCTGTCCCCTCGCCACGGCGATTCTTTCCCAGCCGCCTGAGGACGTTGCCCGCCAGGTCGAGTTCAAAGACCTGGTTGCGCGGCGTGTCAACTACAAACAAGCGGCGCCGCTGCGAATCGACAGCGATGCCTTGAGGACTGGCATAGTCAGGTTCGCCGTGGTAGTCGCCGATATAGCGCAGGAAGTTTCCGCGGCTGTCGAACACTGCGACCATGCCGTGCTCGGAATCGGCAACGTAGATATTGTCCTCGGCATCGGTCGCAACACCAGCGGGCCGGTGCACGCGATAGCCGTCGCCGCAAACCAGGCGGAACGAGGTCTTTCCCTGGGGATCGAGAACGTGAACCGCAGGCGCCGCGGGGTCGCTCAGAATCAGCCGCTGTTGCGAGTCGGTGACTACGTAATGCGCTGACATAATGACGCTAGGCCGGCCATAGGCGTAAGTCATTACTTGATTGCGCAACTGGGTAGGACGGGAATGAGTGGATGCTACGGCCTGGCTATGGGCCGGCGGCTCCAGGTTCTCGACGATGCGTTCACTCGAGACCAACATCCACTCGGGGAGGTCGCTCGGTGCCGTGCTGTTCGGCGATGTGGCCCGCGCAATCGCCTCTCCCGGAGTGTCTCCGCGAAGTTCCGTAAAGCGAGATCGCCCATGAAACATCGCGTCCGGGCTGAACATTCCGAGGTAGGTAAGATCGATCCCGCCGCGCAACTGAAGGTGTGGGTATGCACGCCCGCCCTCAACAGGTACCGCGCCCACTGCCGTGGGTCCGGGAGCGGCGTCTACGACAAGATTCAGACTTGGCTGGGCGAAGACCGGCCCGAGCGCAAAGATGCAAAACAGTACAGCTGTACAGCCATGTTGCGTGGCGCGCAACCGCTTCATTCAAGACCTCTCAATTCTTTCTGTGAGGGCAGGTCTTAATCAGATGTTAGTCGGAGTTTACAGATTGTTCCGATAGAAGTCTTATGAATTGTAGCGTCAGTTCCCGTTTCGGGAAAAGGCGCGCGGTGTAACATGTCAATCATCTTGCAGTGGACGATATAGAGCTCGGCCTTCCGCCATGGTATGACGGGAAACAGCCAGGCGATTTCGGCAGGTGACAAGCTCACGGTGTCAAGGCAGGGCAATGGTTCGATGAGGGACGGCAAAGTCTTAATTTCCGGCGGATTGGGTTTTATCGGCAGGTGCGCAACGCGCATGCTGGTCGAGCGGGGACATGAGGTCCGGCTGTTCGACAATCTCAATCCGCAGGTTCACGGGGAAGTGCCCCGGCTGGCGGCCGATGACCTGTTGTGTCATCCGCAGGTGGAAGTCTATCGGGGCGACGTGCGTAATTCTGCTGATTGGGCCACTGTCATGCCGGGAATCGGGTATGTCGTTCACCTGGCAGCCGAAACCGGTACGGCCCAGTCGATGTATGAGATATCTCGTTACACTGAAACGAATGTCAGCGGGATAAGTCTTCTGCTGCAGTTCCTTGCCAATTCTCGCCATGATGTCGAAAAGATTATCCTCGCCTCCTCGCGTTCGGTCTACGGCGAGGGAGCCTATGATTGCGCCCGCTGCGGGATGGTCTATCCCCCGGCCCGTTCCGGCGACAGGCTGAGGTCGGGGCTGTGGGACCCGTGCTGTCCCGTCTGTGGCGAAGCGATTACCGCGGCCCCTACACCCGAGAATGCTGAGCTGGCGCCCGAGTCGATCTACGCCGCCACCAAGCTGGCCCAGGAGCATCTGTTGCGAATCACCAGCCAGGCTCTCGGCCTACCGGCCGTGATCCTCCGCATGCAGAACGTCTACGGCGAGGGCCAGTCCCTGCGCAATCCATACACCGGATTGATGACCATTTTCTCGGGACAATTACACGCCGGGAAAACCCTCAATCTGTTCGAAGACGGGCAGGAGAGCCGTGATTTTGTGCATGTGGACGATGCTGCCAAGGCCCTGCTGCTGGCGTTATTTGACGACGCCGCTGATGGTTGTACGCTCAACGTCGGCTCCGGTCATGCCGCATCGGTGGAAACCGTCGCGAAGATGCTCTGCTCGTGCTTTGGAGTCAGCGGGCAGTATCACGTCAGCGGCCAATTCCGCTTGGGTGACGTTCGCCATTCGATTGCCAGCCTAACGGCGATTGAAGAACGCCTCGGATTTCAGCCCACAGTTTCTCTGGAGCAGGGGCTGGAACGGCTGGTGGCATGGGTAAGGTCGCAGCCGAGCGAGCCAGGTCAGTGGGACGTGGCCAATGAGCAGCTTATGAAGCGAGGTTTGATGCCGACTGGCTCCGTTTTCGCGGATTGACCTCCGCCGTCGCAGCTTGCGCTTCGGTCCCTTACAGGAAACTTGATGGCAGAACTATTCCTCGACCTGACGGTCATCATTCCTAATTACAATACCCGCGAACTGCTTTCCGCTTGCCTCGCCTCGATTTACCGGCACACCGCCGGCATTACCTTCGAGGTGATCTGCCTGGATGATGCTTCCTCTGACCGCAGCGCCGACATGGTTGCGGCATCGTTTCCTGAGGTTATCCTCGTGAGGAACCAGACCAACCAGTATTACTCGCGCAACAACAACACGGGCTTGTGCATGTCGCGTGGCCGCTACGCCTGCCTGCTCAACAGCGACACCCTGCTCACGAGCAATGCTTTTGCCGCTCTGGTCGCATTCATGGACGCGCATCCCGACGCCGCTGCATGCGGGCCCAAGCTCCTGAATCCCGACGGCTCGGTGCAGCACTGCGTTCGTGGTTTTGCCGGTGTCTCTACCTTCCTGCTGCAGATGATTCAGTGGCAGAGGTTTTTCCCCAATAGCCGCATCATGAATCGCTATTACAAGACCGATCTCGACTACAGCCGAGAACAGGTGGTGGAGAGCATCGGCACCACGGCGTACGTCCTGCGGCGCTCGACCTGGGAGCAGGTAGGAATGCTCGACGAGCGCTTCCGCCTGTCGATGGTCGACCTGGCTTACAACGCCATGTTGAGGTCGAAAGGCTGCAAGGTGTACTACACACCGTGTGCCGAAGTCGTACACTTCGGCAGCCAGAGCATCAATCAATCCGCGCTGACCTCACTGCAGAACCAGCGCGATTCGTTCCTCCAGTTCAGCGAATCCTACGATTACTTCGGTAAGGGACGGCTCATCAAGTCGGTGGTGCGAGCGGGCGTATGGCTGCGCTATGGACTGAAGTGGGTAGAATTTCACCTCAGCTCCGATAAGCGCATCATCAAAGGTCCGGGAGCTCCGGCACTGGTGCGGTCCCCAAATGCGACATCCACCCGTCTGCATCTGCTGCCGGGTAAGAATTCGCCGACCGAGTCTAGGCACCAAGCTTCCGTCGCTTCCAGTAAGGCCGAAAAATCCACCGCCGGAGCGTTCTCCAGCAGCGAACGAAAGGACGGCCGCTCAGCCATATGAGCGAACCGTCGTGCCACAACCGCTTTACCCCCGCTCGGCGGCTTCCGGGTGTACGCAGGTCCTCGACGGCCAGCGCCGTAGCAAGGTGAGCACTCCTTCGCCGGTATTCTGCCGGGGTGAGGTGGTCGCGCCACTCATCCACCAGTAGCAGCGTCTCCTGCAGCGTCTCGCGCCGATAGCGGCTGCTCATGCTGTCATCGCGGACGCGATAACGGCATACCACGTCCTGTAGCGCCCGCGTGTTATAGCGGCTGGTCACGCTGAGATAGAGGAAGTAATCCGGCGTGGTGCGAACATAGGTGGGCATGCCGCCGGCTTCCTGCACTGCTTTCCGGCGCAGCAGCGCAGAACTCATGGCAACGAAGCACCCGCGGCCCAGCAGTTCCGTCATGATGTCGCCTTCGGGCAACTCGCCGAACTCGTGAAAATAGTCGTGATCGCGCTGGCTGCCGTCGGCGCGGAATGCAAGCGTCCGGCCGTAGATCATTCCCACGGACGGCGAGTCGGCCAGCGCCATCTGAAGTTCCAGTTTGCGAGGAAGCCACACATCGTCCTGGTCGAGAAACGCCAGCCACTCTCCCTCCGCCTGCTGCATGGCTGCTGCACGCGCTTCGCCGAGCGACATGGTTCGCTGCGCCAGAAAATAACGAATTCGCGGATCGCGAAACGACGCCACGATGGCGGCGCTCTCGTCGGTCGAGCAATCGTCCCACACAATCAGTTCCCAGTCGGTGAAGGTTTGGTCCAACGTGCTCTGCAGCGCCTCGCGGAGCGTATCTGCCCCGTTAAAGATGTTCATGATGACGCTGACGGCTGGCATGGTTGAGTGATGGAGCAGCGCTGCAACGTGCAGTATAGCCCGCGGGCTATTGGGCTGAGCGCTTCCAGTGCGGACGGATCAGGCTCCTCCGGATCAGGTGGAACACAAAATAAAACGGACGCAGCAGTTGCGAAACCGGCGAGCCATCTGTGAACAAACGCCGCAGACCTCGCAAGAATGTCGTTCGGCTCCGGATCTCGGCCAGCGCAAGCTGCGTGGAGTGGCGGCGCTTGCACTTCGCGAGCAAGTTGCCGTCGATGTCGCCGCCATACATGTCCATCAGCCGAAGCGCTTCTTCCTGCACCGCAATCGCAGACGTGTGCGATGTGCTGTCGGCGTGCATCCGGTAGCGGCAAACCACTTCTTGCACGGCGGCGGCAGGGAAGCGGCCCGAAATTGCGAGGTACAGGTAATAGTCCGGGATGATGTTGATCGCTGCTGGAATTCCGCCGATCGCGGCAATCGCCGAACGGCGAAGCATCACTGAACTCATCGCGATATAACATGAGTCCGCAAATAGGGTGGTAAAGATGTCGCCCTCGGGCAGTAGCGCGTATTCGTGGGCCTGGTCGTAGTCTCGCTCTCGGCCATTGGGGTAGAAACGCACCGTGCGTCCGTAGATCAACGCCACGTCCGGTCGAGTGCCCGCCAGCGCCAGTTGCAGCTCGAGTTTGCGCGGTAGCCAAACATCATCGTGATCGAGAAAGGCGATCCACTCTCCGTTCGCCATGTCGATGGCCCGCTGCCGTGCCTGCCCCAGCGAAAGTTGCGTCTCCGAGCGAAAGTACCGAATCCGCACATCTTCGAATTGCCCCAGGGCTTCGGCGGAATTGTCGGTCGAGCCGTCATCCCACACCAGCAACTCCCAGTCCGTGAAAGTCTGCGCGATGACCGACGACACCGTTTCGGCGAGCGTGTCGCGACCGTTGTACAGATTGACGATGACGGTGACAGCGGGCATTTTCTGCACGAAGTATAGCTGGCCGCAACGTGACTCTAACCGAATCCGGCTCGACAGACCGCCGGGTGCTGAGGGCGCAATCCTGTAAAATCCGCCTTAGTCGAGCACCGCATGAAATCCACTTCATCACGGGGCCACGATTCTTCGGGTCATCCTCCGAGCAGGGAAGTGCCGGCCATTGCCGGTGGCGCGCCCGTGCGCTCGCGCGCGAACCGCATCATCTTTGGCGCACCTCTGATTGGCGAGGCAGAAGCCCAATCGGTCGCGGCCTGCATTCGCAGTGGCTGGATCGGCATGGGAGAGCGTGTAGGCCGTTTCGAGCAAGAATTCGCCGCATACAAACAAGCCCCTTATGCCGCCGCGGTGAGCAGTTGCAGTGCCGGGCTGCACCTTGTGCTCGAAGCGCTGGGTATCGGCGCAGGCGATGAAGTCATTGCTCCCTCGCTGACCTTCTGCTCCACCGTGCACGCAATCCTCCACACGGGCGCCACGCCAAGACTTGCAGACAGCGACCGCGTGTCTATGAACATCGACGCTGCGGCGATCGAGCGGGCTATTACGCCGCGCACCCGTGCCGTGATCGTCGTCCACCTCTGCGGCCGTGCCTGCGAGATGGACGCGATCCTCGATCTCGCCGCCCGCCACAACCTGAAAGTCGTCGAAGATTGCGCCCACGCCATCGAGACCACCTATCGCGGAACCAGCGCCGGCCTTCTGGGCGATGCCGGATGCTTCAGCTTTTATCCCACCAAGAGCATCACCACTGGCGACGGCGGCATGGTCATCAGCCGCCATCGTGAGTTGATTGAGCGGGTAAAGCTGCTCTCCTACAATGGTGTGGCCACCAGCGCATGGGCGCGTTTCGCCGGCGACGCGGCCGGCTATGACGTCCTCGCCGCCGGATTCAAGTACAATATGACCGACATCGAAGCAGCCCTCGGCCTGCCGCAATTACCATTCCTCGAGGAGCGCTGGGCGCAGCGCGAACGCCATTGGCAGGCGTATCACGAGGCACTCCAGGGGTTGCCGCTCGACCTTCCAGCCATAGGTTCCAGCCAGAACCGCCACGCCTGTCACCTCTACACGCCGCTCCTACATCTGGAACGGCTGTCGGTGGACCGACGCGCGATCATCGCCGCCATGGAGGCCGAGAACATTGGCGTCGGCATCCACTACGAGCCCGTGCATACCCAGCCGTTCTACGTCGATCGCTTCGGGCGCGACGACGCCGACTTCCCCAACGCGACTTACATCGGCGAGCGCACCATCTCATTGCCGCTGAGTGCGGGCATTTCCGCCGCAGACGTCGCGGACGTATCCGCCGCCTTTCGTCGTATAGTTCAGTATTACTCGATTTAGAGCCGCCACACGTCACCCGAACATGTCATTGAAGGCGTGGTTCGGTCGGCAGTAAGATTTCGATGAACGAAGGCCACTTATGGTAGGCGAGCATCTGGCCCATTACCGCTTGCTGGAAATGATTGGCGCCGGCGGGATGGGCGTGGTGTACCGCGCCCACGACGAGCAACTCGATCGTGACGTGGCCATCAAGGTCCTCCCGGCGGGCATGCTGGCCGACGATGACGCGCGACGCCGTTTCCGCAAGGAAGCGCTATTGCTGGCGCGCCTCAACCATCCCAACATCGCAACCGTACACGCCTTCAGCAGCGACAAAGGCCAGGATTTCCTGGTCACCGAGTACATCCGCGGCATCACGCTCGACGACAAGATCAACGAGCAACCGCTCCCCGTGAAGCTCTGGCTCGACTTGGGCGTCCAACTCTGCCATGGCCTCGCCGCCGCCCATGACGAGGGCGTCATCCATCGCGACCTCAAGCCCGGCAACTTGCGTCTTACTACCGACGGACGGCTCAAGATCCTCGATTTCGGCCTGGCGCAGTTCACCCATCCCGAGGGTGACATGGCGGCTACGGCGACCGTCACCCGTTCGACGGTCACCAGCGGCGGCACCATGCCTTACATGGCGCCCGAACAGTTGCGCGGCGAGATGACCGATTCCCGCTGCGACCTTTGGGCCGCCGGGGCCGTGTTGTACGAAATGGCAACCGGGCGTCGTGCCTTTCCGCAGAACCGCGCTGCGCTCCTCATCGACGCAATTCTGAACCAGGAACCCAGGTTGCCGCGGCATGTGAACCCGAGCCTCTCAGAAGGCGCTGAAAACATTCTCCTCAAATCTCTGGAGAAGGACTCGGCCCGCCGCTATCAGTCAGCCCGCGACCTGGGCAACGATCTGGACCGCTTGCTGGCAGGCTTGTCTCCGATTTCCGCTTCGCGGCGTAGGACTCTTCCCGGTCGCCGCTTGATTACGCCGAAGTTTGCGATTACCGCAGCCGCTGTGCTCGTGTTGCTGCTGGGGCTGTTCGCTGTGCCGTCGGTACGGGGCCGGCTTGCCTCGCTCCTGACCGTCGGCGGCGAGAAGCACATTGCCGTTCTCCCGTTTGACGACCTTGACGGCAATCCCGCCGACCAGGCCGAGGCCCAGGGCCTCATGGACAGCATGACCAGCCGCCTGTCGAACCTTGATGTCGGCGAGCAAAGTCTCTGGGTTGTTCCTGCGAGCGTGGTGCGGCGCCGCCAGGTCGAAGACCCTGCCAGCGCCTATCGCGAATTGGGCGCTACTCTGGTGGTGAAGGGAAGCATCCACCGCGACGGTCAGGCGGTCCGCCTGACCATCAATCTCATCAACACCAAGACCCTTCGCCAAATTGGCTCGGCCGAAATGGAGGACGCCGCCGGCGATATGGCGGCCTTGCAGAACCAGGCGCTATCGCGTCTGGCTCAGATGATGAACATCACCATGACGCCGGAGATGGCGTCGGGCAACGGCGTCAGCTTCGCCCCTGCCGCCTACGAGTTGTATCTGAAGTCTCTCGGCTACCTTCAACGCTACGACAAACCTGGCAATCTCGACCTTGCCGTGGACGCTCTCTCCCAGGCGGTCAGGACCGATCCTCGTTTTGACCTCGGCTATGCCACTCTCGGCGAGGCCTACCGCCTGAAGTACCAGTTGGACAAGAACCCCAAGTGGATCGACGCCGCTACTGCCAACTGCAACCGCGCCACTTCGCTGAACAACCGTCTGCCTGCGGCCTATGTCACACTGGGCCGTATCCACAACGACACCGGCCAGCACGATCTGGCGGTTTCCGAATTCGATCAGGCTCTCAAACTCGATCCCCGCAACGCTGACGCGCTCAACGGCATGGCCCACGCCTACGAGAATGCCGGCCGCGTGAAGGATGCCGAGGCAGCGTTCCAGAAGGCCGCGGCAATGCGGCCCGACTACTGGGACGGCTACAACACGCTGGGTCTGTTTTACGACCGGCAGAGCAAGTATGGACAATCCATTGACCAGCTAAAGCATGCACTCACACTGACCCCTGACAACGCCCAGGTCTATTTCAATCTCGGTGCGGTTTATCTCGATACAGGCGACCCGAAGTACCGTTCCGACGCCGAAGCGGCGCTGCAGAAATCCATTGCGCTCGGACCCACCGCTCCGGCCTACGCCAATCTCGGCTACCTGTATTTGCAACAGCGCCGCTGGGCTGAGTCGGCCGCTTCCACCGAAAAAGCTTTGCAAATCAACGATCGTGAAGTGACCGCGTGGACCAACCTGCGCAACGCCTATCAGTGGCTCGGAAACAAGGAGAAGGAGTCTTACGCCCGTGCCCGATTGATGGAGTTGGCGCAAACCGCAGCCGGTGCCAATCCTCGCGACCCACAAACCCAGGCCATGCTGGCTTGGCTATTCGCCGCGCAACACGATCCCAGCCAGGCGCTCACGCATGTGCAGTCGTCGCTCGCCCTGGCTGGCGATGATCCCGGAATTCTGGAAAACGCCGCCGCGGTTTATGAACTTCTAGGCCAGCGGCAACAGGCGATGCAATTCGTTGCCAAGGCTGTTGCCAAAGGCTATCCAAAATCCGACTTGGCCCTCGATCCCGACCTCAGAGTCCTACTCACTGACCCCAATTTGACATATACTCCCTCGAAGTAAATTCGCCACACCGAGGAGAGAACCATGGATGACGAAGGTAACTTGCTTGGCTGCCCCAGAATTACGATTTTCGAAAATGGAGATTACACGCACGGCGTTTCGGGGCCCAACGGCCACGACGTGAACTTTGTGGTGAAAAAGTATCCGACTATCGATGGCATCGAAATGAATCACTGCAGCGTCGAGCTCGGCATTACTTGGTCCTTTGTGCCTCCCCAGCCGAACGAAACCGGTGGGGGTACCATCAAGGTCGGCTCGTAGAAATTCTGAACAGCGCGTCACTACAAGCCGCGGTTCTCGCCGCGGCTTCTAGTTGACGCTGCTTGGATCGCCGGTTCTGAGCGCCGCTTCGCACGCGGCCGCTGGTTGTGATTGCGTACGGCCGTCGGCAAGCTGCTTCCCAAAAGAGAACTCGGCCTTCGATCCAGATCAACAGTCTCTACTTGATCTCCCGAATTTCGCCTATACTCCTGCTCAGTAAATCTCTTGCTTTCCGGAGTGTCACTATGGCTGATCACGTGCTCACGTTTGCCCCTATCACTTTTTTGCCAAGTCCGAACCCACTCAATATCAAGAACAATGAAACGGTCCAAATCGAGTTTCCACCGATTGCCCAAAACTCGTATATGTATATTACTTTTACAGCGTCTACGACCCCTCCTGCCAACCCGATTGCCACTGGTGGCGGCACCATCAAAGTCGGCTCGTAAGAATTACTGCGTCATTATGGAAATGGGAAGCCGCGGCCCTCACTGCGGCTTCCACTTGTACGGCCGCTTCGCCTCGATGTCCGGATACCACGTCACCTGCACCGACGCCGTTACGTCGTGTTGGCGATCGGGTGCGAGCACCGGCTCCAGCCAGCTCTCGTACTGAAACAAGCCGCGCAGCTCCAGCTCCGCGCGCGGCCGCAGAATAGCCGAGACGTTTGCTACCTGCAGCGTGCTGCCCTGCGGAATGTACTCCTTCGCAATCTTCACATTGCGATACCCGACCTGCACGCTTGTCTTCGGCCCCAGATGATACGTGCTCCACGCCTGGTAGCCGTTGGCGTCGCGCCCGATCCAGCTCCCGAAGAGATTCCCGTTGTTCACGTACACGTTGCGATATACCGTCTCGTAATAGAAGAAATAGCCCGGCACACCCGGCGACACAAACCGGTCGGTCGTCACGCCTTCCAGCCGCAGGTCGAGCTTTCGCAACCCCGGCAGCCGCGCAAAATAAATCCCCGGATTGAACGCCGCCCGCCGCGGCGCCGCCAGCGGCGTCACCTCGTCGTGCGTGAACATGTCGATGTAGGCGTTGATCCACGGCCAGAACTGCCACGAGAAATCGAAGCTGGCAAACCGCGCCCCCGGATCGTTGCGCGAAAACTTCACCTCCAGCGGCACCGAGCCGGTGCTGCTGAAGCTGTTCCAGAACGAACCGAACGTCAGCGGCACGTGGTTCTGTCCCGCAAACACATTGGTGCGCGCAAACGAGATCTCGATGCCCTGGAACGGATGATGCCCGCCCATCCCCCACGAGTAGCGTGCGAACGGCTTGAAGCTCAGCTTGTTGCCGTAGATGTACGGCCCGGCAGGGAACTGGTCGTGCCCCGAGAGCTGGCCGAAAAAATTGTCCCAGCGGAACGGCCCCAACACCTTCGACACTCCCGGAATGTACAGCGGCTCCGTCTGGTTAATGCGCAGCATCCAGAACGGCTCGGCATTGTCGCTCATCAGCATCGAGCCGCTGGCCGTCGGCCCCCAATACAGGCTCTGCTTGCCGACCGAAATGTCCTGCCCCAGCCACTTGGTCGAGACGTAGGTATCGAGCAGGCGGAACGTGTTGATCTCCGCAAACGGCGTCGCCGGCTCCACAGGATTGAGATTCGCCTGCGCAATCGCCAGCCGCGCCGACAACGGATACGCTGGCGCCGACGGCGAGTGCTGAAACTCTCCGCTGACGTAGAACGAGAATCGCCCATCATCCGCCCGGGCCGAGAATCCCGTGTAATTGTTGAATCCCGACTGATACGGACGGCCCTGGTTGTTGATGAGTGTCTGCCCAAGGTTATTGTCGTTCAGGGGTTGCCCCGCAATTCCAGTCAGCCGCGTGTATGCCGTATCAAACCGAATCAGCTCATACGGCCGTCCCTCCAGCGCACTCAACTCGTCGGCAAACTCTTGATTGAGTGCCAACCGAATGGCATTGAGATCGGCGGGCATCTCAAAGCTGTTTTGCACGTGCTCATTCAGCGCGGCAATCATCCGCGCGCAATTCATTCGCGTCCACGGACGCAGATCCATGAACGGCATCGGGATCACTCGCGCCACCGCCAGCCGCTCAACCGCGCCATAAATCCAGCTATCCAGCGGAACGTACGTGCTTGCCAGATGCCCGGGTATCGGCGCGGATGTCTGCTTCGCCACCGTCACCAGGTCGTCGTCAATCTGCGGGTTGTGCCGCGACTTATAAACTTGCCGTCCCACCTGGTAGCCAATCAGTCCGCCGATAAACACATCCGAAAGAAAGTGCTGGCTCGCCGCGACGCGAGCAATGCTCACGCCGGTCGCCAGCCCGTAGGCTCCGAGCTGCGCATAAATGTTCGGATACTCGTGCGCCACCACCGACGCGAACGCCCACACGACCGCCGAGTGGTTCGACGGGAAAGAGCTGCCCCCATCGAAAAATACGTTCTGGTAATCCGACTGGTGGGGCCGCTCGCGCCCCGTGACGCCACGAATGGCGAACTGCAGCGGTAGCACATCGAGCATGGCCTCGGTCGCCAGCACTCCTGTCTCGCGCGAGCGGTCGCTGTGAGTAATGTGTCCCCACGCATACATCGCGGCGGTTGTGCCCAGCGCAGCGCCCAAGCCATAGTTCGACGCTTCCTTCCACGCATTCGGATGGTAGCTTCCCATTCCGAACGAGCTGTCAGGATCTGTAACAAACAGCCCCGCCGCAATCCCCGCCGACGGCGCCAGCCACTTCCAGTCTCCGCCCTGCACATGCGCCGGGCTGGTCCAGATGGCCCACTGGTCTTGCGCGAGGTGCTTCAGAAAATACCGCTCGTTGGGATGCGGTGGATGGTCCGTCAGCTTCGCCGTCGCGGCGACGGGAGTCGCGGAATCGGTGTTGGCACTGTCACCGGCCTGCTGGGCAGAGGTGCTCAGGCATAAAACAGCGGTCGCGATGACAACGAAAACGGCAGCCCGCAATGGCATCCCCGGCACGGTGAATGTCCAATTCTACTGAATCGCCGCTGCCGGTGGAGTTTCGATGATCTGTGAGACGCCGTCCGCTACTTCACCACCTTAAGATCGTTAGTCACGCTGAAGACTCCTGGAATGGTGCTAGCCGTAATGTTTGCCAGGTTCTTGTCGCCTTCACTGTTCACGTAACCCACCAGCGTAATCCGCTGGTTCTTGACGATGATGTGGAGGCTCGGCGCAGCCTCCCAGAAGTATCTCGACAACGACCCCGCGCGCGAGAGTGCGTAGTACGCCTGTTGTCGGACTTCGTTATCCAGCGGCGACGGCGGCAACACTTCGATGTTGTTGACTACGTTCTCCACTCCCTCGATGTGTTTCACTGCGTTGGCCGCGTCCGATTTCGTCACAGCGTGTTCGCTCGTCACATAGCCGCTCAGCGTAACGGTACGGTCCGCTACCGAGAATTCCAGGTCGTCAAACAGCGAGTACCACGGCAGCATCAGCAATTCGTGGCGCACCTCTTTCGCGATGGCCGCGGTTGCCGGGTCGGTACTGGCCATCTTCTTTCCGTAGTCCAGCACCACCGGCCCACCGCTGGTGACCTCCTGCGCCCGCGTCCCAGCGCTCAAGGCCGCGACTAGCAATACCAATAAAATCTTGCGCATCACCGTCCTCCTTATCTGCCTTTAATTAGATGTCGGACGTGCCATCAACGTCACACCCGCTATGTGACGCACGGACTTGCGCCCCTTGTGGCAAAGACTAGACTGTGGCCGAGCAAGACATTGAGACCGCCAACGGCCACTGCCTCGGCAGCACAGCCACGCTGCCGAAGCGAAGGCCTAACGCTCACGCTTTGCGAGACAACCCCGGGCCACACGGCCCGCCCGATTGTCGACAGGAGGTCACCATGCCGCTCAACAAAGTCAGGGCCTTCCTCGACGAACACCACGTCAAGTACGTGGTCATTTCGCATTCCAAGGCCTACACAGCCCAAGGCATTGCCGCCGTTGCCCACATCAAGGGGCAGGAACTTGCCAAAACCGTCATCGTCAAACTCGATGGCGCTCTCGGCATGGCCGTCCTTCCCGCCTCCTACCAGGTCGACCTGCTGGCGCTCAAGAAATTGGTTGGAGTGAAAGAAGCCGTCCTCGCCAGTGAGCGCGAGTTCAAGCAGCACTTTCCCGACTGCGAGACCGGGGCCATGCCGCCCTTCGGCAACCTTTACGGCATCCCGGTTTACGTGGACGAAACCCTCACCCGCGACAACGAGATCGCCTTCAACGCCGGCTCGCACCTGGAATTGATTCGTATGTCGTGTGCTGATTTCGAGAGGCTGGTCAAGCCCGAGGTACTGGCGTTCTCCACCCGCCACAGCGGGCCCTTTGATCGCGAACCGGCACTGGTTTTATAGAGGATTGGAAACGAGTCAAGGGTTGGGTCCCGCGGACACGCTGCAAATCCAAGTATTGGCGTAAGCCCTCCAATGCTGCATCGCCTCGGCGGGACCTTCATGCCGCTACTTATCGAGATCGAGTGCCTAGTTCAAGCGCCCATCTTTGCTTGACCGGGGTCTTCGTGAGGGGGAGAAAATCCTCGTGGGCGCGATTTTACGCGTGCGCAGCCTTTAATACGCCAGCGCGCTGTGCATGCCCCCACACCCATCCCACGATGAACCCAAACACAAAGTTCGAGCTGGTGACTTCGCAGAAGTGTGCCCAGCGAACCGTGTCGGGGAAGATCCCGTTCGGCATGATCAACGCGGCAATTCCGCTAATGGTCGTGAACGCTAACCCGACAGCGAGCGCCCCCACCAAGTGGGGAAGTCGAAACATGCGTAGCAGTACGAGACAAACCAGCACAAACATAGGCCCGCGCACCAGGAACTGCATGGCGATGATCTGTCCCCCGCTCGGCAGGTGCTGCGAAGCATAATAGTCACGCACAAACGGAAAGATGATCATTCCTGCGACGAAGTATAGGAACAGATAACACGCGGAACACATCGCAAACCGCGACAGCTTTTGCATAAGCCGACGCTCTGGCAGGGTAGAGCTGACCGGCGACTCGGGAATCGGCGCCCCGCGGAAGACCAGCAGCCACAGCAACGACGCCATCGCCAGCGAAACCATGTTGAAGAGAAGCGTGGCGCGCCAGTCGATTCCGACATTGGGCAGGTACCACGCACCCTCAATCCAGTTGGCCAGGCTGATGACCGCAGGAACCACGAAGACAGCCGGTAACAGCTTCCAGCCGCGCCAATCGCTTCGTAAGGCAGCCGCCGTCATCGGGAGGGCGATGAAGGCGTCGTACACCAAAATGAAAAGCAGCGGATGCGGATTGGGTGGGCTCTTCGGGTGAATCAGCATGCCCGCTACGATTTGTGCGGCGAGCAACGCCATCCACGACAGAACCAGTCGGAAAATGATTTTCGGGGTATTCATCGGAGACCTCCTTTATGACTCGTTGACTTGGCGAGAGCCGCTCCGTAGCTGCGACTCGCGATATTGGCGAACGGAGTAATCGGTCCAGGCGTACAGGCTGCGATAGCTTCGTATCCCGCATTCGAGTGCGAGTCGACCCGAGAGGGGCATGCGTTCAGCATTGGCCCGGAGAAAAGCTTGCAGCCCGGCAGTGTAGGGTTTCAGCACGGCGCGAAACCGTTGCAGGAAAGCGATGGCAGCGTCTGGCCCGAGCGCGTTTTCGGTGAAAGCAAAGCGCAACATCAACTCCGATATCCCGGTCTTCACATCCGATGGCTCGATCGGACGAGTCAGCCACCTTCTGAGTTCTGCGGCACCTTTGGGCGTAAGGCGATAAAGGCGGCGGCGGCGCAGGCTGGCTGTGTCTTTCACCACGCCGAGGACTAGTCCCTGGGCCTCCAGGCGTTCCAGTGCGGGATAAATGGCGCCCGGGCTGCTGCTGTAGTTCCCCATCGCCGTCTCCGCAAAAATCTTGCGCAGGTCATATCCCGAGCTTGGCTTCTGGTTTACCAGCCCCAGCAGCGCATATCCCAGAACGGAAGTGGATTCTCGCTTCATAGTACGAAACGTACTATATCGCTACGTACTATACGAAGCAAGAGAAAAACGCAGGGGTATTGGACCGCATGCCCAATCCGGGCCTCGCGCAAAGGAAAAAGCCCGCGCGAGGCGGGCTTTTTAGGAGAGAAAACTAGCTCTTACCGATTGTTGTTCGGCGTCGTAGGGGCCGGGTCCTGCTGCGCCGTCATGCGAGCGTTGCTCCGCTGGGCGATGGTTTTCTTGGCGTTGTCGGCCAGTTCCTTCGCTTTGGGCAAAAGGTCCAAAGCCTTCTGCACCGTCGGATCGGTCTCCGCATGTACCTTCAGGCCTTCCTGGCTGCCGAACTCGTTCACGAACAACTCCGCCTTGATGTTCGAGCGCACCCAGTCGTTGTTCTGTGCCAGCTCTGCCTCGGTAAAGGGGATTTGCTGCGCGTCCAGGAACTTTCGAAATTCCTGCATTACCGCGTCATCAACCTGGAAGCTCTGCGTCACCTTGTGGTTGATCACGTAGTGCTTGGCAAAGTTGAAGAACGCGTATTTCTGCAGCAGCGTGTCCTGGAACTTGTTGCTCTTGATGGGCTCGATGACCACGTCGGGATTGATGCCCCCGCCGCCGTACACCGTGCGTCCGCTGTCGGTCATCTTGACCTCGCGGCTCGGCGTCGGAGGCGTGCCGTCACCCTTGTCGCGGCTGTTGTAGTAGTAGTCGTAGAGAGAGACGCCGTTGTAGTCGCGCTGAATCAACCGCCCGCTCGGCGTGTAGTAATGGGCGGTCGTGAGCGCCAGTCCGGTATTCTCCGATAACGGATACACCGTCTGCACCAGCCCCTTGCCAAACGTGGTTTCGCCCACGATCAGCCCGCGATCGTGGTCCTGGATGGCTCCGGCGACGATCTCAGCCGCCGACGCCGTCCCGCGATTCACCAGCACCACTAGCGGATAGTCCTTGCCGCCATTGCCGCGCGCCGCGCGATAAATCTTCTCCGGCGAAGACCGGCCATGGTGCGACACGATGACCTGTCCCTTCTTCAGGAATTTGTCGGCCACGCCCACGCCTTCGCTCAGCAACCCGCCGGGGTTCTGCCGCAAGTCGAGAATCAAACCCTTCAGTTCGCCCTGTGCTTGCAACTCGTCGAGCGCTGCCGACACCTCATGCTCGGTCGTTTCCTGGAAGCCGTTGACGTGGATGTAGCCGATACCCGGCTTAATCATGAAATGCACGTCCACGCTGTACCGCGGAATCTCGTCGCGCACCACGTTGAAGTCGATCGGCTTGTCCGTGCCTTCGCGCAGGACGGTAATCTTCACCGTCGTGCCTTTCGGCCCCTTCAACAGATCGGCCACGTCGGCGGTGCTCATGTTATCGGTAATCTTCCCATCGACGGCAATAATCACGTCGCCCGGCCGGATGCCGGCACGATAGGCGGGTGCCCCGGAGAACGGTGCGATTACGATGACCTTATTGTTTCGCGGGCCCACCTGCATGCCCACGCCGTAGTACTTGCCGCGCTGGTCTTCGCGCAAGGCCGCGTACGCCTTGGGATCGAAAAAGTTTGAGTGCGGGTCCAGCACTCGCAGCATGCCCGGGATCGCCCCGTTATAAATGGCTTTGTCGGGATTCACCGGCTCGGCATAATTCTGCTGCACCACCTCGTACACCTGGGTGAAGCTCTTCACGCTGTCGCGCAGGTCGCTGTCTCCCACGGTCGTGGTGGTGTTCAGGCGCTGCCCAAACAGCATGCCGACACATCCGCACGCCAGAACAACGGCGACAATGACGAGGGTGGTACGACGGGAACTACTGGCCATTATGTGATCCTTCTAGCGGCGGGAAACTCGTGTGGGTTGCTCATTAACCAGCACTTTGCAGCCAAGTATAACATTTTACGCCGGCTGACTTTCTTCCTGTCAGTGTTCATTTGGATGCGCGCCCGCATTCCGAAGATGCTGAATCCACGTCATTTGTCTGACGGGTTGAGCCCCGATTGGTTAGCCCGAAGTTGTGATTGGCACAGCAGCCGCGTGGGTCCTCTTGTGAGCTGCCGTTCAGCGGTGTAGAGAGTTGGGGCAAACAAACGGCCCCCTCGTCGCTGCCGAGCTTTTTCCCGCTGTCCTGCTCAACTCTGCTGACAAAATAAACTCCCCGCCATGGAGTCGCCCATGGCGGGGAAGCTGGTGCCACCGTTATCGCGGATGCCCCTGTTCGTGGCCCCGTGAAGGCGCCTGATGAGCCGCCATCTGGCGAGGCGGTTCTGCCCGAGGAGCCTGATGCTGCGTCACTCGTTCTGGAGGCCGAGCCGCAGCGTGGTACTGCGGTTCAGTCTGCCGTGCCGGAGCGGCGTGCTGCGCAGGACTCTGATGCGGTACGTTGTGCGCCTGCTGCTGATTATGCTGCTGAGGAGCACGCGGCTCGTTCCGCTGGGCCTGCTGTTGCGGATGGTTGTTGTGCTGCGGCTGCGTCACCTTCTCCTGCACGTGCGCCTGCTGCTGATAGTGCTGCTGCGACGGACGCGGTTCGTTTCGCTGGGCCTGTTCCTGCGTACGGTTATTGTGTTGCAGACGCGCCACGTTCTCCTGCACTCGCGCCTGCTGATGATTTACTTGCGCAGGATGTGTTTCGGGCCGGGTATTCTTCGCTACGTTGGGGACCTGTTCGTGCCTGTTCATCGGCTGGCTGGCCAGTGCTTTTTCGTGAGCGTTGAAAGCTCCCGGCCGGGGCGTCGCAACCACCGCGGGCCTTCCGTGATTCACCGAGGCAAGTTGCGCGCGATCATTACGGGCCGTTCGCTCATGCGCGACCTGCTCTGAGGTGGCTCCCATGTGATGCTCGTGCGCCGCGGCCGACTGCGCTGACGTCGGACGGGCTTCGATTCCACCATGCCCGCCGTTATAACTCACTCGGCTCACGTTCGCGTGGTTCACCACCGCCCGGTTGTAAGCATAATGGACATTGTTAACGTTTACGTTATTCACTGCCCGGTTGTAGTAGAAATGGCGGCCATGCCAGTATCCGCCATAGTACCCGTTGCCCGGATAGCCAAAGCCGTAGTCAATGCCTCCGTAGAAGCCGACCACCGGGCCCCAGTATCCTGGGTACCAGTTATACAGGCCCGCCGAAAAGCCCCAGTAGCCCGGGGTCCACAGTAGGCCCGGATCTGGCGGCAAGGCCCAGGTTCCAGGGACCCAGTAGTATCCGTCCGGGCTCCACGCCCAGTAACCCGGGGTCCACATGTATCCCGGGCCCGGACATAACGGTTGCGAGTACACGGGCAGCACTGGAGGGCCAACAGCGACTGAAACAAAAACCGCACCCGATGCCATCATCGCCGTCGTCAGCATCACGGCGCACATCAACACCGAAAAGCGAATCCGAGTCATGTCATCTACTCCTCGGGTCTCATTTCAGATTGCGCCACACCGAAGCTGCCGGCCCGAACGCATGAGACCCCGAAGTAGCGCATTCGCGTTCATGTGTTTAGATGCGCGACTGGGGAAAGAGGGCGACCTTAGGAGGAGGGCAAAAGAACCTTAGGCAGGGAGTCGTTACACTACATGCCTTTACGGTCGTGCACTGCCATGCGGCCGACGATCCAAACGACCCCCGACCCCAAAATATGCTCTGGAGTCCTTGAAATCGGTATATAGGGTCCCCGGCCGTTGTCCGCTGAACGGGATTCCGGGTTTACGCCCCGGATGGATTCACCGCGGTGTTCAACGGCGTCGTTCCGGAACCAGGCAGCCTTATTCTGCTTGGCTCTCGCGTCATCGGGCTTGCGGGCAACTTGCGCCGGGAGCTCTACCTGTAGCTCGTTGAAGTTTTGGATGTGACAAAGCCGGGGATATGCTCCCCGGCCCTGTCGTGTGGCGATGTGCAGAAGTTACAGCGTCAGCTTGCGGCGGAGCGAACCGAACAATCCAATTACTCCCGTGCCCAAAAGAATCAGACTTCCAGGCTCCGGAGTTGCCGCGCCGGTGCTGGCGGTAAAGGTGGAATTTCCCGAACTTTGAATGTTGAATCCGCCCAACGTCGTGTTGAAGGTGAGGTCAGGGCGGATGAAGGAGGCATTCGTGATGGGGCCGATCGCTGTGGTTAGGTCATAGGCGCCGAACGCACCATCATACGTATCGAGTACCGAGCCAGGTCCCTGGGTCAGGTCGCCAAAGCCTACAGCGATAGAGCCCTGATTATCGAAGACTTCCATGGAGTCTAGGAAGGTGGCCGTCCCAACAGTTGCCACGTCGACGGTGAAGGTGCCCACCGTGTTTTGGAAAAACCCGCCACCGCCGGTAACGTTAGCTGTATCCCCAACCAACGTGAGCGTTACCAATGAGTTGTTGAAGAAATTGTTACCGAGGTTGCCGGAAACAATGGCCTGCTCGGTGTAGGTGATCGTAGCGGCGAAAGTTTGGCTTGCCCCGAACGTGACCAGCGCAAGAACCAAAACCATCATCAAAAACTTGTACTTCTTCAATGGGTGTTCCTTTCAGGATTGGGGAGCGCGAGAACGTGAAGCTCCTATGCGGAGCATAGCAGTTCCGATACCAACTAGATACAACCATTCTCCGGTGATTCACGACTCTCTCGTTGAATGAGAGCCGCGGCCGGGTGGCCAATCTATCTCAGAAGCCCGATCTCAGGGTGCTCCGGTCACAGGCGCGTAGCCGGCCTAATGAAGTGTTTTCCGTTCGTCTTCCTGCGGTCCCGTTTTCTCCGTGGTGTACATTGCTTTTCGCCTGAGTTTTCTCTGTGCCTCTGAGTCTCTGTGGTAGATTCGCCTTCGTTTGCTGCTCTCGCCGCAGGCCAGTTATGATGAAGCCATGAATCTCGGCATGCCCGAAATGATTTTCATCGTCTTGATGGCCCTTATTCTGTTCGGGCCCAAGAAACTTCCCGAATTGGCACGGCAATTGGGGAAGGCGATGGCCGAGTTCAAGAAAGCCAGCAACGAGTTCAAGAGCCAGCTCGAAACCGAGATGATGAACATCGAACTCGAAGAGCGCGCCAAGCAAGCGCCTCCGCCGCTCGACAACTCACCCAAGATTCTCCCCGCCGAAAAGGTGTTCGAGACCTCCAGCGGCACGCCCATCGAGTCCGTCCCGCGCGAGCCCCTGGCGCTCGCCGCCGAATCGGCCGAGTCCGACTCCGTCACAACTCCGTCGACCGCCTCCGAGCTCCCTCCCGGCAGTCCGCTAGCCCCGGAATCATCGAGCCCGAATGCCTAACCCCATCGTCGAGAAAGCAGCGCAGCGCGGCTCCGAGGAAATGACCGGCATGAGTTTCCTCGAGCACCTCGAGGAACTCCGCCGCCGCATCATCTACAGCTTCCTCTACATCGTCGGCGGATTCTGCGTCTGCTGGTGGTTCCACGAGCAAATCTTCGCGCTCATGCAGAAGCCCATCATGACAGCCCTCGCCGCTCATAACATGGAGCAGAAGCTTGTCTATCTGAACCCCACCGACCCCTTCAACATGTACCTGAAGATCGCCTTCATCGCCGGCGTCTTCGTCGCATCGCCGTTCGTTCTCTACCAGATTTGGCTGTTCATCTCGCCAGGCCTCTATCGTAACGAGCGGCGCTACGTCATGCCGTTCATGTTCAGCACTGTCGGACTCTTCCTTGCCGGTGGACTCTTCGCCTACAAGATGGTGTACCCCGCCGCCCTCGACTTCCTCATCGGATGGAGCGGCCAGTTCAAGCCGATGATCACCATCGGAGAATACACCGACCTCTTCCTGACCATTATTCTCGGCCTCGGCATCGTCTTCGAGATGCCCATCCTCGTCTTCTTCCTGTCGCTGATGGGCATCCTGACCGCCGGCTGGATGTGGCGCAACCTGCGCTATTCCATCCTCATCATCTTCATCATCGCGGCGGTCATCACCCCAACCACCGACATCATGAACATGTGCATCTTCGCCGCGCCGATGATTGTGCTGTACCTTTTCAGCATCGGGATCGCCTGGTTCGTGCACCCCACCCAACGCCGCAAGCGTGCCGAAAAGTCCGGTAAAACGGAAGACTAAGCGCCGCTCCACGCCGACGTTTCCTGTTCGAAATTGGCTACGAGTTACTCTGATATTGACAGCGATCAATCAGGGCCAACTGCCTTGCCCGTGATCTCAAGAGCAATGCCCCATCGTGTGACCCCCATCACAGAGTTGTCCTACGGGCGCTCCGATGAACCCGAATTGATCAGTGGGTACCTGGACAAAAGTGACGCCTTCGACAAGGCGGTTGCCGCTTCCTCTCTTGCCAACGCCGCCCAGAACGAATTAGACGACGCGCTCACACGTGCGATCCACGACGACAAGGTCAAGGCAGTCATCGAAGAAGAGAAGTGAGTTGCTCGCGCGCCGAGGATCCATACACCGAGGGAATGGAACGGCGATCAAGACTGTGTCGCGACCGAAAAATGCACCTTGCAGTGGAAGACGGATGCGAAAGAGTCTTGAATCAGCCGCGCAGCGGCGGAATCTGTGTTAACCGCGGACGTGAGTCCGCGGTCGAGTGGGAGAAATCATCTAGCCGCGTAGCGGCGGCACCGCTGCGACGCAGTCCCGATAGTCAGTTCGTTTTCGGATATCTTCTGGGGGCCGGATGTGCGAACCTACTAACGGAGATGCCAATGAAGAATATTGTGTTGATAGCGTGCCTCTTTCTCACTTCCAGTTTGTTCGCGGGCGACTGCGTCAAGAATCGCCGTGGCGAAACCATTTGTAGCAATGGGAATACTGCCGTCGCAGTCAATCCGAACACCGGCAATGCCGCCGTCGCCCAAAAGAATTCGAACGGTGTAAAAACCACTTCGACCGGCAACAGTGGGGTTAGTACAGCTCAAGGGGCTAACAGCGCCGCTGCGGTCAACCATCGCACCGGCAATGCTGCTATGGCACATACCAATTCGAACGGAGTCACCACCACTCAAACCACCAAAGGTGGAGAAGCCAAGACGAAAAATGGGAAGGGCGTAGCCCAAGGGCCGGGTGGTACCACCTGCGTCAAGACCGCGAACAATCAAGGATGCACGAAGTAAGCTCGCGTGTTGCCCCAGGCCTTCAGAAAAATGTACTTGAGGGTGCCCCCGATTCGCGCCCGTCTTTGGGGCGCTAACTTGGGTTCACTGCGGTAGCCACACCACTTCAGCCGCGAAGCGGCGTTTCTCCTCATCTGGGGTCCTCGCCACGCACCAGCCAGTGAAACTTTCGGGCAAGAAAAATGCCGCCCGTCGCCGGGCGGCCATTCTGCATATCTGACAATCTCAGCTAAGCTTGCGACGAATCGTAAAGATAACGCCGCTCAGGCCTGTCCCGAGCAGAAATAAACTGCTGGGCTCGGGAACCGCAGACGGAGCACCGATACCGATGAAGTCCACGACGCCGGGCGCAGCTTCATTCTGGCTGGTAGCGAAATCATCGATGAAGAAGTTGACGCCGTTCCCGTTGATGATGTATTCGCCGCTGCTATCGACGAAACTCCACTGCATCACACCGTCGAAGTAGCCACTGACTACGCCAGTCGTCCCATCGCGGAACAAATCGATGAGAAATGGTGTGCCCACTTGCAACTGACCAGTGGGGCCAAAGGCTACGTCCCACATCTCCATATCAGCGCCCGGTCCGAAATACCAGCCATCGTCCGAAGCCAGTCCCGAGAAGTCGGCCAGCTTCTTCCAGGTACCGTTTTCGGCGGTATATTCTCCGTAAATCTCAATCGCCCAGCTTGAGGCGTTGAATGCGGACTGCGGAAGCGACAATCCCTGATTGGCGCCGAACGTGTAAAGCCCGAAGGTGGTGAGATTGCCTCCCGCCGGTGTTATCGGAATGCTGCCGACGCTGTCGCTGTAGTCTCCATTGAAGTTATAGAGGTGTGTGAGCGTGTAAGAAGTCGCGCTCGCTGAAAGAGCGCCGGCCAGGAATAGCAAAGCTACGACACAGACAAAGCGAGGGAACCCTCTTGTGCGCATGTATCTTCTCCTCTGAGCGCGTGGATGGCGGGTTCTGAGTTTCTCAGGAGAACGGATTGGGCCCGACCGTCACGGTTGCGACCCAAGATAGCACAGCATGTCCAGCTTCGAGCATTGAATTCTGAAGAATTCCCTTGAAACTACCTGCCGGGTACCCCATCCTTGTCCGCGTGCTTGGCCGACTCGGTGGCTCGCAAATATGCGACTCGTGCCGTCGGCCGGAGCACTCGCAATCCAGTGTGGTAGGTTGCCTTATCCGGCCAGGTCTTGGCCATGTGGGTGTTTTGCCGTTCTCTGACAACGGACTCTCTGCAACTGACGACCGCATCACCCGCGCTGACGGGCGTCTCTTCTCTCATTTCACCATTACGAGTTTCGTGGTACCTTCCGGTTAGCCGGCTACGCACGTGCGACCCACAAGAATGAGAGCTGTTCCTGCGGGATGATGTCGTCGAAAATCGCTGGAGAAGTCCTCGCATGTCGGCACAGGGGACGGCGATGAGTCGCGTGCCTGGGAACTACCCGTCGATCACCTGCGCAAACTCCGTCAGCGCCCCGAGGTCCTGAATGCTCTTGTTCTACCAATCTTTCTTTCCCGCGCTCTGGATTCTCTTTCTTCTCTACTGGCAGATCAAGGCCGGCAAAACCAAGACGACCCAGCGCCTCGAGCCGGCTGGTTCGCGCATTCTGCGCGTCTTCATTTTTCTGGTCGCGATCGTTCTCCTCTCGACGGTTCGCATCCCCTTGCCCTGGCTCTACCTCCAGCTTTGGCCAGTTGGCTTTTGGCCCTTCTGGCTGGGAGCTGCCGTCACCATCGCCGGCCTCCTGTTCGCCATCTGGGCGCGCGAGCATCTCGGCAGCAATTGGAGCCGCTCCGTCACGATTAAGCAGGGCCACGAGTTAATCACTACCGGTCCCTATTCCGTAGTCCGCCACCCCATCTACACCGGCATTCTGACTGGCTTCCTTGGCAGTGCGATTGCCCTCTCCCAAGTGCGCGGGTTCATCGCATTCGTTCTCATCTTCATCGTGCTCTGGATTAAGCTCCGCATGGAGGAACAGTGGATGCGTACAGAGTTCGGGGAGGCCTATGCCGCCTACTCTCATCAGACCGCGGCCCTGGTGCCATACCTGCTCTGATCGTTCCGTCTCGATCGCAGTCCCGGCAAGAACGATTTGATCCAGCGCCGCCAAGCGCCGTAAACCGGACGCTCCAGGGCCTGTCCCGCGGCCGTCGCGGGATTCGCGCCCCTGTTTTGGCCGCTAACCTGGGCTCACTGCATTAATACGCACAGACGTTCCAAAGCCATTTCGCGCAGGTGGTAAAGACCTAAGTTGTCTCTATGGTGGGTTTTCTGATTTGCCCACCCCCGCGAAAAACTGCTAGTGTTTCTTGACGTAATTTCAAACCATGAAGACCCCTGCCCGACTGCTCTTCGCCCTTCTCTTTGCTGCATTGCCGCTCCTTGCTCAGCAAACCGCGCCCACTCCCTCCACCGATTCGGTTGAAGCGCTGCGCACTCCAGGTTGGAACTACGGGTTCTACGTCGGCGGCAGCCAGTCCTTCGCCAACACACCGAGCGCGCAGTCTTTTCTTATCGCCGGACGCATCGGACGCGTCCTCACCCACCAGCTCGGTTCAAACGCCCTACGCGGCAGCGTCGAGATGGCCGTTGACATAATTCCCATCAACGAATTCTGGGTCGCCGGCAACGCGCAGTACGCCGGCGCAATTAATCCCTTCATCGCCAAGTGGAACTTCACCGGCGGCAAAACTGTTGCACCCTATCTCGCCGCTGTCGGCGGCGTAGTCTTCAGCAGCAAGGACCTGCCCGTGCCCAACTCGTCGCAGATAAATTTCACCAGCGGAGCCGAGTTGGGTCTGCAGTGGTTCCGCCAGTCAAAAAACTCGATCGATTTCGCCGCGAAGGTTTATCACCTGTCGAACGCCTCGATCGGCACACTCAATCCCGGAATCAACGGTGCGGTCCAGTTCATGGTCGGCTACACCTGGCACTGAGCGAGTCGACGCTCCGAAGTGGCGTAAGTCCAATAAAATTACCCAACGCCGCACTCGATAGCTAATGTGAAATCTCAGGTAAGCCTGTTCAAGTGATTGAATAGCAATTCTCGGCTCCAACGCCAAAATGCGTGGTTCCCCTCGATTTCGCTAGATTGTGCATTATAACAATTGTTATAAATACCCTCTCCAGAAAGACACAAACCCTCGTCTCGCGCCCGCCTGGCACCTTTCCGCCAGAATCCCGATTGCATTGTTCTCGAATTCCGATATCCTCAGAACGTCATGCCAGCCCTTGTCGAATGTGTCCCCAATTTCTCCGAAGGCCGCGATAAGTCCAAAGTTGACGCCATCTTAGAAGCCATGAAGATGGATGGCGTCTATCTCCTTGATCGCGAAATGGATGCCGACCATAACCGCTGTGTTATTACGCTGGTTGGCGATCCCGTCAATGTGGCCGAAGCCGCCATCCGCGGCGTCGGCAAGGCCGCTGAACTCATTGATTTGACGACACATACCGGCGCTCACCCTCGCCTCGGCGCTGCCGACGTCATCCCGTTCATCCCTATCGAAGGCGTGACCCTGGAGGACTGCGTGGCCATCGCCCGCCGCGTCGGCGAGGAAATCTGGAAACGCCACAAAATCCCCGTCTATCTCTATGAATCTGCAGCCCAAAGACCCGAGCGCCAGAACCTCGAAAACGTCCGCCGCGGCCAGTTCGAGGGCATCCGCGAGGACATCAAAACCAACCCCGACCGGCAGCCCGATTTTGGCGAGGCGGCACTCCATCCGACTGCCGGAGCGACAGTGGTTGGCGCCCGTAAGTTCTTGGTGGCCTATAACATATACCTCAACACCCCCGACGTGGAGATCGCCAAGAAGGTCGGCAAGGCCGTACGCTTCTCCAACGGCGGACTGCGCTATGTCAAGGGCATGGGCGTCGGCGTCCGCGGCCTGGCGCAAGTCTCGATGAATCTTACAGATACCGACCAGACCCCGATCGCCCGCGTGTACGAGTACGTCAAGCGCGAGGCCGCCCGCTACGGCGTAATGCCGCTATCTAGTGAAATCGTTGGACTTATCCCCAAGAAAGCACTCGAGGATGCAGCCGAATGGTTCCTGCAAATTGAGAATTTCGACTCCTCGCTGATTCTAGAAAATCGCCTCGCGGGCGTAATGAGCGGAAAACTCGCAGTCGGTGGCCTCCGCGCCGGCGTAGAGCCTTTTATTGAACAACTTGCAGCTCCCACGGCAGCCCCGGGCGGTGGCAGCGCCGCGGCGGCAGCAGGCGCCATGGCCGCTGGATTGGGCGGCATGGTCGCCAGCATGTCGCGCGGCAAGAAGGCCTATCTCCAATACGAGGTGCAACTTAGCGAGGCCATCCGCCGGCTGGCAGAGATCCGCGAGGAACTCAAAGCGGCCATCGACGCCGACGCCAACGCCTTCCACGAAGTCATGGCCGCCTTCAAAAGACTCAAGGAAAATCCGGAGGCTCAGGCTGAACTCGACGCTGCCACCGAGAAGGCCACGCTGGTTCCTCTCACTGTGGCGGAGAAAGCGCGGGAAGTGCGTAACCTATTGAATTTGCTGCGCCCAATTACGAATCCCAAAATGGCATCGGACGTGACGACGGGCATTGCGCTGGCAAACGCCGCGATAGAAGGGGCTCTGGCCAACGTCGAGATCAATCTGGGCGATCTGAAGCAGGGGGCTTTCGCAACCGATGCGGCCCGTCGGATGGCGGCTGTCCGCGTCTAGTCCCGGAAAGTCGCAGCAACTCTCACACGTTGCACGGGTTTCAGCGTCTAAGACTCAGGTAAAATAATGTCAATGAAGAAGTTACTCTCCCCACTCATCTCGATCAGTTTCTTATGTATACCGGCATTTTCGGCGCCGCTTAGCAGCAATGCCCGGACTGTGGTTCCGTCAGCCATTCAGCAGATAGTTTCGGTGGACTACCGCGCTCTGCGCGGCTCCCAAACTGCGATCGCCCTGAAGAACCGCGTTCTCCCCGAGAACCTGAAGCAGTTTGAGACGGCGCTGCGCGGCTTCGGCATTGATCCTGCTAAGGACGTGGAACAGATCACGTTCGTGACCTACCGGCCGGCGAAGGGCGGGTTGAGCGCCATCGGCATCGCGCAGGGACCGTTCAAGCAGAAAGAGTTTCTGCTGAAAATGAAGGCCAAGGGCGTGAAGCCGGAGAAGTACGGCCTGTCGTTCCTTTATCCGATGGGCAGCGGCATGCAGGTAGTGTTTCTTGACCCGACGACCATCGTGTTTGGCGAAGCCGCCGCGCTGAAGGGTGCAATCGACGTTCGCGACAAGGGAGCGGAATCACTGGCCTCGAACAATGCCATGAACGACCTCATCACCGACAGCGATAGCGCGACCATCTGGAGCGTACTGGACCAATTGGGAACGCAGTACATGATGAAATCGGCACTTGGGCAGGCGGCCTCTCTCGCTGACTACGATGTGGTGAAGCGGCGGCTGATCGCGTCGGACTATGTGATGAACTTCGACAATGGCGTGACTTTTGATCTGAATGTGAAGACCTCGGACAACATGACGGCCGCGAGCCTGGCTTCGCTGCTGAAAGCTGGAATGTTGTATCGGGGCATGAACGCCACGCCGACCGAGAAACTGGCGCTGGATAGCATGACGGTCGACAACGAACACGACCTGCTGAAAATGAAATTCAAGACCGACGACCAACGCTTTCAGGCACTGCTGAAATCGGATCTTTTTGCTGCCGTTGCACACTAAATTCATACCAGAGCGAATGGCCCGCCGTTAATGGCGGGCTTTCACTGTGACGGGAACCGTTTTCATTTGACAACCTTCCGGGCGCACCTCCTCCTGCAAATAGCGTGCTTGTGCGGCTTCATGCTGCTTGCGCCATTCGGCGTGGCACAAAGCAGCCATCGCATCTCTACCCTGCTGGTGATGCCATTTGAAAACCACTCAAAAGTCGCGGGCGCGGATTGGCTGAGCGAAGCCTGCTCGGAAGTGCTAGTGCAGCGGATGGCGTCCGGGGGATCGTATGTGGTCAGCCGCGACGAGCGGGTATTCTCGTTTGACCGGGCGGGTGTTCCCGTCTCAGTGAAGCCGACGCGGGCAACCGTATTTCGGGTCGCCGAGGAGATGGGGGCGGATTATGTAGTGCTGGGAAGCTACGAAGTGAAGGGCAGCAGCTTCGAGGCGAGCGCACAGTTGCTGGAGGTCAAGAACCTACGCCTGCATCCCGAGGTCCGAGTCAGCGGAGCGCTTGAGGAATTTGTGACGCTGGAAACTTCGCTGGCGTGGCAAGTGCTTCGTGAGATGCCCAATGCGCCGCAGGAGCCTCAGGAGCAATTCGTGAAGTCGGCCCCAACCATCCGGTTGGACGCGTTCGAGAATTACGTGCGCGGAGTGGTGAGCACGAACCCTTCGCAGAAGATCCATTACCTTAAAGAGGCTCTGCGGTTGAACCCGGGCTATGCGGCAGCCGCATTCGAACTGGGCAGCGCCTATTATGACGGCCACGAGTATGAGCAGGCCGTGGTGTGGCTGTCGAAAGTTCCCAAGGACGATCCTTCCGCCGGCGAAGCGACCTTTCTGCTGGGGATGTCGGAGTACAACCGGGGCAACCTTGACCGAGCCTACGCGGCGTTTAATTCGCTGGTAACGAGGCTTCCGCTCACTGGCGTATACAACAATCTGGGTGTTGTGGACGCCCGCCGGGGGCGTCGTACGGCTGCGCAGGAATATTTTTCGAAGGCAGTAGCGGCCGATCCCAGCAACGCGGACTACCGATTCAACCTCGGGCTGACACTTTTCAAGAATGGGGACAACGCCGGGGCGGCGAAGCAACTGCGCGAAGGGTTGCAGCTTCGCCCGAACGACGCTGAGGCGAAAGCACTACTAGACCTGATGAACCGAGGGGTGACCGCTTCGTCGGTGGCCACCTCGGCGGCATCAGGCTCTGGCGGGACTGCGCCACGCATTCCCATTGAGCGGATCAAGCGCACATACGACGAGGCGTCATACCGCCAACTCGAGCTGCAGATCAACAATCTGAACCAGCGGCAGTTTCCGAAGTAGACTATAGGCATAGCGCCGTAAGGAGGCTGTATGCCGCGAGCCCGCTCACTTCTCGTTGCTTTCGCCGTGGCGCTCGTAACCACGGCAGTTCTCTCCGCTACTACTGTCGTCAAGATCCGCTTGGACGACACGATTCAGCCCATCAGCGACGAATATATCGGCAGGGCCATCGAGCAGGCGCGGCAGACCAATGCCGACGCGGTGCTGATAGAACTGCGAACGCCGGGCGGTCTGGTGGATTCGACGCGATCGATCATCGCCAAGATGTTGGCGTCGCCGGTGCCGGTGATTGTATATGTCGCGCCTTCCGGCGCGAGGGCGGCCTCGGCCGGCTTCTTCATCCTGGAAGCAGCTGACGTGGCAGCCATGGCGCCGGGAACGAACACCGGGGCGGCGCATCCGGTGAACCTTGGCGGCGAGAAGATGGACGACGTGATGAAGCAGAAGGTTGAGAATGACGCGGCTGCCTTCATGCGCTCGTTCGTGGGACCGCGAGGGCGAAACGTCGCGCTGGCGGAATCGGCGGTGCGGGAGTCGAAGTCGTGGACTGACAAAGAGGCTCTGGACCAGAACTTGATCGATTACGTGGCTCGCGACCAGGCGGACCTATTCCAGCAAATCTCCAAGAAGCCAATCAAGCGCTTCGACGGAAAGACGGTCACGCTGAATCTGGTTGGGGCGCAGGTCGCGGACCTGCCGATGACATTGAAGCAGCGCATCCTCGACTTCTTGGTGGATCCCAACATCGCATTCCTGGTACTGGCTGTGGGGGCGCTGGCGCTGTATGCAGAGTTCAACCATCCGGGCGCGATTGTGCCGGGGGTTGTGGGGGTGGTGTTCATCCTGCTGGCGCTGTTTGCCCTAAATCTACTTCCCACGCGCTACGCGGCGTTCACGTTGATCATGGCGGCGTTCGTGATGTTTGCGTTGGAGGCGAAGTTCGCGACACATGGAATCCTCGGCATCGCGGGCATCGCGCTGATGACCATCGGCGGGTTGCTGCTGGTGGACGGCCCGATCCCGGAGATGCGCGTGAAGCTGTGGACGGCGCTCTCTGTCAGTATTCCGCTAGGGGCGATCACGGTGTTCCTGATGAGCATCGCGTTGAAGGCGCGGCGCAATAAGGTCGTGACCGGAAAGCAGGGCATGATCGGCTCGATTGGAGAAGCGCGAACGGACATCGACCCGGAAGGCAAAGTCTTTGTGCAGGGAGAACTGTGGAACGCGCACGCGAGGTCGCGAGTGCAAATTGGAGAGCAGGTGGTGGTGCGCAAGATGGAAGGGCTGGAGTTGGAAGTCGAAAAGGCCGGCACGTAGCTCTGTACCGTCATAACGATGATGCAGCCCCGGTTTTCGCCGGGGCTTTGTGCTGTTGCCGAATTGGGTTACGCCTGCGAATAAGCCTACAATCGACTCGGCCACAAGTTCTAAACTCAACAGTGGCCGGGAGGCTTGCGATGAACCTGTTTGTCATCATCCCCGTGGTCATCGTTGTGTTGTACATCCTCAACTCCATCAAGATCCTGGCGGAGTATGAGCGGGGCGTGATTTTTCGTCTCGGCCGTTTGCTGGGCAGCGCGAAAGGGCCGGGAATCATCCTAGTTTTTGCGCCTATTGACCGTATTGTGAGGGTTTCGCTGCGGCAAGTCGTGCTGGAGGTCCCGCCGCAAGACATCATCACGCGCGACAACGTCACGCTGAAGGTGAATGCGGTGATTTTCTTGCGGGTGGTCGAACCCAATCAGGCTGTCGTCGCAGTTGAGAATTACCTGTACCAGACTTCGCAGTTCGCGCAAACCACTTTGCGGTCGGTGCTCGGCGAGGTTGACTTGGACGAGTTGCTGGCGCATCGCGACAAAATCAATACGCGATTGCAGTCGATTTTGGACCAGCACACCGGCCCATGGGGTGTGAAGGTCACCAATGTCGAGGTCAAGCAGGTTGATTTGCCCGAGACCATGATGCGCGCCATGGCGAAACAGGCCGAGGCGGAGCGCGAGAAGCGGTCGAAGATCATTCATGCCGAGGGCGAGTTTGCTGCGGCACAACGGCTAAGCGATGCTGCGCACCTTCTGGCGCTGGAGCCCACCAGCATTCAATTGCGTTACTTGCAGACGCTGACCGAAATTGGCGTCGAGAAGAATACAACCATCATCTTTCCGGTCCCGGTGGATTTGCTTACGGGGCTGCAGAAACTGGTGCACGCGGATACGGCGAAAGCAGCGGCGCCCGATATTCCGGCGTCACAATAAAGTGGGAGAAGAATAGGCATGGAAGCAGAAGAGCGAGACATCACAATAGGCCCAGGCAAACTGCTGGGTCTATTTTTTATGCTGGCGGCAATTTGCGGAGTGTTTTTCGCGATCGGATATTCGCTGGGTAAGACCTCGGCACGCGAACAGGCGCTGAACGACAAGACGTCGCTGAATGCGTCGCTGTCAGCGCCGGTGGTTGGGGATGCAAGCGTTGCCAAGCCCTCGGCGGCGGTGCAGGCCAAGAGCGATCCCGAGAGCAACCCTGCGTCCCAGCAGGAAAAGGCCCCGACTGGGCCTGATCTGACCTTCTTTAACGCGGTCAAGAAGAGCGATAGCGCCACGCAACCCCAGCCGGAAGGCGGCAAATCCACGACGACGAAGGGGCAGCCTCAAGTCATTGCCGCGGTACCGACGGGAGCGGGCGAGACTTCGGTGGTAGCGAAGCCTCCTACCAACGCCGCTGCGACGAAGCCTACCCTGAAACCGGACGTAACGACATCTGCGAACGGGGCGTTCGTGGTACAGATTGCAGCCGTGACACGCGAGGAAGATGCGGCAGCGCTCGCCGGAGCTCTACGCAAGAAGAATTACAGCGTTTTCGTGGTAAACAGCCAGGCAGTTCATGACAAGTTTTTCCACGTGCAGGTGGGACCGTTTGCGTCACTTCAGGATGCCGAGGCAATGAAGGTCAAGCTGACGGGAGAAGGGTACAGCCCTATCGTCAAGCGGAGCTGACGGGATCGCAAGCGGTGGCGAATGAAGGCCTCGTCAATAGGACTATCCAATCGCCCTCCGCTCTCTATCTCGGGTGGATTTTTCTTGGAAACGAGCGGGGAGAAGTGCGGGTGAGAGCCGAGTTGGTGGTGGATTAGTCGACTGTGCCAGCAGTCCGTTTGGACTTGCGGGCCGTACGAGTAGGTAAAATTCCACCCTATTAAGTAATTAGTACATAGGTCGCACGAGAATATGGCACCTTAGTGCATTCTAAAGTGTTGTAAATGGGAGAGTTGTAGGAGGGACTTCCTACAGTCAATCGGCAAGCCAATTGCATACAGGTTCTTGATGATTAATGTCGTCCTGGCAGATCACGAGAGAATCTTCCGTATCGGCATGGCCAGCATACTGGGAGCAGAAGACGATCTTCGCATCGTGGGACAACCGTCGACGGCGGCCCAACTAATCCATTGCGTGGAAAGCTTCCGGCCGCATGTCGCGATTCTCTCGTCGAATTTCCTCCAACGGGATCGAGCCATCGAACAATCGTGCGCACGGCAGCGCACGGCAATACTGTTGCTGCGGGACTATGAGGCTATGGAAAAGATTGAGCACTCGGAATCGTTCCAGGGTGTAATCGATCGTTCGACCGACGAGACGACGGTGCTGCGGCACGTCCGGCAATTGGCGGGTGGAGCAGGCGGCGGTCGTAAGGTGAGTTCCGTGGCCAGTCAGGCGGAAGGCATGGAGGCGGTCGGTCTGCGGGTGCGCCAACGGCTGACTGCGGAGGAAATGGCGATCATCGCGTGTGTTGTACGAGGCTATAAGAACCGCGAAATCGCCGAGCGCCTGGGTAGTACTGAGCCGTCCGTTAAGAATTCTCTGCGCCGGATTTTCGATAAAACCGGCGTGTATGGCAGGCTGGAATTAGCGTTGTTCGTGGTTCATCACCGCATGATGATTGCCGCACCCGGGGGAGGCCTCGCGACGGCGAGCCCGCCGGCGCTGCGCGCTTGGTTTGCGCATTGGAATGTTGGGCAACCACTGAACGTGAGCTAATCGGCGGGCACCCGCCTATGTTAGATTTAGGACTGTGGGCCCGTAGCTCAGTTGGTAGAGCAACGCACTTTTAATGCGTGGGTCGCAGGTTCGATTCCTGCCGGGCTCACCATGTTCGCGGTCCATCTCCACTCTCGCCAGGCTGAAATCCTAGCTCTTTTTCTCGACATAAACTGCGGTGCCGTAGGCCAGTACTTCGGTTACGCCCTGCATGACCTCGGTTGCGTCGTAACGCATGCCGATTACGGCATTTGCGCCGAGCTCAGTTGCGTGTACCAGCATGAGGTCGAAGGCGTGCTCGCGAGTCTGCTCACACAGGTTAGTGAGCAGGGTAATGTTTCCGCCAACAATGGTCTGGAGCGTGGCTCCGATCGTTCCGACGATGGAACGCGAGCGCACGATGATTCCGCGCACGAGTCCGAGATTGCGGACGATGACGTAACCGTCCAGCGTGAATGCGGTTGTGACCATGAAGTGCGGCACTGCGGGCACAGATGACGTCTGGGGAGGTGTATAGGCGCTACTCATTGGGTTCTCCTGGAGCGAATATGCCCGCAGAATAGCACGCGTCCCGTCGGTTCAACTTGCAGTGCGCCCGTGCCGCTCCTGTGCCCTGAAGTTGTGCGTCTCTTCCAGGATCGAACTGAGGGTCCGGGGTGACACTACGCCATCAAGAGCGCTCATGTAGGGAGATGGTGCGGTGAACGGCCGGCGACGGCGACGGGCCAGGAAGGTGCGGAAAAAGATGATGGCGACAATCAGCACCAATACGCGCGACATGCGGCCTCCTCTGGAAGTTTGTCGAGGCTTGCCTCCTGATATGGCGGCAATTGTCTCGCTATGGCCTTTTATCGGCAGGACCGCTGAGCGCGTTAATCCCGGCGGCACTAGAGTAGTCTGGAGGGAGGGGAGAGTTTTCGGTTATCCCGGTCGCCGATGCCCGAGCAACCCAAACACAATACGACGATCATGGTGCTGTCGATTGCCGTTGTAGCCGGCATGGCGATCGGAGTGCTCATCGTGTTGCTGTGGATGAAATATCCCTCAGCGGTTGCCTATGGCGCCGGGATGCGTGCGGCCGTAGCCGTATGCCCGCCATTCATGCTGATTCAGGTCGTTGGCGGAACCGGCGACACAACGATGGGGTTGATCATTACGACGGGAACCATCGTGATTGCCAATGCGTCGCTCTATGCGGGGTTGGCCATGTTCGTTTTGTGGGCGACGACGGCATTCCGGCCCGGCAAACCGAAATAATATCCACCCATCAAATTGCAGGCTGCTGCTGGGTCAGACAGTGCAGGGTCCCCAAGCCCAGCACAAAATCGCCGCAGTAGATTCCTACGACGGTTCGTCCGGGAAGCGCATCGGCAATGATATTGAGTGCAACGCGATCATTGGCATCATTGAACACCGGCACCAACACGAGTCGGTTGGCGATGTAGAAATTGGCGTAGCTGGCCGGCAGACGCTGTCCGTCAAATTGGATGGGAGCGGGCATGGGCAGTTTGACTATCTGTAGAGGCTTGCCGGAGTGGTCTTTGCTCTTGGTGAGTCTGACGAAATTCTCGCGCAAGGGCTCGTGGTTCACATCGCCAGTGCAGGGCTCATAAGCGGTGAGAACTACACCGGGAGCGACAAAGCGGGAGACGTCGTCCACGTGGCCGTGGGTGTCATCACCGGCGATGCCACGGCCGAGCCAAATGACCTTGCGGATGCCGAGATAGTCCGCAAAAAGCTTCTCGAGTTGTTCGCGCGTGACGCCGGGATTGCGCGCCTGCACTTCGCTCAGCAGACATTCCTCAGTCGTGAGCAGTGTGCCGCGGCCATTAACGTCGATGCTGCCCCCCTCGAGGACTACTCTCCTCGAATGGCCGTCGATCTCCAGATGAGGTTCCCATACGGTAGCGCCGGCAACGCAGGAGATGGCGCCGGAAACCGGAGCGTCTCGGCGCCAATTGTTGTACTTGGCCCAGGCGTTGAAACGCCAGGAAACTGCTCCTAGCGCGGATGGGCGGCTGCCGCGGGCATCCCGTTTGACGAAGCACGGCCCAGTGTCGCGCAGCCAGCCGCGATTGGTAGGCAAATGCCAAAAAACGATGTTCCGGCTGGGCGCGCCTAGATCGAGCGAGTCTTTTTCCAGGACATCGGCGGTCACCAGGACGGAACGGGCTGTTGCCTCAGCGGCCTCGTCATTGACCAGAATATTGACGCGCTCCACGCGCGCAAGATTTCTCACGATTTCGGCATAGACCCACGGGATCGGGGCAAACTTGCCGGGCCAGTCGCTGCGATTGTGGGGCCACGCAATCCAGGTCGCGGCGTGGGCCTCCCACTCGGCGGGCATGCGATAGCCAAGATGGGCAGGTGTCTGCGCGGAATTATCAGCAGGCTTGGGCACGAATTACACCAGGAACCGCTGCGTGATTGCGCCGTAAGCGTCAATGCGGCGGTCGCGCCAGAAAGGCCAGTTACGGCGGACGTCTTCAATGCGGTGGAGATCTACTTCAGCCAGCAAAATGGCTTCCTCGCCGTGGGGAGCTTGGGCGAGAACCTGCCCGAAGGGGTCGGCTATAAACGAGCCACCCCAGAATTCAAGGCCTTTCCCGGGGGCCTGACTTCCGCGAATGTTGCCGGTCTCGAAGCCGACACGGTTGACTGCGGCGACGTAGACACCATTCGCGATGGCGTGAGCACGTTGAATAGTGCGCCAGGCGTCATATTGGGGCTCACCGTATTGCGCCTTTTCGTCGGGGTGCCAGCCGATCGCGGTGGGATAAAACAGTACATTTGCACCTTGCGCAGCAGTGAGTCGGGCGCCTTCGGGATACCACTGGTCCCAGCAAACCAAGGTTCCGAACTTTCCAAAGTCGGCGCTGAAGGCCTTGAATCCGAGATCGCCCGGAGTGAAATAGAACTTTTCGTAGTACAGCGGGTCGTCTGGGATGTGCATCTTGCGGTAAATGCCCGTGAGTTCTCCTTCGGGACCAAGAATCGCTGCGGTGTTGTGATAGACGCCTGCGGCGCGGCGCTCGAACAGGGAAGCGATGAGCGTGATTTTCAGCTCACGGGTGAGCTCTCCGAGACGCTGCGTAGCCGGTCCGGGGATAGACTCGGCAAGCTCGAACAGCGCCGTGTCTTCGCGTTGGCAGAAATACTGGGTCTGAAACAGCTCGGGCAGGCAGATGAGTTCGGCGCCCTGTTTTGCGGCCTCGCGAACGTGGGCGACGGCTCGCTCCAGATTTTGCCCGGGGTCGGGCGAGCAGGACATCTGGACAATTCCGATGGTGAAATTGCGTTCGGCCACGTTGCGCTCCGCTGTGATCTGCTGAAGGGAAAGGATAGCATCCCGCGTTGAGCTAACTAGGGAAGAGTGGAGCGATGTGAATGTGGCATTAATCCGAGAGCTCGATTCGCGGCGAGAGTTGTTGACGCAATCTACAATGGGACTGTAGCTTCGAAAGTCTGGCTGCGGGTTCCGCCGCCGCACGCAAGGCTTCCATTATTCCCCGGGCTCGCACTCATGAGGTGAACGTGAACGACCACTCGCAGCATCACGAAGACGGCAAAGAACGCATTCTGCACGACCCTGTCAGCGACAAGCTGGTGCCTCTTGCTCCGCTCGATCTGTCGAAGGTGAAATCGGTGGACGATCTGGTGCGAGCCATGGGCAACACGGCCTTCACCGGACGGGAAGTGGGAAGGGGCGCAGAGGTCTTGGAAGCCATGGCCCGCGACAAGAGTTGCTTCACCGTGATGACGCTGGCCGGCGCCATGACCGTCGCGAAGCAAGGACTGGTGGTGACCGACCTAATCGATGCTGGCATTGTGAATGCCGTGATTTCGACCGGCGCCCTGATGGCGCATGGTCTGGTGGAGGCGGCCGGACGTTCGCACTTCCGCTATGACCCGCGCATGGATGACCAGGAGCTTTACGATGCCGGATACAACCGCGTGTATGACACGCTGGAGCCGGAGACCAACCTTGACTTCGTCGAGACGATTGTGGCGCGCATCCTCAAAGGGTGGGACCACAATGAAGCGCTGTGCAGCTACAAGCTGAACCGAGACATCGGCAAATATCTCAGCGAGAACGTGAAGGAGCGAGGAATCCTGAAATCGGCTTACGAAAAGGGTGTGCCGGTTTTCGTTCCGGCGTTCAGCGATTCGGAGATCGGGTTGGACTTTGCCCTGCATAATCGGGCAAGGCGTAAGAACAACATCCCGCCGCTGCGGTACGACCCGTTTGAGGACTTGGAGCACTATGCTGAAACTCTGCTGCAGCAAGAGCGTCTGGGCATTTTCACTATCGGAGGCGGCGTGCCTCGCAACTGGGCGCAACAGTTTGGTCCATACATTGATCTGCGACATCGCCGCGGCGGGGAGGACCTGCCGCTCAAGCGCTTCCATTACGGCGTGCGCATTTGTCCTGAGCCCGTGAACTGGGGCGGATTGTCTGGCTGCACCTACAGCGAGGCAGTTTCGTGGGGCAAATTTGTTCCGCCGGAAGAAGGTGGTCAGTTTGCCGAGATTCTGCTGGATGCGACGGTAGGGTTGCCGCTGATCGCGGGAGCTGTGCTGGAGCGGATCAGGAAATAGGGTCCTTGTACGCACTCCAATAAGGTTTCGCACGCAGGATTATCGGTCGTAATTCGGCGAGAGGCATCTGATGACTGCCTAGCCACCGGCTCCGGTTCAGGCCCGGCGAGGTCTAAACTCCGGAGCCGGCTTCGGCTTCCGCGGAACTCTAACGAGTGCTGGTCATACGGCTGTTTGCGCTGCCGCTGCACTCGCGGAAGGTCATGTTCTTTGCCTTCCGCTTGTATTTACGTTTCCATTCGAAGAAAAGTTCAGCGTACGACTGGGTGATGTAGTCGGCGGTGTCGATTCCTAAGTCCCTTGCCGTGGCATCAATCCGACGCGGCGGGCCTTCGATTTCGGCGACATCGCCGATGGGAGTGTGATCGACTACGACGTGGCCGCTGCCGTCGCTCCACTCGGAGCGAAATTTCTCATACACGAAGACAGCACGATAGCCAAGGGCGCGCAGGATATTATCCATGTGTGCTCCGTCAGCAACTGCGGTCTCCAATTCGATCCGAGACTTATACTTTCCGGGCTTGGCGCGAGCCTTATGGGTCAGCGTCCATGCATCACCGTACTTGCGCAAACGCAGAAGTTCGCCCTTGTGACGCAGCTTCTGACCGGGAAGATCATAGAGGGTATTCAGCTCGTGGGTGGACGGAGTGATACAGCGAAAGCCAGCTTGCAAGAGTTTCGTCTGTAGCGTGTCGAGATCGGACACGAGGAACTTGATCTCGATTTCTTTCGGCGCCGCCATGAGGAAAAGTGTAGAACAGGATGATTTGCGGTCAACTCTGCCGCTCGACCACAAACTCTGGCACCCACAAAAGCACACGCTTGTACTCGGAGTCAGGGAATGGCTCGAGGGCTTCCCGGGCAGCGTTAGTGAACTCGGCGGCGCGCGCGTAGGCAGCGTCGATGGAGCCGTAGCGCTTGAGGATGGCCACGATGTCCGCAGGGGTAATGCCGTTAAAGCCTCCATTGCCCAGCACGGACTCGATGGTGGCGCGCTCGTCCGGTGTGCAGCGTTCGAGAGCATGGAGCACAGCCAGCGTGGCCTTGCCCTCTCGCAGGTCACTGGCTACGGGCTTGCCCAGCACTTCTTCGGAGGCAGTGAGGTCCAGGACGTCGTCAACGATCTGGAAGGCCATGCCGAGGTTGCGGCCGTAGTCCGAGAGTCGGGCGAGGTCGGCATCTGAGGCGCCGGCGAGGAGTCCACCGAGCTTCATGCACACGGAAAACAGGCAGGCGGTCTTGCGGTAGATCAGCTCGAAGTGCTCGTCGATGGTGATAGCTCTGCCCAGTCGTTCGATCTGAAGTAACTCACCCTCGACCATGGCTTGCGTCAATTCGATCAGGGTATCGAGAATCTGAAAGTTGCGTTCCTGTACTGCGATCTTGAAGGACTGCATGTAGAGCCAGTCCCCAGCGAGGACGCATTTGGCGTTACCCCATTGGGTGTTGGCCGCGGGGCGTCCACGCCGCGTTTTGGCCTCGTCGATGATGTCGTCGTGTACTAGCGTGGCGGTGTGAATGATCTCCACAACGGCGCCCAACTTGATGGCACCCTGGCCGGTGTAGTTCAGCAGCTTGCAGCACAGGAGCAGCAGGGCGGGGCGCAAGCGCTTGCCTCCGCCCGCGCGTAAATGTTCGCCGATTTCGGTGATGGCCCGCACGCCAGAGACGGTGTCGCGGCCGAACTCGCGCTCGATGGCAGCAAGATCGTCGTGCAACAGGTCGAACACTTCCTTGGCGTTGCGGGTTACTGTGGTATTCAAGTTTGTCAGTCTCGTCAGTTGGAGCGGTAATTGGTGAACTGCATGTCGATGCCGAAGTCGGATTGCCTCAGTAACGCGATTATCTGCTGCAGGGTGTCGCGATCTTTTCCGCTGACGCGGACGAAGTCACCCTGGATGGAAGCCTGCACCTTGAGCTTAGAGTTCTTCACCAGCTTAACAACTTCTCGCGCCTTCTCGATGGGTATGCCTTGCTGCAAGCTGACTTTTTGCCGAACTGTAGAGCCTGCTGCCGGCTCGACCGTACCGTAGGTGAGAGACTTCAGGGACACACCGCGCTTGAACAGCTTGCCTTGCAGAATATCGTTGACCGCTTTGAGCTTGTAGTCGTCGGCGGATGTGAGCACGAGGCCTTCCTTGTCGTCCACTTGAATGTCGGACTTGGAGTCCTTCAGGTCGTAGCGGGTATGGATCTCTTTCAGCGCCTGCTGAATTGCGTTGGAGACCTCCTGCATATCCACCTTGCTGACGATGTCGAAAGAGTTCTCAGCCATAAAGAGTTAGTGTAGCAAGGCTTGTGCAATTGCCGAAATGGCGGGCGTCAATTCGGCTTCACGCCTGTTGTGGAATGCGAAAGAAGTGGCGGAAGTTTTCGCTTGTCTGGTGGCCGATTTCGTCGGGAGAAAGTCCCCGTAGCTGACCGATCTGGCGGGCGACCTCGGTGACGAACGCTGGCTCGTTGCGCTTGCCACGGTGCGGCACCGGCGCGAGATAAGGCGAATCGGTCTCGAGGAACATCCGGTCGAGCGGGACAATGCCGGCGGCGTCACGAATATTTTGCGCCTTGGGAAAGGTAATGTTGCCGGCGAAGGAGATGATAAATCCGAGGTCGAGCGAGACGCGAGCATGTTCGAGGGTACCGCCGAAACAGTGCATCACTCCACCGAGTCCCGTGGAAGACCAATTCTCGCGGATGAGACGCAGCGTATCGTCCCAGGCGTTGCTGCTGTTGTCCGAAGGGCGGCAATGGATAACGATTGGGAGCCTAGCGGCTTTCGCCAGTTCCATCTGTTGCAGAAATACTTGCTGCTGCACGTCGCGCGGAGACTGATCGTAGTAATAATCGAGGCCGATCTCGCCCCAGGCTATGACCTTTTCGTGTCTCGCCAGGGAAGCAAGTTCGTCGAAGTCTTCCGTCTTAGCCAGCGCGGCTTCGTGAGGATGGATACCGACAGTCGCGTAAACGCCCTCATGATTCTCAGCCAGCTTTAGGGCACAGTCGAATGTTGCGGTACCCGGCCCGTCTCCATTGCCAATGGCGAGGAACGTGCTGACCCCGGCGGCGTTCGCCCGTGTGAAGACGTCGGCACGATCAGCGTCGAAGCGCTTGTTCTCGGGATGGCAGTGGGAGTCGGTGTACATGGAAAAAGCTTACAGCCGCCAGCTATTCGTTCACGACGTTGATGGCCGACAGCTTCATTTCAGTCTCGCCCCCACCGGCACGTCTTCCAAGAATCCCGCCAATACTGGCATTCCATCGTCTCCGAGAGAGGCTGCCACGATCATGCCCTGCGATTCGAGTCCGCGGAGCTTGCGCGGCGCGAGGTTGGCGACGATGACCACCTTGCGTCCGATAAGCTTCTCAGGATCGTAGGCCTTGGCAATGCCAGCGACGATTTGCCGCGTCTCTGTGCCCAGATCGACCTCGAGACGGAGCAATTTGTCAGCACCCTTCACCTTTTCCGCCACCTTGATCTGCGCGACCCGCAGTTCGACTTTGGCAAAGTCGTCAATCGAAATCATGTTGCTTGCAGGTACGGTTACGGGTGCGGCTACAAGTGCCGCTGGCGCAGATGCGGGTTCGGGTGTCGAGGGAGTGTTAGGGGCCTCAACGACGACTGGTTGTGCCGCCTGTGCGGCCCGGTCCTGTTCCATCTTCTGCATCCTTTCGATCGTGCTCTTGTCGGCGCGAGGAAAGACGGCCTCGACGATGCCAAGCTTTGTGTGCAGTGGCAACTGTCCCCACGCGAGGTTGCGCAGGTCGAGCTTGGTAATGTCGCCGAGACCCAACTGCTCCCAGATGCGCGCGGTGGATTCCGGAATCACAGGATGCACGAGTGCAGTAACGATGCGCAGGGCCTCGGCAGAGGTGTACAGAATCGTCGCCAAACGGGCACGTGAATCCTGGTCGTCTTTCTCCGCAACGGCCCAGGGCTCGTGATCAACGATGTATTTGTTAACCGCTGCTACAAGCCCCCATGCGGTTTCGAGTGCACGCGAGAACTGGAACTGCTCGAACTGGACGTGGAACTCGGCGATGGCCTGTTGCGCCAACTCGGCGACGGCATCGTCACTGGCGTCGCGAGCGCCGGTGGACGGGTAGGGAATCTCTCCGTCGAAGTAGCGGGTGATCATGCTGAGCGTACGGCTGGAGAGGTTGCCCAGTCCGTTGGCGAGGTCGGCGTTGAAGCGCTGGACCAGCGCATCGAAGCTGAATGAGCCATCGCTGCCGAAGACAATCTCCCGCATCAGGAAGTAGCGCAGCGTATCGGCGCCGAGGGTGTCAAGGATGGTCTCGCTACGCACAATGTTGCCGCGCGACTTCGACATCTTGCTTTCTTCAAATAATAGCCAGCCGTGCGCGATGATTGACCTGGGCAGGGGAATCCCCGCTGCCAGCAGGAACGCCGGCCAATAGACGCAATGAAACCGCACAATCTCCTTGCCGATCATGTGCACGTCGGCCGGCCAGTAGCGCTCCAGCTTGGCTTGGTCTTTGGGGTCGTCGGAGCCGTAGCCCAACGCGGTGATGTAGTTTGCAAGCGCGTCCAGCCACACATAGATGACGTGCTTTTCATCGCCCGGGACGGGAATGCCCCACGTAAACGTCGTGCGGCTGACAGAGAGGTCGCGCAGACCGCTGCGAACAAACGAAATCACTTCGTTGCGGCGCGTATCAGGCCGGATGAATTCCGGATTCTCGCTGTAGAGCTTCAGCAGCGGCTCTTCCATGGCCGACAACTTGAAGAAATAATTCTCTTCCTGGACGGTCTCAGTCGGACGGCCGCACTCAGGGCAGGGAGCTCCGGGCTCGGTCACATCGACATACAACTCGTCGTACACACAATACTGCCCGCTGTAGGAGCCCTTGTAGATGTATCCACGATCCTGCAGACGCTGGAACAGGGCTTGAACGCCCCGTACGTGCCTCGGCTCCGTAGTGCGGATGAAGTCGTCGTAGGTCAGCTTCATGCGGTCCCAGAGCTGGCGGAACTCGCCGGAGACGCGGTCGGCGAACTCCTTGGGCGAACAGCCGGCGGCCGTCGCTGAGCGCTCGATCTTCTGTCCGTGCTCGTCGGTACCGGTCAGGAACCAAGTGTCGAAGCCCATCATCCGCTTCCGCCGCGCCACGATGTCGCAGGCCACCGTGGTATAGGTATGGCCGATGTGCGGTCGGGCGTTGACGTAGTAAATGGGCGTCGTGATGTAGAACTTGCCAGGATTATCCATTCTTCTTTTCCAGGTACAGGCGAAGTGCCTTCTGCATAACCGTCTTCAGCGGCAGGTGTAGCTCGGCGGCAATGCGACGACAGTCTTCATACTCCGGCGCGGCATTCAGCTCCATTTCGCCGGCACTTCCAATCTTGATTCGCACTTCACCCCACGGCGTCACTACTGTTTCGTGGCGGCGGCCCAGAACCTGGCGTCGCTCACGGCGGCTGCGCACGCCCAGCGTACTGGTCTCCTCAAACAGAATACCGCGCAGTTTCGCTTCGTCCTGTGGCTTTGCTAGTAGCGTGAGCAATACTCCCGGTCGCCCCTTCTTCATCTGCACCGGGACAGTGAAAACGTCGAGCGCACCTGCAGATAACAGGCGTTCCGCAGCGTAACCGATAACTTGTGGGCTTAGGTCGTCGAGGTTCGCTTCCAGAACGGCGATTTCCTCGACTGACGCGCCACTCAGCGGCTCGCTGATAGAACGAACGGACTCCACAGTCTCGCCCGTCACCAGCCGCAACACATTGGAGTGGCCTGCAAAGTCTCGGGCACCAGCGCCATAGCCGACCCTTTCGGTCGTCATCGCTGGACGCGGCCCGAAGCCGCTCATAAGTACCTTTGCGATCGCGGCACCAGTCGGCGTCACAAGCTCCTTCTGGACTTCTCCGGAATAAACAGGGATACCTTTTAGCAACTCCAGCGTCGCGGGAGCAGGCACCGGCATGACTCCATGGGCGCACTTCACGGTTCCGCCGCCGACGTTGAGCGGTGAGCCTACTATGCGCTCGACCTGCAGAGCCTCGGCACCCACGGCCGCGCAAACGATGTCCACGATTGCATCGGCTGCACCCACCTCGTGAAAATGCACCTTCTCAACTGGAACGTTATGGACCTTCGCTTCGGCCTCGCCCAACGCCGCAAGGATTGCGCCCGAGGTTCGCTTCGCAGTCTCGCTGATGGGAGCTGCGATGATGATCTTCAGAATCGACGACAAATGGCGACCGTGCGTATGCTGCGGAAGAGCTTCGCGCTCATGCAACAGGTCGCCGTGTTGCGCATGAAACTCCTCGCGTGGCATGTCTTTTTCGCCATTCACTAGAACGTCGATCTTGGTCGCCGAAATTCCATTCCGATCGACACGCGAGCACTCCACGGAGGCGCCTACATTCAGGCACTCGACTGTCCGCTCAAATAACTCAAACGGAACACCGGCATCCACCAGCGCGCCAAGAAACATGTCGCCGCTGATACCGGAAAAGCAATCGAGATAGGCAATGCGCATGGATGTCGTCCGCGAGTACACCGCACCCGAGCTCCCGGAATGCGTGGTGGGAACCTTCATCATAGGTAACCGCGCCAGCAGCGTCAAACCCGCATCAATGCTGGTGTTTGCTATAATCGGCTTTTTCCTCAGCGAGTTGTGCGCCACCTCGCGGCGCGCGAAGCCCGTAAGCAAAAACCGCCAAGCAGCGAGAGCATCCGGAGTCAATGTGTACCTGGAACGACAAAGACAACTGGCTGATCATCTGCGCCGATTCCTCCGCCAGAAATATCAGATTGAGCTAAACAACATTGTTATAGACGCGCCCCCCAAGGTCGAAATGGGCGAGTTTGCCATGCCGTTTTCCTTTGAACTCGCCAAACAGCTTCGCAAAGCGCCGCGAAAGATTGCCGAAGAAATTGTCGCCGAGATTTCGGTACCAGAGGGCTTCGAGAGCTTCGAGGTGGCAGGCGCGGGTTACATCAATGCCCGCCTGAAACGCGGGCAGGCTGCAAAGACGCTGGCAGCAGGGACAGCACCGATCGCCAGCCACGAGGGCGAAGGCGCGGCCAACGTGACAGGCAAAATACTGGTTGAACACACCAGCATTAATCCGAACAAGGCCGCGCACATCGGCCACCTTCGCAATGCAATCCTAGGTGACACGTTTGTCCGTCTGCTAAGGGCGGCAAGACATACCGTCGACATTCAGAACTACATCGACAACACTGGGGTTCAGGTGGCCGACGTGGTGGTTGGGTTTATCCACCTCGAAAAGCAGAGCAAGGCCCAGATCGAAGCGCTGATCGCGGTCGATCAGCGTTTTGATTATCTTTGCTGGGACCTGTATGCACGAGTATCACAGTGGTACGGCCAGGCCAAAGAGAACCTTAAAGTACGACTAGATACTCTCCATGCTATCGAGCAGGGAAACAATGAGATAGCAGAGGTCGCTAACCTCGTCTCCACGGCGGTTTTGAGGCGGCACCTGGAGACCATGGATCGCCTCGACATCGAGTATGACTTCCTGCCTCGCGAGAGCGAAATTTTGCGCCTCCACTTCTGGGATCTGGCATTCCAGCAGCTGAAAGACACTGGCGTGCTGTACTTCGAAAACGAAGGCAAGAACAAGGGTTGCTGGGTGATGACGCGCCCTGCGGTTTCCACCAAGGCGAGTACGTCGCATGATGGGCAAGATCCCGCGCTGGCCGCCGATGGAAAAGCCGGTCCCGATGAAGACGCAAAAGTGATTGTACGGTCGAATGGTACCGTGGGCTACGTGGGCAAGGACATTGCCTACCATTTGTGGAAGTTCGGACTCCTCGGCCGTGACTTCGGCTACCAGAAGTTCTTTCGCTATCCTGATGGTCACGAGTGCTGGATCTCGGCCGAAGACGGAGAGGCCGAACATCCGCACTTCGGCAGCGTGGAGGCGATCTACAACGTGATCGACTCGCGCCAAAGCGACCCGCAGAACACGGTGGTGGAGGCGATTCGGCTGTTAGGGTATCCCGACAAGGCGGCGCATTACACTCACTTTTCCTACGAGATGGTTGCACTCACACCGCGCTGCGCCCTGGACCTTGGCTACGAGGTGAGCGAGGAGGACCGGGCTAAGCCTTACATCGAGGTTTCTGGCCGCAAGGGATTCGGCGTCAAGGCCGACGACTTGCTGGACAAATTGATCGGAGCCGCGAAGGCCGAAGTGGACAGCCGCCATCCCGAGCTCGATGACGCCGGGCGCCGCGAGATCAGCGAGCAAATCGCCATCGGCGCGCTGCGCTATTTCATGCTGAAGTTCACCAAGCAATCGGTGATTGCATTCGATTTCAAAGAAGCCCTGGCCTTTGAGGGCGAGACCGGCCCGTATGCGCAGTATGCCGTGGTACGCGCGAGCAATATATTTCGCAAAGCGGGAATTAAAGCCGAGCAGGCACTCGCGGATGAAGTTGACTTCACACGATTCTTCGCAGACGAAAGCGGCACAGAGATCTGGGAGCTTTGGCTGCTGGCGGGGAAGACCTCAGCCGTTATTGAGCAGTGTATTGCGACCACCGAGCCGGCTTACGCCGCAAAACACGCCTTCCTGCTGGCGCAACAGTTCAACAACTTCTACCACCGCCATCACATCCTCAACGAAGCCGATGAGGCTCGCAAGAAGTTCCTGCTGGCAACGGCGGCTGTTGTTCGACGCGAATTGATTGCGCTGCTGGCGGTGATGGGCATTCGGTGCCCATCCGTAATGTAGGAGGAGCTGAGAGATGTTTACACCGCGACCAATCGGTTATGTACGGAGTCCGTATGCGGAGACAGATCAGGTTCCAAAAGGCCTCGGGGCAAAGCATGCCGCCGAAGGTGAGCTTGAGGTTCTTCCGGAATTTGAGGCTGGACTTGTCGATATCGAAGGCTTCTCGCACTTGTACGTGATCTGGGTATTCAGCCGCTCAGAAGGTTTCGAGCTTTACGGCAAGACGCCCGCCGACGATGAGCCGCATGGTTTATTCGCCACGCGCTCGCCGCGGCGACCTAACCCTATTGCGCTGACGGTAGTCGAGTTACTCGGGCGCGAAGGCCGCCGGTTGCGGGTTCGAGGCGTTGATATGCTCGATGGCACACCCATCCTTGACATCAAGCCCTATCTGTCAAGTATTCCGGAAGAACAATTGCGCCGAGGTTGGCTGGCGGAAGCCGAAGCCCGAAAAGCGACGGAATAGCACTTCACCAGCTGCTATACGCCGAGCCTTCGCTCGACTTCTGTTCGCTGCCCGAATGCACATCGACGATGCCGGGCTGCGACTGGTCAGGTGACATAATGCTGTCATCGGTGACTGGTACCCATGTCTCGCGCGAGTTGGTGAATGGGTCCATCGGTAGCGTTTTCAGATAGCCCGACTCGACCAGGTCCTGCAGGGACTGCGGGGCTTTCTGCTTATCGAGTGTGTACTCGTCAATCACTGAACGCAGCGTGTACAAGTCGTCGCGCAGCACGGTCTCTCGCGCCCGCAGAATCGATGCCTGGTAGCGGGGAATGGCGACCGACATCAAAATGACAATGATGCTGATGACAACCATCAGCTCGATCAGAGTAAATCCGCGTTGTAGAGAGCGCCGCCGCATAGGTTATCGTTCAGCCAACCAAACTACCACGTCTTGTACTTCGTGCCGTCGAGAGCGGTGCCCTCGGACTTGGTGTACACGTCGAAAACACTTTGTCCGCCCCATGAGTCCGAATCGGGGTCATCCTGCATGGAGCGCAGCCCCCATTCGGTTTTCCCTGTCATGGGATCGATAGGAATTCGCCGCAGGAATCGCATCTTTTTGCCGTTCGAGTCCACGCCCTTTACCAGCGTGTCCAGATCCGGGGGGTACCCCTGGCTGTCGACCTTGATCTGAAATGCTCCGCGATCGGCGGCGTCCTTGTATCGGTCGATGGCGTCGCGCATTTCCCACAGGTCGTGCCGCAACTCGCGCTCCTTATTGCGCTGGATCGTAACTCGCACAATGGGCACCGCCGCTGCCGTCAAGATCATGAGGATCGTCATGGCGACGATCAGCTCGATGACGGTGAAGCCCTTGGATTTTGAGATACGGAGCATGGACCTCAGCTAGTGCACCGTGATGATGGCCTGCGACCCACCTGCTGGCAGGCTCTGCATGCTTGCGTTCTTGAGCGAAGCGCGGTTAATGCTCAGCGTTGCCTGGCCGGGCGACTTCGCCTGGAACGTCAGGGTGAACACTTGCCCGTCTCCTGAGATACCGTTGCTGCCCGGAGGCCGCGACGCGGTTAACTGCAAGATGCCCATCATGCTGTCGTCACGATGCACCAGGGCGACTGCCTGGCCATCCTGCGAAAGCATCGGCCCGTTGGACACGTTCACCAGTTGAAGCACGTTCGGGTTGTAAAGAATTTGCAGGGGAACGGAGTAAACATTCTGCCCGCCGGCTAAGTTGACGTTGACGGTGAACGTCGAGCCGGTGGCGATGTTGAGCGACGGCGGATCGAAACTTAACAGCGCGCTGCCCGCCGGTGCGCTGGCCGCCGACTGGTCCGCTGGAGGCGCGCCAGCCTGAGGAGTCCCGGGCTTCAGAGGTTGTGCCGCCGGCGCCTGCTCGGCCGCGGGAGGAATTGCCCGATGCAGAGCAATCGCATTCGCGGTGCCGACGTCGATTGTGCGGGTATTGCTATCGAATACATCCTGGGCCCGCACAATATGCGGAATCAGCATAAATACCAGCTCGTTGTCCTGGCGCTGCTTGTTCTCCGTGGAAAAGAAGTACCGGAAGAAGGGGATCGACGCCAGCCCGGGAATTCCATTTACCGAACCGGCTCTCCGTCTCTTCCAATATGCCGCCCATGATATTGGCCTCGCCCTCGCGCATCCGAATCTCGTGCTCGATCTTGCGCTGCCCGATTACGGGTTGTTGAATGCCGCCGATGTTCTGGTAGGAATCAACCGCCGAAATATCCATCGATAGCTTCAGCGTTACCTCGTCGGTGCCGTGCACATGGGGAGTGACGTCTATATTGACGCCCACGTCAATGTAGTTGAACTGGGTGTTGACCAGCGGGTTGATGCCTACGCCGCCGATGCCGGGCTGGAAAGATCCAGTGGCCACCGGGACCCTCTGGCCGATCTTTAGTGACGCTTTCTGGTTGTCGAGAGCGCGAATCTGAGGCTGCTGCAGGATCTTGGTATTACTGTCGTTGTACAGGAATGTCGCAGTCGCCGGCGGAATGGTCACCTGGAAATTGGTTGCATTTAGGTGCGCCAGGCTGTTCAGGTTGATTACGCCTGCTGTGCTGCCCGTGGATGTGGTGACGGATCCGTTCCCCGTACCGACGTTCGTGCCGGAGGCGCTAGTGGAAGAAGTCGTATTGTCTACCAGTGCCACGGATACGCTGGTGGGCGGTGTGATGCCCAAATCGCGCAGCTTGTTGCGTTGCACCTGCATGATAACGACATCGACAACCACTTCTGGACGCGATTTGTCGAGGTCGTCAATCAATTTCTCCGCCAGTGCGATCTGATCGGGCGTGCCGCGAATCACGATGGCCTGCTGGGATGGAAACTGCTGCAGCCGCTGTGTGTCCAGCAGGGTGCGCAGGATGTTGACCAGGTCCTGCAGCTCGTTCGCCGCCGAAAGGTTGGTCAGGTAAAACGTGCGGATGACGTTCTGTTCAAGTTCCTTGCGCTTGGCCGGAGAGTCGGCGGCCACGAATATTGTGTTTGGTGTCACCGGGCGCCAGAAAGTCTTCGATTCCAGCGCGGTCACCTCCAGCGCCTCCTGCAGGGTCACGCCGTTCAGTTCCACCTTGATGCGCCGTGAGGTGTAGTCGGGATCAAACAGCACATTGATTCCCGCCAGCTTGCCGATTGTCTCGTAGATGGTCTTTGTGTCTTCGCTAAGCTTCAGCGTAATCGGTGTATTGGAAATGGTGGCTAGTTCGACCGGCCCGGCGGCCTCCTCCATGCGCTTGTGGAGCGCAGATTTCGCCGCCTCACCTGGAGTGGGCTGACCCGGATGCTCGGCCTCCTGCAATGCACGTCGGACCTTGTTGGCTTCCTGCTGAGCGATAAAACTTGAGGGATCGATGGAGATTGCCTGCTCGAATTCAGTCAGGGCCTGCTGGAGCTTGCCATCCTTTTCGAGCTTTTGTCCGGTGTGGACATGCGCCGCCGAAGCGAAAAACCGTACCCGCTCGAAAGACGCCCGGTAGGTAATATCCGCGGGCTTAAGTTCGTAGGCCTGATGATAAAAGTTGTAAGCCGTAACGTAGTCCTGACGCATTTCGGCGTCGAGGCCTTGCTTGTAGAGCGCCTTGGCTTTGTCGGTGGCTACGGCGGGAAGGGTGCCGAAAATTAGGAGCAGGGCCAGGACACGGGTGAGCCGTTTCATCAGGTTCCTTATGGGCAATTTTGCCGGACCACACTCCAACCGCCCTGAAGTGGCGTTCCGGTACATACCTCTGACTGCTGACATGTTGAAAAGTAAGCGTTTCACCCCGTATTGCAGCGGGCTACTATGCTCCCATGTCAGCGGTCGGAATTGGCGCGATTATAACATCCCACGATGGGCAGAGATGTGACGTAACGCTGTGTTAGCATACGAGTTCCCTCGCTCCTCGAGGCGCTTCCCATGGCCCGTCCACCAGTCTCCACAGGTCGTCCGGAAAAGGAAAAACAGCCACGGCGGGATCCCACCGCCAGCGGCCAGCGCGACGCCTCGGTCAATCGCGCCGCGTCGCATAATTACTTCCTGATGGATAAATTCGAGGCCGGGATCTCCCTCCGGGGTACCGAGGTGAAGTCCATTCGCAACGGACGTGCCAACCTCAAAGACGCCTACGGGCTGGTGAAAGATGGAGAACTCTGGCTCATCAACGCCCACATCGGCGAGTACGACCACGGCAACATCTTTAACCACGAACCAACGCGCACACGTAAGCTGCTGGTACACCGCAACGAATTAAACAAGCTGGTTGGCAAGACACACCAAAAAGGCCTCACGCTCATCCCGACGCGGATGTACTTCCGTAATGGACGTGTGAAGGTTGAGATCGCGCTGGCCAAGGGCAAGCAAACTTGGGACAAGCGCGAGACCGAACGCCGCAAAACCGCCGACAAAGAAGCGCGCGAGGCCATCGTGCGGAGCAGAAAATCCTAAGTTTTGGGAAGATGATCTTATGAAAATTGCACTCACTACTACTACACCTTCGCAAATAGAGACCGAATGTCTCGTCGTCGCTGTCGTTGATGCCGCCGAAAAGTCCGGCAACGGCGATGGCGAAAAACCCCAGCCGCAACTCCTGACTGACGACACCGCCGTCATTGCCGCTGCCGCTGACCTCATCTCCTCCGGAGAAGTCACCGGCAAGGCAATGGAATCGATCCTCTTGCACAAGCCTGCGGGACTGAAGGCCAAGCGCCTGCTGCTGATTGGCGGCGGAAAAGCCAAAAGTTTTACGGCCTCAGAGGTTCGCAAGATCGCCGGTGCTGCACTTCGTACTGTTAAGGGTAAGGACCTGAAGAGCTTTGCCATCATCGCGCCCGCGACGCTCGGCATTTCGCCCGCCGACGCCGCCAAGGTCATTGTCGAAGGCGCGTATGTTGGCAGTTTCGATCCTGACTATTACAAAAGCGACCGCAAGGTGCAAGCCATCGAAGAACTCACAATCCTTGCTCCGGCATCCTCCGATGCAAAGGCTGTGCGGGCCGCCATCGAGACCGGTACCATCATCGGCGAAGCGCAGAACTTCACTCGCGACTTGGTCAACGAGCCGGGCAACCGCATGACGCCAACCATCTTGGCGGACCGCGCGAAGAAAATGGCCGACGAAGTGGGGTTGAATTGCGAGATTTACGGGCCCGACAAGATCAAAGAACTCAAAATGGGTGCGTTCTGGAGCGTCTCCCAAGGCTCCGTCGAGGAACCGCGGCTGATCGTCATGCGCTACGAGCCTGCCGGTGCGCCGGAGAAGCCTGTGCTTGGCCTCGTCGGAAAGGGAATTACCTTCGACAGCGGCGGCATCTCGATCAAGCCTTCGGATGGTATGGAGAAGATGAAGTACGACATGGCGGGAGGCGCAGCCATGATTGGCGCCATGCGTGCCATCGCCCAGCTCAAGCCGAACGTGCGCGTCATCGGCATTGTTTGCGCCAGCGAGAACATGCCCTCGGGCGCGGCCCAGAAGCCCGGCGACGTTCAGATTGCCATGTCGGGAAAGTCCATCGAGATCATCAATACCGATGCCGAAGGACGTTTAGTGCTTGCCGACGGGTTGCATTACGCTAGGCAATTGGGCGCAACACACCTCATCGACGCCGCCACGCTGACCGGCGCTGTCGTCGTTGCGCTCGGCATGATAAATGTCGGAGTTTTCTCCAACGACGACAATTTCTACCAGAGTTTCAATGGTTCGCTAAAGGCATCGGGCGAAAAGATGTGGCGGCTGCCGGTCGAAGACGATTATCGCGAGATGATCAAATCGTCGATCGCCGACATCGTCAACAGCGGCGGACGCTGGGGCGGAGCGGTCACGGCGGCGATGTTCCTGAAAGAATTCGTCGGCGACACGCCATGGATCCACCTCGATATCGCCGGTGTTGCCTGGATGGAAGAGGCCAAGCCGTGGATCGCGAAGGGGCCATCAGGCACGCCAGTTCGCTCGTTGGTGGAATTTGTGCGGGAACTTGGTACGAAGGGAAACTAGGGACGATTATGAGGACCGCGCCACGGCCTGTGGGGCGGTTCCTGTTTTTATTTTCACCGCAATTTCGATGAAAGCCAGCGCAGCCCGGCTCAATGCCTTATCGGTACGAAACACCAGCGCCAGGTCCCTCTGTAACACGATGTCGGAGATATTAAGCGCCGCCAGTAGCTTGTTCTTCACTTCCTCGACGACATTCGACAGCGGCATAAACCCAATGCCGACATTGGCTGCAACGAAGCGCTTGGTCAACTCGCTGGAGTCCAACTCCATCGAAATGATCGGTTTCAGCCGGTGCTCGTGGAAGATGGTCTCCAGGGTATCGCGGGTGCGCCCAAGTTTCGGCAGCAACAGCGGATACTCGGCGACTTCAGCCAATGACACCTTGCCTCGCCCAGCCAAGGGGTGTCCCACCGGCGTGATCACGACTGTCTCGTCGCGGTGAATCGGCACAACTGTATAGCGCTTGTCCTTGACCGGCATCGACACCACGCCGAAGTCGCTGGAGTTCTCGATAATTGCTTCCAGGATCTTCTGGCGTTCTGAGCGCTTCACGCTCACCGCAACATTCGGATATTGCCGCTTAAACTCGGCAAACACTTCGGGAAGGATGTGCAGGCAGGTGCCTTCATTCGCCGCCACCACGATTTCGCCGCGCGGCACGCGATGCATCTCGGCCAGAGCGATCATCATTACCCGCCGCTGCTCTATGGTCTCTTCGGCGTACTTCTGGAAGACTTTGCCCGCGGCCGTCAGCGCCACGCGTCCGCCGCTACGGTCGAGCAACTTGGCGCCAACCTCTTCCTCCATGGACCGGATTTGTGACGAGATCGCTGGTTGCGTGCGGAAGCGCCTTTCCGCGGCACGCGAAAAGCTGCTCAGCTTCGCCACTTCCAGAAACGTCTCGATTTGGTCGAAGTCCATGGCCTTAGGTGGGTTACTCAACCATCATAAGGGTTTATCCGCTCAATAAAATGATTGTATGCCCTGACCTTATTTCGGCAGCGTATTCTTTTGACTGACACCTCAAGGAGCCTGCGATGGTCGACAAAAAGTCCGATCCTAAATCTGTCCTCGATTTTGCCAAGCAGAACAACGTTCAAATGCTCGACCTGCGTTTTACCGACCTTCCTGGGCTTTGGCACCACGTGTCGTTTCCCATCGGACAGCTCACGGAGGCCTCATTTGAGGAAGGCTTCGGTATGGACGGCTCCTCCATTCGCGGCTGGGCCGCCATCCATGAAAGCGACATGCTGCTCATTCCTGATCCGTCGCGCCTTGTCCTCGACCCCTTCACCGAGGTTCCGACACTAGTGATGGTCTGCGACGTGATCGACCCGGTTACCAAGCAAAGGTACGATCGCGACCCTCGCTACATCGCTAAGAAAGCGGAACTGTACCTCCTTTCCACAGGCATCGCCGACACCGCGTACTTCGGCGCTGAGGCCGAGTTTTTCATCTTTGATAACGTGCGCTTTGACCAGAATGAGCACGAGGGATACTACTTTATCGACGCCGAAGAAGGCCGCTGGAACTCGGGGCGCGAAGAATCCAACCTTGGATATCGCCCGCGTTACAAAGAGGGATATTTCCCCGTACCTCCCACGGATCATTATCAGGACTTGCGTACCGATATGGTGCTGGCCATGGAGAGCTGCGGCCTTCAGGTCGAATGCCACCACCATGAAGTCGCGACTGGCGGCCAGAGCGAGATCGACCTCCAATTTGATTCGCTGCTTCGCTCGGCTGACACGATGATGATTTACAAGTACGTGGTGCGGAACGTTGCCAACCAAGCGGGCAAGACTGTGACCTTCATGCCCAAGCCGCTGTTCCAGGACAACGGCAGCGGCATGCACACCCACCAGTCGTTATGGAAAGAAGGCCAGCCGCTGTTTTCCGGCGACGGCTACGCCGGACTGTCGCAGATGGCCCTGTGGTACATCGGGGGACTCATTAAGCACGGCCCCGCCTTGTCGGCTTTGATCGCTCCAACCACCAATTCATACAAGCGACTTGTGCCCGGCTTTGAGGCCCCAGTCAACCTGGCATATTCCCGCCGCAATCGCTCGGCTGCCGTCCGCATCCCGATGTACTCGGCCTCACCAAAGGCCAAGCGGGTGGAGTTCCGTCCTCCTGACCCCAGTTGCAACCCCTACCTCGCCTTCGCGGCGATGTTGATGGCGGGCATTGATGGCATCGAGAACCGCATCGAACCCGGTCAGCCGCTCGACAAAGATATCTACGACCTGGGGCCGGAGGAACTGACCAAAGTCCCTTCCATGCCGGGCTCACTCGAAGCTGCCCTCGAAGCACTTTCCCGCGACTGCCAGTTCCTGATGAAGGGCGACGTATTCACTGAGGAACTGCTCAGCACCTATATCGACTACAAGCGCGAGAAAGAAGTGGACGCGCTGCGCCTTCGACCGCATCCCTTCGAATTCCTGATGTATTACGACGTATAAGGCTGCTTTCCGCAAAACCGAGAGTCGGAAACGCGGATGCCTTGTGCACGCGTTTCGCTACCTTTGAGCAAAAGCCGGGTTATATTCGTCCGTGGAGGCACGCTCGATGCGTCGGGTTTCAGCCTGGCTGTGTTGGTTGTTCATTACAAGTAGCGTCTTCACGAGCGGGCGACCTCTGCTTGCCCAATCGGGTAAACAACCCGATACTGCCGCGACCATCAAGACCACGACTCGGATCGTCTTGTTGGACGCAATCGTCACTGATAAGTCCGGAACTCCGATCCGCGGGCTCACGCCAAAGGACTTTACGGTGGTGGAAGACGGCAAGACGCAGCACATCCAGGTGTTTGAGGAACGCAGTCCAGACCTGAAAACCACCCAATCGATTCCTGACTTAAAGCTGCCGCCCAACACGTACACCAACTATGTCGCTTCGAACCATGCTGAAGCGATCAATATTCTCTTGTTTGACACGTTGAATACCGAACGCCAGAGCCTTGTCCGCGCGCGCCAGGAACTGCTCCGATATCTCGGCAAGCTCGACAATAATTCCCGCGTACTGTTGTTTGTCCTCGGCTCGGACTTGCATCTTGTGCGCGGCTTCGCCGACGATCCGAACGAACTGATCCAAGCTGCTCGCGAGCTATCGACTAATCCCCATGCCTCGTACAGTGACGCTCTCGGAGTCTCTGAGGAACTGGTACAGGCACGCATGACGGGGGTGACCAGGAATCCCGCGATGTACCGGCATCTGAGCGAGTTTTTGTGGGGAGAACAGGGGATCAAGGAAGACTCGCGCGCGCTTGTCACGTTGGAGGCGTTGAATCAGTTAGCGCGAAGCGTGGCGATCTTGCCGGGCCGCAAGAACCTAATCTGGATCTCCGGTGGCTTCCCCTTCGATCCTGCCAGCACTGATTCCCAGATGCGGCGAACGGCCACGCTGCTGGCGGCGACGCAAATTGCTGTCTATCCAATCGACGTGCGAGGGGTGGCGTACCTCGGAGCTGAGGGCCAATCGATGAGCCCGGATGTGTTTGCTCCATACGGCGGAACCTACGAAGATGCATCAGGTCAGGCCGGGGAATTGAACGACATTCATGTCACGATGACCAATCTCGCCATGCTAACTGGTGGACATAGCGTTTTCGGCAGAAACGATCTCTCCGGCGCCATCCAGGAGAGTACCGCTTCGGGTTCGCAATATTACACGCTTGGCTATCCTCCAGTGAACGGAAACTGGAACGGAAGTTTCCGAAAGGTCAAGGTACGAGTGTCGGTGCCCAATTCACACGTATTGTGCCGGCTTGGTTATTTCGCCGTACCTGATCCATTGGGTTCGCCCGACATCAATCGCACCTTTACCGAGATTATGCAACCCACCGCGCCGCTTTCGACGACGCTGATTATCAAAGCGCGTGTGCTTCCACCGCAAGAGACCGGCAAGCCCATCGACATCGATTACCTGGTCGATGTGCACGACCTGTTGTTTGAGGAGCGTGCCAACAACGGCCGCGCTCCGAATCTGTGGTTGGTTGCGGCGGCATGGGACAACAATGGCAAGCCGGAAGGAAGTGTCACCTCTGAGTTTGAGGCTCCCTTGACCCCTTCGCAACTAGACTCGCTCAGGCATACTGGCTTGCAGGTACATCAGCAATTTCTGCTCAAACCGGGCGCCCATCAGTTGCGCGTCGGGGTGGTCGACCGTTTGTCAGGAAAGATCGGGACGATCAACGTCCCACTTACTGTTCCGGCTGCAACCGTCACTCCGTAGCTAGGTTGGGCCGTGGTAATCGGCGATCCTATTTCGAGTTCAGGTCCAGGTCCTTGATGGGCAGGTCCCAGTGTGCGTCCAGAATCTCGAAGCGCCGCTGCTCTTCCTTTTGGTAGGTCACTTGGTCAGGATACATCTGCTTGATGAGGGCCTTCTCGTCAAAGCTGGCATCGTTGGCGACGGTGGCGTTCTTGAAAACGATGGTGACGCGGTAGTCCCAGCGCCCATCTTCCGTGGTGTGATAACGCGGCGTGACCGCTGAGACACTCAGCATTCGTCCCATCTCCACCTGTTTCTTCAGCAGAGGGTAATGGTTCTTCTTGAACAAGGTGAGAAATTCGTCCGCATGGCCCCACTTTACTTTGTAGTAGTACTCCACGACGAAAGGCTTCTCACTGGACGCTGCGACAGACGGCGAACTTTGTGCCGTCGCCCTTGAAACCGAAAGAAACAAGAGCATTGCCATCAGCACAAGCTGGCACGTCTGAAACTTAGGGCTCATCGCCATTCCTCCTGAACTTCGCGTAGAGCGCACTCCAACATGCGGGCTACCGCCAATAGCTATTTGTGAACTTCCTTTTGCACAAAACCTGGAAGGTACTTCACCAGAAGGACCTCGTTACCTTTTTCTCCGTAGATCAGCTCATCCACCAGGTTTTTGGCGAGAAGAACTCCGTAGCCTCCTGGCCGCATCCCAGTCTCGTTCCGCCGAATTACGTGTGCCAGAGGGTCGTCCGGTGGATTGGCAATCGCCGCGTGGCGCACTTCTTCCAAAGTGAAGCCGTCGCCGGGGTCCTTAATGCGCGCCATCACCATGTGTCGCGTGCGGACGTAACATACCTCAACATACTTACTTGGATCGAAGTTGCCGCCGTGCTCCATTGCATTCAGCAGCATTTCGCGAAATGCCATTCCGACGTCGCGGCACTCATCTTCGGGCAAGTCGGTGATTTCCCCCAGGAACTGCAGCACTCGCTCCGCAGCTACGATCTGGCAGCGTACGGCGAGCGTAATGAGGTTTGGCGTCGCGGAGACAATCTCAATTCCGTCAGTCCACAGCGTCGTATCCAGCACCGCGCGAACGGTTTGGGTCAGTGCCTCGACCGAGAGGCCACGGGAAAGATATCCGTAAGCGTGTTCCCGCATCGAGGCGATAACGTCTTCCGGCTTGCTGTCGTCGGTGAGAATAATGACCCGCGCGTGGGGACTGATGCGCCGGACTTGCCGCAGGAATTTCACGTCGTCTTCGCCGGACGAATGGCGGCCCGTCACCACGAGGTCAAATGCGCGAGCCACAACCGCCTCCAGTGCAGCCGGTAGGTCAGTAACTTCTTCTATCGTCCAGCCTTCCGGGGAAAGCACCATCGAAAGGGCAGACCTCACATCCGGGTCGTCGCCGACAAGAAGCGCAGAGCCCCTAGCGCTGGTTTCCGGCTTGTGATCAAGGGCATTGGCGTTCGTTTCGTGCATATGTCCACCTGTGTAAATAGTCGTTCAACCCATTATGAACGGGCGTGGCCAACCCGGCGAGCCTCCATCGCCTTAATGCCGAGGATTGGCTAATCTCTTTCGTGCCGTCGGCACCCGGAATTCGCGGCTCCTGTGGCATCGCCGGGAGAGCCAATGAGGCATTGTCAGAGACTCTGGCACTCTGTCCTCGGCCTATCGCCACTGCGAGGCTGAAAGAAGCCTGTGCGTTCTAGGGGCGGGTTTCCAAGTCGAGATTAAGGTGACACCCCCCTCCCTACCGCCCTTGTATTTTGAGGTACTTGTGAGGGGTTTTTGGTGCAGCTTCGGGAAAATAAAGGCTTTGGGGGTACGTAATAGAAAATATTGGAGTTATGGGCGCGTCGAGGACGGGTCTTGGGCTCGGCGGGGAGGGCGGCGGCGGTGAGATCCATGGCCCAGAGCATCAGGCGAGCGGTGGCGAAGTCGACAGCGCCGGAGTCGATGACGCGGCGGACTTCGGCGCGGTTCAAGGCGAGGTCGCGGCGGTTCATGGGCACGCGAATCCGAGGGATGCAGGCGAGGCGACGGGCACGGGCTATGTTGTGGAGTCGGGCGCGGGCGTCGAGATGATGGCGGCAGCAGGCGCGTCGGCGGACGGCGGGGGCGTGGCAGTGGCGTCCGTCGGAGAAGGTGTGGCGGCAGAGAGGGATAATCAAGTGCGAGTGCATGGAGACCTCCGCGGGGTCGATCGTTAAGGGTAAGTTGGAGGGCGGGGAGAATGCTAGAGGGAAAATGCACGTCGATGTTACGAAGGTAACCAAATTTCCCGAAATGGGAAGCAGCGATATGTCGGCCCTCCGGGTCTCGCGTGCGTCGCGATTCGTAACGGCTAACAGAATTTCCGCCGCTGCGCGACTTGTTCGGGCGCATTATCGAAGCAATTCCCAACAAGTTTTCGAAACGCGAGTACTCACACAGATTCTGCAGCGCCTCACTACCCTGTAACCGACAGCTACAGCAATTGGGAAGCGGGCCTAATGTGCCACCGGGGTTATCCCAAGCCCTGCCAGGAACTCGTTAATCGTTTCGCCAGCCTTCAGCATCTGGTCTGGCGGAAAGCCACCGTGCTTCCCGCCCGGGATGGTGAGCAGTTGGTTTTTCACTCCAGCCTTAGTTAGTGCCGCATGTAAGCGCACCGCATCCGAATAGGGAACAAGCGGGTCGGCGTCGCCGTGGATTGTCAGGATAGGCGGCAGGTTCGGCCGAACATAGGTTAGCGGGGAAACTCGCTTGGCCAGCGCTTCCTGGTTGGGCTGGCTTCCGAACCATGAAACCGCGTAGGAGCGAATGTTGGGGCCCTGCAACATGTCCCAAACATCCGTGATGCCGAACCAATTGATGATGGCAGCCACCGTGGGAGCCGGATCTTTCCAGGGGCCTCGCCAGCGGTCGTCATCATCCGACGCACACTCGTTGGCCAATCCTGCCGAATCCGGAATCATGCCTGTCGTCAGCGCGAGGTGCCCGCCGGCCGAACCGCCGGTCACCACGACCTTGTTGAGATCGAAGTTGTATTTCTTGGCGTTGCGGCCGATCCAGTGCAGCGCGCAGAGACAATCCTCCACCGCTGCCGGGGCAAGCGAGACCCGCCCTAACCGGTACTCGACGTTCACGACCGCGAAGCCCATGTTCAAGTAACGCATGACCCCGAGCACAGAACCTTCCTTGCTGCCCTCCACCCAGCCGCCGCCGTGAATCATCATGACCACCGGGGTTGCGGCCTTGTCCTCACGCGGCTTGTAGATGTCGAGCTTGAGCTCCGTGCGATTGGCGGTCAAATAAGTCTCGTTTGGAATGACCTCGTAGTTGAGGTTGATGAGGTCAACGGCTTTCTGCGCCTCAGACAACTGCGCGACCGCGCTCATCGTCATTACCAGCAGGAACGCCACCGCCGTCCACAATTGTCGAGTTCGCAAGGAAGTGCCCTCCGTTTTGCGCCGACTTTACGCGAAGAAGCGATGCCAGTCAAAGCGACCATGTCAGGCGGCTTATGTATAATCCGCCTCTTATGATGAAGTACTTCGCCCGCGTTGGTCGCTCGTCGGGGTGCGGCCGCATGGTCAACGAGCGGAACTCCCACTGATGTTCTCGCGCCGCACAAATTGGGACCGCACCACCAATCGTTACACTGAGGCCATCGAGCGCCACCGCCGCGCGGGAAGGGAACTGCTCGACCTGACAGCCTCCAACCCGACGACGATTGGGCTGTCGTTTCGCACGGACGAGATCCTGCGAGCCCTAGCCCATCGCGAGGCGCTATCGTACCAGCCGGTCGCCAGCGGATTGCCGGCTGCGCGCGAAGCTGTCTCCGCCTATTACATTGAAAAAGGAAGCTCAGTAACCCCAGAAGATCTTGTTTTGACCACGAGCACGAGTGAAGCCTATTCCTTCGTCTTTCGCCTGCTCGCTGACGGCGGCGATTCGGTGTTGGTGCCGGCTCCCAGCTACCCGCTGTTCGACTTTCTCGCCGATCTCAATGACGTACGCCTTGTCACCTACGAACTGGTTTATGACCACGGCTGGCAAGTTGACTTTCCTTCGATGGAGGGGGCGCTCCGGCGGGCGAACGCTGCCGGTGGCCGTTGTTGCGCCGTTCTCGTGGTGCAGCCCAATAACCCCACCGGATCCTTTACCAAACGCGACGAGATAGACCAGCTACACCACTTCTGCCTCGAGAACGAGCTGGCCATTATTGCCGACGAAGTGTTCCTCGATTATTCGCTTGCGGTCGAGCCGCCCGTGAGTTTCTCCGAGAACAGCGAAGCCTTGACGTTCACGTTGAGCGGCCTCTCGAAGATTTCCGCCCTCCCTCAGTTGAAGGTTGCATGGATTGCCACCAGTGGACCAACCGCTCTCAAGCAGGAAGCGCTTGACCGGCTTGAAATCATCGCCGACACGTATCTGTCGATGAATGCTCCTGTGCAGTGGGCGGTGCCGGAGTTGCTGGCCGAACGCCACAGCATCCAGCCGCAGCTGATGGCCCGCGTTCGCGCCAACCTGGCCGCGCTCGACTTCCACCTCGCGCGGCAGAAGCTTTGCACGCGGCTGGCCGTCGAAGGCGGATGGTATGCCGTCCTCCGCGTGCCGGCTCTGGGCTCCGACGCGGATCTCGCCGTCGCCCTGCTCGAGCAAACCGGAGTGCTCCTGCAGCCTGGGCACTTCTATAACTTCCCTAACGACGGTTATCTGGTTGTGAGCCTGATCACGCCCATCCAGGAATTTGAGACCGGCGTCGCCCGCGCCTTGGAGTACTTCTCTCGGCGCTGACCCGTGCCCTGAACGATTCTCAGTCCATCGATGTAAGTATTGCTCTAGCAATGAGATAGGACGGATCGCCTCACACTCCAAACTGCGTCACTTCCCGGGTTCCGCGCCTGGCTGAAACAACGGTCAGATCACCGTGAAACGGTATAATAAAGGAATCGTGCTCACGTACTCAGTCGTCGTACCTTTCCACAACGAAGAACAAAACGTCACCGAGCTCTATGACCGCCTTAAAGCGGTGATGGAATCCACTCACCAGCACTTCGAGTTGGTGTTTGTCGATGATGGCAGCCGCGACCACACGTTCTCGCTGCTGCAACAAATCGCGGCCGTCGATCGCCGTGTGGTGGTGGTCAAACTTCGCCGCAATTTCGGACAGACCTCAGCTCTGGCCGCAGGCTTCGATCATTGCCAGGGCGAGTATGTCATCGCCATGGACGGCGACCTCCAGCACGATCCCTGACGACATTCCGTTGTTCTTGGAACAGCTTCGCGCTGGATACGACGTCGTGAGCGGTTGGCGCAAAGAACGTATCGATAACTTTGTCATGCGCCGGATTCCTTCCAAGATCGCTAACTGGTTGATGGCCAAGCTGAGCGGCGTGGACATCCACGATTTCGGTACCACATTCAAGGCATACCGCCGGGAGGTAGTCCAAGGTGTACCGCTTTACGGCGAATTGCATCGCTTCATCCCGGCGCTGGCGTCTGCCTATGGCGCCACTATCTGCGAGATTCCCATCCGCAACATAAACCGCGAGCGCGGGGAGTCGCATTACGGTATTGGTCGCACCTTCCGCGTGTTCTTCGACCTCATCACGATCCGCTTTCTGCTGAAGTACATGTCGCGCCCTCTGCACTTCTTTGGCGGATTCGGCGCCATCAGCTCGCTGACCGGCCTTGCCATCGCCTTCTGGATGCTGATCGAGAAGTTCATCAACCACGTTGACGTGATGGACGCCCACGGCCCCCTGATGGTGTTCGGCGCTGTGTTAATTGTTGCCGGCGTGCAGTTGGTGGCCTTGGGACTACTCGGCGAGTTGCAGGTTCGCCACTTCCATGAACCCCAGAAGCGCGCTCCTTACGTTGTGGAACGGGTGGTGCGTACTTCACCCAGCGAATCCGCCCTCGCAGAATAAGATGCCTCAGTCCAAGGTCATCGTCTTTACGCAACAGGATTGCCCGCCCTGCAACTGGGTGAAGCAATTCCTCGTGCAGCGGGGTGTGGAATTTGAAGAGCGCAGTATCGATTCGGGAGCGGCGGTAGCGCGCGAGTTGACTCACACCTACAAGAGCCAATCCACTCCAACTATCGTCGTGGGCGAGTACGTCCTCATCGGATACGATCCTGAGCGCCTCAGCCAACTTCTCGGGCAGTAAGGTTCATCCCGTCCGCGGCTACCTCTACATCGCCGCGGCGACGTTTTTCTGGGGACTCTCCGCCACCATGGGACGTGCTGTGTTCACTGGCCGCGTCACCATCGCTGGACACTTCGTTCCCAAGATCGATCCCCTGATGATCGCCCAGGGCCGCACTACCGTCGCCCTTTTCGTCCTCTTTCCCGTTCTGTTGGTTCGGCACAGAAGCTCGCTCCGCGTCCGTGCCTCTCAACTGGCGCAGTTCTTCCCGTTGGGGGTCCTGGGACTGGCGGCGTCCAACTATTTTTACTATCTGGCAATTGAGCGCACCAGCGTGGCCACTGCCATCGTCCTGCAATATGTTGCGCCGGTGTGGGTGTTGCTTTATATGGTGGCGCGCAAGTTGCAACGCCCGACTGCACAGCGCGTCATGGGAGTCGCGCTGGCCGTTGCCGGTTGCGCCTTGGCAGTCGGGCTTTTTGCGGGACGCGCAGGTTTCCCCTGGTTGGGCTTCTCCGGAGTTCACTTTAACGGAGTTGGAGTTCTCGCCGCCGAGTTGGCCGCCATCTCCTTCGCGTTTTACAACGTCTACGCACAGCACCTGCTCCAGACTTACTCCCGCTGGACGGTCCTCGTTTACGCGCTCTTCTGGTCGGCAGCCTTCTGGATCGTCGTGAACCCTCCGTGGAAGATTGCCGCGCAGCACTATTCGGCCGGACAGTGGGCGTTTCTAGCCGTTTTCTCCATGACCTCGATGCTGGTGCCGTTTTCTTTCTACTTCTCCGGACTGCAGCACCTCGACCCCACGCGGGCAGTGGTCACAAGTTGCCTCGAACCGGTGTTTGCCATCGTCTTGACCGCACTCTTGCTGGGGGAAGGCGTTTCTTCTGTTCAGGCGGTTGGCATGCTCATCGTCCTGCTGGCGACTCTTATGGTGCAACGGCCCGACCGTGCCCATCATGAGCCCACGATTGCACTCGAACCGATCGAATAACCGGCCGCTTACTTCCTGCTGTACTCGCCAGCGCTGTGCTTCCTCGCGGATTCAAGTTCTTCCGCATACATTGCATCAATCTGCCTGTGGTACCGCTGCTCAAGGTGTCTGCGCCTCAGCTTCATGCTGGGAGTCATGGTGCCGTCCGCGATGCTCAGCTCTTCCGGCAAGACCAGCACCTTTTTAAGTTTCTCGTACTGCGCCAGGTTCTCGTTCAGCTCATCCACGATGCCTGCGTACAACGCCTGCACCTGGTGGTTCCCGACCAGCTCTTTGCGCGGCGAAATGGCAATGCCTCGGGTTTGTGCCCAATCTTCCAGCATCGGAAAGTTCGGAACGATGAGGACCGAAACAAAACGCCGTTTGTCGCCAACCACCGCAGCCTCGCCGACGTGAAGGTTCGCTTTTAGGGAATTCTCAATCGGCTGGGGCGCAATGAATTTCCCGCCCGACGTCTTAATCAGGTCTTTCTTTCGGTCGGTAATCGACAAATAACCGTCTTCATCGATGTGTCCGATATCCCCGGTCTTAAACCAGTCCTCGTCGAACGAACCAGCGGTTTCTTCCGGCATGTTCCAATAGCCTTTGAAGACTGACGGCCCGCGCACCAGCAGCTCACCGTCGGTGGCGATGCGTACTTCCAGGTTTGGCAATACCTTGCCCACTGTGCCGAGCTTGTGGTTCTCCTGCGTATTAATCGCGATGACCGGCGACGTCTCCGTCAGTCCGTAGCCTTCGTCGATCCGGATGCCAAGATCGCCGTACCACGCAGCCAGTTCTTTTCCCAACGGCGCGCCGCCGGAGATAAACAACCTTGCCCGTCCACCAACGCCCTCGCGGATCTTGGAAAACACCAGCCTGTTGGCCAGCTTCCACGACAGGGAAGCAGGCACGCGATCGTTCATGACCGTCTCGCGGTGCTTTCTGCCAACACTCACAGCCCAGTCGAAGATCTTGCGCTTCGTTCCCTGCGTCTTGTGCAGAATTTGGTTATGGATCTTTTCGTAAACCCGCGGCACTCCCACGAAGACGGTTGGCTTCACTTCCAATAGCGTTCGCGGCAGGTCGTCGAACACCGGACAGTAGGCAATGGTCACCCCCCTATACGCCAGCAGGTAGTCCACATGCCTCGCCGTGATGTGGGACAGCGGCAGGAACGACACCGCCAGGTCGCCCTCGCCGATCTCGGTCATCTGCACCGACATGCTCAGGTTGGAAGCGATGTTTCCGTGGGTGAGAATCACCCCCTTCGGTGTGCCAGTCGTTCCCGAGGTGTAAATCAAAGTGGCTACGTCTTCCGGCTGAACCGTATGTGCAAACGCCTCAATGGCGGAATCCTCTAGATCATCGCTGCCACTCAGCAGGTAGCGCATCTGCGGGACCTCGGGAAGGTCCTCCACGCTATCCATAACGACCACGCGTTCTAACTTCGATTGCTCGCGCACCAACTCGATCTTGTCGTACTGTTTTCGGCTGGAGACGAACGCCACCTTGGCATCGCTATGCTCCAGCACATAGAGAATCTGCTCTGGAGTCTGCGTGGCATAAATCGGCACCACTATTCCCCCCAGCAGCAGGGTCGCGTAATCCACCACTGCCCATTCTGGACGGTTCTCGCTCAACAGCACCACGCGATCGCCTTGCCCGACTCCCCATTCTTGTAACTGCCGCGCTATCGCCGTCACCCAGCGATGAATTTGCGCCGCCGAGATTGCGGTCCATACTCCGTCCTGGCGGATCATCATGGCGCGTCCGTGTTCGCGGCCTACCACCTTAAAGAAAACGTCATTCAGGGTTCGAAGTTCCATAGCTACGACTCTCTTCTAGCGAGACGCTGTCCGCATTCCGCCCAGCAGGATATCCACCAGCGGCTCGGCGGCTTGCGCCAGTGGGTATTCTTTCTCGCTCAAAACCCACGAAGTCACCATCTCGTCCAGTGCTCCGAAAAAACAATTGGCGGCGATCTTCTCCGGCAGGTCGCTGCGAAATTCAGCGCTCGCCTTTCCGTCGCGAATCGCCTGCCTCACCAGGTTGAAGTACTCCACCAGATGATCGTGCGAAAACTCCGAGAGAAACCGCGTGCTCTGTCGCAATTCCATTTGGAACACCACCGCCAGGTTGCGGTTGGCCCCTAGCGCCTCGAGATGTAGATAGGCAAGTCGCCGGAGCCGATCTGACGGCTTTGGCAGTTTCTCAAGTTCCTTGCGCGCGCTGGTGACGAAGCCGTCAAACGCCGTGTTGATAGCCGACGCCAGGATCTCGTCCTTATTCTTGAAATACAAGTACACCGTTCCGTCGGCTACATTCGCTCGGTCAGCAATGTCGGAAATGCGTGAAACAAAAAAACCCTTTTCCGCGAATACCGCTACCGCGGCCTCTAGAATGCGCAGGTATTTCTCCCCACCGCGATTTGCAGCAATCGAGGAGTTCGTCGCGTTCGATTCGGACTGAGAGGCTTCTCTCCTAGCCACCGTGGACCACCATAACCCTCATCGATTCTTTGCGATGCCCGCACGCGGCGCGGTCGAAGTTAAACTTCCGCGCATTCGCTATGCCTTGAAATTGAACCGAATGAATACTCATTCACTTTATTCCTGCAGTGTTGAATCTGCAATTACGACCGTCACTTGATCCTCCGGATTCCCAATTCGGGACGAAGCGCAACGTCCAGCCGTTATCCCGCCACTCAAACTTCATGCGAGAATGACGGACAACCTTTGCAGTCCTGACGGCCTGCAGGTGCTCAAGAGGAGAGTGCCCGTGAAAAAACTGTTGCTAGTATTCCTGCTCGCCGGAGTGTTGGTCCCGGCTGCACGTGCCGCCGACACACCGCCACTGCCGACCATCAAGGTTGGCGATATGGCCCCCGACTTCACCTTGACCGATCAGAATGGCAACAAGGTTTCCCTCCACGACTACAAGGGAAAGAAGAATGTTGCCCTGGCGTTCTACATCTTCGCTTTCACAGGCGGTTGAACCAAGCAGATGCAGAACTTCCAGCAGAATCTTGCCAAGCTGGAAGCTGCAGACACCCAGGTTCTGGGTGTAAGCACGGATTCACCCTTTGCGAACAAGGCATGGGCGCAACAGATTAACGTAACCTTCCCGCTGCTCAGCGACTGGGGCGGCGACGTCACCAAGGAATACGGCGTTTACAACCCCAAGTACAAGGCCGCCCGCCGTGTAAATTACCTCATCGACAAGACTGGCAAGGTGGTCGAGATGCAGATCGACTCCGACGCGATCGATCCCACTAAACTCGTCGAGGCTTGCCAGGCTCGGAAACTGAATCGCTAGGCCCCGATGGCGCGGTTGGCCAACATAAAGAAGTCATAAAGGAATTGTGACTTACCAGCCGCGCTTGTTATTCTGAAAGTTCCACTAAAGATCTTCCACTTGGGCCATGCAAAACGTCACCAAGCCAGCCGTTAAAGTCTTTGTTGCCACAACGGTGATGTTGACGTTCATCTCGTTCTGGCGCGCAGCCGCCATTGTCCTGTCCGACCTTGCTTCCTCCGCATACTACGTCGGCGGCGACGCCGAAAAGGTCATCGGCAAGAGCGCTCCGTGGTTTGTGCTGGCTGTCATGCTCTTCAGTTACGCCGTCCGCTCGATTTACATCGAGTCGAGCAGCATGTTCGTACGTGGAGGCGTCTACAAGGTCGTCAAGGAGGCCATGGGTGGCAATCTCGCCAAGCTTTCCGTGTCCGCCCTTCTGTTCGATTACGTGTTGACCGGCCCAATCAGCGCCGTTTCCGCCGGCCAGTATCTTGCGGGGTTCGTCACCGATCTTTCTGCCCGCTATCACCATCCCATGAATCTGACTGACGCACAGGCGGGCTACTTCGCTGCCGCGTTTGGTGTCGTCGTGACCGGATTCTTCTGGTGGAAGAACACTCAGGGCATTCACGAGTCCAGCGAACAGGCGCTACGCATCATGCAGATCACTACCGTCATGGTGGTAGTTTTGATCCTCTGGTGCCTCGTTACCCTCGTCGTCCACCCTGCGCATCTTCCGCCGCTGCCATCTCGGGCCAACGTCACCATGAACCACGAATCTCTGGGCTGGCTCTATCACAGTTGGGCGGCCAACCTGACTTGGGTGATTCTCCTGGTCGGCTTTGGACACTCCGTGCTGGCCATGAGCGGCGAGGAATCTCTCGCCCAGGTGAATCGCGAGATCGAGCATCCCAAGTTGAAGAACCTCGAGAAGACCGGGTTGGTCATCTTCGTGTACAGCCTCCTGTTCACCTCGTTGGTATCGTTCTTTGCCGTGATGATTATCCCGGACAAAGTCCGGCCTGATTACTTCGCCAATCTCATCAGCGGCCTGGCCATGAATGTGGTTGGTCCCTATACGCTGAAGTTGTTTTTCCAGGGATTCGTTGTGCTCGTGGGTGTGCTGATCCTGGCCGGTGCCGTTAACACCGCCATCGTCGGCGCCAACGGGGTGCTCAATCGTGTGAGCGAAGACGGCGTAATGCCCACGTGGTTCCGCAAGCCGCACCACAGGTTTGGAACCAGCTATCGCATCATTAACCTTATCGCTTTTCTGCAGATATTCACGATCGTCGCCAGCCGCGGCAACGTCTATCTGTTGGCGTCGTTGTACGCATTCGGGGTGATCTGGAGTTTCGCCTTCAAGTCCCTCGCCGTACTGGTCCTGCGATTCAAGGAGCCGGAAAACCGTGAGTGGAAGGTGCCCGGCAACTTTCACATCGGCACGGTGGAAATTCCCGTCGGTTTGGGACTCATCTCGCTGCTGCTATTTGCCACGGCCGTTACTAATCTCTTCACCAAGCAACTCGCCACCATCTCCGGCGTGGCCTTCAGCGCCGCACTCTTTGGCGTCTTCACCATCTCCGAGCGGATCAATCGCAGGACCCACGCCGGCGCGCAGCACGAACTGGAGCAGTTCCGCGTGACCGCTCGCGAAGAGCTCACCGCCACTGACATGGAGGTCCGCCCCGGAAACATCCTCGTAGCCGTCCGCGACCCCAAGAACCTGGCCTACTTGCGCGATGTCCTCGCCAAGACCGACACCACCAAGCAAGACGTTATCGTGATGACTGCCCGCGTCTATCATCGCGAGCATTCCTTCAGCGGCAACCAGACCATGGATACGTCCGACATCTTCGAACAGTATGAACAGGAGCTTTTCTCTTCCGTCGTCACTCTTGCCGAGAAGGAAGGGAAGCACGTTTCATTGCTGGTCACCCCCACCAACGATGTGTTCGAGGCCATTGTCGCGACTGGGCAACGCCTAAACTCCTCACTCATGGTCTGCGGCCTGTCCAATAAACTCACTCCGGAAGAACAGGGGAAGCTCACCGGCGACGCGTGGGAGCGCCTGCCTGATCCCAAGCCGCGCATGAAGATGGAGGTCGTGGCCCCCGACGGTCGCAAGTGGGATTACATCCTGGGTCCGCACGCTCCGCGCTTCCGCCCCCAGGACCTCAAACTAATGCACGACCTTTGGCTGGATCTGACTCGCGATCCCAAGTTTGCCCACCTGCACCACTACCACGTGGTGTCAGTTGCTTTGCAGGAGCTAAACTCCCGGCTGCATGGAACCGACCGGCAGAACGCCATCGGCGAGCTGGAAGAAGAAATCGACCGGGACGACGACACGTAACCGCACGCCGCGCGCTAGAGCTCTGGCACCGGAAAGAACCCAATCGTCTCAAGCATGTCCACAAGCGCCTCCGGGGTGGGTGCTACGATTCCCGATATTCCAACCCGTAATGCACCTTCGATATTGGAGTCGCGGTCATCGATAAATAGTGCTTCGCCAGCACTTACATTGAGTTGCTTCAGGCAATACTCGAAGATTTCTGGCTCCGGCTTTGCCATCCCGATCGCAGACGACAGCGTGAGTACGTCGAAGCGCTCCTCCCACTGGTCTTCGGCCCGAATGTGCTGAACCATGTCGTAGTGCATGTTTGACAGCACCGCAGTCTTAAATCCAGCAAGCCGCAACTCCTTCGCCCACTCTAGAATGGCGGGATTCAGCCGTCCCCACATAGTCACGTCGGCCTTCCGCAGTTGAGCGATCTGGTTCCCGTCGAGGGTCACTCCGTTCGCTTCGCCGATTTTTTGCCAATACTCTTCGGCCTTCAACGCACCGAGGTCATAGTCATGCCGGAATTGGCCATAGGTATGGCGAAAGCGGTCGAGCGGAACTTGGAAGAGCGCGGCCATCCATGCCATGACTGCCGGATCGGCGGGCAGGGAAATCACGTCGCCGTAATCGAGGATCACGGCGCGTAGCGAAGAAGTCATGGGATTCGAGAAGGTACCTTCGTTGTCAGGCAAGCTCGTTTGGCCTCAAGATGTGCTCCGCAGCAGCAGAGGCGACATGCGACCATCGTACCGCAGTCGCGTCCTCACCCTGCACATCGCACCATGCGTGAAGGATCCGAGTCCCGCGAAGTCTTTGATATAATCAAAGGGCCGCAACACTGCGCGCCCTTAGCTCAGCTGGATAGAGCGTCTGGCTACGAACCAGAAGGCCGGGAGTTCGAATCTCTCAGGGCGCGCCATTAACTGCCTTCCGCGCATGTTCTTTGTATACGTTCTTCGCAGCCGTACCTCGGGACGCTACTATACGGGGTACTCCTCGGATGTCGAGCATCGCCTGGGGCAACACAATCGCGGCATCACAAAATCCACCAAGCACGAGACGCAGTGGGAACTGGTTCATACCGAGCCATTTGAGTCGCGTTCTGCTGCCGTGCAACGAGAGCGCTTCCTAAAGTCCGGGCGAGGTCGAGAAGAAATAAAAGCGCTGTTGGCGTCCATTTCTCCAATTGGCTCAGCTGGATAGAGTCCGCCGCGGCGGAAACCAGAAGGCCGGGAGTTCGAATCTCTCAGGGCGCGCCATTAACTGCCTTCCGCGCATGTTCTTTGTATACGTTCTTCGCAGCCGCACATCGGGACGCTACTATACGGGGTACTCCTCGGATGTCGAGCATCGCCTGGGGCAACACAATCGCGGCATCACAAAATCCACCAAGCACGAGACGCAGTGGGAACTGGTTCATACCGAGCCATTTGAGTCGCGTTCTGCTGCCGTGCAACGAGAGCGCTTCCTAAAGTCCGGGCGAGGTCGAGAAGAAATAAAAGCGCTGTTGGCGTCCATTTCTCCAATTGGCTCATCTGGATAGAGTCCGCCCAGGCGGAAACCAGAAGGCCGGGAGTTCGAATCTCTCAGGGCGCGCCATTCATTGCCTTCCGCGCATGATCTTGGTTTGGGTTCTGCACATCCGCACCTCGGGGCCTAACTAGACCGTTGCACTCTCCCCACTCTGCATATACATTCCTAGCACCTGCTGCAAGCAGGTAGAGGAGGTTCATGTGGGAATTCTGGTATCGCTATTGGTTGGTCTGATCGCTGGTTGGTTGGCTGGACAGGTGATGAAGGGCGGCGGCTACGGCACCCTGGTCGACATCCTTCTCGGGCTTCTTGGCGGCATCATCGGAGGCTGGCTGTTTGGCATGTTGGGCATCTGGCCGGGCGGCGGTATCCTCGGCTCCATCATCGTGTCGTTTGTCGGAGCCGTAATCCTGGTTTGGATTACGCGCCTGATAAAGAAGGCCTGAGCGCCCGCGGTACTGCATCCTGCTGCGACGTGTGAAGTAGGATTGGCGGCCACGCGCCGGAAAATCTGGGATAACTCTGGTAGAAATTACCCACGTGCGTGCAGAATTTACGAGGAGAGTCTGCTATCAATCTCGCAAGTTGTTCAAAAGGCGGCATCGCATGTTTGGCATGCGGGATGCACTTACGGAGAGCAGACGAAGTGGCGCATAAGGGTCACCGGTGAAGAGGTTTTCGGCCAGAGGCCTCTTCGCAGGTGGCCCTTTTTTGTTGCTTGCTATCCTGCTGCCCGGCAGGTGGAAGTTCGCATCATTCGTCAGTCGCTCCATTAGCAACAAACGCGAAATGCACGATAGGTGCATTTTGCCTTTCTCGCGCGACCAAGACCTCAGTGGACCTAGACGAGCGCTAGTTTCTCTGTGATGTCGAATCCGGCGGCGCGTAACAGGCCCTCGACCTTGTCTTCAGTCAGTCGCGTGGCGTCGTACTCGACGCGTACGGTGCGTTCGGATTCCTTCAACTGCAGGCGGCGGATGCCGTAGACATTGCTCAACTGCCCATAGGCGCCCATGGCGCTCTCCGTGGGCTGAGCTCCGTAGCGAAATAACACATCGATCAGGGTCATCGATAATTCTCCCGTCTCATGACATGATTGAAGAGGTCTGCAATCGGCAGTTCCTACTATATTGCATGGCAAGCAGCACGGACAAAGCATGGCCCGCCAGAAGCGCGGCAACGAAAGATACATACTCAATGAGCGGCAAAGATAAGACGGCGGTAAATGGATCCGCGCAGATGAAGCTGACGGCAGTCGATCCCGTTTGTGGTATGACCGTTGACCCGGCCACCGCCCGCGGCGTCGCGCAGTACCAGGGCGATACGTATTGCTTCTGTTCGCCAGGCTGCATGCACCGCTTTCTCTCCGAACCGGCCAAGTACCTTGCACCTGGATATCAACCTGAGCAGCACGCTATGGAAGGGAAGCCCGTGCAGATTGCTCCGGCGCGTCCCGTGCAGAAAGATCCCGTCTGCGGCATGACCGTCGATGCTTTGAAGGCCGCCGCATCCGTTGAGTACGAGAGCAAGCTCTATCACTTTTGCTGCAAGGGATGCGCCGAGAAGTTCAAGGTTGACCCCGCGAAGTATCTTGCGCCAGCTTTCAAGCCAGGCGGAATGCAGCAGATGGTGCAGCTCGGCGGCACACCGACAACAGGCGCGCCCAAACTGGAGCGGGATCCAGTCTGCGGCATGAACGTGGATCCAGCTAAACCGGCCGCAACGGCTGTGCATGAAGAACGTACTTATTACTTCTGTTGCATCGGATGCGCGGACAAGTTCAGGGCCGATCCGAACAAGTATCTGGCGCCCCAAACCAAACCGCAGGCGCCAACCGTAGATCCGCCTAAGGGCACCCTCTACGTCTGTCCCATGGATCCGGAGGTGCGACAAGTTGGCCCCGGAGCTTGCCCGAAGTGCGGCATGGCTCTGGAGCCGGAGACCGTGACGGCCGACGCCGACGATAATCCGGAGCTTCGCGATATGACCCGCCGCTTCTGGTGGGCAGTGTCGTTGGGCGTGCCCTTGATGGCGGTGGCGATGGCGCATATGGTCGGTCCTTGGTCGCACGCCATTTCGCCGCATGTCGCCGCATGGATTGAGTTCGCGCTGGCAACTCCAGTCGTGCTCTGGGCTGGTTGGCCGTTCTTCCAGCGCGGCTGGGCGTCGGTGAAGTTCCGTAGTCCCAATATGTTTACCCTGATCGCGATCGGCGTAGGTGTTGCGTACGGATTCAGCGCCGTCGCGACGCTCGCGCCGCAGATATTTCCCGAGTCGCTGCGGGGGACGCACGGTCAGCCCGCAGTGTACTTTGAGGCGGCAGCGGCGATCATCGTGCTGGTGTTGTTAGGGCAAGTGCTGGAGCTGAAGGCCCGCAGCCGGACCAGCAGCGCCATCCGAGCGCTGCTCGACCTTTCTCCCAAGATGGCCCGCGTAATGCGCGACGACGGCAGCGAGTACGACATCGCTTTAGACCAAGTGATGCCGGGCGACAAGCTGCGGGTGCGCCCAGGCGAGAAGATTCCCACTGACGGCGTTGTGGTTGACGGCCTGAGCTCGGTGGATGAATCGATGATTACCGGCGAGTCCTTTCCGATCGAGAAGCGCTCGGGCGATAAGGTCATCGGAGCAACCGTGAACGGAACCGGTTGGTTGCTGGTGCGAGCCGAGCGGGTCGGCAGCGAGACCGTACTGGCGCAGATCGTGCAGATGGTGAGCAACGCGCAGCGCAGCCGCGCGCCAATTCAGCGACTCGCGGACAGAGTTGCTGCGTACTTCGTTCCAACCGTTCTGGCCGTGGCCATCATCACTTTCGCCGTGTGGTTCCTGTTAGGTCCGGAACCGCGACTGGCCAATGCCGTGATTAACGCGGTGGCGGTGCTGATCATCGCTTGTCCTTGCGCGCTGGGCCTGGCAACGCCGATGGCGATTATGGTCGGCACAGGCCGCGGCGCTCGCGCGGGGATCCTGATCAAGAACGCTGAGGCGCTGGAGACCTTCCAGAAGGTCGACACGATCGCGGTCGATAAGACTGGCACGCTGACGCAGGGCAAGCCGGAGCTGATCTCAGTGATTGCGGCCGAGGGAGATTCCGACGAGTCGGTTGTGCGCTTCGCCGCGAGTCTGGAACGTGGCAGCGAACATCCGATGGCGGCGGCGATAGTCGAGGCCGCTGTGGCGAACCAGTTGCCGCTGCTGCAAACGGACGGATTCCGCTCGGTCACGGGAAAGGGAGTTGTCGGCACGGTTGGCGGGCATCAGGTCGCTGTTGGCAGCGATCGGCTGCTGGCCGATCACGGCATCGATGTGACTGCTTTGCGTGGCCAGGCTGAGGAACTGCGCCGCGATGGACAGACCGTTGTGTTTGTTGCCATTGACGGACGCGCGGCAGGAATGTTGGGAGTTGCAGATCCGCTGAAGCCGGAGGCGGCTGAAGCGTTGCGTAGCCTGCAGCAACAGGGAATGCGCGTGGTGATGCTCACGGGCGACAACGAGACGACTGCGGCAGCAGTGGCGCGAAAGCTGGGCATCTCCGACTTCGAGGCGGGAGTTTTGCCGGACCACAAAGCCGACGTCATCAAGAAGCTGCAGCAGCAGGGAAGAACCGTGGCGATGGCGGGCGACGGCGTGAATGACGCTCCAGCATTGGCGCAGGCGCAAGTCGGCGTGGCAATGGGAACCGGAACGGATGTTGCCATGGAAAGCGCCGGAATCACGCTGCTGAAGGGCGATTTGACGGCGCTGGTGCGCGCTCGCAAATTGAGTCAGGCAGTGATGCGCAACATCAAGCAGAACCTGTTCTTCGCCTTCGTGTACAACGCGATTGGCGTTCCGATCGCTGCGGGAGTTCTTTATCCCAAGTTCGGGCTGCTGCTGAGTCCGATAATTGCCGCAGCAGCCATGAGCTTCAGTTCGGTTTCCGTAATTTCGAACGCGCTGCGCCTACGAAATACGAAGCTCTAGGCTCGTTCCCGTTTTGGGAAAGTCGCATCCCTGGGATACCCTCCCTCTTCTGTTCCATAGAATCACCGAGTTACATCCGGTTCGTGTTGCAAGGTCGTAGAAACAAACGGGTTACAGGCAAAATATTCAATTCAACCATCTTAGCGGAAGCCCAGTGTCTGGTCAGCCGTAAAAGCGCCGCCTGGCCGATGGCTCGCGGGAGGATAGCCGGGCGGCCTTTAAGACCCACGCCCAGGCCCCGACGTGACATCCGCGAGTTCAGGAAAACACGGGCAAGAGACGATGCCACGAAAAAAAGTGAGGGCAAAAACCTTTAGTAACCACTTTTTCCCGAAATAGAACGAAGTCAGAAACACGGTGCGAGCCGCGGAAAGCTAACAATTATCGCGACAACCTATGATCGGGCGGTTGGTCCAGTCGAGTTTGCTGTGTTTCGCGGAGTCCCGGACCCAGACTTCGGCGCCAGAAAACGCCAGATTAACCAATAGCCAAACAGAAGCAAAAGCAACACCAAGACCGGGCGGGAAGCGAACCAGAGAGCTATCTGGAAGGCCATGCGGAAACGCTGGACCCGCGAAATGGAATCCGCCCGAATTGTGACGGACTGTTCCCAATCGAAGCCGGTCAGACGGGTGAGAAAGCCCTGATGGACACAGCCCTCAAGGCTGTAAACGCCTATGACTTGGGTAAAGTGGCTCGCCACAATCAAGTCGCGAGAGAATTCGTTCCAGTCGAGCGGAGCGAAGCGAGCGTCCATCTGCGGGTCGCCGGTGGAGCCCGTGCTCCCGACGGCTATGACCTGCGCGGCGGGACCGTAAACCCAGATCAGAGCCGAATCGAGGTTGTGGTTGAAGCTGGTGTAGGCCATAAGAACTTCGTCGTTGCCGCGCACATCAACGATGCCGAGTATTCGTTCCAGGACGGTTGAGCGGGACTTGCGTTCGTCGGCGAGGATGACGAACTGGTACGTCTGCACTTGATAGCCCTCGGCCTGAATCTCATGAATGAGCGCTGAGTATGCGTCGGTTGCGGCGATAACGCGGCGACCATCGAAGGCCCGCCTGCAGAAAGCCGCGAACAGGGACAAGCGATGCGACTTCAGGGCAGCAAACTCGCTGAGGCTGGGCTCAATGTCAAGTCCAACGGCCGCCCACTGGAGATGATTTTCGTCTGTCCATTGACGAAACGAACCATAGCGAGCGACGGCTTGCGGAGCGTTGCCGGCATTGAGGTAGTAGCCTTGTTGGCTGGGCAGCACAAGCCAGGCGATAACTGGAATGCCGGCATCGTTGAGTTGCTGCACCACGCGCATGCGCTGCGGGCTAAAGTCCTTGAGTGCCAGCGCAACTCCGGCATGGAGGTCGCGCAATTGGGTAATGAGCGCAGGATCGGCGAACAGCTTCTCGAGCGGGGCGTCATCGAGTTCGCAGGCGAAGAAGAGATGCGGTCGGATGCCTGAACCGGAGACCTGGACGTCGCGGTCGAAATGGAGCCCGGCAGTATAAAAGGCAAGAAACACAGCCACAAGGGCGACACCAGTCAGGAGCGCCAGGCCCAGCGACAAACATCCGAGGCCGAGTTTCTTTACCACACTACTCACTCCCGATGCACTGACCGAGGATACTCAAAGCTTGTTCAGATAATCGATGATCTCGGGATTGTTCCAGTCGATGGCGCCGATGAACTTACGGCGGATGACGCCATCCTTGTCAATGACGTAGGTCTCGGGGAACTTGAAAGTCCCGTAGAGTCCATTGACGTTCTGTCGAACATCGCGCACCGTGAGCAGATCGACGTTGTGATCGCGAACAAACTGCAAATAGGCGTTGTTGTCGGCGTCTTCCGAGACGGCGAGGACGGTGACCTTGTCGCCGAGTTGCTTCTGCAACTGCACCAGCGACGGCATCTCTTCCACGCAGGGAGCGCACCAGGAAGCCCAAAAATTGAGCAGAACGGGCTTGCCGCGAAGCTGGCTCAGCGCCACGGTGTGCTGCGCGTCGGTGACGGTGAAGTCAGGGGCAGCTTCGCCGATACGAGGCGGGCGTCCGCCGTTGCAGGCAGCGAGCAGACTAAGCAGTACGATGGCGAGGCTGAGGCGCGTACGATTCACAAATCTATAATAACGGACGGGCGGGAGGGAGAAAGGCAACTAGCAATCAGCAATTAGCTTGCCCTCTGACTGGCGGCGGCACGGGCAAGTCCCGACTGCTGCTAGCTGCGTGAGTCTGTCGCGCCTATCTTTAGATGCCTGCCGCTTCGACACAACTCGCGGTATCTGTCATCGTGCCGGCGCGGAACGAAGAGACCAGCCTCGCGGCGTGCCTGAGTTCGCTGGTCGGGCAGAGCGGCGGAGGTGGAGAGCCTGCACCCCACCCTTTTCCAAAAGAAGGAAAGGGATGGGGCACCCAAAATTACTACGAAATCATCGTGGTGGACGATCACTCGACGGACCGGACACGAGAAATCGCTGGGAGCTTTTCGGTCCAGGTGATCGAAGCCGGTCCGCTGCCCGAAGGGTGGAGCGGCAAGTGCAATGCCTGCTGGAGCGGAGCGAAAATTGCCCGGGGCCGGTGGCTGCTGTTCACCGATGCGGACACGTTGCACGAGAACGATTCCATCGCGCAAGGGTTGGCTGAGGCGGAGCGAACCGGCTCGGCGATGCTGTCGTACTCTCCGCGGCAAGTGGTTCGCGGCTTTGCGGAACGTGCCTTGATGCCGGTGATTTTTGCCGAGCTGGCGACGACGTTTCGGCCCAAGGAAGTGAGCGACCCGAATTCTCCCGCGGCAGCGGCTAACGGGCAGTACCTCCTCATTCGCCGCGATGCGTACGACGCTGTGGGAGGTCATGCCGCAGTGGCGCAGGACATTCTGGAAGACGTTGAGTTGGCGCGACGTGTAAAGAAGGCTGGATACCGCTTGCAGTTCCGTCAGTCTAATGCCGTGAGTACGCGCATGTATCGCAGCTTTGGCGCGATGTGGGAAGGGTGGACGAAGAATTTAGCGCTGCTGTTTTCTCGTCCTTTGCGATTGGCCATCAAGCGCAAGGTGGAGTTTGTGATGATGGGTGTGTCCATTGCGGGCGTCGCGGTGTCGATTTACCGTCACTCCCCGATGGGAATTGCGATATGCAGCGGCGTCGCCGCGATGATATTGGGCTTTTACTGGCATCGAATTCGCCAGGCGCATTTTGACTGGCTGTCAAATGTGCTGGGGATATTCGGATTGCCGCTGTTTTCGATACTATTGGTGAATTCCTACATCTCACGTAGGACCGGTAAAGTGCGTTGGAAAGGGCGGGTGTATGAGGGGAGTCGGTAATGGGTGACTGGTCGCTGGTAAACATCAATCCGTAAGCGGCGAGATTGTCGTTCCCACCCAGCACCCTGAGAGTAGGCTGTTCGTAAGCGAAAGAGGGACATGATTTACCTAACGCGCAAGTGTGAGTTTTCCGCGTCGCATTACTATCACAACCCGGATTGGACCGACAGAAGAAAACCGTCGTGTTTTCGGCAAGTGCGCCAACCTGAACGGGCACGGCCACAATTACACGCTCGAGGTGACGGTGAAGGGCGAGGTTGATGCGACCACCGGCTTTGTTGTCGATCTGAAGCAGTTGAAGGACATCCTGAATCGCGAAGTGGTGGAGGCGATGGATCATCGGCACCTGAACAAAGAAGTGCCGGAGTTCGCGGCCAAGAATCCGACGACCGAAAACATCGCCATCGCGATCTGGCAGCGGCTGGATCAGAAGTTGAGCGTGGCAAAGCTCCATCGGGTGCGGCTGTACGAGATGGCCGACCTGTATGTGGACTTTTACGGAGAAGCATGAAAGCGCACCTGACACGGCGGTATATATTTTCGGGATCGCACCGGCTGCACGCTCCCACATTGTCGGAGGAGCAGAACCAGGCGACCTACGGTAAATGCAACAACCCGCATGGCCATGGCCACAATTACTCCATTGAGGTCACGGTGAGCGGGCCGGTGAGTACGGAGACAGGCATGGTGTGCAACCTGGCGGAGTTAGACGATGCCGTCCGTGACACGGTGCTGGCACGCTTCGACCATCAGAATTTGAACATGCTGGCAGAGTTTGCCGATTGCGTTCCGACCACGGAAAACCTGGCGGTCGTGATCTACAACATTTTGAAGCAAACTTTTCATGCAGCACATCTGGAAGGAATACGCATCGAAGAGACGCGATTGAACAGCTTCGAGTACTGTGGAGGCGGCGAGGCGCACCACTGAGACGGGACCAAGATGAAAGACCTGATGGACATGCAAACGACACTGACCAGCGCCAGCCTGGAAGACCTGACCCGTGAGTTGCTGGTGCGCCTGGGCGAGGACCCGTCGCGCGAAGGGCTGGTGAGGACGCCGGAGCGCTACGCCAAAGCGATCCAATACCTGACCAAGGGCTACCGCGAAGACCCAGCCGACGTGCTGAACGGCGCGCTATTCACCGTCGACTACGACGAGATGGTCATCGTGAAAGACATCGAGATGTTCAGCTTGTGCGAACATCACATGCTGCCCTTTTTTGGGAAGGTGCATATCGCCTATATCCCGAAGGGCAAGGTGCTGGGGCTGAGTAAGCTGCCGCGGCTGGTGGAGGTGTTCGCGCGGCGCCTGCAAGTGCAAGAGCGGCTGACGGTGCAGATTGCCGAGTCGATCCAGCAAGCGATCCAGCCGATGGGGGTTGGAGTGGTGATCGAGGCGCGGCACCTTTGCATGATGATGCGCGGCGTCGAGAAGCAGCATTCGGCGACGGTCACGTCGTCAATGATCGGCGCGTTTCGCGCACAACAAACGCGGGCGGAGTTCCTCTCCCTGATCCGTGAAAAGAACAGCAACGGAATCTAATGGCCAAGCGCAAGCAGCTGCCCACGAAAGCGCCAGGTGGATTTTCGCCTGGACGGTTGGCGGGCAAGTACGCCGTCGTGATTGGGGGCAACCGGGGCATTGGGCTGGCGATTGCACGCGCGCTGGTGCGCGAAGGTTGCAGCGTGCTGATTACAGGGCGCGATCGGGCAGCGCTGAGGGCATCAAAAACTGGGCTGGCCGCGGATTGCACAGCTAGTGCAGAGGCACTTGCCGAAGTTTGCGATGTGCGCGAAGAGAAGTCGGTAGCGGCCGTGTTTGCGAAGGTCAAGAAGCGATGGGGACGGCTGGATGTGCTGGTCAACAACGCGGGGATTTCGCAGGCGCGGTTTCCTCTGACCGGGACGCCGTTGGAGTTGTGGCGCTCGGTGATCGACATCAACCTGACGGGAACGTTCTTGTGTTGCCGAGCGGGCGTTCCGTTGATGCCCGCGGGTTCGACGGTCGTCAATATCCTATCGATCGCGGCCAAGCAGAATTTCCCCGAGTTTTCTGCCTACAACGCTTCGAAGCGCGGGGCCTTGGGATTGACGTTGACTCTGCGCGAGGAGTTGATCCCCCGGGGAATTCGCGTAGTCGCGCTCATGCCGGGCGCGACCGCGACCGATATCTGGGAGCAGTTCTGGCCGGAGGCCCCGCGGGAAAAAATGGTAACGCCGGAGAGCGTGGCGGATGCAGTGATTTATGCAGCGACGCTCCCACCGCAGGCGAATTTGTCGGTGTTGGAGTTGGTGCCGTTACAAGGGGTACTGTAGGCATCGATCCCGACCCACAGTGCGTTTGGGGAGCTAGAATCCGCCGTACTGATAGCGGCGGGTACGGGCAGGGAAGAGCTTGACCAACCCCATGCCTGCGAGGAAGCCTCCGACGTGGGCCCAGACGGCGACGCCACCGGCACTGCCGCCGCGTACCGAGATGGACGTTGCGGCGCCGAGCAGGAACTGTCCAACGAAGAAGTAGCCGAGCACAATCCACGCCGGCAGCCACATAAACCACATAAAGAAGAACGGGACGATGGTGAGGACTTTGGCGCGCGGGTAGAGCAGGAAGTATGCGCCCATCACGCCGGCAATGGCTCCACTGGCCCCGACTGTGGGCGTCGTGGAGTAAAGGTTGAAGACCGTGTGCACAGCCATGGCTGCGACTCCGCTGATGAGGTAGAGCAGGATGTAGCGGAAGTGGCCGAGGTAGTCTTCGACGTTGTCGCCGAAGATCCAGAGGGTGAGCATGTTGAAGATCAGGTGCATCCACGAGCCGTGCAGAAACATGGAAGTAAAGATGGGCAGATAAGCAGCGCCGGCTGGAACAAAGCGTGTGCCCATCTGGTAGACCAGATCCCAGGGCACATAGCCTTGGTTCAGCAGGACGATGGGAATGCGGGCGGGGACGAATCCGAAGGTCTGGATGATGGCATTGAACTGGCCTGGTGCTTGACGGCCGACGAGCCACTCGAGCAGGAAAAGCGCGGAATTGACGCCAATCAAGAAATAGGTGATGTACGGCGTGCCAACTCGCGGGGCGTCGTCTTTCAGGGGAATCATGAGTGCGCGTTACAGCGGAGCCAGCGGCAGGGAAGCGATTTCCCTGCTGAAATTCGCGGAGTCCGCGTCGATTTGACCGGCGGACGCCTCTACGTACACGATACCAGAAGCATGCCACGCAACGGTGTAATCGTTATCGACAAGCCTTCCGGCTGGACTTCGCACGATGTCGTGTCTCGAATGCGGGGAATTCTCAAAGAGCGCTCGATCGGCCACCTGGGGACGCTGGACCCGATGGCGACTGGCGTACTGCCACTGGTCATAGGGAAAATGACACGTTTGAGCCAGTTTTATGAAGATTCTGAGAAGACGTATGAGGGGACGATTCGCTTTGGGTTTGCCACGGATACGTATGACGCTGATGGCGACGCTGTGGGAGAGGCGCAAGAAGTTCAAGTAACACTTGAAGAAGTGAGACGGCTGGCGGAGGGCTTTGTGGGGACGCTGCAGCAGGTTCCGCCACTGTTTTCGGCGAAGAAGATCAAGGGGGTTCCGGCCTACAAGCTGGCGCGAAAGAAGCAGGAGGTCGAGCTGAAGGCCGTCGAGGTGGAGGTGCGCTCGTTCGAGGTGCTGGAGGCCGCGGGCGACGTCTGCCAGTTCCGGTGCCAGGTGTCGTCGGGGACATACGTCCGGAGCCTGGCGCATGAGATGGGCCGGCTGTTGGGCTGCGGAGCGCATCTGGCGAGCCTGAGGCGGACACAGGTGGCAGAGTTCGTACTGGCGGAGGCGCACAGGCTGGAGGAGGTGGGGCTGGCGGCCGCGAGCGGGTCCATGGATGGACTGATGTTTCACCTCCGGAGGGTGCTGCCTGCGATACCCAGCGTCACGGCGGATGATGAGAACCTGGGCAAGATCCGGCATGGGCGGTCGGTAAACCTGGCAGAGTTCTCGCAGTCGAAATGGGTCAAGGTGTTCGTCGGACAATCAGAACTGGTTTGCCTAGCCAGCCGTGTAGCGGGGAGTTTGTTCCATCCTAAGGTGGTATTGCTATGACTGGGCGCGTTTATGTAATGTCCGATAACAGATATTATGTTAAGTATAGAATCGAGCCCATAAAATCAGGGCCGCGCCCCGCACATCAATGCGCTCGAGTCGAAACCCGCGACTCCGAAAGAGTTCCCTGCGCTCTCGGTTGACCGTCACTTCCGCCAGCCGACCATTCGGGCCCAAGCCTCATACTCCTGTCGATGGCGGCGCAAGCTCTCAGCGTCTTTCGGCGTCCGCCCATCGCGGCCAATACCCTCGAGGGGCCCCAGTCCGACGGTAGCGCGGAGTTCGTTTACGCGCTCGGAGTCCTCCAATCTATAAACCGAGTGATAACCCTCGTCATCCCAGTCCAGTTGAGTCCCGTAGCGCTGAGGGCGACCTTCAAAGAAGGCGATTCGATCCGCTAAACACGCGAACTGCCATGCGGGCGCCTCCCCGGCAGACATCGCGTTCTCCAGTACCGCGAGTGACTTCCTCTGAAGGTCAGGGTCGCCAATTGCGTGCATGGCAACCATCCAAGCGGCCTCCTCGCCGTCTACGCCAACCAGCGTGCGCGTCGGCCAGCCGTATTGATCGACGATTTCGCGCATGCGGGCGGCGTTCTTGCTATGAATGGCTGCCATGTAAGGATGGTAGCCGGCCTCCAGTTCCCCTGCTTCCAGTAGTTTTTGGCGCACAGACAGGTCTTCCGCCTGCATGGCGAGGAGTTCGGTTCGGAGGGTTAGCCAAGTGGGCATCAGGCGACGGCGTTCAGTAGCCGGTCTAAGTCTTCGCGAAAGCCGCGAAGGGCCTCCAGGCGCTCGGGCGTGGCGTCCAGCATTTCGGATTTCGCCTGGAAGACCTGCCGGCCTTCGTGCTCGACCAGTACGCCCATCACCTCGCCCATGCGCCAGCCGGGCGTGCCTACCATCTCCAGCCCATTGGGAGTGGAGCGGAACAGGGCGATGCAGTCGTCGCGGAGAACCCCGATACAAGTCGGGTAACGCTCGAAGGTCTGGAGCTCAAACCCTTCTATATAAAGACGTTGTAGCTGCTCCGAAGGGTCAGGCATGGTTACATTTTGTAGCGGCCAAGGTCGTCTTCTCCGAGGGTTTCCAGCCATTTTCGCAAATCGTCGGAGGAAACCCGGTCGTTGAGGTTGGTGGCCTGCTTGCTCGATTTCAGCACTTCGTCTTCAACGTAGATAGGGCAGTCCATTCGGAGGGCCAGAGCGATGGCGTCCGATGGACGGGAATCGACGCTGATGACTTCCCCACCGCGATCGAGCCAGATGACTGCGTAGAATGTGTCGTCTTTCAATTCAGTGACCACGACCTTCAACACCGTGGCGTCGAGGCCGACCAGCAGGTTGCGCAGCAGGTCGTGCGTCATGGGGCGCGGCGTAGACACCTTCTCGATCTCGAGGGCGATGGCGTTGGCCTCGTAGATTCCTACCCAAATGGGGAGCACCGTCTCGGCGTCGGACTCCTTGAGGAGCACGATGGGCATATTGGTGACTGGGTCCATCATCAGACCGCGGATTTTCATCTCGACTTCCATCGTGTGCCTCCTGAGTTTCTAGTGATACGCCAGTGGTGAAGGGTTGCGCAAGTCTCGGGAGGAACTTCCACCACAGAGACACTGAGACACGGACAAAAATAGGTCTAAGCCCAAAAGCCACCTCCGAAGCAATGGAGGAATTATCGCTATACGGCAGTGAGATCGCCCAGGAGGCTGTTGGGGAAGGCCTGCGTGACCAGCACGGGGACGTAACCGCCAACCTGGGGCTCGGGGTGGCCGTTGAGGACGAAATTCAGGGTCTTGTTCTGCGAGGTGCGTCCGTTCATCTGTCCGCGGGCGATGTTCTTCCCTTCCACCATGACCTCGATGACCTGGCCGACGTGGCGGCGGTAGCTGATGCGCTGGATCTCGCGCTGGTGCTCCATCAGGATTTGCAGACGCCGCGATTTCTCATCCTCGGGAATGGAGTCGGCGTATTGCAGCGCCGGCGTGTTTGGGCGCGGAGAGTATTTGAAAGCGAACACGCCGTCGTAGCCCACTTCAGTCAGCAGCGAGAGCGTCTCACGGAACTCATCTTCGGTCTCGCCGGGAAAGCCGGTGATGGTGTCGGTGGTGATGCTGATCTCGCGCTTCGCCGACTTCATCCATGCGATGCGTTCGAGGTATTCTTCGCGGGTGTACTCGCGGAACATCGCGTCAAGTACGCGGTCGGAGCCGCTCTGCACGGGGAGATGCACGTGATCGCAGAGTGTGGGGACGGCGTCGATTGCGTCAACGATGTCTTTGGTGAAGTCGCGCGGATGCGAGGTGGTGAAGCGCACGCGGCGGATGCCGGGGATTTCGCCCACGGAAGCCAGGAGTTCGGCGAACGACTTCTTATGCGACGGGTCGGCGTAGGAGTTGACGTTCTGGCCGAGGAGTTGAACGTCGGTGTAGCCGGCGTCGGCCATTCGGCGAGCCTCGGCCAGCACCGAGTCAGATGTGCGGCTGCGCTCTTTGCCGCGCGTGTAAGGCACTACGCAGTAGGCGCAGAACTTGTCGCAGCCTTCGATGATGGTGATGTATCCGCGATGCGGATTGCTGCGGGCGGTGAACTCGGTGTCGAAGGTCTCGTCGGTCTGGCGGTCATCGAGGCCGGTGACTCGGGTAGCGCCTTCGCCAAGCTGCACCAACATGTTGGGCAGGTTACGGTACGAAGCTGAACCGGCGATCAGAGAGACATAGGGGGCGCGCTCGAAGATCTTCTCGCCCTCCTGCTGGGCCACGCAGCCCAGAACGGCGAAGCGCTTCCCTTCCTTGTGCAGCTTCTTAAAGTCGTTGAGGCGGTTGAAAACCTTCTGCTCCGCCTTATCGCGGATGGAGCAGGTGTTGTACACGATGAGGTCGGCGTCCTCTTCGCTATGGACCTGCTGGTAGCCCTCGGAGATGAGCGTGCCCACGACTTTTTCAGAGTCGTGGAAGTTCATCTGGCAGCCAAAGGTCTCGATGTAAAAGGTCTTCTGCTCGGTGCTCACAGCTACCCCAGTAAACCAAGTATATAGCGGAGAAAAGGCATTTCGCCGCGGATTTACACGGATGAACGCGGATCGGATTTAGGAAAAGAACGGAAGCACTAAATCATCCGTGAAAATCCGTGTCAAACCGTGGTTGATACTGGTTCTACTTCGCTAGCTCGCGCTCGATGTCGGAGGCTATCTTTTCGGGTGTTGTTGTTGGCGCGAAGCGCTCGACCACGTTACCCTGCTTGTCCACCAGGAACTTGGTGAAATTCCACTTGATGGCGTCGCCCAGCAGGCCGCCCTTTTCGTTCTTGAGGAACTTGTAGAGCGGGTCGGCTCCGTCGCCGTTGACCTCGATCTTGGAGAAGAGCGGGAAGGTGACGCCGTAGTTCACCTCGCAAAACGACGCGATTTCCGTGTCGCTGCCGGGTTCCTGATGGCCGAACTGGTCGCAGGGGAATCCGAGGACTTCGAGGCCCTGGTCGTGATACTTGGCGTACAGCTCCTGCAGGCCCTTGTATTGCGGGGTGAAACCGCACTGGCTGGCGGTGTTGACGATGAGCAGGACCTTGCCTTTGTAGGCGGCGAGAGACTGGTCGGTGCCGTTGTTGAGCTTGGCGGAGAAATCGTAGATCGACATCGTGCCTCTCGTGCTGCTGGGGAGTTGAGCCCTCGCGGAATTGTACCTTCGTAGGCCAGCTCTGCCTAGCACCCCCCCATCGTGTTCTTGAAAACAAAGGATTTACAGCGCGATTGTGCGCAAACTCATGTAAACACTCGACTTATACGTAAAGTCTAAGAAATAAGGGAGTTGCCGCCGCTCGGCAATCGTACTCTGGAGCTGTGGGGATCCGCGTTGGTCGTCGGACTGCAACTTAGCGCCTCGGTTCCGCCAGTTGAAGGCAGGCGGAAACTCCGTATAGCCAAAGACAAGGCACCGAGTACCCCCTCGGCGTGATCCTGAAAACAAAGGACTTACAGCACGACTGTGCGCAAAGTCCTGCAAACACGTGAGTTACACATAAAGTCCTGGAAATACAGGAGTTGCTGCCGCTATCCGCGCAACCGCAGCCTGACCTCTGGGTAGAGTCAGTCATTGTCAAAGAGCCGAATCGAGCCTCGCCCCGGTGAGGGGCACAGTGAGAGTGCATGGGAGGCGACGGTAGAGTCAATAAAGAAAGTGAAGCGGGCGAAACTTTAGTAACCAAATCGTCTCATTTTGGGAAAGCGATTCGGGTACGGGCACGCGCAAACCGGTGCTACGCGGTGCCGTTCTTCACCAGCCTGAGGAACTCGGCGTGGACGCGGGGGTCGTCGGAGAGTTCGGGGTGGAAGGTTGCGGCCATTACGATTCCCTTCCGCACCAGTACGGGGTCGTCGCCGCGCCGGGCTAAAACTTCAATGCCGTCGGCCACCCGGGAGATGCGCGGCGCGCGGATGAAGACCATCTCCAGCGGCGGGCCGCCGAGGGCGGTGTCGGCCTCGAGGATGGTGGAGTCGATCTGGCGGCCGTAGGCGTTGCGCTCGACCGTGATGTCGAGGGCGTTGAGGCCGGGCTGGTCGGGGTTGGTGACGTGCTTGGCCAGCATGATGGCTCCGGCGCAGGTGCCGAACGTGGGCTTGGTGTGGACGAACTCCCGCAGGCGCTCAAGTACGTTCGTGGGCAGCAACTTCAGGAACGTCGTGGATTCGCCGCCGGGAATGACGAGGCCGTCGATGCCATCGAAATCTTCGGCTTTGCGGACGAGCAGTGACCGTCGCCCCGAGTTCTTCGAGGCGGCGGCGGTGGGCGTCAAAGTCGCCCTGGAGTGCGAGGACACCGATTTTCATAGCAACTAGCAGCTAGCAATTAGCGACTAGCTAAAAGCTATCTGTCTTTAGATTATCGCGGAACTGTGTCCGACGCCGGATGCAGGAAGATCGCCTGGCCAACCGATAGGCGACCCGTGCGAGTGACAGTAGCGTAGACTCCGGCGTTGTTCTGGTTGACGCGAACGATGGCCTTCATCACTTCGGGCGCGGGGCGGGCGGTGCCGGGATCGAGGTTCACCATTGCGCAGCGTACGTCGCGCATCGTGACGGCCACAGCGGGTGCGTCGTCGTCTTCGCCGAATGAGATCACGTCTCCCAGCCATTCGTCCTCCTGAAAGGCAGTGGGATGCGAGAGGCGAACCAGCACGTTGGGACGGAAGCGGCGAACATCCAGTTTGAGGCCCGCGAGGTGGCCGATTTCGTCGATTGTCTCGGAGGCGATTACAGAGACGATTCCGTCGTCGAAGATCCCGTTCCGGAACTGCATCATCTGAACGGGATTGCCGTAGCGGCGTTCGACGTCGGCGGCCAGTTCTTCGCCGAAGACGGGAAGTTCGCGGCCGTCCGGTGTGCGCACATGAGTCGGAATGTCTTTCTGGGAGTCGTCCTTGTGGCGGACGGGGACGTAGAGCAGTAACTCAGGAAGGCGGCTGGCGGTGAGCCAGGGCATGCCGCTGTGGTCGCCCATTCGCCGAAAGGCCAAGCGCCGATCGCCTTCGATGCCGTGCCAGCCCAAACTCGCGGTCCCGAGCCGTTCGCCGGCCATGGACTTTACGGGGTAGCGGAAGAGGGCTTCGATGTGTCCGATTTGCATGGGAGGAATTAGATTATCGCGGAATGGCGCGGGATCCGCCTATGCGGCTCGGGGTATTTTGCGTGGAAGGATTCCCGTCGCCCGGGTTAGCCCGAAAGGGGGCGAACCCGAGAGAACCCGGCAACTCGCTAAGCCTTCTCTGTTCGCAATTGCTTCCAAACATCGAAAGCAGTGAGCAATCCGAGCAGGAGAACGATCACGGGAATCACCGGTGGTTTGATACCGAGAGGAAGAACGCTGGCGGGCACCCCAGGCTGCAGGTGGACATAGATTGCCACGACCATCTGAGTAAAGAGGAGGAAACATGCGATCAGCAGGATTTGATCTTTGCTTTTTGCGCTCAGCGATCTCCGAATCCATGGCAGCAAGAAGAGGATCGGTCCGATAAGCATTTCCGTCAACTTGCCCGCGAGAATCGCCTCGTGGGGTAGATGACTCTCTTGAATCTGGATATCAAACCAGCTACTAACTGGTTGGAAGAATTCAGGAATCCGAAATGAACATCAGAACTCCCAGGAAAAGCGACAAAACCTTGCTTAGGCGTGCTAGACATGTTGCTTTCTCACTTCCTGCGCCAGGACCCGTTTCTGCTCTCAAGTTGCTGCGGAAGAGAAATCGAAGCCAGAGACCTTGACGACGGCCTGCCACGCGGCTTCCTGGCTGGTGCGATCGTGGATGTGTGGGTGGAGCTGCGCCTCAATTGGGCCTGAGAACTTCCCTTGAGCCGAGGCGAAGAATTGCCCTGAGACGTCGGTTCCGAACTCCGACACCTGAAGGTACCGACGGGCTGCGGTCTCCGGCGTCTGATTCATGCCGGGAATGAGGTTCACGATTGGGATAAACAGATACTTCAACAACGGGCCAGCGCTTCGCACCACCTTGGTGTCGGTCGCCCCACCGGGCGAGACATGCGATAACGGCATGCCGGAGGGTAGCCGGCGCGCCAGCGCCGCGACCCACCAAGCGATAATGAGCTTCGCGTCAGCGTACGCATTGTTGGGCACGTACTTCACGTTCGGCCCGTTACGAATCAGGGCTTCCACGGCGGCGGTTCGGTCGCCCTGCCGTAGTATTTGGCCGCGAAGGCTGGCACGTCGGTGTACTTGAACATGGGGACGCCTCCTCGGGCTGGCTCCGCACCGGCGATAACAATCCGCGCGTTGGGGCTCAGCAAGTTGGCGCGGAGCAACCCGACAGTCAGTTGATGATGGCCGATCAGCGGGGCCTGAGACGCCTCGACGCCCGCCGCAGTGAGCACGCGCTTCTTATATGGGACCAACCCTGCATTGAGCAGCAGGAAATCGATCGGCTGACCCCGCTTGAGCAGCTCGGCAAGGGCAGACTTGAACGCTGGACGGCTTGTCCAGATCCAGCGCCTGCGGCGTGAAGATCACTCTTTTGTTCTCAGCTGCGAGTTGAGCGGCCGCTTGCTGGACCCCCGCCAGGGTGCGCCCAGTGACGATGAGCTCGTGCCATGCCCTCTCCGGCGAGCAGGCGGGCTGCCGCATGGCCGAGCCCGGAGGTGGCGCCGGTGACTAGAGCGATCGAATGTTCCATGGGTGTCTCCGTTGTGAAGGGTGAAGGCCGAGTTGCGAGGCCCGAGGCCAGAGCCGGCTTGTCAATTTCGAACTATTCAGTTATATAATGCTGGGGATGGAGATTGCTCAAGGAGTTTTGAACTATTTGATTTGAAAAAATACCGCTAGGCTCGCGGAGGCAGCGACGAGCGGGGACTTGGAAAAGGCGACTCAGGTGTTCTGGTCGAAAGGCTACGACGGAGTGACGATTGACGATGCTCGTCGCCGCGATGGGTGTGGGACGGCCGAGCCTGTATGCCGTCTTCGGGGACAAGCGGGCTATATTCTTGCGCGTCCTTAGGGCCTACGCAGAACGGAAGGGCGCTCGCGCAGCCAAAGCACTCCTTTCACCACAGGATCTTCGCGACTCGATCGCGGGCTTTCTGAGGTACTGCCGTCGAAAGTGCGACCGAGAAGGTCCGCCGAGGCTGCCTTATGATGTGCGTCGCGCCACTTGTCAACGACGCTGAGGTTCAGCGTGTTCCTGCAGAGCGCGGTCGCGGGCGGCGCGGCACTGGTGGAGCGCCGTTTCCGGGACGGGGTCAGCGCGGGAGACATCCCACCTGACTTTCCGGTAGCCGTGCGCGCGATCCAAGTCACGGATTTTGCTCGTGCCCTGACCATGCGTGCGCTGATAGGCACGCCGCGCAAGACGCTCCTCAAAGAGGCTGAGGAAGCTGCCGAATTGGTGCTCCTGCCGCGGCGTAAGGTCTAAAGCCAAGTTCCAAAGTAATGGCGGCTAAGTGCTCGCTTTCCTACCATCCCGCGCGTCTGCAGCAAGTCCTTCTCTTCGATCGCCGACACAGCCAGCCCCTTCATCGCGCTCGGAACCTGCTCGCTGACTTCGGCGAGGACCTTGGCGTCCTGATAGTGCGTGGTGGCGATGACGATAGCCTTGGCGCGGGCTTCGGCGTCGGCGCGCTCGGCCGGGTTCTCGAGATCGAGCGGCGTGACGCCGCCCTTCATAAAGATGCCCGAGCCGACGAATACGGCTTCGGCGCCGAGCTGCATCATCAGCGCGGCGTCGGCGGGAGTGGCGATGCCTCCGGCGGAGAAGTTCGGGACGGGCAGCTTCCCTGCTTTGGCGACCATCTTGATGAGCTCGTAGGGCGCCTGATGGTTCTTGGCGGCGGCGAAGAGTTCCTGCTCGCTCATCACGGTGAGCTGGCGCATCTCTTTCACTATCTGGCGCATGTGCTTGACGGCGTGGATGACGTCTCCGGTGCCGGCTTCGCCCTTGGTGCGGATCATGGCCGCGCCTTCGGCGATGCGGCGCAGTGCCTCGCCCAGGTTGCGCGCGCCGCAGACGAACGGCGTCTTGAAAGCGTGCTTGTCAACGTGGTGCTCTTCGTCGGCGGGGGTGAGGACTTCGGATTCGTCGATGTAGTCGACGCCGATTTCCTGCAGGATTTGCGCTTCGGCGAAGTGTCCGATGCGGCACTTGGCCATCACGGGGATGGAGACGGTCGCCATAATCTGCTTGATGAGCTTGGGGTTGGCCATGCGGGAGACGCCGCCTTCGGCGCGAATGATGGCGGGCACGCGCTCCAAGCGCCATGACGGCGCAGGCGCCGGCTTTTTCGGCGACTTCGGCCTGGGCGACGGACATGACGTCCATGATGACTCCGCCTTTGAGCATTTCGGCGAGGCCGATCTTTGAGGCGCAGACTGGTGTTGCTACCGTTGTTTTCTGACATGATTTCCTTCTTCCCGGATCGCGAGTGAGAGGCCGTCCCCACAATTGCCAAAGGAAGGCAATTGTGGGCCACCCTGCGGACTTGGGCGCAGTGTGCTGGCTGGGCTTCAGGCGATCACCACATCGTGGCTAACAGTTCATTTTACCTTGTGGGGAGGCGGCGACGTAACCCCGGCCCATGCACCTTTTCACGAAAGGAACAGATATCGCCGGCTGAAGCCGGCTCGGAACAGAGAGGAACTGCGCAGACGCCGACCCCGCCAAGCGGATCGGCTCTACCCTACGTCGCGTCGCCCTGGTGCTCTTTGAGGAACTTGGCGAACATGCGGGCCGGGTCAACTTCGATGAAGGTGCCGGTGCTGGTGGCGAGGATTTCGCCCTTGGCATTGCGAATTTCGGCGGCGCGGAAGTGCTCGCGGCCGTTGACGCCGACCTCCCAGCCTTCGGTGACCAGCGGAGTCGCCAGCGGCACGGGGCGGATGTAGTTGACCTGCATGGTTCCGGTGACAGCGATAATGCTGCGCAGCTTACTGACCTTGCCCATGGCCTCGTCGAGGATGGTGGCGATGATGCCTCCGTGGGCGTGCATGGGTGGGCCTTCGAAACGGTTGGGCAGAATGAATTCGCAGATAAAGTGGTCGTGCTCTTCGTTGAGATGGAATTCGAGGTGGAGTCCGCTCTCGTTTTCAGGGCCGCAACCGAAACAGTTGTTGCCGTAGATGCGTTGCTGGACTTCGTGGCCGGGAACAGGCTTGCGAGGGGTCATGCCATTAAAGATAAGCTGCCAGCCGTCAGCTGTCAGCTTTCAGTACAGAGGCTCGGATTATGTGGGTTGCCGGAGTCGATGATGATTTCCGTGTCTTTCTGGCGCATGGCGAGCCAGCAGGGCTTTTCCCAGTATTGCGGCAACAGCGTGTTGGGACATTCGAAGGCTTGCTGTCCGCCATAGCTGAACTCGGTCTTGCCGCTCTTCAGCTTGACGGAGTAGTAGACATCGCGGGTTACGCTGCCGAATGCGTCGCGGTTGGTGGCCATGCGGTAGCGTAGCCGGCCGTAATCGCCGAGATAGACCGACTAGCCACCAACAACAACACGGCGAGGAGGAATCGTTTCACTGTTTCGGAGGGTATCGCTGGAAGCGGCGTGGCGCAACAGGCGGTGCCAGGCGGGTGTTTCAGGCCATGGAAAACGGGTTTCGTCGCGGTTGAAAACCTCGGCCGCCACGCGCATGATAGGTCACAAGCGCGTGTGATGTGGGGATGCGGACCTGTCCGAATTCTCCATATTGAAACGGAGCCGATACGCGAAGATGGCTTTCCTACCGACCAAGACCGAGCCGCCAACCACCCAACCGATTTACGGCGGAGGAGGACGGGGTCCGACCGACGGTTGGCCGGGGGGCGATGGGGGCTCGGGCGGACGCGGCGGAGGCGACGATGTGCCCAACTACCGCGAACGCTTGCGGCGCTACCGGATGCTGGTGGCTTCGGCCTGATCTCGGTAGTGATGATTTTCATTTCGTTCACCACGGCCTACGTGGTGCGAAAGGCAGGGGTGATTTGGGACCCCGCACGCAATGAGTACGTGAGCAATTGGGTTCCGGCCACGCTGCCGGTGAAATTGCTGTTGCTCAATACCCTCATCCTGCTGCTGAGTAGCTTTACGCTAGAAGTGGCGCGCCGCCGCGCGGAACAGGACGTGGCACTAGCGCCTATCGCGAATATTCCCGGCATTCGGATCAGTCCCAACCGTTCCTTGCCCTGGCTGTGGATGACGATCGGGCTGGGGCTTGCTGTTCCTGTGCGGGCAATATCTGGCGTGGGAGCAGCTGCGCCTCGGACATTACGACATCGCGACCAACATCGGCATCTCGTTCTTCTTCATTCTGACCGGAGTACATGCGGTCGCATCTCATCGGTGGCATTTTTGCGCTGCTGTATGCGGGGATGACGTCGTGGATGCGGCGACCTCCGGAAACGCGGCGGATCGTGGTGGACGTGACGTCGTGGTACTGGCACTTCATGGGCGTGCTGTGGATTTACGTGTTTGGGCTGCTGTACTTTGCGCGGTGAGCGAGGCAGTTCTCCGCAGAAAGAAAAGGCGGCCGCTTAAAGGCCGCCCACAGAACCACGTTCAAAGAGGGTCAGAACAGTTTGCGCCGTAGCATTCCGGCGAGGCCGAGAATGCCCGATCCCAACATCAGGAACGTGCCCGGCTCGGGCGTGGCGAAGTTCGGGCCCCACCAGCCATCCGCAACATCGGCGAAGTTCCCAGTTCCATTGAAGGTCAAGCCAGCGCCCAACACCCAATTATCGCCCGTGATGGTAAGCGGCAAGTAGACCGTAAAGCCGGTGTCGTTCCAGGTATACGGGTCCGTTCCGCTTACGCCTTCAAGCACGTAGGTCTGTCCTGCAATGAGGGTGAAGGGCGTGACCGGGTTGTACACGAAGTTGCCCGTCGGTGGATTTACGTTGAGGAACGGCTGATTGAAGTCGGTAATGGTGGAAGCGTTCGTAATCACCGTGGAAGATAACAGGTTCCCTGCTGCGTCAAACATTCCCACTGGATGATTACTGGTGAAGTTCCCGACTCCATTCTGCGCATAGTATCCGAGATAGTAGACCTCGATGTTGCGGGTCGGGACGAAGATGGTGCCAAAAGTCCAGTTTCCATTCGTCCAGTTTAAGCCGTTGTTCGCGGTGAAATTCCACGCTTCAGTTGCAGCGAAGCTGGGCACTGTGAGCAGTACCACGGCCAGCGCAAGAGCAGTGATCGCCAGAAGTCTCTTCATTTTGTTGTTCTCCTTTCGAAGATCGGAAGTGGGTGACATGCGTCCTCTCCGAAGTGGAGAAGTGTCGCACCTGTAATGGCGCAATCGCGAGCGATGGAGGAGGAGGGTAATTTTGCCCGCACTGGAATATTGAATCGTGAAGGTTTGAGCTACAAGAGAAATCGGCGTACGTTCAAACAAAGTCGCTGAAAGTTCCCGAAACGGGACAAATTGACTGCGATTCGCCTCTATTTCGCTTGAAACTCATCTGTCAGGGAAAAGAGCCGCCCGATGGCCTCCCTCAGTTCGCCCCCTTCTTCACGCTATAATCAGAGGTTTCAGCAGTCGGTTTTGACGTCTTCTGTGGAGATGAGGTTCACACCGGACGTGTTCGCTGCTGGACCTTGAGGCACATGTCAAACGACGAAATCGTGGTGCGGGGCGCACGCGTCCATAACCTGAAGAATATCGACGTGGAGATCCCGCACAACGCCCTGACGGTGGTTACGGGGGTGTCGGGATCGGGCAAGTCGTCGCTTGCCTTCGACACCATCTACGCCGAGGGACAGCGCCGCTATGTGGAATCGCTCTCGGCCTATGCGCGGCAATTTCTGGAGCGCATCGAGAAGCCGGACGCCGACGTGATCGACGGAATCGCCCCGGCGGTCGCCATCAAGCAAAAGAACACCACGCGCAATCCGCGTTCGACGGTGGCAACGGCGACGGAAATCTACGACTATCTGCGGCTGCTGTACGCACGCGTCGGGCGAACGTTTTGCGCGGTGTGCGGCCAGGAGATACGCAAGGATACAGTGGATGAGGTGGCCGACCGCATGATGGCGCTTCCCGAGGAAACGCGGTTGCAGGTGCTGTTTCCGCTGCAGCCGCCTCCAATGCCGTCGCAGCCGGAGAAGGCCAAGGACAAGCGGTCACCGAAGAAAAAGAAGTCTGAACCACATGACGATTCCCTTCTGAAGGAGCGGCTGTCTGAGCTGCGTGCGCGCGGCTTTCTGCGGCTGTTCCAGAGCGGATCGGTCATCGACTTTTCCACGCCAGAGGCAGTGCTAGAGGTTAACTTTGCCGAGCCGGTGTTCGTGGTCATCGACCGCATCGTGATCGACGCCGAAGCTCGCTCACGGGTAGTGGACGCCATTGAACAGGGCTATCGCGAGGCGGGAGAAGTGATTTTCGAGACTGCTCCCCGCGACGGCGAGACGCAGTGCAGAGTTTTCGATTTTCCATGCGCTTCGAATGCAAGAACGACGGCACCCGCTATGACGAGCCGGAGCCCCGGCTGTTCTCGTTCAACAATCCTTATGGCGCCTGTCCGAAGTGCCAGGGTTTCGGCAACACCATCGATTTCGACCTGAATCTTGTGATTCCCGATAAGACCCTAACGCTAGCCGAGGGCGCAATCGATCCGTGGACGAAACCCAAGTACAGATCCCTGGCGACGGAGATGAAGCGCTACGCCCGTGCAGCGGGAGTACCGCTGGATGTGCCGTGGCAAGACCTCATCGCGGCGCAAAGGGACTACATCCTCAAGGGCGACGAGAAATGGTGGGGCGTACGCGGCTTCTTCGACTACCTGGAGCGCAAGAAGTACAAGCTGCATGTGCGGGTCTTCCTGAGCCGGTATCGCGGGTACTCGGTTTGTCCGGACTGCGGCGGTTTGCGCCTACGCAAGGAAGCGCGGCAGGTGAAGGTCGGGGGCAGAGACATCAGCCAGATCTCGGCCATGACGGTGGAAGAAGCGACGCGCTTCTTTGCCGAATTGCAGCTCACACGGGAGGAGGCGGACATCGCCGAGCGTCTGCTGATCGAGATCCGCGACCGGCTGCGCTTCATGAACGACGTGGGACTGGAGTATCTGTCGCTCGACCGGCTTTCGTCGACGCTTTCGGGCGGCGAGGCGCAGCGCATTCAGCTGGCGACATCTCTGGGCTCGCGCTTGGTGGGAACGCTGTACGTCTTGGATGAACCTTCCATCGGCCTGCACAGCCGCGATACCGACCGGCTCATCAAGATCCTGCACAATTTGCGTGACTTGGGCAACACAGTTCTGGTTGTCGAGCATGACGCCGAGATTATGCGCAACGCTGACCACATCATTGACCTCGGGCCGGGCGCAGGCGAGAACGGCGGCAAGGTTATCGCTACCGGTTCCTATGGCGAGATCGTAGAGAATCCCGCGTCGCTGACCGGGAAATATTTGAGCAACGAGTTGCGCATTCCGATGCCGCCGACTCGGCGGAGCGGCAATGGACGGTCGATCAAGCTGTTCGGCGCGCGCGCGCATAACCTGAAGAGAGTCGATGTCACCATTCCGCTAGGGATGCTGGTGGCGATCACCGGCGTGTCGGGTTCGGGCAAATCGACGCTGGTGCATGACGTGCTCTATAACGCGCTGGCTGCGGAGAAGGGCCAGGTGACGGGCGGTCCGCGCACCGAAGTGGACGAAGTGGACGGCGCCGACTGGATCGACGAAGTTGTTCTGGTTGACCAGTCGCCGATTGGCCGCACGCCGCGCTCGAATCCGGTGACGTATATCAAGGCGTTCGATGCCATCCGCGAGCTGTTTGCCGCGCAGGCCGAGAGCCAGAAGCGCGGCTATACCGCAGGACACTTCTCGTTCAACATTCCCGGCGGGCGCTGCGATGTGTGCCAGGGCGACGGCACCGTGACTGTCGAGATGCAGTTCCTCGCCGACGTGGAGCTGATCTGCGAAGAGTGCAAGGGCATGCGCTATAAACCCGAGGTGCTGGAAATTCGGTATCACGGCAAGAACATTCACGAGGTGCTCGACCTGACCGTCAAGAGCGCGCTGCACTTCTTTTCCGGCGTTCCGAAGATCGTGGAGAAGCTGCGGGTGCTGGAAGAAGTCGGGCTCGGCTATTTGCGGCTGGGACAGTCGGCGACAACCCTGTCGGGCGGCGAGGCGCAGCGCATGAAGCTGGCGGCGCACCTGCAGCCCAAACAGCGCGATTTTGGCACGACGCAGGCCGAGCGCAACCGGCGGCATCCGCGTGTGCTCTATATCTTTGACGAACCGACAACTGGCCTGCACTTCGACGATGTGAGCAAACTTCTGGCGGCGTTTCGTCGGCTCATCGAGGCAGGCGGAACCATCGTGGTCATCGAGCATAACCTCGACGTCATCAAAACGGCGGACTGGGTGATCGACCTTGGGCCCGAAGGCGGATGGCGCGGCGGACACGTGGTCGCGGTGGGAACCCCGGAAGACATCGTGAAGGTGGCCGACTCGTACACCGGGCAGTGGCTGTCGCGAGTACTATCCAGCCATGGCCACGCGGTTGCGCATGAGCGGTAATTCCTCAATCCGAGTCATGCTCCTGGTGTTGGCGTTGGGCCTAGCGTCGCAATCGTCGTTTGCCTTCCAGCAGACCGGACAAACGGTGCGGCACCACCGTGTCGAAGAACCGAGCGACGATTCGACCAGCCCGGAGATCGAAGCGGCCGAAACGGCCATGCGGACGCGCGATTATGCGACCGCCGAGACCTTGCTGAAGAAGTCGATTTCCGCCAACCCGGCGTCGTATCGTGCTTGGTTTGACATGGGCTTCGTCTATACACAGACCAACCGACCCGATGACGCCATCTCCGCCTACGGCAACTCCGTGGCCTTAAAGGCCGACGTCTTCGAGTCGAACCTGAACCTGGGCATTCTGCTGGCGCGGCAGGGCAAGAAAGACGATGCGGTGAAGTACTTGCGGACCGCGACACAGTTGAAGCCCTCGGCCAAGCCTGACGAGGGACTGGCGCGAGCCTGGCTATCGTTGGCGCTGGCGCTGGAATCGAGCGATCCGCAGCAGGCACTGGCGGCGTTCTCCGAGGCGCTCAAACTCAATCCGAAGAATCCCGAGGCGCACCTCTCGATTGGGGCGATGCTGGAGCGACAGGGCAAGCTCGAGGATGCGGCCCGCGAATATCAGGCAGCCTCCAATCTCGATGCAAAGTCGACCGACGCCATCACCGGTCTCGCTAATGTCTATTCCAAGCAGAAGAAGCTGCCGGAGGCGGAGGCGGAGGCGCAGTTGCGCAAGCTGCTGGCCATCGACCCCGGCAACGAAGATGCCAAAGTACAACTCGGACGGGTGCTGGCTGCCGAGGGCAAGACCGATGAGGCTGCCACCCTGCTGAACTTGGCCAAAACGCCGAAGGCGGGAGATCCCAAAACTGCGCTCGACGTTGGAACTGTGTACGAGAAAGCTGGCAACTTGAAGGGGGCCGAAGAGCAGTTCCGCATTGCCGTTCGCGCTCTTCCGGACGATGCGGACGCGCACTTCGCACTGGGCTCGCTGCTGATGCACGAAAAGCAATATCCCGAGGCGCAGCAGGAACTCATGACTGCAATCAAGCTGCGGCCCGATGTACCTGACATATACGGCAACCTAGCGGTGGTCGCCGCTGAAAACAAGGATTACCGACTGGCCATCAGCGTCCTCGACGCTCGCGCCAAGCTTGTGCCCGAGATTCCTGCGACCTACTTCTTGCGGGCAACATCGTATGACAACTTGAAGATGAAGCCCCAAGCGATAGAGAATTACAAACAATTTCTCGCCAGCGATGGCGGCAAGATGCCAGACCAGGAATGGCAGGCCCGGCATCGGCTGATAGCGATCGATCCGGACAATGCAAGCAGGTACTCGGTTAAAAAGTGACCGGCGCGGCATTGTGAGGCAGCTGCTGGTCTTCGTGATGTCGGGTGCGCTGGCATGCTCTGCGCAGCAGACGCCCCCTGACCTGAAGGCGAAGGCTGATGCGGCTCAGGGCACCGACCGCATAGGAGCGTCGTTGGCTTACGCACACCAGGAACTGGAACGCGCCAACAGCCTCTATACCGACGGCGACGTGGACAAGGGGCAAGCGGCCATTGGCGAGGTGATGACCTACGCCCAGCGCGCGGCCGATTCTGCGACTGTGTCCAACAAGCGAATCAAGCAAACGGAGATTGACCTGCGGAAGCTGGAACATCGCATGCACGACATCGGGCAGTCGCTCAGCGTTGACGACCGTCCTCCGGTGGAGAAGGCGGTGCAGGAGCTGGAGCAGGTGCGAGCCGACCTGCTGGCCAAGATGTTCGGCGAGAAGGCCGAGCCCAAGGAGAAATCGCAATGAGACGCGCAACACGCTGGCTGGTGGTGCTGGCCTTCGTCATGGCCGCAACGCTTTCGCTGCCCGCGCAGCGCAAATCGCGCGATCCGCTGACCGACGCGGAAGTGGACCAGATGCGCGAAGCCGCCGACTTTCCCGACAAACGGATCGAGCTGCTTATCCGATTTACTCGCGAGCGCGTCTTCGAGATCGAGAGCCTGTGCAGCGAACCGGCCACTGCGGCGAGTATTAAACAGACTCACGACCTGCTCCAGGACTTTACTCTGATTCTTGACGAGATCGATGACAACATCGACATGTACGCCAGCCACAACGCCGACATGCGCAAGGGCCTGAAGCTGCTGATCGAGGCCGATAGCGAATGGCAGCTCAAGTTGCGGCAGATCAAAGAGAAGTCACCTCCCGACGTCATGCAGCAGTATTCTTTTGTGCTGGTGAACGCAATGGATACGGCGTCTGACAGCGCCAAGAACGCCCGAGAGACGTTGCAGGAGCAAAATAAGCTGGCTGCCGAAAAGAAGCTGAATAAGGACTACACGCAGCGGAAGGATTAGAGGTTCCACGGCAACTGCCGTGATAGGTAATTCGAAGCTTGTCAGCCAATCTCAAACGACATCTTTGCGGGCGCATTCAGCCAACTCTCGCCGGGCGCTTCCCTGCCCGAAATCCGGGCGGAGTTCTATCCCTTTGTCGGCGTGAAAAACACCATCCGCCGGCGTGACAACCTGCTGCACGCGCGCATCTCAGACCAACTGGCCGCCGCGCCCGAGGACGTCCTGCATGCATTGGCGCATCAACTACTGGCCAAGGTGTACCGCAAGCGGCCGAACGTGACGGAAGTCCTGCGCTATCGGCAATATGTTGGCAGTCACGACATGAACGCACGGGCGCGCGCGATGCGGCAGGTTCGCGGACGGAAGCGAATCACCTCGCCCGAGGGCGACATCTATCATCTGGAAGAAATCTTCGACGAACTTAACCGGCGGTTCTTCCAGGGATCGCTGCATCGCCCCCGCATCACCTGGAGCGCCATCCGCTCACGACGGCGGCTCGGGCACTACGATTCTGCGCATCACGTCATCGTGGTAAGCCGAATCTTCGACCACCACACCGTCCCGCGCTACGCGGTCGAGTACATCTTGTACCACGAGATGCTCCACCTGAAGCATCCGGTGAAGCTGAGTGGAAGCCGCCGCTGCGTGCATGGCAAGGAATTTCAGGCCGACGAGAAGCGTTTTCCGCGGCTGGAACAGGCGAAAGCATTTCTCAAGACACTGTGATCCAGCTGAACCTTGCGCGATATTCGCGAGGTTCCCGTCTTTCCACTAGAATTAGAGTGCTGCTTGGAAAGTCTGCTCGTCATTCATGGAACAGTGGCTCCCTAAATCGGTCCTGTGCCTGAGGCACTACACATTACAGGATTTTCTCGCCGACCTGCCTGCTGGAATCACCGTTGGACTGGTAGCCTTGCCGCTGGCCATGGCCTTCGCGATCGCTTCGGGGCTGTCTCCGCAGTCTGGCATTTATTGCGCGGTTGTGACCGGCTTTCTGATCTCAGCGCTCGGCGGCTCAAAAGTACAAATTGGCGGCCCGACCGGAGCGTTCGTGGTCGTCGTGGCGGCGATCGTCGCCAAGCATGGCATCGACGGATTGTTCATGTGCACAATGATGGCGGGCGTTCTTCTGTTCGTCATGGGAGCCACGGGACTGGGCGCGGCCGTGAAGTTCATTCCTCGACCGGTGGTGCTGGGATTCACCAATGGCATCGCCATCCTGATTGCCAGCACTCAAGTGAAGGACTTCTTCGGGCTGCGCATCGAACACGTGCCGGGTGATTTCTACGGCCGCATGAAGGCCATTGTCGATAACTTCGCGACGATTTCCTGGGAAGCTACAGCGCTCGGCGTACTGTCGATCGTCATCATCTTGGCGACAAGCAAGATTTTGCCGCGAATTCCGGGATACATCGTCGCCCTGGTGCTGGGTACGATAGCGGTTGTCACGCTGAAGCTTCCCGTTGAAACCATCGGCACGCGATTTGGCGGCATACCCTCGGGGCCGCCGCACCTTCACATTCCCCAGCTTCACCTAAACATGGTGCATGGCCTGATTTCGCCCGCCATTACCGTCGCCATGCTGGGCGCGATTGAATCTCTGATGTCTGCGGTTGTCGCCGACCGCATGACCGGAGACAAGCACAATCCCAACGTCGAACTGATCGGACAGGGCGTCGCCAACCTCGTCTCGCCCATGTTCGGCGGACTGCCGGCCACGGGCGCTATCGCCCGCACCGCGACCAACATTCGCTCCGGCGCCCGCACACCAGTGGCCGGGATGATCCATTCCCTGACGCTGCTGATGATTTTGTTGTTTGCCGCGCCGCTGGCTTCGCATGTTCCTCTGGTGGTGCTGGCCGGCATCCTGATGGTGGTGTCGTACAACATGGGCGAGTGGGCTGAGACGGGGAAGATTCTGCGTCTCTCCAAGTCGGATATCTCGGTCTGGCTGGCAACCTTTGCCCTTACGGTATTCGCCGACCTAACGGTCGCTGTCGAGTTTGGCATGATCCTGGCTGCCCTGCTGTTTATCCGCAAGGTGACGGCGACCACGACGGTTTCGGAAGTTACCGACGACTATGTCGAGGCCGGACGGGCGCACATCCTGCAAGACAAGGACATCCCCGACTATGTGCGGCTCTTTCGCATTCACGGGCCGTTTTTGTTTGGCGCGACCGACAAACTCGACATGGTCAGCGAACAACTCGACGACTTGCCGCCGGTCGTGATCGTAAGACTGCGAAATATGACCGCCATCGATGCTACCGGGTTGAAGGTGCTGGAAGACTTAGCCACTAAGCTGCATCAGTCGGGCCGTGCCTTGCTCTTCTGCGGCGCACTGTCGCAGCCGCGAAAGCTGATGACGCAAGCCGACTTCGACCGTCATGTCGGCGCGGAGAATATCTGTCTGAACATCGACACCGCACTGGAGCGCGCCGGCGAGTGTATGCGAGAAATGCAGGTGGGAGCGAGCTAGGCCGCGGCTTCTGAAAGCATGAAAAAGGAGAGGCAACCGCCTCTCCATTTGACCACTGCGATAATTTGTAAATAGCTTGATATCAATCTAGTACAGCCTAAAGTTAACCTCTACGTTAATCTGTACGGCGACCGGGCGGCCGTCTTTCATCGCAGGCTCAAACCGCCAGCGCTGTACGGCTTCGATGGCCTTCTGATCGAGTCCCATGCCCAACGGACGGCTCACCTTGATGTCACGCGGCTTGCCATCCGGGCCCACGATCAGCCACAACACCACCACACCCTGATACTTGGCTTTGCGAGCTTCCTCGGAGTATTCGGGGTCGGGAGTATCCAGCGCGCGCGGCGCCGAAACGCCGTTGCCCACGCGGAACGCTCCTCCGCCGATGCCGCCTCCGTGTCCTGGACCTACGCCCGGGCCGGAGCCGGAGCCGACGCCGCCGCCGCTACCAGAGCCAATTCCACCACCGCTGCCTGTGCCGTTCGACAGAGGCCCATCGGGTATCTTCGACAGCGGATCGCCCAGGTTCGGCATGTTACTTGCTATTTTGATGTCTGGGGGCACGACCACGGTCGGCTCAACCGGCAGCTTGGGATTGTCGTTACGAATCACGACCGCAGGAGGCGCGAGCTGCTGCATGGAAAACTTTGGGAGCTTGCCCTTGGTTGCGTCCAGCTTGTCGCGGTCGCCGCCTCCGCCACCACCGCCTGACGATGGTCCCTTCTTCGTGGTCATCGGCAGATCCATGGGCACGTCGGAATCGGTGAGCGACATGACGTTCTGAGGCTGATTGTTCAGCTTGACCGCACGGCTGGTCATGATCGACACCCCAATCAAGAGGCCGATCATCAGCACGTGTACCACCAGCGATACGCCTGCACCTTCCTGCTTGTAGTCATACGCGCCCCAGATGTTCTTGACCTTGAGGGGCTTAGAGCTAACTTGCAGCGGCGGCAGCTTCTCAGGGAAGAAGGCATTCTTCAGATTTGCGCGGAGAGAGCCATACAGCGACAGCTCGGCTTCGCTGTGCGGCAGAAAGTCATTGTCTGCAATGGGCTTCGACGTAAGCTGCAGCGGTGGCAGCTTTTCCGGAGACAGCACGTCGCGGACGCTCTTGGTGAGCGACTGCCACAGCGACTCGTCCGGCAGCATCAAGCCATCGCCTTCGATGGGCTTCGAGGTCAACTGTAGAGGCGGTAACTTCTCCGGATGCAGAAACGAGCGAATGTTTTCCGCCAGCGATTGCCAGACGGTCTGATCCAGTCCCGCCGGCGGCAGCAGGTTGAGACCGCCGGTTCCTCTGATGTTGCCTTCCCGTGTCGGTGGAGGCGTAATCTGTTCAGCCATAGATCCCGGTGACAATCCTTAAGAAGCTTGAATCGGAAGTTGCCAAGGCCGCGAACCTCTGGTTCGTGGGCCAGAATATTTCGGGTGCTTCTCCTCTAAACCCAGCGATGGCAACAAGGTTGCTCGGAGGGGTAGCGAGCCGCAAAACCCGCTACACGCATCCTCCAGTGTAGATGCCGGCAGTTCCCCCAAGTTCCTCAATCTTTTCCACCTTACCGAAAGCGGACCCCGGGAGTAAAGCCCGGCGAGCGCCGACTGCGGCTGTTCGACAGCGGTTTCCAGCCTCCCTATAATGAGCAGATAACCTGACGCCATTTATTGTGCAGTCATAGGCAAGAGGGAGAATCCCGCAGTGCCGCTCGATCTGAAGTCCACGCTCAACCTGCCCAAGACCGACTTCGCCATGAAGGCGAACCTGCCCCAGCGCGAGCCCCAGCGGCTGGAAAAATGGGAGGCCATGGGCCTCTACCACCGCATCCGCGAGAGCCATAAAGGCCAGCCCATCTATGTCTTGCACGACGGGCCTCCCTACGCCAACGGGCCTATTCACCTCGGTCATGCGCTGAACAAGACGCTCAAAGACTTCATTGTCAAGGCGCGTAGCATGAGCGGTTTCGACGCTCCCTACGTTCCCGGCTGGGACTGCCACGGCCTGCCCATCGAGATCAAAGTAGACGACGATCTCGGCCGCAAAAAGCTGGAAATGGACCCCATGCAGGTGCGCGATGCCTGCCGCCGTTACGCCGACAAGTATCTCGACCTGCAGCGCGATCAGTTTAAACGCCTCGGCGTGCTGGGCCGCTGGGAAGATCCCTACTCAACCATGACTCCGCAGTACGAAAGCGTGGTCATGAAGACCTTCTTCGCGTTCTACGAGAAGAACATGGTCTACAAGGGCCTCAAGTCGGTGTACTGGTGCGTGCACGACAAGACCGCGCTGGCCGAGGCCGAAGTTGAATATGAGATGCACTCCAGCCCGAGCGTCTGGGTGCGCTACCCGCTAACCAGCGACGCGGGCAAGCTCGACGCCGCATTGGCTGGCAAGGCGAACGTTGCGACCATCATCTGGACCACGACTCCCTGGACGCTACCGGCGTCAATGGCCGTCACGTTTGCTCCAGACGCGGAATACGTGGCGCTCGACACCGGCGAGTGGATCTACATCGTCGCCAAGGATTTAGCACAGCAGACTATCGAGAAGTGCAGCCTGGGCGAGGCGAAAGAGGTTGCCAGCTTCCCGGGCAAGGCACTCGAGTATGCGACATTCTCGCATCCCTTCCTGGAGCGCACCGTCCTCGGCGTGCTCGGCGACTATGTCACCATGGACACCGGCACCGGCGCGGTACACACCGCCCCGGCGCACGGCGCCGACGACTTTTTCACCGGCGTGAAGTACGGCATCGACCTCACCTGCGATGTGGATGAGGGCGGCGTCATCATGCACGGCCTGCCTGAATATCAGGGCAAGCAGGTGTTTAAGGCCAACCCGCTAATCGTGGAGCTCCTGAAGTCCCGCGGCGTTTTGCTGGGTTACGAGAAAATCGAGCACTCGTATCCCCATTGCTGGCGCTGCCACAATCCGATCATCTTCCGCGCCACCGAGCAGTGGTTCATCTCCATGGAGGCCGAACTCGACGGGGGCACGCTGCGCAGCCGCGCGCTCGAAGAAATCAAGAAGGTGAAGTGGGACCCGGCATGGGGCGAAGAGCGCATCGCGAACATGATCGCCACGCGTCCCGACTGGTGCATCTCGCGCCAGCGCATCTGGGGCGTGCCCATCGCTGTCTTCCAGTGCGAAGGCTGCAACGAATTCCTGAACGACAAGGCGACCAACGCCGCGGTGGTCGATATGTTCGCCCGTGAAGGAGCCGACGCCTGGTACAAACGCCCGGCCGAGGAGATCCTTCCCGCGGGCATGAAGTGCGCCAAGTGTGTCGCCACGAAGTACCGCAAGGAAATGGACATCATCGACGTCTGGTTTGAGTCAGGCTCGAGCTATGCTGCGGTGTTGGGCCACGAGCCCGGCCTGCCCTGGCCCGCCGATCTCTATCTCGAAGGCGGCGATCAGTATCGCGGATGGTTTCACTCTTCCCTGCTGTGCGCCGTAGGCGCCAACGGCGGAACGCCCTATCGCGGCGTCGCCACCAACGGATGGACCCTCGATCCCAAAGGCCAAGCGATGTCAAAGTCGCTGGGCAATGTGGTCGATCCGCTCGACATCATCAAGAATCTGGGTGCCGAGACAGTGCGGCTCTGGGTTGCGTCGGTCGATTTCCGCGAGGACGTCACCGCTTCCGACGACCTGATGAAGCGGGTGTCGGAAGGCTACCGTAAGATCCGCAACACGTTTCGCTACATCCTAGGCAACCTTGATGCCTTCGATCCGCACCACGATAGCGTGGCGTTCCCGGAAATGGAGGCCATCGACCAATACATCCTGCTACGCGCCGCCGAACTCACGAAGGACGTGCGCGGGCATTATGACGCTTTCACCTTCCATAAGGCCTACCAGCGCCTGAAGGATTTCTGCATCGTTGACCTCAGCTCCATTTACTTCGACGTGCTGAAGGACCGGTTGTACACTTCAGCGCCGAAATCGCGGGAGCGGCGCTCGGCGCAGACCGCCCTGTGGAAGTTGGGCGATGCGCTTGTGCGCCTCATGGCCCCCATGATGAGCTTCACTGCTGACGAAGTGTGGGAATTTCTCCCGGCGACTCAGAACAAACCGGAGAGCGTACACCTGGCGCTCTTCCCCGAGGCCGCCGAGCTTACTGGTGCGTTGCCCGCGGACTTTGATGCCGCTGCACTAGTCGCGGAGTGGTCTTCGCTGCTTCTGGTTCGCGATGAAGCGCTCAAGGTGCTGGAAGTGGCGCGCACCGACAAACAAATCGGCGGTAGCCTTGAGGCGCAGCTTCATGTGGCCGCGCCGGAGCCACTTCACGGACTGCTGGAACGCCATCGCGCGGAACTGCGCTACCTATTCATCGTCTCCGAGGTAGTGCTGGAAAAGGCAGCCGCCAATGGCGATGCGCCGGTGCAGATCAAGGTTCTCAAGGCTGCCGGGGCAAAGTGTGAACGATGCTGGAACTACTCGACCCACGTGGGTGAAGACGCCAACTATCCCACGGTGTGCGAGCGCTGCAGCCCGGTGCTGGCCGAGCTTGAGGCGGCAGTGCAATAAGAATCACCACTCCGCGACCTTTGGTTCCCTGAGCGGCGTAACCGCGTCTAACCCTTGCATGACTTCGAAACGGCGGTTTAAGGTATTTGACTTCAGCGTGAGAGAGTCACCCGGCGAGAGCCATCCCATGCGTAAATATTTCTTCCTGATCGCGCTGGCGGTCGTCGTGCTCGACCGCCTCACCAAGCTTGCGGTAGCGCGCTACATCCCGCTGCGCGACACCATTACCATCATCCCCGGATTGTTTCAGATCTCGCACGTCGAAAACCGCGGCGCTGCCTTCGGGTTATTCGCAGATTCGGCCTTTCCCTGGAAGATTGCCGCCCTGGTCGGCTTCTCGCTCATCGCGCTTATCATTGTCACCGTACTGCTGTGGAAGAGCGGTCAAACCCTGACGACCACAACCATCGGACTCTCGCTCATTCTCGGCGGAGCGGCGGGGAACCTGTGGGACCGCGTCGTCGCCGGGCGCGTGGTCAACTTCCTGCACTTCTATATAGCCAGCTATAGCTGGCCCGACTTCAACGTCGCCGACAGCGCCATCGTCATCGGCGCTGCTCTGCTGGTGTCGGAAATTCTCTTTACGAAGTCGAGCGACATCGCAGTCGGCGACCATTCCTAGTTCGGTGCGCCGTTGACATGGGGGTTGCCAGCCCTGTGCCGACCGTGAAACGTTGAACTCCCCTCGGGTACACTGTTGCTGCGTTTCCGCGACTGTCGCCGACGAACATGAAAATATTTCGCGCTGCTGGGTTCGTCTTCTTAGTCGGATTGGTCGCGCTTCCGATACCAGCTCAGACTCCCGTCAAGTCCGATTCTATCCTTAGCTATCAGGCCACCGCGGCGGGCGTAAGTTTTACAACGCAGCATGGAGTGCTGGCCGTGCGCGTGGTAACGGACTCGACGATCCGCGTGGTTTTCGAATCAGGACGTGTAGGCCCCCATCCTCAGCCTTGGATCGTCGATGTCCCGTTCACTCCCGTGCGATTTACCGTCACGGAGAACGCTGGGCACAACATCGTGATTGCCACCAAGCGGTTGCGCATCGTCGCCGAGCGAGACTCATCGGCACTGACCTTCACCGACGCTCACGATGCCGTTCTGCTGCGCGAATCGCCATCGCCCAGGCCGCGCGAGCTTACGCCGATCGCCCTCGATGGCGAAAAGGCATATCACGCCGACGCCTACTTTGACCTTACTCAGGACGAGGCTATCTATGGCCTCGGGCAGCACCAGAGCGGTCTGCTCAACCAGCGAGGCACCGACGTGCTGCTGATGCAGGACAACACCAACATCTCGATTACGTTCCTGCTGTCGAGCCGCGGATACGGCTTGCTGTGGAACTCGGCGTCGCTAGGCCGCTACGAAAACCATTTTCAGCCCAAGCTGGCCCTGCGTGCCGACGTGGCCGACGCCGTCGATTACTACTTTATTTACGGCCCTGAGTTCGACGGTATCATTGCCGGCTATCGCGGGCTGACCGGTGAGGCGCCGCTTCTGCCGCGGTTCGCGTATGGCTTTTGGCAGTCGCGATGGCAATACGGCAATCAGCAGGAGTTCGTCGGCATCGCCACGAAATATCGCGAGCTGAAGATTCCTCTCGACATCCTCGTGCTCGACGAAAACTGGGCCACGCGCATGGGCGCGGGCGAGTTCACGCCGAACTTTCAAGATGCGCCGGGGATGTTTGACGACTTGCGTAAGCTGCATGTGCACGCAATGATCTCCGTGTGGCCACTGTTCACGCCGCCCAGCGCGAATTTCGACTTCATGCGCCAGCACGGATACTTCGTTACCGGAGGCCGCACCGAAATCGAGATGTACGACCGCGGCAGGCGCCTGCTCGATGCGTACAACCTCGACGGGCGCAAGGCCTTCTGGAAGCAGCTTCACACCGATTTGTTCAGCAAAGGGGTGGAAGGCTGGTGGCTGGACTCCTCGGAGCCGCTGGATTCCTTCGGCGAGGAGCAGGGGGCCATGCTCGAAGGGGCGCACACCGCGCTGGGCAGCGGCTCGCGCTATGCCAACATGTATCCGCTATTGGAGACGAAGGCTGTGTACGATGGCCAGCGCTCGAGCACCGACCAGCGCGTCTTCATCCTCACCCGATCGGCCTTTCTCGGGCAGCAGCGCAACGCTGCAATCGCGTGGTCGGGCGACATCGCCCCAACGTTCGATTCGCTCCGACGCCAGATTCCCGCGGGCCTGAATGTCTCCATGTCCGGGCTTCCCTACTGGACCACCGACATCGGCGGCTTTCAGGGTGGCAACACCGACGACCCGGCGTATCGGGAACTCTACATCCGCTGGTTCGAATACGGCACCTTCTGTCCCATTTTTCGAACCCACGGCGCACGCAAGGCCAACGAGTTGTGGAGTTATGGGCTTCGGGCGCAGGAAATACTCACGAAATACGACAAGCTCCGCTATCGGCTGCTGCCCTATATCTATTCTGTGGCGTGGATGACGACTTCGAAGGGCTACACGCCGATGCGCGCATTAGTGATGGATTTTCCCTTTGACCACAATGCCCTCGACATTTCCGACCAATTCATGTTCGGCCCTGCGCTGCTGGTAAACCCGGTCACCGCCGCTGGAGCCACCACTCGCGCGCTGTACCTGCCAGCCGGCGGCAACTGGTTCGACTTCTGGACCGGAGAGTCTCAGCGCGGTGGGCGCACCATCGTCCCGCCTGCGCTGATCGAGACAATCCCGCTCTATGTACGAGCCGGGTCAATTCTGCCGATGGGCCCCGACTTGCAATGGACCAGCGAGAAGCCTGCCGACCCCATCGAGTTGCGTATCTATCCCGGCGCTGACGGCGAATTGACGCTGTATGAAGACGACGGCGCGAGTTACGCGTACGAAAGAGGCCAGCACTCCACCATTCCCATCCACTGGAATGACGCGAACGGCACGCTCACTCTTGGGGCGCGCAGCGGCTCTTTCCCCGGCATGCTGGCGCAACGAACCTTCGACATTGTTCTAATACGGAAAGGGCTTGGCCTGGGTGGCGCAGTCACGAAGCCGGATCGCGTCGTGAAGTACGACGGCACAGCGATCACCGTTCAGGTTGTCGGCAGGCCGTAAGCTGGCAAACCCTACGGCGTCTTGTACACGCGCTTGTAAACCTCGGCATTACGCACGATGGCTTGTACGTACTCGCGCGTCTCGGTGAACGGGATGGACTCCACGAACTCTTCGATGTCCCGGTAACTCCCCGAGGAGCGCCAATCCTCCACCCTTGACGAGCCCGCGTTGTAGGCGGCGAGGGCGTACTCCACCTGTCCGCCGAAGTGGTCCACCATCTCGCGAAAGTACTTGGTGCCCAGCTCGATGTTGACCGTCGGGTCGAGCAGCGACTCGGTCTTGTAATTGTGCAGCCCCACCTGCTTGGCAGTTCCCTTGCCCGTTTTTGGAAGCAACTGCATCAGACCGTATGCGTTGGCGTGAGAAACCACTCCTGGGTTGAATTCCGACTCCTGGCGAATGAGTGATGCCACCAGGTACGGGTCGAGCCCATTTTCATCGGAGTACCGCCGCAGAGAGTCCCAGTATGGCCGCGGAAACAGGCCTTCCCAATACGGCTGCGGAAGGGCGCTGATGTCCATAGCAAAGTAACCGCTAACGGCTTTCTTCAAGGCCTGCAACGCGCGGTAGTACTCGCCCGCGTCGGTGTACATCCGGGCTACTTGCACCATCTCCCACGACGGGCCCGAACTAGTACCCGCCTGCAACTCGCGCACCGCCAAATCGATGGCCCCGGCATTTTCCAGCAGTCGCGAGCGGTTGTAATGCAGATCGTCAACGGGCGGAGCCGTCTCGAGCGATTCCGGCTCGATCTTGTTGATCCCCGGAATGGCCTGCAAACTCGCCAAGGTGACCGCCGGCGCCTCGGGGAGGGCGGCGAGCCGCTTGCGCGCCTGCGACGCCGTAATAGTAGTTGCGGTAGCGGTCGCTGAGTTTCAGGTAGTAGGCCCGCGCCAGACCGTAATTCTTGTCGTTTTCCGCCATGCGTCCGCGCCAGTACATGGCGTTCGGGGTTTCGTTCGACGCCGGATAAAACTCAATCTGCTGATCGAAATACTTCCTCGCCTCTTCCGGACGATTCTGGCGATAGGTCAACCACGCGCACTTCCAATGGGCATAAGACGCCTTGCTGCTATTGGGAAAGCGCTCGTGAATTTCCTTGTAGTAGTCGATGGCCTTGTCGTAATCCTTGCTCAGCAGGTACATGTTGCCGGCGGTGAGCAGCGCCGATTCCAGCCAGGGCGACTGCGGCGACGTTGCGCGCATGTGCTGCAAGATCGACGTGAGTTGCGCGTCGTCGTTTGTATTGCGCGCGATCTCCACGCTCTGGTACCACTTCTCTGCGCTGGCATCGCTGCCATCGTCGGGAATGCGGGCGAGAACTTCGCTGGCCTGCTTGTTTTCGCCCAGCTTCATCAAAGCATTTGCTAACTGGATGTTCACTTGCGACTGCTCGCTCGCGGGAGCCACCGCCAGCATCGCCTTGTATTCCTCGGCCGCCGGGTTCCATCGACGCGCCTTGAAGAGAGCGTCGGCACGGTGTTCGCGGTCTGCATACGTCACCGGAGGTAGCGAATCCGCCTCCGGTATCTTCTTCAAGTCGCTTTCCGCGAAGTCGGCCTGCCCACTGGTCGGATATCCGTAGTAGACGCTTGCGCAACACCTCGGCTCCGGTGCGGTTCTGCCCGTTCTGGACGTAAGCCTTTCCCAGTAGATACTGGCCCTCAGCTCCGCCCCCGGTGCTATGTGTCAGCACTTGGATCGCCTCCGTCGGACGCTTCGTATCCAGCAAGCCCTTGGCGTAAGCCAGCACCGCATCATTGCCGTACACGGAATCCGGATAGCGCGTGCCGAAATCGCGCAGGTAGGTCAGCGAAGACTCGGGAGAGTTACTGAGCAGATACGAGCTCCCGATAAAGTACGAGGTGTAATCCTTGAGTTCCCCGATATACGGCTGCGCCTTTTCAAAGGCCGTGACCGCCGGAGGATACTGCCCGTCGAGATAATGCGCGTATCCGATCGCGAACCAAGCCAGCGCTCCCGGCTCCGTTCCCGCGTGCTTGGCGGCGTAGGCTTCGACCCCGGCGTAGGCGGCAGGTGAGCGGAATTCGATCAACTGCCGTGCCATCGGCCGCAGGTCGCTGGACGCCACGAAACGTCTTATGCAACTTGATGGTCCGCGCCGCCGTCGACTTCTTGCGCTGGGTGTGACTCTTCTTAGCCGAAGAGCTCTTCGCGCCAGCAGACGCCGTGCTCTTTTTCTTCTTCTTGCTCGCGGCTGTGCTGGATTCCTGCGATTTTGTGGCAGTGGACGAAGAGGTTTGCGCCGGCAATCCGCTGCCCTGGAGCAGTAAAAGCGCGGCCAATAGAGTGGCTGTAACTCGGCTAGACAACATCGTTCCCATCAGTTTAACCCGATTCCACCCCAGACCATGCGGCCATTCAGTTGCACATTACGGTTCCAAGCAATGGAATCCAGACCGGCAGCGCAGTGCGTACCTTCTTCAACGCGGCTACGGCTGCGCTTGGCCCAGCTCCCGAATCCGACAAGCTGCGCGCACGACAGGGGCAGGTCGACAAGTTCCATTGGCGCCAAGTGCTACCTCTGTATAATTGGCGAAGAGCGGAGGGGTTACGTATCTGTTAAAATCCTGAATCTGCAAACACATGGCTACCATCCAACCAAAAGTGGAAGAACCGGCAAGCGATGAGCTTAAGCTGGTTCACGCGGCGAAGGCCGGCGACATCAGTGCTTTTGAAGCCCTGGTGAAGCGGTACGACCGCAATGTGTTTCGCATCGCTCAGCACATCACCCAAAACCGCGAAGACGCGGAAGACGTAGTGCAGGATGCGTTCCTGAAGGCGTACCAGAACCTGGCGAATTTCCAGGAGCAGTCGAAGTTTTATACCTGGCTGGTCCGCATTGCGGTGAACGAGGCGCTCATGCGCCTGCGCCGCCGCCGTCCCGAGCGCATGGTATCGCTCGATGAGGACATCAAGACGGAAGAGGACTCCATGCCGCGCGAAGTCGCGGATTGGGCGCCGAATCCTGAGCAACTTTACAGCCAGGGCGAGCTGAAAGAGATTTTGGGCAAGACGATCCAGGGGCTGCCGCCGAGTTTTCGCACGGTCTTTGTCTTGCGCGATGTCGAGGGTCTCTCCACGGAAGAGACCGCCGACGCCCTGGATTTGAGTATTCCGGCCGTGAAGTCGCGTTTGCTTCGCGCCCGGTTGCAGCTGCGCGAACGGCTTAGCAAGTACTTCAAAAATCGTGTTGGTGGAGATGGCAAACAGTGACCTGCTCTGAATTCCTCAAAGAGCTAACCGACTATCTTGATGGGGCCATGGACGCCCAGACCAAGGCCGAACTGGAAGATCACCTGCAGTGGTGCCATAACTGCTACGTCGTCTGCAATACAACCAAGCGGACCATCGAGATCTACCGCGAGTCTCATCTCTACGAACTGCCCGACGACCTGCGGCTCAAGCTCCGCACGGCCATCGTCAGCAAGTGCAAGGGCGGCGAACCCGCGTAGCATCCAGAAACCATTTTCGAAAATAATAACGGCGGCCCAGGCCGCCGTTTCTCTGTGTTCCCGCAAACTTCAGTCGTCGCGCTTGTTTAGAGTCGGACGGTCATCGGCCGGCTGCGTGGTTGCGTCCGGATTATTTTCCGCCGTAGTCGTGCGGCGCAGCGTCGGCTTGTTCGGATCGCTGTTGGGAACCACTTTCTTGCGGTTCTGCAGTGAAGCCAGGCGCGCCTTGACCGAGTCGAACTCCGACGTGGTCACGATATACTGCGGCTCCGTCGGCAGAATCCGCTTGATTTCCTGCTCGGTGCGCGCAATTCGGTCGGGCGTTGGAGGATGCGATGCGAACACCTTCGCCAGCGTTCCCGGCTGCTTCTTCTCCTTCGCCTCAATTTTCTCGAAAAACGAGATGAACGCCTGCGGATCGTAGCCTGTCTTGTACATGTACTGCACGCCGAGGTAGTCGGCTTCCGACTCAAAATTCCGCGAGAACTTCATGAACGTAACCGGCAACGCCAGGTTAATCGCGAGGCTCGCGGCCTCATAAATGCCCCAGCTTCCCACAAAGATCAGCGGAATGGTTGCCATATTGGCGTATTGCAGCCGCGTCATTTGCTGCATCTGGTGGCGTGCCGCGACGTGGGCAATCTCATGCGCCATCACGCCAGCCAGTTCCGCCTCTTCGTCCGCCGCAAGAATCAGGCCGCTGTTCACATAGAAAAAGCCGCCCGGCAGCGCGAACGCATTGATCTCGTCCGAATCGATGACCTTGATCGTGAACGGCACCTTGGCGTCGGAGTTTCGCACCAGGTTCTGTCCGATGCGGTTCACGTATTCATTGATGACGGGGTCTTGCACCAGGCGGGCGGTCTGCTCGACCATCATGGCGTACTGCTTGCCCAACTTCATTTCCGTTTCAGTGGAGTACCAGTCGCCGAGGCCTCGGCCACCCACGTGGCGGTCCCCTATGGCGTTGACGTCATTCTTGCTGCCCGCCTTGACCCCAGCGGGGGTAGCTCCGTCTGAGGTGGAGTCGTCTGTATTGACGGGATCGGTACTGGTCGTGGACGCGGGAGCTGTCGCAGGTGTGGAGTCCGTGGCGGTTCCCTGACTCGCGCCGGGCGGAGGCGCGGCTGCCGGAGCTTGTGTTCCGCTCTGAGCCACCGCCGGCATTGCCATGCACAAGGTCAGCAACCAAACGGTAAGAATCGATCCCGCGCCTGACTTCATGGGAAACTCCAGTCCCGAGCGGTCACTCACCCCGCACTCTCCCAAACCCGCCGCCGCGCTCGTCGTCTGCTTCGCGAGTGAACGGCACGGGCACCCTTCGCTGCGCACATTATATGCCGAATCGCAACCGACGAACCGGCATGTCTTCCCTTTCGGGAAACTTCCCTGCCCGCTACAACCCCGCCGCTACGGTCAAGTTGTCCGGCCGTTCAAATTCATTTGCCGGCATGACTTGCGCCGCCCTACGCCTAATGGCCTCCAGCCACTGCCTTCAGGTAGCGATAATAGAAGTCCACGCCGGTATAAAACGACTCCACCAGCAGGCGCTCGTCGCGCCCATGCGAGCGATCGTCGCCAATCTCGATGGCCAGTCCACAAACTCCGTACGTCGGAATACCAGCCGGATTGGTATAAACGCCGTCGCTCGCGCCGGTTCCCATGGTTGGCACCACCGGAGCGCCCGGCCAGAACTGCGCCGAGATCTTCTCCAGCGGAACCATGACCTCGGGATTCAACGCCACCGGCGGCAGCGACACTTTGTCCTTGTCGCCCATGATCACCTTCATGCCGCTGTTTACGTAGTTGACCGACACCTTCGGATCGTCGATGACCTTGACCAGATCGTTCAGCACTTCCTCGCGCGAATGTCCGGGCAGGATGCGGCAGTTGATGTTGGCCGTGGCCCGCTGTGGAAGCGCGTTGTTGGCGTGTCCGGCTGAAAGGCGTGTGGCAATGCAGGTGGTGTGCGTCATGGAGTTGTAATACGGGTCCTGCGACAGCCGGTCAGTCGCCGCCTGGTCAGGCGGCTTATTCGTAATGGCGATCATGTCGGCGGCCATCTGGCCCTTTTCGACCTTCGCTGTCTGCTGGAAGAAGGCGCGGGTCACATCATTCAGCTCAAAGGGAAACTTGTGATGCTGCAGCCGGACGAATGCGTCCGAGAGCCGATAGATGGCGTTCTCCGGCGTGGGCAGCGAGCTGTGCCCTCCGGGATTGGTCACTTCCAGCTCGTAGTCGGCGTAGAGCTTCTCACTTGCGCCCATTTCCACGACGAGGGGCTTGCCGTGCTCGGTGACCACGCCGCCGGCATCGGCGTTGAGCGCGAACTCGGCGTCAATCAAGTCGCGATGGTTCTTCAGTAGCCAGTCCACGCCATTCGACTTGCCGCCCTCCTCGTCGGCGGTCAGCGCCAGAATAATGTCGCGCTCGGGCTTGTAGCCTTCGCGCTTCAGTTGGATCATGTTGACCACGGAAATCGCGTCCGACGCCTTCATGTCCTCGGTGCCGCGAGCGTAAAAATATCCGTCCTTCTCCACCAGTTGGAACGGGTCGGTCGTCCAGTCTTCACGGTGGGCTTCTACCACGTCGAGATGGCCGATGAGCAACACGGGCTTCTTGGCGCCGGTGCCGCGCAGACGGACGACCAGGTTCTTCTTGCGATCGTTGGGGCCGCCGATAAAGATGTCGCTGTCAGAGTAGCCTGCGGCGCGCAGTCGCTTGGCCATTGCTTCCGAAGCTGTACTGACGTTGCCGACCGAGTCGGTCGTGTTGATCCCGATGAGTTCCTGCAAAATATCGCGCGACAACTGACGGTCGGCCGGGCTGATCTGGCTCAACGCCGGTAACGCAAGTAGCAGGCAAACGATGGCAAGCGAAAGCGCCGTCAATTTCAAAGCGATGTCTCCAGTGTCGATGAATGAATGGTCGGACAGGGTTGAACACGAGAGTATCAAAGGGCGCAGAGGTTGTCAGATTGCCGGCGCGATGGCATAAACTAGCGCGATGAGAAAACGTTTCCCTATTCCCGCTCTTATACTGCGTCGTGCTGCTCACACTCTTCGCGATGCCCGCGTTTCTGGAAGCTCAGGAAATCGCGAAACCCTCACCCGCCGATGTGTCCGGGTTTGCCGTGATCGGGATTTCGGCGAGAACCAACAACATCGCCGAAACAGGAACCAACGGCGAAATCCCGAAGCTTTGGCAGCGCCTGTTCATGGAAGGCTTGCTAAACCGCATCCCCGGTCGCAGCGACGAGTCGATCGTCGCCGTGTACACAAATTACGCGAGCGATGCGACAGGAGAATACACTGTCGTGCTCGGGGAAAGGTTAAGTCCGGAACCAAACCGCCTGATGGAATGGTTGCCGTGACTGTTCCAGCGGGCAAGTATCTCGAGTTCGTCTCGGATAAAGGCCCGGGGCAAGAAGTCGTACCTCCCGTTTGGCGGCAGATATACGGATATTTCCAGCGCCCTGGCAGTCCGTCGCGCGCATTCAAGTCGGACTTCGAACGCTATCAACCGCCGTTCGATCCGAACGCCATGCAGGCGTACGTCTTTATCGGCGTGAAGCCGTAGATTACGCGCAACGAAATGGTTTGGCTGGTGGCCCAGGTACTGCTGCTTACACGGTGCCCCACGTTCGGCCGTCTTTTGGCCTAACGTGGGCTTAGCCGGGTGTTTTCGCGCTAACCTGGGCTCCTTGAAGCTAGAAACTTCCCACTGCGTTATCACACTCGAACGTGACCTGCGTCCTATGTCCCTGCATTCGACCTATCCTAAACTTCCTGCGGTTACGACAAGGGAGAGCTGTCTTCCAACGAGTCGACAGCCTGACACGTCCCCCGTCCACCTGAAAATGTGAGCTTTGACCTGTGACAGGTCCTGATCGTTGCCGCTTTATTGCCGACTCCCCTTCCCGATCTTCTCCTGCCCGCCAGAAGCAACCTCCTAACCCCTTGTCTATCAATAGTTTGACTCCTAACTCCTTTGGCTGCAGGAACTTAGAACAAATTGCGCGCATATCCCTGAAAACAAGGAATGTGCGGGGTGGGGGGGAGGGGTACCCCTGCACCTCAAACGGTGCAATTCGCCCGCTTGGCCAACGTTTGGAATCGGGCCCGGCGCTACCGCTGGTTAATGTACTGAATGACCTGCAGCACGACATCGCCGACGATCTGGAGCGATTGGGGGCTGAGTTTGTCCATGGTGTCTTGCACGGTGTGGTGGTAGGAATTCATGTACCCGTAGTCGATATCGATGATGTCCACCACGGGGACGCCGATCTTGGCAAAAGGCAGGTGATCGTCTTCGATGGCATTGCTCTGCTGGTAGAAGTGAGACTGATAGCCCAGCGTGGTGGCTGCCTGGAGCACGAGGTCGCTGAGCCAGGGCGTCGAGTTCATGTCACGCATGATGTCGAGGTCGGCGTCGCCGATCATGTCGAGCAGGAGGAATGCCTTGATCTTGGCGGCGGTGCCGTCCTGCTGCCACTTCGCAGCGAGGTGCTTCGTGCCGTAGAGGCTGTCGGAGTCGGTCCACTTCACGAAGGCCTCTTCGCCGTCAGTCCAGAGCAGCCAAATGCTGTAGCCGTCGTTGGGCTTGCCGCGCAACTGATTCGCCAGCTCGAGCATCAGTCCGGTGTTGGAGCCACTGTCGTTGGCGCCGACGAAGGCTTTGGGCAACGGATAGTTGGTCTCGTAGTGCCCGGCGATGACGATGATGCCGTCTTTCTTGCCGGGAAACTTGGCGATGATGTTATGGATGGAAAATTCGCCCACCGGAGTTTTGGCGGAGAACGAATCGACCTCGACATTGTCGCCCGAAAGATGCGACTTGATGAACTGCTCGGCTTTGGCGTGGCCTGGACTCCCCACCGGCCGCGAGCCGATGGCGACGTAGTCTTTTACGTATTGGAAGGCGCGGGTGGGATTGATGGTGGGCGCGGGCTGGGCAGGGACGGATGTCGGTTCAGCGCAGCAGGGCGGACGCCTCAGTAGTCAGTAACAGGCTTGGCTTCGTTGGGCTGGGTTGCGGGAGCGGAATGCTGTTGCGTACAGCCGACAAGGGCGAAAAGCGTAAGCAAGAAGGTGAGAAGAGTTGCGGCAGGCAGTCATGCGACGACAATTGTAAATGGCTGGGAGACCAAACGTATCGAGCCGACAAAGCAATCGGCCGCCCTGGAGAGCGGCCGCCGAGGACTAATTGCTGATGCTTCCCTACCCCGCGACCTCTTCCAACTCGTCCTGGTCGAAGTCGAAGTTGGAGTACACGTGCTGGACGTCGTCGCCGTCTTCGAGAACTTCGAGCAAGCGGAACATGGTGTTCGCCTGGTGGCCTTCGAGCTTGGTGTAGGTCTGGGGAATCATGCCGATTTCGGCAACTTCGGGCTTGATGCCGGCCTTCTTCACAGCTTCAAGCACCGCTTCGTACGACGCCGGATCGGTGAGGATTTCCCAGTTTTCGCCGTCGTCCTTGAGGTCCTCGGCGCCGTTCTCGAGCACGAGATTCATGAGGTCGTCTTCCTTGGCCGCGGACTTGGCAATGACGATGTCGCCCTTCTTGTGGAACATGTAGGCGACGGAGCCAGCGGCACCGAGGTTTCCGCCGTTCTTGGAGAAGGCGTGACGGATTTCGCTGACGGTACGGTTTCGGTTGTCGGTGGAGACTTCTACCATGATGGCAACGCCTCCGGGACCGTAACCTTCGAAGGTAATTTCTTCGTAGGAGACGCCGTCTAACTCGCCGGTGCCGCGCTGGATGGCGCGCTTGATGTTTTCGGCGGGCATGTTCTCGGCCTTGGCAGCAGCAACCGCAGTACGGAGGCGCGGGTTCATATCGACGTCGCCGCCGTTCTTGGCGGCCATGCTGATTTCTCGAATCAGGCGGGTGAAGATTTTGCCGCGCTTGGCGTCGAGCGCGCCCTTCTTGTGCTTAATTGTCGCCCATTTTGAGTGGCCGGACATAGGAAGACCTCGTAGCTGAATTGAAGTTTTGGATGCCCATCGCGCCGCAAACAGGTACGATCATGCGTCCACGGTAGAAGCGTCGCAGATACACCGGGCAACGCATCAGTATAGCATTGCCCCCTGCTGGGCTTAGCGCCGGGCCGGCTTCTTCTTTTTCGCTGCCGCTGAGGCCATCGCTTTCTGCCATGCGGCGTGGACAGCCGGTCGCAGGACGACCTTCTTCGCCTTGGGCAGGAAGATGCTGGTGGAGCCCATCCGTCCCCACGCACCGGCGGCTGCGGAGAAAACTTCAGGAAAGTCGTGGATGAACTCGGCCTGCTGCTCGGGCGTGAGGATCACCATCGCCCGCGTCTCGTCGGGGTAACCCAGGGTGGCAAAAATCTTGCCCTGCACGCGGAAGTCCGGGTGATGGTGGTGCGCGTGTTCCTCGCTGCCGGTGAAGCTGGTCACGAGGCGTCGAAATTGATCGGCTGTCATGTGCAGAATGTCTAGTGGGCCGCGGCTTTCATGCGACGCCCGATTTCTTCCGGCGAGACGTCTTCGACATGGGTGGCGATCCACCAGGTGTCGCCCGCGGGGTCGTCGACAGCGCCCTGGCGGTCACCATAGAACTGGGTGGCCGGTTCCTGCACCGACTTGCCACCGGCAGCGAGGGCGCTGCTGGTACAGCGCGTCACAGTCGGGAACGTAGAGATAGAAGTTGCCCGGCCTGGGGACCCACTGGTCACGGGCCTGACCGATCATCACCATGGAATCGCCGATCTGCACTTCGGCGTGGCGGACATTGCCGCTGTCGTCTTTCATGCAGTATTTCAATGTGGCGCTGAACGCTTTCTGCAGAAAGTCGATCAGCTCCGCAGCGTTCGCTACCGTCAGATACGGAGTTACGGTGTGGTAGCCATCGGGAACGGGTTTTACGGACATGCGAGGACCTCCTGTGGCGCGGTTGGCATTTTAGCGCAGATTATGGACGGCAAGAAACAGGCGAGTACCCGTCAAGCGCCGCGGGTGAAAAATCCGGGACGGTAGAATTGCGTTATGCAATTGTTCATCAATGGCGAAGCGAAGAACTTCAGCGGCGTGGAAACTTTGGGAGCGCTCGTCGAACAACTCAGAATGAAGGGCGACCGGGTGGCGGTAGAGTTGAACCGCGAGATTGTGCCGCGCGCGCTGTGGAACGAGACGGCGGTGCACGAGGGTGATAGGCTGGAAATCGTCCATTTTGTGGGGGGCGGATAGGAATCTTCGACGATGCGCTGCGTGCGCGATTTGCGTGGCGAGCGATGTTCGACGAGTTTTGAACACCCTGATGAAAGCTGCGTGAATCGTGACGTTCCGTTGGTTGACACAGAATGTAACGGCAAATAAACTCAAGAAGTTACCCGCCAAAGCAGCACGGCGAATCTGAAGTACTAGCGCACCCATGCCGGACTTTTATTTCGCACGATATCTGCCGTTGCTCATCCACGTCGTGATGGCTGGTGGTTTGGCCACCGCGATGGTGCTGCTGTCGTATTTCATCGGCCAACACAAGTTCAACAAAGCCAAGATGTCGCCATATGAATGCGGCATGGAACCGGTAGGCAGCGCCCGCCAGCGCTTCTCGGTGAAGTTCTACCTGGTGGCCATGTTATTCATTCTGTTTGACGTGGAAGCCGTATTCCTCTATCCGTGGGCGATCATCTTTAAGGACCTGAAGATGTTCGGGTTCTGGGAGATGCTGGTGTACATCGGCATCGTGCTGGCGGGGTATTGGTACATCTGGAAGAAGGGCGTCATCGACTGGAACAAGCAAGGTGCGGGGGAGAGGATCTGACGATGGCCCTGGAACCCGCGATAACCGACATTGAACAACTAAAGTCGCATCCCGAGGTGGGGGCGTTGTTGGGTTGGAACGCTGGTGCCGTGGAAGGCGCGAAGTTCGACCGCAACGAGCTTTCGATTCAGGTGGAGCGCACTGGGCTGCGCGCGGCTTGCGCGACGCTGAAAGACGACGCGGCGCTTCAGTATGACTCGCTGTCAGACGTGACGTGTGTGGACTGGATTCCGAGCGAGCCCCGCTTTGAGGTCGTCTATCACCTGTTCTCAACGGTTACCAAGAAGCGCGTTCGGTTGAAGGTGCGGCTCGGCGGAGACGACGCTGCGGTCGATTCCCTGACTGCAATCTGGCCCGGCGCAGACTTTTTTGAGCGCGAAGTTTTTGACCTTTTCGGGGTCCGCTTCAATGAACATCCGAATCTGAAGCGTATTCTGATGCCCGACAACTGGGAAGGATACCCTCTCCGCAAAGACTACCCCGTCGAGGGATACCGGTAGATCATGGCTGAAATGACACCTACTCCGGTTCTGGATGCAGCCGACCACAATCTGGTCATCAACATGGGGCCGCAACACCCGTCAACCCATGGGGTATTGCGGCTGCTGCTGGAGGTTGACGGCGAGACCATCGTGCGAATCATGCCCGACATCGGGTATCTGCATACCGGCATTGAGAAGACGTGCGAGGCGAAGTTTTACCAGCAGGTCGTACCCATGACGGACCGGATCGACTATCTGTGCCCCATGACCAACAATCTGACCTACTGCCTGGCGGTGGAGAAGCTGTTGGGGTTGGAGATTCCGCCGCGGGCACAGTGGCTGCGAGTGATGATGAACGAGCTGACGCGCATCAACTCGCACCTGGTGTGGCTGGGCACGCACGCGATGGACATCGGCGCGATGACGGTGTTCCTGTATTGCTTCCGCGAACGAGAGAACGTGCTGCGGCTGTTTGAGGCGGTCTCTGGCCAGCGCATGATGACGTCGTATTTCCGCATCGGCGGAGTGGCGATCGAGCCGCCGCTGGACTTCTTCCAGCGGGTCAAGACCTTTAACGACTTGTTCCCCGAGCACATCGATGAGTACGAGAACCTGTTGACGGAGAACCCCATCTTCGTGATGCGCACCAAGGACGTGGCCCAGATTACGAGCGAAGATGCGATCGCGCTCACCGCGACCGGTCCGACGGCGCGGGCCAGCGGCGTGGATGTGGATTTGAGGCGCGACGCTCCTTACTCGGGATATGAGAACTTCAAGTTCAACGTGCCGATTTCGACCGCGGGCGACGTGTATGCCCGGTACCTGGTGCGCGTGGCGGAGTTGCGCGAGTCGCAGAAGATCGTGAAGCAGGCCCTGGAAGGAATTCCGGAGGGGTCCGTGAAAGCGGACGCGCCGAAGGTGGTGCTTCCGGACCGGGAGAAGATGAAGACGCAGATGGAGGCGCTCATCTATCACTTTAAGATCGTGACGGAGGGCTTTACGGTTCCGGCGGGTGAGGTTTACCAGGCGGTGGAGTCTCCGCGCGGCGAGATGGGCTACTACGTGGTAAGCGACGGCACGGCCAAGCCGTACCGGGTGCATATGAGGTCGCCATCGTTCGCCAATCTGCAGACGCTGAAGAAGATGTGCGAAGGACGGATGATCGCGGACGTGGTGGCGGCGATTGGGAGTATCGATATCGTGCTGGGAGACTGCGACCGGTAGCGGTGGCTAGCGGTAGGGGATTTCGAAATGGCCGACGAGAAACGCGAGTTGTTGCGGCAGACGGTGGCGACGCTTGCGTATCGCGGAGGCAAGGCGATTCGCGGAGCACCGGCGGAGTTCTCGGACTTCACGATCGGCGAGAGCCCAAGGACGGCTGGCCGGATTCTGGCACATATTGGGGACTTGATGGATTGGGCCGTGTCGATGGCTGCGGGTGAGCAGAGGTGGAAAGACTCGGATCCGCTGCCGTGGGAGCAGGAATGCGCGAGATTTCATTTGAGTCTGCAGGCGCTGGATGACTACCTGGCGTCGGAGAAGCCGCTGGCTGTGAGCGAGGAGATGTTGTTTCAGGGGCCGATCGCCGATGCGCTGACGCATGTCGGCCAGACTGCGATGATGCGCCGCATCGCCGGAGTGCCGATCAAGGGCGAGAACTACGCCCGGGCCGAGATCGTGGCCGGCCGGGTTGGGGCACAGCAGGCGCCGCCGCGGAAAGAGTTTTGATAGCCGGGTTCGCTCGGAGCAATTTAACGTTTTCATAGTTTTTACGAGCAGATAGCTAAATGAAATTCTCCGAACAACTGGAACAACGCTTTACCGAGATGTCAACGCATTATCCGACCAAGCGCTCGGTGCTGGTCCCGATGCTGTTGTACATCCAGGATGAAGTGGGCGCCATCACCGACGAGGTGGTGGCGGAGATGGCGCGGCGGGTTGACCTGACCGAGCTGGAGGTGCGCAACGTCATCAGCTACTACTCGATGATGCGGACGCACCCCATCGGCAAATACAACTTCCAGGTGTGTACTAACGTGAGCTGCCTGCTGCGCGGCGGCGAAGAGATTCTCAACCACTGCAAGAAAAAGCTTGGCGTCGGGCACAAGCAATCGACACCGGACGGGCTATTCCATCTAGAAGAGGTCGAGTGCATTGGAGCGTGCTCATGGGCTCCGGCGATGCAGTTGAATTACGAATACCACGAGAACCTGACGCCGGGAAAGATTGACGAGTTGATTGAGGGCATAAAGAAGAAGGAACAGCAGTAAAGAAGCAACTAGCAATTAGCAACTAGCAATTAGTAAGAGCAGTTCGGCGATCCTCAGTTAGGTGAAAATGTGAAGAATTTCAGGCAGTTGACGGTCTGGGAAAAGGCACACCACCTGACGCTGGAGATATATAAGGGCAGCGCGACATTTCCCCGAGACGAGATGTTTGGTGTGACCAGTCAACTACGTCGTTCCGCTGCATCGATCGCGGCGAATATCGCGGAAGGTTGCGGTCGTACCGGGAACGGGGAATTCCACCGATTCCTTAACACGGCGGCCGGTTCGGCCTGCGAAGTGGAGTACTTTTTGCTTTTGTCACACGACCTGAACTTTCTGTCGGAAGAAGTTTACGAAGGCTTAACCGCGAAGGTGCTCGAAGTGCAACGGATGCTGGCCTCACTAATTCGCAAAGTGGACGCTGCAAGGAGGGAAAAACTAGTTGCTAATTGCTAGTCGCTAGTTGCTTCATGGCTTACTTAGTCTCACATCCCGATGAAGTAAGAGTTGTGTCGAGGCGCTTTGGCATGGGCGCGGCCAACCTGGACCGCTACTTGGAGCTGGACGGCTACAAGGCGACGCAGAAGGCGCTGGCCATGGAGCCGGACGCGATCATCAATGAGGTGAAGACGTCGAACCTGCGGGGTCGCGGCGGCGCGGGGTTCCCGACTGGAATGAAGTGGTCGTTCGTGCCCAAGCAATCGGCCAAGCCCAAGTATGTGCTGTGTAACGGCGACGAAAGCGAGCCCGGAACCTGCAAAGACCGTCTGATTTTTGAGCACGATCCGCACTCGGTGATTGAGGGCGTGATGATCGCCGCGATGGCCGTGGGCGCGAAGACCGGATTCATCTATCTGCGCGGCGAATATCGCTATCTCGTGGAGATCATGGAGAAGGCCGTTGCGGACGCCTACGCGCGGGGTTTTGTCGGCAAGAACATCTTTGGTTCAGGTCGCGATCTGGACGTGTACGTTCACTCCGGTGCGGGCGCTTACGAAGTCGGCGAAGAGTCGGCATTGATGGAGTCGCTGGAAGGCAAACGCGGGATACCGCGCATCCGGCCTCCCTTCCCTGCTGTGGTGGGATTGTGGGGCGGTCCGACGGTCATCAACAATTGCGAGACCCTGGCGAGCGTACCGCACATTCTGCTGGGCGGCGGGCAGTGGTTTGCCGACCTCGGCACGCCAAAGAACGGCGGAGTACACCTGGTCAGCATTAGTGGCAATGTGGAAAAGCCGGGCGTGTATGAGCTGCCTCTGGGCTACAACCTGAAGAAGATGATTTACGAGGTTGCGGGAGGCATCGAGGGTGGCCGTAAGCTGAAGGGCGTGGTGCCGGGCGGGTCGTCGGTGCCGATTCTGTTGCCAGAAGAGATCGACATCCCGGCGGACTACGATGGATTGGCGAAGGCGGGTTCGATGCTGGGATCGGGAGCGGTCATCGTACTGGACGAGAGGATGTGCATGGTGCGCTTCGCTTTGCGGGTGATCAAGTTTTACCAGCACGAGAGCTGCGGATGGTGCATCCCCTGCCGCGAAGGAACGGACTGGATCAAGAAGACGCTGACACGATTCCATGCGGGCGGCGGCGTGGCCAAAGACATCGACAACTTGAAGTACCTGGCGGAGAACATGCTGGGGCGGACGTTTTGTCCGCTGGGCGATGCGGCGGCGATGCCCATTATTTCGTACGTGCAGAAGTACAGGCCGGAGTTTGAAGCACATCTCGACGGCAAGCCGTGTCCGCTGGAGCAGAACGCACGAACCGGCACTGGTGTGAAGAGCAGTGGGTAGTGGATATGCGGTCGTTCCCATCCTTTCGCAAAAGACGCGAAAGGATGGGGCACCCAGTTTCAGTTTGATTGGGTCACCCAGATTTTAGAGATCAAGGATAGCTTGTGGCTGACGTAAACATTACGGTTGACGGCAAGAAACTCGCGGTCCCGGCGGGGACGCTGCTGATTGAAGCGTGCAAGAGCGTGGGCATCGAAGTGCCCGCGTTTTGCTACTATCCTGGGCTATCTCTGCAGGGCGCGTGCCGCATGTGCCTGGTGCAAATCGAGAAGATGCCCAAGCTGCAAACCGCCTGTACCACTGTCGTAGGCGAGGGCATGGTCGTCACCACAGAAAGCGACGTCATCAAGCAGGCGCGGAAGTCGATGATCGAGCTGCTGCTGGGAAACCATCCGCTGGATTGTCCGGTGTGCGATGCCGGCGGCGAGTGCGAACTGCAGGACATGACGTTCAAGTACGGCGCCGCCGAATCGAAGTACATGGACATCAAGAACCACAAGGAGGAGCAGCAATGGTCTCCGGTGGTGTTCTTTGACCGGCCGCGATGCATTCTGTGCTACCGCTGCATTCGGGTGTGCGGCGAGGGCATGGATGTTTGGGCCCTGGGTGTCCAGAACCGCGGTTCGAGTTCAATCATTGCGCCGAACAAGGAAGACCATCTGGAGTGCGAAGAGTGCGGCATGTGCATCGACATTTGCCCGGTCGGCGCGCTGACGTCAGGCACCTACCGTTACAAGACGCGTCCGTGGGAGATGAAGCACGTGGCCGCCGTCTGCACGCATTGCGGCGACGGCTGCAAAACCACGCTGGGGGTGCGGCGTTCGGACACCGGCATGGAGATCGTGCGCGGCGACAATCGCGACAAGAGTGGCATCAATGGCGACTTTTTGTGTATCAAGGGACGCTACGCTTTTGACTTCGCGCAAAACCCGGAGCGCATCACCCAACCGCTGATCAAGCGCGACGGGAAGTTCGTTGCCGCGACCTGGGATGAGGCGTTCCAACTCGTAGCGGGCAAGTTCAAGGAAGCTAAGGCGGCGGGCCCTGCGGCCAGCGGAGTGATCGGCTCCAACCGCACCAGCAACGAGGAGAACTACCTGCTGCAGAAGTTTGCGCGGACAGTGCTGGGGACCAACAATATTGACCATCACCGCACAGCCGACTTCCCTGCTTTCGCCTCGGCGCTGGCGGGCAAGACCAACGCAACAGCTTCTATGCGGGATGTGGGCTCGGCTCCGGCGATTCTGTTGATCGGCAACGATCCGACGGAGCAGCATCCACTGCTGGCTTGGCAGATTCGCACGAATGTCAGGCTGCATCGCGCAAAATTGTATGTGGCGAATTCGTCGCCCATCAAGCTGCGGCGGCAGGCGACAGGCTTTGCCCAGATCGCGCCTGGCTCGGAAGCCAGCCTGGTGCAATTCCTGAGCGGCGATGACGGCGCGGCAGATGCGGTAGTGTCGGCGAATCTCACGCGTGAAGCATTGAACGAACTACGCGAGAAAGTTAAGGGCGAGCAGGGACTGGTTATCGTCTTTGGCTCGGAAGTACGCGGAGCGGCCGTGAAGTCGCTGGTTGAGTTTGGCCTGGCGCAAGGGGCGAAATTCCTTTGCCTCGGGGATTATGCAAACTCGCGCGGCGCCGCCGACATGGGGCTGTATCCCGACATGCTGCCGGGCTATGCGCCGGTAAGTAGCGCAACTCAGTTCCACGAGAACTGGGCGGGCGCGATTCCAAAGGAAGCCGGCTTGAATTTGCTGCACATGGTAGAGGCGGCTAAGGCGGGCACGATCAAGGCACTGTATGTGGTCGGCTCTAATCCGGTCTCGCGATTCAACATCGATCCTTTTGCGTTTTCCAAGACGTTTGTCGTGGTGCAGGACATGTTCCTAACGGAAACGTCAGCCATCGCCGATGTGGTGCTGCCAGTCGCAAATGCGTATGAGAAAACGGGGACATACACCAACACGGCGGGCGACCTGCAGATGGGGCGCAAGGCCGGTGAAGTGACCGGCACGCGGAGTGATTTTGAGTGCATCGTGCGCATCGCACAAGCGATGGGACACGACGTACAGAAACTGGTTCCTTTCGGCGGCGCGGGGATTCGCGCGGACATGGGGCAAACGCGTGGAGTGCAGTCCGGTGAATCGGACCAGAATGCAGTGTGGCTGATGGCGCGGGACCTGGAACCGAAGATGAATCCGCTGGATCCGACGGCGATGCTGGATGAGATTCAACGGCTGGTGCCCGGTTACGATGTTTCGCGGTTGAGCCTGCTGGCGTCGCAGGATGAGCACACGCAACTGGTACAGATTTCGGGCGCAACCGGAACTGGACAACCAGAACTGATCATGCCCGCGCACGACACGCTGTTTACTTCCGGAACTTTGGGACGTTACTCCAGCACACTGAACTCGGTGATGGAGCGCAATCCGGTTACACCGGCCAACAAGGAAGTCGCGGCCGACTAACTCAGGCGCTGCATTCGGGCGCTCATTCGTTGTACAGAATTGAAACCGAGCGCGGCTTGGCCGTGACGGATGAAACGGCGGGAACGCCTTCAATCGATGACCATTGGAACCTACATTCTCGTATCGTTGATCAAGATCGTGATCGCGATGTTCGTTCTGCTGACGGGCGTGGCTTACACGACGCTGGCAGAACGCAAGGTCGTGGCGCGCATCCAGAACCGGTGGGGGCCCTCGCGGGTGGGACCGTTCGGGATCTGGCAGCCGCTGGCTGACGGCTTAAAGTTTATCTTTAAGGAAGACATCACACCTCCGTTCGCGAACAAGCCTTTATACCTACTGGCGCCGGTATTGTCGTTGACCATGGCGCTGACCGCGATTGCGGTGATTCCTGTGGGCCCGTGGGTCACGATTGGTGGCATTCACACGCCGCTGCAGATCGCCGACATCAACATCGGGCTGCTGGTGCTGCTGGGGTTGACGTCGATTGGCGTGTACGGTGTGGCGCTGGCAGGATGGTCGTCGAACAGCAAGTACTCAATGCTGGGCAGCCTACGCGCGTCGGCGCAGATGGTGAGTTACGAAATTGCACTGGGGCTGTCGCTGGTCGGAGTGCTGATCTACGCCGGCAGCTTCAGCTTGCGCGACATTGTCGTGGCGCAGTCGGGGACGTTCCTCGGGTTCATTCCCAAGTGGAACCTCTTCACCGGCCAGTTCATAGCGTTCTTCATCTACATCATGGCGGCGTATGCCGAGACCAACCGCATTCCGTTTGATTTGGCGGAAGCGGAGACAGAACTGGTTGCGGGTTATCACACGGAATACAGCTCGATGAAGTTTGCCATGTTCTTCATGGCCGAATACGCCAATATGTTTACCGTGGCGTGCCTGGCTACGGTGCTGTTCCTGGGCGGATGGCTGGGCCCGGTGTTTGGCCCGCCCCTGTTGCAGGCTGTGTTGCCGGTGATGTGGTTCGTGGCGAAGGTGCTGGCCTTCATCTTTATTTACATTTGGGTCCGCGGGACTCTTCCCCGCTTCCGCTATGACCAGTTGATGTCGTTTGGCTGGAAGTTTCTGTTACCGCTGGCAATTGCGAACATTCTGATTACGGCATTGGTGGTGGCGTTGAAGTAACTCGGGACTTAGGATGTGCCCCGGCAGCGAATTGCCGGGAGTAGGAACGTCATGCATCTGGTTCTATTTTTCATCTTCGGTGCGGTATGCGTGGGAGCGGCGATCAACCTGCTCGTACAGAAGCATCCCATCAACAGCGCGCTGTCACTGATTGTAGTGATGGGTTCGCTGGCGCTGCTCTACCTGTTGCTGGGAGCGGAATTCGTCGCGGCGGTGCAAGTCATCGTTTATGCCGGCGCGGTCATGGTGTTGTTCGTCTTTACCATTATGTTGCTGAATGCAGGCGAGGAAGAGCGCCTGCCGCACACCAGCCGGGTGGCAACCATGCTGGGCGTGCCCGGACTGATCGTCGGACTGGCGATCGGCATCTGGGTGGTCGCCCGCTACGCGGGCTTTGAGCGCATCGCAATCGGCGGCCCCGCAGTGCTGAACGGAACTGAAGGATTCGGGAATCCGCGCGCGGTGGCGCAACTGCTGTTCCGGAACTACTTGCTACCGTTTGAAGTTACGTCGGTGCTGATTCTAATTGCCATCCTGGGCGCCGTGGTCCTGGCGCGGAGGGAGGAATAAATGGTCCCTCTGTCGTATTACCTGGTGCTAAGCGGAATTTTGTTTGCCTGTGGCGTGGCCGGGTTCCTGATCAAGCGCAACATCATCACCATCTTCATGTCGATTGAGTTGATGCTGAATGCGGTAAACCTGACGTTTGTGGCGTTCGCCGCCGAGCTTCGGGCGCTCAGCGGGAATGTTTTCGTATTCTTCGTGATGGTGGTGGCAGCTGCCGAAGCCGCCGTAGGACTGGCCATCATTATTTCGGTGTTCAGGACGCGCGAAACGCTGAATGTTGACCGCGTCAATCTGCTCAAATTATGAGTCTTCATCTCTGGATCATTCCGATGTTACCGCTCGCCGGAGCCGCCGTGAATGGCCTGCTGGGCAAGCGCTTCCCCAAGGCCGCGGTCAATGCCGTCGCGCTGGGATCAACGGCGTTGGCGTTTGGCTATGCGTTGTGGGTGGCAGTGCAGTTCCTGGGCCTGCCTGCTGACCAGATTCCGCACATTGAGCGGTACGCCACTTGGATGACCGCGGGCACATTCTCGGCCGAGTTCGGCATCTATCTCGACCAGTTGTCGCTGGTAATGCTGCTGGTGGTCACCGGAGTCGGGTTCCTCATTCACATTTACTCCGTGGGGTACATGGAACACGAGGGCGGCTATTATCGCTTCTTTGCCTACCTCAATATCTTCATGTTCTTCATGCTGACGCTCATCCTGGCGAACAACTACTTGCTGATGTTCGTGGGATGGGAGGGCGTGGGCCTGGCGTCGTACCTGCTGATTGGTTTCTGGTTCCTAAAGGACTCGGCCGCCAACGCCGGCAAGAAAGCCTTCATCACGAACCGGGTCGGCGATTTCGGCTTCCTGATTGCGCTGTTTCTCCTGATAAAGCACTTCGGCACGCTGCAGTACGACACGTTATTTCACGCGCTCGGCGCCTACCCGGTGGAGACGTCTGCCGGCCTGCTTACGGCAGTGGGCCTACTGATGATGGTCGGAGCAAGCGGCAAGTCGGCGCAGATTCCGCTGTATGTGTGGCTGCCGGATGCGATGGAAGGCCCGACCCCGGTCAGCGCCTTGATCCATGCGGCGACTATGGTGACGGCGGGCGTGTACATGGTGGCGCGCTCGAGCGCGGTATTTGACCGCGCGCCAATCGCACTCATGTATGTGGCGGTAATCGGAACGCTGACAGCGATTTTTGCGGCTTCGATCGGCATCCTGCAGACCGACATTAAGAAGGTGCTGGCGTACTCGACGGTGTCGCAGCTCGGCTACATGTTCATGGGCTGCGGCGTGGCGGCCTACGGAGCAGGCATCTTCCACCTGATGACGCACGCGTTCTTCAAGGCGCTGCTTTTCCTTTCCGCCGGCGCGATAATTCATGGCCTTGGCGGCGAGCAAGACATGCGCAAGATGGGCGGCCTGCGGAAATACATGCCCAAGACATTCTGGTGCATGACAGTTGCGACGTTTACCATCGCGGGCTTCCCTCCTCTGGCGGCTTTTTTCTCCAAGGACGAGATCCTGTGGAAGACCTGGGCGAGCGGTAATCACGTGCTGTGGCTTATCGGAGTGATCGCCGCAGCGATGACGTCGTTCTACATGTTCCGGCTGTGGTTCATGACGTTTTTCGGCGAGTACCGCGGCGAACCAGCAACAGACGCTAACCACGGTCACGATAGCCACGACTCGCACGGTGGAAACGGTCACGGCGGGCCGCACGAGAGCCCGATGATCATGATTGCTCCACTGATCGTGCTGGCGGTGCTGTCATTTGTCGGCGGATGGGTGGGCGTGCCGGCAGCGCTGGGCGGATCGGATCGGTTTGATCGCTTTCTCCATCCTGTGTTCGCCGAGAATGCACCGCCGGTGCATTCTTACCTGCGCGTGCTCAGCCCTGGGGAGGCCGCGGAATACAAAGCTGCCGAGCACGAAGAACGCAGCGTCGAACTTCTATTTATGGGCATCTCGGTGGCGGCTGCCGCGATTGGATTCTTGGGAGCCTGGTTCCTGTATTACAAGCGCACCGACCTGCCAGCGAAGATGGCCGAGGCTGCGGGCGGGCTCTATCGACTGGTGCATGACAAGTACCGGGTGGACGAGCTTTACGGAGCGGCTGTCATCAAGCCTATCGTGCTGATCTCAACCAACGTGCTGTGGAAAGGAATTGACGTCACGCTCATCGATGGGGCCGTCAACGGCAGCGCCGCGGGCGCGCAGGACGTGTCGGACGGAGTGCGCCACATGCAGTCGGGCAGTATCCGCTCTTATGCTGGATGGGTGGCGTTCGGGGCCGCGATCGTAATCGCATTCATGGTGTGGAAGGGTGTGCGATGAATTACATCGATCGCAACATTCTCACTATCGTCACGCTATTGCCGGCTGTCGGAGCGTTGCTGCTGGTTCTCTTCCCCCGCCGCGATCGGGACATTCGCTGGTTTGCGCTGGGTATCTCGCTGGTGACCTTGCTGGCGTCGCTGCATTTGCCCTGGCATTTCGACCGCGCCCAGGCCGGTTTTCAATTCGAGCAGAATGTTCCATGGATCTCGCATCCGGTGATTCACTACCACCTTGGGATCGACGGCATCTCTCTGTGGCTGGTGGTGCTGACGACGTTCCTCACACCGCTGTGCGTGCTCATCTCGTGGAAGTCGGTGCATGACCGGGTGAAGGAATTCTTCATCCTGATGCTGTTGCTCGAGACCGCCATGATCGGGGTATTTGTCGCGCTCGACCTGTTCCTGTTCTACTTCTTCTGGGAAGCCACACTGATTCCGATGGCGTTGATCATCGGGGTTTACGGCCATGGGCGGCGCATCTATGCAGCAGTGAAGTTCTTCCTGTTCACCATGATCGCGTCGGTGTTCATGCTGGCCGCGCTGATCTGGCTGTACGCAAACACAGGCAGCTTCGACTTCGTGACCATCCAGGCGGCGATCCAATCAGGACAGGTGCCGGGATTCGCTTCTGCGGCGCAGTGGCTCTTCTTGGGCTTCTTCATCGCATTCGCCGTAAAGGTCCCGCTGTTTCCACTGCATACGTGGTTGCCGGACGCCCACGTGGAGGCCCCGACTGCCGGATCGGTCCTGCTGGCGGGCGTGCTGCTGAAAATGGGGACCTACGGTCTGCTGCGGTTCAATGTCGGCCTCTTCCCGGAGCAGGCACGGCGCAATGCACCGTGGATCATGGTGCTAGCGCTCATCAGCATCATCTCGGGAGCACTGGTCGCGATGGTGCAGCCCAACGTCAAGAAACTCGTGGCCTACACTTCGGTCAGCCATCTTGGGTTCGTGGTGTTGGGTATCTTCAGCTTTACGCAGTTGGGCGTTGACGGTGCGGTGTACCAGATGCTGAACCACGGCGTCTCCACCGGCGCGCTATTCATGCTGTTGGGGATGATCTACGATCGCCGGCACACCTACGAGATCTCGGAATATGGTGGACTGGCCACGCCGATGCCGGTGTACGCCACATTCTTCACATTTATCATGTTGTCGTCGGTCGGGTTGCCGCTGCTCAACGGATTCGTTGGCGAGTTCCTGATCTTGAGCGGGGCCTTCCAGGCACGGCAGGTGTACGGCATCCTCGCCGCTACAGGAGTCATTTGGAGCGCGTGCTACCTGTTGTGGATGTACCAGCGGCTGTTCTACGGACCCATCACGAATCCCGCAAACAAGGCACTGCCCGACATCGATGCTCGCGAACGAGTTGCTTTGTGGCCTCTCGCGATTGCAGCTCTGGTGATGGGAGTTGCTCCGAATCTATGGCTCCACTTTATTGAACCGTCCGTTTCCCTCGCACTTCAACAATTCTCTGCCGGGCTGCAGGCCAGCGCGCCCGCGGCTACGCAGGCTACACATGCCCTTATGCAGGTGATCGGACGATGATTCCGACCGTTGATTACATACGGATACTGCCAGAACTGGTGCTGGGCCTTTTCGGCATCCTGGTCATGCTGGTCGATCCGGTGATACCTCAGCAGGATTCCAAGAAACCACTCGGGGTCATCGCAGTGGTCGGCGCTCTGGCGGCACTCGGCGCAACCTTTTACCAGTCACATTATTACGGTGACGCTTTTTTCAACATGGTCCGGGTGGACGCGTTCAGCGTCTTCTTCCATTATGTAGTCATATTGGTCACGCTGGCGGTGATCCTGAGCTCGTTCGAATACCTCGAAGTTCAGCAGATCAAGTCGGGAGAATACTACGCCCTGGTGCTGTTCGCGGCCGTGGGAATGGCCTTGATGTCGTCGGCCATTGAGCTGGTATTAATCTTTATCGCGATTGAGATTTCATCGATCTCGTCGTATGTTCTGGCAGGTTTTCGCCGGCGGGCCGCGGAGAGCGCCGAAGCGTCGCTCAAGTATTTCCTGCTTGGTTCGTTCGCTACCGCATTCTTCCTATATGGCGTCGCGATGGTATTCGGCGCGACCGGCTCAACCAACGTCTACCGCATCGCGGCCGTACTGGCGACACAGCACTCCGTGCTGGTTTACCTGGCCTTCGCCCTGATGTTCGTTGGCCTGGGCTTCAAGGTTGCGTCGGCACCCTTCCATGTGTGGACTCCGGATGTGTACGAAGGCGCTCCCGCTCCAGTTACCGGGTTTATGTCCACGGGACCGAAGGCTGCAGCGTTCGCCGTGTTACTCCGCGTACTATTTGCCACTGGCGCTCCCGGATGGTTCTGGATGGTCTGGGTCTCGGCCGTGCTTTCGATGACGATTGGAAATGTCTGCGCGCTGGTGCAAAACAATGTGAAGCGCCTGCTGGCGTATTCTTCCATCGCCCACGCAGGTTACGTGCTGGTGGCGTTTGCCGCAGCCAAGGAGACCGGAATTTCTGCGGCCATCTTCTACACTGCGTCTTATGCCGCGATGAACGTGGGCGCGTTCGCGATCATCGCGCACCTCTCGGGCAAGGGCGAGCGCTATGTCACGCTGGAAGACTACACCGGGCTTGGCCGGCGGTCGCCGCTCATCGCTGCCCTGCTGACGATGTTCCTGCTCTCGCTCATCGGCATACCGATTACCGGCGGATTCTTCGCCAAGTTTTACGTGTTTTCGGCCGCTCTGCAGTCGAACCTGGTGGGACTGACCATAATTGGAGTCATCAACAGCGCCATCGCCGCCTACTACTACCTGCGCGTCATCGTGTATATGTACATGCGAGATGAAGGGCAGGAGCCGCCAGTGGCGAGAATTCCGGCGAGCCTAGGTGCCGCGATCGCGATCTGCCTCGTGGCGACCGTTTACCTTGGGGTGCTACCGAATCGAGTGCTGGACGGCGCGTTGCGGGCGGCGCAAGATTTAGTGAAGTAATACATAAGAACTTTGCGACACAAGAACAACGCCCTGTCCGGCAAACCGGAACAGGGCGTTTGATTTTGCCGGGTCGAGGCTAGACAACCTTGGCGAAGATGATAACCAGGGTGAACAGCACCAGGGACTCGATGAACGCCAGTCCGAGAATCAGCGCGAGCTGAATGCCGGGGCGAGCTCCGGGGTTGCGGGCCATGCCTTCGCAGGCAGCCGCGCCCACTTTGCCCTGGCCGAGGGCGGCCAAGCCGGCGGCAATCGCCATACCAAAGCCCGAAGCGATGGCGACCCAATTTGTAGCAGGAGCGGCAGTAGCGCCCTGCGCGTACGCTGGCATAGTCATCAGGCTGATGGCCATGAGCGCAAATATTACGATCATTACTTTCCGCATTGTGTTTCTCCTTAGGACTCGCTGCCAGTGGGTGGTTGGCGCTCACCGAGCTGGCGCCCTCACGCTGGCAGCAAACTTGTTAGTGCTCGTGCGCGACCGCTTCACCGATGTAGACCGTCGCCAGCAGCACGAAAATATAGGTCTGGATGAACGAGACGCCTATGTGCAGTAGCATGAATAGCACGGGAATGGCAATCGGGAACAACGAGAAGAACACCAGCGTCACCATATCGCCCGCGAACATGTTGGCGAAAAGACGAACGGTGAGCGAAAGAATACGGGCCAAGTGGCTCGCCACTTCAATCACGAACATCAAGGGCGCCAGCCACCAGACCGGACCCAGAAAATGCTTGATGTAGGCGGGACCGTTCGCGCGAATGCCGTGCATCTGGTAGTAAATCCAGGTAACGACGGCGCATCCCAGCGGGACTGAGGGGACGGCGGTGGGCGCCTCAAATCCGGGGACGAGGCCAATCAGGTTGCAGGCCAGGATGAAGAGGCCAAGGGTCACCAGATAATTGGTGAACTTGGCGTGGCCGTGGCCGATGACTTCCTTGCCCTGCTCGTCCACCATGCCGTAGATGGCTTCAAAGGTGTGCTGTAACGGATTCGGGTTCTCCACAGACAGACTCATCCGTACCAGTACGAAGATCACGACCAGCAGCACAAAAACCACGATCTGCATGGCAACGTAGTTCGAAATCGGAGCCTGGGGATACTTCGAGTGGAAGTGGAAAACGCCCATGATCGCGTTGGCCACGCCGGCAAGGTATTTGTTCAGGAGTGCGGTAATCCAAAGTTGCTCAGGCATAAATTCGTGATTCAATAAGTTCGAAAATCTTGATTTCCGTTGCCACGTAGGACAGGCCTTGCAAGGCGGGTGACAAGTCAAATATCAAAAGAAATTCAGAGACCGCGCCGCAGACCAAAGTACACTTCCACCATTACCTCGCAGCCGATGGCAGCGATGGTGAGGCACACACCCGCCAGGAAGCCGTAAAGTCCTACCAGAGAAACTCTAAATATAACATAGGCGCCGACGGCGAGGAATGCATACCGAAGCACCGCCCTGGCCACGATGACGCCTCCTCGCTCCCTGCTACGTCCGGTGGTGATGCGCTCGCCGAGGGCCCCCACGACATGCTCGAGCGAAACGTGATTCAGGTAGGAAAGCAGGGCCCCCAGCAGAAATCCTGCGGCCACGACCCGGCCAAACCTCATCATGCAAACCACGACTCCGACGGCGCCCAAGACGATCATGAACCGGCGAATTCGGCGCAGGGCTTCGCTGTAGAAGCGCTCGGAATCAGGGGAAGCATTCGAGGTCGACAAGTCGCTCACGGCCCTACCGATCAATGTAGCTCACGGAAGACGGGGATTGCAGGGTGAAACTATAAGGACTTGATCTTGGCAACGCTCACCTGCTTGGCTAGTTCCTCGATGGTCAGGTTCGAGTTTGCGGGAACCGCGAAGGCGACAGAGAGGACGGTGTTTCCCGATGCAATCCCTCCGGGGGAGAACTGCACCCATCCATAGCGGATACGCTGGTCCTTAAGAGTGGCCGGCATTTGGAAACGCTTCAGGGCGGCCTCGACGGCAGGCTTGTTGGTCTCGACCTCAAACATCAGCACGTCACCGCCAGGTACGGAGCGCTGCTCCGCAGTAAGGACGGTGACCGGATCAAAAAGCACGGAAATTTCCGACGAGCCCCCGACGTCGTGCACATGATACTCGTCAAAAAGTTGCGAGGCATAGAACCACGCCGGATTGCCTTCACCTTCCTTGAGGTCCCAAATCCGGGGAGGCTTGCTGCCCTTCGCAATGTCTTTGGAGGCCCGGTCGGTATACGTCAATGGCAGGCGGAATTCCGTATCAGACAGCAGCGCGGCGGCGTCTCTGCTGGAGGTCTTGGCTGAGAAAAACTTGGCAATGTCGCCTACTTTCAGAAGGCCAGACTGCTGGCTGATCAGAAGAAGAGATCCGCTTCCGGCGTCATAATACAGGTCCTCGGCAGCATTGCCGGCAGCAAACTTTTTTGCAGACTGCCAGTTCCCAGGAACTGTCATGTCGGCGTAGCCGCTTTGTATATTTTGCGATTGGCCGAAGCTAACCAGAGTGGAGATAAGCAGTATGAGCAGTGCACCAACCGAGAAACGGCGCATTAAAAGCTCCTCAGGACAGGGTTATCGGTCTATCTTGCAAGTGGTTCGCCATTATCACAAGCGGCAAACGAAGTTTGGGCAATCCATTTCCAATTCCGGGCATTGCGTCCAGTCGAGATACGAGTGCCTGCTCGGTCGCATCATTCCGGGGCGCGGGTGACTGTACGGATCATTTGGACGAAACCCACCACCGCTCCGAAAATAATTCCGGCGAGGAACAGCCAGCGAGTATGCAGCCAGTAATCCAGCAGCTTCCCCAATACCAATCCAACCACCACGGCCGCAGGGATAATGAAGGCGACCTCGGAATAGCGTGCCCACACTACTGCCACGTTGTCAGACTTGTCACCTTTGTTACCGGAGATCATGTAGTCAGCGTATCACTCCGCGCAAGCATATCGCACGCGAGGTGTTTGACCTCACGCTCACATGTTTGTATCATCAAAGTGCGGGGTGGAGCAGTCTGGTAGCTCGTTGGGCTCATAACCCAAAGGTCGGTGGTTCAAATCCACCCCCCGCAACCAAACCACTCCTGCCGCCCGTCGAGGCGGTTTTCTCATGTCCAGAGTCTCCGGTCGCCCGTATTTCCTTTACATTCTCTGGAGCCCTTCTGGACGCTGTTTCTACATCGGAATCAGTGAGAATCCTGAGCATCGCCTCGCCCAACACAATGCTGGAGATGCATCCAGTTAAACCAAACGACAGTACTTAGTTTGCTACGTCGCTGCGCAGCGCGCTATGCGGCCGCCTCGGCGTCGAGCTTTAGACGAGCCACGGCGTAGAGCGCCAGCTCCACTCGATTTGACACGCCGAGCTTGTCGAAGATGCGGAAGAGATAGTTCTTGATGGTGTGCTCACTCAGGCGCAGTTGTTCGGCGATCTCGCGGTTTACCATTCCCTGCACGACCAGCCGCACTACGGATTCTTCGCGCCGCGTGAGTTTCGGAGCGGAGCCGTTCTGGCCATTGTGACCGTTGCCTTTACCGGTGACCTCATCCAACAGGTAGGCCATTTGCTGGCTATTCACCCAGACCTGGCCCTCCGCCACACGCCGGATGCACTTCGCCAGTAGATGAATATCGGCCTGGGCACGCGAAAACACGCCTTTCGCCCCAGCGCGAAAGGCAGCTACGACCGTTTGAGGATCGCCTTCGTCCAGCAATGCCACCCACGGGCATGCCGGCGCCGAATGCGTTCCGGTGACGCCGGGCCCGGATCGCAGCGGGCCGCCCGACAGAGACGCGCTGATCAGGCCCACGTCCGGCTTGGTGGCTTGCACCTGACGCACAAAGGATTCGAATTCCGCCGCTGAGCCAACTACGGCAATGCCGGGCTCCTTTCCCAGCGCCTCGGACAGCAGCCGACACGCCATCTGGTTATGATCCGCAGTGACTACTCGAACTGCCCTGGGTCGCGTCATATGGGTGCCTCCGTCCGACGGCGGCTTCCTCGAGGTTGGGAAGTTCGTCTCTCTTATCCCATCGGCCATTGGTACGGAGACTTTAGACCCGAGTACCCCGGCACCTGGGCCGGCGGCGCAGGCACCGAACATTCGTGATCGTGGCGGCGACTTCGAAGTTCCGCGGTGCGCGATTCCTGCAGCCACCATTGCAGCCACGGTGCGCACGACATCAGTTGCTGCGTGTAAGGATGCCGGGGACGGCACAGCACAGACTCGGTAGTTCCCTGCTCCACGATTGTTCCTTTTTCCAGGATCGCCATGCGCGTGCAAACCGCCGCCACTGACTGGAGATCGTGCGAGATATAGAGGACAGCCATTCCCATCTCGCGGTTGAGAGTTGTGAGCATGTCCAGGATTTCAACCTGGGTGACGGCATCGAGCGCGCTGGTTGGCTCGTCGGCAATCAGCAGTTGAGGCGAATGCATGACGGCCATCGCAATTAATACGCGTTGAGCCTGCCCAACACTAATCTGCGAGGGATATCGCCGTCGGAACTCGTCATCGTGGGGCAGCCCGACGCGGAACAGCGCCCGGCTTACTGCCGCTTCCGAGGCTTGCTTGCCACCGCCATCATGGGCGCGCCACGCCTCACGCAGTTGAGTGCCAATCCTTAAGGCGGGATTCAAGCTGGCCGTCGGACTCTGTAGCACCAACCCGATTTGGCGTCCGCGGACCTGCTGCCACTGTTTCTCGCTCGCGGCCAAGAGATCGCTGCCGGCGAACATGACACGTCCAGTGGCGTGGCCGCCTTTCCAACGCAGTAGTCCGAGCAGAGCCAAGGCAATCGTGCTCTTGCCTGAACCGCTTTCTCCCACCAAACCCAGCATCTCGCCGCGTTGCAATCTGAACGCCACGTCCCGCAGCGTGCCAAGCTTTGTCGGATAGTCGACCCCAAGTTCGACCTGCAGCAGCGGACATTCACTTGGCATTGCCGGCCCTCTCCGACGAAAGGCGAAGCCGTTCGATGTTCCAGTACGCCTGCGGCCGGGTCGCCACCGGAACAACACCTTGTAAGGCGGGAGAAACCCCAAGTAGAGTGTTTTTGTTGACCAAGTAGATAAAAGGAAGTTCGTCAGCCGCAATTTGCTGCACTCGATCAAAGCTTTTTTTACGCGCCTTCTCGTCCAGCGCCGAAGCTTGGCCGCGCATCAGACGGTCGATCTCTGCTTCCCATGCCGAGGCCGGCGTCTTCTGCCGCGGGTTCCACTGGTGCTCCTCGCCTGAGCTCAGCCATACATTCATCACAGCATTGGGGTCCAGATCCACATTCGTCATGCCCAACAGTGCGGCCTCGTAATTGAAGGTCTCAGCGATGCGCTGAATCAGCGACGGGAAGTCGAGAGTTACCACGTTGACGGTGATTCCGATCTCGCGCAGGTCGGCCTGGATCATCGTCGCCATGCGCTCCCGCGAGCGGTTGCCGGCATTGGTCACGATTGAAAATTCGACACCGTGCCCGCCGCGGTCGAGCAACCTCCCGTCTTTCATCCGGAAACCGTCGGCTTGCAGCAACTGCGACGCGTAACCCGCATCGAAGCGAATTGCTGGCAGGGCGGCATCAAACCAAAACTTGTTGGCTGGCGATACCGGCCCCCGCGCTGAGACCGCATGGCCCCCGTAAACCAGGCGACACAAATCATCCCGACGGATAGCCGCCGACACTGCGCGCCGGAAGTTGCGCGACCGGAACCATTCCAGCTTATAGGCCGCGATAGGCGCGCCCGGCGCCTGGTTGAACCACACCTGCTCAGAGTCCAATCCAGGACCCGCATCGCGCACCTTGCCGGGAGCGCTGTGCGAGAGCTTGTCGAAGTAGTCCGCATCCATGGTGTTGATCAGCTGGATTTCGTTGCGGACGAACTTCAGCATTTCTATGTCGCGATTAGCCTGGATCTCCAACTTCACAGAATCCAGGTAAGGTAATGCCTTACCCAGCTCGTCCCGCTTCCAGTAGTTGGGGTTGCGTCGCAAAAGGACGTGGGATCCCGGTTGGTACTCGGCCACATAGAACGGCCCGAGCGTGGCCATCTCCTTTCTGGGCGACGTCGCTGAGACGATCGCCACTTGGTCGAACAATTTATCCAGGCCGGCAACCGGCGCCGGGAACGTGATGCTGACGCTATCAGGCGACAGAAGCGTTATCTTTATGGCTCCCTGCGCGGAACGAAACGCGTCTCCGGTCGGGGAATGGAGCGCTGGCTCCATCAGCGCATCCATGGTGTATTTCACGTCCTGCGCCGTGAAAGGCGTTCCGTCGGAGAAGCGCACGCCGAGGCGCAACTGAAAGGTAATCGTCCTGCCATCTTTGGACAGCTTCCATGCAGCTGCGAGCTCCGGTTCGGCCTGCTGCGTTTGCCGGTTCAGCCGGACCAGCACTCCCGCGGTGAGATAGCGCACAGTCTCGGAAGCGTCATCAGCCACCAACGCGGGGTTGAAGGTCTTGGGCTCCGAGTGAATATAGAACCGCAGCTCGTCGAGACCTACGGCAGCGCCGGCCAGCGCGAGTAGCAACACACCTACAGCTAAGATCCTGCGTCCCATCTCACTTCGCCTCCCAGTCATGAACCACGACTTGTAAACTCCCCACCACCAGCAGCAGCACAGCGAGTCCGGCGAAGTTGGAGATATCGGTGCGGACCGAGATCGCACTTTCGAGGTCGTGCAACAGGCTGCCCAGCGAGGGCATCGGTTCGCCGACACCCAGACCTAGCAGGCTCAGGTTGGCCTCGGCCAGGATGAACACCGGCAGAGCGATCCAAAATTGCGCCAGCAGTACCGGCCGGAGATTCGGGGCCACACCCACCCACAACAACCGTCGCCGGGAAATGCCTGCAGCCCGTGCCGTCAGCACGAACTCCGAATCGCGCAGTGCGCGGGCCCGTGCCAGCAGGATGCGAGCAGGCACTCCCCATCCGAGAAGCCCGAGCATCGCGAAGGTAGTGAGTGCCGAAACTGAGGGCGAAGTGTTGAGCGGCAACACAGCCCTCACCATGAGCAGCAAGAACAGCCACGGGATCGAGAGCATCAAGTCAATCGCGGCCTTCGCAGCGCGTTCGGCTAAACCTCCGCGGAAACCCGGCATCGCCCCGAATACAAAAGCCAGCAGCATTGAGAGCCCTGCGGCGGCCGGAGCCAGCGACACGGAGACGCGCGTTCCATGCAATAGCCTCGACAGACGGTCACGACCCAGCGCGTCGGTACCCAGCCAATGCTCGGCTGTCGGTCCGCTCGAGAAGTGCTCGCGGTCCTGGCGGATGTAGTCAAATCGCGGCAGAAGACTGCCAACCACGCTGAGCAGAGCAATCAGAGACGCCACGATAAGGGCCGTGAGGCGGAGGGCCTTCATGGCATCTGCCTCGCGGAGCCCGCCAGCAGATCGGCGCCCGAGTTTGCCAGAACCGTGCTGGCAATCACCAGCACGGAGACGCTTAGGAGTACTGGCAGGTCTCGGCCCAGCGCGGCCTGCCAGGCCAGTTGGCCGAGTCCTGCCGTCCCGCATAAGGCCTCTACCGGAATGGATGCGCCGACCGCCACTCCGACGGAAACGCCGGCCAACGCCCACATCTCCCGCCGGATAACAGGAATGATGTGCCATAAGAGAACCCGCCCCGCGCCAGTCCCGTGAGCGCGGGCGGCCACCACGTGCGGCATCGCTTCCGCCGCGCGAACGAGGTTGTGGAGGTAGCTGTAGAACTTGGGAAACACAGCAATCGCGATGGCCAGAAATGCCGGCGTATCGGCCATCATCAGCAGTAGAGCGACTGCTCCGACGGGCAGGCACAACAGAGCGCCACCGCTCACCAGTAACGCCATGTCCAGTGCAGAACGATCCGCATACCACGACGCCAAAACCAGCACGAGGGCAGCGATCCATGCGCTGGCCAGTCCTGCCGCCACCAGCCGCAAAGTGACCAAGCTGCGCTCTGCCACCAGCTCCTTCACTGGGCGCTGCAGCGTTCTCGATGTTCCCAAGTCGCCGCACAACATTCGGCGCAGCGCTCCCACATAGTAGGACACCACCGCGCGCTCCTCCGGATGCTCCTGCCGGATTGCTTCGGCGCTCTCAGAGCTGAGCCGCGCATCAAGCAGCCGCTCATCGGCGCCGAATCCGGGGGCATACCGGGCGAGCGTGGCCGACAGAAATCCGCCCAGCGCTACCGTCATCAGGGCCAGGACGACCCGCTCGCTTAGAGGTTTCCACCAGCGCATGGCCTACTCTCACTGCACAGACGCCAGCAGCTCCGGCAACTCGTCGGGTTCCGGCGCTTGTCGCAGAAGCTTTTTATTGGCATACATACGTTTATCGGCTTCTACCAGCAACTGTTCAGCGTCGCGGGCATCCTCCGGGAAGAAGGCGGCTCCGACACTGGCCGACAGAACGGCCCCGGGACAGGCTTCGCACGCGCTTTCCTCGGCCACCAGGTTCACGCGACGGCAAATCTCCTCGACCGCTTTGCGGTTCATGCCCGGAGTGACCATCACGAACTCGTCACCACCCATGCGCGCAATGAAGTCGTAGTCGCGGCACACCGAGCGCAAGCGGGTGGCAAAGGCCTCCAGCACCTTGTTGCCCGCGAGGTGACCGTACTGGTCGTTGAGCGCCTTGAAGCCGTTGAGATCGCACACGATGACCGCCAGCCTGCTTCGCTCGCGCGAGCAACGTGAAATCTCAGCGTCAAGGTGCTGAAACAGCGTGCGCGCATTAGGCAGTCCGGTGAGGTAGTCCACCTTTGCCGAGTCAGCAGCCGCTTGGTATTGGATCGCGTTGCTGATGGAGGCTGCGACTTTCTCCGCCATGGCCAACAGAATGCGCAAATGGTCGGACGAGAAGGCGTCTGCTTCGCTCTGGTACACTGCCAGCACGCCGAGAACATCGTCTTCTCCGCGCACCAGCGGCACCGCGAGCGCCGACGACATGCAAGTGGCGACGCTGCCACCCTGCAGGTACCCGCTCTCCACCGCCGGATTGCCATTGAGAATCGCCTGGCGGTTCTGCGCCACCCAACCGGTCAGTCCCTCACCGATGGGTATTTCCAGCGCTGCGAACACTCGAAAATCATCTCCGATCACGTACTCTGGAATGAGCTTCCCGGCTCGCACCAGGTAAATCGCCGCTGTGTTGTAGGGAACCAGCTTTCCCACGCGGGTCGCAACCAGCGAGAGCGTCTCGTGCAGGCTCAAGGAGCGTCCGACATCGCTGCTGAACTCCAACAGGATTTGTGCTTCCCGCCTTGCCGCCACAATCGACGCCATGAAGTCCCCGCGCCGCGCTGCCGGCTTTGCGCTTTCAAAGCCCGCGGCCGGAGCACGCCCGTTGGTTACCTTCACGTTGGTCGAGAGCTTCTTAGCCTCCGGCTGTTCGCACAGCGCCCGGGCCTTGCTCTCAAGCTCCTTGTAGCGGCGCTGCAGTACCTCGACGACGCGGGCATCGAACTGGGTTCCGGCGCCCCGGGCGACCTCCGCCATCGCCTCGGGCAGAGGCAGGGCACGGCGATACTGCCGGTCGGAGGCCAGCGCATCCAGGCAATCCACCGCAGCCAGGATGCGCGCTCCAATAGGGATTCTCCTCGCCGCTCAGCCCGTCGGGATAGCCCTTGCCGTCCCAGCGTTCGTGATGGGCGCGCACGATGGGCACCACAGGATAGGGGAAGTTCACCCGCTCCAGGATTTCGCCACCCACGATGGGGTGAATCTTCATCTTGTCGAACTCTTCCGGCGTCAGCTTTCCCGGCTTGTTGATGATGTGCTCCGGCACCGCCAGCTTTCCGATGTCGTGCAGCAGAGACGCCGCCCGCAACGCCTCCAGGTCTCCCTCGGCCAGGCCCATCTCCTGACCGACTTCCATGGCGAACACCCGCACTCGCTGCAGATGGTCGTGGGTCGTGTGATCTTTGGCATCGATGGCAAGAGCCAGCGCCTCGATCGTCCGCAAATGGAGTGAGGCCATGTTCTCGACGTGCTTCTTTTCGTCCTCCAGCTTGCCCAGATAGAGACGGTAAGAGCGATACAGCAGGTAGCCGACCGGCACCAACATGGCCGAAGCCTGCCAACCCAGGTGAGCGTTGGACCAAGCCACCGCACAGGCCAGCACCCCGCCCACCAGGTAATTGGAAAACGACCACAAATAAAAGCCGGACCAGGTCTTGCCGAAGTCGCGCTTTTCCGTCAGCGCAATCACTTCCGCCACCAGCAGCGTATTGATGAGGAAATACGCCGTCGATGTCGCCAGCAACCGCAAGGGCAGGCTCGGGCCGAGCGCCCTGCCCATCTGATGGAATACCACCTGGGCTACCTCAACGGTGAGCGCCATCTGCGCCAAGTTGAAGAGCACGTGCACGGCTTCTACGTGGTGCTTGCGCCAAAGGGACTGGCACACCGCAGAGGCGCAGCCCACTACGAGCGCCTCGCCGGGCGACAGTTCCACGACTGCCAGCAGGTTCACCACCAGGTTGATCGACAGCGTTCCGTTGATCCCCGGCAGCTCCACCTTCAGCGCGGAGGCTATGACTGCGGCTACCAGGTATGCCACAAATATCCCTGGTGCAGTCCACGAAGTTCTCGCCAGCTCCAGCGCCAGGACCATGACGCCGGTGATGCAGACCATCGAGATGAACGTGCTCGCTCGTGGCTTCACCAGTTGTACCTCCGCCTCGATTGCCGCAATGGCTCTCTGTGCCTAAGGAGACAGAATTTGTAGTTCAGTTCTCGCCATTTAGCTCCGCACCGTTCCCCCACATGGCCGAATTCCCCCACATGGCGGAGTTGCCCCACATGGCAGAGTTCCCCCACATCGCAGAATTGCCCCACATGGCAGAGCTTCCCCACATGGCCGAATTGCCCGAGGGCGGAGCACCCGCAATAAACTCAGCAGCCCCCCACACTATCGAGGGCCCCCACACGACGGCGGTTGAAGAGTTCGACAGTAAGCCGTAATAGGAAGACTGTCCCCATGGCGTCTGCATATCGGCGAGGAAGTACGCCTGACCGCTGGCGCTGTCATATCCCGCCGTCGGCGACTTTGCCACGCCAGGTGCCTTCTCCTTGTTCATCAGTGCGGCCTGCACATCCAGGTAGCCGGCGCCTACGGTGAAGATGTCGGACTGGACGTTGTACGTCGCATCGCCGTCCACCAAGGTCATATAGCGCGGCATGCCCTTATAGGCCGTCTTCATCAGCCGCGCCTTCACCTGGTCAGGCGTGAGGGTCGCATCCTGTTGCAGCATCAACGCCACGGCGCCGCTGACCATTCCCGTTGCCATGCTCGTCCCGCTCAGCACGAAGTACTGGGTCGAGGCAGCGGTGCTACCGCCATTTTCGTAATAACTCCGGGGCACGAGATTCTGTGGATACTGCCACTCCAGCCATGCAGACACCGCCAGCGATACCACCCGATTTCCCGGCGCTACAAGGTCAGGCTTCACGATGTGATCCACCGCCGTAGGCCCTTTGGCGCTATAGCTGGTCATCACGTCGTCGCCCCGGTCGGGTGTGGCTTTGGTATTGGTTGCGCCGACCGTGATGACATAGGGGTCATTCCCCGGCGACTCAATCATGCCGTAGCCCGCGGTCCCGAAGGTATTGTCCCGACCTCCGTTGCCCGCCGCCACCACTACCACGATGCCCGCCTTCCATGCTTGCTCCACTGCCTGGCACAGCGGATCCAGCTTGTAGCTTTCATACACGGGATGTCCAAGCGACAGGTTCATTACCCGAATGTTGAGGGCTGCTTTTAATTGGATCGCCGCCTGAATAGCCTGAATGACGCCGCTCTCGGTCCCCTGCCCCTGAGCGTTCAGCACCTTGAAACTCAGCAGGTTCACGTTTGGCGCGATTCCTTTGATGGTTACGTTGCACACCGGGCAACTGGAGTCGGCTCCGTCGCCTCCGATGATTCCCGCGACATGGGTACCGTGACCGTAAAAGTCGTCCGTGCCTTCGCCTGTGTAATCGAAACTCGCCATCAGGCGAGAGCCGCCGCTTCGAGTGCCAATGTCATCCACCAGGTGGATACCGCTATCGATCACAGCGACGCCGATGCTCGTCCCGTCCAGTCCCACACCCCAGGCGTAGTTTGCCAGCACCGCAGGTGCGGCATTGTTCAGGCTTGCCTGCACCAGGTAATCGGGCGAAACGTAGGCCACGGTGGGATCCGCCGCCAGGGCCGCAAGCGACGACGCCGGAACCGTTGCTTTCACCGCGTTGATCACGCCCAGCTGCGCGGTGACTTGTCCGGCCTGTACCGGGACCCTATTCTGCTGGGTTGACGGCGATACTGCCTTGAATTGCACGATGACGGGAACTGCCTCATTTCCCGAAACTTGCTGTAGTTCTGGAGCCAGTTTTGACGTCTGGGCCCACATAATTGCAGGGGCTAACGCTAACACCACCAACCAACTGCCGCGTTTCATTTACCAACCTCCATCCCAGGTGGCCGGAGTGGCCGATTCCACACAGGCATCCATGCCCGTGAGTCATGGGAGTTCATGAGTACTTAATCGGCCAGACTGGGACTTTTATTAAGGCGGTGCGGGTGTCGCGAGAAGCGCCCGCGGCATGGGGGCCTGGAGAGATTTCAAGCACAAGAAAGGACGGGCTGCCTCCCCAGCAGCCCGTCCGACGACATCAGACGATCAATTCGTCGCGTTTACGTGCGGAATTTCCGGCGCATAAGGCCAGCCAACCCGATCATGCCTGAGCCGAACAGCATGAGGGTACCCGGCTCCGGTGTAGCTGCCAGAAAATCCTGCGCTGTCCCCATATTCCCGCTCTCGGTCCCCGGAATGGCCGAATACAGGAGAACGTCATCGAACTCGCCCACGGCGTAGACTGGTTCTGTGCCAACGCAACTAGCGCAGCGGCTTCGGGTGTCAAGCTGGGTGCGCCCTCCAGCAGATACCACGTTGCGGCATTGATATTTGAATCGACGCCACCGTCGGCCGCCGCCATCTTGAACAGGTACGCCGCCTGGTAATACACCAAATGGGTCGCCGGATCCAGGCTTCCGACGCTCGCGACGTTCGCCTGCCACGTCTCCCCACCTTCGATGTGCTCGTAATAGCCGATGCACATCATCCATTGATTCGCACCGCCGTTGACGCTGATGTTGTAGGGATAACTGGCTACCCCCCAGTAATTTGCACCAGTAGGAAGCCCGGTAAACTGCATATTGACCGGAGCGGCCAGCGCGGGTAGCGCCAACACTCCAAGGACCAACAACCAGCAAACACCTTTTATCGCTTTCATTGACTTTCTTTCCCTTTCCCGGCACAGCCTGTTTGGTCGTCGCACTGGGCCGCGGGCTGTGCCGATCGCAACCACCGTGCAGTTGTCACTACCTATCGATCCGTGGCCGGCTCTACCTACCAACCGCGGCTTGCCCTCAACTCAGCTACTCCACCGCTTCAGTGCGGAAGTGCACCCACGCTCCGAATCCGCTTGCAACCCCTCCTTCGCGCCGAACGTGCCGGACCTGGCCGGCACCGCAAAGGCGCACTTGCATCTCCTTGTCCGGCCGGCCAACAAGAGTCACCACCACTCTCAGCTGTGAAACCATGGGAGGAACGATCTCCGTCTCCACGAATGCGCCTTCCCGGCCAACGTTTCGCGTCAATCCCGAGACCTTGACACCACTGGCCCGACGGCGACTGCCACTGGAACCACGCTTCCCCACGGAGAGGAAAGCGCTGCGCTCCTCTCCGGTCTCTGCTGGCTCCGCTCTTTAGCTTGCTGTCGCTGTTGTCCGTCATCACCGCGCTCTCGCCTTTTCTGCTCACAAAGTAGGCCGGGGCAACGGCGCCAACAAGAGAGCGACTGGCTCACTGCAACGGTTCTCTATTTGCCCAAGATCAGTACGTTAGAAGGATTGGAGACTGCCGGAAGACGCGTTGGAGACGGTCTACCTGGAGAAGACATCCCCGCGCCACGACAGGCGGGGAGGCCTCGCGTTGGGCGACACATTTCTCGGAGAAGACCGCATGGGATAGGGCCCTCAAGAGCGTTGGCGGCAAGCTGAGAATCGGCGATCCGAGGACGCACCGACAAACTCGAACTTGACAAGCTACCAACCTGTATTTAATTTATTCATTAATTAATTATGGTCGCAACCTTGCACAGCCGGACTGCCGGCCGTCCCCTCGCCGATCCAGACCGCGACACGCGCGCGCTGCTGCTGAAAGCTGCTACCGAACTCTTCGCCGAGCAAGGGGTGGCCGCCACCAGCTTCTCCACCATTGCCCGCCGCGCAGGACTTACCCCCGCGATGGTGCATTACCACTTTGACGACCGCGAGCAACTGATCGACGCTGTCGTGGACGAGCGACTAGTACCTTTCATCACCAACGTCTGGGACCCGGTGCAGCCAGGCGAAGCTCCGGCTGAGATTCTGCGGGGCGTGGTTCAGCGCCTGCTGGAGCAGATCCAGCAGGCCCCCTGGGTGCCTTCCACTTGGATGCGCGAGATTTTGAACGAAGGCGGGCTCTTGCGTAGCCGGATATTGCGTCGATTGCCCATCGAAAAGGTCCGCGTCGTTGGAAGGGCTATCGCTCGCGGACAAGCATCGGGAACCGTGAATCCGCGACCTCAATCCTCTGCTCTTTGTCTTTTCGACCCTCGGCCTCGTCATGGTCCACATGGCCACGATCCGCGTCTGGGCTGAAGTCTTCCGGCGACCCCCGCTTGACGTCAACGCAATCCAACGTCACATCAGCGGACTGTTGCTGCAAGGTCTCTCCCCTGCGCCAACACAGCGCCGCAAGCCGGTTCGCGGCAAGACATCTCCGCGGAGAAAACCATGACCATCCACCACCGCCTCTTTCAAAGCCCGATCTTTGTGACTACGCTCGTCCTGGCTGTGCTGGTGCCCGGGTGCTCGCACCGTGCCAGCAGCGGCTTCGAGGGCTACGTCGAAGGCAAGTTTGTGTATGTGGCATCCCCCCAGGGCGGACGGCTCGACGAATTGTCCATCAGCCGAGGCGATGTGGTGGCGGCCAACCATCCTCTATTCACGCTGGATCGCGAACCCGAAGCAGCTGCCGCGCAGCAGGCCGAGAAGTTCTCCAGGCCGACGAAGCCCGTCTTGCCGATATCGAGACCGGCAAGCGCCCGCCAGAAATTGAGATCATTGGCGCTCAACTGGCTCAGGCCCAGGCGGAAAAGCAGAAGTCGATTGACCTGCTGAAGAGTTATGAAAAGCAGTACACGGCCGGCGGCATCTCCGAAACCGACCTTATTACCGCGCGCGCAGCGGTCGAATCCAATGCAGCCATCGTCCGTGAATTCGAGAAGAACATCGAGGTGGCCGAATTGCCTGGGCGCGAGCAGCAACGCAAGGCTCAGGCAGGAGTAATTGCCGGCGACCGCGCCGCCCTAACACAGGCCCAATGGAAGCTGCAGCAGAAGCAGATTGCGTCGCCTCGTGGCGGCCTCGTCTACGACACGTTGTATCGTCCCGGCGAGTGGGTCGCACCGGGAAGCCCCGTCGTGCAGCTTCTTCCGCCGGAAAACCTCGAAGTCCGCTTCTTCGTCCCCGAAACCGCGGTCGGCGGTCTCACACTGGGCCAGAATATCCGCGTGCATTGCGACGGCTGCTCGACGGACGTGCCTGCCGCCATCACGTTTATCTCGAATCAGGTGGAGTTCACCCCACCGGTCATCTACAGCAATGAGAACCGCTCGAAGCTTGTCTTCATGGTGATCGCCAAGCCGTCTGTGGACAAAGCGCCGTTGCTTCATCCTGGCCAGCCCCTCGAGGTCACTCTGCAATGACGGTCTCCGCCAATTCCGAATACGCCATTGACGTGCAGGGCCTGAACAAGCATTTTGGCGACAAGCACGTGGTGAACAACGTCTCTTTGCGCGTCCGTCGCGGGGAAATCTTCGGATTCCTCGGCCCCAACGGCAGCGGCAAGACCACCACCATCCGCATGATGTGTGGCCTGCTGCATCCTGACTCCGGCAGCGGAACCTGCCTCGGATACGACATCATCCGTCAAAGCAGCGACATCAAGCGCAGTGTCGGCTACATGACCCAGCGGTTCTCTTTCTGGGACGACCTTACCATCAGGGAGAATCTCGATTTCGTCGCCAGCATGTATGACGTACCCAACCGCCGCGACGTCGTCAGCCAAACCATCGCCGACCTCGGGCTAACCGCCCGATCGAAACAGCTCGCCGGCGAACTTTCTGGCGGATGGAAGCAGCGCATGGCTCTCGCGGCCTGCATGCTCCATAGCCCCAAGTTGCTCCTTCTCGACGAGCCCACCGCCGGCGTCGATCCGAAGGCGCGTCGCGATTTCTGGGACGAACTCCAGGTTCTCGCGGCCAACGGCATTTCGGTTCTTGTCAGCACTCATTACATGGACGAAGCTTCACGCTGCCACAAGCTCGCCTACATCGCTTACGGCAAACTCCTTGCACAAGGCACAGCTGCCGAAGTTATCGCGCAGCAGCACCTCACCAGTTGGGCCATCCGCGGTGCCGGCCTCATCCAGTTGCAGGACACATTGCGCGGCCAGCCGGGCGTTGAGCAGACGGTCATCTTCGGCGACAGCTTGCATGTCAGCGGCACCGATTCCGCAGCGCTGGCGCGGACTCTATCAGCCGAAGCCGCGGCCAGGGGACTTCACGTAGAAACCATTGATACCACGCTGGAAGACGTCTTCATCTACATGATGACCCGCACCTCCGACAATTTCGGGGGCCAGGCATGACTCGTAACACCATATTCTCGCTCGCTCGCTGGTGGAGCATCGTTCGCAAGGAATTTCTCCAACTTCGCCGCGACCGCGTCACCTTCGCCATGATCGTGGGCGTCCCGATCATCCAGATGGCGCTCTTCGGGTATGCGATCAACACGGATCCGAAGCACCTCGACACGGCCATCATTGATGCCGACAAGACCGACATAACCCGCAGCTTCTTGTGGGGGCTAAAGAATTCCGGTTACTACAAGTTCGTCGGCGAATTGCCCAATGAAGCGGCTGGACGCGAAGCCCTCAATCAGGGCAAGGTGCTGTTCGTAGTAAATATCCCTGCAGGTTTCACCCGTGCGCTGCTGCGCCACGAACATCCTTCGTTGTTGATTGAGGCGGACGCCACCGATCCAAGTGCCGCTTCGAACGCACTCTTCGCGCTCAATGGGATCGTTCAGACACTCATCCAAAAGGAACTCACCGGGCCTCTCGCCCCGCTGGCCGGCGCACCGGCGCCTTTCGACGTGCGTCTGCAAAGGCTATACAACCCAGACGGCATCACCCAATACAATGTCGTTCCCGGCCTCATGGGCGTCGTCCTCACCCTAACCATGGTGATGATGACGGGCCTCGCCATCACCCGCGAACGCGAGCGAGGCACGATGGAAAACCTACTGGCGATGCCGGCAACGCCGCTTGAGGTGATGACCGGAAAGCTGATTCCCTACATCGGCATCGGGCTGATCCAATCGAGCATCATCCTGCTGGCGGCCCGCTTCGTCTTTCACGTCCCCTTCTTTGGTAACGTTGGCGCAATCTATCTTGTCGCGCTGCTGTTTGTAGCAGCGAATCTCACCGTCGGCATCACGCTTTCTTCGCTTGCGCAAAACCAATTGCAGGCCGTTCAACTCACCGTCTTTTACTTCTTGCCCAACATTTTGCTATCGGGGTTTATGTTTCCCTTCCAAGGCATGCCGGGCTGGGCGCAATTCCTTGGCAACTTGTTGCCGCTGACCTATTTCAACCGTCTCATTCGCGGAATACTGCTCAAGGGGAATGGTTGGACAGACTCATGGCCCAACGTCTGGCCGCTCATCATCTTCACCCTGGTTGTGATGTCCATTGCGGTAAAGACCTACCGCCGGACGTTGGATTGAGGTGCTCGCGATGAACAATTTATCGGGAACAAGAATTGGGTGCCCCGCACGAGCCTTCTTTGGCTGTGCGTGGCCGCTTGCCGTGATTGCAGTAAGTCTCTTAGCAGGATGCACTGTTGGCCCCCGCTACCACGCCCCCGCGCCACCGACCGTCGCCACCTACACCCCGGAACCGCAACCGTATGCCACTGTCAGCTCCCCCGGGCCAGCCGGGTCTCCGCAGCATCTGGATGTGACGAATGACATCCCCGCGCAATGGTGGACGCTCTTTCAATCTCCCGAACTTGACCGGCTCGTTCGCGAAGCACTCGCCAACAGCCCCACGCTCGCGCAAGCCACCGCGCGTCTCAAGCAGGCGCAGGAAGAATCCAACGCCCGCACCGGAGCCACAAAATATCCCTCGGTGAATGCCAGCATTTCCGCACAGCGAGAACAAGTCGATCTCGCGACCTTCGGTGTTCCCTTCCCCAGCCCGCCGCCTTTCGGATTGCTCAACGGTTCGGTGGCCGTCTCATATGCCCTCGATTTATTTGGGGCCAACCGTCGACTCATCGAAAGTCTGAACGCCCAAGTCGAGTATCAAAACTGGCAACTGCAAGGCGCACGGCTCATGCTGGCCGGCAATGTCGTCTCCGCCTCGATTCGGCAGGCGCAACTGCGCTCGCAAATCGACCTCACTCGCCAGATGCTTGCTTTGCAACAACAGCAACTCGCTATCACCGAGCAGCGCGTACAAGCCGGCGGACTCGCTCGCTACAACTTCAACCAACAGCACACACTTGTCGAGCAGACCCGGGCCGCCCTTCCGCCGCTTGAGCAACAGCTCGACATGGTCAACCACCAACTTGCCGTGCTTATCGGCAAGTCACCAGCCGAGGCCCACATCGAAGCCATCGCGCTCGACCAACTTCATCTTCCCGAAGAATTGCCGCTCAGTCTTCCGTCATCGCTTGTCCGCCAGCGCCCCGACATCCGCGCGGCCGAATCCCTGATGCACCAAGCGAGTGCCGACGTCGGCGTTGCCACCGCCAACCTCTATCCGCAAATCACTCTCTCCGCCAGCGTCGGAGCCATCGGCACGAGCTTTACCAGCGGCGGGGCGATATGGAGCTTCGGCGGCGCGCTGGCCCAGCCGATCTTCAATGGCGGCGCGCTTCGCGCAGAAAAGCGCAAAGCCGTTGCTGCTTACGAAGAAGCCGGGGCCAACTACCAGCAGGTTGTTCTGCAGTCTTTCGAGCAGGTCGCCGACTCTCTGCGCGCCATCGACCATGATGCACAGACCCTGCAAGCTCGCACTGCCGCCGCGGAGCAAGCCGAGACCACATTCAACATCGCTAGCCAGCGTTACACTGCCGGAGGCATCAGCCAACTCTCGCTTCTCGACGCGCAGCGCCAGTACCTGCAGACGACTCTCGACCGAACCACTTCCGCCGCTGCCCGCTACACCGACTCGGCATCGCTCTTGCAGGCGCTAGGTGGTGGATGGTGGAACGACAAGAAGTCGGGCGCCACGTCCCCAACGCCGGGGCCCTCGCCCAAGTCACCGTAGCACGGCGCGCGGCGATCAGACGCGCCCTTCGCCTAGCGCTGACTTATGAGGGATTGCGTTCGTTCAACAACCTGAAGGGCCTCGCCGGCGCATGGGACCGCCCCCCAAACCCCGAATTCGCCATGCGATAATATCGTTACCCGCACGGCCCTGTAGCTCAGATGGATAGAGCAGCAGTTTCCTAAACTGTTGGTCGGCAGTTCGACTCTGCCCAGGGCCTCCATCCTCACTTATGCCAACCCCTGGCATTTTGCGCTTTCCGCCGCCGCTTCACCATTCTCCGGTGCCAAACATCTCACCAGCCTCGCTTTGGCTGGCGGTGCCAGTGTCGGGTATAGATAATAAAGGCGCAATGACCCTTCCTCTTACGTCTCGCCGCGATTTCCTACAGCGCGCCGCGCTGCTCGGGACCACGCTCGCCCTCGACTTCCGCAATGTCTTGGCCACCACAACTTCTCCTACGCCCCCTCCTCTCGATCTTTTCCTCTACTCTGACGTCTCCATCAATTGTGACCCCTTCCAGCGGCAACTCGACAATACCCACTCCGTCCTTATGTCGCTTGACGTAGACGCTCTACTGAAACCTTTTCGCGTCATGTCGGGCAAGCCCGTTCCCGGCACCGACCTCGGCGGCTGGTATATGTACAAGCCCGACTACGATTACCGCAAAGACAGCGCCGGTCTTTGCCCCGGGGGCACATTCGGTCAGTGGATCTCCGCCCTATCGCGCTTCTACGCCATTACCGGCGATCAGGCCACACGTAATAAAGTTCTGCAGCTGAATCATCTCTACGCCCAATCGCTCGGCCCCGGTTTTTTTGACAAGAACCGCTTCCCTGCTTATTGCTACGACAAACTAGTCTGCGGACTCATCGATTCGCACCAATTTGCGAACGATCCCTACGCCTTCGCGATCCTCCAGCAGACTACCGACACCGTCCTGCCTTATCTTCCGCCGCACGCCGTAGACCGCGAGCAATCCTGGCGGCCCGGCAAAGAGAACGACATCTCCTACAACTGGGACGAGTCTTACACTCTTCCCGAAAACCTGTTTCTCGCCTACCAGCGGGGCGCCGGAGAGCGTTACAGGCAGCTCGCCGTCCGCTTCCTCGACGACAAGACCTATTTTGATCCGCTGGCCGCGGGCATCAACGTGCTCCCGGGCAAGCATGCTTACAGCTACGTAAATGCACTCAACTCGGCCATGCAGGCCTACCTCACGTTGAACAGCGAGAAGCATCTTCGCGCCGCGCGCAATGCTTTCGAGATGCTAGTGACGACACAAAGCTTTGCCACCGGCGGCTGGGGACCCGATGAACTCTTGCGCGAGCCCGACACTGGAGCGCTCGCTGTCACGCTCGCCGACCAGCACAAGAGCTTCGAAACACCTTGCGGCGCGTATGCGCACTTTAAGCTCACTCGATCGCTGTTGCGCGTGACCCGCGACACACGCTACGGCGACAGCATGGAACGCGTGCTCTACAACACAGTGCTCGGTGCCAAGCCACTGCAGGCGGATGGAACTTCGTTCTACTATTCCGACTACAGCTTTCACGGCCGCAAGACGTACTCTAACCACCGCTGGCCTTGCTGCTCGGGCACGCTCCCCCAGATTGCCGCTGACTACCGCATCAGCGCCTACTTTCACGATGACAACGACCTCTACGTCAACCTTTATATTCCGTCGACGCTCCGTTGGAATCGCGCCGGCAATCAGATCGAGCTGCAGCAGAAGAGTAATTATCCCTACGAAACGGTTGTGGAGTTTGATCTCACTCTGGCACGACCAGCGGAATTTGCCGTGCATTTTCGGGTCCCGGCGTGGTCAAGTGATGGCTCGATCTCAGTCAACGGCGCCACCCTCGTGACTCGCCTCACGCCCGGAAGATTTTCTTCCATCCGCCGCCCGTGGAAGTCCGGCGACCGCATTGCGCTGAACCTGCCGATGACCACCCGTCTCGAGGCGATTGACCGGCAGCATCCAAGTCTCGTCGCTCTAATGTATGGACCACTCGTGCTGTTCCCAGTCACCGAAGAGGCCCCTTCGGTCACGCGCGGCCAGTTGCTCGCCGCCAAGCGCGCCGCGGGGAGGTCATGGGAAGTATCAACCAGCGCCGGCGCACTCAGTCTGCTGCCGTTCATCGAAATCTCGGACCAGCCTTATACGACCTATCTCCGCATCGGCTGAAATGCATTGGTCGGCTTCCTGAGATTCGATTCGCAACGTGGCGCAACCCGTTCCACTACACTCCCGGAAAGCTGCACAGCGGTTTCCAGTATCATGAGAGCGCTGCCATCCGTTTTTCTTAGAGCGATGATTGGCCGCCCCAACAAGCGAGGAATCATGCCTTATTGTTCGCACCGCTATACAGGGTTCGCGTTAGTATTGCTTGCCCTTCTGGCCACCCTGCTCACGGTTTCCTGTCGCCGTAACCTCGACGAAGGCGTCATCCATAAGGACGACTATCAGCAAGCCTACGTGTACGCCTTCCCGATGATTGCTAATTACAAGGCGATGTACGAGTTCAACGTCGATAAATCGAACTCGCAATACAAGGGGCCGTTCAACACCATCGTCAGCGACTCCCATGTGTTTACACCGAAAGACACCTCGGTGGTCACCCCCAATTCCGACACTCCTTATTCCATGTTGCAGGCCGACCTGCGGGCCGAGCCCATCATCTTCTGCGTTCCCGATATTCCCAAAGACCGCTATTACTCCGTGCAGTTGATCGACATGTACACCTTCAACTACGGATACGTCGGCTCGCGCACGACCGGCAATTTCGGAGGTTGTTACATGATCAGCGGACCGGGCTGGCACGGCGTCACTCCCGCGGGCATCCTCAAGACTTTCCAGTCCGACACCCAATTTAGTCTGGTAATCTTCCGCACCCAGCTCTTCGGCCCCAACGACATCACTAACGTCAAGAAAATCCAGGACGGATACAAAGCCCAGCCCCTCTCGGCTTATACACACACGCCGCCGCCGCCCGCGCCGCCGGCCATTGATTTCCCCAAGTTCACCGAAGACGCCTTCAAGACCGATTTTCCCAAGTTCCTCAACTTCCTGCTGCAATTCTGCCCCGAAGTCCCGGAAGAAGCCGCTATTCGTCTGCAGTTCGCCACCATCGGTATCGGCGGTGGTAAGCCCTTCGATCTGGCCAATCTCTCGGCCTCACAAAAGATTGAAATTGACGCCGCAGTCAAAGACGGATACGAGGCCATTCAGAAGCGCCGCGACCAACTCGGCAAGAACGTGAATGGGTGGCGCATCTCTGCTCCCTTTGGTAACCGTGACTCCTACCATGGCGACAACCTCCGCCGTGCTGCTGCTGCTATGGCCGGAATATACGGCAACGACGCCGAGGAAGCCATGTATCCGGCGACCAAGGTAGACGGAATTGGCGCGCCCCTCGACGGCAGCAAGCATAATTACACCCTGACCTTTGCCCCGAATCTCCTCCCGCCCGTGCGGGCCTTCTGGTCAGTCACCATGTACGATGCCAGCACCCAATTGCTGATCGAGAACCCCATCAATCGCTATGTAATCAACTCGCCTATGCTGCCTGAACTCAAGAAGAACACGGACGGCTCCCTTACCATTTACATCCAAAAAGACGAGCCCTCGGCTGACAAGAAATCCAATTGGCTGCCGGCTCCCAACGGACCGATCTATCTGGTGATGCGACTGTACTGGCCGCGCAAGAATCCGCCGCCGTCGATTCTGCCTCCCACAGACGGGACTTGGGACCCACCTGGAGTTCTCTTGGCGCACTGACCGGTTCTATCGTTAACTAGATGTTTGTCGAGCAACCGCTTGCGAAAAACAAAGGGCACGGATCACTCCGTGTCCTTTGTTCCAAGTCGGGGGTTTAGGGAAGATACGGCCACCCCTAGCGAGGATTCGCCACCCTCTCGCGCGGTTTTTACATACCTGGCGAATTCGACGCTGCGCTGTCGGCGTGCAGCACCCGGAATGTGCTGCCACCGTTGCCCCACACCAGAACCATGGCGTCCTGGCCCTTGGGTACATTCGCCAAGGCTTTTTGCACGTCGGCCGCAGTCGGAGTGGGCTTGCGATCCACGCTCTGGATGACGTTGCCGGGCTGGAGTCCTGCATCTTCGGCTGGGCTTCCCGGCTGGACCCGCTGAATCACCGCGCCCTTAATATTCGCTGGCGCCTGTAACTGGCCGCGAATATCCGAGGTGAGATCGGCAATGCCAATTCCCCAGCGCGGCTTACCGCTGTCGGCACTGGCAGAGAGCTCTTCTTTCTTGTCCTTTGAGCCCAACTCTTCCAGCGTGACCCCAACGTTAATGGGCTTCCCGTCGCGCTGCACTTCCAGGGCCACCTTGGTCCCCGGACGTTTGGAGCTTACTTCGGCCTGGAGCTGCCCGGCATCGCTGACCTTCTTGCCGTCGAGCCCTACGATCACGTCTCCCACCTTGAGCCCGGCGTTCGCGCCGGGAGAATCAGGCTGCACTTCGCTGATGACCGCACCGTCTGCGTCCTTCAAATCAAAGAACTTAGAGTTTTCCGGGGTCACGTCGGTTATGCCTACTCCAATGTAGGAGTGGGCCACTTTGCCGTAACGCACCAGAGAGTCCACCGTGGGCTGCACAATCTGAGTGGGAATTGCGAATCCCATCCCTGAAAAGCTTCCTGAAGGCGAGATCAGGAAGGTGTTGATGCCGACTACTTCTCCACGGGCGTTAACCAACGGTCCACCCGAGTTGCCAGGATTGATGGCAGCGTCAGTCTGGATGTACTGGCCCAGCTTGCGGGGGTCGTCGTTGGAAGGGTTGGGACGGTTTAGGGCACTCACGATGCCCCGGGTGACGGTGAAGCGGAACCCGAACGGATTGCCGAAGGCCAGCACCGTCTGTCCCGGATGGAGCTGGGAGCTGTCGCCCAAGGGGACGTTGGGAAAGTTGCTGCCCTCAATCTTAAGCACCGCAAGATCGGTAAGGGGGTCGGTTCCGATCAGCTTCGCCGTGTAGTTACGCCGGTCGCTGAGCGTCACTTTGATGTCCGTTGCGCCGTCCACAACGTGATTGTTTGTAATGATATAGCCGTCTGGCGAAAAGATGACGCCGCTGCCGCTGCCATGGGAAAACTGAGGCTGCTGCGGGCCACCCTGGCCAAACTGGCGCTGAAAGAACTGCTGCATTCCTTCGGGCATGCCCTCCGGCATCCCCTCCATCATCGCTTTCTGGGTCACTTTGGCGGTGACGTTTACATTGACGATGGCTGGCGTCACGCGGGCCGCAACTGCTTCAATCGCTTGGTCTAGTGAAAGCAAGGCGCCGATTTTGCTGTCGTCAAGCGGAGCAGTGTTGGACGTGGGAGAAGCATTCACCCGGGTGGGCTGAATGAAGTGGTAGGCACCGAGTCCGGCGGCTAAGGCGAGTGCCAGGGCTGCGGCTCCGATGCGACTCTTGCTAAACGGGTTGTTCATGGTTGGTTTGCTCCTTGGAACTCGTATCGGTGATAAAACTAAACGTTTAGTTGACGTGTCTAAACCCCGATTCGTTAGCACGCCGTTGGTCTAAATCTGTTTTCGGGTGCCTCCGGTGAGCAGAACCTGCTGGGCGGGAGCGATGTGGAAGACCGTCACACGCCACAGAACCGGACCGTCGGGGCCGAGGGCTGCACTCTGGAAGATAACAAGTACTTGGTAATCTGAAAGATGCGGTGACATACTCGCGAGATCAACTAGTGGCGAGGAGGGTTCGCGATCGGCCAGCGGAACAACGACCGCACCCTGCGAACGAAGCGGGGCCGACTGCGATCCAATAGCCTTTGTGCTCCGGTGGACTGGCTGAGATGCACTCTCGATAGAGGGAGGTACCCCTCGGGAATTCCCTGAAAACGCGAGGTTTACGGGTCGCAGGCCAGCGTTCGATTCTGGCGTCGGATGCAGGATCGCAGCGCCGGCGATTTGGTCCGTTGCACTTGAGGAAAAAGTAATCCATTGCGGAGAACGGACTGCGCCGTAAGTTGCGAGGACGGCCGCAAACGAGATCAACGCCAGCGAAGGCCTGCCTATCCTTAAATTTTTCTGCGGGTTACGGCCGTTTCTGAGAATGGCGGCCAAACGAATTTTCAGCTGGTGCACGTGCCCGACGGCAGCCTGAGCCAACTGGACGCCGCGGCGCAAGAAGCTTTTCTCCGCCAAGCTAACGAGGGATTGAGCATAGGCGCGGGGAGAAAAATTGGCTGCGAGAACCGCGTCATCACATGCCATTTCTCGCTCCAGAGTGAGCCGTGACTCGATGAACCACACCGCTGGATGAAAGAAAAATAAGGCCTTAGCCAATTTCTGCGCGAGGTTGGTCCAATCGTCGTAGCGGCGCAGGTGGGCCAGTTCGTGGAGGAGGATGGCATTCATTTGCTGCGAAGGAATTTCAGTCAGCGCCCACGCGGGAAGCACGACCATGGGATGGAAGTATCCGATGGCAGCGGGTACACGCACCACATTGGAAACACAGAGGGTTACGTTACGCCGCGACTGGATTCCTGCCAGAGTTGTCTGAAGAATCGGGTCAAGTTCCGTGCGGTTGACCGCTGTGCAATTAGCGCGCAGGAGGCGCAAACGATACAAACCATGAGAGATATGGGCGAGTCCAAGCGCGGCGCCAAGCATCCAGGCGACAAGCGCGTAATAGGCGAGAGACTCGGGCAAGTTGATCACGCCAGGAGCCACGGCCGAATGCGTCGAGGAGGAGCCAACCGCGATGGATCCGACCCAAGGCAACAGCACAATTGCTATAAGTGACACAAACCAAATGGCAAATCGGGTGCCGGAACTTGCGCGGCGGACGGTTCGGGAGACCAACCAGGCTAGCGCAGCCAAGCCCGTTCCAAGAAGGAGACTGTTCAGAAGACGACCCGCTGCAACTCGAACCAGAGCATCGATATCGAGGGAATTCAACAGCATCCGAGCTACTCCCTCTCCTTAAGGTATTGCTTTAAGCGTCGCAGCTCATCTTGGCTCAATCCGGCGTCTTCTAGGATATTAAGAACCAGCAACTCATGCGAGTTTTGGAACAGCCTTCTCACCAAGTGGCGGACTTCTGAGCGGGTAGCGTCAGTTCGAGGCACCAAGGGCGCGTAAACGTAAGCCCGGGCGTCGGTAGACTTGGCGTGGGCGACGTATCCCTTCTTGTCCAAAATCCGGATAATTGTCAGTACTGAGTTGTAGGCCAAGGGTTTATCACCGGGCAGGGCGTCCAAGACCTGCTGCACGGTGGAGGGCCCACGTTGCCAGAGAACTTCCATCAACCTCAGCTCAGCCTCAGTCAGGTTCGTGGATGGTTTGGGCGGCACGGGGGTTGGACGGGCATGGTTGGAAAAGGTAACTAATGGATTAGTTGGGGTGGTCCTCGCCCTCGAGAAGCGTGCCCGATGGGGAGCCGAGAGGCAATGTTATAACGTTTGTAATAATTGGTTTTTTCGTGGTTTTGGACGCAAAAACGACGCGGCTACCAAATCTGCGACCCGGGCCAAATTCGTAGAGAAGTCGGAATGGTCATAAGTGACCGCGCTCACGTCCGAACGTGATAAGACATATGGAGCGAGGGTGAGTTGAAAACCAGCATTTTCGAGATTTTCAAAATCGGGGTGGGACCGTCGAGTTCGCACACGGTGGGACCGATGCGGGCTGCGCGACAGTTTGCGCTGGACTTGCGGGAGCGAGGATTGATTCCGCATGGCAAGCAGCAGGATGCCGAGAGGGAAGGAAAAGCAGGTCCCTCGACTCCGCCCGCCGCGGCGGGCTCCGCTCGGGATGACAACACGAAAGAACTAAGCGTGCAGGTGGCGCGGGTGCAGGTGGAGTTATTTGGTTCGCTGGCGCTGACGGGTCATGGGCACCAGACGGACCGGGCGGTGCTGCTGGGATTGTCGGGCGAGGCGCCGGAGGCGATCGATCCGGCGACGATCTATGCGAAGGTCGGCGAGATTCGGCAACGGCGCGAGATTAAGTTGCTGGGCGAGATGGCGATTCCCTTCCACGAAGAAACGGACCTGTTGTTCCTCAAGACACAGACTCTGCCGGGACACTCGAATGGCATGAGATACACGGCGTTCGATGGTGCAGGAGCGGAGTTGTACTCTGCCATTTTTTATTCGGTGGGAGGCGGGTTCGTGGTGCGCGAGGGCGAAGAGGCGGGCAAGTCGCAGTTGAAGGCACCTCCCTTCCCTTTTACGAGTGCTGACGAGTTGCTTGCGATTGGAGAGCGGGAGAAGCTGGCGATCTGGCAGATCATGCTGGAGAACGAGAAGACGTGGCGGAGCGAGGTGGAGATTCGAGCCAACGCAGCGCGCATCTGGGAAGTGATGCAGGCGTGCGTGCAGCGTGGATTGGAGACGGAAGGGGTGTTGCCGGGCGGATTGAATGTGCGGCGGCGGGCGCCACGGCTGGCGCGGAGGCTCAAGGAGATTGGGGCGGGCGATCCACTGGCTCCGATGGATTGGGTGAACGTGTACGCGATGGCGGTGAACGAAGAGAATGCCGCCGGCGGACGGGTAGTGACGGCGCCAACGAACGGAGCTGCGGGGATCATTCCGGCAGTCGGGCATTACTATCTGCGATTCGTCGAGGGCGCGTCGGACGAAGGACTGTTTCGATACTTGTTAACCGCCGGAGCGATAGGGGTTCTATACAAGGAGAATGCATCGATCTCGGGCGCAGAAGTTGGCTGCCAGGGCGAAGTAGGGGTGGCGTGCTCGATGGCCGCAGGCGGACTGGTGGCGGCGCAAGGCGGCTCGAACCTTCGCGTGGAGTACGCGGCCGAGATCGGGATGGAACACAACCTGGGGATGACGTGCGATCCGATTGGCGGGTTGGTGCAGATTCCGTGCATCGAACGGAATGCGATGGGATCGGTGAAAGCGATCAACGCCAGCCGCATCGCGATGCGAGAGACGGGGGAACATAAAGTGTCGCTCGACCAGGTGATTGCGACCATGTACCAGACGGGGCTGGATATGCAATCGCGGTACAAAGAGACATCGCTGGCTGGGTTGGCGCTGAATGTGATCGAGTGCTGAGGAAGCAATTAGCAATTAGCGGCTAGCAATTAGCTTTTAGCCATCGGCTTTCAGTTGTCAGGTTGCACTCTCAGCAGGCCCGGTTAAAGGGGCTGGAGAAGAGTCGAGCGGAGGACTCCCCGCGGGCTGAAGTCGAGCACTGACGCGGGGGTTTTTGAGTCTGCTCCCTGTCGCTCATTACCCATACTCCGGGTAGTTAACTCTTAACCCTTCGTTACAAAACGACACAGTACGTCTCAGCGTCAAATAAGAGAATTGAAGATGAGGATGTCTCCACGCTTGCCAGCACGCGGCAATTGCGGGCGAGCCTAGCTTTGCCAGTTGGATTGAGGAACGCAGAGGATGATTCGACGGAATAATAAAGTGAATGTGCGAGCGATAACAGGATGGTTGTTGGTAGCGATGGTATGGGCCACGGGTGCGATGGCGCAGGCGCCGGCGACTCCGCAGGGCAAAGCCGTGGGAGCGATCAAGTCCGTGGGCGGCGGGGCCCTGGTGCTGACCACGGATGAGGGGAAGAACGTCAATGTATCCCTTCCCGATGGAGTGCGGGTGGTTCGGATTCCTCCTGGGGCGACCGACCTTAAGAGCGCGACGGTGATTGCGGTGGCGGACTTGCAGGTGGGCGACCGGGTGCTGGTGCGGGGCAAGGCCTCGGACGATGGGAAGTCGCTGGCGGCAACAGCTGTCATCGTGATGAAACAGTCAGACGTGTCGGCCAAGAAGCAACAGGAGCAGGAAGATTGGCAGAAGCGCGGCATCGGTGGGCTGGTGAGCGAGGTCGATCCCGCGGCGGGGACCGTCACAATTTCCGTGACCACGTTTAGCGGCAAGAAGAAGATCCTGATCAAGACCAATAAGAAGACGGTAGTGAGGCGGTACGCGCCGGATTCCATAAAGTTCGACGATGCCAAGCCGAGTACGCTGGCGAGCATCCACCCGGGCGACCAGCTACGGGCGCGGGGTAACAAGAACGAAGACGGGACGGAGTTCACGGCGGAAGAGATTGTGGCGGGGACATTCCGCAATATCGCCGGGACGGTGACCTCGGTGAATGCCGCAGACAATTCGATGGTCGTGATGGACCTGCTCACGAAGAAGCCGGTCACGGTGAAGGTGACACCGGATACGCAGATGCGCAAGTTGCCAGTGGCCTTCGCACAGCGGATAGCGATGCGGCTGAAGGGCCAGGCGGGCACAGGCGCAAATGGAGCTGGAGCCGCGCCAGGAGGTGCCCCACCAGGCGCGCCGGCGGGAGCCCCAGGAGGACAATCCCAAGGTGGGGCCCCTCAGGGAGCCGCAGGAGGACCGGGCGGATACGGCGGCGCCGGTACACGGAGTGGCGGGGGCGACTTGCAGCAGATCCTGAGCGCGCACACCGGCAATCACACTGACGTGAACTTCAGAAGGGCGATGCCTTGATCCTGGTGTCAACTGAAGGCGATGCGACGGGCGTCACGGCGATCACGGTAGTGGCCGGAGTGGAGCCGATTTTGACGGCGTCTCCGGGAGCACAAGGTATGACGCTGTCACCGTGGAGTTTGGGCGGTGGACAGGCGGATGCGCAGTGAAAGAACAGTGGATAGTGGATAGAAAAGGCTGAATACCACCCTATCATCCGCCGCGGCCGGACGATAAGGGTGGGGCACCCGCGGCATTTCGGAAGCTTTATAAGAGGCAAGGAGATTCATGAGAGCAGTTGGTTTCCGGAAGGCAATCCGGGTTGCAATTTTGTTGTTGTGCTTTGTGGCGATGGCAAACGGATGGATGTTTGCGCAAGCGGCGCTTGGCTCGCTGCATGGGACGGTGACCGATCCTTCGGGCGCAGCCGTGACGAAGGCGACCGTGACGGTTACGGCACCCGACGGTAAAACGATCGCGGCAAGCAGCAGCGCGACCGGCAGTTATGACGTCAAAGGATTGGCGCCGGGCAAGTACGGGATCAAAGTAGCGGCCACGGGTTTTTCCGATTACGAAGTCGATGGGATTGAAGTTGGGCCGGGACAGTCGCAGAAGATGGATGTAGCGCTGTCGATCGCGACGCAGCAGGAAAACGTGAACGTGTCAGAGCAGGCAATCGGACTGGACACGTCGGCGGAGAGCAACGTGTCGCAGATGGTGCTGACGGGCAAAGACCTGGATGCGCTGTCGGACGATCCGGACGAATTGGCGGACGACCTGCAGGCGCTGGCGGGGCCGTCGGCGGGACCGAACGGCGGCCAGATTTACATCGACGGCTTCACGGGCGGGCAGTTGCCACCCAAGTCATCGATCCGGGAAATTCGAATTAACCAGAACCCGTTTTCATCCGAGTACGACAAGCTTGGCTACGGACGCATCGAGATATTCACCAAGCCGGGAACGGACCAGTACCACGGCAGCTTTTCGGTAAATGGGAATTCGTCGTACTTCAACTCGACGAGCCCGTTTGCGACTAGCACGCCGGCGTATGACACCACGCAATATACGGGGAATTTTGGCGGTCCGATGAGCAAGACGTCGTCGTTCTTTATCAACTTCGAGCGGCGCAACATTGGCGACAACGCGATTGTGAATGCGTTCGTACTGGACCCGACGACGTTTCAGCAGATGCCTTACAACACGTCGGTGCCAATTCCGCAAACGCGTACGAACGTGAGCCCGCGCATGGACTTTCAGCTCACGCCGACCAATACATTGAGCGTTCGGTATCAGTGGTGGCAGAACGTGCAGAACGACCAAGGAGTTGGACAGTTCTCGCTGCCGAGCCAGGCATACGACATCACGACAACAGAAAACACGGTACAGCTCAGCGATACGCAATTGTTCGGCACCAGGGTTGTGAATGAAACACGGTTCCAGTACCTGGGCGACCGAATCAATCAGACGCCGGCACAAACAGGCGCCACCATCAATGTGCAAGGTGCGTTCGTGGGGGGCGGCAGCAGTTCGGGATACAACCTGGACACGCAATATCACTACGAGGTACAGAACTACACGTCGGTGCTTGAGGGCAAGCACATGTTCAAGTTCGGCGCGAGATTGCGGGCCGAACGCGACAACAGCAGCGCGAATCCGAATTTCAACGGTACGTTCACGTTCAACTCGCTGGACGCGTATCAGATTACGGAGCAAGGCATCGCGAACGGCTTGACCCCGACGCAAATTCGCGCGGCAGGGGGCGGAGCGGGGCAGTTCGCGATTACCTACGGTACGCCGACGGTGTCGGTGAACTATGTCGATGCGGGCCTGTATTTCTCTGACGACTGGAGATGGAAGCCGAATTTCACAGTCAGCTACGGGCTGCGCTGGGAAACGCAGTCGGACATCCACGACCACAGCGACCTGGCGCCGCGCGCATCGTTCGCGTGGGGTCTGGGCAGGGACAAACGCCGAAGACCGTGATTCGCGCGGGCTGGGGCGTGTTTTACGACCGCTTCGCCGAGCAATATGTGCTGCAGGGGCAACAACTGAACGGAACTACGCAACTGCAATACGTCGTGGACCAGCCGGACTTTTATCCGTTCGTGCCGCCGCAGGGCAGTCCGCTGCTGGATACGGCGAAGTCGTTTCCGACGTCGTATCAGCTAGCGCCTAACTTGCGGGCGGCGTACACGATGCAGACGGCGGTCAGCGTGGAGCGGCAGATCAACAAAAATGCGAACGTCGCGATTTCATACTTGAATTCGAAGGGCGTGCACCAGTTCCTGACGCGGAATATTAACGCTCCGTTGCCGGGGACGTACGACCCGAACGATCCGACTAGCGGCATCAGGCCGTACGGGGATGCCGCGGGAAATATGTACCAGTACGAATCGGATGGAGAGTTTGAGCAGAACCAGCTCATCGTGAACGCGAACGTCAAGGTTGGGTCGAAGGTATCGCTATTCGGGTGGTACACACTGAATTTCGTGGATGCGAATACGAGCGGCGCGGGAAGCTTTCCCAATAACCAGTACAACCTGGCGGAGAACTATGGACCAACACCGTATGATGTCCGCAACCGCGGGTTTATCGGCGGGACGGTGGTGCTGCCTCGCGGGTTCCGGCTGAATCCATTCCTGGTGGTGACGTCCGGGGTTCCGTTCAATATCACGCTGGGACAGGATTACAACGGGGATTCGATCTTCAACGACCGGCCGACATACGCGCAAGCTGGCGTGCCAGGGCAGGACATCGTGGTCACCAAGTGGGGGACGTTCAACCTGACACCGTTGTCGGGACAGACGGTGATTCCTCCGTACTATGGCACGGGGCCGGGGCGGTTTTCGCTGAACCTGCGGCTGAGCAAAACGATTGGGTTCGGGCCGGAGACGAAGAGTGGCGGCGGAGACATGGGCGGCCCGGGTGGCGGGCACCGACATGGCGGAGGATTTGGAGGCGCGTCGGGCGGACCGATGAGCGTGGGCAGCTCTACCAATCGCCGTTATAACGTGACGCTCAGCGTGAATGCCAGGAACGTATTCAACAACATCAACTATGCGCCGCTGGTGGGGAACCTGAGCTCTCCGCTGTTCGGAGAGCCGAACGCGATTGCAGGCGGCCCGTTTGGGTCGTCTTCGGCGCCGAGGAAGATTGAGCTGCAGGCAATGTTTAATTTCTAGCTGTCAGCTATCAGCCATCAGATGTGAGCTGTCAGAAATTGGCTATTAGCGTTTGGAGATTAGCTATTGTCGCGCCCCGGGACTCAGAGCCCGGGGCGTTATTTTTTGCTGGGAGCACTGGAGAGCGCCGTGTTCCACACTGGAAATTGGTGGTGGCGCTGGTTTGGGTTGCTCAAACCCAGCGCTCACCGATACACTCAGCGTGCATCAAAATGCATAGCAGGGGTTAGCGTCGCGGCTTTTGTTGTGATCTGGAAAGCCGTAAGCAGGACATTTTCTGTGTCGCGCAGACGGGATCCACGACTGCGTGACCAAGGCGAGGGCGATGCCACGGTTGCCGTTTAGAGCGGTCCGAGCGCTAGTTGTGTGCGCGCTATGCGTGTTCCCAGCCATGGCGGACGACCAGACGGTACCGCTGACGGTCGATCAGGCGGTCAAGCTGGCGGTGGCCAACAACCGCATGCTGAAGATTACGTCGCTGCAGTTGGCCGACACCAAAGAGGACTACCTGGCGTTTAAAACCCACCGCTACCCTACTTTCAACACGTACATTTTTGCGTCGGAACTGCTGGCGCCGATCAGCTTTACGGTGCCCGCCGGGCAGTTTGGGTCGTATCCCGGCATTGGGCCGATTCCGGCGACGAACACTCCGATTACGACTCCGCAGCAGCCCACGGCGTATGTGATGGCCAACGTGTCGCAGCCGCTGCTGACGCTGTACAAAATCAACATCGGGATTGCGGGAAAAGGGCTGTCGGTGGACATGGCGGCGCAGCAGTTAGCGGGCAAACGCCAGGCGGTGGTAGCCAACGTCCGCGAAACGTACTACACGGCATTGCAGCTGGAAGACGCAATCAGCGCGACGCAGGGGAGCATCCAGCAATATGAGGAGCTAGAACGGATTTCGGCGCAGTATCTGGCAGAGCAGGTGGTGCTGAAGTCGGAGCTGCTGGAGATACAAGCCAAGCTGGCGCAGGAAAAGCTCTCGCTGCTGAAGCTGCAGGACAACCAGGCGACGGCAAAAGAGGCGCTGAACAACCTGATGGGACGCGACATTCACACGGCGTTCGAGACGGCGCCGGCGGCGGAGCTATCAGGCGCAGAGGACGACCTTTCGACGGCGGAGTTGAAGGCGCTGGAGCAGAACTCCGACATCAAGGAAGCGGAAATCACCATCAAGCAGGCGGAGAACATGGTGCGGCAGACGAAGGCAAAGTATCTGCCGGACCTCGACCTGTCGGTGCATTATGTGTCGCCGTTCGGAGTGAACTTTGTGCCGACCAACATCGCGGGTGCAGGCGTCGAGTTCAGCTGGGAAGCGTGGGACTGGAACCGCCGCAAGCACGAGGTCAACGAAAAGAACCTGAAAGTGGAAGAGACCAAGGTCAACCTGGACGAGACCAAGTCGCAAGTGCTGCTGTCGGTGGACAAGGAATATCGCGACGTACACGAGGCGCAAGCGGCAGTAGCGGCGGCGGCGGCGTTTCGCGAGTCGGCGCGGGAGAAGCTGCGCGAAGTGACGGAACAGTACGGGCAGAAAACCAAGCTCCTGCGCGATGTGCTGCAGCAGCAGGCGAACCTGGATAAGGCGAATGCAGATTACAGCCAGGCGGTGGCCGAGTTCTGGTCGGCGAGAGCCAAGCTGCAGAAAGCGATGGGCGAGGAATAGGGATGAGTGAAGTCGCGATCGAAAGTCCGCGCGGACTAAAGTCCGCGCGGCAATTCACAAATGTGCGGCCTGACGGCACGGCTAAAGCCGTACCCCTTCAAAGCCGGATGAAAAGCGCTTCCCTACTGATGGCAATGCTGGTATTGGCGGGCGGGGTGGGCTGCCGTCAAGAAGCGGCGGTGGACACGACGGCGCCACCGGTACGGACTGCGCTGGTGCAGATAATTGATGCGGCAACTGCGAACACCTATTCGGCGAATATCCAGCCGTATCAGCAAGTGGATTTGGCGTTTAAGTCGAACGGGTATCTTGCGAGCATCAAGCAGGTCAAAGACGCTGATGGGCACGTGCGCAACGTTGACATTGGCGATTATGTAACGCAAGGGACGGTGCTGGCGACCGTACAGCAAGACGATTTCAAGGACAAGCTGGCACAGACGAAGGCGTCACTGGACCGCTCGCAGGCAGAGAATGAGCGGGCAAAGCTGTCGTACGAGCGGGTGACGAAGCTCTTTGCGGTAGGCGCGGCCACCAAGCCCGATCTTGACGATGCGACTTCGCAGTTGGCGTCGACGACGGCGGCGGTGGCCAACTCGAAGGCACAGGTGTCAGAGGCGCAACTGGCGCTGGGCTATTGCGAACTGAGAGCGCCGTTCTCGGGCTGGGTCTTGAAGCGCAACGTGGACGTCGGCACGCTGGTGGGACCGGCGACCAACGGCTTCACCCTGGCGGACACGCGAACGGTGAAAGCGGTATTTGGAGTGCCGGATACCGCAATGGGGAATGTGAAGCTGGGCAGCGCGCAGTCGGTGACGACAGAAGCATTGCCCGGCAGTTTTGCCGGACACATTACGTCCGTGTCGGCGGCGGCTGATCCGAAGAGCCGGGTGTATTCGATCGAGGTGCGCATCGATAATGCGCGCAACGAACTGAAGGCAGGAATGATTGCATCGATCGTGCTCGGCGGCGGCAAGCTGAACGCGAAGGTGATGGTGGTTCCGCTGACGGCGGTGATACGGAGTCACGGACAAGAAAGAAGGGTTTGCAGTGTTTGTCGCCGAGGGGACGGGCGACACGCCCAAGGTGCATACACAGGATGTAACCCTGGGCGACACCTATGGGAACAACATCTCGGTGTTGAGCGGGCTGGCCGCGGGCGAACGAGTGGTGACGACGGGGACAAACATGATTCGCGCTGGGGAGACGGTAAGGGTGATCGAGTAAGAAGTGGTTAGTGGTTAGTGATAGAAACAGCAGGTCCTTCGACTCCGGCGGTCCCGCTGAGCGGGACCACCTGCGCTCAGGATGACAACCTCAAGAGGATAGCCGCCGCAGCAAGATGATGATGAAGCGAGCAGGATGGTAAACAGGTAAGCGCATGGCGCACGCACACAAATCGGACGCGGAGATTGTCGCGACCACGCACAACATGGCGCGGTTCTTTACGGAGCACCGCCAGGTTGGGCTGGTGCTGCTGCTGGCGACGTTTGTGTGGGGGTTCTTCGGCTATCACAACATGCCCAAGCGCAAAGACCCGAACATTCCAGTGCGGGTCGCGTCGGCGCAGTGTTCATGGCCGGGAGCGACGGCGGAGCAGGTGGAACAGCTGATCACGCGCCCGATGGAGCAAGCGGTCGCGATGAATTCGAACCTGAAGCCGAATAGTCCGTCAGACTTCGGCATTCGCTCGCTCAGCTTTCCCGGGATGTCGGTGGTTTACATCCAGCTCGACGACAGCGTAAAGGACAAGCAAAAAGAATTTTCGGACATGAACCTGAAGTTGAATCAGCTCCGGCTGCCGATGGGGGCGGGGCCGATCCAGTTCAACAGCAACTTCGGCGACACGGCGGCGCTGATGCTGACCGTGGCCAGTCCGATGGTGACGCCGACCGAAGTCGCATTGCGTTCCATCGCGATCAAAAAGGCGATTGAGCAGACCCGGTCGGAGCTTCCGAAGACCGCACCCAAATCGCGGGTGAGCGTCATTTATGCATTCCCGTTGTCGATTGCACCGGAGCCGGTGCGGGCGGACTTTGAGAAGATTGCCGCGATCGCTGCGCGCAACGGGGCGCTGAGCGATCTGCGCTTCTTCCAAGGGCCGGGTTACGTGGGGCTGGATGCCAGCTCGACAATCGATGACGCGACGATCCGGGCCCGCGGCGAACAACTTATCCAGAACCAACTGCATCGTTCGGAGTTGCATCCGGATTCGTGGCAGCCGGCGATCATTCGCGATCCGGCAGAGACGGAAAAGAGGCTGCAGGAAGTGGCGGGAGCCAAGTATTCGTACCGCGATCTGGACAACTACACGGACTTGCTGCAACGGTCGCTGCAGGGCGTTCCCGAGACGTCGAAGGTGCAGCGATCGGGGGTGCTGTCCGAACAGATTTATCTTGACTACTCGCAGCAGCGGCTGGCGCAGTATGGGTACGATCCATCGAAGCTGAAGGACGTGCTCGGGGCGCAGAACATCACGCTTCCGGCGGGATCGATTGAGGTCGGGCCGAAGGACATCATGGTGAACCCGTCGGGGTTGTTTCCCGACGCGCAGGCGATTGGGAATGTCGTGATCGGCGTGTCGTCGTCGAACAGCCCGGTTTATCTGCGCGATGTGGTGGATATCTCGCGTGGCTATCAAAGTCCGCCCACGTATTTGAATTTCCTGAACTGGAAAGATGAGAACGGCAATTGGATACGAAGCCGGGCGGTGACGCTGGCAATTTACATGCGCGACGGCCAGCAGATTGACCTGTTCGGCAAGCACCTTACGGAGAAGCTAGACGCCGTGAAGGCAGTACCTGCCCGACGACCTGATCATGGTCCACACGTCGGACCAGCCGGTGCAGGTCAAGGAACAGATTGACCTGTTCATGGACGCGCTTTACGAAGCGATTGGGCTGGTGGTGATCGTATCGCTGATCGGCTTCTGGGAGTGGCGGTCGGCACTGCTGATGGCGCTGTCGATTCCGGTGACGCTCTGTCTGACGTTCGGGATGATTTACCTGCTGGGAATCGATATTCAGCAGGTGTCGGTGGCGTCGCTGATTATTGCGCTGGGATTGCTGGTGGACGATCCGGTGGTGGCGGGAGACTCGATCAAGCGGATGCTGGCCGAGGGACAGCCGCAAATCGTCGCGCCGTGGCTGGGGCCGACGAAGATTGCGACGGCGATCCTGTACGCGACGATTACCAACATCGTGGCTTACCTTCCGTTCATGATGCTTGGCGGCAACACGGGCGAGTTTCTGTTCAGCCTGCCGATTGTGATGACATGCGCGCTGGTGGCGTCGCGGCTGGCGTCGATGACATTCATTCCGCTGCTGGCGTATTACATTCTGCGGCCAGACAAGAAGCCGGAAACGCCGATTGAAGAGCGCAGGACCAAGGGCTTCACCGGCAACTACGCGCGGGTGGCAAAGTTCGCCATCGAACACCGATGGAAAGTGGCGATTGCGTCGCTCGGGTTCCTGGTGCTGTCGGGAGTGCTGTTCAAGCAGCTGAAGTCGTCGTTCTTTCCGGACGACGTGCAGTACTGGTCATACGCGGACGTGTGGCTTCCGAATGACGCGAATTTCGATGCAACGAACCAGACGGCCCAGCAGGTGGAGCAGATCATTCGTCAGCAGGCGGAGGTGTGGGGGAAAGCGCATCCGGGAAAGGACGGAAAGCCGGCGGAGATTCTGCGCTACGTGACAACGTGGGTGGGCGGAGGAAGTCCGCGGTTCTGGTTTTCGCTGTCGCCACAGTCGCAGCAATTGAACTACGCCGAAGTGTTGGTGGAACTGAACGAGAAGGAGATCACTCCGGAGTTTGTGAACCAGGTGCAGCCGGTGTTATCGGCGTCGGTTCCAGGGGCGCGGATTGATTTGCGGCAGTTGCAGACGAATCCCGTGAACTATCCGGTGGAGATTCGAGTGATCAGCCGGGCCGATGTGAGCACGGCGAATAGCGCGCAGGACCTGCGGGCAATGCGCCAAATCGCTGGGCAGGTGGAGGCGGTGCTGCGGTCGGCGCCGGCGGCGGCAAGGGTGCGGAACGAGTGGCAGAATGAGAGCGCGCACGTGAGCCTGAATGTCGATCCAGACCGGGCGAACCTGGCGGGGATCACGAACATGGACGTGGCGAACTCGGCCACCAGCGCAATGAACGGCGTTACGGTGACCGCGTTGCAGGATGGCGACCGCAATATCCCGGTGGTGGCGAGGCTGAAGATGGACGAGCGAGCGCGGCTGTCGGACATCCAGAACCTGTATGTGTTCGGGTCGCAGAGTTCGACGAAGATTCCGCTGGTGCAGATTTCGAGCGTGGAGAATAGCCTGTCGACGGACCGGATTATTCGGCTCGACCACTTCCGGACGATGTCGATTTATGCGTTCCCCGCGCCGGGGCACCTGGCTTCGGAGATCATGACGGTTTCACTGCCGAAGCTGAAGGAGCTGGAAAAGACGCTGCCGCCGGGATACGGAATCACCGATCGGCGGCGAGTATGACAAGCAGAAGACGGGGTTCCACGACCTAGGCGTAGTGCTGGCGATTTCGGTGACGGCAATTTACCTGGCGCTGCTGTTCCAGTTCAATAACGCGATCAAGCCGTTCCTGGTGTTTGCGGCTGCTCCGTATGGCGTGGCAGGAGCTCTGATTGCGCTGTGGGTGATGAATACGTCGTTCGGATTTATGGCGTTCCTGGGAATTGCCAGCTTGATCGGGGTCATCGTAAGTCACGTGATTGTGCTGTTTGACTTCATTGAGGAAATGCACGACAAAGGCGAGCCGTTTGAGCAGGCGGTGATTGACGCGGGGATTATCAGGTTGCGTCCGGTGCTAATTACCGTGGGGGCAACGGTGCTGGCGCTGTTTCCGCTGGCCATGCACGGCGGCCCGCTGTGGCAGCCGCTGTGCTATGCGCAGATTGGCGGACTGACGGTGGCGACGTTCATCACGCTGCTGATGGTTCCAGTGCTGTACTCGATTATGGTTCTGGACTTGAAGTGGCTGACATGGGAGGAGAAGGCGGCGGAGACGACAGAAGTGAGCGGGACGGGAAGGGTTGCGGTGGAGAGAGCGTGAGGCAACCGATGATTAGTGATTGGCAGAACGGGATCAATCCGCGGTTCAACAAGGAGGAGAACAGATGAGATTCGATCGACGTGGAAAGATGACAGGGGCGGGATTGACTGGGCTGATAGTGCTGGCGTTGGTGGCCGGCGCGGTGGCACAGGCCGGCGGAGCAAGCGCTGAGATCAAGCAGAAAGTAGCGGCGCTGAAGCAGTCGGTGGCGGCAAATCAACAGAAACTGAAGAAATATCAGTGGACGGAAGTGCAGCAGATGACGCTGAAAGGCGACACCAAACCGCAGCAGCAGTTCATGTGCCAGTACGGGCCGGACGGCAAGGTGGAGAAGTATCCGATGGGGCCACAGGAGCAGCCGTCGGGCGGACGGCTGAAGCAGAAGATGATCGCAAAGAAGAAGGCGGAGATGCAGGATTACATGGCCGACGTGAAGTCTCTGCTGGCGATGTATGTTCCGCCGAACGCGCAGAAGATGCAGCAGGCAGTGGGTACGCACAATTTGTCACTCAGCAAGGACGCGTCGTCGGGGATCGTCAACCTGACTTTCACTAATTACGCGCAGCCGGGCGACCAGATGGTGATCGCGGTCGATTCTTCGGGCAAACGCATTTCGACCATCAACGTCAATACGTACACGGGCGAGGCCAAGGACAAAGTCACACTGAACGTGAGCTTCTCGACGCTGCCGGACGGAACGAATTATGTAGAGAAGACGGTGCTCGATGTCGCTGCCAAGCAGATGTTGATTACCACGCTGAACACCAACTATCACCTGTTTGGGAAGCCTGGAATGTAAGTCAGTTAACTGGCTTGAGCGGGCGTCCTGCGGGACGCCTTTTTTGTTTGCGCTGTTGTTCCGAGGGATCATCAGCGCCCGCCGAGGATCGTTTGCGAGCAGCGGTTTACGCCGAACCAGTACGGAACTTCGCGGTAGTCCTGAGCTTCAAAAATTGCGAGGTCAGCATCTTTGCCGGGCTCGAGGCTGCCTTTATTTTTTTGGAGGTTGAGAGCGCAGGCACCGTTGATGGTGGCGGCGGTAATGGCCTCGGCGGGAGACATCTTCATGTGCGTGCAAGCGACGGAGAGCACGAAGGGCATTGAAGTGGTCGGCGAGGTGCCGGGATTGTAGTCGGTGGCGAGGGCGACGGCGACGCCGGCATCGATAAGTTGGCGGGCCGGTGGGAAGGTCGAGAGGCCGAGGAAGTAGTTGGCGGCGGGGAGGAGCGTGGCGACAGTGTCGGTTTTGGCGAGCCAGGCGATATCGGCGGCGGAGAGTTGGTCGAGATGATCGACGCTGGAGGGACGGAATTCGGCGAAAAGCTCGAGGGCGGTGTGGGTGAGTTGGCCGACGTGGACGCGGGTCTTGAGGCCGTGGTTTATCGCGGCTCTTAAGATTCGCATCGACTGCTCTGCAGTGAAGGCTCCGCGCTCGCAGAAGACGTCGACGTACAGGGCGAAGCTGCGCTGGGCATCGTTTCCCAGGTTAGCGCCCAAACGAGCGGCGCGAACCTGGGGCACCCCACTCCGGGTTATCCCACAAACGGCGGGGATCATTTCATCACAGACGAGGCGGACATATTCGTCGGGATTTTCGCGAAATTCTGGCGGAACGACGTGCGCGGCCAACAATGTGGGGACGACGGTTCCCTGCCAGTGTTGCGCGGCATTGTTGATGGCTTGCAGAGATTTCAGTTCGCTGGTGAGGTCGAGGCCATAGCCGGATTTGGCTTCGACACTGGTAGTGCCGTGGGCGGCCATCTCGTTGAGGGCTTGCAGGACGTGGTGCGCGAGTTCGTCGGCGGAGGATTCGCGGACGCCGCGGAGGCTGGCGCGGATGCCGCCTCCGGCGGCGGTGATTTCTTCGTAGCTGGCGCCGGCGATGCGCTTTTCGAAGTCGATAAGGCGCGGGGCGGCGAAGACCGGGTGAGTGTGGGAGTCGACGAAACCGGGGAGGACGAGTTTGCCGGAGCAGTCGATCTCGGTTAAGAGATTCTTGTTATCCAAGTTAGCGCCCAAATGCGGGGCGCGAAGCTGGGGAACCCAGTTCTTTAAGTTTTGGCGAAGTTCGTCGGTTGTGCCGACGGCGGAGATTTTGCCGTTTTCGATGAGGACGGCGCCGTCTTTGATGATGCCGAGGTCGGCCATCTGCGGGCCGCGGCGTGGGGCGGCGTCACCGCGGAGGGTTAGGAGTTGCGCGGCGTGGGTGAGGAGGGTGACTTTATCGGGCATCCGGACCTACTCGCGCTCCATCGGGAGCTTAATTCCCTTCTCTTTGGCGAAGTGTTTGGCTTCGGCGTAGCCGGCGTCGACGTGGCGGGCGACGCCGATGCCGGGGTCGTTGGTGAGGACGCGCTCGATGCGTTTGGCCATGGCGTCGGTGCCGTCGGCGACGGTGACCTGGCCGGCGTGCTGTGAGTAGCCGATGCCGACGCCTCCTCCGTTGTGGATGGAGACCCAGGACGCGCCGCTCGCGGTGTTGAGCAACGCGTTGAGGAGCGGCCAGTCGGCGATGGCGTCGCTGCCGTCTTTCATGGACTCGGTTTCGCGGTAGGGCGAGGCGACGGAGCCGCAGTCGAGATGGTCGCGTCCCATGACGATGGGCGACTTGAGCTTGCCGCGCTTCACCATGTCGTTCATGGCGAGGCCGAATTCGGCGCGCTCGCCGTAGCCGAGCCAGCAGATGCGCGAGGGGAATCCCTGGAACTTGATGCGCTTGCGGGCGAGGTCGATCCAGCGGCTGAGGACGCGGTCTTGCGGGAACATCTGCAGGACGAGGTCGTCGGTGGCGTGGATATCGGCGGGATCGCCGGAGAGCGCTGCCCAGCGGAACGGGCCGCGGCCTTCGCAGAAGAGCGGGCGAATGTAGGCGGGCACGAAGCCGGGGAAATCGAAGGCGTTCTTCACGCCGTGATCGAAGGCGAACTTGCGGATGTTGTTGCCGTAGTCGAAGGTGACGGAGCCCATCTTCTGGAGCTTGAGCATGCCTTCAACGTGGCGGGCCATGGTGTCAAGGGATCTCTCCAGATAGGCCTTGGGATCTTTGGCGCGGAGGTCGTTGGCGGCTTCGAGGGTCATGCCAGCGGGGACGTATCCGTTGAGCGGATCGTGGGCGGAGGTCTGGTCGGTGAGGATGTCGGGGACGACGCCGCGCTCGGCGAGCTTGGGGATGATGTCGCCGCAGTTGCCAACGAGTCCGACGGAGATGTTCTCTTTCTTGCGGACGGCGTTCTTGAGGATGCGCAGGGCCTCGTCGAGCGAGTTGACCATGAAGTCGCAGTAGCCGGAGCGCAGGCGCTTCTTGATGCGCTCGGGATCGACTTCGATGCCGAGGTAGCAGGCGCCGGTCATGGTGGCGGCGAGGGGCTGGGCTCCGGACCATGCCGCCCATGCCGCCGGAGACGATGAGCTTGCCGGCGAGGTCTCCGCCGAGGTGTTGGTCGGCGGCAGCGGAAAAGGTTTCGTAGGTTCCCTGGATGATGCCCTGCGAGCCGATGTAAATCCACGAGCCTGCGGTCATCTGGCCGTACATCATCAGGCCGGCGCGCTCGAGGGCGTTGAACTGCTCCCAGTTGGACCAATGTCCGACGAGGTTGGAGTTGCAGATGAGGACGCGGGGGGCGTAGTCGTGGGTGCGGAAGACGGCGACGGGCTTGCCGGACTGGACGAGCAGCGTCTCGTCGTTTTCCAGCGCCTGAAGCGAGCGGACGATGGCGTGGTAGCAGTCCCAATTGCGGGCGGCCCGGCCGGTGCCTCCGTAGACGACGAGGTCCTGGGGGCGCTCGGCGACTTCTTCGTCGAGGTTGTTTTGCAACATGCGGAGGGCGGCTTCCTGCGCCCATCCTTTGCAGGAGAGCTGGTTGCCGCGAGCGGCGTTGATGGGGGAATAAGCGGGATTTGCGGTGTCTTGAGCTACGGGCATAACCCAAGAATGGTAGCAGTGGATGGTGGTTAGTGGATAGTGGATAGAAAGAGCAGGAGCGACGGAAGCATCGAGTTGGGAGTGTTAGGTCCCACCCTGTCGCGAAAAACGGGCGACAAGGGTGGGGCGCCCAGAGAGTTGGTGATCCTGACGAAACCCCACTCAAGCAAAGGATGCTTGAGTGGGGCACCCGTTTCGGCAATTGAAATGTGGTACTTGATTGTGGGAGTGGCAGAAAAATCGGGGAGTGGCTGTTTGGCCGCCTCCCCACTCTCTCCGATCAGGTTTGCTATTGCTGACAATGTAACGGTTACGCACGGACCGGCGCATCAAAGCACCATGAATTGTGCATGAAAACACAGTTACATTTCTTAATTGTCGGCACGCATTTTTTGTACGCTGAGCGTGCCAGCGTGTGCTAGTTTTTCAACAGGGGCATACTGATGCCCCGGCTGGAGGCACGAGAATTGGGAAAAAGCATGGTTCCGAAGCGCATCTTCCTTACGAAAGGTGTAGGGAGACACAAGGAACGCTTAACTTCATTTGAGCTGGCATTGCGCGATGCCGGCATCGCCGCACAGAATCTGGTGCGGGTTTCGTCCATATTTCCGCCGCACTGCAAACTGATTCCCCGCAAAGACGGCCTGAAATATCTCTACCCAGGTGAAGTCACGTTCGCGGTAGTGGCGGAGAATTCCACGCGCGAGCCGCACCGGCTGGTGGCGTCGAGCATTGGACTGGCGATTCCCGCTGATCGCAGTACCTACGGCTATTTGAGCGAGCATCATTCGTTTGGCGAGAAGGAAGACCTGGCTGGCGATTATGCCGAGGAACTGGCCGCCGAAATGCTGGCCACGACACTTGACGTAGAGTTCGATGCCGACAAGTCGTGGGACGAAAAGAAGGAAGTTTACCGGCTGTCGAACAAGATCGTGCGCACGATGAACCACACGCAGACAGCAGTGGGCGACAAGCGAGGGCTGTGGACGACAGTCATCGCGGCGGCGATATTGATTTTCGAGTAGGAGCGGTGTTGAGCGGAACTGCGAAGGGCGCGAGGAAATCGCGCCCTTTGTTGTTGCGAGGGATGCGGTCTAGCTCTTGTAGGTGTGCGGCTCGGGGCCCTTTTCGAGGGTCTCGCGGTTCCAGATAAGGCCTTCGCGGCTGTACTGCGCCATCTCGAAGTCCTGGGTGAGCTCGAGGGCGTCGGTGGGGCAAGCGTCTTCGCACAGGCCGCAGAACATGCAGCGGCTGAGATCGTAGGTGAACTCGGTGAGTTCCTTGCGGCGGGTCTTTTCGTTGCGCTCGCTGCCCACGACAATCAGGTGCTCGGGACAGGCCACGGCGCACAGATCACAGGCGATACACAGCGACTCATTGGTTTCAGGGTTGACGCCCAGGCGGGGCGCGCCGCGGAAACGTTCGGCGATCTGCGGACGCTGCAGGGGATACTGTTCGGTAATCAGCTGTTTGGGCGACTGGTTGCGGAACGTCACGCCCATTCCCTTCACCAAGTCGGCCAGCAGCACTTTGCCAAGAAATTTGTTCATCCCCACTCCTGCGATGGCTGCAGTTTAGCATAGGAGAGCGGATGCGAGAAAAGGGAGCGATGTGAGACAGCGGCTGGCGGCATGGCATAGAATTTTGTCACTCATGCGATTGCGTGGCGGAGTGATGTTCGTGCTGGCGGCGGCCCTGGCGCTTTGGGGCCAGGAGGCGCCGCAGCCGTGCGTCGACGCCAACGCACCCCGGCGACTGCAGTTTCCGAAGCGGTTACGCAACCAGCCAACCCGCCGGAGCGACGGCCATTGTGCCTCCTCCGCCTACAGCCAAAGATGTCTCGGAGGCGAAGAAGCAGTTCGCCAGCGGGAACAAGTTGAAGGCAGCGGGTAACACAGAAGCGGCGTTCGAGAAGTTCGAGCAGCGCGACGCAGTTGGATCCGCGCAGCAGGGAGTACCTGACCGCGCGCGAGATGACGCGCCAACAGTTGGTAACGGAAGCGATCGAGCGCGGCAACCAGGACATGCTGGGCGGCAACGAGGCGGCGGCAGCTGTGGAGTTCAGGCGGGCGCTGGAAATTGATCCGACGAATGAGTATGCGCGCCAGCGGGTCAAGGATTCGGTTTGGGGGGTGGAGAAAGTCCCAACGCGCACGTTGCAGGTCGCACAAAACTCGATTGACGCCCAGGTGTCGCCCAGCGCCGAGCGCACAGGATTTTCACGTCAAGGGCGAGTCGCGCAATCTGCTCACGCAGGTGGCTCGGGCATACGGCATCACCGCCACGATCGACGACTCGGTACAGACGCGGCAACTTCACTTCGACATCGACAACGTGAACTTCGCCGAAGCCATGGAGGCGGCGACACAGGTCACCAAGACCTTTTGGATACCGCTGTCGGGGTCGCAGATGTACGTGGTGGCTGACACGGTGGAGAACCGGAAGAACTTCGAGCGTCTGGCCATCCGCACCTATTACCTGAACGATGTTCTGTCGCCGCCAGGAGCTCGTCGATACCGTGAGCGCGCTGCGGCAACTGCTGAACATCCGCTTTATTCAGCAGGACGCGGCGCAGTCGACGATCACCATTCGGGCACCGCTACCGGTGGTGGAAGCTGCCACACAGATGATCGAGAGCCTGGCGGGCGGGCGGCCGCAGGTCATGCTGGATGTGCGGGTGTACCAGATCAGCTCGAGCCTGATGCGGCAGATGGGGACGCAACTGCCGACGAGCTTCAACATGTTCAACCTCAGCCCGACGTTGCTGGCGTCACTGGTACCAGGAGGAATCGATGCGATCAATCAGCTGATCTCGTCGGGCGGCATCAACCAGGCGAATTCGACGGCCATCCAGGCGCTGCTGGCGCAACTGCAGTCGGCGGCGCAGAACCCTTTGCTGACCACGCCGTTTGCCACTTTTGGAGGCGGCCTGACGCTGACGGGGGTGTCGGCGACGCCGCCGATTGCGGTCAACCTGCAGGTCAATGAGTCGGACGTGAAGAACCTGGAGCACGTTACGCTGCTGGCGGCACAGAATTCGCCGGCGCTGCTGAGGGTGGGCGAGCGTTACCCGATCGTGAATGCGACGTTTGCTCCCATTTACAACAGCAGCGCGATCTCGCAGGTGATCGGCAACCAGAGCTATCAAGCGCCCGTCCCCTCCATCAATTACGAGGACCTGGGACTTAACCTGAAGGCGACACCGATTATCCACTCGAATACGGACGTAAGCCTGACGGTCGACGTGAATATTCGCACGCTGGGAGGGCAGAGCGTGAATGGCGTGCCGATCATCAACAATCGGGAGTACGTGGGCAGCATTACGCTGAAGAACGAAGAGTCAGGCGTGGTGGCGGGATTGCTGACAAAGGCGGATGCACTCAGTCTTTCGGGTTATCCGTTCCTCAGCCGGGTGCCGGGCATCAACTATGGAACGTCAGTACAAAACAAGAACGTGAATAACGACGAGTTGTTGATCGTCATGACGCCGCACATCCTGCGAATGGCGCCGCAACAAGGCTTCGCGCTGCAGATTCCGGTTGGGCACTAACTCACATTTGACGATAGAGTAACGGTCTTGACGAAAGGTGCCGCCGGCTAAAGCCGGCTCGGGATTCAAACTCGCCCACCGACCGCGGGCTTAGGCCCACCGCTCACACAAATGTCGCCCCTACGGGCTTGACCCTAGTGGGCCGACAGTCCAGAAGGCTCAGCCTGCAGGCACCCGTGGACGATGCCCACCCGTCGTCGGAACCATTCCAGCTTGCTTAGACCGCTTTAGCTGTCTTCCATAGAAAGTAACGCCGGAGCACGAGGCTCCGGCGCACGGGTTGAACAGACGCGGCTATTTCGCAGCGGACAGGTTGTAATCGACGATGGCTTTCACGACCTCATACGGGGTGCTGTTGCCAAAGCCGACAACCTTGCGACCGTTGATGAAGAACGTCGGGGTGCTGTTGACGTTCATCTTTTCGCCCAAAGCAATCGATTTACGAACGCGGGCTTCCGTCTCAGGCTTGGCCACGCAGGCCGCTGCCGTGTCGGCATTGGCGCCAGCTTCCTTGGCGTACTCTTTCAGCTTGGCATCCGCGGTGTCGGGCGTGATCTCGCCTTGGTGGGTATAGACCGTCGAGATGAACTTGAAGACGGTGTCGTTGCCTTGCTGGCTGACGCAGTCCACGTACTTGGCGCCGAGCAATGACCACTTGTGGAGCGATTCCAGCGGGAAGTTCTGGAAGATGAGCTTCATCTTGGGCTCTTCGTCCATCAGCTTGGTGAGGTTCGGCTGGGCTGCCTTGCAAGCCGGGCACTCAAGGTCGCCAAACTCCACGATGGTGACATTGGCGTCGGCTGGGCCATGGCTGGGCCCATTGGCTGCCTTCAGCTCGGCTCGGGCGGGAGCGAAGGGATCAGCACCGAACGGAACCATGTCGCCGGTCACGGCAAACTTCTCGTCGGGTGTCACGAAGATGCGGAACACCTGTTGCCCCTGAGTGGTGTTGAAGATTGCGGTGACTTCGGCGAAGCCCTGGGCCTCTCCTGGCTTGATTTCGACGATTTTCCAGGTCAGTTCCTGATTCCAGCCGAACATCTGTTTCAGGAAGGCCTCGACGGTAGCCTCGGTTGGGAGGCCGGGGCCGGTCTTGATAGCGGACTGGGCTAGAAGCGGGGCCGCTGCAGCAATGGTCAATGCTGCCATAACCACAGTGTATACAGTTGTTTTACGGAAACTATTCATCTTTTCCTTTCACAGATAAGTAGTGCGAGACTGAGCAGTGTTAGGGGTCGAGCTTGGCGGCGATGGGGTAGCGCCGACCCATCCCAAAAGCCTTGGTGGAGATCTTCAATCCGGGCGCGGCTTGCTGGCGTTTGTATTCATTGCGGTCTACCATGCGGGCCACCTGATGAACCAAGGCACGGTCAAAACCATGCTGTGCGGCGATAGCATCGGGCGCCTGATTGTCTTCGACGTAGGCTTCGAGAATTGTGTCAAGGATATCGTAGGGCGGCAGCGAGTCGCTGTCTTTCTGGTCGGGACGCAACTCGGCCGAAGGGGGCTTGGTGATGGTCGCGTCGGGGATCACCGGCGAGCGGGCGTTCACATAGCGGGCCAGGCGATAGACAAGAGTCTTGGGTACGTCGGAGATGACAGCAAGGCCTCCACACATATCGCCATAAAGAGTGCAATAGCCGACGCCGAGTTCCGACTTGTTGCCGGTGGTGAGCACCAGCGCGCCGAACTTGTTGGACAACGCCATCAGCACCGAGCCGCGAATGCGAGCCTGCACGTTTTCTTCGGTGACGTCGGCGGGACGATTGGCGAACACAGGCTGAAGCGAGCTGAGGTAGGAGTGATAAATGTCAGTAATGCGAACCAGTTCGAACGGGATGCCGAGATTGTGAGCCAGGGTGACGGCGTCGTCGATGCTGCCCGGCGAGGAATATGGGCCGGGCATGCCGACACCGATAACATTCTCTTTGCCCAGCGCATCGACGGCGATGGCGGCGGTCAGCGCGGAATCGATGCCGCCGCTGAGCCCGAGCACGACCTTGCGAAAGCCGCACTTGCGAACGTAGTCGCGGGTGCCGAGGACCAGCGCGGCATAGGCCTCGGCCTCCGAGCCTTCCTCGCGAGGATGAATGTCGCCGGCCAGCGAATCGGTGTCGAAGCAGACCATGTCCTCGGCAAATGACTTGGCCTGCGCGAGGAGTTGGCCGTCAGGGCCAAGGGCAAAGCTGGAGCCGTCAAAGACCAGGCTATCGTTGCCGCCGACCTGGTTCACCATGGCGACGGGAACACGGTAGTGGCGGGCGATGGCCGAGAGCATATCGTGGCGCAGTTGGCGCTTGCCCAGCGTGAAAGGCGAGGCGGAAATGTTCAAGAGAATCCTGCCGCCGGCGGTGATGAGATCCTCGACCGGATCGCGGCGGTAGAGAAGGCGATCCCAGAAGTTCTTATCGTTCCAAGCATCTTCGCAAATAGTAAGAGCACAAGGAGTGTCGGCCAGCGTCCAGAGGTCCTGCTTTTCAGCGGGCGCGAAATTGCGCGCTTCGTCGAATACGTCATACGTTGGCAGCAGGCGTTTCGATTGAATGGCGGCGATGCGGCCATCGCGCAGCAGCGCCGCCGAGTTCATGACGTGCTTGCCGGTCTCAGACTTTGCGGGGGTGACCAGGCCGCAAATGACTGCGATGCCTTCTGTAGCTTGTGCAATTTGTTCCGTGGCTTGCCGGTTGCGCTCGACGAACCACGGGCGCTCGACCAGGTCGCGGGGAGGATAGCCACAGATACTCAGCTCGGGAAAAAGGATGACGTCGGCCGCCGCGGTACGGGCGCGCTGGGCGAAGTCAATGATTCTGGCGGAATTCCCTGAGAAATCACCAACGGTGGTATTAATCTGGGCGAGCGCGATCCTCACTCTATCAGTGTAAATCAGGGGGGCGAACTGTTCGGAAGCGCTAGGAGGCGGGAGCGAGATGTGGCGAGCTTCCGTCGTTGGGATTGATGGGGGGAATTGTGGTCGGGTTGGAGCCTGTGCTGTCAGTACAGGTGGAGCCGTCACCGGAAGGAATCGAGCCCTGAGGACACTGGGAGCGACGAGCTGAGGGGACGGGTGTGATCTCTACCTCTTCGCCCGGGCGGCGCAAGCTGGGAGCAGGTTGCTGCGGCTTGGGAGCGGCCTTTTGTTGTGCGAGTTCGGCTTCCTTGGAGGGCAGGTCCACTTCCCTCTCGGTGCGGACGATCTTCTTGCCGTCTACGTCCATGATTTCCAGCCGCGAGACCTCGTTGCCTTTGAAGCGCACAAAATTTACTTCTTCGGGCGGAGTGCCGTAAATCCACTCCTCGTATTCTTCGCCCTTCTCGTCCTTGTCGCGGATGCGCTGCTGAGGCCGGCCCTTGGCGAACATCACCATTTCCTTGTCCATCCCGACCAGGATCTTGTGGTCTTTGATTGCCTCCTTCAGCTTCGGTGGGAGGGTCTTTTCATAGGCCTCCGATGTACTGAGTGCCTTGAAGTCGAAGACTGGGGCGAGCATGGCACGGACCTGATCGCCACTGACGTCGGGAACAAACTTGTCGAACTCAAGAGTCACCACAGAGCCATGGGCGTCGAGGCTTTGGGGACTGGGGCCGCCGGGCACAGGGGCAGTTGCGCCTCCAGCCCCGAGTTCGATGTGTTGATACCACTTCCCTTTCTTCTTGGGCCCGCCATTGATCTCGACGGCGATGGTCTTGTCAGTGATCTTCACGTCGGTGATGACGCAGCGATCGCCGGGCTTGGCGGCGGCACCGAAATCCGCGACTTGCTGGGCAACGACGCTGTCGGAGGGGATGACGGAGCCGTTCTTGATTTTCAAACCCTTTTCGCCCTGCGGAAACATCACCCGTGCGAACACGCGCTCCGACTGCAGGCTGCGGATGACCAAGATGCGCGTCTGGTTGGTCATCTTCTCAGGCTGAAGGGAATCGGCCGGCTTGGCGGCTTGGGCGTACGACGAGGAAGGAGCACAGACGCAGGCGGTCGTAAGCAGCAAAGCTGCATACCAGGACCACGGTTGGCGATGGCGGCTCATCAAACACCCCGTCTGGGCAGATTATATTCCCAATTGGGGAGGAGGGGGCGGAGTGGTCGAGGCATCAGCGAAATCGGTTTCTACGGGCTTGCCTGGAGGAAAATATGCGTAGGGATTCGCGAGCGGCCGCAAAGGGGCGCGCCAGACGATCAGCAGCGCTAACACGACGACGAGTGCACCCGGCAGGCTGGCCTCCAGACCGTAGGCTCCTCCAGTGAGCCAGCGGGGGCCGGTGGCGGTGGTGTGGATGACAGCATTGAAAAGGCGGAGGCCGCTTACAGGCAGGCCAAACAGGAGTCCCAGCGTCGCGTTCCAGGCGAAGTGAAAGCCCCAAGGCAACCAAAGAGCGCGGGTGCGCAGATAGGCGAGGGAAAGGACGACACCGATCACGACAGTATCCAGGAGTCCCCAGAAACTCGCGCCGGGATTCGTCAGATGTACCAGGCCGAACAGGGCGGAAAAGACCAGGATGGCCCCACCGGGGCCAATGGCCTCCACCAAGCGCTGAAACGGGTAACCCCGGAACATGAGTTCTTCCGCCAGCGATCCGGCCAGCAACACGAGCAGTACCAGCGCCAACCGGGCGACACCGTGGGCGCCGAGCGTGAGGCGGAAGCTGAGCTTTCCGAAGATGGCGATGGCGGAGACAGCCAGCGCTACCAGCACGAGGGCCACGCCGCTGCCCGTCAAGAACTGGAGGCGCCAACCGGGGGCCAAAACAAGACCCTGCGCGGCCAGGCGATGCGACTCCACATGGTTACCAACGGTGAGCAACCAACTGAACAAAACCAGCAGCACGGCCAACAAGCAGACGCGGAATATTGCCTCGAAACGGAGGACGTGATCGCCGGCGAGCACGGCTGCAAGGTAGGCGCAAGCGAGAAAGGCCGCGCACGAGAGCAGCGCCGAGAGAAGAAACGCCCATGCGGGATGCAGCCGTCCTTCGGCGTCGGTGAACATGCTCACTCCGCGGAAGAGCCTTTCGCCGGGGAATAGAAACGGAGGCCGTGACGGGAGATCTGGAAATTGAGCGGCTGGCCGCCGTTCTGACGGATGGACTGATGCACGCGATCGCGAGAGCCCTCTTCGATCAGCAAAATCACGCAGCCGCCACCACCGGCTCCGCACACCTTGGCGGCACGAGCGCCCTGCTTTTTCGCAGCGGCAATCAGCTTATCGATGAGCGGGGTGGTAATACCCGGAGCGTTGGTGCGGCGCAGCTTCCACTCGTGGTTGAGCAGGCGCTCCACGTCGTCCCAGGCTGCGGCCTTGAGCGCCAGGCGCATGGCGCGGGCGATGCTGGAGATCTCGGCGAAGTTGCGGATGACGTGCTTGTCGCCGTCGATGTGTTGCTTGAAGACCTCCCAGTTATTGATGCCCGATTGCCGCGGCGCACCGGTGTAAAGTAGCACGAACCGCTTATTCATTTCGTCGGCCGGAATGGCAATGGTCTCGCAGTGAATGCCGTCGGTGTCGAGGTGAACGGCGTTCACGCCGCCGTACATTGCCGGGTAGTAGTCCTGACAGCCGGTCGGGACGCGGATCAGCTGGGCCTCGACGTTTTGCGCGATGACGCGGATCTGCTCGATGTCAATTTTGCGGCCGACAAATCGGGCCAGCGCGGCGCTGGTGGAGATCATCATGGCAGATGACCCCGAAATGCCCGCGCCAGCCGGCGATTCCGAGTGCGACTCCAGCAGAAAGCCCTGCTTCGGCTGAAAGAACCGAACCAGGTAGGCAGCCAGTGCGTGCTGATACTTCTTGGCCGCCATCAGCGCGCCCAGACTGGCGAAGCGGTCTTCACGGCCAGTATCGATCGACTTCAGATGGATAGAGCGGCCCTTGCGCGGAGTGATCTTGCAGGTGGTTTGGATGTCGACCGCCATGTTGACCGTGACCGAGCCGGGATGAAAGAGATAGAGCGGCCAAAGATCGATGGTCGACCCGGCAAGGTCAGCGCGGCAGGGCGCCTGGGTGTAAATCTGCTCAGAACTGGTGGGCAGTGGAATTACAAGCTGGGTCGGCATCTACGGTTGGGCCTCGGAAAGAACTGCTCGTCCCACTGTAACAACTTCGTCGGTAATGGCGTCGACGTCAGCAGGTGTGCTGCGATGGTTGACGATGCAGGCGCGCAGAGCGAAACGCCCATGAATCGTGGCGTTGGAGATAAACACCCGCCCTCCGCGTTGCACGCGGTTGAGGATCTTGCGATTGAGGTCGTCAAGATGCGACGGGCTGAGGGTCGGCGTGTGCGGGATAAAGCGGAAGCAGACGGCGCTCAGGGGGACGGGCGCCATCATTTGAAGTTCGGCGGTGGACTCGACGCGCGCGGCAAGGCGCTGCGCCAGTAAGAGGTCGTTTTCGATCTGGCGGCGAAACGCCGCCAGACCGTGATAGCGCATCGACAGCCAGATTTTTAAGGCGCGAAAGCGGCGGGACAGCTCAAGAGTCTCCTCGAAAAAGGCAAAACTCTCGACGGGGTGCTCGAGCAGCGACTTGGCGTAGTCGCCGGTGAACGAAAAGGCGCGACGGGCGGCGGCGCGGTCGTGATAGAGCAAGCAACCGCAGTTGAGCGGCTGGTAGAGCCACTTGTGAGGATCGAGCGAGAGCGAATCTGCGAGGGCGAGTCCGTCGAAGAGCTCGGGACGAGTCATGGCGGCCAATGCTCCGTAAGCGCCATCGATGTGGAACCACGCCCCGCAGGATTTCGCAATGGCCGACAACTCGCGCAAAGGGTCAATGGAGCCGGTGTTGACCGTGCCTGCGCTACCAACGATTGCGATGGGAGTGATCCCGTCATGCAGGTCGTCGTCGACGGCCCGGCGTAGTTGGTCGGCGGACATGCGAAAGCCGAGGTCGCAAGGAATCAGGCGCAGGTACCGGCGACCCAGTCCCAACAGCGCAACCGCTTTGGGAATCGACATGTGTACCTGCTCGGAGGCATACACGGCACCGGGCGTAGTCACTCCAGATTCGTTGGCAGGATGGCGTGCCTCACGAGCCATGGCCAAGCCCATGAGATTGGCAGTGGAGCCTCCGCCGGTGAGGCTGCCGACAAATCCGCGACAGCCGACCGATTGCGCCAACCAATCAATCACCACTTCCTCGATGGCAGCCGCCGCGGGGCCCGAGCGCCACGCGGTCACGTTCTGGTTGAGCACGCTGGCAAGAAGATCGGCGGAAGCTGCGATGGGATCGCCCGAGCCGAGTACGTATCCGAAAAAGCGGGGGCTGGGGAGACGAGAGGCGTCAATGACTTTCTGCAGATCGTCGAGCGCGGCGGGGCCGAGGCCCTCCTCGGGAAGCGGCTGGACGAACTGACGCAAGGTCGCTTCACCAGAGGTATTCGGAAAGCTGGGGAGCTCGCTCAAGGCGCCGAGCAATTGGAGCGCAAGTTCGCTGACCCGTTGAAAAGCGTTGCGATATTCCTGAGAAGAACGTTCGAGCGGGTTCATACAGCTTGCATCCGGCGTGCGATGGAGCGGACACCCATTGTAACGTGCTCCGGCACGCGCTCAATGCCTAAAGATCTCGATAGGTGATGAGCTCTATGCCGAGGCGGTCGAGTGGATCTCGGACTTCAGCCGAGGTCAAGACTCCTAATTCGGTCTCACGTGACTGGCGCAGCCTCGTGCGTACGCGGTCGAGATCGGCATCGTTGTAGCCCGGATGACAGACGAATTCCCAAGTTCCTTCGGGCAGCGCATCGACGATGATGAGGAACGATTCAAGGTCGAGCGTGCCGGTATCAAGCACTCCGACGGAGCCGTCAGGCGTACGGAGTCCGTGCAGGCTTACCTCCCGCCGGAAGCCTGCGGCGAAGCTGCGGAGAACGCCCAGTTCGGAAACGCGACGCCAAAGCTTGGGGTTGCGAAGGATGCGCGCAAAAGGCAGCGGGAAGAGGCGTCCGAAGGGATTGCGCACAGCTTGAACGCCGCGGTCGTTGGCAGCACGGAGCAGGGGTCGTAACACGGCACCAAACATGTGCGCATGCTTGTGGCAATCGAAGTGAGACAGCTGAATCCCGGTATTCTGGATGCGCTGCATCTGCGCAGCCGCTTCGGATTCCAGTTGCGAGGGATCGAGCTTGCCGGCAAACGCGGCACGCGCAAAATCAATGAGCTTGATGCGAAACTCAGCGGCGCCGGTAGACGAATTCGGCTGCAGGAGGGTGTGAACCTGATCTGAAGGAAGCGCTGGAGTCCCGTCGAGAAGAATGACGTGACAGCCAACACTCACCTGCGGCCCGAAGAGTTGCGCGACGTTGACGGCGTCGTTGAATGCCGGAGCGGTGGCCATGAGGGTGGTCGAGGTGATGATCCCGTTCCTCGAGCCCTCGACGATGGCACGGTTGATACCGCGGGTCATGCCGAAATCGTCGGCGTTGACGATGAGCCTGCGCACGGATTCAGTGTAGCAAGCAACAAAAAAGGGCCGCCGAAGCGGCCCGTTCCGACAATGGTAAGCCGCTCGATTACTTGGCCGCCGCGGCGTGCAGCAGTTCCGCGTCGATCGTGATGGTTATGTCATCGCCTACCATGGGATTAGCGCTACCGACACCAAAATCGGTGCGCTTGACGGTGGTGCTAGCCGAGGCGCCAATGTGGGTGTTGCCGCGAGGATCAGTCATGGGCTTGCTGGGACCGTCCACGTCGAGGGCGACTTGTTTGGTAACGCCGTGGATGGTGAGGTCGCCGATTATCTTGAGCTTGCCTTCTCCTGCCGGCTGCACCGACTTGGACTTGAAGGTGATAGTGGGATACTTGGCGACGTCGAAGAAGTGGTCGCTGCGGAGGTCATTGTCGCGCATTTCGACGCGAGTATCCACGGAAGCGGCGTCAATGGTGACTTCCACCGATGCCTTCGCGGGATTGGCAGCGTCGTAGTCAACCGTGCCACTGACCTTGGTAAACGCGCCGCGAACGGTGGAGATGCCCATGTGTCGCACCGAGAACTGGGCAGCAGTGTGGTTGGGATCGATCTTCCAGGACTGAACCTGGGCCGAGGCAGAAAGAGCGAACAGCGCAAACGCGCTGCACAGAAGGAGGAGGCGTTTCAATATGAGGGTCTCACTTTCGCTAGAAATTGATCGCAGCCTGGGGGGATTAGCCAGGCTGCGAGTTTAGCAGACATTACTGCCCTGCAACGTCGGCGGGAGTTTCTTTGAGCACGAGAGTCTTGTCGCGGAACTGGATCTCACTCAGGAACCTCGTCCCGTTCTCAGACTTGGTAACGATGGCATCCTGGGAACGCTTCTGGTCAACAACCTGGGCGGTGGTAGTGACTTCATGCTTGCCCTGCTTGAGGGTTACCTGAGCGTTGTCGCCGGTGCCGGTCCAGGTGACCTTGTAGTTGCCGGCCGGAAGTTCGGTGGCTCCGATCTTCACGGTGTTTGGAAGCTGGACGGTACCCTTGCCTGCATCAGCGGCGATTGCGGCAAGCGAGAAAATGGTTACGAGAATGAGTGAGCCGAAAACCTTCTTCATGTGGTACTCCTTCTGATGGAAAAGGGCGACGGGACTGCGGCTGCCAGCTCTCGCGATATGCAGTCCCCACGTCGCATTATTGTTGTCGCGTTACCTGCGCAGGTATAGCGAGTCTTAAAGTATTAGACGTGTCGAGTGGGTGCAAAGTCGCGGCCGACAACGCATTTTGTGTGGAAACACATATGAAAAATATCTATGCGGACAATTACGAGACTGTCACTTGTTGCCTTGTTGCCAAGCGCGATAGCAGCGGTACTATGTGAAACAGGCTTGTGAGGAAGTGCGGGACCGCGATTTTGGTCACGTGTGGGCGGATGACTGTGAAGATTTGTAACGCAACAATAGATTCCACGAATGCGCGGAACATTGCGAAATAAACTCTAATGGCACCAGACGGAACGCTGGCATACGTCACAGCAGCGGCAGAGAATAGGGTTGTCATGGCGGATCTGCGAGCGTGCGACGGACGTTAGATTGACCGAAGTGCGACAGTCCGGTAAAGTAGAAGAGTTGCATCCGCTCGAGTACGCGTCTTCGAGGCGTGTGCAACGGGCGGTTAGCTCAGTTGGTTAGAGCGTCTCGCTTACACCGAGAAGGTCGCAGGTTCGAGTCCTGCACTGCCCACCAGATCCGTCACCGAACAATCACCAAGGTGATGCGCCCGGAAGCCGGGCACCGGCGATCCCGCCCAGCGGGACCGCCAAACCGCGCAAGCGGGGTCGTAGTTCAGTTGGTTAGAACGCTGCCCTGTCACGGCAGAGGCCGCGGGTTCGAGTCCCGTCGACCCCGCCATTTCCTTCGAAAGCCACAAGGAAATGGCAACAGCAAATCAGTTCGATTCCGGCCGCCGCGGCCGATGAATCAGTTTGGCTCGTCCAGCCCTGTTCACGCCCGTGATTCGTCGAGCCAAATTCTAAAATCGCAGCGACAGACAGCTCAGCCCGCCATCCATCTTGCGGAATTCCGACGTTTCCAGCGCTAAAGTTTTGTAGCCGCGGCGTTCCAGTTCCCCGTTGAGGTACGGAAATCCTGCCGGAACCAGGACCCGGTCGTTCACCTGCACACAGTTGCAAGCGTAGGTTTCTTCCCTTGTGACGGCAATGCGATCGTAACCGGCAAACTCTTCCCGGTTCGCCAATTCCTCCATCACCACCAGGTTGTTCTGGTTGAGGTACGCGATACCGCTCTTGAGATGCAGGATCGACTGCATCGCGCGTATGTCCACGGTTGAAGACCTGTATCCGTCAGCGGCGAGGAAACTCGCGAGTTGACTCGCCCCTTCTTCGTTGGTGCGTTGCGAGATACCGATGAAAAAGTGCGATCCGGCCTCGCAAATGTCGCCGCCATCCAGCGTTCCTGGCGCCGCGATCTCGCGGACGACGGAGTAGAAACGCTGAATTGATGGGCGCACCCCGCGCACTTCACCAAGCCGCGTAGGCGCGCCGGGACGGCAGAGAATCGCGGCGTGGCTGGTAAGCACAGCGGTGTCTTCGACAAAGGTCGAATCGGGATGGACCCCGTCAGGCGGCAGAGGAACTACTTCGAGTCCGCTGGTTTCCAAAGCCTGGCAATAAGCGGCGTGCTGGGCCAGCGCCAGGGCAAAGTCAGGTTTCCCCAGGTTTGCGGAGGTCAGGCCGTCGGCGAAATTCTCTGCGGGTGGTCGGACAATAGCGCGACGAAACAATTGCTCCTCCTCGGTTAGGTGGTCGGGTGCACGCGCTGCTGCACGTCGGGTGAAAGGTTGCCCCCGCAGAAGAGCACGACGACATTCTTGCCCTCGTAGTGCGAGGCATCCTGAAACATCGCGGCCAGCGCGCACGCCCGCCGCGCCTTCGATCGTCCAGCCGCGATCGCGGGCCCAGAACATGGCATCAAGAATCGCTCCCTCTGCGACCAGAACGGTGCGATGAATTGCCTTCCGGGCCAAGTCGAAGGTGATGGAGCCGGGCTCGACTCCACCGGCAGTGCTCTCGGACAATGTGTACGTCTCCGGATACTCGATGATCTGCCCGGCTCGCATGCACTCGTACAGGACGCGCGAGTTCTCCGGCCAGCATCCCACGATCTCGGTCCGGGGCGAGCGTGCTCGCAGAAAGCTTCCGACGCCGCTGATCAGACCGCCGCCGCCAGTGGCGATGTACACCGCATCGATCGGGTCGACCTGGCGCAGTAGCTCCACGGCGATGGTGCCCTGTCCCGCTACGACATCCCAATCGTTGTATGGAGAGACGTAGGTGCGTCCTGATTCCTCGGCGGCTGCGCGGGCGGCGATTTCGGCCGACAGCGGGTCATCGCCTGCCATGCGAATGCGCGCGCCGTACGACTCGATCTTCTTCCATTTCGCTTCGGGCACTTGCGTGGACAGAAAGATTTCCGCATCCACGCCGCGGAACTTCGCCGCAGCCGCCACGCCCAGGCCGTGGTTCCCCGTGGAAGAGGCGACGACGCCACGGGCTGCTAATTCGGTAGATAGGTTAAAGATCTTGTTGGCGGCTCCGCGCAGTTTGAACGACCCGGTCACCTGTTGCTGCTCCATCTTGGCGTACGCGCGCACCGACGTGGGAATGCGCGGATCGCGCGGCAGGCGCGCTACGGGGGTTTGGCGCGCAACTCCATAGATGCGGGTGCAGGCTTCTTCGACCCGTGCGACGATGTCGGAGGGACGCGGTTCGTCCGTGGAATTACTGGCAGTCATGGGTGGCTTATTGGCCATCTGGGAAAGGCCGGCGGTGGAACCAGCTCGATTCGGAAACCGCGCTTCATCGCGGCATTGGTTATCTTTTCGCTTTCTTTGTCGCAGGTAGTCGCTTCCCGCCAACCGACACCGGAGGCTGCTGGGTGTGCGCTGCCAGCGATTCCGGGGCGTCCCACAAGCGAAAGCCTCCGAGAAAGGCATTGGCATTGTCGCCCGCCCGGCACTTTGGCGGCAGCACTTTGATTTTCTTCGCATTCCCGCCGCCGAGCACCACATCGTCGGGCTCAAGAGCAGCCGCCAGCTTTGCCACCACGTCGGCTACGTACTTCTGCCACTTTTTCTTGCCGTAGCGATTCAATCCGCGCAGGCCGACATAGTCTTCGTAGGTGGCCTTGCGGTATGGCAGGTGGGCCAGTTCCATCGGCTGCAGAACGCCATCAATAATCATGGCCGAACCCAAACCGGTACCGAGTCCAAGGAACAGCATGCGGCCGCCTTTGTAGCTTCCCAAGGCCTGCATGGCGGCGTCGTTGATGATTTTGACCGGACAACCGAACTCCTTCTCGAAGTTAAAGCCTACCCAACCTCTGGCGAGATTGTGGGGTTCGGTGAGGATGCGGCCGTCTAACACGGCTCCGGGATACCCAATAGAAACCACGTCGAACTTCCAGTCAGCGGCGATCTTGCGGGCCTCGTCGACCATGGCCTTGGCAGTAAGTTTCGGGCCGGAAGCAAACTTGCGCCTGGTCTCGTGGCCCGAGACCAGCAGCTTTACGTTGGTTCCGCCTACATCGATGGCAAGCACGTTCACGGGCGACTCCGAGGTTCAAGGGCGAATGAGATTCCGGAAAACTACGTGAGGGTACCGTCGCCGAGTTTACACTATGCGGCCTTCCAGTCAGGCACGCCGGCCTGCGCGCACCGCAGCAGCGAGTTCGCCGAGCAATACGGCGGTCTCGTCCCACGCCATGCAGGCGTCAGTGACGCTCTGGCCGTAGAGCAGTGGCTGGCCGGGGACCAGTTTCTGCGCCCCAGCAACCAGGTTACTCTCCAACATCACGCCAATGATCTGGCGGCTGCCTTCCGCGACTTGCGCCGCTACATCGCGGCAAACCTCCGCCTGGCGCGTGTGGTCCTTGTTGCTGTTGGCATGGCTGCAATCGATCATGACGTTGGGCCGCAGTCCGGCCTTCTGCAGCAGGCCCGAAGTCGCAGCCACCGCCTCGGCACCATAATTGGGCTTGTTGCGGCCGCCCCGCAGAATCACGTGGCAATCGGGATTTCCGCTGGTGGCAAAGATGGCCGATTGCCCGTGCTTAGTGTGGCCAAGAAACGTATGCGGATGCGCTGCTGACAGCACCGCTTCCGTCGCAATCTGCACGTCACCCGAGGTCGCGTTCTTGAAGCCCACCGGACACGACAGACCCGACACTAACTGGCGGTGCAACTGGCTCTCGGTGGTGCGCGCCCCGATGGCTCCCCAGCTCACGAGTCCAGCCATGTACTGTGGAGTGATCATGTCGAGGAACTCGGTACCGGCGGGCACGCCCATCTCTGCAAGGTCGAGTAGCAGGTGGCGCGCCTGCCGCAGGCCGTCGTTGATCTGGTAAGACTGGTCGAGGTAAGGATCGTTGATCAGGCCTTTCCAGCCGATCGTCGTACGGGGCTTCTCGAAGTACACGCGCATCACAATGTGCAACTCGCCGGCGTGACGTTCGATGGCCTTCTTCAAGAGCGCCGCGTATTCGCGCGCCGCTTTGGTGTCATGAATCGAGCACGGACCGACAACCACCAGCAACCGTTGGTCCTCACCGCGGAGAATGCGGGAAATCTCCTCGCGCGCCTTAAAGATGGTGGCGGAGGCCCGGTCGGTCGTCGGTAGTTCCTCCTCCAGAAAAACCGGAGGCAGGACTACTTTGATCCATTTAATGCGAAGGTCGTCAGTGGAATAGAACATGGCCTTTACTTAGAGAAAACTCCGCTGAATTGGTGGTTGGATGCGCCAGTCACTAATGTACCAGCCCAATCGCGGGCGAGGTTCGCTCCCAATTGGTGTCACCGTCGGAATGCAGGTGGTCGCAAAGAACGGATTGCAGGCAAGAAAATGGCTGCCCCTCAGGGATTCGAACCCCGATATGCCGCTCCAGAGGCGGCTGTCCTACCGTTGAACGAAGGGGCAGCAAATACGGCTGCTGCGAGCGCAGCGTGTTTGCCGCTACCTTGATTTTATGTGCTGTGCGCATGAGCGTCAACCAGCGACGCGCTAGAATGAGCTTCGACTTCATACGCTTCGAGGTTCCCATGTCATCATCGCCTGCCGCCGTAAACGTCGCCAGCCAGCCTTTGCAGGCCGACCACTGTGCGCTCATCGTCGTCGACATCCAGGAGAAGCTGCTTCCGCCGATCTTCAACAAGGATGAGATGGTAAAGAACTCGCGACTGCTCGTACGGTTGGCCAACATCCTCGAAATTCCCACCATCGTAACCACGCAATACGTGAAGGGCCTGGGCCCCACCGTGCCCGAGATCGCCTCGCTCCTCACCGGCACCTCACCGATCGACAAGATGCAATTCGGCTGCTTTGGCTGCGACGAATTCCGTTCCGCGCTCAAGGCCCTGCCCGGCAATCGCAACACGCTGTTGGTGTGCGGCATGGAGGCCCACATCTGCGTGATGCAGACCGTCCTCGGCGCTCTCAACGACGGCTACCTCGTGCATGTCGCCACCGACGCCATCGGATCCCGCGTCCGCTGGAACTGGGACATCGGCATCGACCGCATGCGCGCCGCTGGCGCCGTCATCTCCACCACCGAGATGATGATCTACGAACTCCTCCGCGCCTCCGGCACGCCGCAATTCAAGCAGATGCTGCCTTACCTCAAGGCATGATCTCTCTCGCCCGCAAGCTGCGTCTGGCCGATTTCTTCTCCCTCGGCTTCGGCACCATGGTCGGCGTCGGCTGGCTGGTCGTCATGGACGACTGGCTGCTGCGCGGCGGCCCTTTGGGCGCCGTGCTCGCGTTCTCCATCGGCGGACTCGTCCTGCTCCCCATCGGCGTAGTCTACGGCCACCTCGTCAGCGCCATGCCCGACGCCGCGGGCGAAATCGCCTACACTGCCGCTGTCTTTCCCCGCTCCGTCAGCTTCGCCACCGGATGGATGATGCTGCTCGCCTACTACATCGTCTGCCCCTGGGAGGCCGTCGCTATCGGCCGCATCGTCGGCTACCTGTTCCCCGCGCTCAACTCCATCGAGCTCTACCGTGTCGCCGGCAAGCCAGTGTTCCTGCCGCATCTCGTCATCGGCCTCTCGCTCACCCTGCTCATCACGCTCTTGAATTATCGCGGCATCCGTCTCAGCGCGACGGTGCAAAACTGGAGCACCTTCGCCGTGCTGGCCCTGACCATCGGATTCGTCAGCGCAGGCATTAGCCATGGCTCAGCCCAGAACTTGAAACCGCTCTTCAACGGGCCAGCGCTTGTGTCGATCGTGCTCATGCTACAAGTGGTGCCCTACTTCATGACCGGCTTCGAGTCGATCGGGAAAGCTTCGGAGGAGGCCAGCACCGAGTTCCAGCCCCGTCGCTTCATGCTCGCGATCCTGTCGGCGATTGTCGTGGGCGCCCTGTTTTACGCCATCGTCACCACCGCCGTGGCGTTCGTGGCCCCTTGGCCGGCCCTGGTGCACGAGCGCTTTGCCACCGCCGTCGCTTTCGAGCACGCCATGGGCTCCCAGGTCATCGTCAAGGTCATCATGGCGACGGCCCTGCTTTCGTTGCTGAAAATCTTCAACGGAAACTTCATCGCCGCCAGCCGTTTGCTCTTCGGCCTTGGACGCCGCGGGCTAGCTGACACTCGTCTCGGCTACGTGCATCCGGTGAATCGCACGCCCGCGGTTGCAATCGTCTGCCTCGGCGTGTCCACGGCGCTGCTGATGTTCGCGGGCGAGTCGATCCTGGTGCCCATCACCGAAGTCGGCTCGCTGGCCTCACTGCTCGGCTGGATGGCCTCGTGCGCAGCCTATCTGCGCATGCGGCCATCGTCTCTGGGGCGCATGGCTGCTGCCACGGGCATCGTGATCACCTTGCTCCTGCTCTTGATGAAAGTCTTACCCCAGGTGCCCGGCCACTTCACGCACTTTGAATGGATAGCGCTGGCAGTGTGGGTGGGATTTGGGCTGTTGCTGCGCCGGCCCGCAACCGACTAAAGACGCCTCTCACCACGGAGAACACGGAGTTTTTAGAGTTAATTCTCTCCCCGCCCTCCGTGTTCTCCGTGGTGAAGTTTTTCGTCGTTAGGACTCCAGCGCCACCAGCTGCGGATAGAACTGAACCGCATGTGGCGAAGTGGAAAGCACGGTCTTCTCGGGCAGCTCGCCCATGTACATGGCGATTTCGTCGCAGGCATGCAGCCTCGGGCAACGCAGGCAGTCCTTGTACATCTTGTCTGGCAGCAACTCTTTCTCGACAACGGTGAAGCCCATCTTGCCAAAGAAGTCCGGGATCCGCGTGAACAGGCACACGCAGGTCACGCTCTGCCGCGCGGCCTCGGCTAGCAGCGCGTCGATCAGAATCCGGCCCGCACCCTTCCCCTTCGCCTTCTTGCCGATGGTGATGGAGCGGACCTCAGCCAGGTGCATCCCGTAGAGGTGCAGCGCGCCGCAGCCCACCACCTCGCAGTCTTCTTCGATCACCACGAAATCTCGGATGTTTTCGCAGATCTCCGCCAGCGACCGCCCCAGCAGGGTACCGTCGCCAACATGAATCTGAATCAGTTGCTCGATCGCAATGGCGTCGGGCAAGGTAGCGTTACGCGCCAACATGGGCAGCTCCTGCGTACATCAAGAGTGTGTCTTTCACTTTCTTCAACGCCGCCCGAACCTGCGAAGGAGCAGTACCACCCGGCACGTCGTGTATCGCCAATACTTGTTTCAACTGCAATGCTTCGTAAAAGGCTGCGTCCGCCGCTATATCGCAGCTCGCGTAGTCCTCTTCCGAGAGGTGCTCCAGCTCGCATCCCTTCAGGACGCACAGCTGCACTGCCTTGCCGATCCTCTCGTGCGCCGTGCGGAACGGCACGCCGCTGCGCACCAGATACGCTGCGCCCGCCAGCGCATTCATGAACCCACCACTGGCCGCCTCCTGCATGCGCTCGAAGTGAAACGTCACCGAGGCCATGAATCCGTTCGCGACCCGCACCATGCTGGCCACCTGCTGCGCCGCCGAGAACACCGGCTGCTGCGTCTCCTGCATGTCTTTGTTGTAGGCCAGCGGAAGCCCCTTCACCGTCACAAACAGCGCGGTCCCCTCGGCAAACACTCGCGCTGCCTTGCCGCGAATCAACTCCAACGCATCGGGATTCTTCTTCTGCGGCATCGCGCTGCTGCCGGTCGAAAACGCTTCCGGCAACTTCACGAAGCCGTATTCCGTGGTCGCGAACAGGATCGACTCCTCCGCCCACCGGCTCAGGTGCAGCGCCACCGACGAAAGCGCCTGCACAAACTCAATCGCGAAATCGCGATCACTGGTCGCGTCAATGCTGTTCGCCGTCGGAGCGTCGAACTCCAGCGCCTTCGCCATGTCCGCGCGGTCCAGAGGCAGAATCGTTCCCGCCACCGCCGCTGAGCCCAGCGGACACTGGTTCAGCCGCCGGCGGCAATCGGCCAGCCGCGAGAGATCACGCACAATCATCTCGACATAAGCGAGCAGCCAGTGCGCCACCAGAACGGGCTCGGCCCGCTGCAGATGCGTGTACGACGGCATCGCCGCGTCGCCGGCGTTCTCCGCTTGGTTTACAAACTCGCTCGCCAGTTCCACCAGCGACAACGAAATCGCATCGATCTGTGCCCTCACATATAACCGCAGGTCGGTCGCGATCTGCTCATTTCGACTGCGGCCGGTGTGCAGCTTGAGCCCAACCTCACCTGCAATCTCCACCAGCCGCTTCTCGACGTAGTGATGCACGTCTTCGATCGCCGGATCGTCATCCGCGGGAATTCCTTCCGCCGCAATCTGGTCGAGCGCCTTCAGGGTCAGCGCCAACTCCGCGCTCGTCAGCACTCCGGCCTTGGCGAGAGCAGCGGCGTGCGCCTGGCTCGCCGCCACCTCGTAAGGCAGCAGAATGCGATCGAACGGAAACGACCGCTGCCACTGTTCGAATTCCGCGTTCAGCTCCTGGCTGAAGCGGCCCGACCACATCTTCACTTCGCGACCTCGGTCTTCTGGTGAATCAGCGCCCGCGAACGCGCCGGCAGGCCCAGAATGCGGATGAACCCTTCCGCGTCCTTCTGGTCGTAGCTGGTGCCCATGGTGAAGCTGGCCACATCCGGACGGTACATCGACGTCTCCGACTTGCGCCCCGCCACCGCGATGTTGCCCTTGTACAGCGCCAGCGTGACCGTGCCATTCACGTCGCCCTGAGAGCTCTTCACGAAGGCTTCCAGCGATTCGCGCAGTGGCGTAAACCACAGTCCGAAGTAAACCACTTCGGCGTACTTCAGCCCGATGTGCTGCTTGAAGTGCGCCAGCTCGCGGTCGAGGCACAGCGCCTCCAGTTCGCGATGCGCCGAGAGCAGCAGCGTTCCTCCCGGCGTCTCGTAGCAGCCGCGCGACTTCATGCCGACAAAGCGGTTCTCCACCAGATCGATACGGCCGATGGCATTCCGTGCCCCGATTTCGTTCAATACTTCGACGGTCGCCACGGGATCCAGCGTCACTCCGTTCACAGCGATCGGCAGGCCGTTCTTGAACTCGATGCTCATCTTCTCCGTCGCGTCAGGCGCATCCTGAGGGGACTTGGTCCACGTCCACGTCGAATCGAGAGGCGCGTTGTTGGGATCTTCCAGCTCACCGCCCTCGTGGCTCACGTGCAACAGGTTGCGGTCGCGGCTGTGTATCTTCTCGCGGCTCTGCGCCACGGGGATGCCGTGCGATTCGGCGTATTCCAGGCAATCTTCGCGCGACTTCAGAGTCCACTCGCGCCACGGCACAATGACCTTCAACTCCGGAGCTAGAGCCTGGTAGGCGTGCTCGAAGCGCACCTGGTCGTTACCTTTCCCGGTGCAGCCGTGCGAAACCGCAGTCGCGCCTTCCTTCAGCGCGCACTCCACCTGATACTTAGCGATGATCGGCCGCGCCAGTGACGTTCCGAGCAGGTACTTGTGCTCGTACACTGCGCCCGCCTGGATCGCCGGGAAGACGTAGTCGGTCAGAAACTCTTGCCGCAAGTCTTCCACGATGACCTTGCACGCGCCCGTCTTGTAAGCCTTTTCGACGACCGTATCCAGGTCGTCGCCCTGGCCAACGTCAGCCACAAAGGCAATGACGTCGTAATCGTAGTTCTCTTTCAACCACGGAATAATAATGGAGGTGTCCAACCCTCCCGAATAAGCAAGGACAACTTTTTCACGCATGTGCACTCCTCGGCGGAAAGCGGTGTACACCGCCTTCCAGCAGCAAAACCATAATGGCTTTTTGAATATGCAGGCGGTTTTCCGCCTGGTCAAACACGACCGAGCGCGGTGAGTCGATCACCGCCGCGGTCACTTCGTCTCCCCGGTGCGCCGGCAGGCAGTGCATGAACACCGCGTGTTTGGCCGCCTTGGAGAACAACTTCTGGTTCACCTGGAACGGCATGAAAATCTTTCTGCGCTCTGCAGCTTCTTCTTCCTGGCCCATGCTCGCCCACACGTCGGTGTAAACGGCGTCAGCGCCACTCACCGCTTCGACGGCATCATTGGTGACCTTCACGCTACCGCCTGACGCGGCCGCCAGCTTCTCTGCCTCGCACAAGACATTGGCGTGCGGCTCGTAACCCGCCGGCGTGCCCACTGAAATCGACGCACCCAGGCTAGAGGCAGCCAGCATCAACGAATGCGCCACGTTGTTGCCGTCGCCCACGTACGCCAGCTTCACGTTCTTCAGGTCGCCGAACTGTTCCCGCAGCGTCTGCATATCGGCCATGGCTTGGCACGGGTGCTCCAGCTCGCTCAGCGCGTTAATCACCGGAATGGATGCGTGCTGCGCCATCTCGGTCACAGTTTCGTGCGCGAAAGTCCGCAGCACGACGCCGTCGATCCAGCGCTCCAGATTGTGCGCCACGTCGCTCAGGCTCTCGCGCGCGCCCAGCCGCGACTGCGTCTGGTCCACAAAAAAAGAACTCCCGCCAAGTGCATTGATGCCCGCCTCGAACGTCAGCCGCGTACGCAGCGACGGCTTCTCGAAGAACAGCACGATTTGCTTTCCGACCAGCGTGCCGCGGTAGTCTGCCGGACGCAGTTTCATTGCAGACGCCAGCTCCAGGGCGCAGGCCAGTTCGTCGGGCTGGAAATCCTGGATCGAAATCAAGTCGCGGCCTGTCACCGAGCGCTGGGTAAACAGGCTCTGGTTCGCTCCCGCGGGAATGGTGGTTGCAATCACGTCGTACCTCCTACTGGCCTAGCCAGTGGAAAAGAAAATAAGAATGTCGTTGGATCCGGACTCGTGTGCGACTAACCGCTACGTCGCTCGAGGGCGCGATCGAAGGCGAGTTTCCTCATGAAGCAATCACCTCCGTGCCGCAGTCGATGGGGTGGGTAAAGAACCCGGGCAGAACTTCGGCGCTCGACGCCGGCAGAATCCGCACCCGCGTCACGCCCTTCTTCAGAGCGCTGGTGCACGCTTCCAGCTTGGGCAGCATGCCGCCGCTCACCGTGGCCTGCTCGACCATGCGCGCAATCGCCTTCACATCCAGCCACCGGATCACCGCGCCGTCCGCGTCCTTCACGCCTGCCACATCAGTCAGGTAGATCAGCGCGTGCGCCCCACAGGCAATCGCGCAAGCCGACGCCATCTGGTCGGCGTTAACGTTGTAGTACTCCCCGTCAAATCCCAGCGCCAGGCTCGAAATCACAGGAACGATACCCCCCGCCCACAACCGCTCAATCGCGTCGGTATTCACCGAGCGAATTTCTCCCACGAAGCCGAGGTCTGGCGACAGCTTTTTCGAGGCGCGAAACATGCCAAGATCCCCGCCGCACAATCCAATCGCCGGCTGGCCCGCCGCACCCATTGACGCCACCAACTGCTTGTTGAGCTGCCCGGCCAGCACCATGATCGCCACATCGCGGGTTTGCGAGTCGGTCACCCGTAGTCCATTAATAAAACTGGTCTCGCAGCCCAACTGCTTCAGCGTCCGGCTGAGTGCCGCCCCTCCGCCGTGGACGACCACGACCTGGTGGCCTTCCCGGCAAAGACCGGGAATGGCGGCAGCGAACTTCTTCACCAGCTCTTTGTTGTCGAGCGCCGCTCCGCCAATTTTGACCACCAGCTTCATTGCAGTCCTGCCTTCTCGTCGAAACCAAACATCAAATTCATGTTCTGCACGGCCTGTCCCGCGGCGCCCTTCAACAGGTTGTCGATGCACGAAATCAGCACCGCCCGCATACCATCCGGTGAAACCGAAAACCCGATGTCGCAGTAGTTTGAGCCGAGCGAAAACTTGATCTGGGGCAGACGCGCCGCGCCGAAAATACGCACCCACGGTTTGCCGGCATAAAACTCGCGCAACGACCGATCCAAATCCTCGGCTGCCATCGGCTTCACCAACTTCACGTAGATGGTGGACAGTATGCCCCGCGGAATCGGCAGCAAGTGCGGCGTGAATTGCAACGAGCCCCCGTCAATGCCGAGTTGCTCCAGCATTTCGCCGGTGTGCCGGTGACCAAATACGTTGTAGGCGGCGAAGTCGCCGTCCACTTCCACAAAATGCGTCTTGGCAGACGGGGACTTCCCTGCTCCTGACACGCCCGACTTCGAATCGCAAATCACGCCGTGCGCGATATCCACATAGCCCGCCTGAATCCAGGGCGCGAGCGCGAGAATGATCGACGTCGGATAGCACCCCGGATTGGCCAGCAGCGCGGTCGATTTGATGTCCTCCGCGTGCAGCTCGGGCAACCCGTAGACCGCCGCAACCTCAATCTGCGCCGCCGATTCGGGATCCGCATCGTGGAACGCGTAAACTGCTCGGTTGCCGGCATCTTTCAGTCGCCAGGCTCCGCTCAGGTCGATGACGCGATAACCGCGGCTGACGGCTTCTGGCACCAGTTCGCGCGAAAACTCGTGCGGTGTCGCCAGAAACAAAACATCCACGCCAGCAGACCTCATTCGCTCCCACGAGAAGCTCTCGAAAGGAAAGCCGCCATTTCCGGCAATCTGCGGGTAGGCTTCGCTGAGGTCCTTGTAGGCGCTGTCGCCGTTGCGGCTGAACAGCAGAGGCTTCTTCGCGCCATCATGCCGAGCGAGCAGACGCACCAGTTCGAAACCGGAATAGCCGGTCGCTCCGAATACCGCGGGTTGGATGTGCTGTCCCATCGATGAATTACCGGAAGTAACTGCGGATGCGATTGGTCAATCTGATCGCCGTCGCATTATCAGGGGCGATCACCAGGATGGTGTCATCGCCGCCAATGGTCCCGACAACTTCTTCCCACTCCTCTGCGTCGATTGCTGCTGAAACCGGCTGCGCGCTGCCTGCGCTGGTCTTCACCACCACCAGGTTCTGCGCCGCCCTGACCTCGTAGACGAATTCCTGGATCAACCGCTCGATCGACGGCAGAAACGCGTCCGGCACTTCGCCCTGCGGAAACTTATATCCGTCAGGAGTCTTGACCAACCTCAACTCGTGAATGTCGCGCGACAATGTCGCCTGGGTCACACGGTGTCCGCGGCGGTAGAGCCTGCGCCGGAGCTCCTCCTGGCTGGAGACCTCCTGACTGTTTACCAGGTCGCGAATCGCGGAATGACGGGCCAACTTCGACATAGCATAAATATACATAGAATTGCATATTCATGCAATAACTGGAGGAGGGATTCCCGCCGCCAGCGGCATCCGGCCCCAAGTGCGGCAGGGTCCTAGGGTACTGGACCGACTCCCTACACCAGGGCGTGTTGCTGACGGAATTCGTGCACCACCGCTGCGGCATCCTGGTGTTGGCCATCCACGGCGTAGTTCATTGCCCGCATGTCCTCGACGGAAATACGTCCAGCCAGCCGGTCAAACGCCTGCTTCGCCGCGGGAAAGCTGATTAACAAGTCCGGGCGAACGATCGGCACCGCGTCATATGGCGGAAAGTAATGGCGGTCGTCCTCAAGCACGACCAGCCCCAGCGCGGCGATTAGACCGTCCGTATTCGATCCGGCGACGATATCGACGCTATGGTTTTGCAGTGCCCGGTAGAGCAGGCCGAGGTCCATTGTGCGCGGCGTTTGGGCGAACTTCAGATCGTAGGCTCGCACCAGCCCCTGGTAGCCATCCTGCCGTTCCAGAAACTCGTAACCCACACCGAGCCTCATCTTCGGAGCAATATTAGCCAACTGCGACAACTTTGAAACCCCCTGATTGCGTGTGTCGTCGCCGCGCATCACCATGGCAAAGCTGTTGTTGAAGCCGAGCGGCGGCATTACATCGAGCCCGTATTTTTCACGGTATTCACGCTTCACTTTTTCGTACACCTGATCAGCCGTTCCCGAGGCGTTTTGCTTGAGGACGGCTGCCAGCGCGGTCCCGGTATATTCAGGATAAGCATCGATGCGTCCTGCGAGAATGGCCTGCTGACAGATGTAGGTGCCCGCCAGGTAGAACCGCCGTTGCACGGGAACTCGGCACGCGGACTCGAGAACTTGCGCGAACAACTCACCAAGGATCAGTTGCTCGGTGAAATTCTTCGACCCAATCACGATGTCTGGTTCGAGCTTGCTGCAGCCGGCAGCAAGCAGGACTGCAGAACCGGCGAGGAGTGCACGGCGGTCGAGCATGATCAACGATGCCTGCGTGCCAGAAGTTTTTCGATTCCGCCCAGCGAAACATCCGCCAGCATCGCCATGAGCGCGGCCGGAATCGCCCCCGCAAGAATCACTCCGTTATCCACCATGGCGATGCCGCGAAAGATAAGCTCACCCAGCCCTCCGGCGCCGATTGCCGCCGCTATTGTGGCTACGCCGATGGTAATCACTGTGGCCACCCGTATGCCGGCAAAGATCGAGGATGATGCGAGGGGCAGTTCGACTTGCCATAGCAACTGACGCGAGGTCAGCCCCATGGCCACGGCCGCTTCGCGCACCGGCGCGCTGATCCCGGTGATTCCCGTGTAGGTATTCCGCACTACGGGCAAAAGTGCGTACAGCGCCAGCGCAGTAATCGCCAGCCGGTCAACGCGGACGCCGAACCACGGTAATGGCAGCATCAGCCCGAACAACGCCAGGCTTGGTATGGTCTGGACTACGTTTGTACCGCCAAAGACCAGCGCCTTGAGTTTCGGTTGACGGGTGAGAAGGATCCCCAGAGGCACTCCTACCGCAACCGCAAGCAGCATGGAGACGCTAACCAGCCACAAGTGCTCGCCACTCAAGATGGCAACTTCGCGGATGTGGGTAAAGAGAAAATTCAACCGGTAAGTCTCGTTTCAGTTAGTGCATTTCCGGTTCAAGCTGCGCCCGAATCGGGTAAGGGCGCTTGCGATGTGCGATACGCCCGAAAGTAGTCACGCACCAGTTCATCCTGGGAGGCAAAGAATTCTTTCCTCGTGTACGGGCCAAGCATCCGGCCCTGCTCTAATAGGGCAATTCGATCTCCCAGCAGCAGCGCCTCCGCAACGTCGTGGGTGACAAAGACAATGGTCTTTCCCAGATTTTGCTGCAGCTTACGAAATTCCTGCTGAATGTCTGCCCGGGTGATGGGGTCGAGCGCCCCAAACGGCTCGTCCATCAGCAAGATAGGCGGGTCAGCGGCCAACGCGCGTGCCAGCCCCACTCGCTGGCGCTGTCCGCCGGAGAGTTGGTTGGGATAGCGGTCGAGCAGCGCCTTTTCCGACAATCCCACCAAACGCAACATTTCCCCGATTCGCTCGTCGATATGACGCTCGTCCCATCCCTCCAGACGCGGAATGAGTGCCACATTCTGCCCGACGGTGTAGTGCGGAAACAGGCCTGCATCTTGCATGGCGTAGCCCAAACTGCGGCGCAATCGAATCACATCCCACTCATCCGATGGAGTGCCTCCCACCCAAATTGAGCCGGACGACGCTGTCAGTAAGCGGTTGATGAGCTTGAGGCAGGTCGTCTTGCCTGAGCCGCTACGGCCCAGCAGCATCAAAGTCTCGCCGCGACGAACGGTGAAGCTGACATCTTCTAACAGGAGAGGACCGGCGGCAGTGAATCGGTGCGACACACATCGAAACTCAATCGCGTTCTCAACGGCTTTTTGGTTCGGATCGCCACTCAGCTCAGGCGCATGCATTGCGGTCGAATGTACCAGAATGAAGAATCAGCTGGCCAGCCCGCGGCGGGCGATTGGCGGCCCGACGACACCAACTGGCACCGCAAGTCGTCCTCGGCGAAGCCTCGCTTCATTACAAAACAAAAAGGGCACCCGCAGGCGCCCCTTCTGGAATCGCGTTCTAAGGCCTGTTTCGCCTAGCGACGGCCGTAGCCGCCACCGCCGCCACCGGAGCGTCCACGGTCGCGACCGCCACCACCGCCGCCGCCGTAACCACCGCGACCGCCGCCGCCACCACCACCGCCGCGCGGGCGGTCGGTCTTGGGGCGCGCTTCGTTGATGTTCAGGTTGCGTCCGCCGAGATTTGTGCCGTTCAGGGCTTCGATCGCCTTATTGGCGGCATCATCGTCCGTCATTTCGACGAACGCAAAGCCGCGCGGCTGGCCTGTGTCGCGATCGGTGACGATGCTGACTTTGTCGACTGCGCCGTAGGCTTCAAACAGCGAACGGACCTGGTCTTCCGACGCGTCAAATGACAGGTTGCCTACATAGATATTTTTCATCGATGCCTCACTTCCGGTGGAGGCCGTATCGCGGATCAGAGATTGATAGCGCAGCGCGGCCGCTGGTTAGGTTTGTGGGACTACTGAACTCTGCTCGCGACGATACCCGAGAACTCACCATGGAAAAGAGGGCAGACAAAGCTGCCCTCCGTACCGTTACCGATTAGAGAACCTGTACGTTCTCTGCCTGCCAACCCTTCGGCCCGCGCTTCACTTCGAAGCTTACGGCCTGGCCTTCCTGCAACGAACGAAAACCGTTCGACTGGATAGCCGAGAAGTGCACGAAGACGTCTTCGCCGTTTTCCCGAGAGATAAAACCAAAGCCTTTGGCGTCGTTAAACCACTTTACTGTTCCTTGTTCCATTGTATTTCTTGAATGTCCTTAGCATTGATGTTGCGCTGCGGGATCGGAAGGTTTCAGGCAGGAATCGCTCTTACTGCAGGAGGGATGTCTGCGAACGCGCCGTTCAAACAAACGCACCTACACTATACACGAATCGCTCAGACGAGCCTAATATGCACAGCGGCAGCTAAGGATCCGCAGTCTCGCCGATGGGTTCGCAACTGTTGCCATACCGCCGGCGAGAGCCAGGCGGGGACAAGCCAACTCTTCGTGCATTCCCCGGAAGTGCCCCGTTTCAATCCAGTAACTACCACCAAGGTACTCTCGACCCCTCCCGAAAGATGACGACATGGCGTTTTTCACGGGCAATTGCCCTGTTGCCCCTTGACATCGAAGGCTACCCAACGCAGAATGCCACCACTGGGACCGAAAAGGCAGCCGTAGCATTTGAGCTAACCCTCCTTCGTCTTGATCGGTCCGAACGACGGAGTAACTGATGTACGAACGCGGGCAAATCAGCCCTAAAAGGAATCTCCCATGCGCAAAGTAACGGCGAAGTTGGCCTTGGCCGGATTTTTGTCTGTGCTCTCGATTGCCTCGGCTGTAGCACAGCAGGTTCGTTTTTACCCCGACTTTTCTTCGATTGCCTATCTCCAGACCAACGGATCCAGGCAGGCTTTCTATAACGGCCAATACGTATTGCGGCTGACATCGGCCGTCGCGTCCAACTCAGGAGCTGGTTCCCAGCAGGCGACTACGACGTGGTTCACCGTTCCGCAGTCCGTGAATTCCGGCTTCACCACCTATTTTCGGTTCCAAATCCATAATGCTCCGATGTGTTGCACCCCGGGTGAAGGCTTGGCATTCGTCGTGCAGAATGCAAGTTCCACCGACGCAACCTACGGCGCCACTGGCGCAGGCATCACCGCCCGCGGCGTGGGAAATGGAGGCGTTGGCTACGCGGGAATCCCCAACAGTTTGGCGGTAGAGTTCGATACGTATGCGAACATATGGGACCCATCGCTTAACGGCGCCAACCACGTTGCAGTGCAGTCCTGCGGCGTTCACACCAATGGGCCAGTTCACACCGCCGGGACATATACGATTTACCACAACAACAACGTGACCAGTTGTTTGGTCGGCGCGGGGTTGAACAATAGCGCCAGCCTGCCCCACCTCGGCGTTACCTGCGGCGGATCGTCATGTGCCGATGGGGTTCCGCATGACGTCGTCATCGAGTACGCGCCCGTCAATGGAGTCTGGATGCTCGCGGTCTACGTCGATCCGATGTTCATCTCCGGCACCCATCAGCCTGTACCTGGGTCGATTCCGGCGGTCAACATCCCCTACAACATCGATGCGTCGCAGAATTCCGCAACCGGTCTTTCACTCGCCACCGATTCCAGTGGTAACAAGTCTCTGGCTTGGGTTGGTTTCTCAGCAGCTCAGAGTATGCAACCCGAGCAGCAGGACATCCTCGCGTGGGAGTTCACGCCGCACACCGCAACCCAGGTAACGCAACAGATCCCTCCGGGCGGCACTGAGGCCCATTACACGTTCGGCGGTCACGATTCCGTAGTCAACTATTTCCCGGGGTACGTGAATAATGGCTGCGACGGCGTCAGTCCCACCGATCCCTGTGAAATGACCGTCCTGGCAACACCCATTTCACGCAGCAAGTTCTACCAGACCCGTCTGCTGGGCACGCAGTTCATCAATGAACAGTGCGTGGTTTACCTGGGAACCGGCGGCAACTGCATCGTGTACTCGATCACGTGTCAGAAGCATAGCAATCCGAACGTCAACGTGGCCTGTCCGGCCAGTTTGCCAAACACATGCAACCAGGTCGGCGATCAGGGCTGCATCATTTTCAGTACAAGCTTCTACACTGCGGACGGTGTCACACCAACGGATGCGGATTACCTGGCGACAGACCCGATCGGCACTAACAACTGGATCAGCATCTTCCAGTCGTACCAACCCAACGTGTTTGACGGTAAGACGACAGGGACCAAAGGTGGCGCTTCCGACTTTGTCTCCACCTTTGCTTTAGGTGCCAAGCCCTAGAAGTGAACTGAATCGCGCTATCCAGAGCCCCAGCCGCGGCTGGGGCTCTGTTTTGCAAGAGCTCCACCGAGCCGCCACTCCGGGCTGCAGGGTTTGACCTCGCGTGCGCTGTGTGTTCTGGAGAGAGAGGCCCGTCCGTTAGCTGCCTGTGCTTTTGGGGCACTCCTTCGACGGTGCAATTGGAAGATTGTGTGGGATAAAGCCTGGGGAGACTCAGTCACGAACGGCCCAACCTAACTTTGATCTCATCAATCCCAACGGGAAGGGGTACAGACTTAGCGGTCGCGCCTCACCCATCGCGACGGGGCTTGAGATCCAAGTAATTCGAGTTGGGTGCGACTCACGTCGGTGAGCGCCCTTCTAGGCCGCGCCCTGATAGGACTTCACGGCATCGCGGTAGACGTCTTTCAGATCGGAGCGATCCAGCAGGCGGCCCGCACCGTTTTCCTTGCTGATCGACTCGAGAATTCTAACCGCTTCCTGATACTGCGGAGCGTACTCTTTAGTCTTTCCGCCGCTACTCAGAAGTTCTCCCATCAGATAATGGGCCCTGGCCTGCTCCACCAGCAATCCAAGTTTCTCGGCGCGGTTCATCGCCCGCTCTAATTCCTTCTGCGCATCCGCCGTATTCTTGCTCGCCAATAGTGCCTGGGCGAGATAGACCGAAGACTGCACCGACAGTGCTTTCAAGCCCAGCGTATCCGACTCCTCCACCAACTTCTTGAGCACGGGAATCGCCGCGGCAGCGCGGTTCTGGACCACGTCCAGCTTGGCGGTGTTGAAGCGGGTCACCGCCGACAACTCACGGCTCTTCGCTCTGGTCGCGACCTGCAGCGCCTTGTCATACTGCTGGCGGGCCGCCCCGTAGTCGCCGCGATAGAAGTAACTGTCGCCAAGATAGTTCAGGTTCGCTGCCAGCACGCTGTCATTCTTGACGTCGTCCGCCAACTTCAAGGCGTCTTCCAAGCTCTTTTGCCCTTCATCCCAGCTCCCCACTTCAGAAAGCGCGTTGCCGTAGCGGCCTTTCGCCTCCACCATGAGCCAACTCTGGTCCTTGGCCTGCTCAAAGTCCTTCAACGATTCCTGCAGCGCACTGAGGGCCGCAGCGTACTTCCCCTGCTCCGTGAATAACGCGCCCAGGCCGCTGGAGTTAACCGCAATCCCGCTCAGGTCATTGCTGTTCCTGGCGATCTCTAGAGCCTTGAGGTACTGCGTCACCGCAGTATCGTACTGACCGAGATCCACGTTGACCTCAGCCAGGTTCTGCAGTGACTCTGCCATGTCGTCCTTCAGCTTGAGCTTCTCGCGAATCTGGTACGCCTGCTGGTACGACGTCAGCGCATCCTGGAAGTTGTCCATGTAGCTGCGAATCGAACCGAGGTTGTTGAGACACTGGGCCTGACTGGATTCGTCACCCAGGTCGCGGTACAGCGTCAGCGCATCGGTTGTGCTCTTGAGCGCATCTTCGTACTTGGCATGGTCGGCATAATACGAACCCAGGTTCATCAGTACCATGGCTGTTCCGCGCCGATCGCCAATCTCCTGGTACGCGGCCAGCGCTTCCTGGTAGTGTGACAGCGATTCGGCGGAATTGCCCATCCTGCCCTGAACTCGGGCGATTTGGTTCAGGCTGCTGGCTACGCCTCGTTCCAGGCCCAGCCTCTTACGGATCTCCAGCGCGTCGGTGAAGTTTTTCAGGGCCTCGTCGAGTTTGTTCAAGTCCAGATATGCGGCCCCCATTTGCTGTTCGACCGCAGCTTTAGCCTCGTCATTTTCAAACTGAGTAGCCAGGCTGTAGGCGGAGTTCAGAAACTCCAGTCCCGCCTGCGAGTTTCCCGCTTCGACCTCGACCTTGCCGCTGGCCACCAGCGCGTCGACGTTCTTCGAATCCGCCGACCGGACCCGCGCCAACCGTTTACGAGCTTCGTCATAGTTGCTTACTTGTTCGTACAAGCCGGCCAAAGCCAATTGAGCGTCAGCGTCGTCGGGATTTCCTTCTGTCAGTTTCTCGTAGGCCGAGATTGACTTAGCGGTGTCGTTCGTCACCACGGCGTGGTTGGCTTCGACCAGATATTTTTCCTGCGCGGGCAGGTTGTCGCTAAGCGTCACGGAGCGGCGGGCGGCCTGTTCTGCCTTGTCGTCGAAACCAAGCGCGTGGTATGCCAGCCCCAGCCGCGAATAGGCCATGGCAAAATTCGGATCCTCGCCGACCGCATCTTCGAACTTCTTGGCGGCGTCCTGGTCCTTGCCTGCGCGTGCCAGCTGCAGCCCTTCGTCATAGTCGCGCAGGGCGGGTACCGACTGGGTCAGAACATATTGGGCGCGGCCCTTCAGATCTTTTTGAACGTCCGGATCGGTAGACAAGTTGGCGCGCACCTGTGACGCCAGGTTGTCGAGTCCGGCGAGCAATTGTGCTTCGTTTGCAATGTCGGTCTTGAGTTCGAAATTACGCTCGTGCTTGAGGTCGTAGACTGTCGCATTTAGGCGGATCTGGTCGCCGAATTTCTGATATTGGCCGTAGACGATGGTGTCCGCATTGGTGAAATCAGCGATGCGCTTTAGCATCGACAAATCAAGCTGAGACTGCGGTGAGATGTGCAGGTCGCGCAATACCTGCTGCAGCCGGCTCGGAGAAACCAGCCGGACTGTTCGCGATTGTCCGATGTCCGTGCTCAACGTTTCCGACAAGCTGGAAGATAACCAATTCAAGCTGGGATCGGAAGACACGTTGTAGAACGGTACTATGGCCAGGGACAGTGACGCCGCTTGAGCCGCGCTCGCGGGCCCTTTGCCGCCTTTGAACAAAGGACTGAAGTATGCGGCAACACCCAGCACCAGGATGAGAGCTGTGACTCCTATCCCCACCCACTTAACCGGAAACTTCTTCACGGGCGGAGGCGGCGCAACATTCGCTGACGCCAGCGACTCCGAGGTCACGGTCTGCCCGGAATATACCGATGCCCGGAGCGCGCTATGCCCGCTGGGACTGGACCTCGGCCTTTTGCCTTCAAACGTATCGAGGTCGTCGATGATCTCCTGAATGGTGCTGTAGCGCGCATTGCGGTCGCGTTCCAGGCACTTGGCAGCGATCAGGCTCAGCGCCGGCGGAAGCGTGGGATCGATGTCCGATAGCGGAACAGCGCGTTCCTGCGTCCGCTTCACGAGGCTGGCGATGGCACTCTCGGCGCGAAACGGGATATTCCCCGTCAGCAGCTCGTAAAAAATCAGCCCCATCGTGAAGATGTCGGAACGCGCATCGAGGTCCGAGCCCATCGCCTGTTCCGGCGACATGTACTCCATGGTGCCGATCATCATTCCGGTCTGGGTCATGCCATCGCTCTGGACGGTCTTCGCCAGTCCGAAATCCATAATGACCACGCGGCCAGAGGCGTCCTTCATGATGTTGCCGGGCTTCAGGTCGCGATGAATAACCCCTTCCTGATGGGCCGTCACCAGTCCGAGGCAGGCCTGCCGCATGATGTCTACGGCTTCCTTGGGCGGCAACTTTCCCGAACGCGTCAGGATCGAGCGCAAGTCCTCACCCTCGATGAACTCCATGGTGATGAACTTGACGCCTTCGGCTTCGTTCAGGTCGTAGATGCGAATGATGTTGCGGTGCGTGACCTGGCGCGCCAGTACCAACTCCTGTTTGAAGCGGGCCAGGATCGCCGGGTTCCCTGCCAGGTCGGGCCGGATCACCTTGAGTCCGACTGTGCGGTCCACTTCGAGGTCATGGGCCTTATACACCGCGCCCATGCCGCCCATGCCCAGCAACTGCTGGATCTCATAGCGCCCGCCGAGGACAGTGCCGACTTCCAGCACAGTAGCGCCAATGGCGGCAAAGATCTGATTGGAGACGCCCGAACTGGATTCGCGCCTGGGCTTGGCGCCCACCATAGTGACTTCGTTGGACGAATCGCGCTTTCCGGTTGGCGCAGGCGAAACTTGCCGCGCAGTCGGCGGCAGCTTCTGCGTACCCACCTGAGTTGCGTCGGGGTCCGGAATTCCGGCCATCGTCATCGCATCGGAGTCGAGCGCGGGCTTCGGCATCGCGGCCGAGCTTTCGCCGCTAGAGACGGCTGTTCCCTCTTGCCCTTGACGAGCTGAACGATCCGCGTCGCCTGCCATATCCCCCGCTGTGTTCGTGGCCTACGTAACCGGGCAAAACGTACTATCCCGGTCAGTTATCACCGCAGTATATCTTGGTTTCGGCGTGTTCGTACGCCGATTCTGCCTGTGTCACAAAAGGTCAATAACAAGCTGTAGGAGGTGGCCTGAAAGGTAACACTGAGGTTGCCTCTGAATACCACCTAAGTGCCGTGCGTGTCTCCGCCCTGTCGCGATTCCACAACCGCATCGCCGCCGCCCAGATTGCTGCCGGCACGAAAAGTGCAACGCCGGTTCCGATGGCCACGGTTCGGGGAGAAATTCCTGCATCAATCGTCAGCCCGGCAATCCAACTCGCGGCGGCGAGAACCAGCATCGAAACCGCCAGCTCCGCGCCGAAAACGCGCCCCAAGAAACGGTCATCGGTATTCAGGTGTAAGAGCGTCGTGGAAAACACCCAGACCGTCGAAGTGCCGCTGTGCGCCAGCACGATCACCGCCACGGCCGCCCACACGCTGCTCACATTGCCGAGCAAGATGTAGCCCACGCCTCCGACAATGAAACCGATCAGCACCGCCATCCTCAGGCTAGGCTGGCGCTGGCCCGTCCAACGCGTTGCGAACAGCGGGCCCGTCAGCGCTCCCACGCCGCGCGCGCCCATCAGCAGGCTCATGCCGAACAACGCTGCCCGTTGCGGAGTGAGTCCGGAAATCGGCAGCGCAAATACTCGCATAGCCATTACCGGAAACAGGACCCACGACGTGCCAACGATGCTCATCCCACCCTTAAGGGAAACCAGCGCAGCGAGCTTTGGATCGCGGACAATATAGCGAAAGCCGGCGCGCAGAGCCGGCCACCCTGCAGACTGATCGTCTGCATGACGGTTGGCAGCGTCCGCATGCGATTCGGCAAAACTCATGCGGCTGATCAGGAACGCCGACGCTGCGAACGACAGTGAGTTGATCACGAACACTGCGTCGCGCCCCAGCCAAGCAGCCACGATTCCGCCGAGCATGGAGCCGATCGCCAGGTCGAATGACCACGTCGCGGAAGCCAGCGTATTGGCCACAACCACATCGTCTTCCGCCACGACATTGGGGATAACTGCATTCCGAGCCGGCTCGAAGAATGCCACCATCACCGTCTCGAGGAATAGCAGGGGATAGATGATCCACACCATGCCACGCGTACGCACCAGCACCATGCAGGCGACGATGACCATGCGCAGAAGATCGGTCGCGATCATGACCTTTCGCCGGCTGAAGCGGTCGTTCACCAGGCCCGCCAGCGGCCCCAGCAGCGTATGGGGCAGTACCTGCAGCACCAGCGCCATGGCCACCGACGAAGCCTTGCCCGTCAGATCCAAGAGCAAACTGTAGATGGCCAGCGTGTAGAACCAGTCGCCGTTCTCGCTGACGATCTGCGCGAGCCACAAGCGGCGGAAGTTGGCATTTCCGCGGATCAGTCGAAAATAGTTCGAAACGCTAACGCCGGTGGATGCCATTGGCTGGCTGTCAGGCTAGCAGATACGGGCGCCGAACCAGGAAGGTTCTAATTGACGCCGGGTGCAATGGCGCCAGGAAGCATCGCCGTGGTCGGCTTCGGCGTCGTCGTCCATCGGAGGAATGGGCTGGTGACGCAATGCCGCGACTGCCATACGTCCCAGGTCGTATGCGCCGTAAATCATGTTGGCTCGCCAGATGTCGTTGCGGAAGGTCAGAATCTCGCGCCGGAGGTAGCGAAAAACGTGATTACCCGGTTTGTATCCCGCTGTCGAAGGACTGGCCGATAGCCCCGGCACGACCGGATGGCAATCTTGCAATTGCACTACGGCAACCGACCCGTCGGTCCGCACCAGGTCGCCCGTGGCGTTCTGTGTGATCGTTGGAATCCCCGGCCGCGACACGTAACTCACCGATTGCACACAACCTGAAAAATTCAGGTCGCGAATGACCTTGGCGCGCTCGTCATCGATGTCGGGCGAAATGTGGTGGACAAATCCCTTGTACTTCATCGACAGCACCGCACCGGTGTCGTGCGTTGACGAACTCACCCAAACCGGCTCGGTGGCTCCCTCCGGCGTCCATTGCCAGATGCGGAGGTGGTCGCGGCGGCCGTAACTGTTCAAGCCCTTCTGCCAGTTCATGTCCTCCGGCTTACCGTCAACCAGAAACGTCTTCATCGGTTGCTGCGCGTAGCCGCTGTTATTCAGCAGAGCGTAAAAATTCAGCATGACAGCATGCCGCGATACCGGATCGCTGGTGCGCCAACCAGCTTCACGAAACGCCGCTTCGACCTGCCGTTGCGATCCGAGGAAGACGATATTCACGAGGTCGGCGTTGACCGACTTCATCGTCGTGGTCCGCCGCGGCGCCCGCTGCACCCAGGCAGTGGCCGGAGATGTATCGTCGGCACTGCTCTCTGCATAGCTTGCCGAAGTAATCGGTATCGCCGTCATCGCCGCCTTGGTCTTCAGGCGCATGTCGGTGCCGGACGGATAATAGATTTCCGGCTCTGGAAAAATCGGGAACGTGGCTTTGTAAACAATCAGCCCAAGATCGGAGTAGGGGTTCCACGTCGGCATGTGAATCAGGCGGCTATTGACCCGCCCTTGGAACGTGTCTGAACTCATCACGCCGTGCACTACGCCGTTCTTCACGTGTTCGCGGGCGTTCTCGACATCCTCCACTCGCGCCGTCATCTGCACTTTGGAGTCCGGCCCCAGCGAAATCTGCGTGAATTCCAACTCCAGCGACGCCGTCTCGTGGCGAATGCCCCATCCCACCTTGTGCTTGTTTTTTACGACTCCGTCCACGGGACTTCCCATGGGCAACACAATTTCATTGCCGCAAACGATGTCCTGCGTCAGAACTGCGTGGACCGGGTCCCCGACTTTGGCCGTGTAGGTGGAAATTGGGCTGGAAAGGCGTATCCAAAGCGACTGGCCGGCTGGCAATTGGTCGCACGCCAAGGCCCACGGGCCTAGTCCGAGACAGGCCAAGAATGCGAGCCCGCGTATTGCACCGAGCAGGATTCTCATTCGTAGTAGTCGCCTTCCCACATCTGAAATTAGGGATACTCAGATGATACCTGATGCCCCGCCTCTTCAGTACGAATCAACCCGTAATCGATTGGATACACTCGCAGAATTGACGCAGCTGCAACACTCTCCAGCGCCGCCAGCCGGCGAGTTGCGCCAGTAAGTCAAACGCCCCGGGATCGCTCCGGGGCGTTGTGTGTGACCGGTTTCGTTCACTGCGTGCTAGAACTGGTTCCACAGGTACTGGTTGTACACGTCGTGATGGTACTGCACCTCCGGCGCCTTCACCACCGTTCCAAGCAACCGCGGACAGCGATCGGCGGCCGCCTGCTTCAGTTCCGCAAAACGTCCCTTCACGTCCGCGCCCAGCAGCTTGGTGGTCCACTCGGCGCTGCGGAAGTTGGCCATTGCGTCGTAGATGTTGTCCGGCAGGTACCGTTCGGCCTGTCGCAGGTTCTTGATCTTCGCCGTCTCGCCCAGCAACCCAGTCTTGAAAACCGCCAGCATCACCATGTACGGGTTTGCGTCCGGACCCACTGAGCGGACTTCGACGCGCATGCTCTTCTCGTTGCCAATCGGAATGCGGACCATCGAGCCGCGATCCACCGCCGAAGCCTTGATCTGGTTCGGCGCTTCGAAGTGCGGATCGAGGCGGCGATAGGCGTTTACGCTCGAGTTCAGCATCAGGCAAGTGTCGTTGCCATGCGTCAGGATGCGGTCCACGAACTGCCAGCCCATCTTGCTGAGTTTTTCCTCGCCCTTCGGGTCCCAGAACAGGTTCTTGCCGCCTTTGCTGATCGACACGTTGGTATGCATGCCGCTGCCATTGACGCCCACCACCGGCTTGGGCAAGAACGACGCCGTGAGCCCGAGGTTGGTTGCCACCTGCCGGCAGATTAGCTTATAGAGCTGAATCTGGTCAGCTGCCGCGACCACTTCTCCATACCCGTAGTTGATTTCAAACTGCGACGGCGCCACTTCCGGGTGGTCCTTCTCATTCTGGAAGCCCATCGCGCGCTGCACTTCCGCCGTGGTATCGATGAACGTGCGCAGCGGATCGCCCGGCAGCGAATGATAGTACCCGCCGGTGTTCACGTACTCGAAGCTGTGCGTCTCGTGGTAGTGCCGCTCGGCATCTTTGCCGGCAAACAGGAATCCCTCGATTTCGTTGGCGGCATTCAGCGTATAGCCGTCACTCTTGAACTGCTCTGCCGCGAACGTCTTCAGGATGCCGCGAATGTCGGCCGCATAAGGCGAGCCGCCCTTGTCGATGACCTCGCCAAAGACCAGGATCTTCCCGGGTCCAAACACGTCAGCAGGGCCCCAGTAGAACGCGCTCCAGTCGATGCCCAGCCGCAAATCGCTTTCGCGCTGCGCCGTGAAGCCGCGAATCGACGAGCCATCGAACGTCAAGGTTGTCGTAGCTTTTCACCAGGAATTTCTTGTCGTAGTCGAGCATGTGCAGGCGGCCTTCGAGGTCGCTGAACATGACGGTGACGGCCTTGATGCGCTTCTCGTCGGCGAGATACTTCAGGCGCTCTTCCTGAATCTTGTGGGCATCCACCCGCTTCAGGCGCTGTTCCTTGGCCTGTAGATTCAGCTCCTCTAACTGGTCATACGGAATTGCCAGAAAGTTACGAAGTTCGTTTGACATGAATCTCCTCGGGTTGGGGATTGGGAACCGCCACTGCAAATTCAGGTTGGCTGGCGATCACCCCTGAGGTTAATTGATGGGCAATTCCCTCTACCAATTAAAAGCGCTAATGAGCCACATTGACGGAATTTATGACGTGGAAATGCTGCAATCGCGGTGCAAAATGCCAGCGAACACTACAACTTCAGGGTGAGGCCCGCCTCGTTCGTGCCGCAGATTACAGCCGTTTGCGCATAATGATCTCTGCGCCCTGGCGAGCGAACGTGACTTCTGTCACCAGGCTTCGTATCAGGCAAATGCCCCTGCCGTGGGTCAACTTCGTCACCTGATAATTTTCGGGATCGGCGCGTCGCAAGTCAAATCCCGGTCCGGGATCGCGCACCGCGATGGTAATTTCCCCGGCCTCGACCGTCACGAGACAGCGAATCCGTTTCACTGGATCGTCATGGCAGCCGTGCAGCGCCGCGTTCGCTAGAGCTTCTTGTACTGCGACGAGTAAGTCGATCTGGGCTTCTTCATCCGGACAATGCTGCGCCACGAACTCCATCACTTGTTCGCGGTTTTCCGGCACCAAGTCCAGAACGCCGGAAAAATCAAATTCCTTGCGGCACGGCTCCGTCACTTCGGTATCGACGGCAAGGGGAACGAGAATTGCAGCGTCGACGACGGGACGTGCGTCCGCCGAAATCGGCTCAAGCAGCGGGTCCTCCTCGTCGAACTGATCCGGATGTGGCACTCCTGCATTATGCGTGCAACCGTTCTCCCGCGCCACTCATACCGGGACTCAAACGTTAAAACTTCGTGAACCGCTCATCTCTTGAAACGATTACCTACTTGATTACGTCTATGAATTAGCACAGCGTTGACCCAGCGGCCAACGGAATCGTTCATCATCGGTATGGATTACTGGAACTCCTGGGTGTTCCCTGGCGGAACAATCAGCAAGCGCCTGCGAAGTAACGCAGGAAATAGGATTGGGAATTCAGAATGCTTCATATTGATACGTATTCGCTCAGCACGGTGACAACGCTCTCATGTTCAGGGAGCCTGATCTTTGGAATGGAAGTGGAGACCCTTCGCTCGATGGTGCAGAGCCGGAGAGAAGAAAATATCCGCATCAACCTGTCGGGCCTCGACCGCATTGACGCCTCCGGGCTGGGTTTGCTGGTCGAATTACAGGTTTGGGCCCGGGAGAGTCGCCGCACGGTGACGCTCGTGGACCTCTCTGAGCCCGTTTGGCGCATGGTCATCCTCACCAAACTGTACGCCGCGCTGGAGGTCTCCTATTCCGGTGTGTCCGCTCTCAACCGCGAACACGATGACTTCGAGCGGAATGAGTTGATCGCGTAGCCGCGCACCGTCGCTAAGCGGCTTTGGGCGGGGTCTTTTCCAGCCGGCACACTCTTTGAGTATTTGTGTTGAACGCTCACTTCACCGCGACGCTCGTCGGCGCTAAGGTCCACCCGCGCAAATTCACCTGCGTGACGCCCTTTGCCTCGCCAGCCGGATACTCAATCTCGACTTCGCGTGTCTCCCCCGGCAGCAGTGACACGTAATTGTCGCTGTAATACGCCGGCAAAACCCGCGAGCCGTCCGCGTTCACCAGAGTCAGCTTGTTCTGCAGCGCCACGGCCTTGCCCTTGTTCTGCAACTGCACCCGAATCTTGCCGCTGCCCGCCATTATCGCTGTTGCTGCAATGTTCGCCGCAGGCAGATGCGTCAGTTGCCGATAGAACTCGCCCGCTGCCGCCAGCCAATACAAGTTATCCGACACCACCTGCCCCACGGCGTTCTGCAGCTCCAGCTTCACCAGCACCACGTTGCTTCCCATCACCGGTCCGAGGTCGAGCTTAAAGCCGGCGGTCACGTCGTTCGCCGCGACATCCTTCTTCTCCGAGTGCTGCAACAGCTGCTTGTTGTCCAGCGAATACACCGTGGCCGTCACGGTCATACCCGGCTGCGCCGTGGTCGTGGTGTTCACCACCGCCACGCTGTAGTCCGACAAGTCCAGTTGCACGTGCAGCGGCTCGCACGCCTTCTTCACGCCATAGAACGACGCCTGCGTGTCGTAATCCGAGCTCAATATCTGCCACATGTTGCTCGGCCATGCCGGCTGCGTCATCCACAGCATGCGTCCCGAGTTCGGAGCCCAAAGATGCTGGTCCATGCCCTCGAAGATCGCGCGATGCGTCACGTACTGCAGCATCTGCGCCTTCTTCTCGAAGTCCGCCAGGCTGGTTCCCGCGCCAAACTCCGTCTCCACTTCCTTCATGAACGGCTCAATCTCGCCGTTCCCGCTCTGGTGCCAGTCGTGATACGCCCACGCATCACCGATCGGCCACTGGTCTTCCTTCGGCATCGACGCCTCCAGCGCCTCCTTCGTTGACAGCGACACCGTGCCCGTCTCCACCGAGAACCCGTGGTTCCAGGTCGTGAAGTACAGCCTCGGGTCTTGGAACTTGTACGGACCGCTGTTCTGCAGGTTCACCTGGTTAGAACTCGGCGAGTAATACCGCGTCCCGTCGTACTTGTCGAGCAATTCAATGATTCCCTGGTTCAATATCGGCGACGGCACTCCCTCATTCCGTCCGCACCACATCACAATCGACGGATGGTTTCTAAACCGCAGCACCGTGTCGCGCGTGTTGTCCAGAAACAGCGGAATATCCAGCGGCTCGGTGTTGTAGTCCTGCGTCGTCGTCCAGAAATCGTTCCACACCATCAGCCCATATTCATCGGCCAACTCGAAGAACGTCTCCTCGGTGTTCTGTCCCATCCAGTTGCGGATGATGTTGACGTTCGCCTCGCGATGCAGCCGGAAATACGGCTCCAGCTTCTCTCGTGACACCCGCTTGCGCGAATCGTCCATGCCCCACGCTCCACCCCGCGCCGCGATTCGCACTCCGTTCACCTTCAGCACAAGGTAGTGCTGCATTGCCGGATCGTTCGCGGGAGTCACCGCGGGCGATGTCTCCCCCGCCGGAGTCAGCGACGCCGCCCACGCCAGCCAGTAGTCCTTCCACTCCTTCGGCAAAAACTCCGGGAACGGGTCAGGCTCCGGAATCTGCCGAATCCCCTCATGCGTCACGTTCACCACCTGCTCGCCTCGCGCCCGCGCGGCCGTGGGAGAAACCTCCACCCGCCGCATCTGTCCCTTGCTGTCGAGCAGGCCTACCTCGTAGGTCACTTCGCGCACGCCGAAGCGCACGTCCTTCGAGTCACTTGTCGCTCCACTTTCCTCAAATGAAACCTTCGCCGTGTACAGTTCAGGCTTGCCGTATCCGTTTGGCCACCACAGCCGCGGATGCTGCAACGTCAACTGCGCAAACTCCGCCGGAGCCAGCTTCACTTCACTCTTTCCCGGCGCGACTGTCACATCCTTCGTCACTGTGACGCTTTCAATTACGACATGCAGTGTTCCCTTCACCGGCTTGTCGGACGCGTTCTCCAGCGGCACGTTGATCTCAATATCCGCCTTACTCGTATCCGGCAGCGGCAGCTTGGTCACCACCTGCACGTCGCCAATGTTCACCATTCCCGATGCACTCAATACCACCGGCTGCCAAATTCCGGTATCGCGATCGCGAATTGCCGGGATCCAGTCCCACCCCTCCGTCGCCATAAACGTCGGCCCATCCAGCACCATCGCGCCACCGTTTTCACCCGGCCCGCCCAAGATCGACTGCTCGTGCGGAATCCCCGGGTGCGGCGGCGGCGACACCCGCACCAGCAGCACATTCGTTTGCCCTGGCTTTAGCACATCCGTCACGTCAAATACGCCCCGGATAAATGCACCCTTGATGTTCCCCAGCGCCTTCCCGTTCAGCCACACCTCCGCCGCATAGTTGATCCCCTCAAACGTCAGCGTCAGCCGCCGCGCGCTCGTCTTCGGCGCCGTAAACTCGTTGCGATACCAGTAGTCCTGCTTGTTCAAGCTCTCAGGAATGATGAGGTTGTTCAGTCCATAATCCGAATCCGGATAGACCCCGCGATCGATCATCGTCGTCAGCGCGGTGCCCGGCACCGTCGCTACCAGCCAGTCCTTGGCATTGAAGCCCGCCTTCGCCATGTCCGCAGCGCTTGCTTTCAACGCCGACGCGCCCACCATGCGCCATCCGCCCGCCAGCGTCCACTGGTTGTCACCGTCTGCCACAATCTCCGGACCGGTCGGCAAAGGCTTCGCCACCGCCGCCGAATGCGGCGCACGGCTCTTCGGGTACGTCGCCGGATCCTGCGGAGCGCGATAGCCCGCCTGCCCTCTCGTCTGCACGGGCCACGGCTTCGCGCCTTCTTCGTACACAATCAATCCAAAGTTCGGAGGACTCACCGCCAGCTTCTTGATCTGTTCCGCCGTCAGCGCCTCGCGCACAACCGTGAACCCCGCCACCTCCCCGCCGAAGTGCTGCCCTTGAAACGACGGCATCCCCGGCACCGCCGTCGGCACCGGCGGCGCAACCTGCAGCACCGGAGCCGCTCGACCCAGCGCCAGTACCCCCTGCCCTATCTGCGAGCCGTCGCTATACAGCCGAAACACCGACTGCCCGTCAAACGTCGCAGCCACGAACTGCCACTTTCCCGGCGTAACTGCAGCTGCCGCGCTTAGCGAATTCTCCGGTCCTGCCCACAGCATCAACTTGCCCGGCTCCAGCCCCAGGTATCGCGCATATTCGCCCGACACATCTCCATACCCCGCCACCAACGTCGGAGCCGTCACCGGCCCATCCACCTGTACCCACGCATACATCGTCCACGGCGACTCGGCGCGCAACACCGTGTCTTTCTCCACCATCTTTTTATGGATGCCATCGCCGCCCGCCTCAATCGCCGCGTTATACGGCCCATACACGGGAGGATCGTTCGTCGGAACAATTTGCGCGCTCAAGCTCACAATTGCGCACAAACTAACGAAGAGAAGAAGAAAAAACAGGCGCGAAGAAAGCAGCTCGGAGCGATGCATGGTCCCTCAGATCGCAGCCGCCGCCGGACACATCCACGTCACCCGGCAATCAGCCACTACAGTATCGATTTTTCAACAGCAAATCATACAGGAGGCGCGTTTGGGCACCCGGCACCGCCGGATTGCGCCCACCAGTCCCAAGGCACGTGGCTCTTAGCTCTTGGCTAATTGCTAGCTGCTAATTGCTAGATGCCTCTCTCTACTTGTTCCCCCACGTAATGCTCAGCCCCGAGCTCGTCCCGTAATCGCTCCCCGAGAACGTTGGCGGAGGCTGGTTGTCCCAGTTCCCGTAGAACGACACGTTCCACGACAAGCTCCCCGACAGCTTGATGTAGTACGTCGCATTCACGTTCGTATACACCCGCCCGGGTTGCGAGATCGCGGGAAATACCGTACCCGTAAACTCGATGGTGGTCTTGTTGAAGCGGTAAAACTTCAGGCCGCCCGAAACCAGCCCGGTCGCCACTCTCTGAGGCCCGCTCACGAAGACCGACGGCGAATAATTCGTTTGCTGCCAGGCAAAGCCGCCAAGCAAGAAGATTTTTGTGCGGTTAGAGTTCACGACGTACCGTCCAATCCCTCCGCCTATGTTTCCCTGCTGGTTAATGCCCTGCTCCGAGCTTTGCAGCAGCGCACCTTCTCCCGCATAGAACCAATTATTCCAGCGCAGCAGCCGTTGCGCCCCGACGTTCACCTGGTTGCGCGTGGTGGCAGTCACTCCCGTGCTCGTCGAGAGCGTCGAGTTAAACGATCCGCTCGCCTGCCACCTCTCCCGCGGATACGTCACCTCCGAACTCAGGTTGTACTGCGTTGACTGGTTGCCCTTTGGTGTACGTGATGCCCGTGTTAATGTCGCCATTAAATCTCTGCCAGAATTGTTCCGACGTCTGGTCCATCTCCACCACCGCTCCGCCGCTCCAGCGTCGTCTGCTTGCTCGACGACTCCACCACCTCGATGGTGATTGGCTGGCCCTTCTCCATCTCCGCCGTTGACAGCGTCCCCGTGTACACCGTTCCCCCCTCCGTCTTCACCAGGAACAGCTGTTTGCTCTCGATGTGGTCCACCTTCGACCATTGCACGTCACTGGTCCCGAGGATGTAGTTCATGCTGATGTACAGCACCCCCTGCGACATCCCTTTGATCTCTCCCGTCAAGTGATCGCCGTTCTTCATGATGATCACGTCGTTGCTCTCGCGCGCAAGCACTGGCGCAACCCAGAATAGGAAACAGCATAGAAGTGCGCAAACTTTCATAGAAGCCCTGCCTCTGTCTTAGTCTCTTTACAAGCGGGTACTGCAGAACGATGGACATTCCGCAGCCGGTTCGTCCATCATCGTAACGGATGCCGCTCCTGAAAGACTTTCGAAAGTGTTGTTGGCTCTTGGTTTTGCTGGCGCTCTGCCCCGCCGCCCTGGCGCAGATCGACCAGTTTCTCCCCGAGGTCGACCTCTACTACAAGGCGCATTCCGACCTCCGCCTCTGGTTCCAGGCCAAAGAGACATTTGAAGCTGGCGCTCCCGTCACCGCCGAATTTGGCCCCAGTCTCGACTTTTACCTCAAGTCCCTGCCCCTGCTTTCAGCCATTACCACCTTCGATAACGACGACTCCAAGTCTCGGCCCATCATCTTCAGCATTGGCTACCGCTACCTGCCCTACCCCGATGATCCGCCCACCAACCGCCTTGAGCCCGTCCTCACCGTCAACCTGCCCACGCCTCGCGTCAAGGTCCTCGTCTCCGACCGCAACCGCCTGGACCTCGACTGGAACAACGGAGTCTTTGGCTGGCGCTACCGCAACCGCCTGCAACTACAGCGCACCTGGCGCATCGGCTCGTATCACCTTTCCCCTTACGCGAGCGTGGAGGTCTTTTACCAGAGCCTTTATTCCAAATGGGCCGACACCGCCCTCTACGCCGGTTGCAATCTCCCCATCGGCAAACACTTCGATCTCAATCCTTACTACGAACACCAGAACCAGACCGGCAAAAGCCCCAACCAGCGGTACAACCAGTTCGGCCTCATGCTCAACATCTTCTATAGCCGCAAGTAAGTCTCTGTGACGGTCTAACAGCCGGCGGAAGCAGCGCGAAACGTTAGCACATCCGTATCCGCATGTGCTGGACTACAATAGCGGGGAAGCGACAGAGCGCATTCCCATGCCGCATCTCTATCCGTCGCTCGATCCGCCGCTGCGTCCCATCGCAGCGGCTGCCGACTGACAAACGCATCGAACTTAACGGCATGGCGCAGCGCAATCATCCCTGCCGTTCCGCAATTTTAACGAGGGAGATGCATGAGCACCCAGACTGAAACGATCCGCATTACGGCCCAGCCAACCGCTTCCCAGTCTCACATTCTGAACCCGCAGGCAGTCGAGTTTCTGCAGGCGCTACACACACGCTTCGAGCCGGTACGGCAACAACGGTTGAAAGAGCGCGTCGAACGTCAGGCCCAGTTCGACGCCGGAGAAAAGCCGCAGTTCCTTGACTCGACGCGCGCCACCCGCGAAGCCGAGTGGAAGGTAGCGCCCATTCCCGCCGACCTCCGCGACCGGCGTGTCGAAATCACCGGCCCTCCCGACCGCAAGATGGTCATCAACGCTCTCAACTCGGGCGCCTCGGTCTTCATGGCCGACTTCGAAGATTCGAACGCTCCGACCTGGGAGAACTGCATCGAGGGACAGCAGAGCCTCTACGACGCCGTGCGTCGCACCATCGAGTTCCGGTCACCCGAAGGCAAGGAATACAAGCTGAGCGCCAATCCGGCGGTGCTCTTCGTGCGCCCGCGCGGCTGGCATCTCAACGAAAAGCACTTTCATGGTCAACGGCACTCCTATTTCCGGCTCGCTGTTCGATTTCGGCCTGTTCTTCTTCCACAACGCCAAGGCACAGATTGAACGCGGCACCGGTCCATACTTCTACCTGCCGAAGCTGGAGAAGCACGAAGAGGCCCGCCTGTGGAACGATGTGTTCGTCTTCGCGCAGGAATACTGCGGCGTTCCCAAGGGCACGATTCGAGCTACCGTGCTGATCGAAACCATCACCGCGGCTTTCGAGATGGACGAGATTCTCTACGAACTCCGCGATCACTCGGCAGGGCTCAACTGCGGGCGCTGGGATTACATCTTCAGCTTCATCAAGAAGTTCCGCAATCACAAGAGCCACGTGTTGCCCGATCGCGGCGACGTTACCATGCAGCAGCCGTTCCTGCGCTCCTACGTGGAGCTGCTCATCCACACCTGCCACCGCCGCGGCATTCATGCCATGGGCGGAATGGCGGCGCAGATTCCCATTCGCAACAACCCCAAAGCCAACGAAGAAGCGATGGAGCGGGTGCGGCAGGACAAGCTGCGCGAGGTCCGCGCCGGACACGACGGCACGTGGGTCGCACATCCCGGGCTGGTTCCGATCGCCAAAGCCGATCTTCGATGAGCACATGCCGCAGCCCAACCAGATCGCTCCTCCCGCGAGCCCAACCATCGCCGATTACGGCCGCGAACCTGCTGGAACTGCCGAAAGGAAACATCACCGAAGGTGGTTTGCGACGCAACATCGACGTGGGCCTGCAGTACCTGGAGTCGTGGCTTGCGCGGCAACGGCTGCGTCCCGATTTACGACCTGATGGAAGACGCAGCCACGGCGGAGATTTCCCGCTCGCAGCTGTGGCAGTGGCTGCGCTACCAGTCGCAGATGAACGACGGGCGCAACATCACGCCGGAGATGTTTGATGCGATTCTGACCGAAGTGGTGGCGCGCCTGAAGACTGCGGAGACGACTCCCAAAGATCACAAATTCGACCGCGCGGCCGAGATATTTACCACCATGTCGAAGGGTGAGTACGAAGAGTTCCTGACCAGCGTAGCGTACCGGGATTTGCCCTAGGCGCGAAAACAATTTTCACCACCGAGACACAGAGGCACAGAGAAGCCAATTCACAAACCTCTGTGTCTCTGTGCCTCAGTGGTTTGTTTTCTCACTTTCCCAAAATGGGAATCACCGCGACGGCGTTCCGGCGTCACATCCTAATTTCGAAATTGCAGCCTACAATGTCACGTTAGTTTGTGACTCCAACACCTGGACTCTTACGACCATGAAGAAACTAGAAGCAGTGGAAACCTCCCGCGCCATCATGACCCAAGGCATGGAGTGGGGCATATTCAAGTGGCTGCTCGAAAAGCCCAAAGTACGCAAGGTAGCCGACCGCGCCACGGAAGCGCTGAACGACGCCGAGGACAAAGTAAAGGCGACGTGGACTGACGACCTGAAGCGCGCCTATAACTACCTCGCGACGCAAAGTGACGATGACTCGGGCGCGAGCAAGAAGGCGTGGCAAGAGCAAGGCCTTGCCGAAGGATGTCGATGCGGACGTGCTAGCCGTCGCCAAAGGAGTATACGAGGCCGACGAAGAGACGGAAACCATGCGCCTCGATGCCGAAGACACTTTCGCCGATGGTGAGAAGAAGCTGAGCGTAGCCATGGCCCGCGACGGCGCTCGCAAGGCGCTGGCGACCTACGATTTGCACGAAAAGGCCATTCGGAAAGCCGAAGCGGCGGCGAAGAAGTAGCATTTCCGCTTAGGAATTGGGCCCAAAAATGTTTTCCTGGTTACCGCGCGATCTGCTGCCGGTCGGTTCCAAAGCGCCCGACTTTACATTACAAACCGAAACCGGAAAACGCGTGACGCTGTCGGCACTGCGGGGCAAGAATGTGATGCTGGTGTTTTATCCCGGCGACGACACCATGATTTGCCGCAAACAACTGTGCGAGTTCCGCGATGCGTGGCCGGACGTGCGCGGGCAGAACATCCTGGTGTTTGGTGTCAATCCTCAGAGCGCCGAGAGTCATCGTGAGTTCAAACAACGCAACCACTTCCCTTTCCCGTTGCTTGTCGATGAAGACCAAAAGGTCGCCGCGGTATATAACTCCGACGGCGGCATGGTGAACCGCACCGTCTATCTGATTGGGCCGGATGGCAAGATTCGGTATGCGCGGCGCGGGATGCCCCGTCCCTCAGAAGTGCTGGCATCGGCGGTAAGAGTAAAGAGACAGGCAGCATCGCGACCAGTGGTCCGTAAGTAAAGGGTCCTCACATGGCACAACGAAGCGCAAGTTTTGATTTCGACTACATCGTGGTCGGCTCGGGATTTGGCGGAAGCGTGAGCGCACTTCGCTTGACCGAAAAGGGCTACCGCGTAGCGGTGATGGAAATGGGCCGCCGCTGGACCGCGGATAATTTGCCCAAAACAAGCTGGGAAATGCACCGCTGGTTTTGGCGTCCGGGTATCGCGCTGCGCGGCTTCTTCAACATGCGTTTCTTCCGGCACGTCACCATCATGCATGGCTGCGCTGTAGGCGGCGGATCGATAACCTATGCCTGCACCATGCTGCGCCCGCCTGACAAAGTCTGGGACAACGGCTCATGGAAGGGACTCGACAACTGGAAGGCGGAGATGCCCCAGCATTACGACGAGGCGTCGCGCATGCTGGGGGTAGTAACCAACCGAATTCTGGGGCCCGCCGACAAATTGCTGCGAAAGGTTGCCGAACAGGCGGGAGTGGGCGACACGTTCTACCGCACCAGCGTGGCTATCTTCCAGGCCCCCGAAGGTGTCCAGGGCGGTGTGACCATGCCCGACCCCTACTTTGGCGGCGAAGGCCCTGAGCGCACCACCTGCGAGGGCTGCGGTGGCTGCATGATGGGTTGCCGTCACAACGCCAAGAACACGCTCGATAAAAATTATCTGTACCTCGCCGAGAAGCGCGGTTGCCGCGTTTTCGCCGAGACCCGCGTAACCGACATTGTGCCGCTCGACGGCGCAGACGATGGCAGTCAGGGCTATCGGGTCTCGACTGAGCGGTCAACAGCATTTTTCGCCAAGAACCGGCAGAGCTTCACCTGCCGCGGCATCGTGGTAGCGGCCTCTGCCTTAGGCAGCATGGAGCTGTTCTTCCGGCTGAAGGAAAAGAAGTCGCTGCCGAACTTGAGCGACAAGATTGGCCGCTACGTGCGCACCAACTCTGAGTCGCTGATTGGCGTGCGCGTGCCTGATACGCGCGACGATCTGTCCAAGGGCGTCGCCATTGGGTCGGGCATTTACATCGATGAACATACCCACATCGAAGCCGTGCGCTATCCGAAAGGATCGGATTCGATGTCGGCATGGACCACGATTTTGACGGGCGGAAGGCCGGGACCGGGTCGCGTCGGGCTGTGGATGAAAAACCTGCTGATGGCGACGTTGCAGCATCCCATCCGCACGTTCCGCAGCTTGCAGCCGTTTGGCTGGGCGCGGGAGTCGGTGATTCTGCTCTGCATGCAGGCACTCGATGGGCACATCGACATGAAATGGGAGCGCTCGTACCTGTGGCCATTCCGCAAAGTGCTGGCCAGCCGTGGCGAGCGGATTCCGACGTTCATTCCGGCGGCCAACAAATTCGCCGAGCTGTTTGCCCAGATGGTTGGCGGCAGCCCCATGAGCATGCTGCCGGAAATCCTGTTCGACATTCCCGGCACCGCGCACTGCCTGGGCGGATGCGTGATGGCCGACTCGCCGCAGAATGGCGTGGTGGACCATCGTAACCGCGTGTTTGGCTACAAGAACATGTACGTGTGCGACGGTTCGATGGTGTCAGCAAACCTCGGCGTGAATCCAAGCCTCACCATCACAGCTCTCACCGAGCGGGCGATGAGCTTCATTCCGATGAAGCGCGAGATGCAATGGGACGATTCGGCCGAAGCGCTGTGCACGACAGTCCGGACGGCATGAACGCCTCGCTACTATTCACTGACAGTAGGTAGAGGGTGAATTCCTGCAGGGCATTTCCAGTCGTATTAGCCCTTCTTTTTCTTCGCAGCTTTCTTTGAACGCTTCATCGCGATTTTGCGTTTGGCGGGGGCAGTTCGCTTCGCAGGCGCTTTTGCCTTCGTCGTGATCACGCGAGCTTCCAACTCGGCGATGCGCTGGCGAAGTCGCTCCAGTTCGTCGCTGGCGCCGGGCTGAGCTGGTGAAGGTTTGCCGGCAGCCTGTCCTTGCAGAAAGCTCTTTACCATGTTGATGGGAGAACTCGCTGCCGCCTGCACCTCACTCATGCCGCTGTGCAGCTTGCTCTGCACCGACTGGTAGGCATCGTAGGCCGACTTCAAGTACCACATGATGAACTCGCGGCCCACGCGGTCAGACGACACGATGAGCTGGCGCAACAGCTCGATCGGCAAGCCAGTCGGTTGCTGCTTGGCGTCATCCACGATCACCTGGGTGAGCGTAACGCGGGTGACGTCTTCGCCAGACTGTGCGTCGACCACCTGCACGTCCTTGCCTTCGCGCACGAATGCCGCGATGTCATCCAGATTGATGTACTTGCTGGCGGAGGTGTCGTAAAGGCGGCGGTTGGGATATTTCTTGATGACCACGGTGCTGGCACTCATGGCTGCGACTCCTTGCTGCAGTGCACAAAACTGTCCCTATCTTGCCACAAAATCAGACCGAGCGCGGCCCGTTTTGGATTGAGGCATCCTGGTGCTCTATTGAAAACCTGAACTGCCTCCCGTGGGCTCACAAAATATTTTGGCAACTCACCCCAGAACAGATACACTTACTCCCCGGGGATGGCGCTCGACAGTCTGGCTGTCGCGAGAGCAGGAGCATCACCGCCGATTACAGGCGATTGAACTCACTGCTGCTTTCCTTGGGAGATTTCGTTTTTGGCAACGGGCCCGCGTCCTGCTGATTTCCGCGAAGACCACGCAGAAGCCAACGTTTCCATCTGGCAGGAGGCACTATTCGCCGCCGACATCCTCCTGCTGCACGCTGCGCCGGTGTACTACGGACTGGGCATTCCTCACGGCGACGGATCGGCGGTCATTGTCATTCCCGGATTCCTGGGGACGGATGCTTATCTAAGTCAGTTCAATACTTGGCTGGGACGCATTGGATACCGGCCTTATCTTTCCGGAATCGGCGTGAATGCCGAGTGCCCCAACATCCTCATCCAGCGGCGCCTGAACGCTTGCATCGAGAAGGCTCTCTCCGACACCGGCCGCAGGATCCACGTCATCGGCCATAGCCTAGGGGGAATCATTGCGCGCTCGGTCGCATCGCAGCGCCCCGACGCCATCGCCTCCGTGACGACACTCGCGTCACCTTTTCGCGGCACCGTCGCCCATCGCAGCGTGTTGCGTGCCGCAGAAGCCGTCCGCGGGCACATCTTGCGACAGCATGGATCGCAGGTCATGCCCGCGTGCTATACCGGCAAATGCACCTGCAACTTTCTCGACTCACTGCGCCGCAACGTGCCGGATTCCGTACAGGAGACGGCCATCTACACCCGCAACGACGGCATCGTCGACTGGCACTATTGCCTCACGGGAATCGATGGTTGCGATTTTGAAGTTCATGGGACGCACATTGGACTGTCGTTCAATGCGGCTGCCTACACCATCATCGCCAACCGGCTGGCGGAAGTGCGACGCCGCGAGAAATCCCAACTCCCTCCGAAGTAGTCCCGCGAGCTACAGCGTATTTGCTTTGCGAGGAAGCACTTTCCGCCAAGGATGAGGTTGCTCGAATAATTCCCATTTTGGGAATCGGCTCGCCGAATAGCACGAATTTGCTATTAACCGACCCCTCCCATGCTCGACACTATCTAGTCGGGCTTAACGGAAGGGTTGTTCCTGAAGTCGTGCGCGCGCACATAGGCGCCGCTGAGCCAGACGGGATCCCAATTCAAACAGCTCGCAAGGAGAAGCCCTATGCGGCGATTCATAACTTTACTCTTGCTTTTCTTCCTCTCCCTGTCTGTGGTGACGTGTCTCGCCCAGAATCAGGAATACGTTGCTCAGTATGACGCGTACTTTGGTTTTGCGTACCTGACAACCCCCAATATGAACCTCGATGAGCGTGGCTGGCAGGCGCAGTTCGGCTACAACTATCGGCGCTGGATGGCGCTGGGTTTCGATACCAGCTATTTTGGTGGCAACAGTTCCCTGACCGTCCCACAGCTCAATAACCAAACGCTCGCCAAACTCGCGCCGGTTCTGCCGTACCTGCCTGCCGGCTATACGGTATGGTCTCCCTACCACGCGAACACCTACACCATTACAGGCGGACCGCAGTTCAATTACCGTCACTTCAAATATGTGACGCTGTTCATTCATCCCGACATCGGCGCCATGTATCAGATGATCACCGTACATCCGCCCGATCCGATCATGTCCGGGATCGTGAGCCAGCTGATTGGTCCGAGCATGAAGACCAGCCAGTGGGTCGGATTTTACGGAGTCGGCGGCGGCATGGATCTGAATGTTTCCAAGCATGTGGGAATTCGGCTGCAGTCGGATTGGGTTTACACCAAGCTGTTCGACAATCTGCTGAAAGACCCGCAGTACACCTGGCGCATGTCGGCCTCGCCAACGTTCCGCTTTGGCAAGAACGTACCGAAGTAGCAGCAGGCGTATTTGTAAAGCTCAACCTGGGCCTTCACTGTGACCATCACGGTGAAGGCCTCTCTTGATTCGACGGCCAGAACCGGCGCAACCTCTCGCAACGGTCTCCGCGACTTGTAAAGTGCTCGTCTACAATCAAGACCAACATGTGGAAGCGCCTCGTCGTCCTGTTCTTCATCGCAGTAGTCCTTGTCTTTCTTTTTCGGCACGCCGCCTCGTACCTCGTGGTGAACGATCCCCAACATGCCGACCTGATCGTCGTGCTGGGCGGAGGCGACAACGATCTGCGTTACTGGAACGGAGTGAAGCTCATGCACGAGGGCTACGCTCCTCACCTGATGCTGGATGTATTTGCCAAGGGAAAGACCTTCGGACACCTCGACACTGACCTCGCACAGGAACTGCTGGACCGCACGACCCCCGGGGAGTCCACGGTTTGCCCTGTGCAGGAAAACTCGACCTACGACGAGGCGCGATACCTGGAAAAATGCCTTGCCGGCTCGGGCGCCAAGTCGGTCCTGGTGGTCACTTCGGATTACCACACGCGACGCTCGCGCGAGATCCTACAGGCAAGGCTTCCCCAGTATCACTTCTCCTTCTACGCCGCTCCCGACCCGTATTACTACGGCACGCGATGGTGGGCCGACCGACAGTGGGCCAAGACAACCCTCAGCGAGTGGGAACGTTACCTCTGGTGGGAGTTGGTTGACCGCTGGCGCGACGGACGAGTAGTGGCCTCCACCAAGCCGGAACACAGCTAAGCCCGCGTTGAGTTCCTGGCACAGCCCCGCGTTTCGTGCCAGCCGTCGCAGTTTTCCTGATGCGCTCTAGCAGAACCGCGTTGCCTTCCACAACGCAGCTCCGCACGCCACCAGAAACGCTAGCAGCGCCACTGCAAGCAGAACGGCAGCAGTCCAGTCGACTGCCAGGCGCGGAATTCGACACATAGCCGCAAGACCGACAAATATAGCCGTTGTCAGCACAACGATCGCCCAATCCAGCAGAGACCGCCTTCCGCTGACCGTTCGCGACCGAGATGAGTCCTGTCCGGCGAGACCGGCCTGCACGTACTCGGCAGCAACGCCATACTTCGCGCCTTCCTGATACGCCGCCTCCTGCCAGCGGCCGTGTTCCTTGCCAGTGACGGATGACAGCGCAATTGCGCCGGCGCCCGCGGCCATCAGCAGTGACCCGCCAATGACCTCGGCATACAGCGACGCGCCCCGTCCGAGCAATTCTCCAAACACCAAGATGCCCCACGCGAGGCCCCACAATTGATTGGTGTTCGACAACGGAATACCCCGGCTGATGCCGACATACTTCGCGGCGAACTGCTGAAACAGGTCCCCAATGACCCACACGAACCCGCCCAGCAATAACCAGAACAGCGCGTCTTTCGCTTGTTGAAGCTGCTGCCACAGCGGCGAAGCTCCTCCACTGTAGGCAAGCGCCAGAATCGTCATTGTCACCAGTTCGCCGACAGTGAAAAACGTTACGAACGAAAGCGGATTCATCCCGGTCAAGTACGCTTTGCGATACGGAACGTACATCGTGCCCCACAGCATGCCAGCCGCAAGCGCGGCGACGATGCCGCGCATCGCACGTTGCGGAGTGGTTTGGGATGACGACGCGTACGCCAGGAACGTGGCTCCGGCAAACATCAACACCGCTCCGCCCAGCACCGTGAGCCAGCGTCGCGCGCCGGCGTTGCGCAGTTCGTTGAACAGCGTCACGCCCCAGAAGATTCCGATGAGGCTGTTCATGTTCCACAGCGGAAAGGCGATGCTGAGCCCGACGTCGCGAATGGCGAAGATAGTGAGTGTGTTGGCGACCGCCCAGAGACATCCGGCAAGCACGGCCCACACCACGAGGTGTGGCGCCTGCCGCAAATCCCAACCGACCTGCTGGGTGCCGCGAACCAGCGCGGGCACGCTCCAGCGTGCGAGAAACACACCTGCGACCATCAGCAACGAAATGACGACCGGCGAGATCCCCGCGGTCACCAGCTTCGTGGGTGCCTCCGCCGCGCCCAACCACGCGCCCGCGCCAAAGCCGCATAGGATGCCCAGCGATTGCAGTTGCCGCAGGCGTTCGGGCGCTACCGCAGACAGAGGCGTCGCGACCTCAGCCTCACGCCCCGCGCGGTTCAACTGATCCAATGCAACACCGCCAGTCCGCCCAGCAGCACGCAGACCGGAATCCAGAAGTGAATGTCGGTCAGCACCGACCGAATGAGTGAGCGATTAGAACCCATTCGCGCCATGCTACAGGACAACGGCAATCAGCAGATAACCATACGCGAACCTCTGATCAAGTGCTGTTTTGAAGGGAACGGCCTCCCACGTGCGGCCGGCATTACCGCCGACGTTTTGTGGCGACGCGCTTGGCGGCCACCTTGCTCGTCGATGCCGCGCCTTGCTTCGCCTTCCGCGCCTGCCCCGCCTTGGTCATCGAGCGCGTTTGTTCGTACATCTCGATCCACTTCTCGCTCGAAATCGCCGAGATCAGCTTGCCAATCGCTTCCAGCGGCAAATCGTCCGGCGACTTGAAATGAACGCAACATCCTCCCATGTCGAGCTTCTTCCCAGCCGCCTTGAACGCCGCCTTCAGATGTTCAAGCTCGCTGGCACTCCAAAACGCGCTCATTAAGTAGAGCGAGCAGTAGTCCTTTTGCGACGAGACCCCGACGTAATAAATCGGCTGCTGGTTGTGCGTGTCCGGATATCGAGACAGCGGAATCGTCCAGCCGATCGTGCCCCAAGCGAGGCATTCCTCGTAGCCGCGCGGAATGTGCTTCTTCACGAGTGCGCGCACTGTCGCGATCGTCTTCGCACGATCTGCGGGGAGTGAGGCGATGTATTGCTCTGGCGTCTTGACGTTCGATGCTGGTTTCATCGGTTCGTCGTCCTCCCGCACGAAGTGTATCAGTGAACATTTGAAAACCGGCCAGCGGCGCAGCTGTCAGGTTAAGAGACTCGGGACAGAAATCACGAATCGCAACATTCACATTTGACATCGGCCGAAAATCCACTACCATACAGTTGTGGATAATCTGGGCACAACATTTGCGGCTCTGTCTGATCCAACCCGGCGAGCGATGCTCGAACGGCTTTCACATGGGCCTGAGACTGTGCATGGATTGACGGAACCATTTGCACTCTCCCAGCAGATGATTTCAAAACATATCGCCTACCTGGTGCGGGCGCGGATTGTCATCAAGACGAAGCGTGGACGTGAGAGTGTGTGCACGCTTAGGCCCGAGGCGATTAAGACAGTCGCCGACTGGGCGATCAGCTATCGCAGCTTCTGGGAAGAGAGTTTCGACAAGCTAGATGAGGTTGTGAAGCAAATGAAAAAGGAGGAGGTCAGAAATGACAAACAACACGGTTAACGAGACAGAGCGGATGGTCGTTACAAGAGTCTTCGATGCCCCACGCGAGTTGGTTTGGAAGGCGTGGACAGACCCGAAGTACGTGATGCAGTGGTGGGGACCGAAGGGCTTTACTGCGCCCGTTTGCCAGATAGATTTTCGCGTGGGAGGAAAATTCCTCTGCTGCATGAGAACGCCGGATGGGCAGGACTTTTGGAATGCCGGTGAATACCACGAGATTGTTCTGCACGAGAAGATCGTTTCCTCCATGTACTTTTCGGACTCGAAGGGAAACAAGATCGAGCCTGCGCAATTAGGAATAGAACATGAAGCCATAGACGGTGCGTACGACGTGACCATCTTTGAGGATCTCGGAAACGGCCAGACGAAACTCACCTTCATTGGAAATGAACCCATGGAGAGCGCGAAAAATAGCGGTCAACTTGAGGGCTGGAACGAGATACTCGATAAAGTTGCTGCTGTTATTGCGGGGCTGGTGCAGGCGAAATAGGAAGTTGACGTTTTGCCATCGTCATGCGCGAGATACATCTGAGGCTGGCGGCGAAGGCCCGGTTAGAACAGGCTTCTCGCCGCTCGGCCTAATAGTCGCCATCTCGGAGATGTGCTTGGTCCAGGGGTTGCTCCTGGATCACGGCTGGTGGCCCACATATCCCGTGGCCCATATTTGCCTTCCTTTTGTCCAGTCCCATGACATCCTTTACAGGGTGTCCCGAGACATCCTTTACACTTCCGCGCCAGCGCCTGCCCCGCGCGCGTCAACCCAAAACAACAGCATGGAATCCCGATTGCTTGTCAGAGGCGATTTCACAACACTTATCTGTGCCGACCTCACTTCAATGCGGGATCCCCAAGTCGCGAGAGTGAAGTCCGTCAACCTGCCAAAGGAAGCAAGTGCGTTGGGGCGGTTCGGCGGTGTATAGTGTGGGGCAGTTTCCAGCCCTCAACCTGAATTCCCTGGTAACCGTACGCATTGTAGCGCGGAGGGCGGATAGGACTGTGTCATGAAGACGAGAACGGCAATGGCGGCAATCTTGATGCTTGCAATGGCAGCGGTACTGGAGATCTCCCCAGCTTTGGCGCAGGAGAAGAACCCTGAGCGCAACGCCTACTTCGGGCAAACGCACCAGCACACAAGTTGGTCGCCTGATGCCTACATCTTCGGGAACACGGTTACAGGACCTGAGGAGGCGTATCAGTACTCCATAGGCCTTCCGATCAAGCATCCCGCAGGCTTCATGGTGCAGATCAGGACGCCGCTCGACTTTGAAGGCGTGACCGACCACGCGGAATACGTGGGTGTGATGCGCCTCGCCAACGACCCAAGTTCCTCGCTCAGTAAGCTCCCGGTTGCTAAGAAGTTGCAGATCAAAAACCAGGCTCAGGCTACCGAGGTCTTCCAGTGGCTCGCGAAGAGCCTCGGTACGGGTCAGCCCATCAAGGAACTGCTCAGTCCCGACATCACGGAGAACATCTGGAAGCAGACTATCGCGGCCGCTGACAAATACAACAAGCCCGGCAAGTTCACCGCGTTCGTTTCATACGAGTGGACGTCGATGCCGAACAATCGAAACATGCACCGCAACGTCTTCTTCCGAGACTCGGTACATGTGCCGGTAGCTCCGTTCACATCCATCGATTCACAACATCCCGAAGACCTTTGGGCTTGGATGGATGTTCAACGCAAGGCGGGCAATGAACTGTTGTGCATCTCACACAATGCCAACCTGAGTGACGGTCTGATGTTCCCTATTGATGTGGACAGCAAAGGCCGTCCCATTGACGCCGCCTGGGCAGCTGACCGCCTCAACAACGAGGTGCTGACGGAAATTAAGCAGGTCAAAGGCACCTCGGAAACAACTCCTGAACTTTCCCCCACCGACGAGTTCGCCAGCTTCGAACTCATGAACTACCTGATCGGTCTCGACAACAGCCACTCCAATCCGCACGGCAGCTACGCGCGAGAGGCCTACAGAAACGGCCTGGCGATGCAGGACACTCGCGGCTACAACCCCTACAAGTTCGGTTTTGTCGGCGCGGGCGATGCGCACAATACGGCTTCGGCCTACAGCCAATCTAACTACTTCGGCGATCACGCGATGATCGATCCCACGCCTGAGATTCGCCTGGCGGGGAAGGTGGTGTCTGGCATGACGATCATTCAGACCGGAACCTCCGGGCTAGGTGGCGTGTGGGCGGAGGAGAACACGCGGGCGTCGATCTTCGACGCAATGAAGCGCAAGGAAACTTTTGGTACCTCCGGCGTTCGAATCAGAGGTGCGACTGTTCGGGGGCTGGGACTACCGTCCGGATGTTCTGAACTCGAAGGACTGGGTAAAAACCGGTTATACAAAAGGCGTTCCGATGGGAGGCGACCTTCCGGCGAGAAAAGGCGCGGCGGCGCCGACATTCATTGTCTGGGCGGTAAAAGACCCCAAAGATGGCAATCTCGACCGCATTCAAATCATCAAGGGCTGGAGCAAGAGTGGCCAGACTTTCGAGAAAATCTACGATGTGGTCTGGTCCGGCGATCGCAAGCCCGATCCGCAGACCGGGAAAGTCCCGGCGGTCGGGAACACAGTGGATGTCAAGAATGCGAGTTGGACGAATACCATCGGCGCGGTGGAACTGAAAAAGGTCTGGACAGACCCCGATTTCGATCCCACGCTGAACGCGTTTTATTATGCGCGCGTGATTCAGATTCCGACTCCGCGATGGAGCACCTTCGACGCCAAGAAGTTGGGAGTGGCGCCGCCCACAACCGTCCCCTCTTCGATTCAAGAACGTGCGTGGAGCTCACCGATCTGGTACACGCCGACAAAACAGGATGCTCGTCGAGGTACTAAGCAAGGCGTGACCGTTGCCGATCTCAGGCAAAAGGGTGCAGTGACGCTCAACGACGCGCAGCTCAATGAGCTACTGGTTGGAAAATCCGTTTGGATGCGGAACGCGGTCACTGGCGGGCAGTACGAGAGTGTCTATGAAAAGAACAATCATCGCCTGATCATGCACGTTGGCAGGAACGCCATTCCCGCGACTGAAGCTGGGAAATTGTCTGCCTCGTATTCCATCCGGAATGGTAGGGTTGTCAGCTCAGTGGAAGACACGGCCTTCGAAATGACTTTCTACAAACTGGGTGACACCTATTATGTGGCGCGCAGCAATGAGTTCGGCTATGCCAATTACCAGATCACGGCCTCGCCGACCTGTAAGCCTGGCTGCACTCCGCAATGGCAGGGCGAAGGAACACGAACAGGGCAACTAGAATTAACACTCCTAAAGTAGCGAGGTTCAAGCCTGTCGGACTGTCAGGGTGCGTCTCAATCCGGCGCGGGCGACGGTTCGCTCTCCTCTGCCAGAGTTTTCATTGCGCGAGCGGCTCACTTCGCCTGTTCGATCACCGCCTCCACCTTTCCATTGTGGATCGCGCGTTTGAGCGCAGCGTGGTCCGATTCGTTCTGGTCGGCGTAGGCAACGGCGAAGGCGGCCACCGCTTTGTCGAACGTGTCGCTCTTACCCAGGTAGCCACTGATCAGCGGAGGTATACCGGAGCGTGCATGGGACAGCGCCAGCGAATAGCCGCACCATTGGGTAAAGAGGCTCATCTGGGCCGCCCGGAACGTCTCGACAGCAAACTTGATCTTGACGTCCCGGAGCTGGCGGAGATAGAAGTTACGTCCTCTCCTGCCCTCCGTCCAGCCGAGAAAGATGTCGCTGGACGGCTGCATGAGCCGGAGGCCGTTTACTACACGCTGTCCGTGGTTCGGGTAAACGCTCTTTCCCGCAAAGCCCTCCAATACCGAGGCGCGCGCCTCCTTCACTTGGAGAATGAGAGGATCTCCTGCTTTGCGGGCCGTCAGTAGAATGATCCAGCAGAGGGTACCGACGCTGCCGACGCCGACGACCTTGGCCGCGGCGTCCGCCATCTCGTAGCGGTCGAGCAACATGCGATTTTCTGGCCTCAGGGATTCGCGGTACAGGTCGTAGACCTGCTGGACTTCCCAGTGAATCTCCCCGGCAGTGTGACCTTCATAGTGGTAGATGGCAGGAAGCTGGTCTTTGAAGTGCTTCCTCTCGCCCGAAGCGTCCACGAGTTTGGGGAAGAGGCCATCAGAGGTGGCGCTCTCACGCGCTTTCGCCAGGCCCTTGATGGCGCGGTGACGGAGCGCGGGGTCCTTTATGCCCTCGATCAGCATGTTGGCCTCGATGGCGAAGTACCACAGGTCTAGCACCTTCATTTCGGCGAACTCCGTCATGCGCTCGCGGTACGACCTGACACAGCCAAGGACCGCATCCTTGGCTGTAGATTCGCTGAGGCCGTTGTCGCGACAGGCGACCACGATGCTCGCCGCCAGACGCTTGAGGTCCCACTCCCAAGGCGCCGGGAGGGATTCATCGAGGTCGTTGAGGGCGAAGATCACTTGCCTCTCCGCCGTGGCGAGGCCGCGGAAGTTGACCAGGTGCGAGTCTCCGCCGCATTGCACTCGTAAGCCGGATGAGGGAGTGCCTGCCAGATCCTGCGCCATGGCGAACGCCGAGCCCCGGTAGAAAGTGAACGGAGATTGGACCATGCGCCCGTGACGAAGGGGAACGAGATCGGGTATACGCCCCTTGTCGGTTTCCAGCACCACGCGGACCGGATCCGGTCGGTTGCCCGGAGGTTTCCATTCGGCGTGGGATGCTCGCGGACACTTGTCCCGCAACGCTTTGCCCATCGCCTTAAGCTCGGCTAGTGAGTACTGTGCTGGAGAGGATTGGGGCCGACTCTTAACGGGTTGCCGGGACTTTGGAGTCGGGCGTGTGGCTGCGTGTGACATGGTGACGCTCCCTTGCTCGGCCTCCAAGATACACCCAGGCCTCCTCTATGAGTAACGGGTTTGTCACAAACAACTCTGTGATGGGGCTCACAAGATGATCGAATTGCGCCGGGTGCCCCATCCTTTCGCGCTCTTTGCGAAAGGGTGGGAATTCGGATGTTCCACGCGTGGCCCACAGTTACCTGACGTGGGTGGCCCACATTTGACTCACGTTGGCAAATGTGGGGCTTCTCCTGGTGGAAGCACCACGCTTTAGCGTGGTGACAAAGCGCCTCGCCATCTCGGGCTTCAGCCCGTGATCTTCCCGTCGGCTGCGCCACCGCCTGTCCCGCGCCCGTCAAACCAAGACAACAGCATGAAGTCACGGGTTACTTGTGAGATGGCGATTTCACGGAGGTAATCCTCTGAAGGTTCCGAGCATGTCGCCGCCCAAAACCCGCGTGCCACCGCTGCGTGGCCGTTCACGGTTTAGACTCAGTAAAACGGGGAGGCTACGATGCAACGACGTCGCGTGGCAATACTGCTTGCGTCCGCCATCATTGGCGGTGCTACGGACCTAAGAGCGGAGTCCTCTGCAGACCAAGAACAACCCTGCCAGGCGCACTTGGATTGGTTCACAGGCGTACTCAACCGCATGGCGACAGTCAAGCCCGGCAACACACGGAAAGCACTGCTCGAAGTGTTCACAACCGAAGGCGGGCTATCCACTGGATTGCAACGCACCTACATCAGTCGCGACTGTCCTAATTTCAAGGTCGATGTCGAATTCGACGCTGTTGGACGCCCAAACCGAGACGAAGACGGGCGGGTGACGCTGGTCGAAGACGACCGGGACATCATTCTCAAAATCTCTCCGCCGTACTTGGGAAATTCCATAAAGGACTGAGCCGGGACATCCCGGCGGTGTGCCGGACCAGTCCCTGGTGGTGTTGGGAGCTACGGACTTGGCCGTGCCGCTCAGGATTACATATCAGTTGGCGATTTCACACTCGCTAATAATTCTTCGTCAATCGTGCACGCCTGAGCTGCGTAGGCCGTGCCGACCATTGCCATCACGCAGCCTAGTGACTCGCCTCCTAGTCGGCGAGATTAAGGTGCGGCAATAATGAACCCATCGTGGCGAAGGTACGATTCCAGCACGCGTTCCTCGTCCTGCTGCTGGCCACAAACTGCGCCGCGCAGGCTCCGAAGTCCATCACGTACCTGCGCCTAAGCACGCAAATTGTCGAGCAGCGTTCGCTGCCGCCTGCGCCCTCTGAAGACTGGGCCGACGCACTTCTCAATCTCTACGCAAAAGCGGGCATTCCGCACGATCAGATCGTTCAACAAGCCGCGCCCGGTTCGTCGCAAGAAATGATCATCTGCACCGTGGGAGGCCGTGGCGACGGTGTTCTCGTGGTCAGTGCAAGCCTTTCACGTCCCAAGGACGACGACGCGGCTAGCATCGCTTGGGCCTCGCTCGCCATGCTGCCGGTGCTGGCCGAATCGCTCAATGGAGTCAGCACCGAGAGCACGATTTTGTTTATCGCTTTTCCCGGCGAGAGCGGTCGTCATCCCAGCTCCGCCTGGTACGTCCAGCAACTGAGCGATGCCCAACGCAAGAAGATCAAAGCTGCCGTGGAAATCTCCGGCATCGGTCGCGGACGAACCACCTACGACGTCAGGCATGGTGATCGCTCGTTGCCTGACTGGCTGGCCACTGCCGCACTTGCCCTTCGCCTGCCGAACGTGTGGCCTTCGTACGAAGAAGGAGAAGTCGTCCACTTCACCGATGCCAAGGCCTTTCGTTCTGCAGACGTACCAGCCATCACGGTGTCTTCCCTGCCGCAGCATGTCATGCACTCGTTCAGCGCCGCCTACACGCCTGTCAATAAACTGATCTTGTACCAGTACTACAACACCTATCAGTTGCTGTGTGTTTTTTTGCTTGATCTCGACGGAGTGGCTCGCGGTGCGTCGCCAAAATCGACCATCACTCCTCCGGCAACCCCTGAACAAAGGGCCAGAGGCTCCATCTTCACCGCAGGCGAGGCCAACAGCATCATCGCAGCCCAAATTAACGACGAACGTTCCCGGTATGGCTCCAGAACGTTGGATTGGCTAGGTATTGCGGAGCTGCAAAGTATGACATGCGAAATGGCCCATAACAACCAGTTGGACGCCGGGCCGTTCGAAAGCCTGCTCAAAGAGAAGAAACTCAGCGGAGCCATCGCTGTTTTCTCTGGCGGCTACCCCAGCCTCACGCCGGAACAGGTGCAGGGATTCAAGGTCGGACGTTTCCAGAAGCTTTCGGTCGCAACCTGCATCATTCCGTCTCCCGAGGCAAAACCTCCAACCTACTGGATCGCCGCCGTGGCATCCGAGTAGGGCATCCGGCCAATGGGCGATTGGACTACCTGCACTCGTAGCGGTTGGCGATTGACGCCTCTCCGGGATGGACGTCATTGCTGGCGTGAACAGGCCATATCACATGTAATCGCGCTCTCTGTCCTTGATCCCCTCGCCATTCCGCACCAGTGCGAGATTTCCGGCCATTCTCAACCTTGCTGCTTTTTGACCCTGTACTGCATCTACGATATCTATGTCGGCCTTTCCCATACCCAACGCCAGTGCTCTCGATCAACAGACCCAGGCTTTCCCTCATCTCTCGCCTGCGCAAATCGATCGCGTACGTCCTCATGCAAAGCTCAGGCCGGTTTCTGCCGGAGACATTGTGTTCAATGTCGGCGACGAGCACATGCCCATGTTCGTGCTGCTCTCGGGCAAGCTGCAAGTCGTACAACCTACTTGCACCGGTGAGCGCGAACTTGTCACCCATGAGCCCGGCAGCTTCACCGGGGAAATCAGCCTCATCTCGGGTCGCCGCAGTCTGGCGCAAGGCCGGGTCACGGAAGCAGGAGAGTTCCTGGAGGTGAACCAGGACGATCTCCACTCGCTGATCGCCAAGGACGCTGAATTGAGCGAGATCTTCATGCGAGCCTTCATCCTGCGTCGTCTGGTGCTCATCACCAAGGGCTTTGGCGACGTGGTTGTGCTGGGCTCAATGCATTGCGGCCATACACTGCGGCTGCGCGAGTTCCTTTCACGCAATGGGCACCCCTACACCTACGTCGATCTCGACACCGACCAGCAGGCACAGGCGATTCTTGATCGCTTCAACGTCACCATGCACGAAATTCCTGTGCTGATCTGCCGTGGAACGAAGATATTGCGTAATCCCACGCCGCAGGAGGTCGCCGACTGTCTGGGCCTTAACAATCCGGTGGATGAATCGCAGGTTCGTGATGTGATTGTGGTCGGCGCCGGTCCTTCCGGTCTGGCGGCCGCGGTTTATGCCGCGTCGGAAGGTCTCAGTGTGCTGGTGGTTGAGACCAGTGCGCCCGGAGGCCAGGCTGGGTCGAGTTCCAAAATCGAGAACTACCTGGGCTTTCCCACCGGCATCTCCGGTTTCGAGTTGGCCACCCGCGCGATCAATCAGGCGCAGAAGTTCGGCGCCGAGATGCTCATCGCCCACGATGTTGTCCGGCTGCACTGCGACCGCCGTCCCTACCAGATCGAACTCGACAATGGACAGAAATTGACCGCTCGCACCGTCGTCATCGCCTCCGGAGCGCAGTACAACAAACCAGACATGCCGAATCGGGCGAAGTTTGAAGGCGCTGGTGTGTATTACGGCGCTACCAATATGGAGGCGGCACTGTGCGGTGACGAAGAAATCGTCGTGGTGGGTGGCGCAAACTCCGCCGGGCAGGCGGTGGTCTATCTGTCAGGCTCTGCCAAGCACGTGCACATGCTGGTGCGGTCGCACCAACTTTCCGACACCATGTCTCGCTATCTGATTAACCGTATCGAGAATAATCCCCAGGTCACCGTGCACTACAACTCGGAAATCATCGGACTCGAGGGTGACTGGCATCTCGAAAAAGTTGAGTGGCGCGACAAGACCACGGGAGAAACCAAAACCTGCCCCATCCGCCACGTCTTCCTGATGACTGGCGCTGCACCCAACACCACATGGTTGAAGGACTGCCTCGCGCTCGACGGCAAGGGATTCATCATCACCGGCAACGATCTCGACATCACCAACGGTGACGGATCAAAATGGACGGTGCCCCGCTCTCCTTATATGTTGGAGACGAGTCTGCCGGGTGTGTTTGCCGCCGGCGATTGCCGGTCAGGTAATGTAAAACGCGTGGCTTCAGCCGTAGGCGAAGGCTCGATCTCGGTGCATCTCGTGCACCGAGTTTTGGCGGAAGGGTGAAGCTAGAGTACGGTTTTGTGCGGCCGTGTACTTTTTACGTGTCAATCGGGCAAATCACAACACTCGCGCCTAACCCGATGAGCGCGGCTGAATTATAAACTTCGCTAATCGTGCATTTAATTCTTCTGAAAATGTCAGAATAAAAGCAGATGGTCAGGCCGGGCGGTCTGACCAATTTTGCGCTTCGTACCGTGCGATGTCGGCTTCACACGCCATCGTCATGCCTATCTCGTCGAGGCCATTCAGCAGGCGGTGACGGCGGAAGGGATCGATCTCGAATTTTTCTGACAAGCCGTAGTCGTCAGTGATGGTCTGGCTCTCGAGATCGACCGACAGGTGATAAGGACGGTGTTGATCGGCATGCTCGGCGATGCGCTGAACAGTTTCCTCGGGCAATTCGATCACTAGCAAGCCGTTATTCCCCGCGTTGTTGCGGAAGATGTCGGCGAACGAGGGCGCGAGGATGACGCGAAAACCGAACTCGCCCAGCGCCCAGGCAGCGTGCTCGCGCGACGAGCCGCAACCAAAATTTTTCCCGGCAACTAGAATTGTTGCGTCGCGAAAATGTTCGTGGTTGAGCACGAAGTCTTCGCGGTCGCGGCCGTCCGGATGATAACGCCAGTCAAAGAACAGGAACTGTCCAAAGCCGGTGCGCTCAATGCGCTTCAGGTGCTGCTTGGGGATGATCTGGTCGGTATCGATGTTCTCGCGATGCATTGGGGCGACGACACCACGATGTTTGCGGATAGGTTCCATCGCTAGCTCCTGTACTCCCAGCCGCGCACGTCAACGAAGCGCCCGGCAACCGCGGCGGCGGCGGCGGTGGCTGGACTGACGAGATGGGTACGGCCATCGCGGCCCTGGCGGCCTTCGAAGTTCCGGTTGCTGGTGGAGGCGCAGCGCTGCTTGGGCGCGAGAATGTCTGGGTTCATGCCCAGACACATCGAGCATCCCGGCTCACGCCACTGCGCACCAGCTTCTTTGAAGATGCGGTCGAGGCCTTCGCGTTCGGCGGTCTTCTTCACAGCTTCAGAGCCCGGCACAACCAGTACGTCCACTCCGGAATGAACTTTGTGGCCGCGCAAAACTCTTGCAGCCGCGCGCAGGTCTTCGATACGGCCGTTGGTGCAGGAGCCGATGAAGACTTTATCAAGCGTGACATCTTCAATGCGAGTCCCGGATTGCAATCCCATGTATTCGAGAGCGGCAAGCATGGAGGCGCGCTCGGAGGCGTCGCGGGCGTCGGCGAGATTTGGAATACTCGCCGTCACCGGAACGGACATGCCGGGATTCGTTCCCCAGGTGACGATAGGTTCAAGTTTCGCGCCGTCGAGCGTGATCTCGCGATCGAAGATTGCGCCCTCATCGGTCACGAGTTGCCGCCACTTCCCTACCGCTTCTTCCCACGCAGCACGTTGCGGCACGTACGAGCGGCCTTCAAGATAGCGGAACGTCGTATCGTCGGGAGCGATCATGCCGGCGCGTGCGCCGCATTCGATGCTCATGTTACAAACCGTCATCCGCTCTTCCATGGAAAACTCGCGCACGGCCTGCCCGGCGTACTCGATGACGTAGCCGGTGCCGCCGTCGGTGCCGAGGCGGCGAATGATGTCGAGGATGAGGTCCTTCGAGGTCGTGCCTTCGGGCAGCGTGCCGAAGACCGAAATGCGCATGCTGCGCGGCTTGGTCTGCGACACGCATTGCGTCGCCAGCACGTGCTCGACTTCCGAGGTACCAATTCCAAACGCGAGCGCGCCAAACGCACCGTGGGTGCTGGTGTGGCTGTCGCCGCAGACGATGGTCTTGCCCGGCTGTGTCAGCCCAAGCTCAGGACCAATCACGTGAACGATCCCCTGCCTTCCTGAGCCAATATCAAACAGCGGAATCCCTGAAGCTTCGCAATTCTTGCGCAGCGTAGCGATCTGCTGCGCGGCGATCTGGTCTTTGATGACGAGGCGCTCGTCGGATGTGGTGGGAATGTTGTGGTCGATGGTGGCGAAGGTCAGGTCGGTGCGGCGCACCTTGCGGCCGGCGAGGCGCAAGCCTTCGAAGGCCTGCGGCGAGGTGACTTCATGCACCAGGTGCAGGTCGATGTAGAGCAGCGTGGGCTCGCCTTCGGCGGCCCGCACGACGTGTGCGTCCCAAACTTTTTCGAAGAGTGTTTGCGGTTTTGACATCTTATTCGTGACGCGGCTCAGGGGCTAAAGCCCCCTTCTTATTTAAGACTCGTACGGCACGACTAAAGTCGTGCCCTGACGCCTGTTTTATTTTCTACATGGTACGGCACGACTGAAGAGCCTGCTGAAAAAGTCGGGAATGCAGGTCCCTCGACTCCGGTCTCCCGCTTCGCGGGATCCCTCCGCTCGGGATGACAAATATAAAGGACTTGTTCGGCGCAGCTAAAGCTGCGCCCCTTCAAAACCTACTCAGACTGCGTGGTAGGCCATCTGCATTTGCAGCAGGTCGGTCAAAGACTCGACCACGGCCTGTCCGATGACTTCGGTCGTCACCGTCGGACGGTTGCGCCGTCCGCTCAGATCGGGCGTGACCAGGCCGCGCGCCAGCGTGCGATCGACCGCCTGCATGATCTTGTCGGACTCGTGATAAAGACCGGCGGTATAGCGCAGCAACATGGCTACCGACTGAATCGCTCCGAACGGATTGGCCATGCTCTTGCCCGCAATGTCGGGCGCGGAGCCGTGTACCGGTTCGTAAAGCTCGACCTTGCCGCCGACGCTGGCCGACGCCAGCATGCCGAGCGAACCGCTGATGACGGCGGCTTCGTCGGAGAGAATGTCGCCGAAGAGGTTCTCGGTGAGCACGACGTCGTAGCGCGCGGGCGTGGTGACCAACTGCATGGCGAAGGAATCGACGTAGCCGTGATCGAGCTGCACGTCGGGATACTGCTTGCCGACTTCGGTCACGGTGCGACGCCAGAGCTGCGAGGTTTCCAGCACGTTGGCCTTGTCCACCGAGGTGACGTGGTTCTTGCGACGGCGCGCTTCCTGGAAGGCGATGTGCGAGACGCGCTCCACTTCGTCGCGGTGGTAGCGCATGGTGTTGTAGCCGGACGTCTTCGGCCAGCTCGCGCGGCTCGCCGAAATACAGGCCGCCCAGCAACTCGCGAACGATGAGGATGTCGGCGCCCTTGATCACGTCTTCGCGCAGGGGCGAGCAGTCGGCGACGGGCTCGTAGGCTTTCACCGGGCGAAGATTGGCGAATCCGCCAAGCGCCTGACGCAAGGCCAGCAACCCGGCTTCGCATCGGTTCTCGCCGGTGAGATGGTCGAACCGGCGGTCGCCCACCGCGCCCAGCAGAACGGCGTCGGACTCAAGACAGGCAGCGAGAGTTCGTTCCGGCAGCGGCTTCCCATCCGCCTCAATGGCCGCGCCACCGATGCGGTGCGTTTCGAAGCGGAACTCGTAGCCGCAGACGTCGGACACAGCCGACAGCACAGCTACCGCCTGCTTGGTTACTTCAGGGCCGATGCCATCGCCGGGCAGTACGGTAATGCGCAACTTCATACCGGGCGCATCTCCTGCGGACCCTGCGCCTCGCGCATGCCGGCGCGCTGCGCGTACAGCATGGCGATCAGGTCCTGCTCGTAGATGTTCTTCTTGCGGTCGGCCAGGCGGGTGAACTCGTGATAGATGCGGTTCAGTTCATCGCCCGACAGCTCGTGGCCCAGTTCGCGATACTTGTACACCAGCGCGTGGCGGCCCGAGTGCTTGCCCAGCACGATGCGCTCGGCCGGAATGCCCACCGACTCGGGCGTCATGATCTCGTAGCACAACGGATTGCTGAGCACGCCATGCTGGTGAATGCCAGCCTCGTGCGCAAACGCGTTGCGTCCGACGATGGCCTTGTTGGGCTGCACTTCGAAGCCGATCAGCTCTGACAGCAACTGGCTGGCGCCGTAGATTTCGGGCAGGTTGATGCCGGTCTCGACGCCGAAGCGATCGGAGCGAACGTGCAGCGCCATGGCGATCTCTTCCAGCGACGCGTTACCGGCGCGCTCGCCGATGCCGTTGATGGTGCACTCCACCTGGCGAGCCCCGGCTTCGACGGCGGCCAGCGAATTGGCAACCGCGAGTCCGAGATCGTTGTGGCAGTGTGCCGAGAGAGTAACGTTTTCGATTCCCTTCACCCGCTGCCGGATAGTGCGGATCAACTGTCCGTACTCGGTGGGCGTGGTGTAGCCCACGGTGTCGGGGATATTCAGCGTGGTGGCGCCCGCCTCGACTACGGCTTGCAGCACTTCACAGAGGAAATCCACGTCAGACCGGGTAGCGTCTTCGGGCGAGAACTCCACGTCGGTGCACAGCGAGCGTGCATAGGCGACCATGCGCGCGGCCTGCTTCAGGGCCTCGTCGCGGCCGATCTTCAGCTTGAAGGCGAGGTGAATGTCAGAGGTGGCCAGAAAGGTGTGAATGCGCGGACGCATGGAGCGGCTCACCGCTTCCCACGCAACGGCAATGTCTTTCTCGACGCAGCGCGCCAGCGCCGCGATGGTCGGTCCCTGAATCTCGGTCGAGATGCGGCGGACCGCCTCGGTGTCGCCGGTGGAGGCAATGGGGAAACCGGCCTCGATGATGTCGACACCCAACGCTTGGAGCTTGCGGGCGAATAGCAGCTTCTCGTCCCCGTTCATGCTGCAGCCGGGGGCCTGTTCGCCATCACGGAGCGACGTATCGAAAACTAATACGCGGTCACGCTTCATGTTTCCCTCCAAGGTGTACTGTGTTTACCCTAACGACACCATATCGATAAGTCAAACTAATCTATCTTGTGACATCATTAGCAAATGTGATTTAATCACTTTGACCCTGCCAAAATCGGAGAGGCGCTAATCATGGAGCTCTTCCAACTCGAAACCTTTCTTGCCGTGGCCGAGGAGAAAAGCTTCTCCCGGGCCGCCACGCGCATGCACCGTACCCAGTCGGCCGTGAGCCAGACCATCTCGAAGCTCGAAGACGAGCTGGGCGAGCGCCTGTTTGACCGCTCGTCGCGCGACGGCTCGCTCACCGACGCCGGCCAGGTGCTGCAGTCGTATGCCAAAGAGCTGCTCAACGTCCGCGAAGAGGCCGCCGAGGCGCTGAAGGAGCTACGCATGCTCCACCAGGGCAAGCTGGTCATCGCCGCCAACGAATTCACCGCGCGCTACCTGCTGCCGGTGCTGCACATGTTCCACCGCATGCATCCCATGATTCGCATCCAGGTGATGCGCACGCTGGCGCGCGAAGTTCCCGGGCAAGTCATGAATCACGACGTCGAGTTCGGCGTGGTGTCGTTTCGCACCGACGACAACGAGCTGACCTCGCACATGCTTTACCGCGACGAACTGGCGCTGATCGTCTATCCCCGCCACACGCTGGCCAAAGTCGAGGAGGTCGGCATCAAGGACCTGGGCGCGGAAAACTTCATCGCGCACAGCGTGCTCAGCCCATACCGCGAAAAAGTCATCCAGGCGTTCAAGAAGCACCACACGCCGCTGCACATGAACGTCGAGCTGCCGACCATCGAAGACATCAAGCACTTCGTCCGCATGGAGAACGGCGTGGCGCTGGTGCCGCTGATCGCCGTCGAACATGAAATCGCCAGCGGCGAACTGGTGCACGTTCCCTGTCCCGAGCTGGCCATGGAGCGCAAGCTGCGATTGGTCTATCGAAATGGCACTGTGCTGTCTCATGCTGGTCAAGCGTTTCTCAAAACCTGTAAAGCGGTGTCGCAAGCGCCGGGCTCGCGCTACCTGATGTACTCCGAGCACTAAGCCTCGCGGACTAAAGTCCGCTCGGAGAGAAAAATAAAGCCGCGTTCCGGCACGGCTAAAGCCGTGCCCTGACGCCAGATCATCGCGAAGCGACCTTTCGGCTTGACTCGCGTTCACGCTCCGCCACGGGCGTCAGCCAGTCTTGATGCTGGGGATCGCGGCCTGATGTTGCGGCAAAGTACGCCTTCTGCAACTCCAGCGTGATGGGCCCGGGCTTGCCGTTGCCAATCGGACGGCGATCGAGCGCGGCAATCGGCGTGACCTCCGCGGCGGTACCGGTGAAGAATGCCTCGTCGGCAACTTCGAGCTCTTCCAGACGCATCTCGCCGACGTAGACCTTGTAGCCGAGATCGCGCGCCAGCGTGATGACCGAATCGCGGGTGATGCCCATGAGTACGTGGTCGCGCTCGTCGTTAGTGAGCACGTTGCCGTCACGCACCATGAAAAAGTTTTCGCCGGAGCCTTCGGCGATGATGCCGTCTTCATCGACTAACAGAGCTTCGTCGAAGCCGCGGCGGACGGCGTCCTGCACCGCCAGCATCGAGTTCAGATACTGGCCGCAGGCCTTGGCGGTCGCAGGCATAGCCAGCGAGCTGAACTTCTTCCAGCGCGAGACGGTAACCTGAATTCCCTTCTCCAGCGCCTCGGCGCCGAGATACGCGCCCCACGGCCACGCCATGAGTGCCACATCCACCGGACAATTGCGCGGATGCACGCCCAAGCTGCCGCTGCCGTAAAACGCGATGGGACGGAGATAGCAGTCGTTGAAGCCGTTAGCTTCGATGACATCGAGCGCGCCCTGCGTCAGCGCTTCCTGCGAGTACGGAATCGGAAGCCCGTAGGTCTTGGCCGACTCGAACATGCGCTGCAGGTGCGCGTCGAGGCGGAAGATGGCCGGGCCGTCCACCGTGTTGTAGCAGCGGATGCCCTCGAACACGCCAGTGCCGTAATGCAGCGCGTGCGCCGACATGTGGATGGTGGCGTCGGCCCATGGAATGATCTGGCCGTTCTTCCACACGAATTTGCTGTCCGCAAAAAACGACATCGTGGATTCCCTTGGTTTAATGCCCTCGCGGACTGAAGTCCGCGAAGGGAAAATAAGAGCCGCGTACGGCACGACTCAAGCTCCTCGTGCCCTGACGCTATTACGTCACGCGGTCGTCGCTGCGACTGCCTCTTCCTTCTTGGCGTTCCTGGCCGGAGCTTCGATGTCCTTCACCTTTACCGGGTTGAGGAACGGCATCATTTCGCGCAGCCGTTCGCCGACGCTTTCGATGAGGTGATCGCGCTGCTTCTGGCGCTCGGCAATGAAGTTGTGGCGGCCGGTCTCGTTCTCCTTGATCCACTCGGTGGCAAACTTGCCGCTGCGAATGTCGTCGAGGATGGCCTTCATCTCTTTTTTTGTCTCATCGGTGACGAGGCGCTTGCCGGCGTAGTAATCGCCGTGCTCGGCGGTGTCGCTGACCGAGTAGCGCATGTAGCTGAGGCCGCCGCGATACATCAGATCGACGATCAGCTTGAGCTCGTGCAGACACTCGAAGTAGGCGACTTCGGGCTGATAGCCGGCATCGACGAGCGTTTCGAATCCGGCTTTGACGAGTGCGCTGGCGCCTCCGCAGAGAACAGCCTGCTCGCCGAAGAGATCGGTCTCGGTTTCTTCCGTGAAGGTGGTCTTGAGCACGCCGGCGCGGGTTCCGCCGATGCCCTTCGCGTACGACAGCGCGTATTGCCATGCTTTGCCGCTCGCGTCCTGCTCGACGGCGATAAGGCACGGTGTACCGCCGCCCTCGACGAACACTTCGCGCACGCGATGGCCCGGAGCTTTCGGCGCGATCATGCTGACATCTACGCCCGCAGGGGACTTGATCGTTCCGAAGCGAATGTTGAAGCCGTGGGCGAACATCAGCGTCTTGCCCGGCTTCAAGTTGGGCTGAATGTCGCGGTGATAGATCTTCGCCTGCTCGGTGTCGGGCGCGAGAATCATGATGGTGTCGGCCCACTTGGCGGCATCGGCCACCGACATCACTTTCAGTCCGGCGGCTTCGGCGCGTTCTTTCGAGCGGCTGCCCGGATGCAGCCCGATGCAGACATCCACGCCGCTGTCGCGCAGGTTCAGAGCATGCGCGTGGCCCTGCGATCCGTAGCCGATGATGGCGACCTTCGTGGCCTGCACCAGCGAAAGATCAGCGTCGTTGTCATAAAAGATTTGTGCCATTGCGTTTTTCCTCCTGCGATGAATTGGTGGTTGAACTTGTGGCCAGCGCGCCGGGCACCACTTCCCATGTGGGCTGCGGCCGCGAGGCGTGGCGCGGCGAATTGCGGCGGATGACGATGGGACCGGTCTCCACCGCTTCGAGAATTCCGTAGGGCTGCAGCACGTGCAGCAGGCCCTCGAGCTGTTCGGGCGTGCCGGTCATCTCCACCAGGATCCACTCGGTGGTGAGTTCGAGCACGCGGCCGTTGAAGATTTCCAGCAACTGCAGAATCTGCGGACGGGTCTGCAGGGTGCACGCGATCTTCATCATGCCGAAGGCGCGGAAGGTGCCTTCTTCATGCGAGATCATGTCGACCTTGAAGATGTCCACGAGTTTGGCGAGTTGCCCTTTGATGCGCTCGGCGGGGCGGCGCTCGATTTCCGAGGTGATCACGATGCGAACGATCCCCGGATGCTCGGTTTTCGCGGTCGAGAGCGACTGCAGGTTGGCGCCGTGCCGCCGGAAGATCAGCGAGATGCGGGTGACAACGCCGGTATGGTTAGCAACGTCTAACAGGTAAGTCATCATAGGTTTACTCGTCTGCCGCCGTTTCTACGATGGCGCTGGGGCGGCGAATCATTTCGTGCAGGGCCTTGCCCGCCGGAACCATCGGGTACACCGAATCTTCCTGCTCGACGCGGAAGTCGATGAGCACCGGGCCCTCGTGTTCGCGCGCCTTGCGAACCGTTGCGGCAACTTCATCGCGGTGCGTCACCGCGAAGGTGAGGATGCCGTAGGCTTCGGCGATCTTGGTGAAGTCAGGATTGACCAGCGGAGTGGCCGCATAGTTTTTCTCGTAGAAGAACTCCTGCCATTGGCGCACCATCCCGAGATAGCCGTTGTTGATGATGGCGATGTTGACCTTGATGCCTTCCTGCACCAGGGTGGCGAGCTCGGCCATCGTCATCTGGAAGCCGCCGTCGCCGACGATGACCCAGACGTCGGCATCGGGCCGCGCGAACTTGGCGCCAATCGCGGCGGGCAGAGCGAAGCCCATCGTGCCCAATCCGCCCGAGGTGATGAGCGAGCGAGGATCGCTGTGGTGGTAATACTGCGCCTCCCACATCTGGTGCTGGCCCACGTCGGTGACGATGAGCGCGTTGCCCTTGGTCTCGCGCCACAGGTCGTTGATGACGTGCGCGGCGTAAAGATGTCCGGTGTCGGGCATGTTGCGGATGTCGCGCACCGCAACCTCGCCCTTGGCGCCGTTGATTTCAGCCCAGTATTCCGTGCGCTTTTGTGGCGTAATCTGCGTGATGAGCTGCGGCAGCACCTGCTTCAGGTCGCCGACAATCGCCACATCTGCTCGCACGTTCTTGTGGATTTCCGAGGCGTCGATGTCCACATGGATCTTCTTCGCGCCTTGCGCGTAGCTGTCGAGCTTGCCGGTGACGCGATCGTCGAAGCGCATTCCGAGCGCAATCAGCAGGTCCGCAGTCTGGATGGCGTCGTTGACCCAGGCCTCGCCGTGCATCCCCATCATGCCCATCGACAGCGGGTGGAAGTGCGGAAACGCGCCCAGCCCCAGCAGCGTCAGCGCCACCGGAATGTCGCTGGTCTCGGCCAGTACTTGCAGGTCGTACATCGCACCCGACTGCATGATTCCGTGTCCGGCGAGAATGACCGGTCGCTTGGCCTTGTTGATCAACTCCGCAGCCTCGGCGATGTGCACGGAATCGGGATCGCCCCAATTGTCGAGCTTGCGCAAGCGGGGCTGAATGAACTCCCACTCGAAATCGCACGACGCCATCTGCGCGTCCTTGGTGATGTCGACCAGCACCGGGCCGGGCCGTCCTGAGCGCGCGATGATGAATGCCTCGCGCAGGGTGCGCGCGATGTCGTTCACGTCGGTCACCATATAGTTGTGCTTGGTGATCGGCATGGTGATGCCTGTGATGTCGATTTCCTGAAACGCGTCGGTGCCGATCAGCTTGCCCGGTACCTGCCCCGTAATGCAAACGATGGGCGACGAGTCTAGCATGGCCGTGGCGATGCCGGTCACCAGGTTGGTCGCGCCCGGACCTGAGGTCGCCAGGGCCACGCCGACTCTGCTGGTCGCACGCGCGTAGCCGTCAGCCATGTGCGCCGCGCCTTGCTCATGCCGCACCAGCACGTGATGAATGCTGGGCGTATGTTGCAGCGCGTCGTACATGGGCAAAACGCATCCGCCGGGATAGCCGAAGACGGTGTCCACACCTTCGCGCTCCAGACACTTCCAAACTATTTCTGCACCCGTTAACTTCACTTTGCTCATCTCCCTCGCGCTCCCGTCGCGGCTAAATCCGAAACGCGGGCACGGTTCGCTTCCACGTCTGCATTGCGCGGGTTTGGCGTAGTTATGGCCCCTAGCGAGGCCGACGACACGCTGAGCGCGTATTTTGCGAAGACCCCAGTTTTGTAGCGCAAGGCCGGGGCCACCCACTTCGTGAGCCGCCGCTTCAACTCTGCTTCCGAGACTTCCAACTGCAAACTTCCGTTGGCCACGTCGATGTGAATCGTGTCGCCCTCCTGCACCACCGCAATCGGCCCACCCACAGCGGCTTCCGGCGCCACGTGCGCGATCATGAAGCCGTGGGTCGCGCCCGAAAAGCGTCCATCGGTCAACAGCGCAACGTGCTCGCTCAGTGGAGTCGCCGCCAGCGCGGCCGTTACCGCCAGCATCTCGCGCATGCCCGGCCCGCCACGCGGCCCTTCATTGCGGATGACGATAACGTCGCCTGCGTTAATCTTTGAATCCTGCACGGCCGCGAACGCTTCCTCTTCACTCTCGAAGACGCGCGCCGGCCCGCGATGATCGCGGCGTCCGTGGCCCACCAGCTTCACCACACATCCCTCGGGTGCGAGGTTGCCGCGCAGAATCGCCAGCCCGCCGGTGGGGCTCAGCGCGCGCTGCAATCGGACGAATCACTTCCTGCCCCGGCTGCTCTGTGAATTCTTTCGTTTCTTCGCCGATGGTCTTGCCGGTCACGGTGAGGCAGTCCTTGTTCAGCAGGCCGCCTTCGGCCAGAATGTGTCCCAGCAGCTTCGTGCCGCCGGCGCGGAAGAAGTCGGTCGCCATGAAGCGGCCGCCCGGCTTCAGGTCGCACAACAGCGGAGTCCGTCCGCAGATCTGGTTAATCTCGTCCAGCGGAAACTTCAGCCCCAACTCATTGGCAATGGCCGGCAGGTGTAGAACACCGTTGGTCGAGCCGCCGGTCGCCACCACGCAGGTCATCGCATTCTTCAACGCCGCGTCGGTCATAATTTGCGACGGGCGAACATCGCGCCGCACCAGCTCCATGACCATCTGGCCGGCCTTCTTTGCGACTTCGGATTTCAGGGGATTGGTGGCGGGAACTGCGTTGCTGCCGAGAGGGGAGATGCCCAGGAACTCGCACGCGGTGGACATGGTGTTGGCCGTGAACTGTCCGCCGCAAGCGCCCGGCCCCGGACAGGCATGGTCTTCGATGTCCTTGAGCTCGGCGTCGTTCATCTGACCGTGGGCATACTTGCCGACGGCCTCGAACACGTCCTGAATGCTCACGTCTCGGCCCTGAAAATGTCCGGGAGCGATCGAACCGCCGTACAGCATCAGCGCCGGAATATCGAGTCGCGCAATCGCCATCACCGTGCCGGGAATCGTCTTGTCGCAACTCGACAGCGCGATCAGCCCGTCGAACATATGCCCACGCGCGACCAGTTCGATCGAGTCGGCGATGACCTCGCGGCTCACCAGCGAGGCGCGCATGCCCTCCGAGCCCATGGTGATGCCGTCGGAGATGGCGATGGTGTTGAACTCCATCGGAGTGCCGCCCGCCGCCCGCACGCCTTCTTTCACAGCGGCAGCGATTTCGCGCAGGTGATAGTTACAGGGCCCGACTTCCGTCCACGTATTGGCGATGCCGATGATGGGCTTGCTCAAGTCCTCATCGGTAAAACCAATCGCCTTGAACATGGCGCGCGCCGGAGCCCGGTTCGGTCCGTCCGTGATCGCCCTGCTGTGGGTCTTACCGCTGGCTGCTGACATATGCTCCTGTTCGCTCCGAGTTGAGTTGTGCGGATAAAAGCAAAAGCCACTTTCCGCCTTGCGGGGTAAGTGGCTTTGTGAAATCTCTTTGTGCCTTAGCCTAAGTCCCCGCGCCTCCAAGTGTGCCCGCTACTCCTAGTAGGAGTACGGAGGTTAGGCGTACCAGGGCCAGTTCCAGCCGCGAATTAGCGACGATCGCGCCGCAGTTCACTTCAATTCGAGGTTGGGCTGGAACGGTCATGACTGTTTGAGTGTTATACCGAATTCGAGACGGCTGCGTCGAGAGAAATTAGAACTATTTAACGCTCTGTAAGAGTTACTAATCATGTTCATCAGTTCAATAAGAGTAACTAATGAATGGATCGCGGGGCGGCGAGCCGCCCACCATCGGTTATTCGTCCACCTCTAACTCTTTTCCATTGAATACGATAGCTGGAGCCTGCCCAGGCGCCACGATGCCGTACTTGGCATCTAGAAACTCGGTGAGCGGCTCCGGCAGCACCGCGCACAACTCCTGCCAGGTCAAAACCTTGCAGCGAACGCGCAGCTCGACAGGACGGACACACCTCAACACGGCGTACCAATTTTCGATCAGGTCGGGACGCCGCGCGTCCACCAGCACACAAAACCCGCACTCGCTGGCGTACGCGGCCAAAACGTTACGGATGAGCTGGTAGGAGATCAACTTTTCACTCTCGCGAGGCAGTTCCGCCTCGTCAAATACCTCGTCGAAATCGCGATAGCCGCGCAACACGGAAGCCTCGGCCGACTGGAAATCCGATTCCGTCAGCTTGGCCTCGAACAGCAGGTTGCCCAGCTTCATGTCCACTTCGGTGCGATCGGCGTGGCCTGTCGTGAGTGGCACCCGCGCGCGCCAGCCGAACTCGGGAAGTTCAGCAGTATCGACACCCAGCAACCCAAGCACGCGCGGATCATCCGCCACATAGGGACAGCAGAAGATGTTCATCAGCAGCGCGTCGGAGCTCATCGACGAGTCGAGTTCTTTCCAACCGCGTCCGCTCCTGGGCAAGGAAGTTTTGGCTTGGGTGTGGACCTTCTCCATGCGCCTGCGCCACTCGGGAACCGCCAGCATGGCCGCATAACTTTCGTCGAAAAAGTTGCCGTGCCGCCGCCGCGTGGGATGCGGTTGATACACCGTGACCGCCATGCCGCCGTAACTCTCGACATGAGGCAACTGACGCTGCAAGGCGAATGCGCGATTGCGCAGGCTCAACTCCAGGCGCAGTTGCGACGCGTAATAGGCACTGTTGGCGCTCATGGCGTCTCGTGCTCTTCCATTTCCAGATTGGTGACGAGCCGGTCGGCTCCGCGCAACTCTGGAAACAGCCACGCCCATAGCGCAATGACCACCAGCGTGCCTACGCCGCCGAGCACCACGGCGGGCACCGTGCCAAACCACTGCGCCGTTACGCCCGACTCGAATTGCCCGAACTCGTTCGAGGTCCCGATGAACAGCGAGTTTACGGCGCTCACCCGGCCTCGCATGGCATCAGGCGTTGACAGCTGCACCAGGGTTCCGCGGATGATGACGCTCACCATGTCTGACGCGCCCAGCAACACCAGCGCCCCCAGAGAAAGGTACAGATTGCGCGACAGGCCGAAAACGATGGTGAAGACCCCGAATCCTGCCACGCACCACAGCATGGTGGTTCCGGCATGACGTCGCAGCGGACGATGCGCCAGCAGAACCGCCATCGAAGCCGCGCCCACTGCCGGAGCGCTGCGCAACAGCCCCAGTCCCCATGGGCCGGTATGCAAAATGTCGCGCGCATACACGGGCAGCAGCGCCACCGCTCCGCCCAGCAGCACCGCAAACAGATCGAGCGAGATCGAGCCAAGGATGAGCTTTCTTCGCCAGATAAACCGCAGCCCTGCGAGCACGGTATCCAGGTTCACCGGCTCGCGCTTGCGCTTGACCGGGTTCAGCCGGATGCGGACGACAGCCACCACCGAAATCGCCGCCGCGATCATCGAGCACGCATACACCGCTGCCGGCCCATGGAACAGTGCGTAGATCAAGCCTCCCAGCGCCGGGCCGATGATGACCGCCGCCTCGAATACCGTCTGCGCCCACGCCACTGCATTGGGAAAATGTTCTTCCGGCACAAGGAGTGGAACCATCGACTGCCCGGCCGCTCCGTTGAATGCGCGCGCCACACCGACGACCGTAAGTGCCGCATAGATGGCGTGCGTCGAGCGAGAACCGGCCAGTGTTAACGCAAACAGCGCTGTCGAAGCGACACCGAGGCCGGCGTAACATAGCGTAACGATGTTACGGCGATTGAAACGATCGGCAGCGTGACCCGCCGGTAGAAACAGCACCACGCTCGGCCAGAACATGGCCAGCCCGACGTATCCCAGATCGAGTGGCCGCTTGGTAATCTCGAATACCTGCCAGCCCACGGCCACCGCGAGCATCTCGCTGGCCATAACGGTGAACAGGCGCGCCAGTTGATAGAGGCCGAAGTCGGGATAGCTAAAGGCAATGAGTGACTGACGTTGCTGGTTTCCGCTTTCGGGCATTGCACTCTACTCTGCCACAGGATTGGCGCGTCCCGCCGACGTATCTACAACTTTCGCGGCTGAGGAAAATTTCGTTCTTCAACTTCGTGCCCCACTCCATATATAGTGGACTATGGGTTGTAGCAACTTTTCTTCCGGTGGCAGGAACCTGCTCGACTCCCGGTTCGAGCACGACTCCTGCGGAGTTGGCTTCGTTACGACCCTGCACGGCCGTTCCGAACACGAAATCCTTCGCCTTACCCTGACCGCTCTTGGCCGCCTCGCCCATCGCGGAGCCATTGCCGCCGACGGCAAAAGCAGCGACGGCGTAGGCATCCAGACCGCCGTGCCCCGCAATTTCCTGCTGACCCAGAGCAAGATGTTTCTGCGGCCCGAGCAGCCGCTCGCCGTGGGCATGTTGTTTTTCCCGCAAGACGAAGACCAAGCGCAGCGCGATGCCCAGCGCTTCAAAGCTTGCATATACGCGCAGGGCTTTGAATGGCTCGGCTGGCGCGATGTTCCGGTCGCGCGCGAAGTGCTGGGCGAAATTGCGCTGGCGTGCATGCCCGTCATTCGCATGGCGCTCATGACCACCGCGGACGACTTCACCGACGACCCCAACGAACTCGAGAGCCGCCTTTTCCAGGCACGCAAGGCATTTGAGCGCGGAGGCGGCACCACTTACGTCTGCTCGCTCTCGACCCGCACGCTGGTGTACAAGGCGCTGTGCACGGGCCGCACGTTGCGCGATTTTTATCTCGACCTGCAGAACCCGCAGTACACCACGCACTTCGCTGTGTTTCATCAGCGCTACGCGACCAACGTGTTGCCGACGTGGGACCGTGCCCAGCCGCTGCGCATGGTGGCCCACAACGGCGAGATCAACACAGTGTGGAGCAACCGCGCTCACGTCGATGCGCGCAGTTCGTTGCTGCCGCGCGAGTGCGACCCGCTGTTCACGCGCGAGGCCTCGGATTCGATGAGCCTCGACGAAGTCGCCGAGTTGCTCTGCCACTACGACCGCAACATCGCCGAGGCGGTGCGCATGATGTTGCCGCCGGCGGTTGGCATTCGCGAGTCGGCGTTCCATCGCTACCACTCCGACATCATGGAGCCCTGGGACGGCCCTTCGGCGCTGGTCTTCACCGACGGCCGCCTGCTCGGCGCGGCGCTCGACCGCAATGGACTGCGTCCCTGCCGCTTCATCATCACCGACAGTGGACTAGTGCTGGCCGGATCGGAAGTCGGCCTCGCCGATGTCGACACCGACACCATCATCCGAAGCGGACGCCTCGGCCCCGGCCAGATGATCCTGCTCGACCTGGAGCGCAGTCGCCTCATCGAAGGCGACGAACTCGACCGCTACTTCGACGATCTCGCGCCGTTCTCCGAGCTGATTGATGACGTGCTGCTTGAGCCTTCGGCCACGCCGGTCGCATCGCTGGAAAAGGACGACCTCACCCGCCTGCAGCGCGGCTTCGGCTACACCAAGGAAGAAGTCAAGATGGTGGTCGGCCCCATGGCGCTGGAAAGCAAGGAAGCTATCTGGTCCATGGGCGACGACACCCCCATCGCGGCCTTGGCACACACTCCGCGTCCGCTGTATGGATTCTTCCGCCAGCGCTTCGCGCAGGTCACCAACCCGCCTATCGATTCCCTGCGCGAGTCGTGCGTGGTCTCGCTGCGCACCCGCCTCGGCCCCTGGCCGCATTTGCTCGACAAGCATGCGCCCGTGCCCGGCCTCACGTTGCCCTCGCCGTTCCTTTCGCTGGGACAGATGGCGGCGCTGCACGAGGGTGTTTATCCGCTGCGCGAGCAACTCCCCCTGGCGCACTTGAACTGCACGTTCGCCGACGACGCCACGCTCAAGCAGGCCGTCCTTGACCTGCAGGAGAAGGCCGTCGCTCTGGTCAGCGGCGGCGTTCGTGCCCTGCTCATGACTGACCGCACCGCCTGTGACCATGTGCTGCCTATTCCGATGGCGATGGCCACCGGCGCGGTGCATCACGCGCTCATCCAGGCCGGGCTGCGCACCAAGGTTGGACTGGTCGTCGAAGCCGGCGACTGCCGCGACGTGCACCACGCCGCCGTACTGATCGGATACGGCGCGGGCTCCGTGAGCCCGTGGCTCGCGCTGCAGACCGCACGCGCGCTGGCGGGCGAAGAGGGCGAGTCGCGGCTGCTGCACGCCTTCGATGCCGGCATCGCCAAGATCATGTCGAAGATGGGCATCTCGGTGCTCGACAGTTATCGTTTTGCGCAACTGTTCGACGTGCTCGGACTCGACGCCGGAGATCACCGATCTCTGCTTCCCTGGCACCGCGTCGCCCATGGGCGGCCAAAGCTTTGCCGACATCGAAGCGGGAATTCGCTACGGCCTGGATCGCCGAGCCCGAAGTCGCCGATCTTCCCGACTACGGCTGGGTACGTTTCCGTCGCGCCGAGCGTCTCTGAGCCGCACACGCTGGGAGCCGCAACGTACGCGCGATTTGCAGGTTGCCGTCGGCGCCGCACGAGCGCACACGCAGGCCGTCTCTGGCGCTGGCTCCGGCAGAGGCGTGGTCGAATTACGCCCAGCGCAACCGCCGGGCAAGAGCCCGCCGTGCTGCGCGACCTGCTGCAGATCAACGCCGCCGGGCCTGCGCTCGATCTCGCGGAAGTCGAACCGCCGCAAAGCCTCGTCAAGCGCTTCATTGCCAGCGCCATGTCGCTGGGCTCGCTCAGTCCCGAGGCGCACCAAACCATCACCATCGCCATGAACATGCTGGGCGCGCGCTCCAACACCGGCGAGGGCGGCGAAGACCCGGCAGCCTACATGCCCGACGGCAACGACAAGGGCGTCGTCTCGCTGCGCAACAACAAGATCAAGCAGGTCGCCTCAGGTCGCTTTGGCGTGACTGCGCAGTACCTCGTCCATGCCGATGAGTTGGAGATCAAGATCGCGCAAGGCTCCAAGCCCGGCGAAGGCGGACAGCTTCCCGGACACAAAGTCAGCGAACTCATCGCCCGCCTGCGCCACTCGCAGCCGGGCGTGTCGCTCATCAGTCCGCCGCCGCACCACGACATCTACAGCATCGAAGACCTCGCGCAACTGATTTACGACCTCAAGCGCATCAATCCGCGCGCGCCCGTCGGCGTCAAGCTGGTCTCGCAACTCGGCGTTGGAACCGTTGCCGCCGGGGTCGCCAAGGCCTACGCCGACTACATCGTGGTCTCCGGACACAGCGGCGGCACCGGCGCTTCCCCGCTCAGCAGCATCAAGCACGCGGGCAATCCGTGGGAGCTCGGCCTCAGCGAGGCGCAACAGGTTCTGCGGGCCAACGGCCTGCGCGGCCGCGTCCGCCTGCGCACCGATGGAGGACTCTCCACCGCTCGCGATGTGCTCATCGCCGCGTTACTCGGCGCAGACGAATTCTCCTTCGGTACCGCCGTGCTTGTGTCACTCGGCTGCGACATGGCGCGCCAATGCCACCTGAACACCTGTCCAACGGGCATCGCAACGCAGAAGCCCGAGTTGCGCGCCAAGTTCCGCGGCAAGCCCGAACACGTCGTGCGCTTCTTCATGAACATCGCCGAAGACCTGCAGCGGCTGCTCGCCTCGCTCGGTCTGCCCTCGCTGCAAGCCGCCATCGGCCGCACCGCTCTGCTCGAGCAGGTGCGCCATGACGGCAAGCTCGACCTCAAGCCGATGCTGGCGCAAGTCGGCGACGGCCCGCTCAGTTGGCAGGGCGGACGCAACATGCGCCCCGAAGACCGCCCTCCCATCGACGATGCCTGGGTCAATCCCGCGCTGTCGTCGGTCGCCGCCGGGCGGCCGTTCGAACTCAGCGCCACCGTGCGCAACGAAGACCGCAGCCTCGGCGCGCGGCTCTCCGGCGAACTCGCCCTGCTGCGCACCGCGCAACCGCACTTGCAACCCGACATTCACTTCCGCCTTCGCGGCACCGCCGGACAATCGTTCGGTTCATTTGCGGGCGAAGGCATGAAGCTCGTCCTCGAAGGCCAGGCCAACGATTTTGTCGGCAAAGGACTCTCCGGCGGCGAACTCGTCATCCGCACTCGCGGCAAGCTGGCGCGCGCCGAGTCGGCACAGGTCATCGTCGGCAACGTCGCGCTCTACGGCGCAACCGCCGGCTACCTCTTCGCGGTGGGTAGCGCAGGAGAGCGCTTCGCCATCCGCAACTCGGGTGCTACCGCCGTCATCGAGGGTGTGGGCGACCACGCTTGCGAGTACATGACCGGCGGCGCGGTGCTTGTCCTCGGCCCGACGGGCACTAATTTCGGAGCAGGCATGACCGGCGGGCTGGCCTTCATCTGGGATCCCGACCAACCGCTTCGTGAAGGAGAAGCGCTACCATCCCTGACTTTGTGGGGGTAGAAGTGCTCGGCGCTTGCGAAGAGCGCGATCAGGAACTCGTCCGTTCCCTGCTGGCCGCGCACGCCGCCAAGACCGGCAGCAAAGTCGCCAACCGCCTGCATCACGGCTGGGCGGTAACGCTGCGCCAAGTCGTGCGCGTCATGCCAAAAAGCTAACAGTACAAAATGGTCGTGACCCTCTCTTTTTTATGGCCGAAATCGACACGTGACCACGATGATCTCTTCACTCGTTGGGGAGAAGGCTCGAGTGTCCCAGTCCCCGTACCACTCGATTGCTGCCAGGCCAGCTTGCACCAACAGGCGAGACAAGTGCCCCTGATCTACGAAGCGGATACGATTACGTCCCACTCGCTGCACTCCCTGGTCCAGCAAGTGATAATGCTCACGAATCTTGACAACGCCGCTGGCAGGATCGGCTTGAGCGTCATAGAACAATGAGATCCGGCCGTACCGGTCTGACTGGGCTGTGCGCTCAGAGTGCTCCGGGGTCCACCTCAGCCACGCCTTGGTGGCAGGGTTACGCGTTTCGAAGACAAACCTTCCCTCATTCTGGAGATGGTGGCTGACAGTTCGCAGCAATGCGACCGCATCCTCGTCTGTCAGCAGTTGCTGAAAGGCATGCCCTGTCATGTAAACGAAGTCAAACTGTTGCCTGAGCCGCAAGCTCTGTCCGCCTGACTTGACCCACTCAACCCTGTCCGCGCCGAGCCGTGACTGCGCGACGCGAAGCATGGCTTCGGACGGATCGACACCTGTCAGCTCAAGGTTTCTAGCAGCCATTCGGCACGCCAGTGCGCCTGTTCCGCAGCCAAGGTCGAGTACCGGACCGCTGCAGGCGGCGGCCTGCTTAAGGTAGAAGTCGTCACTGACCGACCAGGGATTGAGGCAGTCATACAAGGACGCAAAGAATTCATCCTCGAAAACATCTTCATTCGGATTTTCGGCTGTGGTCACGATGCGGTACAACTCTGCGGCACTCGCTACGCGCTTACCTGCTCCGCGTAAGCCGCCCTCAACTCCTCCACGATGTCCTCCGCCGCCTGCCGCGCCACTTCGAACTGCCCCGGAGGAAACGAAATCGCACCCACGCGCGCATGCCCGCCGCCGCCGTAACGCTCGCAGATCTTCGCCAGGTTAACCACAGGCTCAACCGGCGCCCACGGATTCGAGCCCACCGACACCTTCGTCCGGAAGCTGCTCTTGCTGAGTCCCACACTGTAGGTGCAGCTTGGATTCAGATAGTACGGCACAAACTTGTTGTAGCCCTCGAGTTCGTGATCGGTGACGTCGAAGAACACAGTGCCGTCTTTGCACTCGGTGCGGCCGCGCATGATCTCGATAGACTTGCGATGCCGCTCCATCAGCGCGGGCAGCCGCCCGGCAATTTCGGGCGTGGCGACGATCTCTGCCAGCGGCTGATACGCCAGCATCTCAATCAGCCGCGGGATGAATCCCGCCTGCTGGTTCGACTCAATCACCATCGTGAGCTTCATCGCCGGTTCGCGCATCTCCACCGCCGTCTGCGGAGAGTCGTACAACGCGCCGTCAATGATGTCGGCCCACTCCACCAATTCCGCGACCGACTCGGGGTTGAATCCGAAGTGCTCCTTGGCGATCATCGCGATGAACTTCGTACACGAGCGGTAATCGGGGTCGTAGAACTTCTTGTTACTCGTGTCCTGCTCGAAGTGCGACGCATCTTCCGGCGTCAGGAACGCGCTCTGGTGATGGTCGAACCACCACGTAATCTTCGGAGACGGCGAGTACTTGAAATCGACAATCGCATTTTCATCGCCCGTGAAATCGGCCTCGTCAAACAGCGCCCCGGCGCGGTGCACCAGCCCCACGTACTCGAATTCCACGTCCTGGCGAATTCGCTCACGGTAAAAGCGTGAAAACAGCGCAGCCGAACAGGCCCCATCAAAACACTTGTCGTGGTAAAAGACCCTAATCTTCACAGACCCTTTCCGTTACCGATGGACGTCACCTTGGCGATCCGCCCAGACAAAATATCAATCCTCTAGAATACGGCTCGATGCGGAGGAAAAGTAAATAGAAATGACATTTTGTGGCGGGGTCTGTCAACCCGGGCCCGGGCGACCCGCCGCTTTTGCCGCTAGACCCGGCTCCACTGCTCGGCAAAATCACCGATCCAGGGCAGCTTGAACCTCTCGTGGTGATACGCCTTCACCACCAGCAGAAGCCACACAAACAGCCATCCGAGCGAGATTAGTCCCACAAACGGGAACACCAACACCCGCATGAACGGCAGCAGTTCCAGGACCATCCATAGCACCGTCGCACCGGCGGCGAACGCCACTGCCGCGCCAAACAGCAGAAGGTGCTGCACGGCATGAAAGCGCACGAACCGGTTGCGGCGAAAGGGTTCGACGTACAAGAAGGTCACGGCCGGAATAATAGTCGCGTACGAAAGCATGGCCGCAATGTTTTCCGGCAGTGGAAGTTCAGGCGAACCGGGGTCGGTTTCCGCGGCGCTGGCGCGAACTTTCTCTACCGGCAGCGGCGCTTCCACAATTCGCTGCGCGGGAGCTGCGACCACTGTCTCCGTCACCGCTGCAGGCGCGTCTGGCTGGGCGATCGTACCGCCGCACTGTGGGCAAAACAGCGCCTGCTGCGGCAACTGCACAGCGCAGTATGGACACAGCAGCATCCTCAACTCGCACCACCCGTCATCGCAGCCATCCTAGCAAAAAACAACCCGCCGCACCCGCGGCGGGCCAGACTCTCGCGCGGCGCGTGGCTCACGCTCCGTGGCACTTCTTATACTTCTTTCCGCTGCCGCAGGGGCACGGATCGTTGCGTCCCACCTTGTCGCCGCGCACCACTTGTTGCACAGGCTCCGCACCGCCGCCCGCCATGCGCGCCTGCTCCAGCTCACGCCGCTTGCGCCGCTGGAACTCCGCCTCCATGTCGTCCATGGTAGTGGCCAGTCGCTCGCGCCGCGACGCCGCGTGCAGCGCCGCCGACGCATCTCCGTTCCCGCCACCAGCAATCGTCGGCTGGGGCGCCTGACGTGCCGGCGCTTCGATGACCTGCAACAAATAGAGGTAGCGGACGGTCTCTTCTTCGAAGCGCTCCATCATCGCCTCGAACATGTCGAACGACTCGCGCTTGTACTCCACTAGCGGATCGTGCTGCCCGTACCCGCGCAGGCCAATGCCTTCGCGCAGGTGGTCCATGCTCAGCAGGTGGTCCTTCCACTGCTGGTCGAGCACGCTCAGCATGAGGATGCGCTCGTGCCGCCGCATCGCGTCGGTGCCAATCAGCTGCTCCTTCGCGTCGTAGCGCTGAGAGAGCTTCTCAAAAATCGCGTCGCCCAGCTCCTGCCGGTTCAGCTTTTCCGCCTCGACGCCTTCGGCCTCGATGTCCACGCCAAACCGCGTAAACACCTGCGCCTTCAGGTTCTTGATGTCCCAATCTTCCGGATGGGTTTCCTTGGCACAGTACTTGTCGAGCAGCCCGCCGAGGATGTCGCGAACATAATCCTCGAGGATGAGTTCCTTCTGGTCGAGCCCTTCGAGCAATTGCCGGCGCAATCCGTACACCGCCTGGCGCTGCTTGTTCATCACGTCGTCGTACTCGAGCACGTGTTTGCGGGCTTCGAAGTGTTGTCCTTCCACGGCCTTCTGCGCCGCCTCGATGCGCCGCGTGATCATTCCCGACTCGATCGGCATGCCCTCTTCCATGCCCAGCCTCTGCAGCAGGTTCGACACCCACTCCTTGGCGAAGATGCGCATCAAATCATCTTCCAGCGACAAGTAGAAACGCGACGCACCCGGATCACCCTGGCGTCCCGCGCGTCCACGCAACTGGTTGTCGATGCGCCGCGCCTCATGCCGCTCGGTGCCGAGGATCAGCAACCCGCCGGCGGCAATGACTTCTTCGTGCTCCACGTCGGTCTCGGCCTTGTACTTGGCGTTTAGCTCCTGCCACTGCGCAGTCGGCACCTGGTATTCGTTGCCGCCGTAGTAGAAGTACGAAAGGTTCGGATCGTCCGGCTTGGCCGTGACCTCGCCCGCGGCGGCCTTTAACTGCTGCGCGATTCCCTTCTTGATGCACTCCTGCTTGGCCATGAACTCGGAGTTGCCGCCGAGCAGAATATCGGTGCCGCGGCCCGCCATGTTGGTGGCGATGGTGATCGCGCCCTTGCGGCCCGCCTGCGCCACGATCTCCGCTTCCCGCTCGTGGTACTTGGCGTTCAACACAACGTGCTTCACGCCCTTCTTCTTCAGCAGGTCACTCAGCCGTTCCGACTTCTCCACCGACGTCGTGCCCACCAGCACCGGCTGCCCGGTCCCCGCCAGGCGCATAATTTCATCCGCCGCCGCGAAGTACTTTTCTTTCTCGGTGCGGTAAACCACATCGGGATTCTCAATGCGCTTGAGGTCGCGGTTGGTCGGGATGACGACCACTTCCAGCTTGTAAATCTTGTCGAACTCGGCGGCTTCCGTCTCCGCCGTACCGGTCATGCCGGCAAGCTTCTTGTACATGCGGAAGTAATTCTGGAACGTCACCGTCGCCAGCGTCTGGTTCTCGCGCTCGATCTTGACGTTCTCTTTCGCCTCCACCGCCTGGTGCAATCCATCCGACCAGCGCCGCCCCGGCATCAGGCGTCCGGTGAACTCATCCACGATGAGCACCTCGCCGTCTTTCACCACATACTCCACATCGCGGCGATACAGCGCGTGCGCCTTCACCGCAGTGTCGACGTGGTGCTTCAGGTCCCAGTTCTCCGGATCGGCGATGTTCCCGATGCCCAGCAACCGCTCAACCTTCTCCCAACCCTTGTCGGTAACCGTGATGGTGCGATGCTTCTCGTCCACGACGTAATCGCCGGTCAGAATCTTGGCTTCGCCCGCGCCCTGGTCGATCTCCTCGCCCAGCTCCAGTTGAGGAATGATGCGGTTCACCTTGTAATACTTGTCCGTCGACTCTTCGCTCGCGCCGCTGATAATCAGCGGGGTTCGCGCCTCGTCAATCAGGATCGAGTCCACTTCATCGACGATGCCGAAGTTGTGTCCGCGCTGCACGCAATCGTTCAAGTCGAACTTCATGTTGTCGCGCAGGTAGTCGAACCCAAACTCGTTGTTGGTACCGTACGTGACGTCGGCGCCATAGGCTTCTTTGCGCTCGCGATCGTCGAGGTCGTGAACGATCACGCCCACCGTCAGCCCGAGAAAGGTGTACAGCTTGCCCATCCACTCCGAGTCGCGCTTGGCCAGGTAGTCGTTTACCGTGACTACGTGAACGCCATTGCCCGCAAGCGCATTCAGATACACGGGCAGAGTGGCAACGAGCGTTTTTCCTTCGCCGGTCTTCATCTCCGAGATCTTGCCCTGGTGCTGCACGATGCCGCCGATGAGCTGCACGTCGAAGTGCCGCATCTTCAGGACGCGCCATCCGCCTTCGCGGCACACGGCAAACGCTTCTGGCAGAATTTCGTCGAGAACTTCCTTCAAAGCCGCGGCTTTTTCGTCGGCGTCTTCAATCTTGTCCACGCGCTCGTGGATGCGCTTGCGGAACTCATCGCTCTTGGCCCGGAGCTGTTCGTCCGTGAGTTGCTGTGTCTCCGGCTCGAGCGCGTTGATGCGCTCCACCAGCGGCATCAGGCGCTTGACCTCGCGCTCGTTGCTGGTGCCAAAAACCTTGGCCATTAACTTGTTGATCAATGCAATCTTCCCTGCGGAACTTGAGATTTCGCCCCTGTTTTTGTGGGCTTCGGCGCGCGTTTCACGCACACCATCACCACCTTAAAGGCTAACACATTGGATGCGGCCGCCCCGCCACGGTTGCAGTTTGCGAACCATCGGGACTTCAACAAATCTTGCGGCTCTGCTCAAGTTGAACCGGATAAACTAACGCTATGCAACGGATATTCGGTCGCATAATGGCTTGCGTTACGATTGCCGCTTGCTCTCTCGCCGCAACACATGCTCAGGAACAGGCCCCCGGTCACGCGACTGAGCCATGCCGACTCGTTCACGGTCGTGCTCATTCCTACGGCGGCGATGGAAGGCTGCGCATCTGGGAGATTGGAACTCACCACGAGTTTCAGCCCGACGACTCGTCTTGGCAGGCTGTCATAAGTTGGCTCGAAGCAGGTATAACCGAACGCGAGTCGAAACTCGCGAGCGCGATCTCGCTCGTTGACCTGTACGCCGATTTCTTGATCTGCCCAACGGAACCATTCAAGAAAGGCTCGGTCCAGCAAGCCGAAGTTAAGAGTGCTGACCGTCGGCGCTACGTCCACCGCACAGACTGACGGCTCGGTTCTGTGCCCTCCACGGGCAACTGCCTACTGACGACTGGCGACCGTACAGCGTAAGATACGCCCCAGCACTTATCCCAACCCTGAACGGACCACGCGCACATGTTCTACGACCGCTTCACCGAATCGGTACGCCAATTCCCTGACCTCATCGCCGTAGAACTCCAGCGCGAATCTTCCGCCGTCGCCGCCGGAGCGCCACCGCTCGAAAGCTATACGTTCACCCAGCTCCGCGACATGGCCGCCTCCGTCGGCAAGCTGGCTGCTGCAATCCAACATCACTGGCGGCTCCAAATGCGCCTTCCTCGCCGCCAATCATCCGCTCTGGATGGCCGCCTACCTTGGCGTGCTCGCCTCCGCCAACACCGCCGTTCCACTCGACACCGCCTATCACGCCGACCAGGTCCACAAACTTCTTCTCGACTCCGACGCAGTGCTGCTCTTCACCGATCGTCAGCGTCTCGCCATCGCCCGCGAAGCCGCCAGCGACACGCCCGTGAAGCTCGTCCTCATCGACGGCGATGGCACCGAAGATGGCATCCCCAACTTGCGCGCCATTTTTGCGCAAGGCCCCGCCAACTTCCAGCCCGTGCCGGTCACCGCCGACGACATCGCGATGATTCTCTACAGTTCGGGCACCACGGGCGATCCCAAGGGCGTGATGCTCTCGCACGGCAACCTCGACGCTGAAGCCGAAGGCGTTTTCCAGGTCGTTGACGTCGGCCCCACCGACGCCATACTCGGCATCCTTCCGCTCTTCCACTCGCTCGCCCAGATGGCCAACATCATGTTGCCTCTATCAGCCGGCATGCGCGTCGTCTACCTCGAGTCGATGAACACCAGCGAACTGCTGCGCGCCCTGCAGGAGCGCGGCATCACCTTTTTCGCCTGCGTACCCCAGTTCTTCTATCTCATCCTCGACCGCATCCAGAAAGAGGTGCAGCAGAAAAGCGCGCTCGTCCGCTCCATCTTCCGCGCCATGCTGGCCGTATCCGGCTTCTTGCGCCGCAGGTTCGGCCTCAATCTCGGCAAACTCTTCTTCGGACGCGTGCACCACATGCTCGGCACGCGCATGCGCTATCTCGTCACCGGAGGCTCGCGCTTCGATCCCGCCGTCGGCCGCCAATTCGAGGCCATGGGATTCACCTTTCTGCAAGGTTATGGCATGACCGAAACCTGCGGCTGCGCCAGCATAACGCCGCCGCGCGACCGGGTCATGGGCTCCGTCGGCAAGCCGCTGCCCGGCAACGAAATGAAAATCTTCGATGGCGAGCCTTCGCCCGAGCACGGCGGAGCCAGCGTCGGCGAAGTCGCCTTTCGCGGCGGCATCGTCATGGCCGGATACTACAAGCGGCCCGACGCCACTGCTGCCATGTATCGCGACGGATGGCTCCTGCAGCGGCGACCTCGGCTACCGCGACGACTCCGGCGGCAACTTCTTCATCACCGGACGCAAGAAAGACGTCATCGTTCTTAGCAACGGCAAGAACATTTACCCCGAAGAAATCGAAGCGCACTATCTGCAGTCGCCCAACATCAAAGAAGTCTGCGTGCTCGGCCTCCAAAGCGCCCCGGGCGAGCCTTTCTCCGAACGCCTACACGCCGTCATCGTGCCCGATTTCGAAGCGCTGCGCCGCGCGAAGATCGTCAACGTCGGCGACATGCTGCGCTTCGAAATCGAAGGGCCTTCAGCGAAGGTACCGTCCACCAAACGCATCCTCAGCTACGAGATTTGGCAAGACGATCTGCCCCGCACCAGCACTCGCAAGATCAAGCGCTTCGAAGTCGAGCAGCGCGTCAAGCGCGGCGAAGGCACGCAAGCCGCCAGCAGCGCTCCGCGCGAACTCACTCCCGAAGAACTCGATTGGATGCAGCAACCGCAGGTCAGCAAAGCGTTCGGCATCATTCAGGAGGCATCGAAGCTCAAGAAGAATCCGCAACCTGCCGACAACCTCGAACTCGATCTCGGCCTCGACTCCATGGAGCGCGTCGAACTCCTCGTCTCCCTCGACCAGCAAATGAATTCCAGCGTCCCCGACTCCGTCGCCTCGGAGATCTACACCGTACGCGACCTGGTCGACGCCATCATCGCCCACACTGGCGGCGATAACCAGCGCGCCTCCGCCGGATGGGACGAAATCATCCGCGAAGATCCCGGCGAAGTCGAGCGCCGCACCATCGACAAATCCCATCCTCTCCTCGCGCCGCTTCGCGTTTATGGTGCTGCGCCTGTGGCAAATCATGTCTCCGCGACCTGTTTCACCTAAAGGTCGAAGGCGTCGAGAAAATTCCGGATTCCGGCCCGTTCATCCTCTCGCCCAATCACCAAAGCTTCCTCGACGGCCCGGTTGTCGTCGCATGCCTACCCTGGCGCACCATGCGAGATGCTTTCTACGTCGGCACCAGTGAAATCTTCGGCAGCAGCCTCATGCGCCGCATCGCCGAGTCGTTCCGGCTGATCGTGATTGATCCCGACGCCAACCTCGTCCCGCCATGCGCGCCGGAGCCTACGGACTGCGCAAGCACGGCGTGCTCGTGCTCTTCCCCGAAGGCGAGCGCAGCATCGACGGCCCGCCCAAGCTCTTCAAGAAAGGCGCGGCCATTCTCGCGATCCACCAGCAATGTCCGGTTGTCCCGGTCGCCATCGAAGGCTTTCACGAAGCGTGGCCTCGGGGCGAAAACTTCAAAGGATTCAAGAACTTGCAGGTGCGGTTCCTCGACCCCGTGTATCCTCCGCCCCTCGGCCCGAACCCGGAGCAGCAATACTCCGAGATGACCGCCGAAATCCGCAGCCGCATTGTCGAAGCCTACGATGAATTACATAAGGGATAATTGTTTTGGATGCCCCATTCAAGGACGCGCAGCGGCCTTGAGTGGGGGGTTTGACTCTTTCTAGCTACCAGCCGCTTTACCCTTGATTTGTCATCCTGAGCGGAGGCGGCTCTTCGCCGCCGCAGTCGAAAGACCTGCTTTTTCTGGCCACTAACCACTACCCACTATCCACTGTCTCATCGCAGCTTCGCGTACTC